>NZ_WJYO01000001.1 GCF_010994095.1 Mumia xiangluensis
CCAGCGGTAGCAAGGGTAGGACGCCAGCACCGACGCCACCGGCGCGCACGCGAACACCTGACCCATGAAGTGGTGATCCTCCAACCGCACCCGACCCTCCAGGAACCGGATCCCGTGCTCCATCAGGAACGACCGCCGAAACAGCTTGTGCACCGTCCGCGACTGCATCACCCCGTCGGCAACCAGATCCGCACGCTCCACGTCACGCCGCGCCAACCCCCAGTACGGCGTCCCCCCACCGACCCGCACCACCTTGCCCGCCACCACGTCCGACCCGTTGCGATCAGCCATCGCGACCATCCGCTCCAACGCCTCCGGGAACAGCTCGTCGTCCTGATCGGAGAAGAACACATACTCACCCCGCGCCCGCTCCAACCCCACGTTGCGCGGACGCCCCGGCCACCCCGAGTT
The DNA here is from genome assembly GCF_010994095.1 of Mumia xiangluensis. Classification (GTDB taxonomy): domain Bacteria; phylum Actinomycetota; class Actinomycetes; order Propionibacteriales; family Nocardioidaceae; genus Mumia; species Mumia xiangluensis. The sequence goes on from NZ_WJYO01000001.1 coordinate 412, forward strand.
CGCGATCGAGACCACCACCATGTTCGAACGCTCCGCCGCCCGCGCCCGCAACCACCCCAACGTCTCCCCATCACGAGACCCGTCGTCGACGAACACCAGCTCCACCGCACGCCGCCCCAACGACTGCGCATCCAACGACGCCAACAACGGCACGATGTTCTGCCCAGGCTCGAACACCGGCACCACCACCGACACCCGCGGACCACCCCACGGCAACAGCCGCCGTACCCACCCCGCCCGACCAACGACCACGTCAAGCCCCCACCACGTCGACGCTCTGCTCCGGTCGGGTCTCTGCACGCGTGCCCGAACGACCGTCGCGCAGCACGAGGACCAGTGCTCCCCTGGCGCCACGGCGCACCCGGGCACGCCGAAGCGCTCCCTTCGACCGCACGCGCGCGCGTCCCGCGAGTACGGCGTGCCCTGGCGGAAGCGGGACGGGCCGCACCGCACCGCGACCGATCAGCCGCGATCGCACGTAGAGCGTCCACCGCCCGGCGTCGAGCCGCTGCCCGAACGAGCCCTCTTGGGGATCGAGCGTGGCCTCGACGGTCGCCGTCTGCAGGATGTCGCCTGAACGAGGTGTCTCGACCACGCACCGTACGGTCGAGACCGGCCACTCGATCCCGGAGTCTCGCTCACGGATCGACAGCTCCGCCCAGCCCGCATCGGGCGAGCCGACCGCCAGCGCAGGCTCCGAGTACGCCGGCACGACGATCTCGGAGACCCCGTCCACGCCGGCGCTCGTCACCGTCCGGACCAGAGCGGGATCGGTCGTACGCAGGCGAGCCAGGACGACCAGCCGCAGCAGACCGTCGTCCCACGAGGCGTCGATCAGCTCGGCGTCGACGACCGTCGCGCGCGCCGCGCGCCGGATCGCGAAGAGGTCGCCGGCATCGCCGCGGCGGAGTGCGGAAACCTCCGCACGACGCCACACCGGCAGGTGGGGGTCGACTGACTCCGGGACAGAGCGGCGGACCAAGTCCGAGACCGCGTCGAAGATCTCGGCCGCATCATCGGCCGGGATACGGTCCACGTTCGCGACGACGGCCCGCCCCATGGCCTGGGCTGCACCGACCGTCCGCAGCGCGGTGACCACGGCAGGGTCTGCGCCCGGACGGTCCACCGCGTCGACCGCGCGACGGTAGTGCTCCCAGTACGCCGCCTGGGTCACCGTCGCGGCCGAGTTGTTGGTGCCGTCGCGGCGATCGATCCAGCGGTAGCAAGGGTAGGACGCCAGCACCGACGCCACCGGCGCGCACGCGAACACCTGACCCATGAAGTGGTGATCCTCCAACCGCACCCGACCCTCCAGGAACCGGATCCCGTGCTCCATCAGGAACGACCGCCGAAACAGCTTGTGCACCGTCCGCGACTGCATCACCCCGTCGGCAACCAGATCCGCACGCTCCACGTCACGCCGCGCCAACCCCCAGTACGGCGTCCCCCCACCGACCCGCACCACCTTGCCCGCCACCACGTCCGACCCGTTGCGATCAGCCATCGCGACCATCCGCTCCAACGCCTCCGGGAACAGCTCGTCGTCCTGATCGGAGAAGAACACATACTCACCCCGCGCCCGCTCCAACCCCACGTTGCGCGGACGCCCCGGCCACCCCGAGTTCGCGATCGAGACCACCACCATGTTCGAACGCTCCGCCGCCCGCGCCCGCAACCACCCCAACGTCTCCCCATCACGAGACCCGTCGTCGACGAACACCAGCTCCACCGCACGCCGCCCCAACGACTGCGCATCCAACGACGCCAACAACGGCACGATGTTCTGCCCAGGCTCGAACACCGGCACCACCACCGACACCCGCGGACCACCCCACGGCAACAGCCGCCGTACCCACCCCGCCCGACCAACGACCACGTCAAGCCCCCGGCATGTCGACAAACCCGAGACGGAACGAGACTCAGGATAGACTCGCTCGCTACCGGCGGAGGGCTTCCGAGGAGGAGGCGGTCGCGTGAGATGGGTGCTCGAGCGATCGCGTGCGCGCTCCTGGGGCCTGAAGGGCCGTCGGACGCCGACCCCGTCTGCACCCCCTCCCACGTGGACTGCCGCCCTCCGATCAGCGTCGTGGTCACCCGACGGGTCCTTGACCATCGCGGGCTGGGTGTACGTCGGGGGCGTCGCCATGGAGTCCATCCCCACGTCGGCGCGGGTCTCGCTGACAGATCTTGCGACCGGCCGCACGATCGACGTGCGCACACAGAGCCGGCGTGACCCCGAGGTCAACCACGTCGCGGCCGACCCTGACCACGACTACGCCGCCGGCGCCTTCGCGGCCGAGCTGCCTGTGCCCGACGGCGCTCCCGGGACGGACTGGGACGTGCGCATCGCGCTCGGGACGGGCGCCCAGCGGTGGTCCGGCCCGCTGACGACCCTCTTCCGACGTGCGTCGGCCGGCTGGATCCCCCGTCGGCTCCTCGACGACGGAGCACAGGTCGTGCCGACCTGGCTGCCGGACCGAGGACTTGTCCTCCGCCTCGTACGACGCCAGGTGACCGCCCGGTCCTCGTCGGTGTCGGAGGGGCGATGGACCATCGGCGCCACCATCACCGGGCGGCGCCCGGTCGCTGCGCAGCTGGTCGGGCCGGAAGGTGCCGTGCTCGACGGCGAGGTCGAGGACGGCGCCAAGGTGGAAGGAGGGTGGCGCGCCAGCCTCCGGTTTCCCCTCCCGGCCGCAGGAAGCGGTGTCTGGCAGCCTCACGTGGGCCTCGCCGGGGGAAGCCGCAGGCCCGTCCACTGGTCCGAGGAAGACGCGCCCGCACAGGCCGGGTCGTTGAGCATCGTGGTGACGCCGACCGGCAAGCTGGACGTCACCCACCCGGCCGACGAGGTCGTCGTCGACGAGGTCGAGGTCGTCCCCGGGGAGCTTCCGGAGCTGCTCCTGCGTGGCCGCGCGGCGGCCGGCTGCGAGACCTTCACGCTCGTCCTCAGCGGACCTCGCACCGACAGCACCGCGCACGTCTCGGTCACAGACGGACGGTTCGCCGCCAACGTCCCCCTCTTCGCGGCGTCACAGCTCTGGTCGACCGACGCGCTTCCGCTGCCGATCGGAACGTACCGCGCCGACGCGGTGCGTCCCGACGGCGTCCAGGTCCTCGTCCGGCTCACCGAAGAGGCCGTCAGACGCGCCTGTGGCCGGTGGACGTCCGCGCCTGCCGTGATGGTCCGTCCAGAGCGCGGCCCCCGCAACCGTCTTGAGGTCAGGCTGGCACCGCCGCGCGAGGCCGAGGAGTGGAGCGAGCTCGGTCAGCGCCGCGAGGATGCCGCGTATCGCTCGCGGCACTACGCACCGGAGGATGCCGTGCTCTTCGAGAGCTTCCTCGGCAAGCGAGCAGCGTGCAACCCGCTGGCGATCCGCAACGAGGTGGCGCGGCGGCAGCCGGAGCTTCGACGCGTGTGGAGCGTGTTCGAGGCCTCTGTGCCCGTTCCCGAGGGCGACGAGAAGGTGCTGATCGGGACCCGGAGGTGGCGGGACGCCCGAGGGTCCGCCCGCTACATCGTGACCAACGACTGGCTCCGTCGTTTCGAGCACCGTCCGTTCCAGACGTTCGTCCAGACGTGGCACGGCACACCATTGAAGAAGCTCGCGCTCGACCGCCGCCCGCGCGGCCTGGACGCGGACTACCAACAGCTCGTGCGCGACGAGGTCTCGCGATGGGACCTTCTCGTGAGCCAGAGCCCGTTCATGACCCATGCGCTGCGCAGTGCATACAGGTACGAAGGGCCTGTCCTCGAGGTGGGCTACCCGCGCAACGACATCCTGAGCGGCCCACCCGACCCTGAGCGGGTCCGTCGCGTCCGCGAGCGCCTGGGACTCTCGGCTGAGTCCCCGGTGATCCTGTACGCGCCGACCTGGCGGGAGGACAACGAGCGTCGCACACCGCTGCCACCCGATCCTCAGACGCTCGTCGCGCGCCTGGGCTCGTCGATGACGTTGCTGGTCCGCGGCCACGCAGAGAACATCCGCCACGACCGACGGATCCACGGGCCGAACGTGCTCGACGTGACGTTGTACCCCGACATCTCCGAACTGTTCCTCGTCACCGACGTGCTGGTCACCGACTACTCGTCGCTGATGTTCGACTTCGCGGTGACAGGGCGTCCCATCGTCTTCTTCGTCCCGGATCTCGACGAGTACCAGAACGTCAGCCGCGGCCTGTACCTCGTGCTCGAGGACATCGCACCAGGCCCCGTGCTGCACACCAGCGAGGACGTCGCAGAAGCCCTGTCGGACCTGCAGTCGTTGCGAGCGGAGCACCGCAGCGCCTACGCCGCCTGGCGCGAGCAGTTCGTTCCCTTTGATGACGGTGGCGCGACCGCCCGCGTGGTCGATGCCGTGTGGCCGGGCTCCGTCACATCGTGAGCGGCATCGTCCTCGGCCGTCGGCGGGGCGGCCCGACCCGGTCTCCGGAGAGTGCGTTGAGGCTCCGGCTGACCGGCGACCACCTGTGCGTCGAAGTGACCCTCGCTGATCGCTCGCGGATCGAGGGATTGCTGCTGCGACACCGCGACACCGGGCGCGAGACGACGGTCGTCCCTGTCCGGGAGGAACGGGGAGACGGCACCGTCGGCTTCGACATCGACATCTCCGCCGCGGTCCGGGCGGACCCCTCGTGCGAGTGGATCGACCTGTGGATCAAGGTCTCCGGCGAGGATGACCCTCGTCGTCTCGGCCGGTTCGCGTCGACCGATCGCGGCGGGGCCGTCTCACCGACAGAGGTCGACGGGCTGACCGCGACCGTTCACATGACGCACAAAGGCAACGTCAGCATCCGCGTACAGGCCGAGCGCTCCCGTGAGGTGGCGCTGTGGACCCGCGAGATCTCCCTGCGCCACGGCCGGATCGCCTTCGCTACCGACGTCGTCACGCACAACGTCCGCGTGGTCTCGGCCGTCCTGGCGGTGATCTCGCGTGAGAGCGGGGACGCCACGCGGCTCTCCGTGGGCATCCGGCCGCTGGAAGAGGACACACGTCGCCTCCACGGCCTGCTCCGCTACCGCGTCGACGCAGACTTCGACGTGGGTGTCCTTGCTCGGGCCGGGGAGCACGACAGCGACATCTACGACCTCGCTCTGCTCCTCACGCTCGAGGGCTTCGACGAAACCGTCGAGCGAGGGATCCGCATACCGCCGTACCGGGTAAGACGCCGTCTGCGCGCGGTCGAGGTGTCCGCCGGTGACACAGGCCACCTCGTCACTCCCTACTTCAGCTTCAAAGCACAGCGGCTCTGCCTGAGGGTCGAGCAGTTCTCGAGTGCCGACCTCGAGTTCATGCGCCGCGTGCTACGGCTCGGCTGGGCGTTCGCCCTCGTCCGCCCGTTCAGCAGGATCTGGCTGATCGGGGAGCTCCCGTACAAGGCGCAGGACACCGGCTTCCACTTCTTCCGGTGGATCCGCACGAGCCACCCCCGTCGACGCGCGTACTACGTCATCGAGCGTGACTCCCCTGAGCGTGCGAACGTCGAGCCGTACGGGAACGTCGTCCTGCACCGCTCTCGCCGTCACATCCTCTACTCGTTGCTCGCGTCGCGGCTTGTCGGTTCGCACCACGCCGAGTACCTGCTCGCCTCGCGCAGCCCTCGCTTCGTACGGTGGTCGCGCGGAGTGCGTGTGTTCCTGCAGCACGGGGTGATGGGCACGAAGAACATGACCGGCAACTACGGCCGCCGTGCGTCGACGGACTTCCGGACCGACCTGTTCCTGGTCAGCTCCGAGCGCGAGCGCGAGATGGTGGTCGATGACTTCGAGTTCTTCCCCGGCCAGGTGCGAGTCACCGGTCTCTCGCGCTTCGACGCGCTACTCGCCGACGACGTGGACGTCGAGCGCGCCCTGTTGATCATCCCGACCTGGCGTGACTGGCTGAGAGCGCGTGACTTCGGCGAGAGTGAGTTCTTCGAGCAGTGGAACGGGCTGCTGACCTCGGCGAGGTTCCAGGAGATGATCCGCCGCCACGGGCTGGCCGTCTGGTTCATCCTCCACCCGAACATGCGCGAGTACGCAGAGCGCTTCGACGCCCCCGGCGTCGTCGTCCTGCAGCAGGGCGACGCGCCGGTCCAGGACCTCCTCAAACGCAGCGCCGTCATGCTCACCGACTACTCCAGCGTGGGGTTCGACTTCAGCTTCCTCCACCGTCCGGTGGTCTACTTCCAGTTCGACCGCGCGCGGTTCCTCGGTGCCCGTGGCTCACACCTCGACCTCGACGCGCACCTTCCGGGCGAGATCGCCTTCTCGCACGACGAGGCGCTCGATCGGCTGGACGAGGTGCTCAAAGCAGGGATGACGATCTCCGAGCGCAACCGCGCGCGGGCCGACGCGTTCCTCGAGCGCCGCGACCGCGACAACAACGAGCGGATCTACGAGGTGGTTCGCCGCGCCTGGTCCCCACTGACGCCGGTGCGGCGTCTGCGCAGCGCCTCCCCGTCACGTGCTCTCTTCAACCGGTTCCGCAAGAGCCGCTTCTACTTCCCCGCCATGCGCGTGCTCTACCGCCTGGCGACGCTGCTGCCGCGACGCGACCTCGTCGTCTTCGAGAGCGCGAACGGGAAGCAGTACGGCGACAGTCCTCGCTACCTCTACGAGAAGCTGCTCGAGCGTGGAACCGAGAGCACTCTCGTGTGGGTCAACGACTCGACCGTCCGGCTCCCCGACCCGAGCACGCGCAAGGTACGGCGGTTGAGTCCGCGATACTTCTGGCTGCTGGGTCGGGCGAGCCACTGGGTCAACAACCAGAACTTTCCGCACTACCTGCGCCCGGCCCACGGGACCCGCTACGTGCAGACCTGGCACGGCACACCGCTGAAGAAGATGCAGCACGACCTGGAGCAGGTCCACGGTCGCCGCGACGACTACCTCGAGCGCGTCACGAAGATGACCGGCTACTGGGACGACCTCGTCTCCCCGAGCCCGTACGCCACGGCGGCCTTCCGTAGCGCTTTCCAGTACAAGGGTCGCGTTCTGGAGTGCGGCTATCCCCGCAACGACGTGCTGCACTGGCCGGACGCCGACGAGCGAGCGGACCTCGTCCGCCGCAGGCTCGGGATCCCGGCCGAGAAGCGCGTCGTCCTCTACGCGCCGACCTTCCGAGACGACCGTACGAGCGGCGGGGGGTTCGCGGCGCAGGCCGAGCTCGACCTCGCGCGCCTGCACGACCGGCTCGGCGACTCCGTCGTCGTTCTCCTGCGGATGCACTCGGTCGTTCGTGGGCGGGTCACGGTCCCCGAGGACCTTCGCCGATTCGCCATCGATGCGTCGCGCTACCCGGACACGCAGGAGCTCCTGCTGGTCGCCGACGTGCTGGTCACGGACTACTCATCGGTCATGTTCGACTTCGTAACGCTGGACCGGCCGATCGTGTTCTACACCTACGACCTCGACCACTACCGCGACGACCTCCGCGGTTTCTACTTCCCGTTCGAGGAGCAGGCACCCGGGCCGCTCGTCCGCACGAGCGACGAGGTGGCCGACGCACTGTCCGAGGCGCTCTCCGGGAGCGAGGGCTACGCCCGCGCCCGTGCTGACTTCCGTGCCCGGTTCGCCCCGCTCGACGACGGCTCGGCCTCCGAGCGGGTCCTGGACGCCGTGTTCGGGCGATCCGACGACCGCTGATGGGCGGGTGCCCTTCTGCGGTCCAGTCAGCCTCGCCGAAAGATCGTCGCTCGCTTCTGCAGGCGGAGGTCCTCGCGCGAGAACCCCGGCAGGAGCTCCTCCCACATGCGAGCGACCTCCTGCTCGTCGTTGCGAATCATGTCGTCGAGGACGACCGACACCCGGTCGGCGAACCGGTCCCGCATCATCGGCACCGCCGGGAAACGGGCGTGCACTCCGGTCGCGGCCGGCGGGCCGTCGACGAGGAGCAGTCCGACATCGGAGAGAGTCTCGAGCGCCGCGGGGTCGTACCAACGGCCGCGGTAGCCGGCCACATCGACCTCGGTCAGGGGAGCGTCCCGGACCTCGGCAACGTCGCCGAGGCCATGGCGAGCGAGGACGGCTCGCGTCTGCTCCCCGAAACCTTCGTGGTGCTCGAGTGCCACGACCTTGCAGTCGAGACCGAAATGGCGGATGGCGAGGCCGAACCAGAGCGTCGAGACACCACTTCCGCACTCCACGATGAGCGACGGCCGGCGCGAGAGCAGCTCGTCGACGACTACTTCCACCAGATCCGGCGAGGCCGCCCATCCACCCATGGCGGGAACCCTGCCCTCGACAGGGAGCAGAGAGAACAGGTGGATGGCCGACTGGATCTGGGCGAGCTGAGCGGAGTTCTCGACGGTCCGCCTGCTGACATCCCTGTTCAAGCCCGTCTCGAGTGCCCGGACGGCCGTGGCGGTACGAGACTGCCCCACCTCGAGGCGTCGCACCGAGACCTGGAGCTCCTGCCACTCCTCGGCATGCCTGGTCCGTTCGGACTCGAGGTCCTCCGTGAGCTCGGCGTGCCGCTCTGCCAACATCTCGAGCGCCTTCCGAACGGCATGACGTTGACCCTGCGCGACGGACGCAGCGCGTCGCACTGCCCACAGGACAAGTGCGAGGGAGGCGACAGCGCCGACGAATGCACAGGCAGCAACGATCCCCGCGCCGATGCCGCCGGCCGCCGCGAGCCAGCCCACCGCAACCGCGACGACGACGAAGGCCGCAGCACCGGCAACGGCGACGACCGGGCGCCCTCCCAGTCGGCGCACCATCGCCGAGGACGCACGCGAGACGCGCGCAACGCGGGATCGCTCTACCGCCTCGCGCCGGCGCTCGGCCTTCGCGCGGGCGGCCTTCTCGTTCTTGAGCCGCGCACGGACGCGCTGAGCACGCTCGCGCTGAGCAGCGAGCCGCTCGTTCTTCACCTCGAGACTGTTGCGCAGGTCGGCCACAACCGACCGCAGGCGCGTGACATCCTCACGCTCACGGCCCACTGCTCGCCGGGGATCATTCATCAGGAGGCGAGCCCACAGGTCGTCGACCTCGCCCGCCGTCCGCGTCGATCCCACCGACATGGCCACCACCGGCACGTCGCCGAGCCAACCCACGCCATCGACACCGAGCGGAGCGTACGAGCTCAGATCCCCGTCGAGCCGGCCGAGGTCCACGAAGAGCTGCAGCTGCGGCTCTTCGGCGACGCGCGCGACGGCGAGCCGTACGAGGTCGGCGGGAAGGCTCCCTGACAGAAGGAAGCCCGACACCACCCCGGCACTGCGGGGAAGCTCGCCGTCGGACACGACGACGTCGTCACAGCTGTCACGGAGCTCACCCACGGTCGCCCCAGGCTGGGTCGAGACCACCACGAGCTGCCCTCGGACATGGATGTCGTACCTGCCGTCCACGTGTCCTCCTCGTCGCCGACCCGCGAGACTCATCCGGGCCTCGGATAGCATTGCACGGGCCCCGCCGCGGGCCTGACCGGCCCTGCCTCGAAAGCCCCCGGGGGAACTGTGACCCAGCACGACCGAAGCCATCAGCCGACGGTGACCGTCATCGTCCCGAGCTACCTCGGCGCCAAGCTCCTGCCGACCAGCCTCGGCTCGCTGGCGCGGCAGACCCTCGCACCACGAGAGTTCGAGGTGGTCGTTGTCCTCAACGGTCCCGAAGACGAGTCACGGACGGCGATCGACGATGTTCGCACCGCGTTCCCTGAGCTCCGCCTACGCATCGTGGAGGCCTCGACCGCAGGTGCAGGCAACGCGCGCAACCTCGGCCTGGACGCGGCCGCAGGGCGGTCCGTGACGTTCGTCGATGCTGACGACGAGGTCACGCCGGGCTACCTGAAGGCGCTGCTCGCGCACGCCGGGCTGGGGATCGTCCCCGTCGCCTCGGTCGCCGACGTCACGGACGGCGGCGCGGCGCCGACCTTCGACAACTACCTGTCGAACCGCCTCCTGGCCCGGGCCGGCGAGGTGACCGACCCGACGCAGATCCCGTCCTCCCTCGGTTTCGTGGCCGGCAAGATCATCCCGACCGCGGTGGCACGTGCCAGCAGGTTCGACACGACCCTGCGCAGCGGGGAGGACGTGGTCTACTGGTTCGACGTGTTCGAAGCCGCCCCGTTCCGGATCCGGCCCGTCGCCCTCGACTCCGACGGTGTCTACCTCCGTCACGTGGTGGCGAACTCGATCTCCCGGCAGGCGCGCTCCTATGACTTCTCGGTGACTCAGCGGCTCGACGTCATCGAACGGCTCTGGTCCCGACCGGCCGAGGAACCCCGAAGCCGCAAGCTCCGTGCGTCCTTCATCTCCGGGCAGGTCTCGCTCGTGAATGCCCATCTACGTGTCGAACCGGACGACCACACGAGGGTCGTGGAGGACATCCGGTCCCGCGGGCTCGAGGACGCGATCCCGTGGCGCCGCCTCAACGCGGGCATTGCGCGCGACCTCGGGATCCTCTACTCGTTCCTCCCCTACGCCGACACCAGTGCACTCGTCGCCGCGCGTCGCATCCGCGATCGCGGTGTCGTCGTCGACGTCGTGTCCAACAAGATGGGAGCGGACAAACCCACCGACTGGTCCGCAGGCGTCATCGCGCGCGAGAACCTCGAACACCGGCACCACCACCGACACCCGCGGACCACCCCACGGCAACAGCCGCCGTACCCACCCCGCCCGACCAACGACCACGTCAAGCCCCCGGCATGTCGACAAACCCGAGACGGAACGAGACTCAGGATAGACTCGCTCGCTACCGGCGGAGGGCTTCCGAGGAGGAGGCGGTCGCGTGAGATGGGTGCTCGAGCGATCGCGTGCGCGCTCCTGGGGCCTGAAGGGCCGTCGGACGCCGACCCCGTCTGCACCCCCTCCCACGTGGACTGCCGCCCTCCGATCAGCGTCGTGGTCACCCGACGGGTCCTTGACCATCGCGGGCTGGGTGTACGTCGGGGGCGTCGCCATGGAGTCCATCCCCACGTCGGCGCGGGTCTCGCTGACAGATCTTGCGACCGGCCGCACGATCGACGTGCGCACACAGAGCCGGCGTGACCCCGAGGTCAACCACGTCGCGGCCGACCCTGACCACGACTACGCCGCCGGCGCCTTCGCGGCCGAGCTGCCTGTGCCCGACGGCGCTCCCGGGACGGACTGGGACGTGCGCATCGCGCTCGGGACGGGCGCCCAGCGGTGGTCCGGCCCGCTGACGACCCTCTTCCGACGTGCGTCGGCCGGCTGGATCCCCCGTCGGCTCCTCGACGACGGAGCACAGGTCGTGCCGACCTGGCTGCCGGACCGAGGACTTGTCCTCCGCCTCGTACGACGCCAGGTGACCGCCCGGTCCTCGTCGGTGTCGGAGGGGCGATGGACCATCGGCGCCACCATCACCGGGCGGCGCCCGGTCGCTGCGCAGCTGGTCGGGCCGGAAGGTGCCGTGCTCGACGGCGAGGTCGAGGACGGCGCCAAGGTGGAAGGAGGGTGGCGCGCCAGCCTCCGGTTTCCCCTCCCGGCCGCAGGAAGCGGTGTCTGGCAGCCTCACGTGGGCCTCGCCGGGGGAAGCCGCAGGCCCGTCCACTGGTCCGAGGAAGACGCGCCCGCACAGGCCGGGTCGTTGAGCATCGTGGTGACGCCGACCGGCAAGCTGGACGTCACCCACCCGGCCGACGAGGTCGTCGTCGACGAGGTCGAGGTCGTCCCCGGGGAGCTTCCGGAGCTGCTCCTGCGTGGCCGCGCGGCGGCCGGCTGCGAGACCTTCACGCTCGTCCTCAGCGGACCTCGCACCGACAGCACCGCGCACGTCTCGGTCACAGACGGACGGTTCGCCGCCAACGTCCCCCTCTTCGCGGCGTCACAGCTCTGGTCGACCGACGCGCTTCCGCTGCCGATCGGAACGTACCGCGCCGACGCGGTGCGTCCCGACGGCGTCCAGGTCCTCGTCCGGCTCACCGAAGAGGCCGTCAGACGCGCCTGTGGCCGGTGGACGTCCGCGCCTGCCGTGATGGTCCGTCCAGAGCGCGGCCCCCGCAACCGTCTTGAGGTCAGGCTGGCACCGCCGCGCGAGGCCGAGGAGTGGAGCGAGCTCGGTCAGCGCCGCGAGGATGCCGCGTATCGCTCGCGGCACTACGCACCGGAGGATGCCGTGCTCTTCGAGAGCTTCCTCGGCAAGCGAGCAGCGTGCAACCCGCTGGCGATCCGCAACGAGGTGGCGCGGCGGCAGCCGGAGCTTCGACGCGTGTGGAGCGTGTTCGAGGCCTCTGTGCCCGTTCCCGAGGGCGACGAGAAGGTGCTGATCGGGACCCGGAGGTGGCGGGACGCCCGAGGGTCCGCCCGCTACATCGTGACCAACGACTGGCTCCGTCGTTTCGAGCACCGTCCGTTCCAGACGTTCGTCCAGACGTGGCACGGCACACCATTGAAGAAGCTCGCGCTCGACCGCCGCCCGCGCGGCCTGGACGCGGACTACCAACAGCTCGTGCGCGACGAGGTCTCGCGATGGGACCTTCTCGTGAGCCAGAGCCCGTTCATGACCCATGCGCTGCGCAGTGCATACAGGTACGAAGGGCCTGTCCTCGAGGTGGGCTACCCGCGCAACGACATCCTGAGCGGCCCACCCGACCCTGAGCGGGTCCGTCGCGTCCGCGAGCGCCTGGGACTCTCGGCTGAGTCCCCGGTGATCCTGTACGCGCCGACCTGGCGGGAGGACAACGAGCGTCGCACACCGCTGCCACCCGATCCTCAGACGCTCGTCGCGCGCCTGGGCTCGTCGATGACGTTGCTGGTCCGCGGCCACGCAGAGAACATCCGCCACGACCGACGGATCCACGGGCCGAACGTGCTCGACGTGACGTTGTACCCCGACATCTCCGAACTGTTCCTCGTCACCGACGTGCTGGTCACCGACTACTCGTCGCTGATGTTCGACTTCGCGGTGACAGGGCGTCCCATCGTCTTCTTCGTCCCGGATCTCGACGAGTACCAGAACGTCAGCCGCGGCCTGTACCTCGTGCTCGAGGACATCGCACCAGGCCCCGTGCTGCACACCAGCGAGGACGTCGCAGAAGCCCTGTCGGACCTGCAGTCGTTGCGAGCGGAGCACCGCAGCGCCTACGCCGCCTGGCGCGAGCAGTTCGTTCCCTTTGATGACGGTGGCGCGACCGCCCGCGTGGTCGATGCCGTGTGGCCGGGCTCCGTCACATCGTGAGCGGCATCGTCCTCGGCCGTCGGCGGGGCGGCCCGACCCGGTCTCCGGAGAGTGCGTTGAGGCTCCGGCTGACCGGCGACCACCTGTGCGTCGAAGTGACCCTCGCTGATCGCTCGCGGATCGAGGGATTGCTGCTGCGACACCGCGACACCGGGCGCGAGACGACGGTCGTCCCTGTCCGGGAGGAACGGGGAGACGGCACCGTCGGCTTCGACATCGACATCTCCGCCGCGGTCCGGGCGGACCCCTCGTGCGAGTGGATCGACCTGTGGATCAAGGTCTCCGGCGAGGATGACCCTCGTCGTCTCGGCCGGTTCGCGTCGACCGATCGCGGCGGGGCCGTCTCACCGACAGAGGTCGACGGGCTGACCGCGACCGTTCACATGACGCACAAAGGCAACGTCAGCATCCGCGTACAGGCCGAGCGCTCCCGTGAGGTGGCGCTGTGGACCCGCGAGATCTCCCTGCGCCACGGCCGGATCGCCTTCGCTACCGACGTCGTCACGCACAACGTCCGCGTGGTCTCGGCCGTCCTGGCGGTGATCTCGCGTGAGAGCGGGGACGCCACGCGGCTCTCCGTGGGCATCCGGCCGCTGGAAGAGGACACACGTCGCCTCCACGGCCTGCTCCGCTACCGCGTCGACGCAGACTTCGACGTGGGTGTCCTTGCTCGGGCCGGGGAGCACGACAGCGACATCTACGACCTCGCTCTGCTCCTCACGCTCGAGGGCTTCGACGAAACCGTCGAGCGAGGGATCCGCATACCGCCGTACCGGGTAAGACGCCGTCTGCGCGCGGTCGAGGTGTCCGCCGGTGACACAGGCCACCTCGTCACTCCCTACTTCAGCTTCAAAGCACAGCGGCTCTGCCTGAGGGTCGAGCAGTTCTCGAGTGCCGACCTCGAGTTCATGCGCCGCGTGCTACGGCTCGGCTGGGCGTTCGCCCTCGTCCGCCCGTTCAGCAGGATCTGGCTGATCGGGGAGCTCCCGTACAAGGCGCAGGACACCGGCTTCCACTTCTTCCGGTGGATCCGCACGAGCCACCCCCGTCGACGCGCGTACTACGTCATCGAGCGTGACTCCCCTGAGCGTGCGAACGTCGAGCCGTACGGGAACGTCGTCCTGCACCGCTCTCGCCGTCACATCCTCTACTCGTTGCTCGCGTCGCGGCTTGTCGGTTCGCACCACGCCGAGTACCTGCTCGCCTCGCGCAGCCCTCGCTTCGTACGGTGGTCGCGCGGAGTGCGTGTGTTCCTGCAGCACGGGGTGATGGGCACGAAGAACATGACCGGCAACTACGGCCGCCGTGCGTCGACGGACTTCCGGACCGACCTGTTCCTGGTCAGCTCCGAGCGCGAGCGCGAGATGGTGGTCGATGACTTCGAGTTCTTCCCCGGCCAGGTGCGAGTCACCGGTCTCTCGCGCTTCGACGCGCTACTCGCCGACGACGTGGACGTCGAGCGCGCCCTGTTGATCATCCCGACCTGGCGTGACTGGCTGAGAGCGCGTGACTTCGGCGAGAGTGAGTTCTTCGAGCAGTGGAACGGGCTGCTGACCTCGGCGAGGTTCCAGGAGATGATCCGCCGCCACGGGCTGGCCGTCTGGTTCATCCTCCACCCGAACATGCGCGAGTACGCAGAGCGCTTCGACGCCCCCGGCGTCGTCGTCCTGCAGCAGGGCGACGCGCCGGTCCAGGACCTCCTCAAACGCAGCGCCGTCATGCTCACCGACTACTCCAGCGTGGGGTTCGACTTCAGCTTCCTCCACCGTCCGGTGGTCTACTTCCAGTTCGACCGCGCGCGGTTCCTCGGTGCCCGTGGCTCACACCTCGACCTCGACGCGCACCTTCCGGGCGAGATCGCCTTCTCGCACGACGAGGCGCTCGATCGGCTGGACGAGGTGCTCAAAGCAGGGATGACGATCTCCGAGCGCAACCGCGCGCGGGCCGACGCGTTCCTCGAGCGCCGCGACCGCGACAACAACGAGCGGATCTACGAGGTGGTTCGCCGCGCCTGGTCCCCACTGACGCCGGTGCGGCGTCTGCGCAGCGCCTCCCCGTCACGTGCTCTCTTCAACCGGTTCCGCAAGAGCCGCTTCTACTTCCCCGCCATGCGCGTGCTCTACCGCCTGGCGACGCTGCTGCCGCGACGCGACCTCGTCGTCTTCGAGAGCGCGAACGGGAAGCAGTACGGCGACAGTCCTCGCTACCTCTACGAGAAGCTGCTCGAGCGTGGAACCGAGAGCACTCTCGTGTGGGTCAACGACTCGACCGTCCGGCTCCCCGACCCGAGCACGCGCAAGGTACGGCGGTTGAGTCCGCGATACTTCTGGCTGCTGGGTCGGGCGAGCCACTGGGTCAACAACCAGAACTTTCCGCACTACCTGCGCCCGGCCCACGGGACCCGCTACGTGCAGACCTGGCACGGCACACCGCTGAAGAAGATGCAGCACGACCTGGAGCAGGTCCACGGTCGCCGCGACGACTACCTCGAGCGCGTCACGAAGATGACCGGCTACTGGGACGACCTCGTCTCCCCGAGCCCGTACGCCACGGCGGCCTTCCGTAGCGCTTTCCAGTACAAGGGTCGCGTTCTGGAGTGCGGCTATCCCCGCAACGACGTGCTGCACTGGCCGGACGCCGACGAGCGAGCGGACCTCGTCCGCCGCAGGCTCGGGATCCCGGCCGAGAAGCGCGTCGTCCTCTACGCGCCGACCTTCCGAGACGACCGTACGAGCGGCGGGGGGTTCGCGGCGCAGGCCGAGCTCGACCTCGCGCGCCTGCACGACCGGCTCGGCGACTCCGTCGTCGTTCTCCTGCGGATGCACTCGGTCGTTCGTGGGCGGGTCACGGTCCCCGAGGACCTTCGCCGATTCGCCATCGATGCGTCGCGCTACCCGGACACGCAGGAGCTCCTGCTGGTCGCCGACGTGCTGGTCACGGACTACTCATCGGTCATGTTCGACTTCGTAACGCTGGACCGGCCGATCGTGTTCTACACCTACGACCTCGACCACTACCGCGACGACCTCCGCGGTTTCTACTTCCCGTTCGAGGAGCAGGCACCCGGGCCGCTCGTCCGCACGAGCGACGAGGTGGCCGACGCACTGTCCGAGGCGCTCTCCGGGAGCGAGGGCTACGCCCGCGCCCGTGCTGACTTCCGTGCCCGGTTCGCCCCGCTCGACGACGGCTCGGCCTCCGAGCGGGTCCTGGACGCCGTGTTCGGGCGATCCGACGACCGCTGATGGGCGGGTGCCCTTCTGCGGTCCAGTCAGCCTCGCCGAAAGATCGTCGCTCGCTTCTGCAGGCGGAGGTCCTCGCGCGAGAACCCCGGCAGGAGCTCCTCCCACATGCGAGCGACCTCCTGCTCGTCGTTGCGAATCATGTCGTCGAGGACGACCGACACCCGGTCGGCGAACCGGTCCCGCATCATCGGCACCGCCGGGAAACGGGCGTGCACTCCGGTCGCGGCCGGCGGGCCGTCGACGAGGAGCAGTCCGACATCGGAGAGAGTCTCGAGCGCCGCGGGGTCGTACCAACGGCCGCGGTAGCCGGCCACATCGACCTCGGTCAGGGGAGCGTCCCGGACCTCGGCAACGTCGCCGAGGCCATGGCGAGCGAGGACGGCTCGCGTCTGCTCCCCGAAACCTTCGTGGTGCTCGAGTGCCACGACCTTGCAGTCGAGACCGAAATGGCGGATGGCGAGGCCGAACCAGAGCGTCGAGACACCACTTCCGCACTCCACGATGAGCGACGGCCGGCGCGAGAGCAGCTCGTCGACGACTACTTCCACCAGATCCGGCGAGGCCGCCCATCCACCCATGGCGGGAACCCTGCCCTCGACAGGGAGCAGAGAGAACAGGTGGATGGCCGACTGGATCTGGGCGAGCTGAGCGGAGTTCTCGACGGTCCGCCTGCTGACATCCCTGTTCAAGCCCGTCTCGAGTGCCCGGACGGCCGTGGCGGTACGAGACTGCCCCACCTCGAGGCGTCGCACCGAGACCTGGAGCTCCTGCCACTCCTCGGCATGCCTGGTCCGTTCGGACTCGAGGTCCTCCGTGAGCTCGGCGTGCCGCTCTGCCAACATCTCGAGCGCCTTCCGAACGGCATGACGTTGACCCTGCGCGACGGACGCAGCGCGTCGCACTGCCCACAGGACAAGTGCGAGGGAGGCGACAGCGCCGACGAATGCACAGGCAGCAACGATCCCCGCGCCGATGCCGCCGGCCGCCGCGAGCCAGCCCACCGCAACCGCGACGACGACGAAGGCCGCAGCACCGGCAACGGCGACGACCGGGCGCCCTCCCAGTCGGCGCACCATCGCCGAGGACGCACGCGAGACGCGCGCAACGCGGGATCGCTCTACCGCCTCGCGCCGGCGCTCGGCCTTCGCGCGGGCGGCCTTCTCGTTCTTGAGCCGCGCACGGACGCGCTGAGCACGCTCGCGCTGAGCAGCGAGCCGCTCGTTCTTCACCTCGAGACTGTTGCGCAGGTCGGCCACAACCGACCGCAGGCGCGTGACATCCTCACGCTCACGGCCCACTGCTCGCCGGGGATCATTCATCAGGAGGCGAGCCCACAGGTCGTCGACCTCGCCCGCCGTCCGCGTCGATCCCACCGACATGGCCACCACCGGCACGTCGCCGAGCCAACCCACGCCATCGACACCGAGCGGAGCGTACGAGCTCAGATCCCCGTCGAGCCGGCCGAGGTCCACGAAGAGCTGCAGCTGCGGCTCTTCGGCGACGCGCGCGACGGCGAGCCGTACGAGGTCGGCGGGAAGGCTCCCTGACAGAAGGAAGCCCGACACCACCCCGGCACTGCGGGGAAGCTCGCCGTCGGACACGACGACGTCGTCACAGCTGTCACGGAGCTCACCCACGGTCGCCCCAGGCTGGGTCGAGACCACCACGAGCTGCCCTCGGACATGGATGTCGTACCTGCCGTCCACGTGTCCTCCTCGTCGCCGACCCGCGAGACTCATCCGGGCCTCGGATAGCATTGCACGGGCCCCGCCGCGGGCCTGACCGGCCCTGCCTCGAAAGCCCCCGGGGGAACTGTGACCCAGCACGACCGAAGCCATCAGCCGACGGTGACCGTCATCGTCCCGAGCTACCTCGGCGCCAAGCTCCTGCCGACCAGCCTCGGCTCGCTGGCGCGGCAGACCCTCGCACCACGAGAGTTCGAGGTGGTCGTTGTCCTCAACGGTCCCGAAGACGAGTCACGGACGGCGATCGACGATGTTCGCACCGCGTTCCCTGAGCTCCGCCTACGCATCGTGGAGGCCTCGACCGCAGGTGCAGGCAACGCGCGCAACCTCGGCCTGGACGCGGCCGCAGGGCGGTCCGTGACGTTCGTCGATGCTGACGACGAGGTCACGCCGGGCTACCTGAAGGCGCTGCTCGCGCACGCCGGGCTGGGGATCGTCCCCGTCGCCTCGGTCGCCGACGTCACGGACGGCGGCGCGGCGCCGACCTTCGACAACTACCTGTCGAACCGCCTCCTGGCCCGGGCCGGCGAGGTGACCGACCCGACGCAGATCCCGTCCTCCCTCGGTTTCGTGGCCGGCAAGATCATCCCGACCGCGGTGGCACGTGCCAGCAGGTTCGACACGACCCTGCGCAGCGGGGAGGACGTGGTCTACTGGTTCGACGTGTTCGAAGCCGCCCCGTTCCGGATCCGGCCCGTCGCCCTCGACTCCGACGGTGTCTACCTCCGTCACGTGGTGGCGAACTCGATCTCCCGGCAGGCGCGCTCCTATGACTTCTCGGTGACTCAGCGGCTCGACGTCATCGAACGGCTCTGGTCCCGACCGGCCGAGGAACCCCGAAGCCGCAAGCTCCGTGCGTCCTTCATCTCCGGGCAGGTCTCGCTCGTGAATGCCCATCTACGTGTCGAACCGGACGACCACACGAGGGTCGTGGAGGACATCCGGTCCCGCGGGCTCGAGGACGCGATCCCGTGGCGCCGCCTCAACGCGGGCATTGCGCGCGACCTCGGGATCCTCTACTCGTTCCTCCCCTACGCCGACACCAGTGCACTCGTCGCCGCGCGTCGCATCCGCGATCGCGGTGTCGTCGTCGACGTCGTGTCCAACAAGATGGGAGCGGACAAACCCACCGACTGGTCCGCAGGCGTCATCGCGCGCGAGAACCTCGACAGGACTTTCGAGGTCGACGCGCGTACCGCGGCCTTCGAGTGGGGCCCGTTGAAGACGTTCACCCGCCGTGCGCTGGCCAAGGTGGCCGAGTGGGAGGACGAGAAGGGCCTCTACCGGAGCGTCTACAGCAGGACGATGTGGCCGGGGTCCAACCTCGTCGCCGCCCTGCTGAAGCTCCGCCGACCGGAGATCCGCTGGATCGCGGAGTTCTCCGACCCCCAGCTCTTCAACGCGTACGGGCAGCGTCGCGTCGGTCAAGCGAGCACCGACTCCCTGTGGAAGGAGCTTGCCGCCGGGCTGGCATCGGCAGGCGTGGACGCGCCCGCTGACCGCAACATCCCCCATCTCGTGGAGCTCCTGGCCTACGCGCTCGCGGACGAGATCGTCTTCACCAATCAGCACCAACGCACGTTCATGCTCGACTACCTTCCCGAGCAGCAGCTGGTCGAGCGCGTTCTGGAACGCTCACGGGTCTCGCACCACCCGACGCTCCCCGAGTCCTTCTACCACCGCGTCGACGGTGAGTACCCGCTCGAGCCGGGTTTGCTCAACATGGCCTACTTCGGCGCCTTCTACGCCACGCGTGGCCTTACTGAGGTCGTCGAGGCGCTGAAGGCGCTGACGCCTGCCGAACGGACGAAGGTTCGCCTGCACGTGTTCACGTCGGATCCCGCGACCCTGTCACAGGAGCTCGAGGCACACGGTCTGACGGACGTCGTCACTGCAAACCCGTACGTCTCCTACTTCGCATTCCTCGAGCTGACCACCCGCATGGACGTCCTTCTCGTCAACGACGCCCGGACTCGCGACCACTACGACGTCAATCCGTTCCTGCCATCGAAGTGGTCCGACTACGCAGGCAGTGGCAGCGACGTCTGGGCCGTCGTCGAGGAAGGCAGCATCTTGTCGACGATGCCGACGGCCTACCGGTCGCCTCTCGGCGATCCCGGGGCCGCCGTCGCCGCGGTGCGCCGGATGCTCGCAGATCGCGGTCTCGCGGACGCGCCGGACCTCACTCGTTGAGGTCGGGCGCGCGGTACTTCCGCGCGGACCCCTCGATCGCGGCGACGACGCGCTCGCGGCAGCGCCCGTCCCGCTGGGGGAACGTCGCCGCGACCCGGTCGAGGTAGAGCTGGTCGGGAGCGTGTCCGCGGTCGACGATGTCGACCGCGGCGGCGACCGCGGCGTCCGCGGTCTCGGTGACCGGTCCGAAGCCGTCCCGGTCGTACTCAAAGTAGCCGGCCCGTCCGACGTGCCCGCCCTGCGTCATGCGCTCTCGGTCGAACTGGAAGTACACGACCGGCCGGTCGAGGTAGGCAGCATTGAAGGCGACCGAGGAGTAGTCCGTCACCAGGACGGCGGACCGGGCGAACAGCTCACGGACGTCGCGGCCCTCGAAGCTCATGACCTCGACGTGGTCCGGAAGGTCGAGTCGGCCCGCCAGCACGTCCATGTTCGGGTGCGGGAGGAACGCCACCTTGAGACCGTGCCGGGCTGCCGCGTCGGCCAGCTCCTTCGACCGCAGGACGGCCAACCACTCCTGTACGTAGTCGGTCTCCTCGATGCCGTCGATGAGGTCCCGTCGTTGAGAGCCGCGCTTGAGCGGAGGAACCAGCCAGACGCGCCAGGTCGGGCACACCAGCACGAGGTCCCGCTCATCGGGTCCGAACCGCTGGCCCTGCTCGAACAACAGGTCGAACCGCGGAAGACCGGTCAGCTTCGTCTCTCGCTCGGTGTAGATGTACGGGGTGTCGTCCCCGACGATCGAGTCGTGCTCCTGCTGGGTGCTGGTGATGAACACGTCGAGCGGTCGGTGGTTGAGCCAGCTGGACAGGTCGTCCTTGATCACTCCGTGCTGCAGGAAGGTGAACCGGTAGGCGGGCGTCGCGAGCGCCGTGATCGCCGGCGGACGACACACCGCGATGTCAGCGTGCGACGACACCAGGTGCCGGCAGTTGAGCATCAAGATCTTCCACAGCACGGAGCCGTGCGCGACCACCCGGCGCCCGTACGCTGCACGCAGGCGCTTCCAGTCAGGCGTTCCTCGCTGGACGGTGAAGTACGCGTCGATGTCCTGGCGGTTCTCGCGGACGTACTGGAAGAGATGCTCGGCACTGTCATCAGCGTTGTGGATGCGGTCCATCAGCACCCACGAGCTCCGGAGCCTCCGGCTCACGGGCCGGCTTCTGGCCACACGGAGGAGAAGCCGGTCGCGCCAGGCCATGGCGTTCGCACCGCCGGAAGCCTTCCGGCGAGGCTGCAGCGCCTGTCGGAGGCGCGAAGGCGAGAGCGTCCTTGCCGGGACCGGTGGCTGCGCGAACCGGAGCTCACGCACACGACCGGCGACAACCAGACGCAGCGCCCGCGTGGCCGGCACCCAGTGGAGGCGCTCCCGCAGCAACGGACGACCGTGGTAGTAGAGCGCGCGGACCTTCGTGTAGGCCGGTGGCGTGGCTTCACCGCCCGACAGGATCTCGTCGTCAGGCGCCTCCCCGGTGAACCGATAGGCGATGCGGACCAGACCCTGTCGGGAGTCGAGCCGCTCGGCGAGGGCGTACGAGGAGATCCAGGGCTCTTCCCGGTAGGCGTGCAGGAGAACGTCGCGAGAGGCTCCCCGAAGGGGCACGAGCGAGAACGATTGCACCACCTCGGGATCGAGAAAGTCGACGATCTGGGTCATCAGGGCGTGGAACTCGTCGGCCTGGGCGGACGGGGCGACCACCTTCGAACCCGAGTCCTCGGCCGCGAAGTAGTAGCTGAGCTCGTACACGACGAAGTTCTGAAGCCACTCGGGAACATGTCCGAGGTCGCGCTTCGCCGTCTCGAGGGCATCGAGGTAGCCGTGGCGGAGGACGGCCGTGAACCTGCCGGGATGCCGCTGCGAGCTCTGCAACGTGGAGCTCTGGTCGCTGCGCTTGCGGTACTGGTAGCGCGCAGTCGCCAGGAACGCCACCGTCGGTTCCGGCGTGAGCAGCAGGTAGCGGCAGCTGAAGTGACCGTCCTCGAAGTTGGGGCGGATCCGGTGGTCGAACCGCAAGCCGCTCTCACGGAGCCGGTCGACGCGATAGAAGGCGGCCGGTGCACTGCCGTGGAAGTGGTCGGGAAACGTCGTCAATCGCCGTGCGCGGTCACCAGCTGCGAAATGACGGCGCAGCGGGTGCTTGTCCGCGACATTGCCCGTGGAGTCGTTGAGAAGGACACGGTTGGTAGCCACCATGTCGATATCGTCACGACCGTCGAGGAAGTCGACGACGCTGCGGATGTAGCCGGGCTCGAGGATGTCGTCGGGGTCGGGAAACGTGACCCACTCGCCGAGCGCGACCTCGAGACCCGCATTGCGTGCGGCGCCCTGGCCGGCGTTCTGCTGGGTGAGGACACGCACCGTCCCAGGCCGTCTGCTCTCCCAGGCGCGGAGATCCGCGAGGGTCTCGTCGTTCGACCCGTCATCGACCATCACGACTTCGAGGAGCCCTGGGTTCTCAGCCATCTGAACCTCGACGGAGGCGATGAAGTCGGGGAGGTAGCGTGCCACGTCGTACGCGGCAGAGACCATCGAGAACCGTGGTCGCGGTGAACCGTCCACTCGGACAAGACCTTCCGTCGGAATTCGCACAGGGGGCCGGCAGCGCGGCCGGACGAGGGTCGATCGTACCTACCCGCTCGACGACGCCCAGCATCGGCACGCGAGGGCCCGCGTGCCCACGATGCACCCGGGCCGCTGCGTCAGAGGCGTTCGACTCCTGGCTCGTCGACGACACCACGCAGGTCCAGGAAGCGGCGTGCCGCCTCTGCCAGGGCACGGAGGTCGAAGCCTGCGTGGTTCTGGACGAGCACCACGACATCCGCAGTGGCGGCGGCCTCGAGGAGCGACTCGCCCCCGACCGGACGGGCCCCTTCCACCTCCCAGTCGTCGACGTACAGGTCGTGGTAGCTCAACGATGCCCCCTGGGCGAGCAGCTGCTCGGCGAGGGGCTTCGCGGGGGTCTCACGCTGGTCGGCGATGTCCGGCTTGTAGGTGATACCGAGAAGCAGGACCTGGGCCCCCCGCAGGGCGATGGCGTCGTGGTTGAGCAGGTCCTGGATGCGCTGGACGACGTAGCGCGGCATCCCGGCGTTGATCTCCTGCGCGAGCTCGACGAAGCGGAACGGGTAGCCGAGCTGCTCCTTGACGCGGTGCGAGAGGTAGTTGGGGTCGATCGGGATGCAGTGTCCTCCGACGCCGGGGCCTGGCCGGAAGGCCTGGAAGCCGAACGGCTTGGTCGCGGCCAGGTCGATGACGTTCCAGAAGTCGATGCCGAGCTCGTGAGAGAACCGTGCCATCTCGTTGACGAGCGCGATGTTGACGTGGCGATAGGTGTTCTCCAGCAGCTTCGCCATCTCGGCCTCGCGGGTGCCCCTTGCGGGAACGACCTGCTCGACGAGCTGCGCGTAGAAGGCTGTGGCCTGCTTGCCGCACTGATCGGTGAGGCCGCCGACGACCTTGGGTGTGTTGGCGATGGTGAAGGTCTGGTTGCCGGGATCGACTCGCTCGGGCGAGAACGCGAGCGCGAAGTCCTCGCCGGCCATCAGGCCGGACCGCTCCTCGAGAACCGGGCGGAGGACCTCATCGGTCGTCCCCGGGTAGGTCGTCGACTCGAGGACCACGAGGGTGCCCTTCGTCAGGTGCTCGCCGATCGCGCGCCCTGCGGACAGCACGGCCCCCAGGTCGGGGCCCCCTGCCGGGCCCAGCGGGGTGGGAACGCAGATGACCACGGTGTCGGCCGTCGCCACTACGGAGCTGTCCGTCGTCGCTCGGAAGCCGCCGTCGAGCATCTCGGAGATCTCAGCATCGCTCAGGTCGTCGACGTGCGAGACGCCGGCGCTCAGGCCCTCGACGACTCGGCGCGACGTATCGAGCCCGATGACGTCCAAGCCCTTGCGGACGGCCTGCTGTGCCAGGGGCAGGCCAACATAGCCCATACCCACGATGACTAGAGTGGTCAACTCAGAACCTCTTTCGCTGTGTCGCGCCCAAGTCTGACACAGTGCCCCACCCCGCCCTCACGTCCAGCCCAGAAGGAACCATGTCAGACCTCGTCATGCACATCACCGGTGCGCGGCCGAACTTTCCCAAGGCTGCTCCGGTCGTCGCCGCGCTCGCAGAGCGTGGGGTTGCGCAGAAGCTCGTCCACACCGGCCAGCACTACGACGACAACATGTCCGCCGTGTTCTTCCGCGAGCTCGGACTCCCGCATCCCGATGTGAACCTGGGAGTCGGCTCGGGTAGCCACGCGTCGCAGACTGCTGCGATCATGACCGCGCTCGAGGCCGTGGTGCTGGAGGACCGTCCAACACTGGTCATGGTCTACGGCGACGTCAACTCCACACTTGCTGCCGCGCTCGTCGCTTCCAAGCTGGGCATCGGGATCGCGCACGTCGAGGCGGGCCTTCGGTCCTTCGACTGGACGATGCCCGAGGAGATCAACCGGGTGGTGACGGACCGTCTGGCGGACCGCCTCTACGCCACGAGCGCTGACGCGGTCGCCCACCTGGGCAACGAGGGCGTCTCCGCCGACAAGATCCGCCTGGTGGGCAACCCCATGATCGACACACTGCTGGCCCACCGCGACAGGTTCGACGGCTCACGGGTGCGCGACGAGCTCGGTCTCGCCGACAGGTACGGCGTCGCAACCCTTCACCGCCCGGGCAACGTGGACGATCCGGCAGCTCTCAAGCCGCTCGTCGAGGCGCTCACCTCGGTCGCCGACGAGATCGACATCGTGCTGCCGGTTCACCCCCGCGGCGCCGCACGCCTGGAGCAGTCGGGCCTCTTGGCGCATCCACGGGTCCACGCCGTCGATCCTGTCGGCTACACCGAGTTCCTCGGGCTGGTCGCCGACTCCGCGCTCGTCGTCACCGACTCCGGCGGCATCCAGGAGGAGACGACCGTTCTCGGCGTCCCCTGCCTGACTCTTCGTCCGAACACCGAGCGCCCGGTCACCATCACGGACGGTACCAACCAGCTGGTGAATCCTCAGTCCCTGCCGGCCGCAGCCGCCAAGGCGCTCGCCGCTGGTCGCCCGACCACGTGGCCCGTTCCGCCGCTCTGGGACGGCCACGCGGGGGAACGCATCGCCCGCGACGTGGTGAACATGCTCGACTGAGACCTGCCGAGCGGCTTCCCACCTCCCGTGGTTCGTGGGTACTGTGATCCGAATTCCTACCCCTGGGACGGAGTCCACGTGAGCTCGACCGTTAAGCGAACCGCGACAAGGATCGTCAAACCGATCGTCGGCGACAAGACTTGGCAGCGGCTTCGGCGACTCGGGGGTGCGCCTCAACCCCAGCCGCCTGCGGTGTCTTCGCGTTCGCAGGCGCCTCCGCCGTCACCTCCCCCCTCGGGCGCGACTGTCGATGCATCGACTGCACGAGCGTGGTTCGAGCGACGCCGTCCCACGTACGTCCACCTGGCCAAGAGCGTCCAGCCCTATGTGCCGGTCGACGGCGTCGTGTTCGACGTCGGCGGCAATATCGGATTCTTCACCGAGGTTCTGGCCGAGACGGTGGGTTTCCGCGGCACGGTCCATCTGTTCGAGCCGCTCCGCAACCTTGCCGACCTCTGCACAGAGAATCTCTCGGGCAAGGCCTACACACCGATCGTTCACGCCTACGGTCTCGGCGCACAGGACGAGTCAACCGAGATCTTCGTCGCCGCCGACGGGAACCTGGGCTGGAACACTCTGATCGCTGACAAGACGCAGCCGGAGATGACGACGACACCGATCGCGATCCGCGCATTCGACGGCACAGGGATCAAGGATGTCCCGGACTTCGTCAAGATCGACGTCGAGGGCGCGGAATACCTTGTCCTCCGCGGGCTCCTCCCGGCGCTGCAGACGTGGGAGACCCTCCCGGTGATTCTCTGCGAGATCGGCTGGGGAGAGAGCCACCCGGCTTGGGACGAGGAGCTGGCAGTCTTCGACGAGCTCGCCAAGCTCGGCTACAGCGCCCAGGATCTCGACGGCGGGCCGATCGAGGTCGCCGCGATCAGGAAGACGACGGACGTTCTGCTCGTCCCCGGAGATCCGGCAGCGCAGACCGCCGAGTGACAGGCTTTGCGGGCGCCACCGCCCGCAAAGCCTGAGCAGTTACTGTGCGGCTTCGTACGCCGCCCGCAACTCCTCGGACACCCGTCCGCGCTCGGAGACCTCGTAGCCGTTCTCGCGCGCCCACTCGCGGATTTCGGACGCCGACGACGACCCGCTCGCGCGACGTTTCGCGCTGCCTCCGCTGGAGCGTCGCCGGGCACCTCGGGCCTTGCGAGCCTCCGCGACGTACGGGGCTACAGCATCCCTCAGCTTCTTCGCATTCTTTGCCGAGAGGTCGATCTCGTACGAAACGCCGTCGAGAGCGAAGGAAATGGTTTCTTCGGCTTCTCCGCCGTCGATGTCGTCGACCAGGATCACCTGAATTTTCTGGGCCATGAGGGGAAATATACGCCGCCATTTCTTCGGCGACAATTCACGTGCTCAGGAGTTCATACTTCGCGGGCCGCGGGAAAAAGAATTGCCTCCCGAATTCCTACGCCCATCAGGAGCATGACCAGTCGATCGACGCCGAGACCCATCCCTCCGGCGGGCGGCATGCCGAACTCGAGCGCGCGGAGGAAGTCCTCGTCGACCTCCATCGCCTCGGGGTCGCCGGCAGCGGCCAGCTCGGCCTGCTCGACGAGCATCGCACGCTGGAGGACCGGGTCGTTCAGCTCCGAGTACGCGGGCGCCAGCTCGACGCCGTTGATGATGAGGTCGAACGCCTCCGCCAGGCCTGGCTTGCTGCGGTGCGGCTTGGCCAGCGGTCGGACCGACTGCGGATAGTCGGCGACGAACGTGGGCTGGATCAGTGTGTGCTCGACGAGCTTCTCGAACAGCTCCAGGACGATCTCCCCGGCACCCCAGCCGTCGCGCAAGGCGACGTCATGCTCCGCCGCCAGCTTGCGCAGCGTGGCTGCGTCGGTGTCGACGTCGACGACGGCCCCGACCGCCTCGCCGACGAGCTCGTGGATGGTCGCCCAACGCCAGTCGGCCTCGAGGTCGATCTCCACGCCGTCCCGCCCGGGAACGACCGTGCGATCCAGGGCACGAGCCGCGTCGCGGACGAGGTCGCGCAGGAGCTCCGCCATCGTGTGGTAGTCGCCGTACGCCTGGTAGGCCTCGAGCATCGCGAACTCCACATTGTGGGTGTTGTCGACGCCCTCGTTGCGGAAGGTCTTGGCGATCTCGTAGACCCGATCGACGCCCCCGACGAGCGCGCGCTTGAGGTGGAGCTCCAGCGCGATCCGCAGCAGCATCTCCTGGTCGAAGGCGTTCATGTGCGTCTTGAACGGCCGCGCGGCAGCGCCGCCGTTGGTGAACTGGAGCACCGGCGTCTCCACCTCGACGAAGTCGCGGCCGTCGAGCGTGCGTCGCAAGGACTGCAGGATCTTCGCCTTGGCCCGGACGATCTCACGGGCCTCGGGACGCACGACGAGGTCGACGTAACGCATCGTCGCCCGCAGGTCGTTCGACAGCGGGTTGTGCTCGTTCGGCAGCGGACGCAGCGTCTTCGCGGCTACCTGCCACCGGCGGACCGCGATCGAGAGCTCCCCCCGGCGGCTCGTGATGACCTCCCCCTCCACGGCGAGGTGGTCGCCGAGGTCGACGAGCGCCTTGAAGTCTGCGAGCGACTCCTCCCCCACCTCCGCGAGCGAGAGCATCGCCTGCATCTCGCTGCCGTTGCCCTCCCGAAGCCGGACGAAGCAGAGCTTGCCGGTGTTGCGGAGGAAGATCACCCGGCCCGCCGTGGCGACCTCGAGGCCGGTGTGCGCGTCCGGGCCGAGGACGTCAGCGTCGTGGGTCCCGACGATCTCGGTGATGGTGTGGGTGAACGGAACCGTCAGCGGGTACGGGGCGACGCCTGCGTCGATCATGCGCTGACGCTTCTCGAGCCGGACGCGCATCTGCTCCGGGAGGTCGTCAGTGTGCTGGGGCGGGACGGCGTCGGTCATGCCGACCAGGGTAGTCGGGGGCCCTGGCGGGTCAGGCGTTGCGTTCGGCCACGATGCGCAGGCCGATGAGTGTGAGGTCCGGGACGTGCGCGGTGACGGTCGTGCACTCGCCGAGCACGACGTCGGCGTTGCTCCCCGTCGCGACCACCGCGACGTCGTCGGTGCCGAGCGCCTCGATCATGCGAGTCACGATCCCGTCGACCAGTCCGGCAAACCCGAAGACCATGCCTGACTGGATGGCCTCGACCGTATTCTTGGCGACCACGCCCCGAGGGCGGACGAGCTCGACCGATCGCAGCTGAGCGCCGCGCCGAGCGAGCGCGTCCAGCGAGATGCCGATGCCCGCCGAGATCGCGCCGCCGACGTACCGTCCCTGAGCATCGACCACGTCGAAGGTCGTGGCCGTGCCGAGGTCGACGACGATGCAAGGTCGCCCTGCGTACAGGACGCCGGCTGCGGCGGCGTTCACGATACGGTCCGCGCCGACCTCGCGGGGGTTGTCCATCAAGATCGACACCCCGGTTCGCGTGCCCGGCTCGACGATGGAGACCGCGCAATGGCCGTAGTGGCGCTCCAGCAGCAGGCGCATCTCGTGCAGGATCGCGGGCACCGTGCACGACAGCGCCACTGCTTCGACCGGCCCAGCGGCGCTCTGCGAGAGCAGTCCCTGGACGAGCAGGTGCCACTCGTCCGCGGTCCGCGAGTCAAGCGATGCCACGCGCCAGCTCGCGGTCAGCTCGTCACCGTCGAAGACGCCGACGACCGTCTGGCTGTTTCGGACGTCGAGGCAGAGCAGGCTCACTGCCCCATCATGGCGCAGCGGGTGCTCAGGCGGTCGGGGTGGCCGTGAGATCACCGCGCACCGTGGCGCTGCCGGGGACCGGCGCGGCCGGGTCGGAGCCGGTGCCGAGGATTCGGTTCTCGGTGTCGACGAACACTACGCGCGGCTGGAGCTCTCGCGCCTCGGCATCTGTCACCTGTGCGTATGCGATGAGGATGACGAGGTCGCCGGGGTGCACGAGGCGGGCGGCTGCACCGTTGATGCCGATCACGCCCGAGCCGCGCTCGCCCTCGATCGTGTAAGTCTCGAGCCGCGCACCGTTGTCGATGTCGACGATGTGGACGAGCTCACCGGGCAGGATGTCCGCGGCGTCCAGCAGGTCTGTGTCGACCGTCACCGAGCCCACGTAGTGCAGGTCGGCCTGGGTCACTGTCGCCCGGTGGATCTTGGACTTCATCATGGTCCGCAGCATCAGGTGTCCTTGTCCGCGCCGAGGGAGACGGCGACGTTGTCGATCAGGCGGGTCGACCCGAGACGAGCCGCCACCAGCAGCCGCGCCTCCTGACCGGGGAGCGGGTCGGTGAGGTCGGCCGCGCGGAGGGTGAGGTAGTCGACGTCCACGCCATCCGCCTCCCCGAACGCCTTCTGCGCGGCGTCGAGGACCGCGACCGCGCCGGAGGGACCGGCGTCGGCACCCGCCCGCAGCGCTCGCGACAGCGAGACGGCGAGCTCGCGCTGGGCGTTGTCCAGATAGCGGTTGCGCGACGAGAGGGCGAGGCCGTCGTCCTCTCGGACGGTGGCGCATCCCACCACGACGACCGGGAGACAGAGCGTGCGCACCATCTGCCGGATGAGGACGAGCTGCTGGTAGTCCTTCTCGCCGAACACGGCGAAGTCCGGCCGCGCCAGGCCGAAGAGCTTGGCGACCACCGTGAGGACGCCGCGGAAGTGCGTCGGCCGGACGGCACCTTCGAGCTCGGACCCGAGCGGCCCAGGGTCGACGTTCACGCCGACGGCACCGGGCCCCTCTGGGTACATCTCGGTGACCTCGGGGTGGTAAACGACGTCGGCTCCGGCTCGGGAGAGCTTCTCGAGATCGGCGTCGAAGGTACGTGGGTAACGGTCGAGGTCCTCCCCCGCGCCGAACTGCGTGGGGTTGACGAAGATCGAGACCACGACCACGTCGGCGAGGTCACGGGCTCGAGCGACCAGGGCGAGGTGACCGTCGTGCAGAGCGCCCATCGTCGGCACCAGGGCGACCGTCAGACCCTGCGCGCGTGCAGGAGCGAGCGCGGCGTCGAGCGTGCCACGCGTGGAGACGACCACCGGGCCGATACTCATGCGCCGGTCCGCGAGTCCTCGTCGGCGACCAGCGTGGCGAGGAGATCCCACTCGGACTCACGCAGCACCCTGCGGATCGCGCGTGCGCGAGACTCGTCGAGCCGCCCGTCTGCGACGGCGTGCGCCGTGGTCGCGCGCGCCATCGCGACGTACGCGTCCATCGTGGGCGCGGGCTGCTCCTCGAGAGCGGCGAGGTGGGCGCGCACGGTCTCGACGTCACCGCGTACGACCGGTCCGGTGAGTGCCGCGTCCTCGTAGAGGAGCGCGTTGTCCAGCGCGGCCGTGAGGAGGGGGCGTAGGACCGCCGCAGGATCCTCGGCGCCGGTACGGCGCAGGACCTGCATGGCCTGCGACACGATCGTGACGAGGTGGTTGGAGCCGTGCGCGAGTGCCGCGTGGTACGTCGTACGGTCCTCGTCGCGAATCCACATCGGCCGTCCGCCGAGGTCGGCGACAAGACCTTCGGCGATCGCGCGGTCGTCTGCGGCGGCGGTGAGGCCGAAGACGCAGCCGCTGAGCCGGGCGAGGTCGACATCGGTGCCCGTGAAGGTCATCGCGGGGTGCAACGCGACAGGGCGCGCACCGACGTGCGCTGCGGCCGCGAGCACGCTGAGGCCGTGCCGTCCGCTCGTGTGCACGACGACCTGGCCCGGGCGGAGGTGACCGTCCAGGGCGAGCCCGGCGACGAGGCCTGCGAGCGCGTCGTCAGGGACGGCGAGGACGAGGACGTCCGAGCGGGCCGCTACCTCGGCAGGGCTGAGGAGCGGGACACCGGGGAGGAGGGTGTCGATGCGGGTCTGCGATGCGGCGGATCGGCCGCTGGCGGCGACGATCTCGTGGCCGGCCTCGCGCAGCCGGGCGGCGAGCACCGCTCCGACGCGACCTGCACCGACCACGCCTACGGCGTGGAGGGACTTCATCGAAGTGCCTTTCGTTCCAGTCCCACGGGCGGGGTACCAGACAAACGGACGCTTCTAGTCTACGTGCGCGAAACCTCGCCGTAACCCGCCTGTGGCGCGCCTCACATCTCGATGCGTCAAGCCCGGCTACGGCGGAGCCGAGAGACGGCACGACGCAACGGAGTGCGCTCGAGGCGCGCGACGCGCTCACGCAACCGGGCTGTCGCCTCCTCGAGCTCGCCGTACCGCCGCGTGATCTCGTCGAGCTGCTCCGTCCGGGCAGACAGATCCCGCTCGAGAGTCGAACGCGCGCCACTCTCGATCTCCGCCACCATCTGCGGTGAGGCCGTCCCTTCGTCCGCAACGACGATCTTGTGCATCTCGGCGAGGAAGCGCCGGTAGTAGTCGTCGGGATAGTGCACGTAGAACGGTCCCCACGGATGCTCGTCGTAGGTCGGGAACACGTCGCCCGTGAGATCGATCGAGGCCGCACGGAGGACTTTCACGGCTCGCGCGTCCATGCGGCTCCACAACGCGTTCGCGGAATCCACGTCGATCTTGTGGAGCCGTCGCGCTCGACGGTGCTCGCCACGCAACGGAACCAGGTGCGGCCGGTCGGGAAGATCCAGCCAACCGGTGTGATGGCCGTGGTGGACGATGACCTTCGACCGAGGGAGGTGCTCGGCGAGGAAGCCGGCGAAGCGGTCGAGCGCCTCTGACCACAGGGCGAAGTAGGCATCGGGATCCTCGCGGCCCCGAACCTGCTCGAGACGCCCCTCGTCGCGGAGCCGTCGGTAGAGATCGGTGTGACGGACCTTCCACCGGTTGTCGGTCAGGAAGCGACCATCGGGGAGTCGTACGCAACCGAAGTGGGCATCACCAAAGAAGTCCACGACGAGGTAGGCGGGCTGCAGCCGGACGACGTCGACCAGGAACGACTTGCTGAGCTCCGTGCGAACGTTCCAGAGGTCGTACTCGGACATGACCCGCGTGGGCTCCCATGCCTCGAGGACGGGCTCCGACATGAGGCTGAGGAGCGACATCTGGTTCTGCAAGAGATCGCACCGATAGGTCTCCTTGTAGCCCGGGTTGAACCGCGAGTTGAAGCAGTCCCGGGTGATGCAGCTGCCGAAGACCGCCACGCTCCTTGGCTCGGCGTCAGGCGTACGGTCCATGCTTGCGAGCAACCTCTTCGTCGGTCGTGCGGCGCTCCCGGGAGGGCGAGCGAACGCCTCCGGCGATCGTACATCCGCAGACGACTAGTCTGGACCCGCACGTGTGGAGGACGCAGAGGAGGAACCGCCCGGTGGAAGACGTTGTGCCATCGCTGCACGCCATCATTCCTGCCGGCGGGGCCGGCACCCGACTGTGGCCCGTGTCACGCGCAGGACACCCGAAGTTCCTCATCGACCTCACCGGCAGCGGTCGCAGCCTCCTGCAGCAGACGTACGACCGCCTCGTACCGCTGGTGGGGAAGGCAGGGGTCAACGTGATCACGGGTGCGCGCCATCGCGAGGCCGTCGTCGCCCAGCTTCCCGACCTCGCCGACGAGCAGATCGTCGCCGAGCCGTCGCCTCGCGACTCGATGCCGGCGATCGGCCTGATGACTGCACTGATCCACCGACGCGACCCGGACGCACTGGTCGCCTCGTTCGCAGCCGACCACCTGATCCTCGACGAGCCAAGGTTCCTGGATGCGGTGCGACAGGCCGCCGACGTCGCTCGGGAGGGCTTCGTCGCCACGATCGGCCTTCGCCCGCTCTCGCCGTCGACGGCCTACGGCTACATCGAGACAGGCGACGCGCTGCCTGCCGCCTCGGATGCTGCCGCCGTGCTTCGCTTCGTCGAGAAGCCCGAGGCAGCGCAAGCACTCGAGTACCTCCGCGCAGGAACGTTCCGCTGGAACGCCGGGATGTTCGTCTCGCGCGCAGACGTCATGCTCGACCACCTGCGCCGTGAGCAACCGCGGTTGCACGCCGGAATCGAGGAGATCGCCGCGGCGTGGGACGGGCCCGACCGTGACGAGGTGCTTGAAGGCACCTGGCCGACGTTGACGAGGATCGCCATCGACCACGCCCTCGCCGAGCCGGTTGCCGCCGCTGGAGGTGTGGCCGTGATCCGGGCCGACTTCGGTTGGAGCGACATCGGCGACTTCGCAGCAGTCTCCCAAGCCGTACTCGGAACGGAGCGAGACCTCGGCATCGTCGGTGACCCCCGGGACGTCGCTGCGGTCGACAGCAGCGGGATCGTGGTGACGTCTGGACGTGCCGTGTCCGTGCTGGGCGTCGAGGACATCGTCGTGGTCGACACGCCCGACGCCCTCCTGGTCACCACGCGGGCTCGGGCCCAGCAGGTGAAGCAACTCGTCGACCACTGGCGGGACGTCGGACGCGAGGACCTCCTCTGAGCGCCCGTCGCGCCCGTCGCGCGCGTGCCGCCGACGCTGTCCGCCGACTCGCCCGGGCAGCGCGAGGCCGCAACCGTCGACCGGCGCTGAGCGTGGTCGTTCCCGTCTACAACGTGGCCCCCTACCTCGACGAGTGCCTCGAGAGCGTTCTCTCCCAGAGCCTGCGCGAGATCGAGGTCATCGCCGTCGACGACGGCTCGACCGACGGCTCGAGCGAGATTCTCGCCCGCCACGCCAGCAACGACCATCGCCTGAGGGTCGTACGCCAGGAGAACGCCGGGCAAGGACCGGCGCGCAACCTCGGCGTCACGCTTGCCAGGGGCACCTTCCTCACGTTCCTGGACGCCGACGACACCCTCCCCGCGACGGCCTATCAGCATGCCGTCCAGACCCTGCAGCGCACCGGTTCGGACTTCGCCGTGGGCGAGGTGAACCGGGTGCGCAACGACGCCCGCTCGGCGGCGCCATGGGCCGCCTCCGTCCATGAGCGCGACCGCCTCGGCATCACCATTGACGACTTCCCGGACGCGCTACAGGACGTGATCGCCTGCAACCGGGTCTTCCGACGACGGTTCTGGGTCGAGGAGGTCGGAGGTTTCGAGGGTCGCGGCGCCTACGAGGACCACGTCCCCATGGTCCGGGCCTATGTCCGGGCAACGCGCTTCGACGTGCTCAAACGAGTCACCTACTACTGGCGCATCCGCGAGAACCAGACCTCGACCGGTCAGCAGAAGCATCAGCTCGCGAACCTCCGTGACCGGGTGGCCGTGAAGGCACAGGCACAGGACCTCCTCGAGCGTGAGGCGTCGGAGACCGTCTTCTCGACATGGCTCGGTCGGGTGCTCGACCTCGACTTCCCGCCGTACGTCAAGCACGCACTGATCGCCGACGACGAGTACCGCGCCGTCCTCGCGCAGGCCTACCGACGACACGTCGCCATGGCCACCCCCCACGCCTGGCGGTCGGTCCGGGTTTTCCACAAGCTGAGAGCATGGCACGTCGCAATGGAGCGGTGGGACGACGTCGAAGCGATCCAGCAGCACGTCCGCGACTACGGCCGGCCACCGAGGGCGCTCGTCCACGACGGACGGGTTGTGGCCGACCTGCCCATCGCGGACGACCTCGATCCGGACACACCTCACGAGCTCTTCGAGCTTTCCGACAGCGAGACGGCGCTCGACGCGCGGCTGCTTCGGGCGTCGTGGGACGATCCGGCTCGTCTGCGCCTTCGCGGCTGGGCCACCGTGCGTGCCGTCGGCCACGGTGGGGACGAGCACCGGATGACACTGTCGCTGCGATCGACAGGCGGGGAGACGATCGTCCTCTCACCTGTCCACGTCGACGAGCCGCGGGCGAACGCCGCCATCGCCGAGCCCGAGGCCGACCATGCGCCGGCGGGGTTCGAGGTCGTGATCGACGTGGAACAGCTGCTCCGTACGCGAGGCGGGCGCACCGGCCGGTGGGTCCTCGAGACTGAGGTCTCCGTCGGCGCGGTGACTCGAGCCGGGGTGTTCTCGAGCCCGGTCGCGGGCGGCTCCGCCGCGCCCCAGAGCCTCACGTCAACTGATGTCCAGGGACACCGGTTGACGCCGTCGTGGGACGCACGCGAGGGCTTCGTGCTGGATCTGGAGCCGCCGAAGCCACCCGCTGAGGAGGGCCCCTCGGGCGTGTCGATCGATGACGCAGCCACCGGTAACGGCTCTCTCGCGATCACGCTCACCGGTGCCGCCGCTGACGAGGCCGCGGTCCGACTCGTTGGTGAGCGCCTCGCCGTCGCAGCCACGGTTGCGGGGAATGTCGGGCTCGGCCGCCGTCTCCTCCTTCCGCTGCGAGCCTCCGTGCTGGGCGGCCCCGAGCAGCCCCTCCCGTCCGGCTCGTACTCGCTCCGGTTGGGCGACGGGACACCCGTGAGTGCCACCACCGGGTTCCGCGCCCGCCTCCCGCTCGAACAGGTGACGCCTGATACCACTGTCCGCTGGACCGTCACTCGAACCGGCGAGGCCCGGCTGACCGTCATGTCCGGGCTCGGGCCGCTC
Source organism: Mumia xiangluensis (assembly GCF_010994095.1). Lineage (GTDB taxonomy): Bacteria > Actinomycetota > Actinomycetes > Propionibacteriales > Nocardioidaceae > Mumia > Mumia xiangluensis. The sequence continues at coordinate 36,178 of NZ_WJYO01000001.1, forward strand.
GAGCGGAGCCGCTGGGCCCGCCGACAGGTTCTCCACGGCTACGAGCGCTCGGCGGCCCCCGCTGCCCGCCAGCTGCTGCTCCACAGTCGCGGCGGTCTCGCCGCCGCCGGTTCGCCCGCGGCGATCGCCCGCGCGGCCGCCGACCTCGATCCAGGCCTCAAGGTCGTGTGGTCCACGTCCGACCGCTCCGTCGCCATCCCCGACGGCACCCGACGCGTGATCATCGGAAGCGCTGAGTGGGCCGACGAGGTCCGGCGGTCATGTCTCGTCGTCGCTGACGGACCCCTCGACAACCTCCTCCCGCCCTCCGGGCGACACTGGATGAACCTTGCGGCGCTGCATCCCATCAGCTCGCCCGGGCGCGCCCGCTGGGCGGCCAACGGCTTCTCGCCGGGACATGTGCGCGAGGAGGAGCAACGGCTTGCACGCTGGGACATCCTCGTCGCCGCGGCGCCGTACGCAGAGACCGCCATCCGCTCCGACCTCGGCTTCGGCGGCGAGATCGCCGTGCTGGGCGACCCGGAGGCAGATCTCCTCGTATCGGCCGACGGCGCGGTCGCAGAGCGTGTGCGTGAGCGGCTCGGCCTTGCCCCTGATGCGTTCGTCGTGCTGTACGCGCCCGCCGATCGCCCGGACCGCGCGACCAGCGCACGCACCGCCCGCCTCACCCACCTGCTCGACGTGCAGAAGCTCCAGTCATCCCTCGGCCCGTCGTCGGTGGTCCTCGTCCGGGGAGGGCCGGCGGTCGCTCAGGGCGGCGAGCGCATCCTCGGAGTCCGAGGCGTGGTGGACGTCACCGACTACCCGAACGAGGCCGAGCTGGTGCTCGTGGCCGACGCTGCTGTGCTCGACTACACACCGCTACGACTCACGTGGGCACTCACACGCAAGCCTGTCGTCCTGTTTCAACCAGATCTCGAGGAGTACTCCGCTCTCCACCCCCCGCTCGTGCCGTGGGCGAGGTCCGAGACGGGGCCCGTCGTCACATCGACGCTAGAGGCAGCACACGCGCTGACGGATCCTGCAGGGCTCGTCGAGACCTACACCGATGCGTTCGAGGACGTCAACCGCACCTTCAACGCGCACGCTGACGGTCACGCGGCGGTGCGGGCGGCGGAGCTCCTGCTGAGTCGCCTTTAGACGGTGATGGCCGCCGACAGCGAGTTCACCCCAATTGGTACGTCGCCTCGGTTGCTTGCCTGGTGTCAGCAACCTGCCTGGGCTCGGGCTTGCGGGTGAGATCGGCGACTGGCACCGGTTCACCGGCAGGCCATCCGTGACCGCTGGGAGCTCGCGTCGCCAGCCGCTCGCGCTCGTGGTGATGCAGGCAACCGGCGACTCCACGCCCGATGGAACGCCGTCCGGCAGCACGCAAGCGGCACGTCGTGGTCCAACGTCGCGATCGCCCGCGAGCCGGCCGGCGGGTGCTGGTCGTTGGCCGTCCTCGAGGAGCAGACCCCTCACAGATCGCTTCATGGACCACCACGTGGTGGAAGCAGCGCGCGGAACCACCCGCGAAACAACTATGAGCAGCCCGGTCCTGCCGGGCGACGCCCGACTCTAGGCACCCGGACCTGCTCATGCCGAACACCCCGTCCGGCGGTCACCAACCCGCGCATCTCAGTCTGACCGCGCGTCGCCAACGACACGCTCACCACCGACTCGTCGACGAAGCAGAGGCGCCCACCCCCACCTCCGGGGACGGGCGCCTCACCCTGCCGCTTGACAGGAAGTCGCTACCTATCAGCTGTCCTCGTCCTCACCCGGCCACCCGGGTCAGCCAGATGGAGGACGTCCCAGGCCCGATCAGGTCGAGCGACTCGACGTCTTCCAGCTCCGCGCCGAAACGCCACATGAAGTCCGTCCAGATGTGGACGGTGAAGCACGAGTTGAACATCAGGAATGCTCGCAGGAAGTACGCCTCGTTCCAGGAACGGTTCTGCTCCGCGAGCCAGCTCATGGGGTAGTCGAACGGATATGGGATGTCGTGCAGGTGGATCTTCACGCCGACCGGTACCCGGGGGAGGATGTCGAAGATCTCGGTGAGGACGTCGCTCCCCGTCTTCGCCAGATGGGTCGAGTCGATGAACAGCACATCACCCGCCTCCAGCTGGTCGAAGACGGCGAGGTCCACAGCCTGGATCTCCTCCGGGATGATCGTGCTGGTGGCGCGGTCGGCGTCGCGGAGGAGTGACTCGAGCCGCTCTGGATGAGGGTCGATGAACGTCAGCTCGATCGGGTCGTCCGACCGCCACTCGTCGTTGATGTCCAACAGGACGGCTGAGCTGAATCCGGAGCCGACCTCGATGTAGCGCCGGGGCTGCGCGGCACCGATGGCGCCCGCGAGCAGCCGGGCGCTCTGAGTGCCGAACATCGAGTTCGAGTGGTACCGACGAGTCTCGCTGCCCTCGCCCGCCCGCCACCGGCGTACGTACGGGACCCACGTGGCCCACGCGGCAGCCTGTGCATCGAGGTCCAAATGGATGCCGGCGATGCTCGCACGTCCCTCGATGTCACTCCCCCGGCCGCGGAGCCGGCGCACATCGACGATCGGCGAGTAGTAGTGCCCGGGTGGGACGAACAGAGGCGCACCGGAGTCGTTCTGCTGATCGCGTTCTCGCTGCGGAATGGCCGGAGGAGCGTCGCGTCGCGGCGGGGAGGGCGTGCGTCCGAGGACGAGGTCCTTCGTCGATCTCATCAGCGCGCGAGCCGCCTCGTCACGCGGCGCCGGTAGTCGATCCGCCAGGGCCGCCGCGGCCCGACGACTCATGGTCCGTGCACTTCTCCTACCTGACATCCGAGCACCCTAGCGTGTCGAGGGCGCACGGACGAGGTCCGCTCGCCCGGAGCGTGCGGCCCAACCCCGCAGCCGTGTCATACCTGCCAGTGGATGCCCGACGCGATGCCGAGGTCAGCCGGGTCGGCCGCCCGGCGCCACCAGCGCGCGGGCCTCTGCTGAAGAGCCCGCATCACAGTCCCCCAGTCGCCCGGTGCAGCCACGATCGTCGACACGATGCGGCGCAGCTCGTCGGCGGGGACGGCGACGTGGCCCGATCCCCACGGCCGTTCGACGGTCCACACCCGCCGTCGCTCCAACCCGGACTCCAGGAACGGTTCCATGTGCACGGTCCGGTGGGTGTCACCCGTGTTCTGGATGTAGAGCACCCGGTTGCGCGCCTCGGCGTACACCGGTCGGAGGTCGGACCCGACGGATGCGAGGGCATCGTCGACCGCTGCGTCGTCGCCCGCGCCCAGGCACATCCGCGCATACCGCTCGACGTGAGCCCGGGTGTAGTTCGCGATGATCGTCTGAGGATTGACCGCGACCGAGAGCACGTCCTCCTCCGGCGCCCCGTAGAAGAGCGCGGCGAACCCTCCACCCGAACCCCCGAAGTACAGCCGACGGGTACCCCCGGCGGCGCGGTGGAGGTGGTCGATCAGCCGGGGAAGCTCGTGCTGGAGATCGAGCGTGTCGGTGCCGGCGTACCAGGCGAGCGTCAACGACTCGTGCCTGTACAGCGCGGGGTCCGCAATCAGGATCCGGTTGACCGGGGTGTCGCCGTGGAGGCTGCCGCCCGTGAAGTAGGGCAGAGAGACGCCGGTCCTCATGATCGCGGCGTGGAAGCTGACGATCGTCGTTCCCGCTCCGCGGGGGTCGTAGAGGACGTCGATCACGGTGTCTGCGGCGCGCACCGCCAGGACGCCGCCAGGCGGATGCGGGTCAGCGATCAGCGCGTCGATGGAGGGGTAGTCGTGGACAGGCCGGTTCCACCTCGTCGGGTCTCGTCGTGCTGGAAGTCCGTCCACAGTCCGCATATCCACGGAGCCACCCTAGCGACACGGGCACGGTCAGCCCCGCGCCAGCGCCTTCATGAGCGGGCGCTCGAGAACGGGTGCGAGCGTCCGGGCGTACGTAGCCGTGAGGTGGGACCCGTCGAAGTACACGACCACACCCCCGACTGCGCCGTCACAGCGTTCCGACCTGCAGATCCGGTCGTTGAGATCAGCAAGCACGATGCCACGGTCGTCGAGGTCGTGGACAGCGTCCACCACGGGCTCGGCGGGCTCCCACCTGTCACGGGGCGCCGAACACCTGGTCAGGTCGGAGGCGTTCTCGGCGAGGCAGTCCGGGATGATCGTGCCAGGTGCCGGCGTGTCCCGGATGACGGTGATCGGCACACCGGACGCTCGGACGCTCGACAGGACCTTCTCGTAGCCTCGGCGATAGTCGTCCTGGCTCCCGGCGATGTCGTTCCCGACCGACGGGACCGAGATGCGATTCGTGTAGACGACCAGGTCGTAACCGCCCGTGACGATACGACGTGTGACCCGCTTGACCCATCCCGAGCAGCGCCCCGACTTGTCCGCAGTGTCGAACTGCTGCTCCGTCTCGGCCGCCGCGCACTGGGATGCGAGGTAGGTCGTGATGCGCCAGCCGCGTGCTCGAGCGATCTCTTGGAGCGCCGGCAACCACTGTCCAGCGTGCGAGTTGCCGGTCAAGGCGACCGAGGTCTCGGCGTCGGGGTCACCGAACTCGCACACGGTGACGGGGAACCGCGGGGCGCTGGCCCAGCAGTCCTTGCCGCCCGAGACCTCCTCGTACGCATCGGACTTGTCCTTCAGTGCCTGCGCGGGCGCAGGCACGACTGGACCCTCCGTGGTCCGCGGGCAGCTGACTCCGGGAGCGAGCGCCGATGCTCCGAAGCACGGGTCGTCGTCGGCGATCGCTGCTGCCAGCGCACGACGGGCAGCGTCCTCGCCGCGGTCGACCTCGACCAGCTGGGCAGCGGCCATCGCAACGACGACCGCCATGCCGGCGATGCCGAGGACGTAGGACTTGCGGAGAGGTCGTCCCCACTCCGGGCTCCGGAAACGATCCTCGACGTAGCGTTTCGTCCACGCAGCGAGGACCAGCGAGGCCACGAGGATCGTCAGCTTGTCGAGCAGCCCGAGCGGCGACCCGGTCGCGTACGGGACGAGGACGATGAGCGGCCAGTGCCAGAGGTACACCGAGTAGGACACGTCACCGAGCCACTGGACCGGCCTCATCGCCATCAGCCCGGCCGGTGAGCCGGGGGCCTCGGGGGCATTGGCAGCGATCACAGCGGCCGCGCCCAGCACCGGGACCGCCGCATGCCACCCGGGGAACGGTGTCGCTCCCGTGTATGTGAAGGCCGTCCAGACAATCGCAGCGAGGCCCGTCCAGGCGAGGACCGCCCGTGCCGCAGGGGGCCAGGCTACGGCTTCGACCGATCGGCCGCGGCCGAATCCGTTCTTCCCGATCAGCACGGCCAAGAGACCGCCGACCCCGAGCTCCCACACGCGCGTCGGGGTCACGAAGTACGCCCTGGCCGGCTCGGTCACGGTCTCGTGCACCGAGTAGGCGAAAGATGCGGCGACCACTGCGCCCAGGCCGACGGCCACGACCAGAGTTGGCGACCTGCGTACTCGGGACGCGAGCGCGACGAGCACCAGGATCAGCAGCGGCCAGCCGATGTAGAACTGCTCCTCGACCGACAGAGACCAGAAATGCTGCACCGGGGTGGGTGAGTTCTCCGCAGCCAGGTAGTCCACGGCATCGGAGGCGAGGAGCCAGTTCACCACGTAGAGGGCCGCCGCACCGGCCTGCTTGGCTGTCGCAGCCCACTGCGTCTCCGGCGCCACCAGGCGCGAGGCCACGAGCGTGACCGCGAGCACGAGAAGCGACGCCGGGAGAAGACGGCGGATCCGCCGCGACCAGAAGCCCGCGAGGTCGCGTCCGCTGCGTGGTGGCCTGCCGATCAGGTGCGAGGTGATGAGGAACCCGGAGATGACGAAGAAGACGTCGACACCTGTGAAGCCTCCGGTCAGCCGGTTGGGCCACAGGTGGTAGATCAGGACGAGCGAGACGGCGACGGCGCGGAGCGCCTGGATGTCGGCGCGGGTTCCCAACGCTGCGCGCTCGTCGCGCACTCGCGGCGAGCGCTCGGCCAGGGACCTGCTGCTCACGTTGCTCTACCTCAAGGTCTCGTCAGGGTCCGGGGCGTTCTCGTCGATGATAGGTGGCGCCTCAACGGTCGTCGTACAAGGCATCGACCACGCGGGCCGCGGCCCGGCCGTCGTCCAAGGGGTTGTACGTCGCCACCCACGCGTCGTACCGGTCCGCGAACCCCTCACGGGTCGCGTCCAGGTCGCGCAAGACCTCGACCACCTGCTCCGTGGTCCGGACGACCGGGCCCGGGCCGGACTCCTCCAAGTCGAGGTACGTGCCCCGACGACGGTCCCGGTAGTCGGCGAGGTCCGGAACCAGGAAGACGAGAGGCTTCCCGGTCACCGAGAAGTCGAACATGATCGACGAGTAGTCGGTCACGGCGACATCCGCGGCAAGGAACAGGTCGTTGATCTCCGGGTAGCCCGTAACGTCGAGCACGTCGCGTCCGCCGATGCGGGTCGCCCAGCCGGAGATGTTCATGTGGCCACGCACCAGCACGGTCACATCGCGCCCCACGCCACGAACCACCGCATCGGTATCCAGGAACTGGTCCATCACGCGGTTCCCGTCACGCCACGTCGGCACGTACAGGACGACGAGCCGGTCGTCCTCGATGCCCAGCGCGTGCCGCGCTCGCTCGACGTCCGCGGCTCCCGCGCGGGCGAGAGCGTCGTTGCGGGGGTAGCCGAGCTGGAGGACAGGACCGTCGTAGCCCCAGACCCGCCCGAACACGTCGGCGCTGTGCGGGTTTCCTGCGAGAAGGGCGTCCCACCGGGCAACGCTCCACACGGTGGCCGGACCGGCCTCTTCGTCCGGTCCGAAGGTGGGACGGTCGCTGCCGAGGCGCTTGAACGGGGTTCCGTGCCAGGTCTGGACCACCGTCTGACCAGGCCGGCGGCGCAGTCCATACGGGAGACCGGCGTTGAAGGTCAGGAATCGCGCGCGGGACAGGACCTCCCACCACTCGCGCGAGTCCCGGAGGACCGCGCGACCCCCCTCGGGAACGGTCACCGAGCGATCGGCAACGCCCCACACCAGCTCCAGGTCGGAACCCCGCCGGCGCAGCTCCTCGTGGATCGCCCGCGCGCTGTCCGTGGCGCTCGTCCCGTAGTAGCACTCGAAGTACGCCATCCGCCGCGGCGCCGGGGGCGAGGTCGCGTACGCGTGCTCCAGCAAAGCCTGCGCGCGAGCCCCCCGCTCGTCAACGGCGAGCGGGGGCGCGGCCTCGAGCATCATCCGGCCACCTTGACCGCGCAGGACACGCACGCGAACGGCTTCGGAGTCCTCCCACGTCCCGAGCGAGTCGACGAGTCCGTCGTCGAGCTCCACCGGTGCTTCCCCGTCCTCCGACACCACCCAGACCTGGTAGCGGCCAGAGGGCAGCGGGACCCTCCTGCCCTGCCAGATGCTGACAGTCGTGGGGATCACGACGGTCGTCTCCCCTCGCACCAGGTCGAGTTCGACCTCGACCCGTGCGCGGGAACCCCGTACCTCGAGGACCGCACCGTCCGGGAGCCCCTCGGCTCGGCCCGTGACCATGATGCTCGACGCGGTGGCCTCGAGCGCGGACACGGCGAGAACCGGTCCTCGCCTCAGCTCCACCGCTCCAGACGGTCGCGGAACGAGGCGCAGGCCTCCGTCGGCGACCGCGTCGCCGGACGACCACCCTGCCGGGACGACGACGCGGGCGATCGATCCATCGGCGCCGACCGTCACCAAGGTCTGACGAGCTGACGACGCGTCAGCGGCTGTCAGGGAGGCACTCCCGACCCTGCCGACCACCGTGGTGACCCGCCGGGGTCGAGCACCCGTGCCGTCGCCGATCAGGGCCAGATCGGCGCCAGGACCCGTCCTGACCTCGACGTGCAGTGTCTCGCCGACCGCCTCCACCTGTGACAGCGTCGCTTTCACCCCAACCTTGGTCAGCTCCAGTCCTTCGACATCGGACCAGCCGAGCTTGACGTTGAATCCGTCCTGCGCCCCCGAGGCACGCAGGTGCCTCGCAGCAGAGCCAGGCGGACGAATCGTGAACGGGCGACGGACGAGCTGGCCCCCGTCGCACGAGACGACCTCGATGACGACCCGGCCGGCTCCGCGCCACGTCGTCAGGTCGACCTCCGCCTCGAACGCGGCGTCAGCATGCGAGACCCGCTTGTCTCCGGGGTACAGGTCGGCCGAGTCATCGTGCACGCGTGAGGCAGCCCCGTCGGCGACCACCTGACCGACGCCCCCGACGGCGACGACCGAAACCACCGCGAGCGCCTCCGCACCGTCGACGTAGGCCCATCCACGCAGGACCAGCGAGCCCCGGTCCTGGCACCGGGCACTCGCGAGCACGACCACGGCCTCGGTCTCGGCGCGCGGAGGAGCGAAACGCATGGGCGGGCGCGGGCGTAGGCGCCGAATCACACGGCGGAGACGGCTCAACGGCTGAGGTCCTTGGACTCCAACAGGCTCAGCAGATAGTCCCCGTAGCCGCTCTTCACCAGTGGCTCGGCCCGCTCGCGCAGCTCGTCGTCGCTGAGGAAGCCCATGCGCCACGCCACTTCCTCGGGGCATCCGACCTTGAGGCCCTGACGGCTCTCGATCGTCCGTACGTAGTTCGACGCGTCGTTGAGCGAGTCGAACGTCCCCGTGTCGAGCCACGCCGTCCCGCGCGGCAGGATCTCGACCTGAAGGCGACCCTCGTCCAGGTAGACCCGGTTCAGGTCGGTGATCTCCAGCTCACCTCGGGCAGACGGGCGAAGCCCGCGAGCGATCTCCACGACGTCGTTGTCGTAGAAGTAGAGGCCCGGGACCGCATAGCTGCTCTTCGGCCTCACTGGCTTCTCCTCCAGCGACAGCGCGCGACCGTCTTCATCGAACTCCACCACTCCGTACGCGGTGGGATCGGTCACCTGGTAGCCGAAGACCGCAGCCCCGTCGAGGTCGTGGAACCGGGCGAGCTGGGTCCCGAGCCCCGCCCCGTAGAAGATGTTGTCGCCGAGCACGAGCGAGACGTTGTCGCTGCCGACATGGTCGGCGCCGAGGAGGAAAGCCTGCGCAAGGCCCTCCGGCCGCGGCTGCACGACGTAAGTGATGGCGACGCCGAACCGCGAGCCGTCGCCGAGCAGACGGTTGAACTGGGAAGCGTCCTCGGGGGTCGTGATCACGAGGATGTCGCGGATCCCTGCGAGGATCAGGGTCGACAGCGGGTAGTAGATCATCGGTTTGTCGTACACGGGCACGAGCTGCTTGCTCGTGCCGAGCGTGATCGGGTGCAGGCGAGAGCCGGTGCCGCCAGCCAGGATGATGCCCCTCATGCGCAGATCGTACGGGCCCCGCCGCTCGGCCTGTCCCGAACGACCCGTTCGCGCGGCACAATGTGCGCCATGGAAGAGGAGACGCTGGACGAGATCGGTCGACGCCGTGGGGCGCGCCAGTCCTCCGACAGCCTCGGCTACCTCGCCGCGTACGAGGAAGCGCTCGCGAAGCTTCGCGAGTTCCCCGAGACGATCGCCCTCGTGCTCGGCCGGGGCGGGATAGACACCGCGAGCACTTTCGCGGAGCGGTTCCCTGCGGCGACCGTCCACCTGCTCGCCCACGGTGACGCAGCCGCATGGTCGTCGACAGCCGACGCCTCGACACCCGCGAACGTCATCGTTCATCCCTGTCGTTCCGCCAAGGATCGGGACGCGGTCCTCCTCACGACTCCGCGACCCGGGCTGCTGGTCCTGGGGCACGCCACGCGGTCCAGTCGCCGCATCGGGAGCATCCGCCGTCATCAGGGTTTCGTGGCGGCTGGGGGTCTTCTCGCCATCGAGCAGGTCGACCGCGAGGGCCGCGACAGGCGCGGCGCATCCCCGGAGACCTCAGCCCGCGTGGTGCTCGAGAAAGCCCTCGCGAAGTCACACCTCCCGTTGCCGCAAAATGGCTGGACGACGTGGACCGACGCCCTTGCCCTCTCGCTGGACGACGTGAGGTTCTACGACGACCTTGCGTTGGTCACCAAGCGACTGGCACTCACAGCGGCCCTGAGGTCCGCCGAGGCCGCGCCCGTGCTTGCCGCGCGCTTCGGTGACGACAACCCGCTCGAGACCCTCGTCAGGCGCCCGGCACGGGAGTTCACCTCTCGCGGCCGGATAAGGACGCACGGCCGGGGTCCAGATGTCGTTGCCGGCGACATCGCCGTGCCGGAGCTGGAGCTCCGGCGCTATCACGATGTCGTCGCCTACCCTCGTCAACGGCTCCGATTCGGTGACTACTGGCTGCCCGACACGTTTCGCCATCAGCACTCGCGGCGCCTTCACCACCGGTCGATGATCCGCTCCGGAGTGCACACCGCCGCGACACGGCCCGAGTGGGAACCCACCACCCAGGATCGCTGGAACGGACCTCTCTACTACCTCGACACGGAGTTCCCTGGCCATTTCGGGCACGTGTGCACCGAGGTGGTCTCCCGCTTGTGGGGATGGGACCGTGCTCGGCAGGAGCACCCCGACCTCCGTCCCATCGTCAGTCTGCGTCCTGGGCAGCACGATGCGCCTGGCTTCCTCCGTATGATCCTCGACGCCTACGGCATCGACAGCACCACACTCGTGGTGCAGCCGAGCGACCAGGCGCTCGAGGTAGACACCCTGTACGCCGCCGACCCCGAGTTCGAGAATCCGCGCTTCGTCGCGCCGGAGGTCACTGAGACGTGGGCCCGCATCCACGCGGGCTTCGACGACGTCGTGCCTCCGATCCGCTCGGAGCGCATCTTCATCGCGCGCGGACGTCGGCGGGTCCCCCGGGAGCAGGCACAGATCGAGGCCTTCTTCGCGAGCCACGGTTTCACGGTCCTGCGGCCCGAGCAGTACCGTTTCGACGAGCAGGTCGCCCTCTTCTCACAAGCGCGGATCATCGCCGGATACGCCGGCAGTGGGATGTTCACCATGGCGTACGCGCCGCAGGCCCGGGTGATCCTCATCGCTGGGGACGGATACCTCGCCCAGAACGAAGCCCTGATCGCCGCGGCGCAAGGGCAGGACGTTCACTACTTCTGGGGTCGCACGCAGCGGTCAGCACCGGACCTGACGAAGTACCGGGCGGCCTTCGCCGACGACTTCACATTCAACCTGCGTCGGCGGTCATGGGCGCTGCGCCGTCTGCTGCGATGAGGCGTGGGCGCCCACCGAACTCGCTAGACTCCTCGCGTGCGCAGCATCCTCGTCACCGGCGGCGCCGGCTTCATCGGCTCGAACTTCGTCCACCACGTCGTCGACAGCACCGACGCGTCGGTGACCGTGCTCGACAACCTGACGTACGCGGCGAGCCGGGAGGCCATCGACGGCCTTCCCGGTGACCGCGTCGACCTCGTCGTCGGCGACATCGCCGACGCCGACGTGGTCGACCCGCTGGTCGCCGAGGCAGACGCGGTCGTCCACTTCGCCGCAGAGTCGCACAACGACAACTCCCTCAACGACCCGAGCCCGTTCGTCCGCACCAACCTCGTCGGCACGTTCACGCTGCTGGAGGCGGTGCGCCGTCACGGGACGCGCTTCCACCACGTCTCGACCGACGAGGTCTACGGCGACCTCGAGCTCGACGACCCGGCGCGCTTCACCGAGACCACCCCGTACAACCCGTCCAGCCCGTACTCCTCGACGAAGGCCGGCTCCGACCTCCTCGTCCGCGCGTGGGTCCGGTCGTTCGGCGTGGCTGCGACGATCAGCAACTGCTCCAACAACTACGGCCCGTACCAGCACATCGAGAAGTTCATCCCGCGCCAGATCACGAACGTTCTCGACGGCCGCCGTCCGCGTCTGTACGGCGAGGGCCTCAACGTCCGCGACTGGATCCACACCGCCGACCACTCGAGCGCGGTGTGGGCGATCCTCGAGCGGGGCCGGATCGGTGAGACCTACCTGATCGGCGCCGACGGCGAGGAGACCAACCGCGACGTCGTCGAGACGATCCTCGACCTGATGGGTCAGCCGACCGACGCGTACGACCTCGTGACCGACCGACCGGGTCACGACATGCGCTACGCGATCGACTCCACGAAGCTCCGCACGGAGCTCGGCTGGGCTCCGCAGTTCACCGACTTCCGCTCCGGCCTGGCCGCGACGATCGACTGGTACCGCGCCAACGAGGCGTGGTGGCGTCCCAGCAAGGACGCGGTCGAGGCGCGCTACGCCGAGGCGGGCCAGTGACCTCGGGCCTCTCCCTGCGGACGACGCCGATCGACGGGCTGCTCGTCGTCGACCTCCCCCTGCACGGGGACAGCCGCGGCTGGTTCAAGGAGAACTGGCAGCGCGAGAAGATGCTGGAGCTCGGGCTGCCCGACTTCGGACCCGTCCAGAACAACGTCTCGTTCAACGCGAGCGCCGGCGCGACGCGCGGCATCCACGCCGAGCCGTGGGACAAGCTGGTGTCGCTGATGACCGGACGGGCGTTCGGCGCCTGGGTGGACCTGCGGCCCGGACCCGGCTTCGGCACCACGGCGACCGTCGACCTGCACCCCGGTGTCGCGGTCTTCGTGCCGCGCGGCGTGGGCAACTCGTACCAGGCCCTCGAGGACCGGACGACCTACGCCTACCTCGTCAACGAGCACTGGCGGCCCGACGTCACCTACACCGCCGTGGCGCTGGACGACCCGGCGCTGGCGATCGCATGGCCGATCCCGATCGCCGACGCCGAGGTGTCCGAGAAGGACCGCAACAACCCGCTGCTCGCCGACGTGACGCCGATGGAGCCACGACGCACGCTGATCCTCGGGGGCTACGGCCAGCTGGGGCGGGCCCTGCGCGAGGTCCTCCCGAAGGCCGACGCGGTCGACCTCGACACCTTCGACATGACCGACGCCGCCGCGTACGCGGCCGTCGACTGGTCGCGCTACGACACCGTCGTCAACGCCGCCGCGTACACGGCCGTCGACGCCGCCGAGACCCCGGACGGCCGACGCGACGCGTGGTCGGCCAACGCGACAGCCCTGGTCCACCTGGCTGCGGTCGCCGCGAAGCACCGGCTCACGGTGGTGCACGTCTCCAGCGACTACGTCTTCGACGGCACCCGCGACGTGCACGACGAGTCCGAGCCGTTCTCGCCGCTCGGCGTGTACGGGCAGAGCAAGGCGGCCGGCGACGCCGTGGTCGCGACGATCGCGCGCCACTACGTCGTACGCACCAGCTGGGTGATCGGGGACGGGGCCAACTTCGTCCGCACGATGGCCCGCCTCGCCGGCGACGGCATCAGCCCGGCGGTCGTCGACGACCAGGTCGGGCGCCTGACCTTCACCGCCGACCTGGCGCGGGGCATCGTCCACCTGCTCGACACGCGGCCCGCGTACGGCACCTACAACCTCAGCGGGGCCGGCGACCCGACGTCCTGGTACGACGTCGCGCGCGAGGTCTTCGTCCGCTGCGGTCGCAGCGCCGACGACGTCACGCCGACCTCCACCGAGGCGTACGGCGAGGGCAAGGTCCTCGCCCCCCGGCCCCGGCACTCGGTGCTCGACCTGACGAAGATCGAGGCGACCGGCTTCGTGCCGACGCCGGTGAGCGAGTCGCTGGACGCCTACCTGGCCTGAGCCGCGTACTCCGCCGGCACGACCGCACGGTCCGGTCCGGCCAGGACGTGGAGCACCTCGCGCAGCCGCAGGCCGTACGCCTCGACGAGCGCGGGGGCCGCGGCGACCGCGGCGGAGCCCCGCATCGCTGCCAGGTCGGCCACGAGGACGTCGACGTCGAACGCGTCGAAGTCGAAGGTGTGAGCCTGGTAGGCGATGCGGCGCAGCTCGGTCGAGCGGTCGACCTTCGCGCCGAGGCGCACCGCGGCGGTCTCGATCACACCGAACCCGCTCGAACGACGGCGGTCCAGCGTGGTCGGGGCCGCGAACAGGTGCCCCTCGAGGTCGAGCGCTGCGAGCGGCGCAAGGTCACGGTCCACGACCGCCGCCGTGGTGAGCATGACGGCGCGATCGACGTCGGGGAGCAGGTCCGGCAGCGTCAGGAAGACGTCGACGACACTGCCGTCCGTCTCGATCCGTCGCACCTCGAGGTCGGGCTCTGCCGCCACGTCCACGTTTCCGGCTCCGGGGCCGACGAGCGTCACCCGGGCGGAGTGCCGGCTGTGCTCGGCCAGCGAAGCGATCAGGGGCCCGACCTGGTCGGCCGTCCCGGTGCCACCGCCCCGGCCGACCAGCACGACCACTTCCTCGCGATCCAGCGCGGTCCTGGCCGGCGCGTCGGTCGCGGCCAGCGGCGACAGCGTACGGCGGTCGATCACGGCGGGCAGCGGGCGCGTCCGTGCGGCGGTGGCTGCGGGGGCGTCGTGGCGGGCACGCGCCTGTGCCACGCGGTCGGCCGTCACGGTCCGCCACAGCGCGTAGACGTCGTCCGGCGCGGCACCCCCCAGGATCGCGTCCAGGACGGGCTCCAGGAGCCCCGTGATGCCGGTCCGGATGTCGGAGAGCCGCTGGTCGTCCATCGGCGTGAGCCCGGCGAAGCGCGGGTCCGACGGCTTCGGCGGGACGAACTCCGCGTCGATGCCCAGCGACCGAGCCGGCAGGTAGGCGTGGAGGCGGCTGGTGACCAGCCCGCTGTGCTGGGTCCGGTAGGTCTCCAGCAGCGCCGCCGCGCGACGCAGGTTGTCGACGAACGGGGTGGTCCGGATGCGGTCGTCGCCGTGACGGTACGTGACCCCGCCCTCCGGCACCTGGTCCGCGGGAACGTCGACGTACGCGCGGGGGGCGTCTGCCGCCGGGCGTTCGGCGAGGTCGGGGAAGACGGTGCTGACCGTGGTCGTCACGCAGCCCGAGAAGAACGCCGGGACGTCCATCGACAGCAGGAGATCCACCGTCGTCCAGTCACGGCAGCCGATCGGCCCGTGGCGTCGCAGGTAGTCGACGACCTCGGGGTTCAGCAGATCGCGCTTGCTGCAGTGGAACGACACGAACACCGGCAGGAGGTTCGCGTGGAACGGGAGGCCGTACCGGCTGGTGCCGAACAGGGCGTGCATGTACCAGCCGAAGGCGATCGTCCAGGTCTGCGGCGGCACGGCGGCGTAGGCGGAGGCGTCGCGGTCGACGGTGATGACGGAGACGTCGGCGTCCGTGGTGTCGTGGCGCATCCGCTCGGGGACCCGGCCCTGGAGCTCGGTGAGCGCAGCGGCGAGACGCTCGTCGCCCGCGAAGCGGAGCTTGCTGCGGCGAACCACGTGGCCGAGCATCGCCAGGCTCTGGACGTGGTCGCCGATGTTGGCCGACGCACGACGGCGGCCGGGGTGGCCGTACGCGAGGACGGCGAAGGAGACGGTGCCCGGCGGGACCGCCGGCGCCGAGGCCGAGACGGGGTCGCGCTGGACCCAGTCACGCATCCAGTCCCGCGACTCGCGCACGCGACGACCGGCGCGGGCCCGCGTGGAGACCGCATCGTCGAAGCGGGCGAACAGCGTGCGAGCGAGGTCGCTCTCGCCCTCGGCGAAGGCCAGCCCGACAGCGACGTCCCACGACGCAGGCGACAGCCTGATCGCGGGGTCGGTGGCCAGGTCGCGCAGGTCCGCGACCACGCGGTCGCGGTCGTGGGCGAGCCCAGACCGCAGGTACTCCTCGAGCGCCCAGCGACGCCAGTCGGCAGCGGGGACGTCCGCGAACCGAGCCCAGGCGAGTCCGAGGTTGCCCGCCTCGTACGCGTCGACCGCGTGGACTGTCGTCGGCGGGGCGGTCGGGCGACGACTCGCCGGACGCGCCTGCGGGATGAGCGTCGAGATCACGGGCACCCGGCGCAGCCGGGCCGCCCATCGCCGTGCACTGCGGCGGATCCGACGGGGGGTCGTCGTGGTCATTCACACTCCCGACATCTGGCGTTTGGAATCTGGTGCGCGCAAGTGCCGGTGACTGACGGCTGGCACCCCTACGCTAGCGGCGTGACGAGCAACAGGATGGCACGGGACGGCCGAGAGCCCGTGTCCGCACTCCCCGATGGCACCTACATCGCTCTCGCCGCCCGGGTCCGGCTCAACAAGGGCGGGCGCACCGGCGCCATGCTGATGCGGGCGAGGATGCTGTCGGAGCTCGGCGGCAGGCGCTCGCTGGTCGCGACCTACGACGACTACCCCGACTACGCCGAGGTCCGCCGTACGCTGTTCGAGCAGGGGAAGCTGCACGACCCGGCTGACTTCGTGAATCTCTTCGAGTTCTACCGAGACCGGGCCCCCGCGGACCTGGGCACCGGCTCGAAGCGCCTCCCCCGGGTCCCCGGGACGACGACTCGTGACGAGCCCGGACCGGACGGCGCGCCGGCCCGACGGCACCACGTCGACGCCGCCGGATCGATCGTGGTCACCGACCACCTCCGTCCCGACGGCTCCGTCTTCATGCGCGCACCCCTCGAGGACGGAACGACCCCGTTCACGCTCGTCGACCATCGCGAGAGAGTGGTCCGGACGTGGCGCCACCGGCGCAGCATGGTCCGGACCTGGCTCACGGACCTGGTCCCGACCGGCGAGGTCTTCGTCGTCACCGACAGCAGGTACACCGGCTCCCTCCTCATGCGGCTGCGGTCGAGCCGGTTCCGTGTCCTCGAGGTGGTCCACAACCCGCACACGACCCCCGACTACCGGTGGGACCGGCCCGTGCTGGAGACCTTCCGCCGCGTCTTCGACCACATCGACCGACTCGACGGACTGGTCCTCCTCACCGACCGGCACCGCCAGGACGTGGCGTGGCGCTTCGGGCCCACCAACAACCTGTTCACGGTCCCCAACCCCGTCATTCCTGTGGAGAGCCCCGGCCTCGCCGAGCGCGACCGGGCGGAGTTCGTCGTCCTCGCACGGCTCGAGCGCCAGAAGCGGGTCGGCCACGCGCTGCGGGCCTTCGCGGTCGCGCGACGCTCGGTCCCCGAGGCCAGGCTGAGCGTGTACGGCGACGGCCGCCAGCGCGAGCACCTCGAGGGCCTGGCGCGTCAGCTCGACGTCTCCGACCACGTCACCTTCTACGGGTACGACCCCCGGGCGCGCGAGAAGCTGCGCTCGGCGACGGCGCTCATGGTCACGAGCAGCCACGAGGGCTTCCCGCTGGGCACGCTCGAGGCGATGAGCAGCGGGTGCCCGGTCCTGGGCTACGACGTGAAGTACGGCATGCGCGAGCAGATCACCGACGGCGTCACCGGGTTCCTCGTCGACGAGGGCGACTTCCACCGCCTCGCAGCACGGATGGTGGAGATGGCGAACGACCCCGCACTCGTCGAGAAGATGGGCGTGGCGGCACGCCACCGCGCGGACGAGCACTCTCCCGAGCAGATCTTCCCCCGGTGGGTCGACGTCCTCGCGCGCGTGCACGAGCAGGCAGGCTCACGGACCAAGCTGGTGGGCAGCAAGCTGGTCCGCGCGTCGCTCGGGAGGTCGCGCCTCCCGTGGTCGTCGGGCCTCCCGTTCCAGGCCACGGTCTCCCTGCTCGGCAAAGGGCCGCGCCCAGGACCCCAGAGCGTGAGTGCGTCGCTGGACCTCATCGTCGACGAGACCGCCGAGGTCGTGAGCACGCCGCTGAAGGTTGCCCGGCGATCCGGGGCCCTCCGGCTGAGCGGCCACGTGCCCGCGTCGGCGCTCGCACCGGTCGCCGACGCGGCGGGCAGTGCACGGCTCGTAGTGGTCTGGCAGAACACCAGCCGCGAGTTCCACCTCGCGTCCGGCAGGCTGGCCGAGCTGAAGCGCTGACGCCGGCGCGACCCGCGAGCTGACCGGACCCGCCTATGCGCCGGGGGTCTCGCGCACGAGGTGGAGCTTGGCGCGCTCCTCGCGACGCCAGCCGGCGCGGCCCTCGAAGTACTCGTCGACGGCCGTGCGGCAGCCGGACCAGGCGTAGTAGTCGTCGAGGATGATGCGCCCGCCAGGCACGATCAGGGGTGCCAACCGCTCGAGGCAGGTCATCGTCGACTCGTACCAGTCGCCGTCGAGGTGGGCGAGGACGACGGGCTCGTCGAGCGTGATCGTGTCCGCGAAGAGGCCCTTGACGAGCTCGACCGAGGACGACTCGACGGGGCTGCCGTGGCGCGCGAACGACTCCTGGACCTCGGTATAGAGGTCGTCGCGGTAGCCGTAGTAGGTGGATCCGCCGATCCCCTTCGCGCCACCGGCCGTGATCTTCTCGTAGCGGCGGTGCACGTCGGTGCCGTCGGAGTCGGTCGGGGGCGGGATCATCCCGAAGACGTCGTAGACGTACATCGGGCGGGCAGCGCTCTTGGCCGCGGCCATCACGATCGCCGACCCTCCGCGGGCCGTACCGGCTTCGACGACGGCGCCGGGCAGCCCGCGCCGCTCGGCGTCGAGGACGGCGAGGGCGAGCGTCCGGAGGTACGTCGGGTTCAGGTAGCTGAGGTTCTCCTCGCGGACCCCGGCGAGGACCTTCTCGACGTCGTCCGGCAGCACCAGTCCGCTGCGGGCCGCAGTGAGCTGTGCCTCCGCCTCCGCCAGGTCGCGGCGCGAACGCCGCAGGGCACGCTGGGTCTTCTTGAGCTTGGCACGGAGGTCGTCGAGGTCACCTGGGGCCGACTGCTGATCCGCGTGGCCGAACCACCGGGTCGGTCGGAGCTGTCGCATACGCACCCCGCCATCGAACACCATCGGGCGTCCTCCTGCTAGCGTCTCGGCGTGATCGACTGGCGCGAGGCCTGGGAGGCGGCGCTCTACGGGGTCGACGGGTTCTACCGTCGCGAGTCCCCGGCCGCGCACTTCCGTACGTCGGTGCACGCCTCCGGCGCGTTCGCGGCCGCGATCTTGGCGTACGCACGACGCCACGGCCTGCGGTCGGTCGTGGACCTGGGCTCGGGGCGGGGCGAGCTCCTCGCCGCGCTCGACGCCCTCGCACCCGGCGAGCTCGCGCTGCACGGTGTCGATCTGCGGCCTCGGCCCGCCGACCTGCCGGCACGTATCGTCTGGAGCAGCGAGCTCCCCGACCAGGTGTCCGGCCTGCTGTTCGCGAACGAGCTGCTCGACAACGTCCCCTGTGACGTGGTCGAGCGCGACGACGACGGTGTACTGCGCAGGGTGCTCGTGGACCCCGTGAGCGGGGACGAGCGGCTGGGCGACCCGGTGCGCACCCCCGAGGCCCTGGCGTGGCTGGAGCGGTGGTGGCCGTCGACCCGCGCCGGTGAGCGGGCCGAGGTCGGCACCACGCGCGAGGCACTGTGGCGGGACGCGGTGGCACGGCTCGAGCACGGTACGGCGATCGCGGTCGACTACGGCCACCTGCGGACCGACCGACCGCCGTACGGCAGCATCCGCGCGTACCGCGACGGGTCGGAGGTCTCCGCCGTCCTCGACGGGACCTGCGACGTGACCGCGCACGTCGCGGTGGACGCCCTCGCCGACGCCGTCGGAGGGTCGCTGGTTCGCCAGCGGGACGCGTTGCGCGACCTGGGGATCGACGGCGCGCGTCCGCCGCTCGCGCTCGCGTCCTCCGCCCCCCGCGCCTACCTCGCCGCGCTCGCGGCGGCCTCCGAGGCTGCCGAGCTGACCGCTGCGGGCGGGCTCGGCGACTTCTGGTGGGTCGTCAGCGAGATCCGCTGACCCGCCTCCGCAGCTGACGCACCTCGCGCCGCACCCTGCGACGCGCCTTCCAGAACGCGTCACGCACCGGCTTCGGGACGGCCGCCCTCACGCGGCGGTGCAGGGCGTCGTCGGGCTGCACCCGTCTGGCCCGCGCAGCCTGCACCGCCGGGTCCCAGCTCGCCAGACCCGTCTTCTCGTGGGTGGGTGGCGACACCGCGCCACGCTCGAAGACGACGATGCTGTCGTAGAAGTGCATCGACCGCGTCGTCCGCGCGAACTCGTCGACGACGAAGTCGGGCTGCCGGCTGTGGTAGGCGTTGAGGCCGTCGGTGAGGTTCTTCGCGTACTCGATGAACGTCCCCTCCCTCCGGAGGCCGCCGTCGTAGGACGGCCAGTAGCTCGTGTGGAGGTCCTCGATGAGAAAGACGCCGTCCGTGGACATCCGCGGGTAGAGCTCCTCGAACGTGGCGATCTGCTGCGCCGGTCGGTGGCCGCCGTCCTCGATGAGGATGTCGATGGTGCCCGCGGCGTCGCCGACCGTCCTGAGGAACTCGCGATCGGCCTGGTCGCCGATCATGATCGTGGTCTGCGCGTCCTCCCAGGACCGGCAGCGCGGGTCGATGTCGACACCGACGAACCTCGCCTCGGGCCCGAAGTAGTCCTGCCACATCTGCATGGACCCGCCGAACTGCACGCCGAACTCCACGACGGTGACGGGGCGCCCGCGGAAGCGGCTGAAGTGGCGGTCGTACACGTCGAAGTAGTGCAGCCACTTGTGGATCTGGCGACCGCCGTTGTGCCGGAAGTACCGCTCGAGGTCGTTGGACCTCCCCATGCCCTCACCCCTGTTCGTCATCCGTGCTGTTCGTCATCCGTGCTGGACATCCAGGCCGCCGTCGGCGTACCGGCGGCGGAGCACCTTCTTGTCGAACTTGCCCACCGAGGTGCGCGGGACGGCGTCGATGAACGTCCACGCGTCGGGCAGCTGCCACTTCGCGAACGAACCCGCGAGGTGGTCCCGCAGCTCCTCGGGAGTCACCGTGGCGCCGGACCGGACGACGACGGTCGCGAGCGGGCGCTCCTGCCACTTCTCGTCGGGGATGCCGACGACCGCCGCCTCGACGACGTCAGGGTGCCCCATCAGGGCGTTCTCGAGCTCGACCGACGAGATCCACTCGCCACCCGACTTGATGACGTCCTTGGCTCGGTCGGTCAGCGTGATGAACCCCTGCCGGTCGATCGTGCCGACGTCACCGGTCCGAAGCCACCCGTCGCGGAACTTCTCCGGGTCGTCGTCGAGGTAGTACGCGCCGGTGATCCACGGGCCACGCACCTCGACCTCGCCGACCGCCTCGCCGTCGTGCGGGAGGATCTCGCCGTCGCCGCCGACCAGGCGTCCCTCGACACCGCCGAGCAGCCGCCCCTGACCGGCCCGGTACGGCCACGCCTCCTCGTCGCTCAACCCGACCGGCGGCTTGCCGGAGGTGGCGACGGGCGACGTCTCGGTCATCCCCCACGCCTGCTGGATGCGTACGCCGTGGCGGTCCCAGAGCGCCCGCTGCAGCGACTCCGGCACCGCGGATCCGCCGCAGAGCACCGCACGCAGGGACCTGAGGTCGGACGGGTGCTCGTCGATCCAGCCGAGCACGTCGTTGAAGATCGTCGGGACGCCGCCCGCAAGCGTGGGACGGGTCTCCTGGATCAGGCGGACGAGCGGCTCGGCCTGCAACCAGCGGTCGGGCATGACGAGGGACGCGCCCACCAGCACCGCGGCGTACGGGAGACCCCAGGCGTTCGCGTGGAACATCGGCACCACGGGCAGCACGCGGTCGTCGGGTCCCATCCCGGCGTTGTCGCCCATCGCCATCGACATCGAGTGGAGGTACGCGGAGCGGTGGCTGTAGACGACGCCCTTCGGGTTGCCGGTGGTGCCGCTGGTGTAGCACATCGCGGCCGCGTCACGCTCGTCCACCTCCGGCCACGCGAAGTCCTCGGACGCGGCCTCGAGCACGTCCTCGTAGCGCAGGATCGTCCTGCCCGTCGCCTCGAGCGACGACAGGTCGGCCTGCTCCGTGTCCGGCCGAGCGACGAGCACGTGGGTGACGGTGGTCATCTCCGGCAGCATCGCCGCGAACGGCTCCGCCAGCGACGCGTCCACGATCACCACGCGGTCCTCGGCGTGGTTCACGACGTAGACGACCTGCTCCGGGAACAGACGGATGTTGATCGTGTGCAGGACCGCCCCCATCGAGGGGATCGCGAGGTACGCCTCGAGGTGCTCGGCGTTGTTCCACATGAACGTGCCGACCCGCTCGTCGCCGGTGATGCCGAGGTCGCGCAGCGCGTTCGCCAGTCGGGCGACGCGACGGCCGACCTCGCCGTACGAGCGGGTGCGCGTGCCGTCGGCCGTGGCTGTGACGACGGATGCGTCGGCATACGCGGTCGTGCCGTACTGCATGAGCCGGCCGAGGCTGAGCGGGACGTCCTGCATGGTGCTGCGCATCGAGAACCTCCGACAAGGTGTGCCTTGAGTCACACAAGTGTGCCGGAGGTGCGCGAGCGGGACCAGTCACGTCTCGCCGTGGACGCGGGGCGGCCTTATACCACTGCAACTCATGATGTGTCTGGAGTTTTCATAAATCTCCGGTTGCATGAATCTCATCGTGCGGGGAACGTGAGGAAAATCTCATGTGGTCGTCGCCGTGGCCGCCAAGCTTGGCGCAACGGTCGGCCACTCGGCGAAAGGAACACCTTGCGCACGACACGACTCACATCCCGGTCCAAGGTCCTGGCGACCGCCGCAGGGGCCGCGCTCGCTGCCTCAGTCCTCGTCGGGAGCGGCACGACCGCCGGCGCAGACCAACGCGACGACGCCCTCGAGAAGGCTCTCGCCGCCGCAGCGGACGACGCACCCCCCGCCCTCCAGACCCCGTTCGAGAAGTCCGGCGGCGCGACCTGGACCACCCACCCGCAGTCCGTCCAGTTCTATCGACAGCTCGACCAGTCCAGCGAGCGCGTCGCGGTCAGCAACGTCGGCCGTACAACGCAGGGTCGGCCGCTGCAGCTCGTCTCGATCGGCTCGCCGGCACCGAAGGCACAGACTGAGGCCGCCGACGGCTCGGTCGCGATGTTCGTCTGCTCCGTGCACGGCAACGAGCCGTCCGGCCGCGAGGCCTGCATGGAGCTGGCGCGCGACCTCGCGACGAGCACCGACGCGACGGTGACGCGCTTCCTCGCGCGTACGACGGTGATCCTCATCAACGCCAACCCCGACGGCTGGGTCGCCAACACCCGCGGCAACGCCGACGGCGTCGACGTCAACCGCGACTACCTCGAGCTCGCGACGCCCGAGGGCCGCGCCGTCACCAAGGTGATCCGCGACTGGAACCCCGACATCCTCAACGACCTCCACGAGTACGGTCCGAGCGAGTACTACCGGACCGATCTCCTGCACCTGTGGCCGCGCAACCGCAACGTCGACGACCAGATCCACGGCCTCAGCCAGGAGATGAGCGAGGACTACGCGGCGGCGCAGGCCCGCAGCGAGGGCTACACGGCCGGCATCTACGGCCACTACGTGAAGGACGGGGAGCCGTTCCTGCAGGTCGCCGGTGACGAGCAGGTCCGGATCCTGCGCAACTACGCCGGTCTCGTCAACGTCGTCGGCATGCTCAGCGAGACGGCGACCCGTCCGTTGAACGACGAGGAGGCGGCCGATGTCCGTGTCCTCAACAACCGCCGGGTCGACACCAACTACGCGAGCGCACTGGGCTCGACGCAGATGGTCGCCGAGAACCGGGAGACGCTGGCGCGCGAGACTGCGGCCGCGGCCGAGCGCCAGACGGAGCTCGGCGCCTCCCAGGGCGGCGTCGTCTACTTCGCGGGGCAGGACGACATGCTGCCGACCAGCTCCAGCGAGGTGGAGCCTGAGCCGATGTGCGGCTACCAGATCACGGAGGCGACCTTCCAGGAGGTCAAGCAGGCGCTGCGCCTGCACGACCTGAAGGCCACCCGCAACGCCTCCGGGCGCGTCGTGAGCCTCGCTCAGCCGAACCGGGGTCTCGTGCCGCTGATCTTCGACGAGCGCCATGAGTTCCGCATCGCCGAGGGGACGCCGCTCGAGACCTGCTGAGCGACGACGCCGTACGCAACGAAGACTCGCAGTCGCGACCGTTGTCTGGTCGCGGCTGCGAGTCTTCGTGTGCTCGTGCTCGTGCGCGTGGGCGTTGCGGGCGCGGGGTCAGCGGACGCGGAGCACCACGCGGACAGAGGAGCCGGAGAACGCCGACGAACCGCCGTACGCGATGCGCAGGGTGTGCTTGCCGCGCTTCTTCAGCTTCGGAAGCTTCACAGTCACCTTCCCGCGCTTGCTGACGGTCAGCGTCGCCGTACTGATCCGCTTCTTGCCGTCGTAGATCTTCACCGTGCCGGTGGGACGGATCGTCGTCCCGCGTCCCGCGACCGTGACGGTGACCTTCGCGCGCTGCTTGCGGGTGACCTTCTTCTTCGCCAGCGCAGCCTTGGTCACGGTGCCGGCCTTGGTGATCCGCAGGCTCGTGCGTGCCGTCGCGGTCGTCGGCGAGTAGTCGGCCTTGTACGAGGCGGTCACCGCGTGGCTCCCGACGGCCAGGCCAGCCGGGACGGCCACGGCCGCAGCGCCGCGCGAGAGGCGGACGGTGCCCAGACTGCGGCTGCCGGCCCGGAACGTGACCGTGCCGGTCGCGTACGTCTCCGGACGCGCGACCGTCACGCTGACACGACTGGTCCGGCCGTACGAGATCGCACCGGGGTTGACGACCATGCGGCCCGTGATGCGAGGCGGGGTGTCGGTCCAGTACGACCTCCAGTGCGTCGTGCCGAGCGAGGAACCCGTCGTGGTGGCGAGCGCGGTCGCGCCGGCCGCGGTCGCCGCTGCCTTGAAGGTGCTGGCGTCGGCGTACCAGGGGTCGCCGGCACCGCCGATCCCGTCCACGAGATTCGCGACGGTCAGGCCCTGTACGGTGCGGGTCGGCACGCCCGGGTGACGGTAGGTGACGTCGGCCTGGAGGACGAACGTGCTGCCCTTCGCGGTCCGGCTCGTCTCGACCTGACGCACGTCACTGACGGTCACGTCGCGCTTCGGGCTCGTGAACCGCACCGTCCCTCCGAAGACCACACGGTGCAACGCAGCCGCCTTCGTCGTGTCGACGATCGGGAACCGCACGGCGGTCGGGTCCTCGGTGTCCTGCTTGGCGCCGCTGCCGAACGTGATCGTCCCGCCCTCGGCGAGCACCAGCGACCGCAGGGTCGGGCTCACCTGCCACTGCAGGCCGATCTCGCGGTCAGCCACACCGCTCCCCCTCGGCGGTGTCGCCGTCGGGTA
Source organism: Mumia xiangluensis (assembly GCF_010994095.1). GTDB lineage: Bacteria > Actinomycetota > Actinomycetes > Propionibacteriales > Nocardioidaceae > Mumia > Mumia xiangluensis. The sequence goes on from NZ_WJYO01000001.1 coordinate 61,017, forward strand.
CAGCAGAGGCCCGTCGACCTCGAGCACGCCCTCTGTGGTGACCGGGGAGCCCGTCGCCGGAGTGAACGTCGCGCGAACGGTGTGGACGCCCACCGGGACGTCGGTGGCCCACAGCTCGTAACGGTTCTGCTGGACCGTCGACGTCGAGCGCTTCAAGGCGTACGTCTTGCCGGCGACGGTGGCGGTCGCCGCGCCCGTCGCGTCGCCGTCGCCGACCTCGACGGCCAGGTAGACGCTCTTCCACTCCGCAAGGCTCAGCTCGTCGCCGACGTACGTCAGCGTGGTCGCGGCACTGGCGGCGGGCGCTGCGGCGAGGATCCCGACGGCGAGCAGGACGGCCATCAGCCCGGCCAGCGCACGGCGCGGGGCAATTGTTGCAAGGGTCAGCACGATCTCTCCCGATAGATGTAGGGTGCGTCCCCCCGAACGCGGCTCTATTGTGGCACGTCTTGGGTCAGACCCTTCTGCGCTCGCCCGCGACGTCTGCGCCGCTAGGCTGAGCGGCATGTCGAGCGACGACGCGCACCCGCCCCGCACGCTGACCGTCGGTGTGGGCGCCGGCTCGGCCGGGTTCGGCCACGAGCGCGGCGGCGGAGTCGACATCGACACGACGGACATGGTCCTCAACGTCGGGCCGCAGCATCCGGCGACGCACGGCGTCCTGCGGCTCCGCCTCACCCTCGACGGCGAGCGGATCGTCGACTGCGAGCCGATCGTCGGCTACATGCACCGCGGTGTCGAGAAGCTCTTCGAGGTTCGGGACTACCGCCAGATCATCGTCCTCGCCAACCGCCACGACTGGCTGTCGGCGTTCTCGTCCGAGGTCGGGGTCGTGCTCGCGGTGGAGCGGATGCTCGGCCTCGAGGTTCCCGAGCGGGCGACCTGGGCCCGTACCCTCCTCGCCGAGCTGAACCGGATCCTCAACCACCTCATGTTCTTGGGCTCGTACCCGCTGGAGATCGGCGCGATCACGCCGATCTTCTACGCGTTCCGCGAGCGGGAGACGATCCAGGAGGTGATGGAGGAGATCTCCGGCGGGCGGATGCACTACATGTTCAACCGCGTCGGCGGCCTGAAGGAGGACCTGCCCGCAGGATGGCTGGGCCGGGTCGGCTCGGCCACCACCGCCGTACGCAGTCGTCTCGGGCAGATCGAGGACCTGCTGCTCACCAACGAGATCTTCGTCGCCCGGACCCGCGGGGTGGGGGTGCTGTCGACCGAGCTCGCCCAGGCGTACGGCGTCTCCGGCCCGATCGCCCGCGCGTCGGGACTCGACCTCGACCTGCGCCGCGACCAGCCGTACCTCGCCTACCCGGAGCTGATCGCCGACGGCGCGCTGCGCGTGGTCACCCGGACCGAGGGAGACAGCTACGCGCGGTTCGCGTGCCTGCTGGAGCAGGTCCGGGTGTCGCTCGACCTGGTCGACGCGTGCGTCGCGCGGATGCGCGAGCTGCCGCAGGGCCCCGTGAACGTCAAGCTCCCGAAGATCGTCAAGGTGCCGGAGGGCTCCACGTACACCTGGACCGAGAACCCGCTCGGGATCAACGGCTACTACCTCGTCTCGCGGGGCGAGAAGACGCCGTGGCGGCTCAAGCTGCGGTCGGCGTCGTTCAACAACATCGCGGTCCTGCCCGAGGTGGTGCGCGGCGCGGTCGTGGCGGATCTGATCTCGATCCTGGGCTCGATGTTCTTCGTCGTCGGCGACATCGACAAGTAGCCCGCTCGCTCCCGTCGCTGCCCGTCGCTGCCGCGCATCGCTGCCGCGCATCGGTGCCCGCCGCTGCCGCGCATCGGTGCCTCAGCGTCCACCCGCGCCGTACGCGTGGACGCTGAGCCACCGACGGGCAGTATGTCGTGGACGCTGAGCCACCGACGGGCAGTACGCGTGGACGCTGAGGCACCGACGGGCGAGGTGCTTCGACGGGCCGACTCGCGCCACGCGCCCTAAGGTCCCAAGCGTGGGCGACGTGTGGGCGGTCAGCGACATCCATGGGCACCGCGACGTCCTCGTCGCGGCCCTGACGGACGCCGGGCTCATCGACGAGAGCGAGCACTGGTCCGGTGGCGACGCACGGCTGTGGCTCCTCGGGGACTACGTCGATCGCGGCCCTGACGGGATCGGCGTCATCAGGCTGGCGCGACGCCTCGAGCAGGAGGCGGCCGAGGCCGGCGGAGCAGCGACAGCGCTCCTGGGGAACCACGAGATCCTGCTGCTCGGGATGCACCGGTACGGGGCGATGCCGGTGCCGAGCGACCCGCGCTACGCGTTCGAGCCGAACTGGGCCGGGAACGGCGGTGTCGTCACCGATCTGGAAGGCCTCGACGAGGAGATCCTCGACTGGCTGACGACCCGGCCCGCGATCGGGGAGGACGCCGACCACCTGCTCCTGCACTCCGACACCGTGGAGTACCTCGAGTGGGGCGGCACGGTCGACGAGATCAACGCCGCCGTCCGGGCGGAGCTCCGCATGCCCGACCTCGACACCTGGTGGGAGATGTGGCGCCGCCTGACCACGCGGATGGCGTTCGCGGGAGCCGACGGACCCGGGGTCGCCCGGCGCGTGCTGGACGAGCTCGGGGGCAGCCGGATCGTGCACGGGCACACGATCTGCGCGCTCATCCGCGGCGGAGGGGTGTCACCCGACGACGAGCCGCTGGTCTACGCGGACGGCCTGGCGCTGGACATCGACGGCGGGATCTTCGTCGGCGGGCCCTGCCTCCTCGTCCGTCTGGACGAGGAGGCAGAGGGCCGCTGACCGTCGGTGCTAGCCGAGCAGCCCCTCGTCCTCGAGGAACTGCTGGGCGACGTCCGTCGGCTTCTCGCGGTCGACGTCCACGGCGACGTTCATGTCGGCGAGCTTGTCGGTCGTGAGCTTCGCGGACAGCGCGTTGAGCGCCGATGCGGCGTCCTCGTTGTCGGCGAGCCACTCGGTGTTGACCGCCGGGATGAGGTTCTGAGCGGGCTGCAGGCCCTTGTCGTCCTCGAGCAGCACCAGGCCGTCGTCCTCGAGTGCGCCGTCGGTCGTCGCGACCTGGACGAGCTGCACCTCACCGCTGGTGGCCGCGTCCTTGCCCTCGCGGCTGCCGAAGCCGAGCGGGAGGATCTCGGTCAGGTCGATGCCGTAGACCTCCTGGAGCCCCTTGCCGCAGTCCTGCCGGTCCTTGCAGTCGGGTGCGGCCGCGAGCTTGACCGGGAGGCCGCTCGCGCCGAGGTCGGACAGCGTCGACAACGAGTGCTCGTCGGCGAAGTCCTTGGTGACGGCGTACGCGTTCTGGTCGGTCGCCTCAGCCGGCTCGAGCAGGGTCACACCCGCCGTCTCCGCCAGCGCGCCGACCGCCGCCACGGTCTCCTCGACGTTGTTGCTCGTCACCGGCTCCGCCGTGTCACCGTTGGCCTGCTTGTTGAGGAAGTCACCGATGCCCGAGAGGTATTCGGGGACGACCTGCACGTTGTTGTCGGTCAGCTGCGCCATGTAGATGTCGCGGGTGTCGACGAGCTTCTGGGTGACGTCGTAGCCCTCGTTCTCGAGCACCTGGGTGTAGAGCTCGGCGAGGATCTGCATCTCGGTGAAGTTCTGGCCGGACAGCGTGAGCGAGCCCTTGGACTCACCGCCTGAGCCGTTGTCGGAGTCACCGTCGTCACCGCCGCACGCCGGCAGCGCGATCAGCGCGACCACTGCGGCGAGCGAGGCAGCGCCGCGGCGGGCGCGGCGCAGTGTCGTGGAGTTCATCGGATCCCTTCCGTCACGACCTTGTGGCCGCGGTGTCTGTCGATGGTGCGTCGAACTGCGGTGTCTGGACCAGACCATCATGGCGGCTACCTCGGACACGGCGCATCGGGTCCACGCGTCGTTCGGCGAGGGCCGCCAGGCCCTCCAGGACGAGAGCCCCGACGGCGACGAGGATCGCGCCGCCGATGACGTACTGGTAGTCGCCGTTGCTGAACCCGTACGTGATCGTGTTTCCCAGTCCCGGGCCGGCGACCAGGGCTGCGATCGTCGCCGTCGCCCACAGCTGGACGACCGCGAGACGCACACCGTTGGCGACCAGCCGCGACGCCAGGGGCAGCTCCACGCTCCGGAACACCTGCCACTCGCTCATGCCCGTGCCACGAGCCGCCTCCACGATCTCGGGGTCCACCTCGCGCACGCCGACGTACGCGTTGGTGATGACCGGAGGCAGTCCGAACAGGATGAGTGCGACCAGCGTCGCCAGGCCGGCGCGACCGTACGGCCCCAGGGTGTCCGTGCCGAGCGGCCCGAGCGACAGAAGCCCGAGGACCGCGAAGACGGGGATCGCGCGCCCGATGTTGGAGACGTTGATCGCGAAGGTGCCGCCGCGCCCACGGTGCCCGAGCCAGAGGCCGAGCGGAAGGCCGACCACCAGCACGACGACCAGCGCGGTGAGGGTCAGGAGGACCTGCTGGGTGAGCTGGTCCCACAGCCCGTTGGTGCCCTCCCAGCTCGCGGGGTCGAGCAGGAAGGAGATCGCTTCGCCGAACTCGTTCACACCGCCGCCCCCCGCGTCCACGGCGTCACGAGCCGCGTGAACGCCACGATCAGCAGGTCGAGCACGACCGCGAGGACGACGCACAGCACGCTGGTGGTCAGCACCTGCGCCTTGAAGCTGTCGTCGAGCCCGTTGGCGAGCATGTTGCCCAGGCCGCCGTACGCGACGATCGTCCCCAGCGTCACCAGGGCGACCGTCGAGACCGTGGCGACCCGCAGCCCGGCCATCACCACCGGCAGCGCGAGGGGCGCCTCGATGCGCAGCAGGAGGCGTACGCGCCCGTACCCGAGGCCGGTGGCGGCCTCGACGACCTCGTCCGGCACGCCGTCGAGGCCGGCCAGCACGTTGCGGACCAGGATCGACAGCGAGTACAGGGCGAGCCCGATCACGACCGTCGTCGCACTCAGCCCGGTCGCCTGGGCGAGCAGGGAGAACATGGCCAGCGACGGGATCGTGTAGACGAGGGTCGTGCTGCCCAGCAGCACCGACCTCAGCCTCGCCCGGCGGCGTGCCACGAGCGCCAGCGCGACCGCCAGCACGAACCCGAGCACCACGGAGGCGACCGTCAGCAGGATGTGCTGCACCGTCGCGTCCCACAGCTCGGGCGCGTAGCGGGTCACGTACTCCGGGCACACCCACGCGTTGACCGCGCGCGAGTAGCACGGCGGGTCCGCGGCGACCACTGCGTGCGGCAGGACCCCGGCGGCTAGGCTCACGACATGCACCGTACCGAGGCCGCGATGATCGTGCTGGACGGCGTCGGCAAGCAGTACGCCGACGGCTCCGTCGCCGTACGCGACCTGTCGCTCTCCGTGCCGCGCGGCTCCCTGGTCGCCCTGGTCGGCCCCTCCGGTTGCGGCAAGTCGACCACGCTCAAGATGATCAACCGCCTGATCGAGCCGACGTCAGGGCGGATCCTGATCGACGGCGAGGACGTCACCCGCGCCGATCCCGTGGAGCTGCGGCGCGGCATCGGGTACGTCATCCAACAGGTCGGCCTGTTCCCGCACCAGTCGATCCGCGAGAACGTCACCACGGTGCCCACGCTGCTGGGGTGGTCCCGCAAGCGCGCCCGGGCACGCGCCGACGAGCTCCTCGAGATGGTCGGCCTCGATCCGGCGACGTACGCCGACCGCTACCCCCACCAGCTCTCCGGCGGCCAGCGCCAGCGCGTCGGGGTCGCCCGCGCCCTGGCGGCCGACCCGCCGGTGCTGCTCATGGACGAGCCGTTCGGCGCAGTCGACCCGATCGTCCGCGAGCGCCTCCAGGACGAGTTTCTGCGCTTGCAGCACGACCTCGCCAAGACCGTCGTCTTCGTCACGCACGACATCGACGAGGCCGTCCGGCTCGGAGACCGGGTGGCCGTCCTCGCCTCGGGGGGCGACCTCCGCCAGTACGACTCTCCCGCCGCCGTCCTCGGCTCCCCGGCCGACGAGTTCGTCGCGGAGTTCGTCGGCGCCGACCGCGGCCTGCGCCGCCTCGCCGTCACCCCGATCGAGGTCGGCGACCTCGAGGAGGCACCCGTCGTACGCCGTGGGGCGTCGGCCGGCGACGTCCGTCAGGTCGCAGCGGGCTCGGACGTGCCGTGGGCGATCGTGGTCGACGACGACGACCGCCTGGCCGGCTGGGCACCTGCCGAGCAGCCGGCGGGCTCGGACGCGATGCGAGTGCGCCCGATGGAGGCGACCGTGCACCGCTCGGCCACGCTCAAGGAGGCGTGGGCCGTGATGCTGCGCTACGACGCGGGGTGGGTCGCGGTGCTCGACGACGACCGGAGGCTCCTCGGTGTGCTGACCCCCGAGTCGCTCCACGCGGCGCTGCGTCGATCAGTGCGCATCACCGAGCCGGCCTGACTGCCTCAGGCCTCCTTGGCCTCGGGCAGCTCGTCGTCCACGTCGCCCGCGTCGGCGTCCTTCGTGGCAGGCGCGTCGTCCTTCGAGACAGCCTTGTCGTCGGCGGACTCCTCGGCGGCCTGTGCACGGACGGCCGCTGCCGCCTCCCAGCTGAGGAGGTCGACGATCGTCGGCACGTCGGCGCCCTCCCAGAGTCCCAGCCCCAGTGCTGCCGGGGCCTCGGACGTCTCGTCAGCGGTGCGCAGCGCCTCGACCTCGCGTGCGAGCGCCTTGCGCAGCGCGTCGGACTCCTCCGCCCGCGCCTCGGCCAGGCGCAGGGTGCCGTTCAGCTCACCGATGCGCTTCGTGGTGATCGAGAGCGTCTCGTTGACCGCCTCGACGAACTGCAGGTTCTCGCGGGTGCGGTCGACGGTCATGTCGCGGTAGGCCTGGGCCTGCTCCGCGCGGTCCTTGTACCACTCGCGGCGGGTCGTCATGACCTCGTCCGCGATGATCCGCGCCGCAGCCGCCCCGGCCACCACCGCCGTGATCGCCGCAGCGATCAGAACACCCCGCGAAGCCGCCACCACGGCAACGGCGACGAACACAGCAGAAGCCGCCAGCAAGAGGCTGGCGGCGAGGACGCGCGTGGAGCGCTGGCGGCGGCGAACGTTCGGCATGGGCAGAACCCTACGCTACGGAGTCGCGCATCCTGGTGACGGACACCACCTGTTCGTGGCGGCCCTCACGCCTTGGCTGGAGCGTCGTCGTCCTTGTCGTCACGCGGCACCTCGCAGGCGCGTTCGAGGGCCAGCGCAGCCGCCAGCGCGAGCAGCGCGGCCAGCGCTGCGACCGCCGATCGAACGACCCGGTCACGGGGCAGCTCGAGCTCCAGGTCGCCGGCGAACGACAGCGCAAAGCCTGTGTAGTAGCCCGCGATCAGCGCGGTGACGATCGCCGACGCCTTCGCGAGCGCGAGGAGGCGCATCGCCCGGCTCGAGTGCATCGTGCGTCTCTCGCGGTGCAGCGACTGGTAGGTCCCCCAGGCGAGGAAGGCCAAGATGCCGGCGAGGAACAGCATCGTGCCGGCGGCGACCCATGACACCGTGGGCGCGACGGCGTCGCGCCACTCCATGAACGGGCGCACCGATCGGCCGACGGCCAGGCCGACCACGCCGAGGATGGCGAGCTGGACTGCCGACGACCGGCGCAGGGCAGGGCGACCCATCGACGTCAGACGAGGATCTCGAGGTCCTCGCGCCGCGTCACGCCGGCCGTGTCGACGCTCTGAGCCAGGTCGACCACGAATCCCTTGCCGGGGATCTCGCCCTCGAGGTCGAGCTCGAGCCACGGGATCAGGACGAACGCCCGCTCGTGCGCCCGCGGGTGCGGGAGCGTCAGACGGTCGTCCGACGCGATCCGGTCACCCACGACGATCAGGTCGACGTCGAGCGTGCGCGGCGCGTTGCGCTCGCCGCGCTCGCGACCGAACGCGTCCTCGATGGCGAGGCAGCGGTCGAGCAGCGTGTGCACGGTCAGCGTCGTGTCGATCAGCACCGCGGCGTTGAGGAAGTCTCGGGAGCCGGGGGGTGCACCCACCGGCACCGTCTCGTACACCGACGACACGGTCACGACCGTGACCTCCGGAGTGTCCGCGAGTGCGGCGACCGCGCCCTGGACGTTGTTGAGCCGCTCCCCGAGGTTCGAGCCGATCGCGATCACGGCCTGCCGGATCGGGCGCATTCCGCCGGTCATCGTGTCGGCGTCAGGCATGTGCGGGTTGGGCGTCTCGGTCACGTACGGCTCCGCTCTATCGTCACGGCGACGTCCGAGAACGTCACCGGAATCGGTGCATCGGGCTTATGAACGGTAACGCTCGCCCACTGCACCGGCTCGTAGCTGAGGCAGATCCGGACGATCCGGAGGGCGAGCGTCTCGATCAGGTCGACGGGGTCCGACGTGATGGCGTCCGCAACCCTCTCCGACAACGTACCGTAATGAACCGACGCTTCTAAGTCCCCAGTCTCCGCCGCCCGCGCGAGGTCGAGGGCGAGGACGACGTCGACGACGAACCGCTGACCCTGCTCACGCTCGTGCGGCAGCAGTCCGTGGTAGCCGTACGCCTCGATCCCGGTGACGGTGATCCGGTCCAGTCCTGGCGGCACGCTCATCCTTCCATCACGGGTCCCGAGTGGTGGGACCACAGCTTCCAGCCGGTCGGCGTCTCGACGAGGACGTCGGTGGCCGCGCCGCGTCCCCCCGCGAAGACGGTCGGCTCCTCGCCGTCGGCCTCGGAGAGGACGTTCTCGGTGCACGACACGATCGCGATCCCGCCGCGGTGCGTGACGGTGACGTCGGTGAGGATGAACTGGATGTAGCCGACGCTCGCCATCAGCATGGCGAACGACCGCATGATCGACGACGTGCCGCGGATCGGCTCCGACCCCGGGTGCACGCACACGGTGTCGTCGCCGGGGAGCCACAGCGACGTCATGAGGTCGAGGTCGCCGCGCTCGATCGCGTCGTAGAACGCCTCATGGGTCCGCAGGACCGGCGACGTCTTCTCAACCACGGCGCCACCGCTCCGCGACACGGACGCTGTCGACGTTGTCGGGGACCTCGTGAACGCGTACGGCCCACGCGCCGGCCGTCGCCGCGAGAGCGGTGATTGCGACGGTCGCGGCCTCGCGCTGGAGCGGGTCGCGGAGCGTGCCGTCGTCCGCGGCGAGGAGCTCGCCGAGGAACCGTTTGCGGCTCGCGGCGACCAGCAGCGGGTAGCCGAGCTCGGCGAACGCCGCGAGGTGCGCGAGGATCGACCAGTTCTGGGGGCCGCGCTTCGAGAACCCGATCCCGGGATCGACCACGACCTGGTCGGGCTTCACCCCGGCGGCCAGCGCCGCGTCGACCGACGCGGACAGCTCACGGACGACGTCGGGCACGAGGTCCGCGTACGTCGTCGCGTCCTCGCCCTGCATCGCGTCCGAGTGCCCGCGCCAGTGCATCACGACGTACGGGACACCCGCACGGGCGGCGACGCCCAGGATGTCGGGGTCTGCCAGGCCACCCGAGACGTCGTTGATGATCCGCGCCCCGGCTGCGACGGCACGCTCGGCGACCTCCGCGCGCATCGTGTCGACGGACACGACGACGCCGCGCTCGCTGAGGGCTCGCACCACGGGCTCGACGCGGGCGAGCTCGGTCTCCGCGTCGACCCGCTGCGCTCCCGGCCGGGTGGACTCGCCACCGACGTCGATGATGTCGGCACCCGACGCGACCAGGCTCAGCCCGCGGCGTACGGCGTCCTCCGCGTTGAGCCAGCGCCCTCCGTCGGAGAAGGAGTCGGGCGTCACGTTGACGACGCCCATCACCTGGCACCGCCCGACGTCCGGCAGGGCACGGACGACGCGGCGTTCGAACATCAGTGCGCCTTGATCAGCGACATCGCCTCGGCACGGGTCGCGGGGTCGCGCAGCTGGCCGCGCACCGCGCTCGTGATGGTCTTCGCGCCCGGCTTGCGGACGCCGCGCATCGTCATGCACAGGTGCTCGGCCTCGATCTGGACGATCACGCCGAGCGGCTTGAGCGTGTCGGTGAGCGCGTCCGCGATCTGCGTGGTGAGCCGCTCCTGCACCTGCGGCCGCCGGGCGTAGGTGTCGACCAGCCGCGCGAGCTTGGACAGGCCGACGACCCGCCCGTCCTCGGCGGGGATGTAGCCGACGTGGGCGACCCCGGTGAACGGGACCAGGTGGTGCTCGCACATCGACCACAGCTCGATGTCCTTGACGAGGATGAGCTCGTCGTGGTCGACCTCGAACGTGCGCGACAGCGCGTCGGCGGGGTCGCGGCGCATGCCCGCGAAGATCTCCTCGTACGCCCGGGCGACCCGCGCCGGCGTGTCCTGGAGGCCGTCGCGCTCGGGGTCCTCCCCGATCGCGATCAGCAGCTCGCGGACGGCGGCCTCAGCGCGCGCGATGTCGAAGACGGGCAGGTCCTGACCCGGCAGGATGTGGGCCGTCACGTCACCCGACTCCTGGTGTCGGCGGCTCCGGCGCCCCACCCATCGAGCCGCCACCGGGTCCGTGGAGGTCACCGTCGGCGCCGGGCGCGAGCACGATGGTGCCCTCTTCGGGGTCGTGGGTGATCTCGTGGCCGTTGACCTCCTTGGGCGAGGCGACCGGCGGCAGCGCCGAGGGCTTGCGGCTGTCGGAGCCGGTCCACGCGGGACGTGGGCTGCGCCGTCGCAGCGCCTCGAAGATCGCGGCGACCTCGCTCTTGTCGAGGGTCTCCCGCTCGAGCAGGGCGAGAACGAGCTGGTCGAGGACGTCGCGGTTCTCGGCGAGGATGTCGAAGGCCTCCTGGTGGGCGTAGGAGATGAACTTCGTCACCTCCTCGTCGACGATCGCAGCGAGCTCCTCGGAGTAGTTGCGCGAGTGGCCGATGTCGCGGCCGAGGAACGGCTCGGAGCCGTTCTCGCCGAGGCGGACAGCGCCGATGCGCTCGGTCATGCCGTACTGCGTGACCATCGCGCGCGCGAGGTTCGTCGCCTTCTCGATGTCGTTGGCCGCCCCGGTCGTCGGGTTGTGGAAGACGAGCTCCTCCGCCGCCCGGCCACCCATCATGTAGGCCAGCTTGTCGAGCATCTCGGCGCGCGTCTGGCTGTACCTGTCCTCGTCGGGCAGCACCATCGTGTAGCCGAGGGCGCGACCGCGCGGCATGATCGTGATCTTGTGCACGGGGTCGCTGCCGGGCAGCGCCGCGGCGACGAGCGCGTGGCCGCCCTCGTGGTACGCGGTGATCTTGCGCTCGTGCTCGCTCATCAGGCGCGTACGCTTCTGCGGACCGGCGACGACGCGGTCGATCGCCTCGTCGAGGGCGCGGTTGTCGATCTTCTGGTTCGAGGAGCGTGCCGTCAGCAGGGCAGCCTCGTTGAGGACGTTCGCGAGGTCCGCGCCCGAGAACCCTGGAGTACGGCGAGCGACGGACTCGAGGTCGACGTCGGCGTCGAGCGGCTTGCCCGCCGAGTGCACGCGGAGGATCTGGATGCGGCCCTTCAGGTCGGGCGCCTCGACGCCGATCTGACGGTCGAAGCGTCCGGGACGCAGGAGCGCCGGGTCGAGCACGTCGGGACGGTTCGTCGCGGCGATCAGGATCACACCGCCGCGGACGTCGAATCCGTCCATCTCGACGAGCAGCTGGTTGAGGGTCTGCTCGCGCTCGTCGTGGCCGCCGCCCAGGCCCGCACCGCGGTGACGACCGACGGCGTCGATCTCGTCGATGAAGATGATCGCGGGGGCGTTCTCCTTGGCCTGCTCGAACAGGTCACGCACACGGCTCGCACCGACACCGACGAACATCTCGACGAAGTCGGAGCCTGAGATGGAGTAGAACGGGACGCCTGCCTCGCCGGCCACGGCACGCGCGAGGAGCGTCTTGCCGGTCCCGGGAGGGCCGTACAGGAGGACGCCCTTGGGGATCTTGGCACCGACCGCCTGGAACTTCTGCGGGTCGGCCAGGAACTCCTTGATCTCGCCGAGCTCCTCGACGGCCTCGTCCGCGCCTGCGACGTCGGCGAAGGTGGTCTGCGGGGTGTCCTTGGCGACGAGCTTGGCCTTGGACTTCGCGAACTGCATGACGCGGCCGCCGCCACCCTGCATGGAGTTCATGAGGAAGATGAACAGGAGGAAGATCAGCGCGAACGGGAGCAGGAGCCCCAGCAGGCTGCCGAGGAAGCTCGGCTTGGGGATGTCGACGTCGTACGTCTTCATCTCCTTGTCGGCGACGCTCTGGTCGGCGAGCTCGCGCAGCTGGTTGCCCTGGTTGCCGAGCCAGCTGGCGCGCACCTTCTTGTCGTCGTCGAGCGTCGCACGGATCTCGTTGTCACCAGCACCGACGAAGGTGGCCTCGGAGACCTCGCCCTTCTCGAAGTACCGCACCATCGTGGCGGTCTCGACCTCTTCGTAGCCGTTGTTCGACGACACGAGCTGGAGCAGGGCGAGCACCGCGATGACACTGATGATGATCCAGAGCCACGGGCCCTTGAAGATGCGTTTGACGTCCATGATCCGAGGCCGCGCCTCGCTCCTCCTGCGTAGGAATGGGTACGGGAAATGACGGTACACGCCACGCCGCTGGCGGCGGAGGGCGTTCCGTCCCCTGGTGCTTCAACGTCCGGCACCCGCCCCCATGTTCCCAGAATCGCCGATCTTGCGGGTCACGGGGGCGTCACGGAGGCGTCTTGGCGCCGCCTGGGGCGACGTCAGGAGTAGACGTGCGGTGCGAGCGTCGCGATGTCGCGGAGGTTGCGGTAGCGCTCGTCGTAGTCGAGCCCGTAGCCGACGACGAACGCGTTGGGGATGTCGAACCCGACGTAGCGGACGTCCACGGCCATCTTCAGGGCCTCGGGCTTGCGCAGCAGCGTGCAGATCTCGACCGAGGCGGGCTTGCGCGAGCGCAGGTTGGAGGTGAGCCACGACAGCGTGAGGCCCGAGTCGATGATGTCCTCGACGATCAGGACGTGGCGGTCGGTGAGATCGGCGTCGAGGTCCTTGAGGATCCGGACGACGCCCGACGAGGTCGTGCCGGACCCGTAGGAGGAGACGGCCATCCAGTCCATCTCGACGTCGCGCTCGAGAGCGCGGGCGAGGTCGGCCATCACCATGACGGCGCCCTTGAGAACCCCGACCAGCAGGAGATCCTTGCCGTCGTAGTCCTCGCTGATCTCCCCGGCGAGCTCACGGAGCCGCGCCTGGATCTCGGCCTCGGAGATGTAGGTCTGGTCGAGCGCGAGGTCTCCCTCGATCTGCTTCGCGTCCACGGATCCAGCCTGACACAGCAGCCCTAACGGCGCGTGCTCGCCCTCCCGAAGACCAGGGACGGCCCGGCCCGTACGACGGTGAGCCCGCCGGGCAGCGCCGGACCGCCCTGCCCCCGCCAGCGCGTGACGAGCCGGTCGATCTCGGTGACGTGCGCAGCGGACAGGTCCGTGGCGGGTGAGCCGGCGGCCAGGGCGGCTGCCCGCAGGACGCGGGTGCGCAGGGCGCGCGGCAGTCCCAGCAGGTGGTCGACGTCGAGGCTGCCGTCGGCGCGGGTCGACTCACGGTAGGCGGTCGCCGCGAGCTCGTCGAGCAGGTCGGCGTCGTCGCGCAGGAGGTCGGCGCTCCGCGCGAGGGCGGCGCCGACGCCGGGACCGAGCGCGTCCTCGAGACCCGGGAGCAGGTCACGGCGCACCCGCACGCGTGCGTATCGCGGGTCGGTGTTGTGCGGGTCCTCCCACCACGCGAGCCCGGACGCCCGACACACCGCCTCGGTCTCGGCCCGGGTCAGGCCGAGCAGGGGACGGCGCAGGCGGCCGTCCCGTGGCGCGATACCGGACAAGGACCGCGCACCGGACCCGCGGGCGAGCCCGAGGAGGACGGTCTCGGCCTGGTCGTCGCGGGTGTGGCCGAGCAGGACCGCGGCGCAGCCGTGCTCCTCGGCGTACGCCGCGAGCGCGTCGTGGCGCGCCGCACGTGCCGCGGCCTCCGGCCCCCCGGCCGTGCCCACCGCGACCCGGACGACGTCGGCGTGGACGCCGAGCCCGTCGCGTACGGCGTCGGCGGCGGTCGCCGCCACTTCTGCGGACGTGTCCTGGAGCCCGTGGTCCACCACGAGCGCGCGGACCCGCAGGTCGCGGCGCGCCCCGACGTACGCCGTCAGTGCCGCCAGCGCGAGCGAGTCGGCACCGCCGGACACCGCGACGGCGACGCTCGATCCGGCCGGGAGGTCGTCGAGCGCGTCAGCCACCGCGCGGCGACCGCGTGCGACCGCCGGATCGAGCGGGCCGTCAGTGGTCGCCGAGCCGTCCACGGTCCGCGCTCACCCGTGCACGCGCGCGACCCAGAGATCGGGCTTCTCGATCTCCGCAGCGCTCGGGAGGTTGACCGGCGAGGCCCACACCGCGCTGAAGCCCTCACGGCCGACCTGGCGCTCGACGGCACGGACGAACGCGGCGCCGTCGCGGTACTGGCGCATCTTGGCCTCGAGCCCGAGGACCTGTCGCAGGAGCCGGTCGAGCATGCCGCCACCCTTGCGACGCTTCTCGAACCGCTTGCGGATGTGCTTGACCGACGGGATCACCGAGGGTCCGACCCCGTCCATCACCACGTCCGCGTGGCCCTCGAGCAGCGACATCACACCGGTGACCTTCGCGATCACCTCGCGCTGCTCGTCGTTCTGCAGCACGTCCATCAGCGACACCTGCTCGCCACGGATGAACCTGCCGGCCGTCTTCGACGCCTCGCTCAGCGACCGCGACAAGCCCTCGGGATCCATGTCGGTGGCGTCGACCAGCTGGTCGATGAGGCCCTGCATGTGGTCGCGCATCCACGGCACCGCCGTGAACTGGACCCGGTGCGTCTCCTCGTGGAGGCAGACCCAGAGCCGGAAGTCGTGCGGGTCCACGTCCAGCTCGCGCTCGACGTGCACCACGTTGGGGGCGACCAGCAGCAGCCGCCCGCCGGTCGGCAGCCCGTCGCCCACCGCCGGTGCCGTGAAGAACGGGTCGAACTGGCCGAGGACCTTCGTCGACATGAAGCCGAGCGCCGTCCCGAGCTCGGCGCCGGTGATCCGAGGCCCGACCGACCGCGCGAACCGGCCCGGCGTCTCTCCGCGCGTCTGTGCCGCGGCGGCCGCCTTCGCGAGCACCGGCGCCAGCACGACCTCGAACGACGCGAGGTTGGCGGCGATCCAGCCCGGCCGGTCCACGACGAGGACCGGAGCGCTCGCGGCGGTGGCGGAGAGTCCGGTGAACTCACGGACCGGACCCTCGGAGCGCGCGGCGCCCTCACGCAGCTCGGCGACCACCTCCGCGGCCTCGTCGGCCTCGACCTCGGGCCCCGGGCGCGTCATGCGTACGGCGGTGGCGAGCGCGAAGTCCCAGTCGATCATGCTCTCGGTCATGTCGCCGAGCCTACGCGGCAGGGCACGGCGATCGGACGCGCCGCGGAACCCGTGGTGTGATGCGGGCAACACGGTTGCTCAGAACCATGACGACACCGACCTCAGGGAGAGACGTCATGAGCACGGTCGAACGTGACCCCCGTCCGACGCCCACCGATGTCGACAAGGCATTCCTCGGTAGCGCCACCTATCGAAGTCTCGGCGAGCAGAAGCTGTCCCCCGCCGAGGAACGGTTCGAGAAGGCGCGCCGTACGTCCGGGCTGGTGCTGGCGCCGCTCGCGACGGTCATCATGCTGCTGATCCCGTTCGACCTGCCCGACCCGCAGCACAAGCTGTCCGCGGTCCTCGTCGGCGTCGTCATCCTGTGGATCACCGAGGCGGTCCCGATCCCGGTCGGCGGGTTCCTCGGCATCGCCGCGATCGTGCTGCTCGGCGTGGTCCCCGCCGACGACGCACTCGCACCGTTCGGGTCCTCGACCGTCTTCACCTTCATCGGTGCGTTCATCCTCGCCCAGGCGATGCTGAAGCACGGTCTCGCCAAGCGGTTCGCGATGTTCGTGCTGAACCTCCCCGGTGTCGGACGGTCCACGACGCGGGTGATCGTCGCGTTCGGTGCGATCACGTGCCTGCTGTCGGCGTTCGTCTCCAACACCGCCACGGTCGCGATGCTGCTCCCGACCGCCATCGGCATCCTCACCGTGATCGCGAAGCTCATGCAGTCGCAGGGCATCGTCGAAGAGGACTTCGACCCGCTGCGCCTGCGGGTGGGCGTCGCCCTGATGCTCATGCTCGCGTACGGCGCCAGCGTCGGTGGTCTCCTCACCCCCGTCGGCTCCCCGCCGAACCTCATCGGCCGCGGCCTGATCGAGGAGGCGACCGGCGAGACCATCCCGTTCCTCGACTGGGTGCTGCTCGCGCTCCCGATCTGCGCGGCGATGTTCGTCGCGCTCGTCGTCGTCCTCCTGCTCGTGAACCGCCCCGAGATCAAGCGTCTTGAGGGTGTCGAGGAGTGGGTCGACGCCGAGAAGGCCGAGCTCGGTCCGGTCTCGCGCGCGGAGAAGAACACGCTGGTCGCCTTCACGGTCACCGTCACGCTCTGGATCCTCCCCGGCATCGTCGCCCTGGTCGCCGGTGCGGACTCCAGCACGTACGAGACCGTGTCCGGTCGTCTCGACGAAGGGGTCGTCGCCGTCCTCGGTGCGTCGCTGCTCTTCCTGCTCCCGACCGACTGGGGAAGGCGCGAGTT
The DNA here is from genome assembly GCF_010994095.1 of Mumia xiangluensis. Taxonomy (GTDB): domain Bacteria; phylum Actinomycetota; class Actinomycetes; order Propionibacteriales; family Nocardioidaceae; genus Mumia; species Mumia xiangluensis. The sequence continues at coordinate 77,541 of NZ_WJYO01000001.1, forward strand.
CACGCTCCGCTGGAGCGACGCGGCGAAGATCGACTGGGGCACGATCGTGCTGTTCGGCACCGGCATCATCTTCGGGTCCCTGCTGGCGTCGACCGGGCTCGCGGAGACCATCGGCAAGGGCGCCTACAACTGGCTCGGCCTGAGCAGCGCCCTCCTCCTCACCGCGTTCGCCGTCGTGCTCGCGATCGCCGTGAGCGAGACGACCAGCAACACGGCGTCGGCCGCTGTCGTCGTCCCGATCATCATCCCGATCGCGATGGCCGCCGACGTCAACCCCTTCGTTCCCGCCCTGGCTGCGACGTTCGCGGCGTCGTTCGGCTTCATGCTGCCGGTCTCGACGCCGCAGAACGCGATCGTCTACGGGTCCGGCGTCGTCCCGATCACCCGGATGATCCGCTCGGGCATCTCGTTCGACGTCCTCGGTGCGATCCTCATCCTCGTCCTGCTGCCGGTGATGGTGTCGGTGCTCGGGCTGGGCGGCTAGCTGCCTGCCGCGGTCAGCCGGTGCCGCACGCGCAGGCGGTGAGGCGGGCCGCGATGCGGGCGAGGAGGTCGCGGGCGTCGCCGGTCTTGGGGACGGGGACCCGGTCGGTGAGCACCACGAACCCGACCGGAGTGCCGTCGGCCGTGATCGTGGTCCCGGCGAGTCCGTGGACGCCGGTGAGCGTGCCCGTCTTCGCGCGTACGGCGCCGAGCCCGGCGGCCGTCCCTGGCGCGGTGAACCGGGTGGCGAGCGAGCCGGTGAAGCCTGCCACCGGGTAGCGGTCGAACAGGTCGGCCGCGGTCGAGACGACCGAGAGCATCGACGCCAGGGTGACGTGGTTGCTGCGTGCAAGACCGCTGCCGTCGTAGATCCGGTTGCCCTCCCACGGCACTCCCAGCCCGGTCAGGATCTTCTCGACCGCGGCGACGCCGCCGGTGAAGCTGGCCGGCTGGCCTTCGGCGAGGGCGACATGGCGCAGGAGGACCTCGGCCGCCTGGTTGTCGCTGTGCTCGATGACGGACTGCACGATCTGTGCGACCGTGCCGCTGCTGACCGCCGCAAGCTCCTCCGACGACGCCGGCTTCGTGGCCGGGGTGATCGCCTCCACCGTGATCCCGCGGGCGCGGAGCTGACGCGCGAACAGCTGAGCCGCCTGCTTGTCGGGGGTCGCGCTGCGCTTCCATCCGTCGGTGCCCTGGTCGACCCACAGCGCGCTGACCGGCGTCGTGACGAACGACGAGATGTAGCCGGGCTCCCACTGTGGACTCACCGCCGGGCCGGTGAACAGGGACGCGTCGTAGCCGAGCGAGACCGAGCCGATCCCGTCCGCGCGCAGGGTCTTCGCGGTCTGCCGGGCGAGCTGGGCGAGCGAGACCTGCTGCGGGTACGCCGCGCGCGCCTCCTCGTCCGACGTCGCGGTGAGGTAGGGGTCACCGCCGCCGACGAGCACGACGCGCGTCGGCGCGCCGGCGGCCGGCGTCGCGGGAGCGGTCGTCGTCGGGGCCGTCGCCGTCGGTGTCGGGGAGTCGGTCGTGTCGCGGACGACGGTCGTACGGAACCGGTGCTCCGAGCCGATCGCCGTCATCGCCGCCATCGACGTGAAGAGCTTGAGCGTGGAGGCCGGCACGAAGGTGCCGGTGCCGCTCGACCACACCTGCTCGCCGGTCGTCAGATCAGACGCCGCGAACCCGACGTGCGGTCCGAGAGCCTTGCGGGACAGCAGCGGGCCGACGGCGCGCTGGACCGCCGCGGCATCGAGCCCGGCGCTCCCGGACGCCGCGGTCAACGCCGGTCGGAGCACGGGCGCCTCGGGAGTCTCGGGGACCGCCGCTGCCTCGGGCTCGCGAGCCGCGCAGGTGCCGTCCTCGCACACCCAGCGGTCGAGGTAGCCGAGGCTGTACGCGGCGACGCCGCCCCCGGCGACGACGAGCACGACCGCCAGCAGCAGGTACGGCCAGGCTCGGCCGGCCTCGGAGGCGCGCGATCGCATGCGGGCGAGCCTATCCGGGTGGGACGAGCACGATCGGGACGCCGTCGTGCACGAGCCGCCAGTGCGGCGGGGTCGAGGCGTACGGCCGCCCGGCGGCGAGGTGGCTCTCGACCAGATTCCGGAGGGACCCCGGCACCTCGGCGACGACCGGCACGCGGGCGACGTCCGGGTACGACGCCGCACCCGACGCGCGGTAGCGGCTGACCACCACGTCCAGCCGGTGGTCGTCGGCGAGCGGAGCGCCGTCGTACGCCAGCCCGGTCACCCGCCGCCCGACGGGCCGGGCGAGGTCGATCTCGTACGTCAGCGGGGCGTCGACGCCGTACGCGATGTCGTGGTCGAAGTCGGGTGTCCCGAGCGGGGTGCGCGAGGTGGGCGCGTTCGTGAGCGCATCGGGGTCGTACGGCCCTGGTCCGGCGGCAGCGCGGAAGAAGGTGGCCGCGTGCTCGAGGTGGCGGCGCAGGGCGCGACCGTCCATCTGGACGACGACGACTCCGCTGTCGAACGGGCAGAGGGCGGCGACGTCGCGTCGGCGTACGGGTCCCGCGGCGAGCGGCGCGCACCGGCTCGCCGGCGACACCAGGCTCACGAGCGGCGCCGTCGACCCTGAGACCGCGCGAGCCCCCTCGGCCTGGGCGAGCGCGACGAGTGCCAGCGCGTCCGTCGCCCGGTACCGCGAAGGCTCGGGATCGATGGGCCCGGGCGCGTGCCCGACGACCTCCGCCCCCAGCGCCCGTACGCGGGCGTGCTGCGGCGCGACCAGCGCCACGACGGCCGGGTCCTCCGGCGCCGTCGCGGTGTCGATCAGGCGCGAGCGCGAGGTGCCGACCCGCCACCGGCCGCCGTCCGCGACGAGGTCGAGCTCCACGAGCGCGACCCGCATGCCCCAGCAGAGCGGCTCGGTGAGAAGGACGGGACGACCGTCCGGGCCTCGCTCGACGTGCTCGTCGACCTCGATGTGCGCGTGACCCGCGACCACGACGTCGATGCCCGGGACGAGGCGGGCGAGGTCGAGGGCGGCGTTCTCGCGGGTCGGTGGTTCGACGATGCCGGCGTGGACGACGGCGACGACCACCTCGGCGCCATCCCCACGCACGGCGGCGACCAGAGGGCCAGCCGCGGCCACGAGGTCGTCGAACCGGAGCTCGGCGGCCACGTCACGGTTCCAGGCGGTCACGCTCGGAGTGGTGAGACCGACGATCCCGACCCGCACGGACACCCCCTCGGCGACCGGGACGTCGCGGACCACCGAGCCCGCGAACGCCGGCTCCCCCGTCACCGCGTCACGGACGTTGCCTCCGAGCAGGGGTGCGTCCAGCTGGTCGCGGAACGCCGCCAGCGCGCGTACCCCGTAGTCGAGCTCGTGGTTGCCCAGCGTCACGGCGTCGTAGCCGAGGTGGTTCATCGCCGCCGCCATCGGGTGCAGCGGCGGGGTCGGCTCGCTCAGCCGGCGCGAGAAGTGGTGCGCGAGCGCGCTCCCCTCGAGCACGTCGCCAGCGTCGACGAGGAGCGCGTACGGCGCTGAGGCCCGGACCTGCCGCACGACCGACGCGACCCGGGCCAACCCGATCCGGTTGCCGTACGCGTCCTCGTACGGAGAGTCGGTGCCGTAGTCGAAGTCGCGGACCTGCCCGTGGAGGTCGGTCGTCGCGAGGATCGTGAGGCGCGCAGTCATGGCAGGGGTAGGCTGTTACCTACGTCACAGCCAGTCCCCCCGTGTCCTGTCGCATGGTCCACATAGGGGAGACTAGACAGGTCTCGCGCGTCGGGTCGGACCGACCCGGACGATGCAGCATCGAGACGATTGGCCGCAACGAACATACGCACGAAACCAATGGAGGAACAGTGCTGGAATTCGACGTCACGGTCGAGATCCCCAAGGGCGTACGCAACAAGTACGAGGTCGATCACAAGACCGGCCGGATCCGTCTGGACCGCACCCTGTTCACCTCCACCCAGTACCCGGCCGACTACGGCTTCATCGAGGACACCCTCGGCCAGGACGGCGACCCGCTCGATGCGCTGGTCCTGCTCTCCGAGCCGACGTTCCCGGGCTGCCTGATCCGCTGCCGCGCCATCGGCATGTTCCGCATGACCGACGAGGCCGGCGGCGACGACAAGGTTCTGTGCGTCCCGGTCGACGACCCGCGCCAGGAGCACCTGCAGGACATCCGCCACGTGCCTGAGTTCGACCGCCTCGAGATCCAGCACTTCTTCGAGGTCTACAAGGACCTCGAGCCCGGCAAGTCCGTCGAGGGCGCCGAGTGGGTCGGCCGCCGCGAGGCCGAGGACGAGGTCGAGGCGTCGTTCAAGCGCCACATCGACCTGGGCGAGCAGCACTGAGCGCGCCCACCGACTGAGCCGAAGGCCGCCGATCCCCACCGGGGTCGGCGGCCTTCGTCGTACGCGGACTGTCTGCGCGAGGTGGCACACTCGTGCGTGCTGCGACGAGCCCAGGTCCGCCGCAGGGAGGTCGACGCTGGAGGCACGCATGGACTCACCGGACGCAGGCCGCGACGCGGATCGCAGGGAGCGAGCTCGCCGCTTCGCGACCCTCCACCAGCAGGGCTGCTTCCTCCTGCCCAACGCCTGGGACGCCGGGAGCGCCCGGATGCTGGAGTCGGCCGGGTTCCCGGCGATCGCCACCACCAGCGCCGGCATCGCCTTCTCCTACGGTCGTCCCGACCACGGCTTCCACACGGAGCACCCGGACGGCGGTCGGCTCGATCGCACCCGGCTGCTCGCCCGCACGCAGGAGATCGCCCAGGCGGTGGACGTGCCAGTCAGTGCCGATCTCGAGGACGGCTACGGCGCGGCGCCGGAGGTCGTGGCCGAGACCGTCGGCCTCGCACTGGCCGCCGGCGCCGCCGGTGGCAACATCGAGGACTTCACCGGCAGGCGCGACGCTCCCCTGTACGCCCGGGAGCTGTCGGTCGACCGGATCCGAGCGGCGCGAGCGGCGGTCGATGCGTCGGGCGAGCCGTTCGTCCTCGTCGGACGGACCGACGCCCTGATCACGGGCGGGTCGATCGCCGAGGCGATCGACCGTGCCAACGCCTACCTGGCGGCCGGCGCCGACTGCGCGTTCGTCCCGGGCGCCGCCGACGAGGCGACGATCACGACGCTGGTGGCCGAGCTCGACGGCCCGCTCAACGTCGTCATGGGACTGACCGGCGGGGCGCTGTCGCTTGCCGACCTGGCAGCTCTGGGAGTTCGCCGGGTCACCGTCGGCGGCAGCATCGCCCGCACGGTGTACGCCCAGCTCCGCCGCGCGGCCACCGAGCTGCACGATCTCGGCACCTTCTCGTACGCCGACGCCCAGCTCTCGCACGACGACCTCAACGCCCTCTTCGGAGAGGGCCCGGCGCAGGGCGGGTGACCCGCCCTCTCGAGGATCGGTGCCGTCGGAGCCGAGGGCCTCAGCGGATGCGTGCGGCGAGGTCGGGTGTGGTCGACGCGTAGACCGACACGACCTGGACGTTCTTGCCGGGTCGCGGCGCCTCGATCATCCAGCCGTCGCCGAGGTAGAGCGCGACGTGGTAGATCGAGCTCGGACCACCGCGGCTCCAGAACAGCAGGTCGCCGCGCTTCGCGTCGGCAAGCGAGATCGGCACCGACGACGCGTACTGGGCGCCGCTGAAGTGCGGCAGCGCCTTGCCGGCGGCTCCCCACGCGCGCATCGTGAGCCCGGAGCAGTCCCACACGTCCGGGCCGGCGCCCGCCCACACGTACGGCTCGCCGACCTGCTCCATCGCGAACCGGATCGCTGCCTCGACACCCTTCACACGCTTCGGCGGGTTGGGGTCGACCGGCGTCGGCGACGGCGACGGCGCGGGTGCCGGACCGGGTGCCGGGGACGGGGCGGGCGTGGGCGTGGGCGCGATCTGGGACAGGTCCTCGGGCGGCCGGTTCGCCGACTCCTGGGCTGCCTGCGCCAGCTTCTCGAGGGCCCGCTGCCGCTTACGAGCGATCGTGACCGAGATGCCCTCGGCGTGGGCCAGCTCGCGGATGAGCTGGTCGCGGTCGCGCTGGAGGGAGGCGCGTGCAGCAGCGGCAGCGGCGACCGCCGTCTCCGCCTCCTGCTTCGCGGCCTTCGCCGACGCTGTCGCCTTCTCCTGCTTCGCGACGGCCACCTCGGCGGCGCGCTGGAGGGACGCAGCGACGGCCCGCTTGGACTCGTAGCGCGCGAGCGCGGCCCGGCTGGCGTCGCCGACCGCGTCGTACGCGGCGATGTCGTTGAGGATCGAGGTCGGGCCGTCCTCGTAGAAGAAGCTGCGGAGGCGGTGGTAGGGGTCACGGACTGCGACCCCGCCGAGCGTCAGCCGCTCGACCAGGCGGCGCTCGGCCTCGGCGGCGGTGGCCGCGCCCTCGGCGTCGGCCTTGGCTGCGGCGACGGCCTTCTCGGCCTGCGCGAGCGCGTACTCGGCGCCGTTGTACTTCTCCGACGCCGCGGCAGCCTGTGCGGCGAGGGTGTCGACGCGCGCGGTGGCGGCCGTGATGCGGGCACGGATGGAGACGACGTCGTCGGCCTTCGCCGCGGCGTTCGTCTGAGCCTGTGCGACGTCCTCGGCGCTCGGGATGTCGTCCGTCGGTGCGGGGTCGGCGTAGGCGGCGCCGACGCCGGTGAACGTCAGCGTGCCCGCAGCGAGCAGGGGCACGAGGGCGCGCCGCAGAGCACCTGCCTCACCGTGCCGCCCGAGCCTCACGTCGTGCCCCCTCGCTCATCGCGCCAGGCAGGAGGTGCGCCTGGCGATTTTGACTCTACGTCAGCGCCTCGGTCACCACAGCCCGTGCTGCAGATTGGACCTCGGCCAGATGGTCCGGTCCCTTGAAGGACTCAGCGTATATCTTATAGACGTCTTCTGTCCCTGACGGTCGAGCAGCGAACCACGCATTCTCCGTCTCGACCTTGATCCCACCGATCGCGGCGTCATTGCCCGGCGCGTGCGAGAGGACGCGGGTGATCGGGTCGCCCGCCAGCTCGGTCGCCTTGATCGCCGTGGGCGCGAGCGCACCGAGACGCTTCTTCTCCTCCCGGGTGGCTGGGGAGTCGACGCGTGCGTAGGCGGGATCACCGTGACGCGCGGTCAGCCCGGCGTAGTGCTGGCTCGCGCTCCGGCCCGTCACGGCCGCGATCTCCGCCGCGAGCAGCGCGAGCACGAGACCGTCCTTGTCGGTCGTCCACACCGTGCCGTCCTTGCGGAGGAACGACGCACCGGCACTCTCCTCGCCGCCGAAGACCGCCGACCCGGAGAGCAACGGGTCGACGAACCACTTGAATCCCACCGGCACCTCGTACAGCGCGCGTCCCGCGTCCGCCACGACGCGGTCGATCATGCTCGACGACACCACGGTCTTGCCGACCCCGGCGGCGGCATCCCAGGAGCGATGCTCGGCCAGGTAGCCGATGGCGACCGCGAGGAAGTGGTTCGGGTTCATCAGGCCGGCGTCCGGGGTGACGATCCCGTGCCGGTCGGCGTCGGCGTCGTTGCCGGTCGCCACGTCGAAGCGCTCACGCTGCGCGACCAGCGACGCCATCGCGTACGGCGAGGAGCAGTCCATGCGGATCTTGCCGTCGTGGTCGAGCGTCATGAAGCCCCACTGCGGGTCGACGGTCGTGTTGACGACGGTCAGCTCGAGGCCGTACTCCTCGCCGATCCGGCCCCAGTACGCGACCGAGGCGCCGCCGAGCGGGTCCGCGCCGATGCGGATGCCGGCGCCGGCGATCGCCTCCAGGTCGAGGATCGACCCGAGGTCGTTGACGTAGTGCGTGAGGAAGTCGTAGCTCTGGACCCGGTCGCGGGTCTCGTCCGTCGTCGCCCGCTTCACGCCGCGCAGCCCGTCGCGCAGCAGCGCGTTCGCGCGGTCCTGGATCCAGCCGGTGATGTCGGACCCGGCCGGTCCGCCGTGAGGCGGGTTGTACTTGAAACCGCCGTCGCGGGGAGGGTTGTGCGAGGGCGTCACGACGATGCCGTCGACCTGCCCGTGCGCACCGAGGCCGTTGAGCCGCAGGATCGCGTGCGAGACCGCCGGTGTCGGCGTGAACCCGTCCTCGGCGTCGACCAGCGTGACGACGTCGTTGCCGATCAGCACCTCGAGCGCGGAGTGCCACGCGGGGAGCGAGAGCGCATGGGTGTCGCGGCCCATGAGGATCGGCCCGTCGATGCCTGCCTGGGTGCGGTACTCGACGATCGCCTGCGTGGTCGCCAGGATGTGCGCCTCGTTGAACGCGCCGTCCAGGCTCGAGCCGCGGTGCCCGCTGGTGCCGAACGCCACCTGCTGCGCCGGGTCGTCAGGGTCGGGAGTGCGGTCGTAGTAGGCGGCGGCGAGGGCGTCCAGGTCGACGAGGTCCTGCGGCTGGGCCGGCGTACCGGCGCGTGGATCCACCATGCGCCCCAGCCTAGGGGTGTACGACCTCGGCGTCCGTTGCCTGCACGCGCCCGACCGGTACGAGGCGCGTGTCGTCGTTCCACGCGACGATCCAGCCGCCGGTGCGCGGGTGGCCGGCGAGGTGCAGGGTGTCGCCGATCCGCGGCGGCAGGTCCGATGCCACGCGAGCCTCCCACTGGTACGCCGCGCCTCCCACGGTCGCGGTGAGGAGGACGACGTTCGGGCTCCTCGGGCGCGCATAGTCGACCAGCACCGCGGTCGACAGCTCGCGACCACGCAGCAAGGACGGCAGCGCGAGCGGTGAGAAGCCGAGCGTGAGGCGTACGGCGGCGTACGCGACGGCGAGGAGGAACCCGAAGAACATCAGGGCTGCCGCGATCCGGAACAGCCAGTCGACGATCCGCTGCCACAGGGCGTGGTCCGGCGGCGGGAGCTCATCGACGAGGAAGGCACGGTCCTGCCCGGGAAAGACGACGACCTCGATCTGATCGTCGATCTCGGGGTAGACGTCTCCCACTGGGAACTCCGGGTGCCACAGCGCCACGACGTGGCCGTCGCCCAGGCGGACGAACTCGTCCTCGGCGAGCGAGAACGTGATCCCGGCGCCGTCGCTGCCGTGGTCTTCGATCCCGAGGTACGTCGCCGTCTCGTGCGGCTCGGTCGTCGCCAGCCGCTCCGCCCTCGCCTGCATCACGACGCTGTGCACAGCGATGCCGGCGAAGACGATCACACCCGCTGCGACGACGGCGGCGACCAGGGTCGCGGCGACGACGCGGGCCCGCAGGCGGGTCAAAGCGCGAGTGGTGTCGGCGGCCGGCACACGGGGCTCCTCGAGAAGCTTCAGGGAGCCTGATCGTAGACGTCCGGCGCCTCCGCTGTCCTCGGAATCGCCCAGCCTTGGGGCGGGCCCCGAGCACCGGTCGACGCGGGACGAGTCGCCGGATCAGTGGTGTACGAGCTCGGCGTCCGTTGCCTGCACGCGCCCGACCGGTACGAGGCGGGTGTCGTCGTTCCACGCGACGATCCAGCCGCCGGTGCGCGGGTGGCCGGCGAGGTGCAGGGTGTCGCCGATCCGCGGCGGCAGCTCCGATGCCACGCGAGCCTCCCACTGGTACGCCGCGCCTCCCACGGTCGCGGTGAGGAGGACGACGTTCGGGCTCCTCGGGCGCGCATAGTCGACCAGCACCGCGGTCGACAGCTCGCGACCACGCAGCAAGGACGGCAGCGCGAGCGGTGAGAAGCCGAGCGTGAGGCGTACGGCGGCGTAGGCGACGGCGAGGAGGAAGCCGAAGAACCGCCCGCCGTCGACCGTGATCAACAGCACCCACTCGGCGGCGCGGGGCAAGAACGAGCTGCCGGCGGCCGGAACCTCCGACACCAGGAACGCACGCTCCTCGTGGGCGAAGCGGACGACCCAGACCTTGTCGCCGTCGGCCACCGACGCCTCGTACCCGCTCATCTCGGTTCGCCAGAGGGGGACGACCTCGCCGTCCTCGAAGACGACCGCGTCGTCCTCCACGTAGTGCGCGACCACGTGCGGCTCGGTGGTGGCGAGCACCTCCGCCCGCACCTGCGTCCACACGCTGTGGTGGACCGCGACGGCACCGAGCGCGCAGACAGCCACGCCGACGACGGCCGCCACCACCACCCCCGCGGCCACCCTGACCCGCAGGCGGGTGGGCAGCCGCGAGGCGGCGGGGGCGTACGACATGGGCGGAGGCTACTACTTGCCCGCGCCCTGCGAGACCGATCCCTGGAGCTGACGCTGGAAGATGATGTAGACGACGAGCACCGGGACGATCGTGATCACGACCGCTGCGAACAGCCGGCCGTAGTCGGTGTTGTAGCCGGCCCTCGACGCGAACGCCGCCATCCCCTGCGACAGCACGTAGTTCTCGCGCTTGGTGTTGAGGGCGACCGGGAGCAGGAACTGGTTCCACAGGCCGAGGAAGTTGAAGATCGCCACCGACGCGATGCCCGGCTTCGCCATCGGGAGCATGACCTGGAAGAACTTCCGCCATTCGCCCGCACCGTCGATCTCCGCCGCCTCCGAGACGTCCTGCGGCAGCACCTTGAAGAACGGGTACAGGAAGAAGACGGTGAACGGGAGCGCGAACGCCACGTACGTGATGATCAGACCCGGCAGCGTGTTGAGGATCCCGAAGCCCTTCAGCACGAAGAACAGCGGGACGATCGCCAGGAAGATCGGGAACGTGAGCCCGACGAGCATCATGTAGTAGATGAGGCGGTTGCCCGGGAACGCGAAGCGCGCCAGGACGTACGCGCACATCGACCCCAGCAGCATGACCAGGACCAGCGCCGTCCCCACCACGACAATCGTGTTGACGAAGTAGCGGCCGATGCCCTCCGACGTCCACGCCGAGACGTAGTTGTCGAAGCTCCAGTGGGCGGGCAGCGTGAACGGCGAGGAGAAGATCTCGCTGCTGGTCTTGAAGGACGACAGCAGCGTCCACAGCAGCGGGACGATGACGAGCGCCGCCCAGATGCCGAGGATGACGTGGGCGACCGTGGCGACGCTCCGGTCGCCCGTCCGCTTCTGCTTCCGGCCCGTCGGTGGTGGGTCCTGCGTGGCCGCCGGCTGCGACGTGTCGGTGCCCGCGGTCATCGGCGCACCCCTTCCTGTCGACCGCCCAGCAGGCGGTTCACCGTGAAGACGATCGCAGCGAAGACGAGCGTCGCGACCGCCATGACCACGCCCATCGCGCTCGCGAGCCCGAACTGGCCCTTCTCGAACGCGGTGATGAGCAGACGTTGCGGCATCACCAGCGTCGAGTTCTCGGGACCGCCGCCCGGGTTGAGCGCCGCCATGTACACGAACGCGTCGAGCGCGAGGATGCCCAGATAGATGTACGCCGTCTGGACGTTGTCGCGGATCAGCGGCAACGTCACGGAGAACGCCGTACGGAGCCGGCCCGCGCCGTCGATCCTCGCCGCGTCGTACAGCTCGCCGGGCACGCTCTTGATCGCCGCGACGAACAGCACCATGTAGAAGCCGACGAAGCCCCAGATGATCACGAACATCGAGGCCGGCATCGCCGTCCTGGTGTCGCCGAGCCACGGGTACGACTCGAAACCGTCCAACCCGATCCCGGTCAGCACACCGTTGAGCAGGCCGTTCGACGGGTCGAACATCTGCAGCCAGATCAGGCCGATGACGATCGCCGGGATCGTGTACGGGAAGAAGGAGATCACGCGGTAGAAGCTCGATCCCTTCAGGCCGCGGGTCGCCCCGTGCGCCGAGCCGCCGACCGTGATCATCGTGGCCAGCGCGAACGCCAGCACGACGGTCACGAACGGCACGACGATCGCCAAGAAGATGTTGTTGCGCAACGACGTCATGAAGATGTCGTCATCGAGCAGCTTCTGGTAGTTCTCCAGGCCGACGAAGTTCATGTCGGGCGTGAACCCCGACCAGTCGGTCAACGAGTACCAGAAGGCCTGCACGAAGGGCCACACCACGAACACCGAGAAGAGCGCCAGAGGCAGCACGAGGAACACCAGCACGAAGCTGATGCGGTCGAACGTCCACGGCTGCCGCGCCTTCTTGCGCGGCTTCTCGGTGTCCGCGGTGGGGACCAGAGGGGACTCGATCACGTGACGGGGATCTTCTTGATCGAGTCGTCCTCACGGATCTTGTCCGTGATGTCCTGCAGTCGCGACGTCAGCTCCTTCACGCTCGACTTGCCGGCGAGGAAGCTGTTCCAGACGACCAGCTGGTCGACGTTGGTGCCGTAGAGGTCGACGAACGACCACGTGAAGACGTCGGATCCTGCCGCGGTGAGCATCTCGCTCTGCGACACGAGCGCCGTCGACCCGAAGCCGTCGGCAGGGACGGTGTCCTTGACGATCGTCGGAGCCAGCTTGGTCTTGGCGAAGTTGGTCGCCGCCTCCTTCGAGAGCATGGTCCGCAGCAGCTCCTTGCCGCCGGGCACGTTCTTGCCCTGCGACGGGATCATGAACGGCTCGCCCGCGGCGCTGTGCAGCGCGGTGTACGGGAGCGCCGAGTCGGCCGTGACCGTCATCTCCGGGAAGCCCTTCATGTCGAACCCGGCCTTGGTCTGGTCCTTCATCTCGTTCTCGATCCAGGACCCGGACGGGTAGAGCAGCGCGTCCTGGTTGTTGCTCCACTGCGCCTGGGCCGCGGTGAACTGGGTGCCGGCGCCGCCGGGCTTGACGTAGCCGGCGTCGATGATCTTGCCCAGCCCTTCGAACACAGCCTGGACGTCCGGGTTCGACCAGCAGTTCGCCTCGAGGTTCTCGAGGGCCAGCCGGACCTCGTCGCCGCCCTGCTTGATCGCCGAGCCGATGGCCAGCGTCTGGTAGTAGGTCGCGGCCTCCTTGCCCCACAGGAAGAGGTACTTGCCTGCGGCCTTGGCCTTGGCGCCGAGGTCGAGCGCCTCGTCCCAGGTCTTCGGAGGCGTCCAACCGTTCTCCTCGAACAGGCTCGAGGAGTACCACACCGCGTAGACCGTCATCACGTAGTTCAGGGCCGCCAGCTTGCCGTCGAACGTGCCCGGCGCCTCCACGCCTCCGAAGAGGGTGTCGCGGATCTTCGTGCCCTCCAGGTTGTTGGCGTCCAGGACGTCGGAGAGGTCCTCGACCTGATCCAGGATCGTGCTGAATCCGATCGAGTTCTCGCCGGAGTTGTCGATGAGGTCCGGCGGGTCCCCTGCGACGAAGCGCGGCTGCAGCTCCTGCGAGATCTCGGTCGTGGGCGACACCTTGACCGTCGAGCCCTCGTGGTTCTTCTGCATGATCGTCGCCGCGAACGACACGTAGTCGGTGCCGTAGCCGCCGTCGAAGATCACCGCGTCGGTGGTCGAGTCCGCCGCCATGCCGAACGGGTTGTTGGCGCTCTTCTCGCCGCCCTTCGACGAGCTGTTGTCGTCGTCGTCGCTGCTGCTCCCCGCGCACGCGGCGAGGGCGCTGCTCAGCGGGACGATCGCGGCAGCCGCCAGGGCGCCTCGGAGCAGTGTTCGGCGGTCGATCGTCTTCTTGTCGATACTCATCTGGAATGCCTTCCGGTTGTGGTGGGTCTCAGGCGTGGCGACGGATGCGGCCGCCGTACTGTTCCTCGAGTCGGTGGTTGTGGTCGTCCCCTCCGGGGATGTTGGCGGAGAGGTAGATCGGCGGGACGGAACCTGCTTCTGCGAGGCGTTCCGCGACACCGATCGTGAGCAGCTGAGCGATGAAGGCGGCCGTCAGGGACGACACGGCGCCGATGCCGATGCCGTCGCCCAACGTGAGGGTGCTGTCGCCGTACGGGGCAAGGTTGTCGATGACCACGTCGGCGACCTCGCTGAGCCGCAGGCCGCTCGGGTGCTTCGGCGTCACCCGGGTCGTGTGGTCGATGCTCGTGACGGCGATGACGGGGTTGCCGTGCTCCTTGGCCAGCAGCGCCGTACCCACGATCGAGCCGTTGACCCCGGAGTTCGACGCGATCACGAAGACGTCGTCGGGTCCTGCGGCGGTGATCTCCCACAGCTCGTCGACGATGGACGGGTCGCGCTCCAGCTTGGGGTCGGTCAGCACCGACACGTCCTGGCTGCCGAACAGCGCGACGTCGCGCAGCGCGACGTTGTTGGTCGGGATCAGGCCGCCGGCGCGTCCGGCGATCTCCATCGCGAACGCCTGCGAGTGGCCCGTGCCGAAGGCCTGGACGATGCCGCCGGCCTGCAGCGACGTGACGATCAGGTCGATCGCGGCGTCCAGGCCGCCGTCCGCGGCGAGGGACGCCAGCCGCTCGAGGCGGCTCGTGGTCTCGTGCAGGAACTGGTTTCCGGTATCAGACATGCGACTCGTTCCCTGAGGTGTCGGAGGATGTGACGGACGTGTCGGAGCGGCGAGCCCGCGAGCGTACGGAGCGACGGTGCGGGAGCACCGCCATCGCCGAGGCGGCCAGCTTCGTCGTGGTGCGCGCGAAGTCCTGCTGGGCGACCAGCAGGTAGACGAGATCGAGCAGGAACAGCTGCGAGTGCTTGGCCGAGAGGTCGTCGGGCTGCAGGTACTCCTCGGGGGCTGCGGCCACGACGTGCTCGTGCGCGACTGCGGCCAGCGGCGAGTCGGGGCTGTTGGTCAGCGCGACGGTGAAGGCGCCCGAGGAGCGGGCCTGCGAGAGCATCTGGATCGTCGCGTCGGTGCGCCCGGTGTTGGAGATGCCGAGGGCGACGCTGGACTCGTCCTGGATCGCGGCGCTGGCGATGCCGTCGTGGACCTCGGTCCAGGCGTGGGCGTTGAGGCCGATCCGGTAGAGGCGCGACTGGAGCTCGACCGCCATCAGCCCGCTCCCGCCGATCCCGTAGATGTCGAGGTGACGGGAGGTGGCGATGGCGGTGGCGATCCGGTCGACCTGCTCGAGGTCGACCGAGCTCGCGGTGGCCTGCACCGAGCGGGTGTGCGCCGAGAGGAGCGCGTGCAGGACCTCGCTCGGCGAGTCCTCGGGATCGAACTCGCGCCCGATGTCGGTGTGCCACGACGCGTGCACGTCGCCGCGCCCGACATCGGCCGCCACACCGACCCGCAGCGGCACGTAGCCGGAGTAGCCGATCAGCCGGCAGAACCGCGTGACGGTCGCCGCCGAGGTGCCTGCACGCGCCGCGAGCTCGGTGATGGACAGCTCGAGCGGGGCGGTGGGATGCTCGACCAGCAAGGCCGCGATCTTCGCCATGGCGCCCGACATCTGGGGCCTGCGAGCCTGGATGCGCTGGGCAACACCCAAGGCGCTCACAGCGCCGGCCTCGCTCGGAAGCTCCATGGGCACGCCCCTCGTGAAAATTCATCTCAGAGACTTGGAAATTCGTTGAAAACTATTCCCACGAGCAGGGTGTGGTCAAGGTCACACCAGATTCCGGATCGGTAACGATGTCGGCGATCCTCGCGGTGGACGCCGGCGGTACGTCGACGCGGGCCGTCGTTCTCGACGCCGAGGGGCACCCGCTGGGCTACGGTCGCGCCGGCGGCGGCAACCCTCTCTCGTCGGGTCCGGGGACGGCTGGGGAGTCGCTCGGCGCAGCCATCCGCGAAGCGCTCACGACGTCCGGCACCGCCGCGTCCACCATCGCGTCCACGACGATCGCGATGGCTGGGGCGGCGACCCACCTGCCGGTGGACGACCCCCGCAACAAGGTGATCGGCGACGTGCTGGTCGGGTGCGGGATCGGCGCGCCCTTCGCGCTGCGTTCGGACCTGCTCGCGATGTACTGCGCCGGCACCCCCGAGCTCGACGGCTACGCGATGGTGGCCGGGACCGGCGCGGCGGCGGTCCGCGTCCGCGACGGCCGGACCGAGAAGGTCGTCGACGGGATGGGCTGGCTGCTCGGCGACGCCGGGTCGGGGTTCTGGATCGGGCACGAGGTCACGCGCGCGGTCGTGGCGGACATCGACGGGCGCGGTCCGGCCACCCCGATGACGTCAGCACTCCTCGACCAGCTCGACCTCCGGCCTGCGGAGACCGACGCCACGGACGCCCCGAGGTCACCCGTCCTGCACCGCCTCGTCGACGTCCTGTACGCGATGCGTCCCGTCCGGCTCGCCCAGTTCGCGCCGCTCGCCTTCGCGTTCACCGACGATCCGACCGCACGCCGGATCGTCGGCGACGCTGTGAGCGCCCTCGCCCGGACGATCTCCGCGGTCGTCGACCCGGAGGTCGACGGTCCGCTCGTCCTCGGAGGCAGCGTCCTGCTGCGACAGCCGGCCGCGGCGAACGTGGTCGAGGCGGCGTGGCGCGGCCGCGGGCGTACGGGCCCCACGCGGCTGGTCGACGAAGGCACCGCCGGAGCGGCCGTCCTCGCGCTGCGCGACGGCGGGACGGTCGTCGACGCCGAGGTGTTCGAGCGCGTCGCGTCCGGCATCGCGAAGCTGCGCTAGCTAGCGGGCCGCGGGCAGCGGCTTCGCCAGCGCGACGAAGGTCCGACCCGGCACGGCGCCTACCGTGCGTGCGTAGAAGTCGACCGGGCCGACCCAGGCGATCTCGCACGTCGTCCGCCCCGCGTCGAGGTAGTCGGTGAGGCAGGCGCGGAGCAGCGCTGCACCGACCCCGCGACCCCGTGACTCAGGCGACGAGCCCATCGGGCCGAACCAGCCGGCGCGGTTGGTGTCGTACGCGGCGAAGCCAAGGTAGTCGCCGTCCTCCTCCGACACGAAGCAGCTGACGGGGTCGCGCTGCAGCGCCGCCCCCGCCTCCGCTGCCCACGTGTCGCCCCACGTCGACCGCATCCACGCCTCGAACGCCGGCGCCTCCTCGACCGTGAGCCGGCGCATCGGCAGGTCGGGCGGGGCCGCGCGGCGTACGAGGTTCTCGTGCGCGACGAGGTCGACGTCGAGGTTGGGGGCGGGCTCCGCGTCCGGTGCGGCGTACCCGCACGCGCCGAAGAAGGCGAGCGCGTCGGCGTCGGCGGTGTCGACGCCCGGCCACCAGTACGCAGGAGCGCTCCCGCCGGCCTGGATGGCGACCGCGCCGGTGTCGGCCGCAGTCTTCTCGAGCGCGCTCAGCAGCGCGCCCCCCACACCCGATCGCCGCTGCGGACCGTCGACCGCGACGACCTTCACGTACGCCCGCAGGGTTCCGTCACGGTCCGCGACGGTGGCGAACGCTGCGCCGACGATGCGGTCGTCGCGCTCGGCGACGACTCCGAAGTCGCGCGCCACCTCGTCGCCCCACAGAAGACGCTCCAGACCCTCGGCATCGTCGCCGGCGTCCTGAGGCAGCGCTGCGCGGAGCAGGTCGAGGACCCCGGCGCGGTCGTCCTCGGTCGCCGCACGCACGGCCGTCACGACCGACGTCCGTCCACGAGAGCCTCGGAGTCGGTGAGCAGCGCACGCCGCAAGGTGCCGAACCCGACGCTCCCGACCGCGAGGGCGTCGCGATGGAACTCCTTCAGGTCCGCGACACCGGGCCCGCCGTGCTGGACCACCCACGCGTCGCGCAGCTGCTCCCAGAGGCGCTGACCGACCTTGTACGACGGGGCCTGGCCGGGCCAGCCCAGGTAGCGGTCGACCTCGAACCGGACGAACTCCTCGGGCATGTTGACGTTTTCGAGCATGAACGGCAGCGCGTCGTCTCCCGTCCAGGGGCCGCTGCCGTCGGGCTTCGGCAGCCCGAGGTGGACGCCGAGATCAACCACGACGCGCGCTGCGCGCATCCGCTGCCCGTCCAGCATGCCGAGCCGGTCCGCGGGGTCGTCGAGGTAGCCGAGGTCGGCCATCAGCCGCTCGGCGTACAGGGCCCATCCCTCGCCGTGGCCCGAGTTCCAGGACAGCCGCCGCCAGCCGTTGAGGTGGGCGCTGTTGTAGGTCGTGAGGCCGACCTGGAGATGGTGCCCGGGAACGCCCTCGTGGTAGACGGTCGTGAGCTCGCGCCACGTGTCGAACTCCGTGACGCCCTCCGGCACGGCCCACCACATCCGGCCCGGTCGCGAGAAGTCGTCGGTCGGGCCCGTGTAGTAGATGCCGCCGTCGTGCGTCGGCGCGATCATGCACTCCAGCGTCCGCAACGGCTCGGGGATGTGGAAGTGCGTCTCGCCCAGCTCGCGCACCACCCGGTCGCTCGCCGCCTGCATCCACTCGCGCAGCGCGTCCGTGCCGTGGAGGCGACGCGCCTCGTCGGCCTCGAGGTAGGCGACCGCCTCGTCGACACTGGCCCCCGGGAACACCTGGTCCGCGACGACCTCCTGCTCGGCGACCATCCGGGCGAGCTCCTCGACGCCCCACGCGTACGTCTCGTCGAGGTCGATCTCCACGCCGACGAACCCGCGCGAGGCCAGGGCGTACCGCTCCCGACCCACCCCGTCGGCGGTGGGTGCGACGGGGGCGAGCTCGTCGGTGAGGAACAGCGCGAGCGCGTCGTACGCCGCCGCGGCGGCGAGCGCGTTGCGCTCGAGGTCGGCGCGCAGCGCGTCGGGGACCACCGGTCCTGCGACCAGGTTCGCGAAGAACCCGTCGCGCGCGGCATGCGCCCGTGCCTGACCTGCGACCTCGCGTGCCTGCCTCACCGCCGGTGTCCTGCCCGACGCGATCCCTGCCCGCAGTGCCTCGACGTACCCGGTGACCGCGTCCGGCACGTTGGCGAGCCGTGCGGCGACGTGCTCCCAGTCGGCCTCGGTCTCGGTCGGCATGAGGTCGAAGATCTCGCGGATCTCCTGCGCCGGGGAAGCGATCACGTTGAGATCGCGCTGCCACTCCCCCGCGTCGTGCCGCTCCACGTCGAGCTCGAGCGTCCGGACGAGCTCGTCGCGGGTGATCTCGTCGGTCGCGTCGGCCACCTCGGCCTTGCGCACCCGCGCCAGCATCCGGCGTACGGCGTCGCCGTGGGCCTGCGCACCCTCGGGAGAGAAGTCCGTGTAGTCGCCCTCACGCCCCGGGATCCCTCGAGTGACGTGCAGCTCGGGGTTCAGATCCATCAGCTCGCCGAGCCACTCCTCGGCGAGTGCGTCCATCGGGGTCGGGGTTCGCGTGCTGGGCTGGCTCGAGTCGGAGGTGCTCATGGTCCGAACGTACTTGCCCCGTCGAGCGGCGCGCAGACGGGCTCGAGACACCCGCGAAGCGAACGTGCACGCCGCGCGCATCGGCGACGACCTCTGCCTCGACGCCGTACACCTCGGCGATGAGCGCGGACGTGAGGACGTCGGCGGGCTTCCCCGCCGCGACGACACGTCCGTCCGCCAGGACGAGGACCCGGTCGCAGAACGCGGCGGCGAGGTTGAGGTCGTGCAGCGCGACCACGGCGGTGACCGGCGCGTCCCGCACGAGCGCGAGGAGCTCCAGCTGGTGGCGGACGTCGAGGTGGTTGGTCGGCTCGTCGAGCAGGAGCTCGGTCGGCTCCTGCGCGAGGGCGCGGGCGATCTGCACGCGCTGGCGCTCACCGCCCGACAACGTCGCGTACGACCGGTCGAGACGATCGCTCAGCCCGGTCGCGTCGGCCGCACGGCGGACGGCCTCGTCGTCGGCCGCGGTCCGCGGCGCCAGCGAGCGGCGGTGCGGGATGCGCCCGAGGTCGATGACGTCGCGGACGAGCGGGTCGGCGTCGGTCCACACCTCCTGCTCGACGACACCGACGCGGCGGGCGAGCGCGCGACGGTGCCAGCCGTCCAGCGGACTGTCGTCGAGCGTGACGACACCTGCCGACGGACGCCGTACGCCCGCCAGCAGCCGCAGGAGCGTCGACTTGCCGGAGCCGTTCGGCCCGAGCAGCCCGACCGTCGCGCCGTGAGGCGGGTCGACCGAGACCCCGTCGACGATCAACCGGCCTCCGACCGACCACGAGACCTCGTGCGCCCGCAACGTCATCGGACCGCCTTCCGACGCAGCATCACCAGCACGAACGCGGGCACCCCGATGAGTGCGGTCGCGACACCGACCGGCAGCTCCTGCGGGTCGAGGACCGTTCGCGCCGCGGTATCGACCCAGACGAGGAACACCGCGCCGACCAGGGCGCTGATCGGGAGGACCAGCCGGTGCCGGACGCCGACGAGGGCGCGGGCGACGTGCGGCAGGACCAGCCCGACGAACCCGATCGCCCCCGACGTGCTGACGATCACCGCCGTCATCAGTGCCGTCACCGTCAGCAGCAGGACCCGGACCTTGCCGACGTCGATCCCGAGCGTCGCCGCCGCGTCGCTGCCGAACGTGAACGCGTCCAGCGCCGACGCCGACGCCAGGCAGACCACGAGCCCGAGCAGCACGACGGCGGTGCAGACCGTGACGTCCGTCCAGCCCGCGGTCGCCAGCGAGCCCAGCAGCCAGAAGAGCACGCCGCGGGTCTGCTCGGCGTCGGCGGCGGTGAACACGATGAACGCGGTCAGCGCCGAGAACAGCTGGGTCGCCGCGACGCCTGCGAGGACGACGCGGTCGGTCGTCCCGCCCGCCGCGGCCGCGAGGACCAGCACGAGCCCGAACGCCACCACGGCTCCCACGAACGCACCGGTGGCGAGCCCGATCGATCCTGCTCCGACGCCGAGCACGACGATCGCGACCGCGCCGGTCGATGCTCCGGAGGAGATCCCCAGGACGAACGGGTCGGCGAGCGGATTCCGGAGCAGCGACTGAAGGACGACGCCGCACACCGCGAGGCCCGCGCCGCACGACGCCGCGAGCAGCGTACGAGGAAGGCGCAGGTCCCAGACGATGCCGTCCTGGATCCGCGTCAGGCCGGACTCGCCTCCGGTCAGCCGGGCAGCCACGACCGACGCCACATCACGCGGCGACAGGTCGGACGGACCGATCGTCACCGCGACGGCGACCGACAGGAGCAGCACCACCGCGGCCCCGCACCCGAGCGCCCACGCCCGCGAGAGCCGTACGCGCGGGCGCCGCGTCGTGACCGTCGTACGGCGCGCGACCGCGCCGCTGCGGCTCACCGCCCCAGGCCGAGGTCGCGGATCCCCTCCGCCACGTTTCGTACGCCGTCGATCGTGCGGATCGACGGGTTCATCTCCGCACCGGTCACCGCGATGTAGCGCTTGTTCTTCACCGCCGTCATCTCGCGGGTCACCGGGTGCTGCTCCAGGAAGGCGATCTTCGCGGCCGCGGTCTCGGCGGTCTGGCTCTTGCGGGTCAGGTCACCGATCACGAGCACGTCGGGGTCGCGGTCGGCGACGGTCTCCCAGTTGATCTGGGGCCATTCGGCGGTGGTGTCGTCGAAGACGTTCTCCAGGCCGAGCGCCTCGCTGATGATGCCGGGAGCACCGCAGCAGCCGGCGAGGTACGGCGACTCGGAGTTCGCGAACCAGAACATCGCGCTGACGCCCTCGGCGTCGACGACGTCCTGCGCCTGCGTGAGCGACGCCCGCAGCTCGGCGACGAGGTCCGCCCCCTTGTCGGGGACGCCGAAGACGGTGGCGAGGTCGGTCACCTCGCCGTACACGGTGTCGATCGCCAGCGGCGTCGCACGCGAGCCGTCGTCGTCGCCCTCGTTGTCCTTCTCGCACTCGGCGGGCGAGAGGTACGACGGCACGCCCAGCTTCTCGAGGTCGTCGCGCGTCGCGACGCCGCCCTCGCCGAGGGTCGACTCGAACGACGCCGTGACGAGGTCCGGCTCGGCCTCCAGCACCCGCTCGAACGACGGCGCCTGGTCGGAGAGCCGGGGGACAGACTCGTTGTCGGCCGCGAGGTTCTCGCGTACGGGGTCGGTCCACGTCGCCGTCCCGACCATCCGGTCCGCGAGCCCGAGCGACAGCAGGATCTCGGTGGAGCCCTGGTTCAGCGAGACGACGCGCTGCGGCGGTGCGTCGATCACGACCTCGCGGCCGCAGTTGTCGATCGTGAGCGGATAGCCGTCCGCGGTGCCGACGGCCGCGTCCGAGGTGTCGGACGCACCCCCGCACGCGGTGAGGACGAGGGCGGAGGAGCACAGAAGAGCAGGCAGTACGGGACGCATCGTCACCGAGTCCTTCGAGGTCTGGGGCTCGTTCGCGAAGCCCTGCGGGTGACCTCACGGCGGTCGCCGGGAGGGCCAGCAGGTCTTCGGACTCGGGATCACCCGGGTCGGAGCGCCTTCCCGGACTCGCGTCCAGTGGCATCGTGCTCCGCCCGTCACCCTCACCGCTGCGCGTCAGTCCCGGAGTCTCACCGGGTTCCCTGACCCATCGCTGGGTACGACTGGCAGGTCGACCGTAACAGGACCGTCCGTCCGCCGAGCAGACGGTCCGCTGCGGCGCCGGGTCCGGCTACGGCTTCCGCGTGAACGTCAGGTGCGTGACGCCGCTGGGCGAGGAGACGGCCTCGATCGCGTACGTGTCCTCGAGTGCCTCCAGGCCGTCCCACACACGGACCCCGCGGCCGAGCAGGACGGGCACCTGGACGAGGTGCATGTGGTCGACGAGCCCGGCTGCGACGAAGTCGCGGACGACGGTCGCGCCGCCGCCGAGCCGGACGTCCTGGCCGGACGCCGCCTCCTTGGCGGTCTCGAGCGCTTCGGCCGGCGTGGCGTCGAGGAAGGAGAAGGTCGTGCCGCCCTCCATCTCCATCGGGGGCCGCGTGTGGTGCGTGAGCACGAAGGTCGGGGTGTGGAACGGCGGGTTGGGTCCCCACCAGCCCTTCCAGTCGGGATCGTCGTGCCAGCCGGGCGGACCGAACTTGTTGGCGCCCATGATCTCGGCGCCGATGCCGATGCTGTGGCGCTCCGCGAACGCGTCGTCGATGCCGGCGGTCCCGCCGTCTGCGTCCCAGAACCGGGTGGCGAACATCCACTCGTGCAGACGCTCCCCCGCATGGCCGAACGGCGCTTCGGCCGACTGCGGCTCGCCGGTGGCGAACCCGTCGAGGGAGATGGACAGGTTGTGGACCCGTGTCAGTGACATGGTGCTCCTCGCTCGCGTGCGGTGACCCGTTCTGGGGAACGACCTCGCCGCCGCCGCGAACTCATCGGTCGCGGCGCAGCAGGTACACGTCCATCACCCAGCCTGCGGCCGCCTTGGCCGCGGCACGGGCGCGTTCGACGTCCGGCAGGACGTCGTCGAGCCGACCCGCGACCAGGGCCTCGTGCGCCGTGCCGAGGTTGGCGCCCCACCAGATCCGCCACGCCTGACCGTCGAGCGTGCGCAGGTCGTCGAGGGAGCGGTTGAGCATGACCACGACGTTGTCCTGACCCTGCGCGATCGCCTCCTGGAGCCGGCGCCCCGTCGTCACGTGGATCGGCTGCCCGACCTCGTGGAGCACGATCGCGTGCCGCGCGGCGAGCAGCTGGAGGCTCGAGATCCCCGGGACCACCTCGAGCCTCAGCGACTCGATCTCGGCGACGCGCCGCAGGATCCGTACGAGCGAGTCGTAGAACGCGGGATCGCCCCAGACGAGGAAGCCGGCGTCCCCGTCGTGGGCGCGCAACACCTCGGCGTACGCCTGCGCGCGGGCCTCGTGCCAGTCCGCGACGACCTGCTCGTACGCTGCCGCCGTCGCCGTGCCCGCTGGGGAACGATCGCGCTCGGGATCCTCGACGACGACCAGCCGCACCTCTCCGGCGACGTGACGGGCCAGGATCGCCTCGCGGGCGGCGAGGAGCGGGTCCTCGTCGCCGTCGCGCCGCCGCTTGTCGGACACCACGACGTACGCGACCTCGTTCATCGCCCGCACCGCCTCGACCGTCACCTGGTCGGGGTCACCGGGGCCGATCCCGATGAGGACGACGCGGCGGGTCACGAGCCGTCGTCCTCGAGATCGCCCTCGATCTCGAGGTAGACCTCGCGCATCGCGTCGAGCACCTCCGCGTCCGGCTCGGCCCACAACCCGCGGTCGACGGCTTCGTGCAGCCGCTCGACGATGCCGCGCAGCGCCCACGGGTTCGCCTCGCGCATGAACGCCTGGTTCTGCTCGTCGAGCACGTACTCCTTGGCCAGCCGGTCGTACATCCAGTCGTGCACCACACCGGTCGTCGCGTCGAAGCCGAAGAGGTAGTCGACAGTCGCCGCGAGCTCGAACGCACCCTTGTAGCCGTGTCGCTGCATGGCCCCGATCCAGCGCGGGTTGACCACACGCGAGCGGAAGACGCGGTTGGTCTCCTCCTGCAGCGTGCGGGTGCGGACGGCGTCGGGGCTGGTGGAGTCGCCGACGTACGCCTTGGGGTCGGAGCCGGTCAGCGCACGGACGGTGGCGACCATGCCCCCGTGGTACTGGAAGTAGTCGTCGGAGTCGGCGATGTCGTGCTCGCGGGTGTCGACGTTCTTCGCGGCCACCTTGATGCGCCGGTAGTTGGTGCGCATGTCGTCCGAGGCCGCGACACCGTCGAGCCAGCGACCGTACGCGAACCCGCCCCACGCCGTGTAGACCTCGGCCAGGTCCTTGTCGTCGCGCCACGTGCCCGACTCGACGACCTGCAGGATCCCGGCGCCGTACGACCCGGGCTTGCTGCCGAAGATCCGGGTGGTCGCACGCCGCTCGTCGCCGTGCTCGGCGAGGTCGGCCTGCGCGTGCGCCCGGACGAAGTTGCGATCGGCAGGCTCGTCGAGGGCAGCCACCATCCGTACGGCGTCGTCGAGCATCGCGACCACGTGCGGGAAGGCGTCGCGGAAGAAGCCCGAGATACGCACCGTCACGTCGATCCGCGGCCGGCCGAGCTCGTCGAGCGGGACGACGGCCAGCTCACGGACGCGCCGCGACGCCTCGTCCCACTCGGGGCGGACGCCGAGCAACGCGAGGACCTCCGCGACGTCGTCACCGCTGGTGCGCATCGCGGACGTGCCCCAGACGGACAGCCCGACGGACTCGGGGTACGCGCCGGTCTCGTCGAGGTAGCGCTGCAGCAGCGATTCCGCCATCGCCAGCCCCGTGTCGTACGCGAGCCGGCTCGGCACGGCCTTCGGGTCCACGGTGTAGAAGTTGCGGCCGGTCGGCAGGACGTTGACGAGTCCGCGCAGCGGCGAGCCGGAGGGGCCGGCGGGGACGTAACCGCCGTCGAGGGCGTGCAGGATCGCGTCGAGCTCGTCGGTGGTGCGGGCCAGGCGGGGAACGACCTCGCTGGCCGCGAACTCGAGGACGCGGACGACGTCGTCGGTTTCGACTCGCCGCGCCCGCTCAACCAGCGGGGCTCCGCGCTCCTCTCCGCTGGTTGAGACCACCTCTCCGCTGGCCGAAACCACCTCTCCGCTGGTTGAGACCACCTCTCCGCTGGCCGAACCCACCTCTCCGCTGGCCGAAACCTCCTCTCCGCTGGTTGAGCGAGCTTGCGAGTCGAAACCACTCACCGCCGCTCGAGCCGCGCCCGGGTCCCAGCCTGCCGCCTCCATCGCCTCGACCAGCGCGCGCGCCTGCTGCTCGATCTCGTCGGTGGTCGTCGTGTCGGCGTCCTCCTTGAGGCCCAGGGCAGCCCTCAGCCCGGGCACCGACGCCGCCTCGCCACCCCAGATCTGACTCGCGCGAAGGATCGCGAGCACGAGGTCGACCCGGACCTGCCCCTCCGGCGCCTGCCCGAGCACGTGCAGGCCGTCGCGGATCTGCACGTCCTTGATCTCGCACAGCCACCCGTCGACGTGCAGCAGGAAGTCGTCGAACTCCTCGTCGTCGGGCCGTTCGGCGAGTCCGAGGTCGCGGTGCATCTCCGCCGCGTGCATGAGCGTCCAGATCTCCGCGCGGACCGCAGGGAGCTTCGCCGGGTCCATCGCCGCGATATTCGCGTGCTCGTCGAGGAGCTGTTCGAGCCGCGCGATGTCGCCGTACGACTCCGCCCGCGCCATCGGCGGGATCAGGTGGTCGACGATCGTCGCGTGCGCGCGCCGCTTCGCCTGCGCGCCCTCGCCGGGATCGTTGACGAGGAACGGGTAGATCAGCGGCATGCTGCCGATCGCGGCGTCACTGCCACAGGCTGCGGAAAGTGCGGCGTTCTTGCCCGGGAGCCACTCCATCGACCCGTGCTTGCCGAGGTGGACGACAGCGTGGGCGCCGAAGCCCTGCTCGAGCCACCGGTACGCCGCGAGGTAGTGGTGCGACGGCGCGAGGTCGGGGTCGTGATAGATCGCGACCGGGTTCTCGCCGAACCCGCGCGGCGGCTGGATGAGCAGGACGACGTTGCCCGCCTGGAGGGTGGCGAGGACGATCTCGTCGTCGGCGTTCACGAACAGCGAGCCCGGCGCGGGTCCCCACGCCTCCTCGACCGCACCGCGCAGTGCGGGGTCGAGCGCGCCGAACCACTCCGCGTACTGCGCTGCCGGGATCCGGACGTGGCTCTCGGTCAGCTGCGCCGCGGTGAGCCACTCCTCGTCCTGACCGCCGGCGGCGATGAGCGCGTGGATGAGGGCGTTGCCGGCCTCGGTGTCGTCGCTGAGACCAAGCCCGGGGATCGCGTCGGGCGCGCCCAGGTCGTACCCCGCCTCGCGCAGCTGCCGGAGCAGCCGGATCGTCGAGACCGGGGTGTCGAGTCCGACGGCGTTGCCGACGCGGCTGTGCTTGGTCGGGTACGCCGACAGCATCAGCGCGATGCGCTTCTCGGCGTTGGGCGTACGGCGCAGGCGCGCGTGAGCGACCGCGATGCCGGCGACCCGTGCCGCGCGCTCCGGGTCCGCGACGTACCGCGGGAGGCCGTCGGGATCGATCTCCTTGAACGAGAACGGCACCGTGATGATGCGGCCGTCGAACTCCGGGATCGCGATCTGGTTCGCGGAGTCGAGGGGCGTCACCCCGTCGTCGCTCGCCGCCCACTCCGCGCGGCTCGAGGTCAGGCAGAGTCCTTGCAGGACGGGGATGTCGAGGGCGGCCATGCGCGCGACGTCCCACGCCTCGTCGTCGCCGCCCGCGCTCGCCGTACCGGGCTTCGTACCCCCCGCCGCGAGCACGGTGACGATCACCGCATCGAGGGTGCCGAGCGCGTCGTACAGGCTGTCGGGCGCCGAGCGGAGCGAGCTGCTGAAGATCGGGACGCCGACCGCCTCACCCGTCGCGTCGATCGCGTCGGCGAGGGCGTGCGCGAAGCCGCTGTTGCCGCTGGCCTCGTGAGCCCGGTAGAACAGCACACCGATGCGCGCGCGGGTTTCGACTCGTTCCGCTTGCTCAACCATCGGCGACCCGCTGGTTGAGCGAGCCTGCGAGCGCCGTCCTGTGCGAGCGAAGCGAGTCGAAGGGTCGAGACCCCTAGCCGCCAACCCCCACACGGGGACCTCGGCCGGCGCATCGAACCCCTCGCCTGTCAGCAGGACGGTGTCCGACAGGAACGCGTGCAGCTGCGCGAGGTTCGCCGGCCCACCTTCGGCCAGGTAGCGATGTGCCTCCGCGGCGATGCCGATCGGCACGGTCGACAGCTCCATCAGCACAGCACTCGGCTCCTGCTCGCCGCCGAGCACCACGAGCGGGAGGTCGCTCTCGCGGTACGGGGCGAACCACTCGTCGAGCTCCTGCGGCGACCCGAGAAAGCGGACGACGACGAGGTCTGCGGACTCGAGCGGCACGGGATAGCTGAGCCGAGCCGGGTTGGCATACGCGTAGTCGGCGCCGGAGGCGCGTGCGGACAGCAGGTCGGTGTCGGACGTGGACAGCAGCACGATGCGCGGCACAGGAGGCTCCTCCTCGGGGTTCTCGCCCCGTCGGGTCGGACCTGCCGCGGTCAGTGTCTGGCTGTGCCGATCGCTCGCGCGCCGGCGTCACAGTGGCGGAACCGCCCCGGAGTCGCACCGGGTTCCTGGCTCCGCGGCAGGATGTGGGCACGAGCGTACCGCCACCTCTGACGAAGCCACCTCCACCTGTACGAAGCCACGGCTACAACCTGCGCTTCGTCCTAGCGCCCGTGGCTTCGTGTGGTCCAGCGGAGGTTGTCCACAGGCTTCCTGCCGATGCCGACGCGACACCGAGAGATCCCGGCAGAGTGACGGCCATGAAAGGACTGGAGCGGCTCGCTCGCATCAACGGCGGCTTCGTCACCCGCCGCGAGGTGCTGGACAGCGGCCTGTGGGACAGCGATCTGACGCGGGCGATCAGTGCCGGAGAGTGGACCACCGTACGACGCGGTGTCTACGCGCCGACGGCGTCGTACGCGCCTCTCGACTCACGAGACCGGCACCTGCTGCTGCTCCGGAGCGTGCTGGCCGAGTCCGGTCCCGACTACGTCGCCACGCATGACTCCGCAGTCGTCGCCGGCGGACTTGGCGACTACGGCCACGGGACGTACGAGCTCGACCTCGAGGTTGCGCACATTGCGCGTGTCGGGGGGACGACGAGTCGACGGACGAGCTCGATCCAGTACCACCGCGCCGCGGTCCACCCGGACGCGGCCACCGTCATCGCTGGGCTCCGATGCATCGGGGCAGCCCGGGCGATCGTCGAGACGATGCCCACGACATCGTTGGATGCCGCCACTGTCCTGGCCTCGTCATGGCTCGCATCGCGGCGCTCAGAGGTACGCCGCTCGGGCATGGTCGAGCTGTTCGACGAGGCCGAGGCCAAGCGCCACCTCCATCAGGAGGTCGCAGCACTCGGGCTACGCCGCGGCGTGAGGACGGCGCGAGCGGCCATCGACATCGCCGATGCGCGGTGCGAGAGCGTCGGCGAGGTGCGGTTCCTGGTGCTGTGCTGGGAGTACGGCTTGCCTCGACCACGGACGCAGCTCGAGGTTCCGCTCGACGGGGATCGCTACGCCGAGGTGGACTTCGCTTGGCCAGACGTGCGGCTCATCATCGAGTTCGACGGGATGCTGAAGTACGACGAGGCGCGCGCCGGCGGACGCCCTGCCAGGGTCACGGTCGGTGCGGAGAAGCGCCGCGAGCGGGCGGTGCGCGATCGCGGCTGGCACGTCGGTCGCGTCACCTGGGACGACCTCTTGCCCGCCAACCGCGAGCGGACCGCCCTCTACGTGAGGCGGGAGCTCGCCCGCGCCGCACGGCTGGCTGAGCGGGCGAGATAGCCGCTGAGGCCGAGCGCGCATCCGACGAAGCCACCTCCGCTAGTACGAAGCCACGTGGAGAAGGCGCGCTTCGTACGAGCGGAGGTGGCTTCGTCAAGATGAGGAGGGGCGGTTCGCCGGGTCAAGGACGCAGTCGCCGCAGTACCCGCCGCCCGGCACGCGGTAGTAGAGGCAGCACGACCGCCGTACGAATCTCCCCCGTACGACGTCACCGCTGCCCGCGAACGGCTCGCGGGCCAGCGCGGCCACGGCGTACGAGGCACCGGCCGGTACGAGGCCGGGACGCGTCGTGCGCAGCGCCGCGACCGCGCCGAACAGCGCCGACGTGGCGTTGCCCCGCAGGACGGTGCGCGACAGGGCGAAGCCGGTGGCGAAGCGCTCGACGAAGGTCTCGACGACCGCGCGGAGGGGGTCGGGGGTTTCGACTCGCTGCGCTCGCTCAACCAGCGGGGAAGGCGCTCGCTCAACCAGCGGGGAAGGCGCTCGCTCAACCAGCGGGGACGCCGCTCGCTCAACCAGCGGGGAAGGCGCTCGCTCGATCAGCGGGGAAGGCGCTCGCTCAACCACCTGGGACTCCGCTCGCTCGATCGCGAGGGGCCACGGGCCGGACTCGAACGGGCGCCACCACGTGGAGTCGAGGGTCAGCTGCGGTGGCCGTACGCCGAGCGCTGCCGCCCCGACCCCCGGTGAGAGCAGGCGCGCAAAGAGCCCGAGAGACACCGTCGAGGCCGCCACGCGTTCGTCCACGTCGGCGCCGGCGAGCCGCGCGAGGAAGGCCCGCGTGTAGGCAGTCCGCTCCTCGAGCGGCCCCGGTTCGAGCAGGTCGGCGAGCGGTCGCCACCCGGCCGTACCGGGGTCGTCGGGCAGGCTGTCGAGCGCGAAGTACGGCCCGAGCTCGGCAAGCGGGGCGTGGCCGTCGGGCATCGCTCTCCCTCCGTACGTCGACAGGCGGGCACGCTACCTCACGACGGTGTGCCGGACCCGAGACCGTCCGTGCAGGAGCTCGACCACGACGTCGCTGGCGTCGAGCGCGGAGTCGTCGTGGGTGGCCTGGAGAACCACGCGCCCCTCGGCGGCGATCTCGGCCAGGATCGCGAGCAGGTCCCGGCGGGTGCCGCAGTCGAGCCCTGTCGTCGGTTCGTCGAGCACGAGCACCGGGGCCTCGGTCGCGAGGGCGCGGGCGACGAGCGCCCGTTGGACCTGGCCGCCGGACAGCTCGTCGACGCGCCGGCGTGCAAGGTCGACGATCCCCAGCCGTTCCATGGCGCGGCCGACCGTCGCGCGATCGCGCCGGCGGAGGGGCCGGAGCAGCCCGCGGTGCGCCCACGTTCCCGTCGCGACCAGCCCGCCGACGGTGAGCGGGAGCCGGGCGTCGACGGCGGTGCGCTGCGGGACATACGCCAGGCGCCCCGGTCGCCACACCTCACCCCGCTCCGGTTCGCGCACGCCGCAGACGACGTCGAGCAGCGTGGTCTTTCCCGCGCCGTTGCCGCCGGCGAGCGCTGTCACCTCCCCGGCACGGGCTTCGAGGTGGGCGCCACGGAGCACGGGCCTGCCCGGATAGCCGAACCAGACGTCGCAGGCGTGCAGGTGCGAGGACGGGTTCGTACGAGTGAGCGTGTCGATGTCGACCCCCTAATGGAAATGATTCTCATTCTCATTATAGGGTTCTCGATGTGGACCTCCTCCTTGAGCCCTTCACCGTCACCTTCGTCGGGCGGGCCGCCGTCGCCGGCATGCTCGTCGCGGTCACCTGCGCCTGCGCCGGCACGTGGGTGGTGCTCCGAGGCACGGCCTTCCTCGGCGACGCGATGGCGCACGGGATGCTGCCCGGCGTCGCGGTCGCCGCGCTCGTCGGCGCGCCGCTCCATCTCGGAGCGGCGGCGGCGGCGGCCACGATGGCGCTGGGGGTCACCGGGCTCCGGCGCCACCCGAGGCTCGGCGGAGACACCGCGGTCGGCCTGCTCCTCGTCGGCATGCTCGCGCTGGGCGTGATCGTCGTGTCCGCGTCGCCGTCGTTCGCGGTCGACCTGACGGCGTACCTGTTCGGCGACGTCCTCGGCGTCCGACCCGGCGAGCTCGTGCTGCTCGCCGTGGTCGCCGCGGTCACCATCGCGGTGACCGCCGTCGGGCACCGCGCGTTCCTTCTCGCAGCCGTCGACGAGCGCATCGCCCGGACGACCGGTCTGCACCCCCGTGCCGCACAAGCAGCACTGCTCGGCCTCCTGACCGCGGCCATCGTCGCGTCGTTCAGCGTCGTGGGCACGCTTCTCGTGCTCGGGATGCTCGTCGCTCCCCCGGCCGCGGCGGTCCTGTGGACCTCACGTGTCGTCACTGCCATGACGCTCGCGGCCGCGCTCGGGTGTGCCGCCGTGGTCATCGGGCTGCTCGTCTCCTGGCACGCCTCGACAGCCGCCGGCGCGACGGTCGCCGCCACCGCCGTCGCCCTCTTCGCCGTCTCGCTCCTCGCCTCGCTCGTCCGTGACCGACGCGCCGCGACGACCGCAGCCCCGTCATCGATCGAAGGGACCGTTCCCGCATGAGAACCCGTACGGCAGCAGCCGCGCTCGCCCTCGCACTCGCGCTCACCTCCTGCGCCACCGACCCGCCGGGCGCCGTAACCCCGCCGGAGTCCGGTCATGGCGAGGCCGAGGGCGCAACCGAGGAGGCGGAGGCCCAGCACCGGGTCGTCGTCGCGGAGCCGGGCGGCGACCTCGCCGTGATCGACCTGCTGGACGAGTCGGTCGAGATCGTCACCGCAGGGGCCGCCGTGCGAGGCCTGACGACCGACGGCAGGTTCGCCTACGCACGGACCGACGACGGCCTGTCGGTCGTCGACGCCGGGACCTGGACGTGGCCGCACGGCGACCACAACCACTACTACCGCGGAGCGGTCCAGGACCTCGGACGGCACGACCTGGGCGACGGGCACGTCGACGGCGCCTTCGGGCTGCCGACGGTCGCGTTCGACGACGACACCGGAACCGCGGTCGTCGTCGACCGGGCGCCGCTCGAGGAAGGCGAGGTCTCCGTGTCCGAGCCGATCGGCCGGGGGCCCACCCACCACGGCTTCGCGCTCGCTCTCGGTGACCGGGTGCTCGTGTCGACGACCAGCGGGGACGAGCTGCCCGACGGCATCACGTCGTACGACCTCGCCGGCCGTAGCGGCACCGCGCTCGACCTCCCGTGCACCGACCTCCACGGCGCTGCCCGCGTGGGTGAGCAGATCGTCGTCGGGTGCGACTCCGGCGCCCTGGTCGTCGACGGGGTGCGCGCGGACCTCGTTCCGTACCCCCAGGGGACCCCGGCCGAGGAACGCGCCTGGTCCTTCGCGCACCGTCCGCGCAGCACCGAGCTCGCGGCCGTACGAGGCTCGGCGGGTGCCTGGTCGCTCGACGTCGCCGACCGCCGGTGGACCAGGGTCGACTCCCCAGGAGCTGTCGCCGCCACCGCCCTCGGCGCCGGCGCCGGCACGCTGACGCTCGACGCCGGAGGCACCGTGCGGCACTTCGACAACGACGGCGTCGAGGTCGCCGCGAATCCGCTGCTCGATCGCGTCGATCCGTTGCATGCTCCGACGATCGCGGTCGACGCCGCGCGGGCCTACGTCAACGACGCCGCCCGCGGCGTCGTCCACGAGATCGACTGGGCCGACGGCCTGCGTGTGGCGCGCGCGCTCGGGACCGGCGACGTGTCCCCGACGTACCTCGTGGAGACGGGATGGTGAGGCGTCTCGCGGTCCTCGTGGCCGCAATCATCAGCGCCGTCGCCTCACTGACCGCGTGCGGCGCGGTGACCCGCGACGCAGGCCCGACCGTCGTCGTGACGACCAACATCCTCGGCGACGTCGTCTCCGAGGTCGTCGGTGACGAGGCGGAGGTGGTGGTCCTCATGCCACCGGCGGCGGACCCGCACTCGTTCGAGATCTCCGCTCGCACGGCGGCGACGGTCGAAGGTGCGGACCTCGTCGTGTCGAACGGGCTCGGGCTCGAGGAGGGCATCCAGAACACCGTCGACGCCGCGGCGGATGCCGGCGTCGCGGTGCTCCCGGTGGCCGAGCGGACCGACCCGCTGCCCTACGCCGCCGGCGACTCCGCCGGTCAACATGATCCACACTTCTGGACGGACCCGGTCCGGGTCCGCACGGCCGTACGCCTCGTCGCCGACCAGGTCACCGCGCACGTGCCCGGCGTGGACGCGACCGTGATCGCGCGACAGGCGGCCTCGTACGAGCGGGAGCTGGACGCGCTCGACGCCGAGATGCGGACCGCGTTCGGCGCGATCCCGGCCGACCGCCGCAACCTCGTGACGAACCACCACGTGCTCGGCTACCTCGCGGACCGGTACGGCTTCGAGGTCGTCGGCGCGGTGATCCCGAGCGGCACGACTCTCGCCTCCCCGAGCGCGGCCGATCTCGACGACCTCGCGACCACGGTCCGGCGCACCGGCGTACCCGCGGTGTTCGCCGACTCGTCACAGCCGGACCGCCTCGCCCAGGTGCTCGCCGAGACGGCGCGCATCGACGTCGAGGTGGTGCCGCTCTACTCCGAGTCCCTCACCGCCGACGGCGAGGCCTCCACCTATCTCGGGATGATGCGCGCCAACGCCGCCGCCATCGCCCGTGGACTCACCCCCTGATCGCGGCCGAACCCGGCCGACACCACCACGGAAGGAACACTCGTGCGCACACCACGCATGGCTCTCGTCCCGCTCGCCCTGACTGGGGCACTGATCCTCGCCGCCTGCGGCAGCGAGACCGACGACGGCGCAGCAGCGGACTCAGGCTCCGAGAAGCACGTCTCCGCGCCACTCGTCACGACGTACGACGGCGGGCTGCTCGTGCTCGACGGCTCGACGCTGGACGTCGTCGAGGACATCCCGCTCGACGGCTTCAACCGGGTCAACCCCGCCGGCACCGACGAGCACGTGCTCGTGTCCACAGCAGACGGATTCCGTGTGCTCGACGCAGCCGCAGGCGAGCTGACCGATGTCACGTTCGCCGCCGACACGCCAGGCCACGTCGTCCGTCACGCCGACCGCGCGGTGCTGTTCGCCGACGGGACGGGCGAGATCACCGTCTTCGACCCGCACGACCTCGAGGGCGGCGAGCTCCCCGAGACGGAGACCCACCAGACCCCCGAGGCACACCACGGCGTCGCCGTCCAGCTCGAGGACGGGCACCTGCTGACGACGCTCGGCAACCCCGACACCCGGGTCGGTGCCCGCGTCGTCGACGCCGACGGCACGGAGGTCGCCCGGGCGGAGAGCTGCCCCGGGGTCCACGGCGAGGCCACCGCCGAGGGTGAGGTCGTCGTGCTGGGGTGTGAGGACGGAATCCTGAAGTACGCCGACGGCGAGTTCACCAAGATCGCCAGCCCCACGCCGTACGGGCGGATCGGCAACCAGGCAGGCTCGGACCACTCGCCGATCGTGCTCGGCGACTACAAGTCGGACCCCGACGCCGAGCGCGAGCAGCCCACGCGCGTGTCGCTGATCGACACCCGCACCGACGCGCTCCAGCTGGTCGACCTGCCCGCGAGCTACACGTTCCGGTCTCTCGGCCGTGGACCGGACGGCGAGGCGCTCGTGCTCGGCACCGACGGCAAGCTCCACGTCATCGACCCGGAGTCGGCCCGCATCGAGCTGTCGGTCGACGTCATCGCCGAGCCGTGGACGGAGCCGTTGGACTGGCAGCAGCCGCGCCCGACCCTCTTCGTCCGCGATCACACGGCGTACGTGAGCGATCCGGCGGCGAAGGAGATCCACGCCGTCGACCTCACGTCGTGGGAGGTCACGGCGACGGGCGAGCTCGACGTCACGCCGAACGAGCTGAGCGGCACGGTGCACGCGCACTGATCCGCACCACCCGTACGACGGCCGGACTGCCCGCGGAGACCTCGGGGGTCCGGCCGTCGCGCGGGTCAGGCGCTCGGGTCGGTCCCCCGGCTCCCTGCCCGAGCGACGACCGCGCACAGCACGCCGCCGAGCGCCGCACCCACGGCGTACCGCAGCAGGTCCTGTGCCCAGAACGTCGTCCCGAGCACGAGCCGGACTGGTGGCCAGCGGTCGGCGAGCGCAGCCGGGACGCCGGTGAGCTGGAAGAGCTCGACGGCCACGCACACCGCGAAGCCGACGGCCACGGCGACCGGCGGCGAGGTGCGCGGCCGCAGCACCACGACGAGCAGGACGACCAGCGTCGCGTAGAGCGCGTCCCCGACCGGGCCGCCGACCGGAGCGGGCAGGGCGGCTCTCGCGAGGAGGCCGCCGACAACCACGCCGACGAGGGCGAAGGACGTCACGCGGCGAGAGCTCATCGGGTCGAGATGTTAGGTTCTCAGTGCCAGTCGTACCCACCTTGGGT
This sequence comes from Mumia xiangluensis, assembly GCF_010994095.1. Taxonomy (GTDB): domain Bacteria; phylum Actinomycetota; class Actinomycetes; order Propionibacteriales; family Nocardioidaceae; genus Mumia; species Mumia xiangluensis. The sequence continues at coordinate 112,597 of NZ_WJYO01000001.1, forward strand.
CAGGGAATCCGGTGAGACTCCGGAGCTGACGCGCAGCGGTGAGGGTGACGGGCGTGGCACGTTGCCACTGGGCGTTTCCTCTCGCGATGGCGCCTGGGAAGGCGCCACGTCCGGGTGATCCCGAGTCCGAAGACCTGCTGGCCCTCCCGGCGACCGCCCGGAGGTCGCCGCCGGATCCCGCGCTACGGGTCCCTGACCTCGAGAGACACCCGTGACGACGTCCCGCTCCTACCCTGATCGATGCCCCGGCGTGCTGCGCCCGTGGCTGGCCGAGGACGGCGCGATCGTGCGCGTGAGGGTGCCGGGCGGCAAGGTCGGTACGACGGCGCTGGGCGCGCTGCTCGACGTGGCCGAGCGCTGGGGCGACGGCAAGGTCCTCCTGACGTCCCGCGCGAACCTGCAGCTGCGCGCGCTCCCGACCGTCGGCGACCAGGTGCCGGGCGACGTGGTCGCGGCGATCGAGGCCGCGGGCCTGCTGCCCAGCCGGTCCCACGAGCGGATCCGCAACGTGGTGGTCTCTCCCCTGACGGGACGGCTCGGCGGGCTGGCCGACCTCCGCCCGGCCGTACGCGCGCTCGACGCGGTGCTCACCGCCGACCCCGCGCTCGCCGCACTTCCCGGACGGTTCCTCTTCGTGCTCGACGACGGGGGCGGTGACGTCGTCGACCGCCCGCTCGACCTCGGCCTGATGGCCATCGACGCCGAGCGGGCCCAGCTCCGTACAGGGTCCGACGTCTGGGGACCTGTCGTCCCGCTCGACGAGTCCGCCGACGCCGTGGCCGACCTCGCCCGCGCGTTCCTCGACCACCGTGGCGACGGCGAGGACGCGTGGTGGCACGTCGACGAGCTGCACCACGCCGGGGGACGGCTCCTCGACCCGTGGCCTCGCGAGGCGTCGCACCGGACGACCCCGCCACCGCCGTACGGGTTGCTCGGCCAGGACGACGGGCGCACCGCGGTGCACGTCGCCGTCCCCGAAGGCCTGCTGACCCGCGACCTCTTCGGCACGCTCGAGGCGTCCGGCGCGGGCACGCTCGTCGTCACGCCGTGGCGAAGCATCGTCGCCGTCGACCTGGAGACCTCGTCATGACCTTCGCCCCACCGACCCGCCGCTACACCTACGAGGGCGACGGCGCGTCGATCTACGTCGACTCGTTCGCGACGATCCGGCGCGAGAGCGACCTCGCGCACGTGCCGGCGGACGCGGAGAAGGTCGCCGTGCGGATGATCCACGCCTGCGGACAGACCGACCTCGCGCGCGACCTCGTGATCCATCCAGGCCTCGTCGCGGCAGCGCGTACGGCGTTGCAGTCCGGGGCGCCGATCCTCACCGACGCGCACATGGTCGCCTCCGGGGTGACTCGCGCACGGCTGCCGCAGGACAACGACGTGGTGTGCACGCTGCGTGACGCCACGGTGCCGGACCTGGCTGCGGAGTGGGGTACGACGCGGTCGGCCGCCGCCGTCTCGCTGTGGGGCGAGCGGCTCGACGGCGCCGTCGTCGCGATCGGCAACGCCCCGACCGCGCTGTTCCACCTGCTCGAGATGCTCGTCGACGGCGCACCGCGGCCCGCCGCGATCATCGGCGTCCCGGTCGGGTTCGTCGGTGCAGCGGAGTCGAAGGAGGCGCTGGTCTCGCTCGCAGCCGAGCACGGGATCGACGTGCCGTACCTCGTCGTACGCGGCCGCCGCGGCGGCTCGGCCATGGCCGCGTCCGCGCTGAACGCCCTCGCCCAGGAGCGCGAGTGAGCACCGGGCGGCTGTACGGCGTCGGGCTCGGCCCGGGCGATCCCGAGCTGGTGACGCTGAAGGCGGCACGGCTGGTCGGCGCCGCGGACGTGATCGCCTACCACCAAGGGGTCGGCAAGCGTTCGAACGCGCGACGCATCGCGGACGGCCTGATTACCCCCGGCACGGTCGAGGAGGTCCTCGAGTATCCGGTCACGACGGGCACGACCGACCACCCGGGCGGCTACGCGGGCGCGATGGCGGACTTCTACGCCACGTGCGCCGAGCGGGTCGGGGCACACCTCGACGCGGGTCGCGACGTGGTCGTGCTCGCCGAGGGCGATCCGCTGTTCTACGGGTCGTTCATGTATCTGCACGACCGGCTCTCCGGGGCGTACGAGACCGAGATCGTGCCCGGCGTGCCGGCGTTCGCCGCGGCCAGCGCGGCCGCCGCGACCCCGCTCGTCCGTCAGACGGACGTGCTCACCGTGCTCCCGGGGACGCTGCCCGAGGCCGAGCTCGCACGCCGCCTCGCCGACACCGACGGCGCGATCATCATGAAGCTCGGGCGCCGCTTCCCTGCCGTCCGCTCGGCGCTCGCGCAGGCGGGACGGCTCGACGGCGCGGTGTACGTCGAGCGGGCGTCGATGACCGAGCAGCGCTGGCTCCCCGTCGCCGAGGTCGATGCGGCCACGGTCCCGTACTTCTCGCTGATCGTCGTGCCGGGCGACACGCGCGAGGGCGTGCGCCGGTACGACGCGAAGCCCGCCGTCGGTGCGTCAGCGTCCACCGCAAGCGCGCCGGTGGACGCTGAGGCACCGACGGGGGGCGGCCGTACGACCTCGCCGGCCGAGCTGCTCGTCGTCGGGCTCGGCCCCGGCCCCGACGCGTGGCTGACCCCCGAGGCGTCGGCGGCGCTGGCGGAGGTGGACCACGTCGTCGGGTACGCGCCGTACGTCAACCGCGTCCCGCAGCGCGAGGGCCTGCGGCGGCACGCGTCCGGCAACACCGTCGAGGTGGACCGGGCCCGGCTCGCGCTCGATCTCGCGGTCAAGGGCGAGCGCGTGGCGGTCGTCTCCGGGGGCGACGCGGGGGTGTTCGGGATGGCGTCGGCGGTCTTCGAGGCGGCGGAGGATCCCGTGTACGACGAGGTGGAGGTCCGCGTCCTGCCGGGGGTGTCTGCGGTGCAGGCTGTCGCGGCGCGGGCCGGTGCGCCGATCGGTGCGGACTTCGCCGTGATGAGCCTGTCGGACCGGCTCAAGCCCTGGGCGGTGGTCGAGCGGCGGCTGCGTGCGGTCGCCGACGCGGACCTCGTGCTCGCGGTCTACAACCCAGCGTCGCGGTCGCGCCGCGAGCAGGTCGCCCGGATGCGCGAGGTGCTGCTCGAGCACCGCGACGCCGGGACCGCCGTGGTTGTCGGACGCGACGTGGGGCGCGCACAGGAGTCGTTGACCGTCACCACGCTCGGCGCGCTCGACCCGGACACGATCGACATGTTGTGCCTGGTGATCGTCGGGGCGTCGTCGACCCGCGTCACCCGAGGGCGCGCGTGGACCCCGCGGTACGTCGAGGGCTGACGATCACTCCGGCACGCGCAGCAGCGTGACGGCGAAGTCGGAGGACGGCTCGTACGGCACGAGGTCCCAGGTCGCGAACCGCTGCTCGACGAGCAGTCCCACAGCCGCGAGGTCCGCGTCGAGGGCAGCCACGCCGTACGGGTTGTCGGTGCGGAAGCCGAGCACGATGCGCCCTCCGGGGCGTACGTGCGCTCGCAGGCGTTCGAGCACCGCCCGCTCCGACCCCGGCGCGACGAACACCATCACGTTGCCCGCGCACACCGCGAGGTCGAACGGCTCACCGCCCAGGTCGAGCGTCGCGAGGTCGCCGACCGTCCACGCGGGGCCGGGGTGGTCCTCCTCGGCCGCCGCGATCAGCGCCGGGTCGACGTCGACGCCGACGACGTCGTGCCCCGCGGCGTGCAGGCGCGCGCCGACGCGGCCGGGACCGCACCCGGCGTCGAGGATCCGCGAGCCCGGCGGCACGAGGGCGTCCACGAGCCGCGCCTCACCGCCGAGATCTGCGCCCTCGCGCTCCATCGTGCGGAAGCGCTCGATGTACCACTGCGAGTGCCCGTCCTTCGTGTCGGTGAACCAGCGCGGGGTCGAGGTCATGCCTCCATCCTGCCTCGCTCGGTCACGGCACCGGTACGCTGCCGGCACACGCCGCCACCGGGGCGACGCCGGACGACGAGGTCTCCGTGTTCGAACAGGTGGGGTACACCGAGGCCTCGATGATCCTAGGCGTCCTCGCCCCGTGGTTCCTCGCGATCGTGCTCGCCGCGCGCCTGCTGGTCGACCGCGTCACCGCGGTGCGGGTCGTCCTGATGGTCGTCGTGGTTCTCGGCGGGTTCTGGATCGGGCTCGTCTATCTCGCGGGGTACGCGATCGTCCGCCCGCGGCGACGCCAGAAGGCCCCTCCCTCCGACACGCCGGTGCGCTGATCGCGCGCAGGCGACTAGCGTCGCTTCGCGCTGCGGTCTCGCTCGGCGTCGTACAGGTACGACTCCGCACCCCGTACGTCCTCCGCGAGCGCCCGCCCGACGAGGATGACAGCGGCCTGACGCAAGCCGGCTGACTCGACCTGGTCCGCGATGTCGCCGAGCGTGCCGCGCAGCACGACCTCCCGCGGCTGTGACGCGTTCGCGACGACGGCGACCGGGCAGTCCGCCCCGTACGACGCCGCGAGCTCGGCGGCCAGCTCTCGCGTACGGGTGATCGCGAGGTGCAGCGCGAGCGTCGCGCCGGTCGCGGCGAACGCGGCGAGCGACTCCCCCGCGGGCATCGCCGTCGACCGCGCCTGCGTCCGGGTGAGCACGACCGACTGCACCACCTCGGGCACCGTCAGCTCGGCACCGAGCCGCGCGGCCGCGGCGGCGTACGCGGGCACGCCGGGCGTCACGTCCCACGGCACCCCGTGCGCGTCGAGGCGTCGCGCCTGCTCGTGGACCGCGGAGTACAGCGACGGGTCACCGGAGCAGAGCCGTACGACCTCCAGCCCGGCGGCGTGCGCGTCGACGAGCTCAGCGGTGATCCGGTCGAGGTCGAGGTCCTGGGTGTCGACGAGCCGGGCGCCGTCGCGGCACGAGGCGAGCACCTCTGCGTCGAGGTACGTGCCGGCGTACACGACGACGTCGGCACGCTCCAGAAGGCGCACGGCGCGCACGGTGAGCAGGTCGGCGGCACCGGGTCCGGCTCCGACGAAGTGGACGGTCATGAGGACTCCGCGTCGTGATGGCCCTTCGTCACGGCCCACTGCACCACGGCGCGCGCGGGCGTCCACCCGGTGAAGCCGCCGATCGGCTCCGCGTGCTCGACCTGCAGCCGCGTGAGCTCGCCGCCGTGCTCGCCGAACCACCGCGCAAGCAACGCCTCCGTCTCCAGCGTCACTCCGTGCGCGACCAGCCGGCCCCCTGGTCGGAGCGCGTCCCAGCACGCCTCGAGCACACCGGGACGGGTCGCGCCCCCGCCGACGAACACCGCGTCCGGTCGGACGAGATCGGCGAGCGCGCCCGGTGCGGCGCCCTCCACCACGCCGAGCGCGGGGACGCCGAGACGAGCCGCATTGCGCCGGATCCGGGCTGCGCGCTCCGGATCGCGTTCGACGGCGATCGCTCGGGCGGACGGATGCGCCCGCAACCACTCGATGCCGACCGACCCGGCTCCGGCGCCGACGTCCCACAGCAGCGCCTCCGGCAGCGGCACCAGCCGAGCCAGGGCCGACGCCCGCAGGTCGCGCTTGGTGAGCTGGCCGTCGTGCTCGAACGCGTCGTCGGGGAGACCGCCGACGAGGGCGAGCGGGGCGACGTCGTACGGCGCGGCGCAGCTGATCGCGATGACGTTGAGCCGCGGTGACTCCCGGTCACCCCAGGTCTGGGCGGCACCATCGACCCGGGCCTCGGACGGGCCTCCGAGATCGGCGAGGACCGTCATCGCCGACGTGCCGTAACCGGCCTCGACGAGCAGCGACGCGACCACGGCGGGCGTGCGCTCGTCCGACGAGAGGACGAGCAGGCGCCGTCCCGGACCGAGCCAGCGCAGCACGAGGTGCGGGTCGCGCCCGACGAGCGAGACGACGTCGGTGGTCTCGGCCGACCAGCGCATGCGGGCCCGCGCGAGCGCGATCGACGACACGGCCGGCACGACCTCGACGGCTTCGGCACCGAGCAGCGCCACCAGCGTCGTACCGATGCCCGAGACCATCGGGTCGCCCGACGCCAGCGCCACGACGGTCGTCCCTTCGAGGTCGTCCAGCAGCGGCACGAGCCCGTCACGCAGCGGCGACGGCCACGCCCGGCGTACCTGCCCGTCGACGTTCGGCAGGAGGTCCAGCTGGCGCGATCCGCCGAGCACGACGTCGGCGGCGCGCACGCGATCACGCGCGGGCTCGGACAGCCCGTCCCACCCGTCGGCGCCGATGCCGACCACGCACACCCTGGTCATGGCTGGTCACGGTACGTCACGCCTGACCGACGTCCTTCACGTACCGGCGGCACGGCACACCGAACCGTCCGCCGGCGACCTCCGCCTCGTACACGAAACCACCGTCGTCGGCCCACCCCGACCGCTCGTAGAAGCGGCGCGCCCGCGCATTGCCGGGAGCCACCGCCAGCCACGCCGTGGGGTGACCGGCCCCGGCGACCCGCCGCTCGGCCTCCGCGAGCAGCGACGGCGCGACGTCGCGCCCGCGGAACGCCCGGTCGACGTACACCTGCTCGACCTCGTCACCGACGACGATGACGAAGCCCGCCACGACGCCGTCGACCTCCGCGACGGTCGTGTCCGCGACGCGCGCCAGCGCCCGCTCCTCGAAGGACGCGCGAGACCGCGCCGCCACGAGCGCCTCCGGGACCTGGCCGAGGTGCCCGTCTCCCCAGCCCTCGTGCCAGATCGCCGCGACCACCGCGGAATCGTCCGTGCGGGCGGGGCGCAGGTCCGGGTGCGCGGGGGTGCTCATGGTCGTCAGGTTAAGTCACCCGTGACGGCGAGCCCGCCGCCCTCGGTTAGTCTGGCGGCCCAGGCTCGAGGTGCCCCTCAGAGGGAGAATCGGGAAGCCGGTGAGAATCCGGCACAGGCCCGCTGCGGTGACCGTGGCGCGAGCGATCGCGACCACGGAAGTCCGAAGACCGGCCTCGCGCCTGCCGGTGCCCGCAATCCCGCGGGCATCGACCGTTGGCACAGAGCGCGGGAGCCCCTCATGCCACAGCAGTACCCCTTCAGTGCTGTCGTCGGATCCGGCACAGCGTCCGATCTCGACGGCATGGCGCTCGCGCTGGTCCTCACGACGATCTCCCCCGGCGTCGGCGGCGTCCTCGTCCGCGGCGAGAAGGGCACGGCGAAGTCGACCGCCGTACGCGCCCTCGCCGCCGTGCTGCCCCCGATCGACGTCGTCGCGGGTGACCGCTTCTCCTCCGATCCCGCGGAACCCGCACCGTTGTCGCCGGACGGGCCGTTCGCCGCAGACGCAGCCGTCGAGACCCGCCCTGTGCGCCTCGTCGAGCTTCCCGTCGGTGCGACCGAGGACCGCGTGCTCGGCTCGATCGACCTCCAGAAGGCGCTCGGTGAGGGGACCGCCGCGTACGGGCCCGGGCTGCTCGCCCGCGCACACCGCGGGATCCTCTACGTCGACGAGGTCAACCTGCTCCACGACCACCTGGTCGACGTGCTGCTCGACGCGGCCGCGATGGGACGCGTGACCGTCGAGCGCGACGGCGTCTCGGTCGAGCACGCTGCGCGGTTCGTCCTCGTCGGCACCATGAACCCCGAGGAGGGCGAGCTCCGCCCGCAGCTCCTCGATCGCTTCGGGCTCACGGTCGAGGTCGCCGCACCACGCGATCCCGCGGTGCGGGTCGAGGTCGTACGGCGTCGGCTGGCGTTCGACGCGGATCCGACGGCGTTCGCGGCACGGTACGCCGACGCGGAGGCCGCGCTGACGGCCCGGATCCGCGCAGCGCAGGCACGCGTCGCGGAGGTGGTCCTCGACGACGCCGCGCTGCTCACCATCGCCGAGGTGTGCGCCGCGTTCGACGTCGACGGGATGCGCGCCGACATCGTCACAGCCCGGACGGCGGTGGCTCACGCCGCGTGGCAGGGCCGCGACCGCGTGACGGCTGACGACATCCGCGTCGCCGCCCGGCTCGCACTGCCGCACCGGCGGCGGCGCAACCCGTTCGACGCACCGGGGCTCGACGAGGACCTGCTGGATGAGGTGCTGGGCGAGGGGCAGCCTGAGCCGCCGGAGGATCCGGGGCCGGAGGACGACGGTCCGGGTGGTGGCGCCGATCCCGAGGGTGGTTTCGACTCGCAAGCTCGCTCAACCAGCGGGGAGCCGGACCCGACCAGCGGGGAGCCGGACCCGACCGCCGGGGAGCCAGACTCGACCAGCGGGGAGCCGGACCCAACCAGCGGGGAGCCGGCCCCCGCCACCGCCGGCGGGTCGGTGACCTCGACGATCGGCGCGGGCACCCCGTACCGGGCCCGCCTCTTCTCCGTCGCCGGCACGGGTACCGGGGACGCAGGCCGCCGCTCCCGCGCGATCACCCGGACCGGCCGCCAGGTCGGCTCCCGCACCCCTGACGGCGAGCCCGGCAGTCTCCACCTGCCGGACACGATCCGCGCTGCCGCGCCGCACCAGCACGCACGCACCCGCCGCGGCACCGCGCTCACGCTCGCGCCGGCCGACCTCCGTATCGCGGTCAAGGAAGGCCGCGAGTCCAACCTCGTGCTCCTGTGCGTGGACGCCTCCGGGTCGATGTCCGCGCGGCGGCGCATGGAGCAGGTGAAGACGGCGGTGCTGTCCCTGCTTCTCGATGCGTACCAGCGCCGGGACAAGGTCGGGCTCGTGACGTTCCGCGGCCACGCGGCGACCGTCGCGCTGCCACCCACCTCGTCGGTCGAGGTCGCGGCGCGCCGGCTCGAGGAGCTGCCGGCGGGAGGGCGTACGCCGCTCGCTGAAGGCCTGCTCCAGGCCGCCGAGGTGCTGCGCGTCGAGCGGCTGCGCGACCCACGCCGCCGCCCGCTGCTCGTCGTGGTCACCGACGGGCGCGCCACCGCCGGCGCGGGTGCACGGCAGCGCGCCGCCCAGGCTGCGGCGTACCTCGCCGGCACCGGCGTCGCCAGCGTCGTGGTCGACTGCGAGACGGGCCGCTTCACGATGGGCCTCGCGCGTGAGCTGGCGCGTACCCTCGGCGCCGAGCACGTGCCGCTCGGCGAGGTCACCGCCGACGGGCTGACGGACGTGGTGCGATCACGACGCACCGGCCCACGCGAGGAGGTGGCCTGATGCCCCAGGGTCAGCCGAGCGCCGTCCCCGACGACGGCCTCACCACTCGCCAACGGCGCAACCGTCCCGTCCTCGCGGTCCACACCGGCGACGGGAAGGGCAAGTCGACCGCGGCCTTCGGGCTCGCCATGCGTGGCTGGAACCAGGGCTTCGACATCGGCATCTTCCAGTTCGTGAAGTCCGCGAAGTGGCGCATCGGCGAGCAGACCGTCCTCGAGACCCTCGGCGAGCTGCACACGACGACGGGCCAGGGCGGGCCCGTCGAGTGGCACAAGATGGGCGCGGGCTGGTCCTGGACCCGCAAGGCGGGCAGCGAGGACGACCATGCCCAGGCCGCGGCCGACGGCTGGCAGGAGATCAAGCGACGCTTGGCCGTCGAGCGGCACGACCTGTACGTGCTGGACGAGTTCACGTACCCGATGGCGTGGGGCTGGGTCGACGTCGACGACGTCGTCGAGACGCTCACCACGCGCCCGGGCCGCCAGCACGTGGTGGTCACCGGCCGCCGTGCCGATCCGCGTCTGCTCGCCGCCGCGGACCTCGTCACCGAGATGACGAAGGTCAAGCATCCGATGGACTCCGGCCAGAAGGGTCAGCGAGGCATCGAGTGGTGACGGACGGCTCGGCGCTGCCGAGGCTGATGATCGCGGCACCCGCCTCGGGGCACGGCAAGACCACCGTCGCGACCGGGCTGATGGCCGCGCTCGCCCGCACCGGCCTGGAGGTGTCCGGGCACAAGGTGGGTCCGGACTACATCGACCCTGGTTACCACGCGCTCGCCACGGGACGCCCGGGGCGCAACCTCGACCCGTACCTCGTCGGCGAGGACCGCGTCGCCCCGCTCCTCCTCCACGGTGCCGGCCCGCTCGACGGCCGACGCGCCGCCGATGTTGCGGTGATCGAAGGCGTGATGGGCCTGTACGACGGGCAGCTGGAGACCGACGGCTTCTCGTCGACGGCGCACGTGGCCGCGCTCACCCGGACGCCGGTCGTCCTCGTCGTCGACGTCTCGCACGCGTCGCGCACCATCGGCGCGGTGGTGCACGGCCTCGTCTCGTACGACCCGCGCGTCGAAGTCGCCGGCGTGATCCTCAACAAGGCGGGGTCGGCCCGGCACGCGGACGAGGTACGCCGCGCGATCCGCGACGTCCCCGTGCTGGGGGTCCTGCACCGCGACGCCGGGATCGAGGCGCCGTCTCGACACCTCGGTCTCGTTCCCGCCGCGGAGCGCTCCGAGGCCGCTCATTCGCTCGACGTCCTCGCGGAGCGGATCGCCACCGCCGTCGACCTCGACGCCGTGCTCCGGATCGCCCGCAGCGCCGACCCGCTCGGCGCCGAGCCGTGGCGCGCCTCGGACCACGTCGCGCCGCCCGCGACCGTGGACGGGGCTCGGCCGGTCGTGGCGATGGCCGGAGGGCGGGCGTTCACGTTCCGCTACGCCGAGACCGAGGAGCTGTTGCGGGCGGCGGGCTGCGACGTGGTGACGTTCGACCCGCTCGAGGACGCGGCGCTGCCCGACCGGACGGCCGGGATCTACCTCGGCGGGGGGTTTCCCGAGGTCCACGCGGCCGACCTCGCCGCCAACCAGCCTCTGCGGGCGGCGCTGGCCGCAGCCGTCGCCGACGGCGTACCGACCGTCGCGGAGTGCGCGGGGCTCCTCTATCTCTGCCGGGCGGTCGACAGTGCGCCGATGGTCGGGGTGGTCGACGCGGACGCGGTCATGACGCCGCGGCTGACGCTGGGCTACCGACGCGCGGTGGCGCCGTACGACTCGCTGCTCGGCCCGGCAGGGACGACGGTGACCGCGCACGAGTTCCACCGGACGACCGTCGAGCCGCACGCCGGCGCGCTGGCCGCGTGGCGCGTCGGTGACCGCGCCGTCGGGTTCGCGGGGCCGGCGCTGCACGCGTCGTACCTCCACACCCACTGGGCCGGCCACCCGGCGCTGGCGCAGGCGTTCGCCGACGCGGTCCACGGACGGGCCTCCACCGCCCGTACCTCCAGCCGCAGCGTTGGTGCCCCGGTGGTCACCGGGATCGCCGCGGCGACCACTGGCGCACCGATGCTGGAGGCGAACGGCGACCGTGTCCCCACCCCCGACCTGCGGCACCACGGCGACGTCGAGGTGCGGGACGCCGACCTCGTCGACCTCGCCGTCAACGTGTGGGACGGACCCCGTCCCCCGTGGCTGGACGACGCGCTCCGATCGAGCCTGGACGACCTGCACCACTACCCCGAGGCCCGTACGGCGGAAGCCGCTCTCGCCGCCCGCCACGGGCGTACGCCCGAGGAGGTCCTGGCCACTGCCGGTGCCGCAGAGGCGTTCGGCCTCGTCGCCCGCTTGCGCCCGTGGCGGCGGCCGGTGGTGGTGCACCCGCAGTTCACCGAGCCCGACGTCGCGCTCGCCGAGGCCGGCCGCACCGTGACCCACGTGGTGCTCGACGCGACGGGCGGCTACTCCCTCGACCCGGCGCGCGTACCCGGCGACGCCGACCTCGTCGTCGTCGGCAACCCGACGAACCCCACCAGCCGCCTCCACCCTGCAGACACGGTCCGAGCGGTCGCCCGACCCGGTCGGCTCGTGGTCGTCGACGAGGCGTTCATGGACTTCGTCCCCGGCGAGACCGCGTCGCTCGCCACCGCGCGAACAGCCGGCGTGCTCGTGATCCGCAGCCTCACCAAGCTCTGGTCGATCCCCGGGGTCCGCGCCGGGTACGTCCTCGGCGAGCCCGACGTGATCGCTGCCCTCCGCGCGGCGCAGGCGCCGTGGTCGGTGTCGACCACGGCCGGTGCGGCGATGCGTGCGTGCGCGACCGACGACGCAGCCGCCGAGGCCGGACGACGCGCGGCTACCACCGCCGCGTACCGGCAGGTCCTCACCGACGGCCTCGACGCGCTCTCGATCCCGTACGTCGCCGACCCCGCCGGGCCGTTCGTGCTCGCCCGACCCGGCGCGGGCGTGCGCGAGCAGCTGCGAGAGGCGGGCTTCGCCCTACGGCGGTGCGACACCTTCCCGGGACTCGACGCGACCTGGGTACGCATCGCCGTACGCCCGCCCGACGTCACTGCACGCCTGCTCGACACCCTCCACGAGATCGCACGCTGATCCCGACCCGCCGCCGCGCCCGCGATAATGGCGCGATGGTGCTCGAGCTCGCGTTCCTCCTCGGCGCGTTCGGCGCGCCCGTGTGTCTCGCGGTCGGTGTGGTCGGGCTGGCAGAGACCCGCGTCCCGCGGCGGCGGCGCCTCGCCCTCGCCGTACTCACCGCGGTCGCGTTCGTCGCCGTCGGCGCGCACGCTGCGGTGTGGTCGGCGGGCTGGCAGCACGTCGACACCGCGCGTGAGGCAGCGCCGTCGACGCTCGAGGACGCACTCCTCCTCACGTCGGGAGCGCTCTGCGCTGCGCTCCTGCTGGGTGCGACCTGGTGCCTCGTTCGTGCCTGGGGCTGGACTCCCGTGCGGACCCGCCCCGACTTCCGCTAGTCTCCACTCATCCACGACCGAGGAAGCCGGTGTGATTCCGGCGCAGTCGCGCTACTGTGACGCTCCCCTGGGGCGAAGCCAGACCCGACGTCGAGGACATTCCATACGACGCAGGGACGCCGCATCCCTAGGAGGAAACATGTCTCAGGCACACGTTGTCACCCCCACGCCCACGGTTCCGACGATCTCCGTACGCGAGCTCGCACCGTGGGCTCTTCTGTTCGGTCTCCTCGCCGTCCTGACGATCTTCTTCGTCAGCGCCGACCAGGGAGCGGTCTCGATCCCGGCAGGCAATGCCATCCACGAGTGGGTCCACGACGGACGCCACCTCATGGGCTTCCCCTGCCACTGATCGCCTGACCCCAGCACCTGACCGCGTCGCCCGAGGCGTCGCGGCGGCTCGCGCTACCCCGAACGGACTCTCATGACCCCCCGTACCTTCCTCGTCAACGGCCTCCTGGCCGGACTCGTCGCGGCGATCGCCGCCTTCGTGGTCGCCTACACCGTCGGCGAACCCCAGATCGACACCGCCATCGGCCTCGAGGAGGCCGCGTCGGCGACCGCCGGCGACGGGCACTCGCACGACCACGCGGAGGGCGACGAAGCCGCCCACACGCACTCGCACGGCGACGAGGGCACCTCGGTGTCGCGCGAGCACCAGGCCACCTTCGGCCTCGCAACGGCGATCCTCGCGCTGTCCCTCGCGTACGGCGGCGTGCTCGGCCTGATCGCCGCGTTCGCCACCGGTCGCCTCGGGCGACTCACGGCCGCGGGCAGTACGGCGGTGGTGTCGCTCGTCGCGTTCGTTGCCTACGCGCTGGTGCCGTTCCTCAAGTACCCCGCGACCCCGCCCGCGGTCGGCAGCGGCGACACCATCGGAGAGCGCACCGCGCTCTACTTCGGCTTCGTGCTCGTCTCCGTCGTCGTCGCGGCCGCCGCCGTCGTGCTGGCGGTGAAGCTGCTGCCCCGGCTCGGCGGCTACGGTGCGATCGTCAGCGGCGCCGCCGCGTACATCGCCGTGATGCTCGTCGCCGGCGGCCTCTTCTCGACGGTCAACGAGGTCGGCGACTTCCCGGCCGACGTGCTGTGGTTCTTCCGTCGCGACTCGCTCCTCACCGTGGCGACCACCTGGGGCGTCCTCGGGGTGGTGCTGACCGGACTGGTGCTGCGCTCGCAGAACCAGGCTGCGGCTGCCGCCTCGAAGCGTGAGGCAGCGCTGGCGCTGTGACCTCCCGATGAGCTCGCGCGCGGTCGGCATCGCCGCCGGCTTCGCCCTCGACCGGGTGTTCGGCGACCCTACGCGCCGGCACCCGGTCGCCGGGTTCGGGCGAGTCGCGGGTGCGCTGGAGCGACGCCTGTACGCCGATGGTCGCGGCGCCGGAGTCTCGTACACCGCCGTTCTCGTCGGGGGTACGGCGCTGGCCGGCGTCGCGCTCGACCGCGCGAGCCGCGGCCGGCCGGTGCTGCGCGCGGCGCTGACCGCAGCTGGGACGTGGGCTGTGCTCGGCGGCCGGTCGCTGGAGCGCGAGGCGCTTGCCGTCGCCGCCCACCTCGAGCGCGAGGACCTGCCGGCTGCCCGCCGGCGCCTCACCCATCTCGTCGGGCGGGACACGACGCAGCTCGACGCGTCCGAGGTGAGCCGCGCCGTCGTCGAGTCCGTCGCCGAGAACACCAGCGACGCCGTCGTCGCGCCCCTCGTGTGGGGTGCGGTCACCGGGTTGCCGGGCCTGCTCGCGTACCGCGCTGCCAACACGCTCGACGCCATGGTCGGCCACCGCAGCGTGCGGTACTCGCGCTTCGGCTGGGCCTCCGCCCGGCTCGACGACGTGCTGAACGTGCCGGGTTCCCGGCTGACGGCTGCACTCGCGGCGGCGCTGGCGCCGACCGTGGGCGGGCGCTCGGCCGACGCCGTACGCGCGTGGCACCGCGACGCGGCCGGGCACCCGAGTCCCAATGCCGGCCCGGTCGAGGCGGCGTTCGCAGGCGCGCTCGGGGTACGGCTCGGCGGGGTCAACCGCTACGGCGACCGGGTCGAGGACCGGCACGTGCTCGGCGACGGTCGCGCGGCCGCGGTCGACGACGTGGCACGGGCAGCTCGGTTGGCACGGTGGGTCGACGTCGCGGCCTGCGTCGTGGCGGTCGCGTTCGCGGCCCGCGCCGTCTCCCGCTGATCGAGTAGCGGCGAGGAACGAGCCGCGTATCGAGATCCGGGTCTCGATACGCCCTCGGCTAGCGCCTCGGGCTACTCGACCAGCGGGGTGGAATGCACCCAGGCGGCCGCCGCGGCAGGGTCGCCGACGGTACGACCGGCGTACGACGTCGACCCGCGCCGTACGACGACGACCGGGATCCCCAGCTCGTCGGCGGCAGCCATCTTCGGCCAGGTGTAACGCCCGCCGGAGTCCTTGGTGACCAGCACGTCGATGCCGCGTTCGTGCATCAGCGCCCGCTCACCGTCGAGGTCGTACGGCCCGCGGTCGAGGCGGACGTCCCACGACTCGGGCACCGCGATTTCGGGAGGGTCGACGACCCGGACGACTGCCCGGTGCTGGCGCAGTGGCTCGACGAACCGGTCGAGCGGCTGGCGCCCGACGGTGAGGAACGGTCGTTCCCCGAGGCGGGCGGTCTCGCGCGCAGCCGTGTCGTGGTCGTCGACCCAGGTCCAGCGGTCCGCACCCGGAGCGTCCGCCCACCCGGGGCGCTCGAGACGAAGGAGGGGTACGCCGTCGGCCGCGCAGGCGGCGACGGCATTGGCCGAGATCCCCTCGGCGAAGGGGTGCGTCGCGTCGACGACGGCACGCACGTCGTGATCGCGGAGGTAGGCGCGGAGCCCGTCCACTCCCCCGAACCCCCCGACCCGCACCTCGCCCACGGGCAGCCGCGGACGCGCGACCCGGCCCGCCAGCGAGGAGACGACAGCGATGCCGTCGGCGTCGAGCAGTGCAGCGAGCTCGCGAGCCTCGGCCGTGCCGCCGAGCACGAGGACGTTCACCCGACGCCGCCAGGCGCGACCACGGGAAGCCCCGCTGGGGGGCCGTGCTCGATCAGCGTGAGGAGCGCGTCGACGTCGACGTGACGCTCGATCAGGTCGGCCAGCAGGTCGAGCCGCGCCGAGCGGGCCTCGGCGAAGGCGACCTCGCCCGGCGTCCAGTCACGTCCGACGGCCGCCGCCATCTCGGCAAGCAGCGTGCGCCGCAGGTCGTCCGACTCGAGGCTGCCGTGCCACATCGTCCCGAACACCATCCCGCGCCGGGCGCCCCCGAGGAACTCCGCGTCGTCGCCACGGGTGATCCGTCCGTGGTGGATCTCGTACCCGTGCGCGTCCACGCCGAGGGCCGTCCCGGTCGGCAGCCGCATCACCTTCTCGGCGTCGAACGTCGTCGTGACGTCGAGCAGCCCGAGCCCGTCCGCACGCGCTCCGACCTGACCCTCGACGCCTTCCGGATCGGAGATGCTGCGGCCCAGGATCTGGAAGCCGCCGCAGATGCCCAGCACCGGCCGGCCAGCGCGGGCGTGCGCGACCACCGCCGCGTCGAGACCCCGCTCGCGCATCCACGCGAGATCGGACAGCGTCGCGCGGGTGCCGGGGACGACGACGAGGTCCGCTTCCGCGACGCGCCGAGGGTCGCTGACGAACGTCACGTCGACGCCCGGCTCGAGACCGAGTGCGTCGACGTCGGTGAAGTTGCTGATGCGCGGCAGCCGTACGACCGCGACCCGCAAGGGGTCCGCGGTGTCGGCGCGGCGACCCTCGACGTCCATGCCGTCCTCGGAGTCGAGCCACACGTGCGGGCTCCACGGGAGGACGCCGAGCACGGGGCGTCCGGTCGTACGCGCGATCGCCGCGTTCGCCGGTGCCAGAAGCGTCTCGTCGCCCCGGAACTTGTTGATCATGAAGCCCCCGATCAGCGCCTGGTCCTCGGGCGAGAGCAGCGCGACCGTGCCGTGCATCGCCGCGTAGACCCCGCCGCGGTCGATGTCGCCGACGACGACCACCGGCATCGACGCGTGCCGCGCGAGCCCCATGTTGACGTAGTCGCTGTCGCGCAGGTTGATCTCCGTCGGGCTCCCGGCGCCTTCGCAGACGACCACGTCGAAGCGCGCGGCCAGGTCGTCGTACGCGGCGAAGGCCGCCTCGGCGAGGTGCTCGCGCCCGCGGGTGAAGTCACGGGCGTCGAGCGTGCCGCCCGGCCGACCCATGACGACGACGTGGCTGCGTCGATCACCCCCGGGTTTGAGGAGGACGGGGTTCATCGCGGGCTCCGGGACGGCACCGGCGGCGACCGCCTGGATCCACTGGGCGCGCCCGATCTCGGCCCCTTGGCCGTCGGGTCCCGCCCCATCGACCGCGCCGGCTCCGGCGACGACCATCGAGTTGTTGGACATGTTCTGGGCCTTGTACGGCGCCACCTTCACGCCGCGTCGCGCGAGGAGCCGGCAGAGCCCCGTCGTCACCACGGACTTCCCCGCGTCGGAGGTCGTACCGGCGATCATCAACGAGCGGGCGGGCATGAGGTCCAGCGTAGGAGCCCGCGTGCGCCGCGCCCGATCCGGGCAGCTAACCCGGAAGGTCCAGGGAGGCGAGGCGGTCCGGGTCGGTCGTCGACACGATCTCGAGGATGCGCCCGTCGACCACGGTGCACGCCATCACGGCGATCGGCCTGCCCTGCTTCCCCACCGCCAGGACCCCGGGCTCGCCATTCACGAGCACGGGTCGCGACGTCGCCGTCGCACCGGCTGCGAACTGTGCACGCGAGGCGACCTCCGTAGCGCCCAGCCTCACCACGACACCTCGTGCGGTGTAGCCGCGCCACCTCACGTCCGGGTCGAGCACCTGCAACAACCCCTCGAAGTCACCGGCCCTCGCCGCCGCGAGGAACGCATCGACCACAGCGCGCGCTCGGCGGCGTGGGTCAGAGGGACGAGGCGCCTCCTGCACCTTCCGACGCGCGCGGCTGGCGAGCATCTTGGCCGCGTCGGTCGACCGGCCGAGGATCTGACCGATCTCGTCGAACGGCACCGCGAACATGTCGTGCAGAACGAACGCCAGGCGCTCGGCCGGGCGAAGCGAGTCCAGCACCATGAGGAGCGCAACCCCGACCGAGTCCGCGAGCAGTGCATCGTCCTCGGGAGCCCCGTCGTCCGCGGTGACGACGAGGTCGGGCAGTCGGTCGTCGTACGGCGCCTCAGGCCGGGCTGTGCGCGATCTCAGTGTGTCGATGCAGACCCGGCTCACGACCGTCGTCAGCCAGCCGGCGAGGTTGTCGATCGTCGCCGCGTCCTGGCGCATCAGTCTCAGCCACGCCTCCTGCACCGCGTCCTCGGCGTCCGTCCGCGATCCGAGCATCCGATAGGCCACCGCCTCCAGGCGCCCGCGCTGCCCTTCGAATGCTTCCGCCAGGGCGTCGTCCCCCGCGTCCGGTCGCGTCATGCCGTTACCTCCTGCCAGCCAGGTCCGTCATACCTGATGACGGGCTCGCAAGGGCAGACGTAACAGACAAGGGGAAGCTCATGGACCTCGCACTGTGGATCATCGCCGGACTCCTGGCAGCAGTCTTCCTCCTCGCAGGCGCGAACAAGCTGTTCGTTCCTCGGGAGACGCTGGCGAAGGCCCCCGGCGGGGGTTGGGTCAACGACTTCAGCCCCCGCTTCATCAAGACCCTCGGCGCGCTCGAGATCCTCGGCGCGCTCGGCCTGATCCTGCCGGCTGCCCTGGGCATCGCACCGGTCCTGGTCCCGCTCGCGGCGGTCGGCCTGGCGACGATCATGGTCGGCGCGGCGATCGTGACGTACCGCCGGCACGAGGTCGCGCACGCGATCCTGGACCTGACGTACCTCGCCCTGATCGTCTTCCTGGCGGTCGGCCGGTTCGGTCCGGAGGCATTCGGGTCGTAGCGGGCGCGCCTAGGATTTCGTCGCATGGACCTTCGGGACGACTCCTTCGTGACCGCAGCGCACATCGCTCTCACTCTTGTCACGCGACCAGAGGTCGCCGCGCGGTGGGACACGCCGAGCACGTTGCCCGAGATGACGGTCGGCATGCTCGCCTGCCACCTCGGCCGGCAGACCGTCCGTGCGCACGAGCTGCTGCCGTTCGTCGCGACCGAGGCACCGCTGGCGAGCGCGATCGACCACTACCGGCGCGCGGCGTGGGTCACCACGAGCGACCTCAAGGACCCGGCGAACGACCGGTCGAACGACTCGGAAGACGCGGCTCTCGGGTTCGAAGCCCTGCGTACGCGTTGCGCCGCCGCGTTCGACGACGTGCGGGACGACCTCATGTCCGGTGCGGCCGCCGACGTGGTCGCGATCCCGTGGCAGGGCTGGAGCCTGCGGCGCCCCGACTTCCTGCTCACCCGGACGGTCGAGATCGTCGTGCACGCCGACGACCTCGCGCGCAGCGTGGACGTCCCGACGCCCGAGTTCCCGGACGACGTCTACCTTCCCGTGGTGCACCTGCTCGTCCAGCTCGCCGCCGAGCGCCACGGCCAGGCGGCGACGACGAGTGCGCTCGCGCGGCGTGAGCGGATGCCGGAGACGATCAGCGCGTTCTGAGGGTTTCGACTCGCTTCGCTCGCTCAACCAGCGGAGGGGGGAGGCAGCTCAACCAGCGGAGGAGCGAGGAGCTCAACCAGCGGAGGGGGGGTCGAGCTCAACCAGCGGAGGCGGGTGGAGCTCAACCAGCGGAGGGGGGAGGCAGCAGGAGCGAGCGGATGGTGTCCGTGAACGCGTGCACGTCGAGCGTCGGGTCGAGCGACCGCTGCGCGCCCAGCCCGATGCCGATGCTCAGCAGCACGAGCGCGACCTGGTCGGCGGGCACCGCCAGCCGCATGCCGGTCCGCGCCTGCAGGTCGAGCAGCATCGCGGCGATCGCGTCGCGGATCTGCCGGTGCCGCGCGGCAAGCTCGGTCGCGACGAACGGGCTGGTCCGGACCACGGCGGCGAACTCGACCTCGAGCGCCGTCCATCGAGGCTGCCCGAGGCGGAGCTTCAGCCAGCCTTCGAACGCGCCCAGCGAGTCCTCGTACGTCGTCACGGCGGCCAGCGCCGAGACGACCTCGACCACCATCTCGCCGTGGATCTGGTCAAGGACGGCGAGGCCGAGCTCCTCCTTGCTCTTGAAGTTCGAGTAGACCGCGCCCTTCGAGAACCCGGCCTCGACGGCGACGCGGTCGAGGCTCGTGGCGGCGTAGCCGTCGTCGAGGAAGAGCGTGCGTGCCGTCGCGATCAGCGACTCGCGCGTCTGCGCCTGACGTACTGCCCGGATGGACATCGTCCCCCTCACGTACGAATATGACATCAAGAGTGTTGCATTCCGCTCGGATACCGTTAGTATCTGACCGTGATCACCCAAGATATCGTCATCGTCGGCACCGGGTTCTCCGGCATGGGCATGGCCATGAAGCTCGCCGAGGCAGGGCGCGACGACTTCGTCATCCTCGAGAAGGCCGACGAGGTCGGTGGCACGTGGCGTGACAACACCTACCCGGGCTGCGCCTGCGACGTCCCCAGTCACATGTACTCGTTCTCGTACGAGCTCAACCCGCGCTGGTCCAACTCCTTCTCGGGGCAGCCCGAGATCTGGGACTACATGCGCAAGGTCGCCGACGAGCACGGCATCCGCAAGCGGATCCACTTCGGCAAGGAGGTCGTCGGCGCCCACTGGGACGACGACCGCCGGCGCTGGGCGATCCACACCTCCGACGGCGACGTGTACGACGCCCGCGTGCTGGTCTCGGGCATGGGCGGCCTGCACATCCCGAACGTCCCGCACATCGAGGGCGCCGAGTCCTTCACCGGTCCGCGGTTCCACTCGGCCGAGTGGGACCACAGCGTCGACCTGACGGGCAAGCGCATCGCCGTGATCGGCACCGGCGCGAGCGCGATCCAGTTCGTGCCGATCATCGCCGAGCAGGCGTCCCACCTCACGCTGTTCCAGCGGACGCCCCCGTGGGTGCTGCCGAAGCGTGACAAGCCGATCGGCGCGACCAAGCAGGCGATCCTCGAGCGGGTCCCCGGTGCCAATCGCGTCTATCGCGACGCGCTCTACTGGGCGCTGGAGTCCCGCGCGATCACGTTCAACGGGCACGTCCCGGCGTTCCTGAAGATCGCCGAGAAGGTCGTCCACGCCCACATCGCCCGCCAGGTCGAGGATCCTGCGATCCGCGAGAAGCTGACCCCCGACTACCGGCTCGGCTGCAAGCGCGTGCTGCAGTCGAACGACTACTACCGCACGTTCAACCGTGACGACGTGACGCTCGAGACCACCGGCGTCGCCCGGATCGTCCCCGAGGGGGTCGTGGACGCCGACGGGACGCTGCATGAGGCCGACGTCATCGTCTACGGCACCGGCTTCCACGTTGTCGACGCGTTCGACCACCTCAACATCACCGGCCACGACGGCGTCGGCATGGCGGAGCAGTTCCAGCGGGACGGCGTCGAGACCTACCTCGGCATCAACGTCACGAACTTCCCGAACCTGTTCCTGATGCTCGGACCCAACACGGCGCTCGGCCACAACTCGGTGGTCTTCATGATCGAGCAGCAGGCGAAGTACATCGTCCGGTCGCTCGACACGATGGACCGTCTGCGTGCGGACGTGATGGAGCCGACGCGGCTCGCGCAGGACGCCTACAACGCCGACATCCAGGAGCGCGTCAAGAAGGGCATCTGGACCCAGGGTGGCTGCACGTCGTGGTACCTCGACAGCCAGGGCAACAACCGTACGATCTGGCCGAAGTTCACCTTCCAGTACTGGTGGGACACCCGCAAGGTTCGCGAGGACGACTACGTCTTCAGCCGGTCGGAACGCAGGGATAAGGTCGCCGCATGAGCGCGAGGAGCCGGAGCGGAGGTACGCCGAGGTACGAGGTGTGCCGGAGCGAGGCACCGCAGCGCTCAGGCACGTTGGGCGCGGCATGAGCCTGCCCCCAGGACCGCGGTGGCCCGCTTCCGTCCAGACGGTGGCGTTCGTCGCGTTCCGGGGGCCCTTCTCCCGCATGCTCGTCCGCCGGTACGGACCCGCCTACACGATCCGCATCCATCCGGGTCCGCGCACGATCGCGACGGTCAGCGATCCCGAGCACATCAAGCAGGTCTTCGCCGGCAGCGCCGCGGAGTTCCACGCCGGCGAGGGCAACCAGGTTCTCCGCCCCGTGATGGGCGACCACTCGGTGCTGCTGACCGACGAGGCCGAGCACCTGCGGGCCCGCAAGCTCCTCATGCCGGCGTTCAACGGCGCGTCGCTTCGCGGCTACCGCAGCCTCGTCGACGCCCTCGCCAAGGCGGAGGTCGACCGCTGGCACGACGGTGAGCGTCTCGTCACGCACGACCGGATGAACGCCCTGACGCTCGAGGTGATCCTCCAGGTCGTGTTCGGCGTCACCGACGAGGACACGCTGCTCGCCCTGCGTCCGCGCATCCGCCGGATGGTGGAGATCGACCCGGTGATGTTCGTCGGGTGGATCTTCCCGCGCCTGCGGGCGTACGGGCCGTGGAAGCGCTACTTCGACAACCAGCGGCAGGTCGACGCGCTCATGTACGCGGAGATCGCGGCACGCCGTGAGGTGCCGGACCTCGACGCACGCACGGACGTGCTCTCACGTCTGCTCGGCGCGCGCGCGGAGGCCGGCGTACCAGCACTGACCGATGCCGAGCTCCGCGACCAGCTCGTCACGCTCCTGCTCGCCGGCCACGAGACGACGGCGTCGGCGCTGTCGTGGACGTTGTACGAGCTCGCTGCCAACCCGGACGTGCAGGCCGAGGCGCTGCGCGCCGCCGACGACGGGGACGAGGCGTTCCTCGAGGCATGCCTCAAGGAAGGCATGCGGCGGCATCCGGTGATCGACTCCGTCGTACGCCGCCTCACGACGCCACAGCGGATCGGACCGTGGGAGATGCCTGCGGGCACCGTCGTGTCGCCGTCGATCGCCGGCGTCCAGGCGTCGCAGAGCAGCTTCGCGCAGCCGCGACGTTTCCGGCCGCGGCGCTTCCTCGATGACGAGGTCGCCCCCAACACGTGGATCCCCTTCGGCGGCGGGGTGCGCCGGTGCATCGGCGCCGGGTTCTCGTTGATGGAGGGCACGGCGGTGCTGAAGGAGATCCTGACCCGCTACCGCGTGAGCGTGGACGGCGCCGAGGTCGACATGCTCCGCAACATCACGCACGTGCCGAAGCACAAGGCCGTGGTGACGCTCCACGCCCGCTGACGTCTCGAAGGGCTTGTCCTGAGGAGCCCGAGCTTGCGAGGGCGTCTCGAAGGGCTTGTCCTGAGGAGCCCGAGCTTGCGAGGGCGTCTCGAAGGGCTTGCGTCTCGAAGGGCTTGCGTCTCGACAGCCGGGTTACGACTAAGCGCCCGCTTAGGTAAGGTCAGGCCATGCGCGCAGTCCAGATCACATCGTTGAAAGGTCCCTCCGCCGTCGAGGTCGTCGACATCGACGCACCCGAGCCGGGACCCGACCAGGTCGTCATCGACGTCAAGGCGTCGGGTGTCTCGTTCCCGGAGGTGCTGCAGACGCGCGGCCTCTACCAGGTGAAGCCGCCGCTCCCCTTCGTCCCGGGCTCCGAGATCGCCGGCGTGGTGGTGTCCGCTCCGTCCGGGTCCGGGTTCTCCACCGGTGACCGCGTCGCCGCCTTCCCGATGCTCGGCGGCTTCGCGGAGCGCGTCGTCGCCAACACCGACCTGACGTTCCACCTCCCCGACAACCTGTCCTACGAGGAGGGCGCGGCGCTCCCCCTCAACTACCTGACCGCCCACTTCGCGCTGCTCAAGCGCGGCTACCTGCGCCACGGCGAGTCTGTCCTGGTCCAGGGCGCTGCGGGCGGCGTCGGCACGGCGTCCATCCAGATCGCCAAGGCGTACGGCGCGGGCCAGGTCATCGCCGTGACGTCGACCGACGCGAAGGGCGAGGTCGCCAAGGCGGCCGGCGCCGACGCGTACGTGCTCGTCGACGGGTTCAAGGACGCCGTCAAGGACCTCACCGGCGGTCGCGGCGCGGACATCGTCGTCGACCCGGTCGGCGGCGACCGCTTCACCGACTCGCTCCGGGCACTCGGCGACGACGGGCGCCTGCTCGTCATCGGCTTCACCGCCGGCGCGATCCCCGAGGTGAAGGTCAACCGCCTGCTGCTCAACAACATCGACGTCCGCGGCGTCGGCTGGGGTGCGTACGTGTTGAAGCGGCCCGGCTACGTCGCCTCGCAGTGGCAGGAGCTCACCCTGCACCTCGAGGCGGGCGTGCTCACGCCCCCGATCGGTGCACGTTTCCCGCTCGAGGACGCCGCACGTGCGCTCGCGTCGATCGACAACCGCGAGGCGGTCGGGAAGGTCGTCCTCGTCCCCTGACGCCGGCACCACCGGCGGGTGCAAGGCGGGGCGATGCGACCTTCGCGCTGCGCCACACTCCGTCCAGGCGTCGGCCCATCCGTGCGGCCCGCCGGGACGGAGAAGAGACCATGCGAGCTTCGGCGATCGCGGCGGTGGCCCTAGGCGCTGGCGGCCTGATCCTGGGTGGCGTCGTCGTCGCCCAGGCGGCCCCGACGACCGGCACCGTGAAGGTGTGCACGACCAAGAAGAACGTCGTGGTCAGCGCGACCAAGAGCGGCAGGTGCGCCAAGGGCCTGAAGAAGGTCACGCTCAACACGCGCGGACCTGTCGGGCCTGCTGGCGCACGCGGTGCCACCGGCGCGCGCGGGCCGGCGGGCGCGCAGGGCCCGGCCGGCACGACGGCGTTCGGCAAGGAGACAGGCTCGTTCGCCGCGGGTGCCGGCTACGGCTGCGTGCTCGGCGAGGTACGCCTGTACGCCGGCTACGTCGGTGCAGGTGTCCCCGCCAACGGGCAGGTCCTCCCGATCAGCACGAACACCGCGCTCTTCAGCCTGCTGGGCACGAGGTACGGCGGGAACGGGACGACGACCTTCGCCCTGCCCGACCTTCGTGCCGCCGCCCCGAACGGCCTGACCTACTTCATCTGCGTGGACGGCACGTTCCCGGCGCGGGTCGACTGAGACACAGGTCGAAGGTGCGCCGCGCCGGATCCCCCCGTGGCCCGGCGTGGCGCACCCTCAGTCGTGGGGTTACTCGGTGTTGCCCTTGAGGATCTCGTCCTCGATGGTTCCGCCGAGTCCTTCCTTCTCCGGGTCGTAGCCGTGCAGGCCTCCGGAGACGGCGTACTCCTCCTCCGGCGACAGCACCAGACGGTGGCGTCCCCAGAACGCGAACAGCAGGAGCATCACGGCGTAGATGACGACGATCGCGACGACCGCCGGACGGTAAGCCTCGTTGAGCAGCACGCCGATGAACGTGATCGCCGCGATCACTCCGGCGACGACCGCGCCGGCGACACCGACCGGGCTCACGTACGGGCGTACGGCGTTCGGGAACTTCCTGCGGAGCATCACGAAGGCGACCATCTGCAGGAAGTAGGCGAGGACCGCGCCCCACACCGCGATGTTCAGGACGATGTCGCCGGCCGCGGAGCCGACGATGTCCACGACGAACAGCGCCACGAGCCCGATCAGCGCACCGGCGACGAGCGCGACCCACGGGGTCTGCCGCGCACCGGTGAGCGAGAGGAACTTCGGGTAGTAGCCGGCTCGCGACAGCGAGTACATGTTGCGGCCGTAGGCGAACATGATGCCCTGCAGGCTCGCGAGCAGACCGATCAGCGCAAACGCCGACAACAGGGCGGCGAGGTCGGCCGACAGGAACGCCCGGAACCCGTCGAGCAGAGGCTCGTCGGACCCGCGGATCTCCTCGGAGCCCGTGACCGCCGGGTTGAGGAACAGCACGATGGCCGCCGTCGCGATCAGCGTGAGCAGGCCGCCGATGCCGGCGCGCGGGATGTCCTTCTGAGGCTCGTGCGCCTCCTCCGCCGCGAGCGGGAGCTCCTCGATCCCGAGGAAGAACCACATCGCGAACGGCAGCGCGTACAGGACGCCCTCCCAGCCGAACGGGAGGAAGTCGGAGTTGCCCGGGTCCGGCGCGATGTTGTTGAGGTTGTCGAAGTCGATCGCGCCGTTGGCGAACGCGAGGATCGCGAAGAGGACCAGGACGCCGATCGAGATGACCGAGACCACGATCGCGAACGTGAACGAGATCGCCGCGCCCAAGGTGTTGAGGCCGACGAACACGGCGTAGAGGACGATCCACCAGATCCACATGTTGTCGCTGAGGTCGAGCCCGATCAGCTCGTCGGTGATCGAGTTCGCGTAGCTCGCCGAGAAGAGGACGATCACGCCGGTGGTGAAGACGTACTCGATCGTCTCGGCCAGACCGGTGACGAAGCCGCCCCACGGACCCATGGCCGCACGCGAGAACGAGTACGCGCCGCCGGTGTGCGGCATCGCGGCCGACATCTCGCCGATCGAGAACAGCATGCCGAAGTACATGATGACGATGACGACGGTCGCGATGACCAGGCCGCCCCACCCGGCCATGTCCAGACCGAAGTTCCAGCCGGAGAAGTCGCCGGAGATGACGGCGCCGACCCCGATGCCCCACAGGCCCCAGAAGCCGGCGGCGCGCGTGAGCTGGCGCTTCTCGAAGTAGCCCTCCTGAGCATGGGAGTAGGTCGCCCCCGATGCCGTACGCCTCTCATCGGCCATCTCGGCTTCTCCTCTCGACGGACGCGTCGCTTGGACAGAGAGTAGACCCGTCAATGGTGGCCTGCACCTACCTTTGACTCTGGATCTCACTATTTTCGCAGCGATCTTTGCCTGCCACCCCTGCCCCAATGGTTGGTTCGGCGTGATTGACTGACGCATGACCATGCTGCGGGAGGGCACATGAGCGTCACGTCGGGCAACCTGACCCTGGACCAGCTGACGGACGACGTCGCGACGGGGGACATCGACACCGTCATCGTGGCGTTCGGCGACATGCAGGGCCGGATGACGGGCAAGCGCGTGTCGGCGCGGCTGTTCCTCGAGGACGTCGCCGAACACGGCGCGGAGTGCTGCAACTACCTGCTGGCGGTCGACGTCGACATGAACACCGTCGACGGCTACGCGATGTCGAGCTGGGAGACCGGCTACGGCGACATGGTGATGCGCCCCGACTTCGCGACGCTGCGCCGCATCCCGTGGCTCCCCGGCACGGCGCTGGTGATCGCCGATCTCGAGGACCATCACGGCGAGCCGGTCGCGGCGGCTCCTCGGACGATCCTCCAGCGCCAGGTCGCACGGCTCGCCGAGCGCGGCCTCGTGCCGTACGCGGGGACGGAGCTCGAGTTCATGGTGTTCGACACCGGCTACCGCGAGGCCTGGGCGAAGGGATACCGCGAGCTGACGCCGGCGACGGACTACAACGTGGACTACGCGATGCTCGCCTCGACCCGCATGGAGCCGCTGCTGCACGAGATCCGGCAGGGCATGGACGGTGCCGGGATGTACTGCGAGGGCGTCAAGGGCGAGTGCAACCTCGGCCAGCAGGAGATCGCCTTCCGCTACGCCCACGCGCTCGCGACCTGCGACAACCACACGATCTACAAGAACGGCGCGAAGGAGATCGCCGACCGTCACGGCAAGAGCCTGACGTTCATGGCGAAGTTCGACGAGCGCGAGGGCAACTCGTGCCACGTGCACCTGTCGCTGCGCGGGGACGACGGCAGCGCCGTGTTCG
Source organism: Mumia xiangluensis (assembly GCF_010994095.1). Lineage (GTDB taxonomy): Bacteria > Actinomycetota > Actinomycetes > Propionibacteriales > Nocardioidaceae > Mumia > Mumia xiangluensis. Next base: position 139,766 of record NZ_WJYO01000001.1, read on the forward strand.
CCGACAGCGACGGCCCGCACGAGATGTCGCCGATGTTCCGTCACTTCCTCGCCGGACAGCTGGCGACGATGCGGGAGCTGACGCTCTTCTACGCGCCGAACATCAACTCCTACAAGCGCTTCGCCGAGGGCAGCTTCGCCCCCACCGCGGTCGCGTGGGGCCTCGACAACCGCACCTGCTCGCTGCGGGTGGTGGGCCACGGGCTCGGGATGCGGATGGAGTGCCGTGCGCCGGGAGGCGACGTCAACCCCTACCTCGCCGTCGCCGCCCTGATCGCCGGCGGCCTGCACGGGATCGACCAGGAGCTCGAGCTCGACGCCCCGCTCGAGGGCAACGCCTACACCAGCGGCGCCGAGCACCTCCCGACCACGCTGCGCGACGCGGCCGCCCTGTTCGCTGAGTCTGAGATCGCCCGCGACGCGTTCGGGAAGGACGTGGTCGACCACTACCTCAACAACGCGCACGTCGAGCAGACCGCGTTCGACGCCGCAGTCACCGACTGGGAGAGGGTGCGCGGATTTGAGCGACTCTGAGCGTCGGCCCGTCATCGGCCTGAGCACCTACCTCGAGCAGTCCGTCACCGGTGTCTGGGACGTGCCTGCGTCGTTCCTGCCGCGCATCTACATCGACGGGATCACCCGGGCCGGCGGTGTCGCCGTCCTGCTGCCGCCGCAGCCTGCGGACGGCGCGGCGTACGCGCTCGACGGACTCGACGGACTCGTCCTGACCGGCGGACGTGACGTCGACCCCACCTCATACGCCCAGGAGCCGCACCCGCGGACGGACGAGCCCCGGCTCGACCGCGACGCGTGGGAGCGCGCGCTGCTCGACGGCGCGCTTGAGCGCGATCTCCCGGTGCTCGGAATCTGCCGCGGGATGCAGGTGCTCAACGTCGCCCTCGGCGGCACTCTCCACCAGCACCTTCCCGACGTCGTCGACCACCCGCGCCACCAGCTCGGCGACGCCGTCTTCTCGACGACCGTCGCCCGGATGGTGCCGGGCACCCGGCTCGCGGCGATCGTCGGTGAGACCGTCGACGGCCAGTGCTACCACCACCAGGGCCTGGACCGCCTGGGCGAGGGACTCGTCGTCAGCGGGCGGGCCGACGACGGCACGGTCGAGGCGGTCGAGCTGCCCGGGGCCACGTTCGTCGTGGCCGTGCAGTGGCATCCCGAGGAGACCCTCGACGACCTTCGTCTGTTCGCGGCCCTCGTCGCCGCGGCCCACGACCGGCAGGAGCTCCGCGTATGACCACCACCGACCTCCACAACCCGGCCGACGGCTCGTTGCTGATGACGCTGGACCTCCTCGACGCCGACGCCGTCGACGACGCCGTCGACCGAGCCCGTACGGCGCAGCGCGCGTGGGCCCGCCTCGCCCCCGTCGAGCGCGGCCAGGCGCTGCGTGCCTTCGCCGACGTCGTACGCGCACACGTCGACGAGCTCGCTCTCCTTGAGGTCACCAACAGTGGCCACCCCATCGGGCAAGCGCGGTGGGAGGCAGGGCACGTCGCCGACGTCCTCACCTACTACGCGGCCGCGCCCGAGCGGCTGTTCGGACGGCAGATCCCGGTCGCGGGAGGCATCGACGTCACCTTCGCGGAGCCGATCGGCGTGATCGGAGTCATCACCCCGTGGAACTTCCCGATGACGATCGCGTCGTGGGGGTTCGCGCCGGCGCTCGCCGCGGGCAACGCCGTCCTGGTCAAGCCCGCGGAATGGACGCCGCTGACGACGATCCGGCTCGGCGAGCTCGCGCTCGAGGCCGGACTCCCGGCCGGTCTGCTGCAGGTGTTGCCGGGGCGCGGCTCGGTCCTCGGTGAGCGGCTCGTCACCCATCCCGGCGTCGGCAAGATCGTGTTCACCGGGTCGACCGCGACCGGCGCACGCGTGATGGCCGCAGCGGCTCCGACCGTCACGAACGTGACCCTCGAGCTCGGCGGCAAGAGCGCCAACGTCGTGTTCGCCGACGCCGACCTCGAGCGCGCGGCGGCCACCGCGCCGTACGGGGTCTTCGAGAACGCCGGCCAGGACTGCTGCGCCCGCAGCCGCATCCTCGTGCAGGAGTCGGCGTACGACCGCTTCATGGAGCTGCTCGAGCCTGCCGTCGCCGGTGTCCGCGTAGGCGACCCCGCCGACGAGGCCACCGAGATGGGTCCTCTCGTGTCCCGACCGCACTGGGAGAAGGTCGCGTCGTACGTGCCCGACGACGCACCGGTCGCGTTCCGCGGCACGGCGCCCGACGGCCCGGGCAACTGGTTCCCGCCGACCGTCCTGACGCCGACGTCGCGCACCGACCGCACCGTCGTCGAGGAGATCTTCGGACCCGTCGTCACGGTGCTGCGGTTCCGCGACGAGACTGACGCGATCGCGCTCGCGAACGACACGGCGTACGGGTTGTCGGGGTCGATCTGGACCCGTGACGTCTCGCGCGCCTTCCGTGTCGCGCGAGCGGTCGAGGCGGGCAACCTGTCGGTGAACTCGCACTCGTCCGTGCGGTACGCGACCCCGTTCGGCGGGTTCAAGCAGTCCGGGATCGGCCGCGAGCTCGGTCCGGACGCGCCACTCGCCTTCACTGAGACGAAGAACGTCTTCCTGGCGCTGGAAGACGCAGCACCCGAGGAGTCCGCATGAAGCCTGTCGACCTCACCCAGCGGCTCGCCGGCCGCGTCGCCGTCGTGACCGGAGGAGCCAGCGGCATCGGTCTCGCGGCTGCACGCCGGATGGCCGCCGAGGGTGCCCGGATCGTCGTGGGCGACCTCGACCAGGCCGCCGGCAAGGAGGCGGCCGAGTCCGTCGGCGGGCTCTTCGTCCCCGTCGACGTCGCGGTCGAGGCGCAGGTGGACGCGCTGTTCGACGCGGCGGCGGACGCGTACGGGTCGGTGGACGTCGCGTTCAACAACGCCGGCATCTCCCCGCCGGAGGATGACCTCATCGAGGTGACGGGCATCGAGGCGTGGCAGCGCGTGCAGGACGTCAACCTGACCTCGGTCTACTTCTCGTGCCGGGCCGCGCTGCGCCACATGGTGCCCGCGGGGCGCGGATCGATCATCAACACGGCGTCGTTCGTCGCGGTGATGGGGTCGGCGACCTCGCAGATCTCGTACACCGCGTCGAAGGGCGGCGTGCTCGCCATGTCGCGCGAGCTCGGCGTCCAGTACGCCCGCCAGGGGATCCGCGTCAACGCGCTGTGCCCGGGACCCGTCAACACGCCGCTCCTGCAGGAGCTGTTCGCGAAGGATCCCGAGCGCGCCGCGCGCCGTCTCGTCCACGTCCCCGTCGGGCGGTTCGGCGAGCCGGAGGAGATGGCCGCCGCGGTGGCGTTCCTCGCCAGCGACGACGCGTCCTTCATCACCGGCTCGTCGTTCCTGGTCGACGGCGGCATCAGCTCGGCGTACGTGACGCCGCTCTGACCGGCAGGAGATAGGGTCACCGCGATGAGCACCGCACCGTCCGACGGGTTCGAGGACGGCGGAGTGGAGGACGCGCTCCTGCGCCCCGTCCGGACCGGCAACGCGTTCGAGGACACCGTCTCGCGACTCCTGCAGACGGTGCGTCTCGGCGTGATCGCGCCCGGGGAGTCGCTGCCGTCGGAACGGGACCTCGCGCTGCGGCTCGGCGTCAGCCGCGACACGGTGCGCGAGGCGATCCGGACCCTCAACGACGCCGGCTACGTGCAGACGCGCCGGGGCCGGTACGGCGGCACGTTCGTCGTCGACGACCTGCCCGAGCGCGCGCACCACGGCCCAGCCCCGGCGCCGGACTTCGACCTCGACGACGTGCTCCGCCTCCGCGAGATCCTCGAGGTGGGCGGTGTGCGCATGGCGGCCGCCCGGTCGCTGAGCGCGAGCGAGCGCGACACGCTGTGGACGCGCCTCCAGGAGCTCCGCTCCGCCGACCCGGTCGACTACCGGCGGCTCGACTCACGACTGCACCTCACGCTCGCCGAGATGACCGGATCGCCGTCGCTGCTGCCGCTGGTGGCCGACGTCCGCATGAAGCTCAACGTCTTCCTCGACGACATCCCCCTCCTCCCCCGCAACATCGCGCACTCCGACGAGCAGCACGAGACGATCGTCATCGCCGTGCTCACCGGTGACTCCGACCGCGCCGCAGCCGCGATGGAGGAGCACCTCGCGGGCTCGGCGTCGCTGCTGCGCGGGTTCTTGAGCTGAGGCCCAGGCCGCTCTACGAGGGTGTGCTGAACTCCTCGATCATCACGGGATACTGCTCGCCACCGTGCCCGGCAGCGATCGCTCGGTCGGCCATCGCCTTGATCATCCTGGGCAGCTGGGTGCTGACGCCGGCGGCCTCGCTCTCCTCGATCAGGTGCTCCATCGCCCGGACGTCGGTCTCGAGTGCCGACACCTCGGCCGGGAAGCGGTCTGCGTCGATCTGCTCGGCGTAGCCCGGTAGCCACCCGGCGACCTCGACCGCGATCTGCTGAGCGAACGGCGCGTACGTCGCGGCGTCGACACCGACCGTCCTGAGCAGGGCCGTACCCTGCAGCCAGGCGTTGAGCACGCTCCACATCATCGCCAGGCCGGCGGAGTCGTACAGCGCTGCGAGACCGTGGTTCGCGCCGAGGTGGGTGATGGTGCCGAGCGCTCGCAACGTCGGTTCGTGGGCCTCGAGGTCCTCGGCCCGCCCGGCCTGGAGGATCACCGCCTCGGGCGTCCCGATGGCTGGCGGTACCGCCATGATGGCGCCGTCGAGGTAGCGCGCGCCGCGCTGCTGCGCCCAGTGCGCGGTCTCCCGTGCCTGGTCCGAGCTTCCGGACGTGAGGTTGACGAGCGTCGCTCCGTCCAGCGCACGCTCACCGGCTCCGAGGATGCTGCGGACGGCCCGGTAGTCCGTGACGCAGATGATCGTCAGTGGGCTTGCGTCGAGAGCATGCCCCTCCGAGGGTGCTCGTCGTGCGCCCTTGGCCACCAGGCGGTCGACCTTCGCGGACGTCCGGTTCCACACGGTCGTCGGATGACCCGCGGACAGGAGCGCCTCCGCGAGCGCCTGGCCCATCAGGCCGAGTCCGATGACTGTCACTGGTGCTCTGCTCTTGTCGTCCATGGCACCATCGTCAACGTTCATACCGGTGTGAAGGTCAAGCGAGGTGTGGAGTGCTGATCGGGGAGCTCAGCCGTCAGACGGGGGTCAACACCCACCAGCTGCGGTACTACGAGGCACAGGGCCTGCTGGAGGCCGATCGTGGCGTGAACGGCTACCGCGAGTTCGGGCCGAACGCTGTGCTCAGGGTGAGGCAGATCCGTCATCTGCTCGGCGCCGGCCTCTCGTCCGACGACATCGCGTACCTGTTGCCGTGCGCGACCGGGGAGGCGCCCGAGCTGGTCGGTTGTCCTGAGCTGCTCAGTGCCATGCGGTCGAGGCTCGAGCGGTTGGACGGCGAGATCACGCGGCTCGGCCGGTCCCGTGAGGCCCTGCTCGACTACATCGAGACGGCCGAGCGACGAGGCTAAGGACCGACGCGGGACGCCGCGCCCGCTCCGGGACTGCCCGCACCGGACCTGCCGAACGTGGCGGCCCGACCGAACGACGCTCTGCGCGCCGCCCGCCGCAGCGTGAGCAGCACCGCCGGTCCCAGGACGACGATCGCGACCGCGTTGGTGATCGCCCGCCCGGTGTCCCACGAGCCGCTGGACGTGAGCAGCGTGAACCAGAAGAAGCGCTGCAGGTTCTCGGCCAGCGAGGCGCCGGGGACGAACGCGAGCCCCTGCTCGCCGCTCGGGTCCACCCCGGCGAGGAACGGCCAGAACCAGAGGTTGAGGAGCGCGCCGTAGAAGTACGCGGAGAACACCCCGTACGCCGCGAGCATCGCGATCTCCCGCTTTCCCGTGACGCGCTTCGGGAGGAGTCCCGCGCCCAGCCCGAGCCAGGCGGCGCACATCATCTGGAACGGGAGCCACGGCCCGACGCCGGCGGTCAGCAGCGCTGACGCGAACAGCGACGTGCACCCGAGCAGGAAGCCGAACCCCGCACCGAACACCCGGCCACCGAGGATCAGCAGGAAGAAGACCAGGTCCAGCCCCGCCGTACCAGCGCTGAGGGCACGCAGACCGCACTGGATCGCCGACAGCACGCCGAGCATCGCGAGCGCCTTCGCGTCCATCCCGCCTTCGGACAGCTCGGCGAGCACGACGAGGATCAACAGCGGCAGGAGCAGCACGAAGTACATCGGCGACTGCGCGTCCTGCTGGCCCGACGACGGCTCGAACAGCAGTGGCCAGCCGAACATCGCGAGCCCTGCGATCGAGGCGACCACCAGCACCGCGGTCGAGCGCGGCCGCAGCGCGATCGCCGTACGAGGGGTGCTCATGCCGGCGCCTCGTCCGACCGCTCCAGCGCGAGGCGTACGTCGCGGACCGTGAGCCACTCCGGGCCGAGGACCTTGGCGACCTGGGGGGCGAACGCCGGCGAGGACGCGAGGACGTGCTGCACGTCGCCGGAGGCGATCACCTCGCCCTGAGCCATCACGACGGCGTGGTCTGCCACCTCGGCGACGAACTCGACGTCGTGCGTCGCGACGAGGACGGCGCCGCCCTCGTGGGCGAGGTCGCGGAGCATCGTCGCGAGCTCGGCCTTCGCGGTGTAGTCGAGACCGCGGGTCGGCTCGTCCAGCAGCACGACGCGGGGTGCGGCCGTGAGCTGGACGGCGAGGACGAGGGCGAGCTTCTGGCCCTCGGAGAGGTCGCGCGGGTTCGTCGTGGCGTCGATCGTGCCGGCCAGTCGGGCGAGGAGGGCGGCGCACGTGCCGGCGTCGGCCTCGGCCTCCGCGTCGGCGGTCGCGCACTCGGTGGCGACGGTCTCGAGGTAGAGCAAGTCGCTCGCGGTCTGGGGTACGAGGCCGATCCGCGCGCGGGCCTCCTTGCGCGAGAGGCCCGCCGGGTCCGACCCGCCGACGCGGACGTCGCCGCCGTGCCGTGCGCCGGAACCCTGCAGCGCCCACAGGAGCGTCGACTTCCCGGAGCCGTTGCGCCCCATCAGCGCGGTGACGGTGCCGGCGGGCAGCTCGAGGTCCACGTCGCGGACGGCGTGCAGCGGGCCGTACCGCACCTCGACGCCGCGCGCCGCCAACAGCGCCTCCCCTGGTCGTGTCCCAGACCCGGGACCGGGAGGCGGCGCGTCGGCGAGCGCCTTGCGGAGCGGCTTCGACGAGCGACGAGCCTCGCGCACGGTCAGCGGGAGCGGCTCCCACCCGGCGAGGCGACCGAGGTCCACGATCGGGGGTGCGACGGGACTCGTCGCGAGCATCGGCGCGGGCGCGCCCGCAGTCACCGTGCCGTCCGTCCCGACGTAGACGAGCACGTCGGCGAACGGCACCACCCGCTCCAGGCGGTGCTCCGCGAGGACCACCGTCGTCCCGAGGTCGTGGACGAGCCGCGCGAGGGTCGCGAGCACGTCCTCCGCCGAGGTCGGGTCGAGCGCAGAGGTCGGCTCGTCCAGCACGAGGACCGGCGGGTTCATCGTCAGCACCGACCCGATCGCGACCCGCTGCTGCTGCCCGCCCGACAGCGAGCGCAGCGAGCGCGCCCGCAGGTCGGCGATGCCGAGCAGGTCGAGCGTCTCCTCGACACGTCGCCGCATCGCCTGCGGATCGACGCCGAGCTGCTCCATCCCGTACGCGAGCTCCTCCTCGACCGTGTCCGTCACGAACCCGGCGAGCGGGTCCTGGCCGACCCAGCCGACGGTCGCCGCGAGCTCGCGGGGCGGATGGTGCTGCGTCAGCAGGCCCGCGACCGTCACGGTGCCGTCGAGATGGCCGCCGGTGAAGTGCGGGACGAGCCCGTTCACGAGCCCGAGCAGGCTCGACTTGCCGGCGCCGGTCGGCCCGGTGACGACGACGAGCTCGCCCTCCTCGATGTGGAGGTCGACGTCGCGCAGCACCGGCTCCGCCACGCCGTCGTAGGTGAACGTCACGCCCTCGATCGCGATCACGCCGCCACCTCCTGGCCCGTACGCGCGGTGGCGGGCGTCCGCAGCGCGGCGTACGGCGACACGGGCTCGGGTGTGAGCAGCGCCGGCAGCGCGGCGACGACGAGCGCGCCGAGCGTCACCGGGTCGAGCGTGTACGCGAAGAAGAACCCGACGGCGGCGACCACCCCGCAGAGCGCCGTGAACCACTCCCACCCGAGCCACGGGTCCGGCCGGTAGCGGGTGTGCCCGACCTTGCGCCCGGACAGCCAGAACCCGACTCCCGCGACCCCGAAACCGACCACCAGCATCGGCGCCGCGAGCACCCGCGGGGCGGTCAGGTCGGCCGTCGCGTACACGCCGACGCACACGCCGAGCAGCCCGACGAGGAGCAGCGCGCCGGTCACGACGCGGGTCCGCTGGTCGGCCGTGCCGCGCCGGCCGTACCCCCGCGCGTCCATCGACGCGGCCAGCTGCATCGAACGGTCGAGCGCGTCCTCCATCACCGGGATCACGATCGCCCGCAGCGCACGGAGGTTGCGCCCGGAGTCACCGCGCAGCCGCCGCGCCCTGCGGACACGGCCGATGCTCTCGGCCAGCTGTGGGAACAGCGTCAGCGCCACGACGACGGCGGCACCCACCTCGTACAGCGCGGGAGGCAGCGACTTCAGCAGCCTCCGCGGGTTGGCGAGGGAGTTCGCGGCGCCGACGCAGACGATCAGCGCCGCGAGCTGCAGCCCGACCGCGAACGACCGCTGCACCGACTCCCACGTGACCGGCCCGAGGATCCGGATGCCGTTCGCCCACGACGGCAGCGGGACCTCGGGCAGGTCGAGGATCACGGTGCCGGTCGACGAGCCCCCGAGAAGCACGCCGAACAGCACCCGGATCACGATCACCAGCGCGCCCAGCCACAGGTAGAGCCGGAACGACATCGCCCACGGCGCCACCGGCCGGCGCGCGACCACGACGAGGCAGGCGACACCGACGACGAGGCCGAGCAGCACGACGTCGTACGTCCGGCTGGCCGCGACGGCGAGCCCGAGCGCCCACACCCACCATGCTCCGGGGTGCAGGTCGCGCCGGGCGCGACGGTCGGGCACGGGTCAGGCGTCCTCGCTGCGCCTGCGACGCACCAGCGTGAAAGCGACGCCGAGCGCGAGCAGCACGGCGATGCCGATGCCGATCCAGACGATCGAGGTGCCGTCGTCGCCGGCGCTGTCGCTCGCGTCGCTCGAGTCGGACTCAGCCTCCGGCGCCGGCGGGTTCGCCGGGTCGAAGTCCGGCATCGGCGTGCTGTCCATCGCCTGGTTGAGCTGGAAGCGCCAGCCCTCGTAGCCACCCGGGACGGCCTCGTTGGTGTCCGCGCCGGTCTCTGCGTACGCCCAGGCGCCGTCGGCCGGGGCGACGTAGTAGGACCAGTACGCCGCTGCCGGCGGGAACTGCTGGCACTCCTCGACGTAGTCGCGGCCGTCCACCTCGAGCGTCTGGTCCGCCGCGGGCTGCCCGTCGATGCGGCACGCGCCGGTCATCCCGCTGCCCGTCACGGGCTCGAGCTCGAAGCCGGCGGCCTCGAGGGCCTGCATCCCGGTCATCCCCTCGGAGTCCTCGGCGCACCCGACCTCGACGTGCCCACCGAGGTCGGTGAGGTCGACGACGACCGTGGTGCCCGTGGCGTCGTCGCAGACCTCGCCGACGGCGTGGCCGGAGGCCGGGGCCGCGAGAGTGGCGAGCGGGAGCACTGCTCCCGCCAGGAGAAGTGCGGCGGCGGCGGGTACACGCATGGCGCGCGTCCTTCCTGCTGCGAACGGGCGCGGCGCCCGTCGTCCTCGGCAGCGTACGGAGGTGGCTCCGGGTCGCGGATCGGACCTGGAGTGGCAGGAGGTGCTCCGGCTCGCCTCGGACGAGGCCTACGGTTGCGGGTCAGCGCCGGACTTGGACCGGCTTCCCCTCATGTCGCCCTCAGGGTATCCGAGCCCGATCAGGTCCCGCGCGGACCGTCCCGCTGCGCCTCCGAACACCTCGGCGAGCATCCGCAGGTCGTCCGACGCGCGCCCGTCGTCGTCATCCGCCGCGTGGCGCTCCACGCGCATCAGCCCCGCGACGGCAGCGGCGACCTCCTCCTCCGTGAAGACGTGCTCGAGCATCGCGTACGCCGACGGCTCGACCAGCCAGTCACCGAACCCGCGGTCGAGCAGCCCGGCTGCATCCTCGTCGTACGCGACCGCTTCGGCGAGGGCGGGTGCGAGGCGATGGAGCGCGGAGCCGATGGCGCTGCCCGACGAGCCCTCGGCATCCTCGCTGAGGTACTCGCGGCGGAACGACCCGACCATGCGGAGGTGCTCGCTCGTGCGCCGGGTCAGCAGCGCCCACCGGTCAAGGGCACGCGAGGTCACGGCGCGGCGGATCTGCGCGTTCAGCCCGCCCGTGCAGGCGGTGTCGAGATCGAGCAGCGTCATCACCGTGCCGAGCTCGCACGCCCAGGTGATGCCCCCCGACTGCCCGTCGCTCGCGAACACCAAACCTCGGGACGCCCCGCCGTCCGCGTCGACGACCAGCGAGCCGGAGTCGCCGGGCATCGCGCTGATCTCCCGCTCGCGCGACCGGATCGAGAACACCCCGCCTGGCCCGCCGATCTTGTAGCGGTCGCCGTTGCCCGCCGTGATGACCACCGTCATGTCGACCGCGTCGACCGTGCCCACGCGGTGCTGGGTGCGGAAACCCCTGCGGACCACCTCCAGTCCCTGGAACGGCGGAAGGACGACGTACGGGTGCCTCCCGATCTCGAGCACCCTGAAGGAGGCGCCGATCCCCGGGTCGAGTGCGACGATCCCGGCATCGACGGTGCCGAACCAGCGATAGCCGGATGCACCGAGCGGCGCCATGATCATCGGGACCACGCGGCGGCTCTGTCCGACCTGAGCGCCGCCGGCAGGCTGGAAGATCCGCATGTCCGCAGGCAGCGCCGTCGGGTCGGCCAGGTCGGTGAGGACGTGGTTGTTGGTCAGCAGCACGACGTTGCCGTCACGACGGTCGTACATCACTGCCCCGGCGGTCCCCGCGCCACCGCCAGCAGTGCCGATCTGGCACCCGCCGACGACCGGCCGACGGACCGCCGTGTCGACGTCGACGAAGCGCGGCACGCCCACCTCGACGACGTCGGTGCGGACCTCGCTCTCGTCGATCGGCACGAGCGACGGGACCAGGTCTGCAGCGCTCAACGCCTCCTCGGGAACCTTGCCCGTGACGTACGTGACGACAGCGGGCTCGTCGGTGAGCTCGCCGCCGGTGCGGCGAGTCCCGGCCCCCACGGCGACGACGTTCTGATGTCGCAGCAGAGCGTCGGTGTGCAGGCGAGCAGCGGCTCGGACGGTGACGGACGGCTCGGGCATGGCTGCCTCCTCCGGTCCGTCCCATGCAAGCACGGGACCGGTGCGTCGCTGCCACCCTTTGCACAGCGGTGAGCCTGAGCCCCGGTTGAATGGCGCCGTGCCTCCCCCCGCTGCGCCTCGTTCGACCCGCTCCTACGCCGTCGAGAACACGATCGCCCTGCTCGTCGTCCCGGTGAGCGCGCTCCTCGTGCCGTGGATCTGGTTCGGACGAGCCTTCCTCGGTGCCGGCGGCTGGTACCTCTTCATCTTCACGGTGACGCTCGTCCCCCTTCTGGTGGTCGCGCTGACCCTGACGTGCGCCCTGTCGTTCACCCAGCGGCGGTCGCCCGACGAAGGTCGACTGACGCTGCTCCAGGCGTGCCTGCACGTGGCCCTGTGGGTGGCACTGTTCATGTTCGGCCTGTGCTGGGTCGACTTCGGCGACAGCGGCCACGGATGGTCGGTCCTGAGCGTCCGTCTCGGCGGGAGCAAGCAGGACGTCGACCTCTCGATGGGGCTCGCGCTCGGCGCGGCCGCGGTGGCCGCGGTGACCTGGACCGCTCTCCTGGGCTCGTTGGTCGCCGGCAACCGGAACGCCAGGCGGCGCCGCCTCTCAGAGGCGCAGTGGCGGCAGCCCCACGCGGCTCCACCAGGTCCACCACGGCACTAGCGCGGCACCTCGGGCTCCGGTAGAACTCGTCCATGCCGCTGCCCCGCACGCGCACGACCGCCCTGCTCGCCCTCGCCGCCGGCGTGTGGGTCCTCGTCGATCTCGTCCGCGTCTGGGCACCGTCGCTGATCACGATCTTCGGCCAGGCCGCCTCGACCCCGCCCGAGCTGATGGGGGCGTACGCGCTGGGGTGCGTGGCGGTCGCCGTGGTCGTCGTCGCGCTGGCGGGCCGACGCGCCCCCGGCACCACGCTCGGCGTCGCGGTCGGCGTGATGATCGTGTGTCGTGTCGGCCTCCAGCTGAGCGACGGCGGTCGCCCTCAGCTGGTCCTGGCGTCCGTCGGGGTCGCTGCCTCGCTCGTGTGGCTCTCGCTCGCCGTCGTCCGGTACGGCGACGCGGCCGTCGCCGGCACGGTCACCGGGTTGGCCCTCTCCGTGACGACGCACGCGGCGCTCGGCACGTGGGGTGCGGTCTGGCGGCACGACTTCTGGGGATGGACGCTGCTCGTCGTCCAGGTCGCCGTCCTGGTCGTCGCGACGTACGCCTCTCGCGGGCGCGAACCTGACCCTGCTCCCGGCCGTCGGTTCGGGTGGCTGCTGATGCCCGGGTTGCTGCTCGCGGGCATCGTGGTCGGCAACGCCGGCCGGGCCAGCGCGGTCGCCGGCACGGTCGGCCTGGTCGTGATCGCCGCCGCGTCGGTCGCGGCGATCGCCCTCGCGGGATCCCGCCCGCGACCGGTGATCGCCTGGCTGGCGGCAGTCGCCCTGACCGCATGCGTCGCGATCGCCCTCGTGGTCACGGTCGAGCAGGCGGGCATCCCGGCTGTGACGCCGCCGTGGGCCGTCGTCGCGTACGCCGTCGGTCTGCCGGCGCTCGCCACCGTCTGGGCTGCGGCCGCCCGCGGCACTGGAGCGTCGCCGGTCGCGGTCGCGTCGGGTGGCCTGATCTGGGTCGCCCTGCTGTTCGTCTACTACGCCGGGTACGACCTCGGCTACCGCGCCGACCTCGTCGTCGTCGGTGTCGCTGCGGTGGTCGGACTGGTCGGAGCACTGGGGCTACGGCCAGACCTCGGCGACGGCGACGGGGCGGAAGTCGGATGGCCGGCGCTCGCGATCGCCGGCGCTCTCGCGATCACTGCGGCGTGGGCCGGCCCCGCCCTCACGGTTCGCCCGCTCGTCGACGAGATGTCCGACGACCAGGAGATCACGCAGGTCGCGGCGTACAACGTGCGCATGGGGTACGGCATGGACGGCACGTTCCGTCCGGCCGAGGTCGCCGAGGTCCTGCTCCGGTCCGACGTCGCGCTGCTCAGCGAGGTCGACCGCGGCTGGTACCTCAACGGAGGTCAGGACCACCTCGCGATCCTCGAGCGGCTGCTCGAGCGCGAGACCGTGTTCGCACCGGCGGCGGACCCGGTGTGGGGCGACGCGGTCCTCTCGAGCGCAGCGATCGAGGAGTCGGTCGGTACCCCGCTCCCCTCGCACGGTGCCGTCACCGGCGCGCAGGCGCTGTCCGCCCGGATCTCCGTGGAGGGCGTCCCCACGTGGTTCGTGTCGACGCACCTTCAGCCGAACGACGGCGACGAGGGCGTCCGGCAGCAGACCGACGACCTGGCCGACGTCGTACGCGCACGCCTCGACGACCAGATCCCGGTCGTGCTCGGGGGTGATCTCAACACCGTCCCCGGGAGCGCGTCGTACGAGGTGCTCCTCGACCTCGGGCTCGTCGATGCCCTGGACGGGGCCGGACCGACGTCGCCCGCCGACGCCCCGACCCGGCAGATCGACCACCTCTTGGTGACGCCGGACCTCAGCCCGTCGTACCCCGTGGTCGGCACGACCCAGGCCTCCGACCACCTCCCGGTGTTCGTCACCGTCACACCGCGGCGCTGACGACGCTCCGGCGTCGGGTCAGCGCACGGCGCTCCACTGCACGATCGGGCGCGCCGACTCCCACGCCACGTGGTCGCCGGAGGTCGTCACCGTGTCGACCCCGATCCGGACGAGCTCGCCGCCCTGCTTGCGGAACCGGTCGATCAGCGCGGCCTCGTCGTCGAGGGTCGCGGCGTGGACGACCAGGCGGCCACCCGGTCGGAGCGCGGACCAGGCGGCCTCGACCACGGCCGCGTCGGCAGCGTGCGACCCGAGGAAGATCGCATCGGGTGCAGCGAGGGTCTCGAGCGCCTCGGGGAGCGTGCCTCCGACGATGCGCAGCTCGCGGACGCCGAGGTCGATCGCCGACTCCCGTGTCCGCGCCACGTCGACAGCGGTCGGCGCGACCACGACCGCCGAGGCGAGCGGCGCGGCGCGCTGCCACTCGATGGCGACCGACCCGGCTCCAGGACCGAGCCCCCACAGGAGGTCGCCCGCCGCCGGAGCGAGACGGGCCAGCGCGGTCGTACGGACGTCTCGGGGGACGACGGTGAGGGCGTCGCCGAACGATGCGTCCGACAGCCCCGGCACGCACGACGTCGCGGAACGCCGAGACGCGTCGGCGACGCACCGCAGGCAGATGACGTTGAGGTCGGGCGAGACCCGTTCCCGCCACGCGTCGGCCGTCGACTCCGTGCGCGACTCGGCCAGTCCGCCGAGGTCGCCGAACACCGTCATCACCGACTCGCCGTACCCCTGGGCCGTCAGCAGCGCCGCGACCGACGAAGGAGTCCCGCCGTCGGCCGACAGGACCACGAGCTTGCGGCCGGGTGCGAGGTGCGGGAGCAGCCGGCGTACGTCGTGGCCACCGAGCGCGACGAGCGCGGTCTCCTCGAACGACCACCGCATGCGGGCGCGCGCCAGGGACTCCGAGGACACGGTGGGGATGACGTCGACGTCGTCGGGGTCGACGAGACGGACGAGCAGCGAGGCGATCCCGGCGACGAACGGGTCTCCGGACGACAGGACGACGATGCGCTTGCCCTCGTACTCCTCGAGCAGCGGCGGGAGGGCCTCGGCGACATCGGTCGGCCACTCCACCCGGACCTGCCACCACGACCACGGCACGGAGTCGAGGTGACGCTTGCCACCCATCACGACCTCGGCCTCGCGGACGAGTCGACGCGAGTCCATCGCGAGCCCGTCCCAGCCATCCGCACCGATGCCTACGACCGTGATCCGCTGCATGGGTGCTGACGTTATCCGGGTTGGCGGCCAGGACCCAAGCCCGATCCGGATGTGATGCACGCCATGTCCGCGATGCGGCGGTTTCGCCGGGCGGCGACGCCTCGTGCCTACCATCGTGGCGCAGAGCCGCGGACGTCGCGGATCGCGATCCAACGAGAGGACGCCTGTTGATGGCACGTTCCATCGGGTTCGGGGCAACGCTGTCGGTGTCCGGCCGCCGGGTCCTGGTGGTCGGCGCGGGAGGCTCGGCCCTGGGCCAGGTCGCCGCCCTGCGCGACGCGGGCGCGCGGGTGACCGTCGTGGCGCCGGACGCGGTCCAGTCGATCGCCGATCTCGCCGAGCGCGACGTCGTCCAGTGGCACGCACGCTCGTACGACGCCGCTGACGTGACCGGCCCGGACGCCGAGCTGGTGGTGGCCGCGACCGGTGACAGCGAGCTGGACGACCGGATCGCCGCCGACGCCGCTGCCGCGGGCCGCTGGTGCACGGTCGCGACGACCGACGGCGCCGACGGGGCTACCCGCCACGCACGGCAGGCTGCCGGCACGGTCGTGCTCGTCGGCGGCGGACCCGGCGACCCCGGGCTGATCACCGTGGCGGGGATGGACGCCGTACGCGGCGCCGACGTGGTCGTCACCGACCGCCTCGCGCCCCTGGGCGTGCTCAACGACCTCGACGTCGAGGTCGTCGACGTCGGCAAGATCCCGCGCGGACGGTTCACGCCGCAGGAGGAGATCAACCGGATCCTGGTCGAGCAGGCTCAGGCCGGAAAGCGCGTCGTACGCCTCAAGGGCGGCGACAACTTCGTGTTCGGCCGGGGCGGCGAGGAGGTCGAGGCGTGCGCTGCGGCCGGGATCCCGGTCGAGGTGATTCCCGGGGTGACGTCGGCGATCGCCGGGCCCGCGCTGGCGGGGATCCCCGTGACGCACCGGGGTCTGAGCCAGGGCTTCACGATCGTGTCGGGCCACGTGCCGCCAGGAGACCCGCGCTCGACCCTCGACTGGGCGGCGCTCGCCCGGTCCGGCACCGACCTCGTCCTCCTGATGGCTGTCGCGACGCTGCCCGCGATCACCGCGGCGCTGATCGCCGAGGGCCTCGACCCCGCGACCCCTGCCGCGACCGTCGCCGATGCCGCACTGCCGACGCAGCAGGTGGTGCGCGGCGACGTCGCGACCATCGCGGCGCGGATGACCGAGGCAGGGATCGGCGCGCCGGCTATCACCGTGATCGGCCAGGTCGCGGGCTTCGACCCCCGCGCCTGAACGCGGCGGCGCGATCCGCCTCCACGACGCGCCGCCGATGCCCACGAAGCCACGCGCGCTAGGACGAAGCCATGCCCGAAGCACGCGCTTCGTCCTAGGAACCGTGGCTTCGTCGTACGACGCACCGCGCCCCCGAACCGCGTACGGCGGTCCGGGGGCGGCGGCGTGCCAGGCTGGAGGGGCCCGGTCAAGCGGTCGGCGACCCCCCGGCGGGCTCTCCGACCTCGGGCAGCTTCTTCATGACCCGCGGATCACCGGAGTCGGCGAAGTAGTCGCCCGCGATCGTGTCGTCGGCACCGTTGTCGACCTTGCCGGCGCGCAGCGCCAGCGTGATCACGGCGGCGACGGCGACGTTGATGACGAACGCGGTCAGCGCGATGTAGCCGAGCGCGCCGATGACCGGGATGTCGGCCAGCGAACCGCCGAAGTGGTCGCCGGTCACCGGGTTGATCACGTTGTACGCGCTGATCGTGCCGTAGACCATGCCGACGGCCCAGCCGACGAGCAGGCCCCAACGGTGGAACCACTTCGTGTAGAGGCTGAACACGATCGACGGCAGCGTCTGCAGGATCCAGATGCCGCCGAGCAGCTGGAAGTTGATCGCGTTCTGCTTGTCGAGCGTGAGCACGAACAGGAGCGCGAACACCTTCACCACCAGCGACGCGAGCTTGGAGACCTGCGCCTCCTGCTTCGGTGTCGCGTGCGGCTTGATGAACTCCTTGTAGACGTTGCGGGTGAACGTGTTCGCCGCCGCGATCGACATGATCGCCGCCGGCACCAGGGCTCCGATCGCGATCGCCGCCCAGGCGACACCCGCGAACCACGACGGGAACATGTCCTCGAACAGCTGCGGGATCACCAGCTGCGCGTTGGGCTCGCCGTCGAGTCCGACCGGGGTCGTCCCTGCCGCGATCGCCACCCATCCGAGCAGCGCGAGCAGGCCGAGGATGAAGGAGTAGGCCGGCAGGATCGACGCGTTGCGCCGGATCGTGTTCCGGCTCTGACTGGACAGCGTCGCGGTGATCGAGTGCGGATACATGAAGAGCGCCATCGCCGACCCGAGCGCGAGCGTCGCGTACGCCCAGTGGGCGTCCATCCCGGTCGGGATGAAGGAGCCCGTGGGTGCACCGGTCGCCGGGTTCGGCGTCGCCATCTTGTCCTGGGCGGCGCCGAAGATCGCGTCCCATCCGCCGACCTTGGTGGGGAGGTAGATGATCGCGACGATGATGACGAGATAGATGAGCGTGTCCTTGACGAACGCGATCACTGCCGGCGCCCGCAGGCCCGAGGAGTACGTGTAGGCGGCGAGCAGCGCGAACGCGATGAACAGCGGCGCGTCCTTGGCGAGCCAGTTCGACCCGCCGCCGAGTCCGGCGACCTCGAGCACCGCCTGGATGCCGACGAGCTGGAGCGCGATGTAGGGCATCGTCGCGAGGAAGCCGGTGATCGCGATCGCCAGCGACAGCCCGCGGCTGCTGTAGCGCCCTCGGACGAAGTCGGCTGGCGTGACGTAGCCGTGCCGGTGGCTGACCGACCACAGCCGCGCCATGAACACGAAGATGATCGGGTACAGGATGATCGTGTACGGCACCGCGAAGAAGCCCGCGACGGCACCGGTCGCGAACATCGCAGCAGGCACCGCGACGAACGTGTACGCGGTGTAGAGGTCGCCGCCCAGCAGGAACCAGGTCACCCACGTGCCGAACTTGCGGCCACCGAGGCCCCACTCGTCCAGCGACTCCATCGACGGCGGCCGGCGCCAGCGCGACGCGTAGAACCCCATCACGGTGACGAGGGCGAACAGCAGGATCAGGACGGTCACCCCGACGCCGTTGACGTCGCTCATCGGTCACCCTCCGTCCGGTCCTCGTCGGCGTCCCACGGGTCGCCGTCGAACAGGTCCGCGTCCGTCGGGTCTCCGATGTGGGCGCCGGGGGTCGTCATAGGCCGGTGCGGCCGCGCGACGAGCACGATCCGGTACGAGGTGTAGGTCAGGCCGGCGGTGAGGAAGACCCAGAGGAACTGGTACCAGAAGAAGAACGGCCAGGGACCGAGCTTGGGATCCTCCTTCGCGTACGAGTCGACCCACAGCAGGGCGATCACGGGGATGGCGAGCAGCACGGCGGCCAAGGTCAGGAGCGCCTTGTTCGCCGGTGGTGGCGTCTCGTGCACGGTCGGGTCCTCGACCGTGGGAGGAGGTCCAGAGGTCATCGACAGCCTTTCGTGTCGCGGCCCGGTCGGGCCGGAGGTGCAGAGTGGCTGCCACAGCGGTACCCGTGTGACGGCGGTCACACACGTTGCCAGCGGGGCCCCGAACGGTCCACGCAGGCACGCGTCCTGTCGGTGAACGGTCCCGTTGACGCGACGGACGGTCGCCTGGGTCGTCGGGCGGCGTCCGGACTAGGGTGAGGAGTCCTCGCACGACCGTCCGGAAGGCTCATCGATGACTGACGCACCCCACGCCGCTGACCGCGTCGCGCCGCCGTCGGAGGCCGTACGCCGCCAGGCTGCGGACCGCCTCGCCGGTCTCGCGACACCGGCCGGCGCCCTCGGGCGGCTGGGCGAGGCCGCGGTGTGGCTGGCAGCCGTGCAGGGGCACTGCCCGCCCTCGCCGCCGTCCGACGTGCGGGTGGTCGTGTTCGCCGGGGACCACGGCGTGACCGCGCACGGGGTCTCCGCGTACCCGCCGGAGATCACGGGCCTGATGGTCCAGCAGTTCCTC
The DNA here is from genome assembly GCF_010994095.1 of Mumia xiangluensis. Classification (GTDB taxonomy): domain Bacteria; phylum Actinomycetota; class Actinomycetes; order Propionibacteriales; family Nocardioidaceae; genus Mumia; species Mumia xiangluensis. The sequence continues at coordinate 158,835 of NZ_WJYO01000001.1, forward strand.
TCCGGCGGCGCCGGCGTCGCCGTCCTCGCCCGGCTCCACGGCGCTGCCCTGCGGGTGCTCGACCTCGGTGTCGACGTCGACGCCGGTACGTTCCCGGCGGAGGTCAGCGCGTACAAGGTCCGCCGCGGTTCAGGTGCGATCCACATCGAGGACGCGCTGACGGGTGACGAGACCCTGCGCGCGCTGGCGGCAGGCGCCGCAGTGGCAGCGGAGGAGGTCGCCGCCGGCGCCGACCTGCTGATCGCGGGCGACATGGGGATCGGCAACACGACCCCTTCCGCGGCGCTGATCGCGGCGACGCTCGGGATCGGCGCGGACGAGGTCACGGGACGCGGCTCCGGCATCGACGTCGACGCGCTCGCGCACAAGCAGGACGTGGTCGACCGAGCGCTCGAGCGGGCGGGGGCGCGGGTCGCCGATCCGGTCGACCGGCTGACCGCGCTCGGCTCCGCGGACCTGGCGGCGCAGGTCGGCTTCCTGGCCGAGGCGGCCCGCCTCGGCGTACCCGTCGTGCTCGACGGCGTCATCTCGGTGGCGTGCGCCCTCGTCGCCGAGGACTACGCGCCGGGGTCGTCGGCCTGGTTCGCCGCCGGTCACCGCTCCCCCGAGCCGGCCCAGTCGCTGGCGTTGGAGAAGCTCGGGCTGGAGCCGCTGCTCGACCTGGGGATGCGCCTGGGCGAGGGCAGCGGCGCGGTCGCGGCGATCCCGGTGCTGCGGTCCGCCGCGGCGGCGCTCGCCCACGTCTCGCTCCTCGCGGACGTCCTCGGCGCGCAGGACGCCTGACCGCGCGGTGACAGCCGAGCACACCGCCCCGGACGGGCGCCGCGACGATCAGCCGGGACGGGCCACGCTGGCCGACGGGCTGCTGCTCGCGGCGGGCACCTTCAGCACGGTCCGCTTCCCTGCGCCCTCGACGGTCGACCGCGGGCGAGCGCGGGTCGCGATGCTGGCCGCCCCGATCGCTGCCGTCCCGCTGGGTGCCGCCGCAGCCCTGGTCTCGGCGCTCGGCGATCGACTCTCCCTGCCGGTGCTGGTCACCGGCGCGCTGGCGGTGGCCGCCGTCGCCCTCGGCACCCGCGCGCTGCACCTCGACGGGCTCGCCGACACGGTCGACGGTCTCAGCGCGCCGTACGACCGCGAGCGACGGCTCGCGATCATGAAGTCGGGAGACGTCGGGCCGGCGGGCGCGGTGGGACTCACGCTGGTCCTGCTGGTCCAGGCGGCGGCGCTCGGGTCGCTCGCTGGACGCGATCACGGCTGGCTGCTCGTCGGCACGCTCGTCTGCGTGTCCCGCGCCGCCGTGCTGGTCGCGTGCGCCGCCCCGGTCCCTGCAGCGACTCCGGGCGGGCTGGGCGCAGCGGTCGCCGGATCGGTGCCGGTCTTCGCAGCGGCCGGTGCGGCAACGGCGTACGCGGGAGTCCTGTCGCTGGCCTTCGCGGCGGCCGGTGTGCCGTGGTGGCAGGCACCTCTGGCGGTGGGCGTCGCTGCGGTCGCCGTCGCGCTCCTCGTACGCCGCGCGGTGACGCTCCTCGGCGGGATCACCGGCGACGTGATCGGCGCGGCGATCGAGGTGGCCCTCGTCGCGCTCGGCGTCGTGACCCTCGCGACCTGACCTGCCTCGACCGTCAGAGGTGGAGGACGCGCCCCGCGACGACGAGGGCGACCTCTTCGGAGGCCTCGGCGAGCCGTTGGTTCGTGATCCCGAGGACGTCGCGGAAGATGCGCCCCGACCGGTGTCCGGGGACCACCCCGAACCCGACCTCGTTCGTGACCGCCACGCTCAGCTGGTCACGGGCCGCCCAGGCCTCGGCGAGGCTGTCGATGCGCTTGTCGACCTCCGGGCGCCACTGGGCGTCCGGTGCCTCCCATGCGGCGACCTCGTCGAGCACCGCGGTCACCCAGGTGCCGATGCAGTCGACCACGACGGGCGATTCGGTGCCCCGCAGAGCGCTCGCGACCTCGGCGGTCTCGACGGTGGTCCACCCTGCTGGGCGGCGCTTCTGGTGCTCGAGCACCCGCGCGCGCCACTCGGGGTCGCTGTCGTCCGGGATCGGACCCGGCGCGATGTACGTGACGTGCTGCTCGTGCGCGAGCAACGACTCTGCGTACGTCGACTTGCCGGAGCGCACACCTCCGGTCACCAGCACCCTACGACTCATGTCCGCCCCTCTCGGCCCCGCGAAGGTCGTCCTGCTTCGTCCGCTCCGGGCAGCGTCGCACGTCGATCTTCCGAACGCACCCCCGGGTCTCACGCCGCAGACACGGGACGCCCAAGCGCGGCCCTCGTGGAGCTGCTCGGCGACTCCTGAGGCGCGCTGATCCGGGACCACGGCGGCGCGTGCGTCGTACTGTCTCACCATGCACCGGAGCGTCGTCGCGCTGGCGACCGTCGCGGCAGTCGCGACGGTCCTTGCCGCCTGCACGTCTGCAGCCGATCACGCGGAGCACCCCGCGTCTCCGACCCTGACGCCGACCACGCTCCCCGGTGGCTGGCAGGCCGAGGCCCTGCCGCGACAGCTGAGGGCGGAGGTGCTCGCCAGCGACGGGAGCCGCGTCCTCGTCGGAGGGTCCGCCGGCGCGGGAGAGGGCAGAGAGCCCCGCCTCCTCGTGCGCGAGACCCGTGGATGGGACGGCATCTCCCTGACTCCCCGGACCGGGTACGGCGAGGTGGCCGCGCTCGTCCGACTGGCCGTTGGTCCGGGTGGGAACGTCGTCGCGCTGGGCAATGCGACGGGAGGGGCGCACCTCCTGCCGCGATGGACGGCGTGGTCCGGGTCGATGGACGGGGTCGGGGAGCGCCCGCAGGTGTTCGAGACGTTCGGAGGGCCGTCCGCGGGCGGGCTCGCCGGGGTCTCGGCGGCCCCGGTCGGCGCGGTCGTCGGCAGCTGGGCCACGACGTCCACACGCCTCTCTCCCGCGGTGTGGCACGAGGTCGGTGACCGCTGGGTCCGTCGGACCGACGCCAGCGGCTTCGCCTCCCGCGGGGACGTGCAGGCGCTCCCCGCGTCGGTCACGGCGAGCGGGGACGAGGTCGTGGTGGTCGGGACCGAGACGACGACGGATGCGCGCGGGATCCGCCAGGCCGCGATCGCGTGGACCACCTCGGACCTGACGACGTGGCGCCGCGTCGTCCTCGGCCCGCGCTCGGGTACGTCCAGCGGCGCGACCGACGTCGCGTGCGCCGCCGACGGGTGCGTCGCGGCCGGGTGGGTCGGCGACCGGCTCGCCGCCTGGCGGCTCGAAGGGCGCGACGCCGGGCGGCTCGCACTCCCCGCGATCGCCGTCGAGCCGTACGTCGCGAGGGCCAAGGTCGCGTACGACGGCGCGTGCACCGCAGTTCTCGCCGGGAGGGAGTCCCGCGCAGTCCTCACCTCGGGCGACCTCGTGCACTGGGCACGGTCGTCCGTCCCCGAGCCTCAGGTGGACGACGCGGTGATGGCGGACGGGCGGCTGTTCGTGCTCACTCCTGACGCGGGTACGGCGCTGGCGTCCCTGCCGGACCCGTGCGGGCGCCCGTGACCGCAGCGCTGCTGCTTGCCGTCAGGCGGGGATGACGACGGCGAACTCGAGGTCACCGCACCCCAGCGCCTCGCGCGACCGGGCGACGTCGACCCGCGAGCCGGTGGCGATGCGCGGGGACTGCGACACGACCGCACGGCCGGCTCCGTTGACGACGGTCGCGCCCTCACCCACTGCGCGCAACGACGGCAGCACCATCAGCTCGAGCGTCTCGACGAGCGTGTCGGCGCCGACCACGCCCACCATCTGGTCGTCGACGAGCACCGGGACGGTGGCGGTCAGCACGTACTCGTCGGTGCAGACGTAGTCGACGTACGGGCCGGCGACGTGCGGCCTGTGCGTCCGCTCGGGGACGCGGAACCACTCGTGCCGGGTGTAGTCGAGCGCATCGCCGGAGTCCGGGGCCTCGGCCTCGGCGAGCAGCTGGCGGTTCTCGCCCTGCCACCACGCGAGATAGAGCGCCTTGTCGGACAGAGCGCGTCGCGCTGCGACGAACCCGGCTCCCATCCGCCGGGGGTCGGCGAGCGTGCGTGCGGCCATCGGCGCGACCGCGTCGGAGACCTCGGCGGCGCTGACCGGACCGTTCGCGAACAGCGCTTCCATCGCGGCGCGCATGGCGTCGAGGTGGGCGAAGACGTCGGAGAAGTATGTCGCGACGACGGCCGCGGGCGGCTCGAGATCGTGCGTGGCCTGGACCGTCATGCAGCCCTCCTGCGTCAGTGACCGCCAGAATCGCTGGTGGCGCCCGAACCAGGCAATGCTGCCTTCTGCGCGAGCAGCCACGCAAGGGATTGCACGACATGGTCACGAGCCTGTACGCGCGCGGCGTCGCCGTCGGCGCACTCCAGCGCGTCCAGCAGCGCGACCTGGCGCAGGCGGGCGCCGGTCCGAAAGCCCGGGTCCATCAGCGGCAGCCTGACCAGGGCGCCGAACGCGGCCTCGAGACGGACGAGCTCGCGGGTCAGCCGGGCGGACTGGGTCAGCGCCGCCAGCGACAGCATCAGCTCGGCATCGGCGTGCCGCCATCGCGCGGCGTCGGTCTCGTCCGGCGCGAGGACGAGCTCGCGCATGAGGGCGACGTCCTCCTCCGCGGCGTACGCAGCGGCGACCTCGGCGCACCCGGCGACGATGACGCCGTACAGGGTGGCGCGGTCGCGCAGCTCCACGTTCGACGTCGCCGCGAGACGGCCGTTGAGGACCGCGTCGTCGGGGTGGCGCGGCCGGTTGACGAAGCTGCCGCCCCCGCGGCCACGGGTCGTGGTGACGAGACCCTGGGCGCGCAGGGCGACGAGGGCCTCGCGGGCGGTGACGGTCGCGACCCCCAGCATCGCGGCGAGCTCCGGCTCGCTCGGCAGGCGCTCGCCGTCGGCGAGGACGCCGGAGTAGATGGCCTCCGCGATGCGCTTCTCGACGCGGGTGGCCCGGCCCTCGTCCCCGAGCGGAGCGAAGATCGCGGACCGGGGATGGGCAGCAGGTCGGAGGGGCCTCGCCACGTGTCCTCCTCGCCCGAGATCGTCACAAAACCCTAACGGAACCGTTCCAAGTATCTAATATCTGGTTCCATATGTTTAAGACTTGTCGCCACAGCCCTTGCCAGGAGGATGCGTGACCGTCACGGAGACCGCCGACCGTCCCCCGCGACCGGCTCCCGAGCAGGCTGCCATCAGCCTGCGCGGCCTGCGCAAGGAGTTCGGAGACGTCGTCGCCGTCGACGGCGTCGACCTCGACATCGAGCACGGCGAGTTCTTCTCCATGCTCGGCCCGTCGGGCTCGGGCAAGACCACGGTCCTGCGCCTGATCGCCGGCTTCGAACGGGCCGACGTCGGCACGGTCACGCTCGGCGGCACCGACGTCACGACGCGCGCCCCGTTCGAGCGGGACGTCAACACGGTCTTCCAGGACTACGCGCTGTTCCCCCACATGAACGTGCTCGACAACGTCGCGTACGGTCTGCGGGTCCGCGGCGTCCGCAAGGCACAGCGCCGCGCCCGCGCCCTCGAGGCGCTCGGTACCGTCCAGCTGGGCCACCTCGCCGACCGCCGACCGAACCAGCTGTCGGGTGGGCAGCGCCAGCGCGTCGCCCTCGCGCGGGCCATCGTCGTCGAGCCGTCGGTGCTCCTCCTCGACGAGCCGCTCGGCGCCCTCGACCTGAAGCTCCGCGAGCAGATGCAGGTCGAGCTCAAGGCCCTCCAGCGCAACCTCGGGATCACCTTCGTGTTCGTCACCCACGACCAGGAGGAGGCGCTGACCCTGTCGGACCGCGTCGCGGTCTTCCGTGACGGGCGCATCGTCCAGCTCGGCACACCGCAGGAGGTGTACGAGGAGCCGCGCGACCCGTACGTCGCGTCGTTCGTCGGCACCTCGAACCTCTTCGACAGCGCCGTGTCCCAGCAGATCCTCGGTCGCGCCGGCATCCACGCCCTACGGCCGGAGAAGGTCACGCTCACCGACGCTGCTGCGACCCGCACCGACGAACCCGTCCGCGTCACGGACGGCGTCGTCGAGGCGCTCGGCGTGGTCGCCGAGACGATCTACCTCGGCGCCGCGCACCGCGTGATCGTCGACCTCGAGGCGGGCCCCCGGCTGGTCGTCCTCGAGCAGACCGCCGGCGCGCTCGCAGCCCCCGAGCACCGCGGCGACGTCGTCTGGGCGCGCTGGGCGCTCGACGACGTCGTCCCCCTCTCAGCCGAGGCGGACCAGTGAGACCACCGCAACGAACAGACCAGAGGAGACCATCGTGAGCAAGCACAGTCGACCGAGCGGGAGGCGCGTGTTCGGCGTCCTGCTGGCCTCGGTGTCGTTGGCGCTGATCGGAGCCTGCGGGGGCGACGACAGCGACTCGGGCAGTGACAGCGAGGCCCTGCAGGAGCTGGGCGAGAACGAAGGCCAGGTGTCGATCCTCACCTGGCCCGGCTACGTCGAGGACGGCAGCAACGACCCGGAGGTCGACTGGGTGACGCCCTTCGAGCAGGAGACCGGCTGCGAGGTGACGTCGAAGGTGTACGGCACCTCCGACGAGGCGTTCAACCTGGCCAAGACCGGCGAGTACGACGTCATCGCGGCATCGGGCGACCTCTCGCTGCGGCTCGTCGCCGCCGACGAAGCCGCGCCCGTCAACACCGACCTGGTGTCCAACTACGACGGCATCTTCGACTTCCTGAAGGACACGGAGTGGAACTCCGTGGACGGCGTGAACTACGGCATCCCTCACGGCTACGGCGCGAACCTGCTGATGTTCAACACCGACGTCGTCCAGCCCGAGCCCACGTCCTGGTCGGCGGTGTTCGACGACGCCTCGAAGTACAAGGGCAAGGTGACGGCGTACGACTCGCCCATCTACATCGCCGACGCCGCGCTGTACCTGATGAAGCACAACCCTGAGCTCGAGATCGAGAACCCGTACGCGCTCGACGAGGACCAGCTCGCCGCCGCGGTCGACCTGCTGAAGGCGCAGCGGGAGAACATCGGCGAGTACTGGTCGGACTACCTCAAGCAGATCTCGGCGTTCGAGACCGGCGACTCGGTGGTCGGCACGTCCTGGCAGGTGATCGTGAACTCGCTCGACAGCGCCAACATCAAGGCGATCCTGCCCGAGGAGGGGTCGACCGCCTGGAACGACACCTGGATGCTCTCGTCGCAGGCCGAGAACGTGAACTGCGCGTACGCCTGGATGGACTACATCGTGAGCCCCAAGGCGAACGCCACGGCGACCGAGTACTTCGGTGAGGCCCCGAACAGCGAGGCCGCCTGCGCGGAGACGGTGAACCCTGATCACTGCGAGATCTTCCACGCCGGCGACGAGGCGTTCTCCGAGCAGCTCTGGTACTGGCGGACGCCGATCGCCGAGTGCCTCGACGGTCGTACGGACGTCGAGTGCACCGACTACTCGCAGTGGACGGCAGCCTGGACCGAGATCAAGGGCTAGCACCGGATGACGGCCGAACCCCAGGAGATGGCCGCCTCCCGCACGCCGGGGGCGGCCATCTCCGCGTTCCTCAGCCGCAGGCCCTGGGTGCGCCTCACGGCGCTCCTCTCCGTGCCGCTGCTGTGGCTCGTGCTCGTGTACGTCGTGGCGCTCGCCGCGCTGCTCGTCACGGCGCTGTGGACGACCGACAGCTTCACGGGCGAGATCGACAAGACCTGGTCCCTCGACAACATCGAGACGGTGCTGACGACGGCGCTCTACCGGACGGTGACCCTGCGAACGCTCGGCCTCGCGGTGCTGGTCACCCTCATCGACGTCACGATCGCCCTGCCGATCGCGTTCTTCATGGCGAAGGTCGCCTCACGCCGTACGCAGCGGATCCTGGTCGTCGCCGTCCTCACGCCGCTGTGGGCGAGCTATCTCGTGAAGGCGTACGCGTGGCGGTCGGTGCTCTCAGGGGGCGGGTTGTTCGAGTGGCTCGGGCAGCCGTTCGACGTCCAGTCGCCCGGCTACGGGATGACGGCGCTGGTGATCACCGAGGCGTACCTGTGGCTGCCGTTCGTCATCCTGCCGATCTACGCCGGCTTCGACCGGGTGCCCGACTCGCTGCTCGAGGCGTCGGGCGACCTCGGCGGCTCCGGCCCGCAGACGCTGCGGTGGGTCGTGATGCCGATGATCGTTCCGGCCGTCGTGGCCGGGGCGATCTTCAGCTTCTCGCTGACCCTCGGCGACTACATCGCGGTGAACATCGTCGGCGGGACCAACCAGCTGCTCGGCAACCTCGTCTACACGAACGTCGGCGCGGCCAACAACCTCCCGCTCGCCGCCGCGATCGCGCTGATCCCGATCGCGATCATGATCGTCTTCCTCACCGCCGTACGCCGTACCGGCGCCCTCGAGAACCTCTAAGGAGCCGCGATGATCCTCAGCCGCCGTGTCCGGTGGGCGCTCGGGGCGCTGACCGTGCTCGTGCTCGCGTTCCTCTACCTGCCGCTGCTCGTGGTGGTCGTGAACTCGTTCAACGCGAACCAGGCCATGACCTGGCCGCCGTCGGGGTTCACCCTGGAGTGGTGGGAGCGTGCCGCGAACAGCGAGGGCGCGCGCGACGCGGTCTGGACGAGCGTGCAGATCGCCCTCGTCGCCACAGCGATCGCCCTTCTGCTCGGGACGATGCTGTCGCTGGCACTGCAGCGCTACCGCTTCTTCGGGCGGTCCACCGTCAACCTGCTGGTGATCCTGCCGATCGCCCTGCCCGGCATCATCACCGGCATCGCGCTCAACAACGCGTTCACCGGCATCCTCGACCTGAGGCTCACGGTCGGCACCGTGATCATCGCCCACGCGACGTTCTGCATCGTCACCGTCTTCAACAACGTGCAGGCCCGGCTGCGTCGGGTCGGCGGGAGCCTCGAGGAGGCGTCGGCCGACCTCGGCGCCGGCATGTGGACGACGTTCCGGCTCGTCACGTTCCCGCAGCTGCGCTCGGCGCTGCTCGCGGGCGGGCTGCTCGCGTTCGCGCTGAGCTTCGACGAGATCATCGTGACCACGTTCACCGCCGGCGCAGGGGTCACGACGCTGCCGATCTGGATCTTCAACAACATGTTCCGGCCCAACCAGGCGCCGGTGGTCAACGTCGTCGCCGTCGTGCTGATCATCGTCTCGATCGTCCCGATCTGGCTCGCGCAACGGCTGTCGGGCGATGCCGAAGGCAGGCCGTAGCCGGTCGCCGGCGGCTGAGTACGCCGGTCGCCAGGGTTGAGTACGAGCACCGGTCCGACGACCGGCCGGACTGGTGAGACTGAGCGCATGACGATGACTCTCGGGAAGCGCGGTCTTGCCGCGCTCGCGCTCCTCGCCCTTGCCTCCCCCGCGCTCGCCGGCTGCATCGGGCCGGATGCGCCCATCGGCGGCTCCGCGGTCTCGCTCGACCCCTCCGGGCAGGTGACGTTCGTCGTCGCTCCCTGTGGCGAGGACGTCGCGGACATGACGTTGGTCGAGCTCGACGAGGACGACCCGGAGGCGGTGGACCCGACCGTGGGCGAGTGGGTCGCCGACTCGCCCGAGGACGCCACGGTCCTGACGCCCGCGGCACCGGCACGCGGCTGGACGGTCGAGCAGGACCCGGGCGCGCTGTCGCCGGATGCGGTGTACGACCTCAGCGCGGGCTACAGCGACGGCGAGAACGGCACCGGCCCGGCCACGTTCCGGCTGTCCGACGTCGAGGGGCTCGCCGCGGACCAGGTCGTCACCGGGAACCACGAGACCATGACGCGGGCGGCGTTCGAGGACTGGGCCTGCTCCGAGCCGGGCTGACCGGTCAGGCGACCAGCGCCTCCAGCACCTCGGTGCACCCAGCGTCGAGCTTGAGCGCCGCCAGCTCGTCACCGCGGGTCGTCCCGCGGTTCACGATCACCACCGGCGTACCCGCCTTCGCCGCCTGCCGGACGAACCGCAGCCCCGACATCACGTGCAGGGACGACCCGACCACGAGCAGCGCGTCAGCGGCATCGACGAGGCCGCGGCAGTGCTCGACCCGGGGCTTCGGCACGTTCTCGCCGAAGAACACGACGTCCGGCTTCAGGAGCCCGCCGCACTCCAGGCACGGCGCCACTCGGAAGTCGGCCGTCTCCTCGAGCACCGCGTCGCCGTCGGGTGCGATCGCGTACGCGCCCTCGCCGTAGCCGGGGTTCAGGACGTCCAGCCGTTCGTGCAGCGCCGCCCGCGGCGTACGCGCTCCGCACGCGAGGCAGACGACGTCGGCGATCCGGCCGTGGAGCGCGACGAGCTCCTGCTGCCCGGCTGCCTCGTGCAGGCCGTCGACGTTCTGCGTGATCACCGCCGACACAGCACCCGATCGCTCGAGCGCGACGAGCGCGTGGTGACCGGCGTTCGGCTCGGCGCCGGTCATGTGGCGCCACCCGACGTGCGCCCGCGCCCAGTACCGCTGGCGCGCCTGCGGGGTCGCCACGAACTCCTGGTACGTCATGGGTGACCGCGGCACGGACTCGGGTCCGCGGTAGTCCGGGATGCCCGAGTCGGTGCTGATCCCGGCTCCGGTGAGCACGACGACGCGGCGGCCGGCCAGCAGCGTACGGGCGTCCGCGACGGTCGGCAGCTCGGTGACGGTTTCCACCCTTCGAGGGTACGAGGTGGTTTCGACTCGCTGCGCTCGCTCAACCAGCGGGGAGGGCGCTGCGCTCGCTCAACCAGCGGGAAGGGCGCTCAACCAGCGGGGGTCACCTGCCGTCCTGCGTTCGCCCGGCGTTCACGCAACCCACGCCCCGCGGTTGCGCAGGTCTCGTTGAGTTCGTCTGTTGACGTTCCCCGGCATCACGGAGCCCGCATGACCCCGACCACCACGCTGCGCACGGAGCTGCCGTCGCTCGACGCCGACGAACCCCGCCAGCTGGCGGGACGCACGTCGGGCAGCGACCTCGTCTTCCGCATCGTCGCCCGGTCGTTCGGCGGGATGGTCCTGCTGATCACCGGAGGGATCGGGTTCTTCCTCGCGCTCCAGGCCGTGCCGACCCTGCAGCGCTACGGGACGTCGTTCTTCACCGAGACGCAGTGGCAGCCCGAGGCGGACGTCCTCGGCATCGGCGCAGTCCTGGTCGGCACGGTCTCGGTCGCCGGTGTCGCGCTGGTCATCGCTTTCCCGCTGGCCCTGCTGACCGCGCTCTACATCAGCGAGTACGCGCCCCCGCGCCTGCGCCCGACGCTCGTCTCGTGCGTGGACCTGATGGCGGCCGTGCCGAGCATCATCTACGGGCTGTGGGGGTTCTTCCTGCTGCAGCCGCACGCGAGCGCCGTCGCGCACTGGCTCCACCAGCACCTCGGCTTCATCCCGTTCTTCGCCGTCGACGCCGACGCCGACGCTGCGGTCTGGGAGCAGACGCGCTACACGGCGTCCGCGTTCGTGGCCGGCATCGCCGTCGCGATGATGGTGCTCCCGATGACCTGCGCCGTGATGCGGCAGGTGTTCTCGCAGGCACCGGCCGGCGAACGGGAGGCGGCGCTCGCGCTCGGCAGCACCCGCTGGGGGATGATCCGCAGCGTCGTCCTGCCGTACGGTCGCGGCGGCATCATCGGTGGCACGATGCTCGGCCTGGGCCGCGCTCTCGGTGAGACCATCGCCGTCCTGCTGATCATCTCGCCCGCCTTCGACCTGAAACCGCGTGTCCTCGAGATCGGCACCAACACGGTGTCGGCGCTCATCGCCGGGCGCTTCGGCGAGGCGAGCGAGGCCCAGCTCTCCGCCCTTCTGACCGCCGGGTTCGTGCTGTTCGTCATCACGCTCGTCGTCAACACCTTCGCCGCGATGATCGTCTCGCGCAGTCGCTCAGGGATCGGGACGGACGCCTGATGTCGACGCTCACGACACCGCCGCCCGGTGGCACCCACCGCAGCGAGACGTCGACCGCCGAGGACGCACCCCGTACGTTCCTGCGCGCCGAGCTGCCCCAGGCCCACCGCGACGCCGTGCCGGAGGAGCGCCGCCTGCTGACCTCGATCCGTCCGGACGACCGGCTCGCGATCGCCGGCAGCTGGATCGCCGCCGCGTGCCTGGCGTGGGTCATCTGCCGTCGCCTGATGCCGTGGGACGGTGTCCTGCCGTTCGTCGTGGTGATGCTCGTCTGCGCCCTGATCCTCATCGCGCTCACGACCGCCCTCACCGGCACGCGCGCGGAGGTCGGCGACCGTGTCGCGTCCGCGCTCGTGCACGCGGGCGCCCTCACGGTCGGCATCGCGCTCGTGAGCACGATCGTGTTCGTCTTCGCCCGTGGCGCCGAGGCGCTGCCGCACCTCAACCTCTTCACCGAGGACATGTCCGGTGTCGGGCCGCGCGACCCGTTCACGCGGGGCGGCGTCCTGCACGCGATCCTCGGCACGCTGATCCAGGTCGCGATCGCCGTCGTCATCACCGTGCCGCTCGGGATCGGCGCTGCGGTCTTCATGACCGAGGTGGGCGGCCCCTTCGCACGGGTGGTGCGTACGGTCGTCGAGGCGATGACCGCGCTGCCGTCGATCGTCGCGGGCCTGTTCATCTACACGACGCTGATCGTCACCCTCGGGGTGGCACGGTCGGGCATCGCGGCCGCGCTCGCCCTGTCGGTGATGATGCTGCCGATCATCGCGCGGGCGGCCGACGTGGTGCTCCGGATCGTCCCGGGCGGACTGCGCGAGGCGAGTCTCGCGCTCGGCTCCTCACGGTGGCGCACGGTGTGGCACGTCGTGCTGCCGACCGCTCGTCCCGGTCTCGCGACCGCGCTGATCCTCGGTGTCGCCCGCGGCATCGGCGAGACGTCCCCGGTCCTGCTCACGTCCGGCGCGGCGTCGTTCGTCGTGGTCGACCCGACCGACGGCGTCATGAACTCGCTGCCGCTGTTCATCTTCTCCACCGTCCGCAGCGGCGAGCCGATCTACATCCAGCGTGCGTTCGCCGCGGCCGCCGTCCTGATGGCGCTCGTCCTGATCCTGTTCGTCGTCGCGCGACTCCTGGCGCGCCCCAGAAAGGGAACCCGATGACCCCCGCCCTCCGCCGGCTCCACCTCCGTACGTGGGTGGTGGTGCTCGCCGCGCTCCTGACGGCGTTCACGCTCGTCCTCCGTACGGCCTCGCCCGCCCAGGCGGCGTACGCCCAGATCGAAGGCTCGGGGTCGACCTGGAGCGAGCTGATCGTGCGGCAGTGGATCGCCGACGTCGACGCCATGGGCATGAAGGTGACCTACAGCAGCGGCGGCTCGTCGCAGGGCCGCAAGAACTTCGCGCAGAACGTCACCGACTTCGGCATCAGCGAGATCCCGTACCAGGGTGTCGACGAGTACGGCGCCGCCGACACCGCGGGCAAGCGCGCGTTCGCGTACCTGCCGATCGTCGCCGGCGGCACTGCCTTCACCTACCAGGTGAGGGTCGGCGGCAAGCTGGTGAAGAACCTGCGCCTCTCCGGCGACACGATCGCCAAGATCTTCACCAACAAGATCACCGACTGGTCCGACGCAGCGATCACGAAGGACAACAACGGCCGCAAGCTCCCCTCGTTGCGGATCATCCCGGTGGTGCGCTCCGACGGCTCGGGCACGACGGCCCAGTTCACGACGTGGCTGGACAAGGAGCACCCGAAGGTGTGGCGCCCGTTCTTCGGCCGGTCGGGCCTGACCTCGTACTTCCCGCGCAAGGGCACCGCGATCGCGGCGTCCGGGTCGGACCAGGTGATGAACACGATCTCCGGCGACGCGGGCAACGGCACGATCGGGTACGTCGAGTACTCGTACCCCGTGAGCAAGAAGTTCCCGGTGGTCAAGGTGCTCAACAAGGCCGGCTACTTCGTGGAGCCGACCGAGCACAACGTCGCCGTTGCGTTGACGAAGGCGCGGATCAACGAGAACAAGAGCTCGCCGCTCTACCTGACGCAGATCCTCGACGGCGTCTACCGAGCGACCGACAAGCGGGCGTACCCGCTGTCGTCGTACTCCTACATGCTCTTGCCGACCGGGGCGAAGGACCAGCGCATGACCACGGCGAAACGGCAGACCCTGGTCGACTTCATGTTCTACTCGCTGTGCGAAGGGCAGAGCAAGGCAGGCCCGTACGGCTACTCGCCGCTCCCGCTGAACCTCGTCCAGGCCGGGTTCGCCCAGCTGGCGAAGCTGGGCACCGCCGACAAGGGCGTCAACGTGAAGAACCGCGACGCACGCCGCTGCAACAACCCGACGTTCGTCAAGGGCGACCTCTCGCGCAACCACCTCGCCGAGATCGCGCCGCAGCCCGCCGCCTGCGACAAGGTGGGCGCCGGACCGTGCGGCACCGCGCCGGCGGCGGACACCGGGGCGACCGACAAGCCGAAGGCCGGCGCGCAGCCGACGGCCGCCGCCGCGCCGGGCGCTGCCGCTCCGTCCGCGGGGGCGGCGCCGCAGGTCGCTGCGAGCACCGACCCCGAGACCGGACAACCCGTGGCGGCGGCTGCGGTCGTCGACCCGGAGTCGATCGCCGGTGTTCCGACCGAGCTGACGTCGAGCGCCCTGGGCGACCGCAAGGAGTGGTTCGGCGCGATCGCGATGCTCGAGCTGCTGCTCATCGTCACCGTCCCGGGCGCGCTGGCGCTCTACTTCCGCCGGCGGGGGGCAGCACGATGAGGCGGCGACTCGTACGGGGCGGCCTGGCGCTGCTGGTCGTGGCGACGGCGGTGGTGGGGCCGGGGTTTCGACTCGCTCCGCTCGCTCAACCAGCGGGGGCCGCTCCGGCTCAACCAGCGGAGGCCGCTCTCGCTCAACCAGCGGGGGCCGCTCTCGCTCAACCAGCGGGGGCCGCTCTCGCTCGGGCCGCTGCTGCGTCGTCCGCGTACGGCGCGTCCAAGACGCTGACCCGCGCGCACGTCGCCGCCGACGGCACGACCGAGGTCGTCGACGAGCGCAAGGTGACCGTGCGGGTCGACCAGACCACCGGGCTGCAGGGTCGGCAGCGGCTCCGTGTCAGCTGGACGGGCGCACACCCGAGCGCGGCACGCGCGGCGAACCCCTACGGCGAGGGCGGGATGGCGCAGGAGTATCCCGTCGTCATCCTCCAGTGCCGCGGCGTGGACTCGGCCAGCGTGCCCGCGTCCCAGCGGCTCTCGCCGGAGACGTGCTGGACCTCGACCCGTCAGCAGCGGTCCCAGATGGTGACGGAGCGAGCCGCGATCTGGCGCAAGGACCGCGCCGCGTCGACCGGCGAGCGCGAGCAGAAGACCGGCATCTCCCCGTGGCCGAGCGCGAAGGTCTGCCCGGACGTCGACTTCATGTCGACGCACCTGACCCCGTTCGTCGCCCGCTCGGGCAAGGTCTTCCCTGCGTGCTCGTCCGAGACGATGCCGCCCGAGGCCGCCACCGGCGCGTCGTTCCCGCCGGCCGAGATCGCAGCGTTCACCGACCTCGAGGGCAAGGGCGAGGTGCAGTACGAGGTCCGCAGCGCCGTCGAGAACGAGTCGCTCGGCTGCTCGCGCTCGGTGCGCTGCTCGATCGTCGTCATCCCGATCATGGGGATCAGCTGCGGCAGGGACGCGGCCACGCCGGCTGACGAGGAGTGCCGCAAGCCCGGTCAGTGGACCGCAGGCTCGAGCAACTCGGCGAGTCTCGGCGTCGACGCCGCCGTCTCCCCGTCGTACTGGTGGTCGGAGTCGAACTGGAAGGGCCGCTTCAGCGTGCCGTTGTCGTTCGGCCTCCCGCCGGACGCGTGCAACGTCCTCGACAGCCGGGCGCCGGTCGCGTTCTACGGCTCCGAGCTGCTCAGCCAGGCGGCGCTCCAGTGGGCGCCCGCGTACTGCCTGCGCAAGGACCGGTTCAAGTTCCAGCACAACCGGATGGCCGACGACGTCGCCTTCACCCTGATGCAGGGCGGTGGCGCCGCAGCGGCATTCGTCTCGCGCGGCCACGCGGACGAAGGGGCGACACCGGTCGGGTACGCGCCGGTCGCCGTGACCGGGTTCGCGGTCTCGTACGTCGTGGACAAGCCCGGCAACACAGGCGAGGCACTGCGGCTCCGGTTGAACGCCCGCCTGCTCGCGAAGCTGCTCACGCAGAGCTATCCCGCCTCGTACTCCGGACGTCAGCGCCCGGGCCTCGAGAAGAACCCGCTCTCGCTCAACACCGATCCCGAGTTCATCGCCCTCAATCCGGGACTCGACAAGCAGGCCCGCGAGGCGACGGCGACCGTCCTGTCGCTGTCGGAGTCGTCGGACGTGATCCGGACGCTCACCGCCTACATCGCGGCGGACCGCGACGCCGCCGCCTTCGTGAAGGGCAAGGCGGACCGGTGGGGCATGAAGGTCAACCCGGCGTACAGGGCGATCGGCCTGCCGCGCGCCGAGTGGCCGTTGAAGGACACGTTCGTCCCGAGGTCCGAGCTGGAGTGCCGCAAGGAGAACCCCGCCCCGTACCTCAGCCAGGTCGCCGCACCCGTCAGCAGCCTGCGCAAGATCGCCGAGGCGGTCCTCGACGCGTGGCCGAACGTCCAGACGCGGTGCGAGCGCGCGACGATGTCGGACCCGTGGAAGCTCGGCCGCATCGAGCGCCAGGGCGTCGGCAACCGCTTCATGATCGGCATCGTCACGCTCGGCGACGCCGAGCGCTTCGGCCTGCGCACCGCCGAGCTCCAGACGCAGCGCGCGTCGGGAGGTCGTCCCGCCAGGTTCGTCGCGCCGACCAGCACGGCGCTGAAGGCCGCCGTCCGCGAGGCGGACGGCGGCACGCTCGGCAAGGCGTTCACGCTGGACCCGACGACGCTGCGCGCTGAGGCGCCACGCGCGTACCCGGGCACGATGATCGTCTACGCCGCCGCGCGCCTGGAGGGGCTCGCGAAGAAGCAGGCCGGCGACGTCGCGCAGTTCATCGAGGTGGCGACGCGACGAGGCCAGCGCGTCGGCACCGGCAACGGCGACCTGCCTCCGGGCTACCTGCCGATCACCAGGACCGGAGCCACGGCAGACCTGTACGCCTCCGCGCAGGAGGCGGCGGACGCGATCCGCGCGCAGAAGGGTCTGCCGGGCTCCGCTGACGAGGGTGACGACAAGTCCGACACGCCTGCGGCGGACTCCCCTGCACCCTCCGCTCCGGCAGCGCCGCTCGCGGTGCCCACGGCAGCCGCCACTCCGCCGACCAAGAGCAGCGCCGTCGCCACGACGCGTGCCGTGACGACTGCCCCGACCGGGGACACTCCAGCCCCGCTCGCCGGAATCGCGCTGCCGCTCCTGCTGGGGCTGGCCATGGTGCTCGGCGTGGCCGCGCCCGCCGCGAAGCAGCTCGTCCAGCGGAGGTCGCGCCGATGACGACAGCCCTCGGCCCGTCCGCCCAGACCACCGAACGGGCTCCCGCGCCGGCGCCTCCGGCGCCCGCGCCCGAAGGCCCGGACGAGATGCTGCCCGAGTCCACCCCCGAGCCCGCGCCGTCCGGTTCCCACCCCGGCGCACCGCGCCCGGACCGGTCGTCGTTCGTGGTCCTCGACGCACTGACCGTGCTCGCCCTGGTCTGCGCGTGGACCGTGCTCCAGGTGCTCGTGCTGTCCGGGATCTCCCAGCAGCGGAGCCAGGACCTCCTGTACGGCGCCTTCCGGACCGAGCTCGCCTCCGCGACGGCGCCGGTCGGCGGCGTGATCCCCGTCGGTGCCCCGGTCGCCCTGCTCGAGGCGCCGTCGATCGACCTCGAGCAGGTGGTCGTCGAGGGCACCAGCGGCCGTACGCTCCTCGCCGGGCCCGGGCACCGTCGCGACACGCCGCTGCCGGGTCAGGCCGGCACGTCGCTGGTCTACGGACGAGCACAGACGTACGGCGGTCCGTTCGGGCAGATCAGCTCGCTCGCACCCGGCGACACCGTAGCGACGACCACCGGCCAGGGGCGCGCGACGTACGTCGTCGAGAAGGTGCGCCGCGCCGGCGATCCTCTGCCGCAGCCGTTGGCCGCCGAGCAGGGGCGCCTGACGCTCACCAGTGCCGAAGAGTCCGGTGGCCGGCTGGGAGCGCTGCGGCCGCAGGGCACGCTCTACGTCGACCTGCGACTGACCTCGAAGCCCTTCCCGACCCCGGCCGGTCGCCCGGCGGCCGTCACCGACGCTGAGCGCGCGATGGGTACGTCGACCGACGACATCGCAGCGCTCGCGTTCGCCCTCCAAGGGATCCTGCTCGTCGTCGTGGCCGTGGTCCTCGCACGACGCCGCCTCCCCGGTGCCGTCGTCTGGGTCATCGCGGCGCCCGTGACCATCGCGCTGGCGTGGTGGTGCACGGACCTGGCGATGCCGATGCTGCCGAACCTGATGTGAGAGCGGTCCGCGGTGACCCGCTGACGCACTCCCCGCGCGGACGCGAACCGGTCACCGAGTGTTCACCGCACGCCAGTCCTGTGTCCAGCCTGCGCCCCCACGATCGAGTCGGAGTCGCGTCGACTCCGTCGCACACAGAATGAGGTCATCTCCCATGTCACCAAGGCCCCTGACCGCCGTCGGCGTCGCCGCGCTCAGCGCTGCCCTCGTCCTCGGCACTCCGCTCGCCGCCTCCGCGGACCCGACCAGCACCCCCGCTGCCACCGACATCGTCGGTGTCGGCTCGGACACCACCCAGTTCGTCCTCGGCTACCTCGCGAACGGCACCACCGTCAACGGCACCGTGCTGAAGGGCTACAACGAGGGCCGCGCCACGGGGAAGCTCGCGAGCTTCGACGCGATCAAGGCCGACGGCACGACCGGCGATCCGATCGTGCTGAAGACCGGCGCCGCCTCGATCGCGCGCCCGAACGGCTCGAGTGCCGGCAAGGGCCTCCTGTACGGCGCGAGCCCCAACGCGAACGTGAACTACGCCCGTTCGTCGAGCTCGCTCAGCGACCCCGAGAAGGCCGCCAACCTCTACCAGATCCCGTTCGCGATCGACGGCATCAAGCTCGCCGTCCGCAAGGCCGGCAGCAACGCACCGGCGGCCATCTCGGGCGCGGACGTCGTGAAGATCTACAACGGCACCTACACGAACTGGAACCAGCTGGGCGGCGCCGCAGGCGTCATCAAGCCGCTGATCCCGCAGAGCGGCTCGGGCACCCGCTCGGTCTTCGAGGGCCAGCTCAAGGCGCTCAACGGCGGCGTGGCCGTCGTTCTCGCGCCGGGTGTCGCCGAGACCCAGGAGCACAGCGACGCGGACGTCAAGAACGACGCGAACGCGATCGTGCCGTTCTCGACCGGCCGCGCCAAGGTCACGCCGACGATCACTCTCTCCGGCGGCTGGTCGTTCACGCGTGCGCTCTACAACGTCGTGCGCGTGACCGACCTCGGTTCGCCGTGGGCGGCCGGAATCTTCCTCGAGAACGGCTTCGCCTGCAGCGCAGCCGCGAAGCCCCTGATCGAGGCCGCCGGCTTCGAGCAGCTCGCCACGCCCGCCAAGGGCGGCGTCTGCGGCGAGCCCACCCAGGACGCGACGTCGAACTTCACGACGTCGGCGGACACGCCCGCCAAGGTCGCGTCGACGACCTCGGTCGCCGTCCCCGGCGCCGCGTCGTACGGCAAGACCCGGACGGTCGTCGCGACGGTGCGTCGCGGCGGCGCTGCAGCGACGGGCTCGGTCGTCGTGAAGGTCGGCTCGCGTCCTGCGCAGACCGTCGCCCTTTCCGGAGGCCGCGCCTCGGTCACCCTGCCTGCCTCGCTCGGCGCAGGCGCGTACGCGGTCACGGCGTCCTTCGGCGGGAACGCCACCACGGCGGCCTCGAAGACGCAGGGCGTCCTGCGGGTCACGAAGGCGTCCTCGAAGGTCGGCTTCACGATCTCGCCGAAGAAGCTCACCGCGAAGAAGCGCGCCAAGGCGGCCGTCAAGGTGAGCCTGCCCGGCCTGCCGGCATCGATCCGCCCGTCGGGTCGCGTCCTCGTCCTCGACGGCAAGAAGGTCGTCGGCCGCGGCACCGTCTCGGCCAAGGGCACGGTGACCGTCAAGCTCGCGAAGCTCAAGAAGGGCAAGCACAAGCTCAAGGTGACCTACGCCGGCAACGGCAACGTCTTCGCCTCGACGTCGAAGGTGATCAAGGTCCGCGTCCGCTGACGTAGACCGCCCACCGCACTCACCCGCTCGCGCCGGGGTCGACCTCGTTCGAGGGCGGCCCCGGCCGAGCCGTACACGAAGGAAGCACACCGTGGCGATCGACCAGACGCTCCAGATCCCCGGGTTCCCGCCCGCACCCTCGTCCCGCTCGCTCGCGCTCGCCGAGCTGGCGGCGTACGACGTGTCGGCGTGGTTCGGCACCCACAAGGTGCTCGACCGGGTCAGCCTGACCATGCCCGCGGGCGAGATCACCGCGCTGATCGGCCCGTCCGGCTGCGGCAAGTCGACGTTCCTGCGGATCCTGAACCGCATGCACGAGCTCGTGCCCAGCGCGTCCATGGCCGGCGAGGTGCAGCTCGACGGCGAGGACGTCTACGCGCCGACCCGCAAGCTCACCGACGCGCGCAAGGCGATCGGCATGGTGTTCCAGAAGCCGAACCCGTTCCCGGCGATGTCGATCGAGCAGAACGTGCTGGCCGGCCTCAAGCTGACCGGCACGCGCGCCAGCAAGGACACCCGCGAGGAGCTCGTCCAGTCGTGCCTCACGAAGGCAGGCCTGTGGAAGGAGGTCAAGGACCGTCTCTCCGCGCCGGGTGGCGGCCTGTCCGGCGGACAGCAGCAGCGCCTCTGCATCGCCCGGTCGCTCGCGGTGCGTCCGCGGGTCCTCCTGATGGACGAACCGTGCTCCGCACTGGACCCGACGTCGACACGAGTGATCGAGGAGACGATGCTAGAGCTGGCAGAGGAGGTCACCATCGTCATCGTCACGCACAACATGCAGCAGGCTGCTCGTGTCTCGAGCCGCTGTGCGTTCTTCCTCGCTGCCCAGGGCACACCGGGTGTGATCATCGAGCACGGCGACACCCCCGCGATGTTCGGCGCGCCGCAGGACCGCCGTACGGCCGACTACGTGAGCGGCCGCTTCGGGTGAGTGGAGGCCTCGTGCGCGGACCTGTCCTGGTCGCCCTGGTGGGGGCTGCCGGGGTGTTCGCCGCGACCGCGGCGCTGCTCTCAACCTCGGGCAGCGGCGAGGCGAGCGTCGGCGAGCTCGCCCTGGTCGATCCTGCCGCGATCGCGCCCGCCGCGGCGCCGACCGCGGTCGCCGCGGCCGAGGTTCCCGGTGGCGTGACCGCCTCGCTCGACCGGCCCGAAGCCGCCGCGGTGTGGGTCGAGAGCACCGCCGCTCGGGTCGGCATCGGCCAGGTCGCGGTCGCCGCGTACGCGAACGCCTCCCTGCGCATCGGCGTCGAGCAGCCCGGCTGCAACCTCGAGTGGACGACGCTCGCCGGCATCGGCTGGGTGGAGTCCCAGCACGGCACGCTGGGCGGCAACGAGGTCCTGCACGACGGCACGACCCGGGAGCCGATCCTCGGCCCCGCCCTCGACGGCTCGGAGGGCGTCGGCGCGATCCGACCCGGCGCCGACGACACCGCCGCGCACGGCAACACCGACTGGGACCACGCCGTCGGCCCGATGCAGTTCATCGGCAGCACGTGGAGCCGATGGGGATCCGACGGCGACGGCGACGGCGTCGCGGACCGCGGTGACATCGACGACGCTGCCTACTCAGCCGGCCGCTACCTGTGCGGCGACGGGTACGACCTCGCGACCGGCACCGGATGGACGGCCGCGATCTTCGCCTACAACCACTCCGACGCCTACGTCACGTCGGTGCTCGCCGCCGCGAACACGTACGCCGAGAGCTCGGGCTGAGCTCTCGGCGTACGGGTAGTTCGGAGTACGGGTCGTTCGGCGTACCGGTCCTCCGGCGTCAGGCCCTGACCGGCTCCGGCGCCTTCTCGGTGCGCTCACCGAGGCGCTTGGCCAGCTGGTCGCCCTCGATGTCGAGGTTCGGGATCAGCCGGTCCAGCCATGCAGGCAGCCACCACGCGGACTTGCCGGCGATCGCCATGAAGGCCGGGATCAGCGTCATCCGGACCAGGAACGCGTCGGCGAGGATGCCGAACGCGAGCCCGAACCCGATGGGCTTGATCATCGCCATCGGGCTGATGATGAAGCTGCCGAACACCGAGATCATGATGATCGCCGCGGCGGTGACCACGCGGGCGCTGTGGCTGAAGCCGGTCACGACCGACGTCTGGGCGTCGCCGGTGTGGACGTAGTCCTCGCGCATCCGCGAGACCAGGAACACCTGGTAGTCCATCGCCAGTCCGAACAGGATGCCCACCATGAGGAGCGGCAGGATGCTGATGATCGGCCCCGGGGTGTCGACCCCGAACAGGCCGGACAGCCAGCCCCATTGGAAGACGGCGACGGTCGCACCGAGCGCGATCCCGACGGTCAGCAGGAACCCGACCACCGCGGACAGCGGGACCAGGATCGAGCGGAACACCAGGATGAGCAGGATGAACGCGAGGCCGACGACGAGCGCCAGATAGACCGGGAGCGCGTCGGCGAGCTTCTCCGACACGTCCACCGAGACCGCCGTCTGACCGCTGACCAGCACGTCAGCACCGGTGTCGGCGTTGACTCCGCTGACGGCGTCCCGGATCTCGTGGACGAGGTCCTGCGTCGCCGCCTCCGCGGGGCCGCTGGTGGGGATCACGGTGATCGTCGCCAGGTCGGCGTTCGGGATGACCTGAGCCGGGACCACGGCTCCGACCTTGGTGTCGATGCCTTCGATCGCTGCGGTAGCAGCCGCGACCGCAGCGTCGGGGTCCGCCGCGTCCTTCGTGTCCACGACGACGAGCAGCGGCCCGTTGGCGCCGGCGCCGAAGCTCTCGGAGATCATGTCGTACGCCTTGCGCTGCGTCGTGTCGACCGCGGCCGTGCCGTCGTCGGGCAGCGACTCCTGAAGAGACAGGACCGGGATCGAGGCGACTGCCGCGACGAGCACGCCGACGACGGCGACGACGCCCTTGCGCCGCGAGACCAGGCCCGCCCAGCGCTGACCCATGGTGGGCTTGCCCGAGTGGTCGTCGGCCTCGGGGTCGTGCTGGCGCAGGCCGGGGATCTTGCCCTTGGTGATGCGCCGCTTGGCGAAGCCGAACAGCGCCGGCAGGAGCGTGAGGGCGATCAGCACGGAGATCGCCACGGTGGCGGCTGCGGCCAGACCCATCTCGGTGAGGATCGAGATGTTCACGACGGAGAGCCCGGCCAGCGCGATGACCACGGTGAGACCGGCGAAGACCACGGCACTGCCGGCGGTGCCGACGGCGCGACCGGCAGCCTCCTCGGGCTCGCGGCCGGCGATCACCTCGCTGCGGTAGCGGGACACGATGAACAGGGCGTAGTCGATACCGACGGCGAGGCCGAGCATCGTCGCGAGGATCGGCGTCGTCGATCCCAGCGACATGAACCCGGTGAGCGCGGTGATGCCCGAGATCCCGATGCCGACGCCGATCAGGGCCGTCAGCAGCGGCATGCCGGCCGCGATCAGCGACCCGAAGGTGATGAGGAGGACCACCATGGCGACGACGATGCCGATGAGCTCCGACGAGCCGGTCTCCGGCATCTCCTGGAGCGCGTCACCGCCGACCTCGACGGTCATCCCCGCTTCGCGCCCGGCGTCCGGAGCCTCTTCGAGCGCGTCGACCTGGGCCTCGGAGAGGTCGATCGACTGCGTGTCGTAGCTGATGGTCGTGTAGGCGACCGTCTCGTCCGGCGACACCTGCTGGGCCTGGAACGGGTCGACGGCGCTGATGACGCCGTCCTCGCCGCCCAGGTCGGTCACGGTCTGCGTGACGACGGAGGCGAACTCCGGGTCCGTGATCTTGGAGCCCTCGGGAGCCTGGAAGACGATGCGGGCTGTCGCCCCGTCCGCCGCGGCGTCGGGGTTGCGCTCCTTCATGAGGTCGAACGCCTCGACGGACTCGAGTCCGGGCATGGAGAAGTTGTCCGAGGTCTTTCCGGACAGCGTCGCCGCGCCGGTGCCGGCGAGCACGAGCGCGAGCAGCCACGCGACGAGGACGCCCTTGCGGTGGCGGAACGACCACCGTCCGAGGCGGTAGAGGTACCAGGACACGAGGTCTCCTGTAGGTCGTGCGCCCGCGGGCGCGAGGGAGGGTCAGGGGGTGGTGGGAGGCGTGACACCGAGCGCGGGCAGCAGCACGGCGTCGAGGATCTCGATGAAGTAGTCCGGTCCGCACTGCTCACCGGTGAGCGCCTCGCGGAGGATCGCCGGCCCGATGAGGGTGGGGACCACGAACGGGATGGCCGGGTTGTCGGCGGCCACCTCTCCGCGTGCGATCGCCCGGTCGACGACCGTGGTCACGACCTGCACCCGCGTCGCCACCACCCGGTCGTTGAACGACTGCGCGAGGGACGGGTGGGACTTGCAGGCGTGGAGGATCGCCGCAGCGAGCGCGATGTCGCGGTCGTCGTCACGCGGCAGTGCCTCGAGCAGCGCCATGAGGTCACCGCGCAGGGTTCCCGTGTCGACGGACTCGGGGACTGCGGGGGCGTCGGCGTCGATCGCCGCGACCACCAGGGCTTCCTTGCTCCCCCACTGCCGGTAGAGCGTCGCCTTGCTCGAGCGGGTCTCCTCGGCGATCCGGTCCATGGTGAGCTTGTCGTAGCCGACCTCGGCGAGCAGCCGCAGGGTCGCTGCGTACAGCTCGTCCGTGCGCTCGGGCGTCAGACGGCTCATGGACATGCTCCTATCGAAACGAAACGGTTTCGTATCGACCGTACGCCGTGAGGGCAAGAATCGGGAGGGGCCAGCACCGTGGCCTCCCTCACAGCGCCGTCCCCGCCACTCCCGCTGCCGGTGCGCCCCCCACCCCCGCTGACCGGTGCGCCCCCCACCCCCGCTGACCGGTGCGCCCCCCACCCCCGCTGGTCGAGGCGCCCCCACCCCCGCTGGTCGGTGCACCCCCCACCCCGCAGACCGGTGCGCCCCCACCCCCGCTGACCGGTGCGCCCCACCCCGCTGGTCGAGGCGCGAAGCGATCGAGACCACCACCCCGATACCGTCGACCACATGGCCGACCTCGTCGCACCCCTCCGCGCCGCCCTCGATGGTCCGTACGCCGACGCCCGCGCCTCCGCACGCCGGCTGCTCACTGAGACCGGCACACTGACCGACCCGACGCTCTCGCTCGACGAGCAGCGCTCCCGCACCCGCGACGCCGTCCTCGCCCTCGCCTCCTCCGACGTGCCCGCCGCCGGGTTCGCCAAGGCGCACGGCGGCACCGGCGACATCGGTGCCTCGCTCGTCGGGTTCGAGATGCTCGTCTACGCCGACGTCTCGCTGATGGTGAAAGCCGGCGTGCAGTGGGGCCTGTTCGGCGGCGCGATCGAGAACCTCGGCACCGCCCGGCACCACAACGAGCACCTCGCCGACGTGATCTCCGGCGACCTGCTCGGCTGCTTCGCGATGACCGAGACCGGCCACGGCAGCGACGTGCAGAGCATCGAGACGACGGCGACGTACGACGTGGCGAGCGGCGAGATCGTGGTGCACTCACCATCGCCGAGCGCCCGCAAGGACTACATCGGCGGCGCCGCGCACGACGCGACGATGGCGGCGGTGTTCGCGCAGCTGGTGACCGGGGGTCCGGGCGAGGAGCCCACGTCGCGCGGCGTGCACTGCGTCCTCGTCCCGATCCGCGACGCGGACGGACGCGACCTGCCCGGCGTCACGACGTCCGACTGCGGCGTCAAGGGCGGCCTGAACGGCGTCGACAACGGCCGCATCGTCTTCGACCAGGTCCGCGTCCCCCGGTCGAACCTCCTCGACCAGTACGCGACGGTGGCCGAGGACGGCACGTACACCTCTCCCATCGACAACCCGAACCGCCGCTTCTTCACGATGCTGGGCACGCTCATCCGGGGCCGGGTCAGCATCGCGGGGGCCAGCGGCGCGGCCTCACGACAGGCGCTGGCGATCGCCGTGCGCTACGCCCTCAAGCGCCGTCAGTTCGCGGCTCCGGGCGCGGCAGCGGACGAGGACGGCGGCGAGATCCTGCTGATGGACTACCGCACGCACCAGCGTCGGCTGCTTCCCGCGCTCGCCCGGTCGTACGCGCTTCAGACCGCGCAGAACGAGCTCGTCACCACGCTCGCCCGGATCCAGGAGGCCGGCGCCGACGCCGACCCCCGCGAGCAGCGCGAGCTCGAGGCGCTCGCCGCGGGCCTCAAGGCGTACGCGTCCTGGCACGCCAGCGCGACCATCCAGCAGTGTCGCGAGGCGTGCGGCGGCGCCGGCTACCTCGCAGCCAACCGGTTGACGACCCTGAAGGCAGACACCGACGTCTTCACCACCTTCGAGGGCGACAACACCGTGCTGATGCAGCTGGTCGGCAAGGAGCTGCTCACCGGCTACGCGGACGAGGTACGCGGGCTCGACCCGGTCGGCATGGTGTCGTTCGCGGTGTCCAACGCGGCCGAGGTGGTGCTCGAGCGTACGGCGGTGGCGCCGCTGGTCGCCCGGCTGCGCGACGCCGCCCGCCGGGAGGGCGACGAGCCCGACCTGCTCGACCGCGGGACCCAGCTCGCCCTGCTCACCGACCGCGAGGAGCACCTGCTCGAGACCCTGGCTCGCCGGATGCAGGCGGCCCGCAAGGCCTCGGGCGCGGACGCGTTCGCCGCGGTCAACAGTGCTCAGGACCACCTCGTGCACCTCGGTCGAGCGCACGTCGAGCGCGTCGTCCTGGAGGCGTTCGCCGCGGCGGTCGCCGAGGTCGAGGACGACACCGTACGCACTGTGCTGGACGCGGTCTGCGACCTCTACGCCGTCAGCGTGGTGGAGGACGACAAGGCGTGGTTCCTGGAGCACCGGCGCCTGTCCGTCGGGCGAGCCAAGAACGCGACCGTGGTGGTCAACGAGCTGTGCGAGCGGCTCCGCCCGTACGCAGCCGACCTCGTCGATGCGTTCGGCATCCCCGAGCACCTGCTCGACGTCGAGATGCTGGGCTAGGGTCCTAGCCCAGCGTCTCGAAGTCCGCGGTCACGGCGCACGACACCTCGATGTCGTCGGGCCGCAGCTCCATGCCACCCCCGCCGGACGGCGCTGCCGCGGCACGCATCGCCACACCTCCGACGCTCACGCCGCCGCCGACGTGCGGCCTCAGGCCGTCCTCGTACAGCGTGGTGAGTCGCACCGCGCCGAGGCCCAGAGCGTCGGCGTACGCGCGCGCCCGTACGACCGCGTCCCGCGCCGCCGACGCGCGCACCTCGGCGACGGCGGCGTCGCGGCGTACCTCCGTCAGCGCCCAGTCGACGCCGCCGACGGACACGCCGTCGAGCAGCGCGACCTCGCTCGTCCAGCGCGACAGCGCGCGGAAGTCCCGGAACTTCACCCGGACCCCGGCGCTGGCCCGGAAGCGGCGGACCTTGACCTGCTCCTCCTGCGCGCTCGGCTTGATCCACTCGTCGTAGGTCCACGCCGACACCTGGTCAGCGCCCCACCACGTCGCAGCCCCCGCCGACACCTGAGCCTTGGCGCCGGACACGAGTGTCGCGTGGGTCCGCTCCGCGGCAGCGACGACGTCCTCGCGGCGTGCGCCCGAGTAGGAGACGGACAGCCGGAGCGTCCCGCGCTCGGCCGGGAGGTGCTGGGTGGCCTGTCCGGCCACGGTGATCTTCGGCATGGCCCGAAGACTACGGGACCCGCTCAGGTCGCGACGGGCTCGAGGATCCGCTGGAAGAGGACGTGGTCCTGCCAGCGCCCGTCGATCCGCAGGTAGGCCTCGGCGACGCCGATCGCGGTGAACCCCGCGCGTCGGAGGACGGCCTGCGAGGGTGCGTTGTGCAGCAGCGTCGCTGCCTGCAGGCGGTGCAGGCCGAGCTCGGCGGCGTGGGTGCATACCGCGTCCACAGCCCGGGTCATGAGTCCATGCCCGGTGTGCCGCCCGTCGATCCAGTAGCCGAGGTGCCCGTTGTGGAAGGCGCCGAGCACGATGTCGTTGACGTTGACCGAGCCGACGACCTCGGCCCCGTCCACGATCAGCGTCGTGATGCTCGTCCCGAGGCTGTCCGAGGCATCGCGCAGCACGAGGCGACGCTTCTGCTCGTCGACGGTGTAGTAGTCGTCGTCGCGTGCCGGCTCCCACGGCGCGAGGTGCGCGCGGTTCCGTACGCACGCGGCGGCGAGCGCCTCGGCGTCGCTGACCTGCGCGCGCCGCAGCAGGTAGCCACCACCGAGCGGGACCGACAGGTCAGGCAACGCGTCCGTCACGACGCGCGGGCGTCGGTCTCGGACTCTGCGTCGTCGTCCAGCGCGTCTGCCGGCTCGGCCGCTGCCGGCTCGGCCGCGGCCGGCTCGGACGCGGCGGGCTCGGACGCTGCATCCTCAGCCGGGACCAGGTCGCTCGACGGCGCGCTCAGGACCGCGCGCGGCGGTGCGACCCGCGCGATCACCGGCGGAGTCTCGCCCACGATCGCGTTGTGCCCACGTCGCCAGAAGATGTAGCGCGCACCGAGGTTGATCATGGTGGCGAGCCGGTTGCGGTACCCCAGCAGGTAGAACAGGTGGACGATGATCCAGACCACCCAGGCCGGGAAGCCGGTGAGCTTACCGGTGAACTTCGACTCCGCCACGGCCGAGCTGCGGCCGATCGTCGCCATCGTGCCCTTGTCGAAGTACTTGAAGGGCTTGTGCGCCTTGCCGGCGAGCCGCTTCTTGATGTCTTCGGCCGCGAACTTGCCGCCCTGCAGCGCCGGCTGAGCGAGCTGCGGCAGCGCACGGTCGCCGTCCTCGACGGCGACGTCGCCGACGGCGTACACGTTCTCGAGGCCCTGCACACGCAGGTGGTCGTCGACCATGATGCGGCGACCTCGTCCGAGCGGCACACCCCAGTTCGCGATGACCGGGTGGGTCGTGATGCCGGAGCCCCAGATCACCATGTCGGCCGGGATGAACTCGCCGTCGTTGACCACGACGCCGTCCGGCCTGACCTCCTTCACGGAGGTGTCCATCCGCAGGTCGACGCCGCGCTTCTCGAGCGACTTGCGAGCGTAGTCGCGGAGCTTCGGCGCGAACGGGCCGAGCACGTGCGGGGCCATCTCGACGAGCGTGATGTGGACGAGGTTGTTGTCGATCTCGGGGTACGTGATCGGCATGTCGATGTTGCGCATCTCGGCGAGGGCACCGGCGGTCTCGACACCGGTCGGCCCGGCGCCGACCACGACGGCACGGAACTCCCTGTCCTGGCCGTTGATCGCCGCGTCCTCGAGGATCGCGAACAACCGGTCGCGCACCGCGAGCGCCTGCGAGCGGCGGTAGAGCGGCAGCGAGAACTCCTCGGCGCCGGGGATGCCGAAGAAGTTCGCCGTGGCCCCCGTCGCGATGATCAGGTAGTCGTACGAGAGCGTGAGCCCGCCGTCGAGGTTGATCGTGCGCGTCGAGTGCTCCATCGACGTCACGGTGCCCTTCAAGAACCGCACGTTGTCCTGCTTCGCCCGGATGGAGCGGAGGAACCACGTGATGTCGCCGGGGTTCAGCGTCGACGTCGCCACCTGGTAGAGCAGCGGCTGGAACGTGTTGTAGGTGTGCCGGTCGACCAGCGTCACATCGACGTCGGCCCGCTTGAGCGTCCGCACCGCGGACACCCCGCCGAACCCACCGCCGACGACCACGACATGGGGTCGTGTGCGCGGCATAACCTGCGAATCCTTCATGACTTCGAGCGTACGCCGCGTGAACCAAGGGTGCGGATCAGCCCGAACGGGCGACCAGCGGGGCGTGACCTCGGTCACCTCTCTACGATTGGAGGCATGAGTGATCACTTCGACGTCGTCGTCCTTGGCGCCGGACCGGGCGGCTACGTCGCCGCGATCCGTGCCGCACAGCTCGGCAAGACCGTGGCTGTCATCGAGCCCGAGTACTGGGGAGGTGTCTGCCTCAACGTCGGCTGCATCCCGAGCAAGTCCCTGCTCCGCAACGCGGAGCTGGCACACATCATCACCCACGAGGCCGAGTCGGTCTTCGGCATCGGCGTCGGTGACGTCACCCTCGACTACGGCAAGGCGTACTCGCGCAGCCGCGACGTCGCGGACGGCCGCGTCAGGGGCGTCCACTACCTGATGAAGAAGAACAAGATCGCCGAGATCCACGGCACGGGATCCTTCACCGGCCCGAAGGCCATCGAGGTCGCCCTGAACGACGGCGGCACCCAGCAGGTCACGTTCGACGCCTGCATCATCGCGACCGGCTCCTCCACGCGCCTCCTCCCGGGCACCCAGCTGTCCGAGCGCGTCGTCACGTACAAGGAGCAGATCCTCGCGGACTCCGTCCCCGGGTCGATCATCATCGCCGGCGCCGGCGCCATCGGCGTCGAGTTCGCCTACGTCCTGAGCTCGTACGGCGTGAAGGTGACCATCGTCGAGTTCCTCGACCGCGCGGTCCCCAACGAGGACGCGGACGTGTCCAAGGAGCTCACCCGCGCGTACAAGAAGCTCGGCATCGACATCCTGACCTCGACCCGCGTCGACGCGATCGACGACTCCGGCGACAAGGTGAAGGTCACCGTCACCCGCAACCCCGAGGGAGACGCCAAGGAGGAGGTCCTCGAGGCCGACAAGGTCCTCCAGGCGATCGGCTTCGCACCGCGCAGCGAGGGCATCGGGCTCGACAAGGCCGGCGTCAACGTCTCGCCGCGCGGCGCGATCGAGATCGACGACTACATGCGGACCAACGTCGACGGCATCTACGCGATCGGTGACGTCACCGCCAAGCTGATGCTCGCGCACGTCGCCGAGGCGCAGGGCGTCGTCGCTGCCGAGATGATCGGCGGGGTCGAGACGTTCCCGCTCGACTACGTGATGATGCCGCGCGCGACGTTCTGCCACCCGCAGATCGCGTCCTTCGGCTACACCGAGGCGCAGGCGCGCGAGCTGGGCTTCGACGTCCAGGTCGACAAGTTCCCGTTCAGCGCGAACGGCAAGGCCCCCGGGCTCGCCGACACCGGCGGCTTCGTGAAGCTGGTGACCGACAAGACCTACAAGGAGCTGCTCGGCGCCCACCTGGTCGGGCCCGAGGTCACCGAGATGCTGGGCGAGCTGACGCTGGCCCAGCGCTGGGACCTCACCGCCGACGAGGTGGCCCGCAACGTGCACGCGCACCCGACGCTGTCGGAGGCCGTGCAGGAGGTCATCCACGGCGCCGCGGGCCACATGATCAACCTCTGACCCTCCGCTGGTCGAGCTCCCTCAGGTGAGCTGAGTACCGAAGCCCCCTCCCGCAGCTGCGGGAGGGGGCTTCGGTTTCGACTCGCTTCGCTCGCTCAACCAGCGGAGGGAGTCGTCAGCCAGCCAGCAGACGGAGTCGTCAGCGCCGCCAGTTCCACCGGTGCTTGATCTTCGGCTGCGACTGCGGGTTGAGCTCGTCGTAGTCGTACCCGTAGGCGCCCAGCAGGCGGACGTCCTTGACCGCGAGCGTGTCGAGACCCTGCTGGATGTCGTTGGAGTAGATGTAGCCGTTGTACCAGTACGCCGACCACGAGCCACCCAGGATCAGCCGGTCCGCCGAGAGGGGACCGCGATCGAACCACGCGATCTCCTTCGGCTTCGCGGAGTTCGTGAAGTCCCACACGGAGATGCCGCCCTGGTACCAGGCCTGGACCATGATGTCCTTGCCCGGGACCGGGATGAGCGATCCGTTGTGCGCCACGCAGTTCTCGGTCGCAGCCTGGGTGCGTGAGATCTTGTAGTAGCTCTTGAACACGAGGTCGTTCTTCTTGGTGAGGTCGTAGATCGCGTTCGCGCCGCGCTCCGGCCCGATCTCCGGGTTGCAGGTCGCCGCGCCACCGCCGCCGAGCTCGTCGGTGAAGACGACCTTCGTGCCAGCGTTGTTGAACGTCGCCGAGTGCCAGAACGCGAAGTTCTCGGTGTCGCGAACCTGCTCGATGACCTTCGGGTTCGCGCGGTCCCGGATGTCGAAGATGACTCCGTCACCCATGCAGGCACCCGCGGCGATGTCCTTGGTCGGGTAGGCCGTGATGTCGTGGCAGCCCGACGTCGCGGAGAGGTCCGCGATCGGCGTGGGGCCAGGACCACCCTCGAAGCCACCGTCGGGGAAGAGGACCGGCTCATCGACGACCGCAGCGGCGGTCGGGTTCTTCACCGGGATCTTGACCACGCTGATGAGGTCGTGCGGCGGCTGGCAGTCGGGGAAGGTGAGGTTCGGGAAGTACGACGAGACGTAGACGTACAGGTCCTTCTTGTTCTTCGACGGCGCCAGCGTGTGCGTGTGCGAGCCGCACTTCGTCTCGACCGACTTGATGTACCGCGGGTTGGTCGGCTGGCTGATGTCGAAGATCTTCAGGCCCTCCCACGACTCCTTGACGGTCGCCGGCTGCGTGACGCTCGCGCACGAGTCGTCGCTGCGGCTGGAGTCGGTGCTGAGCACGAGGAGGTTGCCGTACACGGAGACGTCGTTCTGGGAGCCGGGGCACAGCACCTGCGCGACCTGGGTCGGGCTCGAGCCCTTCTTGACGTCGTACACGGTGAAGCCGTTGTAGTTGCCCGCGTAGGCGTACCGGCCGCTGAACGCGAGATCGGAGTTGAACGCCGACTCCGGTGCGAACGCCCCGTTCTTCGGGATGTTCGACAGCAGCTTCATGTTGCGGCTGGAGGCGACCTCGCCGACTCCGAGGACGTCGCCCGGGTCACCGCTCGCCGCCATGCGTTGGGACGTGACGGCCGGCGCGGGCGACTCCGCACCGCTGCCGTCGTCGGGGACGCCGACCGACGGCGTCGCGCCCGCAAGGGACGCCAGGACGAGCACACCAGCGCCCGCCGAGATCGTGAGTAATCTGCCGAGACGTGCGCCGTGCGTCGGTCTCATCGGGCGACCTTTCCTCGTGGGTGAGATCGAGAGCTTGGTACGAGCATTGCGTCAGTTTGTGATTTCCGCAACGCTTCATTCAACAGCGCCCCTTCGAGAGAGGACGATTTCTCGTGACACAAAGCTCTCGCCGACGCTGTTCATGGTCCGCGGCCGCTGGCGCAGCGGCGGCGTCGCTCGTTCTCGCGGCGTGCTCCGGCGGCAGCGACCCCGCCAGCGAGGAGACGACCGCCCCACCCCCCGCGCTCGGGACCGTCATCCAGCCCGGCCAGCCGGGTGAGCCGAACCAGAGCGCCGGGCCCGAGGACTACCCCCAGGACGCCGACCTCAACGAGGCCGACGTCGAGTTCATGACGATGATGATCGTCCACCACCGGCAGGCTCTCGACATGGCCGGCCTGGCCGACACACGGGCCGAGGATCGCAGCGTCAGGAACCTCGCCGAGCGCATCGCGGCGTCGCAGGGCCCCGAGATCGCGGCGATGGCCGCGTGGCTGGAGCAGCACGATCTCCCCGTCCCGGACGCCGGTGAGCACGGTGGGCACGGCGGAGCCGGCGGGCAGCCGATGCCCGGGATGCTCACCGAGGACCAGATGGACGATCTGGCGGCAGCCGACGGCGCGGAGTTCGACGAGCTGTTCCTGCGCGGGATGATCGAGCACCACCAGGGTGCCGTCGTGATGGCCGAGGCCGTCGCGAACGACGGGACGGACCTGAGGGTCAGCGAGGTCGCCGCCGACGTCGGGTCGGGTCAGTCGGCCGAGATCGACCGCATGATCGTGCTGCTCGAGGACATCACCTGATCCACCGCGCCGCGCGTCACCGCGTCGTACGGCGGGGGCCGGCGTTGAACCAGGCCGTCACCTCGCGCCGCCACACGAGCACCACGCAGCCGATCTCGGCGGCGAGCCAGACGAGGCCGAGGGGCGCGGTCAGCACGGAGAGCACCATGGCGATGCCGGCGACGACCGTGAACACGACGCGGGTTGCCGGACGGCGCGACAGCATCGCGAGTGCTGCGGCTCCTCCGGCGACGGCGAGCGCTCCGAGGACGAGGGACAGCCAGAACATCACCCGCGCGAACTCGCCCGGCGTCATACCGACCTGGTCCAGCACGCCGCGGTCGGCGATCATCGGCTGCTCGGCGATCAGCGACGCGTACTCCGCCGGCGACACGACGTAGAGGAACGCGTTCGCGCCGAACACCAGCGCCACGAGGCCGGACAGCACGGTGGCCAGGATGACCGCGGTGGTGAGCTGGCGGGGCCGCACCAGCGCGGCGGGTCGCCAGTACGGCGGGGGCTGCTGCCCGTACGGCGGCGGTTGCTGCCCGTACGGCGGAGCCTGCTGCCCGTACGGCGGAGGCTGCTGCCCGTACGACGGAGGCTGCTGCCCGTACGGCGGGACCGGGGCCGTCGCTGGACCCGGGCCCGAGGCGTACGGGCGTGAGGCGGGTTCGGGCAGATCGCCGGAGCCGTCGGCGTCGGGCGGCCGGATCGCGGGTGCGGCGGGCGCGTCGAGCGACTGGCGCGCGGGCGGCGACGCCGGCGGTGGGATGACCGGTGGCGCCGACGCCTGCGGACGGGCTGGTGGCGCCGGTGCGGCCGCCTCTCCCGCGAACCAGGCGCGCGCCTCGGCGTTCCACAGGAAGACGATGACGATCACGCCGAGCAGCGCCGGGACGATGCCGGAGGTGCCTGCGACGACGAACGCAAGACTCGACAGCGCGGCAAGGACGGTCAGGCCGATCCGCGCGCCGCGGTGGCGCTTCGCCGTCCAGATCGCGAGCACGATCGCCGCAGCCGACATCGCACCGGCACCCATCAGCGCGACCCGCAGCCAGTCGAGCGCCTGCTCGATCGACAGCGCCCCGTCGATGGGGCCCGAGGCGAGGGCTTCCTCGATCTGCTTGCGCACCTCGGTCGAGCCCCAGTCGGACAGGGTGGCGACGACGCTCGCCAGCACGATCGCCGAGGCCAGCCCCGCCGCGAGGCAGGCCATGGTCACCTTCTGCGGACGTGCAGCCGTCGCGTTCGCCATGGCCCTATCCCACCACGCCACCGGTCCGACGCGGTGAGCCTGGTCCCAGCCCGTGCTCGAGACGTGGGACCAGGCTCACCGCCGAAGGGGTCAGGCCGTCCGCGTAGCCGGCGTGGCGAGCGTGAGCCCGTCCGAGGCGGCGTCGCGATCGACGACGACCTCGTCGCCGTCTCGCACCTCGCCGGCGAGCAGCGCACGGGCGAGCGGGTCGCCGATCGCCTGCTGGATCAGCCGACGCAGCGGTCGAGCCCCGTACGTGGGGTCGAACCCTGTCGCGGCGAGCCAGGTCTTCGCGTCGTCGGTGACACGGAGCCGGATCCGGCGCGACTCCAGCCGGCGCGACAGCGCGTCGATCTGCAGGTCGACGATGCGGGTCAGGTCCTCGATCGACAGCGCGTCGAACATGACGACCTCGTCGAGCCGGTTGAGGAACTCGGGCCGGAACGCCGTGCGTACGACCTCCATCACCTTCTCGCGCTTGACCGCGTCGTCGAGTGCCGGGTCCGCCAGGTAGGCAGAGCCCAGGTTCGAGGTGAGGATGAGGATGACGTTGCGGAAGTCGACCGTACGCCCCTGCCCGTCGGTCAGGCGCCCGTCGTCGAGCACCTGGAGGAGGATGTCGAACACCTCCGGGTGCGCCTTCTCGACCTCGTCGAGGAGCACGACGGAGTACGGCCGGCGGCGGACCGCCTCGGTCAGCTGGCCACCCTCGTCGTACCCGACGTAGCCCGGAGGCGCTCCGACCAGGCGCGAGACCGAGTGCTTCTCGGCGTACTCGCTCATGTCGATGCGGACCATCGCCCGCTCGTCGTCGAACAGGAACTCCGCGAGAGCCTTCGCGAGCTCGGTCTTGCCGACGCCGGTCGGGCCCAGGAACAGGAACGACCCGGTGGGCCGGTCGGGGTCGGCGATCCCGGCGCGCGAACGGCGTACGGCGTCGGAGACGGCCTCGACGGCCTGGGTCTGGCCGATCAGGCGCTGGCCGAGCTCGGACTCCATCCGCAGGAGCTTGCCGGTCTCACCCTCGAGCAGGCGTCCCGTCGGGATGCCCGTCCACGACGCGATGACCTCGGCGATCTCGTCGGGGCCGACCTCCTCGTTGACCATCCGGTCGGCGGGCTCCGCCGCCTCGTCGGCCTCGGCGGACGACAGCTGCTTCTCGAGGGCCGGGATCTCGCCGTAGTTCAGCCGCGCAGCCGTCTCGAGGTCCCCCGCGTTCTGGGCGCGCTCGGCCTCACGACGCTTCTCGTCGATCTGCTGCTTGATCTCGCCGACCTGGTTCAGCCCCGTACGCTCGCGCTCCCAACGAGCCTCGAGCCCCCGCAGCTGCTCCTCGTCGTCGGCGAGCTCCGCGCGCAGCTTCTCCAGCCGCTCCACGCTGCCTTCGTCGGTCTCCTTCGCGAGGTGCAGCTCCTCCATCTTCATCCGGTCGACGGCACGGCGGAGCGTGTCGATCTCGACCGGGTTGGAGTCGATCTCCATGCGCAGCCGGCTGCTCGCCTCGTCGACGAGGTCGATCGCCTTGTCGGGAAGCTGGCGGCCGCTGATGTAGCGGTCGGACAGCGTCGCCGCCGCGACCAGGGCCGCGTCCGAGATCTCCACCTTGTGGTGCGCCTCGTACGTCTCCTTGAGGCCGCGCAGGATCGCGATGGTGTCCTCGACGCTGGGCTCATCGACCAGCACCTGCTGGAAGCGGCGCTCGAGGGCCGGGTCCTTCTCGATGTTCTCTCGGTACTCGTCGAGGGTCGTCGCACCGACCATCCGCAGCTCGCCGCGCGCCAGCATGGGCTTGAGCATGTTGCCGGCGTCCATCGCGGAGTCGCCGGTCGCCCCGGCACCCACGACGGTGTGGAGCTCGTCGATGAACGTGATGATCTGCCCGTCGGAGTCCTTGATCTCCTGCAGGACGGCCTTGAGCCGCTCCTCGAACTCGCCGCGGTACTTCGCGCCGGCCACCATCGCGCCCAGGTCGAGCGAGATGAGGCGGCGGCCCTGCAGCGAGGACGGCACGTCACCGGCGACGATCCGCTGGGCGAGGCCTTCGACGACGGCGGTCTTGCCGACGCCGGGCTCACCGATGAGGACCGGGTTGTTCTTCGTACGCCGGGTCAGCACCTGGATCGTGCGGCGGATCTCCGCGTCCCGGCCGATCACCGGGTCGAGCTTGCCCTCGCGTGCGGTGGCGGTGAGATCGACGCCGTACTTCTCCAGCGCCTGGTACGTGTCCTCCGCGTCCTGGCTCGTCACCTTGGCGGAGCCTCGTACGGTCTGGAATGCTCCGGCCAGCGCGGCAGCGCTCGCGCCGAGCCCGTCGAGGATCTCGCGCGCCTTCGACTGGACGGTGGCGAGCCCGACCATGAGGTGCTCGGTGGAGACGTACTCGTCGCCGAGCTCCCCGGCCAGGTCCTGGGCCCGCTGGAAGACCTCGAGGGTCGCGCGGGCGTACGACGGGTTGGCCACGCTCTGGCCTGCCGCGGACGGCAGGGCGGCGAGCGCCTCGACGGTGCGGGACCGGGCGGTGGCCGGATCGGCGCCGGCCGCCTGGAGAAGAGGCACGGCGGTGCTGCCGTCGGCGTCGAGCAGTGCGTGAAGCACGTGCAGCGGGTCCACGGCAGGGTTGCCTGCGGCGGCGGCGCTCTGGATCGCGGCGCTGATCGCCTGCTGGCTACGGGTGGTGAGCTTGGAAGCGTCCATCGGTCTCCCCTGGGTTCGCGGTCAGTCAACTACTACTCAGGTCAACGCGTCCAAAGTTGAGTCCATTCCGCTCAACTCTGTGACTTCCCGACTCGTCCGGAGCGCGGCGCGTCAGCAGCCGCCGAGGGCGCCGCGGACGACCCGCGTGTAGAGGCGGGCGCCGCGCTCGTTCGGGTGCACCCGGTCCGCCGCGAGCAACGCCTCCCGCCCGGCGACCGCGGCGTGCCAGTCGGCGAGCCGCACGGCGTCGTTGTCGCGAGCCACCCGCCGTACGGAGCTGAGCGCACCCTTCTGCCACGACCTCCCTGGGACGTACGGCGAGACGAGCACCACCTCGTGGCCGGCAAGCTGCCGGCGTACGAGGCGGTCCAGGTCGGCCCGGTCGACGAGCCCGTTGGTGCCGGTGCCGATCAGGACGACCTTCCCGAGCGCGCCGCGCGCGGCGGCCCTGCGGACGGCGGCCGCGACGTCCTCGTACTGCCACCCGACCTTCGCGGTCGCCCGCAGCCTCGGCATCGTGCCGAGCAGCGCCGGTGCCGCAGCGACCAGCACCGAGTCACCGAACGCGCTGACGCGCACCGACGTGCCGACCGTACGACAGGTGGCCGGCGTCGAAGCCTCCGCAGCCGCGGCTGCCCGGTCGGGTGGGGCCGCGGCGTCGTCGGCGGCCCCTGCCGCGGACGCGAGCAGCCGCTGCCCCTGCAGCAGGCTGGCCTCGAGCCGGCTGCGCTCGGGCGCGGTGCCGACAGCCGTGACCGCACCGACAAGGACGGCGCCCACCACCGAGACGGTGAGGACCCAGCGGTACGCGGGCCGGCGCCGGTGCGCCACCAACCGCTCGATCGGCGACACCCACCGGCGCAGGGTCAGGCCGATCCCGTCGGTCCGCATCGGCATCTCGACGAACCGGTACGAGCCCGCAGCGACGGCCACCGAGGCAAGGACGGCGAGGACGCCTGCCAGGACAGCGCGGTCCGGCGGGGCGATCCGCGTCGCGAACACGATGAGCGGCCAGTGCCACAGGTAGATCCCGTACGAACGCGCCCCGACCCAGCGCAGCGGCGCGAGGGACAGCGCGGCGGCCAGCGGCGTACGGTTGGCGGCCGCCAGCACGACCGCGGCCGACGCGAGGCTCGCGACGAGGAGCCCGCCGCGGTACGTCGCGGCGCCGGACCACGGCACGAGGGCCGCGTACGCGACGAGCGCGACCAGGCCGGCCGCTCCGAGCGCGGTCATCACGGCCCGGCTGCGACTCGACGCTGTCGGCCGGTCTGACCGGAGCAGGTGCGGCACCCGCGCCAGCGCGAGCGCCCCACCGATCAGCAGCCCGAAGACGTGCGTGTCCGTCCCGACGTACGCCCGCGTCGGGTCACCCGGGTCGTACAGCGCACCCATCAGCGCGGCGGAGCACAGCGCGAGCGCGAGCATCGCTCCGGCGAGACGGCGCCGCGACATCACCAGCAGGCCCAGCGCGAGGATCGCAGGCCACACGACGTAGAACTGCTCCTCGATCCCGAGCGACCAGAGGTGGTTGAGCACGGGAGGCTGGCCCTGCTCCGCGTACGCCCAGCCCTGCGCGACCTGGAACCAGTTGGACGTCCACGTGAGACCGCCCAGGACCTGCCACCGCAGGCCGGCGCCCGTGTCGCGGCCGACCACGAGCGTGAGCGCGGCGACGACCACGATCATCGCCGTCGCCGCCGGCACCAGGCGCCGAGCTCGGCGTACCCAGAACGACGGCAGGTCGAAGTGGTGCGCGCGCGCCGCGTCCTCCATGAGGACCGTCGTGATGAGGAAGCCGCTCAGGACGAAGAAGACGTCGACACCCACGAAACCGCCGGGCAACCAGGACGGTGCGACATGGAACAACACCACGAGCAGGACAGCGACGGCACGCACGCCGTCGAGCCCGGGCGCCGTGGGGCGGCGCTGGGACATGCGGGACTTCCTCCGAGACTCACGAACAGGGCCGGGCACCCGAGGTGACGCCTCTCGACCCCGATCGAGAGTACCGACCGCACCCCAACCCCCGACCGGCTGCACGGAGCGTCAGTCCATTCTCACCAGCTGTACGCGGCAGGCGGGCGCGCTGCCCTGGTTGACCGTGAGGCCCTCGACCGTGAACGGGGTCTCGACGCCGGTCGCGACCTTGGGGATCACGAGACGGCGCGCCTTCGCCCGGGTAGCGCCCGGTGACGCCACGAGGATGGTCACCCGGTAGTCCGCGGTGCTCGCCCGGTTGAGGATCACGCCCGACGCCGTCCAGCGCCTCGGATCCGACGACGGCAGGCACTGGAAGGACAGGAGATCGGGAGCGGCAGGGGGTACGGCGGTGGGCGTCGCGGATGCCGACGCGCTCGCGCTCGGGTCGGCCGCAGCCGGGTTCTCCGTCGCGAGTGAGCAGCCCGAGAGGCTCGCGACGAGCGCGGCCCCGACCGCGAGAGCGAGGGAGGACGAGCGACGCATAGCGCCATGACACCACGGCGGGCGCCTGCTTCTGCGAAGGCACGTCCGCATCCGGGAGACCTTTGCCGATCACGCCCGCGGGCGGCTCAGCGCGACCCGCGGGTACGGCGCGGTCAGCTCCGGCGCGTGCGGCGTACGACGAAGGCCTGGGCCTCGGTGAACCGCACCGGGAGGTTGCGCGCGGGTGTCGGCGCCGCGGTGCGCGAGGCCAGCTCGGCCTCGAGCTCCGCGACACGCGCACGCAGCGCGAGCACCTGGTTCTCGAGCGCGAGCACGCGCTTGACGCCCTCGAGCCCGAGGCCGTCGGCCGTCAGCCGAGCGACCGCGCGCAACAGCTCGACGTCGTGCAGCGAGTAGCGCCGCCCGCCGCCGCCCGTGCGGGCCGGACTGACCAGCCCGAGCCGGTCGTACGTCCGCAGCGTCTGCGGGTGCAGCCCGGACAGCTCCGCGGCCACGCTGATCACGAAGACCTTGGCCTCCGGACCCGGAGGGACGAAGTCGCCGTTGCCGACCATCACGCACCTCCTCCGAGCATCGCCGCACGCGGGTCGTCACCGTCGCGGGCGGCCCGCAGCGCCTCGACCGCGGCGCGCTCGTCGTCCGACAGCGGCGACGGGACCAGCACGTCGACGGTGATGAGCAGGTCCGCCTTCGTCCCGTCGGCGCGGGGAGCACCCTTGCCACGAGCACGGAAGGTGCGGCCGTTGGGCGTCCCTGCGGGCACCTTCAGACGGACCGGCGCGCCGTTGAGCGTCGGGACGGAGATCTCGGCACCGAGCGCCGCCTCGTCGAACGCGACCGGCACGGTGATCGTCAGGTTGTCGCCCTTGCGGCCGAACATCTGATGCGACTCCACGTGCACCGAGACGTACAGATCGCCGTTCGGGCCACCGTTCTCGCCCTTCGCACCCTTGCCCTTGAGGCGGATGCGCTGGCCGTCCTTCACACCGGCCGGGATGCGGACCTGCATCGTGCGCGACGACGCGGCGCGACCCGACCCGTGGCACGTGGTGCACGGGTCGTCGACGACGAGGCCGCGACCGCGGCACACGTCGCACGGCTCCGTCATCGCGAACAGGCCGCCCGACGCGCTCGTCTGCATGCCGCTGCCTTCGCAGTGCGCACACACGCGGGGCACCGTCCCGGCCTTCGCACCCGTGCCGTGGCACGTCGCGCAGGGCTCGTCGCTGGTCGTCCGCAAGGGGACCGTCACCCCGGAGATCGCGTCCTCGAACGAGAGCGTCGCCTCCGTCTCGACGTCCGCACCGCGGCGCGCGGGTGCGCTGCGGGTGCGGGTGCCGCCCCCGAACACGCCCCCGAGCAGGTCGGAGAAGTCGAAGCCGCCGCTCGTCGTGCCGCCGGGGAAGCCGAAGCCTCCGCTGGAGCCGGCACGCGGGAAGCCGCCGCCGGACGAGAACATCGCCCGCTGCTCGTCGTACTCCTTGCGCTTCTCCGGGTTGGACAGCACGGAGTACGCCTCGGAGATGCCCTTGAACTTCTCCTCGGCGGCCTTGTCACCGGGCTTCGCGTCGGGGTGGTGGTCCCGCGCGAGCTTGCGGTACGCCTTCTTGATGTCGGACGCGCTCGCGTCCTTGGAGACTCCGAGAATCTTGTAGAAGTCCTTCTCGAACCACTCGTTGTTCACGAGACCACCTCCTCACCTGGGTGTTTCGTACGGGTTATTCGGCCGTCTCCGCGTCGGACACCTCGGCGTCGGCCTCGGTGGCCTCGGCCGGCTCGCTCCCGTCGTGCTCGACGACCGCGACCCGCGCCGGACGCAGGACCTTGTCGCCCACGCGGTAGCCGACCTGCATGATCGCGTCGACGGTCGGCT
Organism: Mumia xiangluensis; assembly: GCF_010994095.1. Lineage (GTDB taxonomy): Bacteria > Actinomycetota > Actinomycetes > Propionibacteriales > Nocardioidaceae > Mumia > Mumia xiangluensis. Next base: position 200,599 of record NZ_WJYO01000001.1, read on the forward strand.
CGCCGTGCGGCGCGTCGGCGTCGAGACGGTGCATCAGGGCCTCGTGGAGCATCGGGTCGAACACGTCTCCGTGCTGACCGAACGCCTCGAGCCCGTGTGCGCCGGTGGCCTGGACCAGCGAGTCGGCGACGGCCTTGAAACCGCCCTCGAGCTCGCCGTGGTCGCGGGCGCGGTCGATCGTGTCGAGCACCGGGAGGAGCGACGCGAGGACGCTTGCGGCAGCGTTCACGCGCTGGACCTCGCGGTCACGGTCGACCCTGCGCTTGTAGTTGACGTACTCGGCCTGCAGACGCTGCAGGTCGGCCGTCCGCTCGGCAAGCTGCTGGCCGAGGTCACCCACGTCCGCTGCGCCGTCGACGTCGGCCGGCTGCGCGTCGGCCGGGCCGGGGGCCGGAGCGGTCTCCTGCTCCGGCACCTCGGACTCCGCGAACTCGTTCGTCACTTGGTGTCACCCTCGTCGTCGACGATCTCGGCCTCGACGACGTCATCGTCGTCGTCGCTGCTGCCCTGCCCGGCGCCGTCGCCGGTGGCGGCACCCTGGGCGGCGGCCGCCTCGTACATCGCGGTGCCCATCTTCTGGCTCGACTCGCCGAGCTTGGCGATGGCGGCCTTGATGGCGTCGATGTCGTCGCCGTTCAGCGTCTCCTTGAGCGCGTCGACGTCGCCCTGGACCTCGGCCTTGACGTCGTCACCGATCTTGTCGGCGTTCTCGGCGAGGAACTTCTCCGTCGAGTGCACGAGCGTCTCGCCCTGGTTACGGACCTCGACGGCCTCCTTGGCCTTCCGGTCCTCCTCGGCGTACTGCTCGGCGTCGCGCACCATCCGGTCGATGTCGTCCTTCGAGAGGGCCGACCCGCCGGTGATGGTCATCGACTGCTCCTTGCCGGTGCCCCGGTCCTTCGCGGACACGTTGACGATGCCGTTGGCGTCGATGTCGAAGGTGACCTCGATCTGCGGCACGCCGCGCGGCGCCGGAGCGATGCCCGTCAGCTCGAACGTGCCGAGCATCTGGTTGTGCGCCGCGATCTCGCGCTCGCCCTGGTAGACCTGGATCGCGACCGACGGCTGGTTGTCGTCGGCGGTCGTGAAGACCTCGGAGCGACGGGTCGGGATCGTGGTGTTGCGCTCGATGAGCTTCGTCATCACGCCGCCCTTGGTCTCGATGCCGAGCGACAGCGGGGTGACGTCGAGGAGCAGCACGTCCTTGACCTCGCCCTTGAGGACACCGGCCTGCAGGCTCGCGCCGACGGCGACGACCTCGTCCGGGTTGACGCCCTTGTTGGGCTCCTTGCCGCCGAGCAGCTCGCGCACGAGGTCGGAGACGGCCGGCATGCGGGTCGAGCCACCGACGAGGACGACGTGGTCGATGTCGGCGACCTTGATGCTGGCGTCCTTGATGACGTGCTCGAACGGGGCGCGGGTGCGCTGGAGCAGGTCGGCGGTGATCTTCTGGAACTCCGCACGGGTCAGGGTCTCGTCGAGGAACACGGGGTTCTTCTCGGCGTCGACGGTGATGTACGGGAGGTTGATCGACGTCGACTGCGAGCTGGAGAGCTCGATCTTGGCACGCTCGGCGGCCTCACGGACACGCGGCATCGCCATCTTGTCCTTGGTGAGGTCGAGGCCGGTGCTCGACTTGAACTTGTCGACGATCCAGTCGACGACCTTCTGGTCCCAGTCGTCGCCGCCGAGGTGGTTGTCACCGCTGGTGGCCTTCACCTCGATGACGCCGTCACCGATCTCCAGGAGCGACACGTCGAAGGTGCCGCCGCCGAGGTCGAAGACGAGGATCGTCTGGTCGTCGCCCTTGTCGAGGCCGTACGCCAGCGCAGCCGCGGTCGGCTCGTTGATGATGCGGCTCACGTTGAGGCCGGCGATCTCGCCCGCCTCCTTGGTCGCCTGACGCTGGGCGTCGTTGAAGTAGGCGGGGACGGTGATCACCGCGTCGGTGACCGGCTCGCCGAGGTAGGCCTCGGCGTCGCGCTTCAGCTTCTGCAGCACGAAGGCGGAGATCTGCTGGGGCGTGAAGGTCTTGTCGTCGATCTTCTGGGACCAGTCGGTGCCCATGTGGCGCTTGACCGAACGGATCGTCCGGTCGACGTTCGTGACGCCCTGGCGCTTCGCGACCTCTCCGGTCAGCACCTCGCCGTTCTTGGCGAAGGCGACGACGGACGGGGTCGTACGAGCACCCTCGGCGTTCGCGATGACGGTGGGCTCGCCACCTTCCAGAACGGCGACGACGGAGTTGGTCGTACCGAGATCGATCCCGACTGCACGGGCCATGAGTTCCTCCTGATGGATCGCGGGGCGGGTTTGTGGCCCGCCGTCTACCAGCACTCGTAAGTTGAGTCTGATCGTATCAACTTAGGTGAGCGCGGCTTCATTCCCACCGTAGCGCGGAGGATTCCCAACCCGGTCGTGGGGCTGGGTCGGTCATGGCCGGCCAGGTCACGCGGCGGCGTCGACCACCAGCCTGGCGACGAGCATCGCCTGGATCTTCATGGCGGTCCGGTCACCGCCGTCGGTCTCGACCGTCACGTCCACGAGGCGGTCGCCCGGGCAGGCACGCATGGATACCGACGAGGTCTCGTACGTCCACCACGCGTCGAACGGGGCGTCGTCGACGGGCTCGACGTCCTTGCCGATGCCTAACGGCTCACCGCACACCAGCGTTCCCTGGTCGAAGTCCTCAGCCGTCGCGACCTCGACGTCGACCCGCGTCGCGTCGTCGGCCGTGCTCCACGTGCACTTCACGGGAGTCCACCGGACGTCGTTGCTCTGGACGGTGGCCGTGACGAGCCGCCCTTCGCCCAGCGGCTCTCCGATCGCCTCTGGGAGCGTCGCGAACGCGACCGCCCGACAGGGGCTGTCAGGGGCCTCCGAGGTGGGCGCCCCCGACGGGGGTGCCTCCGACGCGGGCGTCTCAGCGCTCGCACCGGCCTCGTCGGACGGCGCGTCTCCGCCGCAGCCGCTCACGGTGAGCGCGAGAGCGACGCCGACTCCGGCGACGAACATCGGGACATGGCGCAGCGCACGACGGGTCATCCGTCCACAGTGGTCGGCACGTCGCGGCGAGGAATCCGTACGCACCCCCAGGGTGTGCGCCGGCCGTGAGGCGGGGCTACTCCGCGAAGATCGCGAGGGTGCGCGCGACGCAGACCGGCTTGTCGCCACCCTCGACCTCGAGGGTGAAGTCGACGGCGACGCGCTGCCCGAGGGCGACCGGGACGACCTCGACGAGCGTGGCGCGGCCGCGCACGCGCGATCCCACGGGGAGCGGTGCCGGGAAGCGCACCTTCTCGGACCCGTAGTTGACGCCCATCTTGACGCTCTCGACCTTGTAGGTCTCGGCCGACAGCATCGGGATCAGCGAGACGGTGAGATAGCCGTGCGCGATGGTCCGGCCGAACGGACCCTGCGCCGCCTTCTCGGGGTCGACGTGGATCCACTGGTGGTCACCGGTGGCCTCGGCGAACTGGTTGACCTGCTCCTGGGTCACCTCGTGCCACTCGCTGACCCCGAGCTCCTCGCCGACGCTCGCCGACAGCTCGGCCAGATCCTTGAACACGCGCATGTGATTCCTCCGCACTAAGCGATCGCTTACCGAGCCGATCCTAGAGCAGCAGCCGTGACTCACGGCACACCGGCTGTCGGGATCGCGGCTACCGCACCAGCCAGGGGACGAGGGCGAGGAACAGCCCGAGCGCGAGCAGCCCGGAGTCGGCGCGCGTCCAGGGTGCTGGTTCGGCCCACGTGCGGGTCCTCGCGTCGGCGAACCCGCGCGCGTCCATCGCCGCCGACATCCGTCCGGCGTCGCGCAGCGCGGCCACCAACATCGCGAACGCGAGGGCGCCGCCGTGCCGGGCCAGCGACACCGGGTTGCGTGTCGGCCCGAACCCCCGCGCCCGGCGTGCCCGGTCCAGCTGCACCCACACCTCGCGCAGCGCGGAGAACCGCTGCAACGCCGCCGCGAACGCGACGACGAAGCGCGCCGGGACGTGCAGTCGCTGTCCCATCTGGTCGGCCAGGCGCGACGGGTCGAGGAACGCCGCGAGCACCGCACCCGGGAGCGCGAGCACCACGATGCGCAACCCCGCCGTGAGCGCCAGCTCGGCATCGTGTCCGCCGAGCAGCCAGGTCGACCAGACCACCGACACCGAGGCGACCCCGACGGCGACGAAACGCAGGAGCGCGAAGCGAAGAGACGGCAGCAGGACCGCCCCCGCCACGGCGTACGCGGTGAGGGCGATCACCCCGGTCCGCAGGTCGCGCACCGCGAGCGACGCGACGACCGCCGCGAAGCCGACGAGGAGCAGCACGAGCGGGTTCGCGTCGACGACGAGGCGCCTCATCGGAGCACCTCCCCAGCCTGCAGCGCCACGACCCGGTCGGCGAGGGCGACGAGATCGGGGTCGTGGGTGGCGATCCCGACCGCCGCTCCCGCATCCGCCGCGGCGCGCACCCACCCCACGACCGCCGCCCACGTCAGCCGGTCCTGGCCCACCGTCGGCTCGTCGAGCAGCAGGACCGGGGGACGGTGGGCGAGCGCTGCGGCCGTCGCGAGACGCCGCTGCTCGCCGCCGGACAGGCGGTACGGGTTGGCGGCCGCGTGGTCGCCGAGACCGAGGTGGGCGAGGACGGCCGCAGCGTCGACCGTGACCCCCGTACGCGCTCCCGTCGCCGCGACCTCGTCACGGGCGTGGGTCGTCACGAACCCGTGCTCGGGGTTCTGCGGGACCCAGCCGACCCGGCGGGCGAGATCGCGCGAGCGCATGCGGTGCGGGGCGCGTCCCCCGCCGAGCCCGGACACGATCCCGGACGTCGGCGCCACGAGACCGGCGAGCGCGGCCACGAGCGTCGACTTCCCCGCACCGCTCGGTCCCGTGAGCACGGTCAACGCGCCCGGCACGAGCTCCACGTCGACGCCCCGCAGGGCCGGCGTGACGGTCGTCCCGCGCATCGACGACCGCCGGAGGTCGACGTGGAGCGCCTCGGCGACCACAGGCACACCTCCACCGGACGGCGCGACCAGTCCGGCCGGCGGCTCCAGCGGCACAGGGGCTGCGACGCCGGGCATCCACACCCCCTGCTCGGCGAGCGCGACAGGATCGGCCGCGAACGTCACCGGATCGGTGTCGCGGACGACGACGCCGTCGGCGTCCAGGACCACCACGCGGTCGACGTGCGAGAGCCACGGTCCGATCCTGTGCTCGACCACGACGAGAGTGGCGCCGGTCCGCGCGACGGCCTCGAGGACGCACCGGCGCACGCCGTCGGCGTTGGGCGCGTCGAGCATCGACGTCGGCTCGTCGAGGAGCAGCAGGTCGGCGTCGCTGGCAAGCACCCCTGCGAGCGCGAGGCGCTGCTGCTCGCCGCCGGAGAGGGCCGCGGTCGGGTGATCGACGGCGTACGGCAGGCGTACGGCCTCCAGCGCCAGCCGCACCCGCCTCCAGATCTCCTCTCGCGCGACGCCGGCGTTCTCGAGACCGAACGCGACGTCGCGGCCGATCCGCTCGGCCACCACGGCGTCGGCGGGGTTCTGCATCAGCAGGCCGATCCTGCCCGCGACGTGCACCTCGCCGTACGCGTCACCGGAGCCGGCGCTGCCCAGCACCCCCGCCAGCGCACGCAGCACGGTGGACTTGCCGGCGCCCGACGGTCCGGCGAGCAGGACGCGCTCGCCCGGCTCGACGGTCAGGTCGAGGTCGCGCACGACAGGAACGCGACGGCCGAGGGGCCGCCACCCGAACCCCTCCAAGCGGGCCGACCCCCGTCGTACGGTGGTGGCGTCGGCGGTCATCCGGAGGTGCGGGCGAGGCGGTCGTGGTGCTCGCGGCCGGCGGCGAAGGCGTCGAGGGCACCGGTCGGCGCCAGCGCCCGGACGAGGAGCCACCCGCCGACCCCGGCGACCAGTGCGCCGGACAGTGCGAAGAACGCGGCGTAGACGAGCTTCCAGCCGGTGCCCCAGTCGGCCCAGTAGAGGTTCCACTCGTACGCGACCGCGCACAACGCGGACACCGCACCGGCGAGCGCTGCCGCGACGACACCCCAGCGGCGCCACAGCAGCAGCGCGAACACGATCTCGGCGCCGATCCCCTGGACCACGCCGGAGAGGATGGAGGACATCCCCCACTGGTTGCCCAGCACGAGCGCGACCATCGCGGCGATCACCTCGGTCCCGAACGCGGCTCCGGCCTTGCGGACGACGAGACCGCCGACCACACCCCCGAGGAGCCAGGGCCCGGAGATCAGCCCGATGCTGGGCGGGAAGGCGAAGACGGACGCCGTGCTGACCACGGCGTACAGCTGGTTCCAGCCCCAGAACACGACGCCGATCGCGACGCCGAGCATGGCGACCGTGACCAGGTCGATCGTGCGGTAGTGGACGGCATCGGCCCAGGCGCTGCGCACCGGACCGGATCGTGCCGTCGTCGGACGTGCGGCATCAGCCATGATGACTCCCTTCGCCGGTGCTAACCGGATCAGGTTCGGAGGGTCTGCGGCTCTTCCGCACTCTCAGCGCTCCATGCCGTACGGCACCGTGCGCTCCCCTGTCGTGTGCTCGACTCTATCGCGCACCCCAGGTGCACACGAGGAGCGGGCGTCGAACGGGTCCACCCCCGCCCGACGCCCGCCCTGGGTCCCGTCGTCACCGTGTCGGCAGGACGAACGGCACCTCCTCCCCCGGCTCGATCGTGATGGTGTCGCCCCGGTGGCGCGCCAGCCGGCCCTCGGCGTACGTCAGGCCGGTGAAGCCGTCGATCACGACCGGCGGTTGTCCCGCGCGCAACGTGGCGAGCGGCGCAGAGGTGCGGTCGAGCCAGGCGCCCAGCTTCGTCCCGAGCGAGCGCACGAGCCGCGGGTGGCGCTCGGAGACGTCGTCGGTCTCACCGATGTCGGACTGGAGGTCGTACAGCTCGAAGCGCTGGTCCGTGTAGAAGTAGTACAGCTTCCAGCGTCCCGAGCGGATCGTCGAGCCTGGTTCGGCTCCCCCGCGGATGTAGCCGGGAAGGTGGTGGAAGAGGTCGCGGTCGAGCTCGCGGCCCTTGCTGAAGGCGGGGCGCAGGTCGATCCCGTCGAGCGGCACGCGCTTGGGGAGCTTCGCGCCCGCGTACGAGGCCAGCGTCGGGTAGAGGTCGACACCGTTGATCACGGTGTGGTTGGTGCTGCGCGGCTTGACGAGGTCACGGTTGCCGCTCCAGACGATCCACGGGATGCGGACACCGCCGTCGTAGAGCTCCGACTTGCGTCCCCGCAGCGGCTCGTTGAACGACCCCTGGTTCGTCTCGCCGCCGTTGTCGGAGGTGAAGATGACCAGGGTGTTGTCAGCGAGCGGACGACCGTGGTTGCGCGGGTCCGGTGTCTCCTCCAGGTAGTCGATCACGCGCGCGACGGACTGGTCGATCCCTTCGACGAGGGCCGCGTAGGCCGGGCTGGCGGGGTCCGCGGCGGGGGTCTTCGCCTGGTACTTGGCGAGCAGGTCCGTGCGGGCCTGGAAGTTCGCGACCGGGAAGTGCGGGGCGTACTGGCTCAGGTACGTGAAGAAGGGCTTGTCCTTGTCCTTGCTGCGGTCGATGTAGTCGATCGCGGCGTCGGTGATCGCGTCGGTGACGTGCTTGGGCGTCCCGACCAGCGCGTCGACCTGCTCCTCGCTGACGCCCTGGCTGTACGGCGCGATGTTCTCGTCGACGTACTCCTGGCTGTAGTCGGCGGCGTACTTGTCGAGCTCCGGCGCGACGGTGTCGTTGAAGGTCCCGCCGGATGCGTGGTAGACGGTCGCGTGGGACCACGGACCGCCGCCCCAGCTCTCGTCGAACCCGTGCGACTCGACGATCTCCTGCGCCGTCGCGGCCACATGGAACTTGCCCGCGTAGCCGGTCGAGTAGCCCGCGTCCTGGAGCGTCTCCGCGAAGGTCGGGAACTCGGTGGGGACCGCGTTCACGGCGCCGTCGGCACGCCCCTGAGGGACGCCCACCAGCGGGCTGGTGGTCGTGTTGTTGATCCCGCCGACGGCGTAGATGTTGTTGGTGGGGCGGGTCGCGTACTGACCGGTGAGCAGTGCGGACCGCGTCGGAGCGCACTGGGGCGAGGCGTACGCGTTGTCGAAGACGGCCCCCTCCTCGGCGAGGCTGTCGAGGACCGGCGTCTCGTTGAAGTCGTTGCCGTGCCCGCCGTTCGTACGCCCGGTGCCGAGGTCGGACCAACCGAGGTCGTCCGCCATCACGTACACGATGTTGGGGCGAGGAGCCTTGCGGTGGTCGTGCTTCGATCCCGCGGGCGCCGCCGGCGGAGCAGCCTGGCCAGGCTGCGCTGCGAACACCAGTCCGGTGCAGACCATCGACAGCACAGCGGGGGCCGCGATCGCTCCGAGGAGCTTCGAGGATGGCATGGGTGACCTTTCGTGAGTCGTCTCGTCGAAAGCAGAAGTTGCGAGATAAACTCTATCTACTTAGACGACTATCACCGCGAGCGTCCGCCGCTTGGACCCGACGGGAGAACGCTCAGGTGAGGAGGCTCTCCCGGCCGAACATCGCCGCGAGAGCGCGCGCCGACGGCTCGCCGAGATCCGGGTCGGCACCTGCTCCGATCAGGACCGAGACGACGAGCTCCTCGGCCTTGAAGATCGCCCCGGCGAGCGGGCTCTGGCCGCGGTCGTTGAGCCGGTTGACGTCGGCTCCCGCGTCGATGAGGCGTTGCACGATGTCGGCGTGCCCGTGGTAGGCGGCGAGGGTCAGCAGCGTGTTGCCCGTCGCGTCCGTGAGATTGACCGGCACCCCGCCCTGGACGTACGCGAGCAGGCTGTCTGCGTCACCGCTGCGGGCCATGTCGAACAGCTGGGCCGTGACCTCGTCTGCCTCGTCGCTCGGTCCGGTCATGAGGTGGACCCTACCTGCGCGGGCCCGACGCGGAACAGGTCACGGTCACAGCGGAGTCGGGGTGTGCGCACCGGAGGCCAGCGCGGCGAGCTGCTGCGCGACGTAGTCGCCGAGCTCACGGTGCCCGCGCGCCGTCAGGTGCAGCCCGTCGTCCAGGTAGGCGAGGTCGAGGTCGAGCGTGGACACGTACGCGGCGTCGTACCGGCTCGCCATCGCCGCCAGCACCTCGTCGACCCTTCGCGCACCCGCGGCCCGCGCCGGCGCGGACGCGGGACCGACCACCACCACACGCGGAGCCTCGAGCGCCCGCATCACCCGCGTGAAGCCTGCTCGCAGCGCCGCGACCGGCTGGTCGACGTCGTTGAGCCCGCCCTCCACCACCACGAGGTCGGCGCCCCCGGAGACGGCCCGGGGTGCGCGCTGCGCGAAGCAGGCACCCGCGCACGGGCTGGCCAGCCGGCTGAAGCCAGACCCGGAGAACGCGTCGACGGACACGCGCCCCGCGAGGCGGGAGGGCCAGGCATCGGCGGGGTCGTCCAGACCGAGACCCGCGGACCAGGAGTCGCCGAGCACGACGACGCGGTCTCCCGACCCGACCACGGGCTCCGCACGGCGGTCCTGCGCATCCGCGGCGAACCGCGCACACCGCGCCGCCTCCGAGCCGTTGGCGTCCGCGCCGAGGTCGACGAGCAGCACGACGGCGATCAGAGCCAGGAGGAAGGCCATCCCGAACCGCGTACGACGGCGCGCGCCGAGCAGGCGCGAGCGGGCGGTCCAGGACACGTTCACCTGAACATGGTCGCTCGCCGATCCGGGGCGTACGAACGAAATAGGCAGAATCGCCCACTCTGATGCCGACTCGTGACCGTCAGACCACGTACACCTTCCGCAGCGTCTCGCGGACCTCCCAGACCGTACGGTCGCCCGCGTGCAGGCGCACCACGACTCCGGGCCGCAGCGCGATCGTGCTGCCGTCCTCGAACCGCACCGTGGCGTCGCCAGCGAGGACGACGAACATCTCGTCGACCTCGACGTCGCGCACGGTGCCCGCGGTGATCTCCCAGATCCCCACCCGGGTCTCGCCGAGACTGCCGAGCTCCGCCGAGGCCGTCGTCGGCGAGCCCGCCACGACGTCGTCGGGGTCCGGCCCGTCGACCTCCAACGGGTGGCTGAGCGTGGCGTCGGTGAGCAGGCGATCACGGGCGTGAGTCATGGTGCTCACCCTCCTGTCAGCGTGGCGGCGACGGACGTGTTGTCGTCTCCGGATCGTCGGAGCACCGCCCACACCACCGCCAACGCGGCGAGGGTGAGCAGCAGGAGCACCGTCGACACCGCCGCGATCTCCGGGCGGAGGCCGACCTTCAGCGTGCCGAAGACGTAGACCGGCCACGGCGTGTAGCCGGGGACCTGCACGAACGACGCGACGATCGTGTTGTCGAGGCTCAGCGTGAACGCCATCAACGCGCCGGCGAAGATGCCCGGCCACGCCAGCGGAAGCGTGATCTGACGGAACCTGTTCCACGGGTTCGCGTAAAGATCCGCCGCCGCCTCCTCGATCTGCTCGTCCATGCCGCGCAGGCGCGCGCGGACGATGAACGTGACGACCGCGAGCGCCAGCGACGTGTGCACGATGACGAGCCTCACCATGCCGTTGTTGACGATCGACAACCCGCCGTCCGTGCCGAGCGTGACCAGCCACGGCAGGATCGAGATGCCGTCGATGACCTCCGGCGTGATCAGCGTGACGGCCAGGAGCGCCGTCAGGACCCCGGCCCACCGCGCACCGGGACGGGCGCGAGCGAGGGCGACGCCGCCGATGGTTCCCAGCGTCGTCGACACCAGCGACGCGAGCACGCCGGTCACCAGCGACGTACGGACCGCGTCGCCGATCACCGGGTTGTTCCACGCCCGGCTGTACGCGGCGAAGCCGAAGCTGTCCCAGGCGCCGAGCAGCCGACCGGTGTTGAACGAGTAGACGACGATCACCAGGATCGGCAGGAAGAGGAAGACGAAGACGAGCACTCCGAAGACGGCGAGCAGCAGGTCGACGGGATCGCGGCGTTCGCGCCTCACGGCGACACCCCCAGGTCCAGGTGGCGGGCTCGCCGGACGACCGCCCGTACGAGGAGGAACAGCGCCGCCACGATCAGCACGGTCAGCAGGACGAACGCCATCAGCGTCACGGCCATCGCCGCACCGAGCGCCCAGTTCTGGGCGGACGTGAACTGCCGCGCCACGATCTGGCCGACCATCGTGCCTCGCGCCCCGCCGAGGACCGACGCCGTCAGGTAGTCGCCCATCAGCGGGATGAACACCAGGAGACAGCCCGAGGCGATCCCCGGCAGCGCGTCAGGCACGGTGACCGAGAAGAAGGTACGCCAGCGGCCGGCGCCGAGGTCGCGGCTCGCCTCGCGCTGGCTGGGGTCGAGCCGTTCGAAGACGACGTAGAGCGGGAGGATCATCAGCGGCAGGTAGTTGTAGACGACGCCCAGCTGCACGGCGCCGCGGGTGTAGAGGATGTCGAGCGGGCCGTCGAGGATGCCGATCGCGTTCAGGACGTCGCTCGCCATCCCGCTCGGGGCGAGGATGACCTGCCAGCCGATCGTGCGGACGAGGAAGTTGGTCCAGAACGGGACGAGGACGAGCGCCAGCAGCAGCGGCCGCCAGCGCGGGTCGACCTTGACCGCCATCCAGTACGCGAACGGGACCGCGACCAGCAGGCACAGCAGCGTGCCGGTGAGGGCGATCCGCAGGGTCGCCCAGAACATCGGCATGAAAACGCCGTCGAGCACCTCGCCGTACCGGTCGAACGACAGCTGGTCGGTCGAGACGGCGGTGAAGAGGTCCGGCTTGTAGCCGAACGAGTACCAGACGACGAGGGCGAGCGGGGTGAACACGAAGAACACCAGCCACGCCCACACGGGGAAGGACAGCGAGGCGGTGGTGCGCTGCGTACGACGTGCCACTGCCGTCACCCCGCCTTCGCCTGGACCTGCTCGAGGATCGACGTGAGCCGGTCCTGAGCGTCGGTGAGCTCTGCGGGCGTCAGGCGCGCGACCACCTTCTCGGGCGGGAAGATCAGGTCGAGCATGTCGAGCTCCCACTCCTCGGCGAGGGCCCGCTGCCCGGCCACGCCTGTCGGGTAGCCGTTCCAGTCGACCTCGCCGATCGCGACCTCGGGGTCGAGCATGAAGTCGATGAACGCGTGCGCGGAGTCGACGTGCTGCGCGCCGCGCGCCAGCGCCCAGGTGTCGACCCACAGGTTCGCCGTCGGCGTCGGGTAGACGAAGCGCCAGCGATCGGCGTCGTCGCTCTCGGAGAAGGCGAGGCGCGCGTCGCCGTTGTACATCTGGAGCAGGGCCATCTCGTTCTGGATGACGCTCTGCGTGGGCGCGGAGTTGAAGTTTCGGACGTGCGGTGCGAGCTGCTCGGTCAGGTACGCCTCCGCCGCGTCGAGGTCCGCCGGATCGGTCGTGTTCGGGTCGATGCCCTTCGCGCCGAAGTAGATCGACGCCACCTCCCACGCGTCGTCGAGCAGCGAGACCGATCCGCTCGCCTGACCTGCCGCGAGGTCGAGGAAGTCCTGCCACGAGGTGGGACGCCCGTCGATCAACGTCTGGTCGTACGCGAACCCCGTCGTCCCCCAGGACTTCGGGACGGTGTGCACGTTGCCCGGGTCCCACGGCTGGGCGGTGAACGCCGGCTCGAGGTTCGCGAGGTTCGGGATCAGGCTGTGGTCGAGCTTCGAGAGGAGGTCGTTCGCGACCATCATCGGCACGAACTGACCGGACGGGACGAGCACGTCGTAGCCGCTGGTGCCGCGGCTCGCGCCGATCTTCGCGATCATCTCCTCGTTCGACGCGAAGCTGTCGACCTGGACGGTGACGTCGTTGTCCTCACGGAAGGCGCGGATGTTGTCGGGGTTCTCGTAGTCGCCCCACGAGTAGACGTTCAGCCGCCCCTCGAGGGCGCCGTCGGTCGACGCCGTGCTGGCGATCGACCTGCTCCCGCACCCCAGCAGGGAGGCGGTGCCGATGACGGCGAACCCGCCGAGGAGAGCTCGGCGGCTGATCCGACCGGCCTCGGCCCGAGGCGCGAGGACCCGCACCGGGTCCGGCGCCCGACGTCGGCTCACGACGCGTCCGCCGGGTAGACGTGGACGGACTCCGGCGCCCAGGTCACGCCCACCAGCGCTCCTGTCGCGAGGGGCTGCGCGCCGGCAGCGGCGGTCCGCGCGAGGATCTCGCGGCCGTCCTCGCAGAGCACGACGTGCTGGACGACGTCGCCCAGGAAGGCGGTCCCGGCGAGGGTTCCGACGGCGGTGTTGGCCGTACCGACGGGCAGCGGCTCGGCCACGACCGTCACGGCCTCGGCGCGCACCGCGACCCGGACCGTACGACCGTCCTCGAGGCCGTCGAGCGCAGACAGCTCCGGCGCGTACGTCACCTCGTCCGCAACCACGACGCGGTCCTTCACGATGCCGTCGGCGAAGTTCTGGGTGCCGATGAACCCGGCGACGAACGCAGTGGCCGGGCTCCCGTACACCTCCTGCGGCGTGCCGACCTGCTCGATGTGGCCGGCGTTCATCACGACGATGCGGTCGCTCATCGACAGCGCCTCGGCCTGGTCGTGCGTGACGAAGACGAACGTGATCCCGACCTGCCGCTGGATCAGCTTCAGCTCGACCTGCATCTGCTCGCGCAGGTTGCGGTCGAGCGCCGAGAGCGGCTCGTCGAGGAGCAGCACGTCGGGACGGTTGACGATCGCTCGGGCGAGCGCGACGCGCTGCTGCTGCCCGCCCGACAGCTTCTTCGGCCGGCGGTCGGCGTACTCGCTCATCCGCACCAGGGCGAGCGCCTCGCGCACCCGCTCGGCGAGCTCGGCCCGGCTCGGGCGCGGCTGGCCCTGGCGCCGCTGACGCAACCCGTACGCGACGTTCTGAGCGACCGTCATGTGCGGGAACAGGGCGTACGCCTGGAAGACCGTGTTGACGGCGCGTCGGTTCGGCGGGACCCCGACGACAGACTCGCCTGACAGCAGCAGCTCTCCGGCGTCCGGCTCCTCGAAGCCGCCGATCATCCGCAGGAGCGTCGTCTTGCCGCAGCCCGAGGGACCGAGCAGCGAGAGGAACTCACCCTCCGCGATGTCGAGGTCGAGACCGTCGACAGCGGTCACTGTGCCGTACGCCTTGGAGATCCCGCGCAGCGAGACCGTGGTCGTCGTCATGTCATCCCTTCGTTGAGACTTGCTGGTCGTCGCCCCGCCCCCCGCTGGTCGTCGCCCCGCCCCCCCGCTGGTCGAGGCGCGAAGCGATCGAGACCCCTCACGAGTCGAAGCCCAGCCCAGCCGCGTCGAGGGCCCGCAGCCACGCGTTGCGCTCCCCCGCGCGGTGGTCCGCCCGGTCGAGCGCCCACCGCGTCAGGTTGATCCCGACGGCGGCCGCCGGCTCCGGCGGGAACGGCAGCGGCTTCTTGCGGACCATCTCCAGCTCGGTCCGGGCGGTGCGCTCGCCGCTGAGCCGGTCGAGCATCACGTCTGCGGCGAAGTGCGTCGCGGCGACCCCCAGCCCGGTGAAGCCGGCCGAGTACGCGATGCGCCCCGACTTGGCGAGACCGTGGAACGCGCAGAACTGCGTCGACGTGTCGATCGCGCCCGCCCACCGGTGCGTGAAGCGGATCCCCTCGAGCTGGGGAAACGTCGTGAGCAGGTGCGCGGCCAGCGTGCGGTAGGTCTTCGGACGGTCCTCGTACGCCGACCGCACCTTGCGCCCGTAGTGGTAGACCGCGTCGTAGCCACCGAACAGGATCCGGTTGTCCGCCGACAGCCGGTAGTAGTGGAACTGGTTCGCCATGTCGCCGACGCCCTGCCGGTTGCGCCACTCGATCGCGTCGAGCTGCGCCGCCGACAGCGGCTCGGTCATCAGCGCGTAGTCGTAGACCGGCACGGTCATCAGCCGCGTACGGGCGAGCAGCGACGGGAAGACGTTCGTGGCGAGCGCGACGCGGTCCGCGCGGACCGAGCCTCGAGGCGTGCGTACGAGCACCGGACCGCTGCGGCCCGGCGCGTCCAGCGACTCGGCGGCACTGTTCTCGAAGATCTCGACCCCGAGCCCGGTCGCCACCCGGGCGAGCTCCTTCGCGAGCTTCGCCGGGTGCACCATCGCCGTCGAGTCGCGGTGCCAGACACCGGCGAGGTACGTCGGGCTGTTCACCTGGGCGCGTACGGCTTCGGTGTCCAGCACGTCGCCCGCGCCCTCCTCGAGCCACGCGACCTGGTGCGGCTCGACGGCGACGTCGAGGCTCCCGGTCCGCTCGAGCTCGCAGTCGATCCCGAGCGCGTCCACCGCGGTGGCGAGCGCCTCGAGGTTCTCCTGCCCGAGCCGCTCGAGCGTGTCGTACTCGTCGGGCCACCGCGTACGACCGTTGTCCTCGCCGTGGGTCAGGCTGGCGTCGCAGAAGCCTCCGTTGCGTCCGGACGCCGCCCACCCGACGGTCTGTGCCTCCAGCAGGACGACGCGCGCGGCCGGGTTGCGCAGCTTGGCCTTCACCGCGGTCCACAGACCCGTGTAGCCACCCCCGACGACCAGCAGGTCGGCGGTGTGGGCCCGGTCGAGGACGGGGTACGCGACCGCGTCCCCGACGTCCTCGAGCCAGAAGCACCCGTCCTGCGTCTGCGCCAGCGCGGCGTCGACGAGCGAGGCCGGCGGCGCGTCACGCTCGAAGACGGTCGGCTGTGCAGCGCCTCGTCGCCCCGGGTTAGCGGGCGACATGCGCGTCGCCGACCGACAGCGCCTCGTCGAGGACCGCCAGACCGGAACGTGCCTCGTCGATGCCGATGTTGAGCGCGGGGACGACGTGGATGCGGTTGTAGTTGACGAACGGCAGCAGGCCGTTCTTCTTGCACGCGGCGACGACCTCGTTCATCGCCGGGCTCGACCCGCCGTACGGCGCGAGCGGCTCACGCGTCTCGCGGTCGGCCACGAGCTCGAGCGCCCAGAACGCACCGACGCCACGCACCTCGCCGACGCAGGCGTGCCGCTCCTGCAGCTCGGCGAGACCGGGCCCGAAGACCTCCGTGCCGAGGGTGGCGGCCTGCTCCACGATCTGCTCGTCCTTCATGGTCTCGATCGTGGCGACGGCAGCGGCACAGGCGAGGGGGTGACCGGAGTACGTGAGGCCGCCCGGGTAGACGCGATCGGCGAAGGTCGCGTAGATCGCGTCGGAGACGATCACGCCTCCCAGCGGCACGTAGCCCGACGTCACGCCCTTCGCGAACGTGATGAGGTCCGGCTTCGCGTCGTACAGGTCCAGCGCGAACCACGTGCCGGTGCGGCCGAACCCGGCCATGACCTCGTCGGCGATCCAGACGATGCCGTAGCGGTCGCACAGCTCGCGTACGCCCTCGAGGTAGCCGGGCGGCGGCGGCATGATGCCCGCAGTGCCCGGGATGGTCTCGAGGATGATGGCGGCGATGGTGCTCGGCCCCTCCATCTGGATGGTCCGCTCGAGGTGCGCCAGGGCACGCTCGCACTCCTCGGCCTGCGTCGTCGCGTGGAACTCGGAGCGGTAGAGGAACGGCCCGAAGAAGTGCACGACGCCATCGGCGCCGTAGTCGTTCGGCCAGCGCCGGGGGTCACCGGTCAGGTTCACCGCGGTCTGGGTGCCACCGTGGTACGACCGGTAGCGGCTGAGCACCTTGCGGCGCCCGGTGTGCAGGCGCGCCATGCGGACGGCGTGCTCGACGGCGTCGGCGCCGCCGTTGGTGAAGAAGACGTGCTCGAGCCCGTCAGGCGCAAGGCCGGCGATGAGGTGCGCAGCCTCCGACCGGGCGGCGTTCGCGTGCTGGGGCGCGATCGTGCAGAGCTTCGCCGCCTGGTCCTGGATGGCCTTCACGACGCGCGGGTGCTGGTGACCGATGTTCGTGAACACCAGCTGGGAGGAGAAGTCCAGGAAGCGCTGCCCCTGGTCGTCGGTGACGTAGCTGCCCTCGGCGGACTCGATCACCATCGGGGTCAGCGATCCCTGAGGCGACCACGAGTGGAAGACGTGAGCGCGGTCGAGCTCGTACGTGCGGTTGGTCATGTCATCTCCGTTCAGTTCTTCCGCGTTTGCCACGCTCCCCCCGGAAGTGCCCGCCATGCACCGCAAACTTGCGGGGTACGGGGCGTACTTCCGTGGGGAGCGTGGCAAACGCCGGAAACCTCAGCTGTTCTTCGGGAAGGCGAGCTCGAGGCCGCCCACGGGCTTGACGGCAGGGTCACCCCAGCGCGACGTGACCACCTTTCCACGAGTGAAGAAGTGCACGCCCTCCGTGCCGTGCGCGTGGCTGTCGCCGAACAGCGAGCTCTTCCAGCCGCCGAAGGAGTAGTAGGCCATCGGAACCGGGATCGGGACGTTGATGCCGATCATGCCGACCTCGACCTCGTACTCGAACTTCCGAGCCGCGCCACCGTTGCTGGTGAACAGCGCGACCCCGTTGCCGTACGGGTTGGAGTTGATGAGCGCCACGGCCTCGTCGTAGGTGTCGACCCGGACGACCGACAGCACGGGGCCGAAGATCTCCTCGGTGTAGACGCTCATGTCGGTGGTGACGTTGTCGAACAGCGTCGGGCCGAGCCAGAAGCCGTCCGTGCCGCCGTCGGCGACCACGTCGCGTCCGTCCACGACGAGCTTCGCACCGGCCTCCTCGCCGGCGTCGACGAACGACGCGACCTTGTCGCGGTGGACCTTCGTCACCAGGGGACCCATGTCGGCGCCCTGGGTCCCGTCACCGGTGCGCAGCGTGCGAGTGCGGTCGGCGATCTTCGCGACCAGCTCGTCGCCGACACCACCGACGGCGACGACGACGCTGATCGCCATGCAGCGCTCGCCCGCCGAGCCGTACCCGGCACTGACGGCCTGGTCCGCGGCGAGATCGAGGTCGGCGTCCGGCAGGACCACCATGTGGTTCTTCGCACCCCCGAGGGCCTGGACGCGCTTGCCCGACTGGCTGGCACGCTCGTAGACGTAGCGCGCGATCGGCGTCGAGCCGACGAAGCTGATCGCCTTCACGTCGGGGCTGTCGAGGAGCGCGTCGACCGCGACCTTGTCACCCTGGAGGACGTTGAAGACGCCGTCGGGCAGGCCGGCCTCCTTCCAGCGCTCGGCGATCCAGATCGCGGCCGACGGGTCCTTCTCGCTCGGCTTGAGCACGACGGTGTTGCCGGCGGCGATGGCGACGGGGAAGAACCACATCGGCACCATCGCCGGGAAGTTGAACGGGCTGATGATGCCGACGACGCCGAGCGGCTGGCGCTTGGAGTGCACGTCGACGCCGGTGGAGACGCCCTCGGAGTAGCCGCCCTTGAGCAGGTGCGGGATGCCGCACGCGAACTCGACGACCTCGAGACCGCGGCCGACCTCGCCGAGCGCGTCGTCGAGGACCTTGCCGTGCTCGGAGGTGATGATCGCGGCGAGCTCCTCCTTGCGGGCGTTGAGGATCTCGCGGAACGCGAAGACGATCTGCGTGCGCTTGGTGATCGACGTCTCCGCCCACGAGCGCGCAGCAGCGGCAGCGGCACCGATCACGCGCTCGGCGTCGGCGTTGTCGGCGAAGGCGACCTGAGCGCTCACGGCGCCGGTGGCGGGGTTCGTGACGTCACCGGTGCGGCCGGTGGCGGCGTCGGCGGAGGTGCCGAGGAACGGTGCTCCGTCGAGCCAGTGCGGGATCAGCGTCGAAGTGCTCATGGGTACGAGGATGCGCCGCAGCGGTGGACCTCGACAACGGACGGAGTGTCACCCAGCCCTACGCACCTCGTACGAACTGTCCGTCCGCGAGCGCTGAAACGATCCGTCACCCGCTTCGCCCCCGGAGCGACGAACCGTACGCTGGTCCTATGCCGCTCCCGACCCTGCGCGCTGTCCTCGCCTCGGAGGCCCTCCGCGCTGCCGCCCCCGACGTGCTGGCCGGCGCGGACCGCCTCGACCGGCAGGTCCGCTGGGTCCACGTCAGCGAGGTCCGCGAGGTCACCGGCCTGCTCACCGGCGGCGAGCTGCTCCTCTCCACCGGCCTTGCGATGCGAGGGGGCGATGACGACGCAGCGGCGTACGTCGGCGAGCTCGTCGAGGCCGGGGCGACCGGCCTCCTCGTCGAGGTCGGAGAGTCGTTCCCCGAGGTGCCGCCGGCCGCGTTGGCCGTGGCCCGCGAGCGCCGGTTCCCCGTCGTCGCCCTGCGGCGGCCCTCGCGGTTCGTCGAGATCACCGAGCAGGTGCACCGCGCGATCGTGGCCGAGCAGTACGAGCGGGTCGACTTCGCGCGTCGGGTCCACGAGCGCTTCACCGCGCTCAGCCTGGAGGGCGCCGGAGCGCAGGCGATCGTGGAGACGACCGCCGAGCTGGCCGGGTCGTCCGTGGTCCTCGAGGACCTGTCGCGCCACGTCGTCGCGTACGCCGCGCTCGGCCGCCCCGCCGCGGGCCTGCTGCACGGCTGGGAGAAGCGCTCGCGCCTCGTCGCGCACACCGACGTCACCGGCGTGACCGGACCCGAGGGCTGGATGACCTCGCCGGTCGGCCTGCAGCAGCACCGCTGGGGACGGCTCGTCGTCGTCAACCCCGCCTCCGACCAGGAGCGGCTCGCGATGGTCCTCGAACGCGCGGCGCAGGCGCTGGAGCTCGGCCGGATGGCAGAGAGCGACCGGTTCGGCATCGCCTACCAGGCACAGGGCGGGTTCCTCACCGAGCTCGCGGACGCGCGGGTGGTCGACGCCGCGGAGGCCGACGCCCGCGCCCGCGCTCTCGGTCTGCCTGCGGCGGCGCCGTACGCCGGGCTCGTCGTCCGCGCCGCACCCCGCGCGGTCGGGACGCCCAACGACCCCGTGGCCGCGCACCGCAGCGCCCGCCGGCTGGTGGAGCGGGTCGCCCAGGCCAGCCGCGAGGCGCGGGTCCCGGCGCTCCTCGGCTCGTTCGGCCCGGTCGAGGTCGCCGCCGTCGTCGCGACCGGCGAACGCGGAGGCGACGGGGCGATCGCGGCGCTCGCCGAGGCGCTCCACGCCCAGCACGCCCGCCAGAGCGACCTGGACCCGGTGTCCGTCGGGGTCGGCGCCCCGGCGATGACGGTGCTCGCCGCCGGAGCCGCGCTCCGGCACGCGCAGCACGTCGCCGAGGTCGCGCACGCACTTCCACCTGGGCGGCAGAAGCCGTTCTTCCGCGCGAGCGACGTCCGGCTCCGGGGGCTCGTGGCGCTCCTGCACGACGATCCCCGGGTCCAGGCGTTCGCCGAGGCCGAGCTCGACCGGCTGCTCGTCCACGAGGCGACCCACGAGGACGGCATGCTGGAGCTGCTCCGCCAGTACATCGCGGTGGGCGGCAACAAGACCGAGCTCGCCCGGGTCAGCCACCGGAGCCGGCCGGCGCTCTACAAGAAGCTCGCGCACCTCGAGCGCATCCTCGGCGTCAGCCTCGACGACACCGACTCCCGGCTCGCCCTCGGTGTCGCGCTCATGGTGCACGACCAGCGCCGCTCGGGACAGCGCTAGGCCGCGGACCTCGCCGCTAGCTCGTGCCGGTCGTCCGCACCGGGGACCCGAGCCGCGCGAGCAGTGCGTCGACGACCAGCCCCACCGCGTACGGCATGTCGACGCGGTCGGGGTCGAGCAGCCACTGGACCTGCAACCCGTCCATGACGGCGATGACCGACGACGCGGCCGAGTCGAGGTCAGCGTCGCTGGGCGGGTCGTCGGCGCACGCCTCGCGGAGCGCGTCGGTGATCAGCGCCCGTAGATGCGCGAACCGCTCGCGGAACGACGCCTGCGCGGGATGCCCCTCGGTGACGGACTCCGCGGACAGCACCGCGTACGACTGCACGAGCCCGGCACGGCCGGTGTTGACCCCCGCCGTGTGGACGAGGTGGCGCATGAGCTCGGCGCCGCGTGGCGGCTCGTGGTTCTCGAAGTCCGCGACGTCGAGCGCCTCGCGGTACAGCAGGACCTCGACGAGGAGCTGGTCCTTGGAGCCGAAGTGGTGAAGGATCCCCTGGTGCGTGATGCCGACCCGCTCGGCGACCTCCGACAGCGACGCCTTGTGGTAGCCCCGGGCACCGAAGACGTCCAGCGCGGCGACGAGGATCTCGGCGCGCCGCTGGTCCGCAGGCACGCGCGGCGCCCGCTGCCGCTTGGGCACGCCGGACACGGCTGGGGTCGTCATCACGTGAGCCTATCGCTCACCTTCCACGCGTGCGACGACCTTGAGGCCGCTTCATCGGTCTGCCGCCGGCCGAGGTCGCGCGCCTGACAGGACGTCACCTCCGGCGCGCCGCAGGTGACACACCGCGTGTTGTCCGCCGACGTGCGACGTGCTGGAATCGCGCCATGAGCACACCGCGCGCGTTCGACCCCAGCAGCATCCCGGCCGGCCAGTTCGTCGGCGGGCGGTACGCCGAGGGCTCCGGCCCTGCCGACGTCGTGGTGAGCAACCCCGCGACGGGCGACGTGGTCGCCACGTTCGCGTCGGCGAACGACGCGGACGTCGACGGGGCGGTCGCGGCGGCGGCCGCCGCGTACCCGGAGTGGTCCGGCGCCACCCCGGGCGAGCGCAGCGCCGCGATGCACGCGCTCGCAGCCCGCCTCGAGGAGATCGCGGACGACCTGGCCGCGGCCGAGACGCTGCAGACCGGCAAGTCGATCCGCATGTCGACGGAGTTCGACGTCCCGGGCACGATCGACAACACGGCGTTCTTCGCCGGTGCCGCTCGCAACCTCGAGGGGAAGGCGAGCGGCCGCTACTCCGGCGACCACACGTCGTCCATCCGCCGTGAGCCGCTGGGAGTCGTGGGGTCGATCGCCCCGTGGAACTACCCGTTGCAGATGGCCGCCTGGAAGGTCCTGCCCGCCATCGCCGCAGGCAACACCATCGTCCTCAAGCCTGCCGAGGTCACTCCGTTCACGTCCTTGATGCTTGCGCAGGCGGCGACCGACGCGGGGCTGCCCGACGGCGTCGTCAACGTCGTCAACGGCCCAGGCCGCACCACCGGCACCGCGCTCGTCGGCCACGAGCAGGTCCGCATGGTGTCGTTCACCGGCTCGACCGCGGTCGGCAAGCAGATCGCGACGACCGCTGCCGCGACCGTGAAGCGCGTGCACCTCGAGCTCGGGGGCAAGGCCCCGTTCGTGGTGTTCGACGACGCCGACCTCGAGGCAGCGATCCGCGGCGCGGTCGCCGGGTCGCTGATCAACGGCGGCCAGGACTGTACCGCCGCCACCCGGGCGTACGTCCACGCGAGCCGCTTCGACGACTTCGTCAGCGGCGTCGCCGAGCTGATGGGCAAGGTGGTGGTCGGCGACCCGACCGATCCCGCGACCGACCTCGGCGCCCTGAGCTCGGCCGCGCACCGCGACAAGGTCGCCGCGATGGTCGACCGGGCCCGAGCCGCCGGCGCCGACGTGGTGTGCGGCGGCAACGCTCCGGACCGTCCCGGCTTCTACTACGAGCCGACGCTGCTCACCGGTCTCCCGCAGGATGCGGAGGCCGTCCAGAACGAGATCTTCGGCCCTGTGCTCGTCGCGCTGCCCTTCGACTCCGACGACGAGGCGATCCGGCTCGCGAACGACACCCCGTACGGCCTGGCGGCGTCGGCGTGGACCCGCGACGTCTACCGCGCGCAGCGGGCGGCAGCCGAGATCCAGGCCGGCTGCGTGTGGATCAACGACCACATCTCGATCGTGTCGGAGATGCCGCACGGCGGTTACAAGCAGTCGGGCTACGGCAAGGACATGAGCACGTACTCCTTCGAGGAGTACACCCAGGTCAAGCACGTGATGCAGGACCTGACCGGCGATCCGCGCAAGGGGTGGCACAGCACCGTCATGAGCGCCTGAGCCGCCGGCCCGCCGGCAGGGTGGCCGGGAGACTCTCAAAAACTTCCACCTCCGACCCATCCACGGCGGCGCGTGCTCCGAACAGAGGGCATGAGTGGGCGTGAGAGGACGACGGTACGCCGCCGCGCGGCGGTCGTCGGAGCGGGCGTGTCCGGGCTGACGGCGGCGTACCTGCTGCAGCGTGAGTACGACGTGACGGTGTACGAGGCGGACGAGCGGCTCGGCGGTCATGCGCACACCCACGACCTCGTCGACGGGCACGGACGCACGGTGGGTGTGGACAGCGGGTTCATCGTCCACAACCGGCGCACGTACCCGCACCTGACGCGGTTGTTCGAGGAGCTCGGCGTCGAGACCCAGCCGTCCGAGATGAGCATGTCGGTGCACTGTGACGGCTGCGGGCTCGAGTACGCCGGCGCGCGCGGCATCGGCGGCCTGTTCCCGTCCGTGTCGCACGCCCGACGCGCCGCCTACCTGAGGATGCTCGCGGACGTCCCCCGCTTCCACCGCCGCGCCCGCGCGCACCTCGCGAGCACCGACGCCACGGGCTCGGACTCCGACATCACGCTCGGCGCGTTCCTCGACCGGCACGGATTCGCGACCTACACGCGCCAGCACTTCGTGGTGCCCCTGGTCTCGGCCGTCTGGTCGTGCGACGCCGAGACCGCGTACGCCTACCCCGCCCGCTACCTCTTCCAGTTCCTCTCCCACCACGGGATGCTCTCCGTCACGGGGTCGCCGGCCTGGAGGACCGTGGTGGGTGGTTCGGCCCGCTACGTCGAGAAGGTCGTCAAGGGTCTGACCGCCGTCCACACCGCGTTGCCGGTCACCGCGGTGGCGCGCACCCTGGAGGGCGTGGAGGTGCAGGACGCGGACGGAGGACGTACGCCGTACGACGTCGCCGTCGTCGCGACCCACGCCGACGACGCGCTGCGGCTCCTGGCCGACCCGACGCCTGCACAGGTCGCGGCGCTCGGCCCGTGGCGCTACTCCCGCAACGCGACCACGCTGCACACCGACCGCCGCGTGATGCCGAGCCACGCCCGCGCCGAGGCGTCGTGGAACTACCGGATGCCGGCGTGCGAGGCGAGCTCGTCCGCCGTGCGGGTCAGCTACGCGATGAACCGCCTCCAGCGGCTCGACACCGACCCGCAGTGGTTCGTCACCCTCAACGACGACGGCGACACAGCCGACGCCGGCCGTACGATCGACGACTCCCGGGTCCTCGCGCGGATGGACTACGCCCACCCGGTGTTCACACCCGCGTCGGTCGCGACGCAGGACCTGCTGCCCGCCCTCAACGACGGCGTGCTCGCGTTCGCGGGGGCGTACCACGGGTGGGGCTTCCACGAGGACGGCTGCCGCTCCGGGGTCGCGGCGGCGCAGAGCCTGGGAGTCCGCTGGTGACGGCCCGCTACGACGTGACCATCCGCCACCAGCGTCACAGCCCTGTCTCGTACGGCCTGGCGACGGCGGGCGAGACGTGGCTGGTCGACCTCGACGACCTGCCGCAACTCCCGCGAGGGTTCGGCCGGCTGGCGGGCTTCCGCAGCGCCGACCACCTGGGCGACCCGTCGCGGTCGCTGCGCGAGAACCTCGATGCCTGGCTCGCCGAGGCGGGCGTCGAGCGCCCGGCGCGGGTGACGATGCTGGCGCAACCACGCGTCCTCGGCTACGTCTTCGACCCGCTCACGATCTTCGCCCTGTACGACGGCGACGGCGTCCGGACCGGCGTCGTCGCGGAGGTCCGCAACACCTACGGCGGACGGCACTGCTACCTGCTGCACCCCGATGCGCGCGGGCAGGCCGAGGTCGACAAGGCGTTCTACGTCTCCCCGTTCAACCCGGTCGACGGCCACTACACGATCCGCGTCCCGGAGCCCGGTGACGCACTGACCGTCGTCGTCACGCTCCACCGTCCCGACGAGGCGCCGTTCACCGCGACGATGACCGGCACCCGCGCGGCGAACGCGTCGCTGTGGCGGTCCTTGCTGCGCCCGTGGCGCACGCGGGGCGTCACCGCGGCGATCCACTGGCACGGCATCCGCCTCTATCTCCAGGGCCTCCGCCCTCACCCCCGAGGAGAACACGCATGACCGCCCTCCACCCCGCGCCGTCCGTCGACGCCTCCGACCTGGTCGTCGACCCGGATCGCTGGCCGCACGTCGCCACGGTCCCTCGCAGCCGCGTGCGCGCGGCAGCCGCCCGCGCCGTCGTGGCCACCGCCGTACGCCGGCTGCCGCTGCGCCTGCGGTGGCCGGACGGGACCGAGACGGGCGCCGGGGGGACGACGGATCCCGTGCTCCGGCTCGTCCGGCCTGACGACTTCCACGCGCGACTCGGCGCCCGAGGACTGATCGGCTTCGGCGAGTCGTACATGGCCGGGGACTGGGAGGCCGACGACCTCACCGGGGTCCTCACGGTGCTGGCGGCGCACGCGTCGACGCTCGTGCCACCGCGTCTCCAGCGGCTCCGCCGGGTCGCGGTCCCGCGGCGCGCGCAGGGTGACGCGAACACCCGCGACGGCTCGCGGTCGAACATCTCGCACCACTACGACCTGTCGAACGAGCTCTTCGCGGTGTTCCTCGACCCGACGATGAGCTACTCGGCGGCACTGTTCAAGAGCGGGACCGAGAGCCTCGCCGAGGCCCAGCGCCGCAAGGTCGCCCGGGTGCTCGACCTGGCCGGCGTCGGTGCGGGGACGCGACTCCTCGAGATCGGCACCGGCTGGGGCGAGCTCGCACTGCAGGCCGCGTCGAGGGACGCGGACGTCACCACCATCACCCTGTCGCACGAGCAGGCCGATCTGGCGCGACGTCGGCTGCACGCCGCGGGCCACGCGGACCGGACGCAGGTGCTGCTCCAGGACTACCGCGACACCGACGGGTCGTACGACGCGATCGCGAGCGTCGAGATGATCGAGGCGGTGGGTGCCGAGCACTGGGACGAGTACTTCGCGACCCTCGCCCGACTCCTCGCACCCGGCGGCCGCGTCGGGCTCCAGGCGATCACGATGCCGCACGACCG
The DNA here is from genome assembly GCF_010994095.1 of Mumia xiangluensis. Taxonomy (GTDB): domain Bacteria; phylum Actinomycetota; class Actinomycetes; order Propionibacteriales; family Nocardioidaceae; genus Mumia; species Mumia xiangluensis. The sequence continues at coordinate 226,351 of NZ_WJYO01000001.1, forward strand.
CATGCTCGCGAGCCTCGACACCGACACGTGGGTGCTGAACTACATCTTCCCCGGCGGCGCCATCCCGTCGAAGGAGACGATCGCCGAGCGTACGGCGGCGGCGGGCCTGCAGGTGACCTCGACGCTGTCGATGCGCGCCGACTACGCCGAGACGCTGCGCCGCTGGCGGGAGCGTTTCGAGGCGCGGGCCGAGGTGGTGGCCGAGCTGGGGTTCGACGCCGTCTTCCGCAGGATGTGGTCGTTCTACCTGGCGTACTCGGAGGCCGGCTTCCGCTCCGGCTACCTCGACGTCGTGCAGTACGGGCTCGAGAAGCCCGCCGACGACACCGGAGGCGGCCGATGAGGTCGAACGCCGAGCTGCTGCGCGCTCTCGTCACGCCGTTCGTGGGCATCGAGCCGCCGGTCCGGATCCGTGCCTGGGACGGGAGCACGTCCGGACCGGCCGACGCTCCCTTGATCGACGTCCGCTCACGCCGCGCCCTGCGCCACCTCGCGTGGGCGCCGGGCGAGCTCGGCCTGGCGCGGGCGTACATCTGCGGGGATCTCGACGTGCCGGGGGGCGCCGAGGACCTGGCAGACGGGCTGCGGACGGCGTGGCAGGTGCTCGCGGGGGTCGAGCAGCCGTCCCGGCCGGGCTGGTGGACGTGGGTGCGGTCACTCCCGACGGCGCTCCGACTGGGCGTCGTCGGACCCCGGCCGCGTCCACCAGCCGGGGAGATCCAGGTCGACGGCACCCGGCACACGACGCGCCGCGACGCCGCGGTGATCGCGGCGCACTACGACCTCTCCAACGCGTTCTACGCCCTCTTCATGGACCGGAGCATGGCGTACTCCAGCGCCTACTACCGCGGCGCGGGCGTCACGCTCGAGCAGGCGCAGCGCGCCAAGCTGGACCTCGTCTGCGACAAGCTCGGCGTCACGGACGGGTCGACGCTCCTCGACGTCGGGTGCGGGTGGGGGTCGCTCGCGCTCCACGCCGCGGAGCACCGCGGCGCGCGGGTCCTCGGGATCACGCTCTCGGCGCAGCAGCACGCGTACGTCACCGAGCAGGTCGAGCGCCGCGGCCTCGCCGACGTCGTGGAGGTGCGACTGCAGGACTACCGCGACCTCGACGCCGTCGGCCTGACCGAGCGTGGCACCGGGTTCGACGCGGTCGCCTCGATCGAGATGGGCGAGCACGTCGGCGAGGAGAACTACGCGACCTACCTCGGCGTCCTCCGCCGCCACGTACGAGCGGGCGGCCGCGTGCTCGTGCAGCAGATGTCCCGGCGGGCGGGCGCCGCGCCCGGGGGCGGCACGTTCATCGAGACCTACATCGCGCCCGACATGCACATGCGGCCGCTGTCGGAGACTCTCGGGTTCTTCGAGCGCGGCGGCTTCGAGGTCCTCGACGTCGAGGGGATGCGGGAGGACTACGTGCGGACGGTGGCCGCCTGGACGGCGACGTACGAGAAGCGCTTCGCCGAGGCCGTCGCGCTCGTCGGCGAGGAGCAGGCACGCATGTGGCGGCTCTACCTCGTCGGCGGTGGTCTCGCGTTCGAGCAGGGCAGGATGGGCGTCGACCAGATCGTGGCGACCCGGACGGAGGGCGCATGACGTCACACCTCGACGACGCCTTCTGGGGGGCGTTGCCCTGGACCGCGCTCGGCGTCGTCGCGGTCCTCGCGGTCACGTACGCCGCCGCCAAGGTCGCCGGCAAGCACGCCGTGATCGACGTCGCGTGGGGTCTGCTCTTCTGCGCGGTCGCGGTCGTGGGGTTCGTCGCGTCGTCGGGTCACGGCGACGACGTACGCCGCTGGCTGCTGCTGGTGCTCGTCCTCGCGTGGGGTCTGCGGCTCGCGGTGCACATCGGCCGCCGCAGCATCGGCGCCGGGGAGGACCCCCGCTACGAGGAGTTCCTGCGCGGTCGCAGCGAGCTGGGCGTCGTCGCGGTCGTCTACGGGCTGCAGGGCGTGCTCGCGTGGGTGATCTCGGCCCCCGTCCAGGTCGGCATGTTCCTCGACGCCCCACTCGGCCCGCTGGCGTGGGTCGGTGCCGTGGTCTGGCTCGTCGGACTGCTCTTCGAGACGGTCGGCGACCGGCAGCTCGAGGCGTACAAGGCCCAGCCGAAGGACCAGCGCCCGCCCGTGATGGATCGCGGGCTGTGGCGGTACACGCGGCATCCCAACTACTTCGGCGACGCGTGCGTGTGGGTCGGGATCTTCCTGGTGACGGCGGACGCCTGGCCGGGCGCCCTGACGGTCTTCGCCCCCGCGATCATGGTCTACCTGCTGGCGAACGGCTCGGGCAAGAAGGTCTTGGAGCGCCGGATGGCCAAGCGCCCTGCATACCGCGAGTACATGGCCCGCACGTCCGGCTTCTTCCCGCTGCCTCCGCGGAAGGGCTGAGCGGGGCGCTCAGCCGAGCGCTCCGAGCGCGGTCCTGACGAGACGGTCGTCGCGCTCGCGCAGCACCAGCGCCACCGCTGGTTCGCCGCGCCGGGCCGCGTGCGCGGCACGGTCGGCACCCGGCGAGCCGACCTCCGCGGCGCCCAGCACGTCGACGAGCGTCCCCGTCGCGAGCGCGTCCAGCTCCAGCGGACCGTGGATCTCGTCGGCGTCGACCTCCACCCTCGTACGGTCGCGCTCGGCCCGTGCCCGCGCCGAGGCGAGGACCGCGTCGACGACCGCGTCGCGGTCGTGCTCGCGTGGAGCGCGGACGTCGAGGACGCCGGCCGCGGACTCCGTGGTGAACCCGTGGTCGGGCTCACGGGTCGCGACCTCGCCGAACGTGGCACGCACGCCGTCGTCCGCGTGCACCTTCGCCTGCTTCGCCGCAGCGAGCACCGTCATGGCGCAGGTGAGCAGCGGGTCCGCCCGGACGGCCATCGGAGCCTCGTACGGCAGTGGCGTGCCACGGAAGGTGAAGGTCCAGCGTCCACGGGGCCAGACCGTCGCGACGACCCCGACCGTCGCTGAGGGCGGCAGCACCCCGGCGAGGTCGTCGGCGACCTCGACCAGCACACCGGACGCGGCGCGCCACAGGGTCCAGCCGGGCCCGCTCTCCAGGACCGCCGCGCCCGCCATGCCTGTCATGCCCGTCATCCTGCCGGGTCCGCGCCGCACGGCGCACGCCGTACGCACCACGTTCAAGCGCGCAGGCGATACTGAACGCCATGCGCATCACCCGGGAAGAGACCGACGCCGTCGAGGAGTCCGACCTCTCGTCGCTCGCCAAGGCCGAGAAGCTGATCGAGTTCGCGACCTCGGGCGAGTACGACCTGGCCGACGACGTCGCGCCACGCTCGCTGCTGGTGGCGGCGTCGGAGTTCCTCGGGTTCGACGGCGCGTGGGACCGCCAGGAGGAGGTGCTGGCGATGGCCGACACCGCCGACGGCGTCTCCGCGATCCACCCCGACGTCGTCCGTGTCGGCACCGCGCTCGCGCGCGGCCTCGACCCCACCCCGTACGCCGACCGCTACCGGAAGTCCGGCCGCATCACGCCGGCGTCGGCGCACTACATGGCCGACCTGTACGACGAGGCGGGCGAGCCGCTCGCCTCCGAGCGCTGGCTCAACATCGGCATCCGGGCCTTGGAGCACCTCGACCCCGACATGGTCGACACCACCACGTGGGACCTCCTCCTGCTGTCGCGCCGCGACCTCCGCACCCGCCTCGGCCGCCCGAAGGACGGGTACGACGAGGAGGCGGACGCCGCCGACATGCACCTCTCCGACGTACACCGCCCCGCCGACGGCGACGGCGGCGACGACCAGGCGCCCTGACGTGGAGCTCGCCGAGGTGATCCGGCGGCGACGCATGGTGCGCGCCTACGACGGGCGACCGGTGCCGTCCGACGTCATCGACCGCATGCTCGCGCACGCCACCCGCGCACCGAGCGCCGGTTTCACCCAGGGATGGGAGTTCCTGGTGCTCGACACCGCGGAGGACGTCGCCCGGTTCTGGGACGCGACGACACCGCCCGAGCGTGCGGCGTCGCCGTCGCGCTGGTTGCGAGGCATGCGTACGGCGCCGGTCGTGCTCGTGCCGCTCGCGCACAAGGACGCCTATCTCGACCGCTACGCGGAGCCGGACAAGGGCTGGACCGACCGCGACGAGGCGCGCTGGCCCGTCCCGTACTGGTACGTCGACACCGGCATGGCGTCCCTCATGGTCCTGCTCACGGCCGTCGACGAGGGCCTCGGCGCCTGCTTCTTCGGGATCCCACCGACGCGGACGGCCGAGTTCCGCGCGGCCTCCGGTGTCCCCGCCGACTACGAGCCGCTCGGCGCGATCACCGTCGGGTACGGCGCCGAGGACCACGTGCCGTCCTCGCGCGCGCGGGGGCGGCGCTCACTCGACGAGGTCGTCCACCGGGGACGCTGGTCGACCGGATCGTCCGGAACCTCTGGCATGTGATCCGTATCACGAGTACCCTCGCGCCATGTTGCTCGCCGAGGAACTCACCCTGCTCGCGCTCGACCCCCAGTCCGGGAAGCTGCGCAATCCCGACGGACGTGGCGCCCGCGCCCTGGCCGGCGCGCTGCTCCTCGATCTCGCGCACGCGGGCCACGTCGCGCTCGAGCCCGGCGACATCCTCGTGCTGGCCGACACCTCTCCCCGCCAGCCGCTGCTCGGCTCCGGGCTCTCGCTGCTCACAGGACAGGTTCCCCTGTCGGTCCGCGACGCAGTGCACCACCTCGCGGCGACGCTCCCTGAGACCGTCCTGGGCAGCATGGCCACGCGCGGTCTCCTCCGCCGGGAGGAAAGCCGCACCGTCGTCCTCAAGATCCACGTCCGCTGGCACCCGACGGCTCCTGCGATGAGTGACGCCGTCCGCGCCGATCTCGCGAGCATCCTCGACTCCGCGGGCCCGGAGGCATCCTCGTCCGCCCCGGTCCTCGGTCGACGCGAGGCCGGTCTCCTCACCGTCCTCGGTGGGGCCGATCTGCTCGACTTCGTCGAGACGCCGACGGACGCGGCGGCGGCCGCACGTCAGCGGTCGTGGTGTGCCGACGTCGCCCAGGGCCAGCGCTGCCTGCACTCCGTCGCCGACGACGTGCTCGCCTTCCAGCGGGCCGTCCATGCCGGTCTCACGTCGGCGCCCGCCGCGCACCCCGCCTCCGAGCAGCGGGCCGCAGCCGTCTGACGCGCCGGGTCAAGAAGGCCTTCCGTGTGAGGAGGTAGCCGGGTACGGGCGCGGCGCCGACACGTCGCAGCCCGCCTGCTGCTCGATCGGGATGTCGTGGGTGCGCGGCCTCGTCCGGATCGTCGCCCAGGCGATGGCGCCTCCAGCGACCATCATCGCGGCGCAGACGAGCATCGCCTGGTCGAACCCGGCGTCGAACAGGTCAGGGTCCGACAGGGCGCCTCCGACGATCCCGACGAGCGGCGGGAGCGCGGCCACGGCGAGCAGCTGTGCCGTACGCGCGACGGCGTTGTTGACGCCCGAGGCGGTTCCCGCGAGGTGGTCGGGTGCTGCCGCCAGCACCGCCGTCGTCAGCGGCGAGACGAGGATCGTCAGGCCGATCCCGAAGACGACCACACCGGGCGCGACGTCGGCGAGATAGGACGCGTCGGGTCCGACGCGCAGCATCAAGAGGAGGCCCGCAGCTCCGACGAGAGGGCCGACCGTCATCGGGACGCGCGGCCCGATCCGGGTCCCGAGGCGGCCCGCCGCCGGCGAGAACAGCAGCATGAGGATGGTGATGGGCAGCGTCGCCGCGCCCGCGGCCAGCGGGGAGTAGCCGGCGACGACCTGCAGCTGCACCACCAGCAGGAAGAAGACCGCACCGAGCGCGCCGTACACGACGAAGGTCACGACGTTCGCTCCCGAGAACACGCGGTCCCTGAAGAGACCGAGCGGCACCAACGGGTTGGGGCTGCGGCGTTCCTGCACGACGAAGAGCAGCAGCACCACGAGCCCGACCACCGACAGCCAGGTGCTCGACTCGATGAGCCCGTAGGTGAGCGCGGCGAGTCCTCCCGCGGTCAGGGCGACGCCGAGGAGGTCGAAGTGCTCGGGCGCCTCGGGGTCACGGCTCTCGGGCACGTGGCGACCGCACACCCACACGACGACAGCGGCGAGCGGGATGTTGAGCAGGAAGATCGCCCGCCAGCTCACTGCCTCGATGAGCCACCCGCCGAGCAGGGGGCCGATCGCGGTCGCCACGCCGCCGAGCCCCGACCAGGCGCCGATCGCGGCGCCGCGGTCCTCGGTGTCGAACGACGCCGAGATGAGCGCCAGGCTTCCCGGAGTCAGCAGTGCACCGCCCACGCCCTGGAGCACCCGGGCAGCGATCAACGTCTCGACGTTGGGCGCGACTCCGCACAGCAGCGACGCGACCGCGAACCACACGACCCCGATCACGAAGACGCGCCGGCGCCCCCACCGGTCGCCCAGTGCGCCGCCAAGCAGGATCAGCGACGCGAGCGCGAGCGTGTAGCCGTTGACGACCCACTGGAGCCCGCCCACGTCGGCGTCAAGGTCGTCGCCGATGGTCGGCAGAGCAACGTTGACGACGGTCGAGTCGAGCATCGCCATGCTGGAGCCGAGGACGGTGGCGAGCAGGACCCAGCGGCCCTGTGCACTGCGAAGGCGGAGCGCGGCGTCCACCCGGGCCACGTTACGCATCGCTGTGGCCCCATGGGGAAGACTGGCCGCATGACGGTACGCACTCCCGACCCGAATCCCGGCTGGCTCTCCGACCACGACCTCGACGAGACCCGCAACCGGGTCCCGATGCTGTACGTCGAGGCCGTCCCGGTGCGCGTCGATCCCGACGGGCTCGTCGCCGAGGTCGGGCTCCTGCTGCGGGGCTCGCACACCGGCGAGATCACACGCTCGTTCGTCTCCGGGCGCGTGATGCACGGCGAGCGCGTACGCGACGCGCTGATGCGCCACCTCGAGAAGGACCTCGGGCCGACGGCGTTCCCTGTCCTGCCGGTGAGCACCGTCCCGTTCGCCGTCACCGAGTACTTCCCTTATCCCGGCGCCTCGCAGTTCTTCGACGCTCGCCAGCACGCGGTCGCTCTCGCGTACGTCGTCCCGGTCTCAGGCGAGTGCCAGCCCCGTCAGGACGCGCTCGAGCTGACGTGGCTCACGCCGGCCGAGGCCGCGACCGACGCGGTGGCCGCGGAGATGGAGGGGGGCCGCGGCGCTCTCCTGCGCCAGGCGCTCGCGCACCTGGGCGCCCTGCCGGGCTGACCCCCGCTGGTCAAGGCGCCAGCTCCCGCTGGTCGAGGCGCCAGCTCCCGCTGGTCGAGGCGCGAAGCGATCGAGACCACCGCAGGTAGGTCTCGATCGCCCGCTGGCGCTTCGGCCTCGACCAGCGACGTTGCTGGCGGTCAGTGCACCGCCTTCAGCCCCACGACCCCGCCGATGATCATCGCGAGGAAGACGAGGCGGAGCACCGACACGGGCTCGGCCCCGGTCACCATCGCGTAGGCGACGGTCAGCGACGCGCCGATGCCGACCCAGACGGCGTACGCGGTGCCGGTCGGGAGGCTGCGCATCGCGACGGCGAGCCCGACCATGCTGAGGACCACGGTGACCCCGAAGACCACCGTGGGGACGAGCCGGGAAAAGCCCTCTGAGCGCCCGAGCGCGGTCGCCCAGACAGCTTCGAGGACGCCGGAGACAACGAGGATCAGCCATGCCATTGAGAACGCTCCTGGTGTGAAGGTGTGTCGACGTCTTCGCATGACCGGGTACGTCGGTTCTCGTCCGGAGCCACATGGCTGCCCCCAGGATAGCAGGCGTACGATATCCATATTCCGAGATTGGAGTCTCGCTATATGGACACGGTCGTTTCCGTTCCGCGGGTGGCCGCCCGCCACTGGGGCATGCTCGCCGTCGCCACGACGGCACAGGTCTCCGGCGCGTGCCTCGCGCACGGTGTCGCCTTCCTCATCCCCGCCCTCCAGGAGCAGGGGCGCTCGCTGGCGACCGCCGGGTTGGTCGCCTCGATGCCGCTGATCGGCACGATGCTCACCCTCGTCGTGTGGGGCGCCGTCGCCGACCGGTACGGCGAGCGCCTCGTCCTCGTCAGCGGCACGGCAGGCACGGCGATCAGCGCCGCGGTCGCCGTCGCGGTCGCCGACCACCTCGGAGCCCTGTGCGCCGCGCTCCTCGTGGCAGGGGCTTTCGCCGCGAGCACGTCCTCCGCGTCCGGCCGCGTCGTCGCCGGCTGGTTCCCCGCGCACCGACGCGGCCTCGCGATGGGGATCCGCCAGATGGCGCAGCCGCTGGGCGTCGGCCTCGCCGCTGCCACGATGGCACCGCTGGCCGCCGCCCACGGGATGGCGTCGGCCCTGTGGGTCCCGGTCGTGGCGTCGACGGTCGCCGCGCTCGCCTGCGCCGTCGTCGTCGCCGACCCACCCCGACCGAGTCGTGCCGAGGCGCAGGCCGCCGGCCAGCTCGACCACCCGTACGGCAACGGATACCTCGTCCGGATCCACCTTGCGTCGATGCTCCTGGTCGTCCCGCAGTTCACCGTCTGGACCTTCGCCCTCGTCTGGCTGGTCGGCGACCTCGGCTGGGCCGCCGGGGCGGCCGGCGCGCTGGTCGCCGGGACCCAGCTGCTCGGCGCGCTGGGCCGGATCGGCGCAGGGCACCTGTCGGACCTGGTCCGCAGTCGCCTGCGGCCCATGCGCTGGGTGGCGATCGCGGCCGCGGTGACGATGTTCGGTCTCGCCCTCACCGACCGCCTCGGCTGGAGCACCGCGGCAGTCGCGCTCCTGGTGGTCGCGACGACGGTGACCGTCGCCGACAACGGGCTCGCGTACACGGCGATCACCGAGTCCGCCGGACCGTTCTGGTCGGGCCGGGCGATCGGCGTCCAGAACACCGGACAGTACGTCGCCGCGTCCGCCGTCCCGCCCGTCGTCGGCGCGGCGGTGACCCTGCTCGGCTTCCCGCTCGCCTTCGCGCTGGTGGCGCTGTGCCCTGTCATCGCCGTACCCCTCGTCCCCATCGACGGCGAGGCGCCGCTGCGATAGCCTGCGTGCTGCCTCACGACCACGCCCGAGCAGGGCCGAGACCGGCGGTTGCCTCTTGATCCCCGCAGACGAGCGATGAGCAGCCCCGCGCGGCTGCGGACCCGGTCCGGCTTCGACGGCCTCGACCGGCGGTCTCTCCCCTTCACCCCGGTGCTCGGGCAGTCGCTGGGCGCCGCCATGCCGGCGTCGATGGCGCTGACGATCCCGTTCACGCTGACGGCCGTCGCCGGCAACGGCGCATGGCTCTGCGTGGTGATCGCCGGCGTCCTCCTGTGGCTCGTCAACCGGGCCCTGTGCCAGTTCTCGACGAGGGTCGCGGCAGCAGGCTCGATGTACTCCTACGCCGTCCTCGGCCTCGGACCGGTCGGCGGGATGGTCGCGGCGGTCGCGATGCTCGTCGGCTACGGCCTGCTCGGGAGCTGGTGCCTCGTGCGCGCGGCGATCACGACGACCGAGCTGCTGGCGCCGGCACGTCCGCCCGGCGCCGTCGGCGTGGCCGAGATGCTCGTCGCGATCATCCTCACCGGCGCGTGCGCGGCCGTCCTGCTCATCGGCGTCAGGCTCTCCACCCGCGTCACGCTCGTCGCCGCGTCCGTGTCGTTCCTGGCCCTGGTCGGGCTCCTGATCACGGCCGTCGCGCACTCGGGTCTGCCGACGCTCGCGAGGTTCTCGCTCGAGCACGCGGAGCCGGCGGGGATGGCGCACGGCGTGGTGCTCTCCGTCGCCTACCTCGTCGGCTTCGGGTGCGCGACGTCGCTGTCGGCCGAGACCGCGACGCCGTTCGCGTCGGTCCCCCGCGCCACGAGCACCGCGCTGGTGGTCGTCGTGGCGACCTGCCTGACGAGCACGATCCTCGGACCGACGCCGGTCGACGGCATCGGCAGCATCCTCCAGTGGTTCCCTCCCGAGGCGAACCACGACATGGCGGTCACGGTCGTCCGAGCCGTTCGTCTGCTCTGCTACGCAGGATGCGTCGTGGCGGTGGCCACCGCACTCTCCCGCCTCGTGCTGACGCTGGCGCGCGAGGGCGCGCTGCCGATGCGGCTCGGCGCCACCCACCCCCGCTTCCGCACACCGACGGGAGCAATCGGCGTCAGCGCGGCCCTCGTGCTGGGTCCCGCCGCCGTCGCGCTGCTCGCCCTCCCCGACGAACGGGCGATCGTGCGCCTGCTGGGAGACGCGTCGACCGTGGCGCTCCTCACCGCGTACACGCTCACCTGCCTCGCGGCGACCTCGTTCCTCCAGCGCATCGACGAGCTGAGGCGGTCCGACGTCGTCACCAACGCGCTGGGCGCGGCCGCGATGCTGGCCGTCCTGGTCGCGATGACGGTCGAACCCTGGGGCGGCGAGAGCCACACGGCCGTGCTGACGACCCTGGTCTGCGCGACCGGCGGCGTGCTGTGGTCGGTGACGCTGGAGCAGCGCCGGCCGTGGGCACTGACCAAGCTGGGCCTGTACGACGAGACCCTCGCCGGCGACGCGTACGACCTCACGCTGGGGTCTCCCGCCTCCTGGGACGAGGTCGCCCTCCTCCACGGGCGGCGGTCGCCGGCACCAGCGACCGCCGTCGCGGTCCTCGACGCGATCGTCGACGCGGGTCCGGGAGTCACGGCGCGCGAGATCACGACCCGCACGGGGCTGCCCACCCACGTCACGTCCCGCGTCCTGGCCCGTCTCGTCGCTGCCGAGGTCGTCGTGAGGACCCGGGATCTGGGCGGATTCGCCCTCGCACGGCGCGTGGCCGAGATCGCGACGCCTGCGGCGGCGGCGGACACGAAGGTTACCGACCGGTAGTGTTTGGCCTACCTAACCCAGGACCACCGTCGTCCTGGGGCTAAGGTTCGCTTGACCGTACTACCGGCAGGAGCTGAGCATGCAGGTCGTCGCGATCGTCGTGTCCCTGGCCATCACGGCTGTCGCCGTCGCGCTCGCCGCCAAGGCGATCACGCAGATGGTGCACGTGGTGCGCATGGGTGGACCGACACGGGGCACGCGCACGGACAACAAGGGTGCGCGCTGGAAGAACATGCTGGTCGAGACCATCGGCCACACCCGGATGCTGCAGTGGCACTGGATCGGCATCATGCACTGGTTCGTGTTCGCCGGCTTCATCCTGCTCAGCTCGATGGTCGCCGCCGCATACTTCCAGCTCTTCGACGCCCACGCGGTGCTCCCGATCATCGGGCACTGGGTCGTCTACCAGTGGGTCGCCGACCTGTTCTCGTGGCTCACGCTGATCGGCATCGTCTACCTGATCGTCGTCCGGCAGCGCAACAAGCCGAACCAGCTCGGCCGCAAGTCCCGCTTCTTCGGGTCGACCTTCTGGCAGGCGTACTTCGTCGAGGCGGTCATCCTCTCGGTCGTCGTCTGCGGCTTCCTGCTCCGCGGCCTCGAGTACGCGCTCTTCTCCCACGACGACCCCGCCGAGGCGTCGTTCGTCCACTTCCCCGGCACCTTCTGGCTGGGTGAGCTGTTCTCCGGCATGTCGTCCGACGCCCTGGAAACGACGATCTACGCCGTCGCGATGGTCAAGATCGTCATCTCGATGACCTGGCTGATCACCATCTCCCTGAACATCACGATGGGCGTCGCCTGGCACCGCTTCACCGCCTGGTTCAACATCTGGTTCAAGCGCGAGTCGACGGGCCGTACGGCTCTCGGCGGCCTCCAGCCCATCTACATCAAGGGCGAGCCGCTCGACCTCGAGAAGATGGAGGACCTCGAGGAGGAGGACTTCTCCAAGCTCGGCGTCGGCGCGGTCGAGGACTTCTCCTGGAAGGGCATCCTCGACTTCACCACGTGCACCGAGTGCGGCCGCTGCCAGTCGCAGTGCCCCGCCTGGAACACCGACAAGCCGCTGTCGCCCAAGCTGCTGGTGATGGGCCTGCGCGAGCACGCGTACGCGAAGTCGCCGTACGTCCTGGCCGGCGAGGACGGCCGCGAGGGTCTTCCTGAGGACGTCGTCAAGGAGGCCGAGCGTCCCCTGATCGGCGACGAGTCGATGTACGGCGTCATCGATCCCGACGTCCTGTGGTCGTGCACGAACTGCGGCGCGTGCGTCCAGCAGTGCCCGGTCGACATCGAGCACGTCGACCACATCGTCGACATGCGCCGCTACCAGGTGCTCGTCGAGTCGAACTTCCCCACCGAGCTCAACAACATCTTCAAGGGCCTCGAGCGCAAGGGGAACCCCTGGGGCATGTCGCCCAAGAACCGCATGGACTGGGCGAAGGACCTCCCGTTCGAGGTCAAGCAGGTCGGTGTCGACATCGAGGACCTCGACGAGGTCGACTGGCTCTTCTGGGTCGGCTGTGCCGGTGCGTACGAGGACCGCGCCAAGAAGACGACCCAGGCGGTCGCCGAGCTGCTCGACACCGCGGGCGTCTCCTTCGCGGTGCTCGGCGACGGCGAGACCTGCACCGGCGACCCGGCCCGCCGCGCGGGCAACGAGATCGTGTTCGCGCAGCTGGCGATGCAGAACGCCGAGGTCTTCAAGGAGACCAAGGTCAAGAAGGTCGTCTCGACCTGTGCGCACTGCTTCAACACCCTCAAGAACGAGTACGCCGAGTTCGGCGTCGAGCTCGAGGTCGTCCACCACACGCAGCTGCTCAACCGCCTGGTGCGCGAGGGCAGGCTGACCCCGGTGGCACCCGCGGCGGGCAGCGTGGGCGGCAAGACGATCACCTACCACGACCCGTGCTTCCTCGGCCGCCACAACCAGGTGTACGAGGCGCCGCGCGAGCTGCTCAACGTCATCCCGAACGCCGAGCTCAAGGAGATGCCGCGCAACTCGGAGCGGTCCTTCTGCTGCGGCGCGGGCGGTGCCCGGATGTGGATGGAGGAGACGCTCGGCGAGCGCATCAACCTCAACCGCACCCAGGAGGCCATCGACACCGGGGCCGACCAGATCGCGGTCGGCTGCCCGTTCTGCCGCGTGATGCTGGCCGACGGCCTCACGGCCAAGCAGGCCGACGGCGCCGCACGCGAAGAGGTCGAGGTCCTCGACGTCGCCCAGCTCCTGCTCGCCGGCGTGAAGCGCAAGGCCGACGGCACGGGCGCCACGGAGGCCGGTCCGGACGCGACGGCCGCGGATGCCGGCATGGCCGCCACCGCCACCGCGGTGCTCGAGCGTCCGGAGGGCCAGGGCGCCGAGCTCGACGCTCCGGAGGCCGGTACGCCCGCGGAGAACGCGGCGATCGCGGAGGAGTCCGACGTCCCCGTGGACGACGAGGGCCACGGCGACCCGAAGGCCTGACCCGACCGACGAGGTCTCGAGGGGCTCCGACCACCTGGTGGTCGGAGCCCTTCGTCGTCTCCGCGACCGGCGGACTGCCATCCAAAGGGTAAAGTAAGTACATGCCCCGAGCCGCCCACCGTCCCTCCCAGCGTGACGCGCTCCTCGACTCCGCGCTCGACCTGATCCGCGGCGGCGAGGCGCTGTCGCTGGACTCCGCCGCCCGCGCGGCTGGCGTCACCAAACCGGGCCTGATGTACCACTTCCCCACGAAGGAAGCCCTGGTCACGGCCCTCGTCGACCACCTCCTCGACTCGTTCGAGCGCGACCTCGAAGCACTGGTCCCGGCCGGCACGGCAGCTCCGGCGCACGAGCGCCTCGCTGCATACGCGCGCTGGGCGCTGGCGCACGAGCACGACGCTGCCGACCTGGCGATGCTCAGCGACCCGAGGCTCCGCGTGGCGATGTGCGCGCGCTGGACCACGCGCTTCCGTGCCTGGGTGGAGGTCCCCGACGACCTCCCTGCCCCCCAGCGCGGCCGGCTGAACGCCGTACGACTCCTGGCGGACGGCTGCTGGTACGCCGACGCCATGGACGTCCTCCCGCTCGTGGGGCGTGACCGGGACGCGGTGCTCGCCGCCGCGCTCGACCTCCTCGAGAGCACGGGCGCATGACCAGGTGGATGCTGCTCGCGGCCGCCATCGCCTGCGAGGTCACAGCCTCCCTCTCGCTGAAGGGGGCGCTCGACCGACCCGCGCTGTACGCGGTCGTCGCAGCCGGTTACCTGGCCTCGTTCGTCCTCCTGACGGCGGTCCTGCGCCAGGGCATGCCGCTCGGGGTCGCGTACGGCATCTGGGGTGCCCTCGGCGTCGCCGCGACCGCCGGCCTGTCGGCCGTCCTGTACGACGAGCCGTTCACGTCCGTCATGGTCCTCGGCCTGGTCCTCATCGTCGGCGGCGTCCTCGCCGTCGAGATGGGGTCCCACGCCGCGCAGTCCCGAGCGCACGCCGACGAGAGCGGAGCAGCGTGATGGCCTGGGTCTTCCTCGTCGGCGCCATCGTCGTCGAGGTCGCGGCGACACTCTCGCTGCGCATGGCGGCGACCGGTCGACGGGCCTGGTACGCCCCGGTCGTCGTCGGCTACCTCGTCGCGTTCACCTGCCTCGCGCTCAGCCTCGACGCAGGCATGGCGCTGGGAGTCGCGTACGGCATCTGGGCCGCGAGCGGCGTCGCCCTCACCGCCGTCGCGTCACGGCTGCTGTTCGGCGAGCCGCTCACCCTGATCATGGCCGGCGGCATCGCCCTCATCGCCGCCGGCGTCCTGCTCGTCGAGCTGGGCGCCACCCATTGACACCGGCGCCGAGGATGCGCGAAGCCCCCGGCATCACCGATGCCGGGGGCTGTCCACTGCCGCGCCGAACGGTCAGGCGTCGCGACGACGCAGCGCGACCGCGGCCATCGCCATGAGGACGGCGACCTCTCCCGCGAAGATCGCGAAGCTCGGCCACGCGTCCAGCAGGTTCGGGTTGAACGTCACCGGTGTCGCGATCACCGAGCCCGCGTTGCCGGGCATGACGCGCTCGATGAAAAGGCCGATGTCACCCGGGATCAGCGCCACCATGCCGCTGATGACGAAGACGACCGCGATCGTGATCGTGATCGCGCCCGCCGTGTGCCGCAGGAGCGTGCCGACGGCGATCGAGAGCAGGCCGAGCCCGGCCATGTAGAGGCCGCTGCCGTACATCGCCCGCAGGACGTCGCCCTCCAGCGCCATCCCCACGCCTTCTCGGTCGAGGAAGTAGTTCCCTCCGAAGTAGCCGATCAGTGCCGTCGCCGTTCCCACGACGAACAGCAGCCCGGCGACGAGCAGCGACTTGGCGAGGAGGACGCGACTACGCCGCGGGACGGCGGCGAACGTCGTGCGGACCATGCCGGTGGAGTACTCGTTGGTCACCGCCAGCACGCCCAGCACGACGGCGGTGATCTGGGCGATCATCATGCCCCACGTGATGAACGAGCCCGGCGACTCGTCGGCCCCCTCGGAGGCGAGCCAGTCGGCGTTGCCCCAGCACATGACGATCGTGAGTCCGGCGCCGAGCACGACGAGCGAGCCGAGGGTCCACCATGTCGAGCGGACGCTCCGCAGCTTGATCCACTCGGCGCGAAGGACGTCCCCGAAATCCTGCCGCGTCGCGGTGTCCGCGGCGCGCTCGGCGACGACTGCTGTCGCGGTCATGCCGCCACCTCCTCGCGGGTCTTCGACACGTACTCGACGCTGTCGGCGGTCAAGGTCATGAAGGCGTCCTCGAGCGACGACCGGACGAGCGTCAGCTCGTGCACCGCCAGCCCGTGACGGTGGACCAGGTCACCGATCGCCGCAGGGTCGATCCCCTGGACGTGGAGGGCGTTGTCGACGACCTCGACCTCGTGGCCCGCCCGCGTGAGGAGGGCACCGATCTCGGCGCGAGCCGGCGACTTCACACGCACGTACGACACGGCGTGCGTGGCGATGAAGTCCTCCGTCGAGGTGTCGGCGAGGATCTGCCCGCGTCCGATGACGATCAGGTGGTCGGCGGTCAGCGCCATCTCGGACATCAGGTGGCTGGAGACGAAGACCGTCCGGCCCTCCTCGGCGAGACGCCGCGCCAGCGCGCGGACCCACCGGATGCCCTCCGGGTCGAGACCGTTGACCGGCTCGTCCAGGACGACGACCGGCGGATCCCCGATCAGTGCGGCGGCGATGCCGAGCCGCTGCCCCATGCCGAGCGAGTAGCGTCCGGCGCGCTGGCCGGCGACGGACTCGAGCCCGACGAGCTCGAGCACCTCGCCCACCCGCGTGGTCGGGATGCCGTTGCTCGCAGCGAGCCAACGAAGGTGGTCGCGGGCGGAGCGCCCGGGATGGAAGGCGTGCGCGTCGATGAGTGCCCCGATCGAGCGCAGCGGGGCGGGCGAGGTCAGGTGACGGTGCCCGTTGACGGTGACCGTGCCGGAGGTCGGGGCGTCGAGCCCGAGGATCATCCGCATGGTCGTGGACTTGCCGGCGCCGTTGGGGCCGAGGAACCCGGTGACGCGTCCTGGCTTGACCGTGAAGTCGATGGCGTCGACGGCGGTCTTGTCTCCGAAGGTCTTGCTGAGTGCTTGAGCGCGGATCATGCGATCGCCGCCCGGGTGACTGACGTGTCCATGGCTACTACCGTGCCGGGATCGCGCGGTGAGCCCATCGGGGAACGACCCGGAGCGTCCCCTGAGTCGACCCTGGGGTCGGTACGGGGCGTCGCCGGTTCGGTACGGGCGTCGCCGCGTCAGCCGAGGAGGGGCCGGGCGTCGCCGAGCGACGGACGCGCCCCCGTACGGGCGACGGCGAGGGCGGCTGTCTCGGCACCCTTGCGCAGGGCTTGCTGGGGATCGAGGCCGTCCGCGCTCGCGGCGAGGAAGCCGGCGGCGAAGGCATCCCCCGCACCGGTCAGGTCCTCGACGTCGGCCTTCTCGGCGCGCTGGCGGACCACGAACCCGTCCGGTGTCATCTGGAGCGCTCCCGAGGCGCCGAGCGTCGCGACGACGGTCGGGTACCAGCGGCTCAGCTCGAGGACGGCACGGTCCGGATCCTGCTCGCCTGTCATGCAGCGCAGCTCGTCGAGGTTGGGGAGGATCGCGTCGACCCCCTGGGTCCAGGAGATGAACTCCGCGACCCCGACGTCGCGCAGGAAGGCGATCGACGCGGGGTCGACGGACACGAACGCACCACGGTCGCGAGCGCGGGCGACGATCTCCTGAGCTGCGGGACGGGTCGCGGGGTCGAAGAACGAGTAGCCGGTGAGATGGACCCAGCGGACGTCCTTCCACGCCGAGAGCGGGACGTCCTTCGGGGTGAGCGCGCTGTTCGCGCCGCGATCGACGTACATCGTCCGCTCTCCGCCACCGTCGAGCGTGATGACGATGGTGGCGGTGTCGTGCTCGCCGTCGGCCGCGATGCGCGCCTGGACGCCGAAACGCTCGAGAGCCTCGGTGTGCCGGCGCGCTCCGTCCTTGCCGGCACGGCCCACGAACATCACGTCGGCCCCGAGCCAGCCGAGCCACGCCGCGACGTTGGCGGCGGATCCTCCGTCGCGTCGCCGGATGACGGCCGGGGTGTCGCTCGCCGGGGTCACGGTGGTCAGCGGTCGGACGATCAGGTCGTCGACCACGTCGCCGACCACGAGGATGCGCGCCATGGGCCGAACGCTACCCGGCGAATAATCGGATGCGCTCGACGCGACCCTCGTCCTAGGCTCTGACTCGTCGCACAACGAACGAGTGCCGGAAGGAGGCTAGAGATGGACGACTACACCCACGAGATCCTCACGCGTCAGTGGGAGGCACAGCTGCGCCGCACGATGGGGCGCACACGTGCAGGGACGATCCACCAGGCCTCCTGGCGGGTACGAGCCGCCGACACGCTGCGCCGCCTCGCCGACGCCGTGGACGCCCTCCCCGCAGGGACGACCGATCCCACTCGTCCGATGTGACCCCAGGTCGCCCCGGACCGACGCAAGCCGGCACCGCTGACAGCGGTCGCCGCATGACCTGGTGACTCCACCGGTCTGCACGAACACCATCACGTATCGACGACCCGTCCGACGGGGACGTCGACGACGCCTGCACAGGCGACAGGGGCAATCATCATGACCGACCACACCCATCTCCTTCTCATGCAGATGCACGAGAGGGAGCTCAACGAGCGCATCCGGCACCGGCGCCACGGCCTCACTCAGCACCGCACACCGTTGCGTTCGCTGACTGCGAGGACGCTCCACCGGCTCGCGGACCGTCTCGACGCCAGTCACGCGCGCCGGCAGCCGGCGCACACGAGCCGCTGAACCGTGGCCGTGGCTCACGCCGCGACCGACGGGGCGCACTCCACCGAGACCGGTGGCACCAAGATCCGGTGCCACCGGTCTCGCCTTGTCACCGGTCGCGCGCGCTCCAGGCGATCGCGATCTCTCCACCGACCCGGATGTTGTTCGCGGCGATGTCGAGGTTCACCTCGAGGCTCGAGCCGCTGGTCAGCTCCACGATCCGGCCGAGCAGGTACGGACTGACGTCCTTGCCGGTGATGCCGTTGCGCTCGACCTCGGCGAGGGCCTGCCGGAGCGCTTCGTCGTGGACCACGGGGTCGAGCTGCTTCTCGTGCGGCAGCGGGTTCGCAACCAGCACCGCGCTCTCGCGGCCCAGGGCGTCGTTGGACGCCATGACCTCGGCGACCGCGGTGGCGTCCGGCACCGACCAGTCCAGGGTCTCGCCCGAGTCGGTCAGCCAGAAGCTCGGGAACTTCGTCGTCCCGAACCCGACGACGGTCACGCTGAGCGTCTCGAGACGCTCGAGGGTTGCGGGGATGTCGAGGATCGACTTCACTCCGGCGGACACGACCGTGATCGGGATCTGCGCGAGCATCGGGAGGTCCGCCGACTCGTCGAACGTCGCGCTGGCCCCACGGTGCACACCGCCGAGGCCGCCGGTCGAGAACACCCGGATGCCTGCCTTGGCCGCGAGGAACGCCGTGGCCGCGACCGTCGTCGCTCCGGAGGACCGTGTCGCGAGCGCGACCGGGAGGTCGCGGACGGACACCTTCACCACCGACTCGTCGAGGGCGACACGCTCGAGCGCAGCCTCGTCGAGGCCGATCCGCGGCTCACCGTCGACGACCGCGATCGTCGCGGGGACCACACCCTGCTCGCGCAGGATCGCCTCGAAGTCCTTGGCCGCCTGCAGGTTGCGCGGGCGCGGAAGGCCGTGGGAGATGATCGTGGACTCGAGCGCGACGACGGGTCGGCCGGCCTCCAGGGCGGCGGACACCTCGGGGTGGATGTTCATCCACCCAGTGTCGCGTCAGATCTGGGTGCGGTGGAAATTGGCGTACGAGCGCGAGGGAGTCGGCCCGCGCTGGCCCTGGTAGCGCGACCCGTACTTCTCGGAGCCGTACGGGTGCTCGGCCGGCGACGAGAGCCGGAAGAAGCAGAGCTGGCCGATCTTCATCCCCGGGTAGAGCTTGATCGGGAGCGTGGCGACGTTCGCGAGCTCGAGGGTCACGTGGCCGTTGAACCCCGGGTCGACGAAGCCGGCGGTCGCGTGGGTCAGGAGCCCGAGCCGGCCGAGCGACGACTTGCCTTCGACACGGGCGGCGACGTCGACCGGGAGTGCCACCCGCTCGTACGTGGAGCCGAGCACGAACTCACCGGGGTGCAGGATGAACGGCGCGCCGTCGGCGGCAGTGACCTCCTTGGTGAGGTCGGACTGGTCCTCGGCGGGGTCGATGTGCGGGTAGCGGTGGTTCTCGAAGACCCGGAAGAACTTGTCGAGACGGACGTCGATGCTCGAGGGCTGCAACATCGCCTCGTCGTACGGGTCGACGACGATCCGCTCGTTGTCGAGCTCGGCACGGATGTCGCGGTCGGAGAGCAGCACAGACCGACGGTAGCGCAGGCGCGTACGGAGGACCGGCGCAACGGGGTCGGCGCAACCGAGGGCGGCGTGACCCCCACCCACGCCTACGGTCGAGACATCTCGGACATATCTGTCATTTGACTCACATTGCTCGCGACCGTCGAGGAGCCGCGGGCACCGCACGAGGGGGACGTCCGATGGGGACGCATCAGCAGCCCAGCCAGGCCTGGGCGACGTACGAGGCACTGACCGCGCTGCGCTGGAACCACGGGCGACGCGACGCCTCGGCGACGCCGGTGACCCGACCCACGAAGGCGGCCGCGACGACTGCCCGGCGCCGGCGCCACCACGGGGTGAGGACCTTGCTCCACAGGATGCTGGCGAGCACACCGGGCTGACCTGCTCTTGGCTCCCTCTCGCGGATGTGCTTGACTGCCGAGGTCCCCGGAGTCGACGGAAGGTGAACTTGTGGCTACCCCCGGCCGCAGGAAGGCCCCACGCGCACGACGCACACCTCTGGCGACCCTGCGCACCCGGGCGCTGCGCCGCCGACCCGCGGCCTTCGCGGGACTGCTCGTCGCCGGCGTCGTCGGGGTCGTCGCCTCGACACCCGTGGTTGCCACGGTCGCGCAGGACGCCGACAGCACACCCGTCGCCGCCACGATGAACGCGTCCGCGCCGTCGCTCGAGGAGCACATCGAGCAGCGCCGCGAAGCCGCGGTCTCCCGCTCGTCGTCACGTGCGGCGCTCACCGAGACCGCCAAGCAGGTCGTGGCCGGCGCTGCTGAGGCCGCCGCCGATCCGAGTGCGACCGTCGTGACCCCGAGCGGCAAGATCTCCGGCAAGCCCTGTGCGAGCGGATCCAGCGTGGAGAGCGGCCTGACCGCGAACGCGATCTCCGTGCACCGCGCGGTGTGCGCCGAGTTCCCCAGCGTCACCTCGTACGGCGGCGTCCGCTCGGGCGACGGCGGCGAGCACGGCACGGGCCACGCTCTCGACATCATGGTCAGCGGAGCGACCGGCGACGCGATCGCCGACTTCGTCCGCGCCAACGCGTCCAAGCTCGGCGTCACCGAGGTCCTCTGGGCGCAGAAGATCTGGACCACGCAGCGCGGGTCAGAGGGTTGGCGTCCGATGTCGGACCGGGGCTCCTCGACCGCCAACCACTACGACCACGTCCACGTGACAGTGGGCTGAGCCGCTCGTATAGAGTGGTCCGCGTCGCCTCGGCGACGACGCCTCGCGGGCGTAGTTCAATGGCAGAACATCAGCTTCCCAAGCTGATAGTGCGGGTTCGATTCCCGTCGCCCGCTCTGCACCGAAAGGGCCCCGGACACCGTCCGGGGCCCTTTCGCGTACGCCCCTCCCCACTTCGCAAGACGACATGCGCCGGTGGCGCGCATCCGACACCCACGTATCCAGGGCCGGAGCGCGATCGTCGTCAAATGTCGCTTCGTCCCGGTTCTTGCCGCTCTGGCCCTGTCGCTAGGCGCAGGAAGCCCCTAGGTTGAAACGGGTCCAACAGACTCAACGAGGAGGTCCGACGTGCGAAAAGCACTCACCGGAGCCCTGGGAGCAGTGGTCGCCGTCACCATGGTCACCACCGCGACACCCGCAGCGGCAATCGACGAGGTCAACACGACCCAGCTCCGCAAGGCAGTCACAGTCAACGGAATCCTGAAGCACGCCCGAGCGCTCCAGGTCATCGCCAACCAGAACGACGGGACGCGAGCCTCCGGGCTCCCCGGCTACGAAGCCTCCGTCGACTACGTCGTCAAGCAGCTCCGCCGGTCCGGTTACTCGGTGAAGAAGCAGGCGTTCACGTTCTCGTTCTTCCGCTCGCTCTCGGAGCCGACGCTGTCACAGGTCTCGCCGACGCCGACCGACTACGAGACCGACATCTTCGACTACTCCGGCGGAGGCGACGTCACCGGCGTCGTCGTCCCGGCCAACGACAACATCATCCCCGCGACCCCCGAACCGAGCAGCACCGCAGGGTGCGAGCCCGAGGACTTCACCGCGGCGCCTGCTGAGCCCGCGGTCGCGCTCGTGCAGCGCGGAGGGTGCGACTTCGCCGTCAAGGCCGACAACGCGACAGCGGCCGGCTACGACGCGCTGATCATCTTCAACGAGGGCAACCCCGGCCGTACGGAGCTCTCCGTCGGCACGCTCGGCACGCCCAAGTCGATCCCGGTCGTCGGACTGTCCTACGAGGACGCCGTCGCCCTCCTCGACCAGGTCGAGGCAGGCCCGGTCAGCGTGAACGTCTCGACCGAGGTGGAGACCGACCCGAACCGCACGACGTGGAACGTCATCGCGAACCTCAACGCGAAGGACCTCAAGAAGGTCAAGAACAAGGACCAGGTCGTCGTGGTCGGGGCGCACCTCGACTCCGTCACGGCGGGTCCCGGCATCAACGACAACGGCAGCGGCACGGCCGGCATCCTCGCGATCGCGCAGGAGATGGCCGATCTCAAGCTGACCAAGAAGCTGTCGCGTCCGGTGCGCTTCGCATTCTGGGGTGCTGAGGAGGCGAACCTGCTCGGGTCCGAGCACTACGTCGCCTCGCTCACCGACCAGCAGCGGTCGAAGATCTACGCGAACCTCAACTTCGACATGATCGGCTCGCCGAACTACGTCCGGTTCGTCTACGACGGCGACGGCTCCAACGGTGGACCGGTCGGCCCGCCCGGATCCGACGTCATCGAGACGGTCTTCACCGACTACTTCGAGAGCCAGGGTCTCGCCAGCGAGCCGACGGACTTCGACGGACGCTCCGACTACGGGCCGTTCATCGCCGCCGGCATCCCCGCAGGCGGGCTCTTCTCCGGTGCCGAGGGCGTCAAGACCCCGGAGCAGGCCGCGATCTACGGCGGCACGGCCGGTGAGTGGTACGACCCGTGCTACCACCAGGCCTGCGACGACATCACCAACCTCAGTGTGAAGTCGCTGAACGAGCTCGGCGACGCCGCCGCGCACGCGACGCTGACGTTGACGAAGTCCAGGTCAGGGCTGTTCCCCGACGGCAGCCGCAAGGCCAAGGCCTCCGCGGCAGCCAAGGCGCAGGCGCTCTCGGCGCCGACCGCCGGGGCGTACTCGGGGCACGCGCTCACACACTGACGCAACCCGACAGAAGGACCCGACGTCCCCGCCAGATGGTGGCGGGGACGTCGGGCCTTCTCGATGCTTGTTCACCACGAGTTGGTCGCGCCCACCACGACGGCGGTGAGCCTGGTCCCACCGAGGTCGCCTCGGGTGGGACCCAACTCACCGCCGTACGGGTGGAGTCGCCTCGGGTGGGACCCAGCTCACCGCCGTACGGGTGGAGGCGCGTCGATGTCAGTCCGTCGTGGTCCGCTTGACGGCGAGGAGCGCGTCCGCGAGCGCGGTGACCCCGTCGGGCTCGAGGATGTCGCCGAGGAGGCCCACGAACGCGCCGTCGAGAGCGTTCTCGGCGTCGCGCCAGCGGCCCGCGTCGCTCGGCCGCTGCTGCGTGCGCACCTCGGCGACCTCGTCGTCGTTCCAGCCGAGCTTGCCCATGCGGTCCGGACCCGCCTCGGTGTCCACCAGCATCGCGGAGGGCACCGACAGCCCGACCAGCCCCAGCGCGGCGAAGTACAGGCCACCCCTGAGCTCGCGAACCGTCATCGTCGCCTGCGCGAGGCGGGCGGGGACGTCATCGGGTCGATCGGCGCGCTGCCAGCCCTGCGCGAGCAGCATCGGCGGCAGCTGTGCCACGTCGAGCACACGCTCCAGCAGGTCGGTCGCCGTGCGCGACGCGGCGTCGTCGACCAGGTGGGCGCGGCCCCACCGGTGACAGACGTCGAGGTACGCCTCTGCGGACTCCGCAGCGGAGACGCTTGCGCTGCGCTCCCAGATGGTGTCGACGACGCGGCGCGGGAAGATCCCGAGGACGTCGTACGCCGCGTCGGTCGTGACGTCGCCCAGGACGCCGACCCGGCCGCGGAAGTAGAGGGCTGATGCGGGCATGCCGATCTCCTTCGACGTCGACCGGATCAGGTCCGACGTCATGAAGATGCTGCCGAGGGGGCCGAGCGAGTCGCGCCAAGGATTCAGGGGGGCCATACCTGCACCGTAACGGCCCCGTGACTCCGGGCGCAGCGCCCACCACTAGGGTTGGTGGGACTTCTTCCCCCGAGGAGTCACCTTGCTCGTCCTGCGCCTCATCGCTGCCAACTGCGCCCTCGTCGCAGCCTGGCTCGGCACGCTCTTCCTTCTCGGATTCCGGGCGATCCCGATGCAGCTCGGCCTGCTGGCGCTGGGCATCGTGACGTCGTCGATGCTCGTGTCGAAGGCGATCCTGGAGCGCGAACGCCGGCGTGTGCCGGTCGATGCTGGGCCGGAGTCACTGGCAACAGCCGAGGCCTGACCACGACGCACGCCGCGGGAGTCGGCTCAGTGAGGTTGCCAGGCGTCGTCGTCCTTGGTCAGCGATTCGACGCCGCCGGGGAGCTGGCCGTCGGCCAGGTGCTGGATCGTGACCGACTCGAAGACCTCTCGGAGGCTCGCGCGGGCGGCGATCCACACGTACTGGAGGACCTCGGCCGAACCGCTGTACGAGACAGCCTCAGGCCGCAGGCCGTACACGCTGACGAGCGGGCCGTCGACGGCGCGGATCACGTCAGCGACGGTGATATCGGTCGCCTCGCGCGCAAGGCGCCACCCGCCGGACTGACCGCGCTGGCTGACGACGATCCCAGCACGGCGCAGGTCGGCGAGGATCGCCTGGAGGAACCCGTGCGGGATCTCCTGCTTGCGCCCGATCTCCTCCGCGGAGACCGGGGAGGAGTCGTCGCGTCCGGCGATCTCGATGAGACCGCGAAGGGCGTAGTCGGACTTCGTGGAGACCCGCATGAGATAAGTCTCCCAGATCCGTACACGTACTCGGGTTGCACCGCCCCGGGCTTGCGTTGGTTACTTGTGAGTAGGACACTGTTATTACTCGCTAGTAATCCCGCTGCACACCCCAAGCAGCACGAATGATCAAGGACCTGTCGCCGTGAGCCACTACAAGAGCAACCTTCGCGACATCGAGTTCAACCTCTTCGAGGTCTTCGGCCGCGACGAAGTCCTCGGGACGGGCCTCTTCGAGGACCTCGACGTCGACACCGCCAAGAGCATCCTGAGCGAGATCGACCGCATGGCCCGCGAGGACCTCGCCGAGTCGTTCGCCGACGCTGACCGGAACCCGCCCGTCTACGACCCCGAGGCCTGCACCGTGACGATGCCGGCAGGCTTCGCCAAGGCGTACAAGACCTGGATGGACTCCGAGTGGTTCCGCCTGCAGCTGCCCGTCGAGCTCGGCGGCCAGCCTGCTCCGGCGTCGCTGGTGTGGTCCACGGCCGAGCTCGTCCTCGGCGCCAACCCGCCGGTGTGGATGTACTCGGCCGGCCCGAACTTCGGCTACATCGTCCACCGCAACGGCACCGACCGTGACAAGCAGATCGCCAAGCACATGGTCGAGCGCCACTGGGGCGCCACCATGGTGCTGACCGAGCCCGACGCCGGCTCCGACGTGGGCGCCGGCCGCACCAAGGCGTACCTCCAGGAGGACGGCACCTGGCACATCGAGGGTGTCAAGCGCTTCATCACCTCGGCCGAGCACGACATGAGCGAGAACATCATCCACCTGGTGCTCGCGCGTCCGGTCGGCATCGAGGGCGTCGGCGGCCCGGGCACCAAGGGCCTCTCGCTGTTCGTCGTCCCCAAGTACGGCTTCGACCTCGAGACCGGTGAGCTCGACGGCACCCGCAACGGCGCCTACGTCACGAACGTCGAGAAGAAGATGGGCATCAAGGTCTCGACGACCTGCGAGCTCACCTTCGGCGACTCCTCGGTGGGCAACGGCCAGCCGGCCAAGGGCTGGCTGCTCGGCGAGGTCCACGACGGCATCGCCCAGATGTTCCAGGTCATCGAGAACGCCCGCATGCTCGTCGGCACGAAGGCCATCGCGACGCTGTCGACCGGCTACCTCAACGCCCTCGACTACGCGAAGGAGCGCGTCCAGGGCGCCGACATGCTCGACCCGGCCAAGGACGCGCCGCGCGTGACGATCACGCACCACCCGGACGTGCGGCGCTCGCTGATGACGCAGAAGGCGTTCGCCGAGGCGCTGCGGTCGCTGGTCCTCTACACCGCGAGCTGGCAGGACCGGGTCATGCAGGCGGAGGCCGCTGGCACCGAGGACAAGCTCGCCGAGCGCGTCAACGACCTGCTGCTCCCGATCGTCAAGGGCTACGGCTCGGAGCGCTCGTGGGTCCTGCTCGGCACCGAGTCGCTCCAGACCTTCGGCGGCTCCGGCTTCCTCCAGGACTACCCGATCGAGCAGTACGTCCGCGACGCCAAGATCGACACCCTGTACGAGGGCACCACGGCGATCCAGGGCCAGGACCTCTTCTTCCGCAAGATCGTCAAGGACCAGGGCCAGGCCATCGCGCACGTCGCGCAGGAGATCCAGGCGTTCATCGGCTCCGAGGCGGGCAACGGTCGTCTCAAGCTCGAGCGCGAGCTGCTCGCCAAGGGCCTCGAGGACGCCCAGGGCATCCTCGGCGTCGTCTTCGGCCAGATGATGTCGGCCAACCCGGCCGACGGCGGCGACCCGAAGAACGTCTACAAGGTCGGCCTCAACACCAGCCGCCTGCTCATGGCGCTCGGCGACGTCGTCTGCGCGTGGCTGCTGCTGCGCGGCGCCGAGGTCGCGCTCAACGCCCTCGCCGGTGAGGTCTCGGCGTCGGACAAGCACTTCTACGAGGGCAAGGTCGCTGCTGCGCAGTTCTTCGCCCGCCAGGTGCTCCCGAAGCTCGCCGCCGAGAAGGTCATCGCCGAGTCGACCGACCTCGACGTCATGGAGCTCGACGAGGCCGCCTTCTGACGAAGGACCTGACCGGAGGACCCGGCGTCCCCGCCACGACCTGGCGGGGACGTCGGGTCCTTTCGTAGCGACGAACGCCCGTCACGGGAGGCAGGTGGAGGGGCCGGCGGCGGACGTCGCGAGCTGGCAGAGGTCCCAACCGCGGTCGTCGGTACGAGTCGTGCCGGGACTGCGGGTGATCCCGCCACCGTCCTCCTGGTCCCCCGGAGCGTCCAGCAGGGTGCCGTCGTGGCCGACGACCTGCGTCTCGAGCGAGAGCGCGTGCGCTCCTCGGAGCGCGGTCGGCGCGACCCGCGCCTGGACGAACACGTAGCGGCCGACCGCGCGGGCCACGTGCCACGGGCCAGGCACGCCGTCGACGACGAAGCGCTGACGGACGGCGGCGACCCGCTCGTCGACCTCGTACGTGGCACCGTTGCTGCCGACGGCGTAGCCGCCCGGTCCGTCGGTCGGGATCGCCGGATGCGTCGCATCAGTGTGGTTGTCGGCCGACTTGCTGCCGCGCCCGCCCATGCTGGCGACACCGTCGACGGCACGGAGGGCGCCCGCCTTCGTCAGGGTGGCCTCGCACCCAAGCGTCTCGCCAGTCTCCGAGTCCTTCACGATGACGATCGCCGTGGCGGCGCGGCCCCGGAGCAGCGATCGCTGGACCTGGGCCGAGAGCACCTCTGACGCGACGATGGTCGCGCTGCGGCCGATCGAGGTCACGCACTCCGTGGCGACCGCAGCAGCCTGATCGGGTGGCAGGTCGCGGATCCAGAGCTCGACGTCGGCCGGCTGCCCAGAGGCCACCGACGGGGCCGCGACCGACGGCACCGACGGCGGTGTGCCGACCGGGTCGTCCCCGGCGTAGCCGAGGCTGAGGCCGATCACGGTCGCCGCGGCCACGGATGCCGCGACCGGCGCTGCCCAGCGCAGCGCCGGCGTGCTGCGACGACGCGGCGGGGACGTGGCGAGGATCCGCGCGACACGCTCGTCCTTGTCCGGGAGCAACCGCTCGGGCGGAAGGTCGATCCTCATGCCAGTTCCTCTCGTCGCACGATCACGGGCTGCTCGCCGAGGCGCGCACGGGCGCGGGCGAGGCGGGACTTGACGGTTCCGACCGGGACGTCGAGCGCGTCCGCGGTCTCCTGCATCGAGCAGCCGGACCACCACACGAGCTCGACGACCGCGCGCTGCCCAGCGGGAAGGCGGTCCACGACAGCCCGGATCTGACGCATCCGGCGCTCGCTGTCGACGTCGGCCGCGACCGCGTCGGCGTGGTCTCGGCTCACCTCGTCGACCGGGACCTTGCGCCTCAGGGCTGCGAGCCGACGCGTGCCACGCAGCGCGTTGGCGCACTCCTTCGACGCCATCGCGAGCAGGACCCCGCGCGCCGACTCGCCCCGCAGCTCCTCGACCCTGCCGACCCGCACCCGGCGCCACAACGCCAGGAACGTGGCCTGAGTGACGTCGTCGGCGGTCGCCCAGCACGCCACCCGCCGGAAGGCGAAGTTGTAGACCTCGTCGCCGTACCGCGCGAACAGCGCAGCGAACGCGCGCTCGCTCCCCGCCCGGAGCTCGTCCCACGTCCCACGGTCGGTGTGCGAGTCGCGACGGGGTCCATCAAGGCTGCTCACACCCAGAAGAGTCCACCATCGACCGGCGGGTTCCCTCGTCCGGGCGTGCACGGCCTACCCTCGGGTCATGCCGTCGCGCGCGTGGTACGGAGTCGGGCTTGCCCTGGCGGTGATCGGCATCGTCGGGGCGGTGCTGCTCGGCCTCGCGGCCGTCGGCGTCGCCCGGAACGCCGAGGTGACGTCGCTGCCGCCGGACGGGTCACTCAACGTGCCGGTCAACCGGTTCGCCGTGTGGGTCGAGGCGGACGTCCCTGCCGGCAGCACCGGAGCCGATCTCGGCGTCACGTGCGACCTTCTGCCTCAGGGCGGAGCGGTGATCGAGGTGCCGGCGTTCCGCAACCAGTCCGCGTCGGTCGGCGACTGGCACCTGGTCGCCCTCTCGGCCACCGACAGCACGAGCGACTGGGCAGGCGTTCCCGCGACCCTGTCGTGCGAGTCGACGGACCCGCGGCTGGCCGACGCGACCTGGGGCACCGGCAAGCAGCCGCAGGTCCTCGGGGTGCTCGCGCTGTCGCTGGGCGCCCTGGCCATCGGTGTCGGCGGTGTCGTCGTCGGAGCCCTCGCGGCGCTGCTCGTGTGGTTCCTGAGGCGACCGCGGCGAGCCTAGTCCGCCGTCGTCCGACGCAGGAAACGCGGCGTCCGATTGCCGCCAGCAGGCCATGCCTGCCGATGCTGGGATGGAGGTCGCGCCGCGATAGACCAGGGCCGCGGCGCCCACCTCTCCGAAAGGACGTCGTCCATGAAGGTTGCGCTCATCACCGGCGCCAACAGGGGGATCGGCTTCGCCACCGCACGCCTCCTCGCGAAGCACGACCACCACGTGATCGTGGCCTCGCGCAACCCTGCGGCCGGCGAGGAAGCGGCGCAGCGCCTGGCTGAGGAAGGTCACTCCGCCAGCAGCCTCGCCCTGGACGTCACCGACCCGACCCAGATCCGGTCAGCGGTGGCGGACGTCAGCGAACGGTTCGGCCACCTCGACGTGCTGGTCAACAACGCTGGCATCCTCCCCGAGGCGACCGAGGCCGAACCGGGGAGCGACATGGACGTCGCGATGTTCGAGAAGACCTTCGCCACCAACGTGTTCGGGCCCGTCGCCGTCTCCTCCGCCTTCCTGCCGTTGCTGCGCGAGAGCACGGCCGGCCGGATCGTGAACGTCTCGAGCACGATGGGGTCGCTGACCGACCAGTCCGACCCCGAGTCTCCGTACTACCCGATGATGGTGCCGGCCTACCGGGCGTCGAAGGCCGCGCTGAACAACGTCACGGTCGCGCTGGCCAAGGCGTTGGCGCAGACCCCGGTCAAGGTCACCTCCGTGTGCCCCGGATGGGTTCAGACCGATCTCGCTCCCGGCAACCGCCAGCAGGCACCCACGCCCTCCGAGGTCGCGGCCGAGGTGGTCGCCGCCGCGGCCACGCTTCCCGAGGACGCCGCGTCGGGCACCTTCGTCGACGCCCACGGGACGGTGCCGTGGTGAGCGGCGGCGAACCCCGCCGTCGACGGGCCTAGCTCGCCCCGCCGAGCGGCAGGTCGATGCGGGCGGCGCCGTCGTCGGTCAGGCGGACCGGCACTCCCCAGTCCTGCTGGTGGACGTGGCACGCTGCACCGACCTCGTCGCCGTCGTCGCACGAGGCCGCCATCGCCGCCACGTGGAGGACACCGTCACCGACGGCCGGGTCGAGGACGAGACGTCGTACGAGGCCGGTCCCGCGGCCTTCTCCCTCACGGATCAGCGCCGGCGGCGTCGAGGTGACGACGAGGCGGGTCGCGGGGCCGTACCGCTCATCGAGGTGCTGGCCGGGCGGCGGCGTGAACGCGATCGAGAGCTCGACCTCGCCGCCGCGGACCTCGGTCGTCGGTCGTCCCGTGGTGTGGCTCGTCCCGGTGGCCCGCGCCGACGCGCCCAGCGCCACCCGCGTCAGCCGGTGCGCCGCCGACTCGACGACCAGCAGCACGTCGCCGTCGAGGAGCAGGCCCGACGGCTCCGCGAGACCGGTGGCGAGCGTGCTCACGATCTCGGTACGAGGGTCGTAGCGGCGTACGGCGCCGTTGTAGGTGTCCGCGATCGCCACCGAGCCGTCCGGCAGCGCGGCCAGCCCGAGAGGATGCTGCAGCAGCGCGTCGGCGGCGGGTCCGTCCACGAACCCGAAGTCGAACAGGCCCTTCCCGATCACCGTCTCGACGACGAGACCGGCGTCCCGCTCGACGATGCGCCGCAGCGCGCTCGCCTCCGGGTCGGCGAGCCACAACGTGTCGCCGTCGGGCGCGAGACGCGACGGCTGCGAGAACCACGCCTGCGCAAGCGGCCCGTCGACCAGCCCTTCGTTGGTCGTGCCCGCGACCACCTCGACGTCGCCGGTCGCCGGGTCGTACGTCCAGAGCTGATGGATGCCGGCCATCGCGATCCATACCCGGTCACGCCACCAGGCGACGTCCCACGGGGAGGACAGCGACGTGGTCCCGTCGCCCTGCATCCACTGGCGTCCGTCGCCGGCCAGGACCTGAGTCTCACCGTCCGCGAGACGTAGTCCGACGAGCTGATGGGCGAGGGTGTCGGCGACGACGACGTCGTACGCTGCCGCCTCCCGCACGTGCTCGGGCAGGAGGACCAGGCCGTTGGGCTCGCGGAAGCCCTCGTACCGCCGCACGACGGTGTCGCCGTCCAGCTCAGTCCCCGACGCGAGCGAGAGCTCAGTCCCCGACGCGAGCGAGAGCTCAGTCCCCGACGCGAGCGAGAGCTCAGTCCCCGACGCGAGCGAGAGCTCGACGAGACTCCCGCTCCCCGCATCAGCAACCAGCACAGACCCTGACTCGAGCCGGATCGCGGTCGCCGGGAAGCGGAGGTCTCCCGCCTCTGGGACGGGAGCGACGTACGGGGAGCGGCCCCGCGTCAACGTGCCGCGGGCCTCGTACTCCCCCATCACCTCGCCCAGCAGCGCGTCGATGGCGTGGACGTGCCCCTCACCGGCGTACTGCGCGATGACGTAGCCCTCAGGATCGATCAGCACCAGCGTCGGCCAGGCACGCGCGGTGTACGCCTGCCAGGTGGTGAGCTCCGGGTCGTCGAGCACCGCGTGCGTGATGCCGTTGCGCGCCACCGCGGAGGCGAGCGCGTCGGCATCGGCCTCGTGGGCGAACTTCGGCGAGTGCACGCTGACGACGACCAGCGCGTCGGCGTACTTCTCCTCCAGCGGGCGCATCTCGTCGAGGACGTGCAGGCAGTTGATGCACCCTGACGTCCAGAAGTCCAGGACGACGAACCGGCCGCGGAGCAGCCCGAGGTCGAGGTCCTCCCCACCCGTGTTCAGCCAACCGCGGCCTACCAGCTCGGGCGCCCTCACACGGGCACGACGCTTCTCGCTCACCCTTGAAGCCTAGGCACGGGTGCCCGCGGCCCGACCACCGACCACAGCGACGCCCACTGCTGAGGCGTGAGGTCCCTCGGCAGGGCATCACGTGTCACTCCTGCGGCTCGCAGTGCGTGCCGCACCTCACCGGTGTGTGACCCGCTTGCCCGGACGAGGATCTGCTCCAGACCCGAGCCGCGGCCGGTGAAGGCCGCCTTGACGAACGCTTCGTACGGCGCTCGCTGGCGTGCGGGGACGAGCGGGCGTCCTCGGCGCTCGACGACGAGGATCCCGCCGTCGACACTCGGCACGGGCCTGAAGTGCCGGGCGGGCACGCGCTGGTGCAGCCGGAACTCGAACCACGGGGCGCTCTGCGCCGTCATCATCGTGCTCCCGCCGACCCCGGCTCGCTTCCGTGCCACCTCCCACTGCGTCAGGAGGATGCCGTGGCGCCAGCCGGGCGATCTGAGCAGGCGCCGGAGAATCGGTGTGGTGAGGTGGAACGGGACGTTGCCGACCACCACGGGACGATCGAGCCGGACGTCGAGCGCGTCCGCGTGACGCACCGTGACGGACGGCAGCCGGGACCGGAGCCGCTCGACGCGCCGCCGGTCGAGGTCGACCGCGGCCAGCTCGCGGCCCAGGCGCGCGAGCGGGTACGTGAGAGCGCCGTCGCCGCAGCCGATCTCGAGGATCGGCCCGTCGGTGGCACGGACGAGCGCGACGATCCGGTCGATCGTCGGACGGTGGTGGAGGAAGTTCTGGCCGAGCTCGTGCCGGCCGCCGTGCGGTGTGCGTGATCGCAAGAGAGCGCTCCAACCGGAGAGGAGAGGAGCACCCGGACGTGGGTCGTTCGACGCGCTGCCGGGTGCGAGGGCATCCGGAGGACGGCGCGGAGGAAGAAGGACGCGCCGTCAGGCTCGGCGGGGGCGCACCACGAGAGTGCACGCGCGAGCCAGCGCGGGAGTCGTACTCATGCGCGACACCGTACGCGGGACGGCGACGACCGTCATCCGGTTATCCGTCAGCCCGCAGGCCGGACTCGATCGCGAACACCACGAGCTGCGCCCGGTCGCGCGCGTGGAGCTTCACCATCGCGCGGCTGACGTGCGTGCGGACCGTGTCCGGACTGACCACGAGCGCGTCGGCGATCTCGGAGTTGGAGCGGCCGGTCGCGACCCAGCCGAGGATCTCGCGCTCCCTCTCGGTGAGGTCGTCGAGCCGCGGGTGCGGGCGGGCCGCGGCGGACGAGCCGCTGAACCGCTCGATCACCGTGCGCGTCACCGACGGGGCGAGCAGGGACCCGCCCGCGGCCACGACGCGGATGCCGTCGAGCAGCGCCGCCGGCTCCGCGTCCTTGAGCAGGAACCCGCTGGCCCCGTGCCGCAGCGCCTCGAAGACGTACTCGTCGAGCTCGAAGGTCGTGAGCATCACGATGCGTACGCCGTCCAGCGCGGCGTCGCCGTTGACCTCCGCGAGCAGCGCGAGCCCGTCGAGCACCGGCATCCGGATGTCGCACAGCACCACGTCGGGTGTCGTCCGGCGGATCAGCGCGAGCCCTTCGCGCCCGTCCGCGGCCGAGCCGACGAGCTCGAGCCCGTCCTCGGCGTCGATCAGGGTCGCGAGTCCCATCCGGACGAGCGGCTGGTCGTCGACGAGCGCGACCCGGATCACGGCTCCTCCGGCAGCGTCGCGCGGACGCGGAAGCCCGCGCCGCCGGCCGGACCCACGTCGAGCACGCCGCCGACCTCACCGACGCGTGCGCGCATGCCCGTGATGCCCATGCCCTCATCCTGGCCGGAGGACGGTCCACCGCGCCCGTCGTCGCTCACCGTCACCTCGAGCGCGCGGTCGATGCGGGCGAAGGCGACCACGGCCCGGGTCGCGCCTGCGTGCCGCAGGACGTTGGTCAGTGCCTCCTGCACGACCGCGTACACGACCTCGCCGCGACGGTCGTCGACGTCGTCCAGGTCGCCGGTCCTCACGACCTCCAGCCCGCCTGCGCGGACCCGGTCGAGCAGCGCGTCGAGGTCGTCGATCCCCCGTGCGGGTCGGCGTACGGCCTCGGTGCCGGACATCCGCCCGAGCTCGGCACGCAGCGCGTCGAGCGACTCACGGCTCGTCGCGCGGATCGCCTCGATGCTCTCGCGTGCCTTCGCCGGATCGCGGTCGAGCACGTGCAGAGCGACCCCCGCCTGCATCGCGATCACCGCGAGGCCGTGGCCGACCCCGTCGTGCAGGTCCTGCGCCATCCGCAGCCGCTCCTCGGTCGCAGCGCGGGCGCTGCGGTCGACGCGCGAGGACTGCAGCTGGCTCACGGCGGTGGCGACTGCACCGGCCGCGGCGACCACGGCGAGCAGCCCGATGGCCTGCCACACCTCCTGCGTCCGCTGCCCGTCGGTGGCGAGCATCCGGATGACGAGCGAGACCGCGGCGACGAAGGCGGCGCCGACGGCCCAGGGCACCCAGCGGTGCGACGTGGCGCGCACCGCGACCACGAACGTCACGGTCGGGAGCGCCAAGAAGATCGGCCCGTCCGCGAAGCCCGCCCCGAGGTAGACGGCCGTGCAGACCCCGCTCGCCGCGAGCGCGACGTCCGCACGCCAAGGGAGGACGGCGGGAAGGACGGCGAGCACGGCAGTGAGAGTGGCTCCGACGACCTCGCCGTGGCTGGAACCCAACTCCCGGTTGGACGCGACCGTGCCGAGCAGCACGACGATCACCACGGTCCACGGCCACCAGCCGGGAGCGTGGACCAGGTCGGTGCGTCGGTCGCTCACGGGCCGAGGATAGACCGCACCGAGCACTGCGGCGTACGACCACGCGAGGCTCCTCCGTACGCAGATCCGCGTACGCAGGAGCCGCGTCAGGGCGGACGACTGGTGGCGCCGCGGCGACGACCGTGGAGGTCATGGACGATCTGGTGGTACAGACAGACGGGCTGACCAAGAGGTACGGCGAACGACTCGCCGTGGACTCGGTCAGCATGACCGTACGGCGGGGCGAGGTCTACGGATTCCTCGGCCCGAACGGGGCCGGCAAGACGACGACCCTGCGGATGATGCTCGGACTGATCCGGCCCACGGCCGGCACGGCGAGCGTCCTGGGCCGGCCTGCCGGTCGCCCCGACGTGATCGCCAGGGTGGGGGCGCTCGTGGAGGGGCCGGGGTTCTTCCCGTACCTGTCCGGGCGCGACAACCTGCGGACGATGGCCCGCTACCGCGGCCTCGGCGACGACGCGGTCGATGCCGCACTGGCCCGCGTCGACCTCACCGACCGTGCGGGCGACAGGTTCAAGGCGTACTCGCTCGGCATGAAGCAGCGGCTCGGTGTCGCCTCTGCGCTCATGGGCGAGCCGGAGCTGATCGTGCTCGACGAGCCGACGAACGGTCTCGACCCGGCCGGCATGGCCGACATGCGTGCCCTCGTGGTGTCGCTCGCGCGCGGCGGGCAGACCGTGCTGCTCTCGAGCCACCTCCTGGCCGAGGTCCAGGAGATCTGCGACCGTGTCGGTGTCATCAACGGCGGCCGGCTGCTGCGCGAGGCGCGGGTCGACGAGCTGCGTGGCGAGGCCACGTTGCGGGTTCGCGCGACGCCGGAGGATGCGGCGATCGCGGTCGCGATGCGTGTTGCTGGCGAGGACGCCGTACGCCGGACCCCGCACGGCCTCGAGCTCGGGCTCCCGGCGTCGGCCGCACCCGCGCTCGTCCGCGACCTGGTCACCGCGGGCGTCGACGTCCATGAGGTGTCCCCCACCGAGCGCAGCCTCGAAGAGGTCTTCTTCGAGATGACCACCACCGCACCGACCAACGCTGTGCCGACGGAAGCGAGAGTCTCATGACCGCAGTGATCGACAACCCGATGACGCGAAGCACGCGGGCGGAGCTGCTCCGCCTGCGCAAGTGGCCCGCCGTGTGGGTGACCGTGGCCGTATGGGTCGCGCTAGCCCTGATGTTCGGCTACCTGTTCCCCTACCTCTCCTACCGGACGGGTGACCTCAGCTTCGCCGGCGACGGCGACACCCGGGCGCAGCTGCTCGTCGAGATGCTCCCGGCCGCGCTCCCGACCGTGCTCGTCCAGGGACTGCCGATGTTCGGCGGCGCGCTGGCCCTGGTGCTCGGCGCGATCGTGGCCGGCAACGGCTACGGCTGGGGGACGTGGAAGACGGTCTTCACCCAGGGTCCGTCGCGGCCGACCACGGTGGGTGGCTCGCTCGTCGCCCTCACCATTGCCGTCGTCGGCATCCTCGCGCTGACCCTGGTGCTGTTCACCGGCGTCTCGCTGGTCGTCGCGGGTGTGGAGTCCCAGGCGGTCACGTGGCCCGCAGCCGGGGCGCTGCTCGAGTCGTTCGGTGGCGGCTTCCTGGTGCTCGAGATGTGGGCGCTGCTCGGATACACCCTCGGGACCGTGGCCCGTGGCCCGGCCCTGGCGGTCGGCCTCGGCCTGGTCTGGGCCCTGGTCGTCGAGAACCTCCTCCGCGGGGTCGGCGCGCTGCTCGGCCCCGTCGAGGCGGTGACCGAGGTCCTCCCGGGGACCGCGGGGGGCTCGCTCGTCGGCGCGCTCATCGACGTCTCGGCCAACCCGAACGAGACTCCCGGGATCCTCGACGTGCTCTCGGGCGGGCAGGCGCTGGTGACGGTGACGGCGTACTGCGTCGGGCTCGTGGTCCTCGTGCTCGTCCTCGTACGGCGCCGCGACGTCGCCTGATCGACGTCGGCCGTCAGGGCTTGGCCCAAGAGGCGCGGCCGTCGCCGGTGATGGGGATCTCGGGGCCGAGCAGGACGTCCGGGCGGAGCGTCGCCTCGCCGAAGCCGCGGACGCGGGCGAGCACCTCGCGCGCGCTGACCCGGAGGCGGTTCGCGTCGCCGACGGCGAGACCCCGGACCTCCATGCCGGCGGCGCGACCGAGGTCCACGGCGCGCGCGACGTGGAAGTCCTGCGTGACGACGACGGCGCTCTCGACGCGGAAGACGTCGCGGGCGCGGCGCATCGTGTGCCACGTGCTGCGGCCGGCGTAGTCGGTGAAGACGTCGTCGGGCGGCACACCCGCGCCGAGGACGGCATCGCGCATCGCGTCCGGCTCGTTGTACGCGTGGGTGCGGTTGTCCCCGGACACGAGGACCTTGTCGACCGTCCCCGCGCGATAGAGCGCGACCGCGGCGTCGACGCGCTGCTGGACGACCGCACCGAGCCGGCCGTCGGGGAGGACCCACGACCCCGGCACGATCGCGACCTGCGCGTGCGGCAGGGTGTCGGGGTCGTCGGTGACCTGGTCGTCTGTCCGCTTCACCACGACGGCGTTCGCGGTCGCGACCACGAGCGTGCCCGACAGCGCGACCGTGCCGGCGACGATGAACAGGCGGCGACGCAGGCGACTCATGCCGGTCAGCGTAGGCGATGACCTTCGCGCTCGACTGCCTCAGCAGGTGCCGGCGAGCTCGCCGACCGAGTCCGCGGGGCGGACGTCGAGGCGCACGGCGTCGCTGCGCGGCACCAGGAAGGCGCTCCCTGTCTCGTGGGTCCACGACTGGGGAAGGAGGACGTACTGGTCGCCGGCCTGGAGGAGGAGGACGAGCCCGGCGTAGCGGACGCGGTAGGCCGGGTCCACGGACGTGCAGACCGTGAGGTCCACCTCGTCGGCGGGGATGCCCAGGCTCTGGGCGCTGAAGAGCACGACCGACGGGGCGGTGCCGAGCCCCTCGACGATCTGCCGGGCCCGCTCCCGGCCGACGGCGGCGGAGTAGTCGGCGGTCGCCCAGAACAGGCCGAGCGCGACGATGACGAACAGCACGACGAGCTCGACCGCACGTGCCCGCCGCTGCGCAGTCGTACGGCGGGGGACGCGGCCGCGGACCACGAAGGCGAGCACGAGCACACCGCCGATGAGGCACAGCGGCGCGACCGCCACGCCGTCGAGCACCGCCCGGCCGAAGAGGCCGAGCAGACCGTTCGCCAGCAGCAGGAGCCCGACCACGATGGCGACGGGCGGCAGCCATGTGCGCGCGAGCAGCCAGCGGAACGGCCCGGGCACGACGAGCGCGCACCAGCTGCCGGCCAGGCCCACGAGTGCGACCACGGCGACCGGGACGAAGAGTCCGTCCTGCGCACCGAGGAGGTAGTCGGTCGTGCTGAGCCCCAGCACGGTCGGGTTCAGGCCGAAGTAGCCGAACAGCGCCGTCGCACGCGACCAGCCGAAGAAGAACAGCAGCCCGGTGAGGACCGTGACCGGCGCGACGACCTGGGCCAGGATCCGCGTCAGCCGCGAGACGTCGAGGGTCTCGCTCCCCTCCTCGGCATCAGTCTCCGGTGCTGCCATCGGAGGTCTCGCCGCCGTCGTCGGTCTCCTCCGGCGTCTCCGTCTCCTCGGTCTCCTCGCCGCCGCACGAGTCGTCCGCCTTCACCGTCACGGTCGAGCCCTCGTCGACCTGGCCGCTCGACGGGTCGAAGCCCTGGAAGCAGGTGCCGTCCTCCCAGACGAGGTTCACGCAGAGGTCGCCACCACACGCGTCCTCCCACACGCCGGTGATCCCGTCGCGGATGTCGTCGATCGGCTGGCCGGGATCGGGGATGCTCGGTACGTCGACCGGAGAGGCCGGTGCACCGTTGCCACCGTTGCCGCCGTTGCCGCCGTTGCCGTCACCGTCACCGTCGCCGTCACCGGCGCCTTCGCAGCCGGCGAGGAGCAGCAGCCCCAGCGCCAACGCGGCCAGGCATCGTCGCACCATGTCGTCCGCCTCCCAGCACGAGAGGGGGGATGCAGCGAACGTAGCAACGCGGCCGGTCCACCGCATCGTCGATTGCCTCGGTGAACGGGGACGATCGTAGGAGGGCAGGGGCGCAGGGACCACGGCGTCCCCTAGGCTGCCGCGCATGGATCTCTCGTTGTACGTCGCTGGCTGGGCGGAGTCGGCCGAACGAACCCTCTCACTTCTGGACGGCCTCCCCACCGACGCGTGGACGGCACCCACCGGGTGCCCGGGGTGGACCGTGCGCGACGTCGTCGCCCATCTGGCCGCACTCGAGTCCGAGCTCGCCGGGACCGGTCGTGGCGGCCCCAGCGGCGCCGCGAGCAACGGGGGCGAGGTCAGCGCCGCGTACACGGAGGCCGGCGTCGACCAGCGCGCCGACATGTCGCCGACGGAGCTCGTCGAGGAGTTCCGCACCGCGTACACCGCTCGGCGGGCCGCGCTCGAGACGCTCCCGGACGACCCGAAGGCGATGGCCGAGGGCACCCCGGGCGGCATCGCGTGGAGCAACGAGGTGCTCCTGCGCAACCGCCTCATCGACATGTTCGTCCACGAGCAGGACATCCGGAGCGCTGTCGGGCAGCCAGGCGGCTACGACGGGCGGGCCGCCGTGATCGTCGTGAGCGGGTTCCTGCTGGCGCTCCCCTACGTGCTCGCCAAGAAGCTGAAGGCCGAGACAGGCACGGCGCTCGTCCTCGAGATCAGCGGCCCGGTGAACCGTACGGTGACCGTCGAGGTCGGCGAGGACGGCCGGGGCCGCCTCCACGACGGGGCGTCGGACGACCCTGCCGCACACCTGAGCATGACCACCGAGACGTTCGTCGACCTCGTCGCCGGTCGCGAGATCCTGCGGCCGGTGTCGATCACGTGGACCGGCGACTCGTCGCTGGTCGGCGACGTCCTCGCCGAGATCGCGATCACGCCGTGACCGACCGCCGCGGCGCCCGCTGGACCACCGAGGACATCGGCGACCTCCACGGTCGTACGGTGCTGGTGACCGGCGTGACCGGCGGCCTCGGGGCCGAGGTCGCCTACCAGCTCGCCCACCACGGAGCGCGCGTCGTGGCCACCGGACGTGACTCCGCCCGCCTCGAGGAGGCGTTGAACGCGCTGCGGCACGGCGTCCACGACGCCCAGGCCTTCGGCGTACGCCTCGATCTCGCGGACCTCGACTCGGTCGCCGCCGCCGCGTCCGAGATCGCCGAGCGGTTCGGACGGATCGACGTCCTCGTCAACAACGCCGGCATCATGGCGGCGCCGTACCGCACGTCGCCCCAGGGGTTCGAGCTCCAGATGGCGACGAACCACCTCGGGCACTTCGCCCTCACCGCGCGGCTGTGGCCCACGCTCGTGGAGAGCCGCGCTCGGGTCGTCTCCGTGTCGTCGTTGATGCACACGTTCGCCCGCAGGATCGACTTCCGCTCGCTCGAGCCCGGCGCGCCGATCACGAAGTACGACCGCTGGTCCGCGTACGCGCAGTCCAAGCTGGCCAACCTGCTCTTCATGCGCGAGCTGGCGCGTCGCACCCGTGATGCCGGTGTCGGCGTCACGAGCGTGGCGGCGCATCCCGGCTACGCGCTGACCCACCTCTCGCAGTCGGGCCTCCAGCTCGGCGGCCGGAGCTTCCAGGGGATCGCTGTCCACCAGGTGAGTCGTGCCATCGGGCAGTCGGCGGCAGCAGGGGCGTGGCCCATCGAGCGCGCCGCGACGGATCCGGGCCTGACCAGCGGCGCCTACGTCGGCCCCTCGAACCTCCGCCAGCTCCGTGGGCACCCGAAGCCGGTCGGCATGACGTCGACGGCACGTGACCTCGACCTCGCGGCGCGTCTGTGGGCTGCCTCCGAGCGGGCCGCCGGCCTGACGTTCGCGGCGACCTGACCCGAGGGCCCCATGGGTTCTCACCCATGGGCGCCTCTCAGCGGTTAGGCTCCGCCCATGCTCGTACGCCGGATCGCCCCCGCCGACCTCGATGCCGTCCTCGCGCTCAACCAAGGTGCACCCGAGGGCGTCGGCTCCCTGACGATGGCACGGCTCGAGGAGATCCTTGGGTTCGCCGAGCAGGCTGTCGTCGTCGCCGACGCGGAGGGAGCGGTGGCCGGGTTCGCGCTCACGCTGCCGCCCGGCACGGCGTACGACAGTGTCAACTACCGCTGGTACGCCGACACCCTGACCGACTTCGCCTACCTCGACCGCGTCGTCGTCGCGCCCGCGTTCCGCCGGCGCGGGGTCGCCACGATGCTCTACAACGTCCTCGAGGAGCGGGCTCGCGTCCACGACGTCATGGCGCTCGAGGTCTACGTCGAGCCGCGCAACGACGCGTCCCTGGCGTTCCACGGCTCCCGCGGCTACGCCGAGATCGGCCGCCTCGACCAGCTCGACGGCAAGAAGGTCGCGCTGATGACGAAGCAGGTCGGACGGCGTACGGCGGGCTGACGCCGACGCTCAGACGCTGACGGCGTCGCCGCGGCGGATCGCCTCGAGGCGTTCGGGTGCGGTCTCGGCGAGCTTGCGGCGGATCGCGCGCCGGTGCCGCAGGATCATCGTCGAGCCGACCGCCCACGGGATCGCCTGCACCGCCATCGCCCACCGGAACGCACCCGACGAGTACGCGTCGGCGCCGGACGGGGTAAGCAGATCGAGCACGATGCCGATCGCGAGCATTGTCAGCAGCGAGGCGATGAAGCCTCCGGTGTTCACGAGCGAGGTCGCGAGGCCTGCCCGCTCGGCGCTGCCGAGGGTCCGGACGAAGTCGAAGCCGACGATCGACGCCGGACCACCGACGGCCGTCACGACCACCAGCACCACCAGCAGCCATGCGGGCGCGTCGCCGGGCCACAGCAGCACCACCGCCCAGGTCACTGCGATCGCCGCGATGATCGTGAGGGTCGTCGTCGACCGGTGGTACGGCCGGCGCGCGGTGATCCAGCCGAGCATCGGGCCCACCGCCATGGTCGCGACGGTCAGCACGGTGAGCAGCATCGCCGCGAACGCCGGACTCGTGTGCTCGCCGCGGACGAAGAACGGGTAGCCCCACAGCAGCGCGAGCACAGTGCCGCTGAACTGCGTGGAGAAATGGGTCCAGAAGCCCAGCCTCGTGCCGTCGTCGCCCCAGGCGTCCCGGATCCGGCCGCCGAGTCCCCGCAGCTCCAGCGGCGGACCGAGCCGCCGCCGCGAGCCGGGCGCGTCGTGGACCACGACCAGCAGCAGGACCGCGAGGACGACGCCCACCGCCGCGGTGACGAGGTAGGCACGCGACCACCCGAGGTGATGCAGCGCCCAGGTCATCGGGACGGCAGCGACGATCGTGCCGAGCTGGCCGGTGATGCCCGTGAGCTGCGTCATCATCGGGACCCTGCGTGGTGCGAACCAGTTCGCGACCAGGCGCAGCACGCACACGAACACCATCGCGTCGCCGGCGCCGACCGCGATCCGGGCGGCGAGCGCGACCGGGTACGACTCGGCGAACGCGAACACGACCTGCGCCGCGCTCAACGTGACGACGCCGGTGAGGATCACCGACCGTGGGCCGAACCGGTCGAGCGCGAGGCCGACCGGCACCTGCATCCCGGCGTAGACGACGAGCTGCAGCACCGCGAACGTCGACAGCTGAGCCGCGCCGATCCCGAACCGGTCGGTGGCATCGAGACCGGCGACGGCGAGGGACGACCGGTGGAAGACGGCGAGGCCGTAGACCGCGAGCGCGACGATCCACACCGCGTACGGGCCGCGCCGCAGACCCAGGCGGCGGGAGATGCGCGCGATCACGCGAGCGCTCCGAACCCGAGCACGGCGTGCCGGCTGCTGGCGAGGTGGGCGTCGACCGCGGCGACGAAGGCATCGAGGTCGTCGCCGGCGATCAGGCGCGCCAGCTCGCGGTGGTCGCGTACGGCACTCTCCATGCGCTCGGGCGACATCCCCATCGCAGCGGCGTTGACCATCATCTGGCGCTCCCGGAGGCTGCCGTAGAAGCGGGACACGTGCGCGTTGCCCGCAGCGTCGACGACGACCTCGTGGAACTGGCGATCGGCAGCGGTGAACCCTGCGAGGTCGCCGTCGGCGCGGTGCTGCTCCGCCGCGTCCACGAGGGCGTCGAGGTCTGCGCGGATCCGGGCGCCCGCCGGGAACGCGCGCGGCGCCGCCCACTGCTCCACCAGCGCGCGCGCCTCCCACACGGAGTCCGCCTCGGCACTGGTCACCGGAAGGACGATCGCGCCCTTCTTCGGGTAGATGCGCACGAGGCCCT
Organism: Mumia xiangluensis; assembly: GCF_010994095.1. Taxonomy (GTDB): domain Bacteria; phylum Actinomycetota; class Actinomycetes; order Propionibacteriales; family Nocardioidaceae; genus Mumia; species Mumia xiangluensis. Next base: position 268,826 of record NZ_WJYO01000001.1, read on the forward strand.
CGGTCTGCAGGCGCAGCAACGCCTCGCGGACCGGCGTACGGGAGCATCCGAGCCGCTCGGCGAGTGCGACCTCACCGAGCTCCTCCCCGCCGGGGAGCTCACCGACCAGGATGGCGCGCTTGAGCGACGCGTACGTCCGCTCGGTCGCAGACGTCTTCGTCGGAACGGAAGCAGAGGCGGAGGGCGCAGGATCGCGCGGTGATGCACACATGTTGCATACATGATGCCAGCAGGCGGAAGGCTACCCCGTGACCGGGTCGGATCAGACGACGCGGAGGTCGTCGACGCGACCGCCCTGGGCGAGCCACCACCGGGCACCCGCACGCATGCCCGGCGAACGGCTGCGGTCCTTCGCCAGCACCGACAGGATCGGGTCCTGCTGCATGCCCGCGGCGAACAGGGCGGCTGCCGCGACGCCGAGGTCCGCGTGGTCGACGAGCTCGCCGACACCCGGGGCCGGCCCGCCCGGCACGTGCGCGAGGGCGATCAGCGTCTGACGGAGGTCGACGCCCGGAAGACCGAGCCGCGTGATGAGGCAGTCCCGCTCCGCCTTGCTCACGAGGTACGGAAGGACTCCCGGCGCACCGTCGAAGCACCGGTTGGGCTGGGTCTGCTCGACGAGGACCTCGCCGAGCGCGGCAGCGTACGGACTGCGGGCGAGGACCAGTGCGGACTGGTGTCGCACGTCGTGGCTGGTGGCGTTGTAGGCGTCCTCGATGATGGCGCGGCCGACCGGGTCGACCTCGCGACCCGTGAACGCCTCGATGCGGGCCGTGGCACCCCGCACCGCGGTGGCCAGCAGCGTGGCGCGGTTGGTCGCGGAGCCGGCGACTCCTCGGGGTCGGGTCGGGAAGAGCTGCGGCCGCAGCCCGCGGAGCCGATCTGCCGTCGGCTGCGGGAGGACCTCGAGGAGCGGACTGATCCGCAGGAGCGCCCCCTCGTTGCTGCCGTCGAAGATGATCTGGGCGAGCTGCGCCTCGAGCGCAGCCATCGACGCCGGCGTCACCTCGTGGCGGCTCAGCTTGCGGTGCAGGCCCCACGTCGCGCCGAGCTGGAGCTGCGCCGAGGGCTGCGTCAGCAGCGAGATGAGCGTGTTGACCGCCTTCTCCGCGCGCACGTCGGCGATGAGCACGACCGGGACGAGCGTGGCCTGGGCGTCCGGGTCGATCACCTGACCGCCGACGGCGCGCATCGTCCGGGCCTGGAGGTGCGGGACCTCGATGAGGCGTCGCAGCGCCTCGAACCGCGTGACGAGCGCGAGCCCGTTGGCGCGGGACGCCTCACTGACGAGCTGGTGGATCAACGCGTCGAGCGCGTCGACCTGCGACTCCGGCACGGCGTCCGCCGCGGCGAGGCAGCCGGCCCACTCGAACCAGTCCACACCCTCGACGGCGGCCCCTTGGACCGCGCTGAAGGCAGCCGCCAGCATCTCGTCGGAGACGGCGACGCTGCGCGCGGGCGGTCGTGCTCCCCACGAACGGGCGATGCCTTCGCACAGCGCCGTCAGGCCCGCACGCGGCAGGCCGAGGATCTCCTCGTACGACGTGAGGACGGACTCGGGCACGCGCAGGCGCCCCGACTCCCAGCGACTCACCCGGGACGCGTCGGCGCGATGCCCGTGCTGGGCGAGCACCTCTGCGAACGGCTGAAGCTTGCGCAGGTCGGCGTCGGGCGACATCAGCCGCCACTGACGCAGCAACCATCCGACGCGTTCGTACGCGCTGACCTCTCTGGATTCGGCAGCCACCGGATCACCCCTTCGCCCCCCGGCACCGGTCATCAGGCGAAACGTAACGACTCGGCATCAGGCTCGGCAGGAAATCCCAGGAACTGGCGTAATCCCGCCACCTGACGCACTTGCGCTAGTGGTGACGATGTGACACAGGGTCGCTCAGAGGACCAGCGCGTTGGCGGGATCCTCCAGCAGCCGTCCGACGTCCGCGAGGAAGCGGGATCCCTGCTCTCCGTCGACGACCCGGTGGTCGAACGACACCGCGAGCGTCGTGACCCACCGGGGCACGATCTGCTCGTCGACCACCCACGGCCGCCGGTTGATCGCGCCGAAGGCGAGGATCCCGGTCTGTCCGGGGACCAGGATCGGGGTGCCCGCATCCACGCCGAAGACACCGACGTTGGTGATGCTGAACGTCCCTCCTGCGAGGTCGGCGGGCTGCGTCTTGCCGGCACGCGCGGTCTGGACGACCTCACCGACCGCCTCGGCGAGGCCGCGCATCGGCAGACGGTCGGCATCTCGCACGACGGGGACGAGAAGGCCGCGCGGCGTGGCCGCCGCGATGCCCAGGTTGACGTCGTGCTTGAGGACGACTTCCTGGCGCGCCTCGTCGAGGGTCGCGTTCATCTCCGGGGTGCGCCGCAGCGCGAGGCAGACCGCCCTGATCACGAGGAGGAGTGGCGAGACCTTGACGTCGGACAGCGCACGGTCGGCACGCAGCCGGTCCAGCAGCTCCATCGACGCGGACACGTCCACGGTCAGCCACTCGGTCACGTGCGGCGCGGTGAACGCCGACGCCACCATCGCCTCGGCGGTCGCCTTGCGGACGCCCTTGACCGGCACGCGGGTCTCACGGCCGTTGCCTCCGCCGGTCTCCCCACCCCCGCTGGTCGAGGCGACTCCACCCCCGCTGGTCGAGGCGGCCTCCCCACCCCCGCTGGTCGAGGCGACGGAGTCGATCGAGACCCCGCCCCCACCGATCTGCTTCGCATACGCCTCCACGTCCGGGCGTCGCACGATCCCGCCGTCGCCCGGCGGGACCTCGCGCAGATCGATGCCGAGATCCTTGGCGAGCTTGCGCACGGGGGGCTTGGCGAGCGTACGGAGGGTCGCGGGGTCTCGATCGCTTCGCGCCTCGACCAGCGGGGGTGGAGTCGCCTCGACCAGCGGGGCCGGCTCGACCGGCGGGGCCGGGGACGTCGCGGGCGGCGTCGGCGCCGACCTGCGGCGCCTGCGTACGGTCTCGCGCTCACGCGGCCCGTATCCCACCAGCGTGGCGACCGGCGGCGCCTCGATCGACTCCTCGACCGGCCGCGGTGGGGGCGTCGCCTCGCCCTGCGCCTCGTCGGCGACGCCGTCGGACACCGCGATGATCGGCGTGCCGACGGCCACCGTCTCACCCTCGGCCACCAGGAGCGCCGTGACGACCCCTGCGTACGGCGTCGGAAGCTCCACGATCGACTTGGCCGTCTCGACCTCGCAGACGATGTCGTTGACCGCGAGCGTGTCGCCGACCGCGACGTGCCACGAGACGATCTCGGCCTCGGTCAGACCCTCGCCGGGGTCGGGCAGCTTGTACTCGTTCGTCGTCATCGCGCTCACCACGCCAGGCTGCGGTCGACAGCGTCGAGCACCCGGTCGAGATCGGGGAGCCAGGCCTCCTCGACACGGCTCGGCGGGTACGGCGTGTCGTACCCTCCGACGCGCAGGACCGGCGCCTCCAACGAGTAGAAGCACTCCTCGCTGATGCGCGCGGCGATCTCGGCACCCATCCCGAGGTTGCGGTGCGCCTCGTGGACGACGACGGCGCGGCCGGTCTTGCGGACCGACTCGTGCACCGGCCCCATGTCGAGGGGCGAGAGCGTGCGCAGGTCGATGACCTCGAGGTCGAGACCGTCGGCGAGCCCAGCCTCCGCGGCACCCATGGCGACGGAGACGGCCGGCCCGTACGCGAGGACGGTCGCGCTGGTCCCCGGGCGTACGACCTGGCTGGAGAACAGCGGCGTCGGCGTGGCCTCGACGTCGATCTCCGCCTTGGTCGAGTGGTAGAGCCGCTTGGGCTCGAGGAACACGACCGGGTCCGGCGACGCGACGGCCTGCTGGATCATCCAGTACGTGTCGCGCGGGTTCGAGCACGCGACGACCTTGAGGCCGGGCGTGTGCGCGAACTGCGCCTCCGGGCTCTCGGAGTGGTGCTCGACGGCACCGATCCCGCCGCCGAACGGGATGCGGATCACGATCGGCATCCCGACACGTCCACCGGAGCGGTAGCGGTACTTCGCGACCTGGCTGACGATCTGGTCGTACGCGGGATAGACGAACCCGTCGAACTGGATCTCGACCACCGGCCGGTAGCCGCGCAGCGCGAGGCCCACCGCCGTGCCGAGGATGCCGGACTCGGCGAGCGGTGTGTCGATGACCCGCTCGTCGCCGAAGTCCTTCTGGAGGCCGTCGGTGATCCGGAAGACTCCGCCGAGCCGGCCGATGTCCTCGCCCATCAGCACGACCTTCGAGTCGTCGTCCATCGCGCGCCGCAGGCCTGCGTTGAGCGCCTTGGCCATGCTCATCGTCGTCGCGGTCATCGGGCCACCTCCGTCTCGAGGCTCGCGGACCAGGAGCGGAACTCCTCCTGCTCGGCGGCGAGCTCCGGCGTCTGCTCGGTGAAGACGTTGCCGAACAACGTGGTGGGGTCGGGATCCGGCAGTGCGCGGACCTCAGCACGCAGTCGGACGCCCAGCTCCTCCGCCTCGGCCTCGATGTCGGTGAAGAACGCCTCGTCGACCGCGTTGACCCGGCGCAGGTAGGCGCGCACCCGCTCGAGGGGGTCGCGCAGCTTCCAGCGCTCCACCTCGTCGGAGTGGCGGTAGCGGGTCGGGTCGTCGGTCGTGGTGTGCGCGCCCATGCGGTAGGTGAACGCCTCGATCAGGCTGGGGCCGCTTCCTTCGCGAGCCCTCTGGAGCGCTTCCGTCGTCACCGCGTGGACGGCGAGCACGTCGTTGCCGTCGACCCGCACCCCGGGGAACCCGAAGCCGGCTGCCCGCTGGTAGAGCGGCACGCGGGTCTGCCGCGTGGTCGGCTCGGAGATCGCCCACTGGTTGTTCTGGCAGAAGAAGACGACGGGGGCGTTCATCACCGCCGCGTACACGAAGGCCTCGTTGACGTCGCCCTGGCTGGTGGCGCCGTCGCCAAAGTACGCGACGACGGCCGCGTCACGGCCTGCCTCGCCGGTGCCGACCGCGCCGTCGCGCTGGATGCCCATCGCGTACCCGGTCGCGTGGAGCGTCTGCGCGCCGATCACGATCGTGTAGAGGCCGAAGTTGTGCTCGTCGGGGTCCCACGTGCCCTGGTCCGTGCCGCGGAAGAGGCGCAGCAGCGCCATCGGGTCGACGTCGCGGCACCACGCGACGCCGTGCTCGCGGTAGGTCGGAAAGGCGAAGTCCTGCGGGGCGAGCGCGCGGCCGGAGCCGATCTGCGCGGCCTCCTGGCCGAGGAGCGAGGCCCAGATGCCGAGCTCGCCGTGGCGCTGGAGCGCCGTGGCCTCGGTGTCCACGCGACGGGTGAGGACCAGGTCGCGGTAGAGCGCGGCGATCGTCTGGTCGTCACCGTCGAAGCGGTAGTCGGGGTGCTCGACTCGCTCTCCCTCGGGGGTGAGCAGCTGGACGAGCGGGGGGTCGACAAGGTCGGCCATGAGCACTCCTCGCGTTCGCGGCGCGGGGTCTCCGCAGCCGACGGATCTGAGACGTGGCACGCCGACCGGACGGTGTTTGGGCGTACGAGCCACGAGATGTGAGCGGGCTCACATCGTGCAGCCAGGTTAGCACCGCGACCACAGGATCCCGGACGGCAGGCCTACCGTCCGGGACCCCGTACGACGTCAGCCGATCGTGGTGCTCACCGTGACACCGGCATCGGCCGCGTCACCGCTCGAGTAGACGTAGTCGGCGGCGGCGGCGTCGCCGAGCTGCGCCTTGAGGAACTGCGCGGCCCAGCGCGCGGTCGTGTCGATGCTGGCGGCCTGCGAGACGGCCTGGGCGCTCGTCTCGGCCTCGGCGCCCGAGGGGCTCTGGACGTTCGTGATGCCGTAGTGGTTCACCCCGGCGACGCGGACGATCTGCTTGGGACCGTTCTCGAGCGCGGCGTACGACGCCTCGGCGTCGGCCGGCAGGGCCATGCCGTCGGCGGCACCCTGGACGAGCTGGACCGGGATCTGGTTGTCCATGCTCGCCGTGTTGCCGAACAGCGGGGACTTGTTGTTGGTCCCGAACAGCGAGGCGGCCTTCACCTCACCGGGGAGCGAGTAGCCGAGCGTCGTGCAGAACGGGATCCCGCACGACTCCTCCGCGACGCCGAGCGCGGCGGCGCCGCCGAAGGAGTGCCCGAGCAGGACGAGCGTGTCGGTGTCGATCTTCCCGGCGAGCGGCGACGAGGTCCTGGCGTTCTCGTCGTCCATCCACTCGAGCGCCTCGGCAGGCATCTTCTGGGACGGGTAGTAGTTCTGGTCGAAGAACACGAGGCGCTTGTGGTTGGGCACCACGACGACGAAGCCGTACGAGGCGACGGCCTTGGCGTACTCGGCGTAGTACATCCGGTGGACCTTCGCGCCCTGCATGAGAAGGGCGACGGGAAGCTCACCGGTGGCACCGGCCGGGTAGTAGACGTCGGCGCCGTCGTTGGTCACCTGGGTGGAGTAGTGCGCCACACCGGTCGCGGCGTTGGCGGTGGCGTTCGTGCCGGCGAGGACGGCCCCGCTGGCGGCTGCGGTCAGCGCTGCGGCGAGGGCGAGGTGGGCAGTACGTCTCAGACGCATGGGATCCCCTGTTTCCTTGTTTCGGAACGGCGTTCCAAGTTGTGTGCTAGAGGTTGTCGCCTCCCATGCCGCGCGGTCAAGAGCGCAGACCAGGTATCTCGTCGTACGGTCGTTTCGCGGCCGACCCCTAGCTCGCGACGGTGTCGTCGCGGCGCGATCGTGCCGTCAGCGCGAGGGCGGCAGCGACGCCGACGAGGCTCGCTCCGGCCGCCACCCAGAACACGAGCGAGTACGAGTGCGCGACGTCGTGCCCCGCAAGAGCACCTGCCGACAGCACGGCAGTGACGATCGGAGCGGCGGCAGCCGAGCCGATCGTGCGTACGACGCTGTTCAGGCCCGTGGCCGCCCCGGCCTCTGCCGCCGGCGACCAGGACATGACGAGTCGAGCGCAGATCGCGTACCCGATCCCGTTGCCGTAGCCGAGGATCGAGAAGCCCACGATCACGGCCCACGGCGTGGTCGGCCACAGTGCCAGACCGGCCGCTCCGACCGCCATGACCGCGGCGGCCACCGTCGCCGCGCCGCCGGCGCCGCAGCGGGCGACCAGGAGCGGGGTCGTCCGCCCTCCCAGGAAGACCAGGACCGCGCTCGGCAGCATGGCGAGCGCCGAGGCGGTCACGCTCATGCCGTGCCCGTACCCTGTGCCGGCTGGCGCCTGCATGAGCAGCGGCAACGCGATGTAGCAGACGTACGGGACAAAGCCGACGGCCACAGTGAGCAGGCTGATGAGCACGAGCGGGCCGTGACGGAACGTCCGTACGTCGACCACCGGCGCCGCCGTGCGGAGCTCCACGAGCACCAGCAGCGCGAGCAGCGCGACGCCCGCCGCGCCGACCCCGAGGGTCAGCGACGAGCCCCAGCCCCAGGTGCCGCCCTGCGACACCGCGAGCAGCACCCCGACGAGGCCGCCTGCGAGCAGCACGATCCCAGGCCAGTCGGTCGGCCGCGTGACGGCCGGCGCACCGGCGCGGGGCACCCAGGCCATCACCATCGCGGCGGACGCCAGGATCAGGACCGCCCCGAGGGCGAACAGCCAGCGCCACGACAGCGTGTCGACCACGACGCCACCGACGACGAGCGCGACCCCGGCGCCGAGACCGATCATCCCGGGGATCCACCCGAAGGCTGCCGCGAGTCGCGGACCGCGCAGCATGCCGCCCGCGAGAGCGAGCGCCAGGGGGAAGGTGGCGGTGCTGACGCCTTGCACCACGCGTGCCACGAGGAGCAGCCCGAGGTTGGGCGCAAGGGCAGCCAGGAGGGTCGCGGCGGCGAAGACGAGCACGACCGCGAGCAGGACACGGCGGTGCCCGAGCCGGTCGCCGAGATTCCCGACCACCGGAGCGAGGACCGCGCCGGCGAGAAGGAATGCCGTGAGGATCCAGCCGGCGCCCTGCCCGGTCGCGCCGAGCTCGCGACCGAGTGTCGGCAGGGCCGGAACGACGAGCGTCTGCATGAGCGAGAACGAGAACACCACCGCGCTCAGCGCGAAGATGAACAGGCCGGGGCGTGCGGTGGTGGCCGGTTCGGCCTGGCGTTCGCGGCTCGCCACAGCGCCGGGGTCGATCGACACGGCAGCGTCGGTGACAGGAGTGGAGGGTGGCACGGATCGCTCGCTCTCGATGAATCGGAACGGAATCTCCGTTCCGCTTCAAGATAGCACCCGTCGCCACAGATAAAGTGTGGCCATGCCCGACCTCCCCGACCGCCCCCTTCCCGGTCGCCAGCGCGAGGCTCGGTCGAACGACTCCGCCGTGCTAGCCGCTGCGCGCGAGGTCTTCTCGACCCAGGGCCCTGGCGCGTCCATCGCTGCCGTCGCACGGCAGGCTGGGGTCGGCGTCGGGTCCATCTACCGCCGCTACCCGACCAAGGACGCCCTCGTCGAGGCGCTCCACGTCCACGCGGTCCGCGAGGCAGCCCAGCTCGCCAGCGACATCGCGGACGAGGCGGAGACTGGCGAGGCAGAGACGAACGAGGCAGGCGGCGCCGTTGCCGCGTTCCTCGCCCGGCAGATCACCGGAGCCACCGGGCCGCTGCTGCGACCTCCCGGCGCCGGAGGCCCGCTCCCTCCTCAGCTGGCCGCGGCGTCCGACGACCTGCACGCCGGCCTCGAGCGGCTCGTCGCACGCGACCGCGCCGCCGGAGTCCTGCCGGCGGGCTTCACCGCCGCGGACGTCATGCAGCTGCTGACGCACCTGCGCCCACCGCTCCCCTTCCCTCGCGCGGAGGCCGATGCCCTCCACCTGCGCTATCTCGCCCTCGTGATGCGCGGGTTGCGCGAGCACGCTCGCACCGACGCCTCACTTGCCGACGGTCCGCGTTGGGAGGAGTGGGTCGGCGCCTGGCACGTCTGAGCCATCACCCGCGCGCGCGGGTGATTCGTCGTACGGTCGTCTCGTGGCCGGGCTCTGGATCGCGCCAATGCTCGCGACGTTGTCGTCGCGGCGTTTCGACGACCCGTCCTGGGTGTTCGAGCGCAAGCTCGACGGCGAGCGGCTGATGGCGATCCGGGAACGCGCGACCGTCCGGCTGTGGACCCGCAACCGGATCGACGTCAGCGCAAGCTATCCCGAGATCGTCGACGCACTGAGCGCGTTCGACTCCGCGAAGGACTGGGCGATCGACGGCGAGCTGTGCGCGATGCGCGGGGACCAGACGAGCTTCGAGGACCTGCAGAAGCGCATGCACGTCACCAACGCACGGACGATCGCGACCGCTGGTGTCACCCTCGCCTTCTGGGCGTTCGACCTGCCGCGGTTCGACGGCCACGACCTGTGCCCGCTCCCGCTGACCGCCCGCAAGGACGCCTTGCGCGACGCGTTCTCCTACTCGCCGGTCGTCCGCTTCAGCGAGCACGAGGAGGAGCATGGCCTCGCGCTCTTCGACCAGGCCGGGCGCGCCGGCTGGGAAGGCGTCATGGCCAAGCGCGCCGCGTCGACGTACCAGCCCGGGCGGCGCTCGCCGGACTGGCTCAAGTTCAAGGTCGTCCGCGGCCAGGAGCTCGTCGTCGGCGGCTGGACCGACCCTCAGGGTGCCCGCTCGGGACTCGGCGCACTCCTTCTCGGCTACTACGACGGAGACGAGCTGCAGTACGCGGGCAAGGTCGGCACGGGGTTCGACGAAGCGACCTTGGCTCGGCTCGGCACGCTGCTCGCTCCCCTCGCCCGTGCCGAGAACCCGTTCACGGAAGCAGCGACCGAGATCCGCAAGGCCAGCCGCACCAGCCCGGCGCAGACGCACTGGGTGGAGCCGCGACTCGTGGTCCAGATCGGGTTCAGCGAGTGGACGGGAGCCGGGCGCCTGCGCCATCCGCGCTACCAGGGGCTGCGCGACGACAAGGACGCGCGCGAGGTCGTACGCGAGCAGCCGCGCCCGCTCGGCCCCTGACGCGCGATCGGACGGTCAGCGGGTCGCGGACACGAGCGTCGTGACGCCCAGCGTCGCGATGATGCCCGCACTGCCGCGATCGATCGCCTGCTCCACCCGCGGGCGACGCAGCCAGCCGATCGCCTTGCCGGCCGCGACCGCGATGAGGGCGAAGTAGACGAAGCCGATCGCGGCGAAGATCGCCCCGAGCAGGAGCGTCGCTCCGAGCGTCACGTCGTGGCCGGGCAGGAACTGCGGCACGATCGCGACGAAGAAGAGCCCGACCTTCGGGTTCAGCACGTTGGAGAGCAGACCCGCGCGCATCGCCGCCGCCGGGCGGACGCCGTACGCGCCGTCGACGTCGCCGACACCGCGTCCGCGCCGGATCAGTGCACGGACCCCCAGCCACAGGAGGTAGAGGCCGCCCGCGATCTTGACGACGCGGTACGCCTCGGCAGACTGCTCGAGCAGGGTCGCGAGGCCCGCGGCGACCGCGAGCGCCCACAGCAGCGAACCGGTCGCCGATCCGGTGGCCGCGGCCAGCCCGGCACGAGTGCCACCGAGACTGAAGCGCAGCACCAGGAACGTGTCCGGTCCGGGCGTCAGCGCCAGCAGCACGCAGAGGCCGGCGAAGCCGAGGAGAAGCGAGAGATCCATTTTTTCCTGAGAAACAACATAATAGACAGAGTGAAAGGCCGAGCAGGTTCGATCATAGCAGTCTGCCTATCTACCCCTCTAAAGGGGTATCAGATTGACAAGCGATCCCGACACCAGATCGCAGAATGACCAGCCAGGGCAGCAGGCACGGGGAGGCGCGGACGGGCCTGGGTTGCCTACGCTCGTCCCGTGACCACGCTCGCCGACCTCCAGGTCTCCTCGCTCGGGCCTTCCCGGCACGACTCCCCGCTGGGGTCGTACGTCGCGGGACGCAAGACCAACGAGTACTACGTCTCCGAGGACGACCGCGTCCTGTACGACGACACGATCTCTCTCCTGGAGCAGCGGGGCGAGCCCGTCGAGCGGTGGCCGTCCTTCGAGCCCGGCGGCCCCCGCGCCCGCATCTTCCACGACCCGGCGACCACGCACGTCGGCGTCGTCACCTGCGGTGGTCTCTGCCCCGGCCTCAACGACGTGATCCGCGCGGTGACGCTGGAGCTCTACACGCACTACGGAGTCACGCGGGTCACCGGCTTCCGCAACGGGTACGCCGGGCTGGTACCCGAGCTGGGCTTCGAGCCCGTGACCCTGACCCCGGGGCTCGTCGGATCCATCAACGAGCGCGGCGGCACCATCCTGGGCACGTCGCGCGGAGCCCAGGACCCGGCGGTGATCGTCGACCGCCTCGTCGAGCTCGAGGTCGACGCCCTCATCGTCATCGGCGGGGACGGCTCGATGCACGGCGCCCACCGGATCGTCGAGGAGATCGCCGACCGCGGGCTCGAGATCGGCGTCGTCGGCATCCCGAAGACCATCGACAACGACATCCCCCACATCGGGCAGAGCTTCGGCTTCGCGACCGCGTTCGCCGAGGCTGCCAAGGCGATCACCGCCGCGCACGTGGAGGCGGAGTCGGCCGAGAACGGCGTCGGCCTCGTCAAGGTGATGGGGAGGCACGCGGGCTTCATCGCGTGCTACTCCGCGCTCGCCAACCACGACGCCGACTTCGTGCTCATCCCCGAGGTCCCCTTCAGCATCGACGGCGAGAACGGGCTGCTGCGCTCGCTCGCGCGGCGCGTGCGCGAGCACGGGAGCGCGGTCATCGTCCTCGCCGAGGGCGCCGGCCAGGAGCACGTACGCGCCACCGGCAAGTCCGACGCGTCCGGCAACAGCCGGCTCGGCGACATCGCCACAATCGTGCGCGAGGCCATCGAGGACGACTTCCGCGAGCGCGGGGAGCCGCTCACCCTGAAGTTCCTCGAACCCGGCTACGGCATCCGCGCGGTCCCGGCAGACGCCTCCGACTCGGTCTACTGCGCGCGTCTCGCCCAGGTGGCCGTCCACGCCGCGATGGCCGGCCGCACCGACATGGTCGTCGGACGACGCCGCCACCGCTTCGTGCACGTGCCGATCCCGCTCGTGATCGAGCGTCGCCACTCCGTCTCCCCCGACGGCGACCTGTGGCTCTCCGTGCTCGAGTCCACGGCACAACCGCTCGACATGAGCTGAGCGCCGACGGTCCGCTAGCATCGCCACTCCCCGCCCGCCTCGCCATTCTCGGGAGCCCTCATGCCCACCTCAACCCTGCTCCTGGGCGTCGTTCTCCTCGTCGTCATCGTCGGTCTCGCGCAGCTCCGCAGCAGCATGAAGCGGAAGGTGAACGCCCGCAACGCGCAGCGAGGCGCCGAGCGTGGCGCCTCGCGAGCACACACGTGGCTCGGCACCGGCGTGGTCCTCGAGACCGACCCGCAGACCGCGACCGGCCTGGTCGACGCCGTCGCCGCCAAGACGATGAGCAAGCAGGTCGGCCCGACCCGGTGGGCGCTGATGACGGGCTTCGAGGAGTACGCCGCATCGGCAGCCTTCGTCCGTACGCCGACCGGCGAGGTGGCGCTCGGCGCCACGACCGCCCCCGACCAGGGCGGCGCTCCGGACGGCGCCGCCTGGCTCGACTTCCGGGACCGCGTCGCCAAGGCCGCGAAGAAGGCGGGGATCACCGCTCGCCAGGTCGAGACCGGCACGTTCACGCCGTCGACCGGTCCCGACGGTCGTACGATCTGGACCTCCCCGGCGCAACCGGCCTGACCGGCCCTCCGGGCGGCCCTGACCGTCGTGAGAGCATCCCGAGGTGGCACGCGGACAGTCGAAGGTCGGTCTCGGGTACGCGCTGGTCGTCGGCGGCGCGTGCTTCTTCATCGTCAACGCGGGCGTCTCCCGGGTCGTGATGCGGGCCGGGATCGACCCGGCACTCCTCACCACCCTCCGTACGACGGGGGCGGCGCTGCTGTTCGTCGCCTTCGCCCTGGTCGCCGACCGCAGCGCCCTGCGGGTCCCCCGAGGCCGCGAGCTCGCCCTGCTCCTGCTGCTCGGCGTCGTCGGGGTGGCGGGCGTCCAGTGGACGTACAACATCGCGATCGACCGCATCCCCGTCGGGATGGCGCTGCTCCTCGAGTACCTCGCGCCCGTGCTCGTCGTCCTGTGGGCGCGCTTCGTGCAGAAGCAGGACGTACGCCGCACGATGTGGCTCGCGATCGCGCTGACGCTCGCCGGCCTCGCCCTCGTCGCCCAGATCACCGAGGGCCTTGCGTTCGACGGTGTCGGCATGCTCGCCGGCCTGGGCGCCGCCGTGTGCTTCGCGGTCTACTTCCTGGTCGGTGAGCAAGGGGTGCGGGACGCCGATCCGGTACGGGTGATGGTGTGGGCCTTCACGTTCGCCGCCCTCGCGATGAACGTCGTGAGCCCGGTGTGGACCACTCCGGACCTGAGCACTCCGGCCAACCTGCTCGGGGCCCTCGACGCGTACGAGGTGCCGCTGTGGCTGGCGCTCGCGTGGGTCGTCGTGCTGGGCACGCTGACCCCGTTCTTCATGGAGCTCAGCGCGCTCCAGTACCTCCCTGCCACCGTCGTCACGATGGTCGCCACCCTCGAGCCCGTCGGCGCGGCCGCGCTCGGGTGGGCGTGGTTCGGCGAGTCGCTGAACGCGGTGCAGGTGGTCGGCGGCCTGCTGGTCGTCGCCGGCATCGCGCTCGCACAGCTGTCCCGCACCGCGCCGCCGAGCGTGGTGCCGGAGGTGGCCGGCTGACCAGCACCGCCGGTCTGCTTGGATGGTCCGCATGAAGATCGTGCTGACCTGGTTGTGCAATGCGGCCGCCATCGCCGTCGCCGCGTGGATCTTCGGCGGCATCAGCATCGGCGACGCGAGTCAGGACGGCTGGGAGAAGGCCGGGACGCTCCTGGTCATCGCCGCCGTCTTCACCGCGATCAACCTCACCGTCGGCCGGGTACTCAAGCTCGTCTCGATCCCGTTCATCGTGCTGACCCTCGGCATCCTGCTGGTCGTCCTGAACGCGCTGCTCCTGCTCCTGACCGAGTGGGTGACGGGCGCGCTGCCGATCGAGTTCCACGTCGACGGATTCTGGGTCGCGCTGTGGGGGTCGATCGTGATCTCGCTCGTCAACATGGCGCTTCGACTGTTCGTGGACACCGAGTGAGATGGGCCCGGCACCCAGCGGCATGAGCGGTCCGCTCCGCATCGCTGTCGTCTGCCTCGGCAACATCTGCCGCTCCCCCATGGCCGACGTCGTGCTGGAGAGCAAGCTCGCGGACGCCGGGCTGTCGGACGTGGTCCACGTCGACTCGGCCGGCACCGGCGACTGGCACGTCGGTGAGCCGATGGACCCACGGGCCGCCGCCGTGCTGACCGACCACGGGTACGACCCGTCGCGCCACCGCGCCCAGCAGATCACCCCCTCGTGGTTCGGCGACCACGACCTGATCCTCACGATGGACGACGCCAACCTCGACGACGTGACCGCGCTCGCCCGGACGCCGCAGGAGCGGCGCCTCGTCCAGAAGTTCCGCGCGTACGACCCGGTGGCGAGGCCCGGCGACGACGAGGTCCCGGACCCCTGGTACGGCGGCCCTGAAGGGTTTGTCGCCGTCCTCCGGATGATCGAGCGCACCGCCGACGCCATCGTCGAGCGCGTGCCTTCCCTCGTGTCCGACGTCACCGACTAGGAAGGCCGCCTCGCACGACGAGGGGCAGGGCGCCCCACTCCTGTGTACCGTCTGCTCATGGCGCGCATGGGGGGCATCGCAGCGAAGGCCGAGGCACTGCTCGGCGTGACCGTCGTCGCGACGACGTCGGTCGCGGGCGGCGACACCAACACCGCGACGCGGCTGCGGCTCACCGACGGACGCAGCGCCGTGATGAAGACACGCCCGCAGGCGCCGCACGACTTCTACACGTCCGAGGCCGAAGGGCTCGTGTGGCTCGGTGAGGCCGGCGGCGCGCTCGTGCCCGAGGTGCTCGGCGTGGCCGAGGACTGCCTGGTGGTGTCGTGGATCGAGCCCGGCAAGGCGACGACCGATGCGGCGGAGGCGTTCGGCCGTGGTCTGGCGACCACGCACGCGGCCAGCGCCGACGACTTCGGCTTCGCCCGCGACGGCTACATCGGCGTCGTGCCGCTTCCCAACAAGCCCGCGACGTCCTGGACCGAGTTCTACGCGACGCGCCGGATCCTCCCCTACCTGAAGGTCGCCGTCGATCGCGGCGCGATGAGCACCGAGGACGCCGGCCCCATCGAGGAGGTGGTGCGACGCCTCGACGAGCTCGCCGGGCCGCCCGAGCCGCCGGCACGCATCCACGGCGACCTCTGGTCGGGCAACGTCGTCTGGTCGACCGAGGACCGCGCGTACCTCATCGACCCGGCGGCGCACGGCGGCCACCGCGAGACCGACCTCGCGATGCTCGCGCTGTTCGGCATCCAGCACCTGCAGCGGATCATCGACGCGTACGACGAGGCCGCGCCGCTCGCCGACGGATGGCAGGCGCGGGTGCCGCTGCACCAGCTCCACCCGCTGCTGGTGCACGCTGCGCTGTTCGGCGGGGGGTACGGCGAGCGTGCCGTGGCGGCAGCGGCGTACGTGCTCGCGGGCGAGGCTCCACGCCCCGACCAGGGTGGCTAGGCGCCCCGGCACTGTCCGAATTCTTCGCTGACGCTCAGGCGTTCCTCGGCCTGACCTGGCACCCTGGCAACCATGCGCATCCTCGTGGTCGACGACGACAGGGCTGTCCGTGACTCCCTGCGCCGCTCGCTGGAGTTCAACGGGTACGCCGTCGACGTCGCGTCCGACGGCGCCGAGGCGCTCGCGCGAGTCCCGATGATCAAGCCGGACGCGATCGTGATGGACGTGATGATGCCGCGGCTCGACGGCCTCGACGCGACGCGAGCACTCCGCTCGGCCGGCAACGACGTCCCCATCCTCGTCCTCACCGCGAAGGACGCGGTCGACGAGCGGGTCGACGGCCTCGACGCCGGCGCTGACGACTACCTCACGAAGCCGTTCGCGCTCGCCGAGCTCCTCGCGCGCCTTCGCGCGCTGCTGCGGCGCGCCGCTCAGGCTCCCGACGGCGACGACGAGGAGGTCGTCCTCCAGTTCGCCGACCTGACGATGAACACCGCGACCCGCGAGGTCCACCGCGGCGAGCGTTCGATCTCGCTGACGCGCACCGAGTTCGCGCTGCTCGAGCTCTTCATGGAGCGACCCAAGCGGGTCCTGGAGCGGTCGTTCATCCTCGAGGAGGTCTGGGGGTTCGACTTCCCGACCACCGCCAACTCGCTCGAGGTCTACGTCGGCTACGTGCGCCGCAAGCTGGAGGCCGAAGGCGAGCCGCGTCTGCTCCACACCATGCGCGGTGTGGGCTACGTCCTCCGGGAGACTGCGCCGTGACGACGGGCTCGCCGACGTGACCGATCCCGCTCGCACCCGCTCGTGGCGTCGCTGGCTGCACGACCACACCGAGCAGGTCTCGCTGGCCGCCCGCATCTCGATCCTCACGACCGTCGCCGTCGGAGTGACCCTGGCGTGCGTGAGCGTGATCATCTACGTCAGCGTCAAGTCGGAGTTCACGTCGTCGGTCGACGAGAACCTCGTCTCGCGTGCGACGGCCGCCGTCCGCGCCGGGGTCGTCACCGAGTCCGACATCCAAGGCCTCCCCGAGGCCGCGCTCCTCGCCGCGGACGTCCACATGGCCGTGATCGAGGCCGATCGTGACTACACGGGGCTCGAGAGCTTCGTCGGGCCTGACGAGCTGGCGGTCGCTGCCGGGTCGAGGACGCACTCCCTGCGTACGTCCCAGATCGGCGGCACCAGCTATCGGATCGTCGCCGTCAACGCCGGCAACGGCCGTGCGCTGGTCCTGGGCCAGTCGCTCGCGAACATCGAGGCTGCGCTCGACCGTCTCCGGGTGGTCCTGTGGACGATCGGCGCGTTCGGCGTGCTCGTCGCCGGGCTGCTGGGCTCGGTGGTGGCGACGAGCGGGCTCCGCCCCGTACGCAGGCTCACGACGGCCGTCGAGCACGTCGCCCGTACCGAGGAGCTCAAGCCGATCGCGGTCCACGGCAGGGACGACCTCGCGCGTCTCACCGTCGCCTACAACCAGATGATGGTCGCGCTCGACGCGTCGCAGCAGCGGCAGCGGCAGCTGGTCGCCGACGCCGGGCACGAGCTGAGGACGCCGCTCACCTCGCTCAAGACGAACATCGAGCTGCTCGGCCAGGCCGAGCAGCGCGGCGGCATGTCGACCGAGGCGCGCCGGGAGCTGATCGGCGACGTGCACGCGCAGCTCGACGAGCTCGCGACCCTGGTCGGGGACCTGGTGGAGCTCGCCCGCGACGCGGGCGCCCCGGACCCGGAGCCCATCGACCTCGTCGACGTCATCGAGACCGCCGTCGAACGCGTCCAGCGGCGCGCGCCGGGCATCAGCATGAACGTGCAGCTCGAGCACTGGATCGTCGTGGGCGAGTCACGCGCGCTCGAGCGCGCGGTCACGAACCTGCTCGACAACGCCGCCAAGTGGAGCCCACCGCTGGGCGAGATCGACGTACGCCTCCGCGACGGCGTCCTCACGGTCGCCGACGCCGGACCCGGGATCAGCGACGAGGACCTCCCCCACGTGTTCGACCGCTTCTACCGCTCACGTGACGCCCGACGCCTTCCCGGCTCCGGGCTCGGACTGGCGATCGTCGCGCAGGCCGCCCAGCGGCACGGCGGCACGGTCACGGCCTCCCGCGGTCCGAACGGCGGGGCGTTGATGACGCTGCGGATCCCGGGGCGTGGCCTCGGCGACGACGGCACGACCCCCGCCGACCCAGTCTGACGTCTTCTTCTGATCCTAGGGATGTCTCAGGTACCTCTAAGAGACGCAGGACATGCTGAGGTCATGAACGAAGAATCCCGTCCGTCAGACCCCATGGGTCAGGCACCGCAGCCGGCGCCGCAGCCCACTCCCTCCTACGCGGCTCCGAGCGGCGCGGGATACCCGAGCACCTCGGGCACTCCGGCCGGCGCGGAGTACACGCACCGCTACGGCGCCACCGGCACGCAGGAGCGTCCCGCCGAGCACACCCAGCCGTACCCGTTCGGCTTCACCCCGAACGCGCTGACGCCTCCGCCGTCGAAGCCGAGGAAGACGCGCAGCGGCGGACTCGCCGCGGCCGTCGTCGCCGGCGCCCTCGTCGCCGGCATCGTGGGCGGCATCGGTGGCGCGGCCGGCTACGACGCGCTCACCGACGACGCGAGCACCGGCTCGCAGGTCTCGTCGCTCGATGCGTCGAACGTGTCGAACAGCTCGATCCCCGAGACCCAGATCGAGAAGGTCGCGCAGTCCGTCCTCCCGTCGACCGTCCAGCTCAACGTGCGCGGCGGCCAGGAGAGCGGCAGCGGCACCGGGATCGTCATCAGCAGCGACGGCGAGATCCTCACCAACAACCACGTGGTCGAGGCGGCCGCGGACGGCGGCGAGATCACCGTGTCGTTCAACGACGGCTCGATCGCCCGTGCCGAGATCGTCGGGCGTGACCCCGTGACCGACCTCGCGGTCGTCAAGGCCGCCGACAAGAGCGGTCTCACGCCGGCCAAGCTCGGCAGCTCCGCCGACCTCCGCGTCGGCCAGCAGGTGGTCGCGATCGGTTCGCCGTTCGGGCTGGAGAGCACGGTGACCACCGGGATCGTGTCCGCCCTGAACCGTCCGGTCCAGGCCGGCGAGAGCGCCGAGACGAGCAACGTCTTCCCGGCCATCCAGACCGATGCGGCGATCAACCCGGGCAACTCCGGTGGCCCGCTGGTCGACGCCGACGGTGCCGTCATCGGCATCAACAGCGCCATCCGTACGAGCGGTGGCGAGTCGGGCTCGATCGGGCTCGGGTTCGCGATCCCGATCGACCTTGCCAAGAACGTCGCCGCCCAGCTCGTCGACGGCAAGACGGTCGAGCACGCCCGGATCGGTGTGACCGTGTCCGACGCCGTCGAGACCGATGGCATGACGACGATCGGTGCCGAGGTGAAGTCGGTCAGCGACGGCAGCGCCGCGGCCAAGGCCGGCATCGAGACCGGTGACGTGATCGTCCGCATCGACGACCAGGCCATCGCGTCCTCCGACGCCCTCGTCGCCACCGTCCGCGGCTACCAGCCGGGCGACAAGGTGTCGCTGACCTACACCCGCGACGGCAAGCAGCAGACGGCCGACGTGACGCTCGACTCCGACGGCGGTTCGCTCGGCTCCTGACCGCCTCAGGTCCCCCTCCCCCCGAGAGGGCCGTACGCACGACGACGTGCGTACGGCCCTCGGTTTTTTGCTCCGGCCCCTCTCGCCGCACGGCACACTGTCCCCGTGCACACCGTCCTCCGGCTCGCCGCTCGTGGTCTCCCGGTCGCGCTCGCGGTCGCGCTCGCGATGCGCTGGCTCGACGTCACCGCCCGCGGGACCGTCCCCGCCGTACAGGCGCTCGCTCCTCTGTGGGTGGTGCTGACTGCGCTGGGCGTGGTCACGGTGATGGTCGTTCGCCGGTGGCGGGTGCTGGCCTGGTACGCGCCGGCGGCGCTGCTCGCGGCGTACGTCGCCGCGACGACGCTCACCCACGCGGGCGGCGCCGTCGACTCCCGCACACCCGGTCGCGACTTCACGCTCGCGTCGCTCAACGCGGACTACGGTGAGGCGGATCCTGCCGCGGTCGTGCGTCTGGTGGACGAGAGGCGCGTCGACGCCCTCGTGCTGCTGGAGGCGGACGCCGACTATCTCGCCGCGCTCGACGCAGCCGGGATGCAACGCCTCATGCCGTTCCGCGTGCACTCCGGCCGCGACAACCCGGTGGCCGGGTCGATGATCCTCGCCGGGGAACCCCTCGCCGCCGTCATCGCCCCGGCCGAGCCCGGGCCGTACGAGTTCGAGCAGCCGGCGGCCGACCTCGTCGTCGGCAACCGCCTGGTCCGCATCCGCGCCGTCCACCCGTGGCCGCCGATCCTGGGCGGCGCGTCCGCGTGGCGACGCCAGCTCGACCACCTCCGGATCTGGGCCGGCTCGCAGCCCGAGGGCGTGCCCGTCGTGCTCGCGGGCGACTTCAACGCGTCCGCAGACCACCCGGTGTTCCGGCGGCTGTCCGACGGGTTCATCGACGCCGTCGACGCGGCCGGACCACGACTCGCCCCGACCTGGCCGCGCGGACTGTCGCTGGTGCCACCGTTCGTCACGCTCGACCACATCCTCAGCCGCGGCGCTCGGCCGTACGTCGCCGACACGTTCACGATCGAGGGCACCGACCACGCCGGGGTGATCGCGCGGCTCCGCGTCCCCTGACCCGGTGCCCTCGAGTCACGCCAGGAGCTCGGCCACCATCTCGCCGATCAGACGGTCACCGTGCTGGGTGAGGATCGACTCCGCGTGGAACTGGATGCCGCGGTATCCCGGCCCAGCGACGGTGTGCACGTCGCCCGACTCCGCATCGGTCTCGATGCTCACGCCGGCGGGCAGCCCGGTGTCGGGCTCCCGTGCCACGAAGGTGTTGTAGAAGCCGACCGTCTCGGTGCGTCCGCGCAGCGGCAGCACCGACTGCGTGCCCTGGAACACGATGTCCTTGTAGACGAGGTCGAGCCCGACCGCCCCGCACAGGACCTGGTGCCCGAGGCACACGGCGAGGAACGGCGTACGCGACGCGAGCAGGTCGTCGACGGCACGGCGGACGGTCGCGATCTTCGGGTCGGCGAGATCACGGGGGTCGCCGGGGCCCGGGCCGACGACGACGAGGTCGTACCCGTCGTACGACGCAGGGCCGGCGTAGTCCTCGTGCCGGACCACGTCGGAGGCGATCCCCAGCACCCCGAGCACGTGCGACAGCATGTTGACGAAGTCGTCCTCGTTGTCGAGGATCAGCGCGCGTCGTCCCGCGAGCACCTCGGCCGGCGCCGTACCCGACTGGTCCGACAGCCAGAACTGGCTCAGCCGCTGGTTGCGGGACCCGAGCGCGATGAGCACCTCGTCGTCGTGCGCGAACGCGTCGAAGCCCGCCTGCGGCGTCGGCGCCGCAGGCACGAGGCCGAACGCGCTCAGCACTCCCGCCGCCTTCGCGTGCGTCTCTGCCGTCTCGTAGTCGGGGTCGGAGTCGCGCACCAGCGTCGCCCCCGCGGTCACCTTGAGGTTGCCGTCGAGGTCGACGTCGGCCGTACGGATCAGGATCGGCGAGTCGGCTGTCGGCTCACCGTCGGCATCCCGGCCGATCAGCGCCGCCGCGGCCGCGTAGTAGCCACGACCCTCCGTCTCGTACTTCTTGATCAGCCGGCACGCGTTCTCCACGGGGCTGCCGGTGACGGTCGCCGCGAACATCGAGTCGCGCAGCACCTCGCGCACGTCGCGGTGGGTCCGCCCCGCGAGAAGGTACTCGGTGTGGACGAGGTGCGTCATCGGCTTGAGGAACGGGCCGAGCACCATGCCGCCCTCGGAGCAGATGTCGCACATCATCTTGAGCTCCTCGTCGACGACCATGAAGAGCTCGTAGATCTCCTTCTCGTCGTCGAGGAAGCGCAGCAGCTCGCGCTTGCGATCAGCCTGTGTCTCGAGGCCGCGCAGGCGGAACGTGCCGGAGATCGGGTTCATCCGGACCTGGCCCGCGTCGACGCTCACGTGCCGTTCTGGGCTCGCCCCGATGAGGTAGCGCTCGCCGGTGAAGATCAGGAACGTCCAGTGCGCACCCCGCTCGCGCTCGAGCAGCCGCCGCAGCACCGTCAGCGCCGCCGTCGGACCCCAGTCCGCGAGGCGCGCCCGGTAGTGGCGCCCGATGACGAGGTTCGCTCCCTCACCCTGCCCGATCTCGGAGTCGATGACGTCGCGGACCATCGCGGCGTACGTCTCGTCGTCGGTCTCGAACCCGCCCTTGTCGTCCAGCCCGATCTCGCCGTCGGGGAGCGCCGCGAGCAGGTCGTCCAGCGCGACCTCGAGCGACGTCTCCGCTGCGATCACCGACAGCGGGGTGCCGTCGTCGTGCGCCTCGAAGCCCCGCTCGCGCACCTGGCGGTACGGGACGAGGACGAGGCTGTCGTACGAGTACCCCGTCGACGCCTCCGCGGTCGACGGCATGGCCGAGGGTTCGGTGAGCGGGACGTCGAGGAGCGAGTCGACATCGGTGCGGCCGCCGCCGAGCAGGAGCACGCGGTCGGAGTCGCGCACACGGATGATCGCGTACGCGGGAAGGGTGAGCAGGTGCTCGAGAGCGTTCATCGTCGGTCCTCGTACGGAGTGGTCGGCCGACGCGATCTCCAGACGCGGCCGAGAGGGCGGGGTCTGGGGAACAGCACGAGACACCACCTAGAGGTGGCGCCACCAACCGAGCGTGGTCCGTGCGGTCATGCGGCAGAGCGTAGCGCACGCGCTCACGGAGTCGGTGTCGGCGTAGGCGTGGGCGTGGGCGTGGGCGTGGGCGTGGGCGTGGGCGCGGTGAGCGTGGCGAGGTCGACGTACGGCTCGACGCCGATGGTGCCGTCGGGGTTGAAGTTCACCGGCTGCAACCCGACGGGGGTGCCGTCGGCGTAGGTGATGAGCGTCGCCTGCGCCTGGCGCCGCAGCTTGCTGCCCAGGGCGAACGCGAACGCGGCGCCTCCCGTGCTGGCGTTCGTGAAGCTCACCGTCCTGCGACCGTCCTCGGCGACCTGCACCGTCGGCCCACGCTGCACGTGCAGATGACCGGACAGCACGAGGTCGACGCAACCCGACGCGGCGACCTCGTCGCCCGTGGTCGGGCTGTGCACCACGACCGTACTGACGTCGCCGTCCTCGCACGACGTCGTGGTCAGCTCCTCGCCCTGCTGCTTGATCGAGGTGTTGCCCTGGCTCCATCCGGCCGTCAGGCCGGAGCTGCGGGGGTCGCTGAACCCGATGAACCGGATGCCCTCGACGTCGACCGGCTCGCCGTCGAGCACGGTGAAGCCCTCGTCCTCCATCTGGTCGGCGATGTACGGGCCCTCGTCGTGGTTGCCGGCCACCGCCACGACCGGCATGTCACGGAACTGGTCGGCGAGCGAACGGATGCTGAACCCCTCCCACGACCCGCCCGTCGACGTGTCGTCGCCGGCGTCGATCAGGAGCGACGCACCGACCTCGTCGGACACCGCCTTCACCACCGGGTCCATGCCGACGTTGTCGTGGCGGTCCGAGACGAGGACGGCGACGACCTCCCCGTCCTCCGGCTGACGCAGCTGGTCTGCGATCTCGGGGACGCGGTCGGCGAGGGCGCCGTAGAACTTGACCGACGTGTCGTACGTCGTGATGGCGGACTCGACGATCGACCTGCTTGCGTCGGTTGCACTCCCGGACGAGACCTCGATCCCGGCCAGGTCGACGTCGGCGACCTCGTCGGCGATCTCCGGGTAGACCTGCCCGATCGGCCGCCACCGCACGTCTGCCACGGTCTCCTCCGGCGGCTCCGGCCACGTCAGGAGGACGAGGGCAAGGACCGATGCCAGTCCGAGCGCGATCACCGCGCGCTGCGGTCGCTTCCGGCGTACGGCGCTGCGCACCCGCTCGGCGACCTCGCTGCGACGCCGCTGCCCGACGAGCATCCACACCGCGACCAGCAGGATCGCGACCACGAGCCCGGCGCCGAGCCCGCGCAGCGCCGACGTGATCGCGATGTCGCGCACCACGCTGCTGATCTGCGCGATCTCCGCCTCGGGCTGCGAGGCGATGACCGCGTCGCGGGCGACGAGCTCGTTGAGGCTGTCGGCCTCGGTGTCGCCGAGGTCGATGGACACCCCGAGGTCGAATGGCTGGTCGACCGCCATCCGTACCTTCGGGAGGACCGATCCGAAGTCGAGCGTGGCGTGGCCGTCGAACGTCGGCGTGACCGTGCCCGAGTGCGCACCCACGAGCACCGTGCGGTGGGCGTGCGTGAACAGGGTCATGCCGACGACGCACGCGA
This sequence comes from Mumia xiangluensis, assembly GCF_010994095.1. GTDB lineage: Bacteria > Actinomycetota > Actinomycetes > Propionibacteriales > Nocardioidaceae > Mumia > Mumia xiangluensis. The sequence goes on from NZ_WJYO01000001.1 coordinate 292,632, forward strand.
CCGCCAGGCCGACGAGCGCGACGACCGCGGCCAGGAGCCAGCGGCGGGGGCGGCGGCGTACGGGGGTCGGGCCGGATGCGGTGGATTCGTTCGGGGAAGGCATCACCCCCAGTCTGTCGTACGCGCAAGGGGCGCGCGGCCGCCTTACACCACGACCGTCAACTTGGACTGGCGCCCAAGATGTGATGCCCCTAACATGCGTCACACCCGGTTGCACACCCAGTGGAGGTCGAGCCCATGCGAAGCAGCGCAAGACGAAGCGGACGGGGCAGGCGCGCGGCGACGGTCGGAGCCGTCCTGGCAGCGCTGGTGGGCGTCCTCGCGACGACGTCCTCGGCGCAGGCGCAGGGCGAGTGGTGGGAGCCCACCAACCCGCCGGCCGTCGAGTCCGAGGTCAACGTCACGGGCGCCCCGTTCACGGGCACGACCTCGACCGGCGACGTACGCGGATACATCGACGCGCACACGCACATGTTCTCCGACGAGGGCTTCGGTGGGCACGCGGTGTGCGGCGCGACGTTCAGCCACGCCGGCGTCGCGGACGCGCTCAAGGACTGCGACGGCCACGGCGTCTCGCTGCTCGAGAACCTCACCAACTCCGCCAAGGGCGCAGGGCCGCTCGACTCCCACGACACGACCGGGTGGCCGACGTTCCCCGAGTGGCCGTCGTACTCGTCGTTCACGCACCAGCAGATGTACTACAAGTGGGTCGAGCGGGCGTGGCGCGGCGGACAGCGCGTGATGGTCAACGACCTCGTCTCCAACACCGGGCTGTGCACGATCCTCGGCATCGTCGCCGGCCCCAACGAGGCACCGTGCGACGACATGGACGCGGTCCGCCGCGAGGCACGCAAGACGTACGAGCTCCAGGACTACGTCGACGCCCAGTACGGCGGCGCCGGCAAGGGCTGGTTCCGCGTCGTCACCACCCCGCAGCAGGCGCGCAGCGTCATCGAGCAGGGCAAGCTCGCCGTCGTGCTCGGCGTCGAGGTGTCCGAGCCGTTCGGCTGCAAGCAGGTCCTCGGGGTCGCCCAGTGCAACAAGGGCGACATCGACCGCGGGCTCGACGAGCTGAAGAGCCTCGGCGTCAGCAGCATGTTCCTCTGCCACAAGTTCGACAACGCCCTGTGCGGCGTGCGCTACGACGCAGGCACGACCGGCCTGATCGTCAACGTCGGCCAGTTCCTCACCACCGGCACCTGGTGGAACCCGCAGCCGTGCAAGCCGGGCGAGACCCCGGACAACACCGTCATCGGCGGCGTGATCCCGAAGGAGCTGTCGGTCATCCCCGGCCTGCCCGCGCTGCTGCCCGTCTATCCGACCGGCCCGCACTGCAACCCGCGCGGGCTCTCCGACCTCGGCGAGTACGCGCTGAAGGGCATGATGCAGCGCAACATGATGGTCGAGCTCGACCACATGAGCGCCAAGGCCGCCGATCGTGCGTTCGACGTCATGGAGGCCGGCGGATACCCCGGCGCGCTGTCGAGCCACAGCTGGCTGGCCGGCACCTCGACTGAGCGGCTGTACCAGCTCGGCGGCTTCGCCACGCAGTACGGCCACTCGACCGGCGAGTACGTCGCCGACTGGCAGGCGACGCGCGCCCTGCGCCAGAAGTACGGCGTCGGCTACGGGTTCGGCATGGACATGAACGGCTTCGGCGGGACTCCCGCGCCCCCTGCGGACGACACCGAGAAGATCACCTACCCGTTCACGTCCGCCGACGGCGGCGCGGTGCTCGACCGGCAGCGCACCGGGCAGCGGGTGTGGGACTACAACGTCGAGGGCGTCGCGCACTACGGCATGGTCCCCGACTGGATCGAGAGCCTCCGCCGCAAGGCCGGGTCCGCGATCACCGACGACCTGATGGCCGGCGCCCAGTCGTACCTCGACACGTGGACGGCATCGGCCACGTGGGCGCCGGGCCTGAACCTCGCCCGCGGCTCCACGGCGAGCGCGAGCTCCACCGAGTGGACGCTGCTCGGCCGCCTCAAGCCGTCGCAGGCGGTCGACGGCTCGCTCTCCACGCGGTGGGCGAGCGCGTGGGGCAGCGACTCCGAGTGGCTCCGTGTCGATCTGGCGACACCGCGCCAGGTGTCCCGCGTGACGATCGACTGGGAGGACGCGTACGCGTCGCGCTACCGGGTGGAGACGTCGCTCGACGGCTCGACGTGGTCGGCGGGGGCGACCGTCACCGCGTCGAACGGCGGCAGCGACGCCGTACGCATCCCCACGAGGTCCGCGCGGTTCGTCCGGGTGGTGAGCGAGAAGCGAGCCACGAAGTACGGGATCTCGATCCGAGAGCTCGGCGTCTTCAGCTGACGAGTCACGCTTTCGGCGGCCGCGAGTCACGCTCTGTGACTCGCGGCCGCCGGCCGTACGTCCTAGCGTAAGGCTGGGGGTGTCGCTGATGGCGCGCGTGCAGGTGGTCTACGAGTCGATCTGGGGCAACACCGCGGCGGTCGCGAGGGCGATCGGCGAAGGGATAGCCACGCGGCTCGGCGACGACGCCGTGACGGTGCAGGAGGCGTCCCCGCAGACGCCGCTCGATCCTGCCGCCGAGCTGCTCGTGGTCGGCGGGCCCACGCACGCGTTCGGCATGTCGAAGGCGGCCACGCGGGAGTCGGCCCGCGACCGCGGCGCGTCGCGGATCCCGGAGAGCGGCATCCGCGAGTGGATCGAGGCCCTCCCGTTCCCCGGGACGGCGGTGGGCGTCGCGACCTTCGACACCCGGACGGTGTCCCCGCGGCTCCCTGGCTCGGCCGCCAAGAAGGCACTCAAGCGGCTCGTCAGCCAGGGCTTCGAGCCGGCGGCGAAGGCCGAGACCTTCGGCGTCCACGGGTACGAGGGACCGCTCGCGGACGGCGAGCTCGAACGCGCCCGCGCCTGGGGCGCCGACCTCGCCGCCGCCGTACCGCAGTGACGCCTGGGCCCGCCGAGCAGAGACCCGGGGTCGCCCGAACATGAACCTGGTCAGGCCTCGACGCGGTCCAGCCATCGGCGCGTCGAGCCGACGGTGAGCAGGAGCTGGGTTGCCCGGGTCAGCACGACGTACAGCGTGCGCCACCCCGACTCCGCCTCGGCCACGACCTCGTCCGGCTCGACGACCAGCACGGCGTCGAACTCCAGGCCCTTGGTGTCGAGGCCGTCGAGCACGCGCAGACGATCGAGGTCGTCGAGCTCCTCGGCGAGCTCGGCGGTTGCCTCGACGCGACGCTCGGCCGGGACGACGACGGCGATCGTGCCCTCGACCTGCGCCGCGAGCTCGCGGACGCCCGTGCGCACCGCGGGCCACACCTCGTCGGGCGAGACGGCGACGTGGCGCGGCTCCTCCCCCGTGCGTCGGACGGCGTCCGGCGTGTCGGCGCCCGGGATCGCGACCCGCGCGACGTCCGCCGCGAGGTCGTAGATCTCGGCCGAGTTGCGGTAGTTCGTCGACAGGCGGAAGTAGTGCTCGTCCTTGCCGTCGAGGGCAGCGGCCCGTGCGGCGGCGGCCTCGTCGGGGTACGGCCAGGAGGACTGTGCCGGATCGCCGACGATCGTCCAGCTCGCGTACTTGCCGCGACGTCCGAGCATCCGCCACTGCATCGGCGAGAGGTCCTGCGCCTCGTCGACCAGGACGTGCGCGTACGAGTCGTCCTCGATCGACTGGGTCGCCCGCTGCTTGCGGACGGCGGACTCCTCGCGCTCGAACGACATCATCTGCTTGACGTCGTACGGGTCGTCGTCGGCGTCGTCCGGCGGCACCTCGCCGAGCAGGTAGCGCAGCTCGTCGATCAACGGGACGTCCTCGATCGACGGCGCGCCGCTCGACGAGCCGGTGTCGGCGCTGCGCCAGGCGGACGCGAGCAGGTCGATCTCGGCACGCTTCAGGACACCCTCGGCGTGCCGGCGCAGCGTGTCGGGATCGCCGAGCGACTCCCACACGTCCACGGCGTCGAGCGGCGGCCACCAGGCGGCCGCGAAGTCGAGGAACGCGTCATCGGAGGTGAGCACCTTGTCGAACTCGTCGCGCTCCTTCTCCAGCGCACGCTCACCCTCGACCTGCGACCAGAGCGCGTCGAGGAGGGTCTTCTGGACGCGGCCGTAGGCGCGGTTGCGCTGCTGGCCCGACAGCAGCTGCAGGCGCAGCCGGTGGAGGGCGGCGTCGTCGAGCCGCAGGACGTCGTCGCGGTAGAAGTAGCGGAACGAGGTCGGCTCGCCGGGTTGCGCGGCGCGCGCCGCCCGCGTCAGGAGCTGGACCATGCGCGCCGATCCCTTGATCGCCGCGACGGCAGGCGCATCGTGCCGGCGTCCGGAGACGCCGTCGACGACCTCGCCGAGCGAGCGCAGCGTCACCGACGTCTCACCGAGGCTCGGCAGCACGCGCTCGATGTAGTTCATGAAGACGCCGGAGGGCCCGACGACGAGAACGCCACCGGACTCGAAGCGGCGCCGGTCGACGTACAGGAGGTACGCGGCGCGGTGCAGCGCGACGACCGTCTTGCCCGTGCCGGGGCCACCGCCGATCGTGGTGGCTCCTCGGCTGGGTGCGCGGATCGCCTCGTCCTGCTCCTTCTGGATCGTGGCGACGACGGAGTGCATCGAGGCGTCTCGGGCGCGGCTCAGGCTCGCGAGCAGCGCACCCTCGCCGACGACCACCATGTCGGCGGGCGCGTTGTCGCCGTCGAGCAGCTCGTCCTCGACACCGACGACGGTCGCACCGCGGCTGCGCAGCACGCGGCGGCGGACGACGCCCGCGGGGTCCTGGGCGGTCGCCTGGTAGAACACCGCCGCGGCGGGCGCGCGCCAGTCGATGAGGAGGACCTCGCGCTCGGCGTCGCGGACGCCGATCCGGCCGATGTAGCGCTTGTCGCCGTCGACCAGGTCGAGGCGCCCGAAGACGAGGCCCTCGTGCGCGGCGTTGAGCGCCGCGATCCGCTTGGACGCCTGGTAGACCATCGCGTCGCGCTCGACGAGGCCGCCCTCGTGACCGACGTGGCCGCGCGCGTAGCCCTCACGGGCGAGCGCCTGCGCGGCCTGGGTCGACGCTTCGAGCCGGCCGTAGACGACGTCGACGTACGCCTGCTCGTCAGCGATCTCACGCTGCTCGGCGGGCACCGGGGTATCTGGGTCCGACACGTAGCTCCTCGGGAACGACACCTTTGACAGAACTCTCAAGTCTATCCGGGGTCCCCTCATTCCCACCGGGGTACCGCTGCACGGACTCCGCCTCGCCCGCCGGAGCCGTCTCTGCGACGGTGGAGCCATGGTCGAGCTCGTCACCGACACCGCGGTCCTCGCGACCCTCCGCGCGTCCGACGCGGTGCGCTGGATGAAGGAGGCCGCGGTCGCGGCGCACCGGGGTGACCTCCATGCTCCGGCGCGGGTCGCCGCGGACATCGGCGCCGGCGCGCTGGTCGTCACCGCGGGTCACCTCGACGGCTCCTGGTACGGCTACCGCGCGTACGACACCCTCGGCCTCGTCGCCGGGGAGCAGGTCGTCGTCGTCCACGACGCCGAGGCCGGCCGCGTCCATGCGGTCGCGATCGGCGCCGAGCTCGGCCCGCGCCGTACGGGGGCGATCGGCGGTGCCGCCGCGGACGTCCTCGCGAACCCCGACGCGTCACGCCTCGCGCTGATCGGCGCCGGGACCCAGGCGTGGACGCAGCTGTGGGCGATCGACGCCGTGCGTGAGCTCGAGGACGTCCGGGTGTTCGCGCGTGACCAGGGCCACCGCGCAGGGTTCGCCCGTCGTGCCCGCGAGCACTTCGACGTCCCCTGCACAGCGGTCACCTCCGCGCGCGAGGCCGTCGAGGGCGCCGACCTCGTCGTGTGCGCGACACCGAGCCCGAGCCCGGTCATCTCCTACGACTGGCTGACGCCCGGCGCGTACGTCGCCACGCTCGGGCCCAAGCAGATGGGCCGGCACGAGATCGGGTCGGACCTGCTCGACGCCGCCGACGTGGTCGTCACCGACTCGCGGGCGCAGGCCCTCGGGTACGACCCACCGAGCACCGTGGTCGGGACACGCGTCGAGGACCACCTCCACGAGCTGGGGGCGGTCCTCGACGGTGCAGCGGCCGGACGGACATCGCGCGACCAGGTGTGCCTCTTCTACTCGGTGGGGCTCGCGGGCACCGAGCCGTACCTGCTGGCGAAGCTGACCGGACTCGCGTGACGCGCTCCGGTCAGGAGGCGGACGGGATCCAGGTGTCGGGGCCGAACACCTCGTAGTGGATGCGCTCGGCCGGGACGGCGCGCGCGACCAGCGCGTCGCGGACGCCGAGCATGAACGGCAACGGGCCGCACAGGTACGCCGTCGCGTCGGCCGGCACCTCGACGGCCTCGAGGTCGACGCGGCCCGCACGGACCCGGCCCTGCGGCTCCCTCGTACCGAGCTCCTCGTACCAGGTGTGCAGCGTCGCGCCGGGGATCCGCTCGACCAGCGCGGACAGCTCCGCTCGGTGGGCGTGCCGCGCGGGCGTCCGGTCGGCGTGGATCACCTCGACGCGGCGCTCGGCGCGTGCCGCCGCGAGGTGGTCGAGCATGCCGAGGATCGGTGTCACCCCGATGCCCGCCGAGACGAGGACGAGCGGGTCGGACGAGTCGTCGAGGGTGAGGTCGCCGAACGGCAGCGAGACGCGGACGCGGTCGCCCTCGAACACGTTGTCGTACAGGTGGTTCGAGACCTCGCCCGCGGGCTGCGGCGTGCCGTCGGCTGCGAACGGGGCGATCCGCCGTACGCCGATGCGCCAGGCGCCGGCTCCCGGGGCGGCCGACAGGCTGTACTGGCGGATCTGGTGCGCGCCGTCGGGGAGCTCCACCTGGACCGACACGTACTGGCCGGGGAGGAAGGTCGGCAGCGCCACCCCGTCGGACGTCGCCAGCGTGAAGGCGACCGTGTCGGTGGAGACCAGCTGCCGCTCGGTGACGACGAGCTCGCGCCAGACGTCGCCGGCCTCGACGCCCGCCCCGGCGTACAGGCCCTTCTCGGCGGCGATCAGGGCATCAGCCATGTGCCAGTAGACCTCGTCCCATGCCGCGGCGACCTCGGGTGTGACGGCGTCCCCGAGCACCTCGACGATCGCGGCGAACAGGTGCTCGTGCACGATCGCGTACTGCTCCGGGAGGATGCCGAGCGAGGCGTGCTTGTTCGCGATCCGCGACATCAGCGCCGCCGGCGGGGGCGCGTCCGGGTCGACGAGAAGGGTCGCGTACGCGGCGATCGCCCCTGCCAGTGCGCGCTGCTGGTCGCCCTGAGCCTGGTTGCCGCGGTTGAACGTGTCCCGCAGCAGCTCGGGGTGCGCGGCGAACATCCGGCGGTAGAAGTTCGGCGTGATCTCACCGATCGCGCCGCCGACGACGGGCAGGGTGGCGCGTACGACCTCGGTGGAGGTGGCAGACAGCATGGGGGCTCCCTTCCTGGGGGATTGACGCTTCCTGAGGGGTGGACGTGACGACGTCATCGCGTCGCCAAGGTGAGGAGGACGGGCCCCGTCGGGTCGCCGGAGATGTCGGCCACCGTGTGCCCGTCGAGGGTGGAGAAGAACGCTTCACGTGCTTGCTTGAGGAGCCCGCGCAGGCGGCAGGCGTCACGCAGCGGGCACGGCACGCCGCCCTCGCAGTCGACGACCTCACCCTCACCCTCGAGCTGACGTGCGAGCCAGCCGATCGAGGAGGCGCGTCCGGCGTCGGTGAGCGAGAGCCCGCCCGTGCGCCCCCGGCGGGTCTCGACGACCCCGAGCGACGCGAGCCGGGCGACGACCTTGGCCGAGTGGGTGGCGGAGACGGCCATCTGGTCGGCGACGTCCTGGGTGCGCATCGTCTCGCCGGCCGGAAGGACCGCGAGGCGCATCACGATCCGGAGTCCCAGGTCCGTGAACTGCGCGAGCTGCATGACTCGACGCTACTTAAATCGGAATCTCAGATGCAAGATATGTGGGGCGTCGTGAAGATCACACGTGACCGAAACCGGACACCGGTTTAACTTTCCTGACATCCCGTCGTCTCAATTCACGCGATGGAGACTTTTAGCGTCTCCGCGGGGAGCCGAACCAGCGCTCCTCGCGGTCAGCGTCTGCCCTTACAGACGCCGAGCTGGAGTCACCTTGAGAAGAAGCATCCTCGGCCGTCGCCTCGTGCACGGCCTGGTCGCGGCAGGCCTCGCCACGAGTGCCGTCGCCGCCGTCCCCCTCCCCGCATCGGCGGAGACCGGCTCCGTACGGACGGGCGACGGCTGGACCGTCACCGACCTCGGCGGCGCGTACGAGGTCACCGTCGAGCTGGACGACCCCCTCCCGATCAAGTCCGACGCGCCGACCATCGAGGCGGACGGGCACGCGGTCGGCCTCGCTGCCGAGTCCGCCGACGGAACGAGCCTGACGACCATCACCACCGACCGGGCCGTGCTCACCGCGACCTCGCTCGAGGCCGGCTGGTCCAGCATCGAGAGCGCTGACGTCGACTCGGCTGCGAAGGCGCGCGGCGTCGCCGCGACCACCGTGCCGGACCTGTCCGCGCAGGCGGAGCTCGACGACGACCCCGGCTCGCTCGGCTCGTACGCCTGGGACGAGGACATCTACGACTTCGGCGACCAGTCGATCGACCTTGTCTCGATCGGCGGCATCCGCGGCGAGGTCCGCGGCAAGGTCTACCTCCCCCGTACCGGCGGCGCACGCCCGGTCGTGATCTTCATGCACGGCCGACACACGTCCTGCTCGCAGGGCACCGCCAACCCCGCCCGCTGGCCCTGCGGCCCGAACCAGGTCCGCATCCCCAGCTACCAGGGGTACGACGACGCCGCGCGCGCCCTCGCCAGCCACGGATACGCGGTCGTGTCGATCTCGGCCAACGCGATCAACGCCAACGACAACCAGCTGTCGATCGACTACGGCCAGCTCACCCGTGGCCAGCTGACGCTCGACACGCTGTCGCTGCTGAAGAAGGCGAACGCGGGCGAGACCGTCTCCCTGCGTGACAACGCCGCCGACCGTGACATCACGCTCGACCAGGCGCTCGCCGAGACCGACGACGACATGCTCGACACCGCGCACGAGGCGTCGCTGACCGCTGGTGACCTCGTCGGCCGCCTCGACTTCTCGAGCATCGGTCTCATGGGGCACTCACGGGGCGGCGAGGGCGTGGCGTCTGCTGCGGTCCTCAACGCCGCGCTCGACGAGCCGTGGGCGATCAAGTCCGTCCTGCCGCTCGCTCCGGTCGACTTCAACCGGTTCACGATCCCGGACGTCACGATGATGACGCTCCTGCCGTACTGCGACGGCGACGTCTCCAACCAGCAGGGCCAGCACATGTTCGACGACTCGCGCTACGCGTTCGACGACGACGTGCTCCGCTCGGCGATGTGGGTGATGGGCGCGAACCACAACTTCTTCAACACGGTCTGGACACCGGGCGTCTACCCATACGCGGTCTCCGACGACTGGTCGAACGGCACCCGCATCAACGATCCCGTCTGCGGGACGTCCGCTGCCGTCGCGGAGACCTCGATCCGCCTCAGCCCCGCCGACCAGTACGACGTCGGCACCGCACTCGTCGCCGGGTTCTTCCGCCTGACGCTGGGCGAGGAGAAGCAGTTCCTGCCGGTGTTCGACGGCACCGGCGCCGTCGCCGGCACGCTCGTCGGCAAGGACATCCGGACCACGGCGGTCCAGGCACCGTCCAGCCGCCAGGACATCGAGACGTTCACCGAGACGAGCAGCAACGTCCGCCCGTACGGCGCCGCGTCCTTCGGCATCTGCGCGAGCCTGGGCGGACGCGCGGTGTCGCAGCCGTTCGCCGCCTGCGCGCCCTCCACGCTCGGCAGCGGCCAGGTGCCGCACTGGGCCCCGATGAACTGGGGCGGCGACGTGCCGACGTCGCCGATGGGCAAGCTCTCGTGGACCAGTGCGGGCGAGGTTCGCGTCACCGTCCCGAAGGCCGCCCGCGACGCCTCGGCGTACGACCGGCTGTCGCTGAAGGTCGCCGCCGACGAGACCATGGCCGCCGAGACCGATCTCGCCATCACGCTCGTCGACGGGGCGGGCGCCACGGTCACCAAGCAGGTGTCCGAGCTCAACCCGCTCGCCCTCCGGCGGATGCCGATCAGCACGGGGGCAGGCGCGGCGACGCTCGGCAAGATCGTGCTCCAGCAGGTCAACCTGCCTCTGGCGGGTCTCGGTATCGACGTGAGCGACCTGCGCGAGGTCCGTCTCGGCGCAGGGGCGGCGACGACCGCAGGGTCGGTGCTCGTGTCCGACCTGTCGCTCGACGCGCCCTCGCTCGGAAACCCCGAGTCGAGGACGCGTCCCTCGGTCGGCGTCGGCGCCCAGCGCGTCGACGAGGGCACGGGGCCGGGCACCGTCGACGTCGCGGTGACGCTCAACCGTCCGTCGGACGAGCCGGTCGTCGCCTACGCGTCGGTTCTCGGTACGGCGAGCACCACGTCCAAGGTCGGCCGCACCGTGCGGAAGGTGACCTTCGCCCCCGGCGAGGTGTGCAAGGTCGTCGAGGGGCCGACCTACGGCGACTCCGCGACGTCGGCGAGCGCGAGCGTCACCTTCAAGGTCACCGCCACCAACACCAGCGGCGGCGTCATGGGGCCGCGGGCTCTCGACTGGCTCACCGTCCGCGAGGACGACGGCGTCACCGTCTCTGACGGCGACCCGACGACGCCGGACCCGGTCGACCCGGCAGCCTCGCTGCCGGCCGTCGGGACCCCGGGCGACGCGTGCGCCGAGCTCACCGCCCAGGGCACCGTGCACGACCTCACGGTCAGCGACGCCGCTCCCGCACCGGAGGAGACGACGACGGTGTCGGCGACCGGGTTCCGCGCCGGTGAGTCCGTCGCCTTCACGCTCGGCGGAGATCCCGCTGGGTCGGCGACAGCCACGTCCACCGGTGCGGTGTCGTACGACCTCGTGGTGCCCGCGGGCACGCCCACCGGCCCGGTCGCGGTGACCGCGACCGGCGCGGGATCGCTGCGCGAGGCCGCAGGCGACCTGACCGTCCTTGCCACGACGTCGACCGCGCTCGCGATCGAACCGGCCCTGCCGGCGATCAACGAGCCGGTCACGATGACGGCGACCGTCACCGGGGCGTCGGAGGGCACGGTCACGTTCACCGACGGCGGCAAGCCGCTGGGGAGCACCGACGTCGTCGACGGCACCGCGACGCTCGAGGTGCCAGGTCTGAAGGCCGGCACGCACACCCTCGCCGCGTCGTACGCCGCGACGACGAGCGCAGACTCCTCCACCTCCGACGCGATCTCGCTGACGCTCGAGAAGGGGCGGTCGACGATCGCGCTCGTCCTCTCCGCCACCGCCAGCACCTTCGGGAGCACGGTGCGCGGACAGGTGGCGGTCGCGGGCTCGCCGGACGGCACCGTGCAGATCGGGTACGGCTCGGTGAGGCGGAGCGTCCGCCTGACCGACGGACGCGGGAGCTTCACGCTCCCGGCCACGCTGGCCCCCGGGACGTACGCGGTCGCAGCGACCTTCCTCGGCACCGACGAGGTCGACGCCAGCTCCACGGCGACAGCCTCTCTGCGCGTCGCGAAGAAGGCGACCGCCGCGTCCGTCTCGTCGAAGTCGTCGGTGAAGCGCGGCAAGAGGCTGACGCTCACGGCGAAGGTGCGCGGCGCCGTCGCCGGGACCCAGCCGACCGGCACGGTGAAGGTCTACGTCAAGCGCGGTGGCGGGGCGTACAAGGTCGTCAAGACCGTTCGTCTCACCGCTGCTCAGGCAGGCACCGCCACCGTCGGGTACGAGGCCCCGCGCACGAAGAAGCTGCGCGTGAAGGTCGTCTACAGCGGCGACACCCGCTACGGCGCGAGCACGTCGGCCGTGAAGGTGGTGACGATCAGGCGCTGACGCCGCGGCCTCGGGCGTTGGGCCGGGACCTGCTCGGGCAGGTCCCGGCCCGTGCGACGTGGCGACACTACGACTGAGACATCCCCGAGGTCACGGTTCGGAAACACGCCAGCCGCCCGCCTGGCGTACGCCGTACGCTGACGCAGCACGCCACCCCCGGCGAGCACGATCCCCCGCCGAGGTTCCCCCATGCGTCGCACCCTTGTCCCTGCCCTCGCCCTTGCGCTCGTCCCCTTCGTGGCAGCGCCCGCCGCTCACGCCGGCACGGCCACGCCGGGTGTCATCACCCCCGGCGTCCCGGCGACCCTGACCTTCACGCTCGCCGAGGAGATCCCCTCGGCGGTCGTCGAGATCCGCGCGGCAGGGAGCTCCACGGTCGTGGCGTCGCTGCCGCTGACCGAGCTCCCGATCGGCGACGCGAGCGTGCTGTGGGACGGCCGGGCCACCGGCGGCGCACAGGTCGCCGACGGTGTGTACACCGCGAGGCTTCGCGCCGACGTCGACGGCTCCACCCCCGTCGACGAGGTCACCGTCCGCGCCAACGTCGTCGCCCCGCGTGCGACCGCGGCGCCGAGCGTGTCCGCCAGCACGGTCTTCCCGCACGTCGACGGGTACGGCGATGCCGTCACGCTCACCAGCCCAGGGGTGACGAGCGAGGTCGCGACGACCTCCTCGCTGCAGGTCCTCAACGGCTCGGGTGCCGTCGTCTGGTCCAGCGCCGCGCGCAGCGCCCGCTGGACGGGGCGCACGACTGCCGGAGCCACGCTGGCGAAGGGCACGTACCGGGTCCGTTCGCGCTTCGTCGACTCCGACGGTCTCGTCGGCTACAGCCCCGTACGCAACGTCGCCGTCTCCGCGAAGCGGCTGGTGACCTACGACGTCCGTGCGACCGTGTCGCCCCGCGGGTACCTCTCCGGCAGCTACGTCGGGAAGTGCGGCAAGATCGTCAAGCCCGCGCGCAAGGGCAAGGCGTGGAAGAAGTCGGTCGCTGTCTCGAGCAACCACCGCTGCACGCGCAAGGGAGCGCGCTCGGCCGCCGAGGCGTACTTCTCCGCTCGCGGCATCGGCGCCTACGACTACCGCTCCTTCACCGTCCAAGCCGTCGGCGGCGGCCACACGAAGGCACGCAAGAACACCGCCGGAGGCTTCGGGATCACCGGAGCGTGGGACGACATCAGCACCATGCGCCGGCTGTCGCCCACGTACGGCACCCGCACGGTCTTCCGTGCCTCCGGCGCGTCGCTTCGCCGGTTCGTCGAGCGTGGCCAGTGGATCTCGTGGGGCGTCGCGACCGTCGACGGCGGCCGGTACGACATCAAGGCGTTCCGGATCACGATGAGCTACCGCGCACTCGTCGACCCCACCGCCCGTGGTGCGCGCGTCGCGCCGGGTGGACTGCAGGCGCGCGGCTGATCTCGCAATCTGCGACTGGCGCCCACCCTCGCTAATCTGGCGCATCGTCCGCCGACCCCGCGGCGGACGGGCCCAGGAGGAGCCATGGCCACCAGAACGTCCAGGAAAGCGTCCACCCGACAGGTCGTCACCGTCATCGTCGTCGTGTGGCTCGTGATCGGCGCACTCGCGGCAGCGCAGCGCGGATACTTCCGCGGCTCGGACGCGAACTGCGCGAAGATCAGCACCATCGCGGTGACGATCATCGCCGGACCGCTCAACTACGTCGGCGCCAACCCGAAGATCGACTGCAACATCGAGCCGAGCAAGTAGCCGGCACACGTCGGGCCCGGCACGTGGATCACGTGCCGGGCCCGACGTCGTACGGAGCCGTCGTCGTCAGCGACGCAGCACCCGTCGCGCCAGCCGGTTGCCGGCGAACTGCACGACCTGGACGATGGCGACGATGATCAGCACCGCCGTCCACGTGACGACCGTGTCGAACTGGCGGTAGCCGTACTGCAGGGCGAAGTTGCCGAGCCCGCCACCGCCGATGACGCCCGCGATCGCCGACATGTCGATGATGGCGACGAACGCGAACGTGTAGCCGAGGATCAGTGGCCCGAGCGCCTCGGGGATCAGCACGGTGCGGATGATCCGCGTACGGCTCGCGCCCATCGCTCGCGCTGCCTCGATGACACCGGGCTCGACCGTGACCAGGTTCTGCTCGACGATGCGCGAGATGCCGAAGGCCGCCGCGAGCGTGATCGCGAAGATGATCGCCCGGTTGCCGATCCCGATGCCGACCACGACCCGCGCGAGCGGCTGCAGCGCCGCGATGAGGATGACGAACGGGATCGGCCGGAAGAAGTTCACCAGCACGTTGAGGATCACGTTCACCGTGCGGCTCGGGACCAGGCCCGCGGGGCGCGTGACGTACAGGCTCATGCCGAGCGCCATGCCGATGATCCCGCCGAGGACGAGAGCGATCGCGACGATGTAGAGCGTCTCGTACGTCGACTGCCAGACCAACGGCCACAGCTCGCCGAGGTTCGTGTCGACGGCCCTCACGACAGTCGGGGCACTCATGCGAGCTCCCGCGCGTCGATGCGCGACCGGATGGCCGTGAGCGCGTCGTCGACGTCGGCGTCCGCGCCGTCGAGCGCGAGCGTGAGGTTGCCGAACGTGCGGCCGCCGATGTCCTCGATGCCGCCGTGGACGAGCTCGAACACGACACCGCGGCGTACGAGCTCGGCGTACACGTCGGCCTGCCTCACCGCAGGGTCACGGAACGCGAGCCGCACGAACCGACCGGGGTGGCGTGCACGGAGCCGCGCCAGTGCCTCGTCGTCCGGCAGGTCGTCGACGATCGTCGAGACGAACCGGCGCGTGACCTGCGCCTGCGGATCGGAGAACACGTCGAAGACGGCGCCGCGCTCGACGATCCGACCGCCCTCCATCACCGCGACCTTGTCGGCGATGGACTTCACGACCTCCATCTCGTGCGTGATGACCATGATGGTGATCCCGAGCTCCTCGTTGACCCGACGCAGCAGCGCCAGGACCTCCTGGGTCGTCTCCGGGTCGAGCGCGCTGGTCGACTCGTCCGCGAGCAAGAGCTTCGGGGACGTCGCGAGCGCGCGAGCGATGCCCACGCGCTGCTTCTGCCCGCCGGAGAGCTGGTCGGTGTAGGTGTGCGCCTTCTCGGCGAGCCCGACGAACTGCAGCAGCTCGGCGACCCGCGCGTGCGCCTCGTCCTTGCCGACGCCCGCGACCTGGAGCGGATAGATCACGTTGCCGTACACCGTCCGCGACCGCAGGAGGTTGAACTGCTGGAAGATCATCCCGATCCCCCGGCGCACGTGCTGGAGTCGGCGCTCGGACAGCCCGGTGATCTCCGTGCCGTCCACCCTGATCGACCCGGACGTCGCCGTCTCCAGCGCGTTCACGAGACGGATCAGGGTGGACTTGCCGGCGCCGGAGTATCCGACGATCCCGTAGACGTCCCCGGCCTCGACGTCGAGGTCGACGCCGTCGATCGCGCGCACGGGGCTGCCGTGGCGCGACGCGGCCGGGAACACCTTCGTGACGTCGCGCAGCTCGACCAGAGGCATGGGGCCTACTGCTCCTGGATCTGCGACTCGACGTCGGACAGGGTCTTCTCCAGGTCGGTGTCGGGGATCTTCACGATCTCCGCAGTGTTGCCCGAGACCTCCTGCACTCCGTCGATGACCGGCTGGCTGGTCTGGTAGATCTCGACCAGCTTGCGGTAGGTCTCGTTGTCCTTGTCCTCCGCGCGGACGGCGAAGATGTTGACGTACGGCTGCGCCTTCGGGTCCGAGGCGTCGTCGGTGACGAGCGCGTCGGAGAACGAGAGGCCCGCCTTCTCGACGAAGTCGTTGTTGATGACCGCGGCGGCGACGTCGGGCAGCGAGGTCGGGGTCAGGTCGGCCTTGATGGCCTGGACCTTGACCTTCGAGTCCGACTCGACGTCGTTGAGGGTCGAGAACGGGCTCCCGCCGTCCTTCAGCGAGATCAGGCCCGCCGACTGGAGGAGGAGGAGCGCACGTGCCTGGTTCGTGTCGTCGTCCGGGACCACGACCGTGTCGCCGTCCTTGATCGCGTCGACTGAGTCGACCTTCTGCGAGTAGAGGCCGAGCGGGTAGATCGCCGTCGACCCGATCGGGTAGAGGTCGTCGTCGTTCTTCACGTTGTAGTCGGCGAGGTAGATGATGTGCTGGAACTGGTTGATGTCGATCTCGCCCTCGCTGACCGACGGGTTCGGCTGCGCGTAGTCGGAGAAGTCGACGACCTCGACGTCGATGTCCTCCTTGGCGGCCTCGTCCTTGAACGTCTTCCAGTACGGGTCGCTGGCACCGACCACACCGAGCCGGACCTTGGTCGCACCCTCGGCGTCGTCGTCACCTCCCGCGACGAGCACGTAGGCGAGGACGGCCACCACGAGGGCGGCGACGGCGGCCACGATCCAGAGACCCTTGCGGGACTTCGGCGGCGCGACTTGGGGGACCTGCTCGGACATGGGTTGCTCCTTGCGGCAGTGTGCTGCTGGCTCGGTAACGGGTGCGGGGATGTATGCCCCGTACATCCGAGACTGCGTCGGCCATCCGCATCCTGACCAGGCGTCTCATGATGCGAGATTCCTGCGATCGCCGAAACCGCCTGGAAACAGAGGGATCCGCGCGGAACGGCGTGACCGATGCCACGCCGTTCCGCTCATCGTGAGCGATTGGCAGCCCCCTCGGCGGTGAGAGCGGTCCTACAGCGCGCGCCGCTCGTGGGACCAGGCTCACCGCGGCTGCGGATGACCCGCCCCGGCCCCGAGCGATGCCGCCAAGCGCGAGATCCCCTCGCCGCCGTGGCCGTCCGCGACGACCTTCGCGGCGAGCGTGGCAGCCGCCTCGATCACCGACCCGTCGATGCGGTGCTCGCGCGACACCTCGACCACGTGCGTCATCGTCGCTGCGGCCGACGCCACCGACGCGTCCTCCCCGGGGTACGCCCCGGCCTCGAGCTCTGCCGCCATCTCAGGGACGACGGCGTCCATGATGGCCACGATCCCCGACGCGTACGGCGCAAGGTCCGACGGGGCGACCCCCTCGGCGCGAGCGAGGGCGAGCGCGTGGGCGTACCCGTTGACCGTCGTCCAGAAGAGGTCGAGGAGGGCGACGTCGTACGCCGAGGCGCGACCGGGGTCCTCGCCGAGCCAGGTCACCGTGCCGGCGAGGGTCTCGAGCACCTCGGCGACGCGTGCGAAGACGTCGTGCCGGCCGCTCACGAGGACGAGCGCCGCTGGTCCTCCGATCGTCGCGGTCGGCGTCATCACCGCTCCGTCGAGGTAGGCCGAGCCGCGCTCGGACGCCCAGTCGGCCAGGCCCCGGGCGCGCCGTGGCGTGTCGGCCGTGAGGTTGACGACCGTTGCTGCCGACAGCGCGGGCCCGGCCGCCTCGAGGATCTCGCGCGCGGCGGCGTCGTCGATCACCGAGACGAGGGTGACCTCGCTCGCCGCCATCGCCTCCGCGACCGAGCTCGCCTCGCGCGCGCCGTCGCGGACGAGGTCACCGGCGCGACCCGGCGTCCGGTTCCAGACGGTGACCTCGTGCCCGGCGGCCACGAGCGTCCCGGCGAGAGCGCGCCCCATCGGGCCCATCCCGAGCACCGTCACCGACGATCTGGACCGTGGCGGCGCCGCCGCCCCGCGACTGTGGAGCAGCTCGACCACCCCGGCCATGTCCTCCGCACCGTGACCGTCGTCCACGCGACGCTGCATCAGTGCGTGCAGGGGTGCGTACAGCTCGGCACTCACTCCCTGGGCCGCGCTCGCCTCGCCGATGGAGTCGTTGGCGACCTGCATCGCCAGCGGGGAGCCGGTCTCTGCGTAGTCACCGCGGTCGATGCTCCGCGCGGACTCGGGCAGGGTGCCGAGCATCGCGGACAACCACGGTACGAGCAGCTCGTCGGTGAAGGACTCGACCCCGTGCCCCGCCGACCGGACCAGCGCGGCGGCGTGGAAGAACCCGCCGAGCATCCCGTACATCCCGGCCAGCAACGAGAGGTCGTACAACGAGGCGGCCCCGTCGTCGTCGCTCACGTAGACGGGCCGGCCGAGCACGGTGAGGACCTCGCGCGCGGCGTCGTACGCCTCCCGCGGGCCGCTGTACAGGACGAACGCGTGCGGCCCTCCGATCAGCTCGGGGACCGCCATGATGCCGCCGTCGAGGACCGCGTGCCCGCGATCGCGGGCCGCCGCGGCGAAGGACTCGGCCTCCTGCGGGGTGCCGTTCGTCAGGTTGACGACGACGCGGCCGTCCGACGGGGGCGCCGCTGCGAGGACGGCGCGAGCGGCCTCGTGGTTCACCACGCAGAGCACGACGACGTCGCTCGCTGTGAAGGCCTCGGCGAGGTCGCCGGCACCGCGTGCACCGCGGGCCACGAGACCGTCCGCCCTCCCGGCGGTGCGGTTCCACACCGTCGTGTCGAACCCCGCGTCGACGAACGTCGACGCGAGCGCGGAACCCATCGCGCCGAGGCCGATCACAGAGACGCTCGTGGGGGTGGTGGGGCTGCTGGTCCGGTCGTCGGTCATGTCGCCTCTGCTCTCCGTCGGCGAGACGCTCGGCGGCCTCGCTCTCCTGACCAGCGTGGTTCGGGCACCGTACGATCGACAAGTACCTACTTTCTAGTTCGGTACTCACCCGGAGGTAAGAAATGAGCGATGACGGCGACTTCGGCCCGTACACCTGCGCACTCGATGCCGGTATGACGGTCGTCGGAGGCAAGTGGAAGGCCCTCATCCTCTGGGCACTCCGGGACGGACCGCTCCGCTTCGGCGCGCTCCGGCGGGAGGTCGGGGCGATCAGCGAGAAAATGCTGATCCAGCAGCTCAAGGAGCTTCAGGCGTACGGCGTCGTCCACCGCGAGTCGTACCACGAGGTCCCGCCACGCGTGGAGTACTCGATGACGCCCTCGGGCAAGGCCCTGCTCGACGCCCTGGATCCGCTCGGCGACTGGGCGGAGCAGCACCGGGAGCAGATCCTTACGCGCTGAGTGCGGGGAAGGACCCTCGCCCCTCCCCGCACGCAGCTCCGCGCCGCACCGCGGGCGGCTACTGGATCTCCTCGATCGCCCGCTCCGACCCGGGGTGGACCGGGATGGGGTCGGACTTCGCCGCGTCGTCGATCGTGATGTCCTTGGCTGCCGGGTGCACCGCGACCAGCGCGTCGGTGTCCTCGTAGACGAGGGTCGTCAGCGCGCACGCGACGTTGTCGGGCATGTCGTTGCGAGCGAGCAGGACGTTCGGGACGGCGATCGTCGGCACGTCGGCGTCCAGCTCGTACGTGGCGGCCGGGATCGTCGCCTCCTCGTAGACCGGGTTGACCTCCTGCAGTGCCGCCAGCTGCGGCGTGATGTCGAGGAACTCCACGTCGTCGCCCATCGAGGTGAACAGGTCAGTGATCGCCGGCGTCGGGAGACCCCCGGACCAGACCAGCCCGTCGATCGACCCGTCCTTCATGCCGTCCACGGTCTTGGTGAGGTCGAGACGCTGCGCCGAGACGTCGTCCTGGGCGAGCCCGGCGGCCTCGATCAGCCGCTGTGCGATGACCTCCGTGCCCGACTTCGGCGAGCCGGTGGAGATCCGCTTGCCCTCGAAGTCCGCGATCGACGCGATGTCGGCGTCCTTGCGGACGACGACCTGGGTGTAGTTCGGATAGATCCGCCCGATCGAGGAGACCTCCTGCTTCTCCGTGAACGACCCCGTGCCCTCGACGGCGTCGGCGGCGGTGTCGGCGAGCGAGAACGCGATGTCGTAGTCGCCGGCGACGAGCTGCTGCACGTTCTGCACCGACGCGCCTGTCTCCGCCGCCGTCGCCTTGAGGTCGGTCTCGTCGTTGATGAGCTGCGCGAGTCCGCCGCCGACGACGTAGTAGACGCCGGTCGAGTTGCCGGTCGCGATGCCGATCCGGCCCGAGCCGGCGTCGCAGCTGTCCTCGTCGCCGCCCGCCTGGTCGTTGTCCTGCTGACCGCCGCAGGCCGCGAGCGCGAGGGACGCGGTGAGGGCGCCGGCGGTGATGAGCGTACGGGTTCGTCTCATGGCTACTTCACTCCTGGGTGATGGGTGTGGCGGTGGGCGTCGGACGACTCCCCCGGCGGCCGAGCACGTGGACGACCACGGCCGCGGCGAGCAGCGCGAGGCCGACGGCGATCGACACCGGGACGAGGTAGAGGAGGAGGAGAGCGGCCGGGATGCAGAGCAGCCGCTCGAGGCGCCGGGTCGGTCCGAACATCCAGCCCGACGTCGCGACGGCGAGCGCGGCGACCGCGCACGCGACGACGAGGGTCGTCCAGACGACGTCGACGAACGGTCCACGCCCGAGGAGGGCGGCGCCGTTGTCGGTCATGATGAAGGCCATCGGGGCCAGGAACGCGGGCAGCGTGTACTTGCACGCCTGCCACATCGTGGCGATCACCTTGCCGCCCGTGATCGCGGCGGACGCGACGGCCGCGAGCGCCGTCGGCGGTGACACCTCCGACAGCACGGCGTAGTAGAAGATGAACATCGCGACCTCGGGACCGTCCGCGCCGAGGCTGATCAGCGCCGGGCCGATGACGATCCAGCTGAGGATGAAGGACGCGGTGACCGGGACGGCGAGCCCGAGCACGATGATCGCGACGGCGGAGAACAGCGCGCTGAGCACGACCAGCGTGGCGTGGTTGGGCGCGAGAGCGTCGGCGGCGTCGACGAGCAGGTCCGACAGCACCTGGCCCAGGCCGGTCTTCGCGATGGTCGACGTGATCACACCAGCGGCGGCACAGACGGCGATCACCGGGACCGCGGCGCGGATGCCGGTCGCGAGCGCGACGTAGAGACGGGCGGCGTAGTCGCGGACGGAGTCGCCCAGCGGCAGGGTCTCGGCCGTGGCCTGGTCCTCCTCGATGCCGCCGGCGAACCTCCGTCGCGACAGCACCGCCTCGAGGAGCCCGAAGAACGCGGCTACCGCCGTCGCGTACACGACCGCCTTGAACGGCGGGACGTCCAGCGCGAGGAACACGATGATCACGCCGAGGCTCACGAAGTGGTAGCCGAACCGGCCGAGCAGCGCCCACGGGCTGTTGACGTCGACGTCGACCCTGCGCGCCCCGAAGCGCCGCGCGTCGATCTCGACCGCCAGGAAGATGCCGAGGTAGTAGAGCAGCGTCGGGACGAGCGCCCAGCCGAGCACCTGGAGGTACGAGACGCCGAGATACTCCGCGATGATGAACGCCGCTGCACCGAGGGTCGGCGGCGACAGGATCGCGCCGATGCCGGACGCCGCGAGCATGCCGCCGGCCGCCTCGCGCGGGTAGCCCGCACGCTTGAGGATCGGCCACGCGAACGACCCGAGCGTGACCGCAGTCGCAGTCCCCGAGCCCGACACGGTGCCCAGCAGGAAGCCGGACGTCGCGACCGTACGACCCGGAGCCGTGCCCGACTTCCGGAACAGCGAGAAGCTGAACTCCACGAAGAAGCGCCCCGCGCCCATCCGGTCGAGCACCGCCCCGTAGATCGTGAAGAGCACGATGTACGACGCTGCGACGTCGAGCGGGACCCCGAAGAAGCCGCTCGCCTCGTTGTAGAGCGCGTTGACGATCTGGTCGATGTCCTCGCCCCGGTGCGAGATCACCCAGTCGATCGGCAGGAAGCCGCCGTAGTAGGCGTACGCCAGGAACGCCACGCACACGATCGGGAGGACCCAGCCCGTCGTACGGCGCGTCGCCTCGAGGACGAGCAGGAGGAGGACGAGGCCCGCGGCGACGTCGAGCGGCTCGAGCGCGCCCTGCCGGTCGAGGAATGAGCTGAAGCCCCCGCCGCCGGCGCTCCACTCGGGGAGGGGAAGGACCGGGTAGAGCCCGACGACGAGGGCGGCCAGTGCGAGCAGCCAGTCGACCGGACCGGGATCGTCACGGGTGTCGGTACGGCGTCGGGCGCGCCCGCGGTACAGGAGGAAGGCCAGCGGCAGGGTGACGCCGAGGAAGACGATCAGGTAGTACTGGTTGCCCTGCCGCAGGGGGAAGAACACCTGCCAGAGGACGAAGGCCGCGACCACGAAGCACCACAGCGTCATCGCGCGGTCCCACCGCCTCGAGAGCCGACGTGAGGGGCGCTCCTCGTCGTACTCGGATGCGAGGTGGTCGAGGTCTTCCTTGTCGACCGGGGTATCGCGCTCGGCGGTGGGCATGACCGGTAACGTATGCGTGACCCAGGTCACAGAGACCGGTCCGAGCGCCAGCCTTTACACAGTCTTGACGTCGCGCACGATGCCATCGAGACACCCCCAGGAGGCCCGCCGTGCGAGTCCTTCTCGTCGAGGACGACGACGCCGTCGCCAGCGCACTCGCGGCCGCCCTCCAACGCGTGGGGCTGGCGGTCGACCGCGCCGGCGACGCCGAAGAAGGGTGGCAGAAGCACGGCGACGCGGCACTCGTCCTGCTCGACATGGGGCTTCCCGACTCCGACGGGTTGGCGCTGTGCCGACGCATCCGGGCCGCACAGAGCGAGGTGCCGATCATCGCCGTCACGGCTCGGCGCGCCGAGGCGTCCGTCGTGGCGGCACTGCAGTCGGGGGTCGACGACTACGTCACCAAGCCGTACAGCACCGAGGTGCTTCTGGCGCGCATCGACGCAGTCATGCGGAGGGTCGGTCGAGGGCTGATGATCGGCGACGTCGTGGTGGGCGACCTCGCCCTCCAGCCCGAGGACCAGCGCGCCGCCCTCGGCGACACCGAGCTCGACCTCACTCCGAAGGAGTTCGAGCTCCTCCTCGTCCTCGCCCAGAACGCGGGCCACGTGGTCGACCGGACCGCGCTCATGGAGCAGATCTGGAACACGACCTGGGTCGGCGGTTCGCGGACGCTCGACGTCCACGTGGCCACGCTGCGGGCCAAGCTGGGCCGCCCCGACCTGATCGAGACCGTGCGCGGCAAGGGCTACCGCATGCCGACGGCAGGGTGAGCCGTGCGCCGCCGTCTGCTCGTCCTCTCCACCGTCGCCCTGTCGTTCCTCCTCGTCGCGCTGATCGTCCCGTTGATCGGCACGTACGCCTCGGACCGCACCCAGGACCTCTTCGTGATCCGGCAGGCCGACCTCAACCGGCTCACGGTCGTCGCCGGCACCGCCGTGGAGACCGGGTCGGTCGCCTCGCTGAGGTCCGAGCTCGCCCGGTACGAGGAGGTGTACGACGCCCGGCTCGTCGTCGTCGACGCCGACCGCCGTACGGTCGCCGCCTCCCCCGGTGAGCTCGACCCCGCAGCGGTCCCCCGCGAGGTCTCCCGGGCGCTGGCCGGGAACAGCGCCGAGGAGCCGCAGCCCTTCTGGCCGTGGTCGGCCGACACGTACGTCGTCGCGGCGCCGATCGGGCGCGACGCCCAGGTGCTCGGTGCCGTGGTGATGGAGATCCCGACCGGCGGGGTCCGCGGCGACGTCGCCGCGCGTCTCGCCCTGCTGCTCGGCGCCGGACTCGGCGTCCTGCTCCTCGCCGCCGTCGGTGTCGCCGTCCCGCTCGTCCGGTGGATCCTCCGCCCCGTCGACGAGCTCGACGACGCGACGCGGCGGATGGCGCACGGCGACCTCTCGACCCGCGTGCCGGCCGACGACGGACCGCCCGAGCTGCGCCGGCTGGCGTCGTCGTTCAACGACATGGCCGACCATGTCGAGGTCTCCCAGCAGCAGCAGGCCGAGCTGGTGGCCGACGCCTCCCACCAGCTGGGCAATCCCCTGACAGCGCTCCGGCTCCGCGTCGAGACGTTGAGCGCGAAGGCCGACGCCGACGTCGCGGCCGAGCTCGACCTCGTGCTCCGCGAGACCGACAGGCTCACCCGCATCGTCGACTCGCTGCTCGACCTCGGCCAGGTCGAGGCCGAGCGCGCCCCGCAGGTCCCGGTGGACGTCGCCGACGCCGTACGCGCACGCTGCCGCGTCTGGGAGCCCGCGATCGCCGACCTTCGGGTCGACGCTCCGCCCCGTGCGACGGCGCTCGCGACCGCCGACCTCGTCGACGTCGTCCTCGACGCGGTGCTCGACAACGCGACGAAGTTCGCTGGCGGCGCCGCGGTCGAGGTGACCGTCGCCGAGGGATCCCGGACGGTCGACCTCGTGGTGCGGGACCACGGCCCCGGGATACCCGACGAGGACCTGTCGAAGGTGGGTGCGCGATTCTTCCGTGGGACGCGGCACCAGAACGTGCACGGCACCGGCCTCGGGCTGGCGATCGTACGGGCGCACGTGGCCAAGTCGGGCGGGGAGCTCGCCGTACGCCGGCCGGACGGCGACGGCCTCGAGGTCTGCGTGACCCTCAGGCGCCCCGCTCGCGGTAGTAGCGCAGCGCCCCCGGATGCAGCGCGAGCGGCGACGTGAAGATCGCCGCACCGAACGTCGGTTGACTGACGCCGGGCTCGAGGCGCTCGATCTCGTCCTGCGCCTCGAAGACGAGCCGCGTGATCGCGTACGCGAGGTCGTCTCCGACGGCTGGGTTCGCGACGAGGTAGTTCTTGACGCTGAGCGTGCTCACGGCGTCGGGCAGGCCGTACGCGCTCGGCGGGATCGGCGCCCGCACGTACTGCGGCCCGTACGCCGCGACCATCGGCTCGACCGCGTCGCCCAGGTCGAGCAGCCGGAGCGGCACCTGGTCCGAGAGCAGCGCGATGGCCTGGTTGGGGAGACCGCTGACGAAGAAGAACGCGTCGAGCCGTCCCGAGCGAAGGTCGTCGGCCGAGTCCTGCAACGAGGAGTCGGCGAAGCGTGCGGTCGGCTCGCGCACGCCGTGGACGTCGAGGATGCGGCCGGCGATGACCCGCGTCCCGGACCCTGGCGCGCCGACGCCGATGCGCGCCGTCCGCAGGTCGGCGACGCGGCGGACTCCGGAGTCCTCGCGGACGACGAGGTGGACGAAGCTGTCGTACATCCGCGCCAACGCGACCAGGTCGCGGTCGTCGGACGTGACGGCGTCGGCGGCCGCATCGCCGAGGGAGAATCCGACGTCGCACTCCCGTTCGGCGACGAGGCGCAGGTTCTCGAGGGAGGCATCGGTGCCGTGCGCCTGCGCATCGACGCCGTCGAGCCTCGTCTCGAGCACGGTCGTCAGCGCGCGGCCGTACCGTACGAAGACGCCGCCCGGGTTGCCTGTCGCGATGCGTACCCTGGCGCTGTCGAACTGGGCCCAGCCCCGGCCGACGCACCCCGAGACGCCGGCGAGCAACGGGAGTCCGAGCAGCGCCAGCGCGCGACGGCGGGGAAGGTCGGGCACCGGACGATCATAGAGCCTTGCGCGTCGTACATGTGTTCGAATAGACTCCAGTCATGTTCGAGATCGGATGCGTCGACGGGGTGATTCGGACGCGGGCGTCGCACCGGAGCGCCGACGTCCTCAACGTCGGCCGCACCCAACGCCTCGCGACCGACCGACACCGCGACTTCGGGCGCACCGACCTCGACGACCTGCTCGGGCTCTGTCCGCGCTGTCACCACCTGCTGCACGCGGGCAAGCTCCACGCAGAGCGTGACTCGGACACTGGGGAGGTCGTCCTCCGGAAACGTCTCGGCAGCGGGTCAGCGCACGGGAGGAGCTCGAGCGCGGGGTCCGTCGGATGCTGATCCAACGCCAGCTGCGCGAGATCCGGCGACTGATGCGCGAGACCTCGCAACGTGAGCAATCCGCACACGCGGCGTGAGGTTTCGCCGCACCCTGGATGCACGCACGCCGGGCACGACCGGACGGGGGACCGGTCGTACCCGGCGTGCGTCGTGCTTCGCGCGTCGTGCCGGCGTACCGCGCGTGCAGCAGGCAAACGTGTCTGGGCAGCGGAACAGCCCAGCGCGTCAGCCCTTCTTGCGGTTCAGGAATGCCAGCATCGCCGTACGCGCCTCGTCCGAGCCGAACAACCGCCCGGACTGCTCGGCGACCTCGTCACCGAGTGCGTCGATCCGCGCGACGAGGTCGGCGTTGAGCAGTGCCTTGGTCTCGCGCAGCCCCTGCGGGTACGCCTTGCGGAGACCGACCAGCACCCGCTCGAGCGCGGAGTCCAGCTCGGCCGCGGGCACGACCTCGGTCACGAGCCCGTACGCCGCCGCGTCCGCCGCCGAGAAGGTCTCCCCCGTCAGGAACGTCCGCGACGCGGCACGCGGAGTCATGCGCGCGAGCGTGGTCAGGGAGATGACCGCAGGCGCGAGCGCGAGGCGTACCTCGGTGAACGCGAACGTCACCTCCTCCGCGCACACGACGACATCGGCCGCCCCGACGATCCCCAGACCACCCGCACGGACCGGTCCGTGCAGCCGGACGACGACTGGTTTCGGCAGGGTGGCGATGAGGCGCTGGAGCTCGACGAGTCCCTTCGCACCCTCGACCATCCCGCCGCCCGCCGCCTCCGAGAGGTCGGCGCCAGAGCAGAACACCGTCCCCGCGCCGGCGATCACGACGGCGAGCACGTCGGGGTCGGCGGCCGCCGTCTCGAGATGTCCGGAGAGCTCCGTCACGAGCTGCTTCGACAGCGCGTTGCGGTTGTGCTGGCTGTCCAGGGTGATGGTCGCGACCTGGTCCGCGACCTCGAGGTGGACGAGCTCGGTCATGGGTTGTGCTCCTTCGGTGGGGCCGGGCGGGGATCAGTACGACTTCGGGAGACCGAGCGAGAACTGCGCGACGAAGTTGAGCACCATCTCGCGGCTCACCGGTGCGATGCGCGACAGACGCGAGCCTGCCAGCATCTGCACCAACCCGTACTCCTCCGCGAGGCCGTTGCCGCCGTGGGTCTGGATCGCCCGGTCCACGGCGGCACAGACGACCTCACCCGCGGCGTACTTGGCCATGTTCGCGGCCTCGCCGGCACCCATGTGGTCGCCCGCGGCGTAGAGCGCCGCCGCCTTCTGCGTCATGAGGCGAGCGAGCTCGATCTCGATGTGGGTCTGCGCGAGCGGGTGCGCCACGGCCTGGTGGGCACCGATCGGCGCCTTCCACACCTGACGCGTCTTCGCGTACTCGGTGGCGAGCTCGAGGGCGAGCCGTGCCGTGCCGGTCGCGAACGACGCCGCCATGATCCGCTCGGGGTTGAGCCCGGCGAACAGCTGCTCGATCCCGGCGTCCTCGCTGCCGATCAGCGCGTCCGACGGAAGGACGACGTCGTCGAAGAACAGCGTGAACTGCTTCTCGGGGCTGACGATCCCCATCGGGATCTCCTGCCACGTGAATCCCGGGGCATCGGTGGGGACGAGGAACAGCGCCGGCTTGAGGTTGCCGGTCTTGTGGTCCTCGGTCCGCGCGACGACCAGCACCTGGCTCGCCTCGTCGACGCCCGAGATGAAGGTCTTTCCGCCGGACAGGCGCCAGCCACCGTCCTCCTGGCGGTACGCCGTCGTGGTGATCTTGTGCGAGTTCGAGCCGGCGTCCGGCTCGGTGATCGAGAACGCGAAGGTGCTCGTTCCGTCAGCGAGGCCAGGGAGCCAGCGCTGCTTCTGCTCGTCGGTGCCGTACTGCGCGATGATCGTGCCGACGATCGCGGGCGAGACCACCATCAGCAGCAGCGGGCACCCGGCCGCGGCCAGCTCCTCGCAGACGGCCGCGAGGTCGCCGATCTCGCCGCCGCCACCGCCGTACTCCTCCGGCACGGCGACGCCGAGGTAGCCGAGCTTGCCGGCCTCCTCCCACAGCTCGGTCGTCTTGCGACCCTCGCGATAGGCGGCGTTGAAGTAGTCGCGGCCGTACTTGCGGCCGAGCTCGGCTACCGCCTTGCGGAGGTCACGGCGCTCCTCGGACTCGGCGAATGCGGTGCTCATGCGGTCTCTCCTTCGTCGGTGCCTTCGATCACGGCGAGCACGGCGCCGGACTCGACCTGCGAGCCTGCGCTGACCGCGAGCTCGGTGACGACGCCATCGGTCGGCGCCGTGATGGTGTGCTGCATCTTCATGGCCTCGAGGACGACGACCACGTCGCCCTGCGAGACGGCCTGGCCCTGCTCGACACCGACCGAGATCACGGACCCCGGCATCGGCGCGAGAAGGGACCCGGCGACGACCTGGTCGGCGGGGTCGGTGAACCGTGGGACGACCGTGAGGTCGAGCGGTCCGGCGGGGCCGTCGACGTCGATGGAGGCGCCGTCACGTGCGACCGCGTACGCCCGTGCCACACCGTCACGCTCCAGCACGACACGGTCTGCCGTGACAACGCTCGCGACAGGCACGACCGCGTCGTCGTCGGAGTCGGCGGCCTGCGGGGTGAGGCGGCCGACCACCGACGCGTACGCGACGGAGACCTCTTCACCCCGGACCACGTACGACGCGGTGTGCGGCTGACTCGCGACGTTGCGGAAGCCCGCCGGGATGCGGGACAGGACCGGCGCCGACTCCGCAGCCGCCACTGCCGCAGCGAGCGCTGCGGCAGTGGCGTAGTCGGCGATCGCCGACGCGTCGGCGCGCGGTGCGGACCAGTCGTCGATCCGCTCCTCCAGCAGCAGCGTGCTGAGCTTCCCCGCGGCGAACTCGGGAGCGCCGAGGATGCCGTGGAGGAGGTCGAGGTTCGTGGTGACGCCGTGCAAGCGCGTACGGCCCAGCGCCCCGCGCAGAGTCCGGATCGCCGAGGCGCGGTCAGGGCCGTACGCGATCACCTTGGCCAGCATCGCGTCGTAGTGGATACCGACCTCGCTGCCCGCCTCGACACCGGAGTCCAGCCGCAGTCCGTACGCCGACGGACCGGTGAAGCGGGCGACAGAACCAGGCAGGTCGAACGAGCGGACCGTGCCGGTCTGCGGAGAGAAGTCGTCGGCGGCGTCCTCGGCGTACAGGCGGACCTCGATCGCGTGGCCCCGCGGTGCCGGAGGCTCCGACATCCCGGCCACCTCCTGGAGCGCCCGCCCCTCGGCGACGGCGATCTGCAGGGCGACCAGGTCGAGTCCCGTGACGGCCTCGGTGACCGGGTGCTCCACCTGGAGCCGCGTGTTCATCTCCAGGAAGGAGATCAGCGCGGACTGCTCGTCTCGTTCCTCCACGCTCTGCCCATGCTCGTCTCGTTCCTCGACGAGGAACTCGACCGTCCCCGCGCCGGTGTATCCCACCTGCTTCACGAGAGAGCGGGCGGCGTCGTGCAGCGCCGTACGGGTGGCGTCGGACAGCCCGGGTGCGGGAGCCTCCTCGACGACCTTCTGGTGCCTGCGCTGCAGCGAGCAGTCACGGTCACCGAGGACCCAGCAGGTCCCGTGGGAGTCGGCCATCACCTGGACCTCGATGTGCCGGGCGTGCTCGAGGTAGTGCTCGACGAACACGGTCGTGTCGCCGAACGCCGACCCGGCCTCCGCGGCAGCCTGCTCCATCGCGGCCGGCAGCGCATCGAGGTCGCGCACGACGCGCATGCCGCGACCGCCGCCACCCGAGGACGCCTTGACGACGAGCGGGAGGTCGGAGGTCGTCATGGCCTCGGGCTCGAGCATCCCGGCCACCGGGCCGCCTGCTGCCGCCATGAGCTCCTTGGAACGCACCTTCGACCCCATCGCCTCGATCGCCTCGGGATCGGGGCCGATCCAGACGAGCCCGGCGTCCCGCACGGCGGCGGCGAAGTCGGCGTTCTCCGACAGGAATCCGTAGCCCGGGTGGATCGCGTCCGCACCCGACGCCTGCGCAGCCGCGATGACGAGGTCTCCACGCAGGTACGTCTCACCGGGCGCGTTGCCCGGGAGGCGGACGGCGGCGTCGGCGTCGCGGACGAACGGGGCGTCCGCGTCGGCGTCGGAGTGCACCGCCACCGTCGCGATGCCGAGTGCTCGGCACGTCGCGAACACCCGCCGGGCGATCTCGCCCCGGTTCGCGACCAGCACCTTCTGAATCATCGTGCTCTCTCCTTCATCCATCCCGCTGGTCGAGTAGTCCGAGCCCCCCAGGGCGAGGGCGTATCGAGACCCGTCACAGTCGGAACACCCCGTAGCCGCGGGCACCCTCGACGGGGGCAGTCGCGATCGCGCTCAGGCAGATGCCGAGCACGGTGCGGGTGTCGCGCGGGTCGATGACACCGTCGTCGTACAGGAGCCCTGACGTGAAGTACGCCAGCGACTGCTCCTCGATCTGCTTCTCGATGAAGGCGCGCATCTGCTTGTCGCCGTCCTCGTCGTACGGCTGCCCCTTCGCCTCGGCGGCTCCGCGCGCGACGATCGAGATGACGCCCGCCAGCTGCGCCGGCCCCATCACCGCGGACTTCGCGTTGGGCCAGCTGAACATGAAGCGCGGGTCGTACGCCCGTCCGCTCATGCCGTAGTGGCCGGCGCCGTACGACGCCCCGATGACGACCGAGATGTGAGGCACCGTCGAGTTGGAGACGGCGTTGATCATCTGGGCGCCGTGCTTGATGATGCCGCCCTGCTCGTACTCGGCACCGACCATGTATCCGGTCGTGTTGTGCAGGAACAGCAGCGGCGTGTCGGTCTGGTTGGCGAGCTGGATGAACTGCGTCGCCTTCTGGGCCTCCTCGCTGAACAGCACGCCCTGCGCGTTGGCGAGGATGCCGATCGGGAAGCCGTGCACGGACGCGAACCCCGTGACGAGCGAGGAGCCGTACAACGGCTTGAACTCGTCGAAGCCCGATCCGCCCTCCGGAGCGCCGTCGACGATGCGCGCGATCACCTCACGCGGGTCGAACGGCACCTTGAGGTCCGACGGCACGAGGTCGAGCAGCTCGTCGACGTCGAAGGCCGGCTCCGCGTACGAGGCAGCGGCGGACGGCCCCTGCTTGCGCCAGTTGAGGCGACGGACGATCTGGCGGCCGAGGCGGATCGCGTCGTACTCGTCGACGGCGAGGTAGTCCGCCAGTCCCGAGGTGCGCGCGTGCATCTCCGCACCGCCGAGCGACTCGTCGTCCGACTCCTCGCCGGTCGCCATCTTCACCAGCGGCGGACCTCCGAGGAAGACCTTGGCGCCCTCCTTCACCATGACGACGTAGTCGCTCATGCCGGGCACGTACGCCCCGCCTGCGGTCGAGTTGCCGAACACCAGCGCCACCGTCGGGACCCGCGCCGCGCTCGAGCGCGTGATGTTGCGGAACGTCGCGCCGCCCGGGATGAAGATGTCCTTCTGCGTCGGCAGGTCGGCACCGCCGGACTCGACGAGGTTGATGGTGGGGAGCCGGTTCTCGGCGGCGATCTGCGCCGCGCGCAGGCCCTTCTTGACCGTGAGCGGGTTGCTCGACCCGCCCTTCACGGTCGGGTCGTTGGCGATGATCATGCACTCCACGCCCTCGACGACACCGATGCCGGTGACGATCGAGCCGCCGACCGGGAAGTCGGTCCCCCACGCGGCGAGCGTGGACAGCTCAAGGAACGGCGCGCCCTCGTCGAGCAGCAGCTCGATGCGCTCACGGGCGAGCAGCTTGCCGCGCGCGTGGTGGCGGTCGATGTAGCGCTGTCCGCCGCCGGCGAGTGCCTTCGCGTGCTGCTCCGCCAGGTCGGCGATCTTCTCCAGCATCGCCTCGCGGTTGGTCGGCACAGTGCGATCGGACGGTGGTCCGTCGCCGGTGGTCGGGGCGGCGTCGGCCGCGGTCGTGGTCATGCGGGTTCCTCCAAGGTGAGCTCGACCGGTTGGCCGAGGTAGCGGGAGAATCGGTCGGCCTGGTGCGCGAAGCGCTCGCGCAGGTCGGCCGGTGTGGGGACGAGCATGGTGAGCGTCAGGACCACCGGGTCGGCCTTGCGCTTCGGACGGGGCCACTTCCAGCCGCCCACGACCCGACCGTCGTCGGTCGCGAGGCCCCAGAAGAAGATGCCCTCCATCGGTTCGCGGACGAAGTCCTCGGACGCGTCGACGACCTGGCGGTTCTTGTACGAGATGAGGTACTCGTCGTACGGCGGGAGCAGGTGGCTGCCCAGCCCGTCGCCGCCGCTGGTTGAGCGAGCCTGCGAGTCGAAGCCACCCACCCCCCAGTACGTCAGCCCCTCGCGTTCGAACGACGCCGCGCCGCACGCCTCGAAGCCGCGGCGCGCGTCGCCGACCGTGATGCCACCCCACCACGACAGGTCGTGGGGGGTCGCCGGGCCGTGGCCCAGCAGGTACCGTCCGGCGAGCCGCGCAACGGCCTCGTCGTGATCCAGCGGAGCAGACGCCGGCACACGGTCGTCGAACGCGGCGAACGTCTGCTGCTTGCCCTGGGGTGCGCCGCTGATCACGACCCGCTCGAGCTCGGCGCGGAGCGTGATGAAGCTGATCCGCTTGGCGGTGTCGACGCCGCGCTGCTCCAGCCGCTCGGCGAGATCCTTGCGGGTGAGGTGGTCGCCGTCCGCGAGAGCGTCGGCAACCGCGTCGAGGACGTTCGTCAGCTCGGCCGGGTCGTCGAGGCCGGTCGCCCGCCACGCCGACCCCATCGTGCGGATGACTCGCGGCCCGGTCAGCTCCAGCATCCAGCGCGCGTCGGCCGGGCGTACGAAGTGCCAGGTCGGACGGAGGACGTGCGTCCGCAGCAGCTCGCCGCTCCCGACGAGCGCACCCACGTCGGCCGCCGTCACCTCGCCGGCGCTGCGCTGGGCGAGCGCCCAGCCGGCGTCGACGTACTCCTGGGCCTGGACGGCACCCAGCAGGTCCACGACGTCGGGCGGGGTCGCGAACGGCTCACCGACGAGGCGCTGGCGCCGCATGCGCTCGGCGCGCACGTCGGCCCAGTCGCCGTCGGATGCCTCGATGTACGTCGCGACCATCGCCGTCCTCCTCAGTAGCCCAGGATCTTCGCGATGAGATCGTTCATGACCTCGGTGGCGCCGCCGCCGATGCCGAGGATGCGGGAGTCGCGGTAGTGGCGCTCGACCTCGGTCTCCCGCATGTATCCCATGCCGCCGTGGACCTGCACGGCCTCGTCGACCACGAAGTCGCAGGCGGCGACGGCGTCGTTCTTGGCGATCGCGGCGTCGGCGGCGAGTCGCATCGGATCGACGCCGGTCGCGCCCGCGGAGAGCGCGGCGGCGCGCTCGACGACCTGCCGCGTGTACGCGCGTGCCGTGACCGTCGCTCGGTGCATCTCGACCAGCTTGTGCCGGATCACCTGGCGCGTCGCGAGCGGTCGTCCAAAGGTCTCGCGCTCCCGCGCGTAGGCGACGGTCAGGTCGAGCGAACGCTGCGCCGTCGCGTACGCCTGGACAGCGAGGCTCAGGCGCTCGTTGACGAACTGCTGCATGACGAGGACGAAGCCGCCGTTCTCCTCGCCCACCAGGTTCTGCACGGGCACGCGAGCCTCGGCGTACGACAGCTCGGCGGTGTCGGAACAGTGCCAGCCCATCTTGCGCAGCGGGTTCGCGACGGTGAACCCGGGCGTCCCCTTGTCGACGACGAGCAGCGAGATGCCGCCGTAGCCGTCGCCGCCGGTGCGTACGGCCGTCGTGACGAAGTCGGCCCGCACTCCGGAGGTGATGAAGGTCTTGGCCCCGTCGACGACGTACGCGTCGCCGTCGCGCACGGCACGGGTCCGCAGGTTCGCGACGTCCGACCCGCCGCCGGGCTCGGTGACCCCGAGCGACCCGATCGTCTCCCCGGCGAGGGTCGGGCGGACGTACCGCTCGATCAACGACGCGCTCTGCTCGGTCGGGTTCGCGCGGTGTGCCGACACGATGTGCGGGAGCGCGATCCCGTGCGTGTAGAGGGCGGCGATCAGACCCGACGAGCCGCCGGCCTCGATCATCGCCTCGGTGACGACGGAGATGTCGAGGACGTCGCCGCCCTCGCCACCGACGTCCTCGGGGAAACCGATCCCGAGCAGGCCCGCCGCGGCT
Organism: Mumia xiangluensis; assembly: GCF_010994095.1. Taxonomy (GTDB): domain Bacteria; phylum Actinomycetota; class Actinomycetes; order Propionibacteriales; family Nocardioidaceae; genus Mumia; species Mumia xiangluensis. Next base: position 326,141 of record NZ_WJYO01000001.1, read on the forward strand.
GCCCGCTTGTGCAGGTCGCGCGGGATCTCGCCGTCGTCCTCCCAGCGCGGCAGGTTGTCGACGACCTCGGAACGGACGAACCGCGTCACGGAGTCGCGAAGCGCGGCACGCTCCGGCGTGGACCAGGCGTCGTACGGCGTGGTCATCGCGCCCCCTCGGCCGTTCCTGTGGGGAGGATCGAGGAGGGGACGGACGCGACGCGGGCGCGCAGCCACTCGCCGAGCGCCTTCGCCTGCGGGTCGAACCGTGTGGACGCTGCGACCCCGTCGCCGAGGAAGCCGTGCAGCACGACGTTCACGGCGCGCAGGTTCGGGAGCGGGTGGATCTCGAGGTCCAGCTCGGCGGCCTCGGGCAGCAGCGCGCGTACGCCGGCGTCGTCGAGGAGGTCGACGAGCCACGCGTAGGCGGCCTCGGGGTCGGCGACGTCGCCGCGCACCCACACACCGACGTTGGCGTCGCCCCCCTTGTCGCCCGAGCGCGTGTGCACCACGCGTCCGAGCGGGACCGCTCGCGTGTCGACGCCGCCCTCGCCCGAGCCGGGCCCACCCCCGCTGGTCGAGTAGCCCGAGCCGGGCCCACCCCCGCTGGTCGAGTAGCCCGAAGCCGGCCCGCCCCCGCTGGCCGAGGAGCCCGAACCGGGCGCCCCCCCGCTGGTCGAGTCGCCCGAGCCGGGCCCACCCCCGCTGGTCGAGTAGCCCGAGCCCCTGGGCGAGGGCGTATCGAGACCCCCACCCGACGCCGCGGTCGCGGTCGCGGTCGTGGTCGGCGCAGCGATCTCGATGCGGGTGCCGTCCGCGAGGACGACGGTGTGCGGGACCAGCTCCTGCGCGACGTAGCCGGGCGTGTACACCCCGTACGGTGTCCCGGCCGCCGGCGGGCGGGTGACGGTGAAGCCGGGGTACGAGGCGAGAGCGACCTCAACCGCCGCCGACGAGAACGCACGACCGACCGGGTCCGGAGACGAGTCCTTGACGTGGCAACGCAGCAAGGCGGTGGCCCGCGCCTGGGTGTCGGGGTCCGGCACGTCCGTCCGGTCGAGCTGCCATTCGACCTCGGCCGGCACCCCGGCCGGGGAGTCGGCGAGGGCGTCTTCGATCTGGGCGCGCACGAGCGCGGCCTTCGCCTCGATGTCGAGCCCGGTGAGGACGAGCTCGACGCTGTTGCGGAAGCCGCCGAAGGCGTTGAGGGCGACCTTCGTCGTCGCCGGGGGCGCGGACCCGCGCACGCCGGAGACGGCCACCCGGTCGTTGCCTGCCTGCTCGAGACTGACCGTGTCGAGGTGCGCGACGACGTCGGGTCCGGCGTAGGCGGGGCCGGCGATCTCGTACACGAGCTGGGCCGTGACCGTGTCGACGGTGACGACGCCGCCGGTGCCCTCGTGCTTGGTGATGACGGAGCTGCCGTCTGCCGCGATCTCGGCGATCGGGAATCCGGGGTGCAGCATGAGCTTGGGGTCGAGCTCGGCGAACCCGGCGTAGTTGCCACCGGTCGCCTGGGTCCCGCACTCGATCACGTGCCCGGCGACCACGGCGCCCGCGAGCCGGTCGAAGTCCTCGCGACCCCACCCGTGGGCATGGATGGCCGGCCCGACGACGACCGACGCATCGGTTACGCGCCCGGTGACGACGATGTCGGCACCCGCGTCGAGAGCGGCGGCGATACCGAAGGCGCCGAGGTAGGCGTTGGCCGTCAGGGGCTGCTGACCGGCGTGGCCGACGAGGCCGAGCTCGTCGGCACGCGTACGGAGGTCGTCGCCCTCGACATGGGCGACGACGACGTCGACGCCCTGCTCGGCAGCGATCTCGCGAAGCTTCGCGGCCAGCCCTGCGGGGTTGAGTCCGCCGGCGTTGGTCACGATGCGGACGCCGCGTTCCTTCGCGAAGCCCATGCACTCGGCCATCTGCTTGACGAACGTCTTCGCGTAGCCGAGCGAGGGGTCCTTCAGCCGGTCGCGGCCCAGGATCAGCATCGTGAGCTCGGCGAGGTAGTCACCGGTGAGGTAGTCGAGCTCGCCCTCGGTGAGCATCTCGCGCATCGCGGCGAGACGGTCGCCGTAGAAGCCGGAGCAGTTGCCGATGCGGATCACGCGGCGCCCTCCGCATCCCCTGCCGGACGAGCGTCGCGCGACGCCAGCGGCTTCGGGTCCGGGCCCGGGAGGCCGGCGAACGCCTGGACGAGGTCGAGGTACTCGTCGGCAGCGGAGCCGTGCGCGGTCACGTCGACGTCGGCGCGCACGCGGCGGCGGGTGGCGAGCAGCGCGAAGTCGTACCCGTCTCCTGTGACCCGGTCGACGGCATCCTCCGGCCCGAACGCCCACAGATCACCGTCGGGTCCGGACAGCTCGACGCGGATCGGCGTCGTGGGGACCTCGCGCCCACGAACCAGGTACGCGAAGCCGCGCGTGCGGTAGCCCAGGTTGGCGACGTGCTTGGCGCGAGCGTCGCGCGGCAGCTCGATCCCCAGTGCCTCGGCGACGTCGCGGGCGTGCGCCCAGGTCTCCATCAGGCGGGCGGTCGCCATGGAGGCGGGGCTCATCGGTGGTCCGAACCACGCGATCTTCTCGCCGCGCGGCACGGCCCGCAGCGCATCGGCCAGGCGCGTACGCCCGCCGCGCCACGCCTCGAGCAGATCCACCGGCCCGAGAGCTGCGAGCCGCTCGGCCTCGGCGTCGACGAAGCCGGTCGGGTTCGCGGCGGCGTTCTTCATCAGCTGTCCGAACGCCTCGCCGCCCTCGATCGCAGCGAGCGACGCATCGTCGGTCCAGTGGAGGTGTGCGACCTGGTGGGCGATCGTCCAGCCCTCGGCCGTGGTCGGACGGGCCCAGCCGGCGTCGTCGAGGTCCGCGACGAGGGCATCGAGCTGGGCGCTCTCGGCCCCGAGGTCGGCGAGCACGGAGTCGAGCACGCTGGTGGATCCAGCGGCATCGCGCTCGGCCGGCGCGGGGGTGGTGTCGGGTGATTCGGTGGTCATTCAGCGCTCCAGCTCGGTGTCGAGGGTGTCGGCCCAGGTGTCGAGGATCGAGGCCCGGCGTGCGGTGTCGTCGGTGAGGGACGCCGCGAGGCCGAGGCCCCGGGCGAGGTCGAGGGTGGCTTGGACCAGCTGCCGGTTGCGGCCGCGGGAGTCGTCGATGCCGAGGAGCTCGACGGCGTACGCGTGGGTCTCGCGGCCGATCCTGCGCTCGAGCGGTGCGACCGCCTCGCGGAGGTCCTCGTCGGTGCGCGCGGCGACCCACAGCTCGAGCGCGGCGAAGAACACCGGCGACACGAACTGGGCGGCCAACGCCTCGAGGACGGCGCGGGTGCGGCCCTCCTGCGGGAGGTTGGCGACGGACTGCGCCATCTCGTCGCGGCGGAGCTCGGTGAGGTGCTCGACGGCCGCGATGACGAGCGCCTGCTTGCTCGGGAAGTGGTGCAGCTGCGCGCCGCGGGAGACGCCCGCGCGGTGGGAGACGACGGTGGTGCTGGTCCCTGACCAGCCGACCTCGACCAACGAGTCGACGGTGGCTTCGAGCAGCCGCTGCCGCATGAGCCGGCTGCGCTCTCCCTGGGGCGTGCGCGTGGTCGAGGTCACCCCTGCATCATCACCCCGTAACTAACAAACAGTCAACCCTGTTTCTTTCTTCGTCGGCCCTTCCCTCGCGCTAATACGCTCGTACGACCCAGGGCGCGGCCCCTACGCTGTGCCGGTGCGCATCCGTTCGTTGCACCTCTACCCCGTCAAGTCCGCCGCGGTCCTGGACGTCTCCGAGGCCGCCATGGAGCCGTGGGGCCTCGCCGGCGACCGGCGCTGGCTCGCCATCGACCCGACGGGCGGCAAGGCCGACCCCCTCCGGCATCCGCGGATCTTCGCGGTCCGCCCGACGCTGCTCGACGGCGGGATCCTGCTCACCGCGGACGGCCACCCCGACCTGTTCGTGGCGACCCCCGCGGACGGCCCCAGGATCCGGATCGCGCTGTCGCGCCAGCCCGACCTCCGGTACGCCGGGCCGGACGCCGCCGCCTGGCTGACCGAGGTCGTCGGCACCGACCTCCGGCTGGCGTGGCAGGAGGACCCGCACGCGAGGAGCGTCTCGGCTTCGCACGGCGGCGAGCCCGGGGACGCGCTCTCCCTCGCCGACACCGCCCCGATCCTGCTGACGACCACGGCGTCGCTCGACCGGCTCAACGGACTCGTCGCGGAAGGCCCCGAGCCGGATCCGCTGCCCATGATCCGGTTCCGCCCGAACGTGGTCGTCGAAGGAGACCTCGAGCCGTTCGTCGAGGACGGGTGGCGGTCGGTCCGGCTCGGCGCGGTGCCGCTCCGCTTCGCCGAGCACTGCGACCGCTGCGCGATCACGACGATCGACCCCGTGACGCTCTCCCGCGGCAAGGAGCCCGTCCGAACGCTCGCCCGGCACCGCAAGTGGGATGGCAAGACCTGGTTCGGTGTCCGCCTCCTCCCGGTCGGATCCGGCACGCTGCACGTCGGCGACGAGGTCGAGGTCGTCGCGACGGCAGAACCGAATCCGCCTAACGTGAGCGGATGACCACCATCGCCGTCATCGGCGCCACCGGGTTCGCCGGCGGTGCGATCGCGTCCGAGGCCCTCGCCCGCGGCTACGACGTGATCGCCGCCGCACGTGACACCGCCTCGATCGGACCTGCCGAGCACCAGACCACCCGCGACGGCGACGTGTTCGACGCCGCCTTCGTGGACAGCCTGGCCGAGGACGCGGACGTCGTCGTGGTGGCCGTGCCGCACCACGGCCCCGATCGCGACCTCGTGGAGGCGGTGCCCGCGCTCGCCGACGCCGTACGCCAGCATCACCGCCGCCTCGGCTGGGTCGGAGGCGCGGGATCGCTCCGTGTCGGTGAGGACGGGCCGCTGCTGATGGAGACGCCCGACTTCCACGAGGCCTGGAAACCCGAGGCGCGCGCCGGATACCAGGCGCTCGACGCGCTCACCCGGACGACGGAGGACGTGAGCTGGTTCTACGTCAGCCCGTCCGCGGCGTTCGGCCGACTGGCCGACGTCGGCCTGCGCGGCACCTACCGGCTGGGCGGCGACATCCTCCTCACCGAGCCGGACGGCACGTCGTCGATCTCCGGTCCCGACTTCGCGCAGGCGTTCGTGGACGAGATCGCGAGCCCGACGCACTTCCGCGAGCGGTTCACGGTCGGCTACTGACGGCGAGGCGCAGGCTCCACCCGCGGCCGGGCCTGCCCCGGCGTCCACTACGGTGGTCGCCGTGCCCGAGCGCGAGATCACCAGCGACGTCGCCCTCTGCCTCCCGAACGGGCGGCTCAACCCGGAGGCGGTCGGGTGGACCCGGCAGCCGCTGCACCAGGCGAACCTCCGCGGCTGGGGGCGTACGAAGCGCTGGGAGTACTGGGGCGTCGTCTCCCCCACCCACGTGGTTGGCATCCAGGTGTCGTCGCTCGACTACGCCGCCGTGCACGGCCTGTACGTCCTCGACCGCGCGTCGGGCGAGGAGTGGCGCACCGACGCCATCAGCCCGCTCGGACGCGGGGTCGCGTTCCCCGACCGTGCCGGCTCGGGGCGGGTCGCGGCGGTGGCCCAGGACCTGACGGTCGACATCGTCCAGCCCGAGCGCGGAGAGCGCGGCACGACCACGATCCGCGCCAGCTCGGCCCGGATCTCCCTCGCGCTCGCCGTCGCGCAGCCTGAGGCTCACGAGTCGCTGGGCGTCGCCGTGCGCTGGAGCGACCGGCGCTTCCAGTACACGGTCAAGGACCTCGCACGCCCGGTCACGGGCACGCTCATCCTCGACGGGACGTCGTACGAGATCGAGGACGCGTACGGGGTGCTCGACCACGGCCGCGGCGTGTGGCCCTACCGGATGACGTGGAACTGGGGTGCGGGCTCCGGGCCCGACGGCAACGCCGTCCAGCTCGGCGGAGGATGGACCGACGGCACGGGCTCGACCGAGAACGCGATCCTCGTCGACGGCACCCTCCACAAGATCGGCGCGAGCCTCACCTGGGAGTACGACCGCGACGACTGGTCGAAGCCGTGGACCGTCACCGGCGACGGCGTCGACGCGACGTTCCGTCCCGAGCACGTCCGGGTCGCGAAGACCGAGCTCGTCGTCCTCGGCAACAGCACGCACCAGGCGTTCGGGACGTGGGCGGGGTCGGCGCGCGGCGACGATGGCACGACTCTCGACCTCACCGGTCTCGTCGGCTGGGCCGAGGAGGCACGCAACCGCTGGTGACGGCCGTGGACCTGACCCGGCCGCGTTCCCGTGACCGAAACCGGCGTACGACCTGCGGGTGAGCGGTTGCGTGGTTAGGCTCCCCAGAGCCGGTATCGGGGACCGGTACGAGGGAGCGGGGGCAGGATGACCGAGCAGGACCGTCCGGATGGGGACGCGGCGTCGCGTCTCACGCTGGAGCAGAAGGCGTCGTTGACGTCCGGCGCCGACTTCTGGCACACCCAGGGTGTCGAGGACGCCGGGATCGCGTCGATCATGATGGCCGACGGCCCGACCGGGCTGCGCAAGCAGGACGGCGAGCCCGGCGTCTCGATGGGTCTGCGCTCGAGCATCCCGGCCACGTGCTTCCCCACCGCCACGTCGCTCGGGTCGTCGTGGGACACCGACCTCGTCGAGCGCGTCGCTGCCGCGATCGCCCGGGAGGCGCGCGTCGAGGATGTCTCGATCGTTCTGGCGCCCGGCGTGAACATCAAGCGGTCACCGTTGTGCGGACGCAACTTCGAGTACCTGTCGGAGGATCCCTACCTCTCCGGCGAGCTCGGTCTCGCCTTCGTGCGCGGCCTGCAGTCGCAGGGCGTCGGCGCGTCGATCAAGCACTTCGCTGCGAACAACGCCGAGACCGACCGGATGCGTGTCTCGGTCGATGCCGACGAGCGGACGCTGCACGAGATCTACCTCGCGGCGTTCGAGCGCGTCGTCACCGACGGCGACCCGTGGACGGTCATGGCGTCGTACAACAAGATCAACGGCACCTACGCGACCGAGAACACCTGGCTCCTGCGCGAGGTCCTGCGCGACACGTGGGGGTTCGCCGGGGTCGTCGTCTCCGACTGGGGCGCGGTTCACGACCGTGCCGCGGCGCTCGTCGGCGGGACCGACCTGACCATGCCGCCGTTCGGCGACGACGACGCGGTCGTCGACGCAGTCCGCGAAGGATCGCTGGACGAGAGCGTGCTCGACGAGGCCGTACGCCGGGTGCTGGCGCTGGTCGGCCGAGCACAGGCGGTCGACCGGGACGCCGACGATCGCGACGACGCGGCCGCCGCAGCGCTCCACGAGACCAACCATGCGCTCGCCCGCGAGGCCGCCGCGGCCGGTGCGGTGCTGCTGAAGAACGAGCGGGTCGGTGGCGTCCCCGTGCTGCCGCTGAACGACCAGACGCCGCTGCTCGTGGTCGGCGAGCTCGCTCGGACTCCACGGTTCCAAGGCTCCGGCTCGTCGCGCGTGAACCCGACCCGGGTCGACGTGCCCCTCGATGCGCTGCGCGAGGCGTCCAGCGCCGACGTCGCGTTCGAGGCCGGCTACACGCTCACCGGCACGCCCGAGGAGGACCGGACTTTGCGTACGGCGGCCGTCGAGGCCGCGGCGCGCGGTGACCGCACGGTCGTGTGCTTCCTCGGGCTCCCGGAGGAGTACGAGTCCGAGGGCTACGACCGGACGCATCTCGAGATCCCGCCCGCGCAGGTGGAGCTCGTGCAGGAGCTCGCCTCCGCGAACCCGCGTGTCGTCGTCGTCCTCGCGAACGGCGGCATCGTCACGCCGGTGGCCTGGTCGCGCGAGGTGCCGGCGCTGCTCGAGACCTGGCTCGGTGGGCAGGCCGCAGGCTCGGCCACCGCCGACCTCCTGCTCGGACGCGTCGAGCCCACCGGACGCCTTGCGGAGACCATCCCGTTCCGGCTCGAGGACACCCCGGCCTACATCGACTTCCCCGGCCACCTGGGGCACTCGCGCTACGGCGAGGGAGTGTTCGTCGGCTACCGCTACTACGACACGAAGCGGATCCCCCCGGCGTACCCGTTCGGTTTCGGCCTGGGCTACACGACGTTCGCCCAGTCCGATCTCGCGGTCGACGTCGTGGGCGAGGGCGACGGGGTCCGCGCGACCGTGTCCGTGACCGTCACGAACACGGGCGGCCGCCGCGGGACCGAGGTCGTGCAGGTCTACGTGTCGGACCTGGAGGCGCCCGTCGCCCGACCGGAGCGCGAGCTCAAGGGGTTCGCCCGCGTCACCCTCGATCCCGGCGCCTCGGAGCGCATCACGATCGAGCTCGGTCCGCGGGCTTTCGCGTACTGGCACCCGACCCTGCGACGCTGGACCGTCGAGCCGGGCACGTTCACCGTCTCGATCGGCGCCTCCTCCGCAGACCTGCGGCGCAGCGTGACCGTCCAGGTCGACGGCGACGCGCTCCGGACCCCGCTGACCGCGGAGTCGACCCTCGCCGAGTGGTTCGCCGACCCCGTCGGTGGCCCGCTGGTGGCGAAGGCGCTCGGAGGCAAGGACGACGAGCCGAGCCCGACGGAGACCGCGATGGCGGCACAGGTCCCGCTGTCGACGCTCGCCGGGCTCACGGGTTTCCCGCGCGCCGACGTGGACGCGCTGGTACGTCAGCTGACGAACCCGCCGGCGGAGCCGACGACGGCCACGGAGCCGGACCAGCCCGCGGAGCCGACTTCCGACCAGCCGTGAGCGTCAGGCCGGCGCCTCGCTGATCTCCGCCCGGGTCGCCCCCACAGCCTCCGCCAGCGCATCGGCGTCGACCGTGATCCCGACGCCGTGACCGCCTCCGCCGATCGAGATCGGCCCGGTGATCTCGACGTCCATCACGACAGGCCACGGGGTCGTGCTGCCGAGCGGCGTGATCGTGCCCCGCTCGTAGCCGGTGACCGCCTTCGCCGTGCCCGCGTCCGGCATCGACACCCGGTTCACTCCGAGCAGGGTGCGCAATCGCGGCCACGAGAACTCACGGTCACCCGGCACCATGACGAACCGGTAGTCGCCGTCGCTCACCCTCACCACGAGGGTCTTCACGAGGGCTCGCGGCTCGATGCCGCGCGCCGCGGCCGCCTCCTCGAGCGACCGCACTCGTCCGTGGCGGGTGACGGAGTACGCGAGTCCGAGCTCCTCGGCGGCAGCGATCGCCCGGGCGGACTGGTCGGTGGGGTCGCCGTCGGACGGACCGGCGTCACGAGAATCAGCGCTCATGCCTCCATCGAAGCATCAGACCATGCGGCGGACGATCCCCAGGGGCGCGTGCCGCAGCACGAACGCGAGCGGCCGCCACGGCCACGAGGGCACGATGCGCTCGGGCTTCTCGCTGTCGATCGCCGCGACCAACGCCTTCGACCCCGTCACGGTGTCGACCATGCCCTTCGGCTTCTGCTCGACCTGGTCGTTCATCTCCGACGCGATGTAGCCGGGGAAGATCGCGCTCACCGCGATGTCATGGCCCTTGCGGTTGACCAGGTCCGAGCGGATCCCCTCGGCGAGGTGGGCGAGGCCGGCCTTGGTCGCCGCGTACGTCGTCATCGAGCCTGGCATCCCCCGCATCGCCGACACCGACGAGATGACGACGAGGTGGCCGGAGCGGCGCTCGTAGAAGTGCTCCATCGCCGCCTCGCACTGGGCCAGCGCGGCGACGAAGTTCGTCTGGACCGTCTCGCGGTTCGCCTCGAAGCGGCCCGTGCCGATGCGTCCGCCCTTGCCGATGCCGGCGTTGACGACGACCCGGTCGAGCCCGCCGAGGTCGGCAGCCGCTGCCTTGAAGACCGCGAAGACCTGCTCGTGGTCGTCGACGTCGAGCGCGTGCACGACCACGCGGATCGACGGGTACGCGGCCTCGAGGTCGGCCTTCAGCGCCTCGAGGCGTTCCACCCGGCGAGCGGTGAGGGCGAGGTCGTGGCCCTTCGCGGCCCAGACGCGGGCCATCCCGGCGCCGAGGCCCGAGCTGGCACCGGTGATGAGGATCGTCTTGCGCATCGGATTCTCCAGCGTTCAGCGGTAGGTGACGAGGTCGGGCGGCAGGTGGGTGTGCTCGTTGAACGAGACGAGCGTGCGTCCTGAGGAGCCGGTGATGATGGTCGTGACGCCGGCGTTGATCGCGACGGTGTTGAGCCGCGGCCACAACGCCTGCGCCTGCGGCGTCCAGGTCGGCGAGTCGCCGGCGAGGACGTGCGCGGCGACGATCGCGAGCGGTCCTCCCGAGGTGAAGACGACGGCGGAGTCGCCCTTCCCCAGCGAGTCCGAGAGCCGGTCGAAGGCCGCGAGCACGCGCGCGGTGAAGTGCGCGTACGGCTCGGGGTACTCCTCGTCGCGCTCACCGGCCATCCACCGCTGCACTGCCGCCACGAAGACGCGCTGGAACTCCTTGGGGTCGGTCACCGACGTGCCGGCACCGGGGGCGTACGCCTCGACGACCGACTCGTGAGGGAACTCGTCCCACCCGTGGTCCACGTCGTAGCCGTCCGACGGACCCGCGGCGTCGAGCGCGGCGATCGCGGTCTGCGCGTGACGCTTCATCGCACCCGCGACGGCGTGCGTCGGCAGGTAGCCCGAGGCCTCCCAGGACTGACCGAGCGCCGTGGACTGGGCGTACCCGCGCTCCGAGAGCTGGTCGTAGTCGTCGGCGCCGAACGACGCCTGGCCGTGCCGGACGAGATGGATGGCGCTCACGACGACACCCGCGCACCCACGCGGCGAGCACCGCCGGACGCCTCGTCCTCGGCAGCGGCCTGGCGCGCGGTGCGGAGCATCATGGCGCGGTAGAGCCACGGGGCGAAGCGCTTGGCGGCGTACGCGACCCGCGCGTCCCGGTCGGGCAGGATCACGTGCTTGCCGGCGTCGAGCTGGCGCAGCACCTCGACCGCGATCGAGTCGGCGCTGCGGCTGGAGCCCTCGATGAGCCTGCGTGCCGACTCCTTCGCTGCCGGGTCGGCGCTGCGGATCGAGTCGGCGAGGTTCGTGCGGAAGAACGACGGGCACACGACGGAGACGCCGACGCCGTACGGCTCGAGCTCCCAGCGCAGGCTCTCGCTCAGCGCGACGACACCGGCCTTGACCGCGGTGTACTCGGTCATCCGCGGTGGGTGGACGAGGCCCGCGGCCGAGGCGGTGTTGACGACGTGGCCGCTGCGCTGCTCCTTGAGCATCGGCGCGAAGGTCCGACAGCCGCGGGCGACGCCGAGGAGGTTGATCTGGGTGAGCCAGTCCCAGCTCTCGGAGGTCGTCAGGTCGATCCGGCCACCCGACGCGACTCCGGCGTTGTTGACGACGAGGTCGATGCCGGACCACGTCTCGCGGACCCACCCGAGGGTGGTGGACCAGTCGTCGTCGCTGCGTACGTCGAGCTGGCGGTACGTGAGGTTGCCGGACAGCGCGGCCAGGCTGGACGGGAGGTCCAGGTGCACGTCCGTGGCGAGGACGCGGCACCCGCGCTCGAGCAGGCGGGTCACCAGCGCGAGGCCGAGGCCCGAGGCTGCGCCGGTGACGAGGACACGGTCGCCTGTGCTGACGGTCATGCGGCAGACCCTACCTAAGCGGACGCTTACTGTGACGCCCGACCACCATGAAGCCCACCCGTCGCTCCGGTTACGGTTCTGTAACAACACGTGGGAGCGCTCCCACAGCCCCTTGACCTGGCGCTGTGACACGCACCACAGTGCGTGGGAGCGCTCCCATCGGCGGGAGCGGCGAAGGAGAGGGTCACCGTGTCACACACACGCCGTTCGCGCTGGCTGGCCACCGCAGCAGCGCTCGTCGCGATGTCGTCGCTCGCCGCCTGTGGCGGAGACGATTCCGGCAGCGACTCCGGAGAGGACGTCACGCTCCGCGTGAACCTGTTCGGCAAGTTCGGGTACACCGATCTGTACAAGCAGTTCGAGGAGGAGCACCCGGGCGTCAAGATCGTCGAGACGGCCGAGGGCGACCTCGGAAAGTACAACACCCAGCTGACGCAGCGCATCGCTGCCGGCTCAGGCGCCGGCGACGTCGTCGCCATCGAGGAGGGCCAGGCGGTCAACTTCCTGGCGAGCGCGGACAAGTTCGTGAACCTCCAGGAGCACGGCGCGAAGGATCTCGAGGACCAGTTCCTGCCGTGGAAGTTCGCCGGTGCCACCACCGCCGACGGCGCGACCACGATCGGTCTCGGCACGGACGTCGGCGGTCTCGCGATGTGCTACCGCCGCGACCTCTTCGAGAAGGCGGGCCTCCCGACCGACCGCGAGGCCGTGGCCGCGCTCTGGCCGACGTGGGACGAGTTCATCGCCACCGGTGAGAAGTTCCAGGACGGGATCAAGGGCAGTGACGCGAAGTTCATCGACAGCGCCACGAACACCTACAACTCGATCCTCATGCAGTCGGCGGACCACACCTACTTCGACAAGGACGACAACCTCGTCATCGAGAGCAACCCCGCGGTCAAGGCTGCGTGGGACAAGGCCCTCGAGATGGACGAGAAGGGCATCTCGGCCGAGCTCAAGTCGTTCTCGCCCGAGTGGAACGCCGGCTTCAAGAACGGCGACTTCGCGACCATCGCCTGCCCGGCGTGGATGACCGGCTACATCAAGGACCAGGCCGGTGAGGAGAACGCCGGCAAGTGGGACATCGCGACCGTCCCCGGCGGCGGCGGCAACTGGGGCGGTTCGTGGCTCGCGGTCCCCGCGGACAGCAAGAACCAGGACATCGCCATCGAGCTGGTGAAGTTCCTCAGCAACGCCGACGGGCAGCTCGCCGCGTTCAACGCGGTCGGCAACCTGCCGTCCAACCCGAACCTGTACGAGGATCCCGCGCTCCAGGAGGCGACGAACCCGTACTTCAGCGACGCCCCCGTGGGCCAGCTGTTCGTGGCAGGCGCGGCCAACCTGGAGCCGGTCTTCCTCGGTGCGAAGAACCAGCCGGTGCGCGACGCCGTCGAGAACGCGATGCGTTCGGTCGAGAACGGCCAGCGCAGCTCGTCCGAGGGCTGGGACGTCGCCGTGAACGACGCCGAGAAGGCCGCCGGCTAGTCCCGACGAGACCACGCTCGCACCTCCCCGCGAAGCGTGACCCGTGGTGCCCGCGCAGCGACCCCTACCGCGGCGCGGGCACCACGCACCACGCACCACATCCCACCGTCCGACCTCGTCCCCAGGAGCCGGCATGCACCTGCGTGACAGGCTCGCCCGGATCGACATCCACGGCGCGCCGTACCTGTTCATCGCCCCGTTCTTCCTGCTCTTCGGGATCTTCGGGCTCTTCCCGCTCGGCTACACGCTGTGGGTCTCGCTGCACGACTGGACCCTGCTCGGCGGCAACGAGGGCTGGGTCGGGTTCGGGAACTACACCGAGCTCTTCAGCGACGACTACTTCTGGAACAGCCTGCTCAACACGTTCGCGATCTTCCTGATCGCGACCATCCCGCAGATGCTCGTCGCGCTCGGGCTGGCGCAGGTGCTCAACGCGAGCCTTCGGGCGATCACCTTCTGGCGGGTCGGCGTGATCATCCCGACCGCCACGTCGGTCGCCGCCGTCGGGATCATCTTCACGATGGCGTTCTCGCGCGACTTCGGGATCGTCAACTGGATGATCGGTCTGGTCGGCGTCGACCCGATCGCCTGGAACCAGGAGCGCATCCCGTCCTGGATCGCGATCGCGACGATGGTCGACTGGCGCTGGACCGGCTACAACGCCCTGATCCTGCTGGCCGCCCTGCAGGCGGTCCCGAAGGACCTGTACGAGTCAGCGCGGCTCGACGGCGCCTCGGCGGCCCGGCAGTTCTGGTCGATCACGATCCCGATGCTCCGGCCGACGCTGATGTTCGTCGTCACGGTCTCGACGATCGGCGGGATCCAGCTGTTCACCGAGCCGCTGCTCTTCAACCCCGGCGCGAACGCCATCACCGGCGGCGACATGAGGCAGTTCCAGACGAGCGCCATGTACGTGGTGGAGCAGGCCTTCACCGGCCAGCGCTTCGGCTACGCGGCCACCGTCGCGTGGGTCCTGTTCGCCGTGATCGTGCTGGTGTCGCTGGTGAACTCCCTGCTCGTACGACGAATCCGCTCGGCGGACTGAGGAGCGCCCGATGACTACCCCGATGACTGCGACCCTGCCGACGCTGACGGCCACCGACGATCCGGAGGCACCCAGCCGGAAGCGGCGCCGCTCACGCGTGCACCGCGCGTCACCCCTGACCTACCTCGTCCTGGCGTTCGTCGTCCTCGCCTCGATCGGCCCGCTCTACTACATGGTCGTCATGGCGTCGCGTCCCAACAGCGACATCACGTCCAACCCGCCGCCGCTGACGCCCGGCAGCGAGCTGGGCGACAACGTCACGCGGGTCTTCGAGAACCCCGACGTGGTCTTCGCCCAGTCGCTGCTGAACTCGCTGATGGTCGCGACGGTCGCGACGATCAGCGTGGTGACGCTGTCGGCGCTGGCGGGCTTCGCGTTCGCCAAGCTGCGCTTCCGTGGCAAGAACTTCTTCCTGCTGTGCGTGATCGGCACGATGATGGTCCCGGTCCAGCTGGGTCTCGTCCCGCTCTACATGCTGATGGGCTGGATCGGCCTCGCCGGCAGCCTCTGGTCGGCCGTGCTGCCCTTCCTCGTCACCGGGTTCGGTGTGTTCTTCATGCGCCAGTACGTCATGCAGGCCATCCCCGACGAGCTCATCGAGGCCGCCCGCGTCGACGGCGCGTCGACGACGCGCATCTTCTTCCAGGTGATCTTCCCGGCGCTGCGTCCGGCGGTCGCCGTGCTCGGTCTGCTCACGTTCATGGAGCGCTGGAACGACTTCATGTGGCCGTACCTCACGCTGGCCCCCGAGAACCCGACCGTCCAGGTGGCGCTGTCGCGGCTGTCCGGCGGCTACTACACCGACCAGGCGCTGGTCATGGCGGGCACGCTGCTCGCGACCGTGCCCCTGGTGCTCGTCTTCGTCCTGTTCGGCCGCCGCATCGTCGGCGGAATCATGGAAGGTGGAGTCAAGGGATGACGGAGCTCGTCACCGATCCGCTCACTGCTCTCGCGTCGGCGTTCCCGAGGGACTTCGCGTTCGGCGCCGCGACCGCGGCGTACCAGATCGAAGGGGCGGTCTCGGCCGACGGTCGTACGCCGTCGATCTGGGACGTCTTCTCGGCGGAGCCCGGCCGGGTGCACGACGGCGACACCGGGGAGGTCGCGTGCGACCACTACAACCGGGTGCCGTCCGACGTGTCGCTGATGCGCGACCTCGGGCTCGGCGCGTACCGGTTCTCGGTCTCGTGGCCCCGGATCCAGCCCGGGGGATCCGGACCCGCGAACGCTGCCGGTGTGGCCTTCTACGACCGGCTCGTGGACACGCTGCTGGAGAACGGGATCGCCCCGTGGGCGACGCTCTACCACTGGGACCTGCCGATCGAGCTGGAGCGCGCGGGCGGCTGGCCGTCACGCGACACCGCGTACCGGTTCGCCGAGTACGCCGGCATCGTGGCCGACGCGCTGGGCGACCGGCTGCACGGGCTGATCACGCTCAACGAGCCGTGGTGCTCGGCGTTCCTCGGCTACGGCAACGGGGTTCACGCCCCGGGACGACGCGACGGCGCAGCCGCCCTCGCGGCCTCCCACCACCTGCTGCTCGGCCACGGGCTCGCGGCCCAGTCGGTGCGTGCCGCGGCCCCGTCGGTGCCGTTCGGGATCACCGTCAACCTGTACCCGACCGCGGCGGCACTGCCTCCGTCGTACGACGGTCCGGACCGCCCGGCGTACGACGACGCGGTCCGCCGCATCGAGGGACTGTCGAACCGCTGGTTCCTCGACCCGCTCTTCGGTCGCGGCTACCCGGCCGACGTCGTCGAGGACGTCCGCGCCACCAGCGGCCTGGACTTCGTCCATGACGGGGACGCCGACATCATCGCGGCACCGCTCGACTTCCTCGGCATCAACTACTACACGCGGCACATCGTGGCGCCGTCCGCGTACCCCGGGTCGTCCGGCGTCGAGTTCCTCTCGCGCGGGCTACCGGTGACGGCGATGGGCTGGGAGGTCGACCCGGACGGCCTGTACGACATCGTGCGCTGGGTCCACGAGACGTACCCGGCGGTCCCGATCTACCTCACCGAGAACGGCTCCGCGTACGAGGACGTCGTGGAGCACGACGGCCAGGTGCACGACCCTGAGCGCCTCGCGTACCTGCGCGACCACCTCGAGGCGGCTGCACGGCTGATCGACGACGGGGTCGACGTGCGCGGATACTTCGCCTGGTCGCTGATGGACAACTTCGAGTGGGCGTACGGCTACGACAAGCGGTTCGGGCTGGTCCACGTGGACTACGCGACGCAGCGGCGTACGCCCAAGGACAGCGCGGTCTGGTACTCCGCGCTCCTCGAGGCCCATCGGAGCGGGACTGGCCAACGAAGCGGGATAATGGGCGGATGACGGGTAGTCGGGCGGACGGTACGCCACAGCGCCCGACGCTCGAGCAGGTCGCAGCGCTCGCCGGCGTCGGACGCGGCACGGCGTCGCGGGTGATCAACGGTTCGCCGTCGGTGTCCCCGCAGACCAGGGACGCGGTGATGAAGGCGGTCGCCGAGCTGGGGTACGTCCCCAACCAGGCCGCGCGCTCCCTCGTCACGCGTCGCACCGGCGCGATCGCCCTCGTGATCTCCGAGCCCGAGGAGCGGCTGTTCAGCGAGCCGTTCTTCGCCGGTGTCGTGCGCGGCATCTCGAAGGTGATGGACGAGCACGACCGCCAGCTCGTCCTCGTGCTGGTCCACGGCGCGGCGGAGCGAGCCGACGAGCCCGCCGCGTACCTGAGCCCGCAGCACGTCGACGGCGCGCTCCTGCTCTCCCAGCACGAGGGCGACGACCTCCCCCAGCGGCTCCGCGACCGCGGGCTCACGCTGGTCCACGGTGGCCGGCCGCCCGGGGACGAGGAGGCGAGCTGGGTCGACGTCGACAACGTCGGGGGCGCCCGCGGGGCCGTCGCGCACCTGCTCGAGCGGGGGCGTACGACCGTGGCGACGATCGCGGGCCCGCCGGACATGCAGGCGGGTCGCGACCGTCTCCAGGGCTACCGCGAGGCGCTCGGCGCCGTCGGGATGCCCTTCAACCCCGACCTGGTCTCGGTCGGCGACTTCACCGAGCTCGGCGGGTGGCGCGCGATGCAGAGCCTGCTCGAGCAGCGCGACGACCTGGACGCGGTGTTCGTCGCGTCGGACCCCATGGCGCTCGGGGCGTTGCGCGCGCTGCGCGAGTCCGGGCGCACGGTGCCCGGCGACGTCGCCGTGGTCGGGTTCGACGACTCGCCGATGGCGGCCGTGAGCGACCCGCCGCTGACCACCGTCAACCAGCCCGTCGAGCGGCTCGGCCGTGAGATGGCCGAGATGCTGCTGGGGTCGCTCGCGGAGGGCGGTGCGACCGAGCCCCGCAGCGTCGTGCTCCCGACGAGCCTGGTCCTCCGCGGCTCCTCGTGACCGGCCGTCCGGGCTAGCTCCCGACGTTCGGGTCGGTCTTCTTGATCGCAGCCGTGAGCTCGGTGAGCTGCGCGGCGTAGTCGGAGTAGGTGTGGAGCCAGTACGCCGGCCACTCCGTGTACTGCCCGGCTGCGAACGCCGCGATGTGGTCAGCGGTGGGCTGAGCCTCGAGGGTCTCGTAGTTGCCCGGGTAGTTGCGGTCGTCGAACATCAGCAGGTCGGGCTGGTAGGTGTCGGCGTTCTCGAAGCTCAGGGACTCCCAGTACGGGAAGTCCGGGTCCGGCTTCGCGGGCACGATGACGTCGAGGCCCCACTCCTGGAGGTCGAGCAGCTCGGGCGCGTACTTGGGGACCGCCACCGCGTAGGTGTCCTCGTACGGGCTCAGGGCGAGCGCGGTCAGGCCGGGCTTGGCCGCGGCCGCCTCCGAGAACGTCTGGCGCGCCGACTCGAAGGCCGCCTTCGCCTCGGCGCCGCTGCCGCTGTCGACGTCGGCACCGAGCGACTCGGCGAGGACGGCGTACCCCTCGATGAGGTCGACGATCGAGTCGCCCTGAGACGGACCGACGATCGGGGCGAGCTCGGCGATGCGCTTGCTGGCCTCCTCGACTCCGTCCTCGACACCGCTGTAGGACTTCTCGACCGGCCAGTAGTCGCCGACGATCAGGTCGGGCTTCAGCTCGGCCGCCTTCTCGACGTCGATCTTGCCCCAGGTCTCCCCGATGACCTCGATGCCGTCGAAGTCGACGCCCTGGAGGCCGACGTCGTCCTTGATCGGCCCGTCCGCGTAGACCGCGATCGGCTTGATGCCGTGCTCCATGAGCGCGGCGGCCGAGTAGGCGTGCGCGATGATCCGGATCGGCACCTCGTCCGCCTCGTAGGTCTTGCCGTCGCCCGAGACGTACGACCACGCGCCCTCGGCACTGGCGTCGTCGTCGGAGTCTGAGGAGCCGCACGCGGTAGCCGCGAGGCGGGCGCGAGGCCGGCAGCGAGGACGCGGAAACGTCGGTTCATCGGGGTTCTCCGTGGGGGAAGAGGGTGGCTGCGGAGTGCAACGCCTCACCGTAGCGGATCAAGATTAGGGAAGGCTAACCTCGCACGAGATCCGAGACAGCGCCCGGCCTGTCACTCCACCGGGAGGTCGTCGGCCTCTCGGGACACGACCGGCACCACGAGCAGCCCGACGCACTCCCGCGCCGCGGACTCGCCGTCGCCCCGGACGATCGCCGCGGCGAGCCCGTCGAGGCGGGCCCGCACCTCCGGCGTCTCGACCGGGTCGGGACACTGCGCAGCAAGAACGTCCTCGAGCTCGCCGAGGAGGCTGGCACCCGAGAGCCGGCGGACGCACCGCCACACCTCGTCGAACGACGGGACGGTGCCGTCGGCGCCGAGCATCGCGATGCGCATGGCCTTCTGCGGGTGAGCCGCGGCGGCCCGCGCGATCCCCGCCATGACGGCCTCCCGCGCGAGCGCCACCTCGGTGCGCGGGTGGGCTGCGATCCGGCCGGAGAGGTCCTGCTCGGCGACCGGCGCCTGACGGACGAGTGCGCCGACTCCGTGGCGCACCTCGACCCTGCCCTGGATCTCGAGCGCGGCGAGCGCCTGGGCGAGCGTCGCCCTGCTCACACCGAGGTCCCGCGCGAGCTGACGCTCGGGCGGGAGGCGGTCACCTGCCACGAGACCCTGGGCCTCGATGAAGTCCGAGATGTGCTGTGCGAGGTGCTCGTACAGCCTCGGACGCGGGACGGGTCCGGGGCCGCGCTGACCGTCCGCCCTACTCATATACGCAGCCTCATGGCACCAGAGCGTACTTGACATTTGGGCCACTGGACCAGAGGCTAGGCCACTGAACCTGTGGCCTACACCACACGCCTGCCTGTCTCACGCTGATCGGTCTCAGGCCTGATTCGTCTCAACAACGGGAGGGGACTCCGTGTCCACCGAAATCGTCGCGCTGGCCGCGCTCGCGCTGGTCTTCCTGATCGCGACCGTCCGCAGCATCAACATGGGCGCGCTCGCGCTCGTGGCTGCCTTCATCGTGGGCCTCAGCGTCTTCGGTGACGACACGGACGCGATCATCGCCGGATTCCCGGGAGACCTCTTCGTCATCCTGGTCGGTGTCACCTACCTCTTCGCGCTGGCGAAGAACAACGGCACCGTCGACTGGATCGTCCACGGCGCCGTACGCGCCGTCCGCGGGCGGGTCGCCCTCGTCCCCTGGGCGATGTTCTTCGTCTGCGCCGTCGTCACCGGGATCGGAGCAGTGAGCCCGGCGGCCGTCGCGATCGTCGCCCCGGTCGCGATGGGCTTCGCGCACCGCTACCGGATCCACCCGGTGATGATGGGCATGATGGTCGTCCAGGGTGCGACCGGCGGCAGCTTCTCCCCGATCGGCATCTTCGGCAGCATCACCAACGGCGTCGTCGACTCCAACGACATCGAGGGCAGTGCGACGTTCCTGTTCTTCTCCGCGATGATCGCCGCGACCCTCGTCGCCACGATCACCTACTTCGTCTTCGGCGGCCGCGAGCTCATCGCGCGCGGCAAGGACGAGCGTGCCCTCGCCGAGATCGGCACGACCGCCGACGCGGCGAGCCACGCGGCGACCCGCGGCACGGTGACCGGCACGCCCACCTCGGTGGTCGAGCGCGGCCTCGGTCACGCCGACGGCGTCGACGCCACGGACGACGACACCCGCCTCAACGTCGAGCGGTCCACCACCCTCCTCGGTCTGCTCGCCCTCATCGTGGGAGCCCTCGCGTTCGACCTGGACGTCGGCTTCACCGCCCTGACCGTCGCGGTCGCGCTGACGCTGCTCTTCCCGCCGTCGGCGCGCGGCGCGGTCGAGAAGATCAGCTGGGGAACGATCCTGCTCGTGGGCGGCATCGTCACCTACGTCAACCTCCTGCAGAACCACGGCGTCGTCACCTGGCTCGGCGACCGGGTCGCCGAGGTCGGCGCGCCCTTGCTCGCGGCGCTGCTCATCTGCTTCATCGGTGCGGTCGTCTCGGCGTTCGCCTCGACCACCGGCATCATCGGTGCCCTGATCCCGCTCGCCGTCCCGTTCCTGCTCACCGACCAGGTCAGCGCGATCGGCCTCATCGCCGCGCTCGCGATCTCCAGCTCGGTGGTCGACTGCAGCCCGTTCTCGACCAACGGCGCACTGATCGTCGCGAACTCCGACGAGAGCGAGCGCGAGATGGTCTTCAAGCGCCTGATGCAGTGGGGCATGTCCATCGTGGTGGTCGCCCCGATCGTCACGTGGGCGATCCTCGTCCTCCCGAGCGCGTGACCGGCCGATGACGGACCCGGACCTCCCCCGCGAGGCGGACGGCGACCACGCCGCCCGCCTCCGGGCGTCGTTCACCGCGCAGGCCGCCACGTTCGAGGAGCCGACGCTCAACGCCGCATTCACGGCCGGGCTCGGCTGGCTCGTGGAGGCCGCGGCGCCGAGGGCGATCGACCGGTGCCTCGACCTCGCCGCGGGGACGGGGCTCGTCGGTCGAGCGCTCGCTCCCCACGTCGCCCACGTGACCTGCGTCGACGCCACCCCGGCGATGCTCGCGCAGGGCCGTGCCGCCGCCGAGTCCGAGAGTCTCACCAACGTCGCGTTCGTGCTCGGCGACGCAACCGCGCCGGTCGTCCCGCCGGGGACGATCGACCTCGTCGTCACCCGCTTCTCGCTGCACCACGTCCCGGACCCGGAAGGGCTCCTGCGGGCGATGGTCGCCGCCTGCCGGCCGGGCGGCAGGATCGTGGTCCACGACCTCGCCTCCTCCCCCGACCCCGAGCTCGCCGCGTGCCAGGACGCGATCGAGACGTGGCGCGACGACTCCCACCTGCGGGCCCCCGTCGTCGGGGAGGTCGCCGACCTGCTGCGCCGGCTCGGTGCGCAGGTCGACCGCACCGACCAGCGCACGTACACCCGCCCGCTCGAGCCCTGGCTCGCCCAGTCCGTCACCGCACCCGACCGCGCCGAGCAGGTGCGGGCGGCGTTCGCGGACGAGCTCGCCGGAGGTCGTCCGACCGGCTTCCGCGCCGAGCAGCGCGAGGATGGGGTCTGGTTCACCCAGACCTGGGAGCTCACCGTCGCCCACCGACCCTGACCGACCGGCCGCAGCCACCGCCGTACCCGATCCGCCGCACCACCGTCCCACCGATCAGCAGGAGCACCGCATGCTGTCCGACATCGTCGTCCTCGACCTCACCCGCGCCCTTGCGGGCCCGCACGCCGCGATGATGCTCGGCGACCTCGGCGCCCGCGTCATCAAGGTCGAGTCGCTCACCGGCGACGACACCCGAGGCTGGGGCCCGCCGTTCGTCGGCGAGCCCGGCGACGAGGAGTCGACCTACTTCCTCTCGTGCAACCGCAACAAGGAGTCGGTGACCGCCGACCTCAAGAGCGACGCAGGCAAGGACCTCCTGACGCGGCTCGTACGCCAGGCCGACGTCCTGCTGGAGAACTTCCGCCCCGGTGTGCTCGCCCGGCTCGGGTTCTCCGAGGAGCGGCTGCACGAGCTCAACCCGCGCCTCGTGATCTGCGCGATCACCGGCTTCGGGCACGACGGACC
This sequence comes from Mumia xiangluensis, assembly GCF_010994095.1. Classification (GTDB taxonomy): domain Bacteria; phylum Actinomycetota; class Actinomycetes; order Propionibacteriales; family Nocardioidaceae; genus Mumia; species Mumia xiangluensis. The sequence continues at coordinate 348,124 of NZ_WJYO01000001.1, forward strand.
GGAAGGCGGTCGCGCAGGCTACGACCAGATCGCGCAGGGCGAGGCCGGACTGATGAGCATCACCGGCCCGTCCCCCGACGAGCCGACGAAGGTCGGCGTGCCGATCGGCGACCTGCTGGCCGGCATGAACGCCGCGTACGGCGTGGTCGCCGCGCTGCACGAGCGCAACACCACCGGGCGCGGACGCGTCGTGCGCACCAGCCTGCTCGCGAGCATCGTCGGAGTGCACGCCTTCCAGGGGACACGGTGGACGGTCGCCGGAGAGGTCCCGCGCGGGATGGGCAACCACCATCCGTCGATCGCGCCGTACGGGCTGTTCCGTACGGCGGGGTCGCCCGTGCAGATCGCCGTCGGCAGCGAGGGGCTGTGGGCCCGGTTCGCGCCGCTGATCGGGCTCGACGCCGACGCTGCGCCGTACGCGACCAACCCGGACCGCGTCCGGCGACGCACGGACCTCACGGCACTGATCGAGGAGCGGTTCGCGGCAGAGGGCGCCGAGGCGTGGCTCGCCCGGCTGGCCGAGGCGGGGGTGCCGGCGGGCAAGGTGCGCACGCTCGACGACGTCTACACCTGGGACCAGACGCTCTCCCAAGGGCTGCTCATCGACGTCGACCACGCGAGCCTCGGGACCGTCCAGCTCCCCGGGCCCGCGCTGCGGTTCGACGACAACCCGTACGCAGGAGCGCGCGAGACGCATCTCGCTCCCCCACGGCTCGGGCAGCACAACGAGTCGGTCGCCGCATGGCTCGACGCCCGCGAGGCGGACGACGAATGAGCACACGTCTCGGTGGCCAGGCGCTGATCGACCTGGTCCTCGACACCGGCTCGTTCCATTCCTGGGACGTCCCGGTCGTACGCGGCGCGGTCGACGAGGCGTACGCGGCCGACCTCACCCGTGCCGCGGAACGCGCGGGCACCGACGAGGCCGTCCTCACGGGCGAGGGGACGATCCGGGGACGCCGGGTCGCCGTGCTCGTCGGCGAGTTCGGATTCCTCGCGGGCTCCATCGGGGTCGACGCGGCGGAGCGCCTCACGGTCGCGATCGAACGTGCCACCGCCGAAGGGCTCCCGCTGCTCGCGGCACCCGTGTCGGGCGGCACCCGGATGCAGGAGGGCACGCCCGCCTTCGTGCGGATGGTCCAGATCACCGCGGCGATCTGCGCGCACAAGGACGCCGGCCTCCCCTACCTCGTCTACCTGCGCAACCCCACCACCGGCGGTGTGATGGCGTCGTGGGGCTCGCTCGGCCACATCACGGTCGCCGAGCCCGGCGCGCTGCTCGGATTCCTCGGTCCACGGGTCTACGAGGCGCTGTACGGCGAGGCGTTCCCCGAAGGCGTACAGACGGCGGAGAACCTGTACGCGCACGGGATCGTCGACGCGGTCCTGCCGCCTGAGGAGCTGGCTGACATCGTCGACCGGGCGCTGCGCGTGCTGCAGACGCCGAGGCCGGCGGCCGGTCCGCCTGCCGAGCAGGCCCCGCAGGCCGAGCAGACCCCCGTCCCTCCCTCCGACCCGTGGGAGTCCGTCGTCGCGTCGCGGCGCGAGGAGCGTCCCGGCGTCCGCGCGCTGCTGCGCCACGGGGCTGGCGACGTGGTCCCGCTCAACGGCACCGGGCAGGGCGAGGCGGGCCACGGTCTCGTGCTCGCCCTGGTGCGTTTCGGCGAGGCTCCGGCCGTCCTGCTCGGACAGGACCGGCGCGAGCAGACGACCGTACGCCCGCTCGGTCCCGATGCCCTGCGCGAGGCGCGCCGTGGGATGCGGCTGGCGGCCGAGCTCGGGCTGCCGCTGGTCAGCGTCATCGACACCCCGGGCGCTGCGCTGTCGGTCGACGCCGAGCAGGGCGGCCTCGCCGGTGAGATCGCTCGCTCGCTCGCCGACATGGTGACGCTGCGGGTCCCGACGCTGACCGTGCTGCTCGGGCAGGGCACCGGCGGTGGTGCGCTCGCGCTGCTTCCCGCCGACCGTGTCGTCGCCGCGGAGCACGCCTGGCTCTCCCCGCTGCCGCCGGAGGGCGCGAGCGCGATCGTCCACCGCACCCCCGACCGGGCGGCGGAGATGGCGCGGGCCCAGCGGGTCGGCGCGGCGGCCCTCACCGACGACGGTGTCGTGGACCGCGTGGTCGCCGAGAGCCCGGATGCCGCCGACGAGCCCGAGGCGTTCTGCCGACGGGTGGGGGCCGTCGTCGAGGAGGAGCTCGCGACGCTGTGCGCCATCGACGACGGCGCACGCCGCGCGGCGCGGCGTGCGCGCTTCCGGCACGGGCTCGCAGCACCCCGGTGACGACAGCGCCGGCAGTGACGTCGGCGCCGACAGCGCCGCCTCACCCGCGCGGGTACGCGGCCGCGAGGCGCCGGTGCCGGTGCGCGAAGAGCGCGTCCACGATCCGGGTCGTGATCCCGTCCACACCCGGCACCGCGGCCAGCCCCGGGCGTACGGAGAAGGTCAGGACGTCCCGCAGCTCGCACGCGTCGTCGGTGAGCGGACGCACCGCACGCTGGTGCTCCCACCGGCCGAGGGTCAGCATCCGCGAGCGCTCGTGGAAGCACAGGTCGCCGATCTCCACGATCGTCATGTCGTCGAACTCGACCGGCAGCGCGCCGCCGAGCAGCACCCACGCCTTGCCGAGCGGCCTCCCGACGACGCCGTCGGCATCGGCGAGGGTCTTGCCGCGCAGTCCGGGCGGCACCGTCATCGAGAGCCAGGGGGCGAGTTCGAAGGTGACCCCCTCCGGGGTCGTCGCACGGGCCCACACCTGTGCGGCCGGCGCCGGCAGGACGACGCGGCGGTCGACGACGGGCACGGGCTACCTCCGCGGGAGCGTGATCACGGGGACCGGGACCTGTCCCATGATGCGGGGTGCGTTGGACCCGAGGAAGATCCGCCGCACCGGACCCTCGCGGCTCGACGTCATCACGAGGAGGTCGCCTTCGCGCCAGTGCACCTTGTCGACCGCGCCGCGCCAGGAGTCGGCGACGACGACGAACCGGTCGGTCACCTGCACACCGGCCGCCTCGACGAGCGCTGCCGCACGGTCGTGGAGCGCGTCGATCCCCTCACGCCACACGTCGTAGACGGCATCGTCCGCGCGGCGCCCGCCGCCGTCGGGGAACGCCGGCAGACGCCGTACGCCGAAGGTGGCGAGCGCGACTCCGACGCCGGCGTGGCGGGCGAGCAGCGTGGTCGAGTCGAGGGCTGCCTGCGCTCCGTCGTCGGAGTCGATCGCGAGGACCAGCCGCTCGAGGCGGTCCGTCGGCTCCGACCAGAACGACCGCGGTGCGATCACGACCGGGAGCGACGACCGGTGGAGCAGCCAGGTGCTCACGCTGCCGAGCGCGATGTGCCCCATCCGTGCGTCCCCGGCCGACCCGACGACGAGCATCGTCGCCTCGGCGCGCTCGGCCTGCGCGACGAGCTCGCGCGGGACGGAGCGAGCCGTTCGCACGACGGCGTCGACGCGCACCTCCGGAGGCGGGACCGTGCGCGCCTCGGCGATCGCCTCGGCCGCGACCGCCTCGAGGTGGCGACGCCAGTCGGCGTCCGCGCCGGAGGTCGCCGACGCTCGACCCCACGCGTCCGGGACCACGCAGCACAGCAGGAGGTCCTGGCGGGTCGATGCCGCGATCCGGCCGGCGAGGTGCACCGCGCCCGCGCCCCGCCCGTCGGGCCCGATCCCCGCGACCACCGTCACGGTGCGACCGCCTCGTCGTCACCGGTGGTACGGCGCAGCGTCGAACGCTTGAAGCCGTACGAGAAGTAGAAGGCCAGCACGACCGCGATCCAGACGAGGAACACCACCCACGTCACCAGGGCCAGCCCGGTGATCACGTACAGGCATGCCGCGATCGAGAGCAGCGGCAGGACCGGGTAGAACGGCACCCGGAAGGTGCGCTCGAGGTCGGGGGCGCGACGACGCAGGATGATGACGCCGGCCGCGACGACCATGAACGCGACCAGCGTCCCGATGCTCACCGTGTCGAGGAGCCACTCCAGCGGGACGAAGCCGGCGATGAGCGCGACGACCGACGCCACGATGATCGTGTTCGGGACCGGGGTCAGCGTCCGAGGATTCACGCGCGCGAAGATCGGCGGCAGCATCCGGTCGCGTCCCATCGTGAAGAGGATGCGCGTCTGCCCGTACAGCACGACCAAGGTGATGCTGAAGATCGAGATGACCGCGCCGGCTGCGAGGACCGTGCTCGGCCAGGTCGATCCGGTGACGTTCTCCAGGATCTGCGCGAGCCCGGCCTGCTGGCCCTCGAAGTCCTGCCACGGCTGCGCCGCGACCGCGGTCAGAGCGACCGCGACGTAGAGCGTCGAGACGATGACGAGCGACCAGATGATCGCGCGCGGCATCGTGCGTGCCGGGTCCTTCACCTCGTCACCGGCGGTGGACACGGCGTCGAGGCCGATGTAGGAGAAGAAGATCGTCGCCGACGCCGTCTGGATGCCCGCGACACCGAACGGTGCGAAGTCCGAGAGGTTGTCGCTGTCCCAGCCGGTCGCGGCGATCGCGATGAACAGCACGAGCACGCCGACCTTGATGGCGACCATGATCGTGTTGACCGTCGCCGACTCGCTCGCACCGCGGATCAGCAGCATCGCGCACAGCGCGACCAGGATCATCGCCGGGAGGTTGACGATGCCGCCGGCCTCCGGCGCGTACGACAGGTCGTGCGGGATCTCGACGCCGAACAGGTTGTCGAGGAGCTGGTTGAGGTACTCAGACCAGCCGACGGCGACGGCGGACGCCGAGACGCCGTACTCCAGGAGCAGGCACGCCGCGACGATCATCGCGACCACCTCTCCGAGGGTGGCGTAGGCGTAGGAGTACGACGAGCCCGAGACCGGCACGCTGCCCGCGAGCTCGGCGTAGCAGAGGGCGGTCAGCCCGGCCGTGACGGCCGCGATCACGAACGACACGACGACGGCCGGGCCCGCGTCGGGCACCGCGGTCGTGAGGACGAAGAAGATCCCCGTGCCGACCGTCGCCCCGACCCCGAACCCGATCAGCTGGACGAGCCCGATGGTGCGCTTGAGGCCTTCCTCGGTGTGCGGGTGCCGGCCCACCGGCATGCGCCGGAAGATCTGCGACGTGAACGAGTCGGCCATGTCTGATCAAACGCACGACTGCGAGGGCTCCGCAAGCCGGAGAGGGTCGGGTTTTCGACTCGCTTCGCTCGCTCAACCAGCGGGGGAAGCTCAGCGCGCCGCGGCGGCGAGGTCCCGCGCGATCACGTCGAACCCGCGCGACCGCGCGTGGTCCAGCGCCGTACGGCCGTCGCGGTCGCCGATCGACGTGTCGACGCCGGCGTCGATCAGGGTCCGCACGATCTGCTGGTACGGCCGCGACCCGTCGCCGAGGATCACCGCCTCGAGCAGCGCGGTCCAGCCCAGGTCGTTGACGTGGTCGAGGTCGACGCCGGTGCGGACGACCCTGCGGACGTAGTCGACGTGCCCGCGCTCGGAGGCGGGGATCGGCGACAGTCCGCCGAACCGGTTCTTGATCGTGAGGTCGGGCCGAGCCGGCAGCAGGATCTCCAGCATCTCGACGCTCCCGGTCACGCCGGTGACGAGCCACGGGGTGTCGTGCCGGTAGTCGAGCGCGTCGGGGTCTGCGCCGAGGTTCACGAGCAGCCGCGCTACCGCGGTCCGGTCGCCCGCGCTGGCGAGCAGGAGCGGTGTCTGCTGCCGGTCGTTGCGGGTCTCGAGGTCGGCGCCGGCGCGCAGCGCGAGGGCTGCCGCGTCGGGGTCGCCCTTCTCGGCGGCCCGCAGCAGACGCGCATTCGCCTGCGCGCGCGGGACGCGCTCGGCGTCGGCCGCTCGTCGAAGCAGCCCGGCCTGCGCGTCGAGCCCGCGGCTGCGGGCGTGCTGCAGCGGCGACACCCCGTCACGGGCCGACGGCACGGTCACGTCGGCACCTGCGGCCACCAGGACGCGTACGGTGTCGACGTAGTCAGCGGCCCGCTCCGCCTTGGCGAAGACCAGGGCCTCGTGCAGCGCGACCCAGCCGAGGTTGTTGACGTGGTCCAGCGAGATCCCGGCCTGGACGAGGCGGCCGACGATGTCGGCGTGCCCCCGCTCGGCGGCACGGATCAGGCCGGTGCCGTCGAAGGAGTCGAGGCTCTCGACGTCCGCGCCGCGCGCGAGCGTCAGCTCGAGGAGGCGGAGGTAGCCCTCGCTGGTGGCCACGAGGTACGCGCTCTGGACCGTGTCGTCCAACGCGTTGACGTCCGCGCCCGCATCGATGAGGCGACGCGCCTCGGCGACGTCGTTCTTCCACGCCGCGTCGAGAAGGCGGGAGTCGAGCTCGTCCTGGGAGAGTTTCACGGAGGGGTCCTTCGCGGGGGGAGCCGTGGTCGGGCTCGCGGGGGCGGACGGCGTCGGGGACGGTACGGCGGTGGTGGCCGTGGACGGGGTCGGCTCCTGCGTCGTGGGTTCCGACGTGGCGCAGCCGGTGAGGCCGACGGCGAGTGCGGCGAGGACGACAGCGGCGCGGGTCATCATGAGCCCACCTCGGCGACGTGCTCCATCGCCGACACCGCGCGCACCACCGAGTCCCGGGCGTGGGCCTCGATGATCGCGACGGCACGCTCGGAGTCGGCTGCTGCCAGGGCGTCGTACAGGTCGACGTGCTCACGGTGGACGATCGCGGGGTCGGTGTGCTGGCGCAGCAGCCACCGGCGGCGCTCGGTGAGTCCGTCGAGGATCTCCCCGACGATGCCGCCGTGGCCGACCTCGACGAGGGCCTCGTGGAAGCGGGCGTTGGCGGCGACCGCGGCGTCGTGGTCGCCGTCGTCCAAGGCTTCGGAGGCCTCCCCGAGGACGGCGCGGATCGGTTCGAGGTCCGTCGGGCGCTCCGCGCTCGCGATCTGTCGGACGAGGACCACCTCGAGTGCGCCCGCGACCTCGGTGAGCTCGGCGATCTGCGCCGCGTCGTACTGGCGGACCTCGATGCCCCGGGTCGCCCGGTCGACGGCGAAGCCTTCCCGGACGAGCGAGTGCAGGGCCTCGCGAACCGGGACGCGCGAGACCCCGAGGTCCCCGGCGATGGCCCGCTCCACGAGGCGCGTGCCCGGGGCGTAGTCGCCGCGCACGATGCGCTCACGGATCGCGGCGCGGACGTCGTCGCGCAACGGGCGGAAGGGTTCGGTGACCATGGGAAAACGGTATACCAAACGGCCAAACCGCTGCGTCCTCCATGCGACCGCTCCCCCTCCGCACCGGGTGGAGCTTGCGGACGCACGAGGGCCCCGGAACCTCGCGGTCCCGGGGCCCTGTGGTCTCGACAGGCTCAGTCAGCTCAGTCGGTCAGTCGGCTCAGACGAACTTCTCGTCCTTCGACGCCTTCTCGAGCAGCAGCGCCGGCGGGGAGAAGCGCTCGCCGTACGCCGTCGCGAGCTCCTGCGCCCGCTCCGTGAACGCCTTCACGCCGATGCGGGCCGCCTGTCCTGAGCGAGCGGAGCGAGTCGAAGGGTCAGCGGCCTCGTACCCGTTGATGTACTGCAGGGCACCACCGAAGACCGGCGGGAAGCCGATGCCGAAGATCGAGCCGATGTTGGCGTCGGCGACCGTGCGGAGCACGCCCTCCTCGAGGCAGCGGACCGTCTCGATGGCCATGATGAACGTGTAGCGCTCCTGCATGTCCTCCCACGGGATCTCTGCACCCTCCTTGCGGAACTGCGAGAGGCCCGACCACAGGTGCTTCTTGGCGTCGGCGGGGTATTCGTAGAACCCGGCCCCGGCGGCCTTGCCCTTGCGGCCCTGGTCGACGAGCGTGTTGATGACGTCCATCGCGGGGCTGTCCGGGAAGGCCTTGCCCGCGCCCTCGGCAGCTGCCTTGGCCTCGCCGTTGATCTTCTGCGGGAGCGTCAGCGTGACCTCGTCGATCATCGCCAGCGGCGGAGCCGGGAAGCCCTTGGTCGTGGCGGCGCGCTCGATCGAGACCGGGTCGAGGCCCTCGGCGAGCATCTCGGCGCCCTCCATGGTGAGGGTGCCGAAGACCCGGCTGGTGAAGAAGCCGCGGCTGTCGTTGACGACGATCGGGGTCTTCTTGATCTGCTTGACGTAGTCGAGCGAGCGGGCGATCGCCTCATCCGAGGTCTTCTCGCCCACGATGATCTCGACCAGCGGCATCTTGTCGACCGGCGAGAAGAAGTGGATCCCGATGAAGTCCTCGGGACGCTTGACGCCGTCGGCGAGGATCGTGATCGGCAGCGTCGACGTGTTGGAGCCGAGCAGCGCGTCGGAGTTCACGATCGGCTCGAGGTCGCCGAAGACCTGCTTCTTGAGGTCGACCGACTCGAAGACCGCCTCGATGACGAAGTCGCAGCCCGCGAGATCGGCGTAGTCGGCCGTCGGGTGGATGCGGGCGAGGATCTCGTCACGCTTCTCCGCCGTCAGGCGACCCTTCTCGACCTGCTTGTCGAGGAGGTTCGTCGAGTAGGACTTGCCCTTCTCGGCGGCCTCGATCGAGATGTCCTTGAGGACGACGTCGATGCCTGCGCGCGCCGAGACGTACGCGACGCCGGCGCCCATCATGCCCGCACCGAGGATCGCCACCTTGGAGGCCTTCGTCTTCTCGATGCCCGCCGGCCGCGAACCGCCGGCGTTGATCGCACCGAGGTCGAAGAAGAACGCCTGCGTCATGTTCTTGAACTGCTGACCCGTGACGAGGTCGACGAAGTAGCGCGACTCGATGCGGGACGCGGTGTCGAAGTCGACCTGAGCACCCTCGACGGCCGCGGCCATGATGTTGCGCGGGGCCTTGTAGGGGGCACCCTTGGTCTGCTTGCGCAGGGTGGCGGGGAACGCCGGCAGGAACTGCGCGAGCTTCGGGGTGGAGGGGGTGCCACCGGGCATCCGGTAGCCCTTCTGGTCCCACGGCTGGGTGAAGGCCTCGGCGTCGTCCTTGTGGGCGAGGATCCAGGCCTTGGCAGCCGGGACCAGCTCGTCCTGCGTCGCGACGAGCTCGTCGACGAGCCCCGTGGCGAGCGCCTTGGCGGGCTTCATGCGCGGCCCCTGCAGGAGGACCTCCATGAGCGCCTTCTGCAGGCCGAACATGCGGACCGTGCGGGTGACGCCGCCGCCGGCGGGGAGCAGGCCGAGCGTGACCTCGGGAAGGCCGATCTCGTATCCGCCCTCGACGGCGATGCGGTGGTGGGTCGCGAGCGCGATCTCGAGCCCGCCGCCGAGCGCGGCACCGTTGATCGCGGCGACGACCGGCTTGCCGAGCGTCTCGAGGCGGCGCATCGTCGCCTTCATGGACTCGACGCCCTCGAAGACCTGCGGCGAGTCGGCCGGGGTCATCTGCGTCATCAGCTTGAGGTCGCCGCCGGCGAAGAACGTGCTCTTCGCACTGGTGACCACGACGCCGACGACGTCGTCGCCCTCGGCCACGAGGCGCTCGACGGCCGCCGCCATCGAGGCCTGGTAGGCCTCGTTCATCGTGTTGGCGCTCTGGTTGGGATCGTCGAGGACAAGGGTGACGATGCCGTCCTCGCCGCGCTCGTAACGGACGGCGTCCGCGGTTGCGTTCTCAGTCATGTGTGTGCTGCTCCGTATGAGGTCTGGTGGGCGAGGAGGTCAGAGGCGCTCGACGACGGTGGCGATACCCATGCCGCCGCCGACACACAAGGTGGCGACGCCGTAGCGCTGGTCGCGACGCTCGAGCTCGTCGACGAGGGTGCCGAGGATCATCGCGCCGGTCGCGCCGAGGGGGTGGCCGAGCGCGATGGCGCCGCCGTTGACGTTGACGATGTCGTGCGGGACGGACATGTCCTTCATGAAGCGGAGCACGACGGCCGCGAACGCCTCGTTCATCTCGTACAGGTCGATGTCGCTCGCCTCGAGGCCGGCCTTCGCGAGCGCCTTGCGGGTCGCGGGGGCGGGTCCGGTGAGCATGATCGTCGGCTCGGAGCCGGAGACCGCGGTGGAGAGGATGCGGGCGCGCGGCGTGAGGCCGTTGCGCTTGCCGGCCTTCTCGTTGCCGATGACGACGATCGCCGCGCCGTCCACGATGCCCGAGCTGTTGCCGGCGTGGTGGACGTGGTTGATCTTCTCGACGGAGTGGTACTTCTCGAGCGCGACGGAGTCGAAGCCGGCGAAGTCGCCGATGGCCTCGAAGGACGGCGCGAGCGACGAGAGCGACTCGGCGGTGGTGCCGGGGCGTACGAACTCGTCGTGGTCGAGGATCGTCAGGCCGTTGATGTCGGTGACGGGGATGACCGACTTGGCGAAGTAGCCGTTGGCGATCGCCTTCGCGGCGCGGGCCTGCGACTCGGCAGCGTAGGTGTCGACGTCGGTGCGGCTGAAGCCCTCGACGGTCGCGATCAGGTCGGCGCCGATGCCCTGCGGGACGAAGTCGGTGTCGAACGCGGTGCGCGGGTCGAGCGCCCAGGCGCCGCCGTCGCTGGCCATCGGGACGCGGCTCATCGACTCGACGCCGCCGGCGAGGATCAGGTCCTCCCAGCCGGAGCGGACGCGCTGCGCGGCCTGGTTGACGGCCTCGAGGCCCGAGGCGCAGAAGCGGTTGAGCTGGACACCGGCGACGGTGTCGGGGAGACCGGCGGCGAGCGCTGCGGTCTTGGCGATGTCGGAGCCCTGGTCACCGACCGGCGTCACGACGCCGAGGACGACGTCCTCGACCTGGGCCGGGTCCAGCGTCGGGTTGCGCTTCTGGACCTCCTCGAGGAGCCCGGTCACGAGGCTGATGGGCTTCACCTCGTGCAGGGATCCGGTCTTCTTGCCGCGCCCGCGAGGGGTGCGGATCGCGTCGTAGATGAATGCCTCAGTCATGGCGGTCCTTCGATTCGTTGGCGACCCGGCAGAAGTTACTTGTCAGTAACGGCCATGTCAATGATACGCACACCACTATGACAGCGGTACTGTCACGGTGCCAACCGGGTGCGGGTCAGGCGCGGGGAGGCCGTGACCACTCACCCAGGAGGGCCTGCAGCGCAGCGATCAGCGCGACCGGCTGATCGAGCATGATGTGGTGCCCGGCATCCGGGATCACCGTCACCGGCACGTGGCCGCCGAGCCGCTCAGCCACGGCCGCCGTGATGTCCGTGGTGGCCATCCCGCGCTCGCCGCGGATCAGTGCCGTCGGGCACACCGTCGAGGTCAGGTCCTCCGGCTCCATCTGGGCACTGAAGAAGATCTTGGGGTCGAACTTCCACGTCCACCCGTCAGGCACCTCGCGGACCGAGGCTGCCGCGATGTGCTCCTCGACGTACGGGAGCGTCGCTCCGTCCTCAGGGAGGGTCCGGAACCGCGCCACGACGGCCTCCCACGTGGGATAGACCCGGGTGCCCGGCATCCGACGACCCGACTGCTGCCAGGCGCGCGCCTCGGGCGGGATCTGGCGTACGGGCGAGTCGATCGCACAGGCGCCGGCCAGCTCTGCTCCGTGGTCGCGCGCGGCGGCGAGGGTCACGAATCCGCCCATGCTGTGGCCGATGACGACCGGCTTGGTCCCCGAGGCGCCACGCCCCTCTCCCTCGGCGGCCGCGACCGCCATCAGCTCGCGGGCGTACGTGGCGAGGCTGTACGACGGGCGACGGCCGGAGTCACCGTGACCCGACAGGTCGATCGCGACCACCCGGTGCGACGCGGTGAGGAACGGCGCGACGTGGTCCCACCACCCCGCGTGCGCAGCACCGCCGTGCACGAGCACGACGACCGGGTTCCCCGCCTCGCCCCACGTCCGGTACGCGATGCGTACGCCGTCGACGTCGATGTCGTGGCGGTGGTACGGCTCGGCGAGCGCGTCGGCGAACCAAGCGGGAGCTCCCACGGGTGACCTCACTTGCAGACAGACCTGACGGTTTCTCAGCGCAATCGTACGCTGCCGCCTCAGGTCCGCCGTCGGATCGTCGCCCGCTTCGTCTCGTTCACCGCGCTCTCGTACGCCGTCACGAGCGCCTGCACGGTGAGCGGCTTGAACTGCTCGATGATGGCCGCGATCGCCTCGGGCGGCTCGCCGCTCGCGCGGTAGTGAGGCAGCACCTTCACCCGGAAGACCTCGGTCAGCTCCTCGGCCATCGCGCGCGCGTGCGACTCGATGATCCGCTCCGCCTCGATCGCGCCGTCGACCGGCAGGCCGAGGTTCATCAACCCGATGCCGACGGAGAGGTGCGCGGGAGCAACGCGGAAGAGGTCCTCGTCCGGCGTCGGCTCGACGACGCGGAGCGCGACCAGCAGCTCGATGTCGTCGTCCGACAGGGACCGGCCTGCGCGCCGCTCGAGGGTCTCACGGTCGACGGCCTCCGGAAGGTCCGACAGCCACGGCGCGAGCATCGTGCGCTGGAGGGCCACGTCACCGGGCGTGGCGTCGGCGGGCAGCCGCTCGAGGTAGCCCTCGATCGCCGACAGGGTGAAGCCGTGCGCCTGCAGCTCGCGGACCAGCTCGAGCCGCGCCAGATGGTCCGCACCGTAGAAGCCGTTGCGCCCCTCGCGCACCGGCGGCGGGATCAGGCCGCGGCCCGCATAGAAGCGGATCGTCCGCACACTCATCCCGACCCGCTCGGCGAGCTGCTCGACGGAGAGGCGTTCGGAGGGAGTCATGGCGGCACCCTAGCGCCGAGCCCGCCGCACCGTTCGGCGTGCGGTGGCCGAAAGCGGCCGCCAATATTACTTTCAAGACATGTCGCCCGCTCCCCGGACCGCTGCTCCGCGCGCGCCCCGAGCCCGTGCCAAGCGCCCCCGCCAGCGTCGTACGCCATGGCTCTTCGCAGCGCTCGCCGTGCTCCTGCTCGCCGGGCTCCTCCAGCCCGGACCGGCGGCGGCCGACGGCGACGGCTTCCTGACGATCAGCAAGTCGGCGAGCCAGCCCGGACCGTTCCAGCCGGGCGACACCTTCAGCTACACGATCACAGTCGGTTGCTCCAACACCGTCGGCAGCGGCTGCGACGCCGCGCAGGTCACCGACACGCTGCCGCCGCCCCTGGTCCTCGACCCGGCCAGCAGCGATCCGGTGGTGGTCGTCGGCCCCGCTCCGAGCGAGGTCACCCTCGACGGCGACAACGGCTTCACGGTCGACTTCACCGGCGACACCGGATCGGGTCTCACCGGCCTCCCGACCGGCCAGACCGTCCAGATCATCGTCAGCGTCATGGTCCCCGAGGACGCCACCTTCGACGACGCCGGCACGCTGACCAACACGGCCACCGTCACGGCGGACAACGCCGAGACCAAGAGCGGCACCGCCGACGTCACGCTCGAGGTCCCGCTCGTGCTCGACTCCACGGTCACGAAGAACCTCTCGCCCGACACCCCGGTCCCCGCGGTCCCGGGTCAGGCCGTGCAGTTCGAGATCGGTGGCGGCAACACGTCCAACGCCGCCGTCGACGAGCTCGTCATCCAGGACCCGGCCGACGGCGCGGCGGATCCGTTCGAGTACCTCGAGCTCACCGGGATCGCGAGCATCACGCCTCCCGAAGGTGCCGACACCGTCCAGGTCGACTGGCTGGATGCCGACGGCGTATGGCACACCGGCTCCGCGACGACCCCGATCCCTGACGACCCGAACGATCTCCTCGCGGGCGTGGACCTCGCGGACGTCCACGGGCTGCGGTTCACGTTCAGCGCCGACGGTGGGACCGTCCCGATCACGCCGGAGGACGGCCAGGCGGCGATCGTCCTCGACACCCAGACCCGGGACAACGTCATCGACATCCCGCCCGGGACGACCGAGACCGTGTCCAACACGGCGTCGTCGCAGGTCAACCTCGACGACGACTCCTCCACCCCCGTGACCGACGACGACACCGTCGTCCTCGAGCGCAACCCGCCGACGGTCGCGATCGACAAGTCGTACGCGCTGGACCACCTGACACCGGGCCAGTCGACCACCGCGACCGTGCGCGCGACGAACGGCAGCACGCCCGTCACCGAGATGGTGATCGCCGACCCCGCGGCGGGCACGCCGGACTTCGTCGAGCAAGGGATCACGTTCACCGGCTTCACCGACGGCGTCGAGTGGCCGGTCGCTGCCACCGGCGTCTCGATCCAGTACACCTACGAGGACGGGTTCACCGAGGATCCGAAGACGTCCACCGACGTCGACACGATCCCCGGCCCGACCGACGGGCACCGCGTGTCCGGCTACACGATCACCTTCACCGGGCCGATCGACGCCAACGCGTACGCGAACCTCCCCTTCACGGTGACCGCCGACCCGCTCCCGGGCGACGAGTCCGTGACGACCACCAACACGGCGTCCTCCCAGGTCACCGCCTCCAACGGCGAGGAGAGCGACGTCGCCACCGACGACGCGGACATGACCCGCGACCCGCTCCGTGTCACCACCGACGTCACCAAGAACATCGGCAACGGCGAGCTCCCAGGCGTGCCCGGGGCAGGCACCACGGTGAACATCAGCGGTCTGGTCTGCGGCGAGTGCGCAGACAAGGAGCCGTCGACCACCGGCTCGGAGTACCTCCAGATCACCGATCCGCCGAGCCCGTCGGGAACACCGAGCGACTTCTGGAACCACTTCGACGTCACCTCGTTCGGACCGACCGACGTCCCGGCCAACGCCGACATGACCGTCGAGTACTGGGACGGCACGGAGTGGGTCCCGCTCGCCGGTCCGGTCGAAGGACCTGCGACGTGGTCGTACACGCCGACGGCCGACGAGCAGGACGCCATCCAGGGCGTCCGCTACACGTTCACGCCGAAGGAGGGCGAGCTCCTCCCGCCCGGCTTCAATGTCATCACGTACATGAACGTCGAGCTCCGTGAGGAGCTGCGCGACGGCACAGGACCCGCGACGCCCGACCCGGAGGGCGACCCGATCACGGTCGGCAACGAGGCCGGCAGCGAGGTCCACAACCCCAACGCCGTCGACCCCACCGACAACGCGACCGCCGACGACGACGTCGTCATCAACCCGGTGCCGCCGGGCCCGGGTCCGGACACGATCGACAAGGGATGGCTCGTCGACGGCACCCCGGAGCAGACGGGCGCGACCGTACCGTCGCTCACCGACGACCTGCGGACGGCACGCATCTCCTGGGGGACGAACCTCTTCCCCGCCGATCAGTACGTGATCACGGACCCCGCAACCGATCCCACCGACGTCGCCACGTCGCTCTTCGACGCGTGGGACCTCTACCGGATCGAGCCGATCACGGCGGCGACCGACCCGATGATGACCTTCGACGCCATCGCCTCGGTCGAGCTGTACGTCGACGGCACCGGCTGGCTGGACATCACCGACGACGCCTGCGCCAGCGGGTGCGACGGGCAGTTCGGCGGATACACGCTCACCGAGGAGCAGCGCGCCACCACGCTCGGCGTCCGGATCACGTACGAGGAGAGCCCGACCCGCGCCGACCGCATCACGGGCCCGGCCGATCCGCAGCCCGGGACCGGCGTCGCTCGGACCGCGGGCAACGACCGCCCGCTCGACCTGACCTTCCAGCTGCGCCAGCAGCTGCGCTCGGACCCCACCCAGGCCGTGCTCGGCGACACGCACGACTACACCTACAACACGGGCCAGGCCGGCCTGGTGCGCAACACCGTCGACGGCACCATGATCAGCGGCGACGACGAGCGCACCACCACCGACTTCGCCGACATCCTCATCGTCGACGAGCCGGTGAACGTCGACATCTCCAAGACCTTCGACCAGGACGTCCTCGGCATCCCCCCGGTGGGCACACCCCAGGCGGAGTACCCGCTGATCAGCGCCAGCATCACGGCGTCGAACGACAGCATCGCCAAGCTGCGCGAGCTGCGCGTCGACGACCCCAGCGCGAGCCCCGAGCTACAACCTGAGCCCTTCCGGACGCTCAACCTCTACGCGATCGGAGAGATCACGACGCCGGCCGGTGCCACCGGGACCGAGGTCGTCCTCTACCGCAACTGGAGCACGACGCCGACGTCGTACACGGTGGCGGCTGCCCAGGCGTTCACCCCCGCCGAGCTCGCCGACGTCACCGGGGTCGCCGTGGTGCACACCGGACTCATCGAGTCGCAGGCGACCACCGACGTCGAGCTCGTCTTCCAGCTCCGCGCGACGAACCGCGTGACCGAAGCGCCACCCACGCCGACCTCGACGGCCATCCCGAACGTCGCGACGGCGACCGGGAGCAACCCGCACGACACCGTCACCGACCAGGCGACGGACGGGTTCACGCTCGCCGAGCCGACGTACGGCGTGCTCCCCGGCAAGACCATCGCCCCGGCCGAGCGCTACGAGAACGAGACGAACGCGTACGTCGTGACGTTGAGCGGACAGCCGACGGGGACGGTGCGCACCGAGGAGATGACACTCACCGACACGAGCGAGACGTTCTGGAACGCGTTCGACTTCGGCGCGTTCACCCCGGTCGTGCTGCAGTTCCCGATCCGGCAGCTCAAGGTCGACGCGCTCGTCGGAGTGACGTACGAGCTCGACGGGTCCGGTGCGCCCGTGGCGCTGTGCAACGGGGTGACCGACCTGACGGCGTGCTGGGTCGAGGGCGAGTGGGCGGCGTCCGCGGTCGGCGGAGCGATCACGCCCACACTGCCTGACGGCGTCGCCGCCGCGGACGTCCGCGGCGTGCGGGTCTCGGCGCGTAACGCAACGGGCACCCAGTGGGAGCGACCCAACAACCCGCGGCTCCTCATCAGGTTCGCCGCGACGCAGCGCGACACGCTGCGGATCGGACCGGACGGCGGCGCCGACACCCCGGTCCCCTCCACCCGGCCCGGCATGGAGAAGGCGCCCGGTGAAACCGTCCAGGGGCAGACCACCGACACGGTCGACGTGCATGCCGAGGGCACCTGGCTCGATCCGGCGGGGACGGTCTGGACGGCCGACAGCGACGCGACCGCGACGACGCTGCTGAGGCATCTCCCCAACGAGATCAGCGTGGTGAAGGCTCCGGGCAACGGGAGCGACACCGACCCCCCGTCGTACGTCCCCGGGCAGTCGATCCCGTACGTCATGACCTTCACCAACACCGGGCAGTGGCCGATCACCGGGCTGGAGCTCTCCGACCAGATCGCGACCGACGCCCAGGGGTCGCTGCTCGTCGAGCCCCGGGACGCCTCCGGCGAACCCGTGCCGAACTACTCCTTCACCCTCGTCGGCGCCGACGGGACCCCGAAGTCGACCGCGGGCTTCTCGGCGAGCCTGAACGAGCAGACGGGGTTGCTCAGCATCACCGTGCCCGACGGCTTCGTCCTCGAGCCTGGCGACGTCCTCACCGTGCGGGCCCCCTTGCAGTTCAGGCCCGGGCTGCCGCCGGGGACCTCGGTCGGCAACAGCGTCACCGCGACCAGCGACCGGCCGTTCGACACCTGCCAGTACACGACGAACCAGACGGTCTCCGACACCAGCGAGGTCGTCGACGACTGCACGGCGACCACGCACACGACTCCACGGGCCGCGAGCCCGCTCGTGGTCCAGAAGTCGGTGAAGGGCGTCGGAGCGGGCGTCGCGGGGGCCACCGAGGGCGACCCGAACTACGACGACCTCGGTCGCCTCGTCACCGGGACGGGGGCCCCGCAGACCTGCGAGAGCCCGAACGGCCAGAACGGCTACTACCGCAGCCCGTGCGTGCCGATCACCCGGCCGGGCGGGATCGAGCGCTGGCAGTACTCGGCGCAGAACGCCGGCAACGTCCCGGCGCACGTCATCGCCGGTATCGACAGCTTCCCGCGCTACGGCGACGTCGGCGTGATCACCGGCACGCCGCGCGGGTCGGAGTGGGAGACCACGATCGTCGGCAACCCCACCAGCAACCTTGGCGACGTGGACCAGCTCGCGAAGTCCGTCACCTGGTACTACCTGGAGGGCACCCCGTCCTCGGAGTGCAACGCGGCCGACATCCGCAACGAGACGACGCCCGGGGGACTTCCGACCACGGACCCCTGCTACGACGAGGTCAACAACCGGGAGTGGATCGAGGTCGCGGACGACACCACGGAGGCCGACTTCGCGGGCGCCGAGGCCGTCAAGTTCGTGATCGAGTACGCCGAGGACGGCACGGGTCTCGCACCCGGCAGCTCCATCCACCTCACGCTCGACACGCGGACCGCGTGGGCGGTGGACAACGGCGTCTCCACGGAGTTCCCGATCGCCTGGAACTCGGTCGCGTCGGGCACCCAGGGAGTCACGGGCAACCAGACGATCGTCAGTCCGATCGTCGAGCCGACCCGCGTCGGCGTCGCCACCGCGATCGGCAAGCTGGCGCTGCAGAAGCAGGTGGAGGGCGCGGACCTGCCCGGCGTCACGTACCCGTCCGCGTACACGTTCCGGGTGCAGTGCACCTCCGGTCCGGAGACGGTGCCGCTGGTCGACTCCGAGGGCAACGACGCCAGCCTCGTGACGCTGCAGGCCGACGGCACGCTCGTGACGTACAACAGCGGCCAGACGATCAACCTCCCGCTGTACGCCGACTGCACGCTGACCGAGGAGCCGATCGCCCAGGGCGCCACCGTCACGTACGACCCTGCCGGTGCCGACGGAACCTCGGGCCCGGTCACGGCGCTCAACGACCAGACCGACCGTGACGACGTCGTCGACCCGGCGTTCCCCGAGACCGTCGAGCTCGCGCAGATCACCGCGACCAACACGTACGCCGTCGCCGGCTTCTCGGTCTCCAAGGCCGTCGAGAACGGAGGTGCCGTCGACCAGGACGGGAACCCGATCGTCTACGACGCGACGTACGACTTCACCGCGTCGTGCCTCTTCAACGGCGACGAGGTCGTCCCGGAGGCGGACCAGACGTTCAGCCTCGCGGACGGGGAGGAGAAGGTCTTCGACGAGCTGCCTGCTGGTGCGGACTGCACGGTTGAGGAGACCGGGACCGGTGGTTCCGCCTCGACCTCGATGGTCGTGACCGAGGGCGGGGTCGCCGGCGACCCGACGCCGGGCACCTCCGCAGAGTTCACGCTCGCCCCTGACGGCGACGGAATCCACGTCAACGGTGTCGCGGTGACCAACACCTACACGGTCGGCGCGATGTCGCTCACGAAGGAGGTCACCGGCAACGGAGCCGAGGACTGGGGCGACGGTCCCTTCGAGGTGCGGCTGGTCTGCACGCTCGACAATGCCGACCCCACGACCGTGTACGACGCGACGCACACGCTGACGCCACCGGACGACCTGACCTGGGAGGTCACGAACCTGCCGACCGGCGCTGACTGCACGGTGACCGAGACTCAGAACGCCGGCGCGACCGACGTCGCGATCACGAACGGGACCTTCACCGTCGGAGACGACGTCGAGGACCCGACGTTGGTCACCGTCACGAACACCTTCACCGTCGGCTCGGTGTCGCTCACCAAGGAGCTGTACGGCGCGCCGAACGACCTCGAGAACGTGCGCGAGACCGGGCACTTCGAGTTCACGATCTCGTGCACCCGCGTCGTCGACGGCGAGACGGTCCCCGTCGCGATCCCGGACGGCGACACCCGCACCATCGACTATGCGAACGGTGACCCGGAGACCGTGACCTGGGACGGCATCCCGACGGGTTCCACCTGTCAGGTCCAGGAGACCGTCGCGACGCCGGCGCCGATCTTCTCGACCGTCGTCCCCAGGACGTTCGTCGTCGGCGACGACACGTCCGGCCCGGTCGTCCTGCGGGGGATCAACATCTACGCGCCCGGCTGGCTCGTGCTGAACAAGGCGGTCGAGGGCGACGCTGCCCAGTTCGCGCCGGACGACTTCGAGGTCACGGTCGTCTGCACCCGCGCCGGAGGCACCGTCACGCTCCCCAACGGCGGAGTCGTGACGCTGGCCGGTGACGGCAGCCCCGCGATCCTGGCTCCGATCCCCGAGGACGCCGAGTGCCACGTCGAGAGCGAGGCGGCCTCGGGCGCGACGGAGGTCGACCTCGGCGGGCCCGTGACCATCCCCGTGTTCTCGCCCGGGCCGCCCGTGGTGCTGCCGCGGGCGGAGATCACCGTGACCAACACGTACGACGCCACGGGCTTCACGGTGTCGAAGGCGGTCGAGGGTGCGACGGACGCCGACGACGAGCCCATCACGTACACGACGGAGTTCACGTTCACGGCGAGCTGCACCTTCCTCGGCGAGGAGGTGCTCCCCGAGGCCGACCGGACGTTCACGCTGACGCAGGGCGAGTCGAAGGAGTTCACCGGGCTCCCGGTCGGCGCGGACTGCATCGTCGAGGAGACCAGCGCTGACGGCGCGAGCGCGACGTCCGTCACCGTCACCCAGGACGACGCCGTCCTCGCGCCGGAGGACCAGACGGACACCGTGAGCGGCACGTTCACCCTGGTCGGCGGCGGAAGCGACGTCTCTCTCGTCGGCTACACGAACACGATGCCGATCGGCGCGATCACGGTCACGAAGGAGGTCACCGGCGACGGCGCCGAGCGGTGGGGCGGCGGCGAGTTCGAGGTGCGGCTGACGTGCTCGTACGACGAGGCCGATCCGACGACCGTCTTCGACGGCACCCACACGCTCAGCGGGGACGACCCGGTGTGGACCGTCGATGCGCTCCCGGTCGGCGCGGACTGCGGCGTGACCGAGACGGCGACCGGCGGCGCGACGAGCACGACGATCGAGCCGAGCGGCACCGTCACGATCACCGACGACACGGAGGCACCGGTCGCGGTCACGGTGACGAACACCTTCGACCTCGGGGCCATCAGCGTCGAGAAGCGGATCACCGGGCCCGGAGCCGAGGACCGCGGTGGGGAGTCCTTCACGGTGTCGCTCGCGTGCACGCGCGACGTCGACGGCGAGGACGTCGACATCGAGATCCCGGGCGGCGCGGAGCGGACACTGAAGCGGCCGGACGCGCTCGTCGCCACGTACGACGAGCTCCCGGTCGGCGCCGAGTGCGTCGTCAGCGAGACCGACGCCGGGGGCGCGGAGCGTACGACGGTGGATCCAGGAACGGTGACCGTCGGCTCGACGGAGGACCCGGTCGAGGTCGTGGTGACCAACCGCTTCGACGCAGCGCCCTCGCCGGACGACGAGGGCGGGACGAGCCTGCCGGGCACCGGCAGCCCCGTCTCCTCGTGGCTGGCGTTGCTCGCCCTGGCGCTTCTCGCCACCGGTCTGATGCTCGTACGGAGGCGCCGTACGGAGTGAGCGACGCTCAGGCAGCGCCCATCGGCAGGATCACGACGGGGCACGGCGCCGTGCGCGCGAGAACGTCGCTGACCGAGCCGAGCGCGTTGTGCTTGATCGAGGACGTCCCGTGGCTGCCGACGACGATCATCTGCGCGCCGGCGGCGACCGAGAGCAGGACGTCGACGGGCAGGCCCTCGTGCACGCCGACGGTCACCTCGGTGTCGCCGTCGTGGAGCGCGGCAGCCTCGGCCGTCTCGGCCGCGATGCGCTCACCCTCGGAGATCGTGCCGACGGAGGACTTCTGGGGATCGACGGTGACGACGACCTGCACCGCTGCTCCGCGCAGGTCGGCCTCGGTCATGGCCCAGTGGAGGGCACGGCGTGCTCCGGCGGATCCGTCGCTGCCGACCACGATCGTCCCGGTCTTCTGAGGTGAGTCGCTCATGTCGCCATCCTGTCGGGTCCCAGCCGGGCAGGCGACCTCGGAGGCGCCAAGGACCTCGACCTGGAGAGATGTATAAGCAAGTGATATAACGTCCTTATGCAATCTGCGCCTGCGCGTGACCTCGCCGTCGCGCTCGAACGCCTCACCAGCCTGCTCCGCCACCTCGCCCCCTCCGGGCTCTCTCTCACGGCGGTCGGCACCCTGGCGACGCTCGAACGCTCCGGACCCACGCGCCTGACCCGGCTCGCCACGGTCGAGGGCGTCACCCAGCCCGCAATGACGCAGCTGGTGACCCGCCTCGAGAAGACCGGCCTCGTACGCCGCGAGTCCGATCCCGAGGACGGTCGAGCCGTCCTCGTCGCGATCACCGACGACGGCTCGGCGTGGTTGGCTCACCGCCGGACCCTCCGAGCCGAGCTCCTCGGCGAGCTCCTTGCAGACCTCTCACCCGCCGACCAGCAGGCGCTGGCCGACGCACGCCCGGCGTTCGAGGCCCTCACGCGCCTCGTCGTGCCCTCCCTCGAGGGCCCGTCCTCCACCCGTCCCTCTCAGGCTCTGCCATCTCAGGCTCTGCCCTCTCACGAAAGAAGGAAGCGTTCGTGACGTCCCACTCCGCGACCGCGGTCGCGAGTCCGTTCAAGCAGCCCAAGGCGGTGTGGGCGGTCGCGTTCGCCTGCGTCGTGTCCTTCATGGGCATCGGCCTGGTCGACCCGATCCTCCCGGTCATCGCCGAAGACCTGCAGGCGACACCGAGCCAGGTGTCGCTGCTCTTCACCAGCTATCTCGTGGTGACGGCGGTCGCCATGCTCTTCACCGGCTGGGTCTCGAGCCGGATCGGCGCCAAGAAGACCCTCATCGCGGGTCTCGTGATCGTCGTCGTCTTCGCTGCTCTTGCCGGTTCGTCCGATACCGTCGGCCAGATCGTCGGGTTCCGAGCAGGCTGGGGCGTCGGCAACGCACTCTTCATCGCGACGTCGCTCGCGGTGATCGTGGCGTCCGCGTCCGGCGGGTTCGCCGGCGCGATCATCCTGTACGAAGCGGCGCTCGGCCTCGGCATCGCCGTCGGCCCGCTGCTCGGCGGACTGCTCGGCGAGATCAGCTGGAAGGGCCCGTTCTACGGCGTCTCGGCGCTGATGGCGGTCGCGCTGATCGCGACGATCGTGCTCGTGGAGCCGACCCCGAAGCCCGCCGAGAAGACCTCCCTCGTCGCTCCGCTCAAGGCGCTTCGGCACCGCGGGCTCCTCACGATCTCGCTCACCGCCCTCTGCTACAACTGGGCGTTCTTCACGGTCCTCGGCTACACCCCGTACCCGATGGAGCTCGGAGCGATCGAGCTCGGCTTCGTCTTCTTCGGCTGGGGGCTGCTCGTCGCCGCGTTCTCGGTCGTCGGCGCACCTCGGCTGCAGGGCCGGTTCGGGATCGCCCGCACGCTGTATGCCAACCTCGCCGTCTTCGCGGTGCTGGTGCTGGCGATCGGCCTGTTCGTCGAGAACCGCACCGTGCTCATCGTCGCGGTGATCGCCACCGGCGTCGTGATCGGCGTCAACAACACGGTGACCACGCAGGCGGTCATGACCATCTCGCCCGTCGAGCGGCCGGTGGCATCGGCAGCGTACGGGTTCGTCCGGTTCATCGGCGGAGGCCTCGCGCCGTTCTTCGCGGGGAAGCTGGTGGAGCGCTTCGACATGCACATGCCGTTCTACGTCGCGACCGGGTTCCTCCTCGTCGGCATCGCCATCCTCGCGACCGCGCACCGGCACCTCGCCGAGGCCGAGTCGGCGCAGGTCGAGGTCGAGGTCGTGGAGGTCGCCGCGCCTGTCTCCCCGCCGGTTGCCTCGGCGCTCACCCACGACCACGTCGTCGACCAGCACGCGGAGCTCGCCGCCGAGACCGACGGCGTGCTCGTCGCCGCCGTCGACGCGACGCCGCTCGCTACGGAGGTGACGGCGGCCGCTGGACGGCTCGCCCAGCGGTACGGGCGTACGGTCCACCTCGTCCACGCGCAGGAGTCCGCGATCACGCCGGACGCCGCGGCCGACACCGAGAACCTCACCGCAGCCGAGGCCGTCGTCCGGGCGCACCTCGAACAGCTCGCGGCGCTCGGCGTCCCCGCCGTCGGCCACGTCCTGCGGCACGCGCCGGGGCACGGAGCAGCAGGACGACTCGTCGCCGAGTACGCGAACGAGCTGCAGGCGCGGGCGCTCGTGATCGGTCCCCCGCGGACCACCGGCGACCTCGGCGCGCTCGTCGAGGAGTCGGCGAGCCAGGAGCTGCTCCGCCACGCCCGCACCAGCCTCGTGGTCGTGAACCACCAGCAGGTCCCGACCGCGGTCTGACCGCCCGCGGTCAGCAGGCGCCGCCGCCACCGGCCGCGCCCCCGGCACCGCCCACCCGGCGCGGCGCCTCGGCGTTTGCCACGCTCGCACCGCAAATGCCGGCCCGGCGCCTCGGCGTTTGCCACGCTCGCACCGCAAATGCCGCCCGTGCACCGCAGATTCAAGGTGCATGAGCGGTATTTGCGGTGCCGGCGTGGCAAACGGAGCAGGTCAGATGCCCATCGTGCGGCCGATGATCTCCTTCATGATCTCGGTCGTGCCGCCGTAGATCGTCTGGATGCGGGTGTCCGCGTACGCCCTGGAGATCGGGTACTCGGACATGAACCCGTATCCGCCGAACAGCTGCAGGCACTTGTCGACCGTCTTCTTCTGAAGCTCGGTCGTCCACCACTTGCCCATCGCGGCATCGGACACCGTCAACGTCCCGGCGTTGAGCTCCATGATCGAGCGGTCCACGAAGACCTGGGCGATCTGCGCCTCGGTCTCGAGCTCGGCGAGCACGAAGCGGCTGTTCTGGAACGACCCGATCGGACGCCCGAACGCCTTGCGCTCCTTGACGTACTCCAGCGTCATGTCGATCACCGCGCGGCACGCGGCAGCGGCGGTGACGGAGATCGTGAGCCGCTCCTGCGGCAGCTTCTCCATGAGGTAGATGAAGCCGTTGCCCTCCTCGCCGAGGAGGTTCTCCTTGGGAACCTTGACGTCGGTGAAGAACAGCTCGGCGGTGTCCTGCGCCTTCAGGCCGAGCTTGTCGAGGTTGCGTCCACGCTCGAAGCCCTCCATGCCGCGCTCGAGGACGATCAGCGAGACGCCGCGCGCACCTGCCGACGGATCGGTCTTCACCGCGACGATCACCAGGTCGGCGAGGATGCCGTTGGAGATGAACGTCTTCTGACCGTTCACCAGGTAGTGGTCACCCTGATCGATCGCCGTCGTCGCGATCGACTGCAGGTCGGAGCCGGTGCCGGGCTCGGTCATCGCGATCGCGGTGATCGTCTCGCCCGTGCAGAACTTCGGCAGCCAGCGCGCCTTCTGCTCGTCGTTCGCGTACGACAGCAGGTAGCCCGACACCAGGTCGTTGTGCAGCGCGAAGCCGACCCCGGTCGCGGCCGCGTGCGCGAGCTCCTCCTCGATGATCGCGTTGAACCGGAAGTCGCTGACGCCACCGCCGCCGTACTCCTCCGGCATCATGAAGCCGAGGAACCCCTGCCTGCCCGCGGCGAGCCACATGTCGCGCGAGACGATCCCGTCCTTCTCCCACTGGTCGTGGTGCGGCTTGATCTCCTTCTCGACGAACGTCCGGAACGCGTCGCGGAAGGCGTCGTGGTCCTCGGTGAAGATGTTGCGCTGCATGGTGCTCCTTGGTGGTGGGTTTCGACTCGCTCCGCTCGCTCAACCAGCGGGTGTCTCGCGTGCTCAGCCAGCGGGTTTCGACTCGCTCCGCTCGCTCAACCAGCGGGTGTCTCGCGTGCTCAACCAGCGGGTGACGGGCTGCTCAACCAGCGGGTGTCGCGTGCTCAACCAGCGGGTGTCGCGTGCTCAACCGGCGGAAGGGTCGGGCTCCTCGCGCTGCACGACGGCGCCGGACTCGATGAGGGCGTCGACGCCGCCGATGCCCCAGGCGGCGAGCGCCTCGCGGGTGTGCGTGCCGGGGTGGGACGGCGTACGGCCGAGTGCCGCGGGCGTACGCGAGAAGCGCGGCGCTGGTGCCGCCTGGACGACTCCTTCGTGCTCGAGGTACGTCCCGCGCGCGGCGAGGTGCGGGTGCTTCGGGGCCTCGCGCATCGGGACGACCGGTGCGACGCAGGCGTCGGTCCCCTCGAACAGGTCCGCCCACTCGGCCTGGGTGCGCTCGGCGAACCGCGCAGCCAGACGCTCGCGTAGCTGCGGCCACGCCCGTGGGTCGTCGCGGTCCGGCAGGTCGTCCAGCTCCAGGAGGTGAACCATCTCCGCGTAGAACTGCGGCTCGAGCGCCCCGACCGACATCCACAGGCCGTCCGAGGTCTCGTACACGTCGTAGAACGGCGCGCCGCTGTCGAGCAGGTTGGTGCCGCGCTGGTCGTTCCAGGCGCCGACCTGCTGGAAGTTCGTGATCATCGTGAGCAGGTGGGCGGTGCCGTCGACGATGGCGGCATCGATGACCTGCCCCTCCCCCGACGTCCGGGCCTCGAGGAGCGCGGCGAGGACGCCGACCACGAGATACATCGAGCCGCCGGCGAAGTCGCCGACGAGGTTCATCGGGATCTGCGGGGGGCCGCCGGCTCGACCGATCGGGTCGAGCGCGCCGGCGACCGAGACGTAGTTGACGTCGTGGCCGGCGCTCGGAGCGAGCGGCCCGTCCTGCCCCCAACCGGTCATCCGCCCGTAGACGAGGCGCGGGTTGCGGGTCAGGCAGACGTCGGGCCCGAGGCCGAGCCGCTCCGCGACACCCGGCCGGAATCCTTCGATCAGGACGTCCGCACGCTCGACGAGGTCCAGCACGACGTCCACGCCGGCCGGGTTCTTGAGGTCGACCGCGACAGAGCGGCGTCCACGGGCGAGGACGTCCCGGTCCTGCGGGAGGACCACCAGTCCTCCCGGTGTCGTGCGGTCAACCCGGACGACGTCGGCGCCGAGGTCGGCGAGGAGCATGGCGGCGAACGGCCCGGGACCGATCCCGGCGAGCTCGACGACGCGGATCCCGGCGAGCGGGCCTTGCTGGGTGGTTTCGGTCACCCCGTGATTGTGACAGCAATACTGTCAGGGTTGTCAAGGCCGCCAGGTACGGCGCACTGGCGGACCCGCGTCAGTCGCTCGCCGGGCACCGCGCCTCGAGCTCTGCCCAGCTCACCGGTGCTGCGATCGAGGTGTCGGCGGCCCGCTCCCGGCCGAGGTTCCACTCGAGCCAGTCGTCGTCGGTCGGCAACTCGTCCAGCGCGCACCCCTGGAGGTCCGGCGGCAGCTCGGCGAGCGCCGGCACGGCGTCCGCGGAGAGATCCCGCAAGAAGGCCCAGTCGACCTTCCCCGTCTCGGCGTACCGGTCGAGGTTGCGCTCGGCGATCCATGCGTCCGGGTTGATCGCCGCCAGTCCCAGCAGCACCAGCGCACCGCTGAGCAGCGCGAAGCGCGGCAACCAGGCCGCACGGAGCGCGATCCCACCGACGAGGACCGCGATCACGAGCAGGCCGAGCCACGCCTCGAAGACGTCCACCAGCACGCGCAGCTGCGTGAACCCGTACGCCTCCTGGTAGATGTGCATGCGGTACAACGCCGACGCGACCACCACGAGGGTCTGGGCGCACAGGAGCCCGAGCGTGCTTCGCAGCCAGACCCGGTCGGCCACGCTGGCCCGCGGCGCCCGGCGCGTGGCAGCCCAGACGACGACCAGGGTCAGCGCGGTCGCGACCGTGAGCTGCCCGAAGCCGCGGTGCACGTACTCGGCGTACGTCAGGCCGGTCGTCTCCTGCAGGTAGTCGTGGCCGCCGAACACGACCGTCGCCTGAGCGATCAGGAAGACGGCGAACACGAGGTTGACGACCAGGACCGGCGTGAGCCACTCGTAGCGCGCCGCGGTCGGGCGCACCGCGACGGCGGACTGGTCCACGGCGGGAGGGTTGAGCGCGACGTACGCCGCGGAGAGCACCATGCCGCCGACGGCGATCGCGACGAACCCGCGCAGCACGGCCGTGTCGAGGGTCAGGTCGGGGACGAGCCCGCCGAGCCACTCGGCGACCAGGGCGTCGGCGGAGACGAAGAGCGCCCCGAAGACGACGAGTGCGAGGACCGACCACACCAGCGTCCGGAGCAGCGCCACGCTCCCCTGGCCGAGCCCGGTCAGGGCCCCGAGAGTGCGACCGAGCCACGGCAGCCCGCGCAGGCCGGCGAGCATCCACGACAGGCCCGAGACCAGGAACCCGGGCAACGTCCGGGCACGAGCGGAGGCGCAGACGCAGACGGCGCCACCCGCGAGGAGACAGAGCACGACGATCCACTCCGCGGCCCGTACGACGCTCGTCGCGGCGAGCAGGACGCAGATCCCGGCGCACGCGGCGACGAAGGGGTCGCGGCGGTCCCGGTTCGCCGCGAGGATGACCGCGCCGGCGGCGAGCAGCACCAGGAACGTCCCCAGGCCGAGGTTGCGGAACGGGAGCACGATGGCCGCCAGGACGCCGACCGCCGACGCTCCCAGCAGGATCGAGAGCCGCGCCGGCGTTCCGCGCTCGGGCCAGTAGGTGCCGAACCAGTCGTCGAGCAGCGGCTTCGGTGGGACGACGATCGGCGATGCAGAGGCAGGCACCGGGGCCGACCTAGGTGTCGGGTACGCCGGCGGTTGCGGCTGGCTCTCGGGCGTGGGGACTGGCGGCGGTACGGGCATCACGTCCTCCTGACGCGGAAGGGGGCGGTCGTGCGGTTGGAGCGGCAGGTCGACCCGCACGCGGGCGCCGTCGGCGCCGGGCTCGGGGTCGACGAAGCGGATGGTGCCGCCGTGGAGGTCCGTGACCCACCGGGCGATGGCGAGTCCGAGCCCGGTGCCACCGGTGCCGTCGGTCGCGCTCAACGTGCCGAACGGTTCGAACACGCGTTGACGGTCGGACGGATCGACGCCCGGTCCGCGGTCGTGGACCTCGAGCCGGTAGCGGTCGCCGGTGCGGGACGCGGCGACGGTGACCGTCTCCCCCGCCGGGCTGTGACGCGAGGCGTTGTCGAGCAGGTTGGACACCAGCTGGCGCAGCCGGGCCGGGTCGGCGTGCACCACCAGGTCGTCCGGCTCGACGTGCACCTCGTACGAGACGTCGCGTCCGAGGACCCTGCTCTCGGCCACGGCGTCGTCAAGGAGCGCTCGCACCTCCACGCGCTGAGGGGTGAGCGGCGCCTTGCCCGCGTCGACGCGCGCGAGGTCGAGCAGGTCCTCGACGAGCCCGACGAGCCGCTCGGCCTGCGCCAGCGCGGCGGCGAGCGAGTCGGGATCACGAGGACCGACGCCGTCGACCAGGTTCTCGAGGACCGCGCACAGCGCCGTCAACGGCGTACGCAGCTCGTGGCTGACGTTCGCGACCAGCTCCCGTCGCTGCTGGTCGACCTCGGCGAGATCGCGCGCCATCGTGTTGAACGCCCGCGCCAGCTCGCCGACCTCGTCGCGCGAAGTCGCGGTCACCCGAACGGAGTAGTCACCCACCGCCATCCGCCTCGCGGCCGCGGTCATCTCGCGCAGGGGCGACGTCATCCCGACGGCCAGCAGCTGCGTGACCGCGAGCGCAAGCACGATCGTCACGGGGATGCTCAGCCACGCCGGGACGCCGCCGGCCCTGCCGAGGGACGCGACCACGAGAGCGACCGCGACGCTTGCGACGACGAGCAGGCCGAGCTTGACCTTGAGGGACGTCAGGCCGGCCAGCGGCTGCGCGGTCACGACGCGTCTCCGGTCTCGAACGCGTAGCCGACGCCGTGCACGGTCCGGATCCGAGCGGCCCCGATCTTCGCGCGAAGCCCCTTCACGTGGCTGTCGACGGTCCGGGTGCCGGACGCGCCGGACCAGCCCCACACCTCGGCCAGCAGCTTCTCCCTGGTCACCACGGCGCCCGGCGAGCCCGCAAGGCAGAGCAGCAGGTCGAACTCGGTCGGCGTCAGCTGGACCTCGTCCTCCCCGCACCACACCCGCCGCGCCGCCGCCTCGATCCGGATGTCCCCGAGCTCGAGCGCCCGCCGGCCGGCCAGGTCCGAGGCACGCTCGACCCGACGCAGGAGCGCTGCGACCCGAGCGACCAGCTCACGCATCCGGAACGGCTTGGTCAGATAGTCGTCGGCACCCACGCCCAGGCCCACGAGCACGTCGGCCTCGTCGGCTCGCGCGGTCAGCATCAGCACCGGGACGGGCCGTACGGCCTGGATGCGCCGGCACACCTCGAGCCCGTCGAATCCCGGCAGCATGACGTCCAGGACGACCAGGTCCGGGGTGTTCTCGACGAACGCGGTGACCGCCGACGGACCGTCGGCGGCGCGGACCACGTCGTACCCCTCGACGTCGAGGCGGTCAGACACGGCCTGGTTGATGACCGGGTCGTCCTCGACGACGAGGACCCGACGGCTGGGGTTGCTCATGCTCGAATGCTAGGAGCGCGAGTGGCAAGGATGCGGGGACGACGTGTGAAGGTTCTGTGCAGGTCGCGGTGTCAGTCGACCGCGTCACCGCGTGAGCGCGACCGCGCCAGCCGGAGCGAGACCGCCCCGATCGCGGCGAGCAGGGCACCGAGGACGACGGTCAGCAGCGCCGTACCGCCGGTGTCGGGGAGCCCCGAGCCGCCCGGTGGCGCATCGGCGGGCGGGGGCGGGTCAGTGCCAGGACCCCCGGCGTCCGGCGGGTCCGACGTACCCGTCGTGCCCCCGGGCGCGGTCGGCGACGGCGACGTGGGCGTGGTGGGTGTCGGCGCGACCGCGCGCACGACGAAGTCCTGCCCACCGACGATCTCCCCGGCATCCGTGATGGTCAGGGTCCGGGTCGCCTCGCCGACCACCTCGTAGCCGTCGGGAGCGGTGACGTCGAGGGTGTACGTGCCGGGCGGCAGGTCCCCGCGGTAGAAGCCGCCGTCCTCGTCGGTCGTCAGGGTCACCGGATCACCCGGGCCGTCGACCACCACCGTCACGCCCGGCAGCGGCTCGGCGCCGTCGGTCACCCGTCCGCCGAGCGCGCCGGGCCGGGTGAGCGCGAAGTCCTGTCCCGTCACGTCGTCGGCGTCGACGACCACGCCCTCGATCGGCGGCTCGGCGTCGTACCCCTCCGGAGGCACGACGCTGATCGTGTAGCCGGAGCCTGCGGGGACGTCGGCGAACTCGTACGTCCCGTCCGCTCCGGTCACGGTCGAACGCGGCGGACTCCCGTCGCCGAGGTCGAGCTCGACGACGACACCCGCGAGCGGGCTCCCGCCGCCGGTGACGGCGCCGCCGACCGACGACGGCGCCTGGAGCACGAAGTCCTGGCCGGTCACCGGCGCGTCGTCGATCGCGAACGCGGGACGCTGGGTCGTCCCGGTGTACCCGGGCGGCGGGTCCACGGAGACGACGTAGCCGTCGCCGATCGGGTTGTCGTCGAGGAGGTACCGGCCGTCGCCGTCGGTGGTCGTGGTGACGGTGCCCTCGGGACCGTCGAGGGTGACCGTGACGCCCGCCAGCGGTTGCCCGTCGTCGTCGACCACGCGCCCCGAGACGGGGTACGGCACGATCTCTCGTACGCCGAACGCCGGGACGGTCACGTCCTGACTCGCGTCGGCGGTCTGCTGGGCTGGCCCGACGACCGCGCAGCCCTCGGGCGCCTCGAGGATCACGCGGTAGCCGATCTGGGAGGCGACCTCACCGAACGAGTACGCACCGTCGTCGGACGCCGTCGTCGTCGCGACGTCACGCCCGTTCTGGTCCACCAGCCGCAGCACCGTCCCCCCGACCGGGCACGCCGCGCCGCCGGTCGACACGTCCGACACCGTTCCGGCGAGCGTGTGGGTGCGGTTGAAGAACCAGGTCTGGTACGCCGGCAGCCCGGCGCGCTGCCGGAAGGTCAGGCTCAGCGAACGGATCCGTACCGCCGGCTCGAACCAACCCGTCGCGCCAACCGTGTCGAGCGCCTGCGGGTTGCCGGTGAGGGTGCGCGTCGCCGGGTCCCAGGTCGGCACGTCGCCGATGCTCGCCGTGCAGCCACCGGGACGGGGGGTCCCGAAGGAGCAGACGTTGAACGCGCCCTGGAAGCCGAGCTCCGCACCCGTGGCCTGGCGGACCCCGTCGCCGTCGGCGACCACCGCGCTGATCGTGACCGCGTCGGCATCGACGTCGCTGAGCGCGAAGCCCCACTGCTGCGCGGGCGTCGGGCTCTCGAACGCGTACGTCGTCACCGACGGCGCCGTGGCGTTGTCCGCGCGCGGACGGAGGACGACGTACGACGAGCCCTGGCTCGACCCGTACGCCTGTCCGACCGGGGTCGCGGCGTTGAAGAACGCGCTGCTCGCGATGCCGACGGTGCCACCACGCGAGTCGGACGTCATCGTCGCGGTGGGGAACGCGGCGCCGGACAGCTGCATCGTGGTGCGGTAGGCGTTGGCGCTCCCCTCGAACGACCCCCAGCTTGCGAACGCGGTCGCGACGGCGCCAGCAGGCCCTCCGGTGGCAGCGACACCGACGAGCAGGGCAGCCACGAGCGCGACGAGGGGGACCCGAGGACGGGACGGCATCCGAACCTGCCTTCCAGAAGACGGTGCGCTTCGGCAGATTAACCCGAGTTGTCCGGATTTGCAGGGCAGATTTCAGACCCTGACGGTCTCCCCGGGCGGCGCGCGTGCGTTACGATCGCGATCGTGACACGCGTGATGTCACATGGAGCCGACAGGAGCACCCGTGAGCGAGATCGTCTACAGCCGCAACGGATCCGGTGAGCCCGTGGTCCTCGTCCACGGCATCGGTCACCGCAAGGAGGCCTGGCGCCCGGTCGCGACCCGTCTCGCCGAGACCCACGACGTCGTCGCGATCGACCTCCCCGGCTTCGGCGCCTCACCCGCGCTCACGAAGAGCCGCCGCGACGGGATGGACGACTTCGCGGACACCCTGGAGACGTTCTTCGCCGAGCTCGGCATCGAGCGGCCGCACATCGTCGGCAACTCCCTCGGCGGCGCCATCGCGCTCGAGCTCGCCGCCCGTGGCTCCGTCCGTACGGCGACCGCCCTCTCGCCCGCCGGGTTCTGGACCGAGCCGGGCCGCGCCCGCGCGTTCGCGCTGCTGCTCGGGCTCAAGATGACGTCGGCCGCTCCTGAGCCCGTGGTCCGGCGCATCGCGACCCGACGCTGGTCGCGTGCCGCGGCGATGTCGACGCTGTTCGCGCACCCGGGGCGCATCGACGCCGACGACTTCCTCGGAGACACGTTCGCGCTGCGCGACTGCACGGCGTTCGGACGGGTGCTGCGCGCGGGTACCCGCTACAGCTACCGGGCGCGGCCGGTCGTCCCGACGACCGTGGCGTGGGGCACCAAGGATCGGATCCTCGTCCCGTCCCAGGCCGAGGAGGCACGCCGGCGCCTTCCGCACGCGACGCACGTCCCTCTCCCCGACTGCGGCCACGTGCCGATGATCGACGCGCCCGACCTCATCACGCGGGTGATCCTGGACCGCACCCGCAGCGTCGACCTGGTGCCCGCCGCCTGACCGCTTGCAGTGCCCACCACGCAGACGGCCCGGCGCGGTCAGGCCTTGCGGCGACCCCCCGTACGCTCGCGCAGGCCGAACACCGTGAACAGGAGCGCCGCGACCGCGGTCACGCACAGCAGGAGCAGCCCGATCGTGTACGTCTGGTCCTCCTCGTTGTAGGTCGCGCCCATCACCAGCGGCGGGAAGAAGCCACCGAGGCCGCCGGCGGCTCCGACCAGGCCGGTGACCGAGCCGGTCTTGTCGGCGGGTGCGCGCTGAGCGACCCACGCGAACACCGAGCCCGAACCCAGACCGAGGAACGCGGCCATCAGGACGAAGGAGATCCCCGCCGGCCACTCCGGCTCCGGACGCAGGGCGAGGACGACCGCCATCACCGCTGCACCCGCGAGCGAGATGATCGTGACCAGACGCGGCCCGACCTTGTCCGACAGCGTCCCGCCGATCGGCCGTGCGATGACGGCCGCGATCGCGAACCCCGCCGTACGCTCGCCCGCCTCCGTGAGGTCGTACCCGTAGGTGACGACGTCACCGAGGTACGTCGGCAGATAGGTCGAGAAGGCGACGAACCCGCCGAAGGTGACGGCGTACAGGATCGCCATCTGCCACGTCACCGGCTCCTTCAGCGCCGACGCCAGCTTCGGCCCGGCGGGCTCCGTCGACGGGGTCCATCGCGGCGAGTCCCGCATGAACGCCCAGCAGATCGCGGCCGTGACCAGCAGCGCGACGGCGATGATCACGTGCGTCGTCACGTAGCCGAAGTTCTCCACGAAGCGGGGCGTGAAGAACGACGACAGCGCGGTGCCGCCCATGCCGGCTCCGAACAGTCCCGTCGCGAACCCCTGGCGCGGCTTCTCGAACCACGCCTTCACGGTCGGGATGCCGACCGCGAACGTCGTGCCTCCGATACCGAGGAAGAAGCCGAAGAGGATCATCAGCGGGTACGAGTTCGCCTCGCCCGCGACCGCGACCAGCACCACGAACGGCGCCGTCATGACCAGCAGCACCGTGAACAAGAGCCGTCCACCGAAGCGGTCGGTCAACGTGCCCGCCGCGATCCGGCCGAGCGAGCCCACGATCACCGGGACCGCCACCAGGAACGACTTCTGCGTCGCACTGAGGTCCATGTCGACGGCGTAGCGGCCCGCCAGCGGGCCGATCATGTTCCACGCCCAGAAGCTGATCGCGAACGCCCAGGTGGCGAGGACCAGGTTGCGGGTCTGATCGGCCTTGACGAGCGCCGGGCCTTCGGTGGCGGTGGTCATGTGGTCTCCCCTGGTTCGAAGGGCATCAACGGTCGCGGTCCCGCGTGCCGACCGGGTCCCACCCCGGGCGCGCGGCGCGGGTCCCCGGGACGTCGTCGCGGCTGCGATAGACGATGTAGGGACGGAACAGGTAGTGCAGCGGCGCGGTGAACGCGTGCACGAGCCGCGTGAACGGCCAGATCGCGAACAGCGCCAGGCCGACGACGACGTGCACGTGGAACGAGGTCGACGCCGCCGCCATCGCGTCGACGTCGGGCTGGAGCACCCACAGGCTGCGGAACCACGGCGACACCGTCTCGCGGTAGTTCGTGACGTTCGGGTCGAAGACGCTCACGACGGTGGTCGCGAGCCCGGCGACGATCGCCGCGACCAGCACGACGTACATGAGCTTGTCGTTCTTCGTCGTCGCCATGAACACCGGGCCGGTCTTGCGACGGCGGTAGATCAGCAGCGCCACGCCGGCGAGGGTCGCGATCCCCGCGACAGCGCCGAGCGACAGCGCCATGACGTGGTACATGTGCTCGCTGACGCCGATCGCGTCCGTCCACGACTCGGGGATGACCAGGCCGATGAAGTGCCCGACCACGACCACGAGGATCCCGAAGTGGAACAACGGGGAAGCGATCCGCAGCAGCTTCGACTCGTACAGCTGCGACGAGCGCGTCGTCCAGCCGAACTGGTCGTAGCGGTAGCGCCAGATCAACCCGCCGAAGAACACCACGAGGACCAGGTAGGGGTAGACACCCCAGAGGACGACGTTCACTGGGAGCCTCCCGCGGTCTCGTGCATCGGCAGCAGACGCGGGTCGTACGCGTCGAGCCCGACGGTCTCCGTCGGAGGGGGCCCCGCCATCGCCATCGCGGCCGCCTGGTCGCGCGGGCCCGGCCCGTCGTAGGCCGCGCACACGCCGCGGAGGACGTGCACCCACGGTGTCCCCGTCCCGGTCACCTCGTCGTCAGCCGGGAGCTTCTCGAGCGCGAGACGCAACAGCTCGACGCTCGGCCGATACTGCTCCAGCAGCGCGACACCGCGTCCCGGGTCGTGGGCGGCGAGCTCCAGCACCATCGGAAGGTAGTCCGGGAGCTCGCCGCGCGTGTCCACGACCAGGCCCGAGTCGCGGTAGGCCTGCTTGAACTCGGCGAGCACGGCACCGCGGCGTCGGGTGTCGCCGTCGGTGAAGTACGAGAGGTAGAGCGGGTGCTTGCGGTCGAGGTCGAACACCTCGACGTAGCGACGCGCGAGCGCGTCGACGGGCGTGCGCTCGGCGACGTCGAGGAAGGCGAGCAGGTGGCCGGCGGCATCGGTCTCGACTCGCTTCGCCCGCTCGACCAGCGGTGGTCGAGCGAGCTTCTTGGGTCGGGCGAGCCCCCGAGTCGAGACCTCCTCCAGTGCTGTCCGCACCAAGGGCAGGCGCTCGTACGTCGCGGGCGTCGGGTACGCAAGCAGGATGGCCGCCGCACGGTGCACGACCCGGGCGTCCTTCGTCATCAGCCCTCATCTCCCTTGCCGGGGAAGAGCCCGTCGGGTGCACCGAGACCGTCCCAGTTGAGCAGGTTCACCTGGCCGCTGCGTTGCGGGTCCGGCGCCGCGATCGTGTCGGACTCCTGCCGCTGCTTGAGCGCGTGGAACGTCTCCACCGCCATCGGCACAGGCCGTCCGCTCGCCTCACCGACCGGGCCCGACTCGTACATCCCGGGTCCCTCGTCGAAGTCCAGCGAGCACCCCATCTCCTCGAGGTCGTGCGCCTGCTCGGTGTGGGCCGTCGGGATGACGTACCGCTCGTCGTACTTCGCGATCGCCATCAGCCGGTACATCTCGTACATGGACTCCTCGGTCATCCCGACCGAGGCGGGGATCGAGTCGTCCGGGTCCTTGCCGAGGTTGATGCCGCGCATGTACGACCGCATCGCCGCGAGCTTGCGCAGCACGTCCGTGACGACCTCGGTGTCGCCGGCGGTGAAGAGCTCGGCGAGGTACTCGACCGGGATCCGCAGCGCCTCGATCGCCCCGAAGAGCGTGCCCGCGTCCTCCGCGTCGTGCCCCTGCTCGGCGAGCAGGTCGACGATCGGCGACAGCGGCGGGACGTACCAGACCATCGGCATCGTGCGGTACTCCGGGTGGAGCGGCAGGGCGACCTTGTACTTCTTCGCGAGCGCGTAGACCGGCGAGCGCTGAGCCCCGTCGATCCAGTCCTGCGGGATCCCCTCGTTCCGCGCCGCGGCGATCACGTCGGGGTCGTGCGGGTCCAGCATCAGGTCGAGCTGTGCCTCGTACAGGTCCTGGTCGTTCTCGACCGACGCCGCCTCGGTGACGCGGTCGGCGTCGTACAGGAACACGCCGATGTAGCGCAGCCGGCCCACGCACGTCTCCGCGCACACCGTCGGGATGCCGACCTCCACGCGCGGGTAGCAGAAGGTGCACTTCTCGGCCTTGCCCGACTTGTGGTTGAAGTAGATCTTCTTGTACGGACAGCCGGTGATGCACTGGCGCCAGCCGCGGCACCGGTCCTGGTCGACGAGGACGATCCCGTCCTCCTCGCGCTTGTAGATCGCGCCGCTCGGGCACGACGCCATGCACGACGGGTTGAGGCAGTGCTCGCAGATCCGCGGCAGGTAGAACATGAACGTCCGCTCGAGGTCGAAGCGGATCTTGTCCTCCGACTCCCTGCGGACCTTCTCGACGATCGGGTCCAGCATCGCCGCCGACGGACCGCCGCCCAGGTTGTCGTCCCAGTTCGCCGACCACGTGATCGCCATGTCCTCGCCGGTGATCAGCGACTTCGGCCGGGCGACCGGGAAGTCGTCGCCCAGCGGGGCGCGGGTGAGGTTCTCGTAGTCGTACGTCCAGGGCTCGTAGTAGTCCGACAGCTCCGGCTGGACGGGGCTCGCGAAGATGCTCAGCAGCCGCCGCGCGCGCCCGCCCGTCTTCAGCGAGATGCGACCGCGACGGTTGCGCTCCCAGCCGCCCCGCCACTTGTCCTGGTCCTCGTAGCGCCTCGGGTAGCCCTGACCGGGCCTCGTCTCGACGTTGTTGAACCAGACGTACTCGACACCCGCGCGGTTGGTCCACGCCTGCTTGCACGTCACCGAGCACGTGTGGCAGCCGATGCACTTGTCGAGGTTCATCACCATCGCGACCTGCGCCATGACCTTCATCTCGTCGCCACCTCCTCAGTCTGTGCTGTCTCAGTACGTGACCGGCGCGGTCCGCTTGCGGACCGTGCAGACGATGTCGCGTTGGTTGCCTGTCGGGCCCAGGTAGTTGAACGTGTACGACAGCTGCGCGTACCCGCCGATCATGTGGGTCGGCTTGACCAGCAGTCGCGTGACGGAGTTGTGGATGCCGCCGCGGCGTCCGGTCTTCTGCGACTTCGGCACGTCGATCGTGCGCTCCTGGGCGTGGTGGACGAAGACGACGCCCTCCGGCATCCGGTGGCTCACGATCGCGCGGCCCACGTAGACGCCGTTGGCGTTGTCGCACTCCACCCAGTCGTTGTCGACGACGTCGATCTTCTCGGCGTCCTGGACGCTCATCCACACCGTCGGGCCGCCGCGCGAGAGCGACAGCATGAGGAGGTTGTCCTGGTACTCGGAGTGGATCGACCACTTGTTGTGCGGAGTGAGGTAGCGGACCGCGATCTGCAGCGCGCCGGGCTCCCCCTCGCCGCGACCGTTCTCGCCC
Organism: Mumia xiangluensis; assembly: GCF_010994095.1. Taxonomy (GTDB): domain Bacteria; phylum Actinomycetota; class Actinomycetes; order Propionibacteriales; family Nocardioidaceae; genus Mumia; species Mumia xiangluensis. Next base: position 386,053 of record NZ_WJYO01000001.1, read on the forward strand.
CGGCTGTCGCGTGGCACCTCGACGTCGCCGAACAGCCGGTGCATGTCGAGCGGGGGCCTGTACGTCGGGAGCTGCTCGCCGTAGTCGCGCATCCACGCGTGGTCGAGATAGAAGTGCATCCGCCCGGTGAGCGTGTGGAACGGCTTGAGGCGCTCGATGTTGACCGTGAACGGCGCGTACCGACGACCCCCGGTCTCCGACCCCGACCACTCGGGCGACGTGATCACCGGCTGTGGCGAGTCCTGCGTCATGGAGAAGGTGATCTGCTTCTCCTCCGCCCCCTCGGCGAGGTCGACGAGATGTCGCCCGGTGCGCCGTTCGAGGTCACGGAACCCCTGGACGGCGAGGCGACCGTTCGTCGTCCCGGAGAACGTGAGGATCGCTTCGGCCATGCGCGCGTCCGTGTCGATCGCCGGCCGTCCCTCGCCTGCGCCGGACGACATGACCCCGTGCTTCGCGGCGATCGACGCGACGGCCTCCTCGAGGTCGTACGTGATGTTCTTGACCGTGAAGCCGAGCTGCTCCGCCTTGGGACCGACGGTGACGAGCTTGTCGGCGATGGTGGTGTAGTCGCGCTCGACCACGGCGACGACCGGCATCGTCTTGCCGGCAACAGGATCGGTCTGGCCCTCGCGCCAGTCGAGCGCGCGACCGCCCGGCTGCGCGATCTCGCCGGGGGTGTCGTGCTGGAGCGGCACGGTCACCAGGTCCTTGCGGGTGCCGAGGTGCGTCGCCGCGAGCTCCGACAGCTTGCGGGCCAGCGCGGTGAAGGTGTCGAAGTCGCTGCGGGCCTCCCACGGCGGGTCGATCGCCGGCGTGAACGCGTGGACGTACGGGTGCATGTCGGTCGACGACAGGTCGTACTTCTCGTACCAGGTGGCGGCCGGGAAGACGATGTCGCTCAGCAGCGTCGTCGAGGTCATGCGGAAGTCGGCCGAGACGAGGAGATCGAGCTTCCCCTGCGGTGTCTCGTCCCGGCGGCGGACCGTGCGCGGGCCCTCGGCGGAGTCCGCCGCGTCGAGGTTCGACTGCGTGCCGAGGAGGTTCTGGAGGAAGTACTCGTTGCCCTTCGCCGACGATCCGAAGAGGTTGGAACGCCAGAGGACCAGCGTGCGCGGCCAGTTCTCCGGCGCATCGACGTCGTCGATCGCCGCGTTGAGGCTGCCGTCCTGGAGACGGTCGGCGATCCACGCGCCGGCGTCGGGGGCGCTCCCGTCGGCGGTCGCTGCCGTGGCCTCGTCGGCGAGGTCGAGCGGGTTGCGGTCGAACTGCGGGTAGAACGGCATCCATCCCATCCGCGCCGACTTCGCGATCACGTCCGCGGTGTGGAGCCCTTCGAGGTGGCCCTCGGCGAGCGGAGACGTCAGTGCGTCCTGACGGGAGCCGTCGGAACGCCACTGGCCGGTGTGCATGTACCAGTACGAGGTGCCGGTCATCGTGCGCGGCGGACGTGTCCAGTCCAGCGCGTTCGCGAGCGAGATCCACCCGGTGATCGGGCGGCACTTCTCCTGGCCGACGTAGTGCGCCCAACCGCCCCCGTTGCGTCCCATCGCGCCGGTGATCATGAGGAGCGTGAGGATCGCTCGGTAGGTGACGTCGCCGTGGAACCACTGGCAGACGCCCGCGCCGAGGATGATCATCGAACGGCCGCCGGACTCCTCGGAGTTGCGTGCCATCTCACGGGCGATGCGGATGCACTGCGCGGCCGGGACCGAGGTGATCTCCTCCTGCCACGCCGGTGTGTACGGCGAGGAGGCGTCGTCGTAGCCGGTCGGCCACTCGCCGGGGAGGCCGTCGCGGCCGACGCCGTACTGCGCGAGGAGCAGGTCGAGGACGGTCGTGACGGTACGGCCGCCGACCTGGCGCACGGGGATGCCGCGCCGGATCACGCTGCCCGAGCCGTCCGGCGCGTCGAAGGCCGGCATCAGCACCTCGGCCGGCTGCGCGTCGGGCCCGATCGCGGACAGGGCCGGTTCGACGTCACCGAGGTCGAGGTTCCACCGTCCCTCGCCGGCGTCGCCGTAGCGGAATCCCATCGACCCGTTCGGGACCACCGGCTCACCCGTGCGGGAGTCGATGAGGACGGTCTTCCACTCGGCGTTCTCGCTGCTGCCGCCCAGGTCCGACTCCGTCAGGAACGTCTCCGGCACGTACGCCCCGTCGTCGCTCTGCTTGAGCGTGACGAGCATCGGCAGATCCGTGTACTTCGAGACGTAGTCGGTGAAGAACGGCACCTGCCGGTCGATGTAGAACTCCTTGAGCATCACGTGGCCCATCGCCATCGCGAGCGCGGCGTCGGTCCCCGCCTGCGCCGGCATCCACTCGTCGGCGAACTTCGTGTTGTCGGCGTAGTCCGGCGAGACCGTGACGACCTTCGTGCCGCGGTAGCGCGCCTCAGCCATCCAGTGCGCGTCCGGCGTGCGGGTGACCGGGACGTTCGAGCCCCACATCATCAGGTACGACGCGTCCCACCAGTCGCCGGACTCCGGCACGTCGGTCTGGTCCCCGAATACCTGCGGGCTCGCCACCGGCAGGTCCGCGTACCAGTCGTAGAACGACGTCATCACTCCGCCGATGAGCTGGATGAACCGCGTGCCGATGCAGTGCGACACCATCGACATCGCCGGGATCGGCGAGAAGCCCGCACAGCGGTCCGGGCCGTACGTCTTGATGGTGTTGACGTGCGCCGCCGCGGCGATCTCGATCGCCTCGTCCCACGAGATCCGTACGAGGCCACCCTTGCCGCGGGCGCTCTGGTAGCGGCGGCGCTTCTCCGGGTCGGCGGCGATCTCGGCGAACGCGAGCACGGGGTCACCGAGCCGCTGCTTGGCCTCGCGGTACATCTCGATCAGCACGCCGCGCCCGTACGGGTAGCGGACGCGGGTCGGTGAGTACGTGTACCAGGAGAATGCGGCGCCTCGCGGGCATCCGCGGGGCTCGTACTCCGGCCTGTCCGGGCCGGTGCTCGGGTAGTCGGTCTGCTGCGCCTCCCACGTGATGATGCCGTCCTTGACGTACACCTTCCACGAGCACGAGCCGGTGCAGTTCACGCCGTGCGTCGACCGTACGACCTTGTCGTGGCTCCAGCGGTCGCGATAGAACACGTCGCCGCGGCGGCCGCCCTCGCGGTAGACGGCGCGACGGTCGGCGCTCTCGTCCCAGCGGGTGAAGAAGTCACCGAGTGCGAGCAGCGCCTCCGACGCCGGGCCGTCGGTGCCCGAGGAAGCCCCTCGCCGTCGTGATCGTGCGCGCCCTTCGCGGGTCGTCTCCGTCATCTCAGCCTCCTGGCGATCACGCTAGAGCCCCTCTGGAGGCCTCGCACGCCGGAAGCCGAACCGGCCAAAAGGGGCTACGCTCACGGCACCGAGGTCCGTACCGGAGACGGAGGTTCGCCATGCGGGACATCGCAGCGCTGACCCAGGAGTACGTGGACGCGTCGAGCTCCGCACCGCATGGCCGCAGCGCCGAGCTGGTGCTTCAGGACGGGCCCCTGCGCCAGAGCGTCCTCGGGCTCGCTCAGGGCGCTGTGCTCTCCGAGCACGACTCCCCGCCGGCCGGCAGCGTGCTCGTGCTGCGAGGGGCGATCGAGATCGTCGGTGCGTCCGAGACGATCGCCCTCGAGACCGGGATGCTGTCCGAGCTTCCCCGCGAGCGCCACTCGGTGCGCGCGACCGTGGACTCAGCGTTCCTGCTCACCGCCGTCACCGACATCTGAGCCACCACCCCCTGGTCGGGCCGCCACCCCACCCCGCTGGTCGACGCCCCCCACCCCGCTGGTCGAGCCGCCCCCCACCCCGCTGGTCGAGGCGCGAAGCGATCGAGACCCCCGCTGGTCGACGCCCCCCACCCCGCTGGTCGAGGCGCGAAGCGATCGAGACCTAACCCCCGTGGTGGCGCCCGCGCGGGACGACCATCGGCGTGCCGCTCACCGGGTCTGGCACGATCTCGCAGGCCAGCCCGAACACCTCGCGCACCACCTCCGGCGTCACGACGCCCTGCGGCTTGCCCTCGGCGACGATCCGACCTGACTTCATCGCGATGAGGTGGTCGGCGTAGCGGCTGGCGAGGTTGAGGTCGTGCAGCACGATGACGATGGTCTTGCCACGCTCGCGGTTCAGATCGGTGAGCAGGTCGAGGAGCTCCACCTGGTGCGCGATGTCGAGGAACGTCGTCGGCTCGTCGAGGAGCAGCAGGTCGGTGTCCTGCGCGAGAGCCATCGCGACCCAGATGCGCTGGCGCTGTCCGCCGGAGAGGTCCTGGATGCGTCGGTCGATCAGCGACACGGTGTCGGTCGCCTCGAGGGCAGCCGCGACCGCCGCCTGGTCCTCCGCGGTCCAGCGCCGGAACCAGCCCTGGTGCGGATACCGTCCACGGCCCACCAGGTCGCCGACGGTGATCCCGTCCGGGGCTACCGGCGACTGCGGCAGGAGTCCGAGCACCTTCGCGAGCTCGATGCTCCGCATGTCGGTGACCGAGATTCCGTCGAGCATGACGGCCCCGGCCTGCGGCTTCAGCAGGCGAGCGAGCCCGCGCAGCAGCGTCGACTTGCCGCACGCGTTCGCTCCGACGATGACGGTGATGGCCCCGTCGGGGACGGCGACCGACAGCTCGGAGACGACGGTGCGCTCGTCGTACCCGAGGGAGAGCCCTTCGGCTCGCAGGTCGTGCCTCATCCGCCTCGTCCTCCACGGTTGGCGCTCACGAGGAGCCACAGCAGGTACGGCGCGCCGACCGCGCCGGTCACGACACCCGTCGGCAGCGCCGTCGGGAGGAGGTGCGCCGCCACGAGCTCGGCCATCATCACGAGCGCCGCGCCCACGAGCGCGGATGCGAGGAGTGCGCCCGGCGCCGACCCGAGCAGCCGGTGCGCGAGCGGTCCGGCGACCAGGGCCACGAACATGATCGGGCCGGCGGCCGCGGTCGCGAACGCGACCAGCACGATCGCCAGCGTCATCAGGCCCCACCGCGCAGCCTCGACCCGCACGCCGAGCGCGGCCGCCGAGTCGTCGCCCAGCTGGAGCCCACGCAACGGCCGCGCGAGGAGCACGAGAAGCGGCACGGAGAGAAGGAGCACCGCGAAGAGCGCCTGCAGCGTCCCCGGGTCCGCCATGCCGACCGACCCGATGATCCAGGTCATCGCCTCACGCGCGTCGTGGATGTCGGCGCGGGCCACGAGATACGCGGTGATCGACAGCATGAACTGCGAGATGCCGATCCCGATGAGGATGAACCGGTAGCCGGTGACCCCGCCGCGCCACGCCAGCGCGTAGACGAGCAGCCCTGAGACGAGGGCGCCGACGAGCGCGGCGACGGACGTCGCGATGCCGTTCAACGAGACGACGATGATCGCACCCGCCGCGAAGAGGCTCGCGCCCGAGGAGACACCGACGAAGTCGGGCGACGCGAGCGGGTTCGCGAGGAGGGTCTGGAAGACGACTCCGGACAGGCCGAGGGCCAGGCCGACGCCGAGCGCCGCGAGCGCGACTGGGAGCCGGATGCCCTGCACGACGAAGTCGACCGACGGGTCGTCTCCGACGTGCAGCACCGACGCGACCACGTCGGCGAGCGGGAGCTGATAGCTGCCGACCGTCAGCATCGTCGCGAACAGGCCGACGACGACCACGCACAACGCGGCGACGACTGCTGTCGTACGGCGCCGCAGCCGGCGTCGGTGGGCGGCGAGGGCGGTCGGGACGTCTGCCGGCGACGGTGCCGCCGGGCCCGGGTACGTCGTCGCGGCGCTCACAACTCGGTCAGGTTCCGGTAGCGGACCAGCAGGACGAAGAACGGTGCGCCCAGCACGCCGAGGACGACGCCCACCTGGAGCTCGCCGCCCGGGAGCGCCAGCCGTCCGAGGATGTCGGCGACCAGCAGCACGATGGGCGACAGCACCAGGCTGAACGCGAGGATCGCGCGGTAGTCGGGCCCGCAGATCATGCGTGCGACGTGCGGCACGACGAGCCCGATGAAGACGATCGGGCCGCACGCAGCGGTCGCAGCCCCGCAGAGGACCGCGACGGTCACGAAGAGCATCGCTCGCGTGAGAGCGACATGCTGGCCGAGCGCGATCGCGATGTCCTCACCGAGCGCGAGCCCGTTGAGAGCGCGGCCCGCGCCGAGAGCGACCACGATCCCGACGACGATGAACGGCAGGGTCTGCCAGAAGACCGGCATGTAGCGGCCGGCGAGCGCACCGACCTGCCAGAACCGCAGCTCGTTCAGCGCCTCGGTGCTCGTCATCACCATCGCCGAGGTGAACGCCGTGAGCCCCGCGGTGACCGCGGCCCCCGCCAGCGCGAGCTTGACCGGTGTCGCCCCTTCCCGACCGAACGACGCGACGCCGTAGACGACCACCGTGGCGATCCCCGCCCCCACGAACGCCGCCCAGATCTGGCCGGTCAGCGACCCGATCCCGAGCATCGTCGCCGACGCGACGACCGCGGCCGCGGCTCCGGCGTTGATGCCCATGATCCCCGGGTCGGCGATCGGGTTGCGCGTGACGCCCTGCAGGATCGCGCCGCTCAGGCCGAGCGCGGCGCCGACGGTGAGGCCGAGCAGCGTGCGCGGCACCCGCATCTCGCGGATCACCGTGTGCTCGGTGGACGAGGGATCGAAGGCGTCGAAGGCGTCCCACACCGTACGGAGCGTGATGTCGCGCGACCCCATCGAGATGCTGAAGAAGCACACGACGAGCAGGAGGCCGACGAGCAGCGCCCACGTGGCAGCGAGCCGCAGTGCCCGGCGCGAACGCACCGGCGGCGCAGCGGCAGGCGCGACGGCGGTCATGGGGCTCCTCGCAGAGCGGTGGGGCAGAGCGGTGGGGGGCAGAGCGGGCGGGCGGAGCGGGCAGCTCTCCATCAGGCGGGCAGCCGCCGACGGATTAGGCGAGCCTACCCTCAGGGCCCGGCGTCGCGACACACGTCCCGGGGTTCATCCCACCGCCGTCACACGAGGAACTGGAAGGCCGGGTCGTCCGGCGACAACTTCTTCGCACGCACCGGCGAGTCCTCGAGGCGACCGACCAGACCGCCGAGCGCATCGGGCGACCCCAGCTCGATCCCGACCAGCGCGGGACCCGTCTCACGGTTGTGTCGCTTCACGTACTCGAACAGCGTGATGTCGTCGTCCGGCCCGAGCACCTCGTCGAGGAACCGCCGCAGCGCACCCGGCTCCTGCGGGAACTCCACCAGCCAGTAGTGCTTCACACCACGGGACACCAGCGCACGCTCGATCACCTCCGCGTAGCGGCTCACGTCGTGGTTGCCGCCCGACACCACCGCCACGGCAGACTCGCCCGCGGCAACCACGTCCGGCAGGCGCAGCGCGGCCGCGGCGAGCGCTCCCGCAGGCTCCGCGATCACACCGTCCACCTCGAACAGCGCCAGCATCTCCTCGCTCACCATGCCGGGATCGACCGTGACCAGCTCCACCGCGTGACCGATCCGGGCCAGCTCCGCAAGGACCGCGTACGAGTGGTCGCCGACCCGACGGACCGCGGCTCCGTCGACGAACGCATCCACCTCGTCCAACGTCACCGGGCCACCGCTCACCACCGCAGCCGCCATGCTCGCCGCGCCTGACGGCTCCACGCCCACGATCCGTGTGTGCGGGTGGCGTGCGGCGAGCCACGCCGCCATCCCCGCCACCAGGCCGCCGCCCCCGACGGGGACCACGACCACGTCCGGTGCGCCGCCACGCTGCTCGACCGCCTCACGCGCGACGGTGCCCTGACCGGCGATCACGTCCGGGTGGTCGAAGGCGGGTACGACGGTGGCTCCGGTGCGCGACGCGTCCTCGTACGCAGCTGCGCTCGCCGCGTCGTACGTCTCGCCGCCGACGATGAGCTGGACGTGCGGCCCGCCGAGCGTGGCGATCCGGTCCCGCTTCTGGCGCGGGGTGGTGCGCGGGAGGTAGATGCGCGCGGTCGTGCCGAGCGCGCGCGCGGCGTACGCGACCCCCTGCGCGTGGTTGCCGGCGCTCGCTGCCACCAGCCCGCGCGCCCGCTCGTCGGGATCGAGACGCGCGATCATGTGGAACGCACCGCGCAGCTTGTACGAGCGGACGACCTGGAGATCCTCGCGCTTGAGCCACACCTGTGCTCCGGTCGCCTCGCTGAGCCTCGTGTTGCGTTCGAGGGCAGTACGCAGCGCGACCCGGGAGACGGGGGCGTACGCGGCATCGACGTCATCAGCGGTCACAGGCACACCGACCAGCGTAGGTCTCGCTCCGATGGGGCGACCGCGCCGGTCCAGCACCCGGAACCCGCCCCGGTCGCGGTGGCTCGTCAAGATCGCGTCAAGACCGGTCAAGGCCTCGTCAAGGACCGCGGGAACCGCGAGATCGCGGCGTTGACTCGACGTCATGAGTCTCGCAACCGGCCTCCTGATCATCCTGGTGGCCCTCTTGATCGGCTACCTCGTCGCCTCGCTCGTCCACCCGGAGCGGTTCTGATGAGCGACGCCTTCGCAGGTGTCCTGTCCCTGCTCGCCCTCGTCGCCCTGCTGGCCCTCGCGTACCGGCCGCTCGGCGACTACATCGCCCGCACGCTCGAGAGCCCCCGGCACACGCGCTTCGAGCGACCGCTCTATCGCCTCGCCGGCGTGAACCCGGACGCGTCGCAGAGCACGCGCTCGTACGCGCTCGCCGTCGTCGGCTTCTCGGCCGTGAGCCTGATCCTCCTCTACGTCCTCCTCGTCGCGCAGTCCTTCCTCCCGTACTCGCGCGGCATGGACGGCATGCCCTGGGACATGGCGCTCAACACCGCGGTGTCCTTCGTGACCAACACCAACTGGCAGTCGTACGCCGGTGAGTCGACGCTCGGCTGGACAGCGCAGGCCGTTGGCCTGGCCGTCCAGAACTTCGTCTCCGCCGCGGTCGGGATCGCCGTCGCCGTCGCGCTCATCCGTGGTTTCACGAGAAACCGATCGGACCAGCTCGGCAACTTCTGGGTCGATCTCGTCCGGGTGACCGTGAGGGTCCTGCTGCCGATCGCCTTCGTCGGCGCGGTGCTGCTGGTGATCGGCGGCGTGGTGCAGTCCTTCTCCGCCGACCAGGTGGTCGACACGATCACGGGCGGTCAGCAGACGATCACGACGGGCCCGGCTGCGAGCCAGGAGGCGATCAAGGAGCTCGGGACCAACGGCGGCGGGTTCTTCAACGCCAACTCCGCGCACCCGTTCGAGAACCCGACCGGCTTCACCAACCTGCTCGAGATCTTCCTCATCCTCCTGATCCCGGTCGCGCTGACCCGGACCCTCGGAACGATGCTCGGCAACCATCGCCAGGGCTACGCCGTGCTCGGCGCGATGGGCGTCCTCTTCCTCGCCTCGCTCGCGATCACCACGTGGGCCGAGGTCGGCGCTCACGGGCAGTCCGCGCAGGCTGCCGGCGCTGCGATGGAAGGCAAGGAGACGCGGCTCGGCGAGTGGGCCTCGGCGCTCTTCGCGACCGCGACGACCGGCACGTCGACCGGCGCCGTCAACGCGGCGCACGACTCGCTGACCCCGACCGGCGGCGGTGCGGTCCTCGTCAACATGATGCTCGGCGAGGTCGCTCCGGGCGGTGTCGGAGCCGGCATCTACGGAATCCTCGTGATGGCGATCCTCGCGGTCTTCGTCGCCGGCCTCATGGTCGGTCGTACGCCCGAGCTGCTCGGCAAGAAGATCCGGTCGACCGAGATGCGATACATCGCCCTCTACTCCCTCACCACACCCGCAGTTGTCCTGGTAGCGGTTGGGATCGCGATCGCGCTGCCCAGCACGTCGGACGCGATGGGCAATCCGGGCGGCCACGGCTTCTCCGAGGTCGTCTACGCGTTCACGTCCGCGGCGAACAACAACGGGAGCGCGTTCGGCGGCATCACCGTGACGTCCACGTTCTTCCAGCTGATGCTCGCTGCGGCGATGCTGCTCGGCCGGTTCGTCCCGATCCTGCTGGTGCTGGCGCTGGCCGGCTCCCTGGCGCGACAGGGCCGAGTCCCCGCCACAGCGGGCACCCTCCCCACCCACACTCCCCTGTTCGCGGGGCTGCTCGTCGGGGTCGTCCTCGTGATGACCGGCCTGACGTACTTCCCCGCACTCGCCCTCGGTCCGATCGCGGAGGCCCTCGCATGACCCTCTCCCAGCTCTGGAGCCAGCTCCCCACCGCGCTGGCCAAGCTTGACCCGCGCCACCAGTGGCACAACCCGGTGATGTTCGTCGTCCTTGTCGGTTCGATCCTCACCACCGTGCTCGCCATCGCCGATCCGAGCGCGTTCACGATCGCCCTCACGGTCTGGTTGTGGCTGACGGTCGTCTTCGGAAACCTCGCCGAAGCCGTGGCCGAGGGCCGCGGCAAGGCCCAGGCGGCGTCGCTGCGTGCCGCTCGCAAGGACACCGTCGCGCGCCGTCTCGACCGCGACGGCACCGAGACTCTCGTCCCCGGCACCGAGCTCGTCATCGGCGACCTCGTGGTGGTCGAGGCCGGCGAGGTCATCCCGGGCGACGGTGACGTCGTCGAGGGCATCGCCTCGGTCGACGAGTCGGCGATCACGGGTGAGTCCGCACCGGTGATCCGTGAGGCCGGCGGCGACCGGTCGGCCGTCACCGGGGGTACGACGGTGCTGTCGGACCGGATCGTCGTCTCGATCACCGCCGCTCCCGGCTCCACGTTCATCGACACGATGATCGCGCTCGTCGAGGGCACGTCGCGCCGCAAGACGCCCAACGAGAACGCCCTGACGATCCTGCTCTCCAGCCTCACGATCGTCTTCCTGCTCGCGGTGGCGACGCTGGCGCCGATGGCGGACTACGCGGGTGCGCCGCAGCGTACGGTCGTGCTCGTCGCCCTGCTGGTCTGTCTCATCCCCACGACCATCAGCGCCCTGCTGTCCGCGATCGGCATCGCGGGCATGGACCGCCTGGTCCGCGTCAACGTCCTGGCGATGTCCGGCCGCGCGGTCGAGGCCGCCGGCGACGTCGGCACGCTGCTGCTCGACAAGACGGGCACCATCACGTACGGCAACCGGCGGGCGTCGGCATTCGTCCCGCAGGCCGGTCTCGACGATGCCGTGCTGCGCGACACGGCGCGGCTGTCGAGCCTGGCCGACCCCACACCCGAGGGCCGTTCGATCGTCGAGCTCGCGCTCGAGCGGGGCGCGACCGACGAGCCGCTCCCGGTCGGCGCCACGATCGTGGAGTTCTCCGCCTCGACCCGCATGTCCGGCCTGGACCTCCCCGACGGGACGCAGATCCGCAAGGGCGCCTCGTCAGCCGTCCTGGCCTGGCTCGACCAGACAGCGCTGCCACCGAGCGTCGAGTCGGCCGTCGAACGCATCAGCGCAGACGGGGGTACGCCCCTGGTCGTCGCGGTGCGTGATGCCGCGGGCGGTCGGGTGCTCGGCGTCGTCCACCTGAAGGACGTCGTCAAGCCCGGCATGAGCGAGCGGTTCGCACAGCTGCGTGCGATGGGGATCCGGACCGTCATGGTGACCGGTGACAACGCGATCACCGCGAAGGCGATCGCCGCCGAGGCCGGCGTCGACGACGTCCTCGCCGAGGCGACGCCCGAGGACAAGCTCGCGTACATCCGGCACGAGCAGCAGGGCGGGCGCCTGGTCGCCATGACCGGCGACGGCACCAACGACGCGCCCGCGCTCGCCGCGGCGGACGTCGGGGTCGCGATGAGCTCGGGGACCTCGGCCGCGAAGGAGGCCGGCAACATGGTCGACCTCGACTCCGACCCGACGAAGCTCATCGACGTCGTGGAGATCGGCAAGCAGCTCCTCGTCACCCGCGGCGCGCTGACCACGTTCTCGGTCGCCAACGACGTGGCGAAGTACTTCGCGATCATCCCCGCGATGTTCGTCGCCGCCTACCCGAGCCTCGACTCGCTCGACGTCATGCGGCTGCACAGTCCCGAGTCGGCGATCCTCTCCGCCGTCGTCTTCAACGCGCTGGTGATCGTCGCACTCATCCCGCTCGCGCTCAGGGGTGTGCGCCACCGCGTCGCCTCCGCAGCCGGCCTGCTGCGCCGCAACCTCCTCGTGTACGGCGTCGGAGGCCTGCTCGCACCGTTCGTCGGGATCAAGGTCATCGACCTCGCCCTCGCCACCCTGTTCGGCTCCGCGCTGTGAGCCCGCACCCCGTCACTCCCCCAGCAGGAAGACCTCCCCAGCAGAAGAAGGGCAACCGCATGACGACGACCGCTCCTGTCCAGACGCCCACCGCCACCGCCGGGCGCACTCCGATCGCCTCCGGCCTGCTCCGCCAGACGGTCACCGGCCTGCGCCTCCTGCTCGTCCTCACCGTGATCCTCGGCGTCGGCTATCCCGCCGCGGTCTGGGCCGTCGGCCAGGTCGTCGCCCCCGACCGCGCGAACGGGCAGATCGTCTCGGTCGACGGGGCACCCGTCGGCTCTGCGCTCCTCGGCCAGGCCTTCGACGACCCCGCCCTGTTCCACTCACGGCCGTCGGCTGCGGCGTACGACGGTCTGGCAAGCGCGGCGAGCAACCTCGGCCCGTCCAACGAGGACCTTCTCGCGTCGATCCAGGAGCGGCGCGAGGCGGTCGCCGCCGAAGAGGGCGTCGCCCTGGCCGACGTCCCGCCCGACGCGGTCACGGCCTCGGGCTCGGGCCTCGACCCGCACATCTCGACCGCGTACGCCGAGCTGCAGGCCGCACGTGTCGCCCGGGCCAACGGCCTGGACGAGTCCGCCGTACGCGGCCTCATCGCCGCCGCCACCAGCGGACGGACCCTCGGCTTCCTCGGCGAGGAGGGCGTGAACGTCCTCCAGCTCAACATCGCGGTCCGCCACGCTGCGGAAGGCTGACAGGATGGCGGGTATGGACCACCCGCCCACACGCCGCGGGCGGCTCCGGGTCTATCTCGGGGCCGCTCCGGGCGTGGGCAAGACGTACAAGATGCTGGACGAGGCGCAGCGCCGCGCCGTGCGCGGCACCGACGTCGTGATCGGCTTCGTCGAGACCCACGGCCGCGTCCACACCGCCGAGCGGCTCGACGGTCTGGAGGTCGTACCCCGCCGCCGTGTCGCCTACCGCGGCTCGACGTACGAGGAGATGGACGTCGACGCGGTCCTCCAGCGCCGCCCTCAGGTCGTGATCGTCGACGAGCTCGCCCACACGAACATCCCGGGCCTGGAGCACGAGAAGCGCTGGGAGGACGTCGACGTGCTCCTCGACGCCGGCATCGACGTCGTCACGACCGTCAACGTCCAGCACCTCGAGTCCCTCAACGACGTCGTCGAGTCCATCACCGGCGTGCGGCAGCGCGAGACGGTCCCGGACCACGTCGTCCGGGACGCCGAGGCCGTCGAGCTCGTCGACATGAGCCCGCAAGCATTGAGGCGCCGTCTTGCGCACGGCAACGTCTACGCGGCAGACAAGGTCGATGCGGCGCTGTCGCGCTACTTCCGCGAGGGCAACCTCGCGGCGCTGCGCGAGCTCGCGCTCCTGTGGGTCGCCGACCGGGTCGACGAAGGGCTGGAGCGCTATCGCCAGGAGCACCGTATCGACGCGACGTGGCCGGCGCGCGAGCGGATCGTGGTCGCCGTGACGGGCGGTCCGGAGTCGCCGACGCTGCTGCGGCGCGCCGCGCTGATCTCGGGCCGTACCGCTGGAGGCGAGTGGCTCGCCGTGTACGTCGCCCGTGGCGACGGGCTCTCAGGCACCTCGCCCGACCAGCTCGCCCGCCAGCACACGATGGCCAAGGACATGGGCGGGAGCTTCCACACCGTCGTGAGCGACGACGTGGCGACCGGGATCCTCCAGTTCGCGCGCGCCGAGAACGCCTCCCAGATCCTCATCGGCGCCAGTCGCCGCGGACGGTGGTCCACCGCGTTCCGGCCAGGCGTCGGCGAGCGCGTGATCGACGGCTCGGGTGACGTCGACGTGCACATCGTCAGCCACGGCGAGGCGCGCCAGGCGAACCGCGACCGCCGGCGGCGCCCTGACCTCGGCCTCGGCCGCACGATCCTCGGCTACGTCTTCGGCGTGATCCTCCCGGTGGTCACGGCCCTGCTCCTCGACGCCACGTCGCACCTCCACGACCTGACGCTCGAGTCGATGCTGATGCTCAGCGCCGTGGTCGTCGTCGCGATCGTCGGCGGCCTCCTCCCCGCCCTGGTCGCGGCTGTGCTCTCGGCGGTGCTGCTCAACTGGTACTTCGTGGAGCCGATCCACACGCTCACGATCGCGCGCGGGCAGTACGTGGTCGTGATCGCCGTCTTCGTCGTCGTCGGTGCCGCGGTGGCCTCGGTCGTCGACCTGGCTGCCGGCCGCGCGGCTCAGGCGCGCCAGGCGTCGTCGGAGGCCGATGCGCTCGCCGTCCTCTCGCACAGCCTCCTGCGCGCGGGCGATCGCCTGCCCGCCGTCCTCGCCCAGGCATGCGAGGTGTTCTCCATGATCGGCGCTGCGATCCTCGCGCGCGACGGCGACGGATGGACGACGGTCGTCGCGCACGGGGACGCGCCCGGGTCGGTCGACGCGGCCGACGTCGACGTCCCGATCGACGAGCGGACATTCCTCGTCCTGCGCGGACGGACCCTCGCGGCCTCGGACCGCCGCCTCGTGACCGCATACGCCGCACACGCCGCCGTCGTCCTCGAGCGCGCCCGCGCCGCGACCGAGCAGGCGCGCGCCGTCCAGCTCGCCGAGGCCGACCGGACGCGTACGGCGCTGCTGGCCGCGGTCTCGCACGACCTGCGGAGCCCCCTGGCGGCGATCAAGGCAGCGGTGTCGAGCCTGCGCAACGACGAGATCGACTGGTCGGAGGAGGACGAGGCCGAGCTCCTGATGACGGTCGAGGAGTCCGCCGACCGTCTCGACGCGCTCGTCGCGAACCTGCTCGACATGAGCCGGCTGCGGGCCGGGGCGATCACTGCCCTTCCGGACGACGTCGACGTCGAGTCGGTGCTGCGCCACGCCATCGCTCCGCTGCCCGACGCCGACCGGGTCGACATCCAGGTCGACGCCGACCTGCCGCTCGTGCACGCCGACGCCGGACTGCTGGAGCGCGTCCTCGCGAACCTCTGCGAGAACGCGCTCAAGCACACCAGCAGCCGGGTCGCCGTCCAGGGATCGACGTACGTCGAGACCGACGGCGCCCCGAGGGTCTGCCTGCGGGTCGTCGACCACGGTCCGGGAGTCCCCTCGGAGGCGTTCGACCAGCTCTTCGCCCCGTTCCAGCGGCTCGGCGACGTGCCGCAGGGCGACGGCGTCGGGCTCGGCCTCGCCGTGGCGCGCGGGCTCACCGAGTCGATGTCGGGCACGCTGGACGCCGAGGAGACGCCCGGCGGAGGGCTCACGTTCGTGCTCTCCCTGCCACGCGCGAAGGAGGCCGCCCGATGACGTTCGTGCTCGCCGTCGACGACGACCCCGCGATCCTGCGGACGCTCCGCATCAACCTCCGAGCGCGCGACTACGAGGTGGAGACGGCCGGCGACGGACGCTCGGCGCTGCAGATCGTGGACGAGCGCGAGCCGGACGTGATCGTGCTCGACCTCGGGCTCCCGGACGTCAGCGGCACTGCGGTGATCCGTCGGGTCCGCGCGACCAGCAACGTGCCGATCGTCGTGCTCTCCGCGCGGCACGAGTCCGACGACAAGGTCGAGGCGCTCGACGCGGGCGCCGACGACTACGTGACGAAGCCCTTCGGGATGGAGGAGCTGCTCGCGCGGGTGCGTGCCGCCGTACGCCGTGGTGGAACCGCACCCGCACCGTCGAGCGCGGTCTCGACCGACGGGCTCGTGCTCGATCCCGAGGACGGCACCGCCACCAGGGACGGCGTGGAGGTCCACCTCACGCCGACCGAGTGGCGGATCGTGGCCGCGCTGCTGCGACGCCCTGGCCGGCTGGTGCGGCAGACCGAGCTCCTGCGTGACGTGTGGGGACCGGCGTACGAGCGCGAGACCCACTATCTGCGCGTCTATCTCGCGCAGATCCGCCGCAAGCTGGAGACCGACCCCGCGAAGCCGAAGCACTTCCTCACCGAACCGGGACTGGGCTACCGCTTCGTGGTGTGAGGCGCCCCGCTGGTCGAAGCCGCGCCCTCCTCCGCTGGTCGAGGCGCGAAGCGATCGAGACCACGCCAAAGGTCTCGATCCTCCGCTGGCGCTCCGGCCTCGACCAACGGAGTGGACGTCGCTCAGCGCACCGTCGGCCGGTCGATGATCCACCGCCACGTCCCGTCGGGCTGCCGCCGCGCGACCTCGCACGTCGCACCACCCGCGCCCGCGCTCATCGGCAGGACCGTGGTCGTCAGCGCAAGGTCTCCGCGCACGAGCGGGCGCCGCGGGATGCCGGCACGCACCGGGCGGTGAGCGGCGAGCGCACGCGTGTAGAAGGCGCGGATGTCGTCGTGCCCGACAGCGACGCGGCCGTCAGGAAGCTCGAGCACGGCCGTCGGCTCGTACAGGGCGACGACGCCCTCGACGTCGCGCGCGTTGAGACGGTCGACGAGCTGCGCGCTCAGCTCGTCAGGGGTGTGGGCGGCGGAGGGGGCGGACCGGAGCGGCGACGGGGTGGACATGTGTTCGACCGTACGAGGCGGCACGGACAGTTCTGCAGAGCGTCCGCGGGCGGCGATAGCGTCTCGCCATGAGCCGCTTCAGCGACGCGCCGCGCCTGCCCATCACGTCCGTCGAGCAGTGGCGCGCCTGGTTGGTCGAGCATCAGGACGACCCCGACCCTGGCGTGTGGATCGTGTGGGAGCGTTCTGCTGCGGCGAGGCAGGTGTCGTACGAGGAGCTCATCGAGGAGGCGCTCGCGGTCGGCTGGATCGACGGGCAGGCCGCGACGCTCGACGACGACCACTCGATGTTGTGGCTCACGCGTCGGCGTCCAGGCTCGGTGTGGAGCCGCCTCTCCAAGGAGCGTGTCGCGCGCGTCGTGGAGTCCGGCCGCATGACGGCGGCAGGGCAGGCGGCGATCGATCGCGCGAAGGCGGACGGGTCGTGGACGATCCTCGACAGCGTCGAAGCCCTGATCGTCCCCGACGACCTCGCGGCCGCGTTCGACGCGACGCCGGGTTTGCGGGATCAGTACGAGTCCTTCACGCCGGGTCAGCGCAAGCAGATCCTCCGCTGGCTCGTCGATGCCAAGCGCCCGGCGACCCGGGCACAGCGGATCGCCGAGACCGTACGCCTCGCCACGGAGGGCGTGCCGGCCAACAACCGTTGACGTCGCGACGCTCCGGGGGGCTCAGCCGAGGGGCTGGAGGAACTCGAGCCGGTTGCCGAACGGGTCGTCGGCGTAGAAGCGCCGGTGTCCCGGGAACGCGTCGTCCCACGTGACCTTCACGCCGGCCGCGGTCAGCCGTGCGGCGACGTCGTCGATGCGGGCGACAAGGATGCCGGGGTGCGCCTTGAGCGCCGGCGCGAAGTCCCGCTCCACCCCGAGGTGGACCTCGACCCCACCCGACCGGAACCAGCAGCCGCCGCGCGCCGCCAGCTCCGAGGGCTTCGCCAGCTCGTGCATCCCGAGCGTGTCGCCCCAGAACGCGCGGCACGCTTCCTCACCGCCCTCGGGGATCGCCAGCTGCACGTGGTGCAGGTGGATGAACGCGAGGTGGTCGGGGTCGGAGTGAGGATCGGCCATGCTCGGCACCCTATCCGCCGTCCGGCTCTGCGGTGACCGGGCCAGGAACACGTGGGGGCACACGACGGTTGTCCCTGACGTGACCATCTCCCCGGCCCCCGCGACGCAGGTCGACGTCGTCGTGGTCGGAGCGGGACAGGCAGGGCTGTCCGCCGCGTACCACCTGAAGCGGCTCGGTGCCTCGTTCGTCGTCCTCGACGCCAACCCTGCACCGGGTGGGGCGTGGCAGCACCGGTGGCGCACCCTCACCATGCGTGACGTCCACGGCATCGCGATGCTCCCCGGCCTTGACGTTCCGGCGAGGGTGGAGGACGAGGCCGCCCGGGACTTCGTGCCGGCCTACTACGCGGCGTACGAGGAGCGTTTCGACCTTCCCGTCGTCCGGCCGGTGCGGGTGCTCCGGGTCGAGGACGCCGAGAGCGGGAACCCCGACGGCGACCTCGTCGTCCACACCGACGTCGGCACCTGGCGCGCCCGTGCGGTCATCAACGCCACCGGCACGTGGGAGCGGCCGTTCTGGCCGTCGTACCCGGGCGCTTCGTCGTTTCGCGGCCGGCAGCTGCACACGGCCGACTACACAGGGCCAGGAGACGTGGCCGGGCTCGACGTGGTCGTGGTCGGCGGCGGCGCGTCCGCCGTACAGATCCTCGGCGAGGTCGCGCCACGGGCCGCGTCCACGACCTGGGTGACCCGTCGCGAACCGATCTGGCGGGTGGGTGAGTTCGACCCCGACGCAGGCCGTGACGCGGTGGCGCTGGTCGAGGAACGCGTACGACGGGGGCTGCCGCCGCAGAGCGTCGTCAGCGTCACGGGGTTGATGCTCCGGCCGCAGGAGCAGCGCGCGGCCGCCATGGGGGCGTACGACCGGCATCCGATGTTCACGCGGATCGAGCCGGACGGCGTCCGGATGGCTGACGGCACGTTCCGGCACGCGGACGTCATCGTGTGGGCGACCGGATTCCGCGCTGCGCTCGGCCACCTCGCGCCGCTCCACCTGCGCGAGGACACCGGCGGCGTACGCCTCGTCGCCCGCGAGGACGCGCACACCCCGACGACGGCGGCGCGCGATCACCGCGTACAGCTCGTCGGCTACGGCCCGTCGGCATCGACGATCGGCGCGAACCGTGCTGGCCGTGTCGCTGCGCTGTCGGCGCTGCGGGTCGTCGCATCGCGTGCCGCCGCGGCCTGACCCGCCAGCCTCGCTCGTCGTCGCCGCTCCAGTACCGTCGACCCGGCGGGGCGGACGTTAGCTGAGGGAGTGCCATGAAGTTCACCGAACGCGAGATGACCGTTGCAGTGGAGGCGGTGGCACGCCAGGCGTTCGAGGCGCTGCCCGGGTTCATGCGCCGCAAGGTCGGCGCTGCGTCGTGGGAGGAGCTGCCGAAGATGAGCCGCTACAACCTCCTCTCAGCCGCCAGCACGCTGCTGCTGCCGAGCCTGACGGCGCTGCCGGAGCGGCCGACCGTCGGGGCGACGCCGGCGTTCACGGACGAGGAGTACGACGCGGCGGCGGAGTCGGTGCTGCGCGACCGGGTCGAGCGGTCCGAGCCGGGCGCGTGGGAGAAGATCTCGCCGCGCAAGCGCCGCAAGCAGGTCGAGGCCGCGGTCCTCGCGTTGCGCGCAGGCGTGGAAGCGATGCCGCACCGCCAGGACCCCGACGCGTTGATCGTCCCGGATCACCTCTGACGCCAGCGTGGGCGCGCCAGCTGTCGGTGCGCCAGTCGTCACTCGCGGCGAGCGCGTGACCACTGACGAACCGACGCGCCGGGTCATCGACCGTTGCAACTAGTTGCATATGCGCCTCGTTGCATAGATACTTCCAGGTATGGCCCTGGAGCACGCGATCCTCGTCTCGCTCGCCGAACGCACGGCGAGCGGCTACGACCTGACGCGCCGCTTCGACAAGTCGATCGGCTACTTCTGGAAGGCCAGCCACCAGCAGATCTACAAGGTGCTCGGCCGCATGGAAGCCGACGGCCTGGTCGCCTCCGAGGCGGTCCCGCAGTCGGGCCGGCCCGACAAGAAGGTCTATGCGATCACCGAGGCCGGCCGCGCCGCGATCCAGGACTGGTCCCGCACGCCGAGCCCGCCTGAGACCTCGCGCAGCGAGTTCGCGGTGAAGCTGCGCGGACTCCCGTACGGCGACCGCGACGCCATCGTCGCCGACGTGCAGCGCCGGGCCGAGGCACATCGCGAGCGCCTCGCGTACTACCGCGCCGACGAGAGCAGGACGTTCCCCGACGTCGACGCGCTCGACGACGCGCAGCGCGCTCAGTACGCGGTGCTCCGCGGCGGCATCCTCCTCGAGGAGGCCGGGCTCGCGTGGTGTCAGGAGATCGTGGAGCTGCTGGGGGGTTTCGACTCGCTGCGCTCGCTCAACCAGCGGGACGAAGGCTCGCTCAACCAGCGGGACGAAGGCTCGCTCAACCAGCGGGACGAAGGCTCGCTCAACCAGCGGGACGAAGGCTCGCTCAACCAGCGGGACGAGCGCTCGCTCAACCAGCGGGACGAAGGCTCGCTCAACCAGCGGGCGAGCGGCGGGACCGCAGCGCCGTGAACGCCACCCACAGCACGCCGAGCGCGATCGACACCGCCGCCACGATCAGCACCGCGTGCACCCACAGGAACCCGGTCGGCGTGCTGTCGCCGACCGCCCCCTCCCATGCCCGCTCGTCGTTCCACACCGCCATCCCGAACCGGGGCCAGATCACGATGTTGAACACCCCGGCGAGCACCAGGAACCACGCAGCACGTCGAGAGATCACCCGTCCAGTGAACACCAGAGGTCCCCATGCCTGAGCAGTCCCCCAGCCCGTACCCGCACCTTCTCTCCCCGCTCGAGGTGGCCGGCTTCACGCTGCGCAACCGCGTGATGATGGGCTCGATGCACACCAAGCTCGAGGACCGCGCGAGCGACGTCCCCAAGCTGGCGGCGTACTTCGCCGAGCGGGCCCAGGGCGGCACCGCGCTCCTCGTCACCGGCGGGTACGCCCCGAGCTGGCGCGGGTGGCTCAGCCCGATGGGGTCGACGATGGCGTCACGCCGCCTCGCCGACCGCCACCGCGAGGTCACCGACGCGGTCCACGCGCACGACAGCCGGATCCTCATGCAGGTGCTGCACGCCGGCCGCTACGGCTACTCGCCGTTCTCGAAGGGCGTCTCGTCCAAGCAGTCCCCGATCACTCCCTTCAAGCCGAGCGCGATGAGCACCCGCGAGGTGGAGCGGACCGTCCACGACTTCGTGCGCGCCGCCCTGCTGGCCCAGCGCGCCGGCTACGACGGCGTGGAGATCATGGGCTCCGAGGGCTACCTCATCAACCAGTTCCTCGCCGCCCGCACCAACGACCGTACGGACGCGTGGGGCGGCACCGCGGAGAAGCGGATGCGCTTCCCCGTCGAGGTCGTGCGGCAGATCCGCGAGGCGGCCGGCGAGCGGTTCATCGTCCAGTACCGGATCTCCCTGCTGGACCTCGTCGACAACGCGCAGACGTGGGAGGAGACCGTCGAGCTCGCCCGCAAGGTCGAGGAGGCCGGCGCGTCGATCCTCAACACCGGCATCGGCTGGCACGAGGCTCGCGTCCCCACGATCGTCACGTCCGTCCCCCGGGCGGCGTTCGCCTGGGTGACCGGCAAGCTGCGCCCCGAGGTCGGCATCCCGGTGATCGCGTCCAACCGCATCAACACCCCCGAGGTCGCCGAGCAGATCCTCGCCGACGGTCAGGCCGACATGGTCTCGATGGCGCGGCCCCTGCTGGCCGATGCCGCCTTCGTGAACAAGGCCGCCGAGGGCCGCGCCGACGAGATCAACACCTGCATCGCCTGCAACCAGGGCTGCCTCGACCACACCTTCAAGAACAAGCGCGCGACCTGCCTGGTGAACCCGCGCGCCGGCTACGAGACCGAGCTCCGCCTGCTCCCCGTCCCGAAGCCTCGGCGCAAGCAGGTCGCCGTCGTCGGCGCCGGTCCCGCAGGCCTCGCCGCCGCGACCGAGTTCGCGGGGCGTGGGCACAGCGTCACGCTGTTCGAGGCCGACGACCAGATCGGCGGCCAGTTCCGGCTGGCGCGACGGATTCCCGGCAAGGAGGAGTTCGCGGAGACGCTGCGCTACTACACCCGGCGCCTCGAGGTGACCGGAGTCGACGTGCGGCTCTCGACCCGGGCGACGGTCGCCGACCTGAGCGCGTACGACGACGTCGTGGTCGCGACCGGTGTCGTCCCGAGGATGCCCGAGATCAAGGGGCTCGACCACGCCAGCGTGGCGTCGTACCCGGACGTCATCGACGGGCGCGTCGACGTCGGCGAGCGGGTCGCCGTCATCGGTGCCGGCGGGATCGGCTTCGATGTCGCGGAGTTCCTGCTGCACAGCCCCGACGAGGAGCTCGGCGCGTGGATGGCCCGCTGGGGCGTCACCGATCCGGCCCTCGAGCCGGGCGGCCTCGCGACGAAGGTGAAGGCGCCGCCGTCGCGTGAGATCTGGCTGCTGCAGCGCAAGGACGAGCCGCTCGGCAAGGGGCTCGCGAAGACGTCCGGCTGGGTGCACCGCGCCACGCTGAAGGACTCCGGGGTCCACATGCTCGGCGGCGTCTCGTACGAGTTCGTCGACGACGCGGGCCTGCACATCCTGGATCGGGACGGCAACGCGCAGGTCCTCGAGGTCGACAGCGTCGTCGTGTGCGCGGGCCAGGAGTCGGTCGCCGACCTTGCGGAGCCGCTGCGCGAGGCGGGCGTGAGCGTGCACGTCATCGGCGGCGCGGACGTCGCGGCCGAGCTCGATGCGAAGCGCGCGATCCGCCAGGCCACGGAGCTCGCCGCCCGCCTGTGACTTGATCTCAACCGGGCTTGAAGTTCTACGTTGACGACATGACGATAAGCACGGAGGACAACCTGCGCGACTACCCCGCCGCGGTGATCGCAGCGCAGCCGATCGGTGCCTGGACCGGCGACGCGTACCGCCGCGTCGTCGGCGGGCTCCGCGGCGCCCTCGCGACCGAGGACCTCACGCAGCCGCACTGGTGGACGCTCAACCATGCCGCCGGCGACCCGGGCCGGTGGACGCGCGCCACCCTGACCGAACGGCTGACCCCGTACGAGGACCTCGGGATCGACTTCGACGACGTGTACGACGACCTGGTCGCGCGCGGCTGGCTGCGCGAGGACGACGGCGCCATGACGCTGACCGACGCGGGCGTGGCCGGGCTCGAACGCGCACGTGAACGCAACGCGCAGGTGCACCAGCAGACGCTCGACGGCATCCCTGAGGACGAGTACGTGACGATGATCAACGTGCTGCGCCGCGTCGTCGCGAATCTCGGCGGCGACGGCAACATCCCGGAGTGACGCCGCGCCGGTCCGGGTGAAGATGGGGGCATGAGACTCGCATACGGCTGCATGGGACTCGGCAGCGCCGAGCCGACTCCGACCACGGACGAGGTGGACCGTGCGGAGGCCGCGGTCCAGGCGGCGTACGACGTGGGCATCCGCCTCTTCGACCATGCCGACATCTACGGCGGAGGGACCGCCGAGACGGTGTTCGGCATGGTCCTCGCGCGCAACCCCGGCCTGCGGGACGAGATCGAGATCCAGACCAAGTGCGGGATCGTGATCGGCGGCGCCGAGGGCGGCAACGCGTACGACCTGTCGCGGGAGCACATTCTCGCCTCCGTCGACGCGAGCCTGGAACGGCTCGGCGTGGAGCGGGTCGACCGCCTCCTGCTGCACCGGCCCGACCCGCTGGCCCGCCCCGGCGAGATCGCCGACGCCTTCGAGCTGCTCACCGCAGCCGGCAAGGTGAGCGCCTTCGGTGTCTCCAACATGGCGGCCGCGCAGGTCGCACACCTGCGTTCGGCCGTCCGCCAGCCGCTCGACGTCAACCAGGTCGAGCTCGGGCTGCACCACCGCGACCTCATCGAGGCCGGGGTGCTCGTCAACCACGCGGACTCGTCGGCGTACGCGCCCGTGGTGGGCACCCTCGAGTACTGCGCGGACCACGCGATCACCGTGCAGGCGTACGGCCCCCTGGCCCAGGGACGGTACGCCGGGCGACCGCGCGGGCCGGAGGACGAGGCGACGGCCGCGCTCGTCCAGCGGTACGCCGACGCGCTCGGCGCCACGCGCGAGGCCGTCGTCCTCGGCTGGCTCCTCAAGCACCCCGCCCAGGTCGTCGCGGTGATCGGCACCACCGATCCCGGCCGGATCCAGGCCTGCGCCGACGCGGAGCAGGTCGCCGAGGCGATGACGCGCGACCAGTGGTGGTCGTTGTGGACTGCCGCCCGTGGTAAGCCATTGCCGTGACCGCGACCCCCCAGCTGCTCCAGCCGAACCTCGTCCACCACTTCTACGCCGGCGGCGCACGCATCGCCGCGCTCCGGGGCCTTCCGCCCGTCGAGCGGTGCCCTGAGGAGTGGGTCGGCGCGACCGTGTCGCGCGCCGGCTCCGACGACGTCGGCCTGGCCCGCACGGTCGACGGCGACCTCGTACGCGACCTGGTCGCGGCCGACCCCGACGGCTGGGTCGGCGCCGTCCCCACCGACGGCAGCGCGCTCACCGGAGACACCGGGATCCTGCTGAAGCTGCTCGACGCCGGACAGCGCCTGCCGGTCCACGTGCACCCCGACCGTGCGTTCGCCTCGCGCCACCTCGACTGCCCGTACGGGAAGACCGAGGCGTGGCTGGTTCTGGACGCGTCCGGTGACGGCGCGGTCTATCTCGGCTGGAACGCCGACGTCGACCCGGACGAGCTCGCCGAGCGTCGCGACGCCCAGGACAGCGAGTGGCTGCTGAGCCGCCTGAACCGGATCCCCGTACGGCCCGGCGACGGCTTCCTCGTCCCTGCGGGCACGCCCCACGCGATCGGCGAGGGCGTGTTCGTCGCGGAGGTGCAGGAGCCGACAGACTTCTCGATCCTCCTCGAGTGGTCGATCACCACCTCGACCCGCGACGAGTCGCACCTCGACCTCGGGTTCGACACCGCGATGGAGGCAGTGACGACACAGGGGCTCGACGCCGCCGAGCTCGAACGCCTCACCGTGCACCACGACCTGACCGACCGCGGTCCCGCGCCGGTCCCGCTGCTGCCCGAGGGCGGCGATCCGTTCTTCCGTCTCCACCTGCTCGCCGCCCGGGCCGGCGAGAGGCCCGAGGTGCCTGCCGGGTTCGCCGCGCTCGTCGTCCTGTCGGGCACCGGGGTGATCGAAGGGACGACGTCCGTGCCGATCGGCGGCGGCCAGTCGCTGGTCGTCCCGGCCGCGTTCGGGCCGTGGCGGTTGTCCGGAGACGCGCGCGTGCTCGTGGCGCGTCCGGGCGAGAAGTGGCGCGGCACGCCCGAGAGGCGCATCGTGGGGTGATGCCGTCTCGCAGCGCCGTGCTCCTTGTGTCCGCGGCGCTGCTCGTCTGCATCCCCGCGCCGGGCTCGGCAGCCGCGTCGGAGGGGCCTCGACTCGCTGCGCTCGCTCGACCAGCGGAAACCGCCGTCGCTCGACCAGCGGAAGCTGCTGTGCGCCTCGATGGCGTCACCGTCCGCCTCAGGGCGGGGACGCGCCAGGTCGTGACGGTCAACCGCACCCGGTCGTACCGTGCCCGCGTCACCTACTGGGTCCTGCGCGACGGCGGCTGGACCGTGAAGCGGCAGACGACGAACGGGCGCATCGGGTACGGCGGCCTGGTCGCCGCGTCGAAGCGCAGGCAGGCGACGGGGACGACGCCGCTCGGGACGTTCGCGATGACAGAGGCGTTCGGGATCCGGTCGCGCCCGAGCGGCACCGCGTTGCCGTACAGGAAGGTCCGCGCAGGCGACTACTGGGTGCAGGACAACCGCTCCGCGTACTACAACACGCTGCGCAACAAGGCTGCCGGCGGATTCCGCTGGTGGCTCCCTTCATCGCGCCTCAACGCGTCCGAGCGGCTGCGCGACTACCGGACGCAGTACGTCTGGTCGATCGTCATCGACTTCAACCGGCCGCCGAACGCGGTCCGCTACCGCGGATCCGGCATCTTCTTCCACGCCAACGGCAAGGGCGCGACCGCGGGATGCGTGTCCGTTCCACCCCGTTTTGTCCGGTTTGTCATGAAACGCCTTCGTGCCAATCGTGCCCCCGTCATCGCGATCGGACGTTGAATCGCGTTTCGATCTGACGCGGCCGGGCACCTGCACTAGCGTCATGGTCGTGCGGCAGGACGCCGTACGAGTACCTGGGTCCCCCCGGCCCGGAGAACGGAGTGAAGCATGGCTTTCCTTCTTTGGATCCTCGCGGTCGTCCTCGTGGTGGCCGGAATCGTTGCACTGGTCCGCAAGCAGTTCCTGTGGGGCATCGTCCTCATCATCGTCGGCCTGCTCGTCGGACCCGGCGGCGTCAGCGTCTTCAACGTCTGACCGTGTTCAACCGATAGCGGCCCACGTAGGCTGACGTCATGGAGCTCGTGATCCTTGTCGTCATCGCCGTGGCTGTCGTCTACCTGGTCAGCGAGCGTCGAAAGAAGACGCGCGAGCGTGAGGCGCTCGCTGATCAGGTTGCCGGAGTCCGCAAGACCGCTTTCGAAGACGTGACCGCCCTCGGCGAGGAGCTTCAGCGCCTCGACGCCGACCTGATCGGCATCCCGCTGGACGAGGGGGCACAGGCCGACTACCAGCGGGCGCTCGACGCGTACGAGTCTGCGAAGTACGCCGTCGACAAGCTGGAGAAGCCCGAGGACGTGCGGCATGTGACCGAGATCCTCGAGGACGGCCGCTACGCCATCGCCTGTGTCCAGGCCCGCGTGACCAACGGCCCGCTTCCCGCGAAGCGACCGATGTGCTTCTTCGACCCACGGCACGGCCTCTCCGTCGAGGACGTCTCGTACGCCCCTGACGGCGGCACCCTCCGCGAGGTCCCCGCGTGCGCGCTCGACGCCGAGCGCATCCGGGCCGGCGCGGAGCCCGACACCCGCAAGGTGATGGTCGGCCCCCAGCGCGTCCCGTACTGGCAGGGCGGCCCCGCCTACGCCCCCTACGCCGCGGGCTACTTCTCGGCGTTCGCCTTCATGCCGGCCCTGTTCATGGGCACGATGCTCGGCGGCATGTACGCCGGCGAGGCTGGCCTCGACCCGAGCGCGTACGGCGACGGCAGCGAGGCCGGTGGTGGCGACGGCGGCGGTGGTGACGCTGGCGGCGATGCCGGTGGCGGCGACGGTGGTGGTGACGCTGGCGGCGGTGACGGCGGCGGCTTCGGCGACTGGGGTGGCGGCGACGGCGGCGGGTTCGACTTCGGCGGCTTCGATTTCTGAGAAGGTCGTCTACCTGCTGCGGGCGGTCAACGTCGGCGGCAACAAGGTGCCGATGGCCGAGCTCCGCAAGCTGGCAGCCGACCTCGGCGCCGACGACGTCGCGACGTACGTCAACTCGGGCAACCTCGTCTGTGTCCCCCCGGGCGACCCCGCCGACTTCGGCTCGGCGCTCGAGGCCGGGATCGCCGACCGGATGGGCGTGACGACGGACGCGATCCCGCGGACCGGCGCCGAGCTGCGGGCGGCGCGCGACGCCTTCCCGTACGAGGTGCACGAGGCGAAGTTCTGCTACGTCTGGTTCTTGGCCTCGAAGCCGACCGCCAAGGCGGTGCGGGACGTCGAGGCGTACGACTTCGGGGACGACCGCATCACGGCGGTCGGCCAGGACCTGCACATCTGGTACGCCGACGGCGCAGGCCGCAGCCAGGTGACCGCGCCGCGGCTGCTGAAGCTGTGCGGCGGGATCCCGGGCACCGGGCGCAACCTGCGCTCGGTCGAGAAGCTCGCCGCGATGGCCGAGTGAGTCTCAGAGGTCTCCGACAGGGGCCGCCGTCGCCGGCGGGGTGCCGATGCTCTCGACCGGCAGGTCGGCCGCCTTTCCCGAGGTGAGCCGGGCGCGCTCGATCCGGTCGAGCCTGAACCAGCGGATCCCCTCCCGCTCCCGGCAGTGCGCGACGAGGTACCACCGGTGCTGCGTGAAGGCGAGGATCTGAGGGTCGACGCGACGCTCGGACACGGCACCGTCCGCCCCCCGGTAGCGCAGGGACAGGACCCGTCGATCGACAAGCGCCTGCTCGAGCGCACGCCGCGACCGCGTGTCTCCCGCGCCGGGATCGGCGTGGTCGATCCAGATCCGTTCCGTGAGCGCGGAGGCCCGCCGGCGAGCCTGAGGCTCCATGACGCCGAGCACCTTGGCCAGAGCAGCCCGGGCCTGGCCGTCGAACGGCTGGCCGCGGTGCGCGGAGATCGCCGCAGCGAGGCCGGACACCTCGGAGTCAGTGAAGTTCACCGGCGGCAGCGTCGCCGCCGGGTCGACGACGTAGCCGCCGGTGCGCCCGAGCCTCGCCCAGACCGGGAACCCGCCGTGCTGCAGCGCGGAGACGTCGCGTTTGATCGTGCGGACGCTGACCTCGTACGTCGCGGCGAGCTGCTCGGCGGTCCGGCCCTGCGCGCCGGCACGACGCAGCTCCTCGCGGATGCCGTACAGCCGATCGGTGCGGTTCACGCAATAAATAGTGCCATAAGGGTGACACAGCGGCGGGCGATGATGGAGGCATGACCTCACACGAACCCGTCCTCCTCATCAGCGGCGCGGGCCTGCCTGCCTGGATCTGGGACGAGACCAGGGAGCTCCTCGCACCGCGAGAGACGGCAGTCGCCCCACGCCCTGCTGCTCGGACCGCCCGGCTCGGCGACTACGTCGACGCCGCGCTGGAGGCCGCCCCGTGGGACCGGTTCGCCGTCGTGGCGCACTCCTCGGGCGGCGTCGTCGGCACAGAGCTGGCCCGCAGGGCCGCGGGACGGGTCACCGCCCTGCTCGCGGTCACGGCCGTGGTCCCGCGACCCGGAGCGTCGTTCCTGTCGTCGATGCCCTTCCCGCAGCGACACGTCCTGAGCCTCGCGATGAGGGTCGCGGGAACCCGGCCGCCGGACGGCGCCATTCGCCGTGGCGTCGCCAGCGGCTTGGACGAGCCGACGGCCGACCGCGTCGTCGGCGCCTTCGTCCCGGAGTCGGTCGACCTCTACCGGGGGCGCGTCGGGCGGACCGACCTGCGGCTGCCCGTCGGCTACGCGACGACCACGCGCGACCGGGAGCTCACCCCGGCGCTCCAGCGCAGGTTCGCGACGAACCTCGGCACCTCGTGGCAGCAGACGCTCGACACCGGGCACCTCCCGATGCTCGAGGACCCGCCGGCGTTCGTACGCACCGTGGCCGGGTTCCTCGACCAGCGCGGGGCGGATGTCAGCTCAGCTGGCGCAGCCTGATCGTCTCGGGCAGCGTGCCGAGCGCGGTCAGCGTCTCCGGCTCGAGCTGCTTGTCGATGTCGGTGAGGACGTAGCCGATCTCACCGCGGGTCCCGAGCGTCTGCCCGTCGATGTTGACCCCGTGGTTGCCGAGCACGACGTTGATCGCCGACAGTACGCCCGGCACGTTGTGGTGGATGTGCACCAGGCGGTGGTGCTCGCCGTACGACGGGAGCTGGAGGTGCGGGAGGTTCGGCGAGAGGTCCGTCGAACCCTCGGCGAGGTAGGAGTGCAGCTTGCCGGCGACGAACCTGCCGATGTCCTGCTGCGCCTCCATCGTCGAACCGCCGACGTGGGGGGTGAGGATGACGTTGGGGAGACCACGCAGGTCCGACTCGAACGGGTCGCCCTGCTTCTTGGGCTCGACCGGGAAGACGTCGACGGCGGCACCCGCGATGTGGCCGGACTCGATGTGCGCGCGCAGCGCCTTCGTGTCCACCAGGATGCCGCGCGAGAGGTTGAGGAACAGCGAGCGCGGCTTCATCCGTGCGAACTCGTCGGCGCCGAAGAGGCCGGCGTTGCCGGGACGCCCGTCCACGTGGAGGGTCACGACGTCGACGGTCTCGAGCAGCTCGTGGAGCGTCGCACAGCGCTTGGCGTTGCCGAGCGCGAGCTTGTCGGCGACGTCGAAGTAGAAGACCTGCATGCCGAGCGCCTCGGCGATCACCGACAGCTGGCTGCCGATGTTGCCGTAGCCGACGATGCCGAGCTTGCGACCCCGGATCTCGTGGCTGCCCTGCGCGGACTTGTTCCAGACACCGGCGTGCATGTCGTTGGTCTTCTCGTTGAGCCGCCGAGCGAGCGAGATGATCTCGCCGATCGCGAGCTCGACCACCGACCGCGTGTTGGAGTACGGCGCGTTGAAGACTGCGACGCCGCGTGCGGCTGCTGCCTTGAGGTCGATCTGGTTGGTGCCGATGCAGAAGGCGCCGATCGAGAGCAGGTCGGGAGCGTGCTCGAGGACCCGCTCGGTGACGTACGTCGTGGAGCGGATGCCGAGCAGGTGCACGCCCTGGACGGCCTCGATGAGCTCGTCCTCGCCGAGGGCGCCCTTGCGGGTCTCGACCTGGTAGCCCTGCGCACGCAGGAACTCGGCGCCGTCCTCGTGGATGTTCTCCAGTAGCAGGACGCGGATGTCGCCGTCGCCAAGGCGCGGCGTGCTCACGGGAAGGTCAGCGGTCATGGTGTAGAGCGTCTGGGTCGTCACGGGGTCCCTCTCCTGGTCGGTCTCAGGTCGTTCCACCCGGAGGTGGCGGTCGACCCAGGGCCCAGGCGAACGGTCCCGCGGTCATTGCTGATGTGCCGCTCCCTGGTGGTCTGCCCACCTGAACGCCAGTCGCGACGGGTTCAGTGTAGGTCGCAACCGCGGGAACGCGGAATGCATTCCGCCGCCCGGACGCCCCGCGCAGCGCGGTCAGGCGTCGAGCAGCGCGAGGAACTCCTGCGGCGGGGACCCGGGGATGTGCGCCAGCCGCACCTGTCCGCGCGAGACCAGCTTGCCCTCGGCGTTGGTGGTCTCGATCGCCCAGAGCTGCGTCGTACGCCCCTGGTGGATCGGGGTCGCGACGCTCCGGAGGGTCTCGCCGGTGCGAGCCTGGCGGAGGAAGTCGGTGTTGTTGTTCACGCCGACGACGAGGCCCTGGTCGCGCAGCCACGCCTGTCCACCGATGCTCGCGGCGCTCTCGTTCACCGCGCAGTGGACGCCGCCGTGGACGATCCCGAACGGCTGGAGGTGCTGCGGGCCCACGGTCCAGGTGACGACGACGCGGTCGCCGCTCACCCCTTCGTACGCGAAGCCGAGAGCGTTGCCGAGGCCGGAGTCCATCTGAATGCCAGTCACTCGACGAGTGTGCCCGCGTGCCCTTGGCAGACGATACCCCCCAGGGGTATGGTTTCCGTATGGACACCCACGCACCCGGTTACAGCGCCGACAAGGCCGCCGTCCTCAAGCGCCTCAAGCGCGTCGAAGGCCAGGTCCGCGGCCTCCAGCGCATGGTGGAGGAGGACACGTACTGCATCGACGTGCTGACACAGGTCTCTGCCGCGACGAAGGCCCTCGAGTCCGTCGCCCTGACGCTTCTCGACGAGCACCTCGCGCACTGCGTCCACGACGCCATCGCTTCCGGAGAGGGTGCCGAGGCCAAGATCGCCGAGGCATCCGCAGCCATCGCACGCCTCGTCCGATCCTGAATCGCGATCCTGACTCGAAGGAGAGATCCATGAAGAAGACCTACTCCGTGACCGGCATGACCTGCGGACACTGCGCGGGCGCCGTCACCAGTGAGATCCGCGCTCTCGACGGCGTGCGGGAGGTCGAGGTCGACCTCGTCGCCGGCGGCACCTCGTCGGTGCACGTGACGAGTGACGTGCCGCTCGAGGACGCAGCGGTCGCCACCGCCGTGGACGAGGCCGGGGACTACGCGGTCGTCGACGCATGACCCTTCAGTCCCACGAGCTCGAGATCGGCGGGATGACGTGCGCCTCGTGCGCCGCCCGCGTCGAGAAGAAGCTCAACAAGCTCGACGGCGTGGAGGCGAGCGTCAACTTCGCGACGGAGCGTGCGTACGTCTCCGCTCCGGCCTTCGTCGACGTGGCCGACCTCGTCCAGACGGTGGAACGCACGGGCTACTCCGCCGCGCCGGTCCGGCAGGACGCGCCTGAGGACGACAGCCGCCCCGAGGACGACGACCCCGAGCTCGCCGAGCTGCGGCACCGGCTGATCGTCTCCGCGGTCCTCGCGGCACCGGTCCTCGTCCTCTCGATGGTCCCGGCCTGGCAGTTCGACAACTGGCAGTGGCTGTCGCTGACGCTCGCAGCACCCGTCGCCGTCTGGGGCGCGTGGCCGTTCCACCGCGCCGCCTGGGTCAACGCGCGGCACGGCGCCGCCACGATGGACACGCTGATCTCGCTCGGCGTCGCGGCAGCCTTCGGCTGGTCGGTCTACGCGTTGTTCTGGGGGCATGCGGGCGTCACCGGCATGACCATGGAGATCTCGTGGTTCGCCCAGGGTTCCGGGGCGGACGAGATCTATCTCGAGGTCGCCAGCGCGGTCACGGTGTTCATCCTGCTCGGCCGCTATCTGGAGCACCGCGCCAAGCGCGACTCCGGGGCCGCACTGCGCGCGCTGCTGTCGCTCGGCGCCAAGGACGTCGTCGTGCTCCGCGAGGGTCGCGAGGTCGAGATCCCGGTCGGCGAGCTCGGCGTGGGTGACGTCTTCGTCGTACGCCCCGGCGGCAAGGTGGCGACCGACGGCGAGGTCGTCTCGGGCGCCGCGTCGGTCGACCTGTCGATGCTCACCGGCGAGAGCGTGCCGGTCGACGTCGGCCCTGGTGACCGCGTCGTCGGCGGCACCGTCGCCACCGGGGGCCGCCTGATGGTGAGCGCCACCGCCGTCGGCGGGCAGACGCAGCTCGCCCAGATGGCGCGCCTCGTCGAGAACGCGCAGAGCGGCAAGGCCCCCGTCCAGAGGCTGGCCGACCGGATCTCTGCCGTCTTCGTCCCCGTCGTCCTCGTGCTCGCCGTGCTGACCTGGGTCGGCTGGATGGTCACGGGCGGCACCACCACCGAGGCGTTCACCGCCGCCGTCGCGGTGCTGATCATCGCCTGTCCCTGTGCGCTCGGGCTCGCGACGCCGACCGCTCTCCTGGCAGGCACGGGGCGCGGCGCCCAGCGCGGCATCCTCGTGAAGGGTCCGGAGGTCCTCGAGTCGACCCGTCGCATCGACACGATCGTGCTCGACAAGACCGGCACCGTCACCGAGGGCGCGATGCACGTGACCGGCGTGGCGACGGCATCGGGCTTCGACGGCGGCGAGCTCCTGCTGCTCGCGGGCGCCGTCGAGGCCGCGTCCGAGCACCCGCTCGGTCGCGCGATCGCCGACGCGGCGCGCTCGGCGGTGCCGGGTGGCGAGCTGCCGAAGGTCGACCGCTTCAGCACGACCACCGGGCTCGGGGTGGCGGGGACGGTCGACGGACGCTCGGTCCGCGTCGGTCGACTTCCCTGGCTGGTCGAGCACGGCGCCTGGCCGTCGACCTCGCTTCCCTCGGTCGACCCTGGGACGACGCCCGTCCACGTCGCCATCGACGGCGTCGTACGCGGCGTGGTGGCCGTGGCCGATCGGGTCAAGCCGACCTCGGCCGAGGCGATCACGCGGCTCCGCGGTCTGGGTCTGGAC
Organism: Mumia xiangluensis; assembly: GCF_010994095.1. Lineage (GTDB taxonomy): Bacteria > Actinomycetota > Actinomycetes > Propionibacteriales > Nocardioidaceae > Mumia > Mumia xiangluensis. The sequence continues at coordinate 419,100 of NZ_WJYO01000001.1, forward strand.
CCCGTCCTGCTCACCGGTGACCGCCGCTCGGTCGCCGAGGAGGTCGCCCGGGAGGTCGGCATCACCGAGGTCGTCGCCGAGGTCCTGCCGGAGGGGAAGGCCGCCGTGATCGCCGACCTGCAGGCGCGCGGTCGTACGGTCGCGATGGTCGGCGACGGTGTCAACGACGCACCAGCGCTCGCTGTCGCCGACCTCGGCATCGCGATGGGGACCGGGTCGGACGTCGCGATCGAGGCGTCGGACCTGACCCTCGTCCGCGGGGACCTGCTGCTCACCTCCGACGCGATCGCGCTGTCGCGCCAGACGTTGCGGACCATCAAGCAGAACCTCGGCTGGGCCTTCGGCTATAACGTCGCCGCCCTCCCGCTGGCCGCTGCGGGGTTCCTCAACCCGTTGATCGCCGGTGCCGCCATGGCGGCGAGCTCGGTGCTCGTCGTGACGAACTCGCTCCGCCTGCGCAAGTTCTGAGCACGCGGCGGGGTCACGCCAGGGAGAACGTCTTGCGATACTCCCCCGGCGTGACCCCGACGATGCGCCGGAAGTGGTGACGCAGCAGCGTCCCCGACGAGAACCCGCACCGGTGCGCGACGTGGTCGACGTCGATCTCGGTGGTCTCGAGCAGAGCCCTCGCTCGCAGGACCCGCTGCTGGACGAGCCACTGCACCGGCGTCGTCCCAGTCTCTGCGGCGAAGCGGCGCGCGAACGTCCGCGTCGACATCCCCGCCAGCTCGGCGAGCCGGGCGACGGGCTGCTGCTCGTCGAGGTGCTCGACCATCCAGTCGAGGACCTCCGCGAACATGTCGTCGTCGCAGTCCGGCACCGGCTGCACGATGAACTGGCGCTGGCCGCCGTCGCGCTGGGGCGGCACCACCATGCGGCGGGCGATGGCGTTCGCGGCGGCACTGCCGAGCTCACGGCGTACGAGGTGCAGGGCCGCGTCCACCCCGGCCGCGGTGCCGGCGCTGGTGACGATGTCACCCTCGTCGACGAACAGGACGTCCTCGTCGACGGTGATCTCGGGGTGGAAGGCGCGCAACGCCTCGGCGTGCTTCCAGTGGGTGGAGACCCGCTTCCCGCTGAGGAGGCCTGCCGCGGCGACCTGGAAGACGCCCGTGCAGAGCGTGAGGATGATGGCGCCGTTCTCGTGCGCCTTGCGGATCGCCTGCGGGACGGCGGCGTCTGCGTGCTCGTGCCAGTGGCCGCTCGGCGGCGCGGCAGGCACGACGACGACCAGGTCGGCCTCGACGCCGTCCTCGTACCCGTGCTCGACGAGGAGGGCTCCGCCCCCCGCGATCGGGACGGGCCGGCCTGCCTCGGGTCCGCAGATCGTGAACGAGAGGAGCGGCACTCCATCGTCGGTCCGGTCGATCCCGAAGACCTCCGAGGCGATGCCCAGCTCGAAGAGGTGGAAGTTCTCAGGCACGAGCACTGACACTGTCCGAATCATCCCTCTACCGTAGGTGGCAGGATCTGTTCGGTCAATGGCCTTCCAGCCACTATTGGCAGGAAGTGTTCGGGCGCAGAATGAGAGCCATGGAGATCTTGAGGAAGCACCACACGAGGAAGCACCACGAGTCCACCACACCGCGGTTCCCGGCGTTCCGCGTCGGCAACGGCAACCGTGACGAGGCGCGGATGCGCGCCGAGATGGACGCGATCCGGGCGCACAGCGGACGTTGAGCGGCCTGCGATGATCGGGGGATGTCCACGCTCATCGGCATCACCGGGGCCAGCGGGTACGTCGGTGGCGCGGCCGCGCGGCACCTCGCCGGCGCCGGCCGCGCGACCCGCCTGATCGTCCGCGACCCCGCCCGTGCTCCACGCCTCCCGCACGCGGAGGTCGCGGTCGCCTCGTACGAGGACGTCGATGCGTGCCGCCGGGCCTACGAGGGACTCGACACCCTGTTTCTCGTCTCCGCGACCGAGTCGGCCGACCGGGTCCAGCAGCACCACCTGACGATCGACGCGGCCGTCTCCGCCGGCGTACGCCAGATCGTCTACCTGTCCTTCGTCGGCGCAGGACCTGACGCCGGGTTCACGCTCGCGCGCGACCACGGCGCGACCGAGGAGTACGCGAAGTCGTCTCCCCTGGCGTGGACGTTCCTGCGCGACAACTTCTACACCGACGCGATCCGCACGATGTTCGGCGAGGACGGCGTCATCCGCGGACCCGCCGGGCACGGACGTGTGGCCTCGATCGCGCGGGACGACGTCGCCGCCGTGGCGGCCCGGGTCCTCGCCGATCCGCGCTCGCACGTCGGCCGCGCGTACGAGCTCACCGGACCCGAGGCGCTGACGCTGGCCGAGTTCGCCACGCTGATGACGCAGGCGACCGGTTCGCCGCACCGCTACCTCGACGAGACGATCGAGGAGGCGCGTGCCTCGCGCGCGCACTACGGGGCGCCCGAGTGGATGGTCGACGCGTGGATCAGCACCTACACCGCGATCCGCGACGGCGAGCTCGACCGCGTGACCAGCGACGTCCCGGCCCTGCTCGGCCGACCTGCACTGACGGTCGCCGAGGTGCTCAGCGGTCGGCGCTGACCGAGGTCCAATCGGTAGAAGCGGCCCACGCAGCGTCCAGCACGCGCAGCACGTTGCCGCCCGCGAGCGCCGCGAGCTCGTCGGCAGTCCAGCCACGGGCGGCAAGCGCCTCCAGGATCCGCGGGTACGTCGCGACGTCCTCGAGCCCCTGCGGGAACCGCACGAACCCGTCGTAGTCGCCCCCGAGGCCGACGTGCTCCACACCCATCACCTCGCGGGCGTGCTCGACGTGCGCGACGACGTCGTCGACGGAGACGACCGGCTCTGGGCCGACGCTCCCCGCGTGCCGCCAGCGGGCCCACTCCTCGCTGAGGAAGCTCGGTACGAAGGCGACCATCACCACGCCGCCGTTCTCGCGGACGCGACCGAGCACGTCGTCGGGGACGTTGCGGGGATGGTCGGCGACCGCGCGGCAGCTCGAGTGGCTGAAGACCACGGGCGCCGTGGTCGTGTCGAGCGCGTCGTGCATCGTCGCCGGCGAGACGTGCGACAGGTCCACGAGCATCCCGAGCCGGTTCATCTCGCGCACGACGTCGCGACCGACGTCCGTGAGACCGCCGTGCACGGGCTCGTCGGTCGCCGAGTCGGCCCACGCGGTGTTGTCGTTGTGGGTGAGGGTCATGTACGCGACGCCGAGCCGGGCATACATCCGCAGCACCGCCAGCGAGTCGTCGATGCTGTGCCCTCCCTCGGCGCCCAGCAGCGACGCGATCGCGCCGTCCGCCCACGCAGCTCGCACGTCGGCGCCGGTCCGCGCGAGGCGGAGATCGTCGGGGTAGGCGGCGACGAGCCGGTGCACGAAGTCGATCTGCTCGAGCGTCGCCGTGACGGCGTCGGCGCCCTTGATCGACGTCGGGACGAACACCGACCAGAACTGCGCGCCGACCCCGCCGCGACGCAGCCGCGGGATGTCGGTGTGGAACCGACCGTGCGGGGATGTAGGCCCGAGTCCGTCGGTCGAGTACTGGGCCTCTGCGCGGCACTCCCACGCCAGGTCGTTGTGGCCGTCGAACACCAGCGCGCCGGCCAGCGCCGTACGGACTGTCTGGTCGTCGGTCGCGGCCAACGCGGCCGCCGGGTTCGAGACAAGAGCGGTCGAGTCGTTCACCCGACCACCCTCTCGCACGGCGACGGGAGCCGCCCACGGACCCGGCACGGAGCGTGTCGCGCACCGGGCCCGCGGGCGGAGATCAGGCGAGCACCTGCTCGACCTCGCGGACGAAGTCGTCGAGGTCCTTCGGCGTCCGGGAGGTGATGATCGTGGGCTGTCGCGAGTCGTCCACGACAGCGGCCTCGTCGACCCACCTGCCACCGGCGTTGCTGATGTCGGTCTCCAGCGAGGCGTACGAGGTGAGCCGACGTCCGTCGACGATGCCCGCCTCGACCAGCGCCCACGGCCCGTGGCAGATCGCCGCGATCGGGCGACCCTCCGCCTCGAACGTGGAGACGATGCCGACCGCGGCCTCGTCGAGGCGCAGCTGGTCGGCGTTGATGGTGCCGCCCGGGATGATCAGGAGGTCGTAGTCGGACGCGTCGACCTGTCCGACGGTGGTCGTCGGCCGGATCGACTTGCCCGGATCCTTGTCGCCCACGAGAGTCTCGACCGGGCCGTCCTCCACGGCGGCGACGGTCACGTCGGCACCGCGCTCGCGCAGGTGCTCGACGGGGACGACGAGCTCGTCCTGCTCCACGCCGTAGTTCGTGACGATCGCCAGGACTCGGCGACCGCTCAGGTCAGCGTCTGCCATGGACACTCCTCTCGAGGTCGGGGCCGTCGACACTCAGGTACCCGCCGCTGCGGACTTCACACCTGCTCGCCCGGAATCGCGACCTAGGCTCGGACCCATGACGTCCTCGACCCAGGAGACCACCCCGGCCGTACGCCGTGCCGCCGCGCGGGAGGACGCGGGACGGGTGCTGCCGCGGATCGCCCACCTGCTGGCGCCGTACAAGGGCAAGTTGCTCCTCGTCGGGCTGGCCGTCGTGACCGGCGCTGTGCTCGCGTCGCTCGCACCTTTCCTCACGAAGGCGGTCTTCGACGACGCGCTCTTCCCGCCCGGCGGGGGGGCTCCCGACGTCGAGCTCCTCGGGTGGCTGGTCGCCGGGCTGTGCGTGATCCCGATCCTGACCGCGCTGATCGGGATCGGGCAGAACTTCCTCACGTCGACCATCGGCAACTCCGCGATGGCGGACCTGCGCGGGAAGCTGTTCGCGCACCTGCAGACGATGGAGCTCGGCTTCTTCACCGCGACGAAGACCGGTGCGATCCAGTCGCGGCTCGCCAACGACGTCAGCGGCGTCCGCACCGTCCTCACCGACACTGCGACGACGATCCTGCAGAACGCTGTCACGGTGATCTCCGCGTTCGTCGCGATGGTGATCCTGTCGTGGCAGCTCACGATCATCACGCTCGTCCTGATGCCGCTGTTCGTGGTCATCCAGGTCCGTGTCGGCCGCCGGCGGCAGCGGCTCGCCCGCAAGACGCAGGAGTCGCTGTCGGAGATGACCGCGATCACCGAGGAGGCGCTCTCGGTCTCCGGCATCCTGCTCGCGAAGGTGTTCAACCGGTCGGAGAGCGAGACGCTGCGCTACCGCGAGGAGAACCAGCGCCAGACCCACCTGCAGGTGACGGCGGCGATGACCGGCCGTACGTTCTTCGCGCTGGTGCAGACGTTCTTCGCGATCACGCCGGCGCTCATCTACCTCGTCGCGGGCCTGATGCTCACCGGGCGGTTCGACTACTCCGGCGGGACGCTCACCGCGGGCACGCTGGTCGCGTTCACGACGCTGCAGGCGCGACTCCAGATGCCGCTCATCCAGCTCATGCGCGTCACCCTCGACGTCCAGACGTCGCTCGCGCTGTTCCGCCGGATCTTCGAGTACCTCGACCTCGAGCCCGCGATCGTCGAGCAGCCCGGAGCGCGCCCGCTGCCGGACACGGGCGAGGGTGGCCACGTCGAGTTCCGCGGGGTCTGGTTCCGCTACCCGCCGCCGCGCCTGCTCGGCACGCCGCCGCGGGAACGCGACGCGCGTGACGGCAGCAGCGACCGCGACGCGGAGGGTGTCACGGCCGTCGAGGACGTGGAGATCGAGTCGTCCGCGGCCGAGGTCGCCGCCGAGGAACGCTGGACCCTCCGCGACGTCTCGCTGACCGTCAAGCCCGGCCGGCTCGCTGCCATCGTGGGACCGTCGGGCTCGGGCAAGACCACGATGACCTACCTCGTCCCGCGCTTCTACGACGTCACCGAGGGCGCCGTCCTCATCGACGGCGTCGACGTCCGCGAGGCCACCGAGCGGTCGCTGGCCACAGCGGTCGGGATGGTGACGCAGGAGCCGTACCTGTTCCACGGCACGATCTACGAGAACATCGCGTACGCGAAGGAGGGCGCGACCCCTGCGGAGGTCGAGCAGGCCGCGCGCGACGCCAACATCCACGACCGGATCATGAGCTTCGCCGAGGGGTACGACACGGTGACCGGCGAGCGGGGCTACCGGCTGTCGGGCGGCGAGAAGCAGCGCGTCGCGATCGCCCGCGTGTTCCTGATGAACCCGCGCGTGCTGATCCTCGACGAGGCGACGTCCGCCCTCGACACCGAGACCGAGCGCCTCGTCCAGGACGCGCTCGAGCGGGCGACCGCCGGCCGGACGACGATCGCGATCGCTCACCGGCTGTCGACGATCCAGAACGCCGACGTCATCTTCGGGCTGGAGGACGGGGAGCTCGTCGAGCAGGGCACCCACACCGAGCTGCTCGCGCAGGGCGGGCTCTACTCACGGCTGTACGTCGAGCAGTTCGGCGGCGGCGAGATCGAGGGGCGCTTCCGCGACGGCGTCCTGTTCCGGGACGGCACCTGCGTCCGGGAGGGCGAGGAGCACCCGCGGGCGGACGTCCGCATCTGACCGTCCCCGGTCGAGGCGCGAGGCCGTTCGGGCTACTCCTGGATCACCGACAACACGTTGCCCGCGGGGTCGGTGAACCACGCGATGAGCGGGCCACCCCCACGGAAGATCCCCTTGTCGTCGGTCGCCGTCGGCGTGCCCTCGTACTTCTCGAAGACGACCCCACGCCCGGCCAGCGCGTCGACTGCTGCCTCGATGTCGGGGACCGGGAAGTTCAGGATCGTGTACGACGCCGGCTGGTGATGCTCACCCTTCGGGTAGACGAGCGTGTCGCGTCCCCCTGCGAGGTGCAGGGTCAGCATCCCGTCGGCCTCGCTCACGTCGAGCCCGAGCGTGTCGCCGTAGAACGCCTGGGCCTTCGCCGTGTCGTCCACCGAGAAGCCGCTGAAGGCTGGTGCCTCGCCAAGCATGGTGCTCTCCTGTCCGGGACCGTCGTCGGCCCCTGCAGTAGTGACCCGTCGGGCCCGTCGAAGTCACCGCTGCCGGAGGGGTCGCGTCGCCGGCCCCTCGACGACCGCGCCGTCCGCGTCGAAGCGGGACCCGTGCAGCGGGCAGTCCCAGGTGCGTTCCTCGTCGTTCCACGCGACGACGCCGCCGAGGTGGGAGCAGACCGCGGTCGTGCGGGTCCCGTCCCCGGAGTCCGCGCACGGAGGCACGCCCGCGACGCGCGGCGCTTCCTCGTCCCTGGCGAGTGCAGCCGTCGTCCACCCCTTGGCAAGCTCCAGCCCGACGCCGCCGTTGATCGCGAGGGTCCGCGCGACGTCGCTGATCGTCGGCCGCGGCCACGACCGTACGGCGCCACGCCACCCGCGCCGCTCGCCGAGGACCTCCGCCGCGAGCGCGAGGCCGGCAGCGGTCCCCATCGCGAGGCCCCACTTGGCGAACCCGGTCGCCACCAGGATCCACGGCACCGCCGGCAGGAGCCGTCCGACGTACGGCAGTCCCGTGGTCGACTCGTAGTCCTGGGCGGACCACGTCGCGAGCGGTTCCTGCACACCGAAGGTCCGCTGCGCCCAGTCCACGAGCTCCGAGGCCCGCTCCGCCTCCGACCGGACGCGTCCGGTGGTGTGCCCGTTGCCGCCGACCACCAGGACCGTGTCGTCCGTCGCGGCTGTGCGCAGCGACCGGGTCGGGGCGTCGATCGAGAGATACATCGCCTCGACGGCCGGCTCGCCGGTCCGGAAGGCCGCCGCGTAGGACCGGTGCGGCGACAGGCGGGCGAAGAATCCCCCGCGGTCGAGGATCGGGATGCCGGTGGCGAGCACGACGTGGCGCGCGTCCACCCGCCCGGACTCGGTGCGGACCCGCCTCCGTCCACGGTGGCCGTCGACCCCGAGCGCCCGCGTCCCCTCGAAGATCCGGGCCCCGGCCGCGACCGCCTCCGCGGCGAGGCTGTCAGCGAGGGCCACGGCGTCGATCTGTCCCTGGCCGGGGAGGCGGAGCGCGCCCCGCACCTCGTACGGCAGCCCGGGATCGGTCTCCCAGGTGACCGGGAGACCCGCCTGCTCGCACGCGCCCTGCTCACGGCGGAGCCGGTCCTCGCCGACAGCGGTCGTCGCGTACGTGACCGCGTCGCGAGGGTCGTACGGGATGCCGGTGGACGCGCAGAAGCCCTGGAGCCACTCCTGCCCCTCGCGGTTCGCCGCGACGTAGCCGTCGAGCCGGTCGGGGTGCGCCCGCCGGATCCGGCTCAGCCGGGACCCCTGCAGGAGACTCACCTTCCCGGTGGTCCCACCGGTGGTGCCTGCCGCGACGTGACGTGCCTCGAGGACGACCACCGAGGTCCCGGCGCGGGCCAGGGTCAGCGCGACCGTGAGTCCGACGACGCCGGCGCCGACGACGACCACGTCGCAGCTCGCGTCCTCGGCCAGCGGGGCGTACGTGGGGCGGGCAGGATTCTGGGCGTACCACCAGGACTGCATCGGGGTTCCTTCCGTCGACGCCCTGGTACCCACCGCCGACGGGGGCAATCGGGTTTCGCGAGGCGGGCGACGGGTACCGCCCGGACGTCGCCGACCGCCGGCACAAGGAGGGGTTGTGGCCACGACCGAGCACGACGTCGTCGTCGTCGGGGCGGGGCCCAACGGGCTCGTCGCCGCGAACCTCCTCGCCGACAAGGGGCTCGACGTCGTCGTCCTGGAGGCGCAGCCCGAGGTCGGTGGCGCCGTCCGCAGCGCCCGTGACGTCCACCCGGACTACGTCCACGACACGTTCAGCTCGTTCTATCCGCTCGCGGCGGCCTCGGGCGTGATGGGCGGGCTGGGGCTCGAGCACCACGGCCTCGTGTGGAGCCACGCGCCCGCCGTCCTGGGCCATCCGCTCCCGGACGGGTCCTGGGCGATGCTGCACCGCGACGTCGACCGGACGGCGGCGTCGATGGAGGCGCTGGGAGCCGGCGACGGCGACCGCTGGCGTACGTGGGTCGAGGACTGGGGCCGGATCGGCGGCCCGCTCGTCGACGCCCTCACCACCCCGTTCCCGCCGATCCGTGCGGGTGCTCGCGTGCTCGCAGCGCTCCCGGGGGTCGGCGGGATGGACTACGTACGGCGGTTGCTGGAGCCGGCGAGCGTGCTCGGACGCGACGGCTTCGGCGGCCCCGGGCCTGCGCTGCTGTTCGCCGGCAACGCCGGGCACGCCGACATCCCGACCGACGCCACCGGATCCGGGCTCATGGGTCTGCTGATGACGATGCTCGGACAGACGGTCGGCTTCCCGGTCCCGCGAGGCGGCGCCGGCGAGCTGGCTGCGGCCCTCACGCGTCGGTTCACCGCGCTCGGCGGGGAGGTACGGTGCTCCGCGCGGGTCGACCGGGTGCTCCTGCGGGACGGACGCGCTGTCGGCGTCCGCGTCGAGGGCGGTGAGACCGTCCAGGCTCGGCGTGCCGTCGTCGCCGACGTGGTGGCGCCAGTGCTCTACGGCGACCTGATCCCCGACGACGAGCTCCCCGCGCGGCTGCGCCGGAGGATGCGGTCGTTCGAGCTCGATCCCGGGACGGTCAAGGTCGACTGGGCCCTCGACGGACCCGTCCCGTGGGCGTCGGCCCCCGAGACGGCGCCGGGCACCATCCACCTCGCCGACTCCGTCACCGCGATCACCGAGGCCACCTCCCAGATCACCTCGCACGCGGTCCCCGCCGAGCCCCTCCTCATCGTCGGCCAGATGACCACCGCCGACGCGACTCGCTCGCCCGCGGGGACCGAGGCGCTGTGGGCGTACGCGCACGTGCCCCAGGACGTCCGCCACGACGCGGGCGACGGAGGCATCACCGGACGCTGGGACCGCGACGACCTCGAGCGGTTCGCCGACCGCATGCAGCGGCGGCTCGAGGCGTACGCGCCGGACCTCGCGAGCCGCGTCGTCGCACGCCGGGTCCTCGGACCGCGCGAGCTCGAGGAGCGCGACGCGAACCTCGTCGGCGGCGCGATCAACGGCGGCACCTCGGCGATCCACCAACAGCTCGTCTTCCGCCCGGTCCCCGGCAACGGCCGGGCGACGACACCCGTCCCCGGCCTGTTCCTCGCCTCGGCGTCGGCCCACCCTGGCGGCGGCGTGCACGGCGCACCCGGCGCGAACGCGGCGCGCGCCGTCCTCGCCGAGCCGGCCCTCCTGCGCCGTACCCGCCCGCTCGTCGCACGCCTGCGCGGCACGCGGACCCACCGCCGTACCCCAAGGAGCCCACGATGACGACCGTCACCCGCGACATCGACGCCCCCGCCCACCAGGTCTTCGCCGTGCTCGCCGACGGCTGGACGTACGCCTCGTGGGTGGTCGGCGCCTCACGCATCCGGCACGTCGACGCGAGCTTCCCCGAGCCGGGATCGGCGATCCACCACTCGGTCGGGACCTGGCCCGCGCTCATCGACGACACGACGACGGTTCTCGCGTGCGAGCCAGGACGGCGGCTCGAGCTGCGTGTCCGGGCGTGGCCGCTCGGCGAGGGGAACGTCGCACTCGTGCTGCGCGACCTGGGCTCGTCGACGACGGTCGAGATGGAGGAGTACACCGTCAGCGGGCCCGCCAGGCTCATCCCGAAACCGGCGGAGGCGCTCGGCCTGAAGGCGCGCAACCGCGAGGCCCTGCGCCGGCTCGCCTACCTGGCCGAGGGCCGGAGCCGCTGACCCTCAGGCGGGAAGGCCGCGTGCCTTGGCCTCGTACACGCCGCGCTCGCGTGCGTTGCCGGTGAGGGTCGCCGCCCGCTCGTACTCCGCGCGCGCCTCGGCGGTGCGCCCGAGGCGTGCGAGCAGGTCGGCGCGCACGGCCGGGAGCTGCGGGTACGCCGCCAGCGCGGGGTGTCCCGCTACCGTCTCGACGACGGCGAGTCCCTCCTCGGGCCCGTCGGCGAACCCGACGGCGACCGCACGGTTGAGCTCGACCACGGGGGACGGCCAGGCGTGGCGGAGCAGCACGTAGAGCGCTGCGATCCTGCGCCAGTCGGTCTCGGCGACGGTCGCAGCGCGCGCGTGGCACGCGGCGATCTCGGCCTGGATCGCGTACGCCCCCAGCGCGGGTCCGCCCGCACCGGGTGCGCTGGCGAGCTCCTCGGCCCGGGCGAGCGACGCGAGCCCGCGGCGTACGAGAGTGCGGTCCCACCGGCGGCGGTCCTGGTCCAGCAGCAGGACGGGCTCGCCGTCCGGCCCGGTGCGGGCCGGGATGCGCGAGGCCTGCAGCTCGAGGAGCGCGGCGAACCCGTGGACCTCCGGATCGTCCGGCACCAGGGTCGCGAGCAGTCGCGCGAGGCGGAGCGCCTCCTGGCACAGCGCCGGGCGCATCCAGTCGTCGCCTGCCTGCGCGGCGTACCCCTCGTTGAAGATCAGGTAGACGACCTCGAGGACGGACCCGAGACGCGCCCGCCGCTCCCCGGCGTCCGGCATCGCGAAGACGACGCCGCTGTCGGTCAGGGTCTTCTTCGCGCGCGAGATCCGCTGGCCCGCGGTCTTCTCGGGGACGAGGAAGCCGCGTGCGATCTCGCTCGTGCTAAGCCCGCCGAGGCAGCGCAGCGTCAGCGCGACGCGTGACTCCACCGAGAGCACGGGATGGCACGACGTGAAGATCAGCCGCAGGAGGTCGTCCCCGATGTCGTCATCGAGCGCGTCGTCGAGGTCGTCGCCGGCGCCGTACGCGGAGCCTGCGGCTTCCTGGTCGCGGCCGATCTGCTCGAGCTTGCGCTGGTACGTGCCGCGTCGCCGCGCCGCGTCGATCCCGCGGTTCTTGGCGGTGGTCATCAGCCAGCCTGCGGGGTTCGGGGGGACGCCGGCGACCGGCCACTGCTCGAGCGCGACGACGAGCGCGTCCTGGGCGAGCTCCTCGGCGAGGCCCACGTCCCCGGTCACGCGCGCGAGTCCGGCGACGAGGCGGCCGGCCTCGATCCGCCACACCGCCTCGACTGCCGCACGCGCCGACTCGCTGTCTGTCGTCTCGGCCTTCCGCACGCCTCGATCCAAGCACAGGCCCCGTCCCCGATTCGGGCAGTTCGGGTAGGAATCCGGGGGTGGATTCCTGCCCGAACTGCCCAAATCGGGGACGGGACGGGGCGGGGGCGGGGCGGGGCGGGGCGGGACGGGTCAGGGGAGGTTCGCGAAGTCCTCGGGGCCGAAGAGCTTGAGGACCCGGGCACTCCCCTCCCACGCGGGCCAGTGCTGCTGGTGGACCTGCAGGAAGCGGTTGGCCCACTCGACCGCCTCCTCCTTGCTCCGGACCTCGTACAGCGCGTAGCTGATGAGCTCCTTCGCCTCGGCGAACGGGCCGTCGGCGGCGGTGATCGTGCCACCGGTGAGGTCGACCCGGGCACCGAACGCGCTGGGCGCGAGCCCTGCGGTGTCGAGCAACGCTCCGGAGCTGGTCGCCTCGGCGCCCAGGACCGCGATGGCCTCGATCAGCTCGGGCGGCGGCGGACCCTCGGGCGGGGTGCCGTCGAGAAGGATGAGGTAGCGCATGATCGTCTCCTTGGTCTCGTGGTGGTCGGGGTGGCGTCAGGACGGGGTGTCGGCCGAACGGTACTGGTCCACCGCGACCGCGGCGACCCAGCCGAAGACGGTCACGACGGCTGCGGTGAACGCGAGGTTCGCGGCAGCCGCACCGGCACCGGCGGCGACCGCGCCGAACCCGGCGAGGAACGCGATCCCGACGATGCGCGACCCGACCGCCCAGCCACGACGACCGTCGGCGGCGTAGCGGCGCGCCATCACGAAGCACGCGACGGCGAGCGCGGTGAACCCGATGCTCCCCGCGAGCAGGTGCAGCATGCCGTGCCAGGAGACCTGCCCGGGACCGTCGGGAGTGCCGACGGGGAACCCGTACGCCGCGTCGGCCGGGAAGGCGGCCGCGGCCACCATCGAGATGCCGTACGTCGCCACGAGGCGCGGGGCCCAGCGTGCGCCGCGACCCGGGGTGAGCGCCCGGCGCAGACCCACCGCGAACGCGACGAGCATGAGGCCGGTGAGGGCGAGGTTCGCGACCTGGATCCAGCCGTGCTCGCCGATCGCGAGCATGCTCCACTGGTGGACGCTCGGGTGGAAGCCGTCGCGGGTGAAGGCCTGGGCGAGCGCGACGCTCACGTAGAAGGGCCCGGCGAGGACGCCGTACCCGAGGAGGGACTTCGTGACCCGGGTCGCCGGGTCGCAGGTGCTGCGGGTGTCGAGGGTGTGGGTCGTGGTGGCCATGACGTGCTCCTGAGGACTTCGGCCGCCGCCGTCTGCGTCGGCCTCTCAGGACCTCCACGAACGACGACGGCCGACTTCTACACGACCCAGGAACTTTTTCTGAACGCCGCCCTTCGGCCTACAGCGCGAGCCCGACGTACTTGACCTCGAGGTACTCGTCGATGCCCTCGTCGCCGCCCTCGCGCCCGAACCCGGACGCCTTGACCCCGCCGAACGGCGCGGCCGGGTTGGAGACGACGCCCTGGTTGATGCCGACCATGCCGGTGTCGAGTCCCTCGTACACGCGGATCGCGCGGTCGAGGCTCTGCGTGAACGCGTACGCGACGAGGCCGTACTCGGTGTCGTTGGCCATCCGCAGCGCCTCCTCCTCGGAGGAGAACGTGAAGACCGGGGCGACGGGGCCGAAGATCTCCTCGCGGAACACCTGAGCGTCCGCGGTGACGCCGGTGAGCACCGTCGGCGGGTAGAAGTAGCCGGGACCGTCGGGGATCTCACCTCCGGTCAGGACCGTGGCACCCGAGTCCACGGCGTCGGCGACCAGCTCCGCGACCTTGGCGCGTGCCTTCTCCTCGACCAGGGGCCCGACCTGGACACCGTCCTCGGACCCGCGGCCGATCGTCATCGCGCCCATGCGCTCGGCGAGCTTCTGGGAGAACGCGTCGGCGACGGACTCGTGCACGATGAAGCGGTTCGCGGCGGTGCACGCCTCGCCGATGTTGCGCATCTTGGCGAGCATCGCGCCGTCGACGGCCTTGTCGAGGTCGGCGTCCTCGAACACGAGGAACGGCGCGTTGCCACCGAGCTCCATCGACACGCGGAGGATGCCCTCGGCGCTCTGCTCGATCAGCTTCTGGCCGACCGGCGTCGAGCCGGTGAACGTCAGCTTCCGCAGGCGCGGATCGCGGATCAGCGGCTCCATCACCTCACCGGTCGTCGTGGTGGCGACGACGTTGAGGACACCCTCGGGCAGACCCGCCTCGACCAGGATGTCGGCGAGCGCGAGCATCGTCAGCGGCGTCAGCGCGGCCGGCTTGACGACCATCGTGCAGCCGGCGGCGATCGCCGGACCGATCTTGCGGGTCCCCATCGCGAGCGGGAAGTTCCACGGGGTGATCATCAGGCACGGGCCGACGGGCTGCTTCAGCGTGAGCAGGCGGGTCGCCCCGTTCGGAGCGACGGCGTACCGGCCGTTGATGCGGACGGCCTCCTCGGAGAACCAGCGGAAGAACTCGGCGCCGTACGCGATCTCGGCCTTCGACTCCGACAGCGGCTTGCCCATCTCGAGCGTCATGAGCAGCGCGAGGTCGTCGGCGCGCTCGGTGATCAGCTCGAAGGCCTTCCGCAGGATCTCGCCGCGGTCCCGCGGCGCAGTCTTCGCCCAGTCGGCCTGGGCCTCGACGGCAGCGTCGAGCGCGGCCCGCCCGTCGGCCACCGACGCGTCGGCGATCTCGGCGATCACGGCGCCGGTCGACGGATCCTCGACCGTGAAGGTCTTGCCTCCCTCGGCGTCTCGCCACTTCCCTCCGATGAAGAGCTGGGGACGAACCCCGGCGACGACCTCGGCTTCACGACCCTGCGCAACTGCGCTGTCAACAGACATGACGACCTCCCGATCGGTGGCGAACGCCTCGATGATCTCGTCCCCCCACGCTCGGACACTACGCGCGAAGTGTCGCCCCCTCCACCCACGCGATTACACGTCGTCAGATCCGGGGCCGGTGGACTCGCCCGCGCGGGATGCGCCCGCGTCAGATCCCCATCGACGCTCCGCCCGCACCAGCGCGAGGTGGAGGAGCACCCCGACGACCGCGCCGACGCCGATTCCGACGAGGTTGTTGGCGAGGTCCTCGCCCGACATGCCGTGCCGGCCGCTCGGCATCACGGCCTGCCACCACTCCGCCACGCACGGTGCGAGGACGGCGACGACCACCGGCCACCACCGATGCCGGTCCAGCGCCAGCAGGACGGCACCGATCCCGAGCGGCAGCCCGAGCCACACGTTGAGCGTGGCGGAGTCGACCCCGGTGACGAACGCGTCCCAGCGGGGCTCCGCGAGCGAGAGGTCGAGCGGGCTCCGCCAGTGCCACCCGTGAGACAGCGAGTCCGGCAGCATGGTCACGGCGACGAACGTCCCGAGACCGGCGACGTACACCCACACGCGGACGGGTGCCGCGTACGCCGTCCGCACCGACGCCGCCGCCAGCGCCGTCGCGACGCTCAGAGCGACGACGATGCCGACGCCGGCCATCGGCGTCTCGCGGAAGTAGGAGTCGAGCACTCCTCGAGTCAACCAGTCGGCGGCACGAAGACCCACGGCGTACGAGGCAGCGCCGCGGGGTCGAACTCGTCGAGCATGCCGACGGCGTCGCGGGCGGCCATCCCGAGGGAGTCCGCGATCGCGGCCACGAGGTCGGCCGGGGTCCACCCGTACAACGCCAGGTCGGCGAGCGTGACCGCGCCGTCGCGCTTCGCGAGCCGCTTGCCGAGGCCGTTCACGGCCAGCGCCACGTGGGCGTAGTGCGGGGGGACGGCGCCGAGCAGCGTCGCGAGGTACGCCTGGCGCGGAGCGGAGGCGAGCAGGTCGTCGCCCCGCACCACCTGGTCGACGTCCATCTCCGCGTCGTCGACCACGACGGCGAGGTTGTACGCGGGCACCCCGTCGTTGCGGACCAGGACGAGGTCGTCGACCGGGCCGGTGTACGTCCCGTGGAGCAGGTCCCGGACCGTGAACTGGTCGACGCCCGAGGCGAGACGCAGCGCGGCCGGCCGCTCCGCACGACGCTCGGCACGCTGCTCCTCCGTCAGCCGCCGGCACGTCCCTGGGTAGTGGCCGGGGACGCCGTGCGGAGCCGATGCGGCCTCGGCGATCTCGCGGCGCGTGCAGAAGCACTCGTACGTGAGGCCGCGCGCCTCCAACGTCGACACGGCATCGGCGTACACCGCCAGGCGCTCCGACTGGAGGACGACCGGCGGGTCCCAGTCGATCCCGAGCGCGGCCAGGTCCGCGAGCTGCTGCTCCTGCGCGCCGGGGCGTACGCGGTCGAGGTCCTCGACCCGCATCCGGAAGCCGCGCCCGCTCGACCGGGCGAACATCCACGCGAGGAGCGCCGTACGCAGGTTGCCGACGTGCAGGTCACCCGAGGGGCTCGGGGCGTACCGGCCGAACATGTCACCGCCTCACACCAGGGAGCGGGAGGGCCCGCCCGTTGTGCCGGATCCTACGCAGCGCGGCGGGGCGGCGACGGTGTCGACGCACGGGCATGACGCACCGCACACCGCTCCGGTCCGTCGGTGCCGCGTGCCACGATCGGGGGGTGACCTCGCCTCGAGCCGCCCGCCCGGACGCCACCCGCACGTGGCATCCCGCCGGGCCGGTCGACGTGCGGCGCACGCTGGGGGCACTCGGCAAAGGCCCGTACGACCCGGCACACCAGGTGGCGCCCGACGGTGCGACCTGGCGCGCCAGCCGCATGGCGACGGGGGCGGTCACCTACCGCGTGAGCGCGGCTCGGGTCACCCCGGCGCCCCGTGAGATCACCGTCGAGGCGTGGGGCGACGGCGCCGAGGAGCTCGTGGCGGAGGCCCCCTTCCTGCTCGGCGGCGCCGACGACTGGTCCGACTTCGACCCGCGCATCCCGCTCGTGGCGCGGGCGCTCGCCCGTCACCCGGGCCTGCGTCTTCCCCGCCAACGCCGCATCTTCGAGACGCTGGTGCCGGCGATCATCGAGCAGCGGGTCCCCGGCGTCGACGCGTACGCGTCCTGGCGACGCCTGCTCCGCACCCACGGCGAGCCCGCGCCCGGCCCGACGCCCGTGCCGATGTGGGTCCCGCCGAGCGCGGAGGACTGGCGAGCGCTTCCGTCCTGGGCGTGGCACCGCGCCGGAGTCGACCCGGCACGCTCCCGTACGGCGGTGGCCGCGGCGCAGCGCGCCGCGGCGATCCAGCGCCTGGTCGACCGCCCGTACGCGGAGGTGGCTGCCGGGCTGCGGTCGCTGCCCGGCATCGGCGAGTGGACGGCGGCCGAGGTGCTGAGCCGGCTCGGCGATCCCGACGCCGTGTCCGTCGGCGACTACAACCTCGCGAAGGACGTCGGCTGGGCGTTCGACGGCGAGCCCGCCGACGACGCCAGGATGCTGGAGATCCTCGAGCCGTGGCGCGGCCAGCGCGGGCGCGTGATCCACCTCCTGTACGCCGACGGTGCCCTGCGGCGCCCCCGCCGCGGGCCGCGCCTGACCCGCATGGACCACCGGCGGAGGTGACCCGGCCGGCGCGATCGTGCACTTTTCTGCCGAGCGCGCCGATCGGAGCGATGATGGCTGCATGCGGCGTTCGGGGGACGTCGCGTTCAGGGTCGCCGTCCTGGTGGTGGTCTGGATCGTCCTCGGGAGGGCGATCGGTCTGCTCACCGGCGGCACTCCGGATGCGACGATCGCATCAGCAGTCGTCACCACAGCGTTGTGGTACGCGACGGCGGGTGCTCTCGCGCTCCGCGACGGGCGACTCGCCCGGCCCCGGCCGTACCCGACCTGGTTCCTCGTGGGCCTGATCTCCGCCGTCGTCTGCGTCGGGTGGCAGTGGGCGTCCAGCGCGGTCTCGACCGGTGACGTCGACCTGCTGCTGCTTCGCGACAGCCTCGTCGTGCTGACTCCGGGCCTGGCCGTCGGCGCGTGGGCCTGCGCCGCGGTCGGACTCGCCCTCGGCCGCCGCGACGCCGAGGCGCTCGACCGGCCGGAGCGCGAGCGCCCGCAGCGTCACCGGCCGCTGACGCGGTCCGCCATCCGAGCGATCCAGGACGTCGTCGCGCCACGGCTGTCCTCGCGACGGTCCGCCGCGCGGTAGGCCGCGTACATCGCCTGCACGCCCAGCCACCGCAGCGGCTCGGGCTCCCACCTGCGGGTGCGGTGGCCGACCCACGGCAGCGCGGTGAGTGCCGTGGCGTCGCCGAGCACCAGGTCGCGGAGGGTCCGTCCGGCGAGGTTCGTCGTCGCGACACCGTGACCGGTGTAGCCGCCCGCGGCCGCGAGGCCGGTCGTCCGGTCGAGCGTGACCGTCGCGCACCAGTCCCTCGGGACGCCCAGGACGCCCGCCCACGCATGGTCGATCCGGGCGCCGGCCGCCGACGGGAACCGCCGCGCCAGCACGTCACGGAGGCTGTCGACGGTCGCCGCCTGCGTGCTCCCGTCGTGGTCGGTCCGCGAGCCGTACCGGTAGGGGACGCCGCGTCCGCCGATCGCGATCCGGTCGTCGGCGGTCCGCTGCGCGTACATGTAGGCGTGCGCCTGGTCGCCGACCGTGTCGTACGCCGCCCAGCCGATCTCGTCCCACACGGCCGACCCGAGCGGTTCGGTGACGATCATCGCCGAGTTCATCGGCAGCCACGTACGACGCAGGCCGGGCAGCCCGGCCGTGAACCCCTCGGTCGCACGCACGACGTACGCCGCACGCACGGTCGCCGGACGCGCAGCCGCCACACCGGTGGCACGGACGCGCACCGCGCCGGGCTCGATCGCGGTGACCTCCGTCCCCTCGTAGATCTCGACTCCGAGCCGTTCGACCACGTCGGCCAGACCCGTGACCAGCTTCGCGGGGTTGATCCGGGCGCAGTGCGGCGTCCACATCCCGCTCACGGCGTCGGCTACCGCGACGCGTGCCGCGACGTCGGCAGCGTCGAGGAACTGGTGGTCGTGGTCGCCCCAGGACTCGGCGTACGCGTGGTCGGCTCGGAGCCGCTCGTCCTGAGCGCGGCTGCACGCGACGGTGAGCTCGCCGCCCTTGACGACGTCCGCATCGATGCCCTCGGCGGCAGCGACCGCGATGACCTCGTCGACCGTCGCCTTCATCGCGTCGCTCAGCGCGACGACACCGTCGCGGCCGCCGGCCTTCGCGTACACCTCGGGGGACCCTGCCATCGCCGCGGTCAGCCAGCCGCCGTTGCGGCCCGACGCGCCGTACCCGCACATCTGCCGCTCGAGGACCGCGATCCGCAGGCTCGGGTCGGCCTTCGCGAGGTAGTAGGCCGTCCACAACCCCGTGTAGCCGCCTCCGACGATCGCCACGTCGACCTGGTGGTCCCCGGCGAGCACGGCGCGGGACGGCGCGGTGCGGCCGAGCTCGCTCATCCAGTACGAGATGCGGCCGTTGACACGCGGCTGCATGGTCACAGGGCCACCGCCTTCCCGCTGACCCGGACCCGGGTGGTGTCGGCGCTCAAGGCCACGTGGATCAGGCTCGGCCTGCCCATGTCGACTCCCTGCTCGATCGAGAAGGCGGCATCGGGGGCGACGAGGCCGTGGTGCGCGAGGTAGGCGCCGAACGCCGCCGCTGCAGCGCCGGTCGCCGGGTCCTCGACGACACCGCCGACCGGGAACGGGTTGCGTGACTGGAACGTCCCGTAGTGGTCCGGCCAGACGAGCTGCAGCGTGGTGAGGTTCGCGCGCTGCATCACGTCGCGCAGTCGGTCGAACGGGTACGAGAGGTTCGCGAGTCGCTCGCGGGTCCGCGTCACGAGCACGAGGTGCCAGACGCCTGCGTTCGCGCACGACACCGGGTAGCGCGGATCGAGGTCGTCCCGAGACCACCCGAGCGTGTCCAGCACCTCGGCGACGAGCGTCACGTCTGCCGGGACGACCTGCGGCTCCACGCTCGTCAAGGTCGCCCACAGCCGGCCGTCCTGGTTCACCGTGTCGACGGCGATCGCACCGGCACGCGTGTGGAAGGTCAGCGCACCCGCGCCGTGCTTCTCGGCGAGTGCGACACCGCTCGCCACGGTCGCGTGCCCGCAGAAGGCCACCTCGGCCTCCGGCGCGAAGTAGCGCACGTCGTACGCCCTCGGCTCGCCGTCGCGCGGGGCCAGGAAGGCGGTCTCGGAGTAGCCGACCTCGGCAGCGGTCGCGAGCATCTCGCTGTCTGACATGCCGGTGGCATCGAGCACGACCCCTGCCGGGTTGCCGCCGTCGGGGTCGTCGGAGAACGCGGTGTAGCGGAGGACCTCGGCCATGGGGTCACGCTAGCCCGAGCTGCAGCCGTGACCGCACCGCGGGCGCGAACGGACTCCACAGGAACCAGCCCGGCAGCTGCCGCAGGAGCCAAGGCGGGCCCGACAGCACGACCTGGCCGGTCGCGCGCGCCGTACGGAGCGACACGATCCCGGAGAACACCCGCATCAGCGCGACCGGCTCGGCGCTCACGACCACGTCGGTGTCGAAGCCGGGGTGGCTCGTGCAGACCGACGGCTCCCCGCGGTCGAGGACGAGCCAGATCCTCGTCGGGTCCGGCCCCGTGTAGTCGAACTCGACCACCACGCGCCGCTCGGACGGAATCCGGTCGAGGTCCAGGCGCCGCGACATCCACCACGTCAAGGTCACCGGCTCGACCTCCCGGGGCTCCGGCTCCGCGAACATCCACCGCACCGCCCACTCGCCGAAGGCCATGATCACGGCCTCGAGATCCCTGCCGGCATCGGTCAGCTCGTACTGGTGGCCGCCCTTCACCGGCACGCGGTCAAGCACCCCGCACTGCTCGAGGTGCCGCAGCCGGCGGAGCAGGAGCGTACGCGAGATGCCGGGCAGCGCCCGCGCGATGTCGTTGAACCGGCAGCTGCCGAGCACCAGCTCGCGGGCGATCAGTGGTGTCCACCGGTCGGCGAGCACCTCGCTGGCGAGGGCGACGGGGCAGTACTGGTTGTAGTCGCGCACGCCTCCAGTGTCGTCCGCCTCCCCCTCCGCGACTAGTACTGAACGTGTACCGGCCTGGTCCCGTTCGTGCACTAGGAGGACGCGGTGCGCCGCTGCTGTCGTGGAGGAGCCCCCACCCGACCGAGGAGGAGCCCGATGACCACGACGACGTTCGACGCTGCGGCGTACAAGCGCACGACCCGCGCCCAGTGGGAGGAGGCGGCTGACGCCTGGGACCGCTGGGGCCCGAGGATCGAGGAGTGGCTCGGTGCCGCCACCGAGGTGATGCTCGACGCCGCGGCCGTCGCCGACGGCAGCGCGGTCCTGGACGTGGCCGCCGGAGCCGGCGGGCAGACGCTCGCCGCCGCGCGGAGGGTCGGGCCGACCGGGCGCGTCCTCGCCACCGACGTGTCCCCGGCGATCCTGGAGCACGCCGCACGCGCAGCCCGGGACGCGGGGCTGGACCAGGTCGAGACGCTCGAGGCCGACGGCGAGGACCTGTCCGCGGTCGAGGCCGGAGCGTACGACGCCGTCATCTCGCGCGTCGGCCTGATCTACTTCCCCGACCAACAGGCTGCCCTGGCGTCGATGCGGCGCGCGCTGCGCCCGGGCGGCCGCGTGTCCGCCGTCGTGTACGCGGCGGCCGACCTGAACGGCTTCTTCGCGATCCCGGTCGGCATCATCCGCCGGATCGCCCAGCTGCCGCCGCCGCTCCCGGGCCAGCCCGGTCCCTTCAGCCTCGGCGCGCCCGGCGCGGCCGAAGCAGCCTTCACGGCTGCGGGCCTGAAGGACGTCACGGTCACGCGGGTTCCCTCACCGGTCCGGATGGCGAGCGCTGCGGAGTGCGTGCAGTTCGAGCGGGAGTCGTTCGGAGCGCTGCACCAGATGCTCGCGAACGTCGGTCCTGCGGAGCGCGAGGCCGCGTGGGAGGAGATCGCCGACGCCCTGCGGGAGTTCGAGGGACCCGAGGGCTTCGTCGGTCCGTGCGAGATGCTCGTCGTGTCGGGAGTCAGCTGACCGCCTGCCATCCCGCCCCCGCCGGTCGAGGCGCCACCCCTCACTGGTCGAGGCCGGAGCGCCAGCGGAGGATCGAGACCCGGTCTCGATCGCTCCGCGCCTCGACCACCAAAAGGGGCCCGCCCAGACCACCAAAAGAGCGCCGCCCCGACCGCCCGAAAGGGGCCCCCGCAGGCAACCCCCCGCTGGTCGAGGCCGGAGCGCCAGCGGAGGATCGAGACCCGGTCTCGATCGCTCCGCGCCTCGACCACCAAAGGGGCCCGCCCCGACCACCAAAAGGGGCCCGGCCCGGGCCAAGCCCGGCCCCGGCTCATCGCGGGACGTGTGCCATCCAGTCCGGGGGCACGCGCCCCGCAGGGCCGGGAGCAGGCTGGTCAGCAGGGTGCGACCCCGGGGGCGCCAGATCGGGCCCCGGCAGGATCGTCTGCTCCTCGAAGTCGTAGAACCAGTCCTCGCCAGGCTCGAACGACTGGATGTAGCGGTGTCCCGTGGCCCGCCAGTGCGCGGACCCGTGGGCGCCGGGGGACGAGTCGCAGCACCCGACATGACCGCACTGCGCGCACCGCCGCAGGTGGAACCACCAGCCCTGCGGGTCGGCGGCCTCACACTCCTCGCACGCCGTACCGCTCGGCGGCACCGTCACGTCGATCCCGTCGGTCATCTCGGGTCCCCCTCCCGTTGCAGGCCGTCGTCTGGTCAGGCTACGTCGGGACAAGGCGCTCCGCACCTGCCGAGCGCGCCGCGATCCGAGCACCCGTGCCACGATGGCGGCATGGGAGACGACTCGCGGCACGAGCACCCTCACGGCACCATCGCCGGACCACGCGACGACGACTTCGTCGAGCGCTGGTCGTACGGGAATCCGGAGGCGCCGATCACCATCGTGGAGTTCGGCGACTTCGAGTGCCCGTACTGCGGCGCGGCGAAGCCGGTGCTCCACGACCTGATCGAAGGGTCGGACGGCCAGGTGCGTCTGGTCTGGCGGCACTTCCCGCTGTTCACTGTCCACCCGTTCGCGCTCACCGCGGCGCTCGCGGCGGAGGCAGCCGGCCACCAGGGCGCGTTCTGGCCGATGGCGGGCCTGATGTTCAAGCACCAGGACCACCTCGACGACGCGTCCCTCGTCCGCTACGGCGAGCAGCTCGACCTCGACACGACCAAGCTGGTCGGCGACGCGGCGCAGAAGTACGCCGACGCGGTGCGGACCGACTACCAGGACGGGATCGACGCCGGGGTGCACGGCACGCCGACGCTGTTCATCGACGGTGAGCCGTACACCGACGGCGTCAACGTGCGCGACCTGCGCGCCGCGATCGGGCTGTCACGCCGGGGCGCGCCACGGCCCGGTCGGTAGCGGCGGCGGCCCTTCGTCCTCGTCGGCCGAGCACAGCGGCATCCGGTCGCCGAAGTAGCGCAGCACGACGGCGCCGATCACGGCCGACACCAGCGAGCCCACGAGGATGCCGATCTTGGCCTCGTCGCGCAGCAGCTCGTCGTCGAAGGCGAGGTCGCTGACGAAGAGGGCGATCGTGAACCCGATGCCGCAGAGGAACGCGCCGCCGACGAGGTGGCCGTACCGCACCTGGCCGGGCAGCCGACCGAGTCCCGTCTGCAGGGCGATCGCCGCGCCGGCGACGACGCCCACCGCCTTGCCGACGACCAGGCCGAGCACGACGCCCCACAGGATCGGGCTCGAGAAGGCCTCGCCCACAGCGCCGCCCGTGAGCACCACGCCGGCGTTGGCGAGACCGAACAGCGGGACGATCACGTACGAGCTGAGCGGGTGCAGCGCGTCCAGGACCCGGTCGCTCGTCGGGATCGCGGAGCGGGCGGCGTTGACCGCCAGCCGAGAGCGCGACGAGTCGAGCTCCTCGATCAGCGCCCGCCCGTAGAAGCCGAGGTATCGGCGGGTCTCGTCGTCGTGACCCCGGCGCCGGGTCGGGACCGACAGCCCGACGGCGACGCCCGCCAGCGTCGGGTGCAGGCCCGACTCGAGCACCGCGACCCAGAGGACGGCACCGGCCAGGAGGTACGGCGTGATCTGCCAGACCCCGATCCAGCGCATCACGAACAGCGCCACGATCAGCACGCCGGCGAGGACGAGCGCCTTCATCGAGACGTCGTCGGAGTAGAAGATGCCGAGGAGAGCGATGGCGCCGATGTCGTCGAAGATCGCGAGCGTCAGCAGGAAGACGCGCAGCTGGTCGGGGCAACGCGGTCCGACCAGGGCGAGGACCCCGATGACGAACGCGGTGTCGGTCGACATCGGGACGCCCCAGCCGGCGGCGTCGGGTCCCGACGGGTTGATCAGGAGATAGAGCCCGATCGGTACGGCGAGGCCGCCGATCGCCCCGAACAGCGGAACCGACGCGGCACGGAACGACCGCAGCTCGCCGACGGTCAGCTCCCGGTTCACCTCGAC
Organism: Mumia xiangluensis; assembly: GCF_010994095.1. GTDB lineage: Bacteria > Actinomycetota > Actinomycetes > Propionibacteriales > Nocardioidaceae > Mumia > Mumia xiangluensis. The sequence continues at coordinate 443,315 of NZ_WJYO01000001.1, forward strand.
ACCGACGACGAGGAAGAAGATCGCCATCAGCCCGTCGTTGACCCAGTGGTGCAGGCTGAGGTGCAGGCTCCAGTCCCCCACCTCGAGTGAGGTCGGCGTCTCCCAGAAGTGGTGGTACGAGCCCTGGGCTACGTTCGCCCAGATCAACGCCGAGGCGGCGGCCAGCAGCAGGATCGTCGCGCCACCGCCCTCGGTCGCGAAGTACCGCCTGAGGCCGGGCGACAGCCGCGGGTACGGGACGACGACGCGTGGGCGCGGACCGGGCCTGGTCGGCACGCCGGTGGGGATCGGGTCGGTCACGGGGTCCAGGGTGTCAGACCGTCGGCGAGACGGCGTGGCGCGATCCCTGCGCCGGGCGGCGAGAAACGCGTGGCGTCGTGTCGGTGCGGCTACGTATCGTCGATCGGGTGACCCTCCGCACGAGCCGCACCCCGGCCGACGACCCGACCGACACCCCGACCGACGCGGTCAAGCGCGATCTCTCCTTCGCCGCGCTCGGCCTCACCGTCGTCCTCTGGGCATCGGCGTTCGTGGGCATCCGTGCGGTGGGCGAGACCTACTCGCCCGGAGCGCTCTCGCTCGGGCGCCTGGCGGTCGCCGCACTGGCGCTGTCGGTGCTCTTCCTCCCGCGTCAGCTGACGACGTCGCGTCGCGAGCCGATGCCCCGGGGCCGCACCGCCTGGCTGATCCTCGGCTACGGCGTCCTGTGGTTCGGCGGCTACAACATCGCGCTCAACGCCGGCGAGCGGCACATCGACGCCGGCACGGCTTCGATGCTGGTCCAGCTCGGCCCGATCATCATCGCGGTGATCGCCGGTCTGTTCCTCGGCGAGGGCTTCCCGCGCACGCTGATGATCGGCCTGGCGATCGCGTTCTCCGGCGTCACGCTGATCGCGCTGGGCGGTGAGGGCTCCGGCAACGAGCTCGTCGGCGTCGTCCTCTGCGTGCTGGCCGCCGTCCTCTACGCCGCCGGCGTGCTGATGCAGAAGCCCGTCATGGGCACGGTCAGCCCGCTGATGGTCACGTGGCTCGGCTGCGTGATCGGCGTGGTGGTCTGTCTGCCATTTGTCGGCCAGCTCGTCGAGGAGACCCGCGACGCCTCGACGGGCGCGATCCTCGGCGTGGCCTACCTCGGTCTCTTCCCGACGGCGCTCGCGTTCACCACGTGGGCGTACGCGTTGCGTCGGGTCGGCGCCGGCCCGGCGAGCGCGACGACGTACGCCGCTCCCGCGACCGCGATCCTGCTGTCGTGGCTGTTCTTGGACGAGGTCCCGACCGCGCTCGGGTTCGCCGGTGGCGCACTGTGCCTCCTCGGAGTCGCCGTCACGCGGATGCGACGCCGGACGCCGGCGGCCTGACTCGCCGCCGCCTGACTCGCGGTCTGAGCACCACCGGCCTCGTCGCTACAGCAACAGCCCGCCGATGAGGCGGACGAGGACCTCGGTGCACTCGTCCTTCACCCGCGCGCGGTCCTCGGGCGCTGCCGCCGCGATCGCCATCCCGCACCCGCCGAGCATCGTGAACGTGATGGACGATGCGGTGGCGATCGGCAGCGGCGGGATCCGCCCCGCCGACACGAGCGCTGTCACGACCTGTTCGACGAAGCCCGCGGCGTACTGCTCCTCGCAGCGCTTCCACTCCTCCCAGCCGAGGGCGATGGGGCCCTGCCGCAGGACGATCTCCGCGTAGTCGCTGTCCATCGCGTGGTCGAGGAAGGCGTTGATCGCGGCGAACGCGCCGGCGACCGGGTCCTCGTGCAGGAGGTACGCGTCGTTGAGGCCGGCGATCGCCTCGGTCTCGGTCCGCTCGAGCACCGCCCGGTAGAGGTCCTGCTTGTCCTTGAAGTGGTGGTAGACCGCGCCGCGCGTCACCTGCGCTGCGGAGGCCACCTCGGCCAGCGCCGTACCCGCGTAGCCACGCTCCACGAAGATCTGGGTCGCCGTCGTGAGCAACGCCTCACGGGTTTCGTCCGAGTACTGCTCGCGGCGGCTTCGAGGGGCTGGCATACTCGCAGCATAAGACATACACTGTGTATGTGACCGACAAGACGCAGGTCACCGTCACCGCGTCTGTCGGGGTTCGAGGCCCCGGTACGAGAGGACACATCGATGACCACCTCGACGATCCACCGCTCCGCATGGGAGCAGACCACGAGCCGCCAGCGCGCGCTCCAGACCCTCACCACCACGATCGCCAACGACCCCAGTGAGCTGCAGGACGCCGTGCGCCGCGCCCGCTCGGAGGAGTTCGGTCCGCTCGACTCCCTGCTCCACGAGGCGCACGCCCTCTGGATGCGGACCTTCGACGCACGGCTCGACGCCGTCCTCGAGCACGGCGGGTACGGCGACCAGGCCGCGACCGACGCCCTCTGGACCGAGGTGGGCCGCGCGCTCCCCGGCCTGGCGACGCTGCTCGACGCCTACGCGACGCACCCGACGGTCGTCCAGGCGCACGCCCTCCACGCCCGCCGCATGCGCCGGACGGTCGACGTGGCCCTGCCCTCGGGATGGGAGCCACCCGCCCCGGTGCGCCGGAGCCGTCGCCGTCCCGCGTGCTCGGGGCTCCGCCGGGCGAGGGCGTTGCTGGTCGCGCACTGAGCCACCACCGGCCACCCAGCTCCTGACCGTCGCCGTGCCCCTCCTCCCTCCAGCGCGGCGGCGGTCAGGCTTCGTCCACACCGTCGAGCTTGTCGGGGTTGCGCACGATGTCGATCACGACGACGCGTCCGTCCGAGACCACGAACGACACGACGGACAGCACCCCCGCCCAGTCGCGGGCGAGCACCCCGAACGAGCCGTTGACGAGCACCGGCCGCATCTCCAGCGGCGGCTTCCGCAGGAACCCGAGAAGCACGCGAGCCACCTGCTCCGAGCCCTGCTGCACGCCCCGGAGCGACGACACCTTGCCGCCTCCGTCGGAGCGGAGCAGCACCTGCGGGTCGAGGACCGAGACGAGCGCCCCGAGATCGCCGCCGGCGCACGCGGCGACGAACGCCTCGACGACCTCACGCTGCTCCGCGTCCGTGGCGTGCGCACGCGGCTGGTGACGGCGGACGTCCCTGCGCGCACGTGACGCGAGCTGGCGGACGGCGGCCGGGCTGCGGCCGACCACGTCGGCCACCTCGTCGAACGGCATCCCGAAGACGTCGTGGAGCAGGTACGCGACGCGCTGCGCCGGCGACAACCGCTCGAGGACGACGAGCAGCGCGAGACTGAGCGACTCGTCGAGCGTGACCCGGTCGACCGGATCACCGAGCGCTCCGGTCGACGGCGGCGGCACGATCGGCTCCACCACCGGCTCGGGCAACCACGTCCCGACGTAGCGCTCGCGTCGCGCCTGGGCGCTCCCCAGCTGGTCGAGCGCGAGGTGCCCGACGGTCGTCGTCAACCACGCGCGCAGGTCGCGGATCTCGTCGGCGTCGACGCGTTGGAGTCGCAGCCACGCCTCCTGGACGCAGTCCTCTGCTGCTGCCATCGACCCCGTGACCGCGTACGCGACGTGCTCGAGGTGGCGGCGGTGCTCCTCGAACCGCGCTGCCAGGGCCTCGGCCTCCAGGTCGGAGCCGCCGCCGCTCATGCGCGCTGCCCGATCATGCGTGCACCGACTCCTTCAGCCAGGCCTCGTACGAGCGTGCTCCGCGCAGGTCGGCTGACTCGTCGACGAGCGCACCGTCACGCGCAGCCCTCAGGGCGCCTCCCCACAGCGGGATCCGCAGCGGGACGCGTCCGCGTCCGGTCACCGTGCGCCGCACGCGACCGAGGTCGCGGAGGGTCATGACCTCCGGCCCCACGAGGTTGAGCGTTCGGCCACCGCCGGCGGCCTCGTGCGTCTCGGACGCCACCAGGTCGGCGATCGTGGCAGCGACGTCGCGGACGTCGACCGGCTGGACCGGGACGGCCAGCGAGGGGCGTACGCCGGCCTTCGCGGCGCCGGCGAAGAGGCCGTCGACGAACGGGTGGAACTGCGTGGCTCGCAGGATCGTCCACGGCACGCTGCCGGCCTTGACGACCGCCTCCTGCGCGACCTTCGCGCGGTAGTAGCCGAACCCCGGCACCTTGTCGCACCCCACGATCGAGATGGCGAGATGGTGCCCGACGCCGGCGGCGACCTCCGCCTCGAGGAGTCGCCGTGAGCCGTCGACCAGGACCGCCTCGGCCTGCTTGAGGCTGCTGCCGTTGCTGCAGTCGACCACGACGTCGCACCCCTCGAGCGCTGCGGCGAGGCCCTCCCCCGTGCTCAGGTCGACCGGGAAGTCACTGTGCCGGCTCAGCGCCCGCACCTCGTGCCCGCGGTCCTCGAGCGCGGCACTGGCAGCACTCCCCAGTGTGCCGGTGCCTCCGGCGACTGCGATCCTCATGGCCGTTCCTTCCGTCCTCGATGTGCTCTCACCCTGGGGACGACGTGGCCGCCGCAGGTGTGACATCGGGAACCAACGCGGATCACGCCGGCGGCGTCTCCGGGATGCCGAGCAGCGAGAAGAGCCGCGTGTCGAGGAACGTCGAGATGTTGGCGACTGCTCCGTCACGGACGTCGAGCACGTAGAGCGCCCACGGCACGTAGCCGCCCTCGGGAGCCGCACGCCACTGCGCGAGCCCGGGGGCTCCGTTGACGATCATCGGCACCATCCGCGAGCCGCGGCAGTGCTGACCGGGCCCGAGCATCCAGGTCCGGATGTCGTCACGGCCCTGGATCCACATCTCGTACGGCGGCATGCTCTGCGTCGCGTCCTCGCGGAGCAGCGTGACGAACGTGTCGATGTCGTACGCCTCGAAGGCGGCGACGTACTTCTCGAGGAGCTCCTGCTGCGCGGCGTCGAGCGGGTCGTAGGCGTCGCCGGACTCGGACTGGACGTTGCTCAACGTCGATCGTGCCCGCTGCAGCGCGCTGTTCACCGATGCCACCGACGTGTCGAGCAGGTCGGCGACCTCGGCGGCCTTCCAGCGGAGCACCTCGCGGAGGACGAGCACGACGCGCTGCCGGGGCGGGAGGTGTTGCAGAGCGGCCACGAAGGCGAGCCGGATCGACTCGCGCCCGACCGCGACGTCGGCCGGGTCGGCGGAGTCGGGGAGGATCCGCTCGTCGGTCATCGGCTCCATCCACGCCTCGTTGGCGCGCTGAGCGGCGAGCGAGTCGGCGACCGGCTGCCACGCGGTCGCGGAGAGGTCCATGGGACGCGCGCGGCGCTGGCCGGACCCCAGCGAGTCCATGCAGACGTTGGTGGCGATGCGGTAGAGCCACGACCGCAACGAGGACCGGCCCTCGAACTTGTCGAGGCTGCGCCACGCGCGGACCATCGTCTCCTGGACCGCGTCCTCGGCGTCGAAGGCCGAGCCGAGCATGCGGTAGCAGTAGCCGGTCAGCTCGCGCCGGTACTCCTCGATGTCGAGCTCGGTCGTTGCAACAGCCGTCATGGTGCCCCCGTCCGTGGCAGCACAACACTGCCATCCCCACAGGAAACCGTACGCATCTGACAGTTCTGCGACAACGGCGTTCTTGCGGCTCGGGCGCGTGACCGGAAGCGGACACATCTCTAGCAGTGTGATGCGGGTCACTCTAGGTTCGAGTTCGTCACCCGGTTTGAAACGTTCAAACGTTCCACGCACAGCGAAGGAGCCACCGTGGTCGTCCGTACTCGCGCTCTTGCTCTCCTGGCCGCCGGCGCGGTGCTGGTCGGCATCCAAGCGCCTGCCACCGCACCCGCCGCCGGCGCACCGGCGCCGTCCGCGACATCGAGTCCCCCGGGCGTCGGCACCCTGCGCGCCAACAGCACCGAGAACCCGCTCGGCATCGGCGGCGAGGCCCCGCGCCTGAGCTGGCGCCTCGACGCGGATCGACGCGGAGTCACCCAGTCCGCGTACCAGGTCCGCGTCGCCACCAGCGCGTCCCGGCTCGCCGACCCCGACGTCTGGGACAGCGGCAAGGTCGAGTCCGGCCGGTCGGTCGAGGTTCCGTACGACGGCCCCGCCCTCACCTCGCGCACCGGATACGTCTGGTCCGTCCGCGCCTGGGACGACCGGGGCGCCGCCTCCGCGTGGAGCGAGCCGGCGACGTTCGAGACCGGCCTGCTGAGCGCCTCCGAGTGGGACGCCTCGTGGGTCGGCGCCGCGCGCCCGCAGCTCGGCCAGGAGTGGAAGGACTACGCGGTCGAGTTCACGGCCTCGGAGATCTCCGGCGCCCTCGGCGTGTACTTCCGCGGTCGCGACACCGAGCACGCCTACATGTGGCAGATCAGCGCCGCCGAGAGGTCGCTGCGCCCGCACGTGAAGGACGGCGCCTACCGCGTCCTCTCGGCCAAGCCCTTCCCGGCGGGCTTCGACTTCTCCGCCGAGCACCGCTACCGCATCGAGGTCGACGGCACCACGATCCGTACGTCGGTCGACGGCACGCTCCTCGACGAGCGCACCGACACGACGTTCACCGGTCCGGGATCGATGGGCTTCCGGACCAGCAACCCCGAGACGGGCACCGTCCACGACGTCACCGTGACCTCGAAGGACGGCTCGACCCTCGTCGACACCACCTTCGACGAGGGCGACCGCACCTTCGCCGCGGGCACCGTCGCCGGCGGCGCGCTGAAGGTCGACAACGCCGGACCCGAGGCGTGGCTGCGCCAGGACGACCCGGTGCCGCTGCTGCGCAAGGAGTTCGACCTCGCCGACAAGGAGGTCGCCCGCGCCCGCGTGTACGCGTCGGCGCGCGGCGTCTACCGCCTCCACCTCAACGGGGAGCGCGTGGGCGACGACGAGCTCGCACCCGGCTGGACGGCGTACGACAAGCGCATCGACCACCAGACGTACGACGTCACCGACCTCGTGCGCAGCGGTGACAACGCCTTCGGCGCCGAGCTCGCCCGCGGCTGGTACACCGGCAAGATCGCGATGTTCGGCCCCAACACCTACGGCACCGACACCTCGCTGATCGCGCAGCTGCAGGTCGACTTCACCGACGGCACGTCGACGACCGTCTCCACCGACGGCACGTGGAGCACCACCGACGGACCCGTCCGCGAGGCCGACCTCCTCGACGGCGAGGCGTACGACCAGCGCCGCGCCGACGCGCTCGGCGACTGGGACGAGGCGTCGTACGAGCCCGAGGGCTGGTCCGACGTCGTCACGCGCGACGAGCCGGTGGACACCCTGGAACCGCAGACCGCGCCACCGGTCCGCGTCACCCAGGAGCTCACGGACGCGAAGCGCATCGACTCGCCGACCGACGGCGTCTACCTGTACGACCTCGGCCAGAACATGGTCGGCCACGTCCGCGTCACCATCGACGGCGACGAGGGCGACACCGTCAAGATCCGGCACGGCGAGGTCCTCAACCCTGACGGCACCCTCTACACCGCGAACCTGCGCAGCGCGAAGGCGACCGACTACTACACGCTCGGCTCCGACGACGCCGAGACGTACGAGCCGGCGTTCACGTTCCACGGGTTCCGCTACGTCGAGATCAGCGGCGTGGACGAGGCGCCCGACGCCGAGGACCTCGTCGGCGTCGTCGTCGGCACCGACGGCGAGCTCACCTCCGAGCTCGACACGTCGTCGGACCTCGTCGACCAGCTGCACCGCAACATCGTGTGGGGCATGCGCGGCAACTTCCTCTCGATCCCGACCGACACCCCGGCACGCGACGAGCGGATGGGGTGGACCGGCGACATCAACGTGTTCGCCCGGACGGCCGTGTACGACATGGATGCTCAGACGTTCCTCGACAAGTGGCTCCAGGACCTCCGCGACACCCAGCGGCCCAACGGGTCGCTCCCGGGCGTCGCGCCGATCATCCCCGGTCGCTTCGACGGCGGGTACGAGTCAGCGGGCTGGATGGACGCGGGCGTGCACGTGCCGTGGACGCTCTGGCAGGCGTACGGCGACACCCAGGTCATCCGTGACAACTACGCGATGATGCGCAAGTACGTCGACTTCCTCGCGGCCGACTCGACGAACCACATCCGCTCGGCCGGCGGCTACCTCGACTGGCTCAACCTCGACGACAGCACCCCGGCCGACGTGCTGGACACCGCCTTCGTCGCGAAGAGCACCCGTGAGTTCGCGCAGATGGCCGAGGCGATCGGCAACGACGCCGACGCAGCGGCGTACCAGGAGCGGTACGAGGCGATCCGTACGGCGTACCAGGACGCGTTCATCAGCGCGGACGGCACGGTCAAGGGCGACAGCCAGACCGCGTACATCCTCACGCTGACGAACGACCTCGAGCCCGCCGACCGGCGCGATGCGCTCGTCGACCAGTTCGTCGAGACGCTCGAGCGCCGCGACTACCACCTGTCGACCGGGTTCCTCGGCGTGGACGGGCTGCTGCCGGCGCTGACGAAGGCCGGCCGCACCGACATCGCGTACCGGCTGCTCCAGAACGAGGACTACCCCTCGTGGGGCTACGAGATCGGGAAGGGCGCGACCACGATCTGGGAGCGCTGGAACTCGATCAACCCCGACGGCACCTTCAACGACGTCGGCATGAACTCGTTCAACCACTACGCGTACGGCGCGGTCGGCGAGTGGATGTACCGGACGATGGCGGGCGTCTCCGCCCTCGAGCCGGGCTACCGCAAGGTGCTCGTCGCGCCCGAGGCCGGCGACGGCATCGACCACGCGACGTACGCGGTCCAGACCCGGTACGGCACGGTCCGCAGCGCCTGGAAGAAGGTGGCGGGCGGCCTCGACCTCGAGGTCTCCGTGCCGGCGAACGCCACCGCACAAGTCCGTGTCCCGGCCCCGAACCGCTGGGCGGTCACCGAGGGCGGCGCACCCGCCGAGTCTGCCGAGAGCGTCCGGTTCGTGGAGATGAAGGACGGTCACGCGGTGTACGAGGTGGGGTCGGGCGACTACCACTTCGGCATCGACCGCGCGCTCGGCGAGCTCGGTGAGGCGGCGACCGGCGCCGACGTCCTCGCCGGTCAGGTCGACGCGCTCGCGACGCGCGGGCTGCTCACCTCGCTGCTCAAGCGTCACCTTCAGGGCGAGGTCGCGACGCTCGACCGTCAGATCGAGCAGGCCCGTGCGGCCCAGTCCGCGGGGGACCGCGAAGGCGCGACCGCGCGGACGCACCAGGCCCTCGCGACCGTGTCCGCGCTCGAGCTGTGGGTCGACCTCCAGCGGGTGCTGCGGCTCGTCGACAAGCCGACCGCGGAGGCGTTGAAGGCGACGCTGGCGCGCATCGACGGCGACCTCTCGGCAGCGTCCGGCGTGATCGTCGGCGCGGTCGCGAAGGCCGAGCCGCAGGGCACCGTCCACCTCGCGGGCGACACCGTGCGGGTTGCGGTCACGCTGCAGAACACCGGCGGCAAGGCGCTGCCGAACGTCTCCAGCACGCTGCGGTCGGCGTCGGGCTGGTCGGTCAAGCCGGTCGGCTCCCGGCCCGGCTCGGTCGGCGCGGGCAAGACGGTCACGCACCTGTACGACGTGGCCGTCCCCGAGGGCACACCGGTCGGCACCTCGACGCTCGCCGGCACCGTCTCGTACCGGCAGAGCTGGGGCGTGGCGACCCTTCCCGTCGCCGCCGACGTGGTGGTGTCGCCGACGCTGACGCTCGACTCGGCATCGGTGGCGCCGGCCACCGCGACGGCGGGCGACCGGGTGACGGTGACTGCGGTCGTACGCAACCACAGCGCGCGTGCCGCGAGCGGTTCGTTGAGCGTCGCCGGACCTGACGGCACGCTGTCGCCAGAGCCGACGGCGTACTCGGTGCCCGCAGGCGAGACGCGCGAGGTGGCGGTCACGGCGGTCGTCCCGACCACGGTGGTCGCCGGCGCGCTGACGCTCACGGCGTCGACGGGCGAGGTCGAGTCGCAGCAGGCCGCCACGAGCCTCGCGGTCACGCTGGCCACGCCGCCAGAGGGCGCGGTCGACCACGTGGACATCGGTCTCGCCGCGTCGGAGCAGGCGCACGGGCTCACGGCGTCGGAGCACTCCGGCACCAACGTCGAGGCCGGGCTGACGCGGCGCTACACGCACTCGTCGTACCCGGGCGGCTGGTTCGAGACGGACCTCGCGGTCCCGGCCGGCCAGGCGTTCGTGCTGCGGGCGATCGAGACGTACGACGGTGCGCGCCGCAAGACGTACGACATCGTCGTCGACGGGGTGGTCGTGCACAGCCACGACGCCCGACGTACGGAAGGTGGTGCGGGAGCGCAGACGTACCAGGTGCTCGTCGACCGTCCCGACCTGACGGCCGACGGCGTGGTCCGGGTCCGCTTCCAGGACACGGGGGCCGACTACGACCCCTCGATCGCGGACGTGTGGTCGCTGCCGGTCTCCTGACGGCACCACCCGACGAAGGGTCCCCGAGCCGCCCGGCTCGGGGACCCTTCCCGCGTCGCGAGTCACCCTCTCCGCGCCGCGAGCCACCCTTCCCGCGCCGCGAGCCACACTTTCCGCGCCGCGAGCCACTCTCCGTGGCCGGATGCGGTCAGATCCCTTCACGCGTGACCCAGGTCACCCTACGGTCGATTGAAACGTTCAAAAGACGTACGTTCAACCACCGTCCGACCCCACGAGAGGAAGCGATGAGAACGAGGAGCATCACGGCCATCACCGGGACGTCCCTGGTCGCCGCGACGTGCCTGGTCACCGGCGCCGCCGTGGTCGCCGCACCAGCGGTGGCCGCCGCCGGCCACGCCCCCAGCGCGCCACGCACCCTGACCGTCGACGACACCCCGCACCCGCTCAATGTCGAGGGCGCGCCCGCCTTCGGCTGGTTCCCCCAGGATCGTGATCCCGGCGAGGTCCAGACGGCCTACCAGGTCAAGGTCAGCGACGACGACGGTCGTACGGTCTGGGACAGCCGCAAGGTCGAGTCCGACCAGCAGGCCTACGTCGCGTACGAGGGACCCGCGCTCGACGCCGGCTCCGAGTACACCTGGACGGTCCGCACGTGGGACCGCACGCGGCGCTCGTCGCCGTGGGCGAAGGCAGCGACGTTCGAGACCGGCATCTCCGACGCCGACTGGGACGGCGCGCAGTGGATCCAGCGCCCACCGGGTGGTGCGGCACCGGTCGTCGTCGAGGACGGTCGCGCCCGCGTCACCGGCGGCGACGTCACGCTCGCGAAGAACAGCGCGGAGTGGACCGACTACACGTACGAGGTCACCGTGCGCCCCCGCACCGGCGGCGCCGGGATCGTCTTCCGCAACGCGGACCGTCGCAACGGCTACATGTGGCAGCTGTCGACGGCCAACGGCTTCCGCGCGCACCTGCAGCGCAACGGCTCGCACACGGTCCTCGCCACGACGCCGCTCGCGATCGTCGCCGGACAGGACTACCGCGTACGGATCGAGGTCCGCGGCTCGACGTTCACGACCTTCGTCGACGACGTCCAGGTCGACCAACGGACGGACGCGACGTTCGCCCCCGGCGGCATCGGCTTCCGCGAAGCCTCCAACGAGAGCGCGGACTTCGACGACGTCCGCGTCACCGCCGCCGACGGCACGGTCCTGCTGGCCGACGACTTCTCGGGTGGCCTCGGCGCCTGGGAGGTCGCGGCGCCAGGACGTCAGGCCGACGAGTGGACGCTGGCGCGCAAGGACGTCGCGCTGCAGGGACGCAAGGTCGTCCGCGCACGGGCGTACGTCGCGGCGAGCCACACCTACGAGCTCTGGATCGACGGGAAGCGTGCCGACCGCGGCCAGTCCTTCTCGTACCCGGGCGAGGGCTACTACCAGGCCAGCGACGTCACCGACCTCGTCAAGGGCGAGCGTGAGGTCGGGCTCGGGCTCGTCGCGCACTGGTACGGCTCGGGTCAGGGCCGACCGGCCGGCGTCCCGGGTGTGCTCGCGCGCGTCGTCATCGAGTACGCCGACGGGTCCACGCAGACCGTCGTCACCGACGGCACGTGGAAGGTGACCGAAGGCCCGTACGTCCAGGCGGGCCGCCGCAACGGCGAGGGCGAGCAGATCGAGCACCTCGACGGCGTCCGCAAGGCCGCGCTGGAAGGGTGGGACGAGGACGGGTTCGACGACACCGGCTGGGCCGACGCCGTCGTGCTCGGTACGCACCCCGCCGCGCCGTTCACGCACCTGCAGGGCCAAGAGACGCGCATCGACGAGTCGACAGCGCGTCCGGTGCGGATGCTGACCGCCGACGACGGCACCGTGGTCGCCGACTTCGGGAAGGTCATCCCAGCGCGGCCGGTCGTCCGGTTCGACGACGGGGTCGCGGGTCGCGTCGTGCAGATGCGGGCCGGGTACACCCTCAACGAGGACGGCCGCGTCGGCACGTCCACGCTGCAGACGCAGGGGACCAACATGGTGTACCCGTACACCCAGGTCGACGGCGAGCAGTCGTTCGAGGCGTTCACGCACCTCGGCTTCCGCTACCTCGAGATCCCGGCGGCCGGGGAGGAGATCGATCGCCGCGACGTGTCCGCCGTCGTCGTCCACACCACCGTGCCCGAGGGGCAGGAGGCCACGTTCGACAGCGACGACGAGACCCTCGACGCGGTGTGGGACATGATGCAGCGCTCGGCGCTGTACTCGGTCCAGGAGGCGTTCGTCGACACCCCGACCCGCGAGAAGGGACAGTTCCTCGGCGACGCCGCCAACATCTCGTACGCGACGATGCAGGGCTTCGCGGAGCGGGACGCGACGCAGCAGGCGATCCGCGAGTTCCTCGCCTCGGAGAAGCGGCACTGGAGCTCCAACCCGAACGATGCCGGCCGCTACAACGCCGTCTATCCGAACGGTGACGGCAAGCGCGACATCCCGGACTACACCGAGATGTTCGTCGACTGGGTGTGGCGCTACTACCAGGTCACCGGCGATCGGGCGCTGCTCGAGGAGGCGTACCCGTCGATCCAGCGGACCGCCGAGTACGTCCGCCGCCACATCCCCACGTCGGGGCCGACCGCGGGGCTGGTCACGAACCTGACCGGTGGCAGCGGGGCATACCAGTACGGCATCGTCGACTGGCCCGAGCCCGGACGCTTCGGGTACGACATGGGCACCGCCGCGCGGACCGTCATCAACGCCCTTGGCGTTGAGGTCCTGCGCCGTACGGCCGACATGGCGGAGGCGCTCGACCGGCCCGCCGCGGAGGCGGCGGCGTACCGGTCGGCGGAGGACGGACTCGTCGAGGCGATGAACGGGAAGCTCCGCCGTACGGACGGGGTGTACGTCGACGGCCTGCGCGCCGACGGGACGCAGAGCGACCACGCCGGACAGCACAGCACGTCGTTCGCGGTGGCGTTCGACGTCGCGCCGGCCTCGGACCTGCCGGCGCTGGCCGAGCACCTCGCCGGGATGGGGATGAAGCAGGGGCCGATGACCGTGCACCGCCTGCTCCAGGCGCTGGGGAAGGCCGACCGGCCCGACGCGGTGCTGCGGCTGCTGACGAATCCCGACGACCTCGGGTTCGCCAACATCCTCGCGCAGGACGGCACGTTCACCTGGGAGGCGTGGACGCTCGACGCCGGCTCGAACCACAGCCAGTCGCACGGCTGGGGAGCTCAGGCGGCGGTCGACGTGACGGAGACGCTGCTGGGCATCCGGCCGGACGGCGCGGGCGGGTCGACCGTCCGGATCGTCCCGCCGGCGTCCGGGCTCGACCGCGCGTCCGGCTCCGTGCCGACGCAGCGCGGCGAGGTCGCGCTGAGCTGGGAGCGCAAGCGGCACGGCGTACGCGCGTCGCTCGAGGTGCCGGTCAACGTGACGGCGCGGGTGGAGCTGCCGAAGATCGACGGTGCGTCGTACAAGGCCGTCGGCAACACCGATGCACGACTGGTCGGGACGGTGGGTGACCGCGTGGTCTTCGAGGTCGGGGCAGGGAAGACGCAGTTCGTCCCGCTCCCCCGCTGACGCCCTCCCCGGGACGCTGTCCTGGCTCCCCGGGTCACCGCTGGTGACCCGGGGAGCCAGGGAGTGACCGCAGGACGCCAGGACGTGGTCGGGTCAGATGAGGTCGCGGCGGACGGCCCAGACGACGGCCTCGATCGGCGTCGAGACGTCCAGGGTCGAGCACACCGCCCGCAGTCGTCGGCGCACCGTCCGCTCCGAGAGCAGCAGACGACGGCCGACCGCCTCCACGGTCAGGCCCTGCGAGACCAGGTCCAGCAGGACGAGGTCCTCGCGGTCGAGCGGGCTCGGACGACCGACACGCCGGACGTGGCCACCCCGCGTCATCGTTCCCCCCATCCCCCTCATCGAGGTCAGCCCCTCACCTGTGGTCAGCTCCTCGGCAGGAGCCGTTGCAGCTGCGTCACGTGTCCGGGCTCGAGCTGGTCGAGGCTGCTGACCCCGAGCAGTCGCATCGTCCGCTCGATCTGGGTGGAGAGGATCTCGATCGCCCGGTCCACGCCGGGGCGCCCGCCGGCCATCAGGCCGTACAGGTACGCGCGGCCGATCAGCGTGAAGTCCGCCCCGAGCGCGATCGCCGACACGATGTCGGCACCGGACATGATCCCGGTGTCGAGGTGGATCTCCGTGGAGCCCTTGACCTCCCGTGCGACCTCGGGCAGCAGGTGGAACGGGATCGGCGCCCGGTCGAGCTGGCGGCCGCCGTGGTTGGACAGCACGATGGCGTCCACGCCCATCTCGGCGAGGCGCGAGGCGTCCTCGACGCTCTGCACACCCTTGACGACGAGCTTGCCGGGCCACTGCTCCTTGATCCAGGCGAGGTCCTCGTAGTCGACCGTCGGGTCGAACATCGTGTCGAGCAGTTCCGCGACGGTGCCGGACCAGCGGTCGAGCGACGCGAACGCGAGCGGCTCGGTCGTGAGGAAGTTGATCCACCACGCCGGGCGCGGGATCGCGTTCAGCACGGTCCTCGGCGTCAGGGTCGGCGGGATCGTCATGCCGTTGCGGGCGTCACGCAGGCGCGCGCCGGCGACGGGGACGTCGACCGTCACGACCAGCGCCTCGAACCCGGCGGCCGCGGCGCGCTCGACCAGCGCCATGGAGCGGTCGCGGTCCTTCCACATGTACAGCTGGAACCAGTTGCGCCCGGCCGGGTTCGCGGCGCGGACGTCCTCGATGGAGGCGGTGCCCATCGTCGACAGCGCGAACGGGATGCCCGCCGCGCCGGCCGCCGACGCGCCGGCGTACTCCCCCTCGGTCTGCATCATCCGTGTGAAGCCGGTCGGCGCGATCCCGAACGGGAGCGCCGACGGGGCCCCGAGGACGACACGCGACGTGTCGACCTTGGAGACGTCGCGCAGGATCCGCGGGTGGAACGTCACGTCCTGGAACGCCTGACGTGCACGAGCCAGCGACAGCTCCTCCTCCGCGGCGCCGTCGGTGTAGTCGAAGGCCGGCTTCGGGGTACGCCGCTTCGCGATGGCGCGCAGGTCCTCGATCGTGAGCGCCGCGGCGAGCCGGCGCTTGCGCGGGCTCAGCACCGGCTTCTTGAACTTGAGCAGCGGTCCGAAGTCACGGGGACGGGGTACGCGGCGATCCATCAGAAGACCTTTCGAGCGACGAGCGGGTTGGTGCTGCGGAGCGGGCGAGGGCGGTAGTGCTTCTGCTCCAGCGTGCGCCCGACCAGGGCACGCAGCGCATCCAGGTCCCCCGAGACGGCGCCGAGGGTACGACCCTGGACGAGCGCGTTGCCCAGCGCGGTGGCCTCGACGGGGCCGGCGAGGACCTCGAGGCCCGAACGGTCGGCGGTGAGCTGGCACAGCAGGGTGTTGAGGGCGCCGCCTCCGACGACCTGGATCCGGTGGATCCGGCGGCCAGCGAGCTCGGCGGCCCGGTGCAGCGTCGTCGCGAAAGCGTCGGCGAGGCTCTCCAGGATCGCCCGTGTCGTCTCGACGCGGTCCGCCGGCGGGCGCAGCCCGTGCTCGGACGCGTACGCCCGGATGCGCGCCGGGATGTCGCCCGGCGGCAGGAAACGGGGGTCGTCGACGTCGAACACGAGCGGCGCCTCCACCTCGGCCGCGGCCGCGAGCAGCGACGGCAGGTCGATCGCCCGGCCGTCCTCGCGCTCCCACGTGCGCACCGACTCGCTCAGGAGCCAGAGCCCCATGACGTTGTGGAGGAACCGGACCCGTCCGTCGACGCCGCCCTCGTTCGTGAAGCCGGCCTGGCGCGCCTCGTCCGCGAGGACGGGACGCTCGAGCTCCAGGCCCGCCAGCCCCCACGTCCCGCAGGACACGTACGCGTCGTCCGGCCCGAGCACCGTCCCGGCGATCGCCGAGGCAGTGTCGTGGGAGCCGACGGTCGTGACGGCGAGGTCGTGGCCACCGAGCTCCGCAGCGACGTGCGGGAGCAGCCCGCCGAGCGTGGCGCCCGACGGCGTCAAGGGCGCCAGGATCTCCGCAGGGATGCCGAGCGTCGTGGCCAGCTCGACGTCCCACGACGCGTTCGTCACGTCGAGCAGGCCGGTCGTCGAGGCGTTGGTGACCTCGGCCCCGACGTAGCCGGTGAGCCAGTGCCCGATCAGGTCCGGGACGAGCAGCATCGTGTCGGCGTGCTCCAGGTGGGCGCCGTCGGCGACGAGCTGGAAGACCGTGTTGAACGGCAGGTGCTGCAGCCCGTTGCGGGCGTACAGCGCGGCCGGGTCCACCGCCGCGTGCACAGCCTCGACCGCGGCGGCGTTGCGGGAGTCGCGGTAGTGGAACGGCGTCGAGACCATCCGGCCGTCGCGCAGCAGGGCGTAGTCGACGGCCCAGCTGTCGACCGCCACACCGGCGACGTCGGGTGTCGAGCGTACGGCGAGCCGCAGGCCGTCGACGACCTCCCGGAACAGCCCGACGACGTCCCAGTGCAGGCCGTCGGTCAGGCGTACCGGGGTGTTCGCGAAGCGGTGCACGACGTCGAGCCGTACGCCGCCGGGGCCGACCTCGGCCACCACCACGCGTCCGCTGGTGGCACCGAGGTCGACCGCTGCGACGTGCACGGGACCGGGCTCAGCCATGCCCGCCCTCAGCGGAGGAACGCGGCAGCGACGCCCGCGTCCACCGGGATGTGCAGTCCGGTCGTGTGGCTCAGCTCGGCGCTGCAGAGCACGAAGACCGCGTTGGCGATGTTCGACGGCAGCACCTCGCGCTTGAGGATGGTGCGCTGCGCGTAGAACTTGCCCAGGTCCTTCTCCTCGACGCCGTAGACCGCGGCACGGTTGGCGCCCCAGCCGCTGGCGAAGATGCCGGAGCCCTGGACGACGCCGTCGGGGTTGACGCCGTTGACCTTGATGCCGTGCTCGCCCAGCTCGGCGGCGAGCAGCCGCACCTGGTGCGCCTGGTCGGCCTTCGCCGCGCCGTACGCGACGTTGTTCGGTCCCGCGAAGATCGAGTTCTTCGAGGAGATGTAGACGATGTCGCCGCCCATCTCCTGCTCGATCATCACCTTCGCGGTGGCCTTGGCGACGAGGAACGAGCCCTTCGCCATCACGTCGTGCTGGAGGTCCCAGTCCTTCTCGGTGGTCTCGAGCAGCGAGCGCGAGAGCGAAAGGCCGGCGTTGTTCACGACGAGGTCCACGCCACCGAAGGCGAGGACCGCCGCCTCGACCATCGACTGGACGGCGTCGGCGCTCGACACGTCGACGTGGACGCCGACGGCGACGTCGGTGCTGCCGATCTCGGCGGCGGCCGCCTGGGCGTTCTCCAGCGACAGGTCGGCGATGACGACGCAGGCGCCCTCGGCGGCGAGCTTCTCCGCCGTGGCCTTGCCGATGCCGGATGCGGCGCCGGTGACGAGCGCGACGCGGGTGGCGAGCGGCTTCGGCTTCGGCATCCGCTGGAGCTTGGCCTCCTCCAGCGCCCAGTACTCGATGCGGAACTTCTCCGACTCGTCGATCGGCGCGTACGTCGACAGGCCCTCGGCGCCGCGCATCACGTTGATCGCGTTGACGTAGAACTCACCGGCGACGCGGGCGGTCTGCTTGTCCTTGCCGAAGCTGAACATGCCGACGCCCGGGACGAGCACGATGAGCGGGTCCGCGCCACGGATGGCGGGGCTCTCCGGGGTGGCGTGCCGGTCGTAGTAGGCCTGGTAGTCCTCGCGGTAGGAGACCGCGAGCTCCTTGAGGCGGGCGATCGAGTCCTCGACCGAGGCGCCTGCGGGGAGGTCGAGCACGAGCGGCTTGACCTTCGTGCGCAGGAAGTGGTCAGGGCACGACGTGCCGAGCTCGGCCAGCCGCGGGTGCTCGGCATGGGCGAGGAAGTCCAGCACGACGTCGGCGTCGGTGAAGTGACCCACCATCGGCCGGTCCTGCGAGGCGATGCCGCGGATCGTCGGCGCCAGCGCGGCAGCCTTGGTCCGGCGGTCGGCCTCGGGCAGGGCGGCGTACCCGTCGAGGGCCGGGCCGAACGGCTCGGCCACGCTGTGCTCCTCGATGTACGCCGCGGCCGTGCGGATGATCCAGAGCGAGTTCTGCTCCGCCTCCTCGGACGTGTCGCCCCAGGCGGTGATGCCGTGGCCGCCGAGGATGCAGCCGATCGCCTGCGGGTTCTTGTCCTTGATCTCGGCGATGTCGAGACCGAGCTGGAAGCCGGGGCGGCGCCACGGGACCCACACGACCTTGTCGCCGAAGATCGTCTCGGTGAGCTTCTCGCCGTCGGCCGCGGTCGCGATCGCGATGCCGGAGTCGGGGTGGAGGTGGTCGACGTGCGCGGCGTCGACGAGGCCGTGCATCGCGGTGTCGATCGACGGGGCGGCGCCGCCCTTGCCGTGCAGGCAGTAGTCGAACGCGGCGACCATCTCGTCCTCGCGCTCCACGCCCGGGTAGACGTTGACGAGCGAGCGCATCCGGTCGAGCCGGAGGACGGCGAGGCCGGACTCCTTGAGCGTGCCGAGGTCTCCGCCGGAGCCCTTCACCCAGAGCAGCTCGACGGCCTCGCCCGTGACGGGGTCGGTCTCCGTGCCCTTGGCGGACGTGTTGCCGCCGGCGTAGTTGGTGTTGCGCGGGTCGGCGCCGAGGCGGTTCGAGCGCTCGATCAGCGACTGTGCAGTCACGTTCGTGTGGGACTCGGTGGTGGTCATCGTGTTCAGCTCCATCCGGCCTGGGTGCCGCCGACCCGCTCGGCCTCGATCTGTTCCTGGTACCCGCTGGCGAGGTAGGCCTGCATCGGGTTGCCCGGCAGCCCTCGTTCCTCGCGCCACGCGGCGAGATCTGTGCGCACGTCGGTGTAGAAGGCGTCCATGAAGATCTCGTTCGCGAGCAGGACGTCCCCCTCCTCCTGTGCCGCGGTCAGCGCGGCGGTGTCCACGAGCAGCGCGCGCGCCGTCATCTCCTGGACGTTGAGCACCGAACGGATCTGCCCGGGGATCTTCTTCTCGATGTTGTGGCACTGGTCGAGCATGAAGGCGGTGTCGCCGTCGGTGCCGTACCCGCCGCCACGGATCACCTCGAAGAGGATCCGGAACAGCTGGTACGGGTCCGCGGCGCCCACGATCAGGTCGTCGTCGGCGTAGAAGCGCGAGTTGAAGTCGAACGAGCCGAGCTTCCCGAGCCGCAGCAGCTGGGCGACGATGAACTCGATGTTGGTGCCCGGTGCGTGGTGGCCGGTGTCGAGGCACACCAGGGCGTTGTCGCCGAGCGCTGCCACCTGGGTGTACGCGGTGCCCCAGTCCGGCACGTCCGTGTGGTAAAACGCCGGCTCGAAGAACTTGTACTCGAGGACGAGGCGCTGCTCGTCCGAGAGACGCTCGTAGATCGTCGCGAGCGACTCCGCGAGGCGGTCCTGGCGTCCCCGGATGTCGGCCTGGCCCGGGTAGTTGCTGCCCTCGGCCAGCCAGATCTTGAGGTCGCGCGAGCCCGTCGCGTCCATGACGTCGATGCAGGCGAAGTGGTGGTCGATCGCCTTCTGGCGGATCTTCGCGTCGGTGTGCGTGAGGGCACCGAGCTTGTAGTCGTCGTCCTGGAAGGTGTTGCTGTTGATCGTGCCGAGCCCGATGCCCTGGTCCTCGGCGTAGCGGCGCAGCGCCGCGTAGTCGTCGACCTCGTCCCACGGGATGTGCAGCGCGACGCGGGGCGCGAGGCCGGTGAAGCGGTGTACGGCGGCCGCGTCGGCGATCTTCTCCTCGACCGTGCGCGGGGTGCCGGGCGAGCCGAAGACCTTGAACCGCGTCCCGGAGTTGCCGTAGGCCCACGAGGGGACCTCGATCTCCTGCTCCGCGAGCCGCGACGAGATGTCAGCGAAGTTCGTCATGTCAGTTGCTCTCTCCATGCGCACGGGTCTCGTACGCGCTCGTCTCTTCCGTCGGGATCTGTGCCGCCGGTGTCGTGGCCGCCTCGTGATGAGCGGCCAGCTGGTCCTCGAGGTGGAAGATCTCCTCCAGCTCGAGGAAGCCTTCGTCGGGCGCTCCGTCGAGGTCCTCGAAGAGCTCGCCCATCTCGGCCTGCCAGCGACGGTTCACGTCGGTGGCCGCCATCTGGGCCTGCGCCGCCTCGAGCGACTCCGTCTCCAGGTAGCCGATCAGGAGCCCGTCGGGCCGGAGGAACAGCGAGTAGTTGTGCCAGCCGGCGGCGTACAGCGCCTCGAGCATCTCGGGCCACACCGCGGCGTGGCGGCGCTTGTACTCGTCGATCCGGTCGTGCCGGACCTGCAGCTGGAAGCAGACGCGGCGCATCGTTCCTCCGAGTGGTGTGGTGTGTGGTCCCCGGCCGCCCCATGCCGCAGCGGCGGCCGGGGACCACGTTCGTCGCCAGGCGGTCAGCCTGGGCGGTCTGTCAACCTCGTCGACTCAGAAGTTGAAGTCGTCGATGTTGTCCTTGTTGAACTCGAGCGGATCGCCGAGGATGACGGTGTTGTCGGCGCCGACGGTGTACTCGCCGAGCTTGCCTGCCTCGAACGTGTCGCCCTCGTCGCCCTTGATGTCACCGTCGATGAGCGCCTTGGCCGCGAACGCCGTCAGGTAGCCGAGGTCCTCGGGGCTCCACAGCGCGAACGAGCCGACGGTGCCGTCCTTGACGTACTCACGCATCTGGTCCGGGGTGCCGAGACCGGTCAGCGCGACCTTGCCCTTGTACTGCGAGTCCGACAGGTAGCGGGCCGCAGCGGCGATGCCGACCGTCGTCGGGGAGATGATCCCCTTGAGGTCGGAGTGCTTCTGAAGAAGCGCGGCGGTCTTGTCGAACGACGTCTGGTCGTCGTCGTCGCCGTAGACCGTCTCGACGAGCTCGATGTTCGGGTGGTTCGCCGCGAGGTCCTCCTCCATCAGCTTGATCCACTCGTTCTGGTTCGTCGCGTTCGCCGAGGCGGAGAGGATCGCGATCTTGCCCTCGTCACCGATCGCCTTGGCGATGAGCTCGACCTGCTTGGTGGCGATGCCCTGCGCGTCGGCCTGGCTCACGAAGAGGTCGCGGTACTCCGGGTTGGTGTCGGAGTCGAAGGTCACGACCTTGGTGCCCGCGTCGCGAGCCTCCTGCAGCGCGTCGCCGATGGCCTCGGGGTCGTTGGCGGAGATCGCGATCGCGCCGACGCCCTGCTGGGTCAGCGTGTTGATGTAGCTGACCTGCGAGTCCGGCGTCGACTCGGACGGGCCGACCTCCTTGAAGGTGCCGCCGAACTCCTCGACGGCGGCCTTTCCACCGGTCGAGGATGCGTCGAAGTACGGGTTGCCGAGGTTCTTCGGCAGGAAGGTCACCGACAGGTCACCGCCGCCGTCGCCGGAGCCGCCCTCGTCGTCGCCTCCGCCACAGGCCGTGAGCACCAGGCTCAGGCCGAGAACTGCGGCGACGGCCGGGACGAACCGGGCGAGGCCGCGTCGCCTCGGGGTTGCTGTAGTCATCGGTCATCTCTCTCTCGCTCGCCGACCGGTCCGTCCGTGTCGGTCAGGGTGTTGCCAGGCTCTGTCTGTCCGGATCCGGTCGTGCCGGATCCGGTGCTGTCGTGCTGGGGTTCGGGGGCGCCACGCCTTCGCCGCTTGCTGCTGATCCAGCCGAGGACGCTGGAGCCCACGACCGAGACGACCAGCAGCAGGCCGGTGACGATGTTGATGACGTCGGCGGTCTGGTCGGCGAGGCGCAGCGCGCTGCCGATCGCCCCGATGAGGAGCACACCGGCGATGACGCCGGGAAGTGCACCTCGTCCGCCGAAGATCGAGACTCCGCCGAGGAGCACCGCGGCGATGACCTGCAGCTCCATGCCGTTGGCGTTGTCGCCACGGGCGCTGCCGTAGCGGAGCGTGTAGTAGATGCCGGCCAGCGCGGACACCGCGCCGGCGAGCACGAACAGGATCAGCTTGGTGCGCTCGACCCGGATGCCGGAGAAGCGTGCCGCGCCCTCGCTGAGGCCGATCGCGTAGACGCCGCGTCCGAAGGCGGTGAAGTGGAGCAGGATGATGAACGCGATCGCGAGCACCGCGAACGGGATCATGATCGACGGGATGTCGGACTCGCCGATGCGGCCCCGCGCCCAGTCGGTCCAGCCGTCCGGGAAGTCGGTGATCGCCGTCGTGCCGAGCAGGCCGACCGCGATGCCGCGGTAGAGGGCGAGCGTGCCGATGGTGACGGCCAGCGACGGCAGCCCGACCACGGTCACGAGGAACCCGTTGAACGCGCCGCACACGACGCCAACCAGCAGGGCGGCGACGGCCGCGAGGACGATCGGCGCACCCTTGTCGTACAGGACGCCGAACGAGACGCTCGCGAGCGCCACGGTGCTCGCCACCGACAGGTCGATCTCGCCCGTGATGATCACCAAGGTCATCGGCAGCGCGATCAGCAGGATCGGCGCGACGTCGAGGAGCAGGTACGTGATGGTGATCGGCCGGTCGAAGAACGGCACGGTCGCCGACGCGTACAGGTAGACGACGACCAGCGCCGCCCACACGGCCACGTCGCGGCTGAACAGGACCCGCTGCCACAGCGGGCGCTGGTGGTCGCGGTACGTCCGGGCGCGCTGCTGCGTGGAGGTGTCGGAGGGGTGGATCAGGCTGGTCATTCGGCGTCCCTCTCTGCCAGCAGCTTCTTGTGCTGTCGGTCCTTGAGGACCTTGTCCAGCACGATCGCGACGATGATGAGCAGGCCGACCACGGCGCGCTGCCAGAAGTCCTGGATGCCGAGGATCGGCAGACCACGGTTGATGGTCATCAGGAGGTAGGCGCCGACCGCGGCCCCGAGGACGGTGCCGCTGCCGCCGAAGATCGCGACGCCGCCGATGACCGCGGCACCGACCGCCTCGAACTCGATGCCGAGACCGGCGCCGGAGCTGATGGTGCCGTAGCGCGCGACGTACAGGACGCCGGCCAGACCCGCGAGACCACCGGAGGCGGCGAACGCGACCAGCGTGCGCTTCGTCTTCTTGAGGCCGTAGAGCGTGGCCGCGTCGGGGTCCGAGCCGATCGCGTACATCTCGCGGCCGCCGCGGGTGCGGCCCATGAGGTACGCCCCGATGGCGAGGACGATGAACGAGATCCAGGCGAGCGACGGGATCCAGAGGATCGACGACGTGCCGAACGAGAGCAGACCGCTCGGGATGTCGGAGGCGTTGATCCGGTCAGAGCCGGCCCACGACATCATCACGCCGCGGTAGACGTACAGCGTGCCGAGCGTGATGACCAGCGCTGGCACCTTCGCGAACGCGACCAGCGCGCCGTTGATCAGTCCGAGCACGACGCCGAAGAGGACGCCGAGCAGCAGCACGACGAGGATCGGCAGGCCCGTGTCGACGAACATCCGGCCCGTCGCGTACGCCACCAGGCCAAGGATCGAGCCCACGGACAGGTCGACGTTGCGGGTGATGATGACGATGGCCTGGCCGACGGCGAGGACGACCAGGATCGACGGCGTCAGGAAGAGGTCGCGCCACCCGTCCTTGCTGAACAGGAACGACGGGTTGATCGCCGTGGTCACCGCGAGCACGGCGAGGAACGCGAGGACGATGCCGGTCTCACGCGCCTGCAGCAGCTTGCGGACCCGGTCGCCGGTGGTCGGCGGGGGCGGCGGCGCGGTGGTGGGCGCGGTGGGCGTGGCGGTGCTCATGCGGAAGCCCCCTGGGTGTTGGTCGCGGCATACATGACGGCTTCGGGTGTGGCGTCCTCGCGGTTGAGCTCGGCCGTGATGCGGCCCTCGTGGACGACGACGACCCGGTCCGCCATGCCGAGGACCTCGGGGAGCTCCGACGAGATCATCAGCACAGCCATCCCCTCGCCGGCGAGCTCGGAGAGCAGCCGGTGGACCTCGGCCTTCGTGCCGACGTCGATGCCACGGGTGGGCTCGTCGACGATCAGCACGTCCGGGCGGGTGCTCAGCCACTTCGCGAGGACGACCTTCTGCTGGTTGCCACCGCTCAGGGTGCCGGCGAGCGTGTCGAGGGTGGTGGTCTTCACCTCGAGGCGCGATGCCCAGTCACGCGCGGTGGTGACCTCGGCGCCGGACGAGAGCAGTCCGGCGCGGCTGAGCCGGCGGCGGATCGCCATCGTGATGTTGCGGGTGATGGTGGAGTCCAGGACGAGGCCGTGCTTGCGGCGGTCCTCGGGGACGAGCGCGATGCCGAGCCGGATCGCGGCCGCAGGGTCGTTCGGTGGCACCTTCTTGCCGTTGACCTTCACCGTGCCCGCGTCGTACGGGTCGACACCGAAGGCTGCCTGCACGATCTCGCTGCGGCCGGCGCCGACGAGGCCCGCGAGGCCGACGATCTCACCGCGGCGCACCTGGAGGTCGACGTCGTGGAAGAGTCCGGCGCGCGTCAGGCCGGAGATCTCGAGGACGACCTCCCCGATCTCGGCCTCCTGCTTGGGATAGAGGTCGTCGACGTCGCGCCCGACGAGGCGGCGGACGATGTCGTCGACGGTCACGTCCGCGATGCGGTCGGTGGAGACGTACGCGCCGTCGCGCATGACCGTGATCGTGTCGCAGAGGCTGAAGACCTCGTCGAAGCGGTGCGAGATGAACACGAGTGCGCGACCCTCGTCGCGCAGCGCGCGGGCGATCGTCATGAGGCGCTCGACCTCGACGCCGCTGAGTGCCGCGGTCGGCTCGTCCATGATGAGGACGCGGGCGTCGAGGGAGATCGCCTTCGCGATCTCGATGATCTGCTGGTCGGCGATCGAGAGGCCGTCTGCGGGGCGCTCGGGATCGATCGGCACTCCGAGCCGCGCGAACAGCGCGCGCGCCTCGGTGTCCATCGCCTTGCGGTCGATGCGTCCGAGGCGGCCGCGGGGCTGACGGCCCATGAAGATGTTCTCGGTGACGCTGAGGTCGGGGAAGAGCGTCGGCTCCTGGTAGATCACGGCGATCCCGGCGTCCTTGGCCTCCGCGGTGGTGCGGAAGTCGACGGCCTCGCCGAAAAGGGCGTACGTGCCCCCGTCGGGGCGGTACAGTCCGGCGATGATCTTGACCATCGTGGACTTGCCGGCGCCGTTCTCGCCGACGAGAGCGTGGATCGACCCCGTCGTCACGGTCAGGCTGCCCGAGCTGAGGGCGACCACCTGTCCGAAGGTCTTGGACACGTCACGCAGCTCGAGCGCGACCGTCCCGGGGGCGGCTGTTGCCATCGACTAGTTCACCGACTTCCGTTCGCACGGCGCAGAGGGTTCCGCGTTTGAATCGTTTCAATTAACCTGGCGTTCACAACGTATATGACCTGGGACACATGGTCAAGAGAGATTTTGAAACGATTCAGTGGCAGACTTCTGTCACCCGTACGAGGAGTTCCCGTGGCAGCACAGCACCCCCACCCCGCGACCAGCCTGCGCGACGTCGCGGCGCGCGCCGGCGTCTCCGTCGGCACGGTGTCCAACGTGCTGAACCACCCGACCAAGGTCTCGGCCCAGACGGCGGAGCGCGTGTTCGCCGCGATCGAGGAGCTCGGGTTCGTCCGCAACGAGGCCGCACGTCAGCTCCGCCAGGGCCGCTCCCGGTCCGTCGGGCTCATCGTGCTCGACATCCGCAACCCGTTCTTCACCGACGTCGCCCAAGGCGTCGAGGACGAGGTGACGGCGCGGCTGCGCAGCGTGCTGCTGGCCAACTGCGCGGAGGACGCCGCCCGCGAGTCCGCGTACCTCGACCTCTTCGAGGAGCAGCGCGTCGACGGTGTCCTCATCTCCCCCGTCGGCGACGTGCTCGACCGGCTCGACCGGCTCCGCTCCCGCGGGATGGCCGTGGTCCTCGTCGACCGGCTCGCCTCGACCGAGTCGTACAGCTCCGTGTCCGTCGACGACGTCCTCGGCGGACGCCTCGCCGTGGCGCACCTGCTCGAGACCGGCCGGCGGCGCATCCTCTTCGTCGGCGCGTCCACGGAGATCGAGCAGGTCCGGGACCGCCTCGAAGGCGCACGACAGGCGGTCGCGGAGTGCGCGGGCGCGACCCTCGAGTACCGCGAGATCGCAGGCATGCACCTCGAGCCGGCCCTGGCGGAGGGCCAGCGCATCGTCGCGCTCCCGCCCGACGAGCGCCCCGACGCGGTATTCGCGGCCAACGACCTGATCGCGATCGGGATGCTGCAGGCGTTCACCCTCGGCGGCGTGAGCACCCCGCAGGACGTCGCGCTGATCGGCTACGACGACATCGAGTACGCCGCTGCGGCGGCGATCCCGCTGTCCTCGATCCGGCAGCCGTCGCGCGAGATGGGCCGGCGCGCCGCGGAGATGCTGCTCGCCGAGATCGAGTCAGGCAGCGACGGCGAGCGACAGCACATCGTGTTCGAGCCCGAGCTCGTCGCGCGCGCCTCCACCCTCGGCTGACCCTCCCGTCCGCGATTTGTGGCATTCAGCAAGGAACTCCCGCCTCGATTCCTTGTCAAAGCCCACAAATCGGGGACGCGGCCGGTCGTCAGGTGGCCGGGGTGTCGTACGGGATGCGGACCGTGAAGCGCGTGCTTCCTGGCTCCGACTCCACCCGGAGGTCGCCGTGGTGCTTGCGGACGACGATGCGCCACGAGATGTCGAGACCGAGCCCCGTCCCCTCACCAACCGCCTTCGTCGTGAAGAACGGCTCGAAGATCCGGTCCCGGATGTCGGGCGCGATCCCGGGACCGGTGTCGCCGATCTCGACCTCGCACCAGTCCTCGACGCGCCGCGTGGTGATCGTGAGCGTGCCCGACCCCTCCATGGCCTGCACGGCGTTGACGATCAGGTTGGTCCACACCTGGTTCATCTCCGCCGCGTACATCGGCACCTCCGCGATGCTCCGGTCGTACTCCTTCACGACCTGCAGACCCGTCAGCTTCTTCTGCAGCATGACGAGCGTGGCGTCGAGCAGCGTGTGCACGTCGGTGCGTACGAACGGCGCACGGTCGAGCTGCGAGTACTGCTTGGCGGCGTCGACCAGCGTCGAGACCCGGGTGGTCGCGTCCTCGATCTCGGCCATCAGCTCCTCGGTCTCGAGGGTGTACGAGAGCCAGTGCAGCGCACCTCCGAGGGCGTCGGCGTCGACCCGGTCCTCGACGCTGCGCAGCCACTCCTCGTCGAGTCCGCTCTGGACGAGCACCGGCGCGACGTCCCAGGCATCGGTGAGTCCGTGCTCGTCGAGCCAGTCGGCGATCCGGTCCTCGCGGTCGGTGGCCTCGAGCGCGCCCACGGGCTCCTGCTGCAGGGCCTTCGCCCGACGCTCGAGCGCCTCGTCCTGCAACCGCATGAGTGCGGCGATCGTCGCGCGGTCGTACGGGCCCTCGGCGATGAAGGCGAGCTTGCGCCGCATCGCCGCCACCCGCTCCCGCAGCGTCGACGTGGCACGCACCGCCGCCGACGCCGGATTGTTGAGCTCGTGGGTGAGCCCGGCCGACAGCTGCCCCAGGGCCTGGAGCCGCTCGCGCTGGCCGATCGCGGCCTGCGTGTTCTGCTGCCCGAAGAACAGGCCTTCGAGCAGGTGCACCGCCATGGGGAACCAGTCGTGCATGAGGGTCGAGAAGTCGGCAGCGTCGATGACGAAGAACCGCGACGGGGCGAGCACGCGGGTGGAACCGCCGTACCCCTGGGGGGCGCGGTCACCGAGGTACGCCGACCACGCACCGGTGTACACACCCGGCTGCGTCGTGCGCGAGACCTCGACGTCGTCCCCGCCGACGGTGCGGAAGAGCGCGACCGACCCCTCGAGCATCACGTAGAAGCACGTGGCCGGGTCGCCTTCCCGGACCAGCCACCCGGGCTCGACCTGCTCCACGTGCCCGTGCTCGCACAGCCACACCAGCTGCCAGTCCTCGAGCCGCTCGAACAGGAACATCGTGCGCAGCTCGGCGATGTCGCACGGGAGGTGTCCGGGCGTACTCACAGCTGCTCCAGATAACGGTGCACCAGCATCACGGCCATCGCTCCTTCTCCCACGGCGGAGGCGACGCGCTTCGCCGACTCCGCGCGGACGTCGCCGGCCACGAAGACGCCGGGGACGCTGCTCTCGAGGTGGTACGGCATCCGGTCGAGGGTCCAGCCCGGCGGCCTCGCGCCGTCCTCGACGAGATCCGGCCCGGTGGGGACGAACCCGTGCGGGTCGCGTACGACGACGCCGTCGAGCCACTCGGTGCCTGGCACGGCGCCGATGAAGACGAACGCCCACCCGCACGCGACCGTCGTCGTCTCGCCGGTCTTCACGTCGCGCAGGACCAGACCCTCGAGGTGGCCGTCGCCACACCCCTCCGCGACCTCCGTCGAGGTCATCACGCGGATCCGCGGGTGCGCCTCGACCTGGTCGACGAGGTAGGCCGACATCGACTGTGCGAGCGACGGCCCACGGACGAGCAGGGTGACGCTGCGAGCCTCGCGCGCCAGCGCGATCGCTGCCTGGCCGGCGGAGTTCGCGCCGCCGACGACGTACACGTCCTGGTCGGAGCACGCGTTCACGTTGGTGAGCGCCGAGCCGTAGTAGAGACCACGCCCGCTCATGTCGTCGAGGCGCGGCCCGTCGAGGCGCCGGTACGCGACACCTCCCGCGAGGATCACCGTCTGCGCGTCGAGGCTGCTCCCGTCGGCGAAGCGTACGCTCCGCGCGGAGCCGTTGATCTCCAGGCCGACGGCGTCTCGGGTCGTGACGATCTCGGCACCGAACTTCAGCGCCTGCCGCCGCGCCCGGTCCGCGAGCTGGGCGCCCGAGACCCCGTCGGGGAACCCGAGGTAGTTCTCGATCCGCGAGCTCTGCCCGGCCTGCCCGCCGGTCGCGGTGCGCTCGACCAGCACCGTCCGCAGACCTTCGGACGCGCCGTACAGCGCGGCGCTCAGGCCGGCCGGACCACCGCCGACGACGACGAGGTCGTAGAAGTCGGAGCTCGGCTGCGTCACCAGGCCCACCCGGTCGGCGATCTCCGCGTCGCTCGGCGCCTCGAGCACGTCGCCGGCCGGCGTGACGACCACCGGCAGCTCGGGGCTCTCGAGCTCGGCAGCGGCCACGAGCGCGCGACCCTCGGACGAGTCGGAGGCGAACCAGCGGTACGGGACCTGGTTGCGTGCGAGGAACTCGCGCACCTCCGACGAGCGGGCCGACCACCGGTGCCCGATCAGCTTGGTCTCGCCGACCGGGTGCCGTTCGCTGCGCGCCCACGCGGCGAGCTGGTCGTCGACCACCGGGTAGAGCTTCTCGTCCGGCGGGTCCCACGGCTTCAGCAGGTAGTAGTCGAGGTCGACCAGGTTGATCGCGTCGATCGCGGCCTCGGTGTCGGCGTACGCCGTCACGAGGACGCGACGCGCCGCCGGGAAGAGGTCCATAGCCTGCTCCAGGAACTCGATCCCCGTCATCCGCGGCATCCGGTGGTCGGCCAGCAGGACGGCGACCTCCTCGCCCCGCAGCTTCAGCTCACGGAGCGCTTCGAGCGCCTGGTCGCCGGACTCGGCGCGCACGATCCGGTGCGTCGAGCCGTACCGGCGACGCAGGTCCCGCGCGATCGAGCGCGAGACCGCAGGGTCGTCGTCGACTGTCAGCAGCGCCGGGCGCTGATCGTCTCCCCGGCGAGAGGACGTGTCCGTCATGCAGATCCTTCACGAGTGGCGCACAGCATCGGATGTCCATCCTCTCCCCACCAGCCCAACCGGTCCAGGCGGGCCCGGTCACTCGGGATCGCCGGGAAGGGGTCTCGCCTTGAGCTCGAGGCTGATCTGATCGGCGTCGAGCATCCGCAACGCCTCGGACAGCGCTGCGGAGCTGTAGGTCCCCAGCGAGCGTGCGCGCAGGAGCGCGCGTCGTTCGGCCTCGAGCGTGCGCAGGCGCAGCTCCAGCATGTGCGCCCGCACCGTTGCCGTCTCGGTCGAGTCCTCCTCCTCACGGTCGATCTCGCGCCGCATGCGCTCGGTCGCCAGCCGAAGCACCTCGGCGTCGTACGGCGTGCCGTCGCTCGCCCGCAGGTCGGGCTTCTCGAGGAGCGCGACCGCCGCGCGGTTGAGCTCGGCCCGCAGCTGGGCCGCCTCCGCCGCCTCGCCCTCGTCGTCGTGGGCGAGGCCGAGGACGCGCACCACCCACGGGAGGGTGCCGCCCTGCACCAGCAGCGTCCCTGCCGCCACCACGAATGCGATCAGGATGAGGAACGAGCGTTCGGGAGTGTCCTGCGGGAGCGACTGGGCCGCCGCCAGCGTCACGACGCCCCGCATGCCCGCCCAGACGAGCACGACGCCTTCCCGCCAGCCGAGCGGCACGGCCATCACGTAGTCGACGTCGGCCAGCAGCTGACGGATCCGCCGGCGTACGCGCTGCTCGTGCTCGGCGTCGCGCTGCTGCGCCCGAGGGTCGTCGGAGGATCGCTGGCGTCCGTGGCCCCTGCCGGGCCGCTCGGGGATGTTGCCCGCGTCGAGCTGGTCCTGCATCCCGGCGATCAGCTCACGCCGCTCGGGTGCCCTGCGCCGTCGGTTGCGCGCCGAGATCAGCAGCGGCAGCACGTACACCGCGCGGATCACCAGGATCATCGCGCCCGTGGCGACCCCGATGAGCAGCGCCCGCACCGTGCTGTCGTGCGCGTCGCGGACGTCCTCCAGCACGCCGTACAGCTCGAGCCCCATGAGCAGGAAGACGCCGCCTTCGAGGAGCAGCTCGATCGTCCGCCAGTTCGACGCCTCGTACATGCGGTCCTGGGGACGGAGGAACTTCGCGGAGCCCTGCCCTGTGACCAGACCCGCGGTGACCGCGGCGACGAGACCGGACGCTCCGAGGTGCTCGGCGGGGACGTACGCGACGAACGGGACGACGAACGAGATCGCGGTGCTGAGCGAGGGTTCGGCGATGCGTTTGCGCAGGATGAGGTTGATCCGTCCGATGATCGCCCCGATCACCGCCGCCGCGACGACCGCCCACACGAAGTCCAGGGCGACACCCCACAGCGTGACCGATGCGGCGGTGGCCACGATGGCCGAGCGCAGCAGCACCAGGGCCGAGGCGTCGTTGAGCATGCTCTCGCCCTCGAGCACCGTGACGACCCGGGGCGACACTCCGAGGCGCTTGACGATCGACGTGGCGACGGCGTCGGTCGGGCTGACGATCGCGCCGAGCGCGATCCCGGTCGACAGCTCGATCCCCGGCACGACGGCGGTGAAGAACAGGCCGAGCAGCAGCGCACTGATGAGCACGAGCAGCACAGACAGTCCCGAGATCGCCGTGAAGTCGCGACGGAAGTCCATCGTCGGCATCGACACGGCCGCCGAGTAGAGCAACGGCGGGAGCACGCCCGCCAGCACCAGCTCAGGGTCGATCTCGATCGGCGGCACGACCGGCAGCAGGCTGATGGCGAACCCGAACAGGACGAGCAGGAGCGGCGCGGCCACGCCGATGCGCGGTGCGATCACCGTGACCCCGACGATGGCGACGATCGCCGCGATGCCGACGAGCAGGTAGTCCATGCGTCGTACCCTCCTCCGTCACCAGCTGCCGTCGGCCTGCCTCCGACGACCCGCCGCCGTCGACCCTGCACCATGCTGCCGCGCCGAGGGCGGCCATGCAGTGTTCACCCGTCGTTCGTGTCGGGGTCGGAGCGACGACGCGTCAGATTCCTAGCGTGCCGAGAGATCGTGCATCTCGACATCAGGAGTCTCCGTGCCCCCCTTGCTCCCGTTCCTCAGCTCCGGATCGTCCGGCTCGCCCTGTGCGTCCGGCCGGTCTGCGCTCACGTGCCGCATGCGGTGCGGCGACGCGTGCGCCCATGACGAGCCGAACACCTCTGACAACGAGTACTTCGGCGACGTCGCCACCGGCCTGTCCCGTCGCGGGCTCCTCCGCACCGGAGCCGTGATCTCCGTCGCCGGCGTCGCCGCAGGCGCGTCGCTGGGTACGGCGGGCGCCGCTGCCGCCGCCCCCGCACCGGCCGTCGCCGGTCTGGGTGCGCGTCGCGGCCACGGCGGTGGCACCGGCCGTGGCCTCGACTTCGTGCCCGTCGAGCCGAACACCCTCGACCAGGTGACGACTCCGCCGGGCTACGCGCAGGCCGTCGTGATGGCCTGGGGCGACCCGCTCTTCAAGGGCGTGCCCGCGTTCGACGTCGACAAGCAGACGCCCGCGGCGCAGCGCAAGCAGTTCGGCTTCAACAACGACTTCCTCGGCCTTCTCCCGCTGGGTCGTGGCCAGCACCTCATGGTCGTGAACCACGAGTACACGACCGAGCAGATGATGCACCGCGGCTACGACGCGGCCAACCCGACGCGCGACCAGGTCGAGATCGGCTGGGCCGCCCACGGGCTGAGCGTCGTGGTCGTCCAGGAGGAGCGCGGTACGGGCAACCTCAAGCCGGTCGTCGGCCACAGGCTGAACCGTCGCCTCCACACGCAGTCCGAGTTCGAGCTGACCGGCCCGGTCGCGGGCCACGCGCTCGTGCGCACCAAGGCCGACCCGCGCGGACGTACGGCGCTGGGAACCCTCAACAACTGCGGTGGCGGGCTCACCCCCTGGGGTACGTGGCTGACCGCCGAGGAGAACTTCAACCAGTACTTCGCCAACGGCTCGACGGTCACCGACCCGACCACGCTCGCGCGCCTCAAGCGGTACGGCGCCGCCAACGCCGCGACCGAGCGCAAGTGGGAGCGGTTCGACGACCGCTTCGACCTCGCCAAGGACCCGAACGAGATCAACCGGTTCGGCTGGATCGTCGAGATCGATCCGTACGACCCGACGTCGACGCCGAAGAAGCGCACCGCGCTCGGCCGCTTCAAGCACGAGGCAGCGGAGCCGTTCATCACCGACGACGGCCGCGTCGCGATGTACATGGGTGACGACGAGCGGTTCGACTATCTCTACAAGTTCGTCTCCGACGGCAAGGTCGCCCGCGGCAACGACGCGAACGCCCGTCGCCGCAACCGCGACCTCCTGGACCACGGGACGCTGTACGTCGCGCGCTTCCTGGGCAACTCCTCGCAGGCGGAGATCGACGGCACGGGCGCCCTGCCGAGCGACGGCGCGTTCGACGGAGCCGGCGTCTGGGTGCCGCTGGTCAGCGGTACGACCTCGTACGTCAAGGGCATGACGGCCGAGGAGGTGCTGCTGTTCACGCGGCAGGCTGCCGACATTGTCGGCGCGACCAAGATGGATCGTCCCGAGGACGTCCAGCCGCACCCGAAGACCGGCAAGGTCTACGTGGCGCTCACGAACAACACCAACCGCGGTGCTGCCGGGCAGGCCGCTGCCGATGAGGCGAACCCGCGCAGCGCCAACAAGCACGGGCACGTCCTCGAGCTGAGCGAGCTCGGCGACGACGCCGCGGCGAACGCGTTCACCTGGAACCTGCTCCTGGTGTGCGGTGACCCGAAGGACCCGAACACGTACTGGGGCGGGTTCGACCCGGTGCGCGTCTCGCCGATCTCCTGCCCGGACAACCTGGCCTTCGATCCGGACGGCAACCTGTGGATCTCGACCGACGGCAACGCGCTCGGATCGAACGACGGGCTGTTCGGAGTGCCTCTCGAGGGTTCGAAGCGCGGTCAGGTCAAGCAGTTCCTGACCGTCCCGGCGGGCGCGGAGACGTGCGGACCCTGGATCGACGAGGACCGGGTGATGGTGTGCGTCCAGCACCCGGGTGAGAAGACCGGCGCGAGCGTCGACAACCCGGCGTCACAGTGGCCCGATGGCCCGGGTTCCGTTCCGCGCCCGGGTGTCGTGGCGGTCTGGCGAAAGGGCCGCTGAGCGGCGCGCCGAGCCTGACACCCATCCGAGGACGCCTGTCCGGTGCCACCCCACCGGGCAGGCGTCGTCGCGTTGCCGCTCAGGCGACGCCGACGAGCGCGACGCTCAGGGCGAACCCGGCGACCACCGGGAACGCACACAGCACGCCGAGGCGCGCGTACGAGGTCGGGACGAGGTGGGCGACGATCGTCGACAGGACCACACCGCCGGCGAGCGAGAGGAAGACGGCGACGAGGTTGCCCGCGGCGGAGGACACGACGAGGTGTGCGACGACGGCCACGACGCCGCCGTACCCCATCAGCGCCACCCAGGTCTCCATCACCCTCCGGCGGCTGGCACCCTCCGCCCGCAGCGTCACCGTGCCGACGATCGCCTCCGGGACGCCGCAGAGGAAGACGGCGACGATCACGGCGAGGCTCAGGCCGTGCCCGAGCGCACCCACGATGATGACCACCTCTGACGCGACGGACAGCAGCAGCGTCGCGAACCGGTGCTGGAGAGCGGGGGCGCTCGTCACGGCGTCGGCGAAGGCCTGTCGGAGCCCGCCCCGCCCGACGAAGATGCCCGCCGCGAGGAGCGCCCCCGCGAGCAGGCCCGCTGCGACGACGAACGGCCGGCCGGCGTGCGCGCCGGCCTCGTCGATCAGCTCGTACGCGACCGCCCCGATGAGCGCGCCGGCGCCGACGCCTGCACCGACGGCGATCCACGACGGACGCGGCGGACGTACGAGAGCGATCGCTCCACCCAGGACGAACGACGACGCAGCGACGACTCCCCAGATCACAGCAGCGAGCATGGGGAGACAGTCCCACACCAATCGCGTCCGTGCGTGCGGACGTCCAGGGGTCGAGCACCCCCTACCAAGGGCGGGGGCTCCGATGGACCTCTGGCCGATGTGCCGGCGCCGGGCGAAGGCCAGGCTGGGACCATGACCCTCGAGCTCGCCGGTTTCCTCCTGGTCATGGCGCTGGTCGACAGCACCAGTATCGGGACGCTCGTGATCCCGGTCTGGCTGATCCTGGCGACCCGCCGCGGGCACCTCGGCAGGGTCGTGGTCTACCTGGTCACGATCGCGGTCTTCTACCTCGTGCTGGGACTCGCGCTCGCCGCCGGCGCCCATGCACTGGTGCCCGTGCTCGGTGACCTCTTCACGTCGACCGCGGGGTACGCCGTGCTGACGGTCCTCGGTGTCGGACTGTTCTGGTTGAGCTACCGGATCGACCCGAAGGCGAAGGCGAAGCGGGGCCAGGACCCTGCGGAGTCCTCACGGCGCTGGCAGGCCCGCATCACGCGCGCCCTGGCGACGCCAGGCGGCATCGCCGGGCTCGCGCTCGTCGCGGGGGTCATCGAGGCGGCGAGCATGCTCCCGTACCTCGCGGCGATCGGCGCCCTGTCGGCGGCCGACCTCGGTGCAGCGACGACGGTGGCGACGCTGGCCGCATACTGCGTCGTCATGATCCTCCCAGCGCTCACGATCCTCGCGCTGCGGATCGTCGCGGCGCGGTGGGTCGATCGTCCCCTCGAACGTCTCGGCGCCTGGGCGGAGCGCAGCGCCGGCTCCGCGACGGCATGGACGGTCGGCATCGTCGGGGTGCTGCTGGCACTCCACGGCATCGGCGGGCTGCTCTGACGGCGGGGGCGCCGCAGCCCTGTGACCGGCTTCACGCTTCCTCCTGCTAGCAGACGCTTGCAATTGCAAGCGTCTGCGCCAAGACTGGACACGTCCCAGTCAACCGACAGGGGCAGCCTGACCGAGGGGACATCAGCATGGCCATCAAGGAACAGCTCACGAGCCCGACCCCGCTCTTCGCGGTCGTCGGCGCCGGCGACATCGTCGTCGCCAAGGTCCGCGCGTCCATCCCATCGGCCGACGAGGTCGACGGTTTCGTCGGCGAGGTCAAGGGTCTGCCCGAGCAGCTCAAGACCGTCCCGGAGCAGCTCAAGACCCTGCCCGACCAGCTGAAGGTGCTGCCGGAGAAGGCTCAGGCAGCCGCGCTCGATGCACTCAAGGGGCTCGAGTCCACCTACGCCGAGCTCGCCGTCCGCGGCGAGTCGCTGGTCGGCCGTATCCGCGCCCAGCGCGCGACCACCGACCTCGAGGACTCCGCCAAGGCGACCGCGGCGAAGGTGAAGGCCGCCTCCACCACCGCGAAGAAGTCGGCGAAGGCCACCAAGTCCGCCGCCAAGGGTGCCGCCACGTCGGCACGCAAGACCGCCGCCGCCGCGAAGAAGGCCGCGACGGCCGCCGCCGACAAGGTCGGCGACTGACCCGACGGGCGCGAGATCGACCCTCCAACGGTCTCGCGCCCGTCGGCCCTCCCCGTGGCGGCGCCCGGTGACGCGCGGCTTAGCCCTGCCCGCTGGGTAGCCTGAGCCCGTGGAGACACCCGAGCAGCCGGCGCAGCACATGCGCGTGTCCGACGCGGACCGCGAGCGCGTCGCCGAGATCCTGCGCCAGGCCGCCGGGGACGGCCGCCTCGACCCGGACGAGCTGGACGAGCGGCTCGGCGCCGCGTACGGCGCCAGGACCGTCGGAGACCTTGCGCCGCTGACCGTCGATCTCCCGTCGGCACAGCCGTACGCCCCCGCTGTCCCCGTCCGGCGCGGCAACGTGGTCGTCCCGGGCAGCGAGCCGACCCGCGAGCGCGGGATCGCCGTGCTCAGCGGCTTCGAGCGGCGCGGCGACTGGCTCGTCCCGCAGGAGCTCAAGGTCGTCGCCGTGATGGGTGGCGCGCACATCGACATGAGCCAGGCTCGCTTCAGTGCCTCCGAGGTCGTCGTCACCGTCAACGCCGTGATGGGTGGTGCCGACATCGTCGTCGGTCCGACGACCCGTGTCGTGATCGAGGGCATCGGCATCATGGGCGGCTTCAGCGGCCCGCACGACGATAGCCAGGTCACCCCGGACAGCCCGACGCTACGTATCCGCGGCGTGGCCTTCTGGGGCGGCGTGAGCGTGCGCCGCGACTGACGCCGAACGCCCCCCTCAAAATTCGCTTGCTCCTCCGTGCCATCCTGGAGGGGCGATGAAGAACTGACTCCGAACCCGCTCGCGCCCGAGGCGATCCGCCCGGCGAGCCCCTCCGAACCCCCACGAGGTTCCTCGGTGTCTCAGTCCTTCTCCAGCCAGT
This sequence comes from Mumia xiangluensis, assembly GCF_010994095.1. Taxonomy (GTDB): domain Bacteria; phylum Actinomycetota; class Actinomycetes; order Propionibacteriales; family Nocardioidaceae; genus Mumia; species Mumia xiangluensis. The sequence continues at coordinate 480,348 of NZ_WJYO01000001.1, forward strand.
CCTCCCGCACTCCCGCCGCTCCGGCGGCCGCCATCACGCGGGCTCTCGTCGCACGAGGGATCACGGTCGCGTACGGCTTGCGTCCCGTCCTCGACGACCTCGACGTCACCGCCTCACCCGGCGAGCGCCTCGGCGTGGTCGGCGAGAACGGCGTCGGCAAGTCGACGCTGCTGCGTGTCCTCGCCGGCATCCAGGTCCCCGACCACGGCACGGTGACACGGCCGGCCCACGTGACGTACCTCGGTCAGGTCCCTGACCTCCCGCACGACGGCACGGTCCGGGACGCGATCGACGGCGCGCTGGCCGACTTCCGCACGCTCGAGCAAGAGATGCGCACGCTCGAGGCGGCGATGTCCGACGGCGACGCGGAGGCTCTCGAGTCGTACGGCGACGTGCTCGACGAGTACGACCGCCGCGACGGCTGGTCGGCGGACGCACGTGCAGCACGCGCGATCGCAGGGCTCGGGCTCGCCGACCTTGCCGACGAACGTCCCCTCATGACTCTGTCGGGCGGCCAGCGTTCGCGCCTCGCGCTTGCTCTCGCCCTGGTGACGTCAGCCGACCTGATGCTGCTCGACGAGCCGACGAACCACCTCGACGACGCAGCTGTGGACTACCTCGAGCGGGCCTTGAAGGAGCAGCACGGTGCGGTCGTCGTCGTCTCCCACGACCGCGCGTTCCTCGATGCCGCGTGCACGGCCGTGCTCGACCTGGACCCGACCCTGCACCTCGCCGCGGACGGCACGCCGTCGACCGGGCCGGCCCGCTACACCGGCGACTACTCCGCGTACCTCGATGCGAAGGCCTCCGCACGCGTGCGCTGGGTCCAGGCGCGGGACGCGTGGGACGAGGCGTACGACGAGGCGAAGGCCACCCTCACGGGCGGGAGCCGCCAGATCGGGCACGGTTATCGGACGCCTCGCGACAACGACAAGTTCATTGGGCACTTCCTCGGCGAGCGCAAGGACGCGGCGGTGTCGCGACGGGTGCGGGACGCCGAGAACCGCCTGGCTCGCCTGGAGAAGAACGTCGTGCCACCGCCTCCGGAGCAGCGCGCGTTCGCAGGTCTCGCCTCCGCCACGCCGAGCGACGGCGTCCTCGTGTCGGTCCGCGACGTCGAGGTCCGTGGTCGTCTGAGGATCGAGGCGCTCGACGTCACCGCCGAGACGCGCCTGCTGGTCGTCGGGCCCAACGGCGCCGGCAAGTCGACACTCCTCGGCGTCCTGGCTGGAGCGATCGAGCCGGATGAGGGTGCCGTACGACGGCAGCGGCGGCTGCGGGTCGGCTACCTGCCGCAGGAGGACCGGTACGCCGATCCGAGCGCGAGCGCGTTGGCGGTGTTCGCGGACGGGCACGAGGGTCCGGCCGAGGAGCGGCGCGACGCGCTGCGGCGTACGGGGTTGCTGCATCCGCGGGATCTCGACAAGCCGGTCGGTGACCTGTCGGTGGGCCAGCAGCGACGACTCTCTCTCGCGCGGGTCGTGAGTGACTCCCCTCAGCTGCTGCTGATGGACGAGCCGACGAACCACCTGTCGGTCGCGCTCGTCGAAGAGCTGCAGGACGCGCTGGTGACGTCGAAGGTCCCGGTGGTGCTGGTCACGCACGACCGCTGGTGGCGTCGGCGCTGGGACGGCGCGACGCTGGCGCTCAACCCGACGTGACAGACCTGCGCGCACGCGCGCAACCACGCGAGGTCTGACGTTGGCGGCCACTACTGCGGCCACCAGTCGAGGTGGTGCAGCTCCAGAACGGTGCCGGTGCACCCGGGGCTGGCGCAACGGCCGCCCTGGCGCAGGTGCACAGCGGTCCGCTGCGCCGGGGTCGCCAGCCGCGCCGGCTCCGCTCCGCGCGTGCCCTGCAGACGGTCGAGGTCGACGGTCACCTGCAGGTGCGGACGGATCCCCTTGCGGGTGGGCAGGCCATGGTCGAGGACGGCATCGAGCAACGCGCCCAGCCCGTCGAGGCGACGCTGCGCGGGAGTCCGGTCGTCGTCGCGGTCGACCGCGGAGCCGAGCGAGCTGAGCACCGTCTGCAGCTTGGCACCGGTGGGGATGTCGAGGAATCCGTCGACGGCATGTCCGTCGCCCACCCGCGACACCTTCAGGTCGCGCTTCCATGCCGCTGATGTAGGCCTCGTCGAGCCGGTCGGGGTGGTCCTCGCCGAACACGATGGCGTCGTCTCCGCCCTTCTTGAGGGCCGACGAGAACTCGTGCACAGGCTTCTCGCCATCCCCGCCCGACCCTCAGCCCGGAGTATGACGCCCCGCGCAGAGACCGGTCCACAGGTGGACGCGCGAAAGGGCGCGCCGTTCCTACGGTCGGTGCATGACCTCACCGCTCGTCGCGTCCGACCTCGTCCAGACCTACGGCGAGGGCTCGACCGCCACCCACGCCCTCGCAGGCGTCAGCCTCACCGTGGCACCCGGCGAGTCGCTCGCGATCATGGGTCCGTCGGGTTCCGGCAAGACGACCCTCCTGCACTGTCTCGCCGGAGTCATCTCGCCCACCGCCGGGTCTGTCGTGTGGCGCGGAGCCGATCTCGCCGCCCTCGGCGACCGGCGCCGTACGGCATTGCGTCGTACGGACTTCGGGTTCGTCTTCCAGTCCGGCCAGCTCCTTCCCGAGCTGCCCGCGGTCGAGAACGCCGCCCTCCCGCTCATGCTCGCCGGCACGTCCCGAGTCGAGGCGACCCGCGTGGCCGCTGCGTGGCTGGCCCACCTCGACCTCGCAGGGATGGAGCGCCGTCGCCCCGGCGAGCTGTCCGGCGGCCAGGCGCAGCGGGTCGCGATCGCTCGGGCGCTCGCGACCGCACCCGGCGTGGTGTTCGCCGACGAACCGACCGGGGCGCTCGACCAGGCGACCGGCGCCGACGTGCTGAACGTCCTCACCGGGGCCACCCGGTCGACCGGAGCGGCGCTGGTCGTGGTCACCCACGACGAGGCCGTGGCGCGGCACTGCTCACGGATGGTCACGATGCGCGACGGCCGGATCACCGGCGCGTACGTGCACCACGACACCGCGGACCAGCCGGCGTACGACCCTCAGGCCGCACGATGAGGGCCACCGTCGCCCTCTGGTCGATGCTTCGGACCCGCAGCTCGCGGAGCCGTGACCCGCAGCGCCTCACCGAGCTGCTCGCCGTGATCGCCTTCGCGACCACGACGGCGGTGCTGCTGATCGTCATCGGCGGCTTCCAGGCGTTCTGGGACCGGGCCGGCGGGGCAGACGGCATCCGTGCCGGGCTCGAGACGGCGGAGACGCCGTACGACGTCCAGTACCCGTTCCTCGCCGGCATCGCCGTCCTCCTCATCCTCGTGCCGCTCGGCACGCTCGGTGCCGCAGCCGCGCGCATGGCGGCCGCACGACGAGACGCCCGCCTCGCGGCGCTCCGCCTGTGCGGCGCCACGCGCAGCCAGGTCGCGGGTCTGACCGTCATGGACGCCGTCGCGCAGGCTGCCGTCGGAGCACTCGCGGGAACGATCGGGTACGCGCTGCTGGTGCCGGTGGTCGCACAGGTGCGGTTCCAGGGGCGTACGTTCGCGCTGTCCGAGCTCGTCGTCGGCGTGCCTGTCGTGCTGGGCTCGCTCGTCGCCGTGGTGCTCATCGCGGTGCTGTCGGCCTTCGCGAGCCTGCGGCGAGTGGCGATCACGCCGCTCGGTGTCGCTAACCGGGTGACGCCTCCGGCGATGCGCGCCGTGAGGCTCCTGAGCACCGTCGCCGCAGCGGCAGCGCTGATCGTCGGTCCCCAGCTCGCGGGGGGCTCGGCGGGTCTCGCGCTCGGCGTGCTCGTGGCGCTGCTCCTCATCACGTTCGCCACGATGAACGTCGTCGGCCCGTTCGTGCTCTGGGTGGTCGGGCGCATCACGGCGGCCGTCGCACGATCGGTCCCGACGCTGCTCGCGGGCCGACGGATCGCCGACGCTCCGAAGTCGGCGTGGAGGTCTGTGGGCGGCGTGGCTCTCGCCACCTTCATCGCCGGGCTCACGGCCACCTTCTCGCTCCTCGACCCCGCCGGCGGCGTACGACCCGACGAGGCCGCCTTCATCGCCGACCTCAAGACCGGAGGGTTCCTGACCCTCGCGATCGCCGGGCTCCTCGCCGCGGTCTCGACCGGCGTGATGCAGGCGGGACGCGTCATCGAGCAGCGCGAGGAACACCGGGCGCTGGTGCTCGCGGGTACCGATCGCCGGACCCTCGACCGCGCCCGCATGCGGGAGACAGTCGTACCCCTCACCGCCAGCGTCGGCGTCGCCACGGTCACCGTCCTGATGGTGATGGTCCCCGTCGTCGGGCTGCAGCCGGTGTCGGATCCCGGCGTGGTCGTCCAGTACCTGCTGTGCGTCGCTGCCGCGTCGGGACTGGTGCTCGCTGGCGCGGCGGCGGCAGGCAGGGTGGCGCGGGTGGGGTAGGGGTTTCGACTCGCTGCGCTCGCTCAACCAGCGGGGGTGCTGCGCTCGCGCGGCCAGCGGGAACGGCGCTCGCGCGGCCAGCGGGGTTTCGACTCGCTGCGCTCGCTCAACCAGCGGGAACGGCGCTCGCGCGGCCAGCGGGGGTGCTGCGATCTCACCCGCTGCTCGCCCGGACCTCCCCCGTACGGGGGACCCGCAGGCCGTCTCCGATCGCGAGGCTCGAGAAGTCCCGATTCCTCTCCAAGGAGATCATCGTGCTCCACGACCTCGGTACGCGCGTACGCGCTCCGCTCGCGCTCGGCGCCACGTCCACGCTCGTCGGCATCCTCGCGGTGTGGTGGCTGGCCGCGCCGGACGACAACCCCTTCCGGCACACGGCTGGCGCCGTCTCGCTCGTCGGTCTGCTCCCCGGCTCCGCCTCAGCGGTCCTTCTCCTGGTCGCCAGCGCCCTCGGCCTTGCCGTCGCCGCCGGCCTCCGTCGCGGGTCCGCCCCGCGCGGGCTCCTCGTCCCGGCCGCGCTCGTGGCCGCGGCCCTCACGGCGTTCTGCATGGACACCCAGCTGATCTCGTTCGTCGGCTACCTCTGCGCGATGACCATCCCTCTCGTCGGCGTGATCCTCGTCGTGTCGGCACTCGGTCGCTCGACCGCCGCACGCGTGACGGCGCTCGTCGCCGTCGGCCTCGTCATCTGGTGGGGCGTCGCCTCGGGCTCGCTCGCCCCCGACGCGATCGCGGAGCTGGTCCGCAACCTCGGCTCCGGGTACGCCCGCGTCGGCGCCCGGCCGTGGCTCCTCCTGGGGCTCGCCCTCGCGACTGCCCAGTGGCTGTCGCTCACCGCGACGCTCGCGTCACCGCTGACCGACCGCCTCGCCCGACCCTCCGCGCGCCTCGACCGGATCACGACGGTCGCCACTGTCGTCGCCGCGCTCGGCCCGCTCCCGTACGTCGCCGTGCGTGCCACCTGGTTGCTTCCCGACGGGTTGTTCACGGGCCCCATCACGCCGGCCGACCTCGACCCGTCGACGCGTCTGTGGGGTCTCCTGCTGGGCGCCGCCGCGCTCGGAGGCTCGATCCTCACCGTCGGTCTCATCCGGCCGTGGGGGCGAGTGTTCCCCACCTGGATGCCGCACCTCGGCGGTCGGCCCGTTCCTGTCGCCGCGGCCGCCGTACCGGGCTACGCCGTCGCGTTCGTCCTCACCGCCTCCGCCCCGTCGATCGTGCTCCTGTCGTTCGAGCAGGCCGCCGACGGCGACCCGGACGCGCTCTGGATGCTGCTCCTGCTGCCGTTCTGGATGTGGGGCCCAGCGCTGGCGGTCGCCGTCTGGGGCTACGTGCGCCGCAGGAGGCTGGAAGCGCTGCCCGCTCCGCGGCCGACACCCACCCCGGGCAGGATGGCTGCATGAGCGCACGGACCGGGGCCAGGACGGCGCTGCTCCGTACGGTGTTCCTCCTCATCGGAGCGGCGCTGTTCCTGGCCTTCGGCCTGCTCGGCCTCAGCGTGGCGGCGACCGGTCGCGAGGCCGCCAACGCCGTCGTCGCGGTCGCCGGTGCTGCGTTGGTTCTCGCTCTGCTGGTGTCGGTCTCGTCGTTCCCGGGCGTCCGCGACATGGAGGTCGCCGCCGCGCGCATCCTCCTCGACCCGCCGGGCGAGCTGGTCGACGAGCCCGTGGACCGACGCGGCCACCGGTGGCGGACGACGGGGTTCGTCCTCGCGCACGTCCTCGCCGGTGGGGCGGTCGGCACCGCTGTCGTCGTCGGCATCCCGCTCGCCTACTCGGAGCTCCCCTGGTACGCCGCGACGGTCGCCGTCGTCGCCGACCTGGCGGTCGTGGTCGTCGCCGGCATCGGGATGGCACGCCTGGCGGTCGTCTGCCTCGGACCGACCGACGCCGACCGGCTGGTCATCGCCGAGCAGCGAATCCGGCGCGAGCAGGCGCAGCGCGCGATCGCCCGCGACCTCCACGACGGGATCGGCCACGCGCTGAGCGTCATCTCGCTGCAGGCCGTGGGCGGCCGTCAGATGGTGTCGAGGGATCCCGAGCACGCCGCGGAGTCGCTGCGGATCATCGCGGACACGGCACGCCAGGCGCTCGACGAGCTGGACCACGCGCTCGGTGTCCTGCGCGACGAGCCCGGCCCCTCCGGTCGAGTGCCCGTGCAGGGGCTCGACGACGTCACGCTGCTCGTCGCGTCGTACGTCGCGGGCGGCGCCGACGTCCGCGCCGACCTCGCGGACCCGGTCGGCGTCCCAGCGCTCGTCTCCCACGAGGCCTTCCGGATCGTCCAGGAAGGCCTCACCAACGCGTACGAGCACGGGGACGGCTCCGCCATCGACCTCGAGACCCGGGTCGCGGACGCTCTGGTCGTCTCCGTGCGCAACGGGGTGTCCCCCGACAGACCTCACGGTCGCGCCGAACGGTCCGCGGGGCGAGGTCTCGCCGGGCTGCGCGAGCGGGTCACGCTGCTCGGCGGCGAGCTCGACGTACGCCGCGACGCCGCGACGTGGCACCTCGTCGCGCGGCTCCCGCTCCCTCCCGGCCCCGCCGAGGAGGATGAGCGATGAGCGCGACGGTCCGCGTCCTTCTCGTCGACGACGAGCCGCTCGTACGCCGCGGCCTGCGAGCGATCCTCGAGAACGATCCAGGCATCGACGTGGTCGGCGAGGCGGGCGACGGCGCGGCGGCGTTGGCGGCAGCGCGGTCGCTCACCCCCGACGTCGTGTGCATGGACGTGCGCATGCCCGGCGTCGACGGCATCCGCGCGACCGAGCTCGTCCTCGCCCTCGACGCTGCACCGCGGGTGCTTGTCGTGACGACGTTCGAGAGCGACGACTACGTCTTCGACGCCCTCCGGGCCGGCGCGTCGGGCTTCCTGCTGAAGCGAGCCGATGCTGACGAGGTCGTCGCGGCCGTGCGCGCCGTCGCCGCCGGCGAGAGCCTGCTCTTCCCCGAGTCCGTCCGCCGCATGGCCGTCCGCCACGCCCCCGCCCGCTCGACGTACGAAGGCCCGGCGCTGACGCCGCGTGAGACGGAGGTGCTCACCCTGGTCGCGCGTGGCATGTCCAACCCCGAGATCGCCCAGGAGCTCGTGCTGGGCGTCGAGACAGTGCGCACCCACGTCGCGAACGTGCTCGGCAAGCTCGGCGCGCGCGATCGTACGCAGGCGGTCGTGATCGCGTACGAGTCCGGGCTGGTGGCGGTGGGGTAGGGGTTTCGACTCGCTGCGCTCGCTCAACCAGCGGGAGACCGCGAGCCCCACCAGCGGGAGAGCGCGAGCCCCACCAGCGGGAGAGCGCGAGCCCCACCAGCGGGAGGATCCACCTGCGACAGATGGTTGCGTGCAACAACCATTGACACAAAGGGGTATCGCTGGAAGATTTCCGGCAGTACGTGCTTGCCCAAGCACGTCCTCATCCTGCGGAGGACCAGCATGAGACGACCTGCTGCGATCTTGTTCACCACCGCCCTCGTCGGAGGACTCCTCGGAGTCATCCCGGCGACCGCATCACCCCCGACAGCCCCCACCGACTCTCCACCGGGCGACCTCGAGGTCTACACCGGCACCGTCGACGCCCGCGGACTCGACCTCCTGGGCGAGGCAGGCGTCGACCGCGGACACGACGTCCTCGGCGCCAGCAAGGACGGCAAGGCCAAGGTCGAGGTGGTCCTCCCGGAGAACGAGGCCGCGAAGCTCCAGGACCAGGGCGTCGACCTGACGCTCAAGAAGATCGACGGCGTGAAGTCGTCGACCCTGATGGCTCGCCAGGCGCGCGCCGGCTACGAGGTCTTCACCTCCTACAGCGAGGCCGGCGGCATCAAGGACGACATGGTCGCCACCACCCGCGCGAACCCGAAGCTCACCAAGCTCGTCAAGGCCGGCACGTCGGGCCAGGGCCAGGACATCCTCGCCGTCAAGGTCGGCAAGAACGCGTCCAAGACGAAGGACGGCAGCAAGCCCGCCGTCCTGTACGGCGCCACGCAGCACGCTCGTGAGTGGATCACCCCCGAGATGGTGCAGCGCTTCATGCACTACGTCATCGACCAGTACGGCAAGGACAAGCGGATCACCAAGATCCTCGACACCACCGAGCTGTGGTTCCTCCCCGTCCAGAACCCCGACGGCTACGACTACACGTTCACCGAGGGCAACCGCCAGTGGCGCAAGACGCTGCGCGACAACAACGGGGACGGCCAGACCGCTGTCGGCGACGGCGTGGACATGAACCGCAACTTCCCCTTCAAGTGGGGCTACGACAACGAGGGCAGCTCGCCGCAGACCTTCAGCGACACCTACCGCGGCCCGTCAGCCGGCTCCGAGCCGGAGACGCAGGCGACGACCGGGCTCGTCGACAAGGTGGGCTTCGAGTTCTTCATCAACTACCACTCCGCCGCCGAGCTGCTGCTCTACGGCACGGGCTGGCAGGTCGAGACCCCGACGCCGGACGACGAGATCTACACCGCGCTCGCCGGCAACGACGCGAACTCGGCGATCCCGGGCTACGACCCGGACCTCTCCGCCGAGCTCTACGTGACCAACGGCGACACCGACGGTCACACCCACGAGGTGCAGGGGACGCTGGCCTTCACGCCGGAGATGTCGACCTGTCAGACGATCAGCAACCTCTACCCCGACGACGAGTGGGTCGCGGACGACTGCGCGAGCGTCTTCACCTTCCCCGACGACGAGGAGCTGGTGCAGGCGGAGTTCGAGAAGAACATCCCGTTCGCGCTGTCGCTGGCGGAGTCCGCGCACGACCCCGACGACCCGCGGTCTGCGATCGGTCTCAAGGCCGACGACATCACGCCGGACGCGTTCACGACGTCGTACGGCAAGAAGCAGACCGTCGCGGTCACGGCGAAGCGCAACCTCAAGGGCCTGCTGATGTCGTACTCGATCAACGGCCGCTTCCGTGGCATCGCTCCGATGAAGGAGTGGAAGGGCGGCGAGAAGTACGGAGGCGAGAACGACAAGTACTACGCCGAGTACCGCGCCACGGTGAAGGGGCAGAAGCCGGGCGACACGGTCAAGGTCACCTTCACGGGGATCAACGTGAAGCCGTTGCGTGCTGCGAAGGAGTCGTTCAGCTACACCGTCGCGGACGACATCGGAGGTGACGTGCTGATCCTCGCCGCCGAGGACTACACCGGTCTGTCGCCGGTGCAGGGCGTGACCGCGCCGAAGTACGTCACTGCGTACGCCGACGCACTGAACGCCGCCGGCTACAGCACCGACGTGTACGACGTCGACGCCAACGGCCGGAAGGCCCCGCACGACCTCGGCGTCCTGTCGCACTACGACGCCGTCGTCTGGGAGACCGGCGACGACATCATCCCGAGGAACGTCGGGCAGGTCGGCGGCACCGCAGCCAAGTGGGGGTACGACACGGAGCTTCGGGTCCGCGACTACCTCAACGAGGGCGGCAAGGCGCTGATCGCCGGCAAGTACGGGCTGTACGCGCAGGCCGCGGACGGCTCCTACTACTACCAGCCGGACGAGGAGACGGCCGGATCGTGCACGACGCCTGAGGTGTACCCGTGCCTGCCGCTGGGCAACGACTTCCTCCAGTACTGGCTGGGGTCGTACCAGTACGTCGACAACGGCGGCACCCGTGACGACGGGACGACGTTCCCGCTGTCCGGGGACGAGGGTGGACCGCTGGAGGGCTTCGCGGCTCAGCTCGACGCCACCCAGGACCACACGGGCGCCTTCGTCTCGACGTCGTCGTTCCTGCCGGTCGACGAGTTCCCGCAGTTCGAGTCGAGCGCACCGCTGTCGTGGGATCGCGGCTTCGGTGACCCGTACGCGCCTTACACGGGCGACTGGTTCATGAGTGCGGGCTCGGCCGACTCGTCGTACAAGCGGTTGGCGACGACGGTGGACCTCGCCGGGAAGTCGTCGGGGCGGCTGGACTTCAAGTTCAGCGCCGACGTCGAGGCTCACTGGGACGCACTGTTCGTCGAGGCCCGTCCGGTGGGCACCGACGAGTGGACCACGCTGCCCGACCTCAACGGTCACACGTCGCAGGACACCGGTGACAGCTGTGCCTCCGGCTGGGTGGACGAGATCCACCCGCAGCTGGGTCACTACATGAACGCGGCCTGCGAGCCCACGGGCTCGACCGGCGCCTGGAACGCGTTCAGCGGCAACTCCGCCGGCTGGCAGGACTGGACGGTCGACCTGACGCCGTACGCCGGCAAGCAGGTGGAGCTCGCCATCGTCTACGCCACCGACTGGAGCACCACCAACCTCGGTGTCTGGATCGATGACGCCAAGGTGACCCTGGACGGCGCGACCGCCAAAGAGACCTCGTTCGAGTCCGACCTCGGTGCCTGGACGGTGCCCGGAGCACCGGCCGGGTCGCCGGGCAACCCGAACGACTGGGAGCGCGGACAGGCATCGGTCGACGAGGGCGCCGCGGTCATGACGCCCGACACGATGCTGTTCGGGTTCGGCCTCGAGGGTCTCGACGCGGCGTCGCGCCAGGATCTGCTGAGCCGGTCGATGGAGGCGCTGCTGGAGTGACGACAGGCTCCGCTGGTTTTCGACTCGCTCCGCTGGTTGAGCGAGCGGAGCGAGTCGAAACCAGAGCGCGGGGCGCTGCAGCCGGGAAACCGGTTGCGGCGCCCCGTTAGCATGGGCACGTGCAGTACTACTTCTTCATCTGACGGCTGACTCCGACGCGACCCCTGCGTCGTCGAGTCCCCTGGTCGCCTGCGCGACCCCCGTCATCTCGAGGAAGCACTCCTATGAACGTACGCACCACCCTGCCCGCGCGCGCCCGTGCACAGCTCACTGCCGCCGACCTCCACGTCGTACGCGGTGGCCGAACCGTCCTGTCCGGTGTCGACGTCGCCGTGTCTCCCGGCACCCGTCTCGGTGTCGTCGGTGAGAACGGACGCGGCAAGACGACCCTGCTCCACCTCCTCGCGGGCCGGCTCGACCCGGACGCGGGCACCGTCGCCCGCGTCGGCACGCTAGGCATCGCCGAGCAGGAGATGCCCTCCGACGCGGGGCGCACGGTCGGCGACCTCGTCGACCTCGAGCTCGCCGACGCGCGTACGGCCCTGGCCGAGCTCGATGCCGCCACGCTCGCCCTCACCGAGGGGCGGCCCGGCGCGGACGACGCGTACGCCGCCGCCCTGCACGCCGCCGAGACGCTCGACGCGTGGGACGCCGATCGCCGGGTCGACGTGGCCCTCGAGGCCCTCGGTGCGATCAGCGATCGTGCCCGCCCGCTCGAGACGCTGTCGGTCGGGCAGCGCTACCGGGTGCGGCTCGCGTGCCTGCTCGGCGCCGACCACGACCTGCTCCTGCTCGACGAGCCGACCAACCACCTCGATGCCGACGGCCTGGCCTACCTGACGGAGCGTCTGCGGACGCACGCGGGCGGTGTCGTCCTGGTCAGCCACGACCGAGCGCTGCTCTCCGATGTCGTCACCACGGTGCTCGACCTCGACCCGAGCGTCGACGGCCGTCCGCGGACCTACGGTGGCGGGTACGCGGGCTACCGCGAGGGGCGCGACGCCGAGCGGGCGCGCTGGGTCGACACGTACGAGGCCCAGCGCGCCGAGCACGCGCGTCTGACCGCAGACCTCCAGACCGCGCAGGACCGCCTGGCGTCGGGCTGGAGGCCGGAGAAGGGCACGGGCAAGCACACGCGTGCGACGCGGGCGCCGTCGCTGGTCCGCCAGGTCAACCGCCGGCGGGACGCGCTCGACGCGCACGCGGTCACCGCGCCCGCGCCCCCGCTCAGGCTGCAGGTCCCGACGCTCCCCGTACGCGCGGGCGTACGCCTCGTGCGGGCCGAGCGCGTCGCCCTGTCGGGTCGACTCGCCGGACCGGTGACGTGCACCCTCGAGTCCGGTGACCGTCTCCTGCTCACGGGGCCGAACGGCGCCGGCAAGTCGACGCTGCTGCAGCTGCTCGCCGGCGAGCTCGCGCCGAGCGAGGGCGAGGTCCGCACTGCACGGCACGCCCGGGTCGGGCGGCTCCACCAGGAGTCACCGGCACCTTCTCCGCTCCGTGCGGCGGACGCCTACGAGCAGCACGTCGGCCGACTGGTCACCTCGGGCCGGCTCGCGGAGTCGGAGACGGTCGCGCTGTCGTCGCTCGGGCTGCTGACGTCGGCAGATCGCGCCCGTCGGGTCGCAGACCTGTCGACGGGCCAGCAGCGGCGGCTCGACCTCGCGCTGGTGCTGGCCGCGCGTCCGCACGTCCTGCTCCTCGACGAGCCGACCAACCACCTGTCGATCGCGCTCGTCGACGAGCTGACCGAGGCGCTCGGGGCGACCGGTGCCGCCGTCGTGGTCGCGACGCACGACCGGCAGATGCTGCGCGACCTCGACGGGTGGGAGCGGCTCGAGCTCTGAGCGGGCTCACCCTCCGCTGGTTGAGCGAGCGGAGCGAGTCGAAACCCCGACCGGATCGGTCCGCGATGATCGGGTGAGAGGGTCCGCGTGCCTCGCAGACTGGGGAGCGAAAGGAGGACCCCTGAATGATCGCTTCACTCAACTCGACCGTCGACGCCGTCGAGACGCGCCTGGCCACCGACCCGACGACCTCCGTCGACGCGGTCGACCTGGCGCGACGGCTCGGCACGACCGAGCACCATCTGCGGCGCATGTTCTCGTCGTTGGCCGGCATGCCGCTCTCGGAGTACGTCAGGCGGCGCCGTATGTCGCTCGCGGCCGCAGATCTTGTGTCCGGCGACGACGACCTGCTCACTGTCGCGGTTCGCTACGGCTATGGCTCGACCGAGGCGTTCGGTCGTGCGTTCCGTGCCGTTCACGGCGCCGGCCCGGCCGACGTTCGTCGCGACGGGGGTCCGCTTCGCACACAACCACGGATCAGGTTCCAGCTGACCGTGCAAGGAGGAATCCCCATGGACACCCGCATCGCCGATCTTCCCGACGTTCGACTCGTCGGTCACGCCACTCGGGTGCCGCTCGTGCACGAGGGCGTGAACCCCTTCATCGCCGAGCACGTCGCCGCGATCCCTGCCGAGGAGACCGCTCGGCTGAAGTCTCTGAACGACACCGAGCCGTCGGGGGTCCTCGCCGTCAGCGACGACCTGGACCCCGACCGCGCCGAGGGCACCGAACTGACGTACCTCCACGGTGTGGCGACGACCGGCCGGCCTGACGGGCTCGACACCATCGAGGTCCCCGCAGGCACGTGGGCCGTCTTCCGCACCGAGGGCCCGCACCCGCAGGCGCTGCAGGATGCGTGGGCCGCTACTGCCACGGAGTGGTTCCCCTCCCAGCCCTGGCGGTTGCGGCCGGGCCCCGAGATCGTCGCGATGCTCGCGTTCGACACGACGACCGGCACCGCCACCTGCGAGCTCTGGCTGCCGGTCGAGCCAGACTAGCCACGGGCGTCCGAGGTGGCGATGCCGGTGCTGCGTTCGGTCGACCGTCACCGCGCGAGGATCGCGACGTCTCGCCGGGCCGCGTCGCGCAGCGAGGTCGCGGGCCTGCCGAGGACTCGCGCGATCGTGTCGGTGGTTGCGACGTTGCGGCCGTCCATCACCTCGGCGAAGAGCGCGCACAGGCCGTACGCCACCTCCGCCGGCTCGCCGACCGAGACCATGGCCGTGACGAACTCCTCGTCGGAGATCGCCTGGAACGCGCCCGGCCGGCCGTACGCGTCGCCGACGACTCCCCACGCCTCGCCGAAGGTCAGGGCCGCCGGTCCGGTCAGCTCGAGCACCCCGCCTGCGTGGGAGTCGTCCCCCAGGGCGGCGACGACCACGTCGGCCACGTCGTCGAGGTCCACGAACGGCTCGGGCACCTCGGTCGGGACGGGGATCGCGAGCTCACCGCCGAGCGCGTCGAACGAGAAGGCGCCCTCAGTGAAGTTCTGCGCGAAGAACGCGCACTGCACGACGCTCGCGGTCGGGACCGACGCGAGGAGCGCTTCCTCGGACGCCCGCGCACCGACTTCACCTCGGCCCGAGAGGAGGACGACGCGCTCGATCCCGTGATCGGCGATCCTGCGGGCGAGGGCACCCACCTGGTCGGACGCGCCGGGGAAGGAGAGGTCGGGGACGTACGTCAGGTAGACGGACGCGGCGCCGTCGAGCGCGGCATCCCAGGTGCCGGGGTCCGACCAGTCGAACGGGACGTCGGTCGTCCGCGAGACGGGCCTGGTGGCGACGCCGAGCGCGTCGAGGCGCGTGATGACGCGCCGCCCGGTCTTGCCGTGGCCTCCGACGACCAGGACGGGGGCTTCGTAGGTTCCTGACATGGGGTCCTCCTCGGATCGTGCTGTCTGATGAGGACTTCATCCCATCGCGATCCGGCGAGACGATCCATGGCCAGGAAGGCCGTTGCCATATCCACGCGTCTCAGATCGGGTACGCTCGACGGCCATGGACATCCTGGGCGGACTCCTCGACGGGCCACGGGCCGACGGCGCGTTCCTGCTGCGCTCGGTGTTCGCTCCGCCGTGGTCCCTCCGGATCCGCGACCGTGCGCCGCTGTCCGTTGTCGTGGTCGCCCAGGGTTCGGCGTGGGTCGTTCCCGGCTCGGGGCCGCCGACCCTCCTCGAGCCAGGCGACCTGGCCCTGGTCCGTGGACCCGACGAGTACACGATCGCCGACCTGCCCGAGACCCCTCCGCAGGTGTTCGTCGAGCCGGGCCAGCTCTGCACCGACGCCGAAGGCAACTCGATGTCGGAAGCGATGATGCTGGGCCTGCGGACGTGGGGCAACGCCGCGGACGGCGCGGCGATGCTGGTCACCGGGACGTACGAGCGGGCGTCCGCGGTCAGCGATCGCCTCCTCCGCGCGCTGCCTCCGACCGTCGTCCTGCGCAGGGACGCGTGGAGCTCAGACCTGGTCACGCTGCTGTGCGACGAGATGCAGCGCGACATCCCCGGACAGGAGGTCTTCCTCGACCGGCTGCTCGACCTCGTGGTCCTCGCGGCCGTGCGGACGTGGCTGCGCGATCAGGAGGACGCAGCGCCGGGGTGGTACCGCGCCGCCGCCGATCCCGTCGTCGGTCCCGCGCTGGACGCGTTGCACCAGCGGGTCGCCGAGCCCTGGACGGTTGCGACCCTGGCGGCGGAGGTGCAGGTGTCGCGGGCGGTGCTCGCGCGGCGCTTCACCGCGATCGTCGGCGAGCCGCCCATGTCGTACCTGACCAGCCTCCGTCTCGCCCTCGCCGCCGATCTCCTCGAGCGGTCCGACCGCACCCTCACGTCGATCGCGCACGGGGTCGGCTACGCGACGCCGTTCGCCCTGAGTGCTGCGTTCTCCCGCGAGCGCGGAGTCAGCCCGACGCAGCACCGGTCCCGAACGCGGGCCCTGCACCCTGCCTGAGCAGGAACTCCCTCGCCAGCCGGAGGCGTACGACGCTGGTCTCGGTGAGGTCGCCGGGGACGTCGTCCCACGCGAACCACGCGACCTCGAGCGACTCGTCGTCGGCGACGTGCGCCCGGTCGGCGGCAGCGGCGTCCACCGGACGGCAGACGAAGCAGAGGTCGAGGTACTGGGCGAGGTCGCCGTTCGGGTAGCGGTGCGGTTCGGTCACCGTGACTGACGCGAGCGCCTCGACGGTCACGTCCACGCCGGTCTCCTCACGGACCTCGCGCACGATGCCGACCGCCGGCTCCTCGCCCGGGTCGAGGATGCCGCTGATCAGGGCCCACCGACCCGAGTCGGCACGACGACCGAGCAGCACGTGCTCGCCGGCGGCGTCGAGGACGAGCGCCGTGACGCCCGGCAACCAGAGCAGGTCGGTGCCGATGCGGGCGCGGAGCGCGGCGACGTACGGCGGGATCGGCACGAGTCGAGCCTACGGTGGCAGCGAGCGCCACGGCGCGGGAGGACGGGTTCACGCTGCCCGCTACGGTGGGCGCCATGGACCGCATCGACCCGCGCGACATGCGTGCCGGCGATCCCGATCGCGAGCACACCGCCGACATCCTGCGCCGCGCCGCCGGCGAGGGCCGGATCGACATCGACGAGCTCGAGGAGCGCCTCGAGCGCGCCTACCGCGCCAAGACCTACCGCGAGCTCTCGGCGCTCGTCGCCGACCTGCCGGACGGCACCGCGCTGTCCCCCGCGGCAGCCGCACTCGCCCCGTCGACCCGCGCAGAGCCGCTCCAGCTCAAGGCGACGATGAGCGACGTGGAACGCTCCGGGACGTGGGCGGTGCCGCCCCGGATCCACGTCTCCCCGGCGATGGGAAACGTGAAGCTCGACTTCCGCAACGCCGACTGTCCTCACCGGCTGGTCGAGATCGAGGTGAAGGGCGGCACCGGCAACGTCGTGCTGATCCTCCCGAAGGGGTGGGCTGTCGACGCCGACCAGCTCCGTACGGGGTGGGGCTCGGTGAAGAACAGGCGCGAGGGCTCGCCGTCGCCGGACGGTGTGCTCGTCCGAGTCACCGGCGGCATCGGGATGGGGTCGCTGGTCGCGCGCGACCCCCACTTCTACGAGAAGTAAGCGCCGCCCCGCGTGCAAGGCGATTGACCGTGACCCCCACGGGTGCCTAGCGTTCCTAGGCATGAAGGGAAACGTCCTCAAGGGACATCTCGAGATGCTGGTGCTCTCCGTGCTCGCACGACAGCCTCGCCACGGCTACGCGATCATCGAGGACCTCCGCGTGTGGAGCGACGACGCGTTCGAGCTGCCCGAGGGCACGCTCTACCCGGTGCTGCACCGCCTGGAGAAGAGTGGGCTGATCAGCGGGTCGTGGGACGACGTGGACGGACGGCGCCGCAAGTCGTACGCGCTGACCGACGGCGGTCACGCCGCGCTCGACGAGCAGCGTCGGAGCTGGCACGAGTTCTCGGTGGCGGTCGAGTCCGTGATCGGAGGCGTGCCGTGGCCGAGTCGATGAGAAGCGTGGGCACGCTGACCGAGACCGAGGACGGCACCACCGACTCCGTCGCCACGGGCAGCCCGATCGACGCGTACGTCGTCGCGCTGGGCGTCACGCTGCGCCGCCGCGGCGACCGGGACGACATCCTCGCCGAGACCGCAGACCACCTCTGGCTCACCGCCGAACGCCTCGTGTCCACCGGCGTCGCGCCGCTCGACGCCGAGCGGGCCGCCGTCGAGCGCTTCGGCGACCCGGAGGTGCTGGCACGGGTGTGGGCGACGGTCCCCAGCAGGCACCGCCCCCTCCTCGCAGCACCTGCCGCGGTCTCCGGGCTCGTCGGAGCAGCTGCCCTCGCGGCATCCACGGCCGTCTACCAGCTCCGGGCGATGACCGGCGGCTGGGACCAGTCCGAGTACCTCACGTGGAGCTCGGTCGCCGGCGTCGCGCTGCTGCTGGCGTGCGCGCCGCTGCTCAGCCTGCTCGCTGACGCCGACCGACGAGGGCTCGGCGTCCGCTTCGCGGTCGGGGCTGCCGCGGTCGCCCTCGCCGCGACGTGGTTCGTCGGCGGGCTCGGGTGGGCGTGGCCCGTTCCGGGACTGCTCGTGAGTGGTGTCGCGGTGCTGGCCGTACGCCGGTGGCGCGACCAGCGCGTCGGCCTCGGGCTGGTCGCTGCCGCGTGGCCGCTCGGCACCCTCGCGTACGTCGTCGGCGACGCGCTGCACCTCGGGCCCGTCGACTACACGTACCTGCAGCCGATCCTCCCGCCGGTGGTCGGCTTCTGGATCGGGGCGACCCTGATGGTGGCCGGCGTGGTCGCGGTCGCACGCACCCTGCTCGCCGTGCGGTCCACCGACCGCGCGACGCCGACTCCTGCCTAGCCGACGACGCGCAACCGCTCCAGCACCACCAGCGTGTCGTCGTCGACGGTGAATCCGGGGTCTCCGAGGAACGCCCGCATGTCCTCGCCCTCCCAGAACCGGGTGTGGCTCGCGCGCCACCGGGCGACCGTCTCGTCGCCCTCTCCCTCGTCGACCGCATGCCGGAGGTCGACGTCGGCGAGGCGCGCGACGCGGAGCTCCACGGTCTCGACGACGCACACGACGGCGTCGTCGGAGTCGACGACGCGCCAGCGCTCCCCGACCGCGGGCATGCCTTCGTCGTCCTCGTCGCCGCCGACGAAGAGCTCACGCACCAACGACGTGGTCGTGGTCTTGCCGCCGGCCAGCACGAGCCCCGCGAGCCGGTCGCGGAGCGGCCCCGCGAACGCGAACTCCAGCGGCGGCAGCTCCTCCACGGGCAGGTCGGGGCGGACCGGCGTGCCGGCCACCACCGCCGTACCGATCTCCTCGTCCCACCGCACCACCCGCGCACGCATGCCGTGCTCGGCCAGCGCGAGCGCCGTCCACGGGACCTGAGCCTCGCTGGTCTCGACGAGGACCTGACCGCCGGGCGCGAGCCACGGGACCACGCCGGCCGCGACGCGCCGGTGCACGTCCACGCCGTCGGCACCGCCGTCGAGCGCCACGCGTGGCTCGTGGTCGCGCGCCTCCGGCGGCATCAGCGCGATGTCGGCGGTGGGGACGTACGGCGCGTTCACGGCGATGACGTCGCACGCGCCGCGAAGGTCCTCGGGGAGCGCCGCGAACAGGTCGCCGGCGTAGGCGGTGCCGCGTGCCAGGTTGAGCCGGGCACACCCGACCGCAACCGGGTCGATGTCGCTCGCGACGACCCGGACGTCGTCGCGTTCGTGCTCGACGAGCGCCGCCACCGCGCCCGTGCCGCAGCACAGGTCGACGACGACGCCGTTGCGCGGGGCAGCAGCGACGGCAGCGCGCGCGAGCAGCTCCGTCCGCCGACGGGGGACGAACACGCCGGGCACGACGCGGATCCGGAGACCGCCGAACGCCGCCCATCCGACGACCTGCTCCAAGGGCTCCCCGGCGAGCCTGCGCACCGTCATCGCCTCGAGCTCGTCGGCGGACCCCGACGACGCACGCAGGACCCGTGCCTCCTCCTCGGCGAAGACGGAGCCGGACGCACGCAGGCGCAGCACGAGACGATCATCGTCGACAGTCACCGGACGATCCTCGCAGCCAGGTCAGACCTCGACCCGCGCGGCACCGGAGAGGATCGCTCTGACCGCGTCCTCCCGAGGCGGCCGGTCGAGCAGGGCGGCGGTGACGAAGTCGGCAGCCAGCCCCTCGAACCGACCTCGCCGACGGATCATCCCGTGCCGACCGCCCTCGACCAGCACGAGACCGGCCTGCGTCCTACGGCGGAGCGCGTCCATGACCCGCACGGTGCGCCCGAGGTCGGAGACGCGGTCCTCGCTGCCGTGGACGGCGAGGATCCGGCATCCCGACGGGTCGACCTTCGTGCCGTCGTCGGCGTACACCCAGGGGGCCAGTGCGACGACCACGCCGACCTCCGGCTCGCCTGCGGACAGCAGCGCCGCCCGCCCGCCGAGCGAGTGACCGACCAGCGCCACGGGAAGCGTGCCGTGCCGCTCACGCAGCTGGTCGAGGGCCCACCGCACGTCGGCCAGGGGACTGAGCCGCGCGTCCCACCCTCGGCGCGAGTTGAGCAGGCGGTAGACCGCAAGCCTCCCCCGCCCGGCCCGCGCGAGCCGGCGCGCGACGGGCACCATCCGCAGCACCGACAGCTGCGCGGGACTCACGAGGGCGCCCTCCTCACGAGCGGCGCCGCCGTGCAGGACGAGGACCGCGCCGCTCGCCGCGCGCGGCACGGACACCGGGAGAAGGCGTGCCGCCGTGCTCACCCGGTGGATCCCGGCGGGCTGCTCAGGTCGATCCCCTTGCGCCGCGCGAGGTCGGCAAGCTTCTCCTGCGCGTCGATGTCCACCGACACGTACGCGTGCAGGCCGTCGGCGTCTCGCCGGAGGAGGTATTCGTACGTGCTGTCGGCGAGCAGCTCACCGCCCTCGCCGTCGAACAGCCAGCGGACCCGCACCCGCACGAGCGCGTCGGTCAGGTCGACCGTGTCCTCCACCTCGTAGCGCACCCCGGCGAGGCCGAGCGCGCGGTAGAGCGGGTACGAGCTGCGCAGCCCTTCCACCATCTCCTCGCGAGAGCCGACCGACGCGGTGAAGCTGTCGGAGACGAGCGTGCCCGGGGTCCCCCACAGCGCGGCAGAGCGCTCGGCGTCGAAGGTGGCGAGCGACTCGGCGTACGCGGTGAGGAACTGCGAGACGTCGTTCGGGGGCATGGTCCGACCGTAGCGCGGAACCACGACGGACCCGAGGCATCGTAGGCTCACCGGCATGGTGTTCGAGGTCCGCGACGCAACCGCCGACGACGCAGCCGCGTGCGTGGCGATCTACACCCCGTACGTCGAGTCGACCGCGATCACCTTCGAGACGACGCCGCCCAGCACCGCCGAGATGGCCGAGCGGATCGCCGCTGCGCAGGAGCGGCACGCGTGGCTCGTGCTCGACGACGGCGAACGGATCGCGGGGTACGCCTACGGCGGGCCGTTCAAGTCCCGACCCGCCTACGCCTGGTCCTGCGAGGTCAGCGTCTACCTCGACCGTGAGCAGCGCCGGTCCGGTGGCGGGCGGGCCCTGTACGAGGCCCTTTTCGCGCGGCTCGAGAAGATGGGCGTCCGCACGCTCGTCGCGGTGATCGCGCTCCCGAACGCGGCGAGCCTCGGCCTCCACTCCGCGCTCGGCTTCGAACCCGCCGGGACGCTGCGCCGCATCGGATGGAAGCACGGCTCCTGGCACGACGTCGCCTGGATGCAGCGCCGGATCGGCGACGACTCCTGGGCGCCCGCGCCGGCGCCACCTGCAGGGGCGGACGAGAGGACCTGACATGAGGCTGACCGCAGAGCTGGAGGCGACCGGCGGAAACACCACCGGGTTCCGCATCCCAGCGAGCGCCGTCGAGGAGCTCGGCGGTGGGCGTCGACCCAAGGTGGCGGCCACCATCAACGGCGCCACGATCCGCACGACGATCGCGAAGATGGGTGACGACTTCTGGCTCGGCCTGAGTGCTGCGCGTCGCGAGGAGACGGGCGCCGCGGCCGGCGACGTGCTCGACCTCGAGATCGTGCTCGACACCGCCCCGCGCGAGGTGGAGGTGCCGGACGACCTGGCGCAGGCCCTCGCGGCGGACCCCGCGGCGTCGGCGACGTGGGACACGCTCTCGTTCAGCAACAAGCGGTGGCACGCAGAGCAAGCGACGGGCGCGAAGAAGCCCGAGACGCGCGCAGCCCGGATCGCGAGGTCCGTCGAGATGCTCCGCGAGGGCAGAGCACGCTGACGCCGCCTACGCCGCGAGCGTCGAACGGTTGATGATCGCCCCGCACCGCGCCTGCACCAAACGGATTTCCTTGCGGTCAGAACGGACTCAAGGGTGCTAGCACCACCTCGGTCCTGGACCTGGATCTATCGGCCCGGTGCCCACAAGAGCAGTAGCGTCGAGACAGGAGGGCGAACGTGCGCTCGCCGACGACACGGATCGAGGCCCGCCCATGACCGTCCACACAGCATCCCCTCCGACAGGACCGCCTGGCCTCCCGAGACCGCAGGGCGAGCACGCGGCGACGGCCCGCTTCTCGGACCTGCTGCAGCAGGTCCGGACCCGTGGTCTGCTCGAACGACGCGTCGGCTGGTACGCCGTCCGGATCGGCGGCACGATCCTCGCGTTCGCGGGACTCTGGGCCGCCTTCTTCATCCTCGGCGACTCGTGGTGGCAGCTCGCGATCGCGGCTGCGCTGGGGCTCGTCGTCACGCAGTTCGGGTTCCTCGGGCACGATGCGGCTCATCGCCAGATCTTCCGGTCGGCCTCCGCTAACGCCTGGACCGCCCGGGTGCTCGCCGGCGTGTTCGCCGGCCTGAGCTACGGCTGGTGGCGGGCCAAGCACAACAAGCACCACCAGGGCCCCAACCAGGAGGACGTCGACCCCGACATCGGACCGGGTGCGCTGGCGTTCACCCCGGAGATCGTCGGGCGACGGACGAGCGGGTTCGCCGGCTGGTTCGCGGCACGCCAGGGCTGGCTCTTCTTCCCGCTGCTCACGCTCGAGGGTCTGAACCTCCACTACGCGAGCGTGCGCACGTCGATGGACCGCCGCGCGCCGCGGCCGTGGCAGCGCCTCGAGCTCGCCCTGGTCTCGGCACGCCTCATCGCGTTGGTGGTGGTGCTGCTCGTCGCGCTTCCCCTCGGGCTCGCCGTGGCGTTCTTCGCCGTGCAGATGGCGGTGTTCGGAGTCTCGCTCGGCATGTCGTTCGCACCGAACCACAAGGGGATGCCGATCGTCCCGCCCGACATGCGCCTGGACTTCCTGCGTCGTCAGGTGCTGGTGTCGCGCAACGTCCGCGGCAGCTGGCTCGTCGACGCGGCCATGGGCGGGTTGAACTACCAGATCGAGCACCACCTGTTCCCGAGCATGCCCCGCGGCAACCTGCGCAAGGCACGGCCGATCGTCCGCGACTTCTGCCTGCGCCACGACATCCCGTACGCCGAGGTCGGGCTGTTCAGGTCGTACGGGATCGTGGTGGGCTACCTGAACAACGTCGGGCTCCGGGCACGCGACCCGTTCGACTGCCCGCTCGCGGCCCAGCTGCGGACGACGGTCTGATCAGGTCAGCCGCTCGGCCAGGTGGACGGTGACCTCCTCGCCTGCGCCGTCCTTGCCGATCGCCCGGCACAGGTCCTTGCGGACGGGGAGCCAGTGCGGGCCCTGACCTGACGGCATCAGGGTCGCGGCGAACGGATGCCCGTCCATCGTGCCGGTGACCTTCACGGCCTTGCGCGTCCCGAGGAGGTCCGCCGACCCGGGGACGGTCAGGAACGTCGCGAAGGCACCGTCCTTCTCGATCGGTGCGGTGAACGTGTGGTCGAGCGGGCCTGGCACCTGCGCGGTCATCTCTGGCTCCTCCGTGACGGGGTCGTGCTCAGTGAGACCGGCGGCGTGTGCCGGACTCATCGGTCGTGGACGACCGTCACGGTTCGCGGCGGGTCACGCAGAAGATCCTCCCGAACGGGTCGACCAGCGTGATCCACCGGTCGGACCGCCACCGCTCCACGGGTCCGAGCAGGCGTAGCCGCTCGACCTCGGCGTCGGCGCCCTGCTCACCGGCGGCCAGGTCGAGGTGGGCGGTGACACCGCCGGACGGCGGCGGCGAGTCGAGGCGCTGCAGCAGGATGCCGAGCGGCATCGAGCTCGGGCGTACGAGGCGTAGGAACTCCTCGCGCCCGCCGTCCTGCACGGTCCAGCCGGTCACGTCCGCCCAGAACGCGCACTCACGCTCGAAGTGCTCGGCGGGGATGTCCAGGCACACCTGGTCGACCACGCTGCGGTGCCCGCCCGGCCACGTCGGGGCTGGCGGCACCTCCCGCTCGCCCTCGTCCGGGACCACGCAGAACGGCATCCCACCGGGCGACGCGAGGACCACGTGCGTGCCGGGCTCGGCCACGACGTCGGCGCCCGCGGCGACCGCCGCGTCGCGTCCGTCGGCGATGTCGTCGACGTGCAGGTCCAGGTGGACGCGCGGCATCCCATGGCGCACGACCTGGAAGCGGAGGTACGCGTCGCCGCGCGGCGGCAGCAGCGTACGAAACTCTCCTCGCTCCCCGCGGGTCGGTGACGCCTCCGTGCCGGTGATCGCCTGCCAGAGGCCGAGCGCGCCCGTGGCGTTCGCAGCGGGCTGGTCGAGGAAGGCCGTGATCCAGCGCGGCGAGACCGTCATGCGTCGGACCCGCCGGACGGCACCGGGCGCTCACGCCGCGCGATGCGCAGCTCGACGTCGTCGAGGCCCACCAGGTGGCCCTCGGCGCAGCGCACCTCGACGTCGACGGTGGCGCCGCAGTCGTGATGGGTGAGCTCGAGCGGGGTGGGGCTCGGGCTGTGCTTGCCGCCCCACTGGAACAGCGCCCACACGACCGGCACGAGGTCGCGGCCGCTCTCGGTGATGACGTACTCCTTGCGGGTCCGCTGGCCCGGCTCCTGGTAGTCGCGCTGCTCGAGGAGCCCGGCGTCGACGAGCGCGGCCAGCCGTGACGCGGTGGCGGCGCGAGTCATGCCCACGCGCTCCGCGAAGTCGTCGAACCGCGTCGTGCCGTAGTAGGCCTCGCGCATGACGAGCAGCGCCGTACGGGTGCCGACGATCTCGACGGCCTTCTCGATCGAGCACCTCCCGACGGCGCTCCACGCGTCGCGGTCGCTCAGCACACCTTTCAGGATCACGTCGTCATCGTCGCACCCGATCTAGGTCTGTTCAACTGAACTCAGCGGTGCTAGCGTCAGCCTGAGTTCACCAAACCAGACTCAGACCTGATGGAGGCCCGCATGTCAGCACCTCGCTCCGCCCTGATCGTCGACGCCGTCCGCACGCCCGTCGGCAGGGGCAAGCCCGACGGCGCGTTCGCGTCCGTCCATCCCGTCGACCTGCACGCCCACGCTCTGCGGTCGCTCGTCGAGCGCACGGGCATCGACCCCGCGGAGCTCGACGACGTCGTCAGCGGCGCCGTCGCCCAGGTCGGCGAGCAGAGCGGCAACACCGCGCGGTGGGCCGTCCTCGCCGCAGGCTTCCCCGAGTCGGTCCCGGCCGTCACCGTCGACCGCCAGTGCGGCAGCAGCCAACAGGCGCTGCACTTCGCCGCCCAGGGCGTGATGAGCGGCGCGTACGACGTCGCGATCGCGTCCGGGGTCGAGTCGATGAGCCACCTCCCGATCGGTTCCCAGACGCTCGGGCGTGACATCGCCGGCCCCGAGGTCGCGCGCCGGTACGCGTCCGGACTCGTCCCGCAGGGCATCAGCGCCGAGCTGATCGCGCAGCGGTGCGGCCTGAGCCGCACCCAGCTCGACGCGTACTCCGCCGAGAGCCACCACCGTGCCGCGCAGGCCCGCGACCACGGCCTCTTCACCCGCGAGATCGCCCCGCTCAAGGTGACGCTCGAGGACGGCTCGGTGCGCGAGGTGTACGACGACGAGTCCGTACGGCCAGGGACGACCGTCGAGACGTTGGCCGGTCTCCGCCTGGCGTTCAAGAACGATTACTGGGCCGAGCGCTACCCGGACCTCGCCTTCTCGATCACCGCCGGCAGCTCGTCGCCGGTCAACGACGGCGCGGCAGCCGTCCTCGTCACGAGCGAGCGCGCCGCCGAGCGGCTCGGACTGACGCCGCGCGCACGCATCCACGAGGTCGCCGTCACCGGGGACGACCCGGTGCTCATGCTCACGGGCATCATCCCCGCCACCGCGAAGGTCCTCGAGCGGGCCGGGCTCACCATCGACGACATCGACGCCTTCGAGGTCAACGAGGCGTTCGCGAGCGTCGTCCTCGCCTGGCAGGCCGAGACCGGCGCGGACCTCGCGAAGGTGAACGTCAACGGCGGTGCGATCGCCATCGGGCACCCGCTCGGGGCGAGCGGGGCACGCCTGACGACGACGCTGCTGTCGGTGCTCGAGCAGCGCGGTGGCCGCTACGGGCTGCAGGTGATGTGCGAGGCAGGCGGTCTCGCGAACGCGACCATCGTCGAGCGGCTCTAGGACCTGGCCCTCGTCAGGCCGCCGAGGGGGCCGCGGCCCGGCGGGGGTCGACGTTGCGCGCGGTGGCGATCATGGTCGCGCACAGCGTCTCGACGCCGTCCGCCACCGCGTAGACGTCGGCCGCGCACACCGTCAGCAGCCGTGACACGCTCACGACCCGGCCGCGCGCGACGAGGACCTCGCCGACCGCCGGCGCGACGAGCTTGAGGCTCGTGTCGACGGTGGCGTTGATCCATCCGAGCGGGAGCGTGGTGCCGGCGGCGGACACCGCCGCGAAGTCGGCGACCGCGTAGACCGCGGTCGCCTGCAGCTGCCCGGGCCGGAAGGTGAGGCCGTCGCTCACCGGGAGCTCGATCTCCGACTCGCCGGCACCCAGGTGCCGGAACCGCAGCCCGAGGGTCTGCGCCATCGGCATCGCGAGGACGGCCTGCTCCACGCGGCTCGGCGGGGTCGTCTCGGTCGTCGTCGTCTCGCTCGTGGTCGTCGCACTCATGGTGTCTCCTTCGTGGATCGGGCTCCGAGGGCCGCGGCTCGGCGCTGCTCGAACCAGCCGACGTGGTCGACCAGACGGTCGCGCAGCTCCTCGCGCTCGGCGATCTCCGTCTCGACGACCGCGATCCGCGCGCGGAGCCCGGCGACCATCTCGTCGATCGACAGCGACCCGTCGCGGTAGCGCGGCAGGAGCGCCCCGAGCTCGTCGAGCGAGAAGCCGAGGTCTCGGCCCATCGCGAGGAACGTGACCTCGCGAACCGCCGCCTCGTCGTACGCGCGGTAGCCACGGTCGGTGCGCCGGGCGGTCACCAGGCCGAGGTCGTCGTAGCGCCGCAACCGGTGCGTCGACACCCCCGTCCTTCGAGCGAGCTCGGAGATGCGCATGTCGGGGACGTTAGCAACGTTCGCGCTGTGCGAAGCAAGCACCGATCAGTCGCCGAGGTGCTCCAGCCACACGTACGGCACCGGCTGCGGCGCGTTCCACTCGGCGGTCCGCGCGGGGTCGACGTCGACGAAGCCGGCCGACCGGTACGCCGCGAGGGCCGCGCCGTTGTCGGGAATCACGCGCACGAAGCAGGCCGCGAGCCCCTGATCTCGGGCGTCCGCGACGAGCAGCGTGGCGAGCGCGCGACCCACCCCGCGGCCCCGCGCGGCGGGGTCGACGAGAACGCGGGCGATCTCCCCCTCGTCCTCGTCGTGGTCGACCCACACCTCGCCGTACGCGACCGGGGCCGTGTCCTCGACGAGCAACCACGGACGTACGTCGTCGTCGTTCCACCAGCGACGGACGCGATCGGGATCGAACGGGTGCTCCACCGTCGAGCACCACCGGCGGGCCTCGTCCGCCGACCGCGACCAGGAGGCGACGAGCGGCGCGTCGTCTGCCGTGGGGACGACGAGACCGGGCTGCGTGGGCGACCTCACCCTGCCGAGACTAGTCCTGGACTGCGGGTTCAGCGCCGCCGCGCCTCGACGAGCGTCCGCGTGGAGTGAGCGACGAACGGGCCGTCCGACGCGATCTGCTCGTGCAGGCGTCGCAGGTCGTCGGCGTACTGCCCGACGGTGAAGCCGGGCACGATCCAGATCACCTTCCGCAGGAAGTAGACGATCGCGCCGACGTCGTCGAACTCCATGCGCAACCGCTCTGTCCGCAGGTCGGCGATCTCGAGTCCCGCCGCCTCCGCGGCCGCGGCCTCGTCGTCGGGGTGACGCCCACGCCGGTGCTGCGGTCCGAGGGGCCCGAGGAGCTCCTCGGCCAGCTCGAACACCGACTCCGGCCCGACGTGCTGGGCGAGGTACGTGCCACCCGGGGCGAGCACCCGCGCGATCTCGCCCCACCAGATGGTCGCTGGGTGGCGACTGGTGACGAGGTCGAATGCGCCGTCCGCGAACGGGAGCGGCGGCTCGTCGGGATCGGCGACGACGACGACCCCGCGCGGATGCAGCAGGCGGGTCGCCTTGGCGAGGTTCGGCGGCCACGACTCCGTCGCGACGGCGACCGACGGGAACCGCTCGGCCCCGGCGAGCACCTCGCCACCGCCGGTCTGGACGTCGAGCGCGGCGGTGGCCGTCGCCCAGCGGTCGCTCATCAGCCGTTGGTAGCCCCACGACGGTCGCTGCTCGCTCGCGCGCCCGCTGAGCCAGGAGAAGTCCCAGCCGGCGACGTCGGCGGCCTCGGCCTCCGCGACGAGCTCGTCGTACGACCTCACGCGAGCTCCTTCGCGAGGGCGCGCGTCTCGCCGCTCTCGTACGCCGCCCCCATCGCGTCCCAGGCGCTCTCGGACGCCGCCAGGAGCGCGGGATCGCGATCGCGGCGGCCGCGGGTGCGAAGCAGCGCCGCCGCCACCCACCGGTGATGTGCGGCGTAGGTGTCGGCGCGCTCGATCAGACCGTCGGCGTCCGGGGCGTCGAGGACGACGGCGAGCTCAGCGGCGGCGACCGCGGCGTACCCGTCGAAGCGACCGGGGACGAAGGTCTGCGCGACCTCGGCCAGCGCGCCCGTCAGGTCCCCGCCCTCCGCGAGCGCCACCCGGGCACGGACGAACGCCGCCCACGGGGCGAGGTTCGGCGACTCGGAGAGCGACGCGGGGCCAGCCACGCGCCGTGACCGCTCCCACCACAGCGCGTACGCCGAGCGGTCTCCGCGCAGCCCGGCTGCGAGCGCCGCCCCGAGGAGCGGACCGGCGAGGGAGACGTTGCGGAAGCGGCGGGTCGCCTCGACGTTGCGCCAGACTTCCGCAGCGGCGCGCTCGGCGTCGTCGAAGGCGCCGGCGAGCGCGAGCGGCGCGATCGCGCTGCCCTTCGCCCAGCACGGGTGAGGCTCGAGCGCAGGGTTCGCGTCCACCCGGTGACAGGCGTCGAGGGCCAGGTCGAGGCGACCTGTCGCGACGGCGTACGACGCCACCGACCGCAGAGCGTCGACAACCTCGACCGCCCCACAGGGCTCGCGCTCGGCGGAGGCCGCCGTGACGATCTCGAGGCGCTCTGCGGAGAGGCGGAGCGACTCGTCGGGCCGACCGTCGAGCGCGGCGGCGGTCGAGGATGCGTCCAAGGCGGCGCTGAGGACGAGGATCTCGCCGCCGTGGCGCGCGGCAGCCACCGCCTCCGCGGCGGCTGCCGGCAGGACGTGCTGGTGCTCGGCTCCGGAGGCCCAGGCGCGCGCGGTCGCGAGGGAGGCGCGAGCGTGCTCGCCACCGCCCCCGAGCGCCTCGGCCTCCGTGAGCAGGGCAGCGAGCGTCGCGGCGTCGGGGTCGGCGAGGAATCCCGCACCGCGGAACCGCTCGGCGACCGCCACGGCCGTGGCGAGCGCGACGGCGGCCGCGCCGGGATCGTCCACGCGTGCGGCGTCCGCCGCATCGAGGAGGAGCTGGTAGGCCTCACGGGCGTCGGACACCAGGTGGACGCAGGCCGCGGCGTCCGTGAGGTCGACCGCGGCGTCACTCCCCCGTACCGCCAGCGCCGCCGCCGTACGGAAGTGCTTGCCTGCCTCGGCGACGAACCCCCGCGCAAAGGCGAGCGTCGCCACGTCGCGGGCGAACGCCCGGGCTCCGGCGTCGGCAGCGGCCCTGGACGGGACGCAGCGGCGCAGGTCGTCCATCACGCCGTCGACGTCGTCCGCCCAACCGCCGAGCGTCGACGCTCCGTACGGGCGGGCCTCGACGAGGTCACGGGCTCGCGAGCGGGCCCACGCCGCGTACCGGCGCCGGGTCTGCGCCTCGTCGTCGGACGCGGCGAGGTGCTCACGGGCCAGCTCACGCACACCGACGAGGAGGGACCACCGGTCTGCCCCGTCAGCCCCGGCCGTACGGCGGACCAGGCTCTTGTCGGCGAGACGCCCGAGGAGGTCCGCGACGCCGCCGCGCCCCTCGTCCGGGAGGAGCGCCGTGGCCGCCTCCAGATCGAACGGACCGGCCATCACCGAGACCGTGCGCAGGGCAGCCCGCTCGTCCTCGTCGAGCGCGGCGTGGCTCCACTCGACGACCGCGCGCAGCGAACGGTGCCGCCTGTCGGCGGGGCGCCCGAGCGTGAGAAGGCGGAGGACGTCGTCGAGACCCGCCTCGACCCCGGCCAGACCCATCGACGCCACCCGTGCCGCCGCGAGCTCGATCGCGAGCGGTGACCCGTCGAGACGTCGCCCTAGCGAGGCTGCCGCGTCGGTCGGCACCTCGACGGTCGGGTCCACGGCAGAGGAGCGCTCCACGAACAGCGCTGCCGCATCGCTGTCGGAGAGGGGACCGAGGTGGAAGACGGCTTCACCGGGGACGCCGAGGCGCTCGCGGCTGGTCACCAGGACGTGCAGGTCGGGCAGCGCGTCGGCGAGGTGGACGACGAGTGCCGCGACGTCGTCGGTGACGTGCTCGGCGTTGTCGAGGACGAGCAGCACCCGGCCCCGAAGCACGGCGGCGACCGCCTCCGTGAGGGTCACCTGCGGGCGTTGCGCCACCCCCAGCACGGTCGCGACCGCGGCGTCGACGGCACCCGCGGCGGCCGGCACGAGGTCGACGAACGCGCCTCTCGAGGCGAACCAGGAGCGCGACCGCTCGGCGACGGCGACGGCGACACGGGTCTTGCCAGCACCTCCCGGTCCGAGCACGGTCGTGATCCGGGACTCGGCGACGAGCCTGGCGACCGCGTCGACCTCCGCCGTACGCCCGACCAGGGACGTCCGGCCCCGCGGGAGACCGACCAGGTCGCCGACGGCACCGGTCTCGGCCCGTGCGGCCGCGCCCGCCGCCAGGGCCGCCAGCTCGCGCCGGTCGCGCGCCCCGAGCTTGCGCAGCAGCGACGAGACGTGGCTCTCCACCGTACGGACCGAGAGGTGGAGGCGGTGCGCGATCTCGGCGTTCGTGCGGTGCTCGGCGACCGCGGCGAGGACGTCACGCTCCCGGGGCGAGACGGCGTCAACAGGCAGGTCCGGCACCCGCCCAGTATGCCGCGCCACCGCCGTACCGATCGTGTCGATTCCGTGGTGGATCCGTGCTCGCCACGGATCCGCGCGGCGGTGCCACCGGCCGAGGATCGAAGCATCACCTCACCGATCCCGCACGAAGGAGACTCACATGCTGATCGTCGCGAAGGAGTCCGACCTCCGCCTCCCCGGAAGCCGCACGACGCGTTTCGAGGGCGAGGCGTACGGCTCGGGTGTCTCGTTCTTCCACGTCGCCAACGCGCCGGGGACGGGCCCGGACGCCCACGTCCACCCCTACTCCGAGACCTGGGTCGTCCTCTCGGGCATCGCGCACATCCGCACGGCCGACGGCGAGACGTACGGCGAGCCGGGCGATGTCGTCGTCGTGGGGCCGGGCACCGCCCACGGCTTCCGCGCCGTCGGTCCCGACGTCCTGCGGATGCTCTGCATCCATGCGTCGCCGCGGATCGAGCAGGACTTCCTCGACCATGCCCGTGCGAGCGAGCTCGCGGTGGTCTTCGACCCGGAGCCGGTCCGATGAGTGCGACGACGCTCGTCGACCGGCCGACCGTGGACCTGCTCGAGCTGGAGGAGTACCGGCACGAGCTCACGGCGTTCTTCCGGCGCCGGCTCGCCTCGGCGGCAGAGGCCGACGACGCGCTCCAGGAGACGATGATCCGCGCCTGGCGTGGCCGCGCGACGTACCAGGGACGGGCCTCGGTCCGGTCGTGGCTCTACGGGATCGCGACGAACGTCTGCCGTGATGCCTGGAGGTCCGCCGCACGCCGTCCGCGCCCGATGGATCTCGGCGCGACCGACGGCGCGGCGCTCGCCCTCGTCGGTGCCGCGGCAGATCCCGACCCGGCGGACGCGGCGGACGAGCGTGAGGACGTGCGGGCAGCGTTCACCTCCGTCGTACGACGCCTCCCGCCCCGCCAGCGTGCCGTGCTGGTGCTTCGTGACGTCCTGCGCTGGCGGGCGGCGGAGGTCGCGACGCTGCTCGACACGTCCGTGGCATCGGTGAACAGCGCTCTCCAGCGCGCCCGCGGGACGATGCGGGACGCCGACGCCCGGGACGACGTCGTCGGCGCGGCGGACGCGCGGCTGGTCGACGAGTACGACGCGGCCTTCGCGGCGTACGACGTCGACCGACTCGTCGCCCTGCTGCGCGCCGACGCGCTCACGGCCGCGCGTAGCTGAGCACGGCGCACCCGTTGTCGAACGTCGCCACCTGCTCGAGCGCGAAGGACGTCGGCCGGAAGCCGGTGACGAACGCGGGGATGCCCGAGCCGGCGACCACGGGGTACTTCTTGACGACGACCCGGTCGATCTCGTCCAGCAGCAGGCCAGCCAGCGCGCCCCCACCCGCGAGGTAGACGTCGTGAGGCGAGTCCTCGGCCTTGAGCTCGCGCACCCGAGCCACAGGGTCGGCCGCGGTGACCTCGACGTCTGGGTCCGCCGGCATGAGGGTGCGGCTGAAGACCACGGTGCGCAGGTGGGCGTACGGGTTGGTGACGCCGAGCGCCAGCGCGGGGTCGTACGTCCGCCGGCCCATGACGATCGTGTCGAAGCGTGCGTTCGGGGTCTCGTCCACGCCCATCGCCCGGCGCACGTGGGTGGGGAGGGCGTCACCGAAGTCGGTCGCCATGAACCGGGTGAACTCCTCGGACAGGGGGAAGAAGTCGACCTCGTCGTCGGGTCCGGCGATGAAGCCGTCGAGGGTCGTGCCGATGTAGTAGGTCATCTTTCGCATGGCCCTAGCCAACCACTACAGATGAAGTACGTCAAGCGTAGTTGTTTTCGTCGTCGCAACGCGGCAGGATGCACCCCATGGTCAGCAACCCTCGACGTCGTACGACGCTCCTCGACGCGGGAATCGACGTGCTCGCGCGCCTCGGCGCCCGCGGGCTCACGTTCCGTGCGGTCGACGACGAGGCCGGCGTGCCGACGGGGACGACGTCCAACTACTTCGCGAACAGGGACGCGCTGCTGCGCGAGCTGGGCGACCACGTGTTCGTCCGCCTCGCGCCCGACCCCGCCGTCGTCGCGGAGCGATTGGCAGCTCCCCCCTCACGCGCGCTCGAGGTCGTGCTCATGCAGGACATCGTCGAACGCGCGCAGGCCGACCGGTCCGGCTATCTCGCGATGTTCGAGCTGCGCCTCGAGGCGTCCCGGCGCCCGGAGCTCGAGGTCGCCTTCACGGCCGGCTACCGCGCCAACCTCGACGACATCACCGCAGCGCACGTCGAGGGTGGCTTCCCGGGCGGCGACGCGACCGCGCTCCTGCTCTATCTCGCGATGAACGGACTCCTGCTCGAGCACCTCACGCTGCCCGGCGTCCTCCCTGGCGGCGACTCCGCGCTGCCCGGGCTCGTCCAGCAGCTGGTGGAGACCATCGTCCCCGAGTGAGCTGTCAGGCCGACGCGCTCGCCGGGCCGAGGCGCGCCTCGAGGCTGGCCGCGTCCGGGACGAACCATGCCTGGGAGCCCTGGTTGGACTCGCGCACGAGGTCGCGGAGCGCGTCGCTGTCCTCGACGTACGCACTGATGTCCCCGACGACCGCGAGCTGGATGCGGTAGTTCACGAGCTTCTGGAGGATCTCACCGGCGAGGCCGGAGCGGAGCTGGAAGAACGACGGGTCGAGACGCGACACGGGGACGGCGACCATCTGGGCCTCGTGGCTGAACACGTCGCCCACGAGCTGCGAGCCGTCGGACGGCGTCGCGATGAGCGGGCCCTCGGCGTCGAGGAAGAGGACGCGGACGCTGCCGTACTGGTCGATTCGCATGCGCCGACCGTACGCTGATCCGCGATCGCCCCGCACCCCGATTCCGCGCGGCGGCTACGCTGCAGCATGCTGCGGATCCAGGACGTCACCTACCTCGTCTCCGACCACGACGAGGCGATCGCGTTCTTCGTCGACGTCGTCGGCTTCGAGGTCGCCCAGGACGACACCTTCGAGGGTGGGTGGCGCCGAGTGGTGGTCCGACCGACCGGAGGCGGCGCCGGGCTCGTCCTCAAGCTGACCGAGGCGGACGACCCGGCACTGGGGCGCCAGGCGGGCGGTGACGTGGCGTTCTTCCTCGAGACCGATGACTTCGCCACGACGTACGCCCGGCTGAAGGCGCACGGTGTCCGCTTCCGTGAGGAACCGCGCTACGAGTCCTACGGGACCGTCGTCGTCTTCGAGGACCTGTACGGCATGCCCTGGGACCTCATCCAGCCGCCGGCGACCGCGACCGCTCCGTGACCAGGCGTCAGGAGAACGCCCCGCGGTAGTACTCGGACTGGTCCGCGAGGTACTGCTCGAAGTCGATGTCGTCGAGGTCCTCGCCGCGCTCGGACGCGACCATGCGGTCCAGGTAGTAGTCCCATCCCGGACCGACGCTCGCCGCAGTCTCGGCGTCCGGCATCGCCTGGGCGAACGTCAGCGTCGTGAAGCCCTCGTCGTCGTCGAGGTCCAGCTCGATGACCCACTCGTCACCCGGCACACCCGACGGGGAGGCCGAGCGCGTGACCAGCCGTCGAGGCTTCTCGCACACATCGATGGTGTAGGTCTGACCGGGCACGTCGTCGCCCTCCGCGGTCATGTAGAAGGTGACCTCGCCGCTCTCCGGGTCGCCCTCCCAGGTGCCGATCCACGGAGACAGACGGTCGGGGTCGGTGATCGCCGCCCACACGTCGTCGATCGGGGCAGCGAACCGCCTCCGGTAGACGAGGTAGTCAGTGCCGTCCCGGTCCTCGCGACGTCCCGTCGGTGCGATCGTCATGGTGTTCCCCTCGTGGCCCTGCTCAGCACCCTAGGCCACGGGCGACGCGGACGCCGTCAGCCGCGGTGGCGCCCCGCGCCCGCGGTGGCACCCGCCGTACGGCGGCGACGCCCGAGCAGCAGCGCTCCCAGGCCGAGGACCACGGCCGCTCCCAGCGCACTCGCAGCGACGCGGGTCGTCACGGGTGAGGACGCACCCGACGCGGCGGTCGACGACGGCGGCTCCGCGCCGGAGGCAGCGACTGCCCCGTCGGTGGGCGCCGTGGTCGTCACGGGCGCGGTTGTCGCGGTGGGCGTCGGGGTCGCGGTCGTCGCCGCGGACGGACTGGGCTCGGTCGTGGGTACGGCGGTGGTGCGCGGCGGTGTACGGGGCGACGGCGTGGTCTTCTTCGCGGTCGTCGGCTTCGCGGTCGTCGGCTTGGTCGTCCTCGGCGCCGACGGCGTCACCGGAGCGGGCCGGTTCGCGGAACCCGGGTACTTCGCGAAGACCTGGACACCCCAGGTCGTGCCGTCCTCACGGATGAAGGCGACGCCGATGTCGGTGTAGTCGCCGAGGATATTGGCGCGGTGGCCTGACGAGCCCATCCAGCCCGCGTGCATCGCCGAGCCGCTCCCGTACCCCTGGGCGACGTTCTCGCCGATCCGCTGCCACCCCGAGGGCACCGCGCCGGAGAGGTCCGGGTTGTGCGACAACCGGCCGTCGTCGGCCATCTCTCGGGCCCAGTCCAAGGCTGCCGCGTCGAGCGCCGGGTTGCGAACGAGCGGCGCCAGGCCCTCGTCCGCACGCGCGGCGTTCGCGCGAGCCGTGATCGTGTCCGACTCGGAGGCGGCGGCGACCGGGGGTGCGATCGCCAGGACCAGAGACACGACCGCGGCAAGGACGGCGAGCGCCCCGGCGGACGCGCGAAGGTGCCACCTCGTCGTCACAGCTCCCGGCGTCACGCGGGGAGCCTAGCGAGATCAGCGTCCGCGTGGCGATCCGGGGCCGTGACGTCTCGCCGCTCAGCGACCGTTGCGGCTGAAGTGCTGGTAGTCCACGAGGTTCTGCCAGCTCCCGCCCCAACCCCAGCCGATCGCGGTGAAGGCCCGCACCACCACTCCGTCGGCCGTGATCATGCCCGGCCGCACGCGATCGCGATCGACGTAGGCGGACGCCAGCTCCGGAAGCACGACGTCGCCCTTCACGTACGGGTTCTGGAACGGGTTCAGGTCGACGGCCAAGCCGTACGCGTGCTGCGAGAACGTCGAGGTCCCCCGCGTCGGCCGGCAGTTGAAGGCCCCGGTGTTGTTGCCGTCGCCGGTCGGCGGTGCCGTCTGCTCGTCGCGGCGGGTGATGCGCATCTCCTCGATCGGGAAGCGCTCGGCGTACAGCTCGCGGAAGACGCGGACCAGGTCGCGTGCGACGGCGCGGTTGACCAGCAGCTCGCCGGTGTGGCGTGCGTCGTCGAAGCCCCAGAAGGTGAGCCGGACCCAGGCGAGGTCGTCGCGCCCCACCGGGCAACCTCGTCGCCAGGTGGACCGGGCGATGACGTCGGCAGGTGCCGGATCGGCGATCCGGCTCGCGAAGCCCGTACCGGGGAGCGCGGGAAGCTGGTCGGGCAGGGTGAAGCGCCGGTTGCGGAGCTCGCGCGGGGTCGGACGGATCTCCCCGAACCCGTCGGCCGTCCGAGGCAGCACCCGCGTGCCGAGCCACGCCGGCGGCACGGTCCCCGGAGCGGGAGGCGCCGGCGCTGCGGTGGTCGGCGCTGCGGTGGTCGGCGTCGTCGTGGCAGGGCTTGGTGAGGCAGTCCGCGACGCTGTCGGAGCGGTCGTCGAGACCGTCGGATCCGCGTCCGGATCACCGGCGCACCCGGCGAGCACGAGGACCAGACCGAGCCCGAGGGCCGGGAACGAAGTCCGTAGGCGGTGCCGCACCCCTTCGAGTCTGCACCCTCCGAGCCAGGCAGCACACCCGTCCACCCGCTGCCGCCACCACTGTCGTACGGTCGGCTCCGTGTCCGACGACTCGACCCCCACCACCCTCGGTCTCACCCGCGAGGACAAGATCTGGACCGTCGTGCTCCTCGGCGGGGGCGGTCTGCTCGTCTTCCTTCTCGCTCCCCTGCTCGCGGCGTGGCTCGCCGACGTCCCCGTCGTCCCCTTCAAGGGCCCGCTCGAGTGGGTCGGTTCGTTCGACCAGCCGTGGGCCTGGGTGGCGCGGCCCGTCGTCGGTCTTCTGGTCGGGATCGTCGTGGCGGTGGTCGTGATCGCGGACGCCTACAGGCTCGACGTGGACGCCGAAGGCATCGTCGTGCACCACGGCGACGACCGCCGCCGGATCGACCGTACGCAGGTGGTGGCCGTCTACCGCGACCGCAAGAGGGTCGTCATCGACGGTCGCGACGGCCGGCGTCTCTTCGACAGGGAGGTCGAGGCATCGCGCGACACGGTGGCGACGGCGTTCCGTCGCCACGGCTACCCGTGGGAAGGGATCTGACGCCGGGCGAAAGTCAGCGCCGGCGCGTCACCGCCGGCCCACCGTCGAGCCGACCAGCGGCGGCAGCCCCGTCGCGGGCGACCGGCGGGCCGCGAACGGGCTCGCGACCTCCGGCCGGCTGCCCGTGTAGAGCCAGGCGTCGAACAACCCGTCCAACTGCTGGCCCGACACTCTCTCCGCGAACGCGATGAACTGCGGCGTCGTGACGTTGCTGCCTTCGTAGCGCGCCGCCCAGCCCCGCAGGATCGCGAAGAAGTCGTCGTCGCCGACGGTCACCCGCAGCTGGTGCATCGTCATCGCACCTCGGTCGTACACCGCTCCGTCGAACAGGTGGTCCGGGCCCGGGTCGCCGATGACGAGGTCCCAGAACGGGTCGTCCGCCGGGTTCGACGCGTACGTCGCGTCGAAGATCTCCTGCGCCGTGGCGACGCCCTGGTCCTCCCACCAGAGCCACTCCGCGTACGAGGCGAAACCTTCGTTGAGCCAGATGTCCTTCCACCGCTTCAGCGCAAGGCTGTCGCCGTACCACTGGTGCGCGAGCTCGTGCACGATCACGCCCTCGGCGACCTCCTCCGAGCTGCCGAACCACTCCTGCGCGTAGATCGGCCGCGTCTGGTTCTCCAGCGCGAAGCCGAGCCCGGGATGGGCGTCGACGATGCCGCCGGAGGCCGAGAACGGGTAGTCGCCG
The DNA here is from genome assembly GCF_010994095.1 of Mumia xiangluensis. Lineage (GTDB taxonomy): Bacteria > Actinomycetota > Actinomycetes > Propionibacteriales > Nocardioidaceae > Mumia > Mumia xiangluensis. The sequence goes on from NZ_WJYO01000001.1 coordinate 517,931, forward strand.
AAGCTGTCCTGCAGGAAGTCGAGGATCTGCGGGTGCTTCGCGAAGGCGGCCTCGGCGTTCTCACCGAGCGTCGCTGGCCCCTCGTCAGGCGTCCCGACGATCCAGTCGTTCGGGTTCGGGTCGCTCCCCGCCGGAGCCCCTGGGACGACCCAGCCGTCCAGCTCGTCGCCGTCGTCCTCGAACGACGTGCTGCCGGCCCCGGTCGGTGTCGTCACGTCGTCGACGAAGACACCGGCGCCTTGGACCACGTCGTCGCTGGCGTAGGTGATCGCGACCTCGACCGAGCCACCCGACCACGCGCCGAGGTCCACGCGCCACTGCTCGTAGCCGTCGGACTCCCCGGTGGCCGCGTTCCACGCGCCGCTGCTGCCGGTCGCTGCGCACGTGCCGTCCGGCTGCGCGGTCTGGTAGTGCGAGAGGAACGGGTGCAGAGTCAGCCAGAACGGGCACGAGTCACCGGTGCTGGTGCTCGTCGCCCCGCCGAGGTCGGGGAGCGTCGTCCAGTCGTCCGTCCCCGGCGTGCGCGCCTCGACGAAGAAGAAGTCCCAGTCCTCCTCGGTCGAGCGGTCCACCCAGAAGGACAGCTGGCCACCGGCCGCCGGGACAGCGACGGTCCGGGTCAGCCGCTTGTACGACTGCGCGTCCGTGGACGACTGCGAGATCGCGTACTGCTCGCCCGTGCGCGTCGGCACCGGCTCGTACAGCGTCGGGTCGATCGCCTCGATCACCCGGATCCCGTCGTGGCGGTAGTCGGTCACGCGGAAGTCGCTGATCGTCGCCGTCGTCAGGTACGACGCCATGGGCTCGCGCGCCTCCCACGACCACGTCGTCCATCCGTGCTTCGTCCGGTGCCCGCGCGGCACGCCGTTGGCGACGGCCTTCAGGCCCTGCGGCGCGGTGATGCGGAACGAGTACGACGCCTTGTCGCTCGGGTGGTCGTTCACCGGGTACCACGTGTCGGCGACGTGGGGCTGCCCGACCACGAGCGCGCCGTCGTCGGTGTGGATGAATCCGGACCCGTCCTCGAGCGTCGCCGGGACACCGTCGTACCGGACCTCCGTGACGAAGGTGCTGCGCTTGCGCAGGCCCTTCCTCGGGATCACGGTCAGCTCACCGCCGCTGTGCCGCCACGTGGCGCGGCGGCCGTTGACACGCACGGACCGGACGGTCAGGCCGTCGAGGTCCAGGTTGAACCGCGACAGGTTCTGCGTCGCCCGCGCCTTGATCCGTGCGTCGCCCACGAGCCGGTCCGTGGCCGGGTCGTAGCGCACGTCGAGCGAGTAGTGGCGCGCGTCGTACCCTCCGTTGCCGTCGGTCGGGAAGTACGGGTCGCCGATGCCCGCGGCGCCTGGCGTGAAGTGCGGCCGTGAACGCGCGGAGGCGGGGCCGGCGAGGAACGCCGCGCCGAGGGCGAACGCTGAAAGAACCGAGACGAGGACGAGACCGGTGCGACGCATGGGGACCTCCAAAGATCCTGGTCGCTCTTCACTGTGCGCCCGACCCTCGGTCGGTGCAAGTGCCGGCCGTCAGCGGCGACGGTCGCGCCACGCCCCCGTCGCCCACAACGCCCACAGCACGAGCAGCGGCTGGAACAGCAGCCGGATCGCGCGCGAGCGGTCGTCGTTGAGGCCGAAGGCGTCAGTGTGCGTGACGTACTGCGAGATGTTGCCGGGGAAGATCGCCACGAAGAACGCAGCCGTCAACCATCCCACCGCGACCCGTCGTCCGGGCAGCCCGATGAGCGCGCCGCCGAGCCCGACCTCGACGAATCCCGAGGCGATCACGACGGTGTCGCCGTCCAAGGGCACCCAGTCGGGGACCTGGGCGAGGAACTCCTGCCGAGCCCACGTCAGGTGGCTGATGCCGGCGGTGAGCAGGAACGCGCCCAGCGCGAGCCGACCGATCGTGCGGGGGACGGACAGCGGCGCAGTCGACTTGTTCGATGGCATGCGACCTCGCTCAGGGACGGGAACTGCGACCAACCCTAGGGTTTGATCCGCGACGCGTCAGATGACTGGACTCCGAGGCATCGGCTCACCTCGACCACTAGTCTTCTCGACATCATCGAGATACCTCCGCGCCTGGTCGGCCGCGACGACGAGATCCGCACGCTCCGTGCACTGGTGACGGCTGCCCGCAACCGGGCCGGCGGAGCCCTGGTCGTCCGTGGCGAGCCCGGGATCGGCAAGACGTCGCTGCTCCACGCCGCGACCGCGCGGCTCCCCGGGGTGCGGGTGATCCGGGTCGACGGGTACGAGGCCGAGTCGGCGATCGCCTTCGCGGCGCTGCACCGGCTGGTGGTGCCGCTGCGCGCGTACGAGGAGGCGCTGCCGGCCGCGCAGCTCGCCGCGCTGAGGACGGCGACCGGCTCCGCGGAGGGCCCGCCGCCCGATCGGTTCCTCGTGGGTCTCGGGCTGCTCGGTCTGCTGGACGTCGCCGCCGGTGACCAGCCGATCGTCTGCGCGGTCGACGACGCGCACTGGCTCGACCCGGAGTCGCTGGAGGTGCTGGCGTTCGTGGCGCGGCGACTCCAGGCGGAGTCGTTGGCGATCATCCTTGCTGCGCGAGACGACGACGCGGTGGGGGCGCGGACGGCCGGGGTGCCGGTGCTGCAGCTCGAGGGGCTCGACCGGAACGCCGCGCTCGCGCTGCTGACCGCGTCGGTGCCGCAGACCCTCGACCCGCTGGCGGCCGCCGCGATCGTCGCGGCGACCGGCGGCAACCCGCTCGCGCTCGTCGACCTGAGCCGTGATCTCGATGCGGCGGAGCTCGCCGCGATCGGCCTCGCGGACGACCCGGTCCCGATCGGGCGGACGCTGGAGTCCCACTACGTGCACCAGGTCCGCCGCAGCGGCGAGGAGTCCCAGCGGTGGATGCTGGTCGCCGCCGCAGGGTCCTCGGCGGACACGGAGGTGGTGCTTCGCGCCGCGCGCGCGCTCGGCATCCCTGCATCGGCGGCCGACGGCGCTGAGGCCGCCGGCCTGGTGGTCCTCGGGTCGACGGTGCGCTTCCGTCACCCGCTCGTGCGCTCCGCCGCGTACACGTCCGCGTCGGGCGCGGAGCGTCGACGGGTCCACGCCGCCCTGTCGAGCGCTGCAGCAGAGCTGGGGCTGACCGAGCTCGAGGCGGTGCACGCCGCGAAGGCCACGCTCGGCACCGATCCTGCCGTCGCGGACCGGCTCGAGCAGGCCGCCGACCGGGCCGGCGAGCGTGGCGGGTTCGCTTCCCGCGCCAGCGTCCTGACCCGCGCGGTCGAGCTCACCCCGGCCGGGCCCGACCGCGTACGCCGCCAGGTCGCTGCCGCCGAGGCGGCCCTCGCGGCCGGCGCTGCGCACGTCGCGTACGAGCTGCTCGCCGGCATCGACCGGTCCGCGCTCGACCCTGTGCTCAGCGGTCGGGTCATCGCCGTCGAGACAGCGCTCGCGATCTTCGTGCCGGAGGGCACCCGGATCGTGCACGCCAGCGAGCTGATGCTTCGTGCGGCCGAGCTGTTCCACGGGCGCGACCTCGAGCGCGAGCAGCTCGCGCTGGTCCGCGCGTTCGAGTACGCGATGCCACCGGAGCGCCTGATGGAGGGCGTCACCCTCGACGAGCTCGGCCGCCGACTCACCGCAGGGTCGGAGCTCTCCGAGGGAACCGTGTCGACCGTCCTGCGCGGTCTCGGCGCCCACATCCTCCTCCCGTACGCCGACGCCGTGCCGTTGATGCGCCGGGCGGTCGACGCACTCGCGAGCATCGACGACGCCGACGCGCTCCAGCTCGGCACGATCAGCGTCGCGCTCACCACGGCGCTCTGGGACGCACCCGCCCGCCACGCGCACCTCGTGCGGTGCGCCGCCGCGGCACGCGAGAGGGGTTCGCTGCACGTGCTCGACACGGTCCTGTGGATCCTGTCGCTCGTCGAGGTCAACGGCGGCAGCCCGCGGCGCTCCGGCGAGTACGTCGAGCACGTCCGCGAGCTACGTCGTGCGATCGGCTACGACGCCGAGAACGTCGTCAACGTCGCCTACCTCGCGTGGCAGGGGGCGCCGCGCGAGCAGGTCGAGGCGATCGCCGAGGGTGCAGGCGCGCTGGGGTTCGGCGGCGTCCAGGCATCGGCCGCCAGCGGCCTGGCGGCGAGAGCCCTCGCCGAGGGCGCGTACGCCGAGGCGTACGCGTTGCTGAAGCCGCTGGTCGACGACCCGTACCTGCAGGTGACGCCACTGCAGTACCCCGACTTCGTCGAGGCCGCGGTGCGGTCCGGGCGTCCGGCGGACGCGGCACCGTTCGTGGCGCTGCTCGCCGCGTCGGCCGACGCGAACGGGTCGCCGTGGAACCGCGGCGTCTCCGAGCGCTCTCGCGCGCTCGTCGCTGCGAACGATGATGCAGAGGTCCACTACCGCGCGGCGATCAGCGCGCTCGACGGCGCGGGGGTGGACCTGGAGATCGCGCGGGCCCACCTCCTGTACGGCGAGTGGCTGCGCCGCTCCCGCAGGCGACGTGAAGCACGCGAGCACCTCGCGACGGCGGCGGAGGCGTTCGAGCAGATGGACGCGAGCGCGTTCGCCGCGCGCGCACGGGCAGAGCTGGACGCGGCCGGCGGGAGCGTGCGTACGAGCGCGCCGGGGCAGGCGGTCCACCTGACGGCGCAGGAGTCGACCGTCGCTCGACTCGCGGCCTCGGGACGGACGAACGCGGAGATCGGCGCCACGCTCTTCATCAGCCCCAACACCGTCGACTACCACCTGCGCAAGGTGTTCCAGAAGCTGGCGATCACGTCGCGCCGTCAGCTCGCCGACCGCCTCGACGCGCTGCGCTACGGGCAGAGCATCGCGAGCAGCCCGGCGCACTCGCGCCGAAGCGTCTCCGCGGACTCCGGCTTGCCGGCGAGGTAGTCGATGAGGGCTCGGAGGAACAGCCCGTCGTAGAGCGAGTACGCGACCGGCGACGACATCCGGGAGGGGCTCTCCGCCAGCTCGGAATAGCGCGAGACCACGCGCCAGACCATCTGCTCGAGCAGCTGGTCGATCTCCTGGATGACTCCCACGAGCTCGCACGTGTACATGCTCTGGTTGCGGAGGTCGTACCACATGCGGTGGAGGGTGGTCTCGTCACGCAGCGTCATGACCATCGCGTCGGCGAAGCCCTCGCGGAGCTCCTTCGGTGTGGTCGCGGTGTCGAGGATCTCGTCGTAGTGCTTCACGCAGTCCTGCTTGTACTGCCGGATGCAGTGCTGCATGAGCTCGAGCTTGTCGCTGAAGTAGTAGTGGACGACACCGTGCGAGTAGGGCGAGTTCTCGGCGATGTCCCGAAGGCTCGTGTTGGCGAAGCCGCGGTCGGCGAGCGTCGTCAGCGCCGACGAGGCGAGCTCGGCCCGTCGCTGCTCGAACTTGTCGACGGCGGCGCGTTCCGCGCGTACCTGCCGACGTCGTGCGGGACCCTCGGTCGTGGTCATCCACCCCATCGTAGTCGCGACCGTCTGCGGCGACACCAGCGATGCAGAAGATTCTTGACGAGTGTCTGCAAAAATCTTGTCAAGCGTCAAGATCTCTGGTCTTCTAAGAGCAGCATCACTGGCTCCGGCCGGTGATCGGAAGGGGCTCGGCGCCGGCGGGGGCGGCACCGAGCCCCTCGTACGTTCCCTCCCTCCCCTCTCTTCTCCGACTACGTGAAACACGTGGTCCACGCGCGGGAGCGCTCCCGCGAGGCTCGACACGTTGGCAGACCGAGGGGGTGCGCATGCCGTTCATCACCGTCGACGACGGTGCCCGGATCTTCTACAGGGACTGGGGAGTCGACGGCTCCCCCGTCGTCCTCGGGCACGGGTGGCCGCTGAACTCCGACGCGTGGGAGGCAGCCGCGCTGTTCCTCGCCGAGCACGGCCACCGCGCCGTCGCGCACGACCGCCGCGGGCACGGGCGCTCGTCGCAGACCTGGCACGGGAACGAGATGGACACCTACGCCGACGATCTCGCGACCCTCCTCGAGACGCTGGACCTCACCGACGTCACGCTGGTCGGGCACTCCACCGGCGGCGGCGAGGCCGTCCGCTACCTCGCCCGGCACGGCAGCGCCCGCGTCGCGCGACTGGTCCTGGTCTCCGCAGTACCGCCGTACATGCTGCGCACCGACGACAACCCGCACGGCATCCCCGTCGACGTCTTCGACACCCTCCGCGCCGGAGAGCTGGCCGACCGCTCGCAGCTCTACCGCGACCTCGCCGACGGGCCCTTCTTCAACCACGACCGCGAACCGGTCGACCAGGGCTTCCGCGACGCGTTCTGGGTCCAGAGCATGGCGTGCGGGCACCGCGCCGCGTACGAGTGCATCGCCGCGTTCTCCGCGACCGACTTCCGGCCGGACCTTGCGGCGATCGACGTGCCGACCCTCGTCATCCACGGCGACGCCGACCAGGTGGTGCCCCTCGACGTCGGCGGCCGCCGTACCGCCTCGCTCGTCGACGGTGCCGTGCTGTCGGTGTACGAGGGCGGGGCGCACGGCCTGCCGGACACCTCGCGAGACAGGCTCCACGACGACCTGCTGGCCTTCGTCGAAGGCTGAGCGTCTCCAGCACCACCCACGGAAATGACAGGAAGGGACACGATGACCGACACCACCGCACCCGACACGATCGTGCTCGTGCACGGCCTCTGGATGACACCGCGCAGCTGGGAAGGCTGGGTGGACTACTACGGCGCGAAGGGCTTCACCGTCGTGACGCCGGGCTACCCGGGCTTCGACATCGAGGTCGAGGCGCTGCGCGAGAACCCCGAGATCATCGCCAACCTGACGGTTCCCGAGACCGTCGACCACCTCGCCTCGGTGATCGAGGCGCTCGACGCGCCGCCGATCATCATGGGGCACTCCTTCGGCGGCACGCTGACTCAGCTCCTGCTCGCCCGCGGGCTGGGCGCGGCAGCCGTCGCGATCGACTCCGCGCCGACCGAGGGCGTGCACGTGAACCCGCTGTCGCAGGTCAAGTCGCTGTTCCCGGCGCTCAAGAACCCCGCCAACCGGCACAAGGCGGTCGGCTTCACGGCCGACGAGTTCCACTACGCCTTCACCAACACGCTCACCAAGGAGGAGTCGGACAAGGTCTGGGAGCGCTACCAGATCCCCGCTCCGGGGAACTGGGTCTGGGAGTACGGCCTGTTCGCGAACTTCAAGCCCGGTCACCAGGACACGTGGGTCGACTACGGCTTCGACGATCGCGCACCCCTGCTGTTCATCGGCGGCAGCGAGGACCACATCATGCCGCCGTCGGTGAACAAGTCGAACGCGAAGCACTACAAGAAGTCGGCCTCGCTCACCGAGTACTACGAGTTCGAGGGGCGCGACCACTGGACGTGCGCAGCGCCAGGCTGGGAGGCCGTCGCCGACTACGCCCTGGAGTGGGCGCTGAAGCACGCCGGCGCGCCCAGCGCATCGCCGGCGACCGAGGGCTGATGCGCCTCACCCACCTCGGTGGACCGACCGTCCTGGTGGAGGTCGACGGCTGGCGCATCCTCACCGATCCCACCTTCGACCCACCAGGACGGCGGTACGCCTTCGGCTGGGGCACGTCGTCGCGCAAGACCGCCGGGCCGGCGCTGGCCGCTGACGAGGTCGGCCCGGTCGACGTCGTGCTGCTCAGTCACGACCACCACGCCGACAACCTCGACGACGCCGGCCGTACGGCGCTGGCGTCGGCGGGCGTGGTGGTGACGACCGCTGCCGGCGCACGTCGGCTCGGGAACGGCGCGCTCGGACTCCGGGCCGGTGAGGAGACGGTGCTCTCCGAGCCCGGCAAGTCCTCGCTCACCGTGCGTGCGACCCCGTGCCGTCATGGGCCGCCGCTCAGTCGCCCGATCGTGGGCCCGGTCGTCGGGTTCGCCCTGCGCCTCGGCGACCAGCGCCGTACGGCGTTGTGGATGACCGGTGACACCGTCCTCCACGGGCCGCTGCGGCGGACCGCGGACGAGCTCGACGTCGATGTCGCGCTGGTCCACCTCGGCCTGGTGCGGTTCCCGATCACCGGACCGCTGCGCTACTCGATGGACGGCAAGGACGCGGTCGAGCTCATCGCGGCGCTCGAGCCGCGGGTGGCCGCGCCGGTGCACTACGAGGGGTGGTCCCACTTCAGCGAGCCGCCGGCGCACCTACGCGAGGCGATCGCGGCAGCACCGCCGGCCGTGCGCGAGCGCGTCGTGTGGCTCGAGCCGGGAGCGGCGCGGGAGGTGTAGACGCGACGAGGGGCCCGGGCACACAGACCCGGACCCCTCGCTGCGTGGGTTCAGCTGCGCGGGATGTTCATCCGCTCCGGGATGGACTCGTAGCGCTCAGGATCGATGCTGTCGAGCGTGTCGTCGGTGATCGCGTCGACGAGCCCGGACAAGCCGGTCTCGATCTGCTTGGTGAGCTGACCGTGCTGCTTCTGGCCCCACGACTGGGTCTGACCGCGGGTCTCGAACAGGATGGTCGCGCTCCCCCGGAGGGCGTACGCGCCGAGCGCCGTACCCGGCAGGTTCGTGTTCTGCGGGTAGAGCGTCACGTCGCCCTGCGGCGCGTTGCCACGCTGGAGCGCGTCGTAGACCGCGACGTTCGCGCGACGGGACGCGTCGTAGTCGAACTTGGGCCAGTCGCCGTGCTGGCTCGGGTCGTCGATGAACTTGCCGGAGATCGAGAGCGTCGTGTAGTCGTCCATCCCCTCGCCCGTGTAGCAGGCAGCCTGGTTGTGGAGGTCGACGAAGACGTCGACCGTCCCGAACTCGTGCTCGAGGCCGCGGTAGACGTCGCGGCTCGTCTGCGCCTCGGGTGTGAGGAACCAGCCGACCGACGCGCTGCTGCCCGGGAAGTCCGACGCCTGCGGCACGAAGTCGAGGTCGGGGTTGAAGTCACGGTTGACGTCGAACCCTCCCGCCCGCGCGCTGTAGTTCCACGACGGCGACGCACCCGCGAGCTGCGGGAACCCGGCGACGACGTCGTCCCAGGTCATGTCGTTCTGGCGGGTGTCGTTCTCCGCCCCGTCGCCGTTGAGCTGCGGCACGGCGACGACGGTGACCTGCTCGCGGATCTCCGCCGAGCGCTTCGAGCTGTTGCCGAGGGTCGCGAGCAGGTTGAGGAGTGCCGGGGTGCCGTGCATCTCGTTGCCGTGGATCTGACTCTGGATCATGACGACGGTGTCGCCATGACCCACTCGGGCGCTCCAGATGTCGCGGCCCTGGTTCGTGGAGCCCGCGACCTCGACGTCGACGAGCCCCTTGCTGGTCTTCTCGATCTGGGCCAGCTTCTGGCCGACCTCGGCGTGGCTCAGGAAGCCCGTGATCGACTTCCCACCGGTCTCGTTGCCGCAGTGCGCCGTCAGCGGCTGGGCGGCTGCGGGAGCGGAGACGGCGGCAACGGCGATGCCCGGCAGGCCGACCAGGGTTGCTGCGGCCAGGGCCAGTCCTCGTCTGCGACGGGTCGTCGCCGCGGAAGATGTGGTTCGCACAGTTATTGCCCTTCTGGTGAATTCCGGCTGGTGCGTGGATTCAACCAGTGGTGAGATTCACCCGCAACAGATGCGAGGACGGCTGTCAGCGGCGGTCCTGCCAGGTGCAGAGGCAGACCTTGTTGCCCTCGGGATCGGCGAGGATCCAGAAGCTCGGCGCCTCCGCGTCGCTGACGAGCGTGCCCCCAGCGGCGAGCGCGGCGTCGATCCTGGGCTGCACCTGCTCAGGCTCGACCCAGACGTCGAGGTGCCACCGCTGGCGGCCCGACTCGTCGCCGGACTCCTGGAACCAGATCGTCGGCAGCGCGCCGTGCGGGTCGTTGAGCTCGTCGTCGACGTCGTCGAGCGGCGACTCCTCCAGCGCGAGCGCCGCCTGCCAGAACGGGAGGACCGCGCGGTGCTGCGGGCTGTCGAGGGCCAGCTCGACACGCGAGACCGTGGCTGACTGCAGGGAGGTGTCCTCGCCGGCTCCAGCGACGATGTCGGCGATCCGTCGCGCCAGGCGGACGTCCCGCTCGGTCACGCCGTGCGCGTCGTGGCTGGTCAGCCGGACGTCGACGTGCGAGTAGCGCAGGTCGACGTCGGGGTGATGGTTCATCTCCTCGGCGGCGGCGGCGATCGCGTTCACGATCGTGAGGCCAGTGGCGAAGTCGGGGGTGACGATGCGGGTCTGGAGGCCACCGATGAGGTAGGCCCATCCGTCGAGGCGCTCGTCGGCGATCTGCTGCCCGGTCAGAGTGTCGGTGCTCATGGCCCCATGCTTGCGCCATGAGAGGCTGGCGCGCATGTCCGCCTTCCCGCCGACCTCCGCCGACGACGTTCTCGCGGCTCCCGCGCACCGGCAGCTCGAGGTGTTCCTCGACGAGCACCGCGCCGCGATCCACGACGCGCTCGACGGCCTGACCGAGGAGCAGGCCCGTCGTCGGCTCGTCCCGTCGAAGACCACGCTCCTCGGCCTGGTGAAGCATGCGATCTTCGTGGAGAAGGTGTGGTTCGACGAGGCGATCACCTGCCGGCCGCGCTCCGAGATCGGCATCCCGGCGTCGCCCGACGAGTCGTTCGACCTGACGGACGACGACACGATCGCGTCGGTCCGGGCGGCGTACCGCGACGCCGTCGAGGCCTCACGCCGCTCGGCAGCGCCGCTCGACCTGGACGACCTCGTACGAGGCAACCGCCGCGGGCCGCTGCCACTGCGCTGGGTCTACTTCCACATGCTGCGCGAGAGCGCCCAGCACTGCGGGCACGCCGACATCCTGCGGGAGCAGATCCTGGCGAGGTAGCTCGTGACATTACGACCGATCGGTCGTACTGTTTCATCATGACACTCACGAACGAGAAGCCTGCCCTCGAGAGCCCGTCGTGCGGCGTGGTGGTCCCCGCCCGGGTCTACCTCGACGATCTCGACGGCTTCGGGATGCTCAACCACGTCGAGTACGCCCGCCTCTTCGACCACGCGGTGATCGACTACTGGACCGACGCCGGCTGGGTGCTCGACCCGACCGAGTCCGTGCAGGTCATCCGCGACCTCCACCTGACCTTCCACCAGCCCATCACCCAGGTCGGCGACGTGGCCGTGCACCTGTGGGTCGAGCAGGCGGGTCGGACCAGCGTGAACTACCGCTTCCGGATCCTCTCAAGCGACCAGCAGACGCTCCACGCCGAGGGCACGCGCCGGCTGATCAACCTCGACCCCGCAACGCTACGTCCGGTGCCGCTCACCGACGAGCAGTGGGCCTTCGCGACACCGCTGCTCGCGCCCGACGTCGTACGCCCGTCGCCCGACGCGCGCTGATCCAGCGGCCCGCGCTGTTCGGGTCAGCGGGCGGAAGCGTCGAACTCCGCCCGCGCCCGGACGATCTCCTCCTGGTGCTGCTCGGTCCACCGCACGAGCGACTGGATGGTGCCCAGCAACGTGCACCCGAGCGGAGTGAGGTGGTACTCGACGCGCGGCGGCACCTCGGCGTACACCGTCCGGCAGATCAGCCCGTCCCGCTCGAGGTTGCGCAGGGTCACCGTCAGCATCCGCTGGCTGATGCCGTCGATCGCCCGACGCAGCTCGTTGAAGCGCATCGTCTTCTCCTCGAGCAACGAGATCACCAGGAGCGACCACTTGTCGGCGATCCGATCGAGGATCTGGCGCACCTCGCAGTTCTCGCGCGCGTCCCACTGGAGCACGTCCCAGCGGTCGCCCTCGTGGCCGTCCACGGTCACCTCGGAGGAACCAGGTGAGGTTGAAGTGCGTACTTCCGCCATCCCCCCATCCTCACCGAGACTGGAGCAGGTTACAAGAAGTAACCAGTATTCGATCCGATAACCGGAGGCTCCCCGTGACCGCTGCACCCATCATCGACAGGACCGAGCAGCGGATGACCGCGCGAGCGTGGGGCGTCCTCCTCGTCCTGTGCGGCGCACTCTTCCTAGAGGGCGTCGACATCGCGATGCTCAACGTCGCGGTCCCCGCGATCGTCGCCGACCTCGACATCCCGACCGGGTCGGCGCACTGGGTCATCAGCGCGTACGTCCTCGGCTACGCGGGGTTCATGCTGCTCGGCGGACGCTCGGCCGACCTCTTCGGGCGGCGGCGGGTCTTCCTGGTCGGGCTCGCCGTGTTCGTGGCGTTCTCCGGCATTGGCGGGCTCGCCGACGCCGGCTGGGTCCTCGTGGCGGCACGGTTCGCGACCGGTGTCGCAGCCGGGTTCATGACACCGGCGGGCTTCAGCATCGTCACGACCAGCTTCCCCGAGGGCCCGCTGCGGATCCGCGCGCTCACGGTGTACGGCGCCGTCGGGGCCGGCGGGTTCACGCTCGGGATGGTCGCGGGCGGGCTGCTCACCTCGGTCGGGTGGCGATGGGTCTTCTTCGCCCCCGTCGTCCTCGGCGCGCTCCTGCTCGCCGCCGGACACGCTCTCATCCGTCCCGACCAGCCGCGCGACCGTACGACGACCGGTTTCGACGTCGCCGGCGCGGTCACGGTGACCGGCGCCATGGTCACGATCGTCCTCGGACTGGTGAATCTGGGTGAGGGACACACGGTCAGCGGACTCCTGGCACTGGCCGTCGCGGCAACGCTGCTCAGCGCTTTCGTCGCGATCGAACGTCGCTCGAGTGCACCTCTCCTGCGGCTGGGAATCCTCCAGCACGGCCAGCTCGCCTCGGTCAGCGCCGCCGGACTGCTCTTCATGGGCGCATTCTTCGGGTTCCAGCTCGTGGTCACGCTCTACCTGCAGGACCTTCGGGGGTGGACTCCCCTCGAGAGCGGCCTCACGTTCGCGATCATGGGTGCCGACATGGTGCTCGCCCCGCTGCTGACGCCCCTGCTGGTGCGCCGGGCGGGCAACGTTGCCGTGATGACGGCCGGGTTCGTCAGCGCCACGGCCGCGTTCGCTCTGCTCCTGCGCCTCGATTCCGACTGGGCGTACGTCGACTTCCTCCCGACCCTCCTGCTGATCGCAGTCGCCTTCGCCCTCGTCTACGGCCCGCTCACCGCCGCCGCGACGGCAGGGCTCAGCGACTCCGAGCACGGCGTCGCCGGGGGCATCGTCAACACCGCGTTCCAGTTCGGCGCAGCCTTGGGCCTGTCCCTGGTGACGATCGTCCTCGTCGGAGACGGTTCCGGGGCCGCGACGCTCGACGACTACCGGCGAGCCCTCGTCGTCCCGGCAGTCGCGGCACTGCTCGCGGTCGCGATCGGCGTCGCACTCTGGCGGCGGGAGCGCGGTGCCGCCACGGTCTGAGTCAGGCGAGCGCGTCGATCACGTCGAGCGCACACGCCAGCGCGAGGTCGAGCTCGTCGTCGGAGTCGAACAGGACGGACCGCGTGATGCCCGCGGCGAGGAACGCGTCGACCTGGAACGCCACCGTACGACCGTCGCCACCGGCGGCAGCCACATCAGCGGCGAGCAGGTCGAGCCACTCGTGCTTGAGCGCGCGTACGGCGTCGGCGACGGGGCCGGCCTGCGCGCCGTACTCCGCCGACGAGGTCACCAGGAAGCATCCACCAGGGAAGACCCGCCGACGCACGTAGGCGGCCCAGCTCTCGACCAGGGCCCGCAGCCGCTTCGCGCCCGGCTCGGCCGACCACACCGGCGCCACCACCTCTGCGATCACGACCCTGCGCGCCTCCCCGATCGCGGCGAGCTGGATCGCCTCGCGGTTCTCGAACACCGTGAGGATCCCGCTCTTGCTCACCCCCGTCGCCGTCGCGAGACCGCCGACCGACAGCGAGTCGAGACCGTGCATCGTCGCGGTGTCGGCAGCCTGGCGTGCCACCTTGCGTCGCGTCGCGTCACCACGGGCGCGGCGGCCGTCGGTGGTGGTGCTCATGGTCCGAGTCTAGGCCGCGGCATAGGCGGCCAGGAACGTACGGACGGCGATCGCGGCCTGCTCCGCCACATCGACCGGATCCCCGCCGGCGCCGTGGAACATCGCCCGATTCACGGGGATCCACAGCACCAGTGCCGCGAAGTGCTGGGCAGCCATCGCCGAATCGTCCATACGGAGGAGGCCGGCGTCCGACAGTCGCGCGAACGAGTCGGCGAGCGTCAAGAGGACCCGCTCGAAGCCTTCCTCGTACCAGGAGGCGCTCACGTCGGGGAACTGTTCGGCGTTGGCGATGACGAGTCGACGGAGAGCGATCGTGCCGGGTTGAACGACCGCGCCGAGGAGCTGTTCGGCGAGGACCTGGAGCTTCGGCTCCAGGTCGTCGGCATCGGCCGAGATGTCTGCGACGAGCGAGACGATCCCGTCGACCCGGTCCGTGGTCGACAGGACGACCTCAGCGAACAGACGTTCCTTGTCCGCGAAGTGCTTGTAGACGGTCTGCTTCGACACGGCCGCGACCCGAGCGATCTCGTCCATGCTCGTTCCCGCGTAGCCCTTCGCGACGAAGGTTGCCGTCGCGGCGTCGATGATCGCGCGGTGCTTCCGCTCGGTACGGGACAGGTCGACGGTGTCCATGGCTCGGGTTTCCTCTCGGGGCAGGTACTGGACAGTCTAGTTCACAACTGAGTACTGTACCGTCTAGTTTGCAGAACGGAACCGTCCAGTACTAGGAGAACCCATGACCCTCACAGAAGCCGCGACCGAGACCACAGCGAGCTCCCGCCTCATGCTCCGGTGCGGGGCGGCAGCCGGGGTCGTCTTCGTCGCCTCGAGCCTGATCCAAGCCCTGACTCGCCACGGATTCGACTTCACGCGCAATGCCTTCAGCCAGCTGAGTCTCGGCGGACCCGGATGGATCCAGGTCACGACGTTCCTGCTCACTGGAGCGCTCGCGATCGCCGGCGCGTTCGGGATGCGATCAGCGCTGGTTCCCGGCCGAGGCGCGCGGTGGGCTCCGATCCTCGTCGGCGTGTTCGGGCTGTCGTTCGTCGTCAGCGGACTCTTCAAGGCCGACCCGGGCGAAGGTTTCCCGACCGGCGCGCCCGATGCGATGACCGTCACCACCGAGGGAGTCGTGCACCTGACCTCCGCGAGCGTCGGCTTCATCGCCCTCTGCGTCGCGTTGGGCGTCCTCGCCTCGCGGTTCCGTCAGGACGGCGAGAGCGGCTGGGCCGCCGTCTGCGTGGTGATCCTCGTCGTCGTCCTGGGTGGTTCGTCAGCGTCGTCCACGAGCGTGCTCGCGTTCACGATCGGCGGCTCCACCGGACTCCTGGGGCTGACCGCGGTCCTTCTCCACCTCAGCTCGCGCGCCGCCGGAGGATCAGCAGCGCGTTGATCGCCACGATGGCCACCGCCGCGACGACAGCGGTCACGACCAACGCTCCAGACGTGTCGCGTACGGCGACGATCACCCCGACCAGCGCCCACACCAGTGCGGCGGCGTACGCCCAGGACCCGCCGATCAGGACGCTGAAGCCGACCGCGACCAGGGCCGTCACCGCCAGCGCCCACACCTGCCAGCCCGGGTCCGCACCATCGACGTCGCCATCGGCCACCAGCGCCGTACAGACGTTGAGGGAACCGGCGGCCGTCACCCAACCGGCGTACAGCCCGGTCGTCACGCGCGCCAGCGGTGAGAGCCATCGCGGCTGGTCGGCGTCAGGCCCGGGGAAGACGGCGACGTGCGCGGCGTCGATGGCGATGACGACCATCACGAGCAGCACGGCGGCCGTCCCCCACGACCACTCCAGCGCGGCCGCGACGATCCAGACCGCCGCACCGACGTACAGCAGGACGAGATCGCCCAGCAGCCGGTCCGACGCCCGGGTCCCGGTCGACCTCGTGACGATCACGGCGATGCCGTACGCGATCGTCAGCAGGTAGACGACGCTCCAGATCGAGAACGTGTAGCCGGCTGGCGTGATCAGCAGGTCCTCGCCCTGGCTGCTCGCCGGAGCACCGAGACTCCAGATCGCCTGGACGGCCGGCACCACCACCTGCAGGACGGCGGCCGCGAGGGCAGCCCAAGCCAGGGCAGGCGAGGGTCGGGTCGGGGCGGTCGTGGCCGTCGGAGTCGTCATCCCTCGCCACGCTACCGGCGGACAGGCGTGGGCACAGACCGCGAGAAGGCTTGCTCGGACGCTGTCATCCGTGGTGACATGACCGCCATGTCGACGCGCGTCATCACCCCGAACGACGCGCTGGTCGTCGCGCGCGCCTGGTTCCTCGAAGGGCGGACCGTCGACATGCTCGCGCTGGCGGACGAGCTCGCCATCGGTCGCGCGACGCTGTACCGCGTCGTCGGGAGCAGGGAGCGGCTCCTCGGAGACGTGGTCGCGTCGCTCGCGTTGCCGACGATGGCGGCGTCGCTCGCACGCGCCCGCGACGATGGCCTCGCCCCGGGGGTCGACCGGCTCGTCGGTGCCGCGCGCATCATGAACCACGCCGTGATGGGGTTCGCACCGCTGCGCGCGTTCCTGACCGCCGAGCCCGAGATCGCATTCAAGGTGCTCTTCATGCCCGCGGCACAGGTTCACCTCCGCATCGTCGAGGCCTGGCAGCAGGTCCTCGCGGCCGCGGTCGCCCGCGGAGACCTGGCCCCCGACGCCGATCCCGAGCGCCTCGCGTACCTCTTCGTCAGGATCGGCGAGTCGATGATCTACGCGGACCTGCTCGCCGGCCGCGAGCCCGACCTCGACCTCGCGGCCACGCTTCAGCGCTCCCTGCTGGCGCCCGCGCCCGTGTGACTCAGTCGAGCACCGACCAGAAGCCGCAGTGGCTCGCCTCGGCGACGTCCTCGACCGCGATCCCGCCGTTGCTCGCGAGATCGAACGCCAGGACGTCGCCCGGCCCCTCGTACGCCGGCCACCGCGGGAGGCCACGTCCGTGCGGGCGACCGGTCGCGGCGAAGCTCGTCCAGTACGCGACCATCGCGTCCGACAGCCGCTCCTGCTCTGCTGTGAGCCCGTCGCCGAACAGTCCCGGGAAGAGGAACGGCAGCTCGGTCGCGTGCGCGGCGCCATCCTGGCCCGCGAGCAGCGGGATCAACGGGTCGGCCGTACGGTCCTGGAACTGGTACGCGAACACCCGCGCGCCGCGGCGAGCAGTCGCGAGGTCGTACGCGCTCACGTGCGTGCACGTCGAGAGCGGAGACCCGTAGTCGCTGAACACGGTGGACAGCGCGACGATCGGTGACGGGTACGCAGCGACCGGGTAGCGCTGGAGGACGCCGGCGGCCATGGGTCCGAAGGTGGCGCCGATCGCGCCGGTGTACTGCGCGGCGGACAGTGACGTCCCGTACTGGAGCGGGATGAACAGCCGGTTCTCGTCGAGCGTGTTGCCGTGGACGAGGTCGACCCGGTTGGCGGTCCCGTCGGCGATGGCCTCCGCAGGCTGGTGCGGGAGCACGTCGTCACCGACGACCGGGGCGCCGCCCGGCCACGCACGCAGCAGCGTCTCGACGTCGACCTCGCGCAGGCAGGCGGCGACGTCCGAGGAGTCGTCACAACCGACTGCGCCCGCGACACGCTCGCCCGTCTCCTCGGCAGCCTCCCTGGTCGCGAAGTCGCTCGCGCACGAGTAGCTCTGCGCGATCGCACGTCGGAACAACCCCCGCGCGCGCGGCGAGGCGACGTTGGCGCACACGGAGGCGCTGCCCGCGGACTCGCCGAAAACCGTGACGTTGTGCGGGTTGCCGCCGAAGGCCGCGGCGTTGCGCTGCACCCACCGCAGGGCCGCCTGCTGGTCGAGCAGCGCAGCGTTCGACGAGCCGAGGGCCGGGTGGGCGAGGAACCCGAGAGGCCCGAGCCGGTAGTTGATCGTCACCACCACGACGTCGCCCTGCGTCGCGAGCCTCGAGGCGTCGTAGCTGCCGCCGGTGCCGGTGAGGAACGACCCTCCGTGGATCCACACCATCACCGGCAGTCCGGCACGCCGCGCGGAGCGGCCCGCCGGTGTCGTGACGTTGAGGTAGAGGCAGTCCTCGTCGACGGTCGTCGTGTTGCCGGTGCCGTTCGTGAGCTGCGCGCACTGCTGCCGCGGCGCGCTCGCATCGAGGACGCCGCGCCACGGAGTGACCGGACGAGGGGCGCGGAAGCGCAGCTCGCCGGTCGGTGGCGCGGCGTACGGGATGCCCTCGAAGGTCCGGAGGCCGGGTTCGACGGTGCCACGCACGGCGCCGGAGGCCGTCCGCACCACGGTGTCGTCGTGCCGGGAACGATCCATGCCTTCGGCCGGTGACGCGAGCGACGCGGCGACGACGCCGGCCGCCAGCGCACCCGCGAGCAGGGCAGGGCGAAGAAGAGTGCGACGTCGGTGGGAAAGCTGCACAGAGGGGCTCCTTGGATCGGGAGGTGAAGCGATCACACCTCGGCCGCGGTGCGACGCTAGGGCGTCGCCGATGCGGCGCGCCAGGTTCGGCGAGGAACGTGAGATCGCGTCCCACGCGCATCACCACGTCACCCGGCCGACCGCGCACGGATGCGGGACACTGCGAACGTGCTCCACCTGCGCCTCGTCGTCCCGGCGAGCCTGACCGACGCCGTCGAGGATCTGCTGCTCGCCGACGACGCCGTGAGCAGCGTCGTCGTCCTCCGGGGCGTCGCTCTGAAGCCGACCGGCGACCTGGTCCACGCCGACGTCGCTCGTGAGGCGGCGAACGAGGTGGTGCAGGCGCTCCGCGCACTCGGCGTGCACCGGCAGGGGACCCTCCACATCGACCCGGTCCAGACATGGCTCTCACAGGCTGCGTTCGATGCCGAGCAGAAGGCACCGGGGAGCAGTGCCGACTCGATCGTGTGGGCCGGTGTCGCTCAGCAGGCGTACGAGGACACCGAGGCGAACTGGACCTTCATGTCGTTCATGGTGCTCGCCACCGTGCTCGCGTCGATCGCGCTGGCGATCGACTCGCTGGTCCTCGTCATCGGCGCGATGATCCTCGGTCCCGAGTTCGGTGCCGTGATCGCCCTGGGCGTGGCCCTGGTCCGCAAGCGGTACCACCTCCTGCGACGAGCGGTCCGGACCCTCGCGCTGGGGTTCGGCGGCGCGATCCTGGTCACCACCCTGCTCGCCCTCGCGGCACGCGCCCTGGGATGGATCACCCCTGCGATGCTGTCGGCTCCGCACCCGCAGACGGCGTTCGTCTCGGCTCCCGACCAGTGGTCCTTCGTCGTCGCCGTGATCGCCGCGTCCGCCGGAGTCCTCTCGGTGACGTCCTCGCGCGTCGGGGGTCTGTCCGGCGTCTTCATCTCGGTGACGACGATCCCTGCCGCCGGCGACATCGCGATCGGCCTCGCGTTCGGCCAGTGGAGCGACGTGCGGGGAAGCGGCCTGCAGCTGCTCGCGAACCTCACCGGCATGGCGCTCGCCGGCTGGTTGACGCTCCTGCTCCAGCAGACGCTGTGGTCCAGGATCTCGCGACAGCGCGCACGCCTGCTGGGGCGTCTCGCGCGCTAGCGGCGGATCGTCTTCGTCGCGCGGGACGTCCGCGTCACGGTCGTGTAGCCCGACTTGCGCCCCGTCACCTTCACCACGATCTTCTTGCCGCGATCCTTCTTGGTGAGGCGGTACTTGAGGCCGGTGGCGCCCTTGATGGCCTTGCCGTTGCGGTACCAGCGCTGCGTGAGGCGGGTGCCGGCGGTCCACGTGCCCCGCTTCACGGTGAGCTTCCTGCCCACGCGCGGCTTGCCGCTGATCTTCGGCGTGCTCGACGCCAGCCGGCCGGCCAGCACGGTCGTCGCGTTGCTCGTCGCCGTGCGCGCGACGTGACCGGCCTTGGTCGCCGTCACCCGGACCGAGATGCGCTTGCCGACGTCGGCTGCCGTCAGGGCGTACGCGCTGCGGGTGGCGCCCGCGATCGATGCTCCGTTGCGCAGCCACCGGAACGTCCTCGTGACGCCCGTCGGGGTCCAGCGGTCGGAGGTCACCGACACCGTCGCGGGATACCTCAGGGACGTCGTGATCCGTGGAGCCGCGGTGAGCCCGATCCGCGGCAGGTCGCAGGTGTAGACCTCGATGTCGTCGAGGTACCAGCCCCACATGGCCGCGTAGGCGTCACCGCGGACGGTGAACGACGGGCGTACGGACTTGCCGGCGAACGACGACAAGTCGAGACGGCTCGCGACCCACCCGCCGCTGTCGCCGGCGAACGCTGTCATGCCTGCGTACGCGTTCGGGAAGCCGTCACCCTGGACCAGGACCTGCTTCGGTCCGTTCAGCCACGGAAGGCTCGCGGTGCCGACCTTCGTCGCGCCGACCGGCGTCATCTCGACCGTGCCGCCGTCGAAGTAGTCCGGGAGGTCGTCGTCGTCGTGATCGGAGTCCGGGTACCACTCGAAGATCCGCCACTGCTGGAAGTGGACATACGTGCGTTGCCCGGCGGGGATGGCGATCGCGTTCTTCGTCGTCAACGACGAGCTGTCCGGCTCGCCCTGGTTCGGAGCTGGGTCGGAGCCGAACCACGAGTCCTTCCCAGACGTCGCGTTGCTCGGGATCGCTCCCTGCGGGGCTCGCTTCCAGTGCGCACCCGCCGTGAACGTGTCCTCGGCGATGCCTTGCTCGCTGTCGAGGAGGGTGCGCTTGGTCGTCCCGACCGGACAGCTGTCGGGGGCGTCGGCGTACGGGGTGGTGTCGCCGGGCGCGGTCGCGAGCTCGGTCGCGGCGACCGCCTCCTGCACCTGGGTGCAGTGAGCGCTCGTCATCCCGGCGGTCCCGGACAGCGCCAGGTCCTTGCAGGTCTGCACGAGGACACGACCGAGATCGGCGTAGTCGCTGCCGGACGTCAGCGCCTGCAGCGTCGCGACGTACAAGGTCGCCGAGCGGGTCAGCGTCGGATCGCCGAGGTCCAGGCCTGTGATCGTACGACCGTTGAACGGGCCGCCCTGCGAGATCAGGTAGTACGTCTTGTTGCCGACGCCGCTGTTGGTGTGGACTCCGCCGCGGTCGCCGTACGGGAGCGCGACGTCCTCGTTCCACTCAGGGGCCGTCATCCTGTCCGGGTCACCGAACATGGTCGGGTCGGCCATGCTGCGCACGGGCGAGAGATCCTCGCCGAGCTCCCACTCCGGCTCGGCGCCCTCCGAGTCGTCGCGCCGGTCGACGATCTCGCCCATCACGTCGGCCATCGACTCGTTGATCGCGCCGGACTGGCCCCAGTAGAAGAGGTTCGCGGTCTTCTCGATCACGCCGTGCGTGAGCTCGTGCGCCACGACGTCGTCAGCCTGGGCGAAGCCGTCCCCGAGAACGATGCGCTCACCGTTCCAGGACGCGTTCGCGTAGGGGCAGGAGCTATCGGTGGCGCAGAAGCGCACGGTGGCGGCGAGCGTCTTGGGGTACCCGCTGCCCCCGGGGCCCACCCCGATGAGTGCCGTGAGGTCGATATCACCGACCTCCGCATAGAAGTCGGCAGTGGCCCCGAGGACGTCGTACGCGGTGTCGACGTCAGGGCGGTCCATCGGGGCGTCGCCCTCGTCGCGGATCGGCGACGCGCAGTCCTTGGGGTCGTCGAGGGGGACGTTCTCGGCGTCGCAGACGGTCCTGTGGAGGTGGGCGACCTGGTCGACGTCGGCGAGGATCCGGCCAGTGCCGGCATCGACGAGGATCATCCGGCGCAGTGCTGCGCCGTCGCTCGCCTCGAACCACCACGCCGTGCTCACGCCCGGCACCGAGGTGAGCCCGGAGACCGCGGGGTCGACCAGCCACTGGCCCTGGTTGTCGAGATCAAAGTCGCCCGTCGTGGTCTTCTCGACGGCGGCGCGCGCGGTCGCCTCGGCGTCGGCCCTGGGCACCGTCACTGCAGGCGGCTCGGTCACCGTCGACGCCGTCGACAGCATCGAGCCGAGCTGCCGGTCAGGTCTCAGCGACACCACGACCTCGCCGCCGAGGACCGGGACCCCGTCCACCTTCTGCTGGTATCGGACGACGTCCTGTCCAGCGGCGCTGTGCTTCTGGTCCTTGCGGGTGAGCGACGACTCGCCGCCCTCCGCGACACCGAACGCGGCGCCGTACCTGGTGAGGTGCCGGCGGGCTGCCGTGCTCGCGCTGTCGAAGCGGTCGACCTTCGGGTTGTCGACCCGACCGTCCTCCGCGCCCGCGAAGGCGAGCAGGCCGTTCTCGCTCGATGCCGTGGTCAGCGCCGTCGTCGCCTCGGACCGGAGCAGGGCCTCGGCCGCGGCTTCGGGATCGGCCGGATCGGCTGCCTGGGCTGTCGCGGTGAGTCCCGAGGCGGCCAGCGCCGCGCCCAGCGCGAGCGCGGCGGCGGCGCGGCCTGGGAGTCGTGACACCATCGGTCTCCTCGAACGACAGGCAACCCGAGCGGCCCGTCACAGCAAACAATGCTTCGACGGTACCCGGCGGTTGCCCGCCTGACGAGCGTTTGGCAGACCTAGTTCGGTGGTCCCCAGATGGGCAGGAATCGAGAAGTAGGCACCCCAGGACGCCCGTAGCGTGGTCGGCATGTGCACCGACTTCTCGCTGAAGGCGGCCGCGGGGACCCCACCGGCCGTCAGCGCCACCGCCCAGGAACGACTCGACGACCTCGTACGGCTGCGCCGGGAGCGAGACCGGCTGGCTCGCGAGGGAGCGCTCCCACGCGTCGCGGAGCCCGCGGAGACAGCCGGGTAGCTCAGTCGAGGCAGAACTCGTTGCCCTCGGGGTCGGCCATCACGATGTGACCGGCGTCCATCGGAGGCGCCGGGTCGAAGCGCCTCACCCGGCTCGCCCCCAGCGCGACGAGCCGGTCGCACTCGGCCTCCAGCGCCGACATCCGGTCGTCGCCCTCAAGCCCGGGAGCCGCCCGGACGTCCAGGTGCACGCGGTTCTTGGCGACCTTGTCCTCCGGCACCTGCTGGAAGAACAGGCGTGGGCCCTCACCCTCGGGATCCTCGATGGCCGAGCGCGAGTTGCGGGCCTCCTCGGGGACGCCGATGCCCGCGAGGAAGTCGTCCCACGCCGCGAGCGGATCGGCGCCCTCGGGAACGTCGACCCCGGGCGGGCCGGGGTGGACGTAACCGAGGACGTCGCGCCAGAAGGACGAGAGGGCGCGCGGATCGTGGGCGTCGAACGTGATCTGCAGTTCTCTGCTCATGCCGTCACTCTGGCACGTCGCGCCGACAACCGGTCCTCAGCTCACGGCACGCTTGACGAGGTCCTCGACCCGCTGCGCGTCGGCGTCGGTCAGCTCGGTCAGTGCGTACGAGGTGGGCCACATGCTCCCCTCGTCGATCTTCGCCGAGGCCTCGAAGCCGAGCGTCGCGTACCGGTCACCGAACTTGTCGGCGGCCTTGAAGAAGCAGACGACCTTGCCGTCCTTGTCGGCGTACGCGGGCATGCCGTACCAGGTCTTGGCGTCGAGGTCCGGCGCGACGCGGGTGACGATGGCGTGGATGCGCTCGGCCATCACCCGGTCGGAGTCCGGCATCTCCTCGATCTTGGCGAGCAGCGCCTTGAGGTTGTCGGCCTTCTTCGCCCCGCCGCGTCCGCTCGCCTTGAGCTCCTCGGCGCGCTCCTTCATCGCAGCGCGCTCCTCGTCGGTGAAGCCGGGGCCCGAGGTCGTCTTGGTGCTGGCCTTCTTGGTGGTTGCCATGGTCGTCACTCCTGGATGTCGGTGGAACCCTCGGTCCCGGGTCGTCGTGAGAACCACGATGCCGCAGCCGCTCTGGCGGGGCTTCTCGATTCGTGATCGATCGGCCGACCAGTCCGCGGGCCGGGTCAGCCGGCTTGCAGCGACCCCAGGTAGAGGTCGACTGCTCGGTGCGCTCGGGCGCGCGCTGTCGGGCGATCGAGGAGCAACGCGTCCACGAGCAGCGGCGAGACGATCGCCGCGACGACGTCGTCCACCCGCTGGCGTGGAAGGTCGGCACCCCCGAGCGCGCGACGGAACGGCGCCACCAGGTCGTCGACGTAGCGCTGGCGCAGCTCCACCGCTGCGGGGTCCGTCGCGGCCATCGTCACCAGGGCCTGGAGGAACGCACCCACTGGCTTGTCCCTCAGGCGGTTGCAGAGGGCGTCGACCTCGGCGTGGGCGTCCTTCACCGGGTCACCACTGAGGGCTCGCCGCGCGGTCGGGGCCACGTCGATGAGCGCCGCGAGGACGTCCGTCGGTGTCGCCCAGTGCCGGTAGATCGTGGAGCGGGAGACGCCCGTCGCCTGGTGGAGGCGCTGCGGGGTCAGGGCCGCGCCACCCTCCACGAGGAGCAGCTCCAGCGCAGCCGTCAGCACTACGACGGCGGTGTCGGCGGAAGGGCCGACGGGTCGTCCGACTCGAGTCACGAATTAACAGTACATCTTGCACTGGGCTTGCGTCTGGGTTACCGTCTCGCTCAGGAAATAACCGATACAACCTGTATCGCCAAGTTTGAGGAGGTCGATGTGCGAGCGCATGTCGAGATGATTCACGAGGACGACTACGTCTGGCACCCGGCCGAGCTGCCGGGCGGACAGGGCGAGGTGCTGGAGCAGCGCTTCTCCGTCGACGAGGAGGACGGCTCGTCCTCGCTCATGCTGTCGTTCACGACGGACTGGAGCCGCGGTGCCGGCGTCCCCCACGCCGACACGGAGTTCTTCGTCGTCGAGGGCTCGATGGAGTACGACGGCCAGACGATGGGCACGTGGGAGTACATCCACGTCCCGAAGGGCGTGCCGATGGCCGAGCTGAAGGTCGCCGCCGGCAGCCGCCTGCTCCACTGGCGCGAGTACGGCCCGAGCACCTTCGACCTCGGCGGAGAGCGCACCGCCCCCGCCAGCGACGAGGTGACGATCACCAACCCCGCGGACCTCGAGTGGGCGTCGACGATCGACCGCACCCCCGGGCCGATGGCCCCGCTCTACATCAAGATGCTGCACCACAACAAGGAGACGGACTTCTACACCCGCCTCATCAAGGCACCCAAGGGCTGGGAGGAGCCGCGCCTCCCGCACCACCCCGTCTTCGAGGAGTTCTTCACCCTCGAGGGCCGCACCGCCTCGGTCCACGGCGACTCCACCGCCGGCACGTACGCGTTCCGCCCGGCGTGGATCAAGCACGGCCACTACGAGACGCTCGAGGACACCATCTGGATCCTCCGGTGCGACGGCGTCCTCGTGAACCTGTACTCGACCGACACCTGGATCGACTGGGGCGGCACGGCCGAGAACTACGACCCGGAGACCCAGTCGCCGATCCCGTCGACGCTCCCGGTCCGTTCACGCAAGACCGGCCCGTGGGACCCGAAGCTCGCCTGAGCACCTCGGCAGAGTCCGGCGGCGCACCGAGGTGCGCCGTCGGGCCGCTAGGCGCGCGCCATCATCGTCCAGCCGGTCCAGCCGCGCTCCTCGAGCAGCTGGAGGAGCCGCGGTGCGCACGGGAAGGACTCGAGGAACGCGGAGTCGAGCAGAGCGATGAGGTCGTCGTCGAGCGGTTGCTCGTACTCCTCGACACCGGCTTCCTCCGCCCTCTCCACCTCGCCCTCGATGAACGCGACGATCCGGTCGACGATCTCGGCGAGCCGCGGATCGTCGGGTCGTGCGTCGACCACCTCACCGAGGTCCCGGTACAGCACCTGCAACGACCCCACGTCCAGCTGCTGCCGCTTCATGGCCATGAGGTCCGGCACCACGTCGGGCGCCTGGGCGGCGATGAGGATCCAGCTGTCCCGCTCGACCTCGATCAGCCGATCGGAGAACCCCAGCTCCCGCATCCGGGTGAAGTAGTCCACCGCCTCGGGGGGGAGCGCGAGACTGTCCCCGGCCGCGAGCTGGGCGATCCGTTGACGGTGGCGCTGCAGCTCGCGGATGTCGGTGCGGAGGCGGCGGTCGATGACCTCGACCGCCGCCTCGAACTCCTCGGGACCAGCTGCGAGGAGGTCGCTCACCTTCGACAGCGGGACCCCGGCATCGGCCAGCGTCCTGATCCGGATCAGCTCGACGACGGCCCGGGCGTCGTACCGCCGGTAGCCGGAGCGGTCGCGCTCCGGCTCCGGCAGCAGCCCCTTCGCGTGGTAGTGCCGGACTGCGCGAACCGTCACCCCGGCGTGCGACGCCAGCTGGCTGATCGTGAGCATCAGGCCTTCTTCTTCACGTCCTGGTCGAGGGCGACCTGGTTCAACGCGACCTGGTTCAACGACGTACGCCACTTCGCCAGGTAGCCGTCGTACGGCTTCGCGCCCTGCAGGCGATCGTCGCAGAAGGCGGCCACGTCCTCCCCCGTCACCTCGAGGACACCCAAGCCATCGGCCGCTCCGGCCTCGAACGTCGCGAGCACGTCGTCGAGGATAGCGACGATGTCGGACCCGTCCCCCGACGTGAACCGCCACATGTAGCGCTTGATCTCGTCGTACACGACCCGGTAGTCGCGCGGCAGTTCGCCAGCACGCGCCTCCATGCGCTTCCACTGCTTCTTGTCACCGATGATCTTGTTCAGGATGTTGGTCATCTGTCTTCTCCTTCGAGGGTGGTCAGGCGAACTTGCGGCGGTAGGTGGCCATCGCGAGGGCGTACGCGGCGACGAGGATGCCGACGCACCAGGCGAGCGCGATCCACACGTCGTTGCCGACGGGCTGCTGCGCGAACAGGTCGCGGATCGTGTTGACGATGGACGTCACGGGCTGGTTCTCGGCGAACCACCGCACCGGGCCCGGCATGTTGTCGGTGGGCACGAACGCCGAGCTGATGAACGGCAGGAAGATGAGCGGGTACGAGAACGCGCTCGCACCGTCCAGCGTCTTCGCCGTCAGGCCGGGGATCACGGCGAGCCAAGTCAGGCCCAGCGTGAAGAGGATCAGGAGACCCGCGACCGCGAGCCACGCCAGCACCCCTGCCCCGGTGCGGAACCCCATGAGGAGCGCGACGCCGACGACGACCACCAGCGAGACGAGGTTGGCGACCAGTGATGTCAGCACGTGCGCCCACAGCATCGACGAGCGCGCGATCGGCATGGACTGGAAGCGTTCGAAGATCCCGCCCTGCAGGTCGGTGAAGAGCCGGTACGCGGTGTAGGCGACGCCCGACGCGATCGTGATGAGCAGGATGCCGGGCAGCAGGTAGTCCACGTACGAGTCCGATCCCGGACCGGTGTCGATGGCACCGCCGAACACGTAGACGAAGAGAAGCATCATGGCGACCGGTGTGATGACGGTCGTGATGATGGTGTCGGGGCTGCGCCTGATGTGGCTCAGCGACCGTCCGGTGAGCGTGGCGGTGTCCGTGGCGAAGTTAGGCATCGTTGTCTCCTGAGGTGTCTGCGCCGACGACCGCGAAGAACACGTCTTCGAGGGTGGGCTGCTTCTCGACGTACTCGACCTTGGCGGGCGGGAGGAGCTGCTTGAGCTCGGCGAGCGTGCCGTTCACGATGATCCGTCCCTGGTGGAGGATCGCGATCCTGTCGGCGAGCTGTTCGGCCTCGTCGAGGTACTGGGTGGTGAGCAGGACGGTCGTCCCCTGGCCGGCGAGCTCCTTCACGGCGTCCCACACCTCGATGCGCGCCTGCGGGTCGAGCCCGGTGGTCGGCTCGTCGAGGAAGATGACCGGCGGATCCCCGATCAGGCTCATCGCGATGTCGAGGCGTCGGCGCATGCCGCCGGAGTACGTCGCCACCTTCCGCCCGCCGGCGTCGCTCAGCGAGAAGCGGGCGAGCAGGTCGTCGGCGATGGCTCCCGGGTTCGCGAGGTGGCGCAGCTTCGCGACCAGCACGAGGTTCTCGCGGCCGCTCAGGATCTCGTCGACGGCCGCGAACTGTCCGGTGAGGCTGAAGGACTCGCGCACCTGCGCGGCTTCCGAGACGACGTCGAATCCGTTGACGGTGGCCGTGCCCCCGTCGGCTTTGATCAGCGTGGACAGGATCCGCACGACCGTGGTCTTTCCGGCGCCGTTCGAGCCGAGCAGAGCAAAGATGCTCCCCTGCGCCACGACGAGGTCGACGCCCCGCAGCACCGGTTGTTCGCCGTAGGACTTCGTGAGTCCGGCTATCTGGATGGCTTGCGTTGTTGTCATGACTCAAGGTTGCGGCCCTGACGCAGGGTCAAGGTCAAGCATCAATTTCGGAGAGGTCGGCCGTGCCCGGCGCGAGGTGCGTGCACGCGCAAGCTGTCGCATCGTTGACGGGTGACCGAGCTCTCCGAACCGTTCCCCCGTACGGCGCGCGACGGGCTCGGCCGGCTCGTGCTGCGTCGCCACGCCGACGTCGTCGCGGCAGCGCACGACCCAGCCACCTTCTCCAGCGCTGTCTCCCGGTACCTCCAGGTGCCGAACGGCCTCGACGGCGCGGAGCACGCAGCGTTCCGGCGCCTGCTCGATCCGTTCTTCGCCCCGGAGCGGATGTCCGCCCTCGCCCCCGCGTTGGAACGCACCGCGCACGGCGTCGTGGCCGCTCTCGGCGTGGGGACGTTCGACGCGGTGTCCGTCCTCGGCGCGCGGTTCGCGGTCCGCGCGCAGTCCGTGTGGCTCGGATGGCCGACGGACCTCGAGGACGAGCTGCTCGCCTGGGTGGAGGACAACCGTGCGGCGAGCCGGAGCGGTGACGTCGCCCGTACGACGAAGGTGGCTGAGCGCTTCGACGCGATCATCCGGTCGTTGCTCGCGGCACGCCGTGACGACGGCGTACCGGTGGACGTGACGACGGAGCTGATGGGCCTGAAGACCGAGGACGGGCGCGGGCTCACCGACGCGGAGCTCGTCTCGATCCTGCGCAACTGGACCGGCGGCGACCTGTCATCGCTCGCGCTGTGCACGGGCGTCGTCGTGCACTGGCTCGCGACGCACCCGGCGCACCAACCGGCGCTCGCTGTCGCCGACGACGAGAGCCTCGACGCCGCGATCGTGGAGATGCTCCGACTCGACGACCCGTTCGTGTCGAACCGCCGGATCGCCACGTCCGACACGACGGCGGGTGGTTGTCCGGTCGCTGCCGGGGACCGGCTCGTCCTCGACTGGCGCGCGGCGAACCGTGACCCCGACGCGTTCGCCGACGCCGACTCGTACGACCCGGACGGGCACGCCGCGGCGAACCTCGTCTACGGGACCGGCCCGCACGTCTGTCCCGGGCGACCACTCGCGACGCTCGAGCTCCGCATCCTCGTGCGCACGCTGCTCGCCGCGGGGCGCGTCACGCTCGACGACAGCCACCGTCCCGTCCGTGAGGAGGCGCCCGCAGCGGGGTTCCGTTCGGTGTCCGTGACGTTGGCCTGAGCCGTGCACCCGCGTCCGTCACTGCCCGACGCGGCCGTCCACACACTCCCGTAGGAGGTCGGCGTGCCCGCAGTGCCGCGCATACTCCTCGACCCGATGCACCCACAGCTCTCGGACCGCGATGCGGTCCTTGCCGAGCCGCTCTCCCAGGTCCTCGTACGGCGCCAGCGCCGCGTCGGTCGCCGCCTGCTCGCGCGCAAGGTCGGCGTACGCCGCAGCCACCAGGTCCGGGTCAGCGTCGGCTCCGTCGAAGTCGGCGTCGTGCTCGCCGTACAGTCTCGGCTCCGGCGGGCCGAACCAGCCCCGCCAGTCGCGCTCGACCTCGGCGAGATGGCGGAGCAGACCGAGCAGCGACATCGTCGACGGCGGCACCGAGCGCCGGGCGAGCTGCTCGGCGTCGAGGCCGTCGCACTTCATCGTGAGCGTCAGCCGGTAGCCCTGCAGATAGTCCTGGAGCGTCGCGAGCTCGCCCTCCACCTCACCCGCGCTCTCGCGCGGGTCGTCGGCGGGATCGACCCACATGTCGGTGTACTCGGTGGCCTGGGTCCATCGCCTCGCTGGGTCGCTCATTCCGCCCATGCTTGTCGCAGGGCTCCCGGCGGGCAAGTGATATCCGGGGCACCGAGGCCACCCGCTGGCCGTGCTCCTCAGGCTTCGGGGATCTCGCGCCCGAAGCTCGCGAGAGTGATGTCCTCCGGCTCGGGCCCACCCCGTACGCCGGTGTCGAGGCCATCGATCGCCGCGAGCTGGTCGTCGGTGAGCGTGAAGTCGAAGACGTCGATGTTCTCGGCGATGCGCGACGGGGTGACGGACTTCGGGATGACCTGGCGGCCCTGCTGGAGGTGCCAGCGCAGTATTACCTGGGCCGGCGTCTTCTGGTGGGCCGTTGCGATCTCGTTGATGACCGGGTCCTCGAGCGTCGAGCCCTTCGAGCCATCGCGGTAGAAGGTGATCCCGCCGATGGGCGACCACGCCTGGTTGACGATCCCGCGCTCGCGGTCGTACGCCAGGAGCTCGGGCTGCCGGAAGTACGGGTGCACCTCGATCTGGTTGACCGCGGGGACGATCTCGGTCTCGTCGAGGAGCCGGTCGAGGTGTCGCGGCATGAAGTTGCTGACCCCGATCGCGCGGACCGAGCCGTCCGCGAGCAGACGCTCGAGGGCGCGGTAGGCGGCGATCGTCCGGTCGAACGCGCTGGGCAGAGCCTGGTGCAGGATCAGGAGGTCGATCTGCTCGATCCCGAGCTTCCCGGCGCTCTTCTCGAAGGCGTGCAGCGTGTCGTCGTACCCGTAGTCGGTGATCCAGACCTTGGTCTCCACGAACACGTCGTCGCGGGCGAGGCTCGACCGCCTCAGCGCTTCGCCGACCTCACGCTCGTTCATGTAGGCCGCGGCGGTGTCGATGTGGCGGTAGCCGGCGTCGAGCGCGGTCTCGACCGCCGTGATCGTCTCGTCGGGTCGGGTCTGGAAGACGCCGTAGCCGAGCGCCGGCATCGTGACGCCGTTGTTGAGAGTGAGGGTTTCCATGGATCGCTCCGATCAGTGGTGGGGTTTCATTCAGGTCAGGCCGACCCGCGACAACCAGGCGTCGACATCTGGACCCGCGTCCGCGACTTCCTCCCCGCGAACGGCAAGTCCTTCACCGAGAGTCGCGCCCCGGCAGGCGGCTGCGTACTCGTCTTCACTGGTCCCCAGCCCACTCATGGCGTGGGTGGTGACGGGATGGACGGGACGGTCGGTGAAGTCGAGCGACTCGACGAAAGTACGCATGATGCGTGGCGGTCGGACGTTCCAGATCGGGCTCGCCAGCACGACGGTGTCGTACGCCTCGATGCTCTGCAAGGGTTTCACGATTCCCGGTCGAGCGTCGACGGCCTGCTCGCGGGTGTTCCGCGTGACGGTCTCGTCGTAGTCGTCCGAGTACGGCTCGACGGCTTCGATCCGGTAGACGTCGCAGCCGATCCGGTCACGGATCATGCCGGCGAGGACCTCGGTGTTGCCGACCGCGAGGTCGATCCTGTCGCCGTAGTAGTAGTTCTCGCCCGGGCGCGAGAAGTACGCCAGAAGCACGCGGGGGCGGGCCACCGACGCGTCCGACGTGCTCTCGGTGGCCGGGCGGGCTCGGTCAGGCGCATCAGTCGACCTCTCGGAGCGGGAGCAGCCGCTCGCGGAGGCGAGCAGCACGCCGGCCGCGGTGCCGAGAAGCGATCCCAGCAGCGCACGCCGTGTCGTCGTGCTCGTGAGCGTGGCCCGCGCGTGCGTCATGAGACCTCCGTGGTTCGGTGCTGCGCAGGGCCGATGACGGTCAGGACGACCAGCAGGCAGGCGACCAGCAGTCCGGTGCCCCAGGTGAGGGCGGTCGACACCTGCGCCGTCAGGTCGATGGCGTCGGCGGACGCGGTGACCAGGACCGCGAGCCCGAGAGCCATGCCGAGCTGGTGGAACGTGTTGACCAGGCCGCTGGCGGCACCGGCGTCGTCGGCGCGGACGCCGATGATCCCGAAGCTGGTCAACGGGGCGAACGCCAGGCCCTGGCCGGCACCCACGAGGACCATCGGAAGCGCCACCCCGGTCAGGTAGGTGCTGCCCGGACCCACCTGGGAGAGCCAGCCCATCCCCACCAGCGTGAGGACGACGCCGGCAACGAGCACGTGCGCCTCGCCGTACCGCCGAGCGATGCGCGGCAGTGCCGTCGCGACGGCGAAGTTGACCACGGTCATCGGGAGAAATCCCAAGCCCGCCTGGAACGCGTCGAATCCGAGCGCTCCCTGCATGAGCTGCGTGGTGAAGAAGAAGAAGCCCATCATGGCCCCGAGGTAGAGCGCACGGGCGACGTACGCGCCGCTGCGACGCCGGTCGCCGAACAGGCGCAGCGGCATGATCGGCTCGGCCACGCGCCGCTCGTGCCAGACGAGGAACCCGAGCAGCAGGACAGCAGCCACGAGCGCACCGGTCACGAGCGGGTCGGTCCAGCCACGCTCGGCGGACTCGAGGATCCCCAGCACCAGGGCGCCGACGCCGAGCGTGGCGGCAGCAGCACCCGCGACGTCGAAGCGGCCCGGACGGGGGGACGACGGCGGGAGGAACCGCGGCGCGAGGACCGCCATCGCGATCCCGAGGGGGACGTTGATGAAGAACCCGGCACGCCACGAGACCCACTCGGCCGCGGCTCCGCCCACGAGCATCCCCACGCTGGCGCCGATGCCGGCGGTGGCGGCGTACCAGGCGACTGCACGGGAGCGCTGCTCTCCCTCACCGAAGCTCGCCGTCAGCAGCGACAGCGAAGCCGGCGCCACGACGGCGGCCCCGACACCTTGGAGCGCGCGGGCGCCGATCAGCCATCCGCCAGTCGGTGCGATCCCGACAAGGAAGGACGCGAGGACGAAGACCAGCAGTCCGCCGACGAACACCCGGCGCCGGCCCAGCAGGTCGCCGAGCCGGGCGCCGAGAAGCAGCAGCCCACCGAAGACGAGCGTGTACGCGTCCTGGACCCACGACAGGGCGGCGGCGTCCATGTCGAGCCCGGCGGCGATGCTCGGCAGCCCGGTGAAGATCACCGAGTTGTCGAGCAGGATCAGGAAGTAGCTGACCAGCACGATCGTGAGGACGGCGCGCGGGTGCGCCGGCCCGTCGGCCGCGGTCCGCGCTACCTGAGGGCGGTCGACGGTGTCGACGCGACTCACGGGGTGACCATCACCTTCAGTGCCTCGCGGGCGTCCATGGCGGCGTACCCCGCCGGCGTGTCGTCGAGGGAGACCGTGCGGTCGAACACCCTGCCCGGATCGACCGTGCCGTCGAGGACGGCGGGGAGGAGCTGCTCGATGTAGGCACGCACCGGGGCGGGGCCGCCGGTGAGAGTGACGTTGGGACCGAAGAGGCTGCCGAAACCGACCGGAGCGTCCTCGTACTGCGGGACGCCGACCCGGCTGATGACCCCACCCGGACGCACGACGCCCACCGCCTGGTCGTACGCGGGCATATGACCGACGGCCTCGAGGACGACCTGGCTGCCGCCACCGGTGAGGTCGCGGACGGCGGCGATCCCCTCGTCACCCCGCTCGGCGACGACGTCGGTCGCGCCGAGCTCGACGCCGAGCCGGGTGCGTACGTCGTGCCGTCCCATCAGGACGATCCGCTCGGCACCGAGCTGCTTGGCCGAGAGCACCGCGAGCAGGCCGACCGCGCCGTCACCGATCACGGTGACGGACGTGCCGGCACTCACGCCGCCCTTCACCGCCGCGTGCCAGCCGGTGCCGTACACGTCGGAGAGCGTCAGCAGCGATCCGAGCAGGGCGTCGTCGGTGTCCTCCGTGACACCGGGGACCTTCACCAGGGTGCCGTCGGCGAGCGGGACGCGGACCGCCTCCGCCTGACCACCGGCGGCGCCGATGCTCGGGTCGTTCCAGAAGCCGCCGTTCACGCACGAGGTCTGGAGTCCCGCGCGGCAGAACTCGCAGACTCCGCAGGAGATCGCGAAGGGCGCGATGACGAAGTCGCCCGGGCGCAGGGTGCGGACGTCTGCGCCGACCGCCTCGACGACGCCGATGAACTCGTGGCCCATCGTCGAGCCGGCGTCCGTGGGCGGCATGGAGTGGTACGGGTGCAGGTCGGAGCCGCAGACGCAGGACCGGGTGACTCGCACGAGGGCGTCGGTCGGCAGCTGGATCGTGGGATCTGGGGCATCGAGGACGCGGACGTCGCCGGCGCCGAACATGAAGGTGGCTCGCATGACTTCCATTCGACCCGGCCTCAGCGCGCAGCGGGAGTGCCGGTCGTTCCGGGTAACCGCAGTACCCCCCACTCCACCGGCTCCCGACCTACCGTGGAGGAATGCCACCGATGGACCTCCGTGCCGAGATCCGTGAGTTCCTCAGCTCACGGCGCGCGCGGATCACCCCCGAGCAGGCCGGGCTGCCCGCGTACGGCGGCAACCGCCGCGTGAAGGGCCTGCGGCGCGAAGAGGTCGCGATGCTGGCCGGCGTCTCGGTCGACTACTACGTCCGTATGGAACGCGGCAGCCTCGCCGGCGCGTCCGAGGGTGTCCTCGACGCGCTCGCCATCGCGCTCCAGCTCGACGACGCAGAGCGTGACCACCTGTACGACCTCGCACGCGAGTCGGGCAGCAGCCCCCGGCGGCGCCGCGCGAAGCAGGGCACCGTACGCCCTGCGATCCAGCAGGTCGTCGACGCGATCGGCGACGCGCCCGCGTGGGTGCGCAACGGTCGCCACGACATCCTCGCGATGAACCCGCTCGCTCGTGCGCTGTACGCGCCGGTCCTGGCCGACCCCCGCCGCCCCGCGAACACGACCCGCTTCATCTACCTCCACCCCGAGGCGGCACGCGAGCTGTTCGTGGACTACGACGCGGTCGCCCGCGACGCGGCGGCGATGCTCCGGCTCGAAGCGGGCCGCAACCCGCACGACAAGGCACTGATCGCGCTCGTCGGGGAGCTATCGACCTGCAGCGAGCTGTTCCGGCAGCGCTGGGCCTCGCAGGACGTCCGCTACCACCGCAGCGGCCGCAAGCGTCTGCGACACCCGGTCGTCGGGCAGCTCGACCTCGACTTCGAAGACCTCGAGTTCCCGTCCGAGCCGGGTCTGCACCTCAATGTCTACACCGCACCCGCGGGAAGCCCGACCTCCGACGCGCTCAAGCTCCTCGCCTCGTGGGTCGCGACGCAGGCAGCCACCGAGGCGACCTCCGCGAAGGACTCCTAGAACCGATGCCGGACCTCGAGAGCCTCGGCCCCGACCTCGGACCGTTCTTCCACGGCACGAAGGCGGACCTGCGGCCGGGTGAGCTCCTGGCGCCCGGGTACGCGTCCAACTTCGGCAGGCGCGCGACGGCGAGCTTCCTCTACCTGACCGCGACCTTGGACGCGGCGACCTGGGGCGCCGAGCTGGCGGTGGGCGACGCACCCGGCAGGATCTACGAGGTCGAACCCACGGGCCCGTTCGAGGACGACCCGAACCTGACGGACCAGCGGTTCCCAGGCAACCCGACACGGTCCTACCGCACCCGGCACGCGCTGCGTGTCGTCGGCGAGATCGAGCGCTGGGAGCCACATCCGCCCGAGGTGCTCCAACACATGCGCGACCACCTCGACGAGCTCGAACGGCAAGGCATCGAGGCCATCGAGGACTAGCCCGTCATACGCCTCGATCAGGGCCGACGGCTCGCCAGGACGCAGAACTCGTTGCCCTCAGGGTCCGCGAGGACGACCCAGCTGACGTCGCCTTGACCGACGTCGACGTATCGGGCACCGAGGTCGAGCAGGCGCCGGACCTCGTCGTCCTGCTCCCGGTCTGTGGGGTTGACATCGATGTGGAGCCTGTTCTTGACGTGCTTGCCCTCGGGAACACGCGCAAAGGTCAACGTCGGTGGCACCGGACCACGACGGTCCTTGCCCTCAGGCACCAGCGGGGAGCCGATGGTGACCACCTCGTGCTCGTCGCCCTGCACCTCGTAGTCGAGGACCGCGCACCAGAACCGGGCAAGCGCGTGGGGCTCGGCACAGTCGATCTCGAGCTCGGTGAACTTGCTGGCCACGTCGGAACCTCCCCCGGCAGGGTGACTCGGACACGACTCGGACGCAAGTGCTCCCCGCACCAAAAGGCGTGGCCCCGGCCGACGGTCCGGAGGGAAGATGGGTGAGTCCCCGCCGCCACCAGTGAAGAGGCGATCCAGCATGGACGACGATCACTCGACGCAGGCGTCGGTCCGCTACGTCGTCGACGACGTGCAGGCCGCGACCGACTTCTACGCGGACCATCTTGGCTTCTCCGTCGGCTTCGCCCGCCCGCCTGCGTTCGCCGAGGTGACGCGCGGTGCGCTCCGCCTGCTGCTGTCAGGGCCGACGAGCTCCGGCGCCCGCGCCACACCGCCGGACCTGGACGTCCCCGGGCGCAACCGCATCCATCTCGTCGTCGACGACCTCGACGCGGAGATCGCGCGGGTGGAAGGCGAAGGACTGACCTTCCTCGGTGATGTCGTCGAGGGGCCTGGCGGTCGACAACGACTGATCACCGATCCGGCCGGCAACCTCGTCGAGCTGTTCGAAGCGTCGAAAGCCGACCGCAGCTGACCGGGCTGAGCTCGGTGTGAAGGGGTAGGCATGGCGGTGATCGAGGACGTCCGGCCGTTGGGAGGCGAGCTGGAGCGCTCGTACGAGGTGTACGTGCGCGGCAGGCTGAAGTTCCGGGTGAAGCAGATCGTCTATGTGGCGTTCTCGCTCGACGAGACCGTGATGGAGTTCGCGTTCCCGAAGGAGGAGCGGGCAGCGCTCGTCGCCGCCGAGCCGCACAGGTTCCAGATGCCTGCCGAGTCGGACCTGCGCTTCAACTGGGTCCGCGCAGAGCTGGCCGCACTCGACCGGACCGAGGCCCGCGAGCTTGTCGTCGACGCGTGGCGCATGGTCGTTCCCAAGAAGCTGTCCCATGCGTACGACCTTGCGCACCCCGGCGGTCCGGGCTGAGTCGCCGGGCGGGCGCCGCCGTCACGACCCGTCGTACGCCGCCTGCAGCGCCGCGACGTCGATCTTGCCCATCTGGAGCATCGCCTCCATCACCCGCCGGTTCGCCGCGGTGCTGTAGTCCCCGGACAGCTCCTCCAGCTGCCGCGGGATGACCTGCCAGGAGACGCCGAACTTGTCCTTGCACCAGCCGCACGGCGCGGGCTGACCGCCGTCCGCGGTGAGAAGGTCCCAGTAGTGGTCGACCTCGTCCTGGCCGTCGACGAGGAGGTAGAACGAGAAGGCCTCGTCCAGAGTGAAGTCGGGTCCGGCGTTGAGGCCGGTCACCTCGTGGCCGGCGACGACGAACTCCACCACGAAGGGCTCGCCCTCCTCGACCCCGCCAACCCCTCCCGGTGCCGGGACCACCCTGCGGACTTCCGAGCCCGGGATGTTCTCGGCGTAGAACTGCGCCGCCTCGGCGGCCTGGTTGTTGCCGAACCACAGATGTGTGCGCACCGATGGCATCGTTGCCTCCTCGTCGATGGTCTTCGTGACAGGTAGTACGACCACCACGTGCCACAAGACTCATCGGTGGCTGAGCAGCTCCCACAGGTCACCCACCGGCCCGAGATGACCGAGCTTGTCCGGGTTGAGCACGTTGCGCAGCGCGACGATGCGTCCGTCGGCGACATCGATCGAGAGCACGCCGACCAGAGCACCATCACCTGCTCGCGTCAGGAGGGCCGGCTGACCGTTGGCGTCGGAGATCTCGAGGAGTACGCCGAACTTCTCGCCCGCCCGCATCAACCCGAGGAGGAAGCGGGCGACGGCGACGACGCCGACCATCGGCTTCTGGATGGCCGGTGCACGTCCGCCACCGTCACCGACGAAGACGACGTCGGTGGCCAGGAGCCGCTCAAGCCCGTTGAGGTCGGCCGCGGCTAGCGCCGCCACCAGCTCCCTGGCCAGCTGGTCGGCCTCCTCACGAGAGGGGCCCGACTGCAGCTGCGCGTCGCTGATCCGCCGCTTCGCGCGCGCCAGGATCTGACGGCAGTTGGCCTCGCTCTTGTCGACCACGGCAGCGATGTCCGCATACGAGTAGCCGATCACCTCGCGCAGCACGAACACCGCGCGTTCGGTCGGGCTCAGCGCCTCGAGCACGACGAGGAAGGCGGTGGTGACGGTCTCGTCCTGGTCGAGGCGGTGGGCCGGGTCGGCGTCCTGAGTGGCGACGATCGGCTCCGGAAGCCACGGTCCGACGTACTGCTCGCGCCGTACCCTGGCCGACCGGAGCGTGTCGATCGCGATCCGCGTGGTGACGGTCGTGGCGTAGGCGTCGAGGTTGTCGATCCGGCCGGATCCGCTGTCGCCGTCGGTGCTCCGATCGTGGCGGTGCATCTTCAAGAACGCCTCCTGCACGACGTCCTCAGCCTCCGCGACGCTTCCGAGCATCCGGTAGGCGATCGAGAACATCAGCGGACGGAGGTCGTCGTGCGCTGACGCGAGATCCAGCATGCAGGTCGCCCCCCGATCTGGCCGGCCGATGTGGTGATCACCGGAGCACACACTGCAAGGGATGCCGCATGACGTCAACCCAGATAGCCAGGCGCGCGGTCCCAGGCCGTACGGCACCGTCGCGTCCAGCGCCGAGCGCCGTTGCTAAGGTGCGAGTCCTCCAGACAGCATCCGGTCAGTGATCGGGCTTCGAGCGGGTTGCCTTGCTCAGGATGATGAGGTGTGTTGATGCGAGGTCGCGCGGCCCTCACGGGTCTGGCATTGACGCTGCTGCTGCTCGCGGGCTGCGGCGACGACGACGCCGATGCCGATGCTCCGACCCGGAAGTCTTCCTCGTCGCCGTCGACTCCGACGTCGCAGGCGCCGGCACAGCCGACGGTCACGCCGGCTGCAGGGCCGGTGATCGGCGACGACGTCCTCCAGCTCAATCTCGTGGAGGGCATCGACTGGCGCCTGGTCGGCGCCGACGCCGCGACGAAGCGGATCGACGCCGGGGTCGTTTCCGTCGTCATCGGGTCGCTGCTGGACGCGAACGTCGTCGACCCCGACCACAACTACTACGCCGACGGCGTGGAGGAGACCTATCGCACCGACGGGTACCGGACGCAGCGACTGGGAAACCGTGACGTCGCCGGTGTGGAGTCGTGGGTCGTCGAGGCGCGCAGGGGCGAGGAGCGCGCGTACACCGTGGGCGGCAGCCGGGCCGGCTACGCATGGGACATCACGTTCGTCGTGCCGGTGAACCTGGCCGAGGCCGACGACTCCATCGACTCGATGCTCGCCAGCGTCGCCTGGAAGGTCTGAGCCCCGCTCGTCGGTTCGGTGCGCGACCCGCTCCGCTCGCCGTACGAGGGCGCCCGGCGGGACGGCCCTGTCACAAGCGCGGGTGCTGCTTCGTCGGACGGGGAAACATCGACCGACAGGAGCAGAGAGATGCGAATCTTCATCGCCGGGGCGACCGGAGCGGTCGGGAGCCGACTGGTCCCACTCCTCGTCGAGGCGGGCCACGACGTCACCGGCTCGACCCGCCGCGACACAGGCTGCGAGGCCCTTCACGCCCAGGGCGCGACCGGCATCGTCATGGACCCGTTGTCGGCGGAGAGCGTGCTCGCCGCCGTCGCCGAGGCCAAGCCGGAAGTGATCGTGCACGAGCTCACCGCACTCAGCGGGCTCAGCGGCAACCTCAAGAAGTGGGACCAGGAGTTCGCGATGACGAACCGGCTGCGGACCGAGGGCACCGACCACCTGCTGGCGGCCGCCGCTACTCACGGCGTACGCCGCTTCGTCGCGCAGAGCTTCGGCGGAGGCTGGGCCTACGATCGCACCGGCGGCGCGG
Source organism: Mumia xiangluensis (assembly GCF_010994095.1). Classification (GTDB taxonomy): domain Bacteria; phylum Actinomycetota; class Actinomycetes; order Propionibacteriales; family Nocardioidaceae; genus Mumia; species Mumia xiangluensis. The sequence continues at coordinate 557,222 of NZ_WJYO01000001.1, forward strand.
TCAAGTCCGAGGACGATCCCCTGATCGGTGACCCGGGCAAGGAGGCGCGCGCGTCGCTCGCGGCGATCCGTCACCTCGAGGACACCGTCACGGGTGCGCCGGGGATCGAGGGGATCGTGCTGCGCTACGGCAACTTCTACGGACCCGGCAACGCCACCTCCCGCGACGGCGCCCTCGCCGACCTGCTTCGCCAGGGCAAGCTGCCCGTGGTCGGCGGAGGCACCGGAGTGTGGTCGTTCGTCCACATCGACGACGTCGGTTCCGCAACCGTGGCTGCCGTCGAGCGGGGTGCGCCCGGCATCTACAACATCGTCGACGACGAGCCGGCGCCGGTGAACCAGTGGCTCCCCTTCCTGGCCGAGCAGGTCGGCGGCAAGAAGCCGATGCGGCTGCCCGCCTGGATCGCACGTCCGCTGATCGGCCAGTTCGGCACGGCACTGATGACCTCCGTGCGCGGATCGTCCAACGCCAAGGCCAAGCAGGCGCTTGGCTGGACTCCGACGTACGCGACCTGGCGTCAGGGCTTCAAGACCGGCATCGGGTGATCCCGCCGAGCCCTCTCCTGGTCTGTGTTCATGACGCGGGCAGGCGCTCTGGCAGCTCGAGCAGCGGGAACTGGTCCGCGTGGAACGTGATGATCTCGGTGATCGCTCCGCCGGCGATGCGTAGGACGTCGATCGTCAGCGGAAGGTAGGCCCCCTCCTCCGCGTGCCAGTGGTAGTAGGCAACGGCGGGCTGCCTGTTCACGGAGGTGGGGACCGTGCGCAGGCCCGTCATGCCCTCGAAGCCGCTCTCGACCCAGTAGTCCACCACCGCGTCGCGGCCGACGTACAGGCCCGGTGTCGGCGGCATCGAAGTGCGGACGTCGTCCGTCACGAGCGCGGCGAGCCTGTCGATGTCGGTGTCCACGCTGGCGTCGGTGTAGCGCCGTACGAGCTCGCGCGTTCCGAGGTCCTCGTCGCCGCCGGCCCAGTCCTGCCGCTCGGCAGGCAGGTGCTCGCGCATGCCGGCGCGGGCCCGCTGCAGCGCGCTGTTGACGGAGTTGACGGTGTCCCCCAGGAGCTCCGCGACGTCCTTCGCCGGCCAGCCGAGCACGTCCCGCATGATCAGCACGGCCCGCGGGCGCGGCGCGAGGTGCTGGACGGCGACCAGGTAGGCCAGCTCGATCGTCTCGCGGGCGACGGCGACGGCCTCCGGCTCGTCCGCGTCGTCGGCGGGCAGCTCGTCGAGCAACCGGTCCGGGTAGGGCTGCAGCCACAGCACCTCGCCCCCGGTCGCGGGTTCCGGGCGGCGCTTGGCAAGCAGGTCCAGGCACGCGTTGGTGGCGATCCGGTACAGCCAGGCCCGGAACGTCGACCGCCCCTCGAACGTCTCCCGCCGCCGCCACGCCCGGAGGAAGGTTTCCTGCACGGTGTCCTCGGCATCCTGGAACGACCCGAGCATCCGGTAGCAGTGCACATGAAGCTCACGCCGGTGCCGCTCCACCAACCGCGAGAACTCTGGCTCGTCGACCTTGCTGAGTCCGCTTCGTTCCGGTTCGTTCATGCCGAGCTCCTCCAGCCGCACGTCCGCACTCATCACGTCATCCTTCCGTCTCGTCGTCCCCTTGTACGTGTGACGGATACGGCGGCGACGACTCATCACTGTGCCGGCGGGCACGACGCCGAGGCGCGGGCGAGCTGGGCGGACGCTGCCTTTCAGCTCACGTGACCCAGATGAAGACCCACGCAGCCGGGACGAGGAGAACCGCCACGCGAAGGACGCCGAGGATCCGCGAGATCGGCGGAGGAGGATTACTGGATCGCAGCGTCGCCCATCGCACGCTCAGCAGCAAGAGAAAGGTTGCGGCGAGCGCGAACGGCACCACCCACAACCACAGGTAGGCGGCTAGGAACCCCTTCTCGCGGCTCGACAAGCACCAGTCGGGTGCCTCGCAGCCGGGCGGTCGCGCCTCCGAGAGCCAAGGCCAGAATCCGATCGCTGCGGGCAGGACGACGAAGCCCACAGCCACGGTCGCGAGCCATCCTCCCCACCACCGTGCTGTGCTCACAGCTCAGTGTCGCCGCGCCTGGGTTCACGTCGTGTTGATGAGGCGGAGCTCCTCCGCTTGGCGGCTGTCGGGCTACTGAGAGCTCACTCGACCGACGGGCCCACGCTCCCCCGCGCCGCACTCAGCGCGATCGCCACCGCGGCCGAGGTGAGCAGCGCGAGGGCCGGCGGGAGCCAGAAGAGCGGATTCTCGATGTCGCTCAACCGAATGACCATGCAAACGAGAGCCACCACCGCGAACAGCGCCGTACCGACCGCGGTTCGGAGCGCACGGCGTGCCCGGCGGCCGGCGACGTGCCGTCCTCGCCACCACTGCGCGACCACGTTGGCCGTGGCGAGGCTGTAGCAGACCGCCACGAACGGAAGCCCTTTCTCGGCGTCGGTGAACGGCGCGATCCCGATCCAGCCGACGGCCGTCGCCAGGAACGCGAGCGTCGTGAGAACCCCCGCAAGGCCGAGCCCGCGGTAGGCATCGAGCAAGCGGAGGGTCCTGAGCACCATCTGCTCCGGGTCACCCTTCCGCGCTTCGGTGGCCGCATCGGCATCGACTCTCGCGGAGACCTCGGCATGTCGGGCCTCGACCTTGTCCCGCAGACACCGATACATGTAGTCGAGCGCTTCGGAGTCCGTGGCGAACGATCGCCGGGTCGCCTCGATCGGTGCCGCCGCCGCGTCGGTCGCGAACACCGTCCAGGCGCCGTCGAGCGGCGTGAACACCACGGCATCGGCTCGCGTTTCGTCTCCCTCGTCGAGGAAGCAGGCGTTGCCGTAGCCCTGGGCCGCGACCCGCCTGGACTTCAGCTGCTTCCTGTCCACGGCGCGGATCGTACCCACGGTTGTCCGGCCGCCTGATCGCGAGGACCGACGAGGTGGTTGGCTTATCCCCGAACCTGACGAAAGCGGGCCGAACGACCATGGACAACACCCCCGAGATGGTTGCCGAGATTGACCGCCTGGACGAGGCGGTGAGAGCAGCGCCCGCCGGAGACACGACGGCGCAGATCGCGCTGTGGCAGCAGGTCACACGGCTGGAGCACTGGTTCTTCATCGCGAGAGGCTCGGCCGAGCAGCCTCGTCCGTACAGTGTGGCCTCCGCGCAGGGCCCGATGATCTGCCTCTACAGCAGCGCCGCGCGGGCCACCGACGCCGCCCGCGCCCTCGGCGTGGCCGACCCTGACGGTGCGCCGGTGCCGCTGTTCGGCGTGCCGATGCCTGCCGCCATCGACTACGTCGCGTCGTACGGGCAGGCCGGCGTCGTCGGCGTGACACTGGACCACCCACGGATCGGCCACTACATCCCGCTCGCGAACCTTGGTGTGCTCAAGGGCTGGGTCGAAGGATCCGCGCAGTGAGCGGCGCCGGCTCGGGCGACAGCTTCGTCGAGGTGATCGCGCGCGAGGTGGAGGGCAACCCCGGCAACCTGGCGCTGCGCGAGGACTTCGTCACGTTGCTCCTGGAGCAGGACCCGGACCGCGCCGCCATCGAGCTGAACACTCTTGAGACCCTCGGCGGTGATCCGGCGCGGGTCCGCCTCTTGCGCGCGCGACTGATGGCGGCGCGACTGCGAGCCTCGGACGCGGATCCGACCCCGGCCGTTCCTGCTCCGGCCGATGGCGACCACCACGACATCAGCGCTGCTGCGTCCGCGTCGCTGTGGGACGCCGAGCGGCCGGCGGTGACACTCGCCGACGTCGCGGGGCTCGCCGAGGTCAAGCAACACCTGGACACCACGTTCCTGGCTCCGCTGCGCAATCCCGACTTGGCCGCGGCGTTCGGGCAGACTCCGGGCGGGTCTCTGCTGATGTACGGCCCACCTGGGTGCGGCAAGACCTTCATCGCCAAGGCGATCGCCGGTGACCTCGGAGCGTCGTTCATCCACGTGACCCTCGCGGATCTGCTCAGCAAGTGGATCGGTGAGAGCGAGAAGGCGATCCAGAGCGTGTTCCGCGATGCACGCGCAGCAGCACCGTGCGTGATCTTCTTCGACGAGTTCGACGCGCTCGGCGGACGACGTACGTCCGGTGGCGGCGGGTCGCAGTCGATGCGGATGCTCGTCACCCAGCTCCTCGAGGAGCTCGACGGCGTCGCCAGCAAGAACGACGGCGTCTACTTCCTGGCTGCGACCAACCGCCCGTGGGACATCGACTCCGCGCTGCGTCGACCGGGTCGCATCGACAAGACGGTGCTGGTGCTGCCGCCGGACACGGTCGCCCGGGCGGCGATCGTCCAGGGTGCGCTGGAGGGCAAGCCGGCCGACGGTGTCGATGCCGTGGCGGTCGCGACTGCCACCGAAGGGTTCTCCGGTGCTGACCTCAGCCACCTGGCGACCACGGCGCTGCAGCAGGCCATGGCTCTGTCGATGAACAGCGGCACCCTGGTGCCCGTCACCACCGAAGCGCTGCTCACCGCAGCAGGCAGCATCACCCCGTCCACGACGTCCTGGTTCGACCAGGTGGCGCCCGTGCTGGAGTACGGCGTCGACGACGGCACTTTCGACCAGCTCCGGGCATACCGGGTGAAGCGAGGAATGCGATGACGAGCTCGGGCAGCACGACCCCCGACGGCCAGGACGCGGTGGAGCGGGACCTCGAGCTCGCCTGGGAGCTCTTCGAAGCGCAGCCCACGCACCCCAAGGTCGGCGAGCTGGCGCTGCGAGTGCTGGCTTCCCAGCCGGAGCGAAGCAGCGTGTCGCTGTTGCTCGGCAACCACCGTGAGGTCAGCGGCGAGGCCGACGAGGCGCGGCGCCTCTATCTCGAGGTGGCGGGCCGCCGCGACGGCCAGTTCATCAATGCGGCTCGCGCCGTCCGGCATCTTGCAGCCGCTGAGCACGACTATCCCGAGGCGCTGCGGTGGGCGCGCACCGTGCTCGGCGAGAGCCAGGAGGAGTGGGACGACTGGATGGAGCTGGGGTGCGCCCTGGCTTTCTCCGGGGAGCACGAGGTCGGCTGGAAGCAGCTCGACGACGCAGTGGAGCTGTGCGCCCGAACGGCTCCGGACGAGCTCTCCCAGGCACTCGGGATGCGGGCGGTGTACCTGCTCGGAAGCTTCGCGCCGCCCGACCGTTTCGTCCCCGCGGCCGAGGAAGCCATCCGTGCTGATGCGGCGAACTCGTGGGTGTCGGTGATGCTGGGCTGGTCGTACCTGGTGCAGTACCGGTTCACCGACGCCGAACAGCTCGCGCTGCGGCTGCTGCGCGAGGATCCGACCGAGGACCAGTTCCAGTACCTGGTGGGGACCGCGCGAACGATGCAGCGGATCGTCGAGAACGCCGACGCCCAGGGCTACACCATCGAGGACGTCCGACGGACCGGTGTGCTCGAGATGACGTGGCAGCAGCTCCGCGACCGGGAGCTCGGCATCGATCTGCGCTCCGCGCTGGCCGCGTTGGACGACGCGATGCCCGCCGACCTGCGCGACACGCTGCTCCCCGGAGCCTCGTTCTCTGACGAGGCCGACATGCCCGGCGCCATGGCCGCGGACGATCTGGTGACCTGGCGTGACGGCCAGCGGCCCGGCACCGGCGCCGCCTGGGCGCAGCCCGAGCCGTTCCGCCTGATGTCCGCGGCCGAGATCCGAGACATGACCAGCGCGATCGAGGCGGAGCCCGCGGCGTACCCGGATTGGCCTGAGAACGACGCCTGGGAACCGGTGATGACCGACGACGCTGGCGCGTACCTGGTCGTGGTGGCCTTCGGCGCGCTGATCAAGCGCCGCAGCGGGCAGCCCGACGAACCCGTCGCCGCGTCGATGGCGGACTGGATCTGGGACCGGGTGGCCGACTTCGGTGGTCGGGATCCGCGACCCGCACCGCGGAAGGACATCGTCCCCGCCAGCGCGGACGAATCGCCGGGGACTGCCTCGGAGCGCGTGTTCGAGATCGCAGACTTCGTCCCGCACGCGCCCGTCGAGCTCGACGTCATCGCGCGGTTCCGTGGACGCGTGCCCGACGAGCTCATCGCGATCTGGGAGCAGTACGGCTACGGGACCTTTGCCGACGGGTTCCTGCGTGTCATCAACCCCTCGCTGTACGAGGCGGAGGTCGGTGACTGCATCGGCAAGACCCAAGGCGACGGCATCGCCATCCCGATCATGGTGACCGGACTCGGCGACCTGATCACCTGGGAACCCAGCGTGGGGGTCATCGCCATCCTGTACCGCGAAGGGAGGACGGTCGGGCTCGGCAGCACCGTCCGCACCTTCGTGCGGCTGACCGTCCTGGACGGAGCCGAGGAGCTTTCGGAGACCTTCAACTGGGACGTCTTCCCCGAGGCGATCGCCGCTCACGGGGAGCTGCCGTACGACAAGTCGTTCATTTTCGTGCCCCTGTTGTCGCTGGGGGGATCCGCCACGGTGGAGAACCTGCAGGTGCGCGACACGATCACCGCCATCCAGATGATGGTCGAGCTCCAAGGCGTGATCGGTCACTGACCGATCAGCGCGTACGTCGTGCTCAGAACTCCTTGGGCATGTCGATGAACCGCGAGTAGTGGCCCTGGAACGTCACCGTCGCCGTACCGGGCTGGCCGGAGCGGTTCTTGGCGACGATGAAGTCGGCCTCGCCGAGGCGCTCGGACTCCTGCTCGTACATGTCGGGGCGGTGCAGCAGGATGACGATGTCGGCGTCCTGCTCGATCGAGCCCGACTCTCGTAGGTCCGACAGCATCGGGCGCTTGTCCGTACGCTGCTCCGAGCCACGGTTCAGCTGGCTGATCGCGATGATCGGCACCTCGAGCTCCTTGGCGAGCAGCTTGATCTGGCGCGAGAACTCCGAGACCTCGACCTGACGGTTCTCGACCTTCTTGCCGGACGTCATCAGCTGGAGGTAGTCGATGACGATCATCTTGAGGTCGTGGCGCTGCTTCAGCCGCCGGGCCTTGGCGCGGATCTCCATCATCGTCATGTTCGGCGAGTCGTCGATGAACATCGGAGCCGACGACACCTCGCCCATCCGGCGAGCGAGCTTGGCCCACTGGTCGTCGCTCAGCGACCCTGACCGCATCTCGTGCAGCCCGACGCGCGCCTCGGCCGACAGCAGACGCATCGTGATCTCGATGCGGCTCATCTCCAGCGAGAAGATGGCGGTCGTCAGCCCGTGCTTGATCGCCGCGGCGCGGCAGACGTCCAGGCCGAGCGTGGACTTGCCGACACCGGGTCGTGCGGCGACGACGATCATCTGGCCCGGGTGGAACCCGTTGGTCAGCCGGTCGAGGTCGGCGAACCCGGTCGGGACGCCAGCCATCTGACCGTCGCGGGCAGCGATCGCCTCAAGCTCGTCGAACGTCGCCTCCATGAGGTCGTTGAGGACCGAGTAGTCCTCCGACGTCCGCTGCTCGGTGACCCCGAAGACCTCCGACTGCGCGGTGTCGACGATGTCGTCGATCTCGCCCTCGCCGGCGTAACCCATCTGGGCGATCTTGGTGCCCGCGGAGATGAGCCGACGCAGGATCGCCTTCTCGCGCACGATGTCGGCGTAGTAGCCGGCGTTGGCGGCGATCGGCACGTTGGCGACCAGCGTGTGGAGATACGGAGCGCCACCGATCTTGGCGAGCTCGCCCCGGCGCTGCAGCGCGGCCGAGACCGTGACCGCGTCGGCCGGCTCGCCCCGCCCGTAGAGGTCGAGGATGGCGTCGAAGATCTCCTCGTGCGCCGGCCGGTAGAAGTCGATGGCTTTGACCGACTCCAGGACGTCGGCGATCGCGTCCTTCGAGAGCATCATCGCGCCGAGGACGGACTGCTCAGCGTTGTTGTCCTGCGGTGGGGTGCGGTCGACCTGGCTGCCGCCGTAGCCGTAGTCGTCGTCCGGCGGCTCCTGCACCGCACCCAGCTCGGCAACGCTCAACGCAAGTCCACCCCTCGTACGCTCGACCCCGTCACGGACTGCGAGGCCCACCCACGTCTCGGCGGGCGAACCACATCGGTGTGATTCACCCTCGAGCGTACGCGGGGCCTCCGACGGATCTCGAGGAGCCCGCAGCCACCCCTGCTGCTTCGACGAACTTCCCGACCACCCACCGAACGTGAAGCAAACTACGCGCCCGAGCCCGTGTCCTGCCAGTCGCGTGCAGCGGTGGACGCACAACCTTTGTGGATCTCGACCACATTTATGTGGATAACTGCGGTTGTGCATGTGCACAGGTTGTGGGTATCTGTGTGGATTACCGCGGCGGAGTATCCACACCTGTGGGCTGACCTGGGGAAACGTCGTCCCCCGCGTGTGGAACGAAACTCGCAGGCGGGCGTGTCTCTCAAGTTGCACACAGGCTGGAACCGATCTAAATTGCCCGGCCGCGCCCGACATGTCCGAATCCGGCACTCGTCGACGTGCCATGTCCACACCCTCCTGGAGCGCTAGCCTCAGCCACGTGAGCGACACGATCCACATCGACGGGCTCCACAAGAGCTTTGGGACGACGCGCGCCTTGGACGGTTTGGACCTCGTGGTCGAGACCGGCGAGGTTCACGGCTTCCTCGGTCCGAACGGCGCCGGGAAGTCCACCACCATCCGGGTCCTGCTCGGCATGCTGCGCCACGACGGCGGGACGGTCCGGCTGCTCGACGGCGACCCGTGGTCCGACGCGACCGCGCTTCACCGACGACTCGCCTACGTCCCCGGTGACGTGACCCTGTGGCCGAACCTCTCCGGCGGCGAGGTCATCGATCTCCTCGGCAGGCTCCGCGGCGGGGTCGACCGCGCCCGACGCGACGACCTGATCGAGCGCTTCCAGCTCGACCCGACGAAACGCGGCCGCAGCTACTCGAAAGGCAATCGCCAGAAGGTCGCCCTGGTCGCCGGGCTCGCGGCGAACACCGAGCTGCTGCTCCTGGACGAACCCACCTCCGGACTCGACCCGCTCATGGAGGAGGTGTTCCGCGGCGCCGTCCAGGAGGTTCGCGAGCAGGGTCGGACTGTCCTGCTCTCGAGCCACATCCTGAGCGAGGTAGAGGCCCTCTGCGACCGCGTCACGATCATCCGCGAGGGCAGAACCGTCGAGTCCGGGACGCTCGCCGAGATGCGGCACCTCACCCGTACGTCGGTCGACGTGACCACGTCGCGTCCCCTCGAAGGGCTCGACGCCCTCGCCGGCATCCATGACCTGGTCCTCGAGCAGGGCGGCGCCCGTGCGCGCTTCGACGTCGACACCGCCCGGATCGGCGAGACGCTCACCCACCTCGGGACCTTCGGAATCACGGCTCTGACCAGTACACCTCCGACGCTCGAGGAGCTGTTCCTCCGCCACTACGGCGACGAGATCGAGGCCGCCGAGGAGCCGGTGTCGTGACCGACTCCTTCACCGGCACGGGCACGCTGGTCCGGCTCGCTCTGCGGCGCACCCGCTTCGCGCTGCTCTGGTGGTTCGTCGGCATCAGCGCGCTGTACTACGTCACCGCGGTCAGCCTCGCCGCGACGTACCCCGACCAAGCCTCGCTCGACCGGCTCGCCGCCTCCGTCGAGGGCAACGCGGCACTCCTCGCGATGGCCGGTCCCGACTACGCGCTCGACACCCTCGGCGGCCAGACCGCGTGGCAGACCTCGGCGTTCGGCGCGATCCTCGCCGGACTGATGAGCACCTTCCTCGTCGTCCGCCTGACGCGCGCCGGCGAGGAGAACGGGCAGGACGAGCTGATCCGCGCCGACGTCGTGGGCCGGTCGGCGACGACGGCCGCCGCCCTCGTCATCACGAGCGCGATCAACGTCGTCCTCGTCGTCGCGGTCGCCCTCCTCCTCATCGCGAGCGACCTTCCTGTCGCGGGGTCGTGGGCGCTCGCGCTGGCGCTCGGCTGCGCGGGACTCGTGTTCATGGGATTCGCGCTCGTCTTCTGCCAGGTGTCGAGCACGACCCGCGGCGCGTGGGGCATGAGCGGCGGCGTCATCGCCCTCGCGTACCTGCTCCGGGCTGTCGGGGACGTCGGCAACGGCGCCCTGTCGTGGCTCTCGCCGATCGGCTGGGGCCAGCAGATGCGGGCGTACGACGACGAGCGCTGGTGGCCAGCCTTGCTGTCGCTCGCCGTCGCCATCGCTCTCTGCGGCCTGGCGCGGGCGCTCTTCGACCGGCGAGACTTCGGCGCCGGTCTCGTCGCGGCACGGCGCGGTCCGGGGACCCGCGAGTGGCGCGGCGGCGCGTACGAGCTCGCCTGGCGCCTGCAGCGTCCGACCGTGATCGGATGGCTGATCGGCCTCGCCGTCGGCGGGTTCGCGTACGGGTCGATCGGCGACGACGTCGGCGACCTCGTCGGCGACGGCGACCTGTCGGACGTGATGACCGGCGGCGAGACCAGCGGGACGGCACTCGTCGACGGCTTCTACGCCAGCGCCGTCCTGCTGCTGGCGATCGCGGCCGCTGCCTTCGGGGTGGCCTCAGTGCTGCGCGCCCGCGCCGAGGAGGTCAACGGCCGCCTCGAACCCGTGCTGACGACCGCGCTCTCGCGGCCGACGTACCTCAGCAGCCACCTGCTCGTGGCACTCGGCGCCTCGACGCTCGGGATCGCCCTCGCTGGCTTCGCGACCGGCCTCATGAACGGCGTCGTGTCAGGCGACTACGGGAGGGTCTGGCCGCTCACCTGGGCCGGGCTCTCGTACGCTCCCGCGATCTGGGTCCTGATCGGCGTCGCGGTGGCACTCATCGGCCTCGTCCCGCGACTGACGTCGTTGGCCTGGGTCGCCATCGTGTTCGCGGCGGTGGTGATGTTCTTCGGGCCCCTGCTCCAGTTCCCCGACTGGGTCACCAACGTGTCGCCGTTCTCCCACCTGGCGATGGTGCCGCTCGAAGATCTGTCGTGGCCCCCGATCATGTGGTTGACGGCGGTCGCCGTCGCGCTCCTGGCTGCGGGCTACGTCGGGTTCCGTCGGAGGGACGTGGTCAACTAGCCCGGTGAGGTGGCACCTGGACGCGCGCGATCGCGAGATCTTCCGCATCTCCGTCCCGGCGTTCGCGGCTCTCGTCTCCGAGCCGTTGATGCTCGCCGCCGACACCGCGATCATCGGCCACCTCGGCACCGACCCCCTCGCCGGTCTCGCGCTCGCGTCGACGGTGCTCCAGACGTTCGTCGGGCTGTGCGTCTTCCTCGCGTACGGCACGACAGCCTCGGTCGGTCGCCACATCGGCGCGGGAGACCTGCGCGGGGCCATGACGACCGGCATGAGCGGCGTCTGGCTCGCCGTCATCATCGGCGCACTCGCCGCCGTGGTCGCCGGAGCCGGCGCCTCGCTGCTCATCGGTGCCTTCGGCGCCGACGACGCCGTGACCGACCAGGGCGTCACCTACCTCGTGTGGGCGGCCCCGGGCATCCCCGCGATGCTCGTCGTCCTCGCTGCCACCGGTGTCCTGCGCGGCATGCAGGACCTCAAGACGCCCCTCTACACGGTCGTCGTCGCGAACATCGTCAATGTGCTCCTCAACCTCGCGCTGGTCTACGGGCTCGACATGGGGATCCGCGGTGCCGCCATCGGCACCACCGTTGCGCAGCTCGGCTCCGGCGTGTTCCTCGCGTACGTCGTGGTCCGCGCGGTGCGCGCCCAGCACGCCCCGGTGCGCCCCCAGCGCTCCGGTATCCACGAGGCCGCGCGCGCCGGCGTCGCCCTCGTCGTTCGTACGCTCACCCTGCGGGCCGCACTCCTGATCGCGACCGCCGTCGCCGCGACGATGGGCTCGGCGGCGCTCGCCGCGCACCAGATCGCCGTGACGATCGTGACGATCCTCGCGTTCGCCCTCGACGCGATCGCGATCGCCGGTCAGACGTTGACGGGCCGCTCCCTCGGCGCGGGCGACATCGCCGGCACGCGGTCCACGACCCGGCGGATGATCGGCTGGGGCGTCGTCTCGGGCATCGTCGCAGCGGTCCTGCTCCTCGCTTCCGCACCCTGGCTCCCGGACCTCTTCACCTCCGACGAGGACGTGCGCCACCTGCTGATCGGCGCCCTCGTCGTCATCGCGCTGACGCAGCCGATCTCGGGAGTCGTCTTCGTGCTCGACGGCGTGCTGATCGGGGCGGGCGACGGCGCCTACCTCGCGTGGGCCGGCGTCGTCACCCTCGTCGCGTACGCCCCGCTGGCCGTCGCCGTCTGGCTGCTCGGTGGCGGACTCGTGTGGCTCTGGATCGCGTACGCGGCGTTCATGGTCGCGCGGATGGTCACGCTCGTGCTCCGCGAGCGGACCGATCGTTGGATGGTCGTCGGCGCGTAGTCGTCGGCGCGTAGTCGGCGGCGGCGCGTAGTCGGCGGCGGCGCGTAGGGGTAGGTGCGCGACGGGCGGCGCAGCAGCGGCCGGCGTCAGGCGAAGCGCGGTCAGGCGGCGCGGATGCGGCGGCCCGGCCCGTCCGAGCTCGACGCGCAGCTGACGCAGACCGCCTGAACGTCCACGTGCATGCCGCTGAGGTGCTCGTCGAGAACGAGGCAGCACTCGGCGCAGCGGTCGAGCCAGCCGTCGGCAGCGACGAACTCGGCGTCGCAGTCGATGCACATCACGACCAGCTCGCTCATCACGCGCCACCTCTCGAAGGACCGGGGAAACCCTTACGTGTCGAGTGTGCGCGCAGGCACTGACAAGACCGACGACGTGGTCCCGTCGGCGTGTCGGGCTCGCGACGCACGAGCAGCCTGATCGTGGGCCATAGGTGCCACCCGGTGGCATCTATGGCCCGCATTGGCTGATCGGGGTGTGGCGTCAGGAGGCCTTCTTCGCCGCCTTCTTCGCGGTGGTCTTCTTCGCCGCGGCCTTCTTCGCAGGCTGCTTCTTCGCCGCCTTCTTGGCCGGTGCCTTCTTCGCTGCCGACTTCTTCGCTGCTGGCTTCTTCTTCGCCGGCTTCTCGTCCTGGTCCACCCCAGCGACCGGCTCGCCCTCGCCCTTCTTCGCGCGATCGATCGACGCCTGCAGAGCGGCCATCAGATCGACGACGTTGTCGGACTCCTCCTCGCCCTCGCCGACGGCGGGCTGCAGGACCTCGTTGCCCTCGAGCTTCGCCTCGACCAGCTCGTCGAGCGCCACCTCGTACTCGTCGGTGTACTCCTCGGGGTCGAAGTCGCCCTCCATGCTCGCCAGGAGAGCCTGAGCCATCTTGACCTCCTGGGGGCGCAGGTCCAGATCCTCGCCGAGGAAGCCGAACTCAGGCTTGCGGACCTCGTCGGCCCACAGCAGCGTGCTCATCGTGAGAACCCCGTCGCGCACGCGGATCGTCGCCATCTGCTCGCGGGTGCCGATCGTGACCTTGACGACCGCCACCATGTCGGACGACTCGAGGGCCTCACGCAGGAGCAGGTACGGCTTGAGGCCGGCGTTGGTGTCCGGCTCCAGGAAGTAGCTCTTGTTGTAGAGGATGGGGTCGATCTGCTCGAGCGGGACGAACTCGAGGACGTCGACGACCTTCTTGGTCGGCAGCGGCAACTGCTCCATGTCGTCGTCGGTGAGGACGACCATCCGCCCGTCCGGCAGCTCGTAGCCCTTCGCGATCTCGGAGTACTCGACGACCTCGCCGTCGGCCTCGGCGACCCGCTTGTACTTCACTCGCGACCCGTCGCTGCGCCGGACCTGCCGGAACGAGATGTCGTGCGTCGCTGTGGCGCCGTACATCTTGATCGGGATGCTCACCAGGCCGAACGAGACCGTGCCCTTCCACATCGCGCGCATCGTTCCACCCCCTCTCGTACGCCAAGCGAACCGGCAGCGACCAGCGCTGTCAATCGGGAGACTCACCGTAGGCGCCGCTCTCATCGGTCCTCGGTCTGCAAAACCGCGCCGCTGGACGGAGAGTGAGGGCATGACGACCGACCGGCTGCGCATCGGGTTCAAGCTCATGGCGGAGAGCTTCGACCCGTTGACGATCGTGGACCAGGCGGTCGCCGCTGAGGAGGCCGGGTTCGACTTCGTCGAGGTCAGCGACCACTTCCACCCGTGGCTGTACTCGCAGCAGCACTCCGGCTTCGCCTTCTCGATGCTCGGCGCGATCGCCGCTCGGACCACGCACCTCGGGCTCGCGACGGGCGTGACTTGCCCGATCATGCGCTACCACCCCGCGATCGTGGCGCAGATGGCGGCGACCACCGCGGTGCTGAGCCGCGGACGCTTCACCCTCGGTGTCGGCTCGGGCGAGAACCTCAACGAGCACATCGTCGGCGGCGGCTGGCCGTCGGTCTCGGTCCGTCACGACATGCTCAGCGAGGCCCTTGAGATCATCCACACGCTCTTCACCGGTGGCTACCACTCGTACTCCGGGCAGTACTTCGACCTCGAGGACGCCCGGATCTTCGACCTGCCGGACACCCCTCCGAAGATCGTCGTCGCGGCTGGTGGCGAAGAGGCCGCGAAGCTCGCCGCCGAGCTCGGCGACGGACTGTTCGCGACCGAGCCCAAGGCGGAGATCGTGGACGCGTACGCGACGGCGGGCGGGAACGGCCCACGGTACGCCGAGGTGCCGCTCGCCTACTCCCTCGACATCGACGCCGCCGCGGAGGCTGCGCACCGGACCATGCGCTTCGGGCTCGCGGGCTGGAAGGTGCAGGCCGAGCTCCCGAACCCGGTGAACTTCGAAGCCGCGACGGCGAGCGTACGGATCGAGGACATGCGTGCCGCGTTCGGGTGCGGGCCCGACACCGAACGCCACCTCGAGGTCGCCCAGCGCTTCCTCGACACCGGGTTCGACAACCTCGTCCTGATGAACGCGGGTCCCCCCGAGGAGATGGGCGCATTCTTCGAGCACGTCCGTACGTCCCTGCGCCCGCGACTGGAAGATCTCGCGTCCTGACGCGAGACTCGTGCGATGCGGAAGATCGGGATCGAAGAAGAGATGCTGCTCGTCGACCCTGCGACGGGCCGGACGACGGCGGTCTCCGAGCGGGCCGTCCGGCGTCATGACGGCGACGCGGAGATCGAGCACGAGCTGTTCCTCGAGCAGATCGAGACGATGACCGAGCCCCACGCGCTCCTCGCCGATCTCGCCGCCAACCTGGAAGAGGTCCGCCGGCAGTCGGTCGCCGCGGCCCGGTCGGCGGGCGCATCGCTCATCGCGTCAGGAACCCCTCCGCTCCTCAGCGGCGAGCTGTCGGTCACCCCGAAACCGCGCTACGAGCGGATGATCGAGGAGGCCGGAGAGATCGGCCGGTACGCCGTCGTCTGCGGCATGCACGTCCACGTCGACGTCGACGGAGACGACGAGGCCGTCGGCGTGATGGACCGCATCCAGCCGTGGTTGCCGATCATCCTCGCGATCAGTGCGAACTCCCCCTACTCCGACGGCCGCGAGACCGAGTACGCAAGCTGGCGCTCGCGCAGCTGGACGGCGTGGCCGACCGCCGGTCCGGTCGAGCCGTTCGGCGATCCCGCGACCTACCACCGCGCCGTCTCCGAGCTGATCGCCTCAGGGGCCGCCCTCGACGAGGGGATGATCTACTTCGACGCCCGGATCGCGCGCTCCCTCCCGACGATCGAGGTCCGCGTCGCCGACGTGTGCACGGACCTGCGTGACGGGGTCCTCGTGGCCGCACTCGTCCGGGCCCTCGTCGAGACCGAGGCGCGCGCGTGGGCCGAGGACCGGCCGACCGACCCGTGGAGGGTCGAGCTGCTTCGCGGTGCGCGCTGGCAGGCCGCACGGCATGGCACGGCCGAGCGGCTGTTCGACCCGGGCACCCGCCAGCTCCTTCCGGCCGGCGACGTCCTCGCGAACCTCGTGTCTCACGTCGCCGAGGCACTCGCGGATGCGGGCGACACCGACCTCGTCCACGAAGGGCTCGAGCGCATCGCGCAGTCCGGGACCGGGGCCGATCACCAACGCCGCATCGGCGTCGACGGCGACCTCGTGGCGGTCGTCGCCGACCTTGCCCTGCGCACCGACCCCGACGCCTGAGCCGTGAGGGCCGGAGGCGCGGAGGCCGGAGGCGCGGAGGCGTGAGCCGTGAGGCCGGAGCCGTGGAGGACGGAGGCACGGTGTCATCGCGCACAACGAGAAGGACCCGCCACCCCAGAGGGGTGACGGGTCCTTCAGTGCGTGGCGGTGTGCCTGAGTTCAGGCAGCGACCACGTTGATCGTGACCTTGGCCGTGACCTCTGGGTGCACACGCACCTGGACGGCGTACGTGCCGAGGGCCTTGATCGGGTTGCCGATCTCGATGCGACGCTTGTCGACGGACGAGCCGGCGCCCTTGAGCGCGTTGGCGACGTCCGAGACGGTGATCGCACCGAAGAGGCGACCCTCGGAACCGGCGCGAACCGGAACCTTCACGGTGTTCGACTCAAGCTTCTGCTTGGCGGCCTTGGCCTCGTCGAGGTCGTGGATCGCGCGGGCCTCACGGGCCTTCTTGATCGACTCGACCTGCTTCTCCGCGCCCTTGGACCACAGGATCGCGTAGTTGCGGGGCAGCAGGAAGTTGCGGCCGTAGCCGCCCTTGACCTCGACGATGTCGCCGGGGGCACCGAGGCCGGTGACCTCGTGGGTGAGGATGAGCTTCATGGTGTTCTCCTTCCCCTACGATCAGCGACCGGTCGAGGTGTACGGCAGGAGCGCCATCTCGCGCGCGTTCTTGATCGCGGTGGCGATCTTGCGCTGCTCCTGGACAGACACACCCGTCACGCGGCGAGCGCGGATCTTTCCGCGGTCGGAGATGAACTTCCGCAGGAGGGTCGTGTCCTTGTAGTCGATGTAGGTGATCTTCGCAGCCTTGAGCGGGTTGCTCTTCTTCTTCGGCTTACGAACAGCGGGCTTGGCAGCCATTGTGGTGCTCCCTTCCGGTGAGCCCGACCCGCAGGACGGGTCGGAATGACACGGCGGTCGAAGGACCGCCTTGCAGTTCTCGGTGCTCCGAGTTCTCTAGATCCGTACGGCTCAGAACGGCGGTTCGTCGTTCGAGCCGGCGGGCGTGCTCGCCCACGGATCGTTGCCAGCGTTGCCACCCTGCGGTGCGGGCGAGGACCACGGGTCGCTCGCGGGGGCCTGCTGGCCTCCGCCGAACCCCTGGCCACCCTGGCCGCCACCGGAGTAGCCGCCACCCTGGCCGCCGCCGGAGCGAGCAGCCTTGGTGACCTTGGCGGTCGCGCTGCGCAGGCTCGGACCGACCTCGTCGACGTCGATCTCGAACACGGTGCGCTTCTCGCCCTCACGGGTCTCGTACTGGCGCGACTTCAGTCGCCCCTGCACGATCACTCGCATGCCCTTCTGCAGCGACTCGGCAACGTTCTCCGCGGCCTGGCGCCAGACGGCGCAGCCCAGGAAGAGCGTGTCTCCGTCGCGCCACTCGCCGCTCTGGCGGTCGAAGGTGCGCGGAGTCGAGGCGATGCGGAAGTTGGCAACCGCGGCGCCGGACGGTGTGAACCGCAGCTCGGGCTCGTCCACAAGGTTGCCGACGACGGTGATGACGGTCTCGCCTGCCATGTCTCACTCCAACGTTCGCGGGATGTCTGCTGGCTAGCAGTCAACATCAAGACTCAGACACTGGCGACCCTTTGGGCGACGACCGTGGGAAACCACGGGATCGGGCCGGCTGGGGACGACGTGTCGTTCGTCCGTCACTTCTCGGGTCGAAGGACCTTCGTACGCATGACGGACTCGTTCAGCGTGAGCTGACGATCGAGCTCCTTGACAGTCGCGGGGGTCGCGGTCAGGTCGACCACGGCGTAGATCCCCTCGGACTGCTTGTTGATCTCGTAGGCAAGACGACGCTTGCCCCAGATGTCGACGTTGTCGACGGTGCCACCGTCCTGACGCACCACGTTGAGGTACGTGTCCAGGCTCGGGGCAACCGTGCGCTCGTCGAGGCTGGGATCGAGGATCACCATGACTTCGTAGTGACGCAAGGCAACTCCACCTCCTTCGGTCTGTACGGTCACGGTCCTTCCGTGACAGGAGGGCTCTGCATCTGTCGCCCATCGCACCGGGTGGCGGATGGGCAACCAGGAGAGTCTATCCGGAGGCCTCGTGGCACCCCAAATCGCCGTTCGGCCCGGAAGTGAGGATGATCGCGTCCGTGGGCACAGCACTTCTGTGGGGCACGGTCGCGGCGTCGTCGCTGCTGATCGGTGCCGTCCTCGGCGTCGTGCGCCAGTGGAGCGACGCGGTCGTCGGCACGGTGCTCGGCTTCGGCGCGGGCGCGCTGATCTCCAGCATCTCGTACGAGCTGTTCCAGGAAGGGCTCGAGGTCGGCGGCGGGCTCGCTCTCGCCTTCGGGCTGGCGTTCGGGGCCGTCGTCTTCTACGTCTCGGACAGGATGGTCGAACGGGTCGGCGGACGTGCTGCTGGTGGCGCTGCGGGTCTGCCGCTCGCGCTCGGCGCTTTCCTCGACGGGATCCCCGAGCAGGCGGTGCTCGGCATCGGCATCGCCGAGGGCGGCGGAGTCAGCGTGGCGCTGCTGGTGGCGATCTTCGTGTCCAACCTCCCGGAGGCGGTCGGATCGGCGACCGACATGCGCAAGGCTGGCTCGCCCGCGCGGCACGTCCTCCTGCTCTGGAGCGCGGTCGCGGTGGTCTGCCTGCTGGCGACCGCGGGCGGGTACGCCGCGGCGGAGGTCACCGCCGGTCCGTTCGTCGGGGTCGTCGACGGGTTCGCGGCCGGGGCGCTCCTGGTGATGCTCGTGGGAGCGATGATCCCCGAGGCCCAGGCCAAGATCCACGAGAAGGCGGGCCTCGCCGCCGTCGTCGGCTTCGCGGTCGCTGCGGCACTCTCGCTCACGGGCTGACCTGCGACCGCGCGCACCGACGACCGCGCAACGACGACGATGCGCCCAGACCCCGAGGGGCCGAGGCGCATCGCCGTTGCTCACTACTCGGTGGAGATGGCCCGCAGCACGTTCAGCCGCGACGCGCGCAGCGCCGGGAACACTGCCGCGAGCACGCCCACCACGGCGGCGATCACGACGTAGACGACGAGCGTGCCCACCGGGATCGACAGCTCGGTGATGCCCTCGTCGTCGAGCACCCGCTGGAGCACGGTGCCGAAGACGAGGCCCATCGCGATGCCGAGGACGGCGCCGAGGACCGCGATCGCGACCGCCTCCAGCCGCACCATCCGACGTAGCTGCCGTCGGCTCATCCCGACCGCGCGGAGCAACCCGACCTCGCGGGTCCGCTCGATCACGCTCAGGGCGAGCGTGTTGACGATGCCGAGCGCGGCGATCACGATCGCCAGCCCGAGCAGGGCGTTGATGAGCATCAAGATCCCGTTGATCTGCTCGCGCTGGGAGTCGATGAACTCCTGCTGGGTCTGCACGACCACCGTCGGGATGTCGGCCACCACGTCGCGTACGGGCTCTTCGATCTCGGAGGCGCTCGACCCGGGCGCCGCGTTGACGGCGACGAACGAGTCCTCGCGGGTCAGCTTCACCAGGTCGACGAAGGCGAACGACGTGAGGTACTCGGTGGTCACGTTGGTCTCCGGGTAGGTCCCCGCGACCGCCAGCTCGTACTTGCCGGACTGTGTCTCGACGGTCATCGCGTCGCCGACCTCGAGACCGAGGTCGTCGGCCTTGTCCTCACGCACCGCGATCTCGTCCGCCGCGAGGTCGTCGACCGTCGCGTCGAGATCGAACATGTCGAACAACCGAGGCGGGTCGGTCGCCGTCACGGCGGCGAACGCGTTGTCGTCGATCCGCGCCGGGACGAACTGCGTCTCGACCACGTCACCGACGCCGTCGATCTCACGGATCTGGTCGGCGATCGCCGTGGAGAACGGGGCGCCGACCGGGTTCGTGAGGAGGAAGTCGGTGGTGAACTCCTTCTTCACGCCGACGTCCACGGACTTGTTGACCGACGAGCCGAGGATGCTCATCGTCGTCACCAGCGTCAGGCCGATCATCAGCGCCGACGCCGTCGCTGCCGTGCGGCGAGGGTTGCGCAGGGCGTTCTGGGTGGCCATCCGGCCGACCAGGCCGAACGGGCGGTAGAGCCCGCCGATCGTGACGAGCACCGGGTGGCTGAGCAGCGGGCTCATCAGCGACACCCCGATGAGGATCGAGAACGCGCCGCCACCGACGTACCAGGCGCCGTTGTCCACGCCGCTCAGCCCGAGCCACAGCAGCCCGGCGCCGATGACCACGAGGATCGCCCCGAACAGCATGCGCAGCCGCATCGAGGACTCCGGCAGCGCCACGTCGTCGCGCATCGCCGCGACCGGCGCCACCCGCGCGGCACGGCGTGCGGGGAGGTAGGCGGCGACGAGCGTGACGAGCACGCCGACGACGTACCCGACGATCCAGGTCCGCGGCGCGATCACCAGCGGCGTCTCGCTGACGTCGAGCCCGAAGCTCTTGAACAGGGCTGTCAGACCCTGCGCGAGCCCGATGCCGAGCAGCACGCCCAGCGTCGACCCGACGAGCCCGACGATCAGGGCCTCGATCAGCACCGACCGGCTCACCTGCCGACGCGACGCGCCGAGCGCCCGCAGCAGGGCGAGCTCACGGCTGCGCTGCGCGACGAGGATCGAGAACGTGTTGACGATGAGGAAGGTGCCGACGATGATCGCGATGCTCGCGAACACGAGCAGGATGGTCGTCAGGAAGCCGAGGATCTCGCCGATGAGGTCCTCCGTCTGCGCCGCCGCAGCGTCACCCGTCACCGCCTCGAACCCGTCGGGCAGGATCTGGTCGGCCTCGTACGCGAGCTCCTGCTGCGTCACGCCGTCGGCGGTCGTCAGGGCGACCTGATTGAAGACGTCCTTGCCGTCCAGGAACAGCTCCTGGGCGTACGCGGTGTCGAACAGCACCAGCGAGGCGCCCGCCATCGACCCGCCACCGAACTCGGCCAGCCCGACGAGCTCCACCTCGAGGCGTGGCTGGTCCCCGGTCGACACGAGCGTGACGGTGTCGCCGATCTCGTAGCCGCCCTTCTCGGCGCTCGTCGCGTCGATCGCGACCTCGCCGGCCGCGGACGGCTCCCTGCCCTCGGCGATCACCACCGCCGGCTCCCCGGTCATCGCCGGCGCGTCGTCGTAGTTGAACGAGAGCGTCGGCGGCCCGAAGCCGGTGACCAGCTTGCCGTCGGAGCCCACCAGGGTCAGCGACTGGCTCTGCACGCTCCCGTCGGCACGCTCGGCTCCCGACAGCTCACCGAGCTCGTCGACCAGCGATGCGGGAATCGTGCGCGTGTCAGCGCTCGGGGCCTGGTCCCAGCTGCCGGTGCCCTCCGGTCGGACCGTCACGTCAGGCGTCGAACCCTCGACGATCCCGTCGAAGGACTTGCTCATCGTGTCGGTGAAGATCAGCGTGCCGGCGACGAACGCGACGCCGAGCACGATCGCGAACGCGCTCATCAGCAGGCGCACCTTGCGCGCCAGCAGGTTGCGCAGGGTCACGCGCAGCATCAGGCTGCCCCACCCTCGAGGGAGCGCTCGGCGGCGGCGTCCATGGCGCGGGTCTGGATGGCGGCCATGCGCTCGAGGATCTTCTCGGGCGTCGGCGCCTGCATCTCGTCGACGACCTTGCCGTCGGCGAGGAAGACCACCCGGTCCGTGTACGAGGCTGCGACCGGGTCGTGCGTCACCATCACGATGGTCTGGCCGAGCTCGCGGACGCTGTGCTGGAGGAACTTCAGGACCTCGGCGCCGGAGGTCGAGTCGAGGTTGCCGGTCGGCTCGTCGGCGAAGACGATCGTGGGCCGGCCGACGAGCGCACGCGCCGCGGCGACGCGCTGCTGCTGGCCGCCGGACATCTCGTTGGGCCGGTGACCGAGGCGGTCCCGCAGTCCGACGGTGTCGATCACCTGGTCGTACCAGGCCTGGTCGGGTTTGCGGCCCGCGATCGAGAGCGGGAGCAGGATGTTCTCCTGGGCCGTGAGCGTCGGCACGAGGTTGAACGCCTGGAACACAAAGCCGACGTCGTCGCGCCGCAGCTTGGTGAGCTGCTTGTCGTTGAGGCGCGCGAGCTCGGTGTCGCCGATGAAGACGGTGCCGCTCGTCGCGGTGTCGAGGGCGGCGAGGAGGTGCATGAGGGTCGACTTGCCGGAACCCGACGGCCCCATCACGGCCGTGAACTCGCCGGCGTAGACGTCGAGGCTCACGCCGTCGAGCGCGCGCACCTCCGCCTCTTGCTTGCCGTAGGTCTTGTGAAGGTCGACCGCGCGGGCGGCGACGGAGCGGGTCGTGGCGGGTGTGGGGCCGTCAGACATGGCAGAACTCCTGAGAAGGGCGGGCTTCTTGTCCACGCTAGGTGACGGCAGTGTCAGAACGACATCGGTTTTGCCCCTGGCGAACAGCGCTGATGATGGGGGACATCCCTGATCTCGCCGGCGACGAGTTGGCCCGGCGGGTCGATACTTGATCCATGAGCAACTCCGAGCTCGATCCGCAGGAGATCACCTGCCCGCCCGGGCCTCCCGAGGTCGACGTCGAGGTCCTCGAGCCCCGCTTGGTGCCGCTGGGCGGCCCGCGGGCGATGACCGTGCGCCGTACGCTCCCGCAACGCTCGCGGTCGCTCATCGGTGCATGGTGCTTCGCAGACCACTACGGCCCCGACGACGTCCGGTCGAGCGGCGGCATGGCCGTGCCCGGTCACCCGCACACCGGGCTGCAGACCGTGACGTGGCTCTTCACCGGTGAGGTGGACCATCGGGACACGCTCGGGTCGGTGCAGCGGATCCGTGCGGGCGAGGTCAACCTGATGACCTCGGGCCGTGGCATCGCGCACTCGGAGTACTCGACGTCGGAGACCACGACGCTGCACGGAGTCCAGCTGTGGACGGCACTCCCCGAAGCAGCGCGGTTCGCCGACCGCGGGTTCGAGCACTACGTGACCGAGCCGGTTCAGCACGGACCCGCCACCGTGCGGACCTTCGTGGGATCGTTCGCCGGGTCCTCCTCACCCGTCACCACCTACTCGCCGCTCGTCGGAGCCGAGATCACCGTGCCGGCCGGGTCGGAGGTGCGCTTCGAGCTCGACCCGTCGTACGAGCACGGGGTTCTCGTCGATCTCGGCCCCGTCCAGGTGGACGGGTTCCACGTGGAACCAGCGGCACTCTCCTACCACCCCCTCGGGCGTACGACGCTGGTGCTGCGCACGGGTGACGTGGCCGGGCGCGTCGTCCTCCTCGGCGGCACGCCGCTCGACGAGGAGATCGTCATGTGGTGGAACTTCATCGGGCGCGACCACGAGGAGATCGTGCGCTTCCGCGCGGAGTGGATGGCGCAGGTGCACGCTGCGGCCGATGCCGACGACGACGCGTACGGACCGTTTCCCGAGGCATGGGGCGGCGCGGTGCTGCCGGCGCCCGAGCTTCCGCACACGCGGCTGATGCCGCGCAAGCGTCCACCGGTCTGATCCACCGGGGGCACACGACGCGCTCGGTGGACGGCGACACTTCACCGAGGAAACACCGGCCTGCCACCTGTTCAGAGGCGCGTCGAGGTGACTCCACGGGCTAGGCTGATCGCACGCAGACTGGTCGGACGTGGGCCAGAGGGGCGGTGCCATGACAGCTGTCGCCGAGACCGTGGTGGTGACCCACCACGCCACTGGCACGCGCCGTCAGCGGACCGTGCTGGTCCTCAACGCCAGCTACGAGCCGTTGCAGCGGGTGTCCCTTCGGCACGCCATCCGGATGCTCGTGCGCGAGGTCGCCGTGGTCGAGGAGGCGCACCCCGAGGCCCGGTTCGGTCCGTTCCCGCTCCCGAAGGTGCTCCGCCTCGTCCGGTACGTCGTCACGCGCTGGGTGCACGCCCGCGTCCCGCTGTGCACGAAGGCTGCCGTCAAGGCCCGCGACAAGCACTGCGGCTACTGCGGTGGGCCCGCCGAGACGGTCGACCACATCCTGCCGCGCTCCCGGGGCGGGCTTCTCACGTGGGAGAACTCCGTGGCCGCGTGCCTGCGGTGCAACCACCGCAAGAGCGACCGCACGCCGGCCGAGGCAGGCATGACCCTCCTGGTCACGCCGGCGATCCCGCGCCGGACGCCGCTGACGTTGCTCTGAGGCGGGGCACCGCCTCCGAGGTCGGCTCTGGCACGCATCCTCAGCAGGGGCAGAGGGTGCGTGGCGTCGCTCCGGTAGCCTCGGGGCCGTGCCTCTCACCGTCCGTACGATCAGCAGCGCCGACCACCTGGCGTACCTGAACGCCCTGCCCTCGGCGAGCTTCCTCCAGACCCCCGCGTGGTCCGCGGTCAAGGCGGAGTGGAAGGGCGAGTCGATCGGCTGGTTCGACGGAGCAGAGATCGTCGGCGCCGGGCTCGTGCTGTACCGCAAGCTCCCCAAGGTCGCGAAGTACCTCGCCTATCTCCCCGAGGGCCCGAGCATCGACTTCGCGGCTGCGTCGACGGGACCTGGCGGACTGTCCGCCTGGCTCGACCCGATGGTCGAGCACCTGGCGCGCCAGGGCGCGTTCGGCGTCCGGATGGGCCCGCCTCTCGTGCTGCGCCGGTGGGACGCGGCGACAGTCAAGAAGGCGGTCGCCGACCCGGCCCTGGAAACCCTCGGCCAGGCCCCGGCGACGCTGTCGAACCGACGCGCAGCGGCCGTCACCTCCCAGCTCCGGCACCTGGGATGGCGCGAGCAGATCGGTGAGGGCGGCTTCACCGCCGGCCAGCCGAAGTACAACTTCTGGCTCCTGCTCGTCGAGGCCGACGGCACGCCGCGTACCGAGGAGGCCGTGCTGCGCGGGATGAACCAGCTCTGGCGCCGCAACATCAAGAAGGCCGACAAGGCCGGCGTCGAGGTCTCGCTCGGCACTGCTGACGACATCGCCGCGTTCCACACGATCTACGCCGAGACGGCGGAGCGCGACCACTTCACGCCGCGGCCCCTCCCGTACTTCCGCACCATGTGGGAAGCGCTCAACGGCGAGGACCCGGACCGCATGCGCCTCTACCTCGCGCACCACGAGGGCGACCTGGTGGCGGCGACCACGATGGTCCGCGTCGGGCAGCACGCCTGGTACTCCTACGGCGCGTCGACCACCGCCAAGCGCGAGGTGCGGGGGTCGAACGCGATCCAGTGGCGGATGATCCGCGACGCGATGGCAGCCGGCTGCGCCGTCTACGACATGCGCGGCATCACCGACACCCTCGACCCCGAGGACAGCCATGTCGGACTCATCCAGTTCAAGGTCGGCACCGGCGGCGAGGCCGTCGAGTACGCCGGCGAGTGGGACCTACCGGTGAACAAGCTCCTGTACCTCGCGTTCCAGCAGTACATGAAGCGCCGCTGAGGCTGTGCACATGCGGAAAGAGGCGGTGCACATGCGGGAAGAGGAAGGCTGACATGACCCTGACGCTCCACGTCGACGGAGAGCGCTGGCGCTCGCACCTGCGAGGCACGGCAGAGCTGTACGACGGCATCATCCCGGTCATCAAGGGAAACGGGTACGGCTTCGGCAACCGGGCGCTCGCACGACGAGCGGACTGGCTGGGCGCGGACACCGTCGCGGTCGGGACGTACGCCGAGCTGATCGACGTCCTCCCCCGCTTCGGCGGCGACGTGCACGTGCTGACCCCGTGGCGCCCGTTCTGGACCGACACGATCCGCCCGGAGCGGATGTACGACCCGCGCGTCGTGCACACGGTGAGCCGCATCGAGGACCTGGCGCCGATGCGTGCCGAGGCGCCCGAGGGCACGCGGATCGTGGTCGAGGGCGAGACCGCGATGGCTCGCCACGGTGTCGACCAGCACGCGCTGACGTCGGTCGCCGACGAGCTCGGTGACCTGGTGCTCCTCGGCTTCTCGATCCACCTCCCGTTGTCGGAGGCCAACCTGGCCGAGGCCGATCGCTGGGCGGCGGTGTTCGAGGCGTCGAAGCTCGCGCCCCGCGTCACCGGGACGCCGGTGTTCACCGTCTCGCACCTGAGCGACCGTGAGGTGCGCGCGCTGGCGGAGCGCCGCCCCGGTCTCCGCGTACGCCCGCGGGTCGGCACCGCGCTCTGGCTCGGGGACCGCGGCGCGTTCCGCGTCACCGGAGTGGTGACCGACCGCCACGTCGTCGAGCGCGGCGAACGGATCGGCTACCGCCAGCGGCCGATGCCGGTCGGAGGCACGGTCCTCATCGTCTCCGGCGGCACCTCGCACGGCATCGGGCTCGAGGCTCCCAGCTCCGCGGTGACGCTGAAGCAGCGCGCGACGTCGGTCGCGAAGGGCAGCCTCGGTGCGGCCGGGCTCGCGCTGTCACCGTTCCTGGTGGCCGGCAAGCAGCGGTGGTTCGTCGAGCCGCCGCACATGCAGGCGAGCATGATCCTGGTCCCCTCGGGGACGGCCGTCCCCGAGGTGGGCGAGGAGGTCGAGCTCGACGTACGCATGACCACCACCACGTTCGACGTCGTCGACCTTCCCTAGCGGCCGGCCCCTCGCGCCTTCCTCGCCCGGCGAGGACCGCAGGCGCCTCAGGCGAAGAAGGCGCGCAGGTCCTCGACGATCTCCTGCGGCTTCTCGAGCATCGCGTAGTGGCCACCCTCGGCGAACTCGCTCCAGTGCACGATGTTGTCGTTGTCGCGATCGGCGAACGCCCGGATGGTCTTGAAGTCGTCGGCGAAGACCGCGACCCCCGTACGGGAGTGGTTGACCTCCGGCTTCGCGTCGCGGTGCGCCTCCTCGTAGTGGTAGCGCCCGACCGTCGCGGAGGTGTTCGTCAGCCACTCCAGCGTGACCTCGGCGAGGATCTGGTCGGTGGTCAGGAGGCTTGTCCCGTCGCCGAACGACTGGAACAGCTCGTTCCACGCCAGCTGTCCGACGGGCGAGTCAGAGACGCCGACGGCGACGGTCTGCGGGCGTGAGGCGTTGATCGCGTTGTAGCCGCCGACCGACTGGAACCACTGCAGGTGCTCGAGGGCCGCGTACTCCTTCGGCCCGAACCCGTCCATCTCGCCGGGCGCACCCGTCGGGAACGAGAAGAGCTGCAGGACGTGCATCCCGAGGAAGCCGTCGGGCTCCATGAGACCGAGCTCGCGCGACACCATCGCACCGCCGTCGCTTCCGTGCGTCCCGTACGACTCGTACCCCAGGCGCCGCATCAGCACGTCGTACGCCCGCGCGACCCGGTCCATCGACCAGCCGCGGTCGACGACGGGGATGCTGAAGCCGAAGCCGGGCATCGACGGGACGACCACGTCGAACGCGTCCTCGGCACGACCGCCGTGCGCCACCGGGTCGACCAGCGGATCGATCATCTCGATGAAGTCGATGACGGACCCCGGGTAGGAGTGCGCGAGGAGGAGGGGCGTCGCGTTCTCCTCGGCGGAGCGGACGTGGAGGAAGTGGATGGTCTGGCCGTCGATCTCGGTGAGGAACTGGTCGTACGCGTTGAGGCGGGCCTCGACCGCACGCCAGTCGAAGGTCGTGCGCCAGTGCTCGACGACCTCGCTGAGGTAGGCGTTGGGCACGCCGTAGGTCCAGTCGTCGCCGGGCGCCGCCTGCGGGAGACGCGTGCGGGCGAGCCGGTCGGCGAGGTCGTCCAGGTCTGCCTGCGGGACCTCGATGCGGAAGGGACGGATGCTGGTGCTCTCGTGTGTGCTCATAGAAGGACAGTACGAAGCATTCCGGCACCGTTCGTTCCGCATATCTGGCAGGATCTCGAGAATGTTGGAGACGTCGGCCCGCCTGCTCGCACTGCTGTCCGTGCTCCAGGCACGCCCGACCTGGTCCGGGCTCGAGCTGGCCGAGCGCCTCGACGTCACACCACGCACGGTGCGCAACGACGTCGAGCGCCTGCGCGAGCTCGGCTACCCGATCGAGGGGGTGCGGGGACCGAGCGGCGGCTACCGACTCGGGCCCGGCGCCAAGCTGCCCCCGCTCCTGCTCGACGACGCCGAGGCCGTCGCCGTCGCCGTCGGGCTGCGGGAGGTGCACGGCATCGCCGGCATCGAGGAGAGCACCGCCAGCGCGCTCGCCAAGCTCGAGCAGGTCCTCCCGCACCACCTCAGTCGCCGGGTCACGGCGATCACGGACACGGTGGGTGCCGGGCCGGTCAACACCGACAGCAACGTCGAGGACCCCGAGATCGACTCGGCCACGCTGTCACGGCTCGCCGACGCCATCAGGGACCACGAGCGGCTGCGGCTCACCTACGACGGCGGCCGCCTCGACGTCGAGCCGTACCGGGTGATCACCTGGCAGCGCCGGTGGTACCTCGTCGCCCGTGTCGTCCCGGCGGGGACGTGGCGGGCGCTGCGCGTCGACTGGGCTGAGATCAGCCCGATGCCTCAGCCACGGTTCGAGCCCCGCCCGATGGACGTCGACGACTACACGACCTTCGTCGTGCGCGACGTCGCGTCGTCGGGATGGTCCGTCCACGCGCGGATCACCGTCGCCGCGCCGGCCGTCGAGGTGCGGGCGCGGATCAACGACGCGGTCGGTGTCGTCGAGGACGTCGACGCCCACACCAGCGTGCTCATCACCGGCGCGGACAGCATCGAGATCCTCGCCGTCTACATCGGGATGCTCGGCCTCGACTTCACGGTCGACTCACCGACGGAGCTCGTGGAGCACGTGCGGCTCCTCGGGCGACGGTATGCCGCTGCTGCCGGGGGCTGAGGCGCCCGACGCGTCGGCCCCGGAGTCACCGACGACCAGCGTCATGCGGACGGCGAGCCAGATCGTCGCCGCGACGTGCGCAGCGATCGCGACGACGTACACGACGTCCGTCGCCTCGCCGACGGGCTGGGTGGACTGACCGAGGTGCCACCAGGTCGCGACCACGAGGAACACCTCGACGGCCTGCCAGACCAGCAGGTCCCGCCACACGGGACGGGCGAGGACGGCCAGCGGGAGCAGCCACAGCGCGTAGCCCGGAGCGTACGTCGTGCTCACGAGGAGCATGACCGCGAGCAGCACGAACGCGAACCGGGCGGTCTGCGCGACGTCGCCGGACCGCGAGGCGCTCACGAACGTCATCGACGCGGCGAACGCGCACACGGCGATCACGATGGCGGCGACCACCTGCGGTGAAGGGTCGAACCCCATCTCACGCAGTGCCGCCCAGATCGATCCGACCCCGTCCTCGCGGTACAGCCAGCGCTGCACGCCGGTGCCTACGGCCGCACCCGACGTCGTGACCGCGGCGACCGCGCCCCCGACGACGAGGGTGAGAACGCTGGTGACCACCAGCCGTCCAGCCGCCCGTGCGTGCCGGAGCAACGCCGTCGCGATCAGCGGGAGGAGGACGGCGAGGGGCCACCACGCGGTGAGGACGGCGATCCCGAGCACGACTCCGGCTGTCCGGGCCCGACCTGCGGTCCACGCCGCGAGCCCGATCGACATCAGGGCCACCCCCACGAGGTCCCAGCCGACACCGATCAGCAGTGCGACCAGCGGCGAGGCCGCCAGCGGCATCAGCGCAGCGGCCGGCGCACCCCAGGAAGGCCACGGGCGAAGCGCGTCGTGGGTGCGGGAACGCACCGAGGCCCGGGCCAGCACGACCAGCGACACGAGCAGCGCGACGAGGGACAGCAGCGCGACGAGGCCGGTGTAGGCGACGGCCTCGCGGCGTACGTCGTCGGCCACCTCGACCCGCACCGCGTCCATCGACGACCGTGCGTCGAGGTCGGGCTGGGCCAGGAGGTGCACGACGGAGGCCGAGGCGTACTGCAGAGCACCGATCGGGAGCGGGACGGCGTTGACCGGCCAACGCCCGTCGTCACGCGACCACGGCAGGACGCCCTCGGCGAGGCCGGTGGTGGCGTACTCCCCCGGCAGCTCGCTCGCGCACAGCCGGGCGTACGAGGTGCCTGCCGGGACGGGCGACGTGGAGAACCAGCGGTGGCCGTCGGCGACCGCGCACGAGGTCTTCGTCGCGAGGCCGAGCGTCCCCACGAGCGCCGCCGTCGCCAGCAGGATCCGCAAGGGGGTCCACCACGCGTTCGGGGCTACCCGGCCCCCCGCCGGCTCTCCCACCGTCAGCCGCCGCCGTTGCCGCCGCCACCGCCACCGCCGCCGCCACCGCCGTTGCCAGGTCCGTCCGTCTCGTCGGTCGGAGTGGGCTCCGTCGGGTCCGTCGGCATGGTTGGCATCGTCGGCTCCGGATCCTCCGGCGTGTCCGTCTCCTCCGTCGGGAACGGGAGCGTCGGGCGCGTCGGACGGGTCGGACGGTCCGGGCGCTCCTTCTTGGGCTTCTTCGTCTTGGGCGGCTCGGACGTCGGCGGGGTGTACGTCTTGCCCTTCGTCGACTTGATGTTCGCCGGCGGCGGGAACTCACCGCAGTCGTCGCCGTCGACGACCTTGTTCATGAACGACTGGAACGTCTTGGCGGGGTACTGGCCGCCGTAGAACGTGGGCATGTAGCCGTTCAGCGCCTCGTTGCCGTTCTTGCCGCGCACGTACATCACTGCGGTCGCGAGCTTCGGGGTGTAGCCGACGAACCACGAGCTGGACACGTGCGGGCTGCCGACCTCCTTGCCGCCCTCGACCTTCTGGAACGTCGCCGTCCCGGTCTTGCCGGCCGTCGGGCACATCGTCCGGGCGTTGGTCCCGCTGCCGGACTTGACGACCGTCTGCAGCGAGGCCGTGACGTCCGCGGCGACCGCCTCGGAGAACGCCTCCTTCGACCGGACCTTGTTGCGGTAGAGCTCCTCGCCGCTCGCGTCCTTGACCCGCTCGATGACGTACCAGTCGTTCTGCTGGCCGTTGTTCGCGAACGTGGCGTACGCGGCTGCCATGTCGACGTTCGGGACGGGCGCGTAGCCGAGGGAGACGACCGCGACGCTCGGGTCGTAGCGCGCGGCGGCGGCCTTGGACACACCGGCCGCCCGCGCGGCGGCGATCGTCTTCTCGCCACCGTCGTCCATCAGGTCGTACGTGAGGTCGACGAACGCGGTGTTGATCGACTTCTCGGTGGCGCGCTCGAGGGACACCTGGCCGAACGACTGACCGCCGGAGTCACCCTGGTTCTCGATCTCCGCGCCGCCGGACAGGCGGAGCGGGGACGAGCCGTTGAGCTGGGTCTTCAGGCTGTAGCCGTCACTGAGCGCAGCGGCCACGGCGAACGGCTTGAACGACGAGCCCGGCTGCGAGCCCAGCATCGCCCAGTTGAGCTGGCTCTTGAGGTAGTTCGGACCGCCGTACATCGCGCGGAGCGCGCCGGTCTCGGGCTCCACGGCCGAGAGGGCGACGTTGAGCTGCTTCAGGCCCTCGGGCTTCATCTCCTTGACGGTCTCGACCGCGGCGCGCTGCGCGTCGTAGTCGAACGTCGTCACGACCTTGAGACCGCCGCCGGTGATCTTGGCGTCGCTGAAGCCCTTGTTCTCGAGCTGCTGCTCGGTGACACGGAGCAGGAAGCCCTTCGCGCCGCCGAACCGGTTGTTCTGGCGCTGCTTCTCGACCTTCGGGAGCTCGGCGGAGTACGCGGCGAACTCCTCGTCGGTGATGTTGCCGGCCTGGCGCATGCCGTCGAGGACGTAGGTGTAGCGAGCCATCAACCGCTCGTGGTCGCTCTCGTCGTACGGGTCGAACGCGCTCGGGTTGTTGATGACCGACGACAGCATCGCGGACTGCGGAACGGTGAGCTTGGCGGCCTTGTGGCCGAAGTAGGTCTGGGACGCGGCCTCGATGCCGTACGCGCCGTTGCCGAAGTAGATCGTGTTGAGGTAGCCCTCGAGGATCTCGTCCTTCGACATCTGGTTGTGGACCTTGATCGAGAGGATCGCCTCCTTGGCCTTGCGGCTCCAGGTGCGGTCCTGTGTGAGGTAGAGCACCTTCACGTACTGCTGCGTGATCGTGGACCCGCCCGACGTCGAGCTGGTGGTGGCGTTGTCACGCAGCGCGCGGGCGATGCCCTTGAAGTCGAGACCCTGGTTGGTCTCGAAGCTGCGGTCCTCCGCGGCGATGACGGCCTGCTTGATCGTGTCCGGCATCTCGTCGAAGGCGATCGACGTGCGGTTCTGGGTCTGGAACTCGCCGATCTTGTGCTTGCCGTCGGAGTAGTAGACCTTCGTGGTCTGCGTGAGGAACTCGGCGTTGGCGTCGGGGATCGACACCGCACGGTAGGCGAAGTACAGCCCCGCGATCCCGAGGACGAACATCACCACACCGGTGATGAGACCCCACTTCACGACGCGTCGCCACAGAGGCTTCTTGGGCTTCTCGGCGTCGCCGGCGTCGCGTCCCTTGCCGGGCTTCTCCGCCTTGCGTGAGCGGGGGCCTCGGGACGGCTCGGCCTTCCTGGATCGGGGCGTCACGGGTCCGCCGTGCGACTGGTCAGTCACGCGTCGTACTCCTCTGGGTTGCTGCGGGGGGATTCCTGACCGGGTCACGGGCAGGCCTTCAGGATCACGCTGCGGCGCATGACCCGCGTGCAAGTGTGCCGAATCGCGGGGTCGATCCAAAACCCCCACGTGCGGGAGGCCGACATTTGACAGCGATTAGATGTATCGCAACGATATATCTAGACGACGGGCCAACGCCGCCCGTCGACGGAGAATCGTGGAGGAGGTCGTCGTGGCCAAGCGCGGTGCCGCACTCGAATTCGCTGTACTCGGGCTGCTCCACGACACGCCGATGCACGGCTACGAGCTGCGCAAGGAGCTCAACGCCTTGCTCGGTTGGGGGCGGGTGCTGTCGTACGGCACGCTCTACCCCTGCCTCAAGGCGCTCGGCAAGCAGGGCTACATCGTGGCCGACGAGCCTGCCGACGTCCCGGCCTCGCGCGGCAGGCGCGGCAAGATCGTCTACCGGCTCACCGCCGAGGGCAAAGAGCACTTCGCCGACCTGCTTGCAGCACCGGGACCGTCCTCCTGGGAGGACGAGAGCTTCGGCATCCACTTCGCATTCTTCTCGCGCACCGACTCCCGGACTCGTGTGCGAATCCTCGAGGGACGACGGAGTCGCCTCGAGGAGCGGCTCGACAAGGTGCGTACGGCCACCCAGCGACGCCGGGAGCGGCTGGACGCGTACACGTTGGAGCTGCAACGCCATGGTCTCGAGTCGGTCGAACGCGAGGTGCGTTGGCTGACGGGGCTGATCGACGCCGAACGGTCCGGCCGCCAGCCGGGTGACCCTCAGGCTCAGGCGAACACCAAGAACCCGCCCACAGGCGGCGGTCAAGACGATAGACGGGGTCAATGACCCCGAGGAGGAGGAACCCTATGGGTTCGGTACGCGTAGCGATCGTCGGCGTGGGCAACTGCGCCACGTCGTTGATCCAGGGCGTCGAGTACTACAAGGACGCGGATCCCGAGGGCACCGTGCCCGGTCTGATGCACGTCCAGTTCGGCGACTACCACGTCAAGGACATCGAGTTCGTCGCGGCGTTCGACGTCGACGCCAAGAAGGTCGGCTTCGACCTCTCGGAGGCGACGCAGGCCAGCGAGAACAACACCATCAAGATCGCCGACGTGCCGCTGACCGGCGTGACGGTGCAGCGTGGGCACACGCTCGACGGCCTCGGGAAGTACTACCTGCAGACCATCGAGCAGTCCGACGCAGAGCCGGTCGACATCGTCGCCGTCCTCAAGGACACGAAGGCCGACGTGCTCGTCTCCTACCTCCCGGTGGGCTCGGAGCAGGCCGACAAGTTCTACGCGCAGTGCGCGATCGACGCGGGCGTCGCCTTCGTCAACGCACTGCCCGTGTTCATCGCGTCGGACCCGGAGTGGGCCAAGAAGTTCGAGGACGCCGGCGTCCCGATCATCGGCGACGACATCAAGAGCCAGGTCGGCGCGACCATCACCCACCGCGTGATGGCCAAGCTGTTCGAGGACCGCGGCGTGACGCTGGACCGTACGTACCAGCTCAACGTCGGCGGCAACATGGACTTCAAGAACATGCTCGAGCGTGATCGCCTCGAGTCCAAGAAGGTCTCGAAGACCCAGGCCGTCACCTCGAACCTCAACGGTCCGCTCGCCGGCAAGATCGAGGACAAGAACGTCCACATCGGCCCGTCGGACTACGTGCAGTGGCTCGACGACCGCAAGTGGGCGTACGTCCGCCTCGAGGGCCGCGCGTTCGGCGACGTCCCCCTCAGCCTCGAGTACAAGCTCGAGGTCTGGGACTCCCCGAACTCCGCCGGCATCATCATCGACGCGATCCGTGCGGCGAAGATCGCCAAGGACCGCGGCATCGGTGGTGCGCTCATCTCGGCGTCGTCGTACCTGATGAAGTCGCCGCCGGTGCAGCGTCCGGACGACCTCGGTCGTGCGAAGCTCGAGGCGTTCATCGAGGGCACTGAGGAGCGCTGACCCCTCCTCCCTCACACGTTCGGCGCGGGCCCCCTGGTCGGGGTCCGCGCCGTTCGTGCGTCCCGGGCGGGCTCGACCCGGTCCCGCTACGTTGTTGGCACGGTCTCGGGATCCACCGACACGGAGGACAACGATGAGCACGATCAGCGAGTCCACCGACCGACGCTCCGCGAAGGGCCTCGGCATCCTCATCGCCATCGCCGGTGTGGTGATGGTCATCGCCGGGGCGACGACGTACACCCTGGTGAGCCAGACGCTCGCCGACGAGAAGATCACGGTGTCCGACGATGCCCGCTTCGCCGCCGGCGACGACGTCAACGGTCCGTGGTCGGCGTACTGGCAGGCCGACATCATCCAGCAGCACGCGGAGGAGGCTGCCGACGGCAACACGTACGCGGAGCTCGAGCAGGACGATCCGCGTCGCGAGGTCGTGATGGATGCATCGTTCCTGCGCGCCTCCTTGTTCACCTCGGTCGTCGCGTTCGGGGTGTCCGCACTGGTGGTCGGCCTCGGGATCGTGTTCCTCCTCGTCGGGTGGGCGCTGGTCCGGTTGTCGCCGAGCCGTCGCGCCGAGCCCGCGCCGACCGTGGAGTAGCCACCGCGCCCGCCCGGGCCGCTGCGATAGTGGCCGGGTGCGCGTGACCTTGTGGACCCCGGGCTTCGTCCGGCTGCTCGGCGTCCGGGTCGCGGCCCAGGTGAGCGACGGTCTGTTCCAGGCCGGTCTGGTGTGGCTGGTGCTGCTCTCCCCCGAGGCCCAGCGCTCGCCGGAGCGGTTCGTGGCGGTCCTGGTCCTGGTGCTCGTGCCGTTCAGCGTCCTCGCGCCGTTCGTCTCGCTGGTGCTCGACCGCTGGCCCCGGCGAGACATCCTGGTGTGGGCTCAGGTGCTGAGGACGGCGGTCATCGCGATGGTCGGTGTCCTCGCGTGGGCGACCTCGGAGCGGGCGACGTGGCCGGTGTACGCCTTGGTCCTCGTGGCGCTCGGGCTTGCCCGCCTCATCCTCGCTGGCCTGTCGGCGTCCGTCCCGCACGTCGTCTCGGCGGACCGCCTGGTCGACGCGAACACGCTCGGACCGACGCTCGGTGCCGGAGCCCACGCGTGCGGCATCGGGATCGGTGCGACCCTCATCGCCCAGGACGCGTCGTCGTCGGTGGTCCTGGGTGCCGGCGCGGTCGCGGGCCTCGCCGCCGTCGTGGTCGCCCACGGCTTCGGTCGGCTCACCCTCGGACCCGACGCCGGGACGCACCCACCGCAGCCCCGGGACGTCGTCCGTGACCTCGTGGACGCTGCCGCCCACCTGCGCACCCGTCGTACGGCGGTGGTGGCGCTCGGCTCGTTCGGCCTGCTCCGCGTGGCGTACGGCGGGTTCACGCTCCTCGCGTTCTCGGCGACCGCGGCCGACGGTGACGACGCCGCAGCCGCGCTGGTGGCGACCGGGGTGGCGGTCGGGTTCGTCGTGGGCGCCGTGACCACACCGTTCGCCGCGCGCGCCGCCGGTCTGGCCCGGTGGGTCGTCCTCACCGGCGTGGGAGGCGCGGTCGTCGTCACCGGTGCGTGGGCGCTCGGTGGCGGCGCGACGTGGGCGTGGTGGCTCCAGGCGTTCGCGTTCGGCGTCGTCCACCAGGCGTGGAAGATCCGTACGGACACCGCTGTCCAGCGCACGGTCGACGAGGCGTACCTCGGCCGGACGTTCGTGCTCTACGACGTGATGAACAATCTCGCGTACGTCGCGGGCGCGGCGACCGTGCTGGTGCTGTGAGCCCGGCCGACGACGTGCCTGCTCACGAGACGCGGTCGCCGGACGCGACGTACTCCCAGTGCCACGGCTCCGGCCGGGAGCCACCCGGGCGCGCCCACGACGGCAGCGCCCACCCGAAGTCGGGCGCGTGCGCATCCATCCAGTCCCAGGCGCTCGTCCCCGCGACACCGTCACTCGCCGTGCAGAGGTCGAGCGCGAGCCCGAGCCCATGGTTGCTCGTCCCTGGAGGCGCGACCATGCTGGGGTTCCCCGCGTGCATCGACGCCTGCTGCGCGTACGTCCGGTAGCCGTTGTTGACGCACGGATAGCGTCCGAAGGTCTCCTTGAAGGCTTCCTGGAGGCTTGCCCACGCCTCCGCCGCGTCGGCGCGCAACAGCATCCCCGACCCCGGGATCGCGCAGAGCGCGGAGGCCGGCAGCCTCCCGTTGGGACCGGAGGGCTGGTCACCCGTCGAGTCGCAGTCGGTGAGGATGCGCATCCGCTCCGCCATCGCTCGCCCAGACGTGCTGAGGCTCCGGCTCGCGCGCAGCTCGGTGCTCTCGCGCTCGGCCCGGCGGTCGACCTCGGCGGTGATCTGGCGTGCGAGGGCGGCAGCCTCGGCCGCGGCCTGGCGCTTCCCCTGCACATGGAGTGCGGCGGGCACGGCGAGCGCCACGAGGGTGACGAGTACCGTCGCGGCGGCGAGGCGGCGACGTGACAGCCACGCTCTCCGGGACACGGTGCTCGTCGACCGGTCCGTGGCGCGGTCGGTGGACGTCGTCGCGGTCACGCGGTCGGTCGGGGTCGTAGCCCGGCGGCCTCCCGGCGGCGTCGCGCGTCGACCGCCCGCCGTCATCGGGCTGCGGCCACCGGCGGTCGTGGCTCTGCGGCCACCGGCAGGCGTGGCTCTGCGGCCACCGGCGGGCGTCGCACGTCGACCGCCCGCGGGTGTCGGCGTACGCCGTGCAGGCACGGTGGACCCGGTGCCGGCGTGCGGGGTCGCAGGCTCGGCACTGGTCGACGCGCTG
Organism: Mumia xiangluensis; assembly: GCF_010994095.1. Taxonomy (GTDB): domain Bacteria; phylum Actinomycetota; class Actinomycetes; order Propionibacteriales; family Nocardioidaceae; genus Mumia; species Mumia xiangluensis. The sequence goes on from NZ_WJYO01000001.1 coordinate 594,085, forward strand.
CGCCGTCCCGCCACCGTGGTCCTCTCGTCAGCCCCCGCTGGCGATCACCCTAGCGACGCCGGCGGGACCTCGGCCACACTCCGGCGGCAGGCATCACGCGTCCGCGTCGCGCGCCGCCCACCAGGCGAGCAGGGCTTCGCGGGCCGACTCCTCACCGAGCGGGCCGCGGTCCAGGCGGAGGTCGAGCAAGAACCGGTACGCCTCGCCGACCTGCTTGCCGGGACCGACTCCGAGGATCTCCATGATCTGGTTGCCGTCGAGGTCGGGGCGCATCCGGTCGAGCTCCTCGGCCTCGGCCAGCGCCGCGATCCTCGCCTCGAGGTCGTCGTAGGTGCGCTGGAGCCGCTCGGCCTTGCGGCGGTTGCGGGTCGTCGAGTCCGCCCGCGTCAGGACGTGGAGCCGGTCGAGCTGGTCGCCCGCGTCGCGGACGTAACGACGCACCGCGGAGTCGGTCCACTCGCCGGTGCCGTACCCGTGGAACCGCAGGTGCAGCTCGACCAGCGTGGAGACGTCGTCGACCACGTCGTTGGAGTAGCGCAGCGCGCGCAGCCGCTTGCGGGTGAGCTTGGCGCCGACCGCGTCGTGGTGGTGGAAGGTGACGGTGCCGTCCTCGAGGAAGCGGCGCGTGCGCGGCTTGCCGATGTCGTGCAGCAGCGCCGCGAGACGGATGATCAGGTCCGGGCCCTTGCCGGGAAGGCGCTCCTCCAGGGCGATGGCCTGCTCGAGAACCGTCAGCGAGTGGTCGTACACGTCCTTGTGACGGTGGTGCTCGTCACGCTCGAGCCGGAGCGCCGGCAGCTCGGGCAGGACGTACGCCGCGATGCCGGTGTCGACGAGCAGCGTGAGGCCTGCGCGGGGGTGACGCCCGAGCAGCGTCTTGTCCAGCTCGTCGCGGACCCGCTCGGCCGACACGATCGTGATCCGCTCGGCCATGGCGCGCATCGCGTCGACGACCTCCTGGACGGCGGTGAAGCCCAGCTGGGACACGAACCGCGCCGCGCGCATCATCCGCAACGGGTCGTCGTCGAACGACTGAGTGGCTGCGACCGGGGTCCGCAGCACCTGCACCTCGAGGTCCGCCAGCCCGCCGAACGGGTCGACGAAGGTCCCGGTCGCGAGGTCGTACGCCATCGCGTTCACGGTGAAGTCGCGTCGGGACAGGTCACCGTCGAGCGAGGTGCCGTACTTCACCTGCGGCTTGCGTGAGGCAGGGTCGTACTGCTCGTCGCGGTACGTCGTGATCTCGATGTGGAGGTCACCCTTGCGAGCAGCGATCGTGCCGTAGTCGCGGCCCACGTCCCAGGTGGCGTCCGCCCAGCCGCTCAGCAGCGCGTCGACGTCGTCGGGATGCGCCGACGTCGTGAGGTCCCAGTCGTTGCACGGCCGACCGAGGACGGCGTCGCGGACGGGCCCTCCCACCAGCGCCAAGGTCTGGCCCGCCGCGTGGAAGCGCTCCGCCAGGTCGACGACCGCCGGGGCGGTGCGCAGGAGGTCGGACAGTGCAGCGCCGGGATCACGCAGTGCAGAGGAAGGGGAGGCGGTGGCCATGACCCCCCAGTCTACGTGGGCTGCTCCGGGCACGTTGCGCCTCGCTCTAGCATTGCCCCGATGACACGCGCCGAAGTACGCCCCTCCCGCCCTGCGCGCCGACGTACGGCTCGGGTGGTCGTGGCGACCCTGCTGGCTGCTGTCGTCGCGACGCTCGTCCCCTCTGCAGGTGCGCCCGCCGGGGCTGCCGACGCCGACCGCCTCGCGGTCACGATCGACGCGCTGACACCTGTCGCGCTCGGCACCGGGGACACCCTCGTCGTGAGCGGGCGGGTGAGCAACCCGTCGTCGCAGGCCTGGAGCCGGCTTCGCGTGCACCTCGTGATGCCGTCTGTCCCGCTGACCGACGCTGCAGCCGTCGATGCGGCACTCGCCGAGCCGAGCGCGGACGTCACCGGCACGCGGCTCACCTCGCCGGGTGTCGTGGTCGAGGCCGGCGACCTCCAACCTGGAGACACCACGACCTTCCAGCTGGAGGTCCCCGCGACCGAGCTCCCCGTGACGACGGCCGGGGTCTATCCCGTCGGGGTCCATGTGCTCGCCACCGGCGGCGACGGAGCCAGGTCGCCTGACGCGGTCGGACGGGCGTACACCGTCGTCCCGTACGTCGCCGACGAGCGCACGGCGTCGACCCGGGTGTCGATGGTCTGGCCGTTCATCGCGCCGATCCAGCGCGACGCGCGCAACCGCTACGTCGGGACCCCCGCGCTCGTGCAGTCCGTGTCGCCGGGCGGGCGGCTCCGCCGGATGCTCGACCTCGCGCGCGCCGACGTGTCGGCCCCGAGCACTGTGCTGATCGACCCCGCGTTGCTCGACGCCCTGCGCGACCTCGCGAACGGCTCGTACGGCCCGGCGCGCGACAACGCTCCAGGGGGCACCGCCGCGTACACGCCTTCCGCGGTCGTGGACGAGTCCACCGCGGCCGGGCGGGTCCAGGTCTTCCTGACCGAGCTCGTCGCGTACGCGCGGAGCCATGCGGTGTGGGCCCTCCCGTACGGGCGCCCGGACACCGCCGCTCTCACGCGTCGAAGCGCCGGCGAGAGCGGCAAGGTTGTCGTCGAGGCGGCGCAGGCGGCGACGGCCGCGACGCTCGCGCAGTTCGACCTGTCCGCCCGGATCGTCTCGTGGTCGCCGAACGGCATCACCAACGCGAACAGGATCAACGGCGCACGCCGGCTCGGCGCCACCGCGTTCCTCGTCTCCCCTGAGGTGCTTCCCGGCTGGACGCGCGCCGACAGCACTGCGCTCAGTACACCGATCGCCGACAAGCCGGCGGACCTCGTCGTCGTCGACCCGACCCTGGCGCCCGAGTCCGCCGGCTCCAACCCGACCCTCGTGCTGCGGCAGCGGGTCGCCGCGCGAGCCACGCTCGCGGCGCTCGGTCACGGGTCGCGCACCGTCGTCGTCGTCCCTGACCCGAGCTTCGATCCCGGCAACGAGTGGGCGCGTGCGCGCTTCCCGACCCTCTTCGACGCGCCGTGGATCAACCCCGTCACCGCTGACGCGCAGCTCGGCGACAGGGCCGCGGCGTGGGAAGGGCGGGTCAGGCTGCCGGCGAAGGCGAACCAGCGTCCGATCGACGGCGACCAGGTCGCTGCTGCTGCGCGCATCGTTGGCTCCGGCAGCGTGGTCAGCGAGATCCTCGGCGACGACGAGCGGCGTGACGTCTTCTACCAGCAGAGCGCCGCGCTCGCGACGTCGCAGGACTGGCGGGCGGCCCGCACCCGTGGCGTCCAGCACGCCGAGGAACAGGCCGCGTCCGTGTCGCGGATCCTCGAGCGCGTGAGCGTGTCCACCTCCTCCTTCGTCACGCTGTCCGGCTCGTCGGGTCGCTTCCCGGTGACGATCACGAACGAGCTCACGTCGCCGGTCACGGTCGGCGTGCACTTCACCGCCGACGACGCGGCCGCCCGCATCGAGGACATCGCCCCGCAGGAGATCCCCGCCGGACAGAGCGTCACGCTCACCGTGTCGGCAGACGTGGGCCAGGCGACGACGACGACGTTCGTCGCGACGCTGGCGACCGCGGAGGGTTCCCTGTTCGGGGAGGGCGCGGCATTCACGCTCCGCTCCAGCGTCGTCGGCCGCATCATCTGGTTCTTCCTCGGTCTGGCGCTGCTCCTCGTGGTCGTGGCGATCGTCAGGCGCGTCGTCAAGGCACGCGCCGCCGCTGTCCCGGCCGAGGCCGACCTCGGAGACGACGCATGAGCAAGCACCGGCAGTCACGGCGCGACCGCCGCCGTGCCGCACGGAACGCGACGACGATGGCAGCCCCTCTGGCGGCCGAGGCTCCCGACGCCACCGCGGAGGTGAGCGAGACCAGCGAGGCCGTCGCTGAAGCCGTACGCCGCACGTCCACGGGGCTGCTGTCCGCGAGCGTCCTCATGGCGGCGGGCACGATCGTTTCCCGCATCTCGGGGTTCGTCCGATCCGCCCTGATCTTCGCTGCGATCGGGTCGTCGCTGAACGCCGACATCTTCACCGGCGCGAACACGATCCCGAACGCCCTCTACATCCTCGTCGCCGGCGGCATCTTCAACGTCGTCCTCGTGCCTCAGCTGGTGCGGGCCATGAAGAACGACAGCGACGGCGGTGAGGCGTACGCCCAGCGCATCGTCACCCTCGGCCTGCTGGTGCTCGGCATCGCGACGGTCGTGCTGGTGATCGCCACGCCGCTGCTGGTGCGGCTCGTGTTCGACCACCGGCTCTTCGACCCGGGCAACGAGGACGCGCTCTCGTCCGCGTACGCGCTCATGCGCTACTGCCTGCCGCAGGTGTTCTTCTACGGTGCGTTCGTCCTGGTCGGCCAGATCCTGAACTCGCGCGGACGGTTCGGCCCGATGATGTGGGCGCCGATCGCCAACAACCTGATCTCCTGCGCGATCCTCGTCACGTACATCGTCGTCTACGGGAGCAGCAACGGCTCCGACGGCTTCACGAGCGGCCAGGAGATCCTGCTCGGTGTCGGGTCCACGGTCGGCATCGCGGTCCAGGCGCTGGTGCTGGTCCCGTACCTGCGCGCTGCCGGGTTCCACTACCGTCCGAGGTTCGACTTCCGCGGCGTCGGACTCGGCCACACGCTGAAGCTCGGCGCTTGGACCCTGGCGTTCATCCTGGTGAACCAGGTCATGTTCGTCGTGATCACCCGGATCAGCACGAGCGCCGGCCTGCTCGCGCTCGCCGACGGCGACGCCGACCCTGCGGGCACCACCGTCTACGCCAGCGCGTTCCTGATCACGCAGGTCCCGCACGGCGTCATCACGGTGTCCCTCGTGACCGCCACGATGCCGCTGATCTCACGCCTCGCGGCGCAGGGCGACCTCCGCGCGATGCGCTCGGAGATCCAGAGCAACATCCGGCTCGTGCTGGCGCTCCTCGCACCCATCGCCGTCGCGGTGTTCGCGCTGTCCGAGCCGCTCGGCACCCTCGTGGCCTCGTGGGGCGCGATGGAGGGCCGGACGGAAGCCGTGTCGACGACGATCGCCGCCTTCGCGCCCGCGATCATCTTCTTCTCGCTGCACTACATGAGCCTGCGGGGCTTCTACGCCCTCGAGGACACGCGCACGCCGTTCTTCCTCCAGCTCGTGCTCGCGACGGTGAACATCGCGCTGGCGGTCGCGTTCGCGACGCGCGTCGATCCGCAGGCCATCTCCTCGGTGCTCGCCATCGCGTACGGCTGCGCGTACCTCGTCGGCTCGTTGCTCGCGATCACCGTGCTGTCCTTCCGGATCGGACCGGTGCTGGACTGGAGCGCGCTCGGGTTCCTGGCGCGGCTGGTCCCCGCCTGCCTGGTCGCAGGGGCCGTCATCCTCGCGTGCGGCAACCTGCTCGCGGAACCACTCGGCCTCGATGGCGACGACAAGGTCACGGCGCTGGTCACGCTGGTCGTCTTCGGCGGCCTCGGCGCTGCAGCCTTCCTCGTCATGGCGTTCCTGCTCCGGATCCGTGAGGTCACCACGGTCCTCCGTACCATCGCCCGACGCTGACCGGACCTGTTTCGGCAGCCGCTCCCGGGCGGGCGCCGCACCTGGATAGCATGAGGCGTGGACCAGACTGCGGCACTCTGCTCGGGGCTCATGCTCTCGGGCCGCTACCGCCTCGACGACCTGATCAAGGAGTCGGGCGGCGCGGTGACGTGGAAGGCGTACGACACGGTCCTCGACCGTCCCGTCGGCGTCCAGGCCGTCCGCGCCGACGACCGCCGCGCGACGGCGTTCATGCTTGCTGCCGGCCGGTCGACGGCGGTCTCCGACCCGCGGTTCCTCCGTGTGCTCGACATCATCGAGGGTGATCACGGGCACACGTTCCTCGTACGCGAGTGGGCCCGCGCGGTCTCGCTCGACCACGTCCTCGGCCCGTCGACCCTCACCAACACCCGGTCGACCCATGTGGTTCTCGAGCTTGCTGACGCGTTCGCGCAGGCGCACGAGGCCGGCGTCTACCACCGCCACCTTCGACCGGCGACCGTCCTCGTCAAGGACAACGGCGGCATCCGCATCATCGGCCTCGCAACCGACCACGCGCTCCGTTCGGCTCACCACGACGTCGACGACGCCGACGTCGGCTACGCGGAGCAGCTCGACGTCGAAGCCATCGGCAAGATCCTCTACGCGTGCCTGACCGGCCGCTACCCCGGTGGCGACGAGGGTCTCGCTCCGGCGCCTCGCGAGCACGGGAGGGTGCTGCGTCCCCGGCAGGTGCGCGCCGGTGTATCCCCGGACGTCGACACGGTGTGCGACCGCATCCTCGGCCGCCCACCGCGTCACCACCGCCCGTCGCTCCGGACGGCGCGTGACGTCGCGCTGGAGCTCGCGATGACGGGAGACGACAGCCCTGTCGATCCCGAGGTCCAGGTCGCGTCGTCGCCCGACGTCTTCCGCCACGACCCCGTGCGCGATCTCCACGCCGACCCGCCGCCGGCGGTCAACCCGCCGAAGCCTCGCCCAGCAGCACTGGCTCCCCCGCCTCCGACCCCGCTGGAACGCGGCGTCTCCAAGGTCAAGAGCTCCACCAAGGGCAGCGAGCGCAAGCTGATCTGGCTCGCGCTGGCGGTCATCGCGGTGCTGTCGGTGACCCTCACGTTCATGGTCGGCCGCGCCTCGGCGCCCTCCGATGAGCCCCCGGTCGACGACTCGCCGCCCGCCGAGGTCAGCCGGTCGGTCGTCGACTTCGGTGTCGACTCCGTGACGTCGTTCGACCCACGGCCGGACGGTGACGGCGAGGAGAACCCGGGCCAGGCCAAGCTCGCCGTCGACGGAGACAGCAGCACCGCCTGGACGACCCGGGAGTACTACCGCCGCGACGACCTCGGTGGCCTCAAGGACGGTGTCGGGCTGCTCATCGACCTCGGACGTGTTCGGGACGTGACCGCCGTCCAGGTCGAGTTCGGCGCCGCGCCCACGTCGTTCCGCGTCTATAGCGCGCCGGGTGTCGCGAAGCCGCCGAAGAACACGTCCGACATGGTGCGGGTCGGCGGCTACACCGACGCCCCGACCGGCGCCTCGGTGTCGTTGTCGCAGCCGACCACGACCCGCTACGTGCTGGTGTGGCTGACACGACTTCCCGAGGTCGACACGGACATCTTCCAGGGCGTGGTGTCTGAGGTCACGGTCCGTGGCCTCGAATAGCTGACCCGAACGCCTTGACTCGCCGGGGTGTGACGGCTCACGGGAATGGCGCGCACCTATGATTCGTTATGCGTGGTGCGGTTTCCACACGCACTGATCGTGAACACCAAAGGCGGAGCATGTCCACTGACGTACGCAACGTGATCATCATCGGCTCGGGCCCGACCGGCTACACCGCAGCGGTCTACACGGCACGCGCCAACCTGTCGCCGCTCGTGTTCGAGGGTTCCGTCACCGCTGGTGGTGCACTGATGAACACGACCGAGGTCGAGAACTTTCCCGGTTTCCCCGAGGGCATCGACGGACCGGCGCTGATGGACAACATGCGTCGGCAGGCTGAGCGCTTCGGCGCCGAGCTCGTCGCCGACGACGTCGTCTCGGTCGACCTGACCGGCGACGTGAAGATCGTCCGTACGGCCACCGGCGAGCACCACGCGCGCTCGGTGATCCTCGCGATGGGCTCCGGCTACCGCAAGCTCGGAGTGGACGGCGAGGACCGTCTTTCCGGTCGCGGCGTCAGCTGGTGCGCGACCTGCGACGGCTTCTTCTTCCGCAAGCAGGAGATCGTCGTCGTCGGTGGCGGTGACTCAGCCGTCGAGGAGGCGACCTTCCTGACGCGCTTCGCCGACAAGGTCACGCTGGTCCACCGACGTGACGAGCTTCGCGCCAGCAAGATCATGCAGGAGCGGGCCTTCAAGAACGACAAGATCGAGTTCGCATGGAACTCGGCTGTGAAGGAGATCCGCGGCGAGCTCTCGCTCGAGGGCGTTCTCCTCGAGGACACCGTCACCGGCGAGGAGCGCTACCTCCCCGCGACGGGGCTCTTCATCGCGGTCGGCCACGATCCTCGTTCGGAGCTCCTGCAGGGCCAGGTCGATCTCGACCCCGAGGGCTACGTGCTCGTCCAGCCCGGCTCCACGCAGACCAACCTACCCGGCGTGTTCGCCGCCGGTGACCTGGTCGACCACACGTACCGCCAGGCCGTCACGGCGGCCGGCACCGGATGCGCGGCTGCTCTCGACGCCGAGCGCTACATCGCCGACCTCGAGCACGCCGAGCTGACCCGGGCGTGACGATCGTGAGCCGCGCAGGGATCTCCTCCTGGGAATCCCCGCGTAGGCACGCGGCGTTGCACCTGACAGCACCGCGCGACCGCTCGGCGGTCATCGTTCTCACCCGAGCAGCTCGCCGTCGGGCTGCTCAGTCACCATCATCGCTTCGATCGAAGGGGAAGTAACCGTGGGAAACATCCAGGCCGTCACTGACGCCGAATTCCCGACTGCCGTCCTGGGAGCCGACAAGCCTGTCCTCGTCGACTTCTGGGCCGAGTGGTGTGGCCCGTGCCGTCAGGTCTCCCCGATCCTCGAGGAGATCGCAGCGGAGTACGGCGACAAGATCACCATCGTCAAGATGAACGTCGATGAGAACCCGCAGACTCCCGCGTCGTACCGCGTCACCTCGATCCCGACGCTGAACGTCTACCAGAACGGCGAGATCGTCCAGACGATCGTCGGCGCCAAGCCCAAGAGTATGCTTCTCAAGGAGCTCGACGCCTTTGTGAGCTGACCGTCGCCCCGCTCCATGAGCGGGTGTGGCTCGGTAGGCGGCTCCTCATCGCCTGTGACAAGGGCCCCGGCACCAGATGGTGCCGGGGCCCTTGTCCGTGGTGCGCGAGGCGCTCAGCGCTGCGGAGGTCCGCCGCGCGACTGAGCAACCTGACCGTTTGTCGACAAATCTCTTTGGAGATTTAAGGTCTAATCGCCTCGGAGGGATTAGTTCTCGGCTTGCTTCGAGGGATCCATGAGCGTGACGATGCGCTCGAGATCGTCGATGGACGCAAACTCGACGGTGATCTTGCCCTTCGTCTTGCCGAGATCGACCTTCACCCGCGTGTCGAATCGGTCCGCCAGCCGATCGGCGAGGTCGGCCAGCTTTGGCGCAACCGGGCGCCGTGCACGTTGCCGCGGCTCGACAGCAGGATCGTCACCCTCGCCGAGCGCCACAATCTCCTCGAGTGCTCTGACGGAGAGGCCTTCCGCCACGACTCGCTGCGCGAGTCGATCTTGGCGGTCGGTGTCCGTGACCGAGACCAAGGCCCTCGCGTGGCCCGCGCTGATGACGCCGGCGGCGACTCGCCGCTGGACAGCGGGTGTGAGTCGGAGCAGCCGGAGCGTGTTGCTGATCTGAGGGCGTGAACGGCCGATCCTGCTGGCCAGCTCGTCGTGCGTGCAGCCGAAGTCGTCGAGCAGTTGCTGGTACGCCGCTGCCTCCTCGAGCGGGTTCAGCTGAGACCGGTGCAGGTTCTCGAGGAGCGCGTCTCGCAGGAGGTCCTCGTCGGACGTGTCGCGCACGATCGCCGGGATGACATCGAGTCCCGCCGCCTTCGTCGCGCGCCAACGCCTCTCGCCCATGACCAGCTCAAAGCGGTCGTCCGCGACCTTCCGCACGACGACGGGCTGAAGCAGTCCGATCTCTCGGATCGAGTGGACCAGCTCCGCCATGGCGTCTTCGTCGAAGACCTCACGCGGCTGGCGGGGGTTGGGCGAGACCTCGTCGACCGGGATCTCGGCGAAGTACGCGCCGTCGACCGGCGTCAGCCCTGTCGATGCCGCGAAATCTTCAGCCGTCGCAACGGCTGACGGCGTGGGAGCACCGTCGACTGCACGGAGGCTCCCGCCGCTCTGCGCCGGCGATGAAGGAGTCGATCCGTCCTCGCGCGACCCTGCGCTCTCGCCTGTTTCACGTGAAACCTCTGCCGGTGCAGTCGGGATGAGCGCCCCGAGTCCACGCCCGAGGCCGCGTCGCTGCTGACTCATGCCGCCGGCTCCGCTCCGGCCTCGGCGATCTCGCGGGCGGCCTCCAGATAGGACAGAGAGCCGGGCGAGCTCGGGTCGTACGTGATCACCGTCTGCTGATAGCTCGGCGCTTCAGAGATCCGCACAGATCGCGGGATGGCTGTCTTGAGCACACGATCACTGAAGTACGCGCGGACTTCGTCGGCGACGCCGGCGCTGAGCCGAGTGCGCGCGTCGTACATCGTCAGCAGAATCGTGCTCAGGTTGAGCGACGGGTTGAGCTGCTCCTGGACCATCTCGACGGTCTTGATGAGCTGGCTGAGACCCTCAAGTGCGTAGTACTCGCACTGGATCGGGATCATGACCTCTCGTGCGGCCGCCAACGCGTTCACGGTCAAGAGACCGAGCGAAGGAGGGCAGTCGACGTAGACGTAGTCGTACGGCCGCTCCTCACTCGCATTGGCGGCGAGGAACTCATCGAGCGCACGACGCAACCGCGTCTCACGGGCCACCATCGGCACCAGCTCGATCTCCGCTCCAGCCAGGGCGATCGACGCCGGGAGAACGTCGAGGTCCTCGACGTCAGGACACGGCTGGATCAACGAGGTGATGCTCTGCCCGTCGACGAGAACCTCGTAGACCCCTGGCGTCTCAGCGTTGTGCTCGACGTTCAACGCTGTCGAAGCGTTGCCTTGTGGATCAAGATCGATCACCAGGACGCGCTGCCCATGCGAAGCCATCGCCGCGGCGACGTTCACTGTCGTCGTCGTCTTGCCGACCCCGCCCTTCTGGTTGGCGACGACGATGACACGTGTGCTCGTCGGACGCGGCATGGGGTCACGAGAGTCTGCCACCTGCTGCCGACGCAGACTTGCCTCGACCTCCTGGGCAAGTGGGGTGTCAGTCGCGAAAGCGCCACTGTGCGCGAGATCTGAGGCGCGAGGGACACTCATCGGTACGCGGGGGTCGTTCACGCAGGCTTCTCCTCGTGAGTCTTGGTTTCACGTGAAACAGGTGGGGTCTGCCACCCCACTGGACCTCGGTCCATGGTGCCGGGGAGTGCATTCACTTTCGAGCTGGTCCAGGGATAGCCCAGAGTCGGCGCCACATCAGCGTGCGTCATCAGCCCACCTTGTCAATCGTCACCATCGTCGTGGGGGTCTCGACGACTCCATCACCGTACGACTTGACGCGCGGGTTTGTCCCACCCGCCGCGCGGATTGTGGACAGGGACACGTCGATCTCGCTCTGGGCAGAGGAACCCTTGATCACCCACATCACACCGCCCGGCCGCACGAGGGGCATCGACCAACGGACGAGCTTGTCGAGAGCGGCGACCGCGCGCGACGTCACCACGTCATACTGGCCCTTCGCCTCGTCTGCGCGTCCACGAAAGACCGTGACGTTGGAGAGCCTCAACTCGTCCACGACCTCGGTCAGGAACGTCGTCCGGCGGAGAAGTGGCTCGATCAGCGTGATCTCGATGTCTGGACGCGCGATCGCCCACACCAGGCCAGGAAGCCCAGCGCCGCTGCCGACGTCTGCCACCGTCGCACCGGGGTCGAGCGCGTGCGCCATGACCCCGCAGTTGAGGATGTGTCGCTCCCAGAGACGCGGCAGCTCCCGTGGGCCGATCAACCCACGGACAACTCCTTGGTCAGCGAGGATGTCGACGTAGGCCGATATCGCCGACACGTGGTCACCAAACACCGCCTCAGCGGCGTCGGGGGGCGATGTTTCACGTGAAACATCCATGGGATGTGCCTCAGTCAGCCAGGATGACGACGCGGCGCTCAGGCTCCTGGCCCTCAGACTCGCTCGTCAGGCCCGCAGCGGCCACCGCGTCGTGGACCACCTTGCGCTCGAACGGCGACATCGGAACCAACCGTGCCGGCTCTCCTGACGCCTGGACCGTCGCGATCGCATCGGCAGCGATCTGCTGGAGCTCGGCGCGACGCTGAGCACGGAAGCCAGCGACATCGAGCATGAGGCGGCTGCGTTCGCCGGTCTCACGGTAGACCGCGAGACGAGTCAGCTCCTGGAGTGCTTCGAGCACCTCCCCGTCACGGCCGACGAGCATCGACAGATCGCCGCCGACGATGGAGACGGAGGCGCGGTTGCCCTCGACGTCCATGTCGAGGTCCCCGTCGACGTCCGCGATGTCGAGGAGCTCCTCGAGGAAGTCAGCTGCGATGTCGCCCTCGTTCTCGAGGCGCTCCACGCGCTTGCTTCGCGAGCCTTCGTCATCGGCAGCCACAGGCTGCGTGGTGGCTGCTTCGGACTCGTGTGATGTCTCGGTCACGACTTCGCCCCTCCCTGGCCGGCTTCGTCGTCCGGCGCGTCGTCTGAATCTGGCTGCGAATCAGCGGCTGGGCTCTGGCCCTGCGAGGCCGGACCCTTCTTCCGCTGCTCGCGGGACTGCTTCTTCGGCTGCTGACGCCGGGGTGCAGCCGGCTTGTCCTCGATCGCGGGCGCTTCGGGCGTCGGCTCCTGCAGCTTGCCGCGGCGCTTGTCGCGCTCGCGCTTCGCCTCGAAGGCGGGCGTGCCCGGCGCTGGGTTGTTGCGGATGACATAGAACTGCTGGCCCATCGTCCAGGCGTTCGACGTCGTCCAGTAGAGGAGAACACCGACCGGGAAGGCGATGCCGCTGATCGCGAACACGAACGGGAGCACGTAGAGGAGCAGCTTCTGCTGCTGCGCGTACGGGCCGGTCAGTGCATCGGCGGGCATGTTCTTCGACATCAGCTGCCGCTGCGTCAGGAAGGTCGTGGCGGTCATGAGGACGACGAGCACCGCACAGACGATCTTCACGTGGACCGTCGGGTCGGTGAACTGGCTGGCGATCTGGACGCCGAGGAACGTGGCCTGGCTCATCGACTCTGCCTGCTCAGGCGAGAGGAATCCATGCGCGGTGCCGTTCGCGGCACCGTTGATCACGCGGAAGAGCGCGAAGAAGATCGGCATCTGCAGCAGCAGAGGGAGGCAGGACGCGAACGGGTTGGTGTTGGCCTCGCGGAACAGCTTCATCTGCTCCTGCGCCATGCGCTCACGGTCGTGGCCGTACTTCTTCTGGAGCTCGCGAATCTTCGGCTGCAGCAGCTGCATGTTGCGGCTGGCCTTGATCTGCTTCACGAACAGCGGGATCAGCAGCATCCGGATCGTGATCGTCAGGCCGATGATCGACAGGGCCCAGGTCCAGCCGGAGTCCGGATCCAGGCCGAGCTGTGAGAACAGCCAGTGCCAGGCCAGCATGATCCCGGAGACCGGGTAGTAGAGGACCTGCATGATCGTGTCGAAAAAGTCGACGATCGCGTCGAACATCAAACCCCTCGCGGTGGAGTCGGGGAGGATCCGCGGGCAGCGGATCTGGGGGGAACTGGGTCGAGACCTCCCGCAGCCCACGGGTGGCAGCGAGCAAGCCGACGGGCAGCCAACCAGCTGCCACGGGCAGCGCCGTGCTCTTCCACGGCGGCGAGCGCATAGGCTGAGCAGGACGGGTAGTACCGACAGACCTGACCGTACAGCGGACTGATCGCGAACCGATACGCCTTCAACAGGGCGACGAGGACGGTCTTCACAGCACGATCACGCCGATCATGGCGATGCCGGCGCAGTGCAGAGGCGAGACAGCACCTGGTCGACGTCTGGCGCGAGCTCGGCGGAGGACTTGCGGGCCGACGCGGGGAGCGCCCGGATCACGATGTCCGTCCCGCCAGGAAGACTGTCGAGCCGGCCAGCGACCAGTGCCCGGAGCCTGCGCTTCACGGTGTTGCGAGTCACGGCGTCGCCGACCTGCTTGCCGACGATGAACGCCGCGCGGACCGGATCCTGCGGAGAACGGGCATCCAAACGAACGTAGGCGAGGACGGTGCGGGAGCCCGCACGTCGTCCTCGCCTCGTCGTTGTTCGGATGTCGTCGCTCGTGCGGAGACGATGCGCCGGGCTCAGCACCGCACAGCCCGCTCGTCTCAGGCCGACAGGCGCGTGCGGCCCTTGCGACGACGGTCCGCCAGGATCGCGCGGCCGGCACGCGTGCGCATGCGCAGGCGGAAGCCGTGCTTGCGCGCGCGGCGACGGTTGTTCGGCTGGAAGGTGCGCTTGGTCACGGGAAAGCTCCCCATCGTGTCTCGGACCGCAACGCTCGCGGTCATCGGGTACTGGGCGGTCATGCGTGTGCCGGTTCGACGGCCACCGCCCGCCGACGTCCACCAGAAGGTGCTGGGGCACGCAGGCATGCGGCAGGTGTCGAGGACTTCGACCTCACCACGGTACGTGGTGCTTCCACAGCGGGTCAAACTGGCCCCTACACCCGTGAGGAGCCCCACGTCCAGGCTACACGCCGGAACCCCCGGGTTGCGGAACCGGGAAGACCCTGTGGACAATCGGTTGTCGGTGCCTGTCCGGGCTGTTAGCGTCCCCGGAACAGGCCACTATCCACAGGGGCCTTCGTCGGTCCGGTGGGGTCGAAAAACATTGAGATTACGGGAATCTCATCACGGGGATCAGTAAGTCCACATGTTGTGGATAACTATGTGGACGCCTGTGCCAGTCGCAGGAGCCGGAGATTGGGGCCATCGATGGACGAACAGCAGTCACCCAACAACCGGCAGGAGTCCGACGCCCCGACGAGTGACGCACGCGACGCCGAAGCGTTGCGGACCAGGTGGAACGCCATCACCGAGGTGCTCCCCGTCACGACTCGTGCCTGGGTCACCAGCTCGGTTCCCATCACCCTGCACGAGAACACGCTCCTCGTCGGCGTCCCCAACGACTTCACCCGGACCCAGATGGAGGCCCGCCTCCGTCCGCAGCTCGAACGTGCACTGTCCGACTCGTTCGGACGCGAGATCCGGATCGCCGTCACCGTCGACCCCGACGTCCTCCCGGCCTCGACGCAGCACGACGACGACGCCATCGACTTGTCGACAAATCGAGAAGGGGACATTTCTCGTGTCGACGAGGCGCCGTCGCGCGAGTCGTACGAGCCCGTCGCCCCGCGGATCCCCGACGGCATCCGCGACGAGGCCGGCGACCAAGCCCCGCAGCAGCCCGCACCGCCGCACCGGCAGGTCGCCGAGGCCGAGACCCCCCCGTACCAGGACCCGACCCCGGCGTTCGTGCCGACGGCTAGCCATGCCCGGCCCCCGCAGCACGTCCGCGCGGCCGAGACCCGTCTGAACCCGCGCTACCACTTCGAGAACTTCGTCATCGGCTCCTCCAACCGGTTCGCCCATGCGGCGGCCGTCGCCGTCGCAGAGGCGCCGGGTCGGGCGTACAACCCGCTGATGATCTACGGCGAGTCCGGCCTCGGCAAGACGCACCTCCTCCACGCGATCGGGCACTACGTCAGGAGCCTCTACGCGAACGCCCGCGTGCGCTACGTCAGCACCGAGGAGTTCACCAACGACTTCATCAACGCCATCCGTGACGACCGGATGCCTGCGTTGCAGCGTCGCTATCGCGACACCGACGTCCTGCTGATCGACGACATCCAGTTCCTCGAGGGAAAGATCCAGACCCAGGAGGAGTTCTTCCACACCTTCAACACCCTCCACGGGTCCAACAAGCAGATCGTCATCACGTCCGACCGGCCGCCACGCGGACTCGAGTCGCTGGAGGACCGCCTCCGGAGCCGGTTCGAGTGGGGCCTGACCACCGACGTGCAGCCTCCCGACCTCGAGACCCGCATCGCGATCCTGAGCAAGAAGGCCGAGATCGAGAAGCTGACGGTCCCGCCGGAGGTGCTCGAGTTCATCGCCAGCCGCATCCAGACGAACATCCGCGAGCTCGAGGGCGCGCTCATCCGCGCGACCGCCTTCGCCAGCCTCAACCACCAGGCCGTGGACCTGCCGCTCGCTGAGATCGTGCTCAAGGACCTCATCCCCGAGGGCGGCGAGCCGGAGATCACCGCGGGGCTGATCATCGCCCAGACCGCGTCGTACCTCGAGTACTCGATCGAGGAGATCTGCGGTGCGAGCCGGTCACGCGGGCTCGTCCAGGCACGTCAGATCGCGATGTACCTCTGTCGCGAGCTCACCGAGCTGTCGCTGCCCAAGATCGGACAGCACTTCGGCGGTCGCGACCACACCACCGTCATGCACGCCGACCGCAAGATCCGCACGCTGATGGCCGAGCGTCGAGTCGTCTACAACCACGTCACGGAGCTCACCAACCGCATCAAGCAGCAGGCCCGGCAGGCGAGCTAGAGCGCCGATCTCGCCGACATCAGGCCTCGAAGGGGCCGGTACGCCACGCGTACCGGCCCCTTTTCTTGTCTTTCTGGACTACCCACACCTGGGGAAACCCCTGGGGATAACAGCACCAGTTCGTGCACAGGGCCCCACACAACGGTGCACACGCTGGGGAGCCACTCGGTCTCGTCCACGGGCCCGCACAGCCGAAGGGGGCGTCATCCACACCGGCCGCGCACGTGAAAACTGACCCTGACCTGGAACGACAAGAGTTATCCACCTCATGCACAGCACCTACTCCTATGGTGAGAACCTCAATATCTTGGGATTCCTTCGAAGTCATCCACAGGCCAGACCTGGGGACGACGAATGACAAGATCCCTGAGTGGTCGCCGGAGCCGGAGCCGTGGCAGGATTCCAGGAAACATGTCATTCCCCCCGGCCGAGTCCTGGCCGGAACCACCCGTCCGGAGGCACAGCGCTGTGAAGTTCCGCATCGACCGCGACGCCTTGGCCGACGCAGTCGCCTGGACGGCTCGGAGCCTGCCGACCCGTCCGACCGTCCCCGTGCTCGCCGGCCTGATGGTCGAGAGCACCGACGGGGGCATCGCACTCTCGGGCTTCGACTACGAGACCTCGGCCCGCTCGACCGTCGACGCCGACGTGGCGGACGAGGGGCGCGCGCTGGTCTCGGGCCGCCTCCTCGCCGACATCTGCAAGTCGCTTCCTGGTCGCCCGGTCGACGTGTCCGTCGACGGCACCAAGGTCTCGGTCGTCTGCGGCAGCAGTCGTTTCAGCCTCCAGACGATGCCGGTGGAGGACTACCCCCAGCTCCCCGCGATGCCGACGGCCTCGGGCACCGTGAGCTCGGACGACTTCGCCACGGCAGTCGCCCAGGCGGTCGCGGCCGCGGGCCGAGACGACGTCCTGCAGCTGCTGACCGGCGTCCGCATCGAGCTCGAGGGCTCGAGGATCTCGCTGCTCGCGACCGACAGGTTCCGTGCGAGCCTGCGTGAGCTGACCTGGTTCCCGGAGTCGCCCGACGCGTCGGCCACCGCCGTCGTTCCCGCCAAGACGCTGTCCGACATCGCCAAGTCGTTCACGGCGGGCGGAGAGCTGACGATGGCCGTCGCCACGGGCGACCAGGGCCCCGGACTCATCGGCTTCGAGGGATCCACGGCGTCCGGCACCCGTCGTACGACGACGCGGATGCTCGAGGGTGAGTTCCCGAAGGTCCGGCAGCTGTTCGCCGCCAACGCGCTCACCGTCGCGTACGTCGACCGCCAGGAGCTGATCGACGCCGTCCGTCGCGTCTCGCTAGTCGCCGAGCGCAACACACCCGTCCGCCTGACGTTCTCCGACGGTCAGGTCCTCCTCGAGTCGGGAAGCGGCGACGACGCCCAGGCGCAGGAGACGCTGGAGGCACGGGTCGACGGCGACGACATCGTCGTCGGGTTCAACCCCACCTTCCTGCTCGAAGGCCTCCAGGTCATGACGGAGCCGGCCGTGCACCTGTCGTTCACGCAGGCCAGCCGCCCCGCGACGCTGGCCGGTGTCCAGGAGCTCGGCGGTGAGCCCAACACGTCCTTCCGGTACCTCATCATGCCGATGCGACTGCCCGGCTGAGCACCACCCGCACCCGCATGCTTCTCGGGGCCGTTCCAGTCTCGGGGCCGTTCCAGCACGAAGGAGAGCCATGGACATCGGACTGATCGGCCTGGGCAAGATGGGCGGCAACATGCGCGAGCGCATGCGCCGAGCGGGCGTCACCGTCGTCGGGTACGACCGCAATCCCGACCTCGCGGACGTCGCCTCCCTCGGAGCGCTGGTGGAGGCTCTCCCCTCCCCGAAGGTCGTGTGGGTGATGGTCCCGGCCGGTGACCCGACCCACGAGACGATCGCGCAGCTGCGGGACCTGCTCGGACAGGGCGACGTGGTGGTCGACGGCGGCAACTCGCGCTGGACCGACGACCTGCGCCACGCCGGCGAGCTCGCCGAGAAGGGCATCGGCTTCGTCGACTGCGGGGTCAGCGGCGGTGTCTGGGGCCTGACCGAGGGGTACGCCCTCATGGTCGGCGGCGCTCCCGACGACATCGCCAAGGTCCAGCCGGCCTTCGACGCGCTCCGCCCGAGCGCCTCGACCGGCTTCGTCCGTGCGGGCAGCGTGGGCGCCGGCCACTTCTCCAAGATGGTCCACAACGGCATCGAGTACGCGATGATGCAGGCGTACGCCGAGGGCTACGAGCTCCTCGAGAAGGTCGACCTCGTCGACGACGTCACCGAGGTGTTCGGATCGTGGCGCGAGGGCACCGTCGTACGCTCATGGCTGCTCGACCTGCTGGTCAAGGCGCTGGAGGAGGACCCGGGTCTCGCCAGCATCCGCGGCTACGCGGAGGATTCGGGCGAGGGGCGCTGGACGGTCGAGGCAGCGATCGACAACGCCGTGCCGACGCCCGCCATCGCTGCGTCGCTGTTCGCGCGGTTCTCGTCGCGCCAGGACGACTCGCCTGCGATGAAGGCGATCGCGGCCATGCGCAACCAGTTCGGCGGCCACGCGGTGAAGTCGGAGTAGCCCGAGGACCGTGCACGTCACCCACCTCTCGCTCCACGACTTCCGCTCCTACCCCGAGCTCGAGCTCCCCCTCGAACCCGGCGCCAGCGCGTTCATCGGTGCGAACGGCCAGGGCAAGACCAACCTGGTGGAGGCCATCGACTACCTCGCCACGCTGGGGTCGCACCGCGTCGCGGCCGACGCCCCACTGGTCCGGGTCGGTGCCGAGCGCGCCGTCGTCCGCGCGTCGGTCGAGCGCGGGGACCGTACGGCGCTGCTCGAGATCGAGATCACGCCGGGCCGCTCCAACCGGGCGCGCGTGAACCGAGGCCCGCTCCCCCGCCCGCGCGACCTGCTCGGATGGCTGCGGTCCGTCGTCTTCTCGCCCGAGGACCTCCGCCTCGTCAAGGGCGACCCGAGCGACAGGCGCCACTTCCTCGACGCCCTCCTGATCCTGCGCTCACCCCGGTTCGCGGGGGTGCGCGCCGACTACGACCGTGCGCTCCGCCAGCGCAACTCCCTGCTCAAGACGGCACGGCAGGCGGGACGGGGCAAGGGGCTCGAGACCCTCGACGTCTGGGACGGCCAGCTCGCGGCGTACGGCGGTGAGCTCCTCGCGGCGCGGCTCGCGCTGCTGGACGAGCTCGGCCCGTACCTCGCGGCGGCCTACCGTGACGTAGCCGCCTCGGCCGCGGCGGAGCGCACGGCAGCGGTCGCCGAGTACAAACCGTCGTTCGACCACCCCGACACCCGCGACCGCGACGTGCTGCGCGAGGCGATGGCCGAGCAGATGCGGGAGCGGCGTCGCGACGAGATCGACCGCGGCGTCAGCCTCGTGGGACCGCATCGCGACGACGTGGTCCTGTCGCTCGGGGACCTCCCGGCGAAGGGCTACGCGAGCCACGGCGAGTCCTGGTCGTTCGCGCTCGCGCTACGGCTCGCGTCGTACGACCTCTTGCGTGCCGACGGCGACGACCCGATCCTGATCCTGGACGACGTCTTCGCCGAGCTCGACCGCGATCGCCGCTCCCACCTCGCCGACCGGGTCACCGAGGCCGAGCAGGTGCTGGTGACGGCAGCGGTGGCAGAGGACGTGCCGACCGGTCTGCGAGGGCGCCGGTACGACGTGGCTGCGGGCACCGCGACCCGCGCCGAGGAGGCGACCGATGCCTGACGACCGAGGTGGTCCGACCGACGGCACGGAGGCAGGCGGCACGGAAGCGGCCGACGGCCGGCAGCGCGAGGAGAAGCGGGCCGAGCCGGCTCCCGACGAGCCCGAGCACCGGTCGGACGGCATCGAGCTCGCTCGGAGCATCGCCCGCTCCTACCGCGGCGTCGGGCCCGCGGCGCCGCGCGGTGGCAAGGCACGTGCGCGTCGCCGGCAGCGCACCACCCCGAGCGCGTCGGGAGCACATCCGGACGACCGCGACCCGCAGCTGCTCGAGTCGACCCTCGACCGTCTGGTCAGCGAGCACGGGTGGGACACGGAGGTCGCCGTGCACGGACTGTTCGGACGCTGGGCGGAGATCGTCGGACCGGACATCGCCGAGCACTGCCGTCCGGAGACGTACGCGGACGGCCAGCTGACCGTCCTCGCGGACTCGACGGCCTGGGCGACCCAGCTGCGGCTGCTCGCGCCGAACGTGGTCGGTCGGCTCAACGAGCGGCTCGGCGACGGGACGGTGACCCGGATCAACGTGCGGGGTCCGCAGGGACCGAGCTGGGCCAAGGGCTCCCTCCGCGTCCGCGGGCGAGGCCCGCGCGACACGTACGGGTGAGACCGCTCAGCGCGCGAAGACCGACGACAGCCGGTCGAACACCGCGACCGACAGTGCGGTCGCGAACCCGATCGCGGCCATGACCGCCGCCGCGGGACCGAGACCGGACCAACCGCCGTCGGGGCGTACGCCGATCACGAGAAGCACGACGCCGGCGACGGCCGCTCCGACGAGGGCGAGGCCGAGCGACCCCAGCAACGTGCCGGCAGGTGGTCCGCCACGGCGCAGCGCGAGGACCAGGACGACCCCTGCACCCCAGATCAGACCCACTGCGAGGGCGGCCAGCACGTCGGCAGGGCGGTGCCAGCCGGCGACGACCGTCGAGACACCGGTGAGCACCACGACGCCGGTGCCGCCCATGACCACGAGCCAACGAAGGGCGATCGGCGCGACGAGGAGGGCCGCGAGGACCAGCGAGATCGCGGCTGTCGTGTGCCCGCTCGGCAGGCTGTTGACGTGCCACCCGTAGCTGTAGTCGGGACGCTCGAGGATGGCCCGCTTGAGGAGCTGCGTCGTCACGTTGGCCCCGACAAGCAGCACCACAGCACCGAACGCGGCCGCGAACCGGCGGCGAAGCACCGCCATCGCCGCGAGGACGACCATGGCCGCGGCCATCGTGCCGATGGAGAGGTAGCCGAGGACGGAGAGGAGCTGCTCGAGCGCGTCGCGCCGGGCGTACACGGCCTCCATGGCGGACTGGTCGAGCCGCTGCCCGTCGCGCGTCGCGAGAAGGTACGTGACCACGAGGTAGAGCGCGGTCACGGACAGGACGAGCAGGGCGAGGGCAGCGGAGATCGTGCGTCCGCGTCCAGGAACCCGTGCCGCGGACGGTGCGCGCGTGACCGTCGGTGGTGCCATGTCGTCTACCTTGCCGTATCGCTCAACTGCGCCTCAGAACGGTGCCTCGAAAGACGCGAACCGTGAGGGCCTGTGTGGGGTCCTTGGGGAGCCATGGGCGCATACGGGGCATTGCCGGGCGGGTCCTGGGCGACGACAGCGGCCCTCTGAGGCCTCTCAGAACCCTCCTGACCCGGCGACCGCCCCCACCCCGAGACGAGGATGCCTGTAGAAGGGCCTCTACCGGCTACAATAGGTCAGTCGCGTCCCGATCCGCTCGCCTGGCGGCGAGCAGCCCAGGTCGGGGCGTCTGCGAGTTCCGTGACGATGTCACACGACGACGATGGAGGCCACCCGCCTGTGAGCGAGTCGATCCCTACCCCCGAGACCGACCCGGCACCTTCGGGATCCTCCTACGACGCCGGGGACATCCAGGTCCTCGAGGGCCTCGATGCCGTCCGCAAGCGTCCGGGCATGTACATCGGCTCCACCGGTGAGCGAGGCCTGCACCACCTCGTCCAGGAGGTCGTCGACAACTCCGTCGACGAGGCGATGGCCGGCTTCTGCGACACGATCGAGGTGACCCTCCTCGCCGACGGCGGCGTGAAGGTCGTCGACAACGGGCGTGGCATCCCGGTGAAGGACCACCCGATCGAGAAGATCCCGACCGTCACGCTCGTCCTCACGTCCCTGCACGCCGGCGGCAAGTTCGGCGGCGGCGGATACAAGGTGTCGGGCGGTCTGCACGGCGTGGGCGTCTCCGTGGTCAACGCGCTCTCGACCAAGCTGTACGTCGAGGTCGGGCGCGAGGGCTACGTGTGGCGCCAGTCCTTCACGTACGGCGCACCGGACGGTCCGCTCGAGCGGGGCGAGGAGACCGACTCCACCGGCACGACGATCACGTTCTACGCCAGCGACGACATCTTCGAGACGACGACCTACTCGTTCGAGACGCTCGCGACGCGGTTCCGTGAGATGGCGTTCCTCAACAAGGGCCTCGAGATCCGTGTGCGTGACGAGCGCCCCGCTGCGGGCGAGGTGGCCGACGCGCTGCAGAGCGCCGAGGCCACGCAGGACATCGCGCCCGACGACAGCGCGACCGGCGGCATCGCCGAGGGCCTGATGGAGCGACGCTTCAAGTACGACGACGGTCTCGTCGACTACGTGAAGCACATCAACACCGGCAACCGCACGCCGCTCAACCGCGAGGTCATCGCCTTCGAGGCCCAGAACCCCGATGCCGGTCTCGGTCTCGAGATCGCGATGCAGTGGAACACCTCGTTCTCCGAGTCCGTGCACACGTTCGCGAACGCGATCAACACCCACGAGGGCGGCACGCACGAGGAAGGCTTCCGCTCGGCGCTGACCTACACGGTCAACAAGTTCGCGGAGGACCAGGGCCTCATCAAGAAGAAGGAGGACCGGCTCTCCGGCGACGACATCCGCGAGGGCCTGGCCGCCATCATCTCGATCAAGCTCTCCGAGCCGCAGTTCGAGGGCCAGACCAAGACCAAGCTCGGCAACACCGAGGCGCGGTCCTACGTCCAGACGGTGACCAACGACCACCTCGGCGCGTGGTTCGAGCAGAACCCCGCCGAGGGCAAGCTCGTCATCCGCAAGAGCATCGACGCGGCGGCTGCCCGGATGGCGGCGCGCAAGGCCCGCGACCTCGCACGCAACCGCAAGGGTCTGCTCGGCGGTGCGGGTCTCCCGGGCAAGCTGGCCGACTGCTCGTCGCGCAACCCGGAGGAGTGCGAGCTCTTCATCGTGGAGGGCAACTCCGCCGGCGGCTCGGCCAAGGGCGGACGCGATCCCCGGATCCAGGCGATCCTCCCGCTCCGCGGCAAGATCCTCAACGTCGAGAAGGCGCGGATCGACAAGATCCTTCAGAACGCCGAGGTGCAGGCGATCATCTCCGCGCTCGGCACGGGCGTGACCGACGACTTCGACATCGACAAGCTGCGCTACCACAAGGTCGTCCTGATGGCGGACGCCGACGTCGACGGCCAGCACATCTCGACGCTGCTGCTCACGCTGCTCTTCCGCTTCATGAAGCCGCTGATCGACGGCGGCTACGTCTATCTCGCGCAGCCGCCGCTGTTCAAGCTGAAGTGGACCAACCAGCCGCACGAGCTCGCGTACTCCGACCGTGAGCGCGACGCTCTGCTCGAGGCCGGCAAGGCCGCGGGCAAGCGCCTTCCCAAGGAGGCGCCGGTCCAGCGCTACAAGGGTCTCGGCGAGATGAACGACCACGAGCTGTGGGAGACCACGATGGACCCGGAGCAGCGGATCCTGCGCCAGGTCACGCTCGACGACGCGGCGAACGCCGACGAGGTCTTCACCGTCCTCATGGGCGAGGACGTCGAGCAGCGACGCGCGTTCATCCAGCGCAACGCCAAGGACGTCCGGTTCCTCGACATCTGAGGAGTGAGGCGAAAGGAATGGCGCGAGGAACGAGCGGCATGCCTGGAGCCGAGCCCCGCACGATGTCGAGCGACAAGCAGAGTCATCTGAACACTGACCCGTACGAAGGAAACCTCTCGTGACCGAGACACCCATGCCGCCGCCGCAGCGGATCGAGCGCGTCGAGCTGCAGACCGAGATGCAGCGCTCGTACATCGACTACGCGATGAGCGTCATCGTCGCTCGCGCGCTGCCCGACGTCCGCGACGGCCTGAAGCCTGTGCACCGCCGTGTTCTCTACGCGATGTACGACGGTGGCTACCGTCCCGACCGCGGATACAGCAAGTGCTCGCGCATCGTCGGTGACGTCATGGGTCAGTACCACCCGCACGGCGACACCGCGATCTACGACACGCTCGTACGCCTCGCGCAGACGTGGGTGCTCCGCTATCCGATGGTCGACGGCCAGGGCAACTTCGGCTCGCCGGGCAACGACGACGCGGCGGCCATGCGTTACACCGAGTGCCGGCTCGCGCCGATCGCCATGGAGATGGTGCGCGACATCGACAAGGAGACCGTCGACTTCACGCCGAACTACGACGGCCGGTCACTCGAGCCGAAGGTCCTGCCTGCGCGCATCCCCAACCTGCTCGTCAACGGCTCGGCCGGCATCGCCGTCGGCATGGCGACGAACATCCCTCCGCACAACCTGCGCGAGGTCGCCGACGGTGCGATCTGGGCGCTCGAGCACCCCGACGCACAACGCGAAGAGCTGCTCGAGGCCCTCATGGATCGGATCAAGGGCCCCGACTTCCCCACCAACGCGATGATCGTCGGCACCCAGGGCATCGAGGACGTCTACCGCACCGGCCGCGGCTCGGTGACGATGCGCGCCGTCGTCGACATCGAAGAGGACAACAAGGGCAAGATCTCGCTGGTCGTCAAGGAGCTGCCCTACCAGGTCAACCCCGACAACCTGCTCACCAAGATCGCCGACCTCGTCAACTCGGGTCGCGTCCAGGGCATCTCGGACGTGCGGGACGAGTCGAGCTCCCGGGTCGGACGCCGCCTGGTCGTCGAGCTCAAGCGGGACGCCGTCGCGCGGGTCGTGCTGAACAACCTCTACAAGCACACCGAGCTGCAGACGAACTTCTCCGCCAACATGCTGGCCCTCGTCGACGAGGTGCCGCGCACGCTCACGCTCGACCAGTTCATCAGCAACTGGATCGAGCACCAGGTCGAGGTCATCAGGCGTCGCACCGAGTACCTCCTCCGCAAGGCCGAAGAGCGTGCCCACGTCCTGCGCGGTCTGGTCAAGGCGCTCGACATGCTCGACGAGGTCATCGCGCTGATCCGCGCGAGCCAGACCACCGAGGACGCGAGCAACGGCCTGATCCAGCTGCTCGAGATCGACGAGATCCAGGCGCGCGCGATCCTCGACATGCAGCTGCGTCGGCTCGCCGCCCTCGAGCGGCAGAAGATCATCGACGAGCTCGCCGAGATCGAGGCCGAGATCGCCGACTACAAGGACATCCTGTCCAACGTCACGCGCCAGCGCTCGATCGTGGCCGAGGAACTCACCGCGATCGTCGAGAAGTACGGCGACGACCGCCGTACGCGCATCATCCCCGCCGACGGCGACCTGTCGATCGAGGACCTGATCCCCGACGAGGACGTCGTCGTCACGATCACCCGCGGCGGCTACGTCAAGCGCACGAAGACCGACCTCTACCGCGTGCAGAAGCGCGGCGGCAAGGGCGTCCGCGGTGCGACGCTGCGCGGTGACGACGTCGTCGACCATCTCTTCTCGACGACCACCCACCAGTGGATCCTGTTCTTCACGACCGCCGGACGCGTCTACCGGGCCAAGGCCTACCAGCTCCCGGAGGCCGGCCGCGACGCGAAGGGCGGGCACGTCGCCGGACTGCTCCAGTTCCAGCCGGACGAGCAGATCGCGCAGGTGCTCGCGATCCGCGACTACTTCCAGTCCCCTTACCTCGTCCTCGCGACCAAGCACGGCCTCGTGAAGAAGACGCGCCTCGCGGACTACAACAGCCCGCGCCAGGCAGGCGTCATCGCCATCAACTTCCGTGACGCCGACGACGAGCTCGTCGGAGCCGAGCTGGTCAGCCCGGACGACGACCTGGTGTTGTTCTCACGGCGAGCGCAATCGATCCGGTTCACCGCGGACGACGACGCGTTGCGACCGATGGGACGCGCCACGTCCGGCGTCACGGGGATGAAGTTCCGTGAGACCGACGAGCTGTTGTCGATGGCCGTGATCCAGCCGGGCGAGCACGACCGGGAGCAGTTCGTCTTCACCGCCACGAACGGCGGCTACGCCAAGAAGACACCGGTGGACCAGTACCGCGTCCAGGGTCGCGGCGGGCTGGGCATCAAGGCGATGAAGCTCCAGGACGAGCGCGGGTCGCTCGTCGGCGCCATGGTGGTCGACGACGACGACGAGATCATCGCGATCAAGGCCAGCGGGCAGATCACGCGGTCCCGAGTCGCGGACGTGTCCTTTACCGGTCGTGACACGATGGGCGTCAAGTTCGTCGGTGTGAAGGGTGACGACGAAGTGGTCGCCCTTGCGCGGAATGAAGAGAACTCGACACTGTTGGATACTGTCGATGAGTCCGACGCCGAGGAGACGGTCGAGGCACCGGAGCCGGAGACCACCACCCCCGACGCCCAGGAGGAAGCATGACGGACCGCAAGCCGAACCCCACGGCTCCCGAGCGGCCGAGGCAGAGCGCGCCCGACAGCGGTGCCACCAACGGTGGCCAGCGTCGACCCGCCCAGCCCACGCCGGGGAGCCTGAACGGGGGTCGTCCTGCGCAGCGGCCTTCGAGCCCTCCTGCCGCGCCGGCGACGCCGGCCCCGCCTGCGCCCCAGCAGCCGGCACCCCGTCCGGCCCAGCAGAACTCGCCCCGTCCCGGGCAGCAGGCCGCACCTCAGGGTCAGGGCCGTCCGAGCTCACCCAGCGCCCAGGCAGCTCGACCTGGTCCGACGACGCCCGCGGCAGCGCCGGCCTCGCCCCAGCCAGGGCCGACCACGCCGACCACGCCGAGCACGCCACCCGCAGCGCAGGCGGCTCCCGCCGCGCCGGCCAAGCCGGTGGGCACGCCACCGGCCGCGCCGTCGAAGCCTGCCCCGCCCGCGCCGGGCACCCGTCCTGCCGGTCAGTCGGCGCCCGCGCAGCAGGCGCCCGGCAAGCTCACCGCCGCGCAGTCGGCGCCCGCACAGCAGGCGCCAGGCAAGCCAGCGCCCGCACAGCAGGCGCCCGCCAAGCCAGCGCCCGCCAAGCCAGCGCCCGCACAGCAGGCGCCCGCCAAGGCGACGCCGAGTGCGAGCCCGGCGGCCCGCAAGGCTGACGACACGACCGCCACGCGCCCCGCGGCGAAGGTCCCGGTCCAGACCGCCGGCGCCATCGCCGAGGCCGAGGCGAAGGCCAAGGACGCGCCGACGGTGACGCAGCCGGTCGTCTCGGTGCCGACCGTGTCCCCGGCCGAGCAGACCCGCACGGGCAAGCAGCGCCGGCCCAAGCCGTACGAGGATGCTCCGAAGGCTCCCGCCAAGACGACCCGCAAGGCACGACTGCGTGTCCACCGCGTCGACCCGTGGTCGGTCATGAAGATGTCGTTCGCGCTCGCGATCGCTCTCGGGATCGTCACCGTCGTCGCTGTGACGCTCGTGTGGGCGGTCCTGGGAGCGGCCGGCGTCTGGGACGCGATCAACTCCACCGTGGCGACAGTCCTCAACGACAACGCGGACGCGTTCGACATCGGCGAGTACGTCGGGTTCGGTCGCATCATCGGTCTGACCATCGTCGTGG
The DNA here is from genome assembly GCF_010994095.1 of Mumia xiangluensis. GTDB lineage: Bacteria > Actinomycetota > Actinomycetes > Propionibacteriales > Nocardioidaceae > Mumia > Mumia xiangluensis. The sequence continues at coordinate 621,653 of NZ_WJYO01000001.1, forward strand.
CGGCCATCGATGTCATCCTCATCACGGCGCTGGCCACCGTCGGAGCCTTCCTCTACAACCTCGCAGCCCAGCTTCTCGGCGGTTTCGAGGTCACGCTCGCCGAGGACGAGTGAGACGTCACCTGGTGCTGGCCGACCCCGATTTGGGCGGGCGACTCAGCACCAGGTAGAGTCTCCGACGGTTCACCGCTTCGGAGACCGGGGCCTATAGCTCAGCTTGGTTAGAGCGCTTCCCTGATAAGGAAGAGGTCACAGGTTCAAGTCCTGTTAGGCCCACTCGACCCCCACCTAGAGGAGTGTCAGATGAAGAAGCTTGTGATCGCCGTCATCGCCGCCGCTGGTCTCTTCGTGGTGGTGAACCGGAAGAAGAAGGCCGGCAACGCTGCTCAGCCGTGGGCAGACGCGACCGACAAGGTCTGACAGTCAGCTGGCGCACCTCGCGCCGGCGCCGTCCGGGGCTGTGGCGCAATTGGTAGCGCACCTGCTTTGCAAGCAGGGGGTTAGGGGTTCGAGTCCCCTCAGCTCCACACTGTGATCTCCGACGAGATCGACGAAGGCCGGATCCCTCAGGGGGTCCGGCCTTCGTGCTGTCCGGCCCCGCGCTCGCGGGCCACGGCCACGAAGCGACGTACGACCGTGGGAGGGTCGACCACGACGCTGGCACGCGCCATGGCGTGGAGGGCGTCGTGCTCGGACGGCTCGAAGTAGCCGTGGTGCCGGTACGTCGTGATGCGGGTGCAGAGCCCCTCGACGTCGAGCTCGGGATGGAACTGCGTCGCGTAGACGTGCCGCCCCACCCGGAAGGCCTGCACAGGACAGAGGGGCGACGAGGCGAGCACGACCGCGCGGGGCGGCAGAGCGCTGATCGCCTCCTTGTGGCCGACGAACGCGTCGAAGGTGCTCGGAAGGCTCGCGAACACCGGATCCGCACGGCCGGCTTCGGTCAGGGTCACCGGGACCCTGCTGATCGGTTCAGCGAACTCGCGGTCGACCGTCGCGCCCTGGTGGGTGCCGAGGACTCCGATGCCGTAGCAGGCGCCGAGGAACGGCAGGTCCCGTGCGACCACCACGTCGAGGAGGTCGGCGAGCTCCCGTTCGACACGGCGCTGGACCACCGACTTGGCATCGTCGGGATCGCTCGCGTTGAAGGGTCCGCCTCCGAGCACGATGCCTGCGTAGTCGTCGACCTCGACGGTGCCGAGCGGGCCCTTCTCCATCCGGACGCGCCGCAGCGACTCCTCGGTCAGGTCGCCGAAGCGCAGGAAGGCGGCGTACTCCTCGTCGGCGGCATCATCGTCCTCGCGGATGCTCAGGAGCAGGAGCGGTTTCACATCGCAGACCGTGCGTCGAGCAGCGTCGTCGCTACGTCGTCGAGCACCGACTCGTCCCCGGCGAACCATCCCGACTCACGCGGCCAGGTCGTGACGACGTCGGTGAAGCCGAGCCCGGCGGCCCGCTCCACCGCCTCGGTGAGAAACGCGACGCTCGACAGCGAGTAGACGGGCGCACCCGGATCGAGGAGGAGGTAGCGATCGATCGACCCTGGTTGCCGCCCCTCTGCCTCCAGAGCCGCATCCAGCTGATGCGTCTGCGCCGCGGTCTCCGCCCACCAGGCCTCCAGATCGCGGCTCGCGCCGCCGGTCGTCACCCAGCCTGCGCCGTACCGTGCGGCGAGCCGCATCGTTCGTGGGCCCGTTGCGGCGACGACGAAGGGCACACGCGGAACCTGGACGCACCCCGGTGTCCCTCGGGCGTCCACGGCGGAGAAGTAGGCGCCCTCGTGAGTGACATGCTCGCCGCGCAGGATCCGGTCGAGGAGATCCAGGAACTCACCGAACCTGTCGACCCGCTCGCGAGGTGTCAGTGGTCGTTGTCCGAGGACGGCGGCGTCGTAGTTCAGCCCGCCCACTCCCGCGCCGAGCATGAAGCGACCGCCGGACACGTCGTCCAGCGCTGTCACCTCGCGGGCGAAGTGCACGGGGTGACGGAAGTTCGGGGACGCGACGAGCGTGCCGAGCCGCAGGGACGACGTCGCCGCCGCGGCAGCGGTCAAGGTGACCGCCGCATCGAACCACGGGCCGTCGACGAGGTCGCGCCACCCGATGTGGTCGTACGTCCACGCGTGGGCGAAGCCGTACTCCTCAGCACGCCGCCACCGGGTCCCGGCGACCTCCCAGCGCTGGTCCGGAAGGATGACGATGCCGACTCGCATGGTTCGACCGTATGCCGGACCGGCGGCTACGTCGCGTCGTGCTGCCCGGCGGGCAGCACCGGTTGGAGCAACGGACGCTTCGCCGTACGGCCGTCGCCCGACGACCGTCCGGTGAGCCGGCGTCCGAGCCACGGTCCGACGTGCGCGCGGTACCAGGACACCTCGGTGCCGACGCGTTCCCGCGCACCGACGCGTACGGGCGGCGGCAGGGGCTCCTGCCACGCCCGACCGGCGTCGGGAAGGCCGGCGGTCGACGCCATGGCCGCCGCGAGCAGGGCGTGCCCGTCGGGGTTGAGGTGCAGCCGGTCGTCGGCCCACACCCGGGGGTCGCCCGCGGTGGGGACGGTCGCGATGTCGAGCAACGTGGCGCCGTACCGTGCGGTGATGGTGCGGAACCCGCGGTTCAGGGCGGCGACGCGTCCCCGCAGCGCTCGGCCGACGGGTGAGACGGCCGACAGGTCCGGGAACGTCATCAGAAGGACGGTGGCACCCTGACGCCGTAGCGGCCCGACCATCGCGTCGACGTCGGCGACGATGCGCTCAGCGGAGAACGTCGGCCGGATGAGGTCGTTCATCGCGACGACGAGGCTCACCAGGTCGGGTTCGAGCGCGAGCGCCGGCCCGAGCTGCTCGGCGCGGACCTCGGCAGTCACCTTCCCGCGTACGGCGAGGTTGGCGTACGTCGTCGCCGGATCGGCCTCGGCGAGCAGCACGGCGAACCGGTCGGCCCACCCGCGCGGTGCACCGTCCGCGTACGGGGTGTCCCCCACGCCTTCCGTCGTGCTGTCGCCGAGCGCCACGAATCGCCGGTAGGAAGCCATGGCAGGAACGATAGCCGCGGCGGCGGTCGGCGACGGACGCCGGAACGGGCGCCCGCCGCCGGACGGTCACTCCACGTCGGTGAGCAGCGCTCCCCGGGCAGCGCGTCGACGGCGCTGCTCCGCGGGGTCCGGCACGGGCACCGCGGCGATGAGCTGGCGGGTGTACTCCTCGCGCGGTGCGTGCAGCACCTCCTGCCGGGTCCCCTCCTCGACGATCCGCCCGTGGCGCATCACGGCGACACGGTTGGCGAGCGCGTCGACCACCGCCAGGTCGTGGCTGATGAAGAGGCAGGCGAACTGGAGGTCGCGCTGCAGCTCGGAGAACAGGTCGAGCACCTTCGCCTGGACCGACACGTCGAGGGCCGACGTCGGCTCGTCCGCGATCAACAGGTCGGGATCGAGCGCGAGCGCACGGGCGAGGCTCACCCGCTGCCGCTGTCCACCGGACAGCTCGTGCGGGTACCGGCCGGCGTACGACGACGGCAGCTGGACGCGGTCGAGCAGGGCGGCGACCTTGGCCCGTTGATCGGAGGCCGACAGGTCGCTCTGCACCTTCAGCGGCTCGGCGACGCACTCGCTGATCGTGAGGTGAGGATTGAGTGAGGCCGCCGGGTCCTGGAAGACGAAACCGAAGCGTCCGCGCATCGACCGGAGCCGACGGTCGGACTGCGACGTGATGTCCACGTCCCCGATGAGAACCGCGCCCTCCGTCGCCTTCTGCAGGCCGACGGCCACGCGACCGAGCGTCGACTTTCCGCTCCCCGACTCACCGACGAGACCGAGGACCTCACCACGACGCACGACGAGGTCCACGTCGTCGACGGCGCGGAACGACGGCTGTCCGAGGCGACCGGCGAACTCGACGGTCACCCCCTGCATGGTCAGCACCGCCGGCGCGTCCTCCGCCACCGGCGGCGCGCCGACACCCTGGCCGAGGTGGGGCACGGCGTCGAGCAGCCGGCGCGTGTACGGGTGACGCGGAGCGGCGAACAGCCGGTCGACCGGTGCCTGCTCGACGATCTCGCCCCGGTACATCACGACGGCGCGGTCCGCGACGTCGGCGACGACCCCCATGTTGTGGGTGATGAGGACGATCGCCGTGCCGAGCCGGTCGCGCAGGTCGAGCAGCAGCTCGATGATGGCGGCCTGCACGGTGACGTCGAGCGCGGTGGTCGGCTCGTCGGCGATGATGACGTCCGGCTCGAGCGCGATCGCCATCGCGATCATCACCCGCTGCTTCTGGCCGCCGGACAGCTGGTGCGGGTAGTAGTCCACCCGCCGCTCCGGGTCCGGCAGACCGACGAGGTCGAGGAGCTCGACCGCCCGCGCCCGCGCCTCCTTCTTGGAGATGTCGCGGTGCGTGCGGATCATCTCCACGAGCTGCCAGCCGACGGTGTAGACCGGGTCCAGCGCCGTACCGGGCTCCTGGAAGATCATCGACACCTGGTCGCCTCGGACGGTGCGGAGCTTGCGCTCCGACATCCCGATCATCTCGCGCGAGTCGCCGCCGGAGCCGGCGCGCAGCAGCGCCGAGCCCGAGACCACCGCCGTCGCCGGCAGCAGACCCATGACGGCACGCGAGGTCACCGACTTGCCGGAACCCGACTCGCCGACGACCGCGACCACCTCGCCCGGGGCGACGTCGAAGCTGACGCCCTTGACCGCATGGACCGGTGCTGCACCGGTACGGAAGGTGACCGCGAGGTCGGTGAGGCTCAGCGTCGCCACACGGCGTACGTCCTCGTCCACGGCGGCGGCCTCCTCGGCCACCTCCGAGTCCAGGCCCGCCTCCGCGACGGCGGCGGCGTACTCGGCGCTGATCTCCTCCTCGTCCGAGGTGGTGGTGTCGCCCCCGCGTGCCTTGAGCAGCGGGTTGAGGACGTCGTTGAGGCTCTCGCCGACCAGCGTCACGCCCATCACCATCAGGACGATGGCCATGCCGGGGAAGACACCCGTCCACCAGATGCCGTTGGTGGCATCGGACATCGCCTTGTTGAGGTCGTATCCCCACTCGGCAGCCGACGACGGCTCGATGCCGAAGCCGAGGAAGCCGAGGGCCGCGAGCGTGAGGATCGCCTCCGACGCGTTGAGTGTGGCGATGACCGGGACCGACTGGCGGACGTTGGCGAGGATGTGACGGAAGAGGATGCGCGGCGTCCGGGTGCCGACGACGCGTGCCGCGTCGACGTACGGCTCCACCTTCACCGCGAGAGTGGCGTTGCGGACCACGCGGAAGTACTGCGGGATGAAGACGACGGTGAGCGCGATCGCTGCCGCGAGGACACCCCCGACCACTCCGGACGAGCCGCCTCCGACCACGATCGCGACCACGATCGCCAGCAGCAGCGACGGGAACGCGTACAAGGCGTCCATCACCAGCACGAGCGCCCGGTCGACCGGGCCTGACAGGAAGCCGGACAGTAGGCCCAGTGGCACGCCGATGACGAGCGAGAACGAGACCGCGAGGACGATCACCGCGACCGCGGTGCGTGCCCCGTAGATCACCCGCGACAGCACGTCCTGGCCACCGACGGTGGTACCCCACCAGTGCTCGGCCGACGGTGGCTGCTGGGTGCCGAAGGGGACGCCGTCGACACGGGTCTCGTTGAACCCGTACGGCGCCAGCCAGGGCGCGAAGACCGCGAGGATCAGGAACACCGAGACCAGGATGAGGCCGGCGACGAGCATCCCGCGCTGGAGACCGCGGGTGGACTTGAGCAGTGAGATCATCGGTGTCTCCTCAGAACCGCACGCGGGGGTCGACGAACGCGACGATGACGTCGATCAGCAGGCTGGCGACGGCCACGATGATGGCGATCACGGTGACGATGCCCTGGACGGCGATGAAGTCGCGCTTCACCAGGTAGTCGGCCAGCGTGTAGCCGAGCCCCTGCCACTCGAACGTCGTCTCGGTGAGGACCGCGCCGCCGAGCAGCAACGCCACCTGAAGACCCATCACGGTGACCACCGGGACGAGCGCGTTGCGGTAGGCGTGCTTCTTGACCACACGGCGCTCGGGGATGCCGCGGGCACGCGTCGCCGTCACGTGGTCGGTGCGCAGCGTGTCGATCAGGTTGACGCGGACCAGACGCAGGAAGATGCCGCCGGTCAGCAGGCCCAGTGCGATCGCGGGGAGGATCGCGTGCTTGAGCACGTCCCAGACGTACGCGGGGTCGCCCCACAGGATCGCGTCGACGATCATGATGTGCGTCTGCGGGTCGACGTCCTGCAGCGCCAGCTCGACCGACGTGCTGGCGCGCCCCGCGACCGGGAGTCCGAGCGGCACGAAGGCCAGCTTGAGCAGCAGGCCGACGAAGAACACTGGGGCGGCGTAGACGAGGATCGAGAACACTCGCAGCGTCGCGTCGGGCCAGGTGTCGCGGTGGCGCGCGGCGAGGCGCCCGAGCGGGACGCCGAGCGAGAAGGCCACGAGGAGCGCCCAGAAGGCGAGCTCGAGCGTGGCTGCACCGTTCACGATCAGGACGTCGGAGATCGCACGCCCGTCGGTCATCGCGGTGCCGAAGTCCCCGTGGAGGATCCCGGTCAGGTAGTCCCAGTACTGCTGGATCAGCGGAGCGTCGAGGCCTGCCGCAGCCTTGCGCTCGTCGATCTGCTCCGGGGTCAGGCGCCCGCCCTGCGCGGCACTGATCGGGTCGCCGATCACGCGCATCAGGAAGAACACGAACGTGACGAGGATCCAGACCATCGGGATCACCAGCGCCAGCCGCACGAGGAGGTAGCGGGTCAGCGGACTCAGGCCGCCGGAGCGGCGCCGGGCCCGGGGCGCGTCGGGCTGCTCGGACCCGGTCAAGAGCTCAGTGGTCGCCATCGGCTCAACTTTCCACGAGAGTGCTTTTCGGGAGTGCAGACGAGCAGGGCGAGCCCCGGCCAGTCGGCCGGGACCCGCCCCCACTCAGGTGCTGCTCAAACCTCGGTCGTCGTCACTTCGACAGCGACGTCAGCCGGAACTTGAACGCCGCGTCGAGCGTGTTCTCCACGCCCTTCACGTCGTCGGTCGCGACCGCGACCTGCGCGCCCGTGAGCAGCGGCAGCGTCGAGATCTGCTCGGCAGCGAGCTGCTGGACCTGGCCGAGGATCTCCTCGCGCTTGGCCTTGTCGGGCTCCGTGCGCTCTGCGGCGAGAAGGGCGGTCATCTGGGGATCCTCGTAGTGGTTCCCGATGAAGTTGCCCTTGTCGTAGAACGGCGTCACGTAGTTGTCCGCGTCCGGGAAGTCCGGGAACCAGCCGAGCTGGTAGACCGGGTACGAGTCCTTGACGCGCTCCGCGTTGTACGTCGTCCACTCGGCCGACTGCAGGTCGACCGTGAAGAGGCCCGTGTCCTCCAGCTGACGCTTGACCTCGTTGTACTCCTGGTCGGAGCTGCCGCCGTAGTGGTCAGGGTTGTACTGGAGAGCGATCGTGACCGGCGTCTTGACCCCGGCGTCGGAGAGGAACTTCTCGGCCGCGGCCTTGTCCGGCTTCTCTCCGTACAGGTCCTTGAACGCCTCCGTGGCGCCCGGCAGACCCTCAGGGATCGGCGAGTACGCCGGCACGTAGGTACCCTTGTAGACCTGCTCGGAGATCGCGTCGCGGTCGAGCGACGATGCGACGGCCTTGCGGATCGCCAGCTTCTGAGCGTCGTCCGAGCCCGGCATCGTCTTCAGGTTGAAGACGATGTAGCGGAGCTCGCCACCGGCCCCCTTGTGGACGGTGACGCCGTCGGTGCCGTCGAGGCTCTCGATGTCGGTCGGCGTCAGCGAGCGCCAGGCCACGTCGATGTTCTTCTTCTCGATGTCGAGCTTGAGGTTGTTGCTGTCGGCGTACGTCTTCAGCGTGACCGTGTCGATCTGGGGGTCGTTGTAGGCGCCGTCGTAGTCGTCGTTCGCCTTGAACTCGGCCAGCTGGCCCTTCTCGTACTTCCCGATCGTGTAGGGACCGGAGAAGCCCTGCGCCTCGACGGCCTCGTCGTCGCTCAGCGCCTTGTCGGCGGGGTAGGTCTGCTCGTCGACGATCGGACCGGCTGAGGTCACCAGGACCTGTGGGAAGGTCTGGTCGTTCGGCGTCTTGAGCGTGAAGACGACGGTCTTGTCGTCCTTCGCCTCGACGCCCGCCATGTTGACCAGCAGCGAGGCCGGGCCGTTCGGATCCTCGATGTCGACGATGCGCTGGAACGAGAACGCCACGGACTTCGCCGTCAGCGGGTTGCCGTTGGCGAACGTCAGCCCGTCCTTGATGGTGCAGGTGTACGTCGTCGGGGTATCGAACTCGCACTTCTCGGCGGCGTCCGGCTGGGGCTCCGTCTCACCCTCGGGGAAGTTCAGCAGGTACTGGTAGACCTGCGTCTGGACCATCAGCGAGCCGTTGTCGTACGACGCCGCTGGGTCGATCGACACGACCTTGTCGGTGGTGCCGACGACGATGCTTCCTCCGCCGGAGCTGGATCCCTCGTCGTCGCTGTTGTTGCCTGCGCCGCACGCCGAGGCGCTCACGGCCAGGGCCGTGGCGCCAGCGATCGCCGCTGCTGCTCTCAGCTTGTTCACGTCGTTCTCCTCGGGTCAGAGGGGCACGGCCGAAAGATTTCGTGTTCGACCGGGCCCATCGGTAAGGATGTCCGCCGGGCGGACAGCCGCACGGCACGCTACTCCTGACGGCAGCGACCACCTAGGACAGACGCCCAACCTTCACGCGACTGTTATCTGGGCCGTGAGGCGTCCGGGGCTCGACGCGCGCGGTCGACGTGCGGTGGTGCCCGTTACGCTGGGAGGGCCGGATCCTCCGCTTTCCGCCCGTCGCCGTGCCCAGGAGTCTGTCGATGACCACCAACCAGCCGTCCGCGCTGAACCAGTCGCTCGCCGAGTTCGATCCCGAGGTCGCTGCCGCCATCGACGCCGAGCTCGGTCGCCAGCGCGACACCCTCGAGATGATCGCGTCGGAGAACTTCGCGCCCCTGGCCGCGCTGCAGGCTCAGGGCAGTGTGATGACCAACAAGTATGCGGAGGGATACCCGGGCAAGCGCTACTACGGTGGTTGCGAGTTCGTCGACATCACCGAGAACCTCGCCATCGACCGGCTCAAGGCGCTGTTCGACGCGACCTATGTCAACGTCCAGCCGCACTCGGGCGCGCAGGCCAACGCCGCCGCCATGCACGCGCTCATCAAGCCCGGCGACACCATCTTGGGTCTCGATCTCGCGCACGGCGGCCACCTGACCCACGGCATGCGCCTCAACTTCTCCGGCAAGCTCTACAACGTCGTCGCCTACCACGTCGACGAGGCCACGCTCCGCGTCGACATGGACGAGGTGCGTCGCCTGGCGGTCGAGCACCGCCCGCAGCTGATCATCGCCGGCTGGTCCGCCTACCCGCGCCAGCTTGACTTCGCCGAGTTCCGCGCGATCGCCGACGAGGTGGGTGCCAAGCTCATGGTCGACATGGCGCACTTCGCCGGGCTCGTCGCGACGGGCCTCCACCCGAGCCCGCTGCCGCATGCGCACGTCGTCACCTCGACGACGCACAAGACGCTCGGTGGACCGCGCGGCGGCGTGGTCCTCACCAACGACGAGGAGATCGGCAAGAAGATCCGCTCGGCGGTCTTCCCCGGTCAGCAGGGTGGCCCGCTCGAGCACGTGATCGCCGCGAAGGCCGTCGCGTTCAAGATGGCCGCGCAGCCGGAGTTCAAGGAGCGCCAGGAGCGCACCCTCGAGGGAGCCCGCATCATCGCCGAGCGGCTCAGCGCCGACGACATGCGTGCGGCGGGGGTCAGCGTGCTCACCGGCGGCACGGACGTCCACCTCGTCCTGATCGACCTGCGCGACTCGGCGCTGGACGGTCAGCAGGCCGAGGACCGTCTCCACGAGGTCGGCATCACGGTCAACCGCAACGCCGTGCCCTTCGACCCGCGGCCGCCGATGGTCACCTCCGGCGTCCGGCTCGGCACGCCCGCGCTCGCGACGCGTGGTTTCGGCGCCGAGGAGTTCCGCGAGGTCGCCGACATTCTCGCCGAGGCGCTCAAGCCGGAGATCGGGGACATCGAGGCGCTGCGCAAGCGCGTCGCCGCTCTGACCGAGCGCTTCCCGCTCTACCCGTCGCTGGCACCGCTGGCGTGAGCGCACCCTCTGCCCCGTCCCCTCGCCCCGTGGGGTGGTTGTCGCCGCGACTGTGGGGCCTGCACGCCCTGGTCGTCGCCGCGGTCGCCTTCACGGTGTCGCTGGGCCTGTGGCAGATGGGTGTGTACGACGACCGCCGCGCGGAAGCCGGGGTCTCGCAGCAGGACGCGCCGGCGAAGCCGCTGTCGGAGGTGCTCGAGCCGGACGACCCCTTCACGACCTCGGCCGGCTACCAGCACGTGACCTTCAGCGGGACGTACGGTCCGGCCGACGAGCAGGTGTGGGTGTACGGCCGTGAGCAGGACGGGCACAACGGCTACTGGCTCGTCGCGCCGGTCGTCGTCGACGGCGCCGAGTCGACGTCGGACCGCCCGGCGGCGATGCTCGTCGTCCGCGGGTGGAGGCCGGAGATCGGGGCGGGCGCCTTCCCGGCGGTCCCGACGGGCACCGTCGCGATCGAGGCGGTGCTCCAGCCAGGCGACGCTCGCGGTGGCGCCTTCGACGAGGACACGCGCACCCTCGACGGCGTCCGCATCCCGCGCCTGGTCAACGCGATGCCGTACGACCTGTACGGCGGCTACGGGATCGTCACCACGCAGGATCCCGCGGACACCGCCGGGCTGACGCCCGCGGAGATCCCGCCGCCGGTGGTCGACAGCACGGCCGGGATCCGCAACCTCTTCTACGCGATCGAGTGGTGGATCTTCGGCGCGTTCGCGATCTTCATGTGGTGGCGCATGTGCCAGGACGTACGCCGTTCCGGCCGTGGCGGCGGACCGCAGCCCTCGCGCGTGCCGGCGGCCAAGCGGGCCGCACACGAGGCCGCGCGAGCGCGCGCCGCCGGCCGGCAGCCCGATCCTCGCGAAGACACGTCGTCGGTGCGTTGAGCGCCGAAGGTACCCTCGAACGGTGCCCAAGACACTCACCGCGTACCGGATCCTCGCGCTCGTCGTCAGCTTCTTCGTGATCGCCGTCGTCGGTGGCTGGATCATCAAGATGATCGCCACCGAGGGCACCTCGCTGTACGACCTCGGCGAGTTCACCGCCTCGATCTCCCCGATCCACGGCGTCTTCTACATGGTCCTGCTCGTGATCACCGCGATCCTCTCGCGGCAGGCCGGCTGGACCGTCGGGTTCACGCTCACCACGATGATCCTCGCGACGATCCCGTTCGTGTCGTTCTGGGCCGAGCACCGGGCCACGCAGCACACCAAGGCGCTGTGGGCGACGTACGAGGCGGAGGCCGAGGCGGCCGCCGCCCAGTAGCCGCCGCCTGGTGCGGTCAGCGCCCGGCGAACGTCGCGTTGCCGGGGCCGTCTGCCAGGAAAGACCGGATCGCGTTGCGCATGTCCTCGGTGTCGTAGAGCGCCGCGGCGAGCGAGGTGATCTCTGCGTCGGCCGCCGAGACTCCACCACGCTCGACTGCTCGCAGGACGTCCTTGGTCGCCGCGTGAGCGCGCGTCGGCCCCGCTGCCAGCGAGGTCAGCAGCGCGGCGACCGCGTCGTCGAACTGGTCGACCGGGTGCACGCGGTTGACGACCCCCCACTGCTCGAGCGTCGCGGCGGGGTAGAGGTCGCCCGTCATCACGAACTCCTTCGCGCGACCGATGCCGGCCCGCGACGCGAGGCGCTGCGTGCCGCCCATCGTCGGGGTGAGGCCGACGACCTTCTCGACCAGGCCGAACTTCGCCCGGTCGGAGGCGACGATGATGTCGCACGCGAGGGCGACCTCGAGCGCCCACGTGAGGCACAGCGCGTGCGCCGCGAACACGACGGGATAGTCGAGCGCTGCGATGCGCAGCGGCAGCTCGAGCATGCGGTCGAAGAGGACCTTGCCCTCGGCCGCCGACGTCTGGGCGTCGAACAGCGAGACGTCGACCCCGCCCGACACGACCTTGCCCTCGGCGCGGATCAGCAGCGCACGGGGCGGGGCGGACGCGAGGTCGTCCAGGGCGTCCTCGAACGCCTGGTGGAGCTCGAGCGAGTAGAGGTTGACCGGCGGTGCCGCGAACGTGAGGGTCGCGGCACCGCCCGGATCACGAGTCAGGGTGACAGTCACCCTCAGATCTTGTCGGACGACGACGTCGACGTGGTGCCGGGGTCGGTCTGGGCGGCGTCGTCGTCGAGGGCATCCGGCGGCTGCGGTGCCGACGGGCTCGGCGGCGGGGTGACCTTCTCGGTCGGTCGCACCGGCTCCGGCGGCGGCGGCGGGGGCGTGTACGTGCCGCCGGACGGCGACGACGTCAGCTTCTTCGCGGCGAACGCGATCGCGCCGCCGATCGCGGCGACGAAGAAGAGCTTGCGTACGCGGTGCTTCTTCTTCTTCGGCTCGTCCGGGACGTCGTCGGCAACCGCCTGGGCCTTCGTCGCCGCGGCCGTGGCGGCAACGACGGCGAGCTCGGCGGCTCGCTTCTGCGCCTTCCTGGCCTTGCGCTTCGACAGCTCCTTGGCGTGCTTCGCCTGGGCCTGGGTGTCGGCAACCGTCTGGGCAACGACAGGCGAAGCCGCCTCGCGCGCCTCCTCGATCTTGGGACCGACGGTGCTGGCGAGCGAGTCCGCCGCGTCGGAGACGGACTGGGAGGCGCTCTCCCAGAGCTCCCCGGCCTTCTCGGCGAGAGCCTCGCCCTTGGACTTCTTCTTGCGCAGCAACATGATGGGCCTTTCCGTGGAACGGCGTGGTCTCGTTCCACCGTACCGATGTGGCGGTGCCACCGCTGATGGGTCGGCTCTGATGGCTCGGCGCTGGGGCGTGCGTGGGAGGATGGGCGCAGTAGCAACGGAGACGAGAGGCAATCGTGGCTGACCAGTCTGTGACCCTGAAGACCAACCGTGGTGACATCACCATCAAGCTCTTCCCGAACCACGCACCCAAGACCGTGGACAACTTCGTGGGGCTTGCGACCGGTTCCAAGACCTGGCGTGATCCGAGCACCGGCGAGGAGAGCAACGCCCCGCTGTACGACGGGACCACCTTCCACCGCGTCATCGACCAGTTCATGATCCAGGGCGGCGACCCGCTCGGCACCGGCACCGGCGGACCGGGCTACCAGTTCGAGGACGAGTTCCACCCCGAGCTCCAGTTCGACCGCCCCTACCTGCTCGCGATGGCGAACGCCGGCCCGGGCACGAACGGCTCGCAGTTCTTCATCACGACCGTGCCGACGCCGCACCTCAACCGTCGCCACACGATCTTCGGCGAGGTCGTCGACGACGAGAGCAAGGCCGTCGTCGACGCGATCGGCACGACTCCGACCGGCCGCATGGACCGCCCGTCCGAGCCGGTCGTCATCGAGTCGGTCGTCGTCACCGAGGCCTGAGCACGCTCCGTCGGACGACACCGCGATGACACAACCCCCCTTCGACACCGGGGCGGCGCCTCAGCAGGTGCCGCCCCGGTGCTACCGGCACCCGGACCGCGAGACCTACATCGCGTGCCAGCGGTGCGGGAGGCCGATCTGCCCGGACTGCATGAACGAGGCCTCGGTCGGCTACCAGTGCCCCGAGTGCCTGCGTGAAGGTCAGGCCCACGTGCGCCAGGCGCGTACGGCCGGTGGCGGCCTGGTGCCCGGGCGCCCGGGGGTCGTGTCGACGACGCTGATCGGCATCAACGTCGCCGCGTACCTGATCATGTCGGTGACCGGCGGTCTCTGGCTCAGCCCGCTGTACCAGTGGGGAGTGATGCTCGCCGACGGCGGCGTCTTCCAACTGCCGGATGGGTCGCTCGCCGCTCTCGACGGTGTCGCCGACGGCGCGTACTGGCGGATGCTGACGTCAGCGTTCCTGCACGCGAGCATCCTGCACATCGGCTTCAACATGTACGCGCTCTATCTCTTCGGCCCGGTGCTCGAGCGCTATCTCGGGACGGCGCGCTTCCTCGCCGCGTACCTCACGTCGGCCGTGGCGGCGTCGGTCTTCGTCTACTGGCTGTCGGGTGTCCACACGCCGACCCTCGGAGCCTCCGGTGCGATCTTCGCGCTGTTCGGCATGGCGCTGGTCATCATGTACAAGCAGGGGCAGGACGTACGCGGCCTCTTCGCGCTGCTGGCGATCAACGTCGTCATCACGTTCCTCCCCGGTCTCGACATCAGCTGGCAGGGCCACCTCGGCGGGTTCGTGACCGGCCTCGTCTTCGGTGCCGCCTTCGCGTACGCCCCGCGCGAGCGCCGCAACCTCGTCCAGTACGCCGTGTTCGGCGCCGTGTGGGTCGGGATCGTCGGCGCGACCGTCGCCCGGACGCTGCAGCTCGCCTAGTCGATGCGCGTCGCGTACTTCAGGTCGACGGTGCCGGAGAACGCGGGCGCGACGATCTCCGTCTTGGCGTCGATGTCGAGGCCCAGCCGGTAGCGCTCGGCGTAGTCGCGATAGATCTCCACGGCTCCCGACCGGCTCAGGCCGGCGTACAGGTCGGAGATGTCGCCGACGCCCTCGATCACGTACGGCGGGGAGTAGGGCACGCCGTTCAGGATGACGGTGTTGCCGACGCACTTGATGCCGGTCGTCGAGATGAGCCGCTGTCCCTGGACCGTGACCGCTGAGGCGCCTCCCTCCCACAGGGCGTTGACGAAGGCCTGGATGTCCTGCTGGTGCACCACGAGCAGGTTGGGGTCGAGGCCCGGCTCGTCGACGTCGCGTGGCGCGTCCTCGAGCACGATCCGAAGGCCGGGGCCGGTGACCTCGGTGAATCCGGCCTGCGCGCGGAGCGCCTGGACCTCGCGACGCGCCTCGACGACGGCGGTGTTGTCGACCTCGTCGGTGAGGGACTCGATCTGTCGGCCGAGGTCGTCGACCACCTGCTGCTGGGATGCGACCTTGTCGCGGCGCTGGTCGAGCAGGGTCGGCAGGTCCGTGACCTCCTTGCGGAGGTCGTCGCCCTCCGCGCTGATCGCACTGGTCACCAGGAGGATGCCGGCGAGCGCGGTCGTGACGGGCACGGCGATCCGCCACGGGCTGCGCGGCTGCGTACGAGGCCGCTGCCGAGGCGGCTTCGCGTCGTCGTCCGGGACCGTCACGGGTGCTCTCCTTCTCGACCCGAGGTGCGCCGACTACGCTAGCGGACAGAGCCAACTGTCCAGCCCGCCCGTCTGGGGCGTGCCCTTCCCTGTCGAGGTGTCCTGAGTGTCCGAAGCCGAGTCCAAGAAGTCTGCAGCGCGTTCGGGGAATCCCGCGAAGCGTGAGGCGGCGGCAGCTCCTGCCAAGGAGCCTCGCAAGCCCGCGAAGCCGGTCAAGATCGGCAACCGTTGGGCGGCGCCGCTGATGATTGCGTGCGCAGTGATCGGCCTGGTGTGGATCGTCGCGTTCTACGTCGCCGGCAACGAGATCCCTGGCATGAAGGAGCTCGGCTCCTGGAACCTCGTGATCGGGATGGGCTTCATCGTCGCGGCCTTCGGCTTCGCGATGAAGTGGGAATGACGCCGCCGGGCGAATGACAGAACTTCACCCGCACGACTTACACCGGTGTAGTTCTCCACACTGGGGATAAGCCCTGTGGAAGACGGAGGCCCTGGGATCAGCTGATCCCAGGGCCTCCGTCATGTCACACCGATCGTCGTGGCTATCCGCCGTCGTCCTCAGGGAAGAGGGGATCGGTCGGATCCGTCGGGACCTCAGGGTTGGTGGGGTCGGTCGTCGCCGGGCCGGTGGAGACCGTGAGGATGATCTGGTCGCCGGCGTCGGCCTGCTCGCCCGCACCCGGGATCTGCTCGGTGACGGTGCCGGGCGGCTGGTCGGACGCCGTCTCGATGACGCGCACCTCGAAGCCCGCGTCCTTCAGGATCTGCTCGGCCTCGTCGCGCATCTTGCCGACGACGTCGGGGACGTCGGTCTTGCCGGCAGAGACGGTCAGTGTGACCGACGTGCCCGGGTCGACCATCTCCCCGGGAACAGGATCCGTCTTGAGGATCTCGTTCTTCGGGGCGTCGGACTCCTGCGTGACGACCTCGGCCTTGAGGCCGAGCGCATCGAGCTCCTCCTTGGCCTGCTTGGCCTTCTTGCCGATGAGGTACGGGACCTCCACCTGCTCGGGTCCGGTGCTGACCACCATGGAGACCTCGGTGTCGGCACCCTTGGGCGTGTCCATCCCCGCGGGCGGGTCGGTCGAGACGACCTTGCCGGCCTCCACCTCGGCGTTGGGCTGCTCGGTGACCGCGCCCATCGTGAAGCCGTACTCGTCGCCGGTGAGCCGGCGCTCGGCGTCGGCCCGGTCCATGCCGACGACGTCGGGCATCTCGACCTTCGCCACCGGCGGCGGGTCGTTGTCGCCGATGAGCTTGGGGATGCCCCATGCAGCTCCACCGACGACGAGGAGGGCGGCGATCACAGACAGGATCCAGATCCACCGCCTGCTCTTGCCGTCCTCGTCCTCGTCGGGTGACGGGAGGACGGCGGGGGCGAGGGCCTCGGTCGCGGCGGCGGGCGGGACGGCGGCGTACTGCGCGGTCGGCGCAGCCGATGCTGCGGTCGGCTGACCGGACAGCACGCGCTCGATGTCGGCACGCATGGCTGCGGCGCTCTGGTAGCGCTCGTCGGTGCGCTTCGCGAGCGCGGTCGCGACGACCCGGTCCACGACCGGCGTGACCTCGGGGTTGAACGCCGAGGGCGGCGGCGCCTGCTCACGCACGTGCTGGAGGGCCACCGAGAGCGGGCTGTCGCCCTGGAACGGCGGGCGGCCGGTGAGCAGTTCGTAGAGGAGGCAGCCGGTGGAGTAGATGTCGCTGCGCGCGTCGACGGTCTCGCCACGCGCCTGCTCCGGGGAGAGGTACTGAGCGGTGCCGACCACGGCGGCCGTCTGCGTCATCGCCGAGGAGGTGTCCGCGATGGCCCGGGCGATCCCGAAGTCCATCACCTTGACCTGGCCCGACGGCGTCAGCATGACGTTGGCAGGCTTGATGTCTCGGTGGATGATGCCGGCACGGTGGCTGTAGTCGAGCGCCGCGAGGATGTCGGCGGTGATCTCCAGCGTGCGCTCGGGCAGGATCTTGCGGCCCTCGCGCTCCATCTCGCGCAGCAGGTCGCGCAGGGTCCGGCCCTCGACGTACTCCATGACGATGAACGGCACGGTGTGGCCGTCGGGTCCGGTGGCCTCACCTGTGTCGTACACGGCGACGATCGACGGGTGGTTCAGTGCGGCTGCCGACTGCGCCTCGCGGCGGAACCGTGCGAGGAAGGTGGGATCGCTGGCCAGGTCGGTGCGGAGGCGCTTGATCGCCACCGTGCGGCCCAGACGAAGGTCACGGCCGATCCGGACCTCGGCCATGCCGCCACTGCCCAGCAGACCGCCGATCTCGTAGCGGTCGCCGAGGCGGCCGTACGCTCCTGGCGGCCCTGCGTAGCCCTGTCCGGGGCCGGTGGGCGTTTCGGTCATCGTCTCCTGCTTCCTTCAAGGCAACTGCTCAAAAATAGCGGTTGGGCGGTGAGCGCCCGTGTCAGAGGCCAAGTCATCGGCCGATCACCGCCTCGATGATCGACTTCGCGATGGGCCCCGCCAGGCGGCCGCCGGAGATGTCGTCGCGCCCCGTGCTGGACGACTCGACCACGACCGCGACGGCGACCTTGGGGTCGTCGGCGGGTGCGAACGAGACGAACCACGCGTACGGGGGACGATCAGGCGTGGACTGCGCGGTCCCCGTCTTGCCGCCGACCTCGACGCCCGAGATCGCGGCTGGCGCACCGGTGCCGTTGTCGACCACGTCAACCATCATCTGACTCAGCCCAGCGGCTGTCCCGCCGGAGATCGCGTCCCGGATCTTCTCGGGCTCCGCGGTCTCGATCGTCTTGAGGTCCGGCGAGCGCACCGTCGACACGAGGTACGGCTGCATCAGCGCTCCGCCGTTGGCGATGGCGCCGGTGGCCATGGCCATCTGCAGCGGCGTGGCCGAGACCTCGTACTGACCGATACCGCTCTGCGCGAGCTGCGGCGGCTCGAGCTCCTTGTCGCGGTCGGTCGTGAACTGGCTCGCGTTGCTCGGAACCTGGTCGATCGGGCGCCGCGAGAAGCCGAACGCGTCGGCCTGGTCCTGCATGCCGGCCTGGCCGACCTGCATCGACAGGTCACCGAACGTCACGTTGCAGGAGACCTCGAGCGCCTGGGTGAGCGTGATCTGTTTGCCGCCGCAGTTGCCGCCGCCCTGGTTCACCAGCTCGTACGACCCGAAACCGGGTGCCGACAGGGACGACCCGCCCTTGACCGTGCTGTCCGGCTTGAGGCCGAGCTTCTCCATGGCTGCCGCGGCGGTGATGATCTTGAATGTCGACCCCGGCGGGAGGCTCTGCTGGGTGCTGCGGTTCAGCATCGGCTGGTCTTCGTTGGCGTTGAGCCGTTCCCACGCGTCCGAGACGGCCGTGAGGTCGTGGCTCGCGAGGACGTTCGGGTTGTAGGTGGGCGTGCCGGTCATCGCGAGCACCGCACCGGTGCTGGGGTCGATCGCCACGGCGGCGCCCTTCGCGTCACCGGGGAGGTCGGCGAGCCCTTCGGCGGCCGCGCGCTGCGCCTTGCGGTTGATGGTCAGCGACACGCTGCCGCCGCGAGGCTGGTTGGAGCCGATGAGGTCGACCACGCGGTTGACGAACAGGCGGCTGTCGCTGCCGGACAGGATCGAGTTCTGCGACTGCTCGAGCGCGCTGCGGCCGTAGGTGTAGCTGAAGTAGCCGGTGATGTCGGCGTACAGCTTGCCGTCCGGGTAGCGACGCTGGAACTGCCACTGGTCGTCGACCGGGACGCTCTCGGCGATCGGGCGGTCGCCGACGAGGATCGGACCACGCTCGCGCGAGAACTCGTCGTCGATCACGCGCTTGTTGCCGTTCTTGGCGTTGAGGGTCTCGGCGTCGACGAACTGGATGTAGTTGACGGCGAGCAGCAGCGACACGAACAGCGCCAGGCAGACGATGGACATCACGCGGATCGGCCGGTTCACAGCTTCACCACCTGGGTCGCGTCGTCCATCTGCAGCGGAGCGGACTCCGGCGGTGGACGGCGGCTCTGGTCGCTGATGCGGAGCAGCAGCGCGATGATCGCCCAGTTCGCGAGGATCGAGGAACCGCCGTACGAGAGGAACGGTGTGGTGAGGCCGGTCAGCGGGATGACACGGGTGACGCCGCCGACGACGACGAAGACCTGCAGCGCGATCGACACGGCGAGACCGGCGGCGAGCAGCTTGCCGAAGGCGTCACGGCAGAGCAGCGCGGTGCGGAGACCACGCTCGACGATCAGCGCGTACATCAAGATGACGGCCATCGCGCCGGCCAGGCCGAGCTCCTCGCCGATGGACGCGAAGATGAAGTCGGAGTAGCCGAAGGGTGTGATCTCGGGGCTGCCCTGCCCGAGCCCTCGGCCCAGGAGACCACCCCACGCCATGCCGTACAGGCCTTGGACGAGCTGGTAGGTGCCGTCGGTGACGGGGAACGGGTGGAGCCAGGCGTCGATGCGGACCTGGACGTGGCCGAACGTCATCGCTGCGAAGGTGGCGCCGCCGAGGAACAGCGTCGTGCCGACGACGAGCCAGCCGGGACGCTCGGTGGCGATGTAGAGCATCACCACGAACAGGCCGAAGAAGAGGAGCGACGAGCCGAGGTCGCGCTGGAACACGAGCACCCCGAGGCTGACGAGCCAGGCGACGAGGATGGGACCGAGGTCACGGCCGCGTGGGAAGTCGATCCCCATGAACCGGCGACCGGCCAGGGCAAGCGCGTCACGCTTCACGACGAGGTAGCCGGCGAAGAAGATCGCGAGGCAGATCTTGGCGAACTCGCCCGGTTGCAGGCTGAACGGGCCGATCCGGACCCAGATCCGCGCTCCGTGGATCTCGGTGCCGATGACGGGGAGGAGCGGCAGGATCAGCAGGACGAACGCGATCAGACCGAACGTGTAGGTGAATCGTTGGAGCTTGCGGTGGTCGCGCACGATCAGCAGGACGGCCACGAACAGGGCCAGGCCCAGCGCGGTCCAGAGCACCTGCCTCCCCGCGAACTGGTTGGCGTCCGCGCCGGACCGGTCGAGCTCGGCGAGGTCGATCCGGTAGATCATCGCGACGCCGAGCCCGTTGAGGGTGACGACGAGCGGCACGAGGACGGGGTCGGCGTACGGGGCGACGAAGCGTACGACGAGGTGGGTCGCGACCGCGATCACGACGAGGCATACGGAGAGGCCGAACACGAACCCGGGGATCCGGTCGCGCGCGCCGAGGCCGACCGCGCAGAACGCGGCGATCACGATCAGCAGCGCGAGCGCGACGAGGACCGCCTCGGCGCCTCGGCGCTTGCGGTAGACGACGCTGTTCGGGGCGGAGCTGGTGCTCATTCGACACCACCGCACTCCGCGCCGGGGGCGCTCGCCTGGGCGGGGTCGGCACACAGCGCAGCGATCTCGCGCAGCTGCTGGACGGTGTCACGCGCGTCGTCGAGCGACGAGGAGGCGATGCCCTTCTCGACCTGCTCGGCGCGGAAGGTCGGGAGCGACGCGACCGTGACCTCCGTGACCTCCTCGACGCTGTCGAGGTCGATCAGGGGCACGTCGGCCTGGATGCCACGGAAGATGGTGACGTTGCCGTCGGACGTGCCGACGTAGAACTGGTCCTGAGTCCAGTCGTAGGCGAGCTTGCCGGCGAGGGCGAGCAGGCCGACGACGACGACTGCCAGACCCAGGCGACGGAGCCACGGGTGTCGGCGGGGCGGCCGCGGCGCGTAGCGGAGCGCCTCGGGGTCGTTGACCTCGCGACGGCTGCCGTCGACCTCTCGGTCGGCCTCGTCGGTCGTCTCGGCTGCGTCGACCGGGTCGAGGCTCGTCGCCGTACGGGTCTGGGAGCCGCCGCGGCGGACCTGCTCGGCCGCTGCCCCGACGAGCATCGGCTGGCCGTCGGCGCTCGCCAGCGTCGGGTCGGGCGGGGCATCGAGGTCGATCATCTCGCCGAGGATGACGGTGACGTTGTCGGCGCCGCCGGCCGCGAGGGCGCGCTGCACGAGGTCGACCGCCGCGGCGTCGACGTTCGGAGCGCTCCGCAGCACGTCGGCGATGCCGTGGTCGTCGACCATGTCGGACAGGCCGTCGCTGCACAGGAGGTATCGGTCACCGACCTGGGGCTCGATCATCGTCAGGTCGGGCTCGGACTCGTCCCGGCCGAGCAGCACCCGCAGGATGAGCGACCGGTTGGGGTGCGTGCGCGCACCCTCGCGCGTCAGGCGCCCCTCGTCGACGAGGCTCTGGACGAGCGTGTGGTCCTTGGTGATCTGGTGCAGCTGGCCCTCGCGCATCAGGTACGCGCGAGAGTCGCCGATGTGGGCCAGGCCGAACGTCGTGCCGTTCCAGAGCAGCGCGGTCAGCGTCGTGCCCATGCCTTCGACGCTCGGGTCCTCCTCGATGACCTCGGCGAGGCGGTCGTTCGCGCGGTGCACGGCTCCGGCCAGCGCCTCGATCACGTCACCCGACGGCGGACCGTCCAGGCGGCGTACGACGTGCATGACCTCCGACGACGCGAGGTCGCCGGCCGCGGCTCCGCCCATGCCGTCGGCGATCACCAGCAGGTGCTGGCTGGCGAAACCGGAGTCCTGGTTGGACGACCGGCGGCGTCCCACGTCGGAGAGCGCGACGTAGGTGTAGCCGAGGCGAAGCTGCTGGGTCGTCACGACACCGCCTACTTCCGGAGCTCGACCACGGTCTTGCCGAGGCGCACCGCGACGCCCAGGTCGACCGGGACGGGGGACGTCACGCGCTGGTTGCCCAGGTAGGTGCCGTTGGTGGAGCCGAGATCCTCGACGTACCACTGCTGGCCGTTCGTGGAGAAGCGCGCGTGACGCGTCGACACATAGTCGTCGTCGAGCCTGATCGCCGCATCGGTGCCGCGCCCCAGGAGGATGTCGGCGCCCGTGACCGGGACCATCTGGCCGGCGTTCGGGCCGTCGATGACGACGAGCGTCGAAGGCATGCCGCGCTTGGGCTTGCGCCCGCCCTTCGGTGCCTTCTGCTTCGGGGCCTTCTGGCGCGGTTGCTTCGGGGCGCGGGGCGTGTCGACCTTGGCGCCGAAGATGTCGGACCGGATCACGGACACGGCGGACAGGACGAACAGCCAGAGAACCGCGAGGAATCCGAGCTGGATGAGGGTCAGCGTCAGGTCGGTCACCAGCGACCGCCTTGCGGACCTGCCTGCGGCGGTGGTCCGGCGGGTGGGAACGGTCCTGAGGACGGCATCGGGCCGGGCGGGGCGCCGGCGGGCCCCACAGGGCCGGTCGGGCCGACGGGCGGACCCGGGCGCGCGTGGGGGTTGCGGACGACGATGAGCGTGTTGCCGAGCTGGATCCGGGATCCGTCCGACAGCACGGCGTGGCTCACGCGGCGACCGTCGACCACGATGCCGTTGGTCGAGCCGAGGTCCTCGATGGCGACCCGGACGCCCGCGCCCTCCACGGTCAGCCGGACCTGCGCGTGGCGCCGCGACACCCCGGGGTCGTTGATGCGCAGCTGGGCCTCGGTGCCGCGGCCGATGACGACGCCGGGCGGCTCGACGGGATGGCGCACGCCGTTGACCTCGAGCACGAGCGGCGCCTTGGCGACGGCGGTGTCGGTCATCCGGACACCGGCGGCTGGCGTCACTGCGGCGGACGCACGCGAGCGGATGCGGAACCGGCCCGTCGTCAGGTCGGGCTGGTGCACGAACTCCATCTTGAGCGGGCCTGCGAGCGTGTAGTGCTGCTCGGCGACGTGCTCGTGGACAAGCTCGGAGAGCTCGCCGGACAAGGTGCCGCCGTACGGGGCGAGCCGCTCGTAGTCGGTCTCGGCGAGCTCGACGGTGAAGTCGTTCGGGACGAGGACGCGGTCGCGCGAGAGGATCTGCGCGCCGCTGTCGAGCTCACGCTGCAGCGCGGCTGCGATCTCGACGGGCTGCACGGCGCTCTGGAACACCCGCGCGAACGCACCCGACACAGCATTCTCGAGGCGCTGCTCGAAGCGCTGCAGCACTCCCATCGCTGCGACTCCCTCCAGTCGTCGGTGCCGGTCGGCGTCCGATCACGCGTACTCTTTCGGACAAGAGCACTGCGCGTCCACCTGATCGTATCGGGCAGGTGTGTGCGACGGAGCGGTCGCACACAGTGCGGCGCCCACGCACCCTCCGAATCCACCGTTGGGGACGGCTGTTAGAGTTGCCTCGCACTCGCGCGAGTGGCGGAATGGCAGACGCGCTGGCTTCAGGTGCCAGTGTCCGAAAGGGCGTGGGGGTTCAAATCCCCCCTCGCGCACAGTCGAGATCCCGGTCAGGATTCCTGACCGGGATCTCGTGCGTTCGGGCGGCTCTTTCGGTCCCGCACGTGCGACCGTGGAGGGGTGACGACGCCGGGACGCAACTGGGCCGAGACCCACACGTACGAGGCAGCTGCCCTGCACCGCCCGGCGGGCGTGGACGAGCTGCGGCGGCTCGTCGCGGCGGCGCCTCGCATCCGTGCGCTCGGCACCCGGCACGCGTTCCACGACCTCGCCGACTCCCCTGGCGTGCTGGTCAGCCTCGACGCGATCCCGGCCGACGTGGTCGTGGACCCCGACGCGCGTACGGCGACCGTCGGCGCGGGGATGCGCTACGGCGACCTTGCGCCCGTGCTGCACGACGCCGGGTGGGCGCTCGGAGCGATGGCGTCCCTCCCGCACATCTCGGTCGCGGGCGCGGTCGCGACCGGCACGCACGGGTCGGGAGACCGGATCCCCACGCTCTCCGACGCGGTCGTCGCGCTGGAGCTCGTCGGTCCGGACGGTGACCTCGTCACGCTGCGTGAGGGCGACCCCGACTTCGCCGGCGCCGTCGTGAGCCTGGGGGCGCTCGGGATCGTCACGCGGGTGACGTTGCGCGTGGAGCCGGCGTACGACGTGCACCAGTTCGTGCGCAACGCGGTCCCGTGGGAGACGGTGCTCGGCGACTTCGACGCGATCTCGTCCGCAGCCGACAGCGTCAGTCTCTTCACGCGGTGGGGCACGGACGTGGTCGACCAGGTGTGGATGAAGAGCCGGCGTCCGACCGAGCCGTCCGTGCCGTGGGGTGCGGCGGCGACCGCAGACCAGCATCCGATTCTCGGCATCGACCCGGTCCACGCCACCGTGCAGGGCGGCGTCGGTGGGCCGTGGTTCGAGCGCCTGCCGCACTTCCGGATGGGGTTCACGCCCAGCGTCGGCGCGGAGATCCAGGCCGAGTACCTCCTGCCGCGTGACCGAGCCGCGGAGGCGTTCGCGGCCTTGCGGACGATCGGCGCCCGGATCGACCCGCTGCTCCAGGTCACCGAGATCCGGACCATGCCGGGCGACGACCTCTGGCTGAGCCCGTCGTACGGGCGCGACACGGTGGCGATCCACTTCACCCTCGTCCGGGAGCCCGACGCCGTACGCCGCCTGCTGCCGGAGGTCGAGGGTGCGCTGGCGCCGTACGCGGCGAGGCCGCACTGGGGCAAGTGGTTCACCCTGGGTCGTGGGGCACTCGGCGAGCTCTACCCGCGGCTTCCCGACTTCGTGCGCCTCGCCGGCCGACTGGATCCCGAGGGGTGCTTCCGCAACGCGTTCCTCGAGGGGACGGTCTTCGGCTAGAGCCCGACCTCGGCGAAGACGTCGCGACCCTTGCCGCCCTTCGCGAAGCGCAGTCCGATGTCGAGACCGCTGACGCGACGGAGGGTCGCACCGTGCTTCGGCTTCGACTCGATCATGTCGACGATCGCTGGTGCGGCCACGCTGACCGGGTCGGCGATGACGTTCATCTGCTTGCGGACCCTCGCGAACCCCTCCTGGCCGAGCTCGTGGGCCTCGCGAACCATCCCGTCGGTGACGACGACCCCGGGGCTGATCGACGCGATCGTCACGGGTCCGCCGGCCGTCTCGCGCACCAGCGCCTCGGTGAAGGCGCGCAGGCCGCGCTTCGTCGACCCGTACACCGTCATGCCCGGGCGGATCTTGCCGTGCGACCCACCGCCGAGGATGTTGATCAGCTGGCCGTGCCCCTGCGCCGTCATGCCGCGTACGGCGACACGGCTGCCGAGGATCGTGCCGACCATGTTGGAGCTGACCATCTCGACGATCCACTCGGGCCGGAGGTCGACGACGGGGTGCACCGTACGAGCGACGCCGGCGTTGTTGATCCACACGTCGACCCCGCCGAGCTCGCCGGCGGCCGCGTCCCACAGCGCCTGGACCGAGGCCGGGTCGGACACGTCGCACGGCACGCCGAGCACGCGTCCGGAGCCTTCGACCTGCTCGATCCGCTTGGCAGCGTCGGCGACCGACTCCTGGCCGCGTCCGCTCACCACCACGTCGTGGCCACGGCGGCGGAACTCCTCCGCCAGTCCGTAGCCGATTCCCTTGCTGCTGCCGGTGATCACCGCGGTCGTCATGCGAGGAACGTATATGATAGGAACGGTGTTCCGCTAGAGGGAACGCGCTTTCCGTGAGCTCACGAGCGGCGGCGCGACAGGACGTACGCGACGACACCGCACCCCGCGGCGTACAGGAGTCCGTGGCCGATGCGCAGCGCAGGACCACCCCAGAACTGCGGCAGCACGAGGACGAGCGCGACCGCGAGCAGGACACCGCTGGCCCTCGGGTAGCGGCCGGACCGAGCGATCGCGACCGCGGCCAGCACCCCCGCCGCGGCGAGGAGCAGCAGCCCGACCCCGAACAGCGTGACGGCGACCGGCTGCTCCCGCAGCGTCGTGACCACGTCGAGCAGCGCCTGCCCACCGGGCGTCTCGGTGGCGAGCACGTGGATGCCGAAGATCTCGGCGCCGAAGTAGAGGCCGGCGAACGCGGCGCCGGCCCACGCCGTCCCGACCGCCCAGCCGGCGACGACTGCTCCGGCGGTCCCGGCGAGCAGCGAACGGAGCCCGAGCAGTGCGGGCGCGAGCAGTGTGAGCCCGGCGATGCCGCACAGGTGGGCGAGGATCCAGCGGCCGGAGCCGAACGCGGCCACGAGGTCGGCAGACGGTGTGGTCTCGTCGGCCCAGGGTCGCAGGATCGGGAACAGCGCGAACAGCGTGCCCGACGCGACGAAGGCGGTGACAGTCCAGGTCCGCGTACGGCTCGGCGTGGACGTTGCGGTGTGGGTGGCCGCGCTCATGAGGGTGCTCCCGACGGCGAGAGGTCGCCCTGCGCGGTGTTGACCGCGGCGAGACCGAGGATGACGACGTCGAGCAGGGTGTCGAACGTCGTGTCGAGGTCCTCCGGGAGGCGGAAGCCGAGGTCGAGCTCGAGGGTGACGAAGCCGTGGACGGCCGAGCGGAAGATGCGTACGGCGTCGACGAGGTGGTCGTCCGGCGCACCCGCCCCGCGCAGCACCGCTGCCAGCACGGCGACCGCCTCCGCACCGACCGTGGCGAGGGCCGCGTCCGCGGGGTCGTCCGGGTCGGCTGCGACCTGCAGGGCGGCGTACCGGCCGGGATGCACCGTCGCGTAGTCACGCATCGCGTGGCCGAGCGACCGGATCGCGTCCGGACCCGACCGGCCGACAGTCGCGCGGCTCGTCGTGCGGACCAGCTCCCCCACCGCGTGCACGGCGACCTCACGGCGGAGGTCGGCGAGGGAGGCGACGTGCTTGTAGAGGCTAGGGGTCGAGACCCCCGCCTCCGACGCGACCGCGGCGAGCGTGAGGTCGGCGAAACCCGTACGGCCGCCGGCGTCGACCACGTCGAGGGCGACCGCCACCACGCGGTCGCGGTTGAGGCCGACCCTAGGCATCGGCGCCGCTCCGGTGCGTCGCCGAGGCGAGGAACGGCAGCAGCAGTGCGAGGACGTCGCCGGCGGCCTGGAGCTGCGGGTAGTGCCCGACCCCGCCGAGCACGACACCCTCGGCGCCCACGCTCTCGCGGGCGAACGCGAGCTCGGACTCGGGGTCGGAGAAGTCGGGGTCGGTGTCGCCGAAGACGGCCAGGACCGGCGTACGGACGTCGGGGAGGCGCGCCTCCGTCTCCCGGTGGTCGAGCGCCGTGGTGAGGCGACGGAACGCCCGGAGGTGGGCGGGGTCGCTGAAGGTCTCGCGCAGGAGCGCGATCCGTGCGTCGAGGTCTGGCGTCGGGCGGCCTTTGCTGAGGGCCGACCGCACGTACCAGGACCAGACGGCGGCGCCCCACGGGCGGGCGAAGAGGACCCGGTAGACGAGGCGCAGCAGAGAGCTCACGGCCGGCGAGACAGGCTCGCGGTAGAAGCCGGACAGTGTGACGACGCCGGCGACGAGCTCGGGCCGGTCGGCGGCCGCGATGAGGGCAGCGGACCCGCCCATCGAGTTGCCGACGAGGACGGCCGGGCCGGAGGCGAGGTGCTCGACGAGCGCGACGAGGTCGGACGCGGTGACGGCGTCGCCGTAGGCGCGGAAGTCGGTGTCGGAGTCGCCGTGGCCGCGCAGGTCGGTGACGACGACGCGATATCCGGCGTCGACCAGTGCCGGGGTGAGGAGCGCGTACGTCGCGCGGAGGTCGCCCATGCCGGGGACGAGGACGACGAGCCGACCCGCGCCGGCGTCCGTGTAGGCGATGCGGCCCTCGGGGACGGTGAGGTGCTGGAAGTCTGTGTCGGTGCTGTGGCTCATATGCATCACCGTACGGCTAATGGAATTAACTTTCAAGGGGCGGTGCATGCGGTCGGGTGCGGGCATCCGTGTCGTACCGTGACGCAGTGACTGCCGATCCCGCGCCAGCGCCGTACGCCGTCTCCGACGACCCCGCGCTGCTCGACCGCGCCCGCATCCACACCTGGCTCAGCGAGGGTGCGTACTGGGCGCTCGGGCGGACTCGCGAGGTGCAGGACGCGGCCATCGACGGCTCGCTCAACTTCGGGGCGTACGACGCCGCGGGCGAACAGGTCGCGTACGCCCGAGTCGTGACCGACCGGGTGACGTTCGCGTGGCTGTGCGACGTGTTCGTGGCTCCGGCTGCGCGGGGCCAGGGAGTCGGTGTCCTGCTGCTGGACAGCGTCGTCGCTGCCCTCGACGCGATGCACCTGCGCCGGGCGGTGCTCGCCACCGCCGACGCCCACGGGCTCTACGAGAGGTACGGCTTCGCGGTGGTCGACGAACCCGAGCGGTGGATGGTGCGGCCCGGCTCGTGAGCCGGGCCGACGCCGGTCAGTCCACCCAGGTCGCGCCCTCCTGGAAGATCAGCTCGCCCTCCTCGACGCTGAGCGAGTCCTCGGGCCACTCGTCGGGGTCTCCCGGGAGCAGTCCCTCGTTGGCGACGGCGAGCGTCACCTGGGCGACCGGATCGACTCCGGACGTGTCGCCGAGGCGACTCCAGCCACCCGGCCCGCTGCCGTGCGCGAGGGCGTACAGGGCGGCACCAAGATCGTTCACCGGCCCCTCGATCTCGTCCGGCGCGGCACGCTGCGCGACGATGCCGGCCGCGAGGACCGCCTGCGGGTCGGTGATCCGGTAGTCGGTGCGCTGGAGGATCGTCACCCCGGTGATGGCCTCGTCGAGGAGCGGCGCCGCGTCGGAGTCGTCGTCGTGCGCGTGGTCGTGCTCGTCGTCGACGTCCTCCTCGATGATCGCGAACGGCGGGAACGTGCCGCTGTAGTCGTACTGCGCCTCGTCGTACGCCTCCAGCGCGACGGCGAGCGCGTCCTTCGCGGCGCTGATCGTGGCGACGTCGGCGTCGGAGCCGGCCGCAGCGACCGCGACGGTGTGGGTGCGGAGTGCGGAGGTGAGGGCCTCGGCGGCGCGGACGAACGAGTCCTTCGCCTCGTCGGTCCAGCGGTCCGGGCCGGTGTTCTCGGGGTGCTCGTCGGTCATGAGGTCGAGAGTAGCGCCGGGGGGTTTCGACTCGCTGCGCTCGCTCAACCAGCGGGGGGCGGGTTTCGACTCGCTGCGCTCGCTCAACCAGCGGGGGGGCGCTCGCTCAACCAGCGGGGGGTGGGTTTCGACTCGCTGCGCTCGCTCAACCAGCGGGGGGCTACTCGTCCCGCACGCGGCCGCGGTGGGACTTGGTCACCGACCGTCGGCGCTTCGCCTCGACCCGGCGCCGCTGCGACCCGCGGGTGGGCTTAGTCGCCACCCGTGGTCGGGGCGGGGGCGCGAGCGCGGTCCGGAGGCGTTCCGCGAGACGTTCGCGGGCCGCGACCCGGTTGCGCAGCTGGGACCGGTGCTCGGACGCGGTCACGCTGATCCGTGGACCGACCGCAGCCAGGACGCGATCACGCTGCTGCGGCGTCAGCGTCTCGGACGCGGCGACGTCGAAGACGATCTCGACGCGGCTGTCCGTCGTGTTCACCGACTGCCCGCCGGGGCCCGGCGACCGCGAGAAGCGCTCGTCGATCTCGTGCTCAGGGACGACCAGCCCGCGGGGGATCCCGGGGCCGGGGGGAACGACGAGGGGGCCGGTCGCCGCCGGGCTCACGATGCTCCTGTCCCCCGATCGGTGCGCGACCACTCGATCAGAGGACAGGTGTCCATCACCATGGCGACGCCTGCCGCCCGGGTCCGCTCGAACGCCGCCTCGTCGATGACGCCGAGCTGGAACCAGACACCCTTGGCGCCGATCGCCACGGCCTCGTCGGCGAACGGACCCGCTGCCTCCGAGCGCCGGAACACGTCGACGACGTCCACGGGGAACGGGACGTCCGCCAGCGTCGCGTACCCCTTCTCCCCCAGCACCGTCGGTGCGTCGGGATGGATCGGGACGATGCGCTTGCCGCGGGACTGGAGGGCTTCGGCGATCCGGTACGCCGTGCGCGACCGGTCGCCCGACAGCCCGACGACGGCCCACGTCTCGAGGTCGTCCAGCATCAGCGAGACCGCGTGGGGGTCCTGCCACTCGGTGTCCATGAGACCGACGGTAGCGCTGCCGGGAGTGCCGCGCCCTTGTGTCCCTCCCGTGCTCTCTGTCCCGTGCTGTCTGTCCCGTGCTGTCGGTCCCGTGCTGTAGAACCATCGGGTGCCCCTCCGTGCGACCCGCCTCGTCCTGGCTGCTGCTGCCGCCCTCCTTGTGCTCTCGGGCTGCGGTCCGGTGGACGGCGACCTGGCGGCGCAGGGGGCGACCGAGACCGCCGCGCCTGCGGAGGTCGCCGACCAGGTGACGAGGGCGCGCACGATGCTGGACGGGCTCGAGGTCGCCGGCCGCGCACCGAAGACCGGCTACGACCGGGTCCGCCAGTACGGCCAGGCGTGGGCCGACGTCACCCGCACCGGCTGCGGCACTCGCGACAACGTGCTCGCCCGCGACCTGCGCGACCCCGAGAAGCGCAACGCGTGCGTGGTCGTCGCCGGGAGTCTCGACGACCCCTACACCGGCTCGACGATCGCCTTCCGCAAGGCCGACGCGGCAGCGGTGCAGATCGACCACGTGGTCCCGCTCTCGCTGAGCTGGCAGCTCGGCGCGCAGCAGTGGCCCGTCGGCAAGCGCGTCGCGTTCGCGAACGACCCGCTCAACCTCCTCGCCGTCGACGGGCCGACCAACTCCAGCAAGTCCGACTCCGGCCCAGACGCGTGGCTGCCTCCCCACAAGCGGTACCGCTGCACCTACGTCATCCGCTTCACCCGTGTCGCCGCCGCGTACGCCCTGCGGGTGACCGCTCCGATGAAGGCGGCGATCGTCCGCGTCCTCGACGGGTGCACGCGCGTCGTGGGCTCGCCGGCCGATCTCGAGCCGCTGCCGGAGTCGGTCTGGTCGTACGCAGCAGGGTTCGCGAAGGGTGCGTCGTCGAGCCCGCCGGCGACCGCGGCTGTCGACGCGAGCGCGTGCCCGGCCGCGAAGCCGGTCAAGGGCAACGTGCCCGGCGGAGGCGGGGACCGGATCTACCACCTGCCGGGCACCCGCTGGTACGCCAGGACGGTGCCCGAGGAGTGCTTCGCGACAGCCGCCGCGGCGGAGGCGGCGGGGTTCAGGTCTCCGCGATAGCCCCGCGGCCCGACTCCCGCTCGCTCACCCGTCCTGCTCGGCGACCTCCGCGTCGCTGCGCAGGATGCAGAACTCGTTGCCTTCCGGGTCGGCGAGCGTGATCCATCCCGTGCCGTCGGGCCGGCGGAAGTCGCCGAGCTGCGTGGCCCCGAGAGCGAGGACGCGCTCGACCTCGGCGTCACGGGAGCGATCGGTCGGGCGCAGGTCGAGGTGGATGCGGTTCTTGATGGACTTGCCCTCGGGCACCTCGATGAACAGCACCGGTCCTGCCGCGCCGGCGCTCCCGTCGGCGGGCGGCACGATCATGCACTCCTCGTGGCCGGGCTCGTTCGGATCGCCGGGGACGTCCGTGTAGCCGACCAGCACCTGCTTCCACCACTCGGACTGGGCGTAGGCGTCGTGCGCGTCGATGGTCGTGTGCGAGATCCGTGAACTCATGGCCCGACCGTACGACAGGGGGTCAGCTGTCCGTCACGGCCTCGGCGAGCCGACGCTGCTCGAGGGCGTCGAGGATCAGGTCGAGCCCGTACGCGTACTCGTCGCCGAACGCGTAGCCCGGCTTCATGACGTGCTCCACAGCGATCTCCGTCAGGTACGGAAGGTCGTGGGGAGCGACGTCGCCGAGGAACTCGCCCGCGACGTCCGCGGCGCCGTCCCCGTCGCTGAACGGGAGGTTGATCTCCTGGACGACCTGCCCGAACAGCTGCGCGTCGAGCAGCGCGAAGGCGTGGGCGGCGAGGACGACGGAGAAGCCGCCCTGGCGGAGGCAGGCGAGGACGGCTTCGTGGTGCCGCAGGGTCGCGGGCGCGGGAGCCGACCGCGACTCGACGAACCCGACCGCCCACGGGTGGCGCAGGAGGACCTCGCGAGCGGACATGCAGCGCCTGCGGATCTCAGCACGCCAGTCCGTGCCGGCGACCGGCAGGTCGATCTCCGCGAAGACGAGGTCGACCATCCCGTCGAGCAGGGCGTCCTTGTTGGCGACGTGGTGGTAGAGCGACATCGCCTCGACCCCCAGCTCGCGCGCGAGCGCCCGCATCGTGAGCGACGCGGCCCCCGACTCGTCTGCAAGTGCCACGGCCGTCTGGAGCACGAGGGCGCGGGTCAGGGGTGGACGCCGTGACATGAGCTTCTCCTGCATGCGGGTTGCGCTGACTTACACCGTAAGGCTAGCGTGGAGGTCTGTCCTTACAACGTAAGGTTGTGATTCACGTGAAAGCGATCGTGCAGGACGAGTACGGCGACGCGGATGCGCTCCAGCTCCGGGACGTGCCCGACCCGGCTCCCGCGAAGGGCGAGGTCGTGCTCGACGTCCGAGCGGCCGGCCTCGAGCGCGGTGCCTGGCACCTCATGACCGGACTGCCGCTCGTCGGTCGTGCCGCGATGGGGATCCGGCGACCACGGTGGCCTCTCGGCATCGAGGTCGCCGGCGTGGTCGCGGCCGTCGGCGACGGCGTCTCGGAGCTCGCCGTCGGTGACGCGGTCCTCGGCGCCGGCAGGGCTGTCTACGCCGAACGCGCGCGGGCCAAGGTCAAGCATCTCGTCGCGAAGCCGGACGAGCTCTCGTTCGCCGAGGCCGCCGCCCTCCCCGTCTCGGCCGTGACCGCGCTCCAGGCGGTCCGGGACGTGGGCCGGGTGAAGGCGGGAGACCGCGTCCTCGTCATCGGGGCGTCCGGCGGGGTCGGCACGTACGCCGTCCAGATCGCGCGCTCGCTCGGCGCCGAGGTCGCCGGCGTCTGCCGCACCGACAAGGTCGAGGGCGTGCGAGCGCTCGGGGCGGACCCGGTCCTCGACTACACGCGCGACGACCTCAGCAGTGTCGACGGCCGCTTCGACGTCGTCATCGACATCGGCGGGCGGCGCCCGCTCTCCCGTCTGCGACGGCTCCTCACACCGCGCGGGACGCTCGTCATCACCGGTGGCGAGGGCGGCGGGCGATGGCTCGGCGGCCTGGAGCGTCAGATGATCGTGCTGGTCTGGTCGCCCTTCCTCCGCCAGCGCCTCACGTCGTTCATCTCGGTCACGAAGGCTGCCGACCTCGCAACGGTCGCCGACCTCGCGGCACGCGGGGAGATACGTCCGGTGATCGACAGCACCTCGTCACTCGACGCGATGCCCGACGCGATGCGCAGGCTGGTCGCCGGCGACGT
The DNA here is from genome assembly GCF_010994095.1 of Mumia xiangluensis. Classification (GTDB taxonomy): domain Bacteria; phylum Actinomycetota; class Actinomycetes; order Propionibacteriales; family Nocardioidaceae; genus Mumia; species Mumia xiangluensis. The sequence goes on from NZ_WJYO01000001.1 coordinate 654,772, forward strand.
GCTCGGCAAGATCGTCATCAGCGTGTCCGGCTGAGGGTCACTCCCACGCCGCGCGCCAGAACGCCTCGAACACCGGGGTGGGCTGCGGCGAGGACCACATCTGGTTCGTGAGGAGCACGGCCACAATGTCGGCGTCCGGATCGATCCACAGCGTCGAGCCCATGCCGCCGTCCCACCCGTACGACCCGGTGCGGCGGCCGTCGGGCTGGTCGCCGGTCTTCACGCCGAACCCGAGCCCCCAGTCGGACAGACCGTCGGCGTCGATCTGACCGACCCGTGGCCTGGTCGCCTCCGCGATGATCTCGGCCGACAGCACGCGGGTGCCGTCGTCGGTGACGCCACCCGCACGCAGCATGCGCCCGAACGCGGCCAGGTCGGAGACCGTCGAGACCAGGCCGTCGCCGCCGTTGGGGAACGCGGGGGGCTTCGACCACTGCCCGTCAGCCGGGTCGTACGGGGTGAGCGCGCCGCCGTCACCCGGCAGCCAGTGCGGGCCCAGCTCGACGGCCAGCCCCGGGCGTACACCGAAGCTGGTGCTCGTCATCCCGAGCGGGTCGAGCACGCGCTGGGCAAGCACGTCCGGCAGCGGGGCGCCGGCCGCCCGAGCGACGAGGACGCCGAGGACCTCGCACCCGGTGTGGTAGAGCCAGCGCTCCCCCGGCTGGTAGGACAGCGGCACCGACCCGACCGCTCGCATCCACGCATTGGGGTCCGGGTTGGTCTGTGGGGACGGAGGTCCCGCCTGCAGCCCGAGACCCGCGAGCGCCGAGAGCACCGGACCCGGGAACGGGCCGGTGAAGTCGAGTCCGATGCCGAGCCGGAGCTCGAGCACGTCGGCGACCGTGATCGGGCGGCCGGCCGGGACGGTGTCGTCCAGCGGACCGGAGGGGTCGCTCAGGACGCGGCGCTCCGCGAGCTCCGGCAGCCATCGCTCGACCGGCGCGTCCAGCCTGAGCGTGTGGTCGTTGAGGAGCGACAGCGCCGCCGCGGCGACCACGGGCTTCGTCACCGACGAGATGCGGAAGGGCGTGTCGACGCGCACGGGCCTGCGGTCGTCGGGCCCGTACGACCCGTATGCGCCGACGGCGACCTCGTCGCCGCGCACCACCAGCCAGGCGAGTCCCGGCGGCTCGGACCGATCGGCGAACGGGGTGACGGCTTCGGTGACACGGGACTGCAGATCCATGGTTCTCCTTCGCGGAAGCTCTCAGGAACGACCGGGCCGGGTCGCCGAACTCATCGGCGCCCGGCCCGGGTCGTACGGTCGTGTTCGTCCGCGGTCAGCGGCGCACGGCGTCGCGACGGTAGAGCGCCCGCGACCACACGTAGCCGCCGACACCGATCAGCACGGTCCACCCGAGCGCGAGGAGGAGCTGCGAGCCGTCGACTCCGGTCCCCTCGAGCAGCGCTCGGACCGTCTCGATGATGGGTGTGAACGGCTGGTACTCGGCGAACCACCGGATGCCGCTCGGCATCGTCTCGACCGGCACGAACCCGCTGCCGAAGAACGGCAGCAGCATGACCGGAAGGATCACGTTGCTCGCTCCCTCGACGGTCTTGCTGCTCAGCCCGAGCGCGACACCCAGCCACGTGAGGGCGTACGCGACGACGATCAGCAGCCCGAGCGCACCCAGCACGCCGGCTGCTCCGCCGTCGGCCCGGTAGCCGATGACGAAGGCGAACCCCAGCACCAGCACGAGACTGATCACGTTGAGGATCAGGCTGCCCAGCACGTGCCCCGTCAGCACCGACGACCGCGCGATCGCCATCGTCCGGAAGCGGGCGATCACACCCTCGGTCATGTCCGAGGCGACCGACACCGCCGTCATCATCGACCCGATCGAGATCGTCATCGCGAGGATGGCGGGGGTGATGTAGGTGATGTACGCCGAGCGTCCGCCGGTGCCGACCCCGGCGCCGAACGCCTCGCCGAAGACCACACCGAACAGCACGAGGAACAGCACCGGCTGCAGGATTCCCCACGCCGACATGCCGGGGTAGCGCCAGGAGTGCAGGAGGTTGCGCCGCAGCATCGTCATCGAGTCACGGACGATCTGCGGGCGGTTGACGGGTGCGGTGGTCGTGCTCATCGTGCTGCCTCCGTGGGGCGCGGGTCGCCGGTGAGGGCGAGGAAGACGTCGTCGAGGTCGGGCGTGTGGATCGCCAGGTCGGCGACCTGCTCATCAGCGGCATCGAGCTCGTCGAGGATCGTGCGCAGCGAGCGGACGTCGCCGCCGTACGGCAGCCGCCGCGTCTCGCCCCCGGTCAGCGTGACCTCCACGTGGCCGGTCGGCACGAGCCGCTTGAGCTCGGCACTGGTGCCCTGCGCGACGAGGGTGCCGTGGTCGAGCACGGCGATCGTGTCGGCAAGCTGATCGGCCTCCTCGAGGTACTGGGTGGTCAGGAAGATCGTCACGCCGTCGGCGACCAGCTCGCGGACGATGTCCCACACGGCCCGGCGGCTGCGCGGGTCGAGCCCGGTGGTCGGCTCGTCGAGAAAGATCAGCTGCGGGTCGCCGATCAGGGTCATGGCGAGGTCGAGGCGACGCTTCATGCCGCCGGAGAAGGTGGCCGCCCGATTCTTCGCCACGTCGGTGAGGTCGAAGCGCGCGAGAAGGTCGGTCGCACGGCGGCGGCCCTCCTCACGGTCGAGGTGCACCAGGTCTGCCATGAGGAGAAGGTTCTCCTCGGCTGTGAGCAGCCCGTCGATCGCGGAGAACTGGCCGGTGACGCCGATCCGGGCTCGGACTGCATCCGGCTCGGTCGCGAGGTCGTGGCCGAGGATGCGCGCGGTGCCTGCATCCGGGCTGATGAGGGTCGACAGGATCTCGACCGCGGTGGTCTTGCCCGCGCCGTTCGGCCCGAGGAGCGCGAAGACGGTGCCGGGAGGGACGGTGAGGTCGATGCTGTCGAGGACGAGCTTGTCGCCGTACGACTTGCGGAGGCCGTCGGCGACGAGCGCCGGCGGTTGTGGCGGTGGTGTGGAGGTCATGATGGGATTCCTCGTTCTGGGAAGAGGGCAGGCTCGCGCCCGCCGGGGATGCGGCGTTGGGGTTCTGCTGGTCGAGCGGCCCGGACCGCTGGTCGAGGCCGGAGCGTGAGCCCCGCCCGCTGGTCGAGGCCCGAGCGCTAAGCCCGCCCGCTGGTCGAGGCCGGAGCGCTAAGCCCGCCCGCTGGTCGAGGCCGGAGCGCTAAGCCCGCCCGCTGGTCGAGGCCGGAGCGTTAAGCCCGCCCGCTGGTCGAGCGGCCCGGACCGCTGGTCGAGGCCGGAGCGTTAGCGGAGGATCGAGACCTCAGACGTCCAGGTCCTCGACCGGAGCATGGTCGGCGGTGGCCTTGACGAGCGCGTAGAGCTCGGCCGGGACGTGGGCCTCGAGGTCGGCGGCTGTCTCGTACACGTCGACGGTGGAGGTCGCGGCTCCTGTCCCCCACGTCTGGTCGGAAGCGACGTACTTGCGCCAGCCGGATGCCTTGCCGTCGGCCCCGGCGGTCCAGGTCGTCTCGGGGCTGCGCTCCGTGTGGACGACGAACTTGCCCGTACGCCCCTGGTAGACGCGGTAGTGCTCCACGCGGTCCTTCGTGGAGCGGCCCCACTCGGCGAGGAGGACGCCGACGAAGCGGGTGCGCTGGGTCTTGCCGACGCCGACCTTGACGGTGATCTCCGAGAAACCCTCCAGCTTGCCCTCCTCGGCTTCGACGAACCGTCGGAGCGCTGTCGAGATTGCCTTCGAGAGATTGCCTCCGACGAGCTCCTGGGCCCGTTGGTAGAGGGGCAGATCGCTGTCGGAGACGTAGATCGTCTTGTTCGGCATGCGCTCATCGTAGTCCGCTTTCGTATGCGTATCAATATACGTATAACTGGAGCGTAGACGGCGCTGCGTCAGGGCGCAAGGGGGAAAAGCCGAAGGGCGGGCCGTCGATGATCGACGGCCCGCCCTTCGAGGGTCTGTGAGCGCTAGGGGGTGTGGCTCCAGATCCCGATCTTGTTGTTCTCGAAGCTCGAGAACACGATGTCGCTCGAGCCGTTGCGGTCGAGGTCGGCGATCTTCGCGCCGCCGGCCTGACCCCAGCCCTCGGACTCCGGCAGCAGGCGCTGCTGGAAGACCCCGGCGGCCGTCTGCTCGAACCAGTAGAGACGGAACGCTCCGTCGCCGGACACCGCGAGGTCCGTGTCACCGTCGTTGTCGATGTCACCGAACCCGGTCTTGCCCGGAGCTGCCTGACCCGGTCGCGTGCTGCCGACGAACTCCGCACCCGGGTCGACGCCCGCGGCGAGCGGAGCGACCGTCCAGCGGTCGCGCGGGTCGGCGGCCGGGGTCAGGAGGAAGACGTTCGGCTTGGCCCGGAGAACGGCCGGCGGGCCTGCGTTGTCGAGGTTCGTGTGGTTGACGCCGACCCAGCGGTCGACCCCGTCGCCGAAGAGGTTCTCGGCCTTGTGGATGCTGAACGACGGGCCCTGTCCGCGGCTGATCTCGTGCATGACGAAGTCGGACGAGGAGAGGCCGTCAGTCGCGTCACCGACGCGCTCGAACCACACGAACGACGCCTCGCCGGTCGGCGGGCCGAGGACCACGGGGCTGACCCCGAAGTACTGCGCCGAGGCGATGTCGAGGTCGCCGTCACCGTCGACGTCGGCCACCACCGGGCTGCTGCCACCGCGGTTGGCGAGCGCGACGGGCTCGGCGAAGCCGCCCTTGCCGTCGCCCTTGAAGAACTGGAGCTCGACGACGTCGTCGGTGGTGCTGGACGGGTTGAACCCCTGCTCGCCGACCGTGACGATGTCCTTGCGGCCGTCGCCGTCGAAGTCGACGAACTGCAGGTCGTGGTAGGCGAACGGGCTGCCGGTGACGATGTCGTGCCGCTCCCAGTCGCGCAGCTCGGCGATGCACGTCTTGAGCGCCTCGAGGGTCCGCGAGGTCAGCGGGCACTTGGCGAGGGCGAGGATCTCGCGCACGCTGCGGGGGGTGTCGTGGTTCTCCCACCACGTCAGGGACCCGCGGCTGAAGCCCATGCCGCTGTCCCAGAAGTAGCCGGCGGGCTGGATGATGTCGACGTCGCCGTCACGGTCGACGTCAGCGAGGGTCGGTTCGCTCGGGAAGATGATGCCGTCCGACGGCTCGACCACAGGGGTCGTCTTCCACGAGCCGACTCCGCCGTCGCGGCGAGGGCCGGCGTTCTCGTAGACCGTGACCGAGCCCGGCTCCGGGAAGGCGGCCGGGCCCTGCATCGTGAGCTTGCCGTAGCTGGTCGAGACCAGCTCGGGACGGGAGTCGCCGACAAGGTCGTCGACGGAGGTGAACGCCGGGCCTACGGCGTCCTCGGCGACGATGGTGCGGGTGAACGGCGAGGTCTCGTCGGCGGCGGCGGGGCTGCCTGCCATCGCCGCTGCAGCGACTGCCGCAGCGAAGGCCACGGCTGTCGTGGTGGTACGGGTGGGGGATCGCATGACTGCTCCTTGAAGCCGGTGTTCCACTTCCTGGAACGTCGTTTCATCGGGATTTCGCAGTCAATATGTCACAGGGTGAGCGACGAAGTCGAGAGTTGTTCAGATACTTCCCGAGCAGCTCACGTCATGGACGTCACGCCGGGATCACGTGCCCGCAGGCCGTCTGCGCTCTACCGTCGACAGGAGAGCGAGCATGGACGATCCCGAGCAGCAGCGGCCGGCGAGCACCTCGGGCCGACGGATCGGCATCGCGGTGCTCGTCGTCGTGTGCCTGGCGGTCGCCGGGCTCCTGCTGACGCTCGTGGTTCCCGGCGACGACCCGGAGACGACCGCCGACCCCGACGACGGCGCGTACGAGACCTCCTGCGTGAAGATCCCTGAGCTGCGGACCATCGACGACCTGCAGACGATCGTCGACACGATCCGGGGCGGCCCCGAGCTGCAGGGCGGTGACGTGGGCGCGGACCTCGAGCTGCAGGACGGCCGCCGCATCTGGCTCGTCGGCGACACGCTGCGGTCCGAGGAGTTCGACGGTCAGCGATTCGTCCGCAACTCGATGCTGCTCATCTCGCCAGGCTGCGCCCGTACGGTGTTGCCCGAGGACAACGGTGCGGTCATCCCCGACCGCGCCGACGGCGTCGGCTACTGGCCGATGTCGGTCGGGCGCGTGCAGCGCGGCGACGTCGACGTCGTGGGGGTCGGCGTCCAGCGAGTTCGCAGCACCGGCGGACCGAACACCACCGAGTTCGAGAACCTCGGCCCCGCCATCGCGGTGTTCCACGTCGAGCGCGGAGGCACCCCGCAGCTCGTCGAGGTGAAGGACCTCGGACCTGACGACCCCAGCCGTACGCGGCCGACCTGGGGCGCCGCCGTCGCCGTGGACGACGACTGGGTCTATCTGTACGGCACGGCGAACCCGGAGACCGAGGGCGTCTTCGGCTACTCGCTGCGGGTGGCGCGCGTCCGCATCGACGACATCCGCGACCAGCGCCGGTGGCGCTACTGGGACGGGAGCCGGTGGCAGCGGGATCCCGACTCCGCCCAGGAGCTGATCGCGGCACAGGGCGGCGTCTCCCAGACGTTGAGCGTGTTCGAGCAGGACGGCTCGTGGTACGCGGTGAGCAAGCAGGACGAGTTCCTCGGACGCAACCTCGTGATCTGGAAGGCACCGTCTCCGACCGGGCCGTTCACCGTGGCATCGACGGCGGCGACGATCCCGTCGGACGCAGCGACGGGGCAGCTGCGCTACATGCCGCTGGCACACCCGGCACTCCTCCCCGAGCACGGTTCGGTCGTCGTCTCGTACAGCCGCAACAACACCGACGTCGGCAAGGTCGCCAGGAACCCGTTCCTCTACCGTCCTGAGTTCTTGCGCGTCGACCTCCCCTGAGTCCGGCAACGGCTTGCAGGACGCTCCGCGTGTCCGCGCATCGCCGTGGTGGCAGCGGCCCTAGGGTGAAAACACAGCACGATCAGTGGGGGTAGCCATGACCGACCTGTCAGCACCATCGATCACTTCCGTCGCGAAGACCGCCTGGTGGGTCCTCGTCGCCCGCGCCCTCATCGCCCTCGGGCTCGGCATCACCGCGCTGGTGTGGCCCGGCCCGACTGCGAAGGTGATCATCGCGCTCTTCGGCGTCTGGGCACTGGTCGACGGCATCATCGCCCTCGTCAGCATCTTCACGAGCAGGGGCCGCTCCTGGGGCTGGTTGCTCCTCGAGGGCGTCCTCGGCGTCACGGCCGGCATCATCGCGTTCCGGGCGCCGGAGACGGTCGGCCTCGCGATCGTCATCGTGATCGCCTTCTGGTCGATCATGATCGGCGCGCTCGAGATCTCGGGTGCTCTGCAGATCCGCGAGGTCCCCGGCAGCGGGTGGGGGTGGCTCCTCACCGCCGGTATCTTCTCGATCCTGTTCGGCATCGTGCTGATCGCGTGGCCCGACATCGCCGCCAAGACCCTCATCGTCCTCATCGGCATCTACGCGATCCTGATCGGCCTCTTCTGGCTGATCACGGCGTTCATGATCCGCAAGGACGTCACGCAGCTCGACTAGCTGCCGCGGACGCCAACGCCCCACGCTGCGACCAGGGCCGTGGGGCGTTGTGCTGGAAGCACACGTGTGGAGAGTGCTGCAGGAGAGTGCTGCGGCGGGGTGTCTGTCAGCCGTACAGGCGGACCGGCAGCTTCTCGATGCCGTACACGATCGAGCGCTGCCGGAACGCGAGGTCCCGCGGGTCGCACGCGAGCGTGATGTCGGGGAAGCGGCGGAACAGGCGCGGGTACGCGGAGCGCAGCTCCATGCGGGCGAGCTCGGCGCCGACGCAGCGATGGAATCCGTAGCCGAACGTCACGTGCGACACCGGCCAGTCGCGGTGCGGGTTGAAGCGCTCGAGGTCGGGACCACCCGTACGGTGGTCGCGGTTGGCGCCGGAGAGCGAGCAGACGACGACGTCGCCGGCCGTGATGTGCCTGCCGAAGAGGTCGTGGTCGACCTTCGCGAACCGGGGGAACGCGACCTGGACGACGGTGAGGTAGCGCAGCATCTCCTCGACGACGGGATCGGCGAAATCGTCGTCCGCGATCAGCCGGGCGCGTGCCTCCGGGTCGTTCATCAGCACCATGGCGCCGAGGGCGATGGTGCTTGCGGTCGTCTCGTGGCCACCGGTGAAGACACCGTCGGCGAGGCCGCCGAGGTCGTAGTCGGAGATGCTGTCGCCGACCTCCTCGATGATCTTGCCGATGAGTCCGTCACCGGGCGCGTCCCGTTGTGCCTTGGTGGCGTTCATCAGGAACGTGCGCGACTCGGAGATCGCGCCGAAGGCCGCACCGCCGCCGGACACGTCGAAGCGCGCCGAGCCGAGTGCGAAGAACTCCTCGCGCGACTCGTCAGGCAGGCCGAGGAGCTCGCAGATCACGAGGAACGGCACCGCGAACGCGAAGTCGGCCATCAGGTCGACCTCCGGGCCCTTCTTCTCCATCACGTCGAGCTGGTGCTCGATGATCTCGTCGATCTTCGGCGTCAGGCGAGCGAGCCGGCGCATCGTGAACTCGGGCGTCAGGAGCTTACGGAGTCGGGTGTGCTCCGGTGGATCGGTGAACCCGAGCCCGCCGATGTCGCCGTCGGCGGCACCGACCTCGCCGACGAACGGACGGATGTCGTTGCTGTACGTGGTGCGGTCGGCGAGGACGGCCTGCGCCTCTTCGTAGCCGCTGACGAGCCAGATGTTCATCCCGAACAGGCCGGCGAGGCGTTTGACAGGCGCCTCGGCACGGACCCTCCCGAGCTGCGGGACCGGGTCGAGACCGTTGCGTCGCAGCGGCATCAGCCAACGGTTCGGGACGAAGGTCAGCTTCGAGAGATCGATGCCGTCCTTCTGCGACCGAAGCAACGTCCGCTGGGCGATCCGCGTGAGCAGATCCGTCGTCATCTTGCGCATAGTCCGACCAGACTAACGTTCGGCCGGGTCCGCGATGGCAGTCGGAGACCGATTTCAGGGATGTCCCTGAGTGCCCTGGGTGAGCACCTGGGCGAGTACGGGGACGGCGCTGCGCTCGATGGGCCTGGTGGCGGTGAGGAGCGTCAGAACCGCCCCGTCGGCCTGGCCCCTCAGGGCGTCGACGGCTTTGCGGCCGGCTGGTGCGTCGAGCTCGGCGCGGTAGCGACGGACGAACTCCTCGTACGGAAGGCCTCCGTGGTGGAGGGCGTGGCGAAGGTCGCTGCTCGGCGCCACGTCTTTGTCCCACGCTGCGAGGGCGAGGGCCTCCTTGCGTACGCCGCGCGGCCACAGCCGGTCGACGAGCACCCGCATCCCGTCGTCGTCAGCAGGAGGGTCGTACACCCGTCTGCCCTGAACGCGGATCGGCCCCATGCCCTCAGTCAGTCACGTTCCCGTGCACGCAGCATGCCGACACGGGCGTGGGGTGGTCCCGGGCCACGTGGTGACCCGGAACCACCCCACTGTCGTGATGGTGTCTTGCTGTGGCGCGCGTCAGCGTCCGAGGACGCGTGCCGTCACCGTCGTCTCCGACGCCGCATGGGTCGCGTCGCCGGTGTAGCGGACGGTGAGCTGGTGCGTGCCAGGCTTCAGCGCCTTCGCCGGGACCGCGACGACGGTCACGCCGAGGACGAGCTTCTGGCTCGCGAGCACGGTGTCGCCCTTGAGCACCTGGACGGTGCCGGTCGCCCGGGGCTTGACCTGCGCCGCGATGATCGGACCGAACAGCGGCGAGATTCCCGGCGTCGCCACCGCGCTCACCGTCGTCGGCGTGAGCTGCTCCTCGAGAGCGATGCCGACGAGCGCCGGATCGTGATCGCTGGAGCGGAATGCGGTCTCGTCGTAGAACAGCGTCGCGTTGTTGTTGTAGCGGCTGTACTCGTACGCGATCGGCTCCATCGCGTTGATCGACCAGACGCCCATGCCGGTGATGTCCGGCGCGGCCGCGGGCGATGCGAACACATGGTCGAGCGACCCGATCTCACCGTCGAACTGGTAGGTCTCCGCCGTCTCGTAGGTCTCCTCGAGGTCGACGTAGCCCGCGTCGCGCAGGACCGTGATCGGGTCCTCCTTCGAGTAGGAGTTGAGGTCGCCGGTGAGATAGACCTTGTCGGTCCCGGCGGCCGCCTTGACGGTGTCGGCGAACGCGACCAGCGCGTGCGCCTGCGCGACCCGCTCGACGTTGCCGGCACCCTGGTCGGGGTCCGGCGTGCCGGAACGCTTCGACTTGAAGTGGTTCACGATCGCCACGAAACGGTCGTCCTCGGTGCCGGCCACGGGCTGGAACGCCTGCGCGAGCGGCTCGCGAGCATCCGCGAAGGCCGGGTCACCGACGAGCACGGTCGACGCGCCGACCGGAGCGACGACCGCCGGCTTGTAGATGAACGCCGTACGGATGAAGTCCTGCTCCGCGACCGGCGGCAGCGCCGATGCGTCGGGCGACGGGGCGTACGCCCAGGTGCCCGCACCGGCCGCCTCGTTGAGCGCCTCGGTGAGCGCGGCGAGCGCGGCGTCACGGTCCTTGCCGAACTTCACGGAGTTCTCGATCTCCTCCAGCGACACCACGTCGGCGCCGAGCGCGTTGATCGCGGCGACGATCTTCTTCTCCTGTCGCTCGAGCTGCACCGTGCTGGCGGCACCGCGCGGTCCTGCCTGGCCGACGCACTCGTCGACCGTCGTCGGGACTCCGTCGCGGTCGACGAAGTACTCGCACGAGATGCCGGTCGTCGCCTCGTACTCCTCGCCGGTGGTGATGAAGTAGTTGAGGACGTTGAACGCCGCCAGCGTGAAGTCGCCGCCGACCTCAGGCGCAGACTGCGGGCGCTCGGCGCCCGCGAAGGTCGCCGGGAGGACGTCGTTGGCGTCGTCCGCGGTGAGCTGGGCGGTCGGCTGCAGCTTCCACGCGCTGTTGCGGTAGTCGAGGACGACGTCCTTGACGAACGTCGCCGACGCCCCGACACGGATGGTCGTGTCGGCGTCGATCCACGGCTGCGGGGTGTTCTTGCCGCCGGCGGTGTAGTTCGTCGAGGAGCCGTCGTCGAGCGTGATCCGCTTGGTGGCGTTCTCCGCGTCCACGGCCTGCGAGGCGGCGCCGGGAGCGGCGACCTCGGTCGGGACGTACAACGGCGAGTCTCCGACCGCGAGGCCGAGCTCGGCGAACGTGTTGGTCGTGTAGTTGTTCGTCACCGTGAAGGGGCCCTTCGGGGTGACGAGCATGCCTTCGAGCGCCTCACGGGCAGCGTCGCCGAGCGGCAGCGCGAGCTCGGTGGCCTTGACCGCCTCGGCAGGCTCGTCGAGCACGACGACGTCAGCCGCGGCAGGGGTGATCTCGGTCATCCCGCCGAACTCGCTGACCACGCCGGTCAGCTCGACGTGGTCACCGACCGCGACCTTCGCGACAGCGGCGCTGCCGAAGACGAAGATGCCGTCGGAGGTGCCGGGCGTCGCGTCGCCCGCGCCGCCGCTGCCCGCCGTCTGGAGGTAGAAGCCGTTGAAGCCACCCGTCGGGTACGCAGCGGTGACCACGCCCTGCGTGATGACGGTGTCGCCGTCGTACGGGCTGGCTGCGCCGGTGCCCTGGATCTCGGCGATGGTGCGCTCCTCGACCGGGTTCGGCGTCGGCACGCAGGCCTCGCCGCACGCGGTGGGCGTCGGGGCGGCCGAGGTGAAGTCGGCGCTGTTGTTGTTGGTGTCGGTGCCGTCGGTCCGGTTGACCGACGCGGTCACCGAGTAGCCGCTCGCGACGGGTGCGGTCTCGGACGTGTTGGAGACTCCGTAGCCGAGGAGGTCCACGACGTTCGGGTTGGCCACGACGGTCGCACCGTCGCCGGTGAGGGTGTCGGCTGTCTTCGTCAGCGCGAGGGTGCCGCCGTTGGCGTTGCCGGAGAACGCGATCGTCGACGGGGCGTCCGGCGTCGGCAGGGCGGCCCCGTTGGTCGAGTTCGCGTTGCCGCTCACGAGGTAGTGGGCGCCTGCCGGGATCGTCCCGGTCAGCGCGATCTTGCCGGTGAAGGCGGTCGTCGAGCTGTACGAGCGGTACTGGACGGTCCACCCGTCCACCTCGATCGGCGAGGACGTCGGGTTGTAGAGCTCGACGAACTTGTTGAGGTACGTGGCACCGGCGCTGCCGCCGTTCAGGTAGGCCTCGTTGATGACGAGATGGTCGGCGGGTACGGCGCTGGCCGGCGCCGCAGCGACGGCGCCGAGCGTGCCCGCGGCAAGCGCGCCTGCGGCCAGCAGCGACGTCGCGCGGGCGACGCGTGGGATGGAGCGTGACACCTGGATCCTCCTAGAGCTGTGCGTCCGGGACGCTGTCGTTACGGGACGAGCATGCGGAGCGAAATGTGCGTGCGGGTGAACGGTGCGAGAACGGATGAGGGCCACGCCCTGCTGGACGTGGCCCTCATCTTTCGGCTACCGGCCGAAGACCTTCACGGTGATGACGGTCTGCGACGGCTTGTGTGTGCTGTCCCCGCCATAGCGGACCGTGACCCGGTGCGTCCCCGGCGGGAGCGCCCGTGCCTTCAGCCCGATCAGCGTCACGCCCCGGACGAGCTTCTGGCTGCCGAGGACCTTGCCGTCAGCCGACACGACCTCGACGGTCCCGGTGGCCTTCGGCTTGACCTGAGCGACGACGACCGGGCCGAACAGCGGCGAGATACCCGGCGTCGCGACGGCGGAGATCGTCGTGGCGGTCTTGACCTTGACGACCGTGACCGGGAGCGACACCACAGTGCCCGACGGAGTTGCCGTCAGCGTGAGCATGGCGGGCCCCGTCGCGAGGGTCGCAGGCGCGGTGAAGCTCACGGTCGCCTGCCCGCCGGTGACCGGGAAGGTGCCGATCTCCGTCGACCCGATCTTGGCGGTCAGCGTCGTGTTCTGCGGGCTGTTCAGCGAGGTGAGGTCGAGCTTGGAGACGTTGAAGGAGTATTGGTCACCCGTCGTGATCGAGCTCGGCGCGCCGGAGACGATCGTTGAGCGGCGTGCGAATGACGGGCTGACCGGCGAGCCCTCCTCGAGGTACGCGATCCACGCGTCACGGTCGACCAGTCCCGAGTCCTTCGGGGCTTCGCCGTCGTCGAAGACGTGGAAGTTGTCTCCGCCGGTCGCCAGGAAGCTGAACGTCCCGATCCTGTAGTCCTTGGCGAGGTCGATCGGATCGCCGTTGATTGTGACCGAGTCGATGACGCCCTTCTTGCGCGGATTGCCCTGAGGATCGGCCGGGACCGAGAGGTCGTCGACCTCGTGGAACGTGTAGGACACGTTGTCCGAGAGCCCGAGCTGGAGGTAGGCACGAGAGGGGACGTCACCGTCGTCCTCGCGCTGCCACTGCTGCTCGAGCATCGTCACGAACTGCTCACCGGTGAGCGTGACCGACCAGAGGTTGTTGACGAACGGCAGCACCGCGTTGGCCTGCGCGAACGTCACCACCCCGTCGGCGTCGGTCGGGATCGTCGGGTCGGGGGCGTACATGAGGTCGGAACGCAGGCCGCCGGGGTTCGCGACACCGATCTCGGCGTTGCCGCCCTGCTCGTCGTCGAGGCTGTCGCGGAGCGTGTTGGCGACCAGGTTGCCGAGCGTCGACTCTGACCCGCGATCGTCGCGTACGCCGGTAGCCGTCGGGGTCGGGTGCGTGTAGACCCCGTTCTCGTACGTGCCGCCGGTGAGCGCGGTCGTGATGTCGTTGGTGATCGTCGCCTTCGGCTGGTTGCCGACCGCGGCCGAGTTGGCGAGCGCGGCATCCACGATCTGCTTCACGGCAGCGACCCGCGGGTACTGGGCGACGAGGTCGGCGTCGGCCGTGGTGGTGCGTGCGACGACGCCGCGGGTGTAGGCGGTCACGTCGTCGGTCGCGGTGTCGTACGTGATCTCGACCTTGGCGACGCCCTCGCCGTAGTTGCCGGACTGGACGAGCGGGCGAGTGCCCGCGCCCCCGGGGATCGGCGCGTCGTACGCGTAGCGCTGGTGGGTGTGGCCCGTGAAGATCGCGTCGACCGAGGCGACCGTGTCGTTGACCATGTGGGCGAAGACCGGGCTCGCGGACACCTGCTGGTCGAGTGTGGCTGCGGCGTCAGAGAGGGGCGCGCCCTCGTGGTAGCTGGCGATGACCAGGTCGGCCTCACCGTTGGCGTCGTCGCCGTCCTTCAGCTCGCCTGCGACGCGGTTGACGGCGGCGACCGGATCGCCGAAGTCGAGGTCGGCGATGCCTGCGGGGCTGACGAGGCTCTTGGTCTCCTCGGTCACGACGCCGATGATCGCGACGTCGACACCGGCCACCGTGTACTCGGCGAACTCCGGGAGCGCCGGCGTCTCGGTGCCCTTCTCGTACACGTTCGCGCCGAGGAAGACGGGAGCACCGAACCGGTTGTTGCCCATCCTCGGGATGACGCGGTCGGTGAGGTCGGCGAAGCCCTGGTCGAACTCGTGGTTGCCGACGGCGGAGTTGTCGAGCTGGAGCGCCTTGAGGACGTCGATCGTGGGGTTGTCCTGCGCGACCGCGGAGGCGAACAGCGAGGCGCCGATGTTGTCGCCGGCAGCGACGAACACCGTCTTGTCCTCGCCGCCGGCAGCTCGGAGCTGCTCGACGGTGCCCGCGAACTTCACGGTGTTGGAGTCGATCCGGCCGTGGAAGTCGTTGATGCCCAGGAACGTGAGCGTGACCTCGTCCACGGGCGCCGCCGAGGCGCTGGGGATGGCTGCGAGGGGTGCCGCGACGAGCGCGGCTACGGCGGCGACAAGGGTGGATCGCCGGAGAAGAGTACGTTGGCTCGGTCGCATCAGGGGACTCCTCCAAAGACGTGGATGCCGCTGACCATAGCGAGTCGAGGTAGCCAGCGCTGCCACAACGTATGACGGTTCCGCCACGTTCAGATGGCAACAATTGAGGGTTCGGACGGATCAGCAGGAGGTCCTGTGGGCGGCGACCACTATCTCGTCCCTGCGCGTGATGCCGAGGCAACCCTCGAGATCAAGGGCTCGCGCTTCCTCGGGTGGGTCCGCCGGGTCGGGTCCGAGGAGGACGCTCGCGCGTACGTCGCCGACGCGCGCCACCTCCACTGGGACGCGCGGCACCACTGCTCGGCCTTCGTGATCGGGTCGGACGGCGCCCTCCAGCGCAGCAACGACGACGGCGAGCCGAGCGGCACCGCGGGCGCCCCGATGCTGGACGTGCTCGTACGCCGCGAGGTGCGGGACGTCGTCGCGGTCGTCACCCGGTGGTTCGGAGGAACGCTCCTCGGCGCCGGCGGCCTCGTGCGGGCGTACTCGGACACGACCGCGGCCGCGCTGGACGCAGCGGGCCTGCTGCGCCGCGAGCTGCGGACGCGCGTCGAGATCCGGGTCTCGCACAGCGAAGCGGGGAAGGTCGAGAACGAGGTGCGCGCACGAGGTGTCGAGGTGCTCGGCGTGGAGTACGGCGCCGGCTCGGTCGTGCTCGCCGTCGCCGCGTGGCCGGAAGCGGTCACGTTCCTCGGCGAGCTCGTCGCCACCCTCACCCGTGGTTCCGGGGACGTTGCGCCGGGCGAGACGTTCTGGGTGCCCTGAGCCACCCCTCCCCTCCCCGATTTGTGGACTTCGTCAAGGTTTTCGGCCTCCGATTCCTTGTCAGAGTCCACAAATCGGGGACGGGGCGGGTCCGGGGGTACGGTCGGGGGATGGCGAAGAAGAGCTGGTCCGACCTCACCCCGAACCAGCGGCGCGCCGTCGTGGCGGTCGGGGCGGCGGAGGTGGTTCTCACCACCGCGGCCCTGGTGAGCCTTGCTCGTACGCCGTCGGCTCGCGTGCGCGGCCCCAAGGCCGCGTGGGTCGCGGGATGCTTCGTGCAACCCTTCGGACCCGTCGCCTACTTCCTCGTCGGGCGCCGCTGACCGCGACCGCTCAGAGGGCGTCGAGCCGGGCGAGGACGTCGCGGACGTGGTCGAGCGAGCGCTTGTGCGCGAGCCCCGTCGTGTCGTCGAAGTAGAGGCCGTCGCCGATCAGCTGGACCGTACGCGCGAGCGCGTCGTCGCCGTAGTGCTCGGCGAGGACCGCGAACCATCCGTTGCGGAGCTCCGCGAGCGTCTCCCGAGCACGGGTGTCGTCCTGCGCGACGCGTGAGGCCGCGATGAGCCCACGGTCGAACGCCGAACCGGTGTCGACCGACGTCTCGAGGTAGTAGCGGACAGGGCCCTGCGAGGCGTCCTTCATCTTGTCGACGTCGGCCCTCCCCTGCTCGCGCAGCCGGTCGAGCATCGCGTCGACCATCGCGTCCTTGCTCGGGAAGTGGTAGAGCAGGCCACCCTTCGACACCTCGGCACGCGCCGCGACCGCGTCGAGCGTCGCGATCCGGCTGCCGCCCTCGACGAGGAGCATCTCGAAGGCGTCCAGGATGCGGTCGCGGGTGGAGGCACCGTCGGTTCGGGCGGACATGCGAGCACTCTAGCGAGGGGGTGGTTTCGACCCTTCGACCCTTCGACCCTTCGACTCGCTGCGCTCGCTCAGGACGGCGCTCGCTGCGCTCGCTCAGGACGGCGCTCGCTGCGCTCGCTCAGGACGGCGCTCGCTGCGCTCGCTCAACCAGCGGGGCTGCGCTCGTTCGACCTGCGGGGTGGGGTGGCGAAGAACACCACGAAACCGGTTGAGTCCTGCGACGCCGACTCTGTACCGTCTGGACGGGAATGACTGTACCGGCTGGACGGTTTACCTAGAGGTGGCCGCCAACGCCGGCCCACCACGTACCGACTCACCTGAACGGGGGACGCCATGAGCACCACCACGCCCGATCGCTCGCACCTCACGCACGCCGGTGCCGGCACGCGCAAGCCGGTGGCGCCGACCCCTGCCCGCGCGGGCTGGCGTCAGTGGGGCGCGCTCGCCGTGCTGATGCTGCCCGTGCTGATGGTGAGCATGGACAACACGGTCCTCAGCTTCGCCCTCCCCGACATCAGCTCGTCGCTGCGCCCGTCGGGTACGGCGCTGCTGTGGGTGGTCGACATCTACGCCCTGATGCTGGCCGGACTCCTCGTCGCGATGGGGTCGCTCGGCGACCGCATCGGGCGACGCCGGCTGCTGCTCGTCGGCGCCGTCGGCTTCGGCGCAGTGTCGTTCTTCGCCGCTCAGGCGGGCGACATCAACGGACTCATCGCAGCCCGTGCCCTGCTCGGCGTCTTCGGAGCGACCCTCATGCCGTCGACGCTGTCGCTGCTGCGCAACATCTTCACCGACCGCCAGCAGCGACGGCTCGCGATCGCCGTGTGGGCCGCAGGGTTCTCGGCCGGCGCCGCACTCGGACCCGTCATCGGTGGCTGGCTCCTCGAGCACTTCACCTGGCACTCGGTCTTCCTGATCAACCTGCCGGTCGTCGCCCTGCTCGTGCCGCTCGCGCTGTGGCTGGTGCCCGAGTCGCGTGACCCGAACCCGGGCCCCGTCGACCCGATCAGCATCGTGCTGTCGATGACGACGATGCTGCCGATCGTCTACGCGATCAAGACGTTCGCCGAGCACGGGTTCACCGCCGTCGTCGGATGGGCCCTCGCGATCGGTGTCGCCAGCGTGGTCGTGTTCGTCCGGCGCCAGCTCGTCCGCGAGCACCCGCTCGTCGACGTGCGCATGTTCCGCAACCGCGTGTTCTCGGGTGCCCTCGTCGCGAACCTGCTCAGCCTCATGGGCCTCACCGGGTTCCTGTTCTTCGGCGCGCAGTTCCTCCAGCTCGTCGTCGGGCTCGACCCGATGGACGCGGCGCTGGTCCTCGTGCCCGGACTCGTCGCGACGATCGCGGCCGGGCTCCTGGTCGTGAAGCTCGTGCCGCTGTTCGGCGTACGGGCTGTGGTGTCGGTGAGCTTCGGCCTGTCGGCCGTGGGCTACGCGATCGCGGCCTTCGCGGGCTCGGTGCCGTCGGCCACGTCGATCGCGGTCGCGTTCCTCGTGCTCGGCATCGGCATCGGCTTCGCGGAGACGCTGACCAACGACGTCGTGGTGTCGAGCGTTCCGGCGGAGAAGTCCGGCGCAGCGTCCGCGTTGTCGGAGACCGCGTACGAGATCGGTGCCGTGCTCGGCACCGCCGTGCTCGGCGGGATCCTGACCGCGACCTACCGCGCGCAGGTCGCCGTGCCGCCGCTCGCCGGGACCGAGGCCCAGCGCGAGGCCGCCGGCGAGACGCTCGGCGGTGCGATGGAGCTGGCCTCGAGCATCCCGCCGCAGGTCGGGCACTGGCTCGTCGACTCCGCACACCTCGCGTTCGACCACGCGGTGCAGACGACGAGCGCGGTGGCGATCCTCATCGCGCTGGGTGCGGCCGCGGTCTCGTGGTTCACGCTGCGCGACGCGGGGCGCTGAGCGGGTTTCGACTCGCTTCGCTCGCTCAACCAGCGGGCAACGGCGCTCAACCAGCGGAGGGTGCTCGCTCAACCAGCGGGGGTTTCGACTCGCTTCGCTCGCTCAACCAGCGGGCAACGGCGCTCGCTCAACCAGCGGGCAACGGACGGGCCCCGGGGATCGCTCCCCGGGGCCCGCTCGCGTGCGTGACTCAGATCAGTTGATCTTGATCTTCATCGAGGTGCCGTTCTGCTCGAGCACCTTCACCTTGACGCCGACCGCGGGGAGCTTGACCCCGTGGTTCGGCAGCTCGGCGTACCAGTACTTCTTCGTGTCGTTGAAGACCGGCTGCGGAGCCTGCGCCCGGATGTAGCTGGCCTTGCCGTTCGTGTGCAGCGTCATCGAGTCGGCCTTGATGAGCCCGAACGGCGCGTCGTACACCTGGATGCGTGCCCGCCACGGTGCGCCCGTCGCGAGGTTGATGATCGGCTCCGGGTGCGCGTCGATCGGCAGGTTGCGTCCCTGACCGGGGTGGTCGGTCGTGTTGTTGTCCGCGACCGAGGTGTCCCAGTACGAGATGAGCAGGCCCTGGCCGTAGCGGTAGTGCTCCACCCAGTCCGGCTTCGTGTTGAGGAACCCGAAGTTGTACGGACCGGTCTCGAGGTACTTGTCGTACCCGACGTACGAACGGTGACCCATGACGTAGTAGTTGTCGTACGGCAGGGTCGTCGTCGCGCCGACGATGCTGTAGCCGTCGAACGTCCACGCCGGCCCGCCGGCCTCGGCGCCGTCGGACAGGATGCTCGCGCCGTCGGCGGTCACCGCGATGTCGTCGAGGAACAGGCCGGGGCGGGTCAGGCCGCCGTCGGTCTTGTAGTACGACCGGAACAGGATCTTCTGACCGGCGTACGCGTTGAGCGGCACGACCACGTTGCCCCATGCGGGGTGCGCGCCGTCGAGGGCAGGGGCGCCGGACGCGTCTGCGCCGTACGCCGTGCCGTCGACCGTGCCCGGCAGCGACGTCCACGTCTTTCCGCCGTCCGTGGACGCCTGGAAGTACGCGTAGTCGTAGCCCTTCTCGATGTCCCAGCGCGCCTTCGCCGCGAACGACGCCGACGTCTTGCCGGTGAGGTCGAGCTCGGTGGTCATCGAGTTCGCGAGGTCGTCCGCAGCACCGGAGAAGAACTGCTTCGTGCCCGAGGCCGGCGCGCCGTAGCTGCGCGTGACCTGCTTCTTCGGCAGCACGACGACCGCGCCCTGCGCCTTGTTGGAGTTCCACTCCTGCGGGCCGAGCTCCAGCTTCTTCTTCTGGGTGGCCGCGACGACCTCGTAGTCGAGCCAGCCGAGCTGCAGCTTCTCCCACGCGCCGAGGTCGCCCGGTCGGGTGCCGAGCGGCTCGCCCTTGCCGTTGAGGCGGCTCTGTGCCATCAGCGTCCAGTACTCGTTGGAGTTGTCGCCCTTGCTCGAGGTGTCGTACGCGTCCGGCAGACCGAGGTCGTGGCCGTACTCGTGGACGAAGACCGACAGGCCGCCGTTCTCCGGCTGCAGCGTGTAGTCGCCGACCCAGAAGCCGGTGTCGCCGATCTCGGCGCCGCCGAGCGGGTTCTGCTCCGGGCCGGTGATGCCGGCGTCGGTGACGAAGGCGTACCAGCGGTGCGACCAGAGCGCGTCGCTGCCGTAGATCGGGTCGCCGTCCGCCTCGTCGCCGCCCGCGTGGACGATCTGGAAGTGGTCGATGTAGCCGTCGGACTCGTTGAAGTCACCGTCGCCGTCGAAGTCGTAGCGGTCGTAGGTGTCGTACGAGGCCAGCGCGGCCTTGATCTCGGCGTCGGTCTTGCCGGCGGCCTTCTGGTCCGCGACCCACGCGGTCACCGCGTCGCGGATGAGGTCCCAGGCGTTGGTCTCGGTGCCGTCGGCCTGCAGGCGTCCGTAGCGGGCCTCGTTGTACGGGACCTTCACCCAGTCCTGGACGGTGCCGTCGACGGTGTAGCGACCCGAGGACTGCGCCTCGTAGTAGGTCTTCACCGACTCGTCGCGCTTGCCGTCCGCGAAGTACAGGTCCTGGTAGTGGTCGCGGTTGTAGTCCGACTGCCAGACGGTCGAGTTGTCCTTCGTCCGGTCGGGCTCCGGGATCTCGTTGTGGATCGGGCCGTCGAAGCGCTGTGGCTCGACGTCCTCACCGGTGACGTTCCAGCCGTCGTCCGGGAAGTCGGGGTGCCGCTCGTCGCCGAACTCCGTGAGGATCACGAAGATCTTGTCGGCGCGCTCCTGCTCGAGCTCGACGTACTGGTCCTGCTTCGTCGCCTTGGTGCCGGACTTCGCGAGCGCCTTGCGTCCGCGCGTGGTCGCGAGCGCGGCGGCCTCGGCGGGCGAGTACGACTTGCCCACCTTGACGACCTCGGTCCCGTTCTTCACGACGGGCTCGGCGTCGCCGTTCACGACGGAGGTGAGCGCCTCTTCGCGGAGCGCTCGACGCTTGTCTTCGAGCGGGTTGGGGAGCTCGTGCTCCCGGTTCGCCTTCTCGGCGGCGGTGACCGGTGGCGCGGAAGCCGCTGTCCCCGGTGACATGAACGCGGCGGCGCCGAACGATGCGGCGACGCCGAGCGTGATGACTGCCGTGCTGAGTCGTCTCAAGACTTCTCTCCCCTTCTGCAACGGTTTGACCCGAGCCAACGTAGGCTCGTTCGCCCTATCCGTCTAGAGCAAGACTTTGTTTCGCTCGGCCTGATGCCAGCAGAAGAACGTCCGGTGCAGGGATGTACCCATAACACGTAGGGCCATGTACGCGGGGCAAAACTCGTGCCACGATGCGTTCATGCACGACCAGCGTGCCCAGAGCGCCGCGGCGGCGATCTCCGCAGCGAGCGGTGTCTCCGACCACGATGCCGTCGTCGTGCTCGGGTCCGGCTGGACCGACGCTCTCGGGTCGATCGGCGAACCCGCGTGGGTGTCGCCGGCCGACGAGCTGCCGGGCTTCGCCGCACCCACCGCGCCGGGGCACGCCGGTGTCGTGGCATCCGTGCCGTTGCGCACCGATCGCGGCAAGGTGGTGCACGTGCTGATCCTGAGCGGGCGCACGCACCTGTACGAGGAGCGAGGAGTGGACGCGGTCGCGCACGGCGTCCGCACCGCTGCCGCGTCCGGGGCTCGGGTGTGCGTCCTCACCAGCGCGAACGGGTGCCTCCACGACGAGTGGCCGTCGGGCACCGGTGTGCTCGTCGCCGACCACCTGAACTTCACCGCGACCTCGCCGCTGGACGGGCCGGAGTTCGTCGACCTGACCGACTGCTGGTCGCCGGGCCTGCGCCGTGTCGCGCGCGAGCTCGACCCGGTGCTGGTCGAGGGGACGTACGCGATGCTGCGCGGCCCCGAGTACCAGACGCTCGCCGAGCTGCGGATGCTTCGTGCGATCGGCGCCGACGTCGTCGGGATGTCCACGGTCCACGAGGCCATCGCCGCGCGCGCCGCCGGCATGCAGGTCCTCGGCATCTCCGTCGTCACGACCACGGAGCTCGATGCTGACGGACAGCGGCCGGAGCAGACCGATCCCGACGCCGTGGTCGCTGCCGCAGCTCGTGCCGCCGCCGGGCTCGGGAGCACCATCCACAGCGTCCTGGCCGCTACCCTGCCCGTGACCGCAACGCCCCAGGAGTCCTGATGCCGATGGAACCACCCCCCTCTCGCCGCGAGCCTCTGCCCGGTGCCGGCCCGGTCTCCGCGCCGGCGGGTGCCATCGAGGCCAACGGGATCAACGTCATCGACGAGTCCGAGCGCAAGGGCACGCCACGCTCGCTGTTCTGGCCGTGGTGCGCCTCGAACATCTCGGTGTTCGGCGTGGCGTACGGCGCGTACTTCCTCGGCTTCGGCGTCTCCTTCTGGCAGGCCCTGATCGCGGGCCTGCTCGGCACGATCGTGTCGTTCCTGCTGGTCGGGATCGTCTCGATCGCGGGCAAGCGCGGCTCGGCTCCCACGATGGTGCTCTCGCGAGCGGCGTTCGGGGTCCGCGGCAACGCGCTGCCGGCAGCGGTGTCGTACGTCCTGCTCGTGGGGTGGGAGACGGTCCTCGTCGCCCTCGCGGCGCTCGCGAGCGCGTCGGTGATCGAGGAGCTCGGCGGTGGTGGCGGTGACGGTGCGCGCATCCTCGGGTTCGTCCTGACCGCGGCGGTCGTGATCGGTGCAGGCATCCTCGGCTTCGACACGATCATGCGGCTCCAGCGCTGGATCACGATCGCGACCGCCGTGCTCACCGTCGGCTACGTCGCGCTGACCGTCGACCACATCGACTGGGACGTCGTGTCGTCGGTGCCGTCGGGTGGCGCGGCTGCGGTCATCGGGCTGGCGGTGTTCGCGACGGCGGGCTTCGGGATCAGCTGGGTGAACTCCGGCGCGGACTACTCGCGCTACCTGCCCCGTACGGCGTCGGCGGGCGGAGTCGTCTGGTGGACCACCGTGGGCGGTGCGATCGCGCCGGTGTTCCTCGTGCTGTACGGCCTGCTGCTCGCGGGGTCGGACCCGGCGCTGCTCGCCTCCCTCAACGCCGACCCGATCGGCACGCTCGTGACGCTGCTGCCGACCTGGTACCTCGTCCCGTTCTTCCTCGTCGCGCTCGCGGGCCTCGTCGGCGGAGCCGTGCTCGACATCTACTCGTCGGGGCTCGCGCTGCTGACGCTCGGGCTGAAGACGCCGCGGTGGGTCGCGGCCGGGATCGACGGCGTGATCATGGTGATCGGAGCGATCTACTTCCTGTGGTTCGCCGACGACTTCTTCGGGCCGTTCCAGGGCTTCCTGATCACGCTCGCCGTGCCGATCGCGGCGTGGGCGGGCATCTTCATCGCCGACCTCGCGATCCGTCGTCGCGACTACGCCCCGCTCGACCTGTACGACCCGCGGGGGCGCTACGGCGCGTGGAACGTCCCGACCGTCAGCTGGTTCGTGCTCGCCGTCGTCGTCGGCTGGGGGATGGTGACCAACACGTGGGCGGAGTGGCTGTCGTGGCAGGGCTACCTGCTCGGACCGCTCGGTCTCGGTGGCAAGGACGGCGAGTGGGCGTTCGCGAACCTCGGTGTCGTCGCCGCGCTCGCGATCGGGTTCGTCGGCTACCTGCTGACCGGCCGCGGCCAGGTGGCTCGTCAGGAGGCCAAGCGCTGATCGGAGGCGACGAGCCACGCGACGGTGTCGTGCTCGAAGCGGAGCCCGGCCGTCGCGAGACGAAGGTGGCGCGACCCCTCGACCGGCCCGGAGATCTCGGTTCCCAGACCGGCGCGGATGCCGGCGCGAGCGAGACGCCGAGCGACAGCCGGCGCGTCGGGGACCCGGACCCACAGCGCGAGCCCGTTCACGCCCGGGACGGTGACACCTCGGCGTCGCAGGGCGCCGGCGAGCATGTGCCACCGCCGCTCGTACCGTGAGGCCGCCTGCGCCACCATCGCCTGGACAGCGGGGTCGCCGAGCATCAGGGCGACCTTCCGCTGAGCCGTCAGCGGAGTGAAGGAACCCGTGATGTCCTGGCGGGCACGGAGCCGGTCCGTGACGGCCGCCGAACCGCCGACGAGTGCCATCCGGATCGTGGGACCGAGCGAGCGCTGGTAGCCGCGGACGAGCACGGACTGGTCGGGGATCCACCGTCCGACCGATGCCGCGGACCGGTTCGCGAGGCTCGCCGCGCCGTCCTCCTCGACGACGAGGACGGCGCGCTCGGCGAGCACGCCAGCGAGCGCGTGGGCCCGGCCCGCCGTCAGGTGGTGGGCGAGCGGGTCGGCCATCCGTGGCTGGATCACGACCATCACCGGCCGTGACGCGAGCGCCTCCTCGAGTGCCTCGGGGATCATGCCCGCCTCGTCGCACGGGACATGGACGACCTGCGCGCGGACGGCCGCCAGGACCGCGCTCGTGTCCGGGGAGCATGCCGACTCGACCGCGACCCGGTCGCCAGGGTGCACGACCAGCGCGGCGAGCTGCGCGAGCGCATCGGCGTATCCCCACGCGACGGCGAGCCCGTCCGGCGCGAACGGCCACGAGTCGTACGCGACCCGTGCGAGGTCCTCGTCGACCTCGCTCGTCTCCGAGCGGTGCCACGCGAGTCGTTCTGCGGCGGCCGTGAGGTACGGGCCTGGGTCGGGGACGAGGTCCACGTCGTACGCCGGCGCGTCGAGGTCGATCCTCACGGGGAGCCTGTCCTCGTCCTCCGTCTCGGACGAGGGGATGCTCAGGTCGCGGACGAAGGTGCCGTTCCGCCCGTCTGAGCGGACGAGGTGCTCGTGACGCAGCAGCGTCCACGCGGTGGCGACGGTGGTGGCCCCGACGTGCAACGCGGCAGCCATCGCGCGGACCGTCGGCAGCCGGTCACCGTCAGTGAGGTCACCCTGCCGGATCAGCCGCGCGACATGGTCGGCGACCCCGCGTGCCGACGGCTCGACCACGCCGGCGGCGAGCTCGGCGGCAGGCATCGACCGGCTGTGGCGACGCTGCCTTCCTCCCATGGTGAATTCTTAACGCTGCTGGCGACCTCCCGCCACTCCGCTGTCGGGATGCGGACGCGTGTCCTACTGGGAAGTCCGCACAATGCCGAACAATCGCGACCGCTCCCGACCCGTGAATGGTCATTAACGTGAGTCAACCCTCGCTGCACACCCGCGGCGGGTCCACGTGGAAGGGCAGCACATGCGACACAGACGATTGCTCCCCGCCGCCGTCGTGACGGCGTCGGTCGCCTTGCTCGGGGCCAGCCTGGTCGCGTCCACCGCCACAGCGGAGGCGCCGTACAGGATCACCTTGCCGGCAGCAGCAGCCGGCATCCAGACCCCTGAAGAGTTCTTCGGGTTCGAGATGGGGGCGGAGGGGAAGCTCGCCGCGTACCCCGACGTCCTCGACTACATGAAGTCCATCGCCAAGAGCTCCGACCGCGTCGACTACGAGACGGTCGGCGAGACGACGATGGGCAACGAGTACGCCACCGTCTTCATCAGTGCTCCGAAGAACCTGGAGCGCCTCGACGAGATCGTGGAGATGAACCAGAAGCTCTCCGACCCCCGCAGCACCTCCGAGGCGGAGGCGAAGGCGCTCGCGCGCGAGAGCGTCCCGATCTACCACCTCGAGGCCACGATCCACTCGACCGAGGTCGGCAACGGCCAGGCGATCAACGA
Organism: Mumia xiangluensis; assembly: GCF_010994095.1. Taxonomy (GTDB): domain Bacteria; phylum Actinomycetota; class Actinomycetes; order Propionibacteriales; family Nocardioidaceae; genus Mumia; species Mumia xiangluensis. The sequence continues at coordinate 680,146 of NZ_WJYO01000001.1, forward strand.
CATCGTGCACCGGCTCGCCACGGAGGACTCGTCCTTCACCGAAGAGGTGCTCAACAACTCGGTGATCATGCTCGTCCCGTCCCAGAACCCCGACGGCCAGCACCTCGTGGTCGACCACTTCAACCGGACCGCGGGCACGAACCTCGCGCGGACGTACCCGGACCTGTATCACAAGTACACAGGCCACGACGACAACCGCGACTGGACGATGTTCACCCAGATCGAGGCGCAGTACAGGCTCGAGCTGGAGAAGAAGTACCGCCCCGTGATGACGCACATCCTGCACCAGCAGGGCAACGGCGGCGAGCGCCTCTTCGTCCCGCCGTACGGGGGCGTCACCAGCGCCAACGTGCCGCCGAACATGAACGCGTCGAGCTCGGCCATCGGCCAGCACGCGATGCGTCAGCTCGCGGCCGAGGGCAAGTCCGGTGTGGGCACGCAGGACTACCACATCTTCTGGACCCTCGAGCAGCCCGTCGGGTTCTTCCCGTTCACCGGCACCGGCGCGTTCCTCACCGAGCTCGCCTCCGCGGTCGACCTGGCGTACCCGCAGAAGTCGACCAACGGCCAGCCGCTCGGCCCGCAGGTGCCCACGCAGGCGCTGATCGAGCCGTACGAGAAGGACACCTGGACTCTCAAGGACATCGTCGAGTACGCGAACACCGCCACGTACGCGGGCATGGAGTACGTCGCGCAGAACGGCGAGAAGCTGCTGTACGACAACCTGTTCTCGGTGCCGCAGGAGTACATGGAGGACGGCGTGAAGTCGGGCGTGGAGGCGTACGTCGTCGACGCCGACCAGCGTGACCCGTACGCGACGTACGAGATGCTGGAGCGTCTGGAGTGGACGCAGGTCGAGATCGATCGTGCGACCGCGCCGTTCACCGCAGGCGGCAAGCAGTACGCCGCAGGGTCGTACGTCATCAAGACCAAGCAGCCGCGCGGCAACTGGGTCGACCAGGTGCTCGGCAAGGACACGTACCCGACCGACGACCTCCCGTACGCGGAGGCGACCACGAGCCTGCCGATCCAGATGGGCGTCGCGGTCGACGAGGTCAAGGGGGCGTTCGACGCGCAGCTCGAGCGAGTCGAGTCCGTCGAGGTCCCGGCGGTGACCATGCCGGCAGCACCCGGTGCCGCGGGGGCCTACCTCGTACGGCCCGAGTCGTACGGCACGATCCAGGTCGTCGCGGCCCTGCAGAAGTCCAACATCACCACGTTCCGAGCGGGCAAGGAGTTCGCCGACGGCGGCACGACGTACCCGGCGGGCACGTACGTCGTTCCCGCGACGCCGCAGGCTCGCTCGGTCCTCGCGACCGCGACGAAGAAGGTCGGCGTCCCGGTTGCGGCGACGGCGGCGGCACCGAAGGTCGAGGGCATCCAGCTCAAGCCGCGCACGCGGGTCGGTCTGCTGCGCGGGGCGAACAACATGCCCGGCGGGTGGGACATGTGGCTGATGGACCAGTACGGCATCAACTACGAGGTCGTCGGTGCGCAGGACTTCCAGAGCGGCAAGCTGATCGACGTCTACGACACGATCGTGCTGCCGCAGGGCATCTCGAAGTCGCGGATCGTCGACGGGCTCGACCCGGAGCGGTACGACGAGGAGTTCGCGTGGGCGTACGGCGTCGGCGAGAAGGGCTGGAAGAAGCTGCGCCAGTTCGTCAAGCAGGGCGGCACGCTGCTCGCGATCGGCAGCTCGGTCGCGACCGCCAAGGAGCTGATGGACCTGCCGATCGAGCCGGCGCTGCCGACCGACCGGGACGTGTTCGCCACCGGCGGCAGCCTGCTCAACCACGAGTTCGACAGCTCCGACATGGTTGCGTGGGGCATGCCGGACGAGTGGCCGGTGTGGCTCTACAACACCCAGGCGTGGACGCCGACCGGCAACAAGGCCGACGTCGTCTCGACCTACCCGGAGTCGGACGTCCTCGCCAGCGGCTACCTCAAGGGTGAGGACCACATCAAGGGCAAGGCGAACGTCGTGTCGTTCGACATCGGCAAGGGCAAGGTCGTCACGTACGGGTCGGAGATCACGTTCCGTACGCTGCCGCGCTCCTCGTTCAACCTGCTCTACAACGCGGTGTACGGCGGACCTGCGGCGGAGGTGAACAAGACGCAGCTGCGGAACCTGAAGCCGGCCTTCGCGGCCAACGGCACGCTCCTCCAGTAGCGGCACACCTCGCTGGTTGAGCGAGCACTCTCCGCTGGTTGAGCGAGCACCCTCCGCTGGTTGAGCGAGCACTCTCCGCTGGTTGAGCGAGCACCCTCCGCTGGTTGAGCGAGCACCCTCCGCTGGTTGAGCGAGCACCCTCCGCTGGTTGAGCGAGCGAAGCGAGTCGAAACCACACAGCCGCCGCGGTTTCGACTCGCAAGCTCGCTCAACCAGCGGCTGGGGGCTCACTCGGCGTCGCGGAGCAGCTTGCCCGGCAAGCTCGCTCAACCAGCGGCTGGGGGCTCACTCGGCGTCGCGGTGCAGCTCGGTGAGTGCGAGGTAGTTGCGTGCGTTCACCGTGAGTCGCTCGCGTTCCTCGTCGGTGAGGGCGCGGCGCACCTTGCCCGGCACCCCCGCGACGAGCGAGCCCGGCGGGATGTCGGCGTTCTCGAGGACGACGGTGCCCGCGGCGACCATCGAGCCGGCGCCGATCTTCGCGCCGTTGAGCACGACCGCGCCCATGCCGATCAGCGAGTCGTCCTCGACGGTGCATCCGTGCAGCACGGCGCGGTGTCCGACCGAGACTCCGCTGCCGAGCGTGACCGGCTTGTCGGTGTCGACGTGGAACACGCAGCCGTCCTGGACGTTGCTGCGCTCGCCGATCGTGATCGGTGCGTTGTCGGCGCGGAGGACGGCGCCGTACCAGACGCTCGCCTGCGGCCCGAGGGTCACGGCGCCGGTGAGGACGGCCGTCGGAGCGACGTACGAGGTGGGATCGAGATCGGGGCTGGTCCCGGCGATGGTCCGGAGCAGAGGTGCGTCGGTCATGGCCCCGATCGTGCCACGACCAGCAGCGCCTTCAGCCGAGGAGGGCTCTCCGCGCCATCTGGGTGAGCAGCTCCGCCATCGCGTCCTCGGAGATCCGGGCGCTGTGCGGGGTGGAGTTGAGGAGCCCGAACGTCGCCTGTACGGCGGCGCGTGCGGTCCGCTGGTCGAGGTCGGGCCGCAGGCTGCGCAGGGCCCCGACCCACGTGTCGACGTAGCCGAGCTGGAGCTCACGGACCTGTTCGCGGCTCGACTCGTCGAGGTTCGTCCACTCGCGCTCCTGCACGACGATCAGCGCAGGGTTCGTGAGCGCGAAGTCGATGTGGAACGCGACCAGCGCGTCGAGCGCCTCCTTGGCGTCGGTGGCCTGGTCGACACGCGTGCGGCCGCCGGTGCGCAGGGTGTGGCTGATCCCGACCAGCATCTCGGACAGGATCGCATCCTTGCCGGGGAAGTGGCGGTAGAGCGCAGGACCCGACACCCCGCACGCGGCGCCGATGTCGTGGACTGAGACACCGTGGAACCCCCGCTCGGCGAAGAGCGCTGCAGCGGTGGAGAGGATCTGCTCCTGACGGATGGTGGCCACGCGGCAATGCTAGGTCGCCGCCGACGGTGAGGGTCGGCGGCGCTCTCGATACACAGAAAAAGAGCGGCCGGCGGAGAACCGCCGGCCGCTGGGTCCGTGAGCGGTCTCGGGTCCGCTCACGAACGCTTCTCCTCCGCGTCACGGGGGCCGCGCGGAGGAGGTTCGGGGTGTTACAGAGAGAAATCTGCCATGAATTCACCCCTGTGGGAATGGCAGAATGCAGCCATGTCACTAATACGCCATGCATGCGCCGTTTGGCTCGCGATTCCAGCAATTCCAGGACAGGGGCGGTGGTGCGCGTGGGACGATCCGCATCGAGACAGAGGGCGAGGAAGGTGAGACGTGCTCGAGGTGCTGGGCTTCTCCCGCGATGAGTTCGATCTGTATCGCGCGCTCGTCGAGGTCGCGAGCGCCACGGCAGAGCAGCTGGCCGTCACGGTGGGCATGGATGCGGAAGAGGTCGCTGCGTTCCTGGTGTCGCTCGAGAAGCGTGGTCTCGTCAGCCGCCACGAGAACGAGAACCCCACCCACTTCACCGCGTCCCCGCCGACGGTCGCGATCGGCTCCCTCATCGTCGAGCGGCAGCGCTGGCTCCGGCGGGCCGAGATCGAGCTGGAGCGGCTCAACGACCTCTACCGCAAGGCGGCCGACGACCGTACGGCCTCCGACCTCGTCGACCTGGTGCCCGGACGAGCGGCGGGGATGCAGCGGATCAACCAGCTCCTCCGCGGCGCCCGACGCGAGGCCCGCCTCACGATCCGTACGACCAAGCTGACGTCGGAGGGCTACGACTTCGTGGAGGAGCGCCGAGCGCTGGACCGCGGCGTCACGTTCCGCCTCCTCTCCGAGCGCGGCGTGCTCGACCGCCCGAACTCCTTCGGCGAGTTCCGCGACGGGCAGGGTCTGGAGGTCCGCCTCGCCGCGTCGCTCCCGTCGCGCCTGCTCGTCGTCGACTCGGAGATCGCGATGGTGCCGGTGATGGCGGCGCCGGACGACCTCAGCGGGGGTGCGCTGATCGTGCACCGCAGCGGGCTCCTCGACAGCCTCATCGCGCTGTTCGAGGGACTCTGGGCCGCGGGTGCCCCGCTGCTCGAGAGTGCAGCGCCCGCGGGTGGCACGAGCGAGCTCGACGAGACGGACGCGCGCATCCTCCGCCTGCTCAACGCCGGCCTGACCGACCACAAGGTCGCCAACCAGCTCGGCCTGTCGGCGCGCACGGTGCAGCGCCGGATGAGCAACCTGATGGAGAAGGCCGAGGTCGAGACCCGGCTCCAGCTGGGCGTCGCCGCCAAGCGTCGAGGCTGGCTCTAGGCGACGGGTCTCGACACCCGCCGGCTCACAGCCCGCCGGCGATCCGCAGCGTCGACCCCGTGACGTACGACGCCTCGTCCGACAGCATCCACGCGACCGCGGGCGCGATGTCGTCCGGGAGCCCGGCACGCCCCATCGGGATGCGCTCCGCCACCCGTGCTGCGCGCGCGGGATCGCCGGCGTCGGCGTGGATGCGGGTCTCGATCGTCCCTGGCGCGATGCCGACGACCCGGATCCCTCGTCCGGCAACCTCCTTCGCGAGCCCGAGGGTGAGCGCGTCGACGCCTGCCTTCGCCGCGGCGTAGTGGACGTAGTCGCCCGGTGACCCGGTCGTCGCCGCACCCGACGAGATGTTGACGACCGTGCCTGCGACGCCCGCCTGATCGAAGGCGATCACCGCACGCCGGGCGCACAGCAGCGCGGCCGTCAGGTTGAGGTCGACGACACGGCGGATCGTCTCGGTCGGCGTCGACGCGAGCGGACCGAGGTGGAGCGTGGCGCCGGCGTTGTTGACCAGGCCGGTCAGGGTGCCCAGCTCTGCGGCCGCGGCGAACAACGCCTCGACGCCGTCGTCGGTGGTCACGTCGGAACGCACGACCGTGACGTCGGTCGTGGACGTGAGCTCGTCGCGCAGCGCGTACGCCGCGTCGTCGTCGCGGGCGTACCCGAGGACGAGGGTGTGGCCCGCCTGTGCGAGCCGGCGGGCGATCGCGGCGCCGATCCCCCGGGTGCCGCCGGTGACGACGGTCAGGTGCGAGCTGCTCACGGGTCGGACTCTAGCCAACGTGCACGATCACGGATCGACCCCGAAAGGCGGTGACACGTGAGACGCGGTCTCACGCCCGGTCCGTTGACCGCGCCTGAGCGGGCGCTTAGTGTCGTGGATCACATTCCGGCCTCAGGGAGAACCCGTGAAGCGTGCGCTCGGTTCGATCGTCGTCCTCCTGCTCCTCCTCGCCGCCCTCGCACCACCGGCATCGGCCGGATTCGGGGGTGGGTCCCGCGGCCACGACCGTGACGTCCGCCCCATCGTGTTCGTGCACGGGTCCGCCGGGTCGGCCAGCCAGTTCCAGACGCCGGCGCTGCGTTTCGCAAGCAACGGGTACGCGGTCGAGGACATCGAGGCGGTCGAGTACGACACCCAGTTCCAGACCAACACGCTCGCCCAGGTCCACGAGCGGATCGACGCCGCTGTCGCGGCGCTGCTGCGCCGTACGGGTTCGGACCGGGTCGACCTCGTGGGCCACTCGCTCGGCACCTACGTCTCGCAGCAGTACCTCAACAGCTCGCCCCAGCGGGCTGCTCGCGTCGCGCACTACGTGAACATCGACGGCGTGACGGCAGCGGCACCGCCCGGCGGCGTCGACACGTTGGCGCTCTGGGCCGAGCCGTGGCGATACCCCGGTGTGACCCGGGAGATCTCCGGCGCCACGAACGTCGACCTCGGCGAGCAGGGGCACACCGAGGCGGTCACCTCGGAGAAGAGCTTCCGCGAGATGTTCCGGTTCTTCACCGGCCGCGCCCCGGCGACCACCGACGTCCGTCCCGAGCGCGGTCGCCGGCTCGTCTCCGGGCGCGTCCACTTCTTCGTCAGCAACCTGCCCGTGGTCGACGGGACGTTGAAGGTCTATCGCGTCAACCGGCTGAACGGCGCACGCGTCGGCCGGCCCGTGGCGACGTTCGCGGTGACGGACGGCGCGTTCGGACCGTTCCGAGCAGCGCCGTACGCCCGGTACGAGCTCGAGCTCACCCGCGGCGAGATCACCCACCACTTCTACACGGAACCGTTCACGCGCTCCGACCGGTTCGTGCGGCTCCTCACGGATCAGCCGGGCGGCATCGTCCGCAGCAACATGACGGCGTCGCCGCGGCACACCAACCTGACGATCAGCCGCAACAAGGAGTGGTGGAGCGATCAGGGTGACCGCAGCGACACCCTCAGCGTCGACGGCGACGAGATCCTCACCGGGATCGCACCCCGGACCAAGCGAGCGATCGGCATCGCGGTCGGCGACCAGCTCGCGGACGGGCGCAGCCTCCTCGGCCAGCCCATCGCCGCGTTCGCGTCGGTCCCGTTCATCACGGGGGTCGACCAGTACCTGCCGGCGCCGCGCCGGCTCAGCGGCATCCGGCTGCGGTCGGTGCCGCGCGACTCGACGCGCGCCCACACGCTCGTGGTGCCGGCGTGGCCGTCGTCGGACCACTGGGTCTCCGTGCAGTTCGACGCGCACTGAGAAGGGGTTTGACTTCAAGTCGACTTGAGCATCGACACTGGGTTCACGCTGGTCGAGGCGCGAAGCCTGGCCTCCGCTGGTCGAGGCGCGATGCCCCGGCCTCCGCTGGTCGAGGCGCGATGCCCCGGCCTCCGCTGGTCGAGGCGCGAAGCGATCGAGACCACGACCCGACGAACCGAGGTAGCGATGCGAGCAGTGCAGGTGCAGCAGTACGGGGCGCCCGACGTGATGGTGACCGTCGACCTTCCGGACCCGGTGCCCGATGTCGGCGAGCTCATCGTCGACGTCGCGGTCGCCGACGTCATCTTCCTGGACACGCTGCTGCGCGGAGGGGGCGGAGCGGAGTGGGGACTGGCGCTCCCGTACGTCGGTGGCGGCGCGGTCGCCGGCACGGTGAGCGCCGTCGGTGCTGGCGTCGACCCCTCGCGGATCGGCGCGCGGGTCGTGGGCCGCTCAGGGACCCAGGGGGCGTACGCCGAGCGTGTTGCGGTCAAGGACGAGCTGAGCGTCGACCTCCCGGACGACGTCGGTGTCGAGGACGCAGCGGCTCTGTCGCGAGACGGGGTGACGGCGCTGCGGCTGCTCGACGTGACGCGCGTCGGGGTGGGCGACCGCGTGCTCGTCAACGCGGCGACGGGTGGGTGCGGGGCGCTCGTGGTCCAGGCGGCGCTCGCTCGAGGAGCCGCCGTGGTCGGGGCCGCTCGGGGAGAGCGCAAGCTCGCGCTGGTCCGCGAGCTCGGCGCGGAGGCGGTCGACTACACGCTGCCTGGTTGGACGGAGAAGGTCGTCGCAGCCTTCGGTGACGAGCAGCCGACGGTGGTGCTCGACGGTGCCGGTGGGACGCCAGGACAGGAGGCGTTCACGGTGCTCGCCGACGGAGGGCGGCTGGTCGGTTACGGGGCGGCGGGCGGGTTCTGGGTGCCGGACCCGGACGACGTCCGTCGCCGACGCCTGCAGGTCGACGGGATCTCAGGTGTCCAGCTGTCGAACGGCGACATCCGAGCACTGACGGTTGCGGCCCTGGAGATGCTGCGCGCGGGGGCGTGGGCTCCGGTGATCCGGCAGCGCTACCCGCTCGAGGCGGCGGTGGACGCGCACCGCGGGCTCGAGGAGCGGACCGCGATCGGCAAGACGCTGCTGGTGGTGGACAGCGGCGTTCGCTAGCGGAGGATCGAGTCCCCGGCAGCCCGCTGGTCGAGGACGGAGCGCTAGCGGAGGATCGAGACCGGGTCTCGATCGCTTCGCGCCTCGACCAGCGGGGTGTGGGGATGCGGGTCTCGATCGCTTCGCGCCTCGACCAGCGGGGTGTGGGGATGCGGGTCTCGATCGCTTCGCGCCTCGACCAGCGGGGTGTGGGGATGCGGGTCTCGATCGCTTCGCGCCTCGACCGGGGTGCTCGACCAGCGGGGGGCGGGATCGGCGCGGTTGGTGCCGTTGGTTAACAACCGTTAACATCGACCCCATGCACCCCACCGGCATGCGCGAGCTCGTCGCCGAGCTGCGCGAACGCCTCTCCGTCGTGCGCACCGGCGGCCCGGAGCGGGCACGCGCGAAGCACGAGAAGCGCGGCAAGCTCTTCGTCCGCGACCGCGTCGACCGTCTGCTCGATCCCGGCTCGCCGTTCCTCGAGATCGCGCCGCTGGCCGCGTACGGGATGTACGGCGCCGATGGTGACCCGTACGCCGTCCCGAGCGCCGGAGCGGTCGCCGGCATCGGCCGGGTGTCGGGGCGCGAGTGTGTGATCGTCGCGAACGACGCGACCGTGAAGGGCGGCACGTACTACCCCATCACCGTCAAGAAGCACCTCCGCGCGCAGACGATCGCGGCCGAGAACAACCTCCCGTGCCTCTACCTCGTCGACTCCGGCGGCGCGTTCCTCCCGATGCAGGACGACGTGTTCCCCGACCGCGAGCACTTCGGGCGCATCTTCTTCAACCAGGCGCAGATGTCGGCGCGAGGCATCCCGCAGATCGCCGCGGTGATGGGCTCCTGCACGGCCGGCGGCGCGTACGTCCCGGCGATGAGCGACGAGACCGTCATCGTGCGCGACCAGGGCACGATCTTCCTCGGCGGACCGCCGCTGGTGAAGGCCGCGACGGGTGAGGTCGTCACCGCCGAGGAGCTCGGTGGCGGCGAGGTGCATGCGCGGAGGTCCGGGGTCGTGGACCACCTCGCCGACGACGACGCGCACGCGCTCGCAATCCTGCGCAGCATCGTCGCGACCTTCGAGCGCAGGACGCCGTCGAGCCTCGAGCGCAGCGCCGTCGTCGAGCCCCTTGAGTCGCCGGACAGCCTGTACGACGTGGTCCCCGTCGACCCGCGCACCCCGTACGACGTGCGTGACGTGATCCGGCGCGTGGTCGACGGCTCGACGTTCCACGAGTTCAAGCCGCTGTACGGCGAGACGCTGGTGTGCGCGTTCGCCCGCATCTGGGGATACCCGGTCGCGATCGTCGCCAACAACGGCATCCTGTTCTCGGAGTCGTCCCTCAAGGGCGCTCACTTCATCGAGCTCGCGAACCAGCGTGGGGTGCCGTTGGTGTTCCTCCAGAACATCTCCGGCTTCATGGTCGGCCGCGAGTACGAGAACGGCGGCATCGCGAAGGACGGCGCCAAGCTCGTCACCGCGGTCGCGTCGTCGGTCGTACCGCGGTTCACGGTCGTCATCGGCGGCTCGTACGGCGCCGGCAACTACGGCATGTCCGGCCGGGCGTACGACCCGCGGTTCCTGTGGATGTGGCCGAACGCCAAGATCTCGGTGATGGGCGGCGAGCAGGCGGCGTCGGTGCTCGCGACGGTGCGCCGCGACGGCATCGAGGCGCGGGGCGAGGAGTGGAGTGCCGACGACGAGGAGGCGTTCAAGGCGCCGATCCGGGCGCAGTACGAGGAGCAGGGCTCCGCCTACTACTCCACCGCGCGGCTGTGGGACGACGGCATCATCGATCCTGCCGACACCCGGCGCGTGCTCGGCATGGCGCTGCAGGCGTCGTCGAACGCCGCCATCCCCGAACCCCACTACGGCGTCTTCCGGATGTGAGTGCGATGACGAACCCTTCCGCTGGTCGAGCGAGCGCAGCGAGTCGAGACTCCCGCTTCACCTCCGTCCTCGTCGCCAACCGCGGCGAGATCGCCGTACGCATCGTGCGAGCCGTGCAGGCGGCGGGCCTACGGGCGATCGCGGTGCACTCCGACCTCGACGCCAGTGCGCCGCACGTCCGGCTCGCGGACCACTCCGAGCGCGTCGAGTCGTACCTGTCCGTGGACGCGATCCTCGATGCCGCTCGCCGCAGCGGTGCGCAGGCGGTGCACCCCGGATACGGGTTCCTGTCCGAGCGGGCCGACGCGGCGCGTGCCGTGGTCGACGCCGGGCTCGTCTGGATCGGCCCGAGCGCCGACGTCATCGACCTGATGGGCCGCAAGGACCGCGCCCGCGAGGTGGCCGAGCGTGCTGGCGTGCCGGTGACGCGCCGCTACGACGTGCCGACCGGCGGTTACGGCGACGTCGCGTACCCCGTCCTCGTCAAGGCCGCCGCCGGTGGCGGTGGCAAGGGCATGCGCGTGGTGCGTGACCCCGCTGACCTCGACGCCGCGGTCGCTGCCGCACGTCGTGAGGCTGCGTCCGCGTTCGGCGACGACACGCTTCTCGTCGAGGAGTACGTCGAGCGTGGCCGTCACGTCGAGGTGCAGGTGATCGGCGACGAGCACGGCACGGTGCTGCACCTGTTCGAGCGGGACTGCTCCGCGCAGCGCCGGCACCAGAAGGTCCTCGAGGAGGCTCCGGCGCCGACGATCTCCGACGCGACGCGCGCCGGCCTGACCGAGGCGGCGGTCGCGCTGTGCCGCGAGGTGGGCTACGTCAATGCTGGGACGGTCGAGTTCCTCGTCCACGGGCCCGACGACACGGAGATCGCGTTCCTCGAGATGAACACGCGCCTGCAGGTCGAGCACCCCGTCACCGAGGCGATCACCGGGCTCGACCTCGTCGCGCTCCAGCTGCGGGTCGCGCAGGGGCTCCCGCTCGGCATCGCGCAGGACGACATCGGCGCCTCGGGGCACGCGATCGAGGCCCGCGTCTACGCCGAGGACCCGTACGCGGGCTTCCTCCCCCAGGCCGGCCGCGCGACCACCGTCGTGTGGCCCGAGCACGTGCGGGTCGACGCCGCACTCGAGTCCGGAGCGGAGATCACCACCGCGTACGACCCGATGCTCGGCAAGCTGATCGCGCACGGCCCGGACCGCGAGGCTGCGCGTGCTGCCCTGGTCGACGCCCTCGACCGTACGGCGGTCCTCGGGGTCACGACGAACGCAGGATTCCTGCGGCGCCTCGTCGCCTCCGACGCGTTCCGAGACGCGACGATCCACACCGCGTGGCTGGATTCGGCCGCGGCCGAGGAGCTCACCACCCGCCCCGCCGTCCCTGCACCGGCCGCGCGGTCGGCCGCTCGGGCGTGGGCGAGGACGAACGTCTCCCCCGCCGACGACCCGTTCGGCGCCGCGGACGGGTGGCGCTCAGGAGCTGCACCGGCATCGGTGCTCGTGTCCCTGGTCGACACCGATGACGCGTCGGTCGAGCTGGCGCTCGGACCCGGGTCGTACGAGGTGCCGGGACCTGAGGACGGGCCGTCCGTGGTCGCGCACGGCGGGGTCGCCGTCGCGTACGAGGGCCAGTCCTGGACGTTCCGCCATCCCGACCCGGCGCGCGACCGCGCGAACGAGGGCGTGGGCGACGCCGATGTCGTGTCGCCGATGCCCGGCACCGTGCTCTCCGTCGCCGTGGCCGAGGGTGAGACCGTGGACGAAGGGCAGGTCCTCGGCGTCGTGGAGGCGATGAAGATGGAGATCGCGCTGAAGGCGCCGTACGCCGGCACCGTCGCACGGGTCGGCGTCGTCGCCGGCGAGCAGGTCGCGCTCGGTGCGCTCCTGTTCCGCGTGGAGGATCTCGGTGCGGAGGTCGACTCGTGAGCCTCCCCGCCGTGCACCGCGATCCGACGCTGCCGGAGCGGGTGACGATCTACGAGGTCGGCGCGCGTGACGGCCTCCAGAACGAGTCGGCGCTCGTCCCTCTCGAGACCAAGCTGGAGTTCGTGCAACGGCTCACCGCGGCCGGCCTGCCGATCGTGGAGGCGACGAGCTTCGTGCACCCGAAGTGGGTCCCGCAGCTCGCCGATGCCGCCGACCTCGTGTCACGTCTCGACCTGCGGGGCGCGACGCCGTACCCGGTGCTCGTCCCCAACGAGCGCGGGCTCGACCGTGCGCTGGAGGCCGGCGTGACCCACGTGGCCGTGTTCGCCAGCGCGACCGAGACGTTCGCGGCGAAGAACCTCAACAGCACGTACGAGACGCAGTTCGCGATGTTCGAGCCCGTCGTGCGGCGCGCGGTCGACGCGGGCGTGCAGGTCCGGGCGTACCTCTCGATGTGCTTCGGCGACCCGTGGGAGGGCGAGGTCGCGGTCGATCGCGTCGTCACCGCCGGCAAGCGGCTGCTCGAGATGGGCGCGTACGAGCTGTCGCTCGGCGACACGATCGGCGTCGGCACCGCGCACCACGTCGAGGTGCTGCTCGACGCGTACGCGGAGGCGGGCGTCGGCACGGACCGGCTCGCGATGCACTTCCACGACACGTACGGGCAGGCGCTCGCCAACGCGTACGCGGCCCTGCGTCGTGGTGTCACGACGTTCGACGCGAGTGCCGGCGGTCTCGGCGGCTGTCCGTACGCGAAGTCGGCGACCGGCAATCTCGCCACCGAGGACCTGGTGTGGATGCTCGACGGGCTGGGCGTCGCGCACGGAGTGGACCTGCCCGCGCTCGCAGAGACGAGCGTGTGGATGGCGCAGCAGCTCGGGCGGCCCTCGCCGTCCGCGGTCGTGCGGGCGTTGACGACGGGCTGACGGCTGATCGCCGTGGATCGGTGCTCGTATCCGGCACCGATCAACGGCCGTCGCGCGCTGTGGACGACGCGACGCTCGAAGGTCCCGCATGCAGCACCCTGGGCCGATGCGCCAGGTGGAGGAGATGCGGCGGATCCTGACCGAGCAGTCCGGCGTGGTCGCACGTCGACAGCTGCTGGGCGCCGGATTCCGCCCGCACGAGGTTCGGCGACTCTTGAAGCGACGCGAGCTGACCCGGCTCTTCCCCGGTGTCTACGTGGACCACACGGGCGCACCGACGTGGCTGCAGCGCGCCTGGGCGGCGGTGTTGTATGCGTGGCCGGCGGTGCTGTGCGGTAAGTCGGCGCTGCGTGCGGCGGAACGGGAGCGCCTCGACTCCACCGCCGATGCCGTCGTCGAGGTTGCGGTCGATCGTCGGCGGAACGTGGCCGAGCAGGCGGGTATTCGCGTGTCGTACCGCTAGGAGCTCGACGCGATGTCGCTGTGGAACACGGCGCCGCCGCGGCTGCGCTATGAGCAAGCCGTGCTGGACGTGGCGATCGCCAGTGCGGATGCCGTCGACACGGTCGCGACGCTCGCTCGAGCCTGCGCGTCTCGGCGGACCACCGCAGATCGCCTTCTCGCGGCGATGAGCGACCGGAGACGGGTCGCACGACGTCACTGGCTCTGCGCGGTCCTCGCCGACATCGCCGCCGGCACTCACTCCGTGCTGGAGCACGCATACCTGGGCCGTGTCGAACGCCCGCACGGGCTCCCGACACCACGTCGGCAGCTGAGGTCGGTCGGGAGCAGCGGGACGGAATACCGCGATGTCGACCTTGGGCTGCTCGTCATCGAGCTCGATGGTCGCCTCTACCACGAGACGGCGAGACAACGAGACGTCGATCTGGACCGGGACCTCGACGTCCTCGGCGAAGGACGTCCGACGGCCCGTCTCGGATGGGGGCAGGTCTACCGCAGGCCTTGTCGTACGGCAGTGAAGCTCGCCCGGATCCTCCAGCTGCTGGGATGGGAGGGAAAGCCGACCAGGTGCCCGTCTCCCGACTGTGCCGTCGCGACGACGGTCCGCGCAGCATGACGGCCGCCGATCGGTGTTCGTATCCGGCACCGATCGACGGCCATCACGCGAGTCGGAAGCACGCCCCGGTCGCCGTCAAAGGTGACGCCGTCGCTCGCCTGCGTGAACAGCAGCCGCAGCAGCAACGGCTTGGTGAGGGTCACTGTCAGGTCGGGGTCGGCGTCACGCGCTCCTCGCTCGGCGTGGATCAACGCGCCGTTCGACAGCGCGGTGCGATAGGTCGAGGTCGGCGATCTTGCCCCGCACGACGTCGTCGAAGTCGGTCGTGTCCCGGAAGGAAGGCAGCGTCATGGCGCCACCGAACCACAGGCCGGCATGGTCGGCTTCCCGTACGCTGTACGGATGTCCGTTCGTGCCATCCCGCTGCTGCCCTGCTCCTCGATCGAGGACATCACCGACTTCTACGAGACGCTCGGCTTCGCCACGACGTACCGCCAGACGCGGCCGAACCCGTACGTCGTCGTGGCGCGGGACGGGCTCGAGCTGCACTACTTCGGGATGGACGGGTTCGACCCTGCCGACTCGTACGGCACCTGCGTGGTGCTGGTCGACGACACCGAGCCGTGGTTCGAGGCGATCGCCGCAGGTCTGCGTGAGCGTTTCGGCAAGCTTCCGCTGACCGGCATCCCACGGATCACCCGCCCACGCCGACGCAAGAACGTCGGTGACCTGTCCGGGTTCAGCATGATCGATCCCGGCGGCAACTGGGTCCGCTTCATGCGGGACGCGCAGCCCGCGCCGGTCGATCCCGCAGCGGAGAGTGCGCTCGCCACGGCGTACGCGAACGCCGTCGTGCTCGCCGACTCGCACGGCGACCCGGCCCAGGCTGCGAAGATCCTGGCCGGCGCCGTCCGACGCGACGCCGGTGCGAGCCCGGTCGAGGACCAGGTCCAGGCGCTGGCCTACCTCGCCGAGGTCCAGCTCCGCGCGGGCGATGCCGATGCTGCGCGCACGACCCTGGACGCGCTCGACGGCCACACTCTCGCCCCCGAGATCGAGGAGGCGGTCGCCGACCTGCGCCGTACGCTCGGCTGACGGTTTCGTCGCGGCGAGGGCGGCCGGTGTGGTTGGGTTGCGGCCCACCGGGGCGTGAAGGAGGCGCGGATGGACGAGCCGCAGGAGTCGCTGAGCGTAGCGATGGTCGAGGCGTACCGCGATGCGTGGGCGCGTCGCGACGAGCTGGGGTCGGACGACGTCGCGCTGCTGCGGACGGCGGTGCGTGAGCGGAACATCCCGATGACGCCGGACTCTGCAGAAGCCGACGCGCTGGCGACATTCGAAGACTTCTGGCGCCGGGGGGTGCCGCCGGCGAAGCTCCGCAGGGCAATGTCGAAGGCGTTCCGGCGTGAGTTCTGGTCCCTGGTCGTCGACACCGTACGACTGCTGCGGGAGTCACGAGACCCGGTGGTGCGCTGGGCGCGAGTCCCGAGCACCGTGACGACGGAGGCCAGCTGGATGTGGTCCGCGTCGACGGCGCACACGCTCGAGCTCTCGTCCGACGGCGCGGAGACTTTGCGGAGAGCGTGTGCTCAGTCGAGCGTCGACGACGAGTCCGGCGCGTTCGAGTACGACGTGTGGCTACGTCCGGACAGCGCGGCCGAGCCTCGCTGCGACGTCATGCTCGGCACGTTCGCGCTCGGCAGCGTGCGGGTGTCGGAGACGACGTGGCAGGCCATCGTGCCGCTGGTGCCCGAGCGGACGTACGCCGGCGGCACCCTGACCGTCGCTGCGGACGGGGAGATCCTCGCGCTCGACGTGTCGGCACCCTGATGCAAGACCGTGCAAGATCGGTGCCGGCATTCGGCACCGATCTTGCACGTTCACGCGAGCCGAGGTCGTACGGTCAGCCCCGCTTGAGGTAGCGCGTGTAGCGCGTGACCTCGTCGTACGAGTCGTGTCCCGGCCCGACGCGCGCGAGGATCGCGGCCTTGCCCTTCACCTTCGTGCCCTGCGTCTCCGTCAGGCACGAGACCGGCACCGAGATACGGAAGCGCTTCTTCGAGAGCCACTTCGTCGTGATGGTGTTGCAGACCAGCGGCTCGTACGTCGCCGGATCGTCCGGGATCACCCATCCCAGCTGGCGGTTCGTGAGCACGCCGTTCTCGTCACGCACGATCGACACGACGTAGCGGTAGGCGCCGCTGTCCTTGGTCCGCAGGATCAGATCGGTCGACGCGAGCTTCTTGAGCTTCCTCGGGTGGGCGAGCGTGATCGTGCCCGTCACCCGGTGCGTACCGTTCTTGAGCTTCAGCTTGGTGATGTCGGCTGCCTTCGGCGCGTCCCCGCGCGGATCCTTCACGGCTCCGGTCGCCGCGTTCGCGGCCCCCGGCACCAGTCCCACGGCAAGGATCGTGCCTGCAGCGACAGCACCGATACGTGTTGCGGCTCGCTTCATGGTGTCCCCCTCAGTTCGTTCACTTCATTGCGATCTCTGACGTCCGTCCATGGCAGCACACCCGAGGGTCAGCGACCAGCGCCGTTGGCGCGTACGCCTTCTTTTGACTCATTCAAGAAAACAAGGCAGACTGGCGGTGTGCCCACCGCCAGCGATGTCGAGCAGCTGCTCCGCGCGTCGGAGCTGCGCGTGACCCGTCCCCGGGTCGCGGTGCTGGCCGCCGTCCACGCGCTTCCGCACGCCGACACCGACACGGTCCTCGAGGCCGTGCGCGTCGAGCTGCCGACGGTCTCTCACCAGGCCGTGTACGACTCGCTCCACACCCTGACGGCGCACGGACTCGTCCGCCGCATCAAGCCGTCCGGGTCCGTCGCCCGCTACGAGGCGCGCACCGGTGACAACCATCACCATCTCGTGTGCCGCTCGTGCGGGACGATCGCCGACGTCGACTGCGCCGTCGGTGAGGCCCCGTGCCTCACGGCCGCCGACGACCACGGGTTCGTCATCGACGAGGCCGAGGTCATCTACTGGGGCACCTGCCCCGCGTGTTCCGTCAGCCAGAGCTCTTGATCCATCCCTGAAATCGCAGCAGCTGGAAAGGAAATCATGTCTGAGAACCACGACGACGCCGTTCTTGCCGACGTCAACGAGGAGCCGCCCACAGGCGGGTGCCCGGTCGTCCACGGCCAGTCCGCCCAGCCGACCCAGGGCGGCAACAGCAACCGTCGCTGGTGGCCCAACCAGCTCAACCTGAAGATCCTCGCGAAGAACCCCGCCGTCGTGAACCCGCTCGGCGCGGACTTCGACTACGCCGCGGCGTTCAACGCGCTCGACCTCGCGGCCGTGAAGCAGGACATCGCCGGCGTGCTGACGACCTCGCAGGACTGGTGGCCGGCAGACTTCGGGAACTACGGCCCGTTCATCATCCGCATGGCGTGGCACAGCGCCGGCACGTACCGCGTCAGCGACGGCCGCGGCGGCGCCGGTGCCGGACAGCAGCGGTTCGCCCCGCTCAACAGCTGGCCGGACAACGTCAACCTCGACAAGGCCCGCCGTCTGCTGTGGCCGGTCAAGAAGAAGTACGGCCAGAGCCTGTCGTGGGCCGACCTCATGATCCTCGCCGGCAACGTCGCACTGGAGGAGATGGGCTTCGAGACCTTCGGGTTCGCCGGCGGCCGTGAGGACGTGTGGGAGCCCGACGAGGACGTCTACTGGGGTCCGGAGACCGAGTGGCTCGGAGGAGACGCCGGCGGTGCCGAGCGCTACACCGGCGAGCGTGACCTCGAGGACCCGTTGGCGGCTGTCCAGATGGGCCTCATCTACGTCAACCCGGAGGGTCCTGAGGGCAACCCCGATCCGCTGGCGTCGGCACGCGACATCCGCGAGACCTTCGGCCGGATGGCGATGAACGACGAGGAGACCGTCGCGCTCATCGCCGGTGGCCACACCTTCGGCAAGACCCACGGCGCCGGCTCGGCGGACCTCGTCGGTCCGGAGCCGGAGGCTGCCCCGCTCGAGGCGCAGGGGTTCGGCTGGGCGCAGGGCTACGGCACGGGCAAGGGCGACGACGTCGTCAGCTCCGGGCTCGAGGTCACCTGGACCTACCACCCGGTCCGCTGGGACAACGAGTTCTTCCACATCCTGTACGCGTACGAGTGGGAGCTCATGGAGTCGCCCGCCGGCGCGAAGCAGTGGCGTCCGACGGGCGGTGCAGGCTCGGACATGGTCCCGCTTGCACACGATCCGTCGAAGCGTCGTGAGCCGCGGATGCTCACCAGCGACCTCGCGCTGCGCTTCGACCCGATCTACGACGAGATCTCGCGTCGCTTCAAGGACGACCAGGCGGCGTTCGCGGACGCGTTCGCGCGGGCCTGGTTCAAGCTGACGCACCGCGACATGGGCCCGGTCGTCCGCTACCTCGGCCCGGAGGTCCCGAACGAGACGCTCCTGTGGCAGGACCCGCTGCCGGAGGCGACGTACGAGGCGATCGACGGTGCGGATGTCGCTGCACTGAAGGAGCAGATCAAGGCGACCGGCCTGACCGTGTCGCAGCTGGTCTCGACCGCGTGGGCGTCGGCATCGACGTTCCGCTCGGGCGACAAGCGTGGCGGCGCCAACGGTTCCCGCATCCGCCTCGAGCCGCAGAGCGGCTGGGAGGTCAACAACCCGGCCGAGCTCGCGACGGTGCTGCGGACGCTCGAGGGCGTCCAGCAGGACTTCAACGCCGGTCTCGACGGTGGCAAGCAGGTCTCGCTCGCCGACGTGATCGTGCTGGCCGGCGGTGTCGGCGTCGAGCTCGGTGCGCAGGCTGCCGGCTACGCGATCGAGGTGCCCTTCACCGGCGGTCGCGTCGACGCCGCGCAGGACGAGACCGACGTCGAGTCGTTCTCGTACCTCGAGCCCAAGGCCGACGGGTTCCGCAACTTCCTCGGCAAGGGAAACCGCATCCCGGGCGAGTTCCTGCTCGTCGACCGGGCGAACCTGCTCGGCGTGAGCGCGCCCGAGATGACCGCGCTCGTCGGTGGTCTCCGTGTGCTCGGCGCGAACTACGACGGGTCGTCGCTCGGCGTCCTCACCGACAACCCGGGCTCGCTGACGAACGACTTCTTCGTCAACCTGCTCGAGCTCGGCACGACGTGGACGGCGACCGACGAGACCTCGACGACGTTCCAGTCCCGTGACGCGTCGGGCGAGGTGCGCTGGACCGGCAGCCGCGCCGACCTCGTCTTCGGCTCGAACTCCGAGCTGCGTGCGCTCGCCGAGGTCTACGCGAGCGACGACGCGAAGGAGAAGTTCGTGAGCGACTTCGTCGCCGCGTGGGTCAAGGTCATGGAGGCGGACCGCTTCGACCTGAAGTGATCCTCTGACGCACTGCGTCGGCTGACACCGTGCGTCGGCTCCACGCACCGTTCGCGCCCCACCGGAACCTTCCGGTGGGGCGCGAACTCGTCGGTGCGGGCCCGCGCCTCAGCGGGGCAGGGCGAGCCGGCGGTCGCGGAGCTCGTTGCGGGCGTACCCCGCGAGCTTGGCGGTGTGTACGGCGTCGCTGACGGCGCCGACGCTGCCGCCGAGGATGGGCACCTTGCGGATCAGGACCGACGCACTCTGCTTGCCGGTCACCCGGCCGAACAGCGCGGTCGTGACCTCGCGGGCGATCCGGTCGTCGAGCAGCGGGTCGTGGACGGGTGAGGTCGCGAGCGCCATCGGTGTCGACGGGAGGCGCTTGTCCTTGATCGCCTTCTTGACCTCGTCCTTGCCGAGGAGGCACGCCATCACGGCGTTGCGGACCCGCGGGTCGTCCAGGTCGTAGCCGCGCAGGTACGCGATGGCCGCGACCATGTGGCACTGCAGCACGGCGAGGCCGGTCACGTTCGCGGGCACCGTCACGACCATCGTCGCGACACCGCCGACGTTGGTGAGGAAGCCCTGCGCGCTGGCGTAGCGGACGTGGACGCGTACGACCTCGTCGATGGCGTCCTCCACGCGGCCGCCTGCGAGCGCGAGGCGTGCGTCGGCGGCGACGCGTACGGGCTTGAACGGCCCGGCGCCGTCGATGGCGCGCTCGAGCAGGACGCGGACGTATCCCGACGTCACCTTGGGCCCCGCAGCGGACGCGACCCTCGGTCCGACGAGCTTGGCGGTCGACTTGGCGATGCCCACCTTCAGCCTCCTAGGGACCAGGTGTGCTCCATCGTAGGACCGCGGCGCAACCGGCCGCAGAGAGCCGGTCGGCTACCGGTCGACCGTGGCCCACGCCTCCGGGACGGCCACGGCTGTGTCCTCCGTGGAGCTGCGCCCGAGCGGGATGACCAGAGGGGTGCCGCTGACCGGGTCGTCGATGACCCGGCACGGCAGGTCGAAGACGTGCTCGACGGTCTCCTCGGTGAACACCTCGCGGGGTGGGCCCTGGGCGACGATCGCACCGCCACGCATCGCGACGACGTGGTCGGCGTAGCGCGCGGCGTGGTTGAGGTCGTGCAGGACGGCGACGATCGTGCGGTCGTGGCGGCGGTTGAGGTCGCGGAACAGCTCGAGCAGGTCGATCTGGTGTGCCACGTCGAGGAACGTGGTCGGTTCGTCGAGGAGCAGGAGCCCGGTCTGCTGGGCGAGCACCATCGCGACCCAGACGCGCTGGCGCTGTCCGCCGGAGAGCTCGTCGACCAGCCGCGCGGACAGCCCGAGCGTCCCGGTCGCCTCCATCGCCGCGTGGACCGCGTCGGCGTCGTCGCGGGACCACTGCCGCAGCGCCGACTGGTACGGGAAGCGGCCGCGGGCGACCAGGTCCATCACCGAGATGCCGTCCGGTGCGAGCGAGGTCTGCGGCAGCAGCCCGAGGCGCCGCGCGACCTGCTTCGACGGGTACGAGGCGATGTCGCGGCCGTCGAGCAGGACGCTGCCTGCCGACGGCGCGAGGAGCCGTGACAGCGCCCGCAGCAGCGTCGACTTGCCGCAGGCGTTGGGGCCGACGATGACGGTGAACGCGCCGTCGGGGACGGTGAGGTCCAGGTCGGAGCCGACCGTACGACCGTCGTACCCGAAGGTGATCCCGCGGGCCTCGAGCGGCCCGGGTCGCGGGTCCTCGGGCGACGTCCGCGCGGCGGGCGCGGGTTCGCGCGTGGTCATGCGATCTCCTTTCGGGCCTGGCTCACCAGGAGCCAGACCAGGTAGCAGCCACCGAGCACGACGGTGAGCAGGCCCACCGGCAGGATCGTCGGGGCGAAGGCGTGCAGGGCGACGACGTCGCACACGAGCAGGAGTGTCGCGCCCATGAATGCTGCCGGGACGAGGGCGACCCCGGCCGTACGGGTGACGCGCTTGGCGATCTGCGGGGCGCACAGCGACACGAACACGATCGGCCCGGCGACCGCGGTGACCACCGACGTCAGCGAGACACCGAGGACGATGAGCGCGAGACGGTCGCGCTCGACCCGCACCCCCAGGGCGGTCGCGGCGTCGTCGCCCATCTCCATCACCCGCAGCCGCGAGCCGAACCACATCAGCGGGCCCACGATCACGGCGAGCGCGACGGCGACGACGCGGACGTCGGACCAGTCGAGCCCGTTGAGCGACCCCGCGCCCCAGATCGCGGCCATCTGCGCCCTCCAGAGCTCGGCCTCGACGATCAGGTAGGTGTTGAGGGAGCCGAGCACGGCCGTCACCGCGATGCCGACGACGATCAGCCGGAAGCCTTGGACGCCCCGTCGGTACGCCAGCAGGTAGACGGTCAGGGCGGTGAGGATGCCGCCGACCAGCGCGCCCGGGACGACGTACGCGAGCGTGCCGCCGGCGACGATCGCCATGACCGCGCCGGTGTAGGCGCCGGCGTCGAAGCCGATCACGTCCGGGCTCCCCAGCGGGTTGCGGGTCAGGGACTGGAAGATCGCGCCTCCCGCCCCGAGGGCCGCCCCGCACAGCAGGGCGAGCAGGACGCGGGGCAGCCGCCACTCGACCACGAGCGTCTCGACGAGCGGCGAGGTCTCGGTGAGAAGCGCGCGTACGACGTCGGCCGCGGACAGCTGCACCTCGCCCAGGCCGAGCGCGACGACACCGAGCACCAGGCAGATCGCGCCCAGCACCGCGCAGACGACGGCGCTGCGGACGTGGACGCGGCGCGACAGCCGCCCTCCGCGCGTACGGACGACCGCCGCCGCGTACCCGGACAGCTCCGACGACTCCCGACGGAGCGTGCGCGCGGCGGTCACAGCGCGCTCGCCCTCGGCCGTCGCACCATCGCGATGAGCACGGGTGCCCCGACCAGCGCGGTGACGACACCGGCCGATATCTCGTCCGGCCGCACCACCATGCGTCCGATCACGTCCGACAGCAGGAGGATCACGGGGCCGATCAGGGCCGAGTACGCGAGGATCCACCGCTGGTCGGGGCCGGTGAGCCAGCGCGCGACGTGCGGCACCATCAGACCGAGGAACCAGATCGGGCCGACGGCCGCCGTCGCCGCACCGCACAGCAGCGTGACGCCGACGACGACCTCGATGCGGGTACGGCGCTGGTTGCTGCCGAGCGCGGTCGCCAGGTCGTCGCCGAGCGCGACGGCGTTGAGCCCGTGCGCGGCCGCCGCGGCGAGGAGCAGCCCGGCGACGATGAACGGCGCCACGACACCGATGACGTCCCAGCCGCGGTTCGCGATCACCCCGGCGTCCCACACCCGCATCTCCGAGAAGGTGCTGGCGCTCAGGATGCGCATGATGCTCGTCAGGCCGGACAGCACCGCGGCGATGGCGACGCCCGCCAGTGTGAGCGTGAGCGGGGTCGCGCCGCCGCGCCCGGCCGTACCGATCAGGTAGACCGCCACGGTCGTGACGATCGCGCCCGCGAACGAGAAGCCGACCAGCCCGAGCATCGCCAAGCCGGGGAACAGCATGAAGCCGACCGCCATCGCGAACGCCGACCCCGCACCGACGCCGAGCAGACCGGGATCGGCGAGCGGGTTGCGTGTCAGACCCTGCATCAGGGCGCCCGCGACGGCGAGCGCCGCACCGACGAGCAGCGCGACCACGGTCCTCGGAATCCGCTGGCCGATGACGATGGTCGATGCCTCGCTGCCGTCCTCGGCGCCGGTGAGCGCGCCGATCACCTCGCCCAGCGACAGCGGCTTCGAGCCGAGCGCCAGGCTGAGGCCCACGGCCACGACCAGGGTGGCCAGCACGACGACCAGGCCGAGGGTCCGGCGACGCCGCAGGTCGGGCGCGACCGCGCGCTCGGCGCCGTCGGTGGCGGGAAGGGTGAGCGTCATGGACTCAGAGGCCGAGTCGCGTGAGCCGGTCGTCCCACTCGTCCTCGATGTCCTCCGGGTCGCGGTCGCTGTCCCACAGGGCGTCGAGCTCGGCGCGCACGTCGGCCGGGAGGGCCTCGAACTGCTCGTGCCACCGGTCGGCGTCGGCGGTCCAGTAGCCGACCGTCTTGTACGCCGAGGCGGGCAGGCCGAGGTCCTTGCGGAGGTGCCGGCGTACGTCCCGCAACGCCCGCGCCTCCCCGGCCACCCACGTGTAGCCGACGCCCTCGGGGCGCGGAAGGGTGCGTACGACCTCGGCGAGGCGGCTCGGCCCGTGACCGTTGCCGCCGGTGACCCACGTGACGTCGATGCCCGGCCGCTCGGGGAGCGGGATCCGGTGCGCCGGGTCGGCGACCTCGACGACCACCCGCGTGCGGACGTGGTCGGGCGTTTCCGCCAGGATCCGTGCGGCGGCCGGCAGGGCGGCGCAGTCCGCGACGAGCATCTGCCAGTCCAGGGCGGACGGCGGGTCGTACAGGCCGGTCGGGCTGTTGAGCCCGACGACGTCGCCGGGCTTCGCCTGCTGCGCCCACGCCGCCGCGACCCCGCCCTCGTGGACGACGAACTCGATGGTCACCTCGCCGCGCTCCTCGTCGACGTCCCTCACCGTGTAGGTCCGCAGCCGGGTGAGGTCGATGCTCGCGTAGTCGAGGTTGCCGTCGACCACCTCGGGCAGCACCGGGGCGGTCTCGCCCGCGGCCGGGAACAGGATGCGCAGGTACTCGTCGCCGACGCCGGTCGACCGGAACCCGGCCAGACCGGGGCCGCCGAAGACGATCCGGCGCAGGGCGGGCGACACATCCTCGGTGCGAACCACCTCGGCGTGGAACACCCTCATCTCGACGCTGGCGACGCTCATGAGCCGAGCGCCTCCTCGACCACGTCCAGGAAGGCCATCTGGCCGCTGGGCGAGCCGTAGGTCATCTCCATGTCGTACGTGAAGATCTGGTCGTTCTCGACGAACGGGAGGCCGGCCCACAGGGGGTTCGCCATGAGCTCCTTCTCGGTCGCGGCGTACTCCTTGTCGCCCTTCTCGCCGGGGATCTTGATGGTGAAGGCGACGTCGACGTCCTTCAGCTGGCCGACCTGCTCGCCGCTGAGGGCGAGGCCCTCGCCGCCCTTGGTGAGCGAGCCCGGGAAGATGGTCAGGCCGAGGTCCTTGAACGCCTGGCACTCCACGCCCGAGTAGCAGCTCGAGTTGACCTTGCCCTCCCACGACCCGACGGGCGCCACGACGAGGTCCCTGGCGCTGTCGCCGATCGCAGCCTTCACCTCGGCGACGCGCGCCTCGTACTTCTCCATCCAGGCCTCGTACTCGTCGACGCGGTCGAGGTCCTCGGCGGTCTTCTTGAAGTGGGTCATCCAGCTCTCGCCGGAGAAGGCGTCGATGCTGTAGGTCGGCGCGATCTCCGGGAGGCGCTTCACGACCTTGTCGTCGTAGCCGAGCCCGTTGAGGATGAAGTCGGGCTGCGCCTCGAGGATCTTCTCGTAGTTGTAGTCGGGGTAGTTCGCGAAGGGCTCGACGCCCTCGAGCTCCTCGGTGGGGAAGAACTCGGGGAACGTCGTCCACCCGTCCCCCCGGATCGGCTGCATCGTGGCGAGCGGGAAGCCGAGGGTGATCAGGATGTCGACGTCGGTCGTGTACATGCCGAGCGCGGCCTTCGGCTCGACCGGGAGCTCGACGTCGCCGAACTGGCTCGCGACCGTCCGCGTCTTGGCCTCCTCGGTGGCGGCATCGGCGTCGACGTCGGAGGAGCACGCGGCGAGCGGGAGGACGAGGGCAGCGACGGCGCCGAGGGCGAGGCTGCGGCGCAGGGTGCGCACGGACATGGTTTCCCCTTCACGATTAGGTTAGGCGAGGCTTACCTTAAACGGGTCGTCGCGACATCGTCCACAGCGTGCCCACCTGACGCGAGATACTTGAGGGGTGACACCGAAGCCGCTTCCCATGAACCGCTGGGACTTCGGGCGCGACGACTGGCCGGTCGACGACGACTTCGTCGGGGTCGGCGCGGACCTCGAGCCGGGGACGCTGGTCGCCGCCTACGCCACAGGGATGTTCCCGATGCCGGTCGAGCCCGGTGGCCCCGTCGGGTGGTGGTCGCCCGTACGGCGCGGCGTCCTGCAGCTCGACAGGCTGCGGATCACGCGCTCGCTGCGCAAGACGATGCGACATTTCACCGTGACGATCGACACGGCTTTCGACGAGGTCGTCACGGCCTGCGCGAGCCCCGTCCGCGAGGGCGCCTGGATCGATGACCAGATCGCGTCCGCGTACTCCCGTCTGCACGATCTGGGGTGGGCTCACTCGATCGAGGTGAGGGACGCTGGAGGTGCGCTCGTGGGGGGCCTGTACGGCGTCGCGATCGGCGGTCTTTTCGCAGGTGAGAGCATGTTTCACCGGGAGCGCGACGCGTCGAAGGCAGCCCTCGTCGGACTCGTCGCGCTGCTGTCCGACGAGCATGCCGAGAGGCGCCTCGTCGACACCCAGTGGCTGACCCCCCACCTGGCCTCCCTCGGGGTCGAGGAGTGGCCCCGTGAGAAGTACCTCGGAGCTCTCCCGGAGATCCTCGAAACGCCGTTACCGGCTCGGTGGCGCTGAAGACGGCGCGGACGTGGGCTACTGTCGAGTCGCACCACACCGGCGTGGGAGCCCGTAAATACGGGGAATTCTGGCATTTCTTCCTATGCTGGTGGCGTCACACCACAACTGACCACACGCACGTCGGAGGAATCCCGTGAACCGTACTGAACTCGTAGCCGCAGTCGCCGAGACCGCCGGCACCACCAAGGCCGACGCCGACGCGGTCCTCAGCGCCTTCGGTGACACGCTCATCGCCGCCGTCGGCAAGGGCGAGAAGGTCCAGATCCCGGGCCTGCTGACCGTCGAGCGCGTCGAGCGCGCCGCACGCACCGGCCGCAACCCCGCGACCGGTGAGACGCTGGAGATCCCCGCGGGGTACGGCGTCAAGGTGACCGCGGGCAGCAAGCTCAAGGGCGCCGTCAAGTAAGACGTCTCACGAAGGGGCCCGGCGAGCGCTTCGCGCTCGCCGGGCCCCTTCGCGTACCCGCCCGCCTCGTCCGCGATTTGTGGACTTTGACAAGGATTTCGGGGCCAGATTCCTTGTCAAACCCCACAAATCGGGGACGGGACGGCACACTGGGGGCGTGCCCGAGCTCCCGGAGGTCGATGCGCTGGTCGCCGACCTGTCGCGTCGTCTGGACGGGCGCGCGATCGTCGCCGCGTACCCGGCCGCGATCAGCGCCCTGAAGACGTACGACCCGCCGGTCAGCGCGCTCGCCGGCCTCCTCGTCGACGACGTGACGCGACGCGGGAAGTTCCTCGACATCTCGGCGGGCGGTCTTCACCTCGTCATCCACCTCGCCCGTGCGGGGTGGCTGCGGTGGAAGGACGAGCAGCCGAAGGCCCCGCCCCGGCCAGGAGGCGGCAAGAACCCGCTCGCGTTCCGGGTCGTCCTCGACGACGGCTCCGGCTTCGACCTGACGGAGGCCGGCACCAAGAAGGGGCTCGCCGTTTACCTCGTACGCGACCCGGCCGAGGTGCCGGGCGTCGCTCGCCTCGGACCGGAGCCGCTCGACGACGCGTTCACGCTCGACGTCTTCCGCGGGATCCTCGAGGCCGCCGGCCGCTCGCAGATCAAGGGCGTACTGCGCGACCAGTCGCAGATCGCCGGGATCGGCAACGCGTACTCGGACGAGATCCTGCACGTCGCCAAGATGTCGCCCTTCAAGCCGGCGAGCGCCATCGTGGCGTCGGACGAGGATCTCGAGACCCTGTACGACGCGATCGGTACGACGTTGCGCGACGCGATCGCCCGCTCCGAGGGGCTCGCCGCGTCCGAGCTCAAGCGCGAGAAGAAGTCCGGCCTGCGCGTGCACGCGCGTACGGGCGAGACCTGCGAGGTCTGCGGCGACACGATCCGCGAGGTGTCCTTCGCCGACTCGTCGCTGCAGTACTGCCCGACCTGCCAGACCGGCGGGAAGCCGCTCGCGGACCGCCGGATGTCGAAGCTGCTGCGGTAGGGGTCTCGATCGCTTCGCGCCTCGACCAGCGGGTAGGGGGTGTGCCTCGACCAGCGGGTAGGGGGTGCGCCTCGACCAGCGGGTAGGGGGTGCGCCTCGACCAGCGGGTAGGGGGTGCGCCTCGACCGGCGGGTGGCGGGTGCGCCTCGACCGGCGGTAGGGGTGCGCCTCGACCAGCGGGTGCGGGCGCTCAGACCAGTGGGCGGCCGGCCTGGTGCCAGGCGATCACGCCGCCGGCGAGGTTCACGGCGTCGATGCCGCGCTGCTGCAGGAACATCGTCGCGCGCGCGGAGCGGCCACCGACGTGGCAGTAGACGAGCACCTGCCCGTCAGCGGGGATCTCGTCCGCGCGCGTCGGCAGGTCACCGAGCGGGATGTGCAGAGCGCCGTCGATGTGGCCGCTCGCCCACTCGTCGGGCTCGCGGACGTCGACGACGACGAGGCCGGCAGGAACGGGGTCCGGGACGCCTGCGACGTCGACGGTCGGGATGGTGGTCTCCTCCATGCACTCCATCCTCTCAGCAGCCACAACTGTTCCTCCGGTGATGGCGTTCGTTAGGCTGAGGCCGCCGGTCGCAAGGGCGGTACCGGCCCAAGGAGGACTCATGTCGCAAGGCCCGCAGGACCCGTACGGACGCCCGTACGGCTCTGGTCCCGGACAGCCCGCGGGCTCTTCGTGGGGCGGGGGGTCGGCACCGCCACCGCAGGGCGGCCAGCCGGGCCAGCAGCAGGGCGGCCAGCACTGGTCGACCCCTCACGCGCCGCCGACCTCGCGAGGCCGCGACCTCGAGTCCTCGCCCTCGCCGTGGGGCATGGTCGCGGTCGTCGCGCTCGCGGTGGCTGCACTGGTCTCGCTCGGCTACGCGATCTACGCGGTGACGGCACGCCGAGGCATCTTCGCCGACCTCGCGGACGACCCGGGATCGGTCAGCCGCAGCGTCGCGGAGGACAGCGACTCGCTCAACTCGATCCTCGTCGTCGCGACCCTCGTCGTCGTGCTGGTGGCGCTCGCGCTGTGGGCCGTGGCGCTCGCTGCCGGCCGAGGTCGTACGGTCGTCGGCTGGGCGGGCCTCGGGATCGTCGTGCTCGGTGGCGTCCTGGTAGGCGCCGGCGCCGCGATGACCAGCGGCGTCGAGACTGCCAGCGACGTCGACGATGCGGTCACCGGCTACCTGGTCGTGGGCGGCGGCATGGCGCTCGTCACCCTCGGCCTCGTGCTCGGCATCGTCGGTCTCCTCGGGTCCCGCTCGTCTGCCGCGGCCGCGCCGCCTCCGGCACCCTCGCCGTACGCCCAGCGTCCGTCGCAGCCCGAGCCGACCCAGCAGCTCCCCGCTCAGCCGTTCGGGCAGCGTCCGCAGCAGCCGTACGGCCAGCCGCAGCATCCTCAGTCCCCGTACGGCCAGCCGCAGCCGCCGTACGGCCAGCCGGGCCAGCAGCCGCAGTCCCCGTACGGGCAGCCGCAGCAGCCGCAGCAGCCGCAGCAGCCGCCGTACGGTCAGCCGGGCCAGCAGCCGCAGCAGCCGCAGCAGCCGCCGTACGGGCAGGGCCCGTACCCACCGCAGGGTCCGAGCAGCGGCCACTGAGCCGCCTCGATCCGCGCACACCTCACCTCGATCAGGAGCAGTCACCATGGGCAAGAAGTCGCGTCGTCGCGTCAAGCCGGAGAAGGCCGAACGGATGCCGTTCCGCGCGCGCACGTTCGAAGGGCTCCCCGGCGAGTGCGACTGGGTGGCGCTCCGGGAGTTCGTGCCGGCGGCCACGGCGACGGTCGCTCTGCGGCCGGAGATCGCTGTCGACACCGCGATCCGCGTCTGCACCCTCCTTCCTGCCGCGGCCGCGGGCCTCGTGCGACCGGACGGTGAGATCTGGGTCGGGCTCCAGGTGACCCACAACTTCGGTGACGTCAGCCGTGACCTCGCCGCTGTCGTCGAGGCGGGCCTCGGCCTCGAGCCGGGATCCGAGATCGTCATCACCGATCCCGGCGCCGGCCCGCTCCTGCAGGAGCTGGTCGACCCGGCGTCCGAGCTCGCGGTCGACGTGCAGGAAGGCTTCGACTTCTGGACCGCCGGCGTCGACGACCCCACGGGCGGGGTGGCCGCAGGCATCGAGCAGGCCAACCAGCTCGCAACGCCGACGGCACGCCTGGAGGAGGTCGACGCGGCGTACTGGACGCAGCTCGGCGACCGCCAGTTCCTCCGCTGGGTGATGCCGCACGACGAGGACGCGCTGCTCACCGCGCTGGCCCGGCTGCACGTCGCCGGAGACGACCGCCTCGGCGACGCCGTACGCCTGATCGGCTCGTTCCGCGCCCACGGTCTGCTCGTGCCCGTGTGGGAGATGGAGGAGCCGACGCCGGCCGCGGAGCTCGAGGGTCCGGCCGCTGCGCTGCAGACCCGACTGAACGACGCGCTAGCGGACTCGACGCCGCTGACGACCGAGCAGCGGGGTGCCCGCAACGGCCTCGCGAACCGTCAGATCACCGTCCGCTGAGGGCGTTCGGGAGCCCGTTTCCCGGCTCGTGACTCAGGTCACAAAAGGGCGTCTTGAACGCGCGTACAGGATGCCCTAGAGTTCTGGTCAGACCCCGGTCGTTGCTGTATCCCCCGTCAGCAGCGGTCGGGGTCTTCCCATTCCCCGGGCAAGGCCCGCCATCGCCGTCGTGCTACTGTCTCGCCCGTGATGAGCGGACGATTTTATGGGCGCGACGTGCTGGTGCAGCCAGCGGTCGGCGCCTCGTAGTCCCCGACTCGCACAGCAGCCAGCACAGGCACGGACCACACGGTCCGTGCCTTTCGTCATTCGTGGCGGTGCCGGCTTCTGGACGGCGCCGCCGAGAGGAAGCGCCGATGTCCCGCACCGCCCCAGACCAGGCAGCCCCGACCGTCGTCAGGACGCCCCGCACCAGCGACCTGCGTGTCCGCTCGATGGAGCCCCTCGAGCCTCCCCGCGAGGTCGTGGCCGCTCGCCCGCTCAACGCGGCGGCCGCCGACCTCGTCGCGTCGTCGCGTGATGCCGCGGCCTCGATCATGTCCGGCCGCGACGACCGTCTCCTCGTCGTGGTCGGGCCGTGCTCGATCCACGACCCGAGCGCGGCCCTCGACTACGCGCACCGCCTCGCGCCGCTGCGCACCGCGTACGCCGACGACCTCGAGATCGTCATGCGCGTCTACTTCGAGAAGCCGCGGACGACGGTGGGCTGGAAGGGCCTGATCAACGACCCCGGCATGGACGAGTCGTACGACGTCCGCCGCGGGCTGCGGCTGGCTCGCTCGGTGCTGCTGGACGTCCTCGCGACCGGCCTGCCGGCGGGCACCGAGTTCCTGGAGCCGACCAGTCCGCAGTACATCGCCGACGCCGTCTCGTGGGGTGCGATCGGGGCGCGTACGCCGGAGAGCCAGGTCCACCGCCAGCTGGTGTCGGGACTGTCCGTGCCGGTCGGGTTCAAGAACGCGACCGACGGGTCCGTCCAGGCGGCGATCGACGGCTGCCGCGCGGCTGCGGCCGAGCAGACGTTCTTCGGGATCGACGCGGACGGCAGGGCGAGCGTCGTGTCGACCAGCGGCAACCCCGACTGCCACGTGATCCTGCGCGGCGGGCACGACGGTCCCAACTACGGCGTATCGTCGCGGCGGGCTGCGCTGGAGCTGCTCGAGAAGTCCGGGATGCCGCAGCGCCTGGTCGTTGACGCGAGCCACGGCAACTCCGGGAAGGACCACGTACGCCAGGCGGCCGTGGTGCGCGAGCTCGCCCACGACGTCGCTGCCGGTGACCGCGGGATCGCCGCCGTCATGCTGGAGAGCTTCCTCGTACCCGGCAAGCAGGCGCCGGCGCCGGACGGCCTGACCTACGGGCAGAGCGTGACCGACGCGTGCATCGGGTGGGACGTGACCGCCGACCTGCTGGCGGAGCTCGCGGCGGCGGCGAGGGCGCGCAGGCTCGCTCAACCGGCGGGGGCGCCTAGGCTGGACACCTACCCCCGAGTAGGCGGCTAAGCGTCCGCTTACCTAGGCTGTCCCCATCACCAGGTCGTACGCCACCAGGAGAGCGAACATGAGGCTTGCCCTGTCAGCGGAGGACGCCCAGCTCCAGCAGGAGCTGCGCGAGTTCTTCACCACCAAGGTTCCGCAGGAGATCCGCGACACCGTGCGCAGCGGTGGGGAGCTCACCAAGGAGCAGATCATCGAGGCCCAGCGGGTGCTCAACGCCGGCGGGTACGCCGTGCCGAACTGGCCCGTCGAGTGGGGCGGCAAGGGCTGGACCCCGCAGCAGCGCCACATCTGGCTCGACGAGATGCAGACCGCAGGCGTCCCGGCCCCGCTCGCGTTCAACGCGAGCATGGTCGGTCCGGTGATCGCGACCTTCGGCTCGCAGGAGCAGAAGGAGCGCTTCCTTCCCGCGACGGCCAACCTCGACATCTGGTGGTGCCAGGGCTTCTCCGAGCCGGACGCCGGCTCCGACCTCGCCTCGCTGCGGACGACGGCTGTCCGTGACGGTGACGAGTGGGTCGTGAACGGCCAGAAGACGTGGACGACGCTCGGCCAGTACGCGGACTGGATCTTCTGCCTCGTCCGCACCAACCCTGACGCGCCGAAGAAGCAGCAGGGCATCTCCTTCCTGCTGTTCGAGATGACGACGCCGGGCGTGACCGTGCGACCGATCAAGCTGATCGACGGCGGCTACGAGGTCAACGAGGTCTTCTTCGACAACGTGCGGGTCCCCGCCGACCAGCTCGTCGGCGAGGAGAACCGGGGCTGGGACTACGCGAAGTTCCTCCTCGGCAACGAGCGCGACGGCATCGGTGCGACCGGCAGCACCAAGCTGCGGCTGCAGGTCGTCAAGGAGCACGCGTCCCTGCCGCTGGCCGACGGCTCCCGTCTCATCGACGATCCCGCGATCGCCGCACGCTTCGCGTCGCTCGAGAACCAGCTCCTCGCGCTCGAGCTCACGGCACTGCGGGTCGCCGGCTCCTCCAAGGACGGCAAGCCCGATCCGGTGTCGTCGATCCTCAAGCTGCGCGGGTCGGTGCTCATCCAGGAGGTGAGCGAGCTCGCTGTCGACGTGGCGGGTGGAGACGTCCTCGCCGGTGGCGCCGGTGACGACTCCGACGTCCCGTCGTGGGCCGGCGACTCGGTGCCGACCTACCTCAACCTCCGCAAGGTGTCGATCTTCGGTGGGTCCAACGAGATCCAGCGCACGATCATCGCCGGCACGATCCTGGGACTGTGAGGGACTGACATGGATTTCACCTACGACAAGGAGCAGACCGCGCTTCGTGACGCGGTCCGCGGCATCCTCGGCGAGTCGGCCGGCAACCGCGAGAAGATCACGTCGAGCGAGCCGGGCTGGGACCGAGAGGTCTGGGGCGGGCTCGCCGAGATGGGCCTGTTGGGCCTCCCGTTCGACGAGACGTACGACGGTGCCGGAGCGACGGCGACCGAGGTCGGGATCGTCGCCCAGGAGATCGGGCGCATCCTCGCGCCGGAGCCGTTCATCGACGTCGTCGTCGGCGCCGGTGAGCTGATCGCCGACGCAGGCACCGACGAGCAGAAGCAGGACCTGCTGCCGAAGATCGCGTCCGGCGAGCTGATCGCGGTCATCGCGCACAACGAGGCGCGGGCGCCGCACGGCACCGTGGCGTACGGCGTCACGGCCACGTCGGCTGATGGCGGCTGGACCCTCGACGGCGTCAAGGAGCCGGTCCGCCACGGTGGCGTCGCCGACGTCCTGATCGTGAGCGCGAAGGACGGCGACGCGACCCGCCTGTTCGTCG
The DNA here is from genome assembly GCF_010994095.1 of Mumia xiangluensis. GTDB lineage: Bacteria > Actinomycetota > Actinomycetes > Propionibacteriales > Nocardioidaceae > Mumia > Mumia xiangluensis. Next base: position 713,222 of record NZ_WJYO01000001.1, read on the forward strand.
TGGACGCGACGGCCGACGGTGTCACGCGCACGACGTACGCGACGCCCGACGACGGCTACGCCGCTCGCATCGTCTTCGCCGGTGCTGCGGCGACCCCACTCGGAGACGCCGGCGAGGCAGCTCTCGCGGCGGCGTTCACGCGCCTGCAGACGGCGTACGGCGCTGAGGCGCTCGGCGCGATGGAGGTGTCGGTCGAGACCACGGTCGGCTACCTCAAGACCCGCAAGCAGTTCGGGGTCACGCTGTCGAAGTTCCAGGCGCTGACGTTCCGGGCGGCTGACATGTACACCTCGCTCGAGCTCGCCCGCTCCATCTCGCTGTGGGCGACGATGGCGCTGGCCGAGAACGGTCCCGACGCACTCGTGGCGTCGCGGCTGCAGGCCGAGATCGGTCGTACGGCACGCCACATCAGCCAGGAGTCCATCCAGCTGCACGGCGGCATCGGCGTGACCGCCGAGTACTCGATCGGCCACTACGCGGCGCGTCTCACCGTGCTCGAGCGGACGCTCGGCACCGAGGCGTACCACGTCGCGCAGGTCGCCGACGGCATCGCCGACCGCGGGATCGTCGAGCTGCTGCACTGACGTACGGCGGTCGCTGGCGCGGCGACCGCACCAAGCCACGTCAGCCACCACGAAGCCACGGCTACAACATGCGCTTCGTGGTGGCAGACGTGGCTTCGTCGTTCTAGGGTCCGCCCATGGGACACCTCCGTACGGCCTGGGCCGCGGCGCCGCTCGCACTGCTGGTGGCGTGTGGCTCGGCGGCGGATGAAGGGTCCGTCCAGGCGTGCACGATGATCGGTGCCCCAGCGGGGATCAACGTGACGGTCGAGCCGCCGCTGGCGAGCGGCGCCGACACCGTACGGGTCCGCGTCTGCTGGGACGGCTCGTGCGTCGACAGGGAGTCGGCGTTGCTCCCCGGCCAGCAGACGGTCGACGAGGGGTGCGGCGGCGACGACCCCGACGACACGTGCAGCGCGTCGGCCACGCCCGACGGCACGATGCAGGGATTCGTGGACGTCGCGGACCTGCCGACCCAGGAGGTCGAGGTCACGACCACCGTCCTCGGCCGCGGGACGGAGATCCACGACGCGTTCGCGCGTGTCGTGCCCGAGCCGACCTATCCCAACGGGGAGGACTGCGACCCCGGTGGCAACCAGGCCTCGGTCACCGTCCCCTGATGCGCCGATGAGTTTGACGGGAACACCAGGTCGACCCCCTATGACGACGTACATCCTGATCCCCGGAGCGGGCGGGGACCCCGCGTACTGGTCGCAGCTCGTCCCTGAGCTGGAGCGCCGCGGTCACACCGCGATCGCCGTCGACATCCCGCAGCACGACGAGGCGGCGGGGATCCAGGACCACGTCCAGACCGTTCTCGACGCCATGACCGCGTACGACGTGCCGAGCGACGCAGCGCCGGTCGTCGTCGCGCAGTCGATGGGCGCGTTCATCGGGCCGCTCGTGTGCGCACGGCTGCCCGTGGAGCTGCTCGTGCTGCTCAACCCGATGATCCCGTCGCCCGGCGAGACCGCGGGCGAGTGGTGGTCGGCGACCGGAAGCTCCGAGGCACGGCGCGAGGCGGGCTGGGAGGACTTCGACGTCCAGCGCGACTTCTTCCACGACGTGCCCGACGACCTCGCCGCCGCGTTGCTCGCCGGCGACGGCCGCGAGCCGTCGGAGCGGTCGTTCGCCGAACCGTGGCCGGCGTCCGCGTGGCCGGACGTTCCGACCTCCGTCATCGCGTGCACGGGCGACCGGATCTTTCCGGTCGCGTTCCAGCGACGAGTCAGCCAGGAGCGCCTCGGACTCACGCCGTACGAGATGCCCGGCGGCCACCTGGTCGCGCTGAGCCGTCCCGAGGAGCTCGCCGACCAGCTCGAAGCGCTGGTCCGCGCGCGGGTCTGAGAACTCTCTCGAAAAAGTTCTCGGACCGTGTCGAAAACCCATGGCGCCCGTTCGGCGTAGGGGTGAGAAGCCGCTCGACACTAGGGTCGAGACGACGCCGTCGAACAGGGAGAACATCATGCGTGTCATGGTCATGGTCCAGTCCACCCCCGCCTGGGAGGCCGAGGGCGCCACCCCGTCCACCGAGGCTCTCGAGGCGATGGGCGCGTACAACGAGGAGCTCGTCAAGGCCGGCATCATGCTGGACGGCGACGGGCTGAAGAACAGCACCGAGGGCGCTCGCGTCGTCTTCGGCGAGGGCGAGGCCCGCGTGGTCGACGGCCCGTTCACCGAGAGCAAGGAACTGCTCGCCGGCTACTGGATCTGGGAGGTCAAGTCGTTCGAGGAGGCCGTCGAGTGGGCCAAGCGCTTCCCCCACGACCCGAATGAGCCGGGCCAGCTCGAGCTGCGTCCTCTCCACGAGGCTGAGGACTTCGGCGAGGCTTACACGCCGGAGCTGAGGGAGCAGGACGACCACCTCCGCGAGGCGATCCAGAAGCAGCACGGGTCCTGACGCGGACGCTCGCGATCAGGAGGACGTCATGACGAGGCCTGGCGACACCCAGCGCACGATCGACGCCATCTGGCGGATCGAGTCGGCGCGGGTCGTCGCCGGGCTCGTTCGTGTCGTGAACGACGTCGGCTACGCCGAGGACCTCGCGCAGGACGCGCTGGTGCTGGCGCTCGAGAAGTGGCCCCGTGACGGCATCCCGGACAACCCCGGCGCCTGGCTGACGAAGGTCGCGCGCAACCTGGCGGTCGACCGGATCCGCCGGGACCAGAACCTCACCCGCAAGTACGCGGTTCTCGCGCCCGACGTGGAGGCCGACCGCCGCGCCGCGACGCCGCAGCCCGACGCGATCGTCGAGGACCCGGTCGGTGACGACGTGCTGCGTCTCGTGTTCGTGGCGTGCCACCCCGTGCTGACCCGCGACGCACAGGTCGCGCTCACGCTGCGGATGCTGGGCGGACTGTCCACGGACGAGATCGCACACGCGTTCCTGGCGCCGTCGGCCACGGTCGGGCAACGCATCTCGCGGGCGAAGCGGACGCTGTCCGAGGCTCAGGTGCCGTTCGAGATCCCCTCCGAGCAGGAGCTCCCGGAGAGGCTCGCGGCGGTGCTCGAGGTGGTCTACCTGATCTTCAACGAGGGCTACTCGGCGAGCTCCGGCGACCGGGTGATCCGCGACGACCTGTGCGGCGAGGCCATGAGGCTGGGCCGCAGGCTCGCCGCGCTCCTGCCGCGCGAGCCTGAGCCGTACGGGTTGGTGGCGCTGATGGAGCTGCAGGCGTCGCGGTTCGCGGCGCGCACCGACCGCCACGGGGATCAGGTCCTGCTGGACGACCAGGACCGCTCGCGCTGGGACCGCACGCTCATCCGGCACGGGCTCGCGGCGCTCGACCGGTCGGTCGCGCTGCGGCGACCGCTCGGTCCGTACACGCTCCAGGCCGCCATCGCCTCCTGCCACGCCCGCGCAGCGACCCCTGCGGACACGGACTGGGAGCGCATCGTCGCGCTGTACGACGCGCTGGCCGCACTCAACCCGTCCCCCGTGATCGCACTCAACCGGGCGGTCGCGGTCAGCCGGGCGTACGGCCCCGACGAGGCGCTGGCCGTCATCGAGCCGTTGCGGGGGGACTCCCGGCTCGCGTCGTACCACCTGCTGCCGAGCGTCCGCGCCGACCTGCTCGTACGCCTCGGGCGCGACGCTGAGGCGGCGGCGGAGTTCGAGTCGGCGGCGAACCTGGCCGGCAACGCCCACGACCGGCGCGCGCTCCTCGAGCTGGCAGCGGCTGCACAGCAGCGCGCAGGCGGGTGAGCGCGCCGTACGGTGACGGGGTGGACGCCCTCGACATCGTGCCGCTCGACCTCTCCGACCGCGACCTCGCCGCAGCTCTGCTGGCCGTGCAACGGGCGGCGTACGCGGTCGAGGCCGAGCTGATCGGATTCCCCGACCTGCCGATGCTCCACGAGACGCTCGACGAGCTGATGGCGAGCGACGAGGAGTTCCTCGGGGCGTACGAGGACGACGTGCTCGTCGGCGCGGTGTCGTGGATCCGGCTCGACGACGGCACGGTCGACATCTACCGACTCATCGTGCACCCCGACGCTCACCGGCGCGGGATCGGCTCGTCCCTCCTGGAGGTGCTCGCCGTCATCGAGCCCACCCACCGCACGATCGTGTCGACCGGGTCGGTGAACGCGCCGGCGCTCGCGCTGTACGCGGGACTCGGCTTCGTCGTGGTCGGTGTGCGCGAGGTCGGTCCCGGCATCGGCCTGACCGACCTCGAGCGTCGCGCGATACCGTGAGGCATGACCACGAAGGAGATCGACTTCGACGGCGGCATCCTGGTCGGGCACGACGGGTCCGACTTCTCGGACCAGGCGGTGCTCTGGGCTCTGGAGTACGGCAAGCTCACCGGCCAGCCGGTGACGGTCGTCCGGGCGTGGGTGCTGACCACCGCACCGCGTCCGCGCACCTGGGAGCCCGGCTACATGCCGCCGCTCGAGGACTTCGCCGAGGCGGTCGTGGAGCGGCTCGAGGAGGACCTCGCCCCGCTGCGCACCGACTTCGCGGACGTCGACGTCCGGACCTGCGCCGTCCACGGCAAGCCGGCGCCGCGGATCATCGAGGCGTCCGAGAAGGCGTCGATGGTCGTCGTCGGACGCCGCGGCCTCGGCGGTTTCAAGGGGCTGGTCCTCGGATCCGTCAGCGAGCAGGTCGTCCGCCACGCCAGCGCGACGGTCGTCGTCATCCACCCCGACTCGGCCGACAGCACGCCGGGTGCCCGCAACGTCCTCGACTCGAGCCTCGCCGACCACTGAGCATGTGGGTCGGCACGATCGAGTTCGACCTGCTTCTCGGTGACGTGCACACGTTGAAGGAGAAGCGGTCCCTCGTACGCCCCCTGGTCGCGGACCTGCGGCGCACGTTCGACGTGTCGGTGGCGGAGACCGACAACCAGGACCTCTATCGGCGGGCGACGATCGGGGCCGCGGTCGTCTCCGGCGACAACGCGCACGTCATCGCCGTCCTCGACCGCATCGAGCAGTACGTCGCCGGGCGACCCGAGGTCGACCTGCTGTCCGCGCACCGTACGTTCGTCAACACCGACGACTGAGCCTTCACACCCGAGGAGCACCATGTCCATCACCGCCGACCGGTTCCGCGCTGCCGTCGAGAGCGGCGACATCGCCGCTGCCGAGTCGCTTCTCGCCGACGACGTCACGTTCCACAGCCCGGTGAAGTTCACGCCGTTCGAGGGCAAGGCGATCGTGATGGCCGTCCTCGGCTTCGTCACGCAGGTCTTCGAGGACTTCCGCTACGTCGGCGAGCTCGAAGGGACCGGGTCGCGTGCCGACGAGGGCGAGCCGGTGCCGTCGGAGATCCTCGTCTTCCGCGCGGCGGTCGAGGGCAAGGCCATCCACGGACTCGACCTGCTCCAGCTGGACGAGGACGGGCTGATCTCCGAGTTCACCGTGATGGTGCGTCCGATGTCGGCCGTCGTCGCGTTGAAGGACGCGATGAACAAGAAGATGGTCGAGGCCGGGTTCGCGCCGGCGTCGGTGCTGCAGGGCTGATCCGCTCCGCAGGCTTGACCTTCACAGTGATGTCAAGGTTTAGCCTGCAGGCATGACCACTGCCGAGAACCCTGTCCTGCAGCTGCGCCTCGTCGTCGAGGCCGACGACTACGAGGAAGCCGTGCGGTTCTACCGTGACGTGCTCGGGCTGCCCGAGCAGGCCGCGTTCGAGGGAGAGGGCGATGCTCGCGTGACGATCCTCGAGGCGGGGCGCGCGACGCTCGAGCTCGCCAATCCCGCGCAGCGACGCCTGATCGACGACGTCGAGGTCGGCCACCCGACCACGCCGCGCCTCCGCGTCGCGTTCGAGGTAGCCGACGCCGAGGCTCGTACGACGCGGCTCGTGGACGCCGGCGCGACCCTGGTCGCGTCCCCGCGCGAGACGCCCTGGCGATCCCTCAACTCGCGCCTCGACGCGCCCGCAGGACTGCAGGTCACGCTGTTCGAGGAGCTCATGACGTTGGAGGAGCGGCAGACGCTCGAGGGGTTCGGGACAGACGCGGGTCGCCACGACGACTGACGACTCACCGTGCCGTGTCTGACGCCCGGGCCATAGTGGTCGGATGGTGGCGATCGTGGACGGCGACATCGAGGTCGCGGAGCATGACCTGGAGGACCTCGTGGCACGCCTGCGAGCGACCCGGTGGCCGGACGTGCCCTCGCGAGGCTGGTCGGACGGGTGCGACCTCGACACCCTCCGATCGATCTGCGACTGGTGGCGCGACGAGTTCGACTGGCGCTCCTCCGAGCGTCGGATCAACCGTGCGCACCACGTCCTCGTCGACGCCGCAGGCGCACGCATCCACGCGGCCGTCCACGACGGCGACGCCGACCGGACCCCGCTGCTCCTCCTGCACGGCTGGCCGAGCAGCTTCCTGGAGTTCGAGCAGGTCCTCCCGCTCCTGCGAGCCGGCGGCGCGGGCACCGTGGTCGTTCCGTCGCTGCCTGGATACGGGCTCTCGTCACGACCCGACCCGTGGACGACGAGGGACTCCGCCCGGGCGATGATCGAGCTGATGGCGACCCTGGGGCACGACCGGTTCGTCGCGCACGGCACCGACTTCGGTTCCGCGATCGGCACCTGGATGGCCCTCGACCACCCGGCGTCCGTGGTCGGTCTGCACCTGTCCAACGTCGAGCTGTCACCCACCGTGGACGACGCCGACCTCACCGCCCCCGAGCGGGACTACCTCGCTGCGTCCGAGGCGTGGTGGGCAGAGCAAGGCGGCTACAAGAGCATCCAGTCCACCCGTCCCGATGCGCTGGCCGTCGCGCTGAGCGACTCCCCTTCAGGGACCGCAGGGTGGGTGCTCGACCGCTGGCACGCGTGGAGCGACCCGTCGGCGGGCGGCCTCGTTGACCGGGTCGGCCTGCCGGCGATCGCGGAGTGCCTGACGTGGACCTGGCTCACGAACACGCTCCCCACCTCGATGCGGGACTATGTCGACAACCGTCGGGCGGGTACGACCCGGCTGGCCGTCGGTGAGCGGGTGACGACGCCGACGGCCATCGCACGGTTCACCAGGGTCGGCGACTTCGACGAAGACCCGCCGCGGGCCTGGCTCGAGCGGATATACGACCTTGAGCGCTACGAACGCATGCCGCGAGGCGGCCACTTCGCGGCGCTCGAAGCCGCGGACCTCCTCGCCCGGGACCTCCTCGGGTTCGTCGACTCGCTCGGGCGCTCGGCCGCGCCGACCGCCTGAGGTCAGCGCCCACCCACGCTCACGCCGCGCAGCCCACGCACTCCTCGCGCGACGCTGCCTCGGCGGGCGTGGTCCGTCGTACGCGGGGTCGGCCACGGCCACGCTTCGAGGCGACCGGCACGCCCTTGACGAACACCTCGCCGCCCCACACGCCCCACGGCTCCTGGCGATCGAGGGCGGCGGCCAGGCAGACCGCGCGGATCGGGCACTCCAGGCACATGGCCTTCGCCCGCTCCACGTCGGCCGACTGCTCCGCGAACCACAGGTCGGGACCGAGGACGTGGCACGGGACCGGGGGCGCGTCGAGGGCGGCGCGAGCGACGGCAGTCATCAGACCATCTCCTTCAGGCGAGCACGGATGCCGGCCGCGTCGAGCCCGTGCGCGGCGGCATGGTCCTTGGGCGATCCGTACCGGCGCAGCTCGGTCCCGCGCGGCACGCCGACGTGGACGACACGGCTCGGACGGTCGACCAGTGCGGCGGCGACCGATGCGGCGCTGGTGCCCTCGAGGTAGGGCTCGACCATGGCGACGGTGGGCGCCGGCCCCGCGAGCGTACGGAGTCCGTGCACGTCGAGCGGGTGCGGCGTCGACGTGTAGGCGACTCGCACGGGCAGGTCCTTCGTCGCGTCGAGCACGGTGTCGAGGATCGGGCCGACGGCGACGACGAGGGGCATCGTGTGCGCGCCGCCGCGTACGAGGTGGAGGTTGCCGTCGATCGGGTACGCGGTCGCGTTCTGGAGCGTCGACATCCGGACGTACGCGCGGCGGGAGGCCGACGACTCGCGACGCACGAGGCGGGCCAGCTCGTCGCTGTGTCCAGGCGCGTGCACCGTCCAGCCGGGCAGCGCCGACATCAGCGCCACGTCGGCCGGCGCCTGATGGGTACGGCCTGCGGTGCTGGCGTCGTACGAGGCTCCGGTGCTGACGAGCAGTGCGCCGACGTCCTGGTGCCCGAGGTCGAGCTTGATCTGCTCGTAGGCACGCTCGACAAGGAAGGGTGCGTACGTGTGCACGATCGGGCGCATGCCGGCCAGTGCGAGGCCGCCCGCGACGCCGATCATGCTCTGCTCGCGGATCCCGACGTCGATCACGCGGTCCGGGTGACGGGCCGAGGTGTCGGCGAGCGCGGCGGCGCCGATCACCGCGAGGACGACGGCGACCCGCGGGTCCTCGTCGAGGACAGGATCGAGCTCGGCGTAGAAACGTTCACGCATCGGCGTGCGGGTCATGCGGCTGCTCCCTTCGAGGCCGGATCGGTCTCTGCTGTATCCGACTGGTCCACGCCGCGGAACTCGTCGGTCGTCCTCGCGACGACCACGGTCGGACGGTCGGGCTCGGTCTGCAGCAGCGCCGTACGCAGTGCCTCGTGATCGCGTCCGTCGACGTCGGTCGCGGCCCATCCCTCGACGGCGAAGCGGGACGAGATCCCGCCCGGCCAGCCGAGCTGGTTGCTCGCGTTGTCCACGACCACGCAGGTCAGGTTCCCGAGCCCGAACCGCGCCGCCGTCGCGATCGCCTCCGCGTTGCTCCCCTCGTCGAGCTCGCCGTCGCCGACCAGGACGACGACGCGGGGGTCTCGATCGGCTTCGCCGCCTCGACCAGCGGGGCCGGCGGGACCAGGCTCGTGCGTGATGCGGAGGCCGAGGGCGAGCCCGACCGTGATCGGGAGCCCGTGTCCGAGCGAGCCGCTGCCGATCTCGATGCCGGGGACGAGCACGCGGTCAGGGTGGTGGCCGAGGCGTGACTCCCAGGAGCCGACGTCGTCGAGCCAGGCGGGCGGGATGAAGCCCTTCGCGGCGAGCACCGCGTACGTCGATGCCGGGCCGTGGCCCTTCGACAGCAGGAAGCGGTCGCGTCGGGGGTCGTCGAGACGGTCGGGCGCGACGTCAAGCACCTGGTCGTACAGCACCCACAGGACGTCGAGCGTCGAGTGGGCGCTGGGGTCGTGCTTCTCGTCTCCGGTGATGCGGGCGAGCAGGTCGAGGACGGGCGGCGGGACGGTCGTGGTGCTCATGCCAGGTATCCTGCAAGTTGAAGTAAACTTGAGGTCAAGCCCGCGGGTGCGGGACGACAGGAGGATGGCCGATGAGCACCGATCCGCTCCTCACCATCGGCGAGGTCGCCGAGCGCAGCGGCGTCGCCTCGTCGGGACTGCGCTACTACGAGTCGGTCGGCCTGATCGCATCGACGCGGACGACCGGCAACCAGCGACGGTACGCCCGCAGCACGCTTCGCCGCGTCGCGTTCATCCGGACGGCCTCGCGGGTCGGCCTCACGCTCGACGAGATCCGGGACGCACTCGCGACACTGCCGGAGGAGCGTACGCCGACGAAGAAGGACTGGAGCCGCCTGTCGCGTGCCTGGCGTCCCCGACTCGACGCGCAGATCGCCGAGCTCGAGCGGCTGCGCGACACGCTCGACGAGTGCATCGGTTGCGGCTGCCTTTCGCTCAACCGTTGCAAGCTCTCCAACCCCGGCGACCGCGCCGCGAAGCTCGGCCCGGGACCTCGCTTCCTCGAGGGCGACCGGCCGGCCGACGCAACAGACTGATGTCCCGCTTGTCCGGTCAGATCTCGAACGGCAACCCAGCGTAGTTCTCGGCCAACCCGGTCGCCCCGGCCTCCGAGGACGTGACCCAGCGCAGCTGCGAGAGCTGGAGCTGCTCGTCGAACGCGTCGCCGCTGTGATGGAGCATCGTCGTCATCCACCATGAGAAGTGGGTGCATCGCCAGACGCGACGCAGCGCGGTGTCGGAGTACGCGTCGGCGAGCCGCGCGTCGCCCGTGCCGACCAGCTCGGCCAGCGCCGGCGCGAGCAGAGCGACGTCGGCGATGGCGAGGTTCAGGCCCTTCGCGCCGGTGGGGGGCACGATGTGCGCGGCGTCGCCGGCGAGGAAGAGGCGGCCGTGGCTCATCGGCGCATGGACGTACGAACGCATGGGCAGCACGCTCTTGTCCGTGATCGGACCTGGCTCCAGCTCCCAGCCGTCCTGGCCGTGCCCGAGGCGGGTGGCGAGCTCGTCCCAGATCCGGTCGTCCGACCACGAGTCGGGATCGGTGCCGGGCTCGACCTGCAGGTACAGCCGACTGACCGTCTCTGACCGCATCGAGTGGAGCGCGAACCCGTGCGGGTGCCACGCGTAGATCAGCTCGTCGGTCGAGGGCGCGACGTCGGCGAGGATGCCGAACCACGAGTACGGATAGGTCCGCTCCCACGTCGTCCCGCCAGGGATCGCGGCACGGCTGGGCCCGAACGAGCCGTCGCAGCCGGCGATCGCGTCGGCTTCCAGGCGTTGGGGCGCGCCGTCGGCGTCGACGTACGTCACCGAGGGGCGGTCGGTGTCGAGGTCGTGGAGCGCCACGTCGCTGATCTCGTAGACCCACTGCTGACCGGCGGCGGTGCGGGCCTCGACCAGATCCTTCTGCACCTCGGTCTGCCCGTACACGTAGACGCTGCGCCCGATCAGGCTCTGGAAGTCGATGTGGTGACGCTCGTGCGGGAACTGCAGGTAGATGCCGCGGTGCTGGTCGCCCTCGCGAGCCAGCCGCTCGCCGAGGCCGACCTCGGTCAGGAGGTCGACGCTGCTCTGCTCGAGGATCCCGGCGCGGATCCGCGCACCGACGTACTCCTGGCTGCGGGTCTCGAGAACCACCGAGTCGATGCCCCGCGCCGCGAGGAGGTGGGACAGGAGGAGGCCGGCGGGCCCAGCGCCGACGATGGCGACCTGGGTGCGGGTGGTGGCGGGGTTCATGGCGTCATTGCACCGTGCGTCAGGTCGCGCGGCGAACGGAACCTTCCACTGGACGGAAGTCGAGCGCGGGGCGGGTCACAACTGCCTCCCGATGCCCTGCGACGCGACCTGGAGCGCCGCGACGAGCCTGCTCCGGTCGCGCTTGAGGTGCGGGACGACCACGCCGATCGCCGCGACGACCTGGTCACCGCGATGCACCGGGACAGCGGCGGAGCAGGCACCGAGCGACATCTCCTCGTACGTCGTCGCGTAGCCGTCGCGCCGGATCCGCACGAGCTGGTCCTCGAGGATGCCGGGCTGTGTGACCGTGTACGGCGTGACGCGGGTGAGCGAGGCGAGTACGCGACGGCGAACGTCGTCCGGCGCGTAGGCGAGAAGCACCTTGCCGACACCCGTCGCATGCATCGGCAGCGTGGAGCCGATGCTGCTGACCACGGGCACCGACGTACGCCCCCGCATCCGTTCCAGGTAGAGCACCTCGTCGCCGTCGCGCACCGCCAGGTGCACGGTCGCGAGCGTGGCTGCGTAGATGTCGTGCAAGAACGGCTCGGCGACCTGCCGCAGGCCGGCCTCCACCGGCGCCAGCAGTCCGATGTCCCAGATCAGCCGGCCCACGACGTACCGGCTGTCCGGTCGTCGCGACAGCGCCCCGGCCGCCACGAGCTCGCCGACGAGGCGGTGCGCGGTCGGCAGCGGCAGGTCGGACCGGCGTGCGAGCTCGCTGAGCGTGAGGCGGCGATGATCGGCGTCGAACGCCGAGAGCAGCGCGAGCACCCGTGATGCCACCGTCGTACCAGGGCTGGTGGTGTTCCCGGCCATGGTCTCGACCCTTCGACTCGCCGACGGACCTTCCGCTGAGCGAAAGTCTAGTCTTCATCGGACGGACGCTCGCCGCCTAGCGTGCACCCATGACGAGCCAGGCCGACATCACCGCTGAGATCACCGCGATCGAGGCCGACTACCAGCGATCCGGGGTCGAGGAGACGCAGCCGCGCCGCGACTACCCGCCGTACCGCAGCAGCATCCTGCGCCACCCCACCAAGGACCTGCACCACGCCGACCCGGAGACGATCGAGCTGTGGGCACCGTGCTTCGGGCACCGCGACGTCGACCCGCTCGAGGCCGACCTGACGATCCAGCACAGCGGGGAGCCGATCGGTGAGCGGATGGTCGTCACCGGCCGCGTCGTCGACGGCGAGGGGCGCCCCGTACGCCACCAGCTGGTCGAGATCTGGCAGGCGAACGCCGGGGGTCGCTACATCCACAAGCGCGACCAGCACCCCGCGCCACTCGACCCGAACTTCACCGGCATCGGCCGCTGCCTGACCGACGCCGACGGGGGCTACCGGTTCCAGACGATCAAGCCGGGCCCGTACCCGTGGAAGAACCACCACAACGCGTGGCGCCCGGCGCACATCCACTTCTCGCTGTTCGGGACCGAGTTCACGCAGCGGATGGTCACGCAGATGTACTTCCCGGGCGACCCGCTGTTCGCGCTCGACCCGATCTATCAGACGGTCACCGACGCGAAGGCGCGCGAGCGTCTCGTCGCGACGTACGACCACGACGTGACCAGCCACGAGTGGGCGACCGGGTACCGCTGGGACATCGTGCTCACCGGGAGCCACCGCACGTACATGGAGCCCCAGCCCGCCTCGACCGACAGGGACGACGCATGACGCTGACACCGACGCCCGGCCAGACCGTCGGGCCGTTCTTCCACTACGCCCTCCCGTACGACGGCGACCGCGATCTTGTCCCGCCGAGCACGCCGGGGGCGATAGCGCTGCACGGCACCGTGTACGACGGTGCCGGCGCGCCGATCCCCGACGCCCTGATCGAGATCTGGCAGGCGGCGCCGGACGGTACGGTGCTGCAGCAGCCCGGGTCGCTGCGCCGTGACGGGTGGACGTTCACCGGCTTCGGACGGGCGAGCACGCGTCGCGACGGGACGTACGCCTTCTCCACTCTCGTGCCCGGTCCGACGGAGGACGGAGCGGCGGCGTTCTTCGCCGTGACGGTCTTCGCCCGCGGGCTGACCAACCGCCTGTTCACCCGCGCGTACGTCCCGGGTGACGAGGCCGCGCTGGCGGCGGACCGCCTGCTCGCCTCGGTCGAGGAGGACCGGCGCTCGACGCTGCTGGCGGTCGCGGACGCGTACGGTCTGCGCTTCGACATCCGGCTCCAGGGCGAGGACGAGACCGTCTTCCTCCGGTTTCCGGGACACTGAGCCGTATGACCGATCTGCTGTGGCCGGGTGACGAGCGGGCAGGGGACCTGCTGACGGACGCAGCGGTCCTCGCGGCGATGGTGCGGGTCGAGCAGGCGTGGCTCGACGCGCTCGTCGATGCCGGGCTCGCGCCCAAGGCCCTGCACCTGGTCGGGCTGGTCGGGCCCGACGACGTCGCATCGCTCGCCGCCGGCGCCGAGGGCGGAGGCAATCCCGTGATCGGCCTGGTGTCGCTGCTGCGGGAGCGAGCGGTGCCGCCCGGTGGTGCGGAGTCCGACGGCACCTGGATCCACCGTGGGCTCACCAGTCAGGACGTCGTCGACACCGCGCTCATGCTCGCCGTGCGTGACGCTCTCGATCGGGTCGCGGGTGAGCTGCGGGACCAGATCACGTCGCTGGTCGGGCTGGTCGAGGCACACCGCCGTACGACGATGGTCGGGCGGACCCTGACGCAGCACGCGGTGCCGACGACCTTCGGCCTGGTTGCGGCAGGGTGGCTCGAAGGCCTGCTCGACGTCGCCGAGGACCTCGACCGCGTCCGCGCGACGCTGCCCGTGCAGGTCGGCGGTGCCGTCGGCACGCTGGCGGCCGGCGTCGAGCTGGCCCGCCTCACCGGATCGGCCGACCCGGAGGCGGTCGCGGTGCAGCTCGCGCGGGCGACCGCCGGTGCGCTCCGGCTGGCGGCGGTCCGGCCCTGGCACGTACGCCGTCGGCCGGTGACCCGGATCGGTGACGCGCTGGTCGCGGCGACGGACGCGTGGGGGCAGGTCGCGACCGACGTCGTCACGCTCGCCCGTCCCGAGATCGCCGAGCTGGCGGAGCCCGTGAAGGCGGGGCGCGGAGGCTCGTCGACGATGCCCCAGAAGCAGAACCCTGTGCTGTCGGTGCTGCTGCGACGGGCAGCGCTCGCAGCGCCCCCGCTCGCGTCGACCCTGCACACCGCCGCAGCGCTCGCGGTGGACCAGCGGCCGGACGGTGCGTGGCACGCCGAGTGGGACACGCTGCGCACGCTCGCGCGCCGTACGGTCGTCGCCGCGGACCAGGCCAGCGAGCTCCTCGCCGGTCTGCGCGTCGACGGCGACCGGATGCGCGCCAACCTCGACGCCGCGGGCGACGGCGTCCTTGCGGAGCGGGACGGCATCCGCCGGCTGGCGACTGACGGCGGAACGTCCGAAGGGTCGAAACCCCATTCGTACCTGGGCGCCACCGACCTGCTCGTGGACGCCACGCTCGCCCGCGCCCGTACCAGCCTGGAGGAGTCGCCATGACCGTCCCCCGCATCACCGGCGTCGAGCTGGCCGGGCACGCCGGGCTCCCGCTGCTCGTCGTCGGCCCGTCGCTCGGGACCTCGGCGGTCGCGCTGTGGTCGGCGGCGGCCAAGGAGCTCGGCGCCGACTTCCATGTGATCGGGTGGGACCTGCCGGGGCACGTCGACGGGCCGGTCCGCGGCGGGTTCACGATCGCCGAGCTGGCCGAGGGCGTTCTCGCGTTCGCGAGCGGCGCGGCCGAGGCACGCGAGGACGAGGCGCTGCGGTTCGCGTACGCGGGAGACTCCGTCGGTGGTGCGGTCGGCCTGCAGCTGATGCTCGACGCGCCGGACGCCGTGACCGCGGCGGTCCTGCTGTGCACGGGAGCGCAGATCGGCGACACCGAGATGTGGCGAGAGCGGGCGGCGACCGTACGCGCGTCGGGGACGCCCGTGATGGTGACCGGCTCGGCCCAGCGGTGGTTCGCGCCCGGCTTCCTCGAGCGCGAGCCGTCCATCGGCGCCGCGCTGCTGCACGTCCTGCAGGGTGCGGACGCGGAGGGGTACGCGCAGGTGTGCGACGCGCTGGCCGTGTTCGACGTGCGGGACCGGCTCGGCGAGATCGCGGTGCCGGTGCTCGCGGTCGCCGGGGCGCACGACGTCGCGACGCCGGTGGCGAAGCTCGAGGAGATCGCGAACGGCGTTCGGAACGGCGACCTGCTCGTCCTCCCCGACGTCGCGCACCTCGCCCCCGCGGAGGCCCCAGCCGACGTCTCGTCCGCGATTCGGGCAGTTTGGGGCCGTTCTCGGGGGGAAGAACCGCACCCAACTGCCCAAATCGGGGACGGGGACGGGGCGGTCGGGGCGGACGGGGACGGGGCGTACACGCGGGGCATGGAGGTACGGCGTGCGGTGCTGGGAGACGCGCACGTGGATCGTGCCACCGCGAGCGCGGACCCGCTGACGCGTCCGTTCCAGGAGCTCATCACCCGCTACGCGTGGGGCGATGTGTGGGGGCGCGACGGGCTCGACCGCCGGAGCCGCTCGATGATCACGCTCGCGTTGCTCGCCGCGCTCGGGCACGAGAAGGAGCTCGCGATGCACGTGCGGGCGGCGCTGCGCAACGGCCTGACGCGGGAGGAGATCGCGGAGGTTCTGCTGCACACGGGGGTGTACGCGGGGGTGCCGGTGACCAACGCCGCCCTCGGGGTCATGCAAGGCGTATTCGCCGAGCTCGACCAGGACTCCTGACGCCGCTGTCGTGGTACGTTGTTCACGCAACGCACCGACGTTCGCCTAGCGAACGCTTCAGACCTCGAGGAGCGCGATGCCTGCGTACGTGTTCGATGCCGTCCGGACGCCGTTCGGACGCTACGGTGGTGCGCTGTCCGGTGTGCGGCCCGACGACCTGGCCGCCACCGTCGTCGCCGCGACGCTCGCACGCTGCCCCGGGCTCGACCCCGAGGCCATCGACGACGTCGTGTGGGGCAACGCCAACGGTGCCGGCGAGGAGAACCGCAACGTCGCCCGCATGGCGGCGCTGCTCGGGGGCCTCCCCGTCAGCGTCCCCGGCACCACCGTGAACCGCCTCTGCGGGTCCAGCCTCGACGCCGCGATCGCCGGGTCGCGCGCGATCGAGTCCGGCGACGCCGAGATCGTCCTCACCGGCGGCGTCGAGTCGATGAGCCGCGCGCCGTGGGTCATGCCGAAGCCCGCGCGCGGCTTCCCCGCCGGCAACGTCGAGGCCGTCTCGACCACCCTCGGCTGGCGGCTGGTCAACCCGCGCATGCCCAAGGAGTGGACGATCTCCCTGGGCGAGTCCAACGAGCAGCTGCAGGAGCGCTTCGGCATCTCGCGCGAGCGCCAGGACGCGTTCGCAGCGACCTCGCACCAGCGCGCGTACGCCGCCTGGGAGGCCGGCCGGTACGACGACCTGGTCGTCGGCGTCGACGGTGTCGACCTCGCTCGGGACGAGGGCATCCGCCCCGACTCGACTACAGAGACCCTCGCGCGTCTCAAGCCCTCGTTCCGCCCCGACGGCACGATCACCGCGGGCAACGCGTCGCCGCTCAACGACGGTGCCTCCGCCGTCCTCCTCGGGTCCGAGCGCGCCGCCACCCTGATCGGCCGCGACCCCGTCGCGCGCATCGCCGGCCGCGGGGTCATGGCCCTCGAGCCGCAAGCCTTCGGGTACGCCCCCGTCGAGGCGGCCAACCGCGCTCTCGCGCGTGCCGGGATCGGCTGGGACCAGGTCGGCGCCGTCGAGCTCAACGAGGCGTTCGCCGTCCAGAGCCTCGCCTGCGTGGACGCGTGGCCGATCGACGCCGACATCGTCAACCAGTGGGGCGGCGCGATCGCGATCGGTCACCCGCTCGGCGCCTCGGGCGGTCGCATCCTCGGCACGCTCGCCGCCGTCCTCCGGACCACCAACCAGCGCTGGGGCGTCGCCGCCATCTGCATCGGCGTCGGCCAGGGCCTTGCGGTGGTCCTCGAGAACACCGGCGCCTCCGAGAACGAGGCGCGCTGATGCGCGTGCTGGACGCCGATGCCGCGGTCGCCGACGTGGCGGACGGCGCGACGGTCCTCATCGGCGGGTTCGGCACGGCCGGGATGCCGTTCACGCTGATCGACGCGCTCGTCCGGCACGGCGCCCGCGACCTCACGGTGGTCAGCAACAACGCCGGCAACGGCAGCACCGGACTTGCTGCGCTGCTCGCCGCCGGCCAGGTCCGCAGGATGATCTGCTCGTTCCCCCGGCAGGTCGACTCGTACGTCTTCGACGACCTCTACCGCGCCGGCAAGGTCGAGCTCGAGGTCGTGCCGCAGGGCAACCTCGCGGAGCGCATGCGAGCCGCTGGCGCGGGGATCGGCGCCTTCTTCACGCCGACCGGGTACGGCACGGTGCTGGCCGAGGGGAAGGAGACGCGGGAGATCGACGGTCGCGCGTACGTCCTCGAGTACCCGTTGCGCGGAGACGTCGCCCTGATCGCGGCTCGCCGAGCGGACACCGCCGGCAACCTCGTGTTCCACAAGACCGCCCGCAACTTCGGCCCGGTCATGGCGACCGCGGCCACGACGACGATCGCCGAGGTGGACGACGTGGTCGACGCCGGAGGGATCGACCCCGAGGCCGTGGTCACTCCCGGCATCTTCGTGGACCGCGTCGTGGCCGTCGGGGCGGAGCAGCGCATCGCCGCGCGAGAAGGAGCGAGCGCATGACGACGGTCGAGTCGCAGCTCCGCACCGTCGAGCACGCCGACCGCGGTCCCCTGTCGCGCGACGAGATGGCGCAGGCGATCGCACGCGACATCGAGCCGGGGTCGTACGTGAACCTCGGCATCGGTCAGCCGACGCTCGTCGCGGACCATCTCGACGGCGACTCCGGCATCGTCCTCCACACGGAGAACGGCATGCTCGGCATGGGGCCGGTCGCCCGCGGTGACGCGATCGACCCCGATCTCGTGAACGCGGGCAAGGCGCCGGTCACCGAGCTCCCCGGATCCTCCTACTTCCACCACGCCGACTCCTTCGCGATGATGCGCGGCGGCCATCTCGACGTCTGTGTGCTCGGCGCCTTCCAGGTCTCGCAGCGCGGCGACCTCGCCAACTGGCACACCGGCGCACCCGACGCGATCCCTGCCGTCGGAGGCGCGATGGACCTCGCCGTCGGGGCAAAGCGGGTCTTCGTGATGATGACGCTGTTCGCGAAGGACGGGTCGAGCAAGCTCGTCGAGAGCCTCACCTACCCCGTCACCGGTCTCGCCTGCGTGAGCCGCGTCTACACCGAGCACGCGGTGTTCGACGTCGGCGCGGACGGCGTGGTCGTACGCGAGACGCACGGCACCACCGTCGACGCGCTGCGCGAGCGTCTGCCGGTCCAGGTGCGGCGGCTCGAGGACTGATCGCGCCCACGGCCTAGGGCCACCGGCTCAGCGGTGTGACTGCGTACGGCCTGGCCCGCGCGTACGCGCGAACGTGCCCGCATCGCCTCCCCGGGGGTGTGGACGCGATGCGGGCACGCGGTCGAGGTCGCGCAGCTAGGGCGCGAAGCTGGTGTCGGGCGCCACGGAGACCTCGATCAGGAGAGGCCCACCGGGCTCCCGCAAGCGGGAAGCTGCTTCACCGAGTGCGTCGGACAACGCGGCCTCGTCGTCGACACGCACCACGCGGCAACCGAGCGCCTCGGCGACCCGGCCGACCGACACCTCGGGGAACGACGGCCATGGGGGCTTGCCCCCCACGCGCTCGGCGAGCCGGTCCATCACCGCGTAGCCGCCGTTCGCCATCACGACCCACAGCACACCGACGTCGCGGTGGGCGGCGGTCCACAACGACTGCACCGCGTACATCGCCGACCCGTCGCCCACCACCGCGACGACCGGACGGTCGGGCAGCGCCATCTTGAGGCCGATCGACGCCGGCATCGCGAACCCGAGCCCGCCCATCGCTGCCGACACGAAGCCGAGCGGCTCGCGCGCGGGCACCATCGCCTGCAGGATCGGCCGTGATGACGGCGACTCCTCGACGAGGACGGTGTCGCGCGGGAGGACGGTGGAGAGCGCACGGAAGACGGCGGTGGAGGTGAGGGGGTGGGTTTCGACTCGCTGCGCTCGCTCAACCAGCGGGGAAGCGGCTGCCTCAACCAGCGGGGAAGGGGCTGCCTCGACCAGCGGGGAAGGGGCTGCCTCGACCAGCGGGGAAGCGGTTTCCTCGACCTGCGGGGCGGCGGGTGGCTCCTCCGGCGGACGGGGCCCGAGGGACGTGACCAACGCGCGTACGACCTCGGTGGGGTCGGCGACCAGCGCCAGCTCGGCGGGCGAGCGGTACGCCTCGTCGGGGTCCGCGGTCACCACGGCGACGCGTACGCCGTCGGGCACGAGGGGACCCTCGGCGTACGGGTACTGACGCAGCGCCGCACACCCCACGACCAGCACCAGGTCGGCGTCGGCCAGCACCTCGCGGACGCGGGGGCGGTCGGCCGGCAGGTGGCCAGCGAACAGGCGGTGGTCCTGCGGGAATCCGGCACGTGATCCGAACGGCTCCTGCCACACCGGCGCATCGATCCGCTCGGCGAGGGCGACCAGCCGATCCCAGCCGTCGGCGCTGTCGTTGCCGGACCCCGCGACCACGACCGGGCGCTCCGCGTCGGCCACCATGCGCGCGAGGTCGAGGACGTCGACGGTCCGCGGCATCGGCGTCCGCACCACCCGGGCGGCGGAGACGTCGGCGGGGTCGTACTCAGCCTCCCAGTCGTCCATCGGCACGATGACCACCACGGGGCCCTGGTCGCGACGGGCTCGGTGCGTCGCGCGCGCGATCGCCGACGGCACGTCCTGCGCGCGTACGGGCGAGATGACCTCGAGCGGATAGTCGCCCGCGAGGCCCTCCAGTCTTCCGGCGAGGAACGGCTCGAGGGCCAGGTGGCGGCGGTCCTGCTGCCCGACCACGATCACCATCGGGGCGTGGTTGACGCGGGCGGTCGCGATCGCGCCGACGGCGTTGCCGAGCCCCGCGGTGGTGTGCAGCAGCACGAAGGCCGGCTCGCGCCGTGCGATCGCCCACCCGGAGGCCACCCCCACGACCGAGCCCTCGTGCAGGGCGAGGACGAAGTCGAGATCGTCGGGCAGGTCGACGAGGAACGCGACCTCGGTCGATCCGGGGTTGGAGAAGATCGTCGTCATCGCCTGCCGGCGCATGACGTCGTACGTCGCCTCCCGGACCGTGGTCACGCGTCGCCGCCCTTGCCCCGCTTCGCCTTCTGGATCTCCGCGTACACGTGGGTCCGCAGCTCGGTGAACCGCGGCAGCGAGCGAGTCGTCAGCTGGTCGCGGTCGGCCGGCAGGTCGATCGTGAGGTCCTCCTGGATGACCGTCGGCGAGTTCGACAGGATCAGCACCCGCTCGCCGAGGTAGACGGACTCGTCGATGTCGTGGGTGATGAACAGGACGGTGACGCCGAGCTCCTTCCACACCCGGCGGATCAGGTCCTCGAGGTCGGCGCGGGTCTGCGCGTCGACCGCGGCGAACGGCTCGTCCATGAGCAGGACCTCGGGCTTGTACGCGACGGCGCGCGCGATCGCGACGCGCTGCTGCATGCCGCCCGAGAGCTGCCACGGGTACGACGACTCCGCGTGCTCGAGACCCACGGCGTGCAGCGCCTCCGAGACCGCCTTCTGACGCTCAGCCTTCGGCATGCCCGCGTTCTTCAGCGGCAGCTCGACGTTCTGACGCACGGTCAGCCAGGCGAACAGGCTGCGGCCGTACTCCTGGAACACGACGGCCATCTTCTTCGGCGGCCCGGTGACGACGGCGCCGTCGAGCGTCACGGTGCCCGCCGTCGGGTCGAGGAGCCCCGCGATGCAGCGCAGCAGGGTCGTCTTGCCGCAGCCCGAGGGCCCGACGAGGCAGACCAGCTCACCCTGGCGGAGCTCGAAGGTCAGGTCGCGGACGGCCTCGACGTCTCCGGTGTCGGACGAGTAGATCTTCTGCAGCCCTTGGACCGACAGTGCGACCGGGGAGTGGACGTCCTCGCGGGGTCCGGTCTCGATCGTGGCGCTGTCACCTGCCATGCTGCACCTCCTTCTGGCCGTAGTACCAATGCAGGATCTTGCGCTCGCAGACCTGGAAGACGATCGACACGGCGACGCCGATCAGGCCGAGGAGCACGATGCCGCTCCACATCTCGGTGACGGCGAACGACCGCTGGAACAGCACGATCGTGAAGCCGAGACCGGACGAGGACGCGAACATCTCCGAGATGACCATGAGGATCAACCCGATGGACAGGGCCTGGCGCACCCCGGCGGCGATCTGCGGCGCAGCGCTGGGGAGGACCAGGGTTCGGAGCCGCTGCCAGCGCGACAACCCGTACGTCCTGGCGGTGTCGACCAGGACGGGATCGACGGCGCGGACGCCCTCGATGGTGTTGAGGAGGACCGGCCAGATGGCGCCGAAGACGATCACGGCGATCTTCATCCGGTCGTTGATCCCGATGAGCACCATCAGGATCGGGACGAGCACCGGCGGCGGGATCGCGCGGAAGAACTCGAGCATCGGCTCCAGCAGCGAGCGCAGCCAACGCACCGAGCCGATGCAGACGCCGGCGGCGATGCCGAGCACGATGGCGAGCAGCGTGCCGGCCGCGAACCGGGCGACGCTCGGCATGACGTCCTCGCGGAAGCGTTCACCGAACCACGTGTCGACGAAGGTCGTCGCGAGCTCGCCGGGCTTCGGGACGTAGAAGTTGGTCGAGTCGATCGTGAGGACCCACCACAGCAGGATCAGCAGGGCGGGCAGCGTCACGGCGTACGCGATGCTCTTGAGGACCTTCACAGCGCCTCCCTCCGGACAGAGACGTGCCAGTGCAGAGCGCGACGCTCGACGACACGGGCGACGAGGTTGACGACGACGCCGATGAGGCCGGCCACGACGACCAGGGCATACATCTGCGGCACCGCACCGCCGGAGTTCGCGAGCGCGATCTCGGTGCCGATGCCGCCGCCGCCGATCACGAGCTCGCCGGTGACGGTGAGGATGAGCGCGACCGCGGCACCGAGCCGCAGGCCCGTCATGACGTACGGCAGAGCCGTCGGCCAGGTGAGGTGGCGGATCCGCGCCAGTGCGCCGAGCCCGAAGCTGCGGGCGGTGTCGGAGGCGACCGGGTCGACGTCACCGACGCCGTACAGGACCTGGATCAGGACCTGCCAGAACGCGGCGTACACGACGAGGAGGAGCGTCGACTGCATCGAGGTCCCGTAGAGCAGCACCGCGAGCGGGATCAGAGCCACCGACGGGATGGGCCGCAGGAACTCGATCGTCGAGTGGGTCGCCCGGCGCAGGAAGCGGCTCGGGCCGATGACGAGGCCGACGACAACAGCGGCGCTCGCGGCGATCGCGAGACCGATGGCCCACGTGCGCACCGTACGGCCGAGCGCCGCCCAGAACTCGCTGGTGCCGGCGAGCTCGGCGATCTCGCGAAGTACGGCCGACGCCGCGGGGAGGTACTCCGCCTCGACGAGCCCGGAGCGTACGACGAGCTCCCACGTCGCGAGGAACCCCACGATCCCGAGCACGCCGAGGACCCACGAGGGAAGCGGGGCGCCCCGCCCGTGAGCGCGACGCGGGGGCGACGTCGGGCTCACGGGCGAGGACGTACTGGCAGCAGCGGTCATGGAAGCAGCGCGTCCAGGTCCGGCTCGTCGTCGAGGGTTCCGTACTCGACGGCGGCGGCACCGAGCTGCTCCATGGACGCCCGGTCGAAGTCCTCGCGGAAGACCGGGAGCACCATCTTGGCGCGGGTGGGCTCGTCGATCTTGGTGTAGGTGCCGACGATGTCGCGGACCTCCTGGTCGTTCTCACCGGCATACTCGAGCGACTTGTTCATCGCGCGCGTGAAGCGCTCGACGAGGTTCTCGTTCTCCGCGATGTACTGCTTGGTGGTGAAGTAGCCGGCGATGTCGAGCTTGGGCGACATGTCGAGGTAGTTGAACGTGACCACCCGTGCGCCGTCGGCGAGAGCCGCGGACATGAAGGGCTCGAGCACCCAGATCGCGTCGACCTGCTTCTTCGCAAGGGCGGCGGGCGCATCCGGGAAGGGCACCTCCACGAACTCCACGTCCTCGGGGTCGCCACCGTCCTGCTCGATGGCGGCGCGGATCGTGGTGTCGCCGATGTTCTTGAGGTTGTTCACCGAGACGGTCTTGCCCGCGAGGTCGGCCGGCGACTGGATCGGGGAGTCCCCCGGCACGAGCACGGCGCCGAAGTCGGGCTCGACACCTGCCGAGGAGGTCCCGTTCGTCACGAACTGCAGCGGGAGGCCCTGGCCTGCGCCGACCATCAGCGACACGGTGTTGCCGAACGCGAAGTCGAAGTCGCCGCTGACGACGCCCGGCACCGCAGCCGCGCCACCCGTGGTCGTGACGATCTCGAGGTTGATGTCTTCTTCCTCGAAGAACCCCTTCTCCTTGCCGAGCCAGATCGGCGCGGTGTCGACGATCGGGATGACACCGACCTTGACGTCGTCGGGTCCGCCGTCGGAGCTGTCGTCGTCACCGCCACCGCCGCAGGCGGCCAGCAGGGTGATCGCGGCTGCCGCTGCGGCAACCTTCATGATCCGGCTCATGGATGTCTTCTCCTTGTCGGGGGGTGCTCAGAAGGGGTACGTCGGGGGCTCGCTGCGCAGCGTCACCCAACGGGTCTCGGTGAAGGCCTCGATGTTGGCCTCTGCGCCGCCGTGGCGAGATCCGGTGCCGGACGCGCCGAGCCCGCCGAACGGTGCGTTCGCCTCGTCGTTCACGGTCTGGTCGTTGACGTGCACGATGCCCGTGGGGATGTGGCCGGCGAGCTCGAGGCCGCGCATCGCGTCGCGGGTGACGATGCCGAGCGACAACCCGTAGTCTCCGCTCGAGGCGAGCTTGACGGCCTCGTCGAGGGTCGAGAAGCTCGCCACGGACGCGACCGGCCCGAACACCTCCTCGGCGAACGCCGGCGCGTCGATCGGGGAGTCCGCGAGCACGGTCGGGCGGTAGAACAGCCCGTCGTACGACCCGCCCGCGACCAGGCGCGCACCTGCCTCCTGGCTCGCGGTGACGAGTCCGTGGATCTTGTCGCGCTGGCCCTCGTCGATGATCGGGCCGAGGGCGACCTGCTCGGTCGCGGGGTTGCCGACCGGGAGGTGGTCGGCCTTGGCGGCGAGCTTCTCGACGTACGCGTCGTACAGGCTCTCGTGGACGAGGTGGCGTCCGACGGTCATGCAGATCTGGCCCTGGTGGAAGAAGGCACCCCACGCCGCGAGGTTGACGGCCTGGTCGACGTCGGCGTCCTCGAGGACGACCAGCGCGGAGTTGCCGCCGAGCTCGAGGTGCGCGCGCTTGAGGTGACGGCCGGCGGCCTCGCCGACCTTGCGGCCTGCCGCTGTGGAGCCGGTGAACGCGATGACCCGGATGCTGGGGTCGGAGGCGAACGCCTCACCGACGTCGGCCCCACCCGGGAGCACCTGGAGAACGCCGGCGGGGAGCCCGGCCTCCTCGAAGATCCGGGCCATCGTGACGCCGCCGGTGACGGCGGTGCGGGGATCCGGCTTGAGGATGACGGCGTTGCCGAGGGCGAGTGCGGGCGCCACCGCGCGGATGCCGAGGATGAGCGGCACGTTGAACGGCGAGATCACCGCGACGACGCCGGCCGGGACGCGCTGGGCCAGGGACAGCCGGGGCTCGGCGCTGGCGAGGACCTGGCCGTGGGGGTGCGACGGGAGTGCCGCCGCCTCGTAGCACTCCTGGGCCGCGACGCTCTGGGCGAACCCGGCCATGCCGGGGACCGCGCCGACCTCACGGACGTTCCAGTCCATGACCTCCTCGGCGTGGGTGTTCCACAGGTCGCCGGCCCGGCGCAGGACCGCCGCGCGCTCGGTGTGCGGGAGTGCGGCCCAGGCGCGCTGGGCCTCCGTCGCCACCTGACCTGCCTGCCTGACGTCGGCGGGCTCGGCGCGCCCGATGCGCCCGAGCTCGTCGCCGGTCGCCGGCTCCACGACGGGGTACGTCTGGCCCCCGGACGGGGCGACCCACTCGCCGCCGAGATAGATCCGCTCGTTCCAGACCGATGCTTCGAGCATGGAGCTGGGCCCTCCTGCGATGCTAGGCTGAAGCGTTCGCGATGCGAACGTGTGTGCAGTAGCCGAACCTACTATGGCCCAGGTCACAGGTCAACGCGGGGCCGTGGGCACGGGCGAACTGACAAATGACAGCCACGATGACGGATAGGGTGCGAGACGTGACGATTCCCCCGGACGGCCGACCGATGGAGTCCGTCCAGTCCCTCCAGCGCGGACTCGCGGTGATCCGCGCCTTCGACGCCGAGCACCCGCGGATGACGCTGGCCGAGGTCGCCCGCCAGACCGGGCTGACCCGCGCGACGGCCCGCCGGTTCCTCCACACGCTCGTCACGCTCGGCTACACCGCCACCGACGGCCGCGAGTTCTGGCTGTGCCCACGCGTGCTCGAGCTCGGCTACGCCTATCTCTCGGCCAGCTCGCTCCCCGAGATCGCGACGCCCCACCTCAAGAGCCTCACGGACAAGGCCCGTGAGTCCTCGTCGGTGTCGGTCCTCGACGGCCTGGACATCGTGTACGTCGCCCGTGTCCCGACGCGTCGCATCATGACCGTGGCGATCAGCGTCGGCACACGCTTCCCCGCGTACGTGACCTCGATGGGCCGGGTGCTGCTCGCCGGGCTGCCCGACGCCGATCGCGAGTCGCTCTTCGAGCAGATGTCGTTCGACCGCCTGACCCCGCACACCGTCACCTCGGTGGGTGCGCTCCGTCGCGAGGTCGACCTGGTCCGCGACCAGGGGTGGGCGCTGGTCGACCAGGAGCTCGAGATCGGCCTTCGCTCGATGGCCGCACCCGTCCGCGACCCGCGCGGGCAGACCATCGCCGCCGCGAACATCTCGATGAGCGCGACCCAGGGCAGCGCCGAGGAGGCCCGCGAGACGCTGCTGCCGCTCCTGCTCGACACCGCCGCTCAGATCGAGCGCGACCTCCGCGTCACCGGCGTCTGAACGGTGGGGTCGCTGTCAGGACGCCGAGCGCGCGCTCACGCCTGGCTGCTTACGGCTGCGGCCCTCACCAGCGCAGCCACGGCGTTCGTGCTGTGCGGCCTCGCCACCACGGCGGGTGAGCACGCCGATGCGGAGGTCTCCCGTGGTCTGGGGGCGTCGCCCGCACGCGAGGCTGCGCTGAGGATCTCGGCGACGACGCAGCTCGACGACGAGGTCGCCGAGGCCGAGGAGCTCTCGGCGGAGGCCGAGGCACTGGGATTGCTGGTCACCCGGAGCGTCCGTGCCGAGGGCGGTCGGTACCTGACCGCCTCCTATCCCGCGCTGCGTGAGCTGGCGACGCTGTCCACCGGGCGGTGGGGCGACGGAGACGGCGAGGCGACCATGCCCGACGCAGCCGCGCGGCGGCTCGGGGTGTCCGCCGGCGACCGCCTCGCGATCGGTACGACGGTGGTCACCGTCGCGGGGACGTGGCACGCGGACGACCCTGCGGACCCGCGTTGGTTCGGCGACCCGGCGATCACCTCCGGCGCGGAGGCTGGTGCCGTAGGGCCGGTGGTCGTCACGGAGCGCACGCTGGCCGGGGTCTCCGACCGCCGGACCTCGTCGTGGACCGTCACGACTCCCCCGCACGCGGGCCGGACCCAGCTCTCCGCCTGGACCACCGAGGTCCCAGCCCTGGTGGCCGCGGCCGAGGACGGCACCGTCGACGTGGACGGCGGGCTAGGGCGACGGGTGGCGAGCGTGGCGCGCGCCGACGCGTCGGTCACGGCGACCAGCGCCGTGTGTCTCGTCCTGGTCGCAGCCATCGGGGCGCTGGCGTCGTGGTTCGTCGTCGGGGCGCTGCGACAGGCCCGGAGCCGGGAGTCTGCGGTTCTGCGCGCACGTGGAGGTTCGCGCCTCCAGCTCCTCCGCTGGCACGGCGTCGATGCGCTCGCCGCGGGAGCCGTCGGCCTGCTGGTGGGGGTCGTCGCCTCCACGGCGGCGGCAGGCCGACCCGGATGGACGTCCGTCGTGACGGCCGCGGTCATCACCGGCGCTGTCTCGCTCGCTCGGGCGTGGCCTCCGGCATCCCCGTCCACGACACCTCGATCCTCCGGGACTCGCACCGCTCCCGCGACCGTGGGAGGCGCCGTGCTCGTCGCCGCGGCTGCCCTCGCTGCGTTGCGCGTCGCCTGGGCGTCCGACGTCGTCGTCGTCGACTCTACGGGCCGGGTGGCGACCGACGTGGTCGGCGTCCTCGCCCCTGCCCTCGTGCTCGTGGCGACTGGCCTGGTGCTCGTCGCGCTCGCTCGTCCGCTGCTCGGCGCCGCCGCACGGCTGGCGGCGCGCGCGAGCGACCGGCTCGCCCTCGTCCTCAGTCTCCGGCTCGCTGGGCGGAGGGCGCGCACGCAGGCCGCGATGAGCGTCCTGGTCGCGCTGGTGACGGGCTGCGTCCTCACCTCGGCGACAGCCGACGCCTCTAGCGACGCTCTGGTCGCCCGCACACGTGCCATGGCCGTGGGCGCTGACGTCCGGGTGGGCTTCGACGTCCCTCCCCTCCTCGACCGCCAGAACCCTGCGATCGACCCGACGCCGTACGGAGCGCTCCCCGGCGTCACGTCCGTCCGCACTGCCGTCGAGGCGGCGGTCCGGGTGGCTGACGTGCCGACGACGCTGCTCGCCGTCTCGTCCCCGCTCGAGGCCGGGGGTGACGCAGCACCCGCGGCGGCGGCGGGGGGCGCGGTGCGGATCGCTGTGACGACGCGTCTGGCCCGCACCCTCGACCTCGAGCCCGGCGACCAGGTCGAGGTCCTCGTCCAGGCCGCTGCCGCACGGTTCCCCGGCGCAGTCAGCCGTGTGTCCGACAGCCTGCCGGGACTGAGCGGTGACAGCGGGATGGTTGCCGACCAGCAAGACGTGGAGGCGGCGCTCTCCGAGCGCGACGTCCAGCTCGCGCCGAACACCGTGCTGCTCGGCTCCAGCGATCCGACGACGACGGCGGGCGCGGTCCCGGCAGTGGTGCAGCGGCCGTACTCCGTGACGGCGGCCACGGCTCCCGCGCCGGTCTCGGAGACCCGGTGGCAGGAACCGTGGCGCTGGGTGGCGCTCGCGGCGGTGCTGGTGGGCTCCCTGGGACTCGCAGCCGTCGTGGTGGGCGGCGCCCGCAGAAGCCGCCGCGAGGCCGCCGTGCTGCGAGCGTTGGGTGCCACCAGTGCCGAGCGGTTGCGTGCGTTGCTCGGCGAGGCCGGGTTCGCGGTGGTGCTGGGCGCGATCGCCGGCCTGGTCGGGTCCGCCGCGGTGATGGTCACCGTGATCCCCTCGCTCGCCCACGCTCTCGTCGCCCGCGGCGCACCTGACGTGGGTCTCACGCTCACGGTCGATGGATCGACGCTGGCCTGGTCCGTGGTCTGCCTCGCCATGGCCGCGGTGGGGATCGGAGCCGGCTCCGCCCAGGTCCTGCGATCGCGTCCGCTCCAAGCCCTCAGCGAGGAGGACCGATGAGCGGTCGGCAGATCGGCGGTGCGGTGCTGCTGGTGCGGTACGCCGTCGCGCACCGCGGCGTGCTCGGGCTCGCCGGGGCCGTCGTCGCCGCCCTGGCGTTCCTCAGCACGATCGCCCCCGCGGCAGTCTCAGACCTGCTCACCGACTCCCAGCGGCATGAGATCGGCCTGATGGTTCCGCAGAAGCGCGACCTTGTCGCGGAGGAGCAGCTGAGTCCGCCGCCCGAGCTGGCGGACGACGAGTGGGCCGGGATGCGCAGCAGGCTCGCGGCAGCGCGCAGCGACATGGGACCGCTGCTGCGCTCCTTCACCGACCTCGGGGAGTTCACCGTCACCAGCCCGACACGCCGCGCGGTGCCGACGCACCCGGTCGGGCTCGTCCCCACCGCGTACGTGAACACCAGCCTCACGCCTGAGCTCGCCGGCCACGTGCGGATGATCGAGGGTGCGCTGCCTGCGCGGCCGGCGAGCGTGGCCGCCACCGCCGAGCTCGTGCTCTCGCGCAAGGCTGCCGACGAGATGCGCTGGGCGGTGGGCGAGGAGCGTGTCCTGACCGGGACCAGTCAGCGCGACCGTCGCTACCGCCTCAGCGGGATCTACGCCCCGATCGAGCCGAACGGGTCCTTCTGGCGGCAGACCTCCGCGGCCATCGTGCCGGTCGTCTTCGACGACGGGCGGTCGCGGACGATCACGGCGACGGCCTGGGTGTCCGGGGCAGGCACCGAGGCCCTCGGAGTCGGCTCCTACGGACAGGAGCCGCGGACGAAGCTGTGGTTCCCGTTCCATGCGGTTCGTGCGACGTCGGCGCAGGCGCCGCAGCTCGTGGACGAGCTGTCCGCGTTCACGCGTACGTCCCACCCGCTGACCGAGCGCGGGGTGCTGGTCGACGGCAACGCGTCGTTCGAGGTCCCACCGGTCTCGGCGTCGTACTCGACCCAGACGACGACCGTGCTGCGCGCGACCCAGCTGACCGCGCGGTCGTTGATCTCGCTGACTGCGTTGCTTGCCGCAGGGCCGGTCACGGCGGCACTCTGCGTCCTTGCCCTGACCATCGGGCTCGTCCGCGCCCGGAGCGCCGCACTCCTCGGACTCGTCACCGCGCGCGGCGCCTCACGCGGACAGCTCGCGGTGGCGGCGACCGTCGTGGGTCTCCTCGTCGGGGTGCCGTCCGCCGCGCTCGGCACCGCCGTGAGCGCGGTGCTCGCGCCGGCGTCGAGCGTCGTCCCGTGGTGGCCGCCGGTGGTCTGCGTCGTCCTCCTCGCGGCGGCGTCGTCCGTCGCCGCACTGTCCGGCGGGCAGCGACCACGCGTGCCGCGTCTCGCGGTCGAGGTCATCGTCGTGGGCGCCGCCGCGGTGTCGCTCGTGGCCGTCGCCCAGCGCGGGTCGGGTCTGCCCGGATCGGGGATCGATCCGCTCCTGATCGCCGCTCCCGTCCTCGTCTGCCTCAGCGGGGCTCTCGTGGCGCGTCGGCTCCTGCCGCGCGTCGCGGGCTGGGTGGCCGCGCAGCAGCGACGACGTACGGGACTCGTCGGGCTCATGGGCGCGTCCCGGACCCGCGACGGCGCGACGTCTGCGGCGGCAGTGGTCGCCCTGGTTGCTGCGACCGGGATGGCGATCGCCGCAGGGGCCGCGGTCGCGACCCTGGGCGAAGGCCGCCTCCAGACCGCGCAGGCCGTGGCAGGCGCCGACCTGCGCGTTTCGGGCGTCGCGCTGGATCCTGCGGCGGTCGCGCGCCTCGGCGAGCTCCCCGGGGTCAGGGAGGTCGCGACCCTGTCCGACGGAGCTGACGTGCCCGTGCGCGCGGGGGCGTCCGTGTACGTCGCCCGCGTCCTCACCGACGCCTCCACCCTCCGTGCCGTCCAGCGAGGCGCCGCCGGCGCGGTGCCCGGCCTGGCCACGTTGGCCGCCGGCGTCGGCGCGGACGGCAGGGTGCCGGTGATCGTGTCGGAGTCGGCCGACGCCCGGCTCGACGCGGCGCGCGAGATCACCGTCGACGGTGTCGACGCCCGTGTCGTCGCTGTCGCGCCGGACAGGCTCGGCGGCGTGCCCAAACGGACGTGGTTGCTGATGGACCGCGACTCGCTCGGCGCCGAACGGCCCACGTACGACCCCACGATCAGCGCTCTCGCCGACCTCGACGGTCCCGCGAGCGATGGTCTGCTCGTCGAAGTCGAGGCGATGTTCCCGGGGGCGGTCGTGACCACGACGGCTCGGGAGGCAGCCGCGGTCGCGGACGACCCTGCGGTCGGTGGTGTGAACGCGGTCGCGCGGGTCGCCGCCGCGTCGTCGGCGCTCCTGGTCGCGGCAACCGTCGTGCTCGCGCTCGTCGGCGGGGCAACCGCTCGCGCGCGCGATCTCGCCGTCGTACGGGCCCTCGGCCTGCCCTCGCGTCTCGCCCGCCGGCTTCCGGTCTGGGAGGTCGCCCTCCTCGTCGTCACCGCTGGGGTGCTCGGTGCCGTCGTGGGTCTGGTGCTCCCGTACGCGGTCTTCGATGCCGTCGACCTCACCCCGTTCACCGGCGGGGAAGAGCAGCCGGCGACGGTGCTCCCGCTCGGATGGACGCTCGCGGTCGCGGCGGGTGTCGCGGTCGTCTCGATCGTCGGGGCGCTGCTCGCGGCCGGCGGAGCGGCTCGACGTGACCTCACGACAGTGCTCAGGATGATGGAGAGTGAGTGACGTGAACGAACCCGATCCCGACGGTGCGATCGTCTGCTCCGACCTCGTGCGCGTGTTCAGCACCCGTGGCATCGAGGTCCAGGCGCTCCAGGGGCTGAGCCTCCGGGTCGACTCGGGCTCGGTGGTCGCGCTCGTCGGTGCCTCCGGATCTGGCAAGTCGACTCTTCTGGGCATCCTGTCGGGCCTCGACGTCCCCACCGCCGGTCGTGCAGTCGTCGCGGGTCACGACCTGCTGGCGATGGGCCGGCGCGAGCGTGTCGAGTTCCGCCGGCACAGTGTCGGGTTCATCTGGCAGCAGACCGCCCGAAACCTCTTGCCCTACCTCACCGCGGGCGAGAACGTCGCGATGATCGCCGGGGTCGGGCACCAGCGCGGCCGGCGACGTACGGCGGTCGTCGATGAGCTGCTCGAGCTTCTCGATGTGGGTGACTGCCGTGACCGGCGACCGCGTGAGCTCTCCGGCGGTCAGCAGCAACGGGTGGCGATCGCTGTCGCGATGGCGAACTCCCCGCGGGTCCTGCTCGCCGACGAGCCCACGGGCGAGCTCGACGAGGCGGCGAGCGCCGAGGTGCTCGCCGCGATGAACCACGTCAACCGCGAACGCGCGACCACTGTGCTGGTCGTCACCCACGACGCGACGGTCAGCGACCACGTCAGCCGTACGGTCCAGATCCGTGACGGCCGTACGTCGACCGAGGTGCTGCGCCGCGCAGCGGTCGACGAGCACGGCGCCGACACCGTGGTCGCCGAGGAGTACGCCGTGCTCGACCGCGTCGGCCGCCTCCAGCTCCCCGACGAGTTCACGCGGGCGCTCGACCTGCGCGACCGCGTACGCCTGGCCCTGGAGAGCGACCACGTCGGGGTGTGGCCCGGCCATCGTGAGCACGACGACGGGGAGGTGCGATGAGCGGCGCGGGAGCGGCGGTCGAGTCGTACGCGGCTGGCAGGGTGTTCCGTACGCCGGCGGGCGACGTCCGTGGCTGTCACGACGTGACGCTCCAGGCGCACCCCGGCGAGCTGGTGGTCGTCCGCGGCCCGTCAGGATCGGGCAAGACGACGCTGCTCAACCTGCTCGGCGGCCTCGATCGGCCGTCGTCGGGGCGGGTCCTGCTCGCCGGTGTCGACACCAGCGAGGCCTCGGAGGCAGAGCTGCTCGCGCTGCGCCGCGAGACGGTCGGCTTCGTGTTCCAGTCGTTCGGTCTGCTGCCGGTGCTGACGGCGGCGGAGAACGTCGAGGTCCCGCTGAGGATCCGCCGGACGCCGGCCGACGAGCGGGTCCGTCGGGTGGCGGACGCGTTGTCGGCCGTCGGGCTGGCCGACCACCGCGACCAGCGCCCGGACGAGCTGTCCGGCGGCCAGCAGCAGCGGGTGGCGATCGCCCGCGCCCTGGTCGCTGAGCCCTCCCTGCTCGTCGCGGACGAGCCGACCGGCCAGCTGGACAGCCGTACGGCCGCGTCCGTGATGGATCTCGTCGTCGACATCGTCCACCGCCAGGGCATCGCAGCCGTCGTCGCGACGCACGACCCGCTGCTCGTCGAGCGGGCCGACCGGGTGCTCACGCTGCACGACGGCGTCGTGCTCGACGACCCCGCCGCTGTCGGGGGCTGACCCGGGAGAACGACGAAGCCGCGACCGGGCGGACCGGTCGCGGCTTCGGGTGGCGGAGGTGGCGGGATTTGAACCCGCGAGAGGTTTCAACCTCAACCCGCTTAGCAGGCGGGCGCACTAGGCCACTATGCGACACCTCCAGGCGTGCCGCTCAAGGCTACAAGGTGGCCCCGTCCCGGAGCGAACCGGGGCCATGATCCCGCCTCCGTCGGTCGGCCGCAGACTGCCGCGGCTTCGACGGTCGACGGGGCGCCACTTTGGAGGAGCGAGCGACGGGTGCATGGATCGCTCGGTGCTCGGATCCTGCGCTCGGTAGCGTGTCGCGCCGCCGGCGCCGTGCGCGGGCCGGCGTCAGGTCTGTGGCGGGAGCTCGCGATACCCGTGGGCCGCGTCGAGCCGTCCGCGGATCTCCCGCTGCAGGTTGAGCCCATCCGGGCCGAACAGGCCCAGCGGCAGCTCGGTCGTACGCCCCTGGTGGAGGCCGATGACCAGGATCGGGCTGCCGTCGGCCGCAGGCTTGTCGTCGACGCGCTCGACCTGCGACCACATCGCGTGCCGCACACCGGTGCCGCGGACGCGGTGGACCTGGTAGCCGGTCGTCGTCAGCGAGAGCAGCCGCGGGGGCCAGCGGAGCGCGATCAGCGACGCGAGCACCAGCAGCGCGACGAGCACGGCGACGCCGACACCCCAACCCGAGGCGTCACCGCCGATCGAGATCAGCACTGCGGCAAGCACAGCGCCGAAGGCGGCCACCATCATGCGGACGCCGAAGAGCCTCAGCGCCAGGATCAGCGTGAGGCGGTACGTGGTGGGTCTCATCGTGTCAGTCATGGAGCAGAGGGGGCGGGATTCGAACCCGCGGCTGACACTTCTGCCAGCGACCGCTTTCAAGGCGGTTCCGATCGGCCACTCCGGCACCCCTCCTGGAGCCGTGCGGACACGGCGCCGAGTCCGATTGTCGCACCCACGCCGTACGGCTCTCCCGCGCGGTGGGCGTGGGCGCGGCCGAGGCCGACCCGACGGCTACTTGAGGGCGGCGAAGCGCGGCGGCTCGGGACGGACGTACGTGTCCCCGTCGCGCCGCGCTGCTCGTCGCCCGGAGCGTGACGTCGAGCCCGGGTCCAGTGCACGCACCACGAGTCCGAGCCCGAGCCCGAGGATCGCGGAGTAGAGCGTCGACAGTGCGACGTACAGGGTGTCGGCGTTCGGAGAGCCCAGCGCGGACGCCATCACCGCGGTGCCGACGACGCCGAAGGCGCACATCCACCAGCCCTGGCGACGGTTCGAGCGCGTGCTGATGCCCCACACGAGGGCGGGGAACCCGATCAGGACCTCGGTCGGTCGCGGCACGCCGCCGATCGTGTCGCGCAGCCAGACGACCGCTTCGTCGATCGCGTCGACGACCCCCGCCGACCCGTACGACCGCACGATGGTGCCGTAGACGAGAAGCACGACCACGACGAGCGCGCCGCCGATGATCAGGCCAACGCCGCGCCGCCCGAGTCCGTGCAGGCCGGCGCCGAGGCTCCAGACGATGCCGAAGGCCGTCACGAGGGCTGCGCCCAGGACGATCAGGTAGAAGCGCTGGTAGACGAGCGGGGCGTTCCAGGCAGCCACGCCGACGGCCGCGCTGGTGGCGACGACGAGCGCGATCACGTACTCGCGGATCACGCCCGAGACCTTCTCCGACGGCCTCGTCAGCAGCACCGCGAGCACAGCACCGAACGTCGCGGTGATGACCGAGGCTCCCGCCATCGCCCACGCTCGGTCGGTGAGCAGCGCGATCGCCGCAAGGATGGCGACCAGGGTGGCCCACAGCGTGCTGCGTCCGCCGCTGCGCCGTGCGACGCCCGCGGTGAACACCACGGCAAGCACCGCGGCGCCGTAGCGCGCGTACACGTCCGGGAACCCGACCGCGACCACCGACGTGAGTGCGACCGCGAACCCGCCGAGCCACGCGAGGAACAGTCCGCTGACGCCGGCCGCCCGGAGTGCCTTCATGCTGAAGCGCGGCTCGCGCACGGGCGGGATGTAGCTCACGGTGTCGTTGGCCCGACGACGGGGCGCGGCGCGACGGCCTCCGCCGGTGCTCACGAGTCGGCTCCCTCGGTCGGGTCGGCGCCGGGGACGCCGATGCGGCGGTTCGCCAGGGACGGGTTGGTCGATCGGGCGCGAGCGAGTCGCTCGGCGGACAGCGTCGCACGGACGACCGCAGGCTCCTCGCCCGCGGCCGCGACCACGACACCGAGCGGGTCGATCGCCATGCTGTGACCGACGTACGGGCTGCCCTGCCCGGCGGCGACGACGTGGACGGTGTTCTCGATGGCGCGCGCACGCAGCAGCGTCGTCCAGTGGTCCTCCTTGAGAGGCCCGCGCATCCACGCCGCAGGGACGCAGAGGACGTCGGCTCCGGCGTCGACGAGCATGCGCGCCAGCTCGGGGAACCGCAGGTCGTAGCAGGTCATCAGACCGACACGCCGTCCTGCGACGTCGATCACGACGGGGGCGATGTCACCGGCGGCCAGCCGCTCGGACTCGGCGTAGCCGAACGAGTCGTACAGGTGGATCTTGCGGTACGTCGCGGTCAGCGTGCCGTCCGGCGCGAACGCGAGCAGCACGTTGTACGGGAGGCCGGGCTCGCCCGCAGCGTCGGCGCCGGGCTCGAACGCGCCGGCGACCACGTGCGCGCCGAGGCGCTCGGCGTGGCTCGCGATCAGCGTCGCGAACGGTCCGTCGAGCGGCTCCGCGGCGTCGCGCAGGTCGTCCGTGGGGTCGCCGAACCCGTGCATCGTCGCCTCCGGGAGCACGACGAGGTCGAGTCCGTCGTGCGGACCGAGTGTGCTGAGGACGTCGTCGACCAACGTGCGGTTCGTGGCGGCGTCGGTCGTCGCGCTCAGCTGGACGAGGGCGACCTGCATTCCTCCATCTTTGCAGTCGTCCCCCAGACTCCGGCAGGGTGAGGTCGTGAATGATGTCTCCGCCCCGCCCGAGTCGCGACCCGGGCCACCGCCGTACGACGCGGTGGTGCTGGCCGGTGGAGCCGCTCGGCGCTTCGGCGCGGACAAGCTCGCGACGCTCGTCGACGGGGTCCCGATGCTCGACCGGGTCCTCGCGTCGGTCGCTGGTGCGCAGCGGCGTGTCGTCGTCGGGCCGGAGCGTGAGACCGCCGCCGAGGTCGTCTGGACGCGTGAGGACCCGCCTGGCTCCGGGCCCGCCAACGCGGTCGTCGCCGGACTGCGCGCCTGCGCGGCGCCGTACGCCGTGCTGCTCGCCGGTGACCTCCCGTACGTCGACGCGGCGACCGTCGCCCGCCTGCTCGAGGCGCTCGTGGCAGATCCGACGGCCGACGGCGTGATGCTCGTGGACGACGACGGGCGCGACCAGCACCTGTGCAGCGCGTGGCGCCGGGCCGCCCTCGAGCGCGCCGTGGCGGCCCGCCCCGACTGGGGCGGCGCGGCCGTACGGCGCCTCATCGCGCCGCTGTCCACCACGACGCTGGCCGCGCAGGGGCGCGAGGCACGCGACATCGACCGCCCCGAGGATCTAACGTCGTCTTCATGAGTCTTCAGGACTGGAGCGACACGGTCTGCTCCGAGCTCGGCATCGAGCCCGACTACGACCTCGACGCGATCCTCGAGACGGCTCGCGACGTGGCCCACGGCGTGCAGCGGCCGGCGGCGCCGCTGACTGCGTTCCTGGTCGGCTACGCGGCTGCGATGGCCGGCGGCAGTGCCGCCGACGTCGACCAGGCGCTGGACCAGGTCACCGCGCTCGCGGCGCGCTGGGAGGAGTGAGCAAGCGCCGTCGCCGGTCACCCGGGAGGGAAGGACCGCCGGTACGGTGACCTCATGCGTGCCGTGGTCGTGACGGAGCCCGGAGGGCCCGAGGGTTTGGACGTGGTCGATCTCGAGGACCCGGTCGCGGGCCCCGGCGAGGTCGTCGTCGACGTGGTCGCGGCCGGGGTCAACCGTGCCGACGTCCTGCAGCGTCAGGGCAGCTATCCGCCTCCCCGTGGGGCGAGCGACGTGCTCGGCCTGGAGTGCTCGGGCATCATCGCGTCCGTCGGCGACGGCGTCACCCGCTGGAAGGTCGGCGACCCGGTCGTGGCGCTGCTGTCCGGCGGCGGCTACGCCGAGAAGGTCCTGGTGCCGGCCGAGCAGATCGCGCCGCTGCCGGAGGGCCTCGACCCGGTGCTCGCGGGCGGCATCATGGAGGTCGCGGCGACCGTGTGGTCCAACGTCTTCATGACCGCCTCGCTGCAGCCCGGGGAGCGACTGCTGGTCCACGGCGGTGCCTCCGGCATCGGGACGATGGCGATCCAGCTCGCGAAGGCGAACGGCGCCTGGGTCGCCGTGACCGCGGGGTCCGACGACAAGATGCACGCCTGCCGCGAGCTCGGTGCCGACCTGGCGATCAACTACCGCGAGGCCGACTTCGTCGAGGTGCTGCGCGCTGCGACCGAGGGTGAGGGCGTCGACGTGATCCTCGACAACATGGGCGCCGCCTACCTGCCGCGCAATGTCGCCGCTCTCGCGTACGACGGTCGCCTCGTCGTCATCGGCATGCAGGGTGGCGTCAAGGGCGAGCTCAACCTCGGCGCCCTGCTCGCGAAACGCGGCAGCATCGGCGCGTACGGTCTCCGTGGCCGCCCGGTCGCTCAGAAGGGCGAGATCGTGGCCAGCCTCGTCGACAACGTGTGGCCGCTGTTCGCGGACGAGACCGTGCGGCCGGTGATCCACAAGGTCCTGCCGCTGGCCGACGTCCGCGACGCCCACCGGATCCTCGACGAGTCGAGCAACGTCGGCAAGGTCGTGCTCACCCCGTGATCTCGCTCGCCAGCGGGTCGTGGACGGCCACGATCGACCCGTACGGCGCCGGTCTCGCGTCGCTGCGCCGCGACGGGCGCGACGTGGTGGTGCCGCGCGTCGCGGGTGACGGAGGATTCCCCTTCTACCGGGGGGCCGTGCTCGCGCCCTGGCCGAACCGGCTCGAGGACGGCGCGTACGACTTCGGCGGGCGCTCCCACCAGGTGCCGGTGAACGAGCCGGAGGGTGGCACGGCGCTGCACGGCCTCGTCGTCGAGCGCGCCTGGACGGTGGTTGACCAGCGCGGCGACGCCGTACGCCTGACGGTCGACGTGCCGCGGTCCGACGGGTACCCGTACGCCGTGCGGCTCGACCTCGCGTACCAGCTCGGCCCCGACGGCCTCGCTTCAGAGCTCGTCGCCACGAACGACGGCGCCGAGCCTGCGCCGTACGGGTGCGGCGTCCACCCCTATCTCGTCCTGGACGAGGGGGAGGCGACCGAGGTCGAGCTCGGGGCGGGCCGCTACCTGGAGTCCAGCCCCGACCGGAAGCTCCCGGTGGGCCTGCACGACGTCGACGGGTCGGCGTACGACTTCCGCGTGCCCCGCCCGCTCGACGGGGCCGAGCTCGACACCCCGTACACGGACCTCGTCCGGAGCGACGACGGCGTCGTCACCGTACGCGTCGGGCGCACCGTGCTGCGCGGCACTGAGGGCGTGCGGTGGATCCAGGTGTACACGCCGGTCGGGCGCGGATCCCTCGCGGTCGAGCCGTGCTCCAGCCCGGCGAACGCCTTCCGCACGGGCCAGGACCTCGTCGTCCTCGCGCCCGGCGAGCAGCACACGCTGGCGTGGACGCTCTCGCGACCCCCGCTGGTCGCGTAGCGGCCCTCGCTGGTCGCGTATCCCCCCCTCGCTGGTCGCGTATCCCTCCTCGCTGGTCGAGTATCCCCTCCTCGCTGGTCGAGTAGCGGCGAGGAACGAGCCGCGTATCCCCTCGCTGGTCGAGTAGCGGCGAGGAACGAGCCGCGTATCGAGACCTGACTACAGTGGGCCGCATGTCTGCAGAGTCGTTCGATCCCGCCTCGTCCGATCAGCACGTCGTCGTCGGACCCGACGGCCAGCCCGTGGCCGCGCAGGAGCCGGAGGCCGACGAGGAGGAGCGCTCGCTCACCGAGCTCGTCGAGCAGCCCGCGAAGGTGATGCGGATCGGCAGCATGATCCGCCAGCTGCTCGAAGAGGTGAAGTCCGCACCGCTCGACGAGGCGAGCCGGGCCCGCCTGCGCGACATCCACCAGACCTCCATCAAGGAGCTCGAGGACGGTCTCGCGCCTGAGCTGGTCGAGGAGCTCGAACGCCTCAGCCTGCCGTTCAACGACGCGACGCCGTCGGACGACGAGCTCCGCATCGCCCAGGCTCAGCTGGTCGGCTGGCTCGAGGGCCTGTTCCACGGCATCCAGACCGCGATCTACGCCCAGCAGATGGCCGCGCAGAGCCAGCTCCAGCAGATGCGCCGCGCGCTGCCCGGCGCTCCGGCGGCTGGCATGCACCCGGGTGTCCCGGGCCAGCAGCCGACCGAGGACACGCCGCCGCACGGGCCTGGCATGTATCTCTGACCAGCCCGTTCGGCATCCGCCGAACAGCGTGTCGGGGGCGTGACCCCCGACACAGGTACTTTGAGTCGTGCGCGCCGGATACTCGCCCGGCGCTGAGTAGCCGTTTCTGCGGTGATTGAGTATCTGCACGGTGATACCCGTGTACCCCTGACTGTTTGACTTCCTGCATCTCGTAGCACAAGAGGAGATGCAGGATCATGCGAACGCTCTCGGATCGACCCTTTCCCGACCGGCACCCTGTCGGCGCTCCGCTCGACGTCGTGCCGCCGTGCGCCTCGATGGCAGACGTGTACGACACGCTTGCGGAGCCGCTCGAAGACATCTCGCGTTCCAGTGACTCGTGGGATGCGTGGCAGGCGGCGCACGACCGGGCCGTCGAGGCGTGTGCCGGCTGTCCTCTCCTCGTCCAGTGCCTCTACCGGGCTGTCGTCGACGACGACGTGGCCGGATATGCGGCGTGCACGTCGCCGCAGGACCGAGCCGAGATCCGCACCCGTCTCGGTGTGACGGTCACCGCTCCCGACATCGACCGCATCGCCGGGGTCCGCTCGTCCGGGTCCCCGATCGACCACGAGGCGATCCTCGCGACGCGCCGGGCGTACCCGAACGACACGTTCGCCCAGCTCGCCGAGCGCCTCGGCTGCTCGCTCTCGACGATCAAGCGTCACCTCCGCGAGGCGTCGACCCGCCCGCGGCCGGCGACGAAGCCGCGAGCCTCCCGCACCACCCGCCCCAGCGTCGACGAGGTTCTCGACGTGTTCGACGAGGTCGTCGGCAACGCGCCGATCTGTGCGCTGACGGCCTGATCCGACAGGCCGGCCGCGCACGGGGGCGGCCGGCCCGGAGGGTCAGCTCAGAGGTACTTCTCGATCTCGCGGACGACGCCGTCGTTCTCGACGGTCTCGGTGACGTCGTCGGCGACGGCCTGGACGTGCAGCGGTGCGTGCCCCATCGCGACGCCGCGTCCGGCCCACTCGAGCATCTCGACGTCGTTGGAGCCGTCGCCGATCGCGAGCACGTCGGCGCGGTCGACGCCGAGCTCCGCGCAGACGTGCTCCAGCCCGGCGGCCTTGGACACGCCCTCCGGGGCGAGGTCGAGCCACGCCGTGTAGCCCACGTAGTAGTTGGTGCCCTCCAGACCGAGACCGTGCGCGAGCTCGGCGAACTCCTCTGCGGACGAGTCGGGGCTGCGGACGATCACGCGGCTGACCGGCTCGGCGATAAGCTCCTCGATCGACGCGTGCGCCATGTCGCCGCTGAGCTCGCCGTCGGGGAACGGCTTGTTCATGCGGTAGCCGACGCCGAGGTTCTCGACGGCGACGGCAGCGTCGGGCACGGCCTCGAGCAGCGCGCGTACGGCAGGGGCGGCGTCGAAGGTCACCGAGTGCAGGATCTCGATCGGGTCGTACGAGAAGACGACCGAGCCGTTGCTCGCGACCGCGAGGCCCTTCGTGAAACCGAGCTTCTCGACCGCGTCCATCACGCCCGGCACGGCACGCCCGGTCGAGATCACGCAGTGGATCCCGGAGTCGGCGGCAGCGCGGACGATGTCGCGTACGGCGTCGGTCATCGTGTTGTCGTAGTCGACGATGGTGCCGTCGACGTCCAGCGCGATCATGCGAGGCCGCCAGGTCGTGGGGGCGTCGCCGGTGGTCTGTGAGGTCAACGTCAAGACAGCGGCTCCAAGATCTCTCGCCCACCGAGGTAGGGCTGCAGCGCCTTCGGGACCCGGACCGAGCCGTCGGCCTGCTGGTGGTTCTCGAGGAGGGCGATGATCGTCCGGGTCGACGCCATCAGCGTGCCGTTGAGCGTGGCGAGCGGCGTCACCTGCTCGCCGTCACGCATGCGGATGCTCAGCCGGCGCGCCTGGAACTGGGTGCAGTTCGAGGTCGACGTCAGCTCGCGGTACTTGCCCTGGGTCGGGATCCACGCCTCGCAGTCGAACTTGCGGATCGCCGACAGCCCGAGGTCGCCGGCGGCGACGTCGATGACGCGGTACGGGAGCTCCAGCGCGTTGAGCCAGTCCTGCTCGTGCGCCAGCAGCTCCTCGTGGACCGCGTACGAGTCCTCGGGCGTCGCGTAGACGAACATCTCCACCTTGTCGAACCAGTGAACCCGGAAGATCCCCCGGGTGTCCTTCCCGTACGAGCCTGCCTCGCGGCGGTAGCACGGGCTGAACCCGGCGTAACGGCGCGGCAAAGTGTCGGCGTCGAGGATCTCGTCGGAGTGGTACGCGGCGAGCGGCACCTCCGACGTGCCGACGAGGAAGAGGTCGTCCTTCGGGAGGTGGTAGACGTCGTCGGCGGCCTGGCCCAGGAAGCCGGTGCCCTCCATCGCGGACGGCTTCACCAGTGCCGGAGGGATCATCGGCGTGAAGCCCCAGGCCGCGGCGCGCTCCATCGCCATCGACACGAGCGCCAGCTCGAGCTGCGCGCCGATGCCGGTGAGGAAGTAGAAGCGCGCGCCGCTGACCTTCGCGCCGCGCTCGATGTCGAACGCGCCGAGACGCTTGCCGAGCTCGAGGTGGTCGAGCGGCTCGAAGCCCTCGGCGGCGAAGTCACGGGGCTCGCCGACGATCTCGCGGACCACGAAGTCCTCCTCGCCGCCCTCGGGTGCCTCGGGTGCAGCCAGGTTGGGGAGCCCCGCGAAGAGGGCGTCGAAGGCCTTGGCGGCCTCGGCGGACGCGGCGTCGGCGGCCTTGACCTCGCCTGCCAGCTCCTTGGTGCGGGCGAGCAGGTCGGCCTTCTCGTCGCCGGAGGCCTGGGCGACCTTCTTGCCGAGCTGCTTCTGCTCGGCACGCAACGCCTCGTACCGTCCGATCGACGAGCGGCGTGCCTCGTCGGCGGAGATCAGCTCGTCGACGATCGCCTCGGACTCACCGCGGCGGCGCTGGGCGGCGCGGATCTCGTCGGGGTTGTCTCGGAGCGTGCGAACGTCGATCATTCCCCCAGCCTATCTGCGGGGGCGACACCATTACCCTGAGCAGGTGCCGATCGACGTCCGCCGCGCCCGCCCCGCGCGCACCGCCTTCCTGCCGACGATGGTCGGATCCCTCTTCGGGGTTTACCTCGTGCTGGCTGCGATGGTGTGGTGGGAGTGGCCGCCGCTGATGGACCTCGACCACACGGTCGCCGTCTGGGCGCACGACGTGATCGTCGGCAAGGACGGCTGGATCGACCTGTTCGACTGGATCGCCGAGTGGCTCGGCCCCATGGTGCTGCGCCTCGTGATGGCCGTGACGGTGCTGTGGCTCGTGCTGCGCCGCGCCTACCGGGTCGCGGTCTGGATCGCCGTGTCGATCCCGCTGCAGTTCCTGGCGGTCTACGGGTTCAAGCGGCTGTTCGAGCGCCCGCGGCCGACCTTCGCCGACCCCGTGCACGTGACGGACGGCTTCTCCTTCCCCAGCGGCCATGCGACCGCAGCGGCGACGTTCGCGACCGTCATGGTGGTCGTCACTCTCCTCGTGCTGCGCCGGGG
Source organism: Mumia xiangluensis (assembly GCF_010994095.1). Classification (GTDB taxonomy): domain Bacteria; phylum Actinomycetota; class Actinomycetes; order Propionibacteriales; family Nocardioidaceae; genus Mumia; species Mumia xiangluensis. The sequence goes on from NZ_WJYO01000001.1 coordinate 755,901, forward strand.
CCTGCTGCGCCAGCTGGTCATCGCCGTGTGGGTGGTGATGGCGCTGATCATCGGGGCGGACCGGATCTTCCTCGGCGTCCACTACGTCTCCGACGTCGTCGCGGGCTTCGCGCTCGGCACCGCGATCCCGCTCGCGCTGTGGTGGCTGCTCACGCTCCGGGTCTTCGCCGAGCAGGAGGCCCCGCACCCCGCGGTCGCCGGGACGGGTCGCCGCCAGGTCGCCGTCGTGCTCAACCCGGTGAAGGTCGGCGACGTCGACGTCTTCCGCGCGAAGGTCACGGAGGCGGCCGTACGCCACGACTGGGCCGAGCCGAAGTTCTTCGAGACGACGATCGAGGACCCGGGCGGCGGCCAGGCCATCGCTGCGCTGGAGGGCGAGGCCGACCTGGTGATCGTGGCGGGCGGCGACGGCACGGTCCGCGAGGCGTGCGGGATGCTCGCGCGTACGGGCATCGGCGTCGGCATCGTCCCGCTGGGCACCGGCAACCTTCTCGCCCGCAACCTCTCCATCCCGCTGCACATGGTGGACGCGATCGACAACGCGTTCACCGGTCAGGACCGCGCGGTCGACCTCGTCCGTCTGCAGATCGACGGCTCGGAGGAGGCGACGACGTTCCTCGTGATGGCGGGCCTCGGCTTCGACGCCGCGATCATGACCGGCACCAACGAGGACCTCAAGAAGAAGGTCGGCTGGCTCGCGTACGTCGTCTCCGGCGTCAAGCAGCTGTTCCGGTTCCCCAACGCGCGGGTGCAGATCTCTGTCGACGACGGCGAGTTCGTACGCCACCGCGCGTTGACGGTGGTCGTCGGCAACGTGGGCTTCCTGCAGGGTGGGCTGCCGCTGCTCCCCGACGCGGAGATCGACGACGGCCAGATCGACGTGGTCGTGATCGCACCCCCGCACAAGTTCGCGTTCCTGCGCGTGGGGCTGCGGCTGATCGCCCGGCGCAAGCGCACCGATGAGCGGCTCGACCGGATGACGGGCCGGACCGTGACGATCCGCGCCGACAAGCCGACACCGATGCAGCTCGACGGCGACCCCATCGGCGAGCACTCAGAGCTGCGCGCGACCGTCGAGCCGGGCGTGCTCCTGGTCCGCGTCGCGCGATGATTGCGCGGTAAATGTCACGATCAGGTAACGGAAGTCACCCCCGTATTCCCTTGTGCGTAACTCGCTGTTGAACTCTCTTTCGCATGTGGTGCAGATCGCACCAATCCTCGGAGGGAGATCACCATGCCTCAGGCGAAGCCTGCCCTGAAGTCGAGGCGTACGCGCCTCGCAGCCGCCTCGACGAGCGCGGCGCTGGTTGCCGGAGTTGGCGGCCTCGTGCTCGCCGGCGCACCGGCGGCGAACGCGACCAACGTCACCAAGACCTTCAGCTACACCTGCACCACGACGGCCAACGGGCTTCCGCTTCCGACGTCGACGGTTCCGGTGAAGGCGTCGGTCGACCTGCCGACGCGTGTGGCGCCGGGCCAGACGCTGTCGAGCCGGAGCACCGCGATCACGCTCACCATCCCCGAGACGCTCCGCAAGCCGACGTACGAGCTGTTGAGTGCTCGCAAGGTGAGCGGCTACTCCCGCGATGCGTCGGTGGCGATCGCCGCTCCCGGTGCGGCCACGCAGACGCTGACGATCCTCAACCTCGGCACAGCACCCGTTCCGGTCCCGGCGACGCCGGGCACGCCCTGGAACATCCCCACGCGCGGCACCGTGCCCGCCGTCAAGATCTCCACCGCCGCCAAGTCGGTCGGAACCGTCTCGATGCCGGTCAAGTTCACGGTCCGGGCAACGCTGTACAACGAGGCCGGCGCGAAGATCGGTAGCACCGACGGCGTCATCATGAACTGCTCGACCACGGGCGACCGGACCCTCGCCAAGATCGCCATCGGCAAGGCGACGGCCAAGATCGCCTCGGCGAAGGCCAGCCCGAAGAAGATCAAGGCCAAGAAGACCAAGGCCAAGGTCGCCGTCCGGCTCTCCACCGCCGCCGGTGTGCCGCTGACCGGCAAGGTCACCGCCAAGGTCGGCAAGAAGACCGTCGGCAAGGGCACCGTCCGTGGCGGCAAGGCCACGCTCAAGCTGAAGGCGTTCAAGAAGAAGGGCACCTACAAGGTCAAGCTGACCTACAGCGGCTCGGCATCCACGACGGGCGCGACCAAGACGATCAAGATCAAGGTCAAGAAGTAGGCAACACCCACCACGTCTCGGGATTCGGCACGGCGGCGACGCCGTACGGACCCTCCGAGGGGACGACTGCCCTGGACCCAAAGCGGGGGCCCAGGGCAGTCGCTCGTCCCGGGCCACTCGCGCCGCGCCCCTCCCGTTTGCCACGCTCCCACCGCAAACGCCTGCCGTGCACCGCATATATACGGTGCGCGGGGCGTACTTGCGGTGGGAGCGTGGCAAACGGGACTGCGGGCAGTCGCTCGTGGTATGAACCGTTCGTGTCTCCGACATCGCGCGACGAGCGCCGGCAGACCGAGCAGCGCTGCCAGCGCCGCGGGCACGCCAGGCCGGCACGCAGTGGGAGCTCTTTCGCCACGCACCAGCGGCATTTGCAGTGGGAGCACCGCAAGTGCCGCCAGTGCACCGCGAATTTGCGGTGCAGCGCGGGTGTTTGCGGTGGGAGCACCGCAAACGCCCTACGGGTGGGGAACGGTGGCGGTGATGATGGAGCCGTCGGCTCGGCGTACGCCGTCGAGCGGACCCGGGCCGGGCGTGGGGCCGAGCGCGGGACCCTGACCGTCGAGGGGTACGACGACCGGCTCCTTGGCGGTGACATGCACGATCTTGCCCCGTACGGAGAGCTTGGCGCCCGCGCCCTGCTCGACGCTGAGCTCGATCGACTCGGCGCTCACGCGGACGCGCAGCCGTGATCCGCGGAGCATCACGCGGTAGGTGAGGCTGTCCCACCCGGCGGGCAGCCGCGGGTCGATCGAGAACTCGCCGTTGTAGTCGCGGAACCCGCCGAACCCGCTGACCAGAGCACTCCACACACCGCCGGTCGAGGCGACGTGGACGCCGTCGGAGGCGTTGCCGTGGAGGTCGGCCAGGTCGACGTACAGCGCCTCGGTGAAGTAGCGCACCGCGAGGTCGGAGTAGCCGACCTCGGCAGCGATCAGCGACTGCACGACGGCCGACAGCGTCGAGTCGCCGGTGGTGATCGGGTCGTAGTACTCGAAGTCGTTGCGCTTCTGCTCCACCGTGAACTGGTCGCCCTGCAGGTACAGCGCCAGTACGACGTCGGCCTGCTTGAGCACCTGGAACCGGTAGATCACGAGCGGGTGGTAGTGCAGCAGCAGGGGCCGCTGCTCCGCCGGCGTGTGCGCGAGGTCCCACACCTCCCGCTCCAGGAAGTGCGAGTCCTGCGGGTGGATGCCGAGGTGCTCGTCGTACGGGATCGCCATCGCCTCGGCGGCGCGCTCCCACTCGTCGATCTCGTCCGGGTCGAGGTCGAGGCGTGCCATCATCCGGGCGTACGCCTGGGGCCACGCCGACTCGAGCTCGCGGACCGCGCGTGCTGCGCGTCGCAGGTTGAACCGCGCCATGACGTTCGTGAACAGGTTGTCGTTGACGACCGTCGTGTACTCGTCCGGACCGGTGACGCCGTGGATGTGGAACGACCCCGCGCCTTCATTGCGCCAGAACCCGAGGTCGGCCCACATGCGGGCGGTCTCGACCAGGATGTCGACGGCCTCCCGCATGAGGAAGTCCGTGTCGCCGGTCGCGTCGACATAACGGCTCAGGGCGTACGAGATGTCCGCGTCGATGTGGTACTGCGCGGTGCCTGCGGCGTAGTACGCAGACGCCTCCTCGCCGTTGATCGTGCGCCACGGGAACAGCGCCCCGCGTTGCGAGAGGTCGCGCGCGCGGCGCCGAGCGGCGGGCAGCATGTTGTACCGGAAGCGCAGCGCCGCCCGCGCGAGCTGCGGATAGACGTAGGTCAGGAACGGCAGGACGTAGATCTCGGTGTCCCAGAAGTAGTGGCCGCCGTAGCCGGACCCTGTCACGCCCTTCGCCGGGATGCCGGCACCCTCGGCGCGCGCGGAGGCCTGTGCCACCTGGAAGAGGTTCCACCGCATCGCCTGCTGGAGGGAGTCTTGACCGCCGATCTCGACGTCGGCACGGGCCCAGAAGGAGTCCAGCCACGCCTTCTGGTCGCTGAACTGGCGTCCGATGCCCTCACCGTCGACACGGTCGAGCGTGCGGCGGCAGCGGTCGAGGAGCTCGCGGGCCGGCACGCCGCGTGACGTGTGGTAGGCGGCGACCTTCGTGAGCCGGATCGTGTGGCCCGGTTGCGCGTCGACCTGGTAGACGACCTTGGCCATGTCCTCCTCGACGTACATGCGCCGCTGGACCGGGTCGGGAGTCTCGATCGTGTGGTCGGCGCCGACGCCCAGGGTCATCCCCGACTCGGCGGCGCGGTAGCCGAGCAGGACCCGCGCGCAGCTCTCGTCGACGTCTTGGAGCTGGGGCTCGAGCACCCGTCGCCCGAAGCGCTCGGCCTTGCGGGGGTCGGCGCCCTCGCCCATCGCGGCGGCCCGCACGTGGTACTCGTCCTCGCCGTCCTGCCGGTTGAGCAGCTGGCACGACAGTGTGATCGGGGCTGCAGCGTCGAGGACAGTCACCTCGAAGGTCATCACGGCGAGGTGGCGCTGGGTGAACGAGACCATCCGCTCCGAGCGGATCCGGACCCGCTTGCCGGCCGGCGTGCGCCACACGATCTCGCGGGTGAGCACACCGGTCCGGAAGTCGAGAGAGCGCTCGTAGTCGATGAGGTCGGCGACGGGGAGCAGCAGCGGCTCGTCGTCGACGTACAGGCGGATCACCTTCGCGTCGGGCGCGTTGACGATCGTCTGCCCGACGCGGGCGAACCCGAACGCCTCCTCGGCGTGGTTGATCTTCCAGGTCTCGTGGAAGCCGTTGACGAAGGTGCCGTGCGCGTACGACTCGCGGCCCTCCTCGACGTTGCCGCGCAGGCCGAGGTAGCCGTTGCCGAGGGCGAACAGCGTCTCCGTACGACCGAGGTCGTCGGCGCTGTAGAAGCGCTCGACGAGGCGCCAGCGGTCGACCGGCCAGCGGTGCCGGTCGAGGTAGTCGGAGACGTGGCGCGGGCTGTCGCGCGGGACCGGGGTCACGCCGCACCCCCGGCCAGCGGATCGCCTTCGCTGGTTGAGCGAGCCTGCGAGTCGAAACCACCCACGAGCTCGCCGAGGTCGTCCACCACGACGTCCGCGCCATGGTCGGTCAGCACCTGGTGGCCGGCGCCCCGGTTCACGCCGATGACCAGCCCGAAGTCGCCGGCCGCTCCGGCCTCGACCCCGGACACGGCGTCCTCGACCACGATCGCGCGCTTGTCGTCCGCACCGAGGGAGTGGGCGGCGTACGCGAAGGTGTCCGGCGCGGGCTTGCCGGGGAGTCCCTGGGCTCGCGCGACGCTCCCGTCGACGACGACCGGGAAGCGGTCGGCGATGCCGGCCGCGGCGAGGACGTCGGGTGCGTTGGCCGAGCTGGAGACGACGGCGAGGCCGATCGGCAGCGTGGCGAGGTGGTCGAGGAGGGCGACCGACCCGGGGTACGCGGTGACGCCGTGCAGGGACAGCTCGCGCTCGAACTCGGCGTTCTTGCGGTTGCCGAGACCGCACACCGTCTCGGCGGTCGGCGGGTCGGCGGGATCGCCCTCGGGCAGGACTATGCCGCGCGCGGCCAGCAGGGAGCGTACGCCGTCGTAGCGGGGCTTGCCGTCGACGTAGGCGTAGTAGTCGGCGGAGGTGTACGCGGGGGCGATGTCGTGCTCGGCGAAGTACGCGTCGAACAGGGCCGCCCAGGCGCGCATGTGCACCTCGGCGGTCGGGGTCAGAACCCCGTCGAGATCGAACAGGACAGCGTCGTAGTCGGCCCAACGGACCAGCGGCGAGTCGGTCACCCTTCGAGGGTATGGCGTCGAGGTTGCGCGCGCGTCACGTGTGGACGTTTTGCGGCTGCGAGTCCGAGGTGACCCCGGTGCACAGCACCGAACGGCCGGTTGATTCAATCAACCAGAAGCGCGTGACACGCGTCACGTCTCATGGAGCACGCCGGATCTTTCCGCGATCTCGCCTAAAAGCCTCACGCGATGTAGTTCCGAGTGTAAACTCAAGTTAATTCTGTACATTGTGAATTTGTGCAGTGATTCTCTGGAGGGAGAACGATGAACCAGCCCACACGGCTGCCCGGTGCGGTGACGACACGTCGCCTCGCCGGGTCGGTCACCGCCGGTGCAGTGATGGCCGGCATGCTCACCGCGGTCGGCGTCGCAGCCGCGGGACCGGCTTCGGCAGCGGTCCAGCTCGAGAACAACTTCAACTACAAGTGCGACGTCAACGCCGCCGGCATGGGCCTCGGCGTGAAGAACGTCGGCATCCACGCCGCCGTCAGCGTGCCGCGCTCCGTCGAGCCGGGTCAGACCCTGCCGGCCCGCAAGACCCAGATCACGCTGACGATGCCCGAGGACCTGCGCGCCGCGACGCTCGGCCTGCTCGGCGCGAAGACCGCCGGCGGCAAGTCCTCCGACGCGGCGATCACGATCACCGCTCCTGGGGTCGCCGACGGCATCGTGGTGCCGATCGGCAACCTCTCGGCGCCGCAGACCGCCATCCCCACGGGCGCGGACGCGACGTGGAAGATCCCGACCGAGGGCGACATCCCGGACATCACCGTGCCGGAGTCGGCGACCGACGTCGCCACCCTGCGCATGCCGGCCAAGTTCACCGTGGACGCGACGCTGGTCAAGCCTGACGGCAGCACGATCGGCCCCGAGGGCGCGGTCAAGATGAAGTGCGACCTCGACGCCGACGGCCCGAACGGCGATGGCGTTTTCGGCGAGATCCCGATCGTCCCCGCAGGCACCCCGCTGACGGCGCTCGACGTCACCTGGACGAAGCCCGTCTACACCGAGGACCCGCTGAACTTCTCGGGCATCCGCATCCCTCTGCGCTCGAAGGGCGGCACCGGCGACGACGTGACGTACGAGCTCGTCACGATGCCGACCGGCAACAACGGGACGAAGATCGTCGGTGACGCGGCCGAGGTCGTGATCAGGGGCAACACCCCGTTCGGCAACTACTCGTTCACCTACCGCGCCAAGGGCGAGAACGGGCAGGTCAGCGCGCCGGCCACGGTCACGTACGAGCTCAAGAACGCTCTCCCCGTCACGGGCGACCGCACGTTCAAGACGACCAAGAACAAGCCTCTCGACGTGTGGCCGTACGCCCGCGACCGCGAGTCCGGCGGGCCGTTCCCGTGGACGCTGGGCGGCAAGGTCACCTACACCCAGCCGTCGCACGGGAGCGTCGAGGCGTTCTTCGACGCCGACCGTCCCGCGGACGAGGACTTCCTGGCGACGCAGCACAAGGCGACGTACGTCCCCGAGCCAGGCTTCGTCGGCAAGGACTCCTTCACCTTCACGCTGACCGACGAGCACGGCGGCACGAGCACCGGCACGATCAACGTCGACGTGGTCGAGCCGGCGCAGGCCGTGTACGGCGAGCTCAAGGACGTGCGCTACCGCTGCGCGTTCGACATCAAGGCCCACCCCGGGACGTTCCAGCCGGACCCCACCGGTGTGCACGACGAGACCCTGACCGACATCATCGGCGGGATCTTCGGTGGTGACGTGACGTTCCGCGTCGACGTCAAGGCCCACATGCCGAAGACGGTCGCGCCGGGCGCCAAGATCACGGTGCCCGACACCGACATCTCCCTCAAGATGGCGCAGCCGATGGTCGAGCTCCTCGCGGGCACCGACATCCTCACCGGGCCCGCGATGGACCTCGCCGGGTTCGGCGTGACCACGGTCTCCGGCGTCGCACGCTCGGACGCCGTCTTCACCGAGACCGCCACGGGCAAGACCTACAGCGTCCCGATGACCGGCCTGAAGTCCGCCGAGGTGCCGATCTCGCTGCCGGTCCCGGCCGCTGGCGTCTCGATCCCGGTCAAGGGCGGCCTGCCTGCCATCACGGCACCGGCATCGGGCGCGCTGAAGGTCTCGATGCCCAAGACGTTCGAGATCGACTCGTTCCTCAAGCCGAACGTCATGGGCTTCATCCCCTACGTCGGCCTCGCCTGCACGGCGATGGAGGGCGAGGACCTCACGATCGCGACCACTCCGGTGGTCGCCCCGTCGAAGGTCACGGCGTCGGCTCCGACGGTGCGGTACGGCGCGACGGCCCCGAAGGTGAACGTGTCGGTGGCGCCTTCCGCCGCGACGGGCACGGTGGAGGTCCGCAAGGGCTCGACCGTCCTGGGGCGCGCGAAGGTCTCCGGCGGCAAGGCCTCGGTCACGCTCCCCCGTACGGCGCTGAAGCCGGGGGCGCACGCGCTCTCGGTGCGCTACCTCGGTGACGCGAAGACCACGGCGTCCGCGTCGACGGTGCGACTGACGGTCGCCAAGGCGAAGGCGTCGGTCGCCGCGAAGGTCACGACGAAGAAGGTCGTGGTCAAGAAGACGCGGGCCAAGGTGCGCGTCACGGTCAAGGCCACCGGCGTCACGCCGACCGGGAAGGTCGCGGTCTACTACCGCGGCAAGAAGGTCGGCACGGCGACGCTGCGCTCGAACGGCACCGCAGTCGTCACCCTCAAGAAGCTGCCGAAGGCGGGCAAGGCCAGCCTGTCGATCCGCTACCTCGGCAGCACGACCACCGGTGCGGCGACCAAGACCGTCAAGGTCACGGTCAAGCGCCGGTAGGGCGGTTCCGTCTCGCTCTTCTCCTTCCTCGCCGCTGCGCGAGTAGAGCGAGACGAAACCCCCGCTGTGGCCCCTGGTTCCGCCCTCCCGGAGCCAGGGGCCACGCCCGTTTCCGTCCCGTCCCCGACCCCCGCCGCCGCCCCGTCCGCGATTCGGGCAGTTCGGGTACGAATCAGGGTGCGGACTCGTACCCGAACTGCCCGGATCGGGGACGGGAGGGGTGGGACGCGAACCAGCGAGTCCACATCGCGTTGAAGTGCGGGCGCGGGCCGTCGTACCCGTTGTCGCGCAGTGCCCCGTAGACCCGCCAGACGATCGCCTTCTTGTTCGCGAGGTCGTCCTCGAGGACCACGATCACCGTCCAGCCGAGCCTCTCCAGTGCTTCACGGCGCGTACGATCACGCGCCCGCTGCTTCTTGGAGCGCTCGTGCCAGGCGCCGTCGTACTCGACGATCACGCGGTACTTCCAGTAGACGAGGTCGCAGCGCGCCACGAACCGGCCGGCGGCGTCGAGGACGTCCGGATTCGGGTCGGGCTCCGGCAGGCGCGCGAACACCAGCGCAAGGCGTACGAGGGTCTCCATCGGCGACTCGACCCGCTCGCGGACGTACGCGAACGCGCGCCGAGCCCGTACGACGCCGTCGATGTGGCACTGGTCGAGGTACGCCCGCAGGTCGGCCAGCGCGGTGTGGGACTGGTGGATGAGGTGCTCGGCCGTCATCACGAACTCGACCAGGTTCAGGATCGTCCCGCAATCGACGTAGGTCCGATCTGGTCCGGTGCACGCGATGCGGTGCCGTACGTACGCCCGCAGCCGGCCGCGGCGCCGGTGGAGCCGGAGGTCGGAGCGCTCGCAGACACGGGTGGTGTTGGTGGAGAAGTGCAGCGGGAAGAGGGCTCTGAGTTCGAGTCCCCAGAGGCGCAAGGCGGTGAGGTGGCTGGCGACGGCGTCGTCCGGCAGCAGCAGGATCGCAGCGCGCAGCGTGAGGACGAGCGTGTCGGCGAGCGAGGCGACGGCGTAGACACCTCGCAGCACGCGTCGGAAGCGCGTGCCACTCAGGTCCTGGCGCGCAAAGCCGTGCCGGCGCGCGGTGTCGAGGGTGAAGGGGCGAGAGGCGAGGGCGTCGGGGATCGGTTTCACGCCAACCAAGGTGTGGCCTGCGACGAGATTCCCGCTCCCGTCGTCCACAGGCTGCCCGTCCGTCCCCGATTTGTGGGAAAGCGCAAGGAATTCGGGCCAGGAAACCTTGCTGAATCCCACAAATCGGGGGCGGGACGGGACGGGGGGCCCTCAGCGGAAGGCGGGCTGGCCGGTCAGGGCCTGGCCGAGCACCAGGGTGTGCATCTCCGTCGTGCCCTCGTATGTCAGCACGGACTCGAGGTTGTTCATGTGCCGGATGACCGGGTACTCGAGCGAGATGCCGTTGGCGCCGAGGATCGTGCGTGCCGTGCGGCAGATCTCCAGCGCCTCGCGCACGTTGTTGAGCTTGCCGATGCTGACCTGCTCGGGACGCAGCCGGCCCGCGTCCTTGCGGCGGCCGAGGTGCAGCGCGAGCATGACGCCCTTCGCGTACTCGACGGCCATGTTGGCGAGCTTCTCCTGCGTCAGCTGGAAGCCGCTGATCGGTCGCCCGAACTGCTCGCGCTCCCCGGCGTACGACAGCGCGGACGCGAACGCTGACCGTGCCGCTCCCATCGCGCCCCAGACGATGCCGTACCGCGCCTCGTTGAGGCACGACAGCGGCCCCTTGAGCCCGGTCACCTCGGGCAGCACGGCGTCGGCCGGCAGGCGTACGCCGTCGAGCACGATCTCGCCGGTGACCGAGGCCCGCAGCGACAGCTTGTGCTTGATCTCCGGCGCCGAGAAGCCGGACGTGCTGGTGGGGACGACGAAGCCGCGGATGTCCGCAGGGTTGTCGGAGGTCTGCGCCCAGACGACGGCGACGTCGGCGACGGGTGCGTTCGTGATCCACATCTTGCGGCCGTCCAGGATCCAGTCGCCGCCGGCGTCCTGCCGTGCGCGTGTCCGCATCCCGCCGGGGTCGGAGCCCTGGTCCGGCTCGGTGAGCCCGAAGCAGCCGATCGCGTCGCCCGCTGCCATCCGCGGCAGCCAGGTCTGCTTCTGGTCCTCGCTCCCCCAGCGCCAGATCGCGAACATCGCGAGTGACCCCTGCACGGACACGAGCGACCGCAGCCCGGAGTCGGTCGCCTCGAGCTCGAGGCACGCCAGGCCGTACTCCGTCGCGCTCATCCCCGCGCAGCCGTAGCCCTCGAGGTGCATCCCGAGGACGCCGAGCGCGCCGAGCTCCTTGGTCAGCCCGCGGATGTCCGGGATCTCGCCACGCTCGAACCAGTCGGCGACGTACGGGTCGACGCGCTCCGCGCAGAGGTGCCGTACGGAGTCGCGGACCGCGAGCTCGTCGGCGCTGAGGAGGTCGTCGATGCCGGCCGGGTCCATCGGGTCGAACGCCGGGAGGCGCGAAGGTGTGCTCATGGGTTCTCCGTCCCGTCCGCCAACCAGCGGCGGACTTCGTCGTCGTGCTGTCCGAGAAGCGGGGGCGCGGTCGGCGCCACGGGGGTGCTGCGTGAGTACGTGATGGGGTGGCGCACCTGCGCCGGGTGGCCGTCGCCGACCTCGACGGTCGGGTCCAGGCCGAGCTCACGGGCACGCGCGATCGCGGTGCCGATGTCACCGACCTCGCCCACCGGGACGTCCGCGGCCGACAGGCGCCGCTGCCACGCGGCAGCGGTGTCCGCGGCGAGGGCGTCCTCGAGTGCGACGACCAGCGCCGTGCGGTGGGCGACCCGGTCGCCGTTGGTGGCGAAACGAGGGTCGTCGGCGAGCTCGGGGTGTCCGATGCCTTTGCAGAGCCGGGCGAACTGGCCGTCGTTCCCGCAGGCGACTGCGATCGTCCCGTCGGCGCAGCGGAGCGTCTCGTACGGCGCGATCGACGGGTGCTGGTTGCCCATCCGGCCGGGTGCCGTGCCGGTGGTGAGATAGCTCGACGCCTGGTTGACGAGCGACCCGAGGAGACTCGAGAGCAGGTTCACCTCGACGTGCTGGCCGAGGCCGCTGCGCTCACGCTCGGCGAGGGCGGCGAGGATCCCGATCACGGCGTCCTTGCCGGTGAGCACGTCGACCAGCGCGACCCCGGCCTTGGTCGGCTCGCCGTCCGGGTCGCCGGTGATGCTCATGAGACCGCCGACCGCCTGGACGACGAAGTCGTACCCGGGGAGGTCGGCACCGGCGCCGCTGCCGTAGCCGGTGATCGAGCAGTAGACGAGGCCGGGATTGTCCGCGGACGCCGCGTCGTACCCGAGTCCGAGGCGGTCGAGCGCGCCGGTGCGGAAGTTCTCGACGAGCACGTCTGCCCGGCGTACGAGGGTGCGGGCGAGCGCGAGGTCGGCGTCGTCGCGCAGGTCGAGGGTGATGCTGCGCTTGGTGCGGTTGGCGCTCTCGAAGTACGAGGCGGTGCCGCTCGCGGTCCACGGCGGACCCCACTGGCGGGTGTCGTCGCCGGAGCCCGGGCGCTCGACCTTGATGACGGTCGCGCCGAGGTCCGCGAGCATCGACGTCGCCATCGGGCCCGCGAGGACGCGGCTGAGATCGGCGACGACGATCCCCTCCAGCGGCGCGCTTGCAGTTCCCCCTCGCTGGTTGAGCGAGCGGAGCGAGCGCCGTCCTGAGCGAGCGAAGCGAGTCGAAGGGTCGAAACCGCTCACGGCAGCACCAGCCGACCGTCGACGCGGCGCGGGATGTCCCACGGGTTGCCCTCCCGCACCGGTGCGGGGAGCGCGGCGTCGGGGACGGACTGGTACGTCACGGGGCGGGTGAAGCGGGCCAGTGCGGCTGCACCCACCGAGGTCGCGGTCGGGTCGGACGTCGCGGGCCACGGACCGCCGTGGTGCTGGGCCCACGTGAACGCGACGCCGGTCGGGTAGTCGCCGACCGTGACGCGGCCCGCCTTCGCGCTGAGCTCGGCGAGCACGCCGGGAAGGTCCGGGTCGGAGTCGCCCTGGGCCATGATCGCCGCGGCGAGGGTGCCCTGGAGGGCGTCGACCGTACGCGTCAGCGCGTCCGCGTCCTCGTACTCAGCGACGAGTGCCACGGGTCCGAAGCACTCCTCCAGCAGCCGGCTCCCGGGCTCGAGCGCGTCGATCGGGACGGAGAGGACGGTGGACGCGACCGACCAGCCGGCATCCGGGCCGTCGACCTGCGCGACGACCTCCGCGCCGGCGTCGACCAGCTCGCCGACGCCCGTACGCGCTGCGTCCGCGATGCCCTGCGTGAGCGACCAGCCCCGGGGTGCCGCGTCGCGGAGCGCGGCGGCGACCGCGTCGGCGGCACCCGATCCGCGCGGAGCGAGCAGGAGGCCCGGCTTCGTGCAGAACTGCCCGGTGCCGAGCGTGAACGACCCCACGAAGCCGGAGGCGATCTCGTCGAGCCGCGCCTCCGCCGCAGCGGCGGTCACGACGACGGGGTTCACGGTGCCCATCTCGGCGAACACCGGGATCGGAACCGTACGGCGCTCCGCCGCGTCGCGCAGCGCCATCCCCGCGCGCTGGGACCCGGTGAACGCGACGGCGGTGATCTGAGGCGACTCCACGAGGCGGACGCCGGCGTCGAACCCGTGCACGATTCCGAACGCGCCCTCCGGCGCGCCGGCGTCGGCCAGCGCCTCCTTCGCGAGGGCGCCGAGCCGCTGGCTCAGGAGCGGGTGCGCCGGGTGGCCCTTGACGACGACCGGACAGCCCGCCGCGACGGCGGACGCCGTGTCGTTGCCGAGGACGCTGAACGCGAACGGGAAGTTGCTCGCGCCGAAGACCGCGACCGCGCCGCGCGGCACGTTGACGCGCGCGAGTGCGGGGTTGGCTCCGGCGGCGTGGTCGATCGTCGCGCCGAGGAAGGAACCCTCGACGGCCACCTCGGCGTAGAAGCGCAGCTGCCCCGCGGTGCGGGCGACCTCGCCCTCCAGTCGAGGCCGCCCGAGCGCGGTCTCGGAGTCCGCGAGGTCCACGAGCTCGTCGCGCGCGGCCTCGAGAGCGTCGGCGATCGCCCCGGACCAGCGGGCCCGCTCCGACGGCGGCGTGGCGGCGACCTCCGCCGCGCACGCCGCCGCAGCAGCGACGATCGCGTCCACCTCGGCGTCAGACGTGGCGGCAACCTCGCCGTTCACGCCGCCGGTACGCGGGTCGTACGAGATGTCAGCGCTCATCGGGCACCTCCTTCAGGTCCCGTCCCCGATTCGGGCAGTTTGGTGAGGATTTCCGGGTCGGATTCCGCACCGAAGTGCCCAAATCGGGGACGGGGCGGGCGGGGCGGCCGGGGCGGACGGGGCGGACGGGGCGGGCGGGGCGGCCGGTCACGACAGCCCCCGCACTCCCGCCTCGAGGACCCCGAGCGCGTCGTCGAGGAGGTCGTCGCTGATCACGAGGGGCGGGAGCAGCCGGATCACGTTGCCGTACGTCCCGCACACCAGGATCAGCACGCCCTCGCTGTGGCAGTGCTTCGCGAGCGCCTGCGCGAACCGCGGCGCCGGATCCTTCGTCCCCGGCTCCACGAGCTCGATCGCCAGCATCGCCCCGCGCCCGCGGACGTCACCGATCACGCCGCCGGTGTCTGCACGCAGAGCCTCGAGTCGCGGCTTCACGCGCTGCTCGATCTCCGCCGCCCTCGCGACCAGGCCCTCGCTCTCGATCGTCTCGATCGCGCCGAGCGCCGCCGCGCAGGCGACCGGGTTGCCGGCGTACGTGCCGCCGATCCCGCCCGGTGCGACGGCGTCCATGATCTCGGTGCGGCCCGTGACCGCGGACAACGGCATGCCGCCCGCGAGCGCCTTCGCCGTCGTCACGATGTCGGGGACGATGCCCTCGTGCTCGCTCGCGAACATGCGGCCCGTCCGCGCGAACCCGGTCTGGACCTCGTCGGCGACGAACAGGATCCCGTGCTCGCGCGCGAACTCGACCACCGCAGGCAGGAACCCCTCGGCCGGCACGATGAACCCGCCCTCGCCCTGGATCGGCTCCGCCACGATCGCCGCCACGTTGTGCGCGCCGATCTGCGTCAGGACGATGTCCTTGAGCTTCGCCAGCGCGTCGGCCGCGCAGGCCTTCTCGTCGCCGTCGTACCTGTACGGGTACGCCATCGGCGCGCGGTAGACCTCCGGAGCGTACGGCCCGAAGCCCTCCTTGTACGGCACGTTCTTCGCCGTCATCGTCATCGTCATCAAGGTGCGCCCGTGGTACGCGTGGTCGAGCACCACGATCGCCGGCCGCCCGGTGGCCGCGCGCGCGATCTTGACCGCGTTCTCCACCGCCTCCGCGCCCGTCGAGAAGAGCGCGGTGCGCTTGTCGTGGTCGCCGGGCGTCAGTCGGTTGAGCGCCTCGGCGACCTCGGTGAACCCCTCGTACTCGGTCACCATGAAGCAGGTGTGCGTGAACTTCGCCGCCTGCTCGGCCACCCGCGAGACGACGCGCGGCGCCGCGGCACCCACGCTCGTGACGGCGATGCCGGAGCCCAGGTCGATGATCTGGTTGCCATCGACGTCGACCAGCAGCGCGCCGTCGGCGTGGTCGACGAACACGGGCAGCGTGATGCCGAACCCTCGAGGCACGTGCTTCGAGCGCGCCTCGTGCAGCTCCACCGAGCGCGGGCCCGGGATCGCGGTCTTGAGGAGTCGCTTCTGCTCGGTCATCGTCATCATCCTTCGAGGTTGGCCATCACGTGCTTGATCCGCGTGTAGTCCTCCAGGCCGTACATCGACAGGTCCTTCCCGTACCCGGAGTGCTTGAATCCACCATGCGGCATCTCCGCGACGAGCGGGATGTGGGTGTTGATCCAGACGCAGCCGAAGTCGAGCGCGTTGGACATGCGCAGCCCGCGACCGAGGTCCTTGGTCCACACCGACGACGCGAGGGCGTACGGCACGCCGTTGGCCTTCGCGATGGCCTCGTCCTCGTGCTCGAAGGTCTGGACGGTGATGACGGGGCCGAAGATCTCGCTCTGGATCAGCTCGTCCTCCTGCTGCAGCCCGTCGATGACCGTGGGCTCGACGAAGAAGCCGCGGTCGCCCTGCCGCTGGCCGCCGGTGGTGACGGTCGCGTGGTCGGGCACCCGCGAGAGGAAGCCGAGGACGCGCTCGAGCTGGTTCGCGTTGTTGACCGGCGGGACCCAGACGTCCTCGTCGTGACGACCCTTCTCGTACGACGTCGCGGCGGCCTTCGCCTGCTCGGTGAGGGCCGCGACGAAGTCGTCGTGGACGCGCGGGTGGACCAGGACGCGCGTCGCCGCGGTGCAGTCCTGGCCGGCGTTGAAGTAGCCCGCCATCGCGATGCCCTCGGCCGCAGCGGCGATGTCGGCGTCGTCGAACACCACGACCGGTGCCTTGCCGCCGAGCTCGAGGTGGACGCGCTTGAGGTCGGTCGACGCAGCCGCAGCCACCTGCCGTCCCGCACCCACCGAGCCGGTGATCGACACCATCGCCGGCGTCGGGTGCGAGACGACGGCAGCCCCCGTCGTACGGTCGCCGCAGACCACGTTGAGCACGCCCGCGGGGAGGAACTCGGACGCGATCTCGGCCATCTTCACCGTCGACACCGGCGTGGTGTCGCTCGGCTTGAGGACGACCGTGTTGCCCGCGGCGAGCGCCGGCGCGAACTTCCAGACGGCCATCATCATCGGGTAGTTCCACGGCGCGACCTGCCCGACGACGCCGACCGGCTCGCGACGGATCCACGAGGTGTGGCCCGCCATGTACTCGCCGGACGACCGTCCCTCGAGGACGCGGGCCGCACCGGCGAAGAACCGGATCTGGTCGACCATCGGCGGGATCTCCTCCGCCATGGTCACCGGGACGACCTTGCCGGTGTTGCGGCTCTCGGCCTCGACGAGCTCCTCCGCACGCGCCTCGATCGCGTCGGCGATCTTGAGGAGAGCGTGCTGGCGCTCCGACGGCGTGGTGCGCCGCCAGGTGTCGAAGGCCTTGGCCGCCGACTCGTACGCGAGGTCGACGTCGGCCTCGCCGGACAGCGGCGCGTCGCCGTACTTCTCTCCGGTGGTCGGGTCGACGAGGTCGGTACGGCGTCCGTCGCGGGTGTCGACGAGCGCGCCGTCGACGAAGTTCTGGACGTGGACGGTGTCGGTCATGCGGACTCTCCTGGGTAGCGGGTGGCGGTGTTGACGGCGTCCCCGTGGGCGGCGTCGGAGTGGCGGTACGGCTTGGCGATGAGCATGTAGACGAGGCCGACGCCGACGACGATCGCGGCGCCGAGGGCGACGATCCAGTTGTCGTACCAGGGCACGTCGGGGGTGCGCGGCCAGATCATGTTGAGCGAGGCGAGCACCTGGTAGATCAGGGCTGCGGCGGTGACGAGCATCCCCCAGCCGCGGAGCGTGAACTTGCCGGACGGCTTCCAGCCCTTGAGGCGGGCGCGGAGGGCGGCGGCGACGACCATCATGAACGCCAGGTAGATGCCGAAGGCCGCGAACGAAATGATCCGTACGAGCGCGTCGTCGGAGACCTGCGAGCCCACGATGACCACGATCGGGATGAGCGCGGCGAGTGCGAGCGCGTACGGCGGGACGTGCCGCGCCTGCGAGAACGTCTTGAGGAGACGGCTGCCCGGCATCATGTCGTCGCGGGCGTACGCGTAGATCATCCGGCTCGCGGCTGCCTGCAGGCTG
Organism: Mumia xiangluensis; assembly: GCF_010994095.1. Classification (GTDB taxonomy): domain Bacteria; phylum Actinomycetota; class Actinomycetes; order Propionibacteriales; family Nocardioidaceae; genus Mumia; species Mumia xiangluensis. The sequence goes on from NZ_WJYO01000001.1 coordinate 773,313, forward strand.
AGCACGCACGACAGGAACGAGATCAGCACGATCACCAGCACGATGCGGAAGCCCACCGATCCGAACGCATTCTCGAGGACCGTCGAGACCGGGTCGGGATCCTCACCGGCGAAGACCGCGGCGAAGCTGGGGACGCCGAGGATGAGCGCGAACGTGATGAAGAACGCCGCGGCGCCGCCGACGTAGATGGTCATCCGCATCGCCTTCGGGATCTGGCGTCCCGGGTCCTTGACCTCCTCGGCGACGTCGCCGCAGGCCTCGAACCCGTAGAACAGATAGAGGCCGAGCAGCGCTGCTGCAGCGAACGCGGGGAAGTACGAGCCGCTGCCTTGCACGTCGTAGGTGTCGAACAGCGCGCCGATGCTGTGGTGGCGCTCGGTCAGCAGCACCCAGACGCCGACGACGATCGCGCCCACGAGCTCCGCGGCGAAGCCGAAGAACGCGATCTTGGCGAGGAGCTTGGTCCCGCCGAGGTTGAGCAGCGTGGTGACGAGAATCAGACCGATCGCGCACCAGATCGTCACTGCGGTCGTGGGGTCGATGCCGATCACGATCGCGACGAACGGACCCGCTCCGTACGACACCGACGCGATCGTGACGGTCAGCGCGATCATGTAGACCCAGCCGGTCATCCAAGCCCAGCGACGGCCCCACAGGCGGCGCGCCCACGGATAAACGCCGCCGGCGACGGGGTACTGCGCGACAACCTCGCCGAACACCAGCGCGACGAGGAGCTGGCCGAGGGCGGCGAGGACGATCGCCCAGATCATCGGCGGACCGCCCTGCGCAAGCGAGCTGGCGAAGAGTGAGTACACGCCGACGACCGGCGAGAGATAGGTGAACCCGAGGGCGAAGTTGCCCCACAGGTTCATGTCGCGCTTGAACTCGGACCGGTAGCCGAGCGACGCCAGGTGCGCGTCGTCAGCGTCATGGGTGGAACCTCGGGGGTCGGTGGGGTCGAGATGCGATGCCGTCACGGGAGTCTCCCTGGAAACGAACTAGGTGCGCAGCGCCGTCGCCGCGCACGGATGACTAGCACGCTAGGAGGGCGGCGACGGGTGGCGACCCTGACAAAAGGGAGTGCCAGATGCGCCTAGCATGGACACTATGTCTATGTCGCCCACGCCGCCCTGGGACGCGTACGACGTCCCGCTGGCGTGGTTGCTCGACCAGGAGGAGCTCGCGCTACGGCTCGTCGAGCCGGCCCTCCCTCCGCTGGTCGAGGCGCCCCTTCCTCCGCTGGTCGAGGCGCCCCTCCCTCCGCTGGCCGAGCCGGCCCTCCCTCCGCTGGTTGAGCGAGCGCAGCGAGTCGAAACCCCCTCCCCGCCGCTTCCTCCGCTGGTTGAGCGAGCGCAGCGAGTCGAAACCCCCTCCCCGCCCCACCCCACCTCCGTCGCCATCCGCTGGGCCCACTCGATCGAGATCCTCGACCCGACGCCCTTCCTGCGCGGCGGCGAGCTGGTCCTCACCACCGGCCTGCGGATGCCGCGGGCACGCGCCGAGCAGGCGGCGTACGTCGACCGGCTCGCCGCGGCAGGTGTGGTGGGGCTCGCCTTCGGCGTCGGGGTCCGGTTCGAGACGATCCCGGTCGGCCTGCGCCAGGCGTGCCGTCGTGTCGGGATGCCGCTGGTGGAGGTGCCGCTGCCGACGCCATTCGTGGCGATCACGCAGGCCGTCGCCGCGCGGCAGGCAGAGCTGCAGAACGCGGTGACCCGGCGCGCGTTCGCGTTCCAGCAGCAGATGACGCGGGCTGCGCTGGAGGGCGGTACGGCGGGGCTGACCGCGGCGCTCGCGCGTGAGCTCGGCGCCGGTGTCGTGGTGCTCGACGAGTTCGAGACCACGGTCGCCGTCGCGGGCGCGGATGACGTCCTCATGGGGCGGGTCGCCATCGAGGTAGAGAGCCTCGCGGCGCGACCGGGCCCCGCGAGTGCCACGGTCGTCTCCGGGGAGAGCACCCTGGCGGTGCAGCGGCTCGGTGGTCTCGAGCGGGCGAGCGGGTGGCTGGCGGTCGAGGTCCCGGGGGCGATCTCGGTGGGCGACCGCCTGCTGCTGAACCAGGCGGCGTCGCTGCTCACCCTCCAGCGGGAGCGGCCGCGCGAGCTGGTCGACGCGCGGCACCGGCTGGGCGCGACGGTCCTGGAGCTGCTCCTCGACACCGACGTCGTCGCACCTGCGGTCGTGCGGCACCTGGGTCACTTCGGGTTCGAGCCCGCCGACCGGGTGCGGATGGTGCTCGCAGCACCCGGCCACGGTCGTACGGCGCCGCTCGACGTCGTCGCGCACGCGCTGGACGCGGAGTCGGTCGCGCACGTCGAGGCCCGCTCCGGCGACGACGTCCTCGTGCTCGTCCGTGATCAGGACGCGCACGCGAGCGTCGAAGCAGTGGTGGACGCCCTCGCCCGGGCGAGCAGGCACGACGTCGTCGTCGGAGTCAGTGGCGCACTGCCGACGGCGAGGGCTGCGGCGGGCCGGTCGGGCGCGACGCACGCGGCGGCGTCGGCGCGGGCGTCGCACGAGCGGGTCGGCTGGTACGGGACCTTGACGCTGGAGGCGATCCTCGCCGACGACGCCGTACGCGCGCGGGTTGCCGCGCTGGCCGAGTCGCCGTTGGCGCCCCTGCTCGAGGGCAGCACGGAGCGCGATCGTGTGCTGGTGGAGTCGCTTGAGGTGTTCCTGCGACACAACGGCTCGTGGGAGACGGCGTCGCGCGCGCTCGGTGTCCACCGGCACACGCTGCGCAACCGGATGGCGCGGGTCGAGGAGCTGACCGGGGCGCGGCTCGACGTCGCCGAGGATCGGGTGGCGCTGCTCCTCGGCCTCCTCGCGCGATAGCCGCCGCCCCCGCCCCGCTGGTCGAGTAGCCCGAGCCGCACCCCGCCCCAGCTGGTCGAGTAGTCCGAGCCGCACCCCGCCCCCGCTGGGCCGCACCCCGCCCCGCTGGTCGAGTAGTCCGAGCCCCTAGGCGAGGACGTATCGAGACCGGTGAACGGATCTCGATACGCGCTCCGCCAGGGCTCCGCGCTACTCGATCGGCGGGGTGGTGGGCTGCGCGCTGCTCGATCGGCGGGGTGGTGGGCTCCGCGCTATTCGATCGACGAATGCATCTCACGCAAACGCCTCACGACGGCGCCGCCTGCGTCACACATTGTGGAGATGGTGCACGGGCACGATGGTCTCGGGGGCGGTCGGTTGATCGCTGCGCTCGCGAGAGTGCCCCAGGTCGCGACCGCTGATCTCAGCCGCTACTGGCATACCGCGGAGGCTGAGTCGGAGCCGTTCATCGAGCTCGACGGTCACCGCTTCCGGCGTACGGAGTCGATGGTCGAGGTCGAGGCGACGTCAGACGTGGGCGGCTGGGTCCGCTGGTGGATCGACCCGAACCCGCAGCTCCCGCACGTCATGCTCTCGATCACCGACGACATGAGCCTCGCCCTCACTCTCGGCCGCTCGGCGCCAGGAAGCGCCGGCGCGATGCTGCTCGAGCAGAACGCGGCAGAGGCCGTCGCGCTCGCCCGCTACGGAGCCGGGTTGATCAACGGCGTGCAGGTCGTCGCCGTGCACTTCCCGGTGCCCGGCGACACCGTCACTGTTCTTCTGGTGCCGCTGCCCGAACCGCCACCGGGGCCGGTCGGGGGGCAGTGGGTGGAGGCCACGTTGCCCGCGGTCGAGGCGTGCAACCGCGTCGTCCAGGCCTGCGGCGACCTCGGGGTTGTGGCGTCGCAGGTCACCTCGGCCGAGGCAGCGCGGATCGATCGTGCCCCGGCGTTCGACTGGCGCGCCCAGCTGAGCGAGATGGCCGCGGTCTCGAAGGACGCGAAGGCGATCCTGAGCCTCGTGAAGGCAGTCGCCGACCTGTTCCCCACCGATGGGTAGGACGTCAGCCCTCCAGCGCCGCCGCTAGTCCGTTGAGCTGGAGCCTGATCCCGCCGCGCACGTGCGGCAGGTCGTGCGCGCCGTCGCCGGTGGGTGTCACGAACGCGACCTGCTCGGTCCACCGAAGCTGTGTGCCGCTCTCGGTCGCGTCGAGCGCGACGGTGACCAGCGAGGTCCAGCGCAGCACGTCGTCGACGTGCGTCTCGTAGGTCAGCACGATCCGCCGCGCCGGAGCGAGGTCCACGAAGCGGGAGTCGTACGCGACCCCTTCCGCGGTCCCGTCGAGCGTCCGGAACGTGCTGCGTGCCGACTCGCCGCCGCCGACGCGGAAGTCATGCTTGTACGTCGCGTCCCGACCGGGAAGCCGGAACCAGCGGCGGCGTACGGCCGGGTCCGCGAACGCCTCCCACACGCGCGACGGCGGTGCGGGCACGTCGATCGTCACCGTGAACGTGTCATGCCGTACTGCGGTGGGCGCGCTCGTCGTCATGGTGAGGTGCAACCGCGGCCTCGTGCGGGATAGTCCCGCTACGGCGTGCCGTCGGGGTCCTCCGTCGGCCCGCCGCCGAACCCGATCTCGTTGCCGTCCGGGTCACGGTAGGTCCACTTGCGGACGCCGTTCTCGTACGTCTCCCGCTGGGCCGGCTCGATGCCGCGGGCGCTGATCGCGTCGACGGCGGGCTCGAAGTCCTCGAGAAAGACGGTCACATGAGAGTGGCCGGCGTGCTCCGGCTTGAGCTCGACGTAGAGGAAGCGGTGCTCGGCGAGCTCCCACACCGCCTCCACGTCGTTGGGCCTGAACGCCTCGTCGCTGCCGAGGAGGCGGGCGTACCAGGTGGTCGCCGCGTCGAGGTCGCTCACATAGATCCCGGCGAAGAGGTCGAGTTTGCTCATGCTCGCCTACTTCGCGGGGAGCGACCGGGTGTACGCAATGCCGCGGCCGACCCATTCGGTGAGAGCGGCGTCGTCGCGTACGGCGTCGTCCGAGACGCGCAGCCAGCCGCGCATCTCGCGCCCGCGCATCTCCATCGGCTCGACGCCGAGCCCGTCGACGAGCGCCTCGGTCTCGTCCGGATCGACGCGCACCATCAGACCGCCCTGCCCGCTCGCAGCGACTGCCATGTGGCCCGCGATCAGGAACGCGAGCCCTCCGAACATGCGCCGCTCGGCCAGCGCCGCCTCGCCGGCGACCACCGCGCGGATCCGCTCCGCCAGCTCTTCGTCGTACGCCATGAGGCTCAGTCTCCCGCTCGTCGAGGCGCGAAGCGATCGAGACGGGGTCTCGATACGTCCTCCGCTGGCGCTCCGAACTACTCGACCAGCGGAGGGGGCTGGCGCTCCGGACTACTCGACCGGCGGAGGGGGCAGCGACCCCGCCCTACTTCACGACGTCGAAGACCTGCTTCTGGATGCCGTTGCCGTACGCCTCGTGCTCCACGAGCTGCAGCTTCGTCGTGTCCTTGTCGGCGTCGCTCCACAGGCGCTTGCCCGCGCCGAGCAGCAGCGGGAACACCAGCAGGTGGTAGCGGTCGACGAGTCCGGCGTCGGCCAGCGAGCGCCCGAGCGTCGCACTGCCGTGCACGGCGATCGGACCGCCCTCGGTCTCCTTCAGCGCGGCGACGTCGTCGAGCGAGCGCAGGATCGTCGCGGGCCAGCGGTCGTCATCACCCTCGAGCTTGGTCGAGACGACGTAGCGAGGCATCGCGTTGTACTCCGCGAACTCCTCCATCGTCGGCCACACCGGCGCGAAGGCCTCGTACGACTTGCGGCCGAGCAGCAGCGCCGTCGTCTCCTCCTGCTCGCGGCCCTTGATCTCGTACGCGGCCTCGTCGAACTCGACGTCCTTGAACGTCCATCCGGAGTTGCGGTAGCCGGGCTCGCCGCCGGGTCCTTCCATGACGCCGTCGAGCGAGACGAATGCGGTGACGATGAGTGTGCGCATGGTGTCCTCCAAGTAGTCGATCGGGCCGGTTCGACCCTAGTGCCGAACGGCCTCTCACCCGTACGCCGAACGGGGCCGACGGATTTCGACATCTGCTTGCTCGCGACCTTCGCGCAGGCGCATCCTCGAGGGGTGACGTCCATCGAGCTCGTCATCGAGCGCACGATCGCGGCGCCGATCGACCGGGTGTTCGCGCGGTTGGTCGACATCGATCGCTATGGCGAGTGGATGCCGGCGAAGGGCAGCATCCTGAGAGGGACGCGCCAGACGTCGCCGGGCGCGGTCGGGCTGGGGACGACGTTCGTCGACCAGACGAGGCTCGGCGAGACGCCGGGCGATGTCGTCGAGTTCGAAGCGCCGACGACGGTGGTGTTCCACTGGTGGGAGAAGTCGAAGAAGGGCACGCTCAAGGCCGAGGGCTGGCCCGGCTACCAGCTGTCGGCGACAGGCGATGACAGAACGCTCGTCCGCCACCGTGCGCAACTGAACCTGTACGGCGCCTACCGGATGGCGGCGCCGATCTTCCGGCGGTTCGCGCTTCGAGAACGTACGACGGTGATGGACGCGCTCAAGGCGTCGTTCGAGACCGACCCGTTGCGGCGTACGTGACGCCTCAGGTGGGGTGTGCTGGCAGCCAGGCGAGAGCCCGCGCCGCCGCCGCCGAGTACCGCTCCGGGACTGTGGACAACCGTTCGGCGATCACCTCTCGATCGACAAGATTGACCTGGATCAATGCGCCGACGAACTCGCGATCCTTGTCGCGGAAAGCGCAGAGCTTCGCGACGCAGAGATCCTCCTTGTCGAGACACCATCCGATGAACACCGGCTCGCCACCAGGGGCGGCAGTGTTGGGGTTCTGCACCCTGACGAGTCGATCTCTCCAGCCTTCGGAGAGGGCGGACGTCTCCAGGTCGACCCCGTCGATGCTGAAGCCGTGGGCTTCTTCGTACGGAGAGAACTCCCCCGCCACCCCTTCGATCTCATCGGCCAGTCGAGCAGTCTCTTCGTTGGTTTCGGCGATCGGCAGGATGTCCACCTCCCTCGAGGCTGTGGCTGCATCCGGCAGCTGGTCTTCGTCGTACGTTCCGAGAATCGACTGTGATCCCACGACGATGACCTCGGGTCGGCCGATGATCTGGCACGCGGTCCGGATGGCGTGCTCGAGCTGATCGCGTCGCATCAGCTTGCCCGCCGCAGGTCCCTGAGAACGTCCAGTCGCTCGGATTCCGGCAGCAGACCGCCCATGGGCGAGACCTCACGCATCTCGATCGAGTCACGATCAAGACCTGTCATGACGCGGTGGAGACCGAGCACGTCGCGGTTCGCGATGAGCGACTCCCACCGGTCGACGTTTCTGAGATGTCGTTCGCCTCGGACCGACGTTCGTTCCCGATCGAGATTGCGTTCGAGTCGCGGAATCCATTCCTCCAGCGTGTCGGGCGTGAGGTGGCACGACAGCTGGCGGTGCAGCCGCCACGATCGTCGTTCGGATCGGGTCAGCTCGGGTACGACCGGGCGTCGGACGACCTCCAGCCGGTAGCCCATGCATGAGAGGAGCCGATCGAGCTGGCCGTCGCTCAGATCGACCCTCCCGGAGAGGAATTGGCTGATGCTTGGCTGGTGCACTCCGCTCAGCCGGGACAGCATCGATTGCGTGGTGCCCGTCTCGGTCATCACGTGGCGGAGGAGGCTTCCGCGCGTCGTCACACAGGAACTATAGCAATTCATGCTATGGCGACGCTCCACATCACACTGCCCCACCATTTCGCGCACGGCAAGGTATGCCTTACCTTGGTCGGGTGACCAGCAACCATCGCGCACCTGAGCTGACCGCCGAGGGCGTGCGCGCGTCGTACGGCTCGACGGTCGTCGTCGACGACGTCAGCGTCGCGCTCGTGCCCGGTCGCGTCACCGCACTCATCGGTCCGAACGGCAGTGGCAAGTCGACGCTGCTGCGTACGCTCGCGCACCTGCACACCGCCGCGGACGGCACGATCCGGCTCGGCGACGGTCGGTCCGTCGACGATCTCAAGGCCAAGGAGCTCGCCACCCGGCTCACGCTGCTGTCCCAGGGACGGTCGGCGCCGGGCGGCGTGACGGTGCGGGAGGTCGTCGCGTACGGCCGCCACCCGCACCGCTCGCGGTGGGGCAGCGGCGACCCCGACGGGCCCGCGATCGTCGACCGCGCGATGGCGATGACCGGTGTCACCGACCTCGCGCACCGTGGCGTCGACACCCTCTCGGGCGGCCAGGCGCAGCGCGTCTGGCTGGCGAGCTGCCTCGCGCAGAACACGCCGGTGCTCCTGCTAGACGAGCCCACCACGTACCTCGACCTGCGCTACCAGGTCGAGCTTCTCGACATCGTCCGCGACCTCGCCGACGACCACGGCATCGCGGTCGGGATCGTCCTGCACGACCTCGACCAGGCGGCGGCCGTCGCCGACGAGGTCGTCCTGCTCGTCGAGGGCCGCGTCACCGCGGTCGGCGCCCCGCACGAGGTGCTGACGACCGAGTTGCTCAGCCCGGCGTACGGGGTCACGGTCGACGTCCACGTCGACCCCCTCGACGGCCACCTCCGTACGCGCGCCCGTGCGCGTCACCACCGGCGCGCCGGCGCCACCCCTCAGCCCACCTCTGCATAACCCCATCGAAGGAGAAACCGGACGTGAAGCGTTCCCGCTCACTGCTCGTTGCCGCCACGGCGACGCTCGCCCTGTCGCTCGCCGCCTGCGGCACGACCGAGGACAGCGACGGCGACGATTCGTCGACCGACACCTCGGCCGGCCCGGTCACGGTCACCGACGCCCGCGGTGAGGAAGTCACCCTCGACGCTCCCGCCAAGCGGATTGCGACGACGGAGTGGAACACCACCGAGTACCTGATCTCCCTCGGCGTCCAGCCGGTCGGCGTGTCCGACGTCAAGGGCTTCGAGACGTGGGACCAGTCGGTCGAGCTCGACAGCGACGCCACCGACATCGGCACCCGCGGCGAGCCCAGCATCGACACGCTCGCCTCGCTCGACCTCGACGTGGTGCTCGTGACCGACCAGCTCGTCGGTGACGCGATCGCGCAGATCGAGAAGACCACGCCGGTCATCGTCGTCCCCGGCGGCGACGCCAAGGACCCGATCGGTCAGATGTGGAAGAACGTCGACCTCGTCGCGCAGGTCACCGGTACCGAGGACGAGGCCGCGGAGCTCAAGACCGACTTCGACGAGGCGCTCGCCGAGACCAAGAAGGCCGTCGAGGCATCGGATGCCGCTGGCAAGCCGGTCGCGTTCAACGACGCGTACGACGCCGGCGGCTCGGTCTCGGTCCGCCCGTACCTCGAGGGATCGCAGATCGGCGGCATTCTCAAGGAGCTCGGCTTCGCGAACCCGTGGAGCGCGATCGGCATCGAGGGCGACCCGGCGTACGGGCTCGGCCAGACCGACGTCGAGGGTCTGACGAAGCTCCCGGACGACACGCTCTACTGGTACATCGGCAACGACGCCGAGGCCGACCCGTACACCGATGCGCTCAAGGACAACAAGGTCTGGACGTCGCTCCCGTTCGTGGAGGCCGGCAACGTGACGCGTCTGCCCGACAGCATCTGGATGTTCGGTGGCCCGGCGTCCATGGAGGCCTTCCTCGACGCCGTCGAGGACACGGTCGCCTGATCTGACCTGACCTGAGCTGACCCACCCGAAGCGATCTCGAGATGACCCTCACCGCCGAACCCGCCGTCACGGGTTCCGAACCACCCCAGCTCGACGAGCCGCGGAAGTCTCCGTGGACGCTCGCGCTCACGGTGGTGCTCCTGCTCGGCCTCGTCGTGGTGCTCGCCGCGATCGACGTCGTGCAGGGTACGGCGGCGGTGGGGGTCAGCGATCTCTGGCGGTGGGTCACCGGCTCGGCCGACGCGCAGGCGTCCGCGGTGATCGTCGACTCGCGGCTCCCGCGGGTCGCGGCGGCGGTCGTCGTCGGTATGGCGCTCGGCGCGGCCGGCTGCGTGCTGCAGTCGATCTCGCGCAACATGCTGGCCTCGCCGGACACGCTGGCCGTCAACGCAGGTGCGTATCTCGCGCTGACGGTCGGCGCGACGGTGGGACTGCCGGGGCTGATCCTCGGTGACCTCGTGCTGGCGTTCGTCGGCGGTCTCGCCGCGGCGGCGCTGGTGTTCGTGCTGGCGGGGACGGAGTACGGCACCGTACGCCTCGTCCTCGCCGGCACCGTCGTCGCGATGGTGCTCATGTCGATCGCGACGACGCTGATCATCCTCAACCCGATGGAGTCGCGCGGCATCCAGGCGTGGGAGTCGGGGGTGCTGAGCCAGAACGCGTTCGACTCGGTCCGCCTGATGACGCCGGTCGTCGTGGCGTGCCTGGCGGTGCTCGTCGTGTACGCGCACCGGCTCGACGTGCTCGTCCTCGGCGACGACGCGGCCCGTTCACTCGGCATCCCGGTGCGGCAGACGCAGCTCGTCGTGCTGGTGGTGGCGATCGCACTGTCCGCGGCGGCGGTGACGCTGACCGGGCCGATCGGGTTCGTCGGTCTCGCGGCGCCGGCGCTCGTGCGGCTGGCCGCGCCGGTCGTTCCGGGTCTGCACCGGCACCGTGCGTTGATCTTCGTGGCGGGTCTCGCCGGCATCGCGATCATCCTCGGCGCGGACGTGCTGATTCGGGCGGTGCTCGGGTCGCAGTCGGCGGTCGAGGTGCCGACGGGTGTCGTGACGTCGCTGCTCGGTGCGCTCGTGCTGGTGTGGTTCGCGTACCGGCTTCGCGCGTCGCGCCTCGACGACGCGTCGAACGCGCTGGACGTGCGCGGGGTTGGCTCGAAGCACCCGTGGCTGATCGTGACGGTGCTGGCGGTCCTGCTGTTCGTGCTGTGCGTCGTCGCGGTGCTGGTCGGCGACCGCATGTTCCTGCTCGGCGACCTCATCAACTGGGCGACGGGCAACTCCGGGCCGATCGTCACGAACGTGATGGGCGCTCGCGTGCCGCGTGTCGTGGCGGCGCTGCTGGCTGGTGTCGCGCTGGCGGTGGCGGGTACGGCGATCCAGGCCGTGACGCGCAATCCCCTGGCAGACCCGACGATCATCGGCGTCGCCGGTGGCGCGTCGGTGGGTGCGGTCATCGTCGTGACGCTGGTGCCGCTCGCGTCGTTCTGGGCGCTGGCCGGGGCGTCGGGCATCGGTGCGCTCGTGGCGGCGGCGATCGTGTTCGGGTTGGCGGCGCGTGGTGGGTTCGCGACTGACCGTCTGGTGCTGATCGGTGTCGGCGTGTCGTTCGCGGCGAAGGCGATCGTGTCGTTGCTGATCGTGACGACGGACCCGTGGAACGCGTCGAAGGCGCTGACCTGGCTCGGTGGGTCGACGTACGGGCGGTCGTACGAGCACCTGGTGCCGATGATGCTCGCGATCGTGGTGCTCGTGCCGGCGGTGGTGATCGGGTATCGCTACCTCGATCTGTTGTCGATCGACGAGGACACGCCTCGTGTCTTGGGCGTACGGCCGGGGCGGGCGCGGTTCGTCCTGCTGACGTGCGCGGTTCTGCTGACGGCGACGGCGGTCGCGGCGATCGGGCTGGTGGCGTTCGTGGGTCTGGTGGCTCCGCACGCGGCGCGGTCGCTGGTCGGGCGGCGGCACCTGCGGGTGATCCCGGTGGCAGCGCTGCTGGGCGCGATCCTGCTGGTGCTGGCGGACATGCTCGGGCGGACCGTGGCTGCGCCGACGCAGCTGCCGGCCGGCCTGCTCGCCGCGCTGGTGGGCGCGCCCTACTTCTTCTATCTCCTCCACCGCTCCCGCCGCACCACCGTCGGTTGAGCACCCCCCGCTCGCTGGTTGAGCGAGCGCCCTCCCGCCCGCTGGTTGAGCGAGCGCAGCGAGTCGAAACCCCCGGCTCGCTGGTTGAGTGGCGCGCTCCCCTCGCTGGTTGAGCGAGCGCAGCGAGTCGAAACCCCCCCTCACCCTCCAACCCCCTGCCGCCACACCGCGTCGAGGCCGCGGGTCGGCAGCAGCGCCTTCATCGCGAGGATCATCCGGGCGTCCCCGCCGACGACAGTGCGCGGCCGCATCCGTCGCCGGGTGAGCTGGCGCTCGACGGCGGCGGCGACGCGCTCGGGCGGTTTGGCGTTCTTCCGGATCTTCCCCACCAGCACCCGCTCACCGGCGAACTGCGCCGCATAGAGCGCGCGCTGCTCGGCGTCGAGGCCAGCCTCGAGCTGGTCGATGACCTGGTCCATCTCGTGCCAGGGGTCGGTGTCGATGACGCCCGGCTCGACGAGTCCGACCTGCACGCCGAAGGGGTGCAGCTCGACCCGCAGGCAGTCGGCCACCGCCTCCGTCGCGTACTTCGAGGCGTTGTAGATCCCGGTGAACGGGAACGACACCCGGCCGTTGATCGAGGAGATGAACACGACCCGGCCCCGGGTACGGCGCAGCCGCGGCAGCATCGACTGGGTCAGCGCGAGCGGCCCGATGAGGTTCACGTCGAACTGGTGGTGCATCGCGTCCCGGGACAGCGTCTCGACCGGGCCGGCGACCGCGATGCCGGCATTGTTGACGAGCGCGTCGAGTCGCTCGGGAAGGTCGCGGTCGAGCGCGGCCACGTGCTCGGGCACGGTGACGTCGAGCTCGACCGGCGTGATCCGGTCGGACTCCGCGGCCAGCTCCTTGCCCGCGATGTCGGTGCGGACCCCGCCGTACACGTTCCAACCCGAGCGGGCCAGACGTACGGCGATGGCGCGGCCGATGCCGCGGCCGGCGCCGGTGACGAGGACGGTACGAGTGCTCATCCACCGACCTTCGCGCGGACCGCGACAGGTGGTGCAAGTAGAGCGGTACTCGAATCCCGTCCGCACTAGCCTGACGCCATGGAGCGGCCGTGGCCGCTCACCGGCCGGGACGAGGAGCTGCGCAGGGTCGCGGCGGCGATCCGGCCCGGTGCGGCGGGGATCGTGGTGGCGGGTCCGGCGGGGCTCGGCAAGACTCGGCTCGCCCGCGAGGCGGTGGCGGCCGCCCAAGGTCGCGGCACGACCGTCCTGTGGGCCCACGGCAGCGCGGCCGCCCGTCCGTTCCCGCTGGGTGCATTCGCGGGGCTCCTCGACGTCCCGACCGGCGACGCCGCCGAAGCGATCGGCCGCGCGCTGGACCAGCTCGCGCGACAGCAGCCGCTGGTGCTGGCCGTCGACGACGCGCACCTGCTCGACGAGCACTCCGCGATCGTGTTGCACCGCCTGGTCGTACGACGGCTGGCCCCGGTCGTGGTCACCCTCCGTACCGGGGAGTCCGCTCCCGACACCGTGACCTCCCTGTGGAAGGACGACCACCTCCCGCGCCTGGACCTGAAGCCGCTCGACGTCACGGAGACCACCGGCCTGGTCGCTCGGGTGCTCGGCGGTCCGGTCGACTCGGCGTCCGCGCAGCGGTTGTGGACGTTGACCGAGGGGAGCCCGCTCTTCCTGCGGCACCTGCTGGCCGGGGAGGTGGCGGCGGGCCGGTTCGCGCCGACGTCCGGCATCTGGCGGTGGACGAGCGAGCTCGCGATCTCCCCGGAGCTGACCGACCTGCTGGAGCGCGAGATCGGCGCCCTCGCTGCGGGCGTACAGGAGGTCGTCGACGTGGTCGCGCTCGCCGAGCCGGTGGCGGTCCCGACGCTGTCCGCGCTCACCTCGCCTGCCGACCTCGAGCAGGCCGAGGGCCGCGGCCTGGTGCGTACCGACGGCGTGGTCGCCCGGCTGGCGCACCCCCTGTACGGCGAGGTCCGCCGCGCCACGATGGGTACGCTGCGCGCGCGCCGGCTTCGCGGCCGGGTCGCGCAGACCCTCGACGCGGAGCCGGACCCGATCCCGAGGGCCGTGCTCACCCTCGACTCCGACCTACCTCCGGATCCGGCGCTGTTCCTGAGGGCCGCCGAGGCGGCGACGCACCTGTACGACCTGCCGCTGGCCGAGCGGTTGGCCCGCGCGGCCGCCGCCACCGGCGACCCGCTCGCCCGACTCGTGCACGCAGGAGCGCTGTCCTGGCTCAGCTGCGGCGACGAGGCCGAAGCGATCCTCACCGACCTCGCGGCGAGTGCACCGGACGCGGGGACGCGAGCGATGGCGCACCTCCACCGCACCGGCAATCTCCTCTGGACGATGGCGCGTGCCGACGACGCGCACGAGGCGCTGGCCGCGGCCGAGGTGACCGGGGCGGCGCCGCTGTACGTCGCAGCGATGTCGCTGGCGTGGTCCGCCGCTGTCGGGGACCTGGCGCCCGTTCTCGACCGGGGTCCGGCGCTGCTGCGCGAGGAGCTGCCCGACGACCTGGCCCGCATCCTGGTCGCGTCCGCCGTGTCCGCAGCGGCCGCCGTTACCGGCGAACGTGCGCTGCTCGACGAGGCTGCGGTCGTGGGCGGGCTCACCGCCGACCGCGTACCCACCGGCATCCCCGGCTTCGGGCTCGCGGACCTGCAGGTGCTCGGCCACCGCCTCGCGGGTACGCCCGACGTGGCCGAGGCGCAGGCGCGGAGGATGCAGGCGGCGTCGGCCGACCTTCCAGGTCCGGCTCGGCTGATGGGCCTGGTCGTCGCCGGGCATGCCGCCCTCGCCGCAGGCCGCGTCACCGACGCGCTGCTCGCGCTGCGCGAGGCGTGGGCCGGGCTGGCGGACTCGGGGCACGAGTTCCGGTTCCGCTGCCGTACGTTGCTGGCGACGGCGCTCGGACAGGCTGGCGAGGCGGAGCAGGCCGCCCCTCTGCTGGCCGGTATCGCCGCCGAGCAGCACCCGGCGTACCGGCTCTTCCTTCCCGACGACCTCCTCGCACGGGCATGGGTGGCGGCGGCCGATGGATCCACGACCGAGGCAGTCGGGCACGCCGTCGCCGCCGCTGACCTCGCACGCCGGATGGGCACCCCCGCGTACGAGGTGCTCGCCTGGCAGACCGCGGTCCAGCTCGGCGACGCATCTGCCGCGGTGGCTGCCCTCGCGGAACTCACCGACCTTGGGCCCCGCGCCGCGGTGGCCCGCGACCATGCCCGAGCCTGGGCGGATGGAGACGGCGACGCGCTCCTCGAGGTTGCCGACGCATGGTTCCGACTTGGCGACCTCGTCGCCGCCGGCGATGCGGCGGCTCAGGCGGCCGACCAGCACCGCCGGCACGGACGGCAGGGTTCCGCGCTCTCTGCCGCGGCCCTCGCGGAGAAGCTCTCCGGAAGGTCCGGTGCTCGTACGCCGGCGCTGGCGGTCGCGGCACGGCCTCTCCCGTTGACCGCCCGTGAGCGGGAGATCGCCGAGCTGGCTGCTCGCGGGTTGTCGAACAAGGAGATCGCCGAGCGGCTCACGGTGTCGGTGCGGACTGTCGAGGGCCACCTCTACCGCGCCGGCCACAAGCTCGGCGTCTCCGAGCGCGCCGCGATGGCGGACATCCTCGGAGTCGAGTAGGGCACTACTCGCATCCCCGCCGCTCCGTCGCTCGAGGCTGAACGTACGCAGCCCGAGGAGGAGCCATGAACACTGTCTACGTCCAGCCCGGAGAGGGTCAGCACTACCCGATGATCGACGGCGACCACGTCGCGAAAGTCGCCATCCACGACGACTGTGGGGCCTTCGAGGTCTTTGAGATGATCGCGCCTGCCGCGCCGATGGCGCCGCCGCACGTGTCGCCGTGGACCGGCGTGCTGTTCCTGATCGAGGGCAAGATCACCGCCGTCGTCGACGGCACGACGTACGAGGTAGAGCCCGGCGGAGTCGTTGTCTTCCCGGCCGGGACACCGAGTACGTTCGGCGTCGTCGGAGAGTCCGCGCGGTTCGTGGCGATCACCTCCGGCGACGGCGCGGGGCGATTCTTCGCGGACTTCGCCAGCTCGGTGCCGGCGGACCGGCCGGTCGAGGACTCGATGGCGGCGATCCTCTCCGTCACCCGCCGCCACGGAGTGGCCCTCGCGGCGAGCTGAGCCGGTCGCCGGCCGCTGGTCGAGGCGCGAAGCGATCGAGACCCCCGCTGGTCGAGGCGCGAAGCGATCGAGACCACCCTCCGCTGGTCGAGTAGCCCGAGCCGCCGAGATCTCCGCTGGTCGAGTAGCCCGAGCCGCTAGGCGAGGGCGTATCGAGACCACCTACCTCCGCTGGTCGAGGCGCGAAGCGATCGAGACCCAGCAGATGAATCCCACAGTGGTACCGTCCTGGTATGACCACCCAGATCGCTGTGCGTTTGGACGATGAACTCGTCGGTTTTGTGGACGAACTCGTGCGACAGGGCGACGCACCGAGCCGTGCCGCAGTAGTCGCTCGGGCGCTCCAGCGTGAGCAGCGCCGCAAGGTCGCCGAACGCGACGCTGCGATCCTCGCTGCTTCACGGAGAGACAACGACATGGACGGACTCGCAGGGTTCGCGGCCGGCGTGTCGATGGACGACCTCGACTGATGCGTCCGATCCACATGGCCCGTCTCGACAAGACGCGGCCAGTGCTGATCCTGACCCGTGAGGTCGTTCGTCCCCATCTCAGCCGAGTCACCGTTGCTCCGATCACGAGCACGGTTCGCGGGCTGTCGACCGAGGTGCCTGTCGGCTCGATCAACGGACTCGACCACGACAGTGTCGTGAGCTGCGACAACATCGTGACCGTGCCCGTGGAATCGGTCGGACGGCAGATCGGCTATCTGCTCGAATCCCAGGAAAGCGACCTGGCGCAGGCGATCCGAGCCGCGTTCGACCTGGATCTTTGAGACGGATTCTGCCGGCGCTGTGATGCCCGCTCTGCCTAGTGCGCCAGTGGTGTGACACGCCCGGGCGCCCAACCCGCTGCCATTGGCGCTGCTGAAGTAGCAGTCGGAACCCCTTCGCGACTCCCTCGACCGCCGGCGTCCTACAGTCCGCGTAGTCCCGAAGCAGCTACGGACGTTGGACGTGATCGCCAGAGTCATTCCGCCCAGAAGGACGCGCTCCGCTCCCCGGACGACGACAAGGCCATGTCGCTGACTCGACGCGACGTTTCCTCGTCCGCCCCGGCTGGCGACTTTGAGCATCCGACGTCAGGCGGAGATGTAGGCCTTGCGGATATCCTGCGCAGCGGCCCAATCTCGCTCGAAGTCGGCAAGCGACGGCTTGATGTTGAGCTGTTCAACGGACTGGCTGTGTCCAGGCATAAATCGGGAGCACCGATCGAAGAGCGGCAGCAGAGCCGTCTTGGCGCCCTCGAACCGGTCAAGCTTGATCTTGTCGAGCCCGCCAATCATCAGATTTGCGCGATGCCGCTGCGCCACGTTGGCTAGCAAGTCTTGCTCGATGAAGGCCTCGCACCATGTACGGAGAACGCCATAGGCGCTTTCGACTAGTGCGTCTTGGAGCGATGGTTCGCTGGCCGCCTGCTTCGCGAGCTCGATGGCCTTGGTGATGCGCTTGCCGACCTGAGCTGGGGAATCCTTTCGAGGGCTTCCGCCGGCCTGAAGAAATCCCTTGCCTTCATCGTTGCCGCGCACTTCGTAGAACGTGTAGCCGAGCTTACGGTCATCCCGGAGCCCCAGGAGCGTTGATGCAAAGAAGATGTTGTGGGTGAACACAACCACCTGATGAGTGGCGGCCAATCGAGAGATCCGCTCGCAAACCTCACCCATGCGGAGATAGTCGAGGCTTGTTACCGGGTCGTCGAAGATGATCGGCGCCTTCACCCCAGTCATCCGGCATTCGGCAAGGAAGTCCGCAATCGCGAGGACCTTCAACTCGCCCTCCGACAGGACTGCTGACGGACGGTACTGCGAAACCGACTTCTTACGCTCAGCCTGCCCTCGACGCCCCTGAAATTCGAGGCCCACGGTCGGCGCGCTCAAGGCGGCGCACTCCTGGGCAAACAGTCGTTCGAAGTTCCTGTTGACCAAGTCTTCGCTGGCCTGCTTGGACAGGTTGGTGAGCGAGCGCTGAATGCCGGCAGACATCGAGCGTGTGAGGGTGTCCATTCTGGCGGCCCGTTTGTGGGAGCCAACAGCCGTGCGAATCGTCGGCAGATGACGGGCGAGCGCCAGCCGGGCGACCAGTTCCGCCAATTCAGCTTCCTTGCGGGTAAGCGCTGCGACGCGGTCCTCTCGCTGACTGTTCAAGTCCGCGAGCGTCGTCGCGAGAGACGTCGCTGCCGCTGATAGCAACCTGTCGGTCGTCGATGCGGACTTCGCGAGCTCTACGCCGTCGGTGAGTGGACGCCCGGACCGTGTAGCTTCGAACGCGGCTTCGAGGTCAGCAATCAGGGCCCCGACTACAGGTGCGTAGCTCGGCGCGGAGTTGGCTGAGGCGGTCTGTCGGGCGTGCTCCTTGAGGACCTCGATGCTCAACGAACCGAGACGCAGTTGGGAGCTCATCAGCGCCTGCTTGGCTTCCTGGAGCTGCCGGGCCAGAGCGTCATCAAGGTACGTGCGGTACTTCTGGATGAGAATGACTGCCTGGGCCGACAGCCCCTGGCCGCAATAGACGCAGCTGTCTGATGTCGTTGGGTAGTCGTTGAGCTCGAGATGGCGCACGTAGCGGTCACCCTCCGTGACGAATGCGCTCCACTCGTCGTCGGGGGCGCCAAGCAGTTCCCCAGGCTCGAACAGCTCAGCACGGGCCCGCCGATGCTCGGCTTCAAGTCGTTCAACCGCTGCACGGCGCCTCGTACTGCTCGACGTTGAAGTCACGGAGAGTCTTTGCCGCCAGTGACAACGCCTCAATCCGCCCCAGCTCAGCCTCGACCGCTTGACAGCGCGCATCGAAGTTGCCGGCCCTCAGAGCTGCCACTTCGCCGGCGAGCTTCTCAGCCCGGGCCTCGCCATCAACAGTGTCGTCGGCGAGGCGCGCCAGCTCCAAGAGATCCGTAGTCGCTCCGACAGTTTCGATCTTCGGATAGATCGACGTGCCACGCTGGAAATGGATCAGGAACGGGTTGCCCGACGGTTGGATCGAACGGGCCTCTACCTCGACGGTCTCCTGAACGTGACGGAGCGCGCCCGAGACATAGGTGAAGAGCGCGATCTCGCGGGGCGTGAACACATAGTTCAGATCGCCGTCGACGTGGAGAGACACCGCGGGCGCATCGAACACGCTCATGCGTGTCAGCGGTGCAACACCCGCCTCGTTCTTCCAATCAATGGTGCTCGCGGTTCCGTTGAGAGAGTAGGAGACGGAAGCGGTTGGAGGCGCGGACGTCCCATCTGCGTGCGCGTTCGGCAGAATGTCCTCGGCCGTACGAACCGCCGCTAGGCGCTTCAACACGCGCGAGTAACCAGGCTTGCCTGCCCCATTCTCTCCATATAGCACGGTGAGATTCGGGTGGAAGGCCAGTGACTGGCCCTGCGCCAGCGCGTTGACACCGGCAACCTTTGTGAGTTCGCCGAGCTCGAGCAGATCCTCGGCGGAGACTTCGTCGGCAGCGAGTTCAAGTTTGGGGACAGCCGTGATGTAGTCCGCTGGCTTGCTGGCGAGGTCCTTCTCGATCAGGAAGCGTTCGACGAGTGCCGCCAACTGAGTCTCGGACAGCTCGCGGTTAGACGACAACACTTGTGCGACCGCTTCGCGCACCCAGTCGTCGTGGCCGTTGGCCCACTCGATCAGCATGCGCTTAGGCGTTGATTCAGTCGGTTTGGCGGTCATGGGCGGCGTCACGCTCTCTGCGCGGGGAAGGATGTTCTAATCGTCTTTGCCTGTGACAACGAGACACGACCGTACGACAGCCAAGGCGACTTGCGGTGTGGAATCGACAACGTCGGATGCGCGCCGTTTGTGACGGACGACGAACCCGCTCGAATCGAGTCGCGATCCCCTGGCAGACATGGGTCATTCCACTGCGTTCCGCGCGCTTGGCCACCACCTTCACGTGCCACCGTCAGGCCGCCCATCTCAGAAGCGCGGGACGCTCAGCAAGTTGTTCGTCCAGTTGCCGTCTGTATATGTGCGCAGATAGGGCGGCGTCCCCTACACTACGCCCACCCGAGCGTCGGGGTTCCCGCTGACGAAGGCGGTGTTCCCCTTGTCGATGAAGTCGACCGTGACGGCTCTCTACTGCAGTGTCCGGTCTGTCCGTTCTGCGACCACATCACATCCGTGACGGGTGATGTTGTTCGAACTCGGAGGGCTCAAACGAACGTGGGTGATGTACGCAGTCATCTGCTGCCTAGGACTGGGACTACTCCGACATCAGAGAAAGGCAAATACTGAAATCAATCTTGCCATTCTAGGACCCGAATCGCCTCCGAAGTTCGGCCCACCCCTGTGTCGCAAACGACTCCCACATTGCTTCGGGCATGTTTGCGTCCCAACAATAGTACTCAACGTGCACCATTGCAATGTCCGAGCAGATCGCCAATTCGTCGTCGTCCAACTCCTCACCGTTCTTAACCTTCGTGAAGACGGTTCGAACGAAGCCACACAGGAGGTCGGCGAGTTGCACGAGGGGCTCAGACTTCGAATCGACAAGATCGAATCCGGTGACGGTTGGCATAGAGAAGTAGAACGAGCCATTGCCGAGTTTCATGGAATCCATCGGCCCAGGCGGCCGGAGCAGCCGTTGCACGAATTCGATGAGGTCATCAAAGCGAGTCAGGTTGTCATGCAAGATTCTGAGCGCGATGGCGCGTGGCCTCATGAAGCCTTCTAGGAGTTGCATCAGTCCCGGCAGCGAGTGACCGGTCGTGCTTCTCATTGAGTTCGTTGCCCCGAACTCGCTCCTTAGATCGTCGAGTTCATGGTCTGAGTAGTCTCGCTGCGTCTCGGCGACCCACTGCGTGCCGCCCAACTCAAACCACTCCGCGATCATCTCAGCGAGTGCCCCGACGCGCTCACGAGGTGGCACCACACCTTCACGGTGCATGGTTGCGAACTCAGCGAGGATTTCCTTGGCAGGCAGGAGCTCCTCAGCAAGTTGCTTCTTCTCCTCATAGGCTCCGGTAAACCCAGGGTCGAGGTGGCGGTTATAGGCTGGATCAAAGAATGTCTCAACCGTCTTGGCGGCAAGGAGAAAGTCCTTGTCCATCACAAAGAAGAACGGGAGAGCGCCGTGTTTGAGCATCAGCTCGAAAAGGTTGCGATAGATGGCCGAGGAATTCCTGCGCCTTGCGACCTTCGCCCACTTTAGCTCCCCACCAATCAAGCCGAATCGCTCCCTTAGGGCCAACATTTCGTCAAGAATTCCGCCCCGAGCGCTATTCACGACCAACCAGCCACCGTGTACGAATACCGGCTGATCCGCATCTGCCCAGTTAGCGCCGGTGTAGCCACTCTCGTCACAGTAGAAGGTTGCCCTGATCAGGGAAGCCGCTTCCTTCGCCCTTGCGCGGGCTAGTGCGGCATCCTGAAGTGCGCGCTTCGCTGGATTCCCGGAACGCCCCATGATCGCCATTGTCCCGGATCATCACTCTGGAAGGTGGAGGACGGGGCAAACCCGTTTCGGCTACGTCGCGAGGAGAGGGAATGTGGTACCGCGCGATAGTGGATGCCGCCCTCGGCAGACATCCAGAACGCCTTGATGGGCGGCAGACACGGCAACCTCCTCGGCGAGCGAGCGGCGACTTGTCTGAGTCCACGATCCTCGCTCGGGACCAACTCGCCGAGCCGAGATCGGACCCTACGCACGCTGGGGCGGCCCCTCCGCCACCGTCAATCCGCCCGCTTGCCGTCCGCGTGCCGTCCGGTCGCGACACTGCGCCGCGTTCCTTCCGGCTCGTGTCCTGGCGTTGCAGTTCGACGGTTCAAGGTCGTACCCGGGCCGGTCCATCTCGCCGCCTCCACGTAGAAGGTGGTGCGATACACCGGCGACAGAAGGCCCCGCGATCGTTCAGGATGAGGAAATGGTGAACGCCCTGATAGGTCCCCGCGAGCCCAAGCCGGTGCGCGATGGGTCGTGCGCACAGGTCCACCCGGCGACGCTTCCTCGGAGAGAGCGCCTCGACGCGCTCCGTGTCCACACCATTGACCTCGCCACCCGTGTTCTTGAAGTGGACAACGGCAACCTCTACGCGACGGACTTCCTCGTCATCACGATGATCCAGCGCACGTTCGGTGTGATTGACGCGCTCATAGATGCGGTCGATACCTTTAACCTGCATGCTGCCGCCCCCCTACTGCGCCTCCAGCTCGACACTCTCTTTCGTGCCCATTACCTCGCAACGTGTGGCGACTCTGACGAACTTTCAATGAAGGTCCTAGCTGGCACACAGTTCCGGCACATCAAGGACTCCGAAAACAAATCGTTGACGGATGCTCGGCTCAAGGATCTCGCTGCAGCGACGCATCCGTGGGCAGGTACCGTCTACGACAAAACCTCTGGCTGGGTTCACCTCTCGGTCAATCACATGATGACGACGATTCGAGCAGGAGAGGAGGGATCGGTCCATATCCGCGTTCCCCTACCCCGAGATCTCGTGCCCGAGAGGCTCTGGCTTGAGATCCTCGAGGCAGCGATTCAGGCAACCGAAGAGTTCTTCGCCTGGGTGGAGATATGGGAGGCGAACAAGGGCCTTCCGCCGGGCCAGGTACGCGATCTCACCGCTCGCTAGTCGCAGGTTGGCCCATCCGCCCCGGCGGCACAATCGGGCGCCAAGGTCGATCGGGCCGGATCGCATGCGTTCAAGTCAAGTTTGAACATAAGCCCCTTCGGACGGGCGCGGTTCTCTAAGACTTCTAAAGTTGGTCCAGTACCTATGCCCCAAGCCAGGGCGAACCTCGTCTGTGTTCCTTTGCCGCGGCGAATGAGCCCCCTCAAGCCCGACGGGATTCCGGACGCCAACGATGATCGCGCCCGAAGAGCCGAGTGGCACCATGTACGGCATGACCAGGGACACGACTTCACCCAGCTTCCCGAGCAGGTGCTCCTCGACCGGGCGGTGATCAGCGCCGACGAGCGCCCCGTCTATGCCCCAGAGGGCGACCGCGTCCAGCCACTGTGGGCGGCGCTGGAAGCGGGAGGCTGAGCCCACGCGGGCCCCGCCGGATCGCAGCAGAAGGCCTTACACACCCGTAGTGAGGACGCGGTGCCGACCGTGCCATGAAGGCTGCGATGATTCGCCGCGACTCGGCGCTGCTCCGTCAGCCGCGAGGCTAATCGGCGTGATCTCAATCCCCAGTCGCTTGGCGAGTGTCAGTTCGCGCCGCACCCAGGGTGACGACGAGAACGCGGGTGTCTGCAGGGCGTAAAGCGTCGTCGAGTTGCGCAGTACGTGTTCCAGGTGTGCTTGGGGCAAAGGATCGTTGTTGTGGAGGATATCGACATAGACGAACTCGTGCGCTTTCCGAACCTGATCAGCGATCAACTCCAGGGCACCTGCGTGCACAGCGCCGTCTCGCATGGAATAACTGAGGAACGCGATGGTCATCGGATTAGGCCACGCCCGTAGGCAACCCATGCGCTCATCAGCACCCCAGCAACCAGGAAGTAGTACAGCATCGATGCGTTGAAGAACGCATGACGGATTCGACGCCAACGTGCTGGCGGAAGGTTGATCGGTATCCCGACACCGTCGGCAACATAGCCATGGAGATCGGCGATGCGACGGGCACGTGTCTGCTGAAGCTCCTTCATCCTGCCTCGCAACTTTGCCTGGATGTAGTAACTCTGTGCGTCGGCAGTCCAGAACACGAGAACGACCACCAGCCCACCGACGAATAGCGCTTGATCGAGTTCGCGATCGCTGAGAGTCGCGATTAGCGTTCCTGCGGCGACCAGGACAGTTGCGCAGAGCTTCTTCAACTCAAAGCAGTTGCCCGACACCTGCAGGGTGGCAGCATGCAACTGATCAATCTGCTCCTTGTCCAGCGCGTCGGCCGTGAGGCCAGTCAGGTCCTTCACGGACACGTCGTCTGTGTCGGTGGAACTATCAGAGGTCGTGATCCTTGGCCGACCTCGTCGTCTCACGATCCAACCTTAGTCGCGCACCCCGCCCCTGTCGCAGCAATGAGCTCTACCGCAAGCTCTCGGTGAAAGCGGCTCTTCATATTCGACGTTGGTGGTTCGCCAGGCACGTTGGGACGACGTTGCGTCACTCCGCCGCGTTCGACGTCCCTTTGAGGGCCGCTCGCTCCGAGGCGCGACGCTCCGAACCAGTTGAGTTCCTGATAGTGGTGTAGCGCGGTCGCTGAGTTCGTCACCGTGTCGGTGATGGACGTAGACGCGGCCACCGCGTGATCCTTCGAGTGAACCTCTCACAGAACCCTCGAATGGAGTCATCACGATGGCCGCTCCCCACATTGTCGAACCTGCCCGGCCTGCTCGGCGAAGCCCTGTCCGAGGCCAGCCCGGATCTGATGCGCTCGTTGCTGCAGACGATCATCAACGCGTTGCTGTCGGCCGATGCCGACGCGGTGGTTGGGGCCGCCCGTCGCCGGAGCGGATGGCGCAGCGAAATGGCTACCGCCGCCGCGACCTCGATAGCCGGGTCGGAACAATCGATATCGCGATCGATCCACAAGCTCCGCAAGGGCGCCTACTTCGCCGAGTGGCTCTTCGAGCGCCGCAAGCGTGCCGAGACCGCGCTGATTGCCGTGGTCGCTGACTGCTACCTCGTCGGCGTCAGCACCCGACGGATGGACAAGCTGGTCAAGACCCTGGGCATCGACTCGCTGTCGAAGTCCCAGGTCTCGCGGATGGCCGCCGACCTCGACTCGGTCGACGAGGACTTCCGTCACCGTCCGCTCGACGAGGCCGGACCGTTCACGTTCGTCACCGCCGACGCGCTCGATGAAGGTCCGCGAGGGCGGCCGGGTGATCAACGCCGTCGTGCTGCTCACTCCAGGTCAACAACGACGGCCACCGTGAGGTCCTCGGCATGCGTGTGGCGACCGCTGAGACCGGTGCGGCGCGGAACGAGATCTTCGCCGACCTCGTCGCCCGAGGCCTGTCCGGGATCCGGCTGGTCACCTCCGACGCCCACCGTGGCCTGGTCGAGGCGATCGCGGCGAACCTTCCCGGCGCCAGCTGGCAGCGCTGCCTGCCGGTGGGTCGGCCGTGAGCACCACTACGCGTTCGCCACGCGGGATCCCGACACACGGCGATCGTGCAAGCAGCAGCATGGCGTCCCGTCGACGCGATGGCCGTCTTGCGCGGCTATCGGGTGACGGAGGAGTCGTCACCTAGGCCCCGGCCGATCACATAGTGGAACGCGAAACCGCGGTTTGGTCCCGAAACGGCGGCGCCACGGGCAGGGATCCGATAACTTTCGGGGGTGACCTCGGGGGCGTTTGCAGCTGACTTGCCAGCCGCCGTGGTTGTCGACATGGACGGGACTTTGTGCGATGTGCGCGCAGTCAGCCACTTCGTGAAGAAGCCACCGAACGGTGGTTCGTTCCGTCGAGACTTCGCGGCATTTCATTCCGGATCGCTGGAGTGCCCACCGTTTCCGGAAGTAGTGCAGCTGCTTCAGAAGTTCCGCGACGACGGACACCTCGTTCTGGTCGTCTCCGCTCGCGAAGCACGTTGGGCGTTCCTGACCGCCCTGTGGCTGGATGAGCACGCCATCGCCTACGACGAGATGTTCCTGAGAGCAAACGGCGACTACCGTCCGGACGCGGTCATCAAACGGGAAATCGCCGAGCGGATCACTCGCCGCTTCCGGCCACGGTTAGCGATCGACGACCGCGACGAGATCATCCAAGTGTGGCGTTCCTGCAACATACCCACCGCGAAGGTTCTGGAGAACGGCGCGGTCATCGGACCTGGTGAGGATCAAGAAGTCTTGCTGCCTAACAAGCCGGGCGAAGGCCCAGGAGGCGTCTGACATGACTCAGGTAGATCTTCCCTCAACCTACGAGGCCATCTCCCGAATCGGTGAGGCTCTGCACCGCTCTCGCAATCCCCGATCTCTGGGGCCTCGGTTCGACCGCCTGACCGACGAGCAACTCGACAGCCGTCGTTTCGACTACATCAAGCATCAGAACTACGAACCAGCGGCGAAGGCCTCCCTGGAATTGCTGCGTCGTGCGATCCAGATTGCCTTGAAACAGTCGACGCCCAAGAACCACCAACGAGTCATCGTCGCACTGGCCTGGCTGATCAGGGGGGCTTCGGTACCGAAAAGGTCGGCCACCGGTCGACAGATGGTTCACGAGGTGAACGGCGGAGTCGAAGGATTCCCAAGGTCGCTGCGCCAGTGGGTAAGCAATGGTGGGCACATCAACGCTCGTCACCTGACCGAGCTCACGGGATGTACGCCGCAGGAGTGGCGAACCTTCGTTGATCAAGTGACTGCCACAACGAAATTCGTTGTTGCGCCCGCGGCTGATCGCATACGGATCGAGGACCGTACGCCGCTGGACCTGGACGTGGCCACGCGGCTGGCCCGCATAGCGTCTTCGGCAACAAGCAGTGCGCCGGTCGATCGGTTGCCGGAGTACGACCGGTCCGATGCCAAGCTCCGGGTAACAGAGGTGTCCGTCGTCGGCTTCAGAGGATCGCCAGCGCGGGTGGCTTTGGACCTGACAAAGAACGGCAAGCCCGTCGACATCCTCCTTTGGGGAGATAACGGGGTCGGCAAGTCAACCCTTGTTGATGGCCTTGAGTTCGCCCTCCAGGGGCGTGTGGATCGGTCGTCAGACTTCACAAGTGGGTTGCGACCGAAAGTGCGCAATCTGTTGTCGCCAAAGGCGGCAGCCAATGTCACGCTGAGTGACGGCAGCCGAGTCGAGCGCTCACTCGTGACGAACGGCAACGGTCGAGACACCCCTTCACATCTTGATGTCCGAGCCGGCTTCAGAATCGCCCCCATCGTGATCCGACGGGCCGACATCCTCCGCTTCCTTGATGCCGATGCTCTCTCTCGCGGCGCCGTCTTCTTTGACTACTTCCCAGAGGCGTCGGGCGCGCTCGGGGTCCGTCCGGACGAGGAATTGAAGCTCCTGGAGGAGGAACGTTCCTTGCTCCGAGTCGTGCGTGCGGACCTAGCCGAACAACTTCAGACGCTCTATCCCGACCAGCGTAGGGACTTGGGCATTGCAACCGAGCTCGACGCGTTTGTGCACGATCTCCTCCTGGAGGTCAGTGACGCGCCCGGCGAGGCGGCCGTCGATGCCCTCCCGGAAACTGTCAGGGAACTCGTTCATGAACTGAGAGAGGCGCAGAACCGCTTGCGCTCCATCAAGAAGAGGCTCGAACGAGGCGTCGAGTTGCTCAATCCTCGTGCGTACAAATCTCAGTTCGACCGGGTGGTTCCCGCGTTGCAGTCGGTGGGCGGCGAGCTCACGGACAGCTTCATAACCATCACCCGGGCCAAGCACGTGGTTGCTTTGGACGTGCTGGTAGCCAAGTCCGGCCCAATGAGCCTTGACGTCGTCGTCCGGTTCGACAATGGCACCGCAGCCCTTCCCCAGCAGGCGTTCAGTGAGGGATACAAGGACTTGGTGGCACTGCTTTTCTTCCTTGCCGTAACCAAAAAGGCGGGAGATCTGGGGCAGGCGAAGGTACTCGTTCTGGACGACGCTCTGCAGAGCGTCGACGCGAGCGTGCGCGTGGGCGTCATGGACTACGTGCTGCAAAACTTCAAGGACTGGCAGCTCGTCATCACCGGTCATGACAGAGGATGGCTAGCTCAAGTCCGAGGGCTGTTCAGTCGACGAGGACGGTCCGTGGTGGAGCGCACAATCGCGCGTTGGACGTTCTCTGAAGGAATCCATGTCACGGGTGCCACACGGCTACGCATAGAAACGCTGAGGGCGGGCCTAGAACAGCACGATGAACGCATGACATCGGCCGCAGTCGGCATCCTGCTAGAGGAGATCTGCCACGAGCTGAGCTGGCGCGTGGAAACAAGTGTTAAGCGGAGAGAAGGCGATCGCTACACGATTGGTGACATGTGGCCTGGACTGTGCAAATTGCTTCGGACTGTGGGCCTTGCCGAAACGGTGGACAGCGTAAACCAGCGTCTGGACCTCCGGAACCTGCTCGGCGGCCACTTCAATGACTTCGCGGAGAGCATCCCTTGGAGTGACGTCGAGGTGCTGGCGGAGGATGTGCTCCATCTCTATGAGGCGGTCCACTGCGACCAGTGTGGCGCGTGGATTCGGAAGGTCACTGACAAGACCTACTTGTGTACATGTGGCGCCCTCTCCCTGACGAAGTAGAGCAACATCGGACACTGACTTGCGCAGGTTGATGTCGCGCTTGGTGGTGTGTTTGTGCTGGTCAGCGGGGTGCGGGGCGGCGGAGTGGCACACTAAGGCGGCTAGGTTTCGGGCGTGGTGTTCCTGCGGAAGGTCAAGACGGCCTCGGGTGCGATCGCTGTCCAGATCGCCCGCAAGGAACCGCCGTGTGGTCGTGATCGAGCATCTCGGCTCAGCCCACACCGAGGCCGAGTTGGCTACGCTCGTGCAGACGGGTCGCCGCAACATCGAGGAAGGGCAAGGGGTCCTCGACCTCGGCCTGGACGCCACGCGGGATCCCAACTCAGGCTCGAGGTCGAAGACGGTGGATCGATCCGCGAAACGGCCGCGTCGATCCGCCGCGAATGACTCGGCTGATGCATCGTCGAGGGCAACCGAGGCTGGTCTTGGCAGGCCGGTCCTCCCCCACTGAATCGCGCCCCTCAACACTCGGGGTAACCCGGAGGCAACCTAGTCAGCGGCAACTGCATCGATGCCTTCCAGAACGGCACGGCCCGCGCGGGGACTCGTACGGAATCGTCATCGACAAGTCCCCGACAACGTCATCGGCACTAGGGAGCGATGATCCGACGACGCAGTTCGTTGTAGATGAAGGAGTGTTCAGGGAAGTCAGCGGGGCCACGCCACGGATACGGCCATTCGCCGCGCAACCACTTCAGCACCCCGGCAGGCTCGGGGTGGCAGCCCGTGACGTGCGCTGCATCGACGACCTCGGAGATTTCCCTCTCGCCGAGTCGGCACCAACCGATGCTGTCCTGCCCAATTGCGTACAAGAGCCAGACTGGCGAATCGTCCAACGTTTCGCACGCGCACAACCAGATCGCGTATGTCGCAACCAGCCGCTCGTCTCGCAGCGCTTGCGCGCCAACTGATGGTGCGGCGGCCGCATCGAGGATCCGCTCGACGAGCGCGACGCTGGGGTCCTCAGGCTGTGGGCGATCCCGGCGGGAGAGCATCGCGCCATGCTACGGCGACATTCCGTCGCCGAGTGGGGGTTGTTTGCGTTGCGGGTTGGTTAGGGTCACGGCGTGGGGATCAACGTGCACCGGGGCGATCGGCCGGAGGTGCTGGTGCGCGAGTTCGCCTCGATGCTGCGCGATGACCCCGCCGACGTCTTCACGCCCGAAGTAGTGGTCGTCCCGGCACGCGGCGTGGAGCGTTGGCTGGCGCAGCAGCTCTCCCACGCGCTCGGGACAACGGCAGGCGATGACGGCGTCTGTGCGGGCCTGCAGATCATGGCTCCGCAGTCGCTCATCAGCATGCTGCTCGGCCGTGACCGCGATGACCCGTGGCAGGCTGACCGCCTGGTGTGGCCGACCCTCGAGGCAATCGACGAGCTCAGCGGCTCCCCTCGCTTCGACGCACTCACCCACCACCTCGGCGCGGGCCCAGAGATCGTCGGCAACCCGCGGGCCGAGTGGGAACGCAAGGCTCGTCAGTCGCGCCGGTACGCCGTGGCGCGAAGGATCGCCGGATTGTTCGCCTCGTACGCGCGAGAGCGCCCTCACATGCTCGACGACTGGGAGAACAACACACCCTCCGACGGCGTGGGCGGCGCGCTGCCCGACGACTTCCTCTGGCAGCCGATCCTGTGGCGGCGGACGGTCGAGCTCGTACGCGAACGACACGACCTGACCGAGTCCGTAACCGAACGTCACCGGCGCGTGGTCGACGAGCTGGCCTCCGGAACGAAAGCCCTCGACCTTCCGCAACGCCTGTCGTTCTTCGGCTACACCCGCCTCGCCGCCTCCGACCGCGAGCTGGTCGTGGCCCTGGGCAAGGGCCGCGAGCTCCACCTCTGGCTGCCCCACCCATCTCCGCAGCTGTGGTCCGACCTCGAGGACAACACCACCTCAGGCGCGCGCGTCGATGACCGTACGGCCCGCCACGCCAAGCACCCGCTGCTCGCCACGCTCGGTCGCGACGTCCGCGAGCTTCAGGCGGTGCTGAGCACCGACGGCGTCACCGTCCACGACCCGCTCGACTCCACGCCGACGAGCAGGACAGATCGCCTCGCGCTTCTCCAGGCCGACATCCGCGCCAACCGCGCCCCCGACGAGACGCGGACCACCACGGCCGACGACTTCTCGATCCAGGTGCACGCCTGCCACGGCCCGGCCCGCCAGGTGGAGGTGCTCCGCGAAGTCCTGACCGCCCTCCTCGCCGAAGGCCAGGGCGCACTGCAGCCGCGGGACATCCTCGTGATGTGCCCGGACATCGAGACGTTCGCGCCGCTCATCCAGGCCACGTTCGGACTCAGCCTCGTCTCCGCGCCGGGAGCGACCCCCACCTCGTACCATCCCGGCCAACAGCTCCGCGTGCAGCTCGCCGACCGCGCACTCGGCGCGACCAACCCGCTGATCGATCTGGCCCATCGCGTCGTCAGCATCGTCGCCGGGCGGATGACCGTCTCCGAGGTGCTCGACCTCGCGAGCCACGACGCCGTACGGGCGCGGTTCGGGTTCGACGAGGAGGACCTGGAACGGGTCAGCCGGTGGGTCACCGACGCGGGAGTGCGATGGGGGTACGACGCGGGTCACCGCGGCGAGTACCAGCTGGCCGGCCTCGACGCGAACACGTGGACGCGCGGCATGGACCGCATCTCCCTCGGAGTCGCGGTCGCCGCCGACACCGACGGTCCGTCAGCCGCGCGCGTACCCGTCGACGACATCGGCAGTCGCGACATCGAGGTCGTCGGCCGCTTCCTGGAGCTGATGGAGCGACTCAAGCGCGCCGCCGACGCCGTACGCGGCACCCTCTCGGCCGCTGCGTGGATGCGATGGCTGCGCGAAACCATCGAGGTCCTCGCCGACACTCCTCCCGACGAGCAGTGGCAGTTCGCCCAGCTCGCCCGCGACCTCGACGCGATCGGCGAGACGGCCGGCGACCATACGACCCTCCGTCTCAACGACATCCGGGTGCTCCTCGACCAGCGGTGGGGCGCACGGCCCACCCGAGCCAACTTCCGCAGCGGTGCGGTCACGGTGTGCACGATGGTGCCG
Source organism: Mumia xiangluensis (assembly GCF_010994095.1). Taxonomy (GTDB): domain Bacteria; phylum Actinomycetota; class Actinomycetes; order Propionibacteriales; family Nocardioidaceae; genus Mumia; species Mumia xiangluensis. The sequence goes on from NZ_WJYO01000001.1 coordinate 804,195, forward strand.
ATGCGGTCGGTGCCGCACAAGGCCGTGGTGGTGCTCGGCGTCGATGACGGTGTCTATCCGCGCTCGCCGGTGGTCGACGGCGACGACGTCCTGGCCCGCCGTCCCCAGGTCGGCGAGCGCGACGCACGCAGCGAAGACCGTCAGCTTCTGCTCGACGCCGTGATGGCCGCCAGCGAGCACTTCGTGGCGATCTACTCCGGCTTCGACGAGCACAATGGCACCCGCCGCCCACCGGCCGTACCGCTGCAAGAACTGATCGCAGCAGCAGCCCGCACGGCGACAGCGCCGGGAGACGACGGCGCCGCCGAGCCGAGCTTCGTACGGCACCACCCGCTGCAGGCGTTCGACGAGCGCAACTTCCGACCCGACGGCCCGGTGCCTGGGGGCACGTTCGACACCGCCGCCCTCGCGGGAGCCGAGGCGCTGCGTGCCTTCCGTGCGGACCCGCCTGCCAAGCAGGCATTCCTCGACAAGCCCCTGTCGCCGCAGCCCGCCTCCGATGTCACGCTCGATGAGCTGGTGGCGTTCCTCCAGAATCCGGCGCGCGAGTTCCTGCGGAACCGCCTCGACGTGGTGGTGCCGCGGGATGCGGACGAGACGAACGACTCATTGCCGATCGCCCTCGGCGGGCTGGAGCAGTGGGACATCGGCGAGCGGGTGTTGCGCGAGGTGCTCGACGGTACGGCGCTCGAGGACGCCCTCGACCGGGAAGTCGTACGCGGAAGCTTCCCGCCGGGCGCGCTGGGTCATTCCGTACGCGACGACATCGCGGCCAAGGTGACGGCGATCGCGGCCGACCGTGGCACTGACCCGCCGCGGTCGGTGGACATCCGGCTCGACCTGCTGACTGCCGGGGGCGGCGACACCGTACGGCTGACCGGCGTGGTCAGCGCTATCCATGGCGACACGGTGTGGGTACGCACGTACTCCACCATCAGCGCGAAGCACATCGTGGCCGCGTGGGTACGCCTCCTGGCGCTCGCCGCGACCGAACCCGAGCGCGAGCACACCGCCGAGCTGCTCGGCAAGAAGGGCGGCCTCCGACTCACCTCACCCGATCCGGCAGAGGCCGAGGTGCGGCTCGCCGACCTCGTACAGGCCCGGCAATCCGGGATGCGATTCCCGATGGGCGTCGCCCCGAAGACCGCGAGCGCGTTCGCCCTCGCCTATCGCAGGACTCAGCCCGGCGACCCGTACGGAGTGGCGCTGTCGCTCGACCGCGCCCGTCAAGTCTGGGAAGGCGGCAGGTACTCGGGCGAGAACGACGACCCGTGGTGGCGATTCGTCCTCGGACCGCAGTCGCGAGTCGAGGACCTCAACCGTCTCCGCGGCCTCGAACACTTCGGGCCGCGCATCTGGAACCCGATCCACGAGCACGGGGGCGAGGCATGACCGACGCGATGACCAGCTTCGACATCACCGCGCCACTCCCGTCGGGGACGACGCTCATCGAGGCGAGCGCGGGCACCGGCAAGACATGGACGCTGTCGGCGCTCGTCGTCCGGTACGTCGCAGAGCAAGGCCGGTCGCTCGCCGAGCTGTTGATCGTCACCTTCAGCCGCGCGGCCAGCCAGGAGCTGCGCGAACGCGTCCGGGCTCGGATGGCGGAGTCGCTCGCCATCCTGCAACGGGGCGATGCCACGGACGACGTCCTGATCAACCACCTCCGCGACTGCACCGCCGACGAGCTCGCGGTGCGCATCGATCGCCTCGCCACCGCCGTGGCCGACTTCGACACGGCGACCATCGCGACCATCCACCAGTTCTGTCACTACGTGCTGAAGGGCCTGGGCGTTGCCGGCGACTCCGACTCGTACGCGACGCTGGCGGAGGACCTGACCGAGCTGCAGGCGGACGTCGTCGACGACCTCTACCTCGCCGAGCACGCGACGGGCGCGACGCTCGACTACAAGCAGGCCCAGACCGACGCGCAGATCGCACTCGACAACCCAGGCGCGGTGCTGTCGCCCGCCAACCCGACCGGGCCCATCGCGACACGGCTGGCCTTCGTCGAGAAGGTCCGCGCCGAGGTCACGCGGCGCAAGCGCAGGGCGGCGTTGCTCGGCTACGACGACCTCCTCAGCGAGCTCGCCGACGCGTTGGAGGCTGACGACAGCCCGGCACGGCGGCGGATGCGCGAACGCTGGTCGGTCGTACTGGTCGACGAGTTCCAGGACACCGATCCGGTGCAGTGGCAGGTGTTCTCCAGGGTGTTCGCGACCGACGATGAGGGGTTTCGACTCGCTTCGCTCGCTCAACCAACGGAGGCTTCGCTCGCTCAACCAGCGGGGGGTAAGACGCTCGTCCTGATCGGCGATCCGAAGCAGGCGATCTACGCGTTCCGCGGCGGCGACGTGGCCACGTACCTGCTCGCCGCCAAGACGGCGACGACGCGGACGTCGCTGCCGACGAACTACCGCAGCGATGCGCCGTTGGTCGACGCGCTGCAACGGCTGATGGCGAACGTCCAGCTCTCGCCTGGCATCGTCGCCCACCCGATCACCGCCCAGAGGACGGCGCACCGGCTGCAGGGAGCGCCGGACAACAGCCCTCTCCGGCTGCGGGCGATGCTGAGCAGCAAGAAGCTCGCGATCGGGACGGTACGAGAGAACGTCTGCGCCGACGCTGCCGCCGACATCGCGCGCCTGCTCACCTCCGGCGCCACGTTCGACGACTCTCCGGTACGACCCCAGCACATCGCGGTCCTGGCGCACACCAACCGCGACCTGCATCTTATGCGGACGGCGCTGCGTACGCGCGGGATCCCGTCCGTCCTGGTCTCCAGCGAGTCGGTCCTTCGTACGATCGCCGCTGAATGGTGGCTTCACCTGATGATGGCGCTGGAGCAGCCGCACCGCCCCGAACGCCTTCGCCTGGCGGCGCTCACGCCGTTCCTCGGGTGGACGGTGGAGCAGCTGGATGCCGACGGGGACCAGGGGACGGAGGCGATCTCTGCACAGGTGCGCTCCCTGGTCGCGGCGTATCACCGCGGCGCCATCGCCGCCGTACTCGACGTTGCTCGCAGCCAGGGTCTCGACGCGCGCGTGTTGTCGCAGGTCGGAGGCGAGCGCGATCTGACCGACATCGAGCACTGCGCCCAGCTCCTGCAGGAGCACGTACTCGACGGGACACGTGCGCTTCCGAGCCTGGTCGCCTGGCTCAGGCAGCAGAGCGCGGACGACACGGCGACCACCGCGGCGTCGCGGATCATGCGGCTCGACTCCGACGCCCTGGCCGTCACCTTGTCGACGATCCACGGCAGCAAGGGCCTGCAGTATCCGATCGTGTACGCGCCATTCCTGTTCGACCACTGGATGCGGGACGACCCGACGCCCGCGATCATCCACCGCGACGGGCAACGGGTGCTCTCCTTCGATTCGACCGAGGTGAACAAGCCCGAGCACCGCTCCGAGGCGCTCGGCGAGAACATGCGCCTGGCGTACGTCGCGATGACGCGGGCCCAGTCGCAGGTCGTCGTCTGGTGGGCTCCCACGTGGAACACCGCCAACTCGGCCCTGCACAGGCTCCTGTTCGGACAGGCCGACTCTGCCGAGCAGCTCGAGTCGTTGCTTGCTGCTCGCGCACAGGGTGGCGATGGTGACGTGGTGGTTCCTGCTGAGCAGGTGCCGCTGAAGGACGGAGCGACCTCCGAGCACATCCTCCAGACCTGGGCGGCTCACGGCGCGTTCAGCCTCACCGAGGTCGACGGCGATCGGCGCGCGCCGGAGGTCCCGGCCGAGCAGGCGACGACACCCCTGGCAGTGCGGGGTTTCGACCGCTCTTGGGTCGACCAGGTGTGGCGCCGAACGTCGTACTCGTCGCTGACCGCGGCCTCGCACGACTCGGGCTCGGCCACCTCAGAGCCCGAGGCCGATGCGGTGGGACGCGACGACGAGGAACCCCTCACTGCCGCCGGCCCGCGCGCGTTGGTCGGCGGCGACGTTCCCTCACCGATGGCGCAGATGCCCGTCGGCACCACGTTCGGATCGTTGGTGCACGCGGTGCTGGAGGACGCCGACTTCCAGGCCGACGACCTGCATCGCGATCTCGCCGACCGCACCCGCGAACACCTGACGTGGTGGCCGGTCGACGTGGACCCCGACGCGCTGGCCACGGCGCTCGAAGCCGTCTGTACGACGTCGCTGGGGCCGCTGGCAGACGGCGTGACCTTGGTCGACCTGCCGCGTACGGATCGGTTCGCGGAGATGGACTTCGAGCTGCCGTTGGCGGGTGGCGATCGCCCTCACGCGAACGCGCGGTTGGGGGCGATGGCGCCGATCCTGCGCGAGCACCTGCCGGCCGGCGACCCGCTGCGGGCGTACGCCGATGCCCTCGACGGAGAGGAGCTCGGCGGTCAGGCGCTGCTGGGCTATCTGACCGGCTCGATCGACCTCACCTTCCGGCACGACGGCAAGTTCTACGTCGTCGACTACAAGACCAACTGGCTCGGACCGACCGACGCCGAGCTGACCCTCGCCGAGTACGCGCCAGCGCGGCTGGCCGAGGCGATGACGCACTCGACGTACCCGCTGCAGGCGATCCTGTACTCGGTCGTGCTCCACCGTTATCTGCGCTGGCGGCTCCCGGCGTACGACCCCGACGTGCACCTGGGCGGCGTGATGTACCTGTACCTCCGCGGCATGGCCGGCCCCGACACCCCGCTGGTGGACGGGCACCCGTGCGGGGTGTTCTCGTGGCGTCCACCGTCGGCGCTGCTCGAAGACCTGTCGGCCGTGCTCGACGGTCGTACGCGGGAGGGGGTGCGATGACCGCGGACCCAGCCGTCACTGTCGTCGCCGAGGGGCGGCTGGCGACCCTCAACGAGGCGGGCTTCCTGGACGGCAGCGACTGCGTCGTCGCCACGCGAATCTGCCGCCAGCTCGGTGAGGAGGTCGGCGGCGATGCTGCGCTCGCGCTGGCGTTCGCCGTACGTGCCGTCCGGGACGGTTCGACTGCGCTCTCGCTCAACTCGGTCGCCGCACTGACCGCGGACCTCGACGACGAGGACGACGTCGACGGGGAGCCACCGACCGTGGGCGACACCGTGGAGCTCCCCGAGTCGGGAGCGTGGCTGGAGGCCGTACGTTCTAGTCCTCTCGTCGCCGCCGGCGTGCTGCGCGTCGATCTCGGACTGGTGTACCTCGACCGCTATCACGGCGACGAACGGCTCATCGCTGACGCGCTGCGCAGGCGAGGCGCCACCAGCGTGTTGCCAGTGGACATGGAGGTAGTCGAGGACGTCGTACGCGACAGGACGCTGGATGACGCGCAGAAGGCGGCCGTACGCCGCGTCGCCGAACGCGCCACTACGGTCCTGACGGGCGGGCCCGGGATGGGGAAGACGTACACGATCGCGACAGTCATCCGCGCGCTGGGCGACAGCAGCGGGCAGACACTCCGTATCGGTCTCGCCGCACCCACGGGCAAGGCTGCAGCGAGGATGAACGAGGTGCTGGAGGACGAGCTGGCCCACGCCTCGTCGATCAGCCCCGCGATGACCCTGCACCGCATGCTGGGCAGCAAGCCAAGCAACAGCCAACGGTTCCGGCACGACGCCCGCAACCCGCTGCCGCACGACCTGGTCGTCGTGGACGAGGCCTCGATGGTCTCGCTGAGCATGATGGCGCGACTGGTCGAGGCGCTGGCGCCGTCGGCCCGGCTACTCTTGGTTGGGGATCCCGACCAGCTGGCGTCCGTCGAGGCTGGCTCGGTTCTCGCCGACCTCGTACGCGGCCTCGAGCCCGGCGGGAGTGTCGTACGGCTGACGGAGAACCACCGGCTGCGTGAGGACCGTGCGGGGCTTGCGGCCGCGTTCAGGACCGGTGACGCGGAGGCGGTGCTCGACGCCGTCGACACTGCCACGACGGGCGTCACGTTCATCGAGACTGACGAGCCGGGGCTCGACCTGTTGCCGCAGGTCGTCGAGCACGCTGTACGACTCCGCGAGCTCGCCTTGGACGGCGACAGCGTCGGCGCTCTCGCGCATGTGGGGACCAACCGCCTCCTGTGCGCACACCGTACGGGGCCCTTCGGCACCCGGCGCTGGAACCAGCTCGTCGAGCGTGCACTCGCCGAGCGGGCGCCGGAGGTGGCGCTGCAGACGATGTATGTCGGTCGACCGATCCTGGTCACGCGCAACGACTACGGGCTCGGTGTCCGCAACGGCGATGCCGGCGTCATCATCCGAACCGACGACGGCCCTCTCGCGGTCATCGAGACGGCGAGCGGATTCCTGTCGCTCGCGCCGTGGCGCCTGTCCGACATCGAGACCATGCACGCGATGACCGTGCACAAGGCTCAGGGGAGCCAGGCCGAGAACGTCGTCGTCATCGTCCCGCCGCCCCGCTCCCGGCTACTGACCCGCGAGATGCTGTACACCGCGATCACTCGCGCGGAGCAGCACCTCACTATCGTCGGCAGCCGCGACGCCGTGCGTCAGGCCGTGGAGGCAACTGCCCAGCGATCTTCGGGCCTGGCCGCGCGGCTGGCCAACTGAGATCGTCCGAGGAGGCCCCCGACGTGTCCGCCTCTGGCATGTCAGGACGACGCCGACGACGTGTGAGTCGGCCATGACCACACAACCGTCATGTCGTCCTCGTCGAATCGCGTCGTTCCGCTCCCAGAATCACGCGATCGGATCCGCCGAATGGGTGCAGAGCGCGTCTTCGCCTCGCCAGCGCGAACCCGGTGGCGCGGGCGACGGCCATGCCGAGCAAGGCTGCGACGACCGTGGCTGCGAAATTAGCCACTGAGCCCACCAGCGCGCCAACGACAGATCCGACCAGTTGACCTCTGAGTCGCCCGTATGCGACGCGTTGCCCACGCTAAACCTGATCACATTCTGTCGGCAAAGAAGAATCCGGTCACCGCGCCGACCAGGCTGATGGTGATGAGCGCCGTACCAGCTATGCGACACATGCTCGCGCCTGAGCGCTCGACCGGGCGCCAGGTGGCTGCGCCGGTCGGGCGTCGGCGCCGCGCCCTGAGGCAGAGGTTGGATGGCTAGCGGATGCTAATCGTCGGTGGCTGGAGGTGTCTTTTCGGGCGGGACTGACCCTTGATCGACAATGCGGTGGGTTCGCCACACGTTGAGGTTCTGCTGGTAAACCTTCCGGATGGCGTCGGGAACTTCCACGTTGGGGAGGGAATGCGTGAGTTGGCGTTCACCGAAACCGACCGTGATGACTGCTAGTCCGCTGGCGTAGCTCTTCAGGATGTCTTCTCTGATGTAGAGGAGGTTGCCTTCGAGCCCGGCTGAGGCCGCGTAGCTCTTGGATGCCGGCGCCCCGGTTGGGTCTGTTTGATTGAACGATGCAGGCGTAGAGCGGAGATTTGAGGCGTTGGAGAGTCGTTTGCTAGGGACGTAGGAGAAGGCCTGATTCTCGGAGCTGTTGTGTCCTTCCCAGGCGAAGGTGTGGGCGAGCACTTCGAACGGGAGAGTCGTGGCCTTCCGGGGCGGTTCGACGGGCAGTTTCGGGGGCGTGGGGGTTGTGTCGTCTGCGGTGCCGCCGTACTTGGCCAGTAAGTCATTGATCTCGGTGGGCAGGTTTTCGAGTTCGTCGGTTTGGTCGGTGTACGGGGCGGGGTGGTATCCGCGGACGAAGCTGTTGTACGGGTCTTCGTGGGGCTCGTTGTGGTAGTCGGTCCAGCCGTCGTTGGGGTCCCAGGGGATGTTCTTCATGCCTGTTCCTGCCATGTCTTCTCCAGAGGACACCATTCGTGGGTGCCATGGGATTTCTCCGGCGAACAGGTAGTAGGCGGCTGGTAGGTCAATTAGATCGCGACCGGGGTAGCTGATGCTCTCCCAGTGCTTGAGGATGTCTTCGCTTTGGGAAGCGTCGACGGCGATGGTGTTGAAGAGGCCAAAGGTGTTGCGGCCGGTGGCATTGTCTTTGGAGCTGAGGTTGGCGTGGACGAGTACCCAGGGGCCTTCGTCGCCATCGAGCGTTGGGCGGTACAGGAGGTCGTCTGGGACTTCGATGGTGCCGTTGAGGAGCCATTGCTCGTCACTTGAGTCGGTGGTGCCGATCCATTCGGGAAGGTCGAATGGGAGCTGCGGGTTGCGTTGGGGGAAGGTCGGGTCGATGTCCGTTTCGAGCCAATGTAGCCGGGCGCCGCTTGCTAGGAGTTCTCCTGCCACAAGGTAGAACCCGATCCAGGCGTACTTCTTGCCGTAGCGGTCGATTCGGTCCGGCCCGCGGTCGTTGTTGCGTCGGCCGATGCTCGAGTCGATCTTGAGGAACTCCTCTTGGCGCCACCCTAGGTCGTAGACGACGCCGAGGATCTGGGCGATCGCTTTCTGGTGGCCGAGGTGTTTGTCGTCGTAGTTGCCGCGGTCTCTGAACAGGCGTCCAACTGTGTAGTTGCCGAAGTCCATGTGGATCGTGAGGTTGGCGTCATTGTGGGACGGATGTCCCTTGGGGATTGGGGCGGGAAGGGCGCCTGGGGCGAAGTCGATTCCGTCGGCCGCTGCGGGCGGGAGTGCGTGTGGGTAGTGGGCTCGGGCGAACTCGATGGTGCCTGCGATGTAGTAGCGGGTGAGGCGGTGGAAGGTGGGCGCTGTGGGTTCGTCGCCGGATACGATGGGCACAAGTTTGGTGAGGTACTCGGCGAGTTGGATTTCGAACTCGGGGTCGTGCTGTTGGTGGGCGGTGGCGACGCCGTAGGCGGCGGCGGTGGCGCGTTCTCCGATGTAAGGGTCGTTAATTGTCAGTGCGTCGAGCGCGAGGTTGAACAGGGCGGTGCTGTTGCCGCGGCCGTACCAATAGAGAGCTGCGGTGGCTGCGTCGCGGAGGTCTCTGACGGTGCTTGTGAGGACCCAGAGGAGCCATCGTGCGCGGAGGGCATCTGCGTCTGTTCTTTCGGGCCGGTTCTGCCAGTCGGCGGCGATGGCATGGGCGTCGGCGAGTGCGCTCTGCCAGTTTGAACGGAGCCACTCGGTCCATCGGAGGTCGCGGTTGCTGACGGCCATGGGGCGAAGGATGGTGTCCAGGAAGGTGGTGTTTAGGGGGTGGTCGGGAATTGCTCGAGATTCGCGGAGGCGGGCCCAGTAGGGACTGGTGTTCTCAGCGTTGTTGATGGCGTTGGTCCACGTCTCGACCGTCGCGTCGTCCACTGATGCGGGATCGAGGGCGACCGTCCGCAGCAACGCGGGTCGAACGAACTGGTCGCCAACGGCTTGCCACAACTGTCCGTGGTTGTGCCTTGGGAGCACGAACGCGAGAGCGTCGAAGATGTCTGTCGCTAGCTGGTGGCGCGTTGCCGAGGTATTCGCGAGAAGTCCTTCGACCTCTGGTGTCTTGAGAGCTTGGACGAAGGTGTTTCCGCCGTGCCTGACTGTCGCGGACGCGATGAGGTATCCGGCGAGAAGGTCGTATACGACTGCAACGACGAGGTCAGGTCTTAGTGTGTGGTCCGGAGCTTCGGCATCTTGGGCCGGTTGGCGGATCAGCACGCCCTCGTTCTCGAGCGCAGCGAGGATGCTTCCGTCCCACCGGGCTCGAGTCAGGTCGCCAAAGATCTCCTTCACGCGAGCTTCGGGGAGCTCACGTGTTCCTTCCTTCCACAGTTCGAGCCCGAGCGCGTCGAGCGCCTCGAGAACTTCCGACGCTCTGAGTTGCGGGTTGAGGTCCTCGATTCGGTCGGCGACCTCGGCGAGGTAGGTGCCGAACATTTCGTTCAGCGAACGGGGAAGGTGGGCCAGGACGACCGTCTCTTCCCTGCTGGGGTTGGCCACTGTGCAGAAGATGCGAAGGGCTAGCGGCTGGCGGAACAGGTCGCGTGGCAGCTCAGTACGGGGTGCGTCGATCTTGAAGTACTCGAAGTACTTCTTTACGACTTCGGACAGTTCGACGGTGAACCCGTCCAGGGGCAAAACGCGATCGATGCTTGTGGGGATGGCTCGCGGTACGAATGTCTCCCTGATGGTGCAGATGACGAGCACTGATGGGTACTTCTCGAGCTTCTTCTGGAGCTTGTCGAGTAGTGGACGCCAGTCGCCAGGGTTCTCGGCTTCATTGAGGCCGTCGACGACGATCGGGAGGCGGCACTGGGCGCGTGCTGCAGCGGCGTCGACGGCTGCTAGGAGTGCGTCGAAGGTTTGTACGGGTTTGCCGGCAAGCGTGACTTGCCGCGCCAGTTGGTCGAGATCGTCTCGGTCGCTTAGTCGCCGCCCGTACAGGAGGACACCGGCTGGTCGTGCCTCGGTTGCGGTCGTGAGCCTCGCGGCGAGGTGGGTCTTTCCGAATCCTGCATCTCCGGTGACTACAACTATTTGGGCGGCGAGGCGGTCGAAGACTTGGTTGGCGAGGGATATGGCTTCCCGCGTGCGAAACACGAGGTTGGTGAGCGGCGGCGCTGCTGGGTGGTTTTCGGCTCGCAGTTTGCGCAGGACCGGTGGTGTGGCGGGAGGGGGTGTTGGGATAACAGCGTCACCGAGTTCGCGCCAGGTGTGGTCACCGTCGGGCGACAGTCGTTCGTAGACCTCCGCTAGGAGTTGACGCACGTTGAACGCACGCTCGACCAAGTCGGCCAGATCGTCCGCAAGGTTGGCGGGGATGGCGACCTGCCCGACAGTGCCGTCGACTCGTTGGACAAGGGACTTGAGTTCATGGCCGATGTGGTCGAGGTCGTTCCAAGCGTCGGGTTCTGCAAGCATCTGCCGCAGGGCAAGTTCGACACTGGTGGACTGATGGACTTCAGGGAACCAGCGTTCGCGGACCTCGGAGACCGCCGATTCCTGTAGTTCTTCGAGTCGGGCGGCATTGATGACTAGGTCTCCAAAGTAGGTTTCGCGTAGGAGTTCGACGTCGCCGACGAGGAGGTTGGCGAGATCTTCGGAGACCTGATGGTCGAGTTTGAAGCCTGGCGTGAGGCTGCTGAACCAGGCCTGGTCTTTCGGGGTGAATGGCCTTCGGGTGCATAGGACCCAGTCGGTCAGGTCAGGGAGGTGCATAGCGGTCTTCGCTTGGGAGTCTTCTACGTCGTCTCGGCGGTTCGTGCCGATGGCGGTGCCGGATGACACCTTCCACCACTTCGTCTGCCAGCCGAACCAGCGACCGGCTTCGCCGAGGCCGCAGTCTTGGTTGAGATGGATGTGGAACTCGACGCCGGGCTGCTGGGCTCGCGCCTGGAAGTCTCCGTACCGGCCGTAGGTCTGGCGGATGGCTCCGCGCCATAGAAGTTCGAAGTTCGCTGTGCTGTCGCCGGGAAGTTCGTCGAACTTGTCCCAGTTGAGGTCTGGCATTACGCGTACTCCTCCACTGAGTTCAGGGTCTGGCAGTGGCGGCAGAATGCGTCCACGGCTAGATGTCCGAGCCGTGTGGGTGAACGTGCTTCGAGTACATCTCGATCTTTGCGTCGAGGTGCAGAAGGACCTTGATGTAGCCGAGGACTTCGACTTCGTCGGTGGCGAGGACGAGTTGATTGCCGTGCACTGTGGCGTCCACTTCGTAGAGGAATTGCTCGAGGTCGTTGTACCCGAAGCTGTGCATGTTGACTTCGTCCATGACCTTGAGGAGTTCGCCGCTGAATTCACGGTTGTGGTTGCCGAGGGAGAAGCGACCTCCCTTCTCTTCGGCGGCCATGGCCTCCTTCATCCGGTCGATGACGTACAGTGCGTGCCTCGCATCGACTTCAGTCTTGAAATGGCCGACCATCGCCAGGTTCATTGAATGCTCCGTCCCGAAGCCGTTCCAGATCTTCATGCCGCCTCGGCTTCTTCCAGCTCACGAAGTGCTGACAGTACGCCTGCCTCGCCGACGGCTACTCCGACCGAGGAGTACGAGGTTGCACGTAGGTATCCTGATGCGTCGATGTGCGCGTACGAGCGGAGCCCACTTTCGAGCGGGAGTGGTTCGGCAATCGGTAGCGATGTGCCTATATGGGCAGATATGGAGAGTGGAACAGGACCGTCGTACGACCGTACCCATTCGTCCATAAGTTCGATGACAGCCGAGGTGGCGCCTGGTCGCGCGGCGGTCGGCTGCTCCGGGAGTAGGAGCAATTCGGAGGCTCTTTGTTGCTCGGCGAGGGCTGCGACCGCGGTGAGGTCGGTGACTGTGTCACTGTTGACGACGCAGTTCAGGCCCATTCGGAAGTTCTCGCTGATGAGGCCCAACTTGTCGAGGAGTGCCGGAAAGGTCCGGCCTCGTAACCGTTCGTAAGTATCGGATACTCCGTCGACACTGACGCGGACGAACTGGACAGCGCCCCGCAGACTAGCCACCAACTGGTTGTCCCATCGGTGACCATGGGTGGTAAGGGTGACGGCTAGCCCGGTGTGTTCTGCTGCGTAGGCACACACCTCGGGGAGTGCGCGGAAATGGGTTGGCTCGCCGCCGCCGAATCCGACGCCGAGCGTTCCTGCGGCATCGAGCTCGGCCATCCACCTGCAAAGTTGTTCCGCGGGTGCAGCCGCGCGGTGCTTCGGGGCGTAGCAGTAGCTGCAGGACAGGTCACAGGTGTTAGTGACGGCAATAGATACCTGTCGCGGCCCGGGCGACCACTGGTGCTCCGGGACGACGATCTCGTCGAGCAGCACGTTCCATCCTGTTGCGCGGTCGAACACGTGGATCCCGTCGGGGCCAAGCCGGTATTTCACGCTGCGCTTCCTTCCTAGACATGGGTCTCAGTCTGGCACCGGCAGGTCTCCGCCAGCATCTAGTTGTGGGCTCGGTGAGGATCCGTGGGTGGCGTGCGGACGGATGTCCGACCGGCGGGCTCCTGGGAGGTGGATGGAAACAAGGGCGCCCCGCCGGTTGTGTGACCCGCGCTCAAGGGCTTGTCGCCGGAACCGCGCCCACCGGATTTCCGTCGAGCGCGAAGCCAAGCTCTCAGTAATCCTCGCTGGCGCACCGGCCCGCCAAGCCACACCAGGCCGCTCTCTACAATTCTTTGAGCATCGCGATGGCCTGCTCGAAGGAGTTCTCAAGCCTTTTCCGCGTCATCCCACCGCGACGTACCGTCGTCCAGCACGCCCCCACAAACTCACCCTCCGCTGAACCCCCGCTCTCGTACGGTCGTCCAACGCCCAGCCCATCGGGGGAAGGGCTGGGCTCCAATCCGTACTCGGCGGATCTGACACACGGGGGAACACCAGGATGCTTCGCGCTGCGCGCACGGGTGCGCTCATGCTCGCCACCACGACCGCTGTCGTCGCCGGCACGCTCGCCGCCACGACAGGACCAGCCGCAGCCGCGAGCCCGTACACCGTCACCTCAGCCGCCGACCACGCCGACGCCACTCCCGGCGACGGCCAGTGCCGTACGAGCGCAGCGAACGGCGCAGTCTGCACCCTTCGCGCCGCGATCCAGGAATCCAACGCCAGCGCGGGCGCGGACACGATCCGCTTCGCCATCGGCTCAGGCCCGGTCACGATCTCGCCGACGTCCGAGCTCCCGCAGATCATCGACCCGGTGACGATCGACGGGTTCAGCCAGCCCGGCGCGGGGACCACGCCGATCGTCCACCTCGCCGGCGACACTGTCGGCGCCAATGGTGACGGCCTCCGCCTCGCCGCCGGCACCAGCTCGGTCTCCGGCCTCGTCCTCACCCACTTCGACGTCGCGATCTTCATCTCCGGACCAGGCGGCAACCTCGTCACCGGCACCTACGTCGGGATCGCCCCGGACGGCACGACCGGGCGCGGCAACTCGTTCGGGATCGTCATCGACAAGTCCCCCGACAACGTCATCGGCACCTCTGCCAGCCCCAACGTCATCTCCGGCAACGCGCAGACCGGCATCACGGTCAACGGCGCGGCCGCGCAGGGCAACGACATCGCCGGCAATCGCATCGGCACCAACGCCGCAGGGACCGCGGCGGTCGCCAACCTTCTCGGCATCAGCCTCCTCAGCGGCGCCCTCGACACCCGCATCGGCGGCACCACCGACGCCGACGGCAACCTCGTGTCGGGCAACGTCTCCCACGGCATCGAGGTCGCGGGTGCCGCCAAGGGGACTGTGATCTCGCGCAACCGCATCGGCACCAACGCCGCAGGCACCGCCAAGCTGCCGAACCGCAGCCAGGGCATCGCCGCCATCACCGCCGCCAAGGTGACGATCCAGTCCAACCTGATCTCCGGCAACGGCGAGACCGGGGTCTGGGCGTCCGGCCTCGCGGGCTCCGACCCCCATCTGATCGCTGACAACCTCGTCGGTACGAACGCGGCCGGCACCGCAGCCCTCGACAACGTCTCCGACGGGATCCGGCTCTCGGCGACCGGCGACCCCAGCGTCCCCACCGCGTACGCGAAGGTCACCGGCAACACGATCTCCGGCAACGGGCGCGACGGCATCCGTACGGCCGACAGCGGCTACAACGACATCAGCGACAACACCATCGGTCTCGCCAAGGGTGCGACGACGACGCGGGTCCCCAACAAGGGCGTCGGCGTCCTTCTCGTCCGCGACCGCCGCTCGTCGGTGCGTACGAACGTCGTCTCCGGCAACGACGGCGGCGGCGTCTTCGCCGTCGGGGGCCACACGGGCAACCCGCTCGAGATCCTCAACAACAGGGTCGGGACCGACGGCACCGGCGGATCGGCCGCACCGAACAAGAACGCCGGCATCAAGCTCACCGCCGAAGCCGCGGCGCCGACCGCAGGTGCGTACGGCGACGTCCGCAGCAACCTCGTCTCCGGCAACGACGGCGACGGGATCGTGGTCGCGCACGGCATGTCGGCCAGCACCATCACCGACAACACCGTCGGCGCCAACCTCGCCAAGACCGGCACCCTGCGCAACCAGGGCGTCGGCATCTGGGTCGAGAAGGGCAGCGGCCACGACGTCGGCACGCCGGGCCACGGCAACCTGGTGGTCGCCAACAGCGTCGGCATCCTCGTACGGGGTTCGTCCCACGTGTCCGTCGCCGCCAACACCGTCGGGGTCCTCCCCAGCGGGGCTGGCGCGCCCAACCGCAGCCAGGGCGTCAAGATCGACGGCGGTGCGACCAAGGTGACGATCGGCTCCAAGCCCACCGACGCGATCACCGCCGGCAGCTGCACCGCGGCGTGCAACACGATCACCGACAACACCGGAGCCGGCGTCGCGATCGAGGGCGACGACGCCACGACCGCCGTCACGGTCCGCGGCAACGTGATCGACAAGAACGGCGGCATCCCGGTCGACCTTGGTACCGCCGGCCCGACCCCGAACGATGCCGCCGACGCCGACACCGGTCCCAACGGCCTGCTGAACTTCCCGGTCGGCGTCTCCGCGTCGTACGACAAGGTCAAGGCGAAGACGTTCGTCACCGGCGTCCTCACAACCCCGGACCCGAAGGGCGCCGTCGTCGACGTCTACAAGGCGGCGGGCCCAGGACCGGTCAACGGGTTCGGGACCGCGAAGGAGTGGGTCGGCAAGGCGACCTCCTACCCGACCGCGGCCGGCGCGCACTTCGTGCTCGAGCTGGCCGGCGACCAGACCGCGAACGCCACGTACTCCGCGACGGTGACCACCTCCGACGGCTCCACCTCGGAGGTCTCGATGGTCTGCCTCGACACCGACGGCGACGGCACGCTCGACGACGACGGCGACGCGATCTGCGACAGCTGGGAGACGAGCGGCATCGACTACGACGGCGACCGGGTGGTCGACCTCCCGCTCAACGCTGCGCCGTACGGGGCCGACCCGACCAAGCCCGACGTGTACGTGGACGTCGACTACATGGAGGGCGCGCTGCACAGCGACCGCCCGTCCACCCACGCGCTCGGACGGGTCGTCAAGGCGTACGAGTTCGCGCCGAACAACGGCATCGCGCTGCACCTCTCACCGGGTGCCGCCGGGCGCGCCGACGACGCCGTCGAGCACAGCGGCGACATCTTGGTGATGGGGCGTGGATCGGGCGATGACGACGACTACTGGGACCTCAAGGACGGCACGCCGGGCGACCTCTGCGACGGCGCGTTCGGGACGAAGGCCGACCGCACGGGCCCCCGCTGCCACGCGGTGCTCGGAGCGAAGCGGCTGATCTACCGGTACGCGCTGTTCACCCATCGGTTCGACGAGTCCCCTCGGACGTCGGGTGTCTCGGACCTCGGCGGACAGGACGTCCTCGTCAGCATCGGCAGCTGGGACGACGACGACGTCGTCAGCGTCGGCGGGACGCTCAGCCGTTGCGTCACGCTCGAGTGGTGCAAGAGCGAGGTCGAGGCCGGCACCTTCATGCACGAGCTCGGCCATGCCCTGGGACTCGACCACGGCGGCGGTGACGACGTCCAGAACAAGCCCAACTACCTCAGCGTCATGAACTACACGTTCCAGCTCCTCGGCTCGACGCCCGACCGTCCGCTCGACTACTCGCGGTGGAAGCTCCCGACCTTGTTCGAGAACAACCTCGACGAGGCCGCCGGCATCGCGGCGAACGAGTCGGTCGCGACGAAGGCCGAGATCTCCCGGCGCTGGTCGGCCACCGCCTTCAGCTGGTACGACGCCGCGAAGGGCGAGTGCGTCTGGCGCAGCGGGTCGCCGATCTGGGCCATCGACTGGAACCAGGTCGGCGGTGCCGCGCAGACCGGTGTGGCGGCCGGTATCGCCGCCGACGGACGCGGCGGCACGGACTGCCTCACCGCCCGTTCGATCCCGCTCGCCGGTCACGACGACTGGGCGAACCTCCGGTACGACATGCGCAGCTCGGGCTGGTACCGGACCGAGGGCGTGCCCGCCGCGGTCGCCGCGCGTGCCGGAGCCGCTCGGTCGGGGCAGGACGTTGAGGATGCAGCGGCGCTCGCGACCGCCTCCGACAGCGACGGCGACGGCGTCCCGAACGCGACCGACGTGTGCGTGCTCAAGGCCGACCCCGCCCAGCTCGACCAGGACGCCGACGGCATCGGCGACGCCTGCGTCGACGACATCACCGACCGCGACGTGTCGGTGAGCGTGACCGCGCCGACCGAGCAGCCGCCGGTCGGGTCGACGGCGACGGTGCGCGTGACCGCCTCGAACTCCTTCCCGCTCCCGGCGACCGACCTTGAGATCGAGGTACGGCTGCCCGAGGGCCTCGTGCCCGTGTCCGCGACGCCCAGCCAGGGCTCGTACGACGCGGGCTCGGGCACGTGGACGATCCCCTCGCTGGCGAAGCGATCCTCCGCCACGCTCGACCTCGCCGTACGCGTGACGCGTGCCGAGACCGATCTGGACGTCGAGGCCGAGGTCGTCGCCGCCGGCGAGGACGACCGCGACTCGGTGCCCGACAACGGCGACCCGCTCGAGGACGACCTCGCGTCCGGCGCCGTACGGGCGAAGCTCGTCTACACGCTCGAAGCGTTGCCGAAGGACGTCGTCGGCGCGGTCCGTGATGGCGAGACGATCGCGATGCTGAGCCGTGACAGCGCGGGGACGCGGCGGATCACGCTCGAGCACTCAGGCCGTACGACGACTCTGCCGGTCGCGTCGGACAACCTCGACCTCCTCGGCGTCAACGCCCACGGCGAGATCGTCTACTGGCTCGACCAGGTGTCTTACCTGTGGCGTGACGGTGCGCCCGTACGCCTGCCGGAGGGTTTCGTCGCCACCGCGCTCAACGATGCCGGTACCGTCGTCGGCCGGTCGTACAACAAGGCGGCGACATGGATCGACGGCACGGTCACGCTCCTGCCTGACCTCGATCCGACCCACCCGTCGGCAGGCGGCACGGCGACCGCGATCAATGACGACGGGCTGATCGTCGGCTACTCGCTCTCGCGGTTCGGCCGCGAGAACGCCGTCCGCTGGGAGAATGGCGGGATCGACTCGATGGGCATGGACCCCGGCGATGTCTCGATGGCCCTCGACGTCGCGGACGGCGGCGCGATCGCCGGTGAGCTGATGAGCCGCCCGCTGCGGGTCGTGGACAGGAAGCGGACCGTCATCGAGGAGGGACCGGGTCGTGCCGAGTCGGTGAACGCGGTCGGTGACTTCGTCGGACGCGCTCAGGACCTGCGGGCATTCGTCCATACGTCAGGGAAGGCTTGGCGCCTGGAGGCGCTGGTAGCACCCGGACAGGACTGGTTCCATCTCCACGGCGCCATGGATATTGCTGACGACGGGTCGATCTTGGGTGTCGGCGAGTATCGCGGTGAGCTGCGCATGTTCGTCGCGCGGGTCGGCGCCGGTGCGCGGACGGGAGGGGTCACCGCCGATCCGGGCAGCGTCGACGTCGGCGTGGTCGAGCTCGGCTCCAGCTCCGACGCCACGGAGGTGACGTTCACGAACACGTCATCGGCTGCCGTGCAGGTCGAGGCGCCGCGGCTCGAGGGCGCAGCCGCGGCGGACTTCGCGGTCGACGGCGGGACGCTGCCCCGTACGCTCGCGGCCGGCGAGTCGGTCGAGGTGTCGGTCGAGTTCACGCCGACGGCGGCCGGCACGCGTACGGCGTCGCTCGTCGTGCCCGCGTCGAACGGAGACGTGACCGTCCCGCTGCGGGGCGAGGGCGTGGCCGCCGACGACACGGCTCCGAGCATCACGTGCGCGAAGCCGTCGGCGGCCTGGTCGCGGGCCGACGTCTCGGTCTCCTGCACGGCGACCGATGGCGGCAGTGGCCTCGCGAACCCGGCGGACGGCGCGTTCGTGCTGCGGACCTCCGTCGCCGCTGGGACGGCGACCGCGGACGCGGCGACCGCGTCGCGGCGGGTGTGCGACAAGGCCGGCAACTGCGCCACGGCCGGCCCCGTACGCGGCGTACGCGTCGACAAGCGCGCACCGTCCGCGAGGGCCGCGCGCGGTGCCGCGGTGACGCTCGACGGCCGGGCGGTCGTACGGCTCTCGGGGGCCGACGTCGGGTCCGGTGTGGCGTCGTACGACACGCGTGTCCGTACGGTCGCTCGCTCGGGAGGGACGTCGGGATGGTCGGTGCCGAAGGGCTGGCAGGCGTCGCGGACGACGACGCTCACCCGGGCCGTGGCGGCGGGGACGACGGCGTGCTTCTCGACGCGGGCGCGCGACCGGGCAGGCAACGTGTCGGCGTGGAGCGCGACGGTGTGCACGAGCGCGCCGTACGACGACCGCGCGCTCAAGGCGTCGGCCGGGTGGAAGCGGGCGAAGGGCGCGGCGTACCTGCAGCGCACGATCTCCACGACCACCCGCAAGGGCGCGACGCTGAAGACCGGCCGGACCCGGGGTGGGGCGATCGCGTTGGTCGTCACGCGGTGCAAGGGCTGCGGGACGGTCGACGTGCTCGTCGGCAAGCGTCGGATCGCGCGCGTGACGCTGAGCGGAGCCGGGACGCGTCACCGCCAGGTGGTCGTGCTGCCGCGGCGGGCGTTCGCGGGCCCGATCACGATCAAGACCGTGACGAAGGGGAAGTCGGTGCGCATCGACGGAGTGGCCGTGCTGCCGTGACGCGGCCAGCGCCTGGGACGCATGGCAACGCCCCCGGCCAGACGGCCGGGGGCGTTGACGCGGGGTGATCCGGATCAGACGATCGGCTTGCCGTTGACGAGCAGCGTGGTCGCGCCGTAGACGAGGTCGCCCACGTTGCTGATCGCGCCGTCCGTGATCGCGCCGTCCGTGATCGCGCCATCGGTGATCGCACCCTCGGTGATGACGTTCTCGACGTCGGTCACGTTCGGGTTGCCGCCGAGGCAGACGCTCGGGTTCTCGGTCGGCGTGCCGGTCCAGTCGCCGTACGCGACGGCGCCGAACGCGTAGTCGCCGAAGGCATAGTCGCCGAACGAGTAGTCGGTGCCGAACTCGTTCTCGCCCATCGTGGTGCCGGTCACGACCGGCGCGCTCAGCCAGAAGCCGGTCCACTGACCGGTCTTGCGCGCGTCCCACACGATCGAGCTGGCGACCGTGCCGTTGACGACGCCGTCACGCTCGCCGGCCCGGGTGCCCTCGCGGGTGCCGGTGGCGACGCCCTCGCGGGTGCCGTCGCGGTGGAACTGGATCTTGTTGGAGTTCAGCGTGCAGGACACGTCCTGCGACACCGACTGGGTCGCCGTCTGCGTGCCCGCCTGCGTGCCGGCCTGCGAGAGCGCCTGCGAGACGTCCTGCTTGCTACTGAATGTCAGAGCGTTGGAGTCGACCGCCTTCTGAAGTGCGGCGTTGTTCATGCCGAGTGCGGTCTGGACACTGCCCTTGCCGAGGAACGTGGTCCCGGCCGGCTGAGCGGCCCCGGTCGTCGCGGCGTCGGCGGTACCCGTCAGGGCAATAGTGCCGAGCACGCCGACGGCGAGCGCGGCCATGATGGTCTTGCGCATGTGAGGTGTCTCTTTCGTCCTGCATCTTCGGGAAGCCGTCCCAGCGCGGGGCCTGGCCAGGCCAAGTCAGTCGGTTGACCGACTAATAGGGAACGACATTTCGGACAATTCATGACGCGAGAACGCGATAATGTGACGCAGAACACAGTCGTACGACCGAAAGAGAATCCATGGCATACGTCAAGGCCTCTGACCGGCGCCGCCAGTACTTGGCTGCCGCCCGTGCGGTGCTCTCGCGCGACGGCGTCGCCGGCACGACGCTGCGGGCAGTGGCCGCCGAGGCGCAGGTGTCGATCGGGACGCTGTACTACATCTTCCCGGTGAAGGAGGAGATGATCACTGCCGTGCTGGAGGACGTCCGGGCGGAGGTCTCAGCGGTCTTCGAGGCAACTGATACCGGCGCGGGCCTGGAGCACGCCATCCGGCACGGCCTCGACCGCTACTGGGAGCGGCTCGTCGTCGACGACCCCCGGCTGGCCCTCATGCGGCACGAGCTGTTCGCGTACGCCCTCCGGACCCCCGGCCAGGAGCACCTGGCCCGGTGGCAGATCGAGGGCTACACCCGGATCGTGTCCCGGTTGTGCCAGCAGGCCGCCAGCAACGCCGGCGAGACCTGCGCCGTACCGTTCGACACCCTCGCCCGGGCGCTGGTCGCCAGCGTCGTGGGCACCGTCCTCGTGTATCTCAGTGACCAGGACCACGTGCGGTCGCAGCAGGACCTGCGCGCCGTGGCGGACATGCTCGTGGGGCTCGCCGCTCCGACGGTTCCGGGTGGCTGATCGCCCGTACGAGCCGTCAGCCAGGCCCCTCGCCGGACGGCACCTGCTGGGCGAGGTACTGCTGGATGCCGATCCGCTCGATCGCGTCGAGCTGGCTCTCGAACCAGTCGGCGTGCCGCTCCTCGTCGCGGACCATGTCCTCGAAGACGTCGGCGGTGCCGTGGTCACCGAGGTCGTGGCACTCCTGTGCGCCGGCGTTGAACTGGGCGACCGCGACCTTCTCGCTGTCGTACGCGAGCCGCAGCATCTCCTCGGCGGTCTCACCGACGGTGATCGCGTTCAGCCGCTGGACGTTGGGGTGACCGTCGTACATCAGGATGCGGTTGATCAGCTCGTCGGCATCCTTCATCTCGTCGATCGACAGGTCGTAGAAGATCTTGCCGAGCTTGCCGAAGCCCCAGTTGTCGAGCATGCGGGCGTGGAGGAAGTACGTGTTGGTCACCGTCAGCTCAAACGTCAGTGCGTCATTGAGCAGTTCGATGATCCGTGGGCTCTTCGGCTGCACCTTGTACCTCCGGGGTGTGGCGGCTCAGACCTCGATGCTGGCACACCAAAGCCCATCCGGAAACCCGGATGGTTCGGAGGGTCAGGCCTCAGCTCGCTGCGCCGTCGGCCTCCAGGAGCTCGTACTCGTCACGCTCGTGCCGGCAGACCAGCGCCTTGACGGAGAAGATGCAGGCACCGCAGTCCTGCGCGGCCCCGGTGGCTCGGCAGACGGCCCCGACCGTGCGCGCGCCAGCAGCGACGGCGGCATCCACCGCTTGGTCGCTGACGACCTTGCACTGACAGACGATCACGGCCCACTCCGTTAACAAGCCCAACCTAAGTTTGCTGAGGTTAACCTAACTTGGTGGTCCGAGGGAAGAGGCAGCGGGGTCCGAATCGACCGAAAGGTACGCCGCCGGCCGCCCTGTCAGCCCCTGTGCTGAGGCCCCGCCGTGCGCGAGCGGACGAGCCGCCACAGGAGCAGCGCGACGACCGCGCCGAGGATCGAGAAGATCAGGCCGCTCGGCTGGAAGAACCCCTCGTCCTCGTCCCAGCCGAACAGGAGATAGCCGCCGAAGCCGCCGATGAACGAGCCGACGATCCCGAGCAGCATGGTCTGCCACCACGCCATCGGGTCCGAGCCCTTGACCAGCAGCCGGGCGAGATAGCCCGCGATGAGGCCGACGACGATCAGGTAGACCACGGTCCAGAAGTTGAACATCGCGCCCCCTCGGGGTTGTCCTCGCGTCGGTGCGGTCAGCGACAACCTCATCATCACACCGGGGGTGAGCGTGGGTGAGGAGGCGCGACGGGGGGTCTCGATACGGCCCTCGCCTAGCGGCTCGTGCCTACTCGACCACCAGGGGGGGCTAGCGGCTCGTGCCTACTCGACCACCGGAGGGGTGCTAGCGGCTCGTGCCTACTCGACCACCGAAGGAGCGGCCAACGGTGCGCTTCGGCTCGGCGAGGTGGCGGCGCGCCATGTCGAGCGCGGCCTTCAGGCCCTCGTACACCTCGTCCTGGAGCTGCTTCAACTGGTCGCCGTCCGCGGCGCCGTTGAACCGGCCGATTGTCCGTCGGGCTCCGGACAACGCCTTCTCGAGGTCGCTGTCTCCGGTGAGGATGTACGCCTGCCCGATCGCCGAGCGGGCCCGCGCGTTGCAGCGGTAGGCCTCTTGGCGGATCAGGTCGCGCTCTGACTCGGGACGCTGCTCCAGACGTGACTTCACCCGGTCGTACGTGGCACGCGAGTAGTCGAATAGCGAGTCGTAGCACTCGGCGTACACGCGGAGGCGTGCCTCGAGAATGCGGCCCTCACGGTCGGTTCGGTGCTGCGAACGCCCGGCCAGCCAGACACTCACGAGGGACGTCGCGAAGCCCATGCCCGCGACGACGACCGTCGGATCCATGGCCGGACAGTAGCGGACTGGGGGGTCTCGATACGCCCTCGCCCAGGGGCTCGGGCTACTCGACCAGCGAGGGGGTGGGCGGGGCTCGGGCTACTCGACCAGCGAGGGGGTGGGCGGGGCTCGGGCTACTCGACCAGCGAGGGCGTGGGCGGGGCTCGGGCTACTCGACCAGCGAGGGGCTGGGCGGGGCCTCGGCCCCGCTGTTCGCCCTTGACCGCAGCGACAGCCGCCCACTACGTTCGCGGCAAGTTGTGAAATTCGCCACACATTATCGCCACGTTATGCAAGACGTTTCGCCACGACCCTCGATCACGGGAGAAACCATGCGACGTAGGGATGTTCTCGCCGGCATGCTCGGAGCGGCCAGCGTGCCGGTCCTGGGCGGCATGACCGCCTCAGCCAGTGCCAACCCCGGAGGCAACGGAGTGGGCCCGAAGGTCCGCACCGGCTTCGAGACGCTTGCCGCCTCGGGCTACCAAGAGCTGCGCGGACAGCGCGTCGGGATGATCTCCAACCCGACCGGCATCCTGCGCGACCTGACGCACGAGGTCGACGTCCTCGCGGCCAGTCCGGAGGTCGACATCGTCGCGGTCTTCGGCCCCGAGCACGGGTTCCGCGGGGTCTCGCAGGCCGGCCAGGGCCAGGCGTTCTTCATCGACGCCAAGACCGGCCTGCCGGTCTACAACGCGTACAACGACGCCGCCCGGATGTCTGACCAGTTCGCCGAAGCGGGCATCGACACCGTGGTCTTCGACATCCAGGACGTCGGCGCCCGCTTCTACACCTACATCTGGACGATGTACCTCGCGATGGAGGCGGCCGCGGAGCTCGACCTGCGGTTCGTCGTCCTCGACCGCCCGAACCCGATCACCGGGCTGCAGGCGGAAGGTCCCGTCCTCCACCCGGAGCACTCCACGTTCGTCGGGCTGAAGCCGATCGCCCAGCAGCACGGCATGACGGTCGGCGAGCTGGCCCAGCTGTTCAACGGCGAGTTCCTCCCGCCCGCCATCGGCAAGAAGGTCGACCTGACGGTCGTACCGATGAGGAACTGGTTCCGCGACATGTGGTTCGACGAGACCGGGCTCCCGTGGGTGCTCCCGTCGCCCAACATGCCGACCGTGGACACGGCGACCGTCTATCCCGGTACGGCGCTGTTCGAGGCCACCGCCCTGTCGGAGGGGCGCGGCACGACCCGGCCGTTCGAGCTGATCGGCGCACCGAACATCGACCACCGCTGGGCCGACGCGCTCAACGACCGGGAGCTGCCCGGCGTGCGCTTCCGCGAGGCGTACTTCACGCCGACGATCTCCAAGCAGGCCAACAAGGTCTGCGGCGGCGTCCAGGTGTACGTCGAGGACCGCGACGCCTTCGATGCCATCCGCACCGGCCTCGCCATGATCGTGACCCAGCGTGAGGTGTTCCCGGAGTACGGCTGGCGCAGCCAGGACGTCACCTCGTTCTGGCTCGACAAGCTCACGGGAACCGACCGCGCCCGCCTCGTCATCGACGCGGGCGGGGACGTCGACGAGATCGTCGCCGGGTGGCAGGCGGACCTCGCCGACTTCCGGCGCAAGCGCGAGAAGCACCTCATCTACCGCCGTACGCGTGGTGGCCGGAACTAGGGCGGAGGAGACGTCATGCGTCGTACGAGCTGGGGCGTCGCCCTCGCGGGGGCAGTCGTCGTCGGCGCCCTCGCCTCACCGGCAGGAGCCGACCCCGCGCAAGGAGACCAGACCGGCCCGCCGACGGTGACCGGGGCGGACGTCAAGTTCTCCCCCGATCGCAAGCTGCGCGAGGGGAGCCCGCGGGACGCGGGCCTCCTCCCGGAGCACATCGCCCGGATCATGCCGGACCTCGCCGCCTATCTGCAGACCACGCCGGAGAACCCGAACTTCCCGATGTACGCCGGGGCGGTCGCGCTGGTCGCCAAGGACGGCGTGATCGTCGAGCACGGCGCGGTGGGCGACGCAGTGCGGTACGCGAGCGCCGACGGCACCGAGCTGCCCGAGTCCGAGCAGATCCCGATGACGGAGGACACGCTCTTCGACCTTGCGTCTGTGACGAAGCTGTTCACCGTCGTCGTCGCACTGCAGCTGGTGGACCAGGGGCGCGTCGACCTCGACACGCCGGTGGCCCACTACCTCCCGGAGTTCGCCCAGAACGGCAAGAGCGAGGTCACGGTCAGGCATCTGCTGACGCACACGTCCGGCCTGCGGAGCTGGGTCAACCTCTACTCGGCGTACCCGACTCCCGAGGCGCGCATCGCGGCCGTGTACGCGCAGACCCTCGTGACTCCTCCGGGCACGGCGTACGTCTACTCCGACCTCGGCCTGATCACGCTGGGCAAGCTCGCCGAGCGGGTCACCGGCCAGACCCTCGACCGGCTCGTGGCCGATCGCATCACCAAGCCCCTGCGTATGACCGACACGATGTTCAACCCGCCGGCGTCCTTGAAGCACCGGATCGCGGCGACCGAGGACATGTCGTCGATCGGCCGCGGCATGGTCCACGGCGTCGTGCACGACGAGAACGCCTGGTCGCTCGGCGGCGTCGCCGGTCATGCCGGCCTGTTCTCCACCGCGAGCGATCTCGCTGTCTTCTGCCAGATGCTGTTGAACGGCGGCGAGTACGGCAAGACGAAGATCCTGTCCGAGGAGATCATGCGGGAGGCGATCACCGACCAGAACGTCGGCATCCCGCCGGCGATCACGTCCCGCCGGGGTCTCGGGTTCGAGCTGAACCAGCCCTTCTACATGGCGTCCGTCGACTCACCCGTGACGTTCGGCCACACGGGCTTCACCGGCACCTCGCTGGTCATCGACCCGCTGTCCCGCTCGTTCGCGGTCCTGCTCACCAACCGCGTCCATCCCAACCGCGCCTGGGGCTCGAACAACGGCGCGCGACAGTCCGTCACCCGCAACCTCGGCCGCGCCATCCCGGTGCGGCCCGCGGTGGGGCGTACGGCGTGGTTCGCCGGTCGACCGACCGCCACGACGCACACGCTGACCGCCCCGCTCGCCCGTCCGGCGGCCGAGGGCGCGCGGCTGGCGTTCCGGCTCTGGTACGACACGGAGGCGGACTACGACCTCGGACGGCTCGAGGCCTCGAGCGACGGCGGCGCGACGTGGCAGCTCGTGCCGCTCGACTTGGTGGCGAAGGACGCCCGCTGGACTGACGAGGGGACGTTCTCCGGCTTCTCAGGACGCCAGTGGCTGAGGGCGGGCGCCACCCTGCCCACGGGTGCGACGCACGTGCGCTGGAGCTACACCGGTCTGCGCACCACACCGTCCCGCGGAAGGGGTGTGTACGTGGACGGCGTGCATGCCGGTGACGACGGCGGCGTGCTGTTCAACGGCCAACGGCCGGCCGACGCGGCGCGCTTCGTGGCCTCGGGATGGGAGGAGTCGTCCGACTGACGGACTCCTGCTTGGTCACGAACGGGGACGTCATCGCGCGGACGAGGGCGCCGTACCCGAGTCCGAACGCGACCTCGTCGCCGACCGTCACGTCGTGGTCTCCCACGTCGATCACCAGGTGGTCGCTGCTGGCGGCCAGGACGACCATGCCCGGTGGTGCGACGAGGCCGTCCGGGTCGACGTCCTGCCGGCCGATCGCCGCGATCGCCTGTCGGACGAGGCCCGGACGGACATCTCGCTCCGGCTCGTGACCGAAGGCGGTCTGGCCTCGGGCACCCCAGGGCTGCGCCGGCTTCGTCTTGACCTCGATCAGCTCCGCCACGAGCGTGAACGCATCGGTGCGCAGGCCGTCGATGGGCCGCCGGTGCAGCGGCTCCGTACCCAGCAGGATCGACTCGCCCAGACGCAGGTCGTCGATGCGGCCGACATCGCTGGTGGCCAGAGCCCAGTCGAGGTTGGCGGAGTTGCCGCCGGTCACGACCGTCAACCGGTCACCGACCGCTCCCTCGACCTTCTCGACCAACCCTGTCAGCTCGTCCATCTTGGTCTGGTCGGGGACGACGCCGCTCCGGCACGCCAGGTTGGTGCCGAGCCCGACCAGTCGCAGACCCGGTCGGCGGGCGGCGGTGACGGCGAGGTCGACCACCTCATCGACGGGTACGCCCTCACGCAGGTCACCCAGCTCGACCATGAGCACGACATCGTGGGTGGTCCGCCGGCCGACGGCAGCCGCTGAGAGCGCATCCAGCACCGACGCCTCGGTGTTGAGACTGAGATCGGTGTCGCGGACGACGTCGTCGACCTGGCTCAGCATCGGGGACCGGATCAGCATGACCGTGGCATCGGTGCCACCAGCGCGCAGCCGCGCGACGTTCTCCATCCGCGCGTCGCCGATGCCGCTGGCCCCGCCGCGCAACATCGCTGCGGCGACTCCCGGCGACCCGAGGGCTGCCTTCGAGATGCCGGTGACTCGGATCCCCCGCGGTGCGAGGCGCGCGACGAGGGTGCGCGTGTTGTGCGTGATCGCGACGAGGTCGACGTCCAGCCGCGGTGCCGTCACCGGCTGCTCGAGGCTGACGTCGCCTCGAGCTCGGGGAAGGAGAGCAGGACCATCTCGACGAGCTGGTCGAGGGGTCGGGTCAGAGGATCGGTGGCGGGCACGCCGAGCTCGAGCTCGATCTCGTCGATCGCGGCACCGATCTCGCGGTCGGTCATGTGCTCGTGGTTGACCGTGACGCCGATGACCCGGGTGTCGGCGAAGGCCTCGATCAGATCCACCTCGCTGGCGACCGAGGGCATCGGGACCATCGGGAAGTCTCCGAGCACCTTGCGCTTCGGCGCGTGCTGGACGATGACGCCCGCGGGCCTGCTGCCGCGAAGGATGTGGGCGGAGGTCAGATAGGCGGGGTGGCTGAGTGCACCCTGGCCCTCGACGACGATCACGTCGGGATCCTCGCCCTCGAAGGCGGCGACGACCTGGTTCTCGACCTCGCCCGAGCAGAACTGCGGGACCAGCGCGTCGAGCGCGACGCCGTACCTGCCGCCCTGGATCAAGGTGGTCTGACCGGTGCCGACCATCACTGCTCGGATGCCGCGAGCGTTCAGTGCCTGGACCAGCAGGGTCGCCGTCGTGCGCTTGCCGATCGCCCCGTCGGTGCCGAGCACGGCGATGCGGGGGCAGGTCACGTCGAAGATCCGCCCGGAGAAGAGGTGGAGGTCCTTCTTCTCCTTCGGGCGGCGGATGTCGGTGATCGTCACACCCGCGAGGAGGCTGGCGGCGACGAACTCGGCGTCGTCGTTCAAGAACTCGTGGAGCCCGTTGATGATGTGCATGCCGCGGGCGATGCCGTCGAGCAGGACCACGCGCTGCTCAGCCGACAGCAGCCCGTCGGCCGGAGCGACCCCGCAGATGAGGTAGTCGGGGACGTGACCTGCGTGCGCGATGGCCTCAGCGAGGTCGGCGAGCACGGGGATGCCCTTGGGGGTGCCGTCGAGGAACGACCCGGCGTCCACGCCGGCCTGCAGGCTGTCGATCACGCTGAGGATCTCGTACCGCTCGGAGTGCCGGACGAGGCCGTTCGCCGTCTTTCCGTCCTGCTCGCCGAACTGCCCCTCGCAGTAGACGATGGCCGAGGTGCCGATCGGCGTTGAGGCATCAGAGCAGGGGGCAGCGGGGTCCATGAGTCTCCTCGAGGTCATTCAGAGGAGGCGTCAGAAACGAAAGAGGCCGTTGAAGGCCGGACGGTCGACAAGAAGTCTTCCCTGATAGCCGGCAAGCTGCCCGCTGCGCTCAACCTAGCAGGCCCCCGCGGTCGACCTCGACGGCACGAACCGCTCACGCCGATAGGTTGTGAGCATGCTGATCGCCGAGGAGAGCGCAGCGGCGCGTTCGGCTGAGCGGGTACGACGGTGATCCTGCCGAAGGTGCGTGACCCGCGCTTCATCACGATCCGGCGCGGGGGCACCCTCACCGACGCCGATCACCATCTCCTCGCCCTGTGGGCGGCCGAGTGCGCCGAGCACGTGCTTGGGCTGTTCGAGGCTGTCCGCCCCGACGACCCGCGACCACGGCAGGCGGTCGAGGGCGCTCGTGCGTGGACGCGGGGTGAGCTGAAGATGATGGAGGCGCGCGCCGCAGGCGGTCACGCGATGGGCGCAGCGCGGGACCTGAGCGGTGCCGCGCGATTCGCCGCGTACGCCGCCGGGCAGGCCGGCGCGGTCGCGCACGTGGCCGCCCATCAGCTCGGTGCCGCCGCCTACGCGATCAAGGCCGTGCGGGCGGCTGCACCCGCGGGAGAGGCGGAGGCGGCCGGGCGGGCTGAGTGCCGGTGGCAGCGGGGTCGCCTGCCCGAGGAGATCCGCGAGCTCGTGCTCGACGACCAGCGGCTCCGCAACGAGATCTGCTGGTCGGTCTTCGAGGTCTGACCACGCCGTCCTTGCCGGCGGCGCGCGCCCACGGGCGTACGTGTCGGTGGCTCGTGCCAGTCTGATCTGACCGCAAGCGCGTGGAGGTGTCCCATGGCTGTGACCTACCAACTGACGATCGACTGCACGTCGCCCGAGCTGCTCACGCAGTTCTGGGCCGAGGCGCTCCACTACAGCGTCGTGCCTCCACCGCCAGGCTTCGGCTCCTGGGACGACTTCTACCGGTCCATCGGTGTTCCCGAGGATGAGCTCGGCGATGGCGCCGATCGCATCGAGGATCCGAACGGAGAGGGCCCGAGCATCTGGTTCCAGGTCGTTCCCGAGAAGAAGTCGATCAAGAACCGCATGCACATCGACGTCAACGCGAGCGGTGGCCGCGCCTTCGACCTCGCGATCCGGCGCGAGCGGGTCGAGGCCGAGGCGACGCGGCTCGTGGCTCTCGGCGCGACCCGGCTGCGGACCGCCTTCGAGGAAGGGCTCGATCACTACGCGGTGGCGATGACCGACCCCGAGGGCAACGAGTTCGACGTCTTCTGAGCGGGTCGCTCCGCGCCAGCTCAGCGGTGGTCAAGACGCGGCAGCGCCGGACCCCGGCCCTGAGGCTGCCAGCTCCTCGGCGAAGAACCGCAAGGCCGTCTGTGTCTTGGTCTGCTGCTCGGCGAGCATGTTGATCCCCCGGCCGGACAGATAGGCGCGAGTCTCCGCCGCGACCTGGAAGGCTTCATCGATCGAGCACTTGGTCGAGAGCTCGAGGATCCGGGAGCCGTCCGGGTAGGTCCACAGCTCGGCAACGAGTCGGCGGCCGTAGTCAGCCGGTGCGAACTTCAGCTTGTGGACGGCGATCGGTCCCAGCACGGCAAGCTCGTCGAGCTTCACTCCCGCCGGGGCATGCGCGGCGTACAGTGCGCGCTGGTCCTTGGAGAACAGCTTCCGTACGGGGCTGCGGCCGGCCACCACATCCTTGATGATGCTGTCCCCGGCAGCCGCCTTCAGCGAACCGGAGCACACGAAACCGCCGGGCATCGCGTCGACCTCGACCGAGAACCCAGGGACGTTCCTCGTCGCGTCCGGGATCCTCTCCGGGTCGAGGGGGCGCAGCTTGATCACGCTGTCACCCGACTTGCGCTGGATCCGGCGCGCGCGCACAACGACGCCGTGCTGATTGAGGGTGAGATCAGGGGTGTCGAAGAACACAACCTGGCGCATCTGGGCTTCGAGCGGGTCCATCTCGAGCGCGGCGATGGCCGACCGGCGGTCGACATCGGGCACGCTGACCTTCAGCTCGACGCTGTCCGCCCCTCTGACCAACCGCAGCGCTTGCGCGAGCTGCTCCGAAGACAGCCGAGAAGCCTCGTCCGAGGTCATTGCCATGTCTCCTCCTGCGCTCAAGGGCGTCGACGACTGACGGCACCGTACCCCGCGGACCCCTCACTCGTGTCGGGATCAGAAGGTCATCCGTGCCGCGCCCAGCGCGCGGCTACTCGCGCCCCACGCGTAGCTCTGCGGTCAGCACCTGGCCGAGCTCGATGCGCGCGGACCGGCGTACGACGTCCTTCAGCGGCAGGAGGTAGCGGCCGTCCTTGGGGAACAGTGCGGTCGTGAACTCGACGCCGTTGACGCGCACGACCACCGGCACCTGGCCCCAGTACTCGATGCCCTTCGCAGCGAACTTGATGTCGTCGCTCTCGTCCTCGGGGATGGCGAGGAAGTAGTACGGCGCGGGACCCCGCCACTCGATGACGGGACCCTCGAACGCGAAGTCCATACCGTTCATCGAGCCACCTCAACGGACTCGACCGCGCCGAGGACGCGGTCCGTCGTACGCCCCCCGCCGCGGCGCCCGAGCCCCGGGCGGTCGCTGGGGTTGCGCCAGAAGTGGTGCACGACCGCGGTCACCGGGTAGGCCGCGGCGGCGTCGGCCATCATCAGGCTCCCCGCCGACCCGTCGACCACCATCCGGTCGCGCCCGTCGACCCGCTCCGCGCGGACATCGCGTACGTCGGACCAGGGCACGTTCTCGACGCCCTCGGCCGTCAGCACCGACAACGTGTCAGGCGTCAGTCGGACGAGCACGACCTTCGGCCGGCTCGAGAACAGCGACGCAACCACGCCTCCCACGAAGACGGCGGCCATCAGGATCCCGACGGAGAACGGCAGCCACGCGGGCACGGTGCCGCGGCGTGAGCGGACCGGAGCCGTCGGGCCCTCCGTGAAGAACGTCGGGGCCGCGTGGTTGAGCACGAGCACCGTCAGTGCGCCGAGGATCAGCGCCGGGACCGCGTAGCCCAGCATCGCGAGCACCCGCCGCGGGGCGCGTGCCTCCGCGAGCAGCACGCCGTACCGGGTGACCCACGTGGCCTGGCTGCGTCGCGACACGCCGACCAGTATCGCCGACCGCTAGGCGCTCTCCGCGTGCTGCTTGCCCAGGGCGGCGGCGACCTGCTCGATGAGGTCGTACGGGATGGGGTCGCGGTAGGGGAAGCGCACGCTGTCCTTGCCTGAGCGGTACGGCGCGACAGTGGTCTCGAGGCCCGGCTCGAGCACGGCGACGGGATAGATGCCGAGGTGCTTCTTCCAACCGGCGAGGTGCAGCGCGTACCGGCCGCCGATGATGAACGCCGCCATCCCGTACCGGATCTTCTCCGGCGCCCCGGGGAGGCCGCGGCGGGTGGCGTCGGCTGCCCGCGCGACGGGCTCCCGTACGTCGTCGGGCAGGCTCGCGATGTAGTCGTCCACCTCGCTCATGGGGCCAGTCAAGCAGGGGGTCTCGATACGGGCTCGTTCCTCGCCCTACTCGACCAGCGGGACTTGGTCTCGATACGGGCTCGTTCCTCGCCCTACTCGACCAGCGGGGGGCGGGGATCTTTGCGCGGCCTGGCCGGAATGCGGGTGCTGCGGCGAGCGGCCCTCTGAAACCATGAACGCATGATCGACACCGCCGCCGCCGTCGGGATCACCCTCGTCGCGCTCGGCATGGTGCTCACGCCGGGGCCGAACATGATCTACCTCGTCTCCCGCAGCATCAGCCAGGGCCCGGCCGCCGGGCTGGTGTCGCTGCTCGGCACGATGGTCGGCTTCGCGGTCTACATGGTGATGGCGAACGTCGGGCTCGCGGCGGTGTTCGTGGTCGTCCCGTGGCTCTACGTCGCGCTCAAAGTCGCGGGAGCGGCGTACCTCTTCTGGCTCGCCTGGAAGACCCTGCGCCCGGGCGGCCTGTCCGCGTTCGAGGCCCGCGACCTGCCGCGAGACTCCCACCGGCGCCTGTTCACGATGGGGCTGACGACGAACCTGCTCAACCCCAAGGCCGCGATCATGTACGTCTCGTTGATCCCGCAGTTCGTCGACCTCTCGCGCGGTGACGTGGTGATGCAGGGGTTCGCCCTCGGCAGCATCCAGATCACCGTCAGCGCGGTCGTCAACGCGACGCTGATCGTGGTCGCCGGCGCGATCGCCGCGTTCCTCACGCGACGCCCGGCGTGGATGGCCTGGCAGCGCCGGGTGAGCGGCAGCCTGCTCGGCCTCGTCGGCGTCAAGCTCGCGGTGGAGGCGCCGAAGCCGGCGTGACGTCCTGCAGCGCGTCCACGATGCCGACGACCCGGTCCTCGCCGCGACGCCGGCCGATGGCCTCGCGGTCGGCGGGGTGCTGCAGGAAGTGCTCGACCACGGCCACCGCCGTACGGGCATCGACGAGGTCGACTGCCAGCAGCGTCGTCTCCGCGCCCTCGACCACCGCGCGTACGGCGACCCGCTTGCGCCCGTCAATCTCCTCGAGCGCCACGTCGACCACGTCCTCCCAACGCAGGGTGACCTCGGCCGCCGGGCGCGTCGCGCTCCGGCCCGACGGGAGCACCGAGAGTCCGTCCGCACGAAGCCGCAGGATCGCTCGTACGTCGCGCGGTCTACGGAGGGAGAGGAACACGACACCGCCCATGAGGCTGAGGAAGGCGATCCCGCCCCCGAGGGTGATCCACGCCGACCGCGGCCCGTACCTGCCGCCGGTCTGCGCATCCGCGCCGTCCGTGATCAGGGCGATCGCGCCAGCCCCGGCGTACAGGAGGCCGAGCGTCCCGACCACGCCGACGATCGCCAGGACGTACCACAGCTGCCCGAGCGGGCGGGGGGTCACCGCCTCGACGAGGAGGGACCACTGGCGATACACCCAGCGCGTACGACGTTGCTTCGGCACGTGCCTCAGTATCCGGCACACCGCATGCGCGATGCTTATCGCGTCGCGTCTGACACCGGTGACGCATAACGTAGGACAGAAGTGCGGATCAGGAGGCGTTGGGTGGACGACACGACTCGTGATCTGACGCGCTCCGACGCTCCGTTGACGTCGCGCCGGCGTCGTGCCACGGCGATGATCACCTTCGTCGGCGGCTTCGCGCTGTGGCTCACCTTCGTCGGGCTGCCGACCGACGTCGTCCAGATCGTCGCGTGGCTGTGGGTGCTGACGATCGCCTGGAACATCGGCGAGGGCTGGCGCTCGCACCTGCAGTTCCTGCGTGACTGGTGGGGGCCGGTCGCGTTCCTCCTCGTCTACCTCTACAGCCGCGGCCTCGCCGACGAGCTGTTCGCGATGCCGGTGCACTTCTCGGAGCCCGTCCGGTTCGACGAGTGGCTCGGTGGCGGCACGACTCCGACGCGTCATCTGCAGGAGTGGCTCTGCGACCAGCCCTGCTCGGCGGGCGGGTCAGCACCCCACTGGTACGACGCGTTGCTCACCACGGTCTACTTCACACACTTCATCGCCGGTCTCACGATCGCCGTCGTCCTGTGGATGGTGAGCCGGCGCGAGTGGGTCATGTGGATGCGCCGCTACCTCGCGATCAGCTTCGGTGCGCTCGTGATCTACATCCTCTACCCGATGGCGCCGCCGTGGATGGCGTCGCAGGAGGGCTACCTCAACGACGAGGTCGTACGCCTCACCGGCCGCGGCTGGTCCACGTTCGGGCTCGGCGGGTTCCACCTCGCGCTCGCCAACGTCGGCAACCCGGTCGCGGCGATGCCGTCGCTCCACGCCGGGCTCGCGGCGCTCATCGCGTTCTACGGAGTGCAGCGGCTGCGTTCGAGCTGGCGGTGGCTGCTGCTGCTCTATCCGCTGGTGATGTCGTTCGCGCTCGTCTACTACGCCGAGCACTACGTCATCGACATCATCGCCGGCTTCGCGCTCGCGGGAGCAGTGCTCCTCGGCTGCAACGCATGGGAGCGAAGGCGTGGCGAGGAGGCCCGCTCCGTGCGCCGCCGGCGGCACACGCACGCGCCACCGCAACCGCAGCCCCCGCAGCAGAGGTCGACCTCCGGCTAGCGTCGCCGCGCCTCCGCCAGCGCCCGCTCCTCCTCGGGCGTCAGCGTCTGCTCGCTCGTCCACGAGCTGACGCTCTTCGCGTACGTCCGGGTCTCGTTGCGCCCGTGGATGCTGGTCAGCACCACTCCGGATCCGCCGTCGTCGACCAGCGCGAGGCTCCACGACAACGCGCCGCCGGTGTCGCCGAACGCGTCGTACCGGACCACCGCGAGGTTCCGCAGCGCGTGCTCCTGAGCCTGCGCCAAGGCGGCGACCTCACGCCGCAGCGCAGCCGTGTCGCGGGGAAGCCGATCGACCGGCCGGCTGCGCGAGCGTACGCCCCGCGCCGCCGCGAGCGTCACACCCAGCGCGCCGAGGGCCACCACGAGGGCGACGACCGAGATCACGAGAGTCACCCGGTCAGCCTAGGGTGAAGAGATGGACGAGAGCGTCAACCCGCCGGGCGTCGCGAGTGAGGTCGGCCGTCTCCGCACGGTCATGCTGCACCGCCCCGGCCCCGAGCTGAAGCGGCTCACCCCCCGCAACAACGACTCGCTGCTGTTCGACGGGTTGCCGTGGGTGGGTCGGGCGCAGGCCGAGCACGACGTGTTCGCCGACGCGCTGTCCGACCACGGGGTCGAGGTGCTCTACCTGCGCGACCTCCTCGTCGAGACCCTCGCCAACCCCGCCGCGCACGCGACGGCGGTCGCCGACGTCACCTCCGACCTGCGACTGGGTGACACCGTCGCCGAGTACCTCATCGGCGCACTGACGACGTACGACCCCGAGCGCCTCGCCCACATCCTCACCGCCGGCCTGCGCAACGACGAGCTCGACGGCGTACACAGCGTGGTGACCGCCCTCCTGCAACCCGACGACTTCCTCATCGACCCGTTGCCCAACCTCCTCTTCACGCGTGACTCGTCCGTGTGGCTCCGCAGCGCGGTGGCGCTGACGAGCTTCGCGATGGCGGCGCGTGACCGCGAGTCGCACCTGACGCAGATCGTGTACGAGCACCACCCGCGGTTCGCGCACGTCCCCCGCATCCACGGGCCGCACCTCGAGCACCTCGAAGGCGGCGACGTCCTCATGCTCGGCAGCGGGGTGATCGCGGTCGGCGTCGGAGAGCGTACGACGCCCGCTGGGTTCGAGCGCCTCGCTCGCCAGTGCTTCGACCACGGGCTCGCCACGACCGTCCTCGCCGTGCCCATCGCCCAGGACCGCGCCACCATGCACCTCGACACCGTCGTCACGATGGTCGACGTGGACGCGGTCGTCATGTACCCCGCGGTCGCCGACACGCTCCGCGCTTACGCCGTCACTCCCGGCGGCGGGTCGACCCTGGACGTCGCCGAGCCGATGCCGTTCCTCGAAGCAGCCGCGAAGGCGCTCCAGATCGACCGGATGCGCGTCATCGACACCGGCCTCGACGCGGTGACCGCCGAGCGTGAGCAGTGGGACGACGGCAACAACACGCTCGCGATCGCGCCGCGGCTCGCCGTCGCGTACGAGCGCAACGTCGAGACCAACGCACGGCTCGAGGCTGCGGGGGTCGAGGTCATCCGGATCCCGGGGTCCGAGCTCGGTACGGGCCGGGGCGGGCCGCGCTGCATGTCGTGCCCGATCGCGCGGGACCCGCTGGAGTAGTCGCCGGTCGAGGTCCGCGCCCGCCGGTCGATGTCCGCGCCCTCCCGCTGGTCGAGGCGCGAAGCGATCGAGACCTGGTCTCGATATGGGCTCGTTCCTCGCCCTACTCGACCGTCGGGGGAAGGGCCGGGGTCGGGGCGCTGGGCCTTCCCGCTGGTCGAGGCGCGAGGCGATCGAGATCTGGTCTCGATATGGGCTCGTTCCTCGCCCTACTCGACCGTCGGGGGAAGGGCCGGGGTCGGGGCGCTGGGCCTTCCCGCTGGTCGAGGCGCGAGGCGATCGAGACCTGGTCTCGATACGGGCTCGTTCCTCGCCCTACTCGACCGTCGGGTGGAAGAGCCGCGGTCGGGGCGCTGTGCCCCCCCCCGCTGGTCGAGGCGCGAGGCGATCGAGATCTGGTCTCGATACGGGCTCGTTCCTCGCCCTACTCGACCGTCGGGTGGAAGAGCCGCGGTCGGGGCGCTGTGCCCCCCCCCGCTGGTCGAGGCGCGAGGCGATCGAGATCTGGTCTCGATATGGGCTCGTTCCTCGCCCTACTCGACCATCGGGGGATGGACCGGTCTCGATATGGGCTCGTTCCTCGCCCTACTCGACCATCGGGGGATGGACCGGTCTCGATATGGGCTCGTTCCTCGCCCTACTCGACCGTCGGGGGAAGGGCCTGGTCTCGATACGGGCTCGTTCCTCGCCCTACTCGACCGTCGGGGGAAGGGCCTGGTCTCGATACGGGCTCGTTCCTCGCCCTACTCGACCGTCGGGTGGAAGGGCCGCGGTCGAGGCCAATCAGCCTGAGCAGAAGCCGGGGTGCGGGAATGAACGCGCACCACCTACGGTTGGTTGCCATACGGAACTAGGTCGCAGTCGGTGGCCTCCACACGCCAAGGGGGCTCTCGGTGATCTCGTCCGCGCGACGCTCGAACTATCGCGTCACCCTCGCCGTGCTCAGCGTCGGCGTGGCGTCGTTCGCGCTCGTCCAGTCGCTGACGATCCCGGTCCTCCCGCGGATCCAGGACGAGCTCGGCACCGACCCGACGACGGTGACCTGGGTCGTCACCGCGTACCTCGTCTCCGCCTCCATCTTCACGCCGGTCGCCGGGCGCCTCGGTGACGCGATCGGCAAGGAACGCGTCCTCGTCGCGGCCCTGGCAGCGCTCTCGGTCGGCTGTGTGGTCGCTGCGCTCGCGCCGAACATCGGCGTGATGATCGCCGCGCGGGTCGTCCAAGGCGTCGGTGGTGGCGTCATCCCGCTGTCGTTCGGGATCATCCGCGACGAGTTCCCCGAGCCGAAGATCGCCGGAGCGATCAGCTTCACGTCCGCGCTCCTCGGCGCCGGGGGCGGGCTCGGGACGGTCGTCGCCGGGCCGCTCGTCAATACCTTCGGCTACGCGTGGCTGTTCTGGCTGCCGGCCATCGTCACCGGCGTCGCGGCCGTGGCCGCCTGGCTGCTCGTGCCCGAGTCCCCCGTACGCACGCCCGGTCGCATCCCGCTGCTGCCGACCCTGCTCTTCGCCGGCTGGCTCACCGCGCTCCTGATCGGGATCAGCGAAGGCTCTCGCGAGGGCTGGGGATCCGCTCTCGTGGTCGGGCTCGTCGTCGCCGCGGTGGTCGTATTCGCCGGTTGGGTGGTCGTCGAGCAGCGCGCCACCGTCCCGTTCATCGACCTGCGGATGATGCGGCTGCCTGCAGTGTGGACGGCGAACCTCGTGGCGTTCCTCGTCGGTGTCGGCATGTACGCGTCGTTCGCCTTCACGCCGCGCCTGCTGCAGACCGACGTGGACGTCGCCGGGTACGGCTTCGGCGCCACCGTCACCGAGGCTGGCCTGCTGATGCTCCCTGCGTCGGCCGGCACGTTCGTGATGGGGCTGGTCTCCGCGCAGCTCGCCCGCATCCGCGGCGCGAAGCCGGTCGTCGTGATCGGGTGCGTCGTCGCGGCCGTCGGACTGGCCGCGATCGGCCTCGTCCACGAGCAGCCCTGGCAGACGGCGGTCGCGAGCGGCTTGTTCGGGCTCGGTCTCGGCGCGGTGTTCGCGAGCCTCGCGAGCCTCGTCGTCGCCGCAGTGCCGCCGGAGCAGACCGGAGTGGCGAGCGGCATGAACGCCAACATCCGTACGATCGGCGGCGCGGTCGGCTCGGCCGTGATGGCCACGATCGTGACCGGCCACCTCGGACGTGGCGGCGAGCCGCACGAGTCCGCGTACACGGCGGGCTTCCTCTTCCTCGGTGCGGCGCTCCTCGTCGCCGCACTCGTCGCGCTGGCGATCCCGAGCATGTCGTCGCGCGAGCTGGAAGACGCTCTCGAGGCGGAGCCCGAGCCGGAGCACGTCTTGGCTGACTGAGTCTCGCGGACTGACGTCGGTCACCTCCGCCGTACCGTCGGGGCGGGGAGGGACGCTCAGATGTTGGAGCCGTCCGGCGGTGCGTCGGGGGTGGGCGGAGTGCCGGCACCTGCTGCGCCGTCGGCGGGTGGGCAGTCCAGGTCGAGCGTGTACGCGGTCATCGACAGCGACCCGTAGGTGTAGCCGTCGACCAGCACCTCCGCGCCACGCCCGGTCTCGTCGGCCATCCCCGCGAGGTAGAGCAACGGGAGGAAATGGTCCGGCGTCGGCACCGCGTGACGGTAGTCGGCGTGCGCGTCCAGGGTCGGGATGTTCGTCGGGTTCTCGGCCATCAGCTGCTTGGCCGACTCGTCGAAGCGGTGCGCCCAGTCGTACCCCTCGTCCGGGAGGCCCCAGTTCATGCCGCCGAGGTTGTGGACGACGTTGCCGCTGCCGAGGACGAGGACACCGTTGGCCCGCAGCGCATTGAGCTTCTGGCCGAGGTCCAGGTGGTAGTCGAGCCCCTTGTCCGCGTTGATGCTCAGCTGGACGACGGGGATGTCGGCCTGGGGGAACACGTGCGTGAGCACCGACCAGGTGCCGTGGTCGATGCCCCACGAGTCCTTGTCCTCGCCGCACCACGTCGGGTGCACGGCGTCGGAGACCTCCTCGTACAGCTCGGGCATGCCTGGCGCGGGGTACTGGACGTCGAACAGCTCGCGCGGGAAGCCGTAGAAGTCGTGGATCGTCCGCGGGCTGCGCATCGCGGTGACGGCGGTCGCGTTGATGTACCAGTGCGCGGAGACGACGAGGATCGCGCGCGGCGTCGGGAGCGACTCGCCGAGCGTGCGCCACGCTTCGGTGTAGCGGTTGCGCTCGAGGGCGTTCATCGGGTTGCCGTGGCCGATGAACGCGGCAGGCATGAGGGAGGGCGTTGCGGCATCGACCATGCCGCCATTCTCCCGTACGGGTCGGAATAGCGTGCAGGTAGTTGACGCTTCACCCATCATGAGCGGTGTGAAGAATGTCGGCTTTCTGTCCTTCGGTCACTGGCAGGCGGTGCCTGGCTCCCAGGTCCGTACCGCGCAGCACGCGCTCCTGCAGACCATCGAGCTCGCGGTCGAGGTGGAGCGCCTCGGGCTCGACGGCGCGTACGTGCGGGTCCACCACTTCGCACGCCAGCTCGCGTCGCCGTTCCCGCTGTTGTCCGCCATCGCCGCACGGACGTCGCGGATCGAGATCGGGACCGGCGTGATCGACATGCGGTACGAGAACCCGTTCGCGATGGCGGAGCAGGCAGCGGCTGCGGACCTGATCAGCGCGGGCCGGCTCCAGCTCGGGGTCAGCCGCGGGTCACCGGAGAACGCGCAGCGCGGGTACGAGTCGTTCGGGTTCGTCCCGCCCGAAGGCAAGACCGAGGCCGACATGGCGCGCACGCACAACGAGCTGTTCCTCGCCGCGATCGACGGCGCGGGCGTCGCGCTGTCCGACCCGAAGATGACCGGCCAGCAGGTCCCGCTCGCGGTCCAGCCGCAGTCGCCCGGGCTGCGCGAGCGCATCTGGTGGGGCTCCGGGACTCGTGCGACGGCGGAGTGGACCGCGGGTCAGCAGATGAACCTGATGTCCTCGACGCTGCTGACCGAGGACACCGGTGTCGCGTTCGACCAGCTGCAGGCTGAGCAGATCGCGCGGTTCCGTGAGACCTGGGCGGAGGAAGGCTGGGAGCGTGAGCCGCGCGTCTCCGTCAGTCGCAGCATCATCCCGCTGCTCGACGACACCGACCGTGCGTACTTCGGTGACCGCTCCGACGCGGACCAGGTCGGCATGATCGACGGATTCGTGTCGCGCTTCGGGAAGTCGTACGTCGGTGAGCCGGCCGCCCTCGCCGAGGAGCTCGCCGCGGATGCCGCCGTACGCGAAGCCGACACGCTGCTGATCACGGTGCCGAACATGCTCGGCGTCGACTACAACGTCGAGCACCTCGCCGCGCTGACCGAGGAGGTCCTCCCCGCGATCGGGTGGGAGCCGCGGGTCTGACCCGCGCTGGTTGAGCGAGCCCCCGCGCTGGGCGAGCGAGCCCTTGTCTGCTGGTTGAGCGAGCGAAGCGAGTCGAAACCGCTTGTGACCTGGGCGGATGCCCAAGTATTGAATTTTCACGTTTCAAGGACGTGGGGCTCAAGTGCTCCGTACGCTCAGGTCACTTCCCTCCGGCTACAGTCTCGGGAGCACACGTGAACAACGGCGTTCGTCCGTTCCGTCCCCTCGCCCTCCTCCTTTCGTTCGTGCTGGTCGCCAGTGCGCTCGCACTCGCCCCGGGTCTTGCCGATCCGGCCTCTGCGGCACCGACCGCGAGCAAGTGCGCCAAGTCCGGCCGCTGGCTCGCGCAGTACTACAAGGGCACGTCCTTCAAGGGCAGGCCGGTCGTCACTCGCTGCGAGAAGCGGGTCGCGGCCTCGTACCCGGCGAGCCGCAAGCCTTTCTCCGTCCGCTGGACCACCACACGCTCGCTGAAGGGCTCGTACGAGCTCCGCGGCCGCGCGGTCGGCAAGGCGACGCTCCGCATCGACGGACGCACAGTCGCGACGTCGACGAAGGGCCGGTACGCCGCAGGAGTGCGCAAGCTGCGTAAGGGTAAGCACACCTTCGAGGTCCGCTACGTCAAGAAGTCCGGAGTCGGATCGGTCGCGGCCGAGTACGTGAAGTCTCCCGACCGTACGCCGCCCGCCGCGCCGACCGCTGTGCGCGCGGTCGCCGGTGACCGCGCCGTCGCGCTGAGCTGGAAGGCGTCGGCGTCGCTCGACCTGCGGGGCTACCGCGTCTACCGCAACGGCCGCCTCCTCCGCGAGGTCAGCACGCCGCGCTACACCGACACCGGTCTGGTGAACGGCACCACGTACGCGTACTCGATCACCTCCGTCGACCACCGCGGCAACGCCTCTCGCCCGAGCGGCGCCGTCCGCGCGGCGCCGCGCGACCGGATCGCCCCGAAGGCTCCGACCGGCTTCGTCGCGACCGCGGGCGACGGCAAGGTCGACCTGTCGTGGAAGAAGAACACCGAGCCCGACCTGTCGGGCTATGTGCTGCGCCGTACGTCTCCGGGGACGGCCACGCAGACCTGGAACCTCGCGAAGACCGCCACGACGGCGACGGATCCCACCGCTGTCAACGGCACTGCGTACATCTACTCGCTCGTCGCCCGCGATACCTCGGGCAACTCCTCGTCTCCCGCACTGTCGACCGCGACGCCGATCGACAAGCGCGCGCCCGCGACACCGATCGGGCTCGGTGCCGCACCCGGTGACAGCGAAGTCGCGCTGTCCTGGACGAAGAACACCGAGCCCGACCTCGACGGCTACGTCATCACCCGGACCCGCGCAGACGGCACGGGCGTGAAGGTGGAGATCGAGGCCGACGCGGACGCCGCGACGCTCACCGACACGAGCGCGGAGAACGACGTCGCCTACCTCTACACGATCCGTGCGGTCGACGGACGCGGCAACGCCTCGGCTGACTCGACGCCCGTCGCGGCGACGCCGAAGGCGGACGTCCCGGACGATACGACCGCGCCCGCGGCCCCGACAGGTCTCGCGGCCGAGGCCGGCGACGGCGAGGTCGCGCTGACATGGGACGAGAACGGTGAGCCCGATCTCGACGGCTACACGGTCTACCGCAAGAGCGGCGCCGGGAGCTACGTCGCGATCGGCGAGGTCGCCGCCGGCACCACCGCGTACACCGACGAGGCTGCCGAGAACGACACGCTCTACATCTATGCGATCGCGGCGTTCGACGAGAGCGGCAACACCTCGGAGTTCAGCAACGAGGCCACCGCCACCCCCACTGACACAACCCCTCCGGCCGCCCCGGCGAACCCCACCGCGGTCGCTGGTGACGCGCAGGTCGCCCTGACCTGGACCGCGAACACCGAGAGCGACCTCGGCGGCTACCGCGTCTACCGGTCCGAGACTGACGACGTGCCGACGACCGGTGACGGCATCGCAGGTGTGGTCCCGACGGCGAGCTTCACCGACGAGGACGTCACCAACGGCACGACGTACTACTACGTCGTCGTCGCGGTGGACATCCACGGCAACCGGTCAGCTGCTTCGGGCAGCGCCTCGGCCACCCCGACGGACCTGACCCCGCCGGGCGCACCGACCGGCCTCACCGCCGCGGCCACCGAGGGCCAGGTCGCGCTCGACTGGGCGGACAGCTCCGCGCCCGACCTCGACCACTACGCCGTCTACCGCTCCGGCGGCGCCGCGGCGCTCGCGGCCGAGGACACCCCGATCGCCGAGGTCGAGGAGTCCGCGTACGTCGACACGACCGTGGAGCCCGGCACCGCGTACGCGTACTGGGTCGTTGCCGTCGACACGGCCGGCAACCCCTCGCCCGCGTCGGCGACCATCGAGGTCACGACCGTCGAGCCCGATCCGGAGCCGGTTCACGACAAGTTCGTGTTCCAGTCCGCCGCCGGGCCCGGTGTCGCCGGCTATACCAAGCACACGGGCACCGCCTGGAGCGACGCGACCGGCAACGGTTTCGTCCGCCAGGACAGCCTCACCGCCGCGACACACGTGCCGCTCGACATGACGACCAACACGCGCTTCCGCACGCGGCCGTTGCCGGTCACCGCGCTGCAGAACAGCCTGGTCCACCTGCAGTACGGGGACGCCACCCCGCCGCTGACCGCTGGTCAGAACACGGTGCCCGGCGCGTTCGAGCTCGCTGTCCCTGACGGCTGGTACGCCGTCAAGGTCTCCGTCGGCGATCAGGGCGGGGCCAACGGCTACGACAGCACGCACGTCGTCAACGTCGAGGGCGTCAAGGCGATCGATGCCTTCAAGAGCTCCAGCGCCAAGGAGTACGAGACGGGCACCAAGACCGTCGAGGTCACCGACGGACGTCTCACGATCGACGCCGTCGGCGGCTCCAACACGAAGCTCAACTACATCGAGGTCGACAGCACCGACGAGCCCGAGCCGCCGGTCCTGGTGGACGAGAAGTACTCGTTCACCACCACCGCCGACAGCGCGGTCCCGGCGGGGTGGACGAAGAACAACGGCGCCGCCTGGACCGACGCCTCGGGCATCGGGTGGGTCTCGCAGGCGAGCCTCGCGACCGCGACGCACGAGCCGCTGGACCTCACCAAGAACACCCGGGTCCGCACCCGGGCGACCGTGACGGCGCTGCAGAACCGCCTCGTCCACATGCAGTACGGCGACGTGCCCAACGGCAACCCCGCCAACGGCAACATCGTCCCCGGCGCGTTCGAGCGGGCGCTCCCCGACGGCTGGTACTCCGTCTCCGTCAGCGTCGGCGACCAGATGGGCGCAACGGCCTACGACAGCCTGCACACGATCCGTGCCGAGGGCGTCACCGTCGTCGGTGGGTTCCAGGCGACGGCCGCCAAGGAGTACGAGGTCGCGACCGGCGTCGTCCACGTGACCGACGGACGACTGACCATCGACGCCATCGGTGGCACGAACACCAAGATGAACCACCTCTCGATCGTCAGCACCGAGGCGCCGAGCGAGCCTGACGTTCACCGCGCGGTCCGCTTCGCCGACGAGGCGAGCGCCCCGCCGGCCGGGTACCTCAAGGACTTCGGAGAGGCGTACGGCCTGCGGAGCGGGAGCGACCAGGGCACCGGACTCGCGTACGGGTGGATGCGCCTCGGCACCGTCGACCCGCTGAGCATCGTCGGCAACGGGCGCAACCGTCTCGACCCCGGCTCCGGGTCGGCGCCGGTCGGTACCCCGCAGCTGCGGGCGGGCACCATCCATATGCAGCTGCCTGAGAATGCGACCCAGGGCGTGAAGATCCCGGCGTACTGGGAGATGGCGGTCCCCAACGGCTCCTACCGTGTCGAGGTCTCCGTCGGCGACGCCGGAAGCGCGACGGACTCGGTGCACTGGATCAACGTCGAGGACCAGAACGCGATCGCCGGGTTCGTCCCGACGGGCGCCGCCGGTTCGGAGACCAAGCACGCCACGGCCGTCCGTACGGTCAACGTCGCCGACGGCAAGCTCACGGTCACGCCGACGGGCGGCACCAACACGAAGATCAACTGGGTGACCCTCGACAGCGTCGCGGGTTCCTCGGCTCGACCGTCGGTGCGCAAGTCGACGCCCGCCAACCTCGCCGCGGGCGTCTCGCCCACCGGCAGCGTCGTGAGCGACCTCAACCTCGTCGGGGGAGGCGTGGCTCCGACCTCGCTGCAGGGCGGGACGGTCAGGCTGGTCAAGGTCTCCGACGGCAGCGCAGTCGCGGGCAGCGCCCTGACCAGCGGCGGCGCGGAC
Organism: Mumia xiangluensis; assembly: GCF_010994095.1. Taxonomy (GTDB): domain Bacteria; phylum Actinomycetota; class Actinomycetes; order Propionibacteriales; family Nocardioidaceae; genus Mumia; species Mumia xiangluensis. Next base: position 848,934 of record NZ_WJYO01000001.1, read on the forward strand.
ACGATCAACTTCTCGCCGACCGCCACGCTCGCGGACAACACCGCGTACCGGCTCGAGATCACCGACGGCGTGAAGGACGTGGACGGACGTGCGTTCCTCCCGTACTCGATGGTCTTCACCACGGGCGTCGGCACGACGCCGGGTGGTCCGGTCGCGTTCGCCAAGACCGACTCGGGCGCCCCGGCCGGCGCGATGTACACGTCGGTCGTCAAGGGACCGGACGGCAGGCTGTACGCCGGCTCGATCAGCGGCGAGATCTACCGGTTCGACATCCAGGCCGACGGCACCCTCGCCAACCGGCAGACGATCACGTCGGTCAAGACGTACTCGAACAGTGCGGCCAGCGGAGACACCTACAACAAGGGCACCCGAACGGTGATCGGGCTCGCGTTCGACCCGGCGTCGACGGCGAGCAACCTGATCCTGTGGATCAGCGACAACGCGCCGTACCTGGGGCAGAGCAACGTGCCTGACTCCAGCGGCCGTATCGGCAAGCTCACCGGTGCGAACCTGGAGAACTACCAGGCGATCGTCGATGGGCTCCCGCGCTCGGTCAAGGACCACGAGGCCAACTCGGTCGCGTTCGGCCCCGACGGTGCGCTCTACCTCAACGTCGGGGCGAACAACGCGATGGGTGCACCTGACGGGGCGTGGGCCAACCGTGAAGAGCGCCTGCTCTCCGCAGCGGTCCTTCGACTGGACCCGAGCAAGCTGCCGGCCGCTGCGCAGCTCCCGGTCAACGTGCGGACCGGTGACGCCGGCTCGTACGACCCGTATGCGGCCACCGCTCCGTTGACGGCGTACGCCACCGGCGTCCGCAACGCGTACGACCTCGTGTGGCACACCAACGGGCACCTGTATGTGCCGACCAACGGCTCAGCCGCTGGCGGCAACGTCCCCGCGGTCCCTGACACGCTCCCGGCGGTCTGCGCGAAGCGTCCTGACGGCGGCTACACCGGACCGAAGGTCGCGGCGCAGACCAGCAACCCCGAGGAGACGGACTACGTCTTCGACATCAAGAAGGGGAAGTACTACGGGCACCCGAACCCGTCGCGCTGCGAGTACATCCTCAACAACGGCAACCCGACCGCCGCCAAGGATCCGTTCGAGAACTCGAAGTACCCGGTCGGCACCCAGTCGGACCCGAACTACGCGCTCTCCGACGTGTACGACGCGGGGCTGCACGCCAGCGCGAACGGTGTCATCGAGTACAAGGGCAACGCGTTCGGCGGTGCGCTCAAGGGCAAGCTGCTCTACGTCCGCTACAGCAGCGGCCGCGACATCGTCTCCTTCGACGTCGCGGCGGACGGCAAGCTGTCGAACCGCAAGGAGGCGCTGAGCGGTACGACCAACCTGCAGCAGCCGCTCGATCTCACCGAGGACACCGCGACGGGCAACATCTATGTCACGCAGCTGACCGACAACCCGGCCACGACGTCGATCGCCCTGCTCAAGCCGCAGGGCGGCAACGGCGGTCCGGGTGCCGAGGTCTCGCCGCGGGTGGTCCTCAGCGGGCCGGTCAACGTGACCTCTCCGGCGGCCACGGCGACCGTCACGAACACGGGGGCGCAGACGCTCACCATCCCGGCAGGTGGGCTCTCGCTCACGGGGGCGGACGCCTCTCAGTTCGCCGTCGCCACTCCGAACACGGCACCGATCACGGTGGCGCCGGGCGCTTCCACTCAGATCGCGGTCACCTTCCGCCCCACGTCGACCGGGGTGAAGTCGGCGGCCCTGCAGCTCGCGTCAGACGCGGGCGCACGGACGGTTGCACTCCGTGGTCTCGGTGCGGCGGGCCTGGGCGGTTCGAACGAGCCGTCGCTGCAGCGGATCATGGACACGTTGCAGATCCCGATCAACGTCGGTGACCCGGACCCGTCCAACGCGACGATGCCGTCGACCCAGGGCCCGATCGGCGACGAGGTCGCAGCCCAGCTCTTCCAGAAGGCGGCCTTCGACGCCCCGATCACCATGACGCCGCTGGCGGCGTACGGACCGCAGAACAACGATCCCGCGGTACACGTCGGCTGGTACGACGCCGGTCAGGCCGCCAGCCTGCACCCGCAGTTCTCGATCAAGGCGTCCGAGGCGCAGGGTCTGATGATCAACCCGACAGGCTCGACCACCAACATCGATCCGGGTGAGGAGACCGTCTTCGGGTTCTACTCCGAGTGGCCGTACTTCAGTGGACGCAAGGCCTACACCGAGGACGCCCTCAACACGTGGGACGCTGCGCTCCCGCACCACCTCCGCGTCTACCCGTACAAGAACACCGACGGGTCGGTCGAGCCGAACGCATACGTGGTGGCGACCGAAGAGGTGCCCGGTCCGGCGTTCGACAGCCAGGACATCGTGCTCCTCGTCCGCAACGTGAAGCCGTACGTCCCGGCCGAGGCCGACGGTGCGGTGCTGAAGGCCGTGAACACCGACCCGGTCCCGTTCGAGGACCAGATCGCGTTCAACCGGCTGCAGACCACCGCGGACGGCAACCAGAAGATGGCCGATACCGGCACCGTACGGATCAGCAACCCCGGGACGGCGGCCCTGCAGGTCACCGGACTCCCGATCACCGGCCAGTTCCAGCTGGTGACCCCGCCGTCGCTGCCGTTCACGGTCGCCCCCGGTGCGACGCGGGATCTGACGGTCAGGTTCGTCGCGCAGTCGACGAAGGTCCACAACGGCACCCTGACCGTGCAGTCCAACGCGGAGACCAATCCGCAACAGGTCATCCAGCTCGGTGGGCTCTGGCAGTCGCAGAGCGAGGGCGGCCAGGAACCGAACCTGTCGCAGATCGCGAAGGCGTTCGGGATCGGCAGCAACATCCCCAACGGGTTCACGAGCAAGGGTGAGTACTCGCCGATCGGCGACGAGGTCCTCTCGCCGTACTGGTCGCGCGTCGACACCACCAAGCCCGTCACCGTGCGGCAGCTCGCCGGGTTCCACACCTACCCGAACGGCGCCTCGCTGCGGTGGCAGAACAAGACCGGCTCCCTGGGGAATCTGTTCGGGATGGGCGGGCAGTACGCGCAGTCGCTGCTGCCTCGCATCTCGAACACCGTCGGCGCCGCACCGGCTGCGGGCTCGTTCACTCCGGGCGCCTCTTTCGGGTTCGCCGTCGACGGCGAGCACGGTGATCGCAGCAAGAACAACGAGCAGGTCGACATCGAGAACGGGTGCGTCGCTCCCTGCGGCCAGCACGTCCGCCTGTGGCCGGTCAAGGACCGGACTGGGACGCTTGTGCCGGGCATGTACGTGCTCTCGATGGACTACGCGGGCATCAACTACGACTACCAGGACAACGTCTACCTCGTCACCAACATCCGCCCCGAGGTCATCACGGCGCCGCAGGTCGTCGCGACGCCGGGCAACAACAAAGTGACGCTCTCGTGGGGACGCAACCCGTACGACATCGGTGTCGGCTACCGAGTGTGGCGCGGGACGACTCCCGGGTTCACCGTCAACGACGCGTCGCTGATCAGCGGGCCGACCTCGAGCGCGCCGATCTCGGCGACGACGTTCACCGACAGCACGGTGGTGAACGGAACGACCTACTACTACGTGGTGCGCGCCGTGTATCAGGGCCTCGGCAACTCAGCCAACGGCACCGCATCGGCGACGCCGACGGCCGCGGCGCAGGTCGTCGACGTGAAGGTCGACTTCGGCAACGAGGCGGCAACGCTGGCGTCGGGTTACCTGAAGGACTTCGGTCAGGCCTTCGGGGCGCGGACCCGCCTCGACCAGGGCACAGGGCTGACGTACGGGTGGCTCGGCGAGACCACGCTGCAGCCGCTCGATCTCTCCGTCGGCGGCACGACGGGGCCCGGCAACGGCCGCTGGCGCAAGTCGGTGCAGCCGGACCTCCGACTCGACACGTTCATGCACATGCAGGCCGACGACGTGCCGAACTTCAACGGGACCCCGATGCCCGGACGATGGGAGCTCGCGGTGCCCAGCGGCACGTACGCCGTCACCGTCGCCGTGGGTGACCCCAACGTGGGCTCGGATCCAGAGTTCCACACGCTCAACGTGGAGGGCACCAAGGCGATAGACGCGTACGCACCGACGGGCGCGGCCGGCAGCGCGACGCGGCACAAGACGGCGACCGTCCAGGTCACGGTGAACGACGGCCGCCTCACGCTCGACGCACTCGGCGGCACCAACACGAAGATCGACTACGTGGACGTCGCGAGCGTCGGCTGATCGAGAGGCTCGGCCGCGCCGCGTCTCGACCAGCGGTGCTGGCGTTCAACCCCGGACAGCACGACGCCCCGCTCCCTGCGTGAGGGAGCGGGGCGCCGCGACCGGGGATCACGCCTCGAGGCGTGCCTTCAGTGCATCGAGCTCCGTCCAGAGAACGGCCGGCAGCTTGTCGCCGAACTTCTCGAACCACTCGTTGATCTGCGGGATCTCGGCCTTCCACTCGTCGACGTCGACGGCGAGGGCCTTCGCGAGCTGCTCGTCGCTCACGTCGAGGCCGTCGGTGTCGAGGGCACCCGCCGCGGGCACGAGGCCGATCGGCGTCTCGACGGCGTCGACCTTGCCCTCGATGCGCTCGACGACGTACTTGAGCACCCGGCTGTTCTCGCCGAAGCCCGGCCACAGGAAGCCGCCGTCCTCGTCACGACGGAACCAGTTGACGTAGAAGACCTTCGGGAACTTCGACTCGTCGTTGTTCTTCGCCATCGAGATCCAGTGGCTGAAGTAGTCGCCGGCGTCGTAGCCGATGAACGGGAGCATCGCCATCGGGTCGCGACGGACGACGCCGACCGCGCCGGTCGCCGCAGCCGTGGTCTCCGACGAGAGCGTGGCGCCCATGAAGGTGCCGTGCGTCCAGTCACGGGCCTCGGTGACGAGCGGGATCGTCGTCTTGCGTCGACCGCCGAAGAGGATCGCGTCGATCGGGACGCCGTTCGGGTCGTCGTACTCGGGCGCGAGGATCGGGCACTGACGGATCGGCGTGCAGAAGCGGCTGTTCGGGTGGGACGACAGCTCCTCAGACTCGGGGGTCCAGTCGCGGCCCTTCCAGTCGGTGAGGTGCGCGGGCGCGTCCTCGGTCATGCCCTCCCACCAGATGTCGCCGTCGTCGGTGAGCGCGACGTTGGTGAACACCGAGTTGCCCTGCGCGATGGTGCGCATCGCGTTGGCGTTGGTGTCCCACCCGGTGCCCGGAGCGACGCCGAACAGGCCGAACTCGGGGTTGACGGCGTACAGGCGGCCGTCGGCTCCGACGCGCATCCACGCGATGTCGTCGCCGAGGGTCTCGACCGTCCAGCCTTCGATCGTGGGCTCGACCATCGCGAGGTTGGTCTTGCCGCAGGCGCTCGGGAACGCGGCGGCGACGTACTTGACGTCACCCTCGGGCGAGGTGAGCTTGAGGATCAGCATGTGCTCGGCGAGCCAGCCCTCGTCGCGACCCATCACGGAGGCGATGCGCAGCGAGTAGCACTTCTTGCCGAGGAGGGCGTTGCCGCCGTAGCCGGAGCCGAACGACCAGATCATGCGCTCCTCGGGGAACTGCACGATGTACTTGGTGTCGCTGCACGGCCACGGGACGTCCGCCTGGCCCGGCTCGAGCGGGGCGCCGACGGAGTGGAGAGCGGGGACGAAGGACGCGCCGGTGGCCTCGATCTTGTCGAGGACCTGGCGGCCGACACGAGCCATCACGGTCATGGACGCCACGACGTACGCGGAGTCGGTGATCTCGACGCCGAACATCGGGTGGGCGGAGTCGAGGTGACCCATCACGAACGGGATCACGTACATCGTGCGACCACGCATCGAGCCGTCGTACAGCTCGGTCATGAGCTTCTTCATCTCGGCGGGCGCCATCCAGTTGTTGGTGGGCCCGGCGTCGGTCTCGTCGACGCTGCAGATGAAGGTGCGGTCCTCGACACGCGCGACGTCGGTCGGGTCGGAGGCGCACCAGAAGGAGTTCGGCTTCTTGGTCTCGTCGAGTCGCACGAAGGTGCCGGCCTCGACGAGCTCGTCGGTGAGGCGGACCCACTCCTCGGGGGTGCCCTCGATCCAGGTGATGGAGGCGGGCTTGGTCAGTGCGGCGACCTCGTCGACCCAGGCCTGGAGCTCGGCGTGGGTCGAGCGGTAGGCGCTCGAGAGGTCGGAGGTCGTGACAGGGTCGTACGTGGTGGTGTCTGCGGCCATGGTGTGTGTAGTCCTTCTCGCATCGCGATTCAAGCGTGTTGATCGCACTGCCCGATCCATCCTGTGGTCGGCCAGCTGATGTGGATAGGTGGTCGCGGCCCGCGTGATCTCAGCCGGGGAACGGTCCGAATCACGCGGGTCGTGCAGTCAATGTATGCCCCGTATCGCCGATCCCATGTCAACGGGTACGTCGAAGTGAACTACATCACAAAGGGCGTCTGACCTGCGGTTTTATGTTGATCGGCCCCACAAATCGGGTTCGGCGTGCATCATGAAGATGACGCGTTCGCGAGACACGCGTCACAACGGCCGTCTACCGTGCCGGTACGACGTTTGCCACTGCAGCTCGGGGGAGACCACGTGATCCACGCTTTCAGGCCTGCCCGGACGGTCGGCGTCGTCGTCGCCGGCCTGACGGCGAGCCTGCTCGTGCTGGGGCCCGGCGCCGCCGATCCGGCCTCGGCTGCCGCACCGACTGCGGCGTCGTGTGCGAAGTCGGGCCGATGGCTCGCCCAGTACTACCGGGGCGCCTCGTTCAGCGGCACGCCCGCCATGGTCCGGTGCGAGCGTCGCGTCGCCGCCACGTACGGGGCGAAGCGCGCGCCACTCGCGGTGCGCTGGAGCACGACCCGCACCCTCGCGGGCTCGTACGAGCTGCGGTCCCGCGCAACCGGCACCGCGCGACTGCGCATCGACGGACGGAGGGTCGCGACCGCGTCGAAGGGCAAGTACGCCGCGGCGGTCCGCACGCTGCGCAAGGGCAAGCACACGGTCGAGGTCCGTTACGTGAAGAAGGCCGGCGCCGGCGCCGTCGTTGCCGAGCTGGTGAAGGCCCCGGACCGTACGCCGCCGGCCGCGCCGCGCGGTCTGCGTGCCGTCGCCGCCGACCGGGTCGTCGCCCTCGCGTGGAGTGCGCCGCCGTCGCTCGACCTGCGCGGCTATCGCGTGTACCGCGACGGGCGCCTGCTGCGCGAGACCGCGACCCGCCGCTTCACCGACACACGACTGACCAACGGGGTCGCCGCCTCCTACGCGGTCGTCGCAGTCGACCACCACGGCAACGCCTCGGCGCCGAGCGCGGTCGTAAGCGCCACCCCGAAGGACACGGTCGCTCCGAAGGCGCCGGACGGCCTCGTCGCCGATGCCGGCGACGGCCACGTGTCGTTGACCTGGCAGCCGAGCACGGAGGCCGATCTCGCCGACCTCGTCCTGCGTCGTACGGGCGGGGGCGTCGCGAGGTCCTGGACGCTCGACGAGTCCGCGAACTCGTGGGTCGACTCGACCGTCGTCAACGGCACCGTCTACGCGTACGCGCTCGTCGCGCGCGACACCTCGGGCAACGCCTCGGCGCCCGCGCTGGCCGCCGCTGCCCCGGCGGACGCGTCCGCTCCGGGCGCGCCGACGGGCTTCGCCGCCGTGGGGAAGGACGGCTGCATCGACCTGACCTGGGCTGCCAACACCGAGAGCGACCTCGCCGGGTACGTCATCACCCGCACGCGCGTCGACGGGATCGGAGGGGCCGTGGAGTTCGCCCGCGGACCGGCCGCGACGACCTTCGCCGACATCAGCGCGAAGAACGGCGTCGCCTACTCGTACACGATCGTCGCGCGAGACACGTCGGGCAACACGTCCGCCGGCTCGACCGTCTCCGCGACCGCCCGAGACGTCGTCCCACCTGCGGTGCCCCAGGGGCTGGCGTCGGAGGTGCGGGGCGGCAACGTCGTGCTTCAGTGGGACGCCGCCACCGACGACACCGCCTCGTACGCGGTCTGGCGGTCCGACGACGGGGGCGACTTCGTCAAGGTCGGTGTCGCCGTCCGATCGGCACCGACGTACACCGACCACGGCGTCGCCGAGAAGGTCCTCTACCGCTACCGCGTGGTCGCCGTCGACGGTGCGGGCAACGTGTCCGCCCCCTCGGCGCCCGCCGACGTCACGCTCCCGGACACCGACGCACCGGAGACCCCGCGCGGATTCGCCGCGTCGGCGCACGACGGCCGCGTCGACCTGGTGTGGAACCCGAACGCCGAGGAAGATCTCGCCGGCTACCGCGTCTTCCGGTCGGCCGCCGGCTCACCGTCCCAGAAGATCGCCGACCTGGACCCGAAGGCCACGGGCTTCCGCGATGCCACGGTCGTCAACGGCACCACCTACACGTACGCGCTCAGCGCATACGACGACGAGGGCAACGAGTCAGGCCGTACGAGCGGGGCCACGGCGACGCCCCTCGACCGCGCCGCGCCGGCGGTGCCGACGAGCCTGGAAGCCGTTGCCGAGGACGGCGAGGTCGCGCTGAGCTGGGCCGCCAACCCGGAGGCCGACCTCGACGCGTACGTCGTCGTCCGTACGGGTGGAGCCGGTGACCCGACGGAGATCGAGGTCGACGCGGGAGTCAACACGTACACCGACACGACCGCCGCCAACGGGACGACGTACGCCTATGTGATCTCCGCTCGCGACCGCGCCGGCAACGTGTCGGCGGCGTCGCTGCCCGTGACCGCGACACCGGTGGATGCCACCCCGCCCGCGACACCGACGGGACTCACCGCAGTTGCCGGGGACCGCGTCGTCACGCTGCGGTGGGACGCCGGCACCGAGGACGACCTCGCGACGTACACGATCTACCGCGCCGTGGGCAGCCGTCCGCTCGCGCCGCTGGCCACCCTCAGGCGAGGGGCGACCAGCTATGTGGACACGACCGTCATCAACGACACGCTCTACCGGTACGCGATCGCGGCCACCGACGAGACGGCCAACGCCTCCGCCGTCTCCGCGGAGGTGACCGGCGCGCCCACCGACACCACGGCCCCGGCGGCCCCGGCGGCGCCGACCGTCGTCGCCGGTGACCGAGAGGTCGCGCTCACGTGGACGGCGAGCCCCGAGCCCGACGTGGCCGGCTATCGCGTCTACCGGTCGCTGAGCGCCGACGTGCCGACGACCGGCACCGGCATCGCGCGGCTCCTGCCCACCCCGGCGTACACCGATCGCGACGTCGCCAACGGGACGACGTACTACTACGCCGTCGTCGCGGTCGACACCCACGGCAACGTCTCCGCCCCGTCTGCCAGCGTCGCCGCCACTCCTGCAGACCAGACCCCGCCTGCAGCGCCGACGGGCCTCGTCGCGGTCGTCGTCGACGGGTTGGTCGCGCTCGACTGGGCCGACAGCACCGAGCCGGACCTGGATCACTACGCCGTCTACCGATCGGTCGTCGGCACAGGCGGGCCGCTCGCGGGCGAAGCCCCGCTGGCCGAGGTCGACGAGTCCGCGTACGCCGACGCCACGGTCGCGGCCGGTACCTCGTACGCGTACCAGGTCGTCGCCGTCGACGCGTCCGGCAACGCGTCAGCAGCCTCGCTGCCCGTCGAGGCGACCACGCCGCTGCCGAGGTGATCCGGGGTCCGCAGACGGTGACCCGGGAATGGCGCAGGGCCCGCACCCCGATGGGGGGTGCGGGCCCTGCGGTGTACGACGTCGGTCAGCGCTTCTTGGGCTTGCCGTAGACCATCACGGGGAGCATGAAGTCACCGCTGACGACCGTGGACGTCGCCTTGCGGGTCTTCTTCTCGACCGCCTTGCGTCCGCGGCCCATGCTCAGCGACGCGAAGACGTCGTTGCCGTGCTCCGCGCGGGACATCGAGGCGATGAGGTCGGGGAGCGAGCTCACGTCGCCCATCGTGTCGTACTCCTCCTCGGCGTAGTCCTCGAACATGTCCTCCTCGTCGAACGACCCGTAGGAGCCGCCGCTGACGGACAGGATGCCGATCGGCGACTTGAACTTGCGCCGCGGGACCGCGACGTTCAGGCGCACCGTCTTGGTCGCGACGCCCGTCGCGCCAGGGCTGCGCTTGAGCGTGGCGCGCAGCTTCAGGGTGCCGCCGCGGCGTACGAGCAGCGGGTCGGAGCCGACGCGCGTCCACTGGCCGAACTGCTTCGCCTCGAGCCGCGAGATCGAGTACGCCTGGTAGCCCTCGGAGATCGTCGTGGACTCGGTCGCGCCGAGGATGGTGACGTCCTCGAAGCCGTTCCACAGGATCGAGTCGATGTCGCCGGCGAACGCCTCGGCGGCGCCGTACGACACGTCGTACCGGTCGGCGCTGATGTCGCTGCGCCGGTACGTGAGGATCTGGCCGTTCGAACGGCGCAGCTTGATCTCGCGGCTCGTGCGGACCACGCCGCCGAAGATGCCGTCGGTCACCCGGAAGGCGTCCATCGACGACTGCATGCCGCCGACGGTCGACAGCCAGTCCGGCGAGAGCGCCGTCGTGGAGGAGGTACGGCTGTGCGTGCCGAAGCGGTTCGTCGTACGGACGGTCGTCCCCGTCGGGGCCGGGCCGAGGCTGCCGACGATCGCGGTCAGCCGGTCCTGGGTGAAGGAGCCGATCGGGGCGCCGACGTTGGCGATCTTGAAGGCGCCGTCGAGGTCGCGCTCCACGTAGACGGCGTCGGCACCGTGCAGCGACAGCTTCGTCTTGCCGAGCCAGTCCATCGGGTGGCCGAACGCGAACACCTTCGAACCGCAGACCGCGGTCGCCGTGCCGACGCCGACCAGCGGGAGGGAGCCGTACGAGTAGCCGGCCGCGACGTTCGAGCCGGCCGACACGGCGATCGGCTGCGAGCTCGTCCGGCCGCCGCTCGACCCGCTGCGGAACGTGACGTTCTTGAGACCGGCCCGCTTCGCGATCGACTTCGCTGCGGCGGGCGAGAACCCGGCAGGGAGGTTGACCGGGGTCGGGAGCCGGCGCATCGAGCCCCCCACTGCCTGCGGAGCGGCGCCGGTGGCGCGCATCGAGGCAGCGACCTTCGCCGGGATCGCCGCCGCCGCTGCGCCGGCCGCGTACGAGCCGGCCCGGTAGAGGTCGGCGGCTGGGGTCACGCCGGCGTAGTCGCTCGGCGCGTACGACATGCCGTACGAGACCGAGCCGACGAGGCGGCCGTCGGCGGCGTACACCGGGGAGCCCGACATGCCGGACCAGATGCCGCGGTCGACCGCGCCGGATGCGTCGGTGATCCGCGACCCCTTCATCTTGAAGACCAGCATGTCGACGCCCGGCGCGATGCCGTCGTCGATCGTGCCGACGAACTCGCCGGTCACGGTGTCGGGTGTCGTCCCTGCGGAGACGGTCAGGCCTTGGACGGGCGTGCCGGGGGTGGTGCTCGTCGCACGGACGAGCTCTGCCGGCGGGTAGGCGGCCGGGCAGGCGGACCCGACGGCCGGCGCGGGGGCGGGATCGTCGGCGACGGCGGGGCCGGTCGCGGCGAGCGTCGCTGCGGTGACGGCGAGCGTCGCTGCGGCGGCGATGGTGCGCGTGCGCCTGCGGGCGTGCGCGGGTGCGTTCATGGTGCCTCAAGAGGTCGTGTCGGCTTCTGACATGCCGAGTCGTCGATGAAAGGTACCGTCACCAGGGGTCGCCAGGTGTCCGAATCCGGAAGGTGGGGAACCCGATTTCGGTCTTCGGGGACGACCCGCTAGAGTAGGTGTCGCTTCGCCGGTGAGGGAAGCAAGCGCTCGTAGCTCAACGGATAGAGCATCTGACTACGGATCAGAAGGTTAGGGGTTCGAATCCCTTCGAGCGCGCAGATCGACGAAAGGCCGGACCCGATCGGGTCCGGCCTTTCGTGTCTCGTGAGGGCAGTCCCAACCCCGGACAAATGACCGGCGGAACAACAAAAACCCGGCGTCCATGTGGCGGCCGTTACGCATGTAGCCTCGTTCGCACCCCGCCCAAGCGAGAGGACCGAACGATGTCAGATCCGGACAAGGCGATGGACGAAGCCGGCCTCACGAACCCCCAGGTACGTGACTACGTCCGCCACTGGGCTGAGTTCACCGGAGCCGATCGGGTCGAGGTCGTCAGCATCGCCGACGACGCGCGCCTCATCGAGGAGGCCCTCGACGCGGGCGAGCTCGAGCCTGCAGGCACCGGGCGCTACTACTCCCGCAGCTACCACAAGGACACGGCACGCTCCGAGGAGCGCACGATCGTCGCGACCAACGATCCGAAGGACAAGGGCGTCTACAACAACTGGCGCCCCGCCTCGGAGATGCGACCGCTGCTCGAGAGCAAGATGCGCGGGGCGCTGGCCGGCAAGACGATGTACGTCGTCCCCTACCTGATGTCGCCCCCGGGCAACGCGCTCGCGCCCTGGGCCGCAGGCGTCGAGCTGACGGACACCCGTACGGTCGTGCTGCACATGATGCGGATGGCGCGCGTCGGCGTGGAGTTCGTCAACGACCTCGAGGACCCCGACAGCTTCGTCCGCGCGGTCCACGTCACCGGCGACCTCGAGACCCTCGGTCACGGCACCCCTGACGACCAGCGCTACTTCGTGACGGTCGCCGACGAGCGTACGATCCTGCACTTCGGCTCCTCGTACGGCGGCAACGCGCTGCTCGGCAAGATCGCGCACGGCCTGCGCCAGGGCGCGTACGACGGCTGGGACTCGCGCAAGTTCCTCGCCGAGCAGTACATGCTCATCGGCATCCACGACAAGCAGACCGGCGAGACCCACCACATCTGCGGCGGGTTCCCGAGCGCGTCGGGCAAGACCAACCTCGCGATGATGCTGCCGCCGGATGCGCTGGGCGACCGCTACCACGTCTCGTTCTACGGCGACGACATCGCGTGGCTGTGGGTCGACGAGGCCAGCGGGCGCCTGTACGGCATGAACCCGGAGTACGGCGTCTTCGGTGTCGCGAAGGACACCAACGAGACCACCAACCCGACGGCGCTGCACTCCGTCGACGAGGGCACCGGCGCGATCTTCACGAACGTCGCCTACAACCCTCAGACGCAGGAGGTCTGGTGGGAGGGTCGTACGCCCGAGCCGCCCGCCGACGTCACCGGCTGGCTCGACTGGATGGGCGCCCCGATCGCCGACCGCGAGCCGGGCGACGACTCTCCGTGGGCGCACCCGAACAGCCGCTTCACCACGACGCTGGCGAACGTCCCCAACATCGCGCCCGACTACGACACCCCTTCGGGCGTGCCGATCGACGCGATCATCTTCGGCGGACGCACCCGTGACCGCGAGCCGCTGATCCGCGCGATCGACGACCTCGCCGAGGGTGTGTACGACGGGCTGACGCTGGGCGCCGAGGCGACGTTCGCGGCGGAGGGCGTCGAGGGCCAGCTGCGGTACGACCCGATGTCGAACCGTCCGTTCATGGCGTACGGAGAGGGCGACTACGCGCGCCACTACCTCAATGTGGTCGGCGCTGCGAAGGAGCAGCCGATCTTCGCCCACGTGAACTGGTTCCAGCGTGACCCGGAGGACGACCACTTCCTGTGGCCCGGATACCGCGACAACCTGCGTCCCCTCCTGTGGCTGATCCAGCTCAAGAAGGGTGAGGTCACCGGTCGCCAGACCCCGGTCGGCATCATCCCGACCGAGGAGGAGCTGCTGCTCGACGGCGTCGACATCACGCCGGAGGACCTCGAGACGATCCTCTCGATCGACGTCGAGCGCTGGCGTCAGGAGATCGGCTTCCGCGAGGAGCACCTCGCGCAGTTCGACAACATGCCGGAGGAGATCTGGGAGGCGCACCGTCGGGTCGCCGCCGCCCTCGACGCGGAGGCCTGACGGGCTGGTTTCCCCGCCCGCCGCCCCCGCCCGCCCGCGTTTCCACGCTCCTTCCCCGTTTCCCACGCTCCCGTGGCAAATGCCCCCCGTGCCCCGCAAATTTGCGGGGCACGAGGGGCATTTGCGTGGGGAGCGTGGCAAACGCCGGCCGGCGCTAGCGCTGCACCGAACGCCGCTCGGCGCTAGCGCCGCACCTTCCCGGTCGGCGCGGACGGCGCGACCATCGGATACAGCGCCTTGTCGTCGACCGACACGACGGCGATGACACGCTTGCCCGCGTCGGACGGCTTCAGCGTGTAGGTGTACGACGTCGCGTCCGCGACCTTGCGCCCACCGACGAGCCACGTGTACTCGAAGCCGTGCACCTCGCGCGACCACGAGCCGTTGCTGACGGTGAGGGTCGCGCCGACCAACGGCTGGCCGGTGATCTTCGGCAGCCTCGTCGGGACCACGACACGCTTGCCGGGGTCTGCGAGCGTGACGTCGTCCGCCTTCACGAACACCTGCTTGTGGGCGTACCAGAGCTGGTAGTACTCGAGCTCGCCCTTCACGTCGGTCCGGTCGTCGGGGATCGACCCGTCGAACGTCTTCGCGTGGTAGTAGTCGGTCTCGACGTCGTCGTCGCTCACGGCGTACGTCTGCCCGACCCCGAGCGTGTACTCGAGCGGCGAGATCGGCTGCACCGGGATCGCGTACGGCGCGTACGCCTCCGGCTCGGGGTAGGCGCGCCCGAAGATCGGTGCGGCTGTGGTCGGCGACGTCACCGTCACGGTCTTCGCCGTCGTACGGAGCACGGTCGGGTTCGCGGCCGGGTTCTCGATCCAGACCAGCGAGCCCGCCCACCACACGCCGAGCCACCCGTCCCGGACCTCGGCGACGACGAGCTTGTGCCCGGACTGGATGCGGGCGCTGATGTCGCTCGCGTAGGTCGTCCCGTCGGCGCCGCTCGGCTTCCACCCCGGGTCCTTCGCGAGCGGGGCGTCGACCGACGGCGCCTGGCGGGCGACGATGTAGTTCGTGCCCTGCCCGACCACGCAGTCACCCGAGCCGGGCGACGCCTGCTGGCATCCGGTGACGGGGTTGACGTTGTCGGCGTAGCCGGGGCGCACCTCGACGACGTCGCCGGCCTTCACCGTGGCGGTGTTCTTCGCGGACTGCCCGATCGGTGCTCCGATCAGGTCGAAGTAGTGCTCCCAGTCCCAGTACGGTCCCGGGTCCCAGTGCACGTTCTTGGTGGCGCCGGCCGTGATGCCGGGGACCTGGTCGTGACCGATGATGTGAGCGCGGTCCAGCGGGATGTCGTGCTCCTCGGCGAGGTGGCGGACGAGCTTCGCGGACTGCTCGTACATCGCCTCGGTGAACCAACCTGCCGAACCGGCCCAGCCTTCGTGCTCGATCCCGATCGAGTGCGCGTTGACGTACCAGTTGCCGGCGTGCCAGCCGACGTCCTTGGGATCGAGGTGGTTGGCGATGTGGCCGTCGGACGACCGGATCGTGTAGTTCCACGCGAGGTACGTCGGGTCCATGACGAGGCGGATCGTGGGGTCGTACGCGGTCTCGGTGTCGTGGATGACGATGTACTTGATCTTCGGTCCGCCGGGCCCGGTGCGGTCGGCCTTGTCGTGGTTGCCGTAGTTGCCCGTGCTGTCGGGGTCCGCCGGGTCGCCCTTCGCGTAGCCGGCGGGGAGCCACTCGCACCCGAGGTCGGTCGGGCAGTCGGTCTCGGGGTCGCTGGCGGTGTCGTCGGGTACGTCGACGGTCGGGTCGGCCTCGAGGGTGACCGCCTCGCCCCCGGACGTGACCCGCGACTGCCCGCTGTGCAGCGTCGTCAGGACCTGGCGAGTGAAGGTCGCCGCAGCACCGAACTGCGCGATGGCGCCCGTCCAGCTCTCGGCCGGTGCGTCGGCGTCGAGGTCGGGTGCGTACGACGCGGTGAGCGCCGCGGCTGCGCAGACGTTGGCGCGGTCGTCCGCGCGTACGGTGGTGGCGTCGAGCCCGGTGAGATCGGCAGCCCGCTCGAGCTGGCTCGTGGTGGATCGGTCGGAGCGGGTCGAAGTCCCCTTGCCGGCGGCGTCGGGCACGGCGGTGGTCGTGGACCGGAGATTGAACATCCCGTAGCCGCCGTCGTTGCTGGCGCGACCGTCGTGGCCCTCCCAGCGGGACTGCATGTACGAGACTGCCTTGAGCACGTCGGCGGGCACGTCTGCCGCACGGGCAGCGGCGTCGAACGCCGAGTCGAGCGTCGGGGCCGCGAGGACTGCGCTGCAGTCGACGGCCGGTGGGTCAGTGGGAGGTGTGGCCGAGGCCCACGAGGCGAGCGCCGTCGGGAGAGCGGTCAGCAGCAGTGCCGCTGTGCCCCCGGCGAGGCCGACTCGTACGAGTGAGGATCGCACGCGAGTGGCTCCTTCCGCCGCCCGACGGATTCAGGCGGATCCCTTGCATGCAAGCGCACCCGAGACTGGTTGCGCTACGCGTCGTATCAGCCTGTGGGATGAAGATTTGTTTCGTAAAGTCGCTCACAGCGCGATTCGGCCCATGATCACGGGGATGTGGGAACAGGATCTGTCACGCATCATTCGACGGAAGACAGTCGAGCGAGCTCGTCCTCGGTCAGGTGGAGCGCGGCTGCAGCGACGTTCTCGGCGAGGTGCTCCGGGTCGCCGGTCCCGGGGATGGCGAGGACGTGGCGACCCTGCTGGAGCGTCCACGCGAGTCGGATCTGCGCGGGCGACGCGCCGTGCGCCGCCGCGATCTTGAGCGTCTCGTGCTCCTCGGTCGAAGCCGACCGGCCACGCTCCGCCCCCGCGCCGGCGACCGAGAAGAACGGGACGAACGCGATCCCGAGCTCGCCGCAGGCCGCGAGGAGGTCGTGCGCCTCCGACGGCGCTCCGATGCCGAACCGATTCTGCACACACACCACCGGGGTGACTGCGAGGGCCTCGTCGAGGTGCCTGCGCTCGACCGCCGAGATGCCGATGTGCCGGATCAGGCCGGCGTCGCGCAGCTCGGCGAGTGCTCCGACGTGCTCGCTGATCGAGGAGACGGTCGGCATCCTGCGGAAGTTCACCAGGTCGAGGTGGTCGCGACCGAGCTGGCGAAGGTTCTCCTCGACCTGTCCGCGGAGCTGGTCGGGGCGGGCCGGGGGAAGCCACGCACCGGACGCGTCTCTCCCCGGGCCGACCTTGGTGGCGATGACGAGGTCGTCCGGGTACGGCGCGAGCGCGGTGCTGATCAGCTCGTTCGCCGAGCGCAGCGCCGAGAAGTAGAACGCGGCGGTGTCGATGTGGTTGACGCCCAGCTCGAGTGCCCGTCGGAGCACGTGGATCGACCGGTCGCGATCGCTCGACACCCCGAGGTCGAAGGCTGCACTGCCCGTCAGCCGCATCGCGCCGAACCCGAGCCGGTTCACCGTCATGTCTCCGAGCCGCCAGGTGCCGGCGGCATCCGCTGAGATCTTCGTTCCGGTCATCGAAGGAGTCTGACAGGCGCGAAAACTGCGTTGCCCGGGTGGCGGATGCCTGCTTGGGTCGCTCACGTGACGACACCCGACATCGCGTGGCCGCGCCGAACCGAACGGCTCGAGCTGCGCCTGCCCACCGCAGAGTCGCTGGACGAGGTCATGGTCTGGCGCAACGACCCGGACGTCACCCGTTGGCTGATCCGTACGGTCGTCGAGCCCGAGGCTTTCCGCTCGGCGTGGCTGGCGAGCGTCGCCGACCCGACCGACCACGCCGCGGTCGTGCACCTCGACGGTACGGCGATCGGTATCGCGTCGGTCGAGGTCCGTGACGGGCTGGGTCAGCGGGAGGGAGACGAACCCTGGCACGGCGTCGAGGGGTCGCTCGGCTACACGTTCGCCCCGGCGTACGCGGGGAAGGGACTCGCGACGGAGGTCGCGTCGGCGCTGCTCGACCTGGCGTTCGACGAGCTCGGCCTCCTTCGTGTCACCGCCGGATGCTTCGCCGCCAACACCGCGTCGTGGCGGGTGATGGAGAAGCTCGGCATGCGGCGTGAGCAGCACGGCGTACGCGACTCCTGGCACGCCGAGCTCGGGTGGATCGACGGCTATACGTACGGGATCCTCGCCGAGGAGTGGGCGGCGCGGTCCTTCGGGCGGTGAGCCTGGTCCCACCCGCAGGCACCTGGGTGGGACCACACTCACCGCGACTCGGAACGGCGGTGAGCCTGGTCCCACCCGCAGGCACCTGGGTGGGACCACACTCACCGCGAGGCGGGCACGGGGCGGGCAGCCGAACCCGTGCCGGGAGCGGTCAGCCGGTCGGCTCGGTCGCGGTCTCGACCGACGCGGTCAGCCGCTCGAGGCGTGCGAGCCCGTCGAGCGCGCCGTCGATCATCGTCGTGGCGAGGTGGGACTGCGCGACGGGGACGGCCTCGCGGACGTACTTCGCCTCGCCTCGGGACAACGCCGCCCCCCGCAGGTCGCGCGCGGTCAGCATCGAGGCGAGGAGCGCGATGTCGTCGAGGTGGCGCTCGCGTGCGGGATCGACGGTGATCGAGTGCGCGGCGGCTTTGATCACGAGCGCGCCGAGCAGCGTGGGCCGGCGTACGGTGCCGGTCGTGTCGCCGACCGTGACCTCCACCGACTCCGACCGGCGCAATGCGTAGATCGCGCCCGGCGTCGCGAGGCCGGGATAGCCGCTCGCGCCGGTGCTGCGGCCGGGCTGGCCGGTGAACGCGGGGATGAGGACGTCGATGGTCGCGGCACCCCGCACCCACCGGTGCTGCTTGCCGCTCGCGGTCAGCCCGCGCGGCTCGAACTCCGCCTCGGCGAGCGCGGACGTCACCGTCATGAGGATCTGCGGGTGGCCCCGGACGTCGAGGACGGTGTCGACGTCGGGCGTCGATCGGTACGGCTCGACGCCGCGCTCCGCGCAGTGGAGGTGGACCATCTGGCCGCCGACCAGCGTCCAGCCGTCCGGGACGGTACGGGCGAGGTGGAACAGCCCGAGCCAGGACTCCTCCTGCTGGGCGCTCATCACGGGCAGCATGATGCTCACGGGGCCACCTCACCTCCCGCCGATCCGAGCCGGACGAGCTCGTTCGCACGAGCACTCTCGCGGGATCCTAGGTGCTCGGCGAGGTCCGTCGCCAGGACCGGCCACGCCGACGTGTCGGGTCGCACGGTGGTGACGTGGAGGATCACGTTGCCCTGCTGGCGGTCCGCCGGGACGAGGAAGTAGTCGTCGACCAGGCCATCGACGTCGGTGGGCACGGCGTACGCCTCGAGGGTCGGGCTCACGATGAAGCTGCCCTCGGCGCTGGTGCCGGCGCGGCGCAGGCGGTCGTCGTCGCGGAGGTCGTCGAGGTCGGCTGGCGCGACGCGGAACTCGACGCGGTCGGCGCGCCGTACCATCCAGGCGCGCAGCAGCGCTGCCGGATCGTCGGCCGCTTGCAGACGCTCGGCGTACGTCCTGAGGCGGGCGCGCTCGGTAGAGGCGACCGTGGGCTCCCTGCCGGCGAGCAGGTCGAGCATCGCCCACGCCATCCGCGGTGAGAGCGGGCGCGAGCGGCGCGGAGCGGCGAGCGGCAGGCGGGAGGGGTCGATCGCCCACTGCGAGCCGACGCGGATCGCGGGAAGGGACCCGTCCTCGATGCGCTGCTGCACGCGGCGAGGGCTGATCGCCAGGCGCTCGGCCGCCTCGCGGACTCCGATCAGGGTCACGACAGAAGGCTACGTGATCACGAACCCCAGTGTGGGGAGCAGGCGCAGGCGTGTCCATTGTCCAGCAGGCAACACTTGCCTTCGCGAGCGCGAAGAGATGTGAGCAGGGACGGTCAGGTGATGGCCTCGCGGACACGACGCGTCAGCTCGGCGAACTCCGGCGACGCGCGCAGGTCCTTCGGGTCCACGTCCGCCGACGCTGCGGCGAACGGGGCCGGCTCGTCGAGCACGATCCGGCCGGGGCGAGGACTCATCACCAGCACCCGCGTCCCCAGCAGCACCGCCTCGTCGACGCCGTGGGTGATGAAGAGGACGGTCTTGCCCGTCGCGCGCCAGAGCGAGAGCAGCTCACCCTGCAGCCGCTCACGGGTGAGGGCGTCGAGCGCGCCGAACGGCTCGTCCATCAGCACGATGTCGG
Source organism: Mumia xiangluensis (assembly GCF_010994095.1). Taxonomy (GTDB): domain Bacteria; phylum Actinomycetota; class Actinomycetes; order Propionibacteriales; family Nocardioidaceae; genus Mumia; species Mumia xiangluensis. The sequence continues at coordinate 868,778 of NZ_WJYO01000001.1, forward strand.
GATCGTTCGCCAGCACGCGCGCGATCTGCGTCCGCTGCTGCATGCCGCCGGACAGCTCGTACGGCCGTCGGTCGGCGAAGTCGGTCAGGCCCACCAGGTCGAGGTACGTGTCGGCGCGCGCCGTCCGCTCCGCCTTGGCGACCCCGCGCAGCTTCGGTCCGAGCGCGACGTTGCCGCGGACGTCGAGCCACGGGTAGAGCGTCGGCTGCTGGAACACGACGCCCCGCTCGGCGCCGGGACCGCGGACCTCCCGGTCGCCGACCGAGATGTTGCCCGACGTCGGCCGCATGAACCCCGCGACCAGACGCAGCAGCGTCGTCTTGCCGCACCCCGACGGCCCGGCGAGCGTGACCAGCTCGCCGGGCTCGATCGTGAGGTCGATCCGGTCCAGCGCCGGCACCTCGGCGCCGCGGGAGCCGAAGACGTGCTCGACTCCCGCGACCCGCACGGCGCCGGAGTGCGTACGGACCGACGTGGCGGTCACTTGCTCGCCGCCTCCGCCGCGCTCGCGTCGACACCATCGGCGTACGCCGACTCGGGGCCGACCGCCGCGATGCCGTCCTGGGTGAGCAGGAACTGCGCCGTCGCGAAGAGGTCCTTCCCGAGCTTGCCGCCGAGGTAGTCGGGGCCGGCCTGCTCGGCTGCCGACAGATAGACGAATCCGTCGAACTGCGCCTTCGCCTCGTCCGTCGTCACGCCGACCTCGACCGCGACGCTCTCGGCCGCCTTGTCCGGATCGTCCGCGATCTGAGCGATCGCGTGGTCCTGCGCCTTCGCCCACAGCGCGAGGAAGTCCGGGTTCTTCTCCACGAAGGTGTTGTCGGCGATGCCCACGTCGAACGTCGGCTTCCCGGCCTTCGCGGTGTCCTCGCTGGTGAGGATGACAGTGCCCTTGTCCTTCTTGAGCTCGCTCAGCGTCGGGTCCCACACCCAAGACGCGTCGATGTCGCCCCGGGTCCACGCCGGCGCGATCTGCTCCGGCTCGGCGTTGACGAGCTTGTAGTCGGCCGCGTCCTCACCGGCGTCCGAGATCGCCTGGAGCAGCGAGAAGTGCGCCGTCGACCCGAACGGTGTCGCGATCGTCTTGCGCTTGAGCCCGGCGATGTCGGTGGCGGCACCGTCACGCACGACGAGAGACTCGGCCGCGCCGATGACGTCGTGGATCCACACCACCGAGACCGGCAGGTTCAGCGGCGCGGACAGCGCCTTCGTCGCCGGCGACGAGCCGACGAGCCCGAGGTCGAGGCTCTTGCCGCCGAACGCCTGGACGACGTCGCCGCCGGAGGCGAAGTTGCTCCACGTGATCGTCGCGTTCGGCGCGCAGCTCTCGAGAATCTTCTGGTCCTTCACGACCACGTCACCGTTGGGGATCTTCTGGTAGCCGATCCGTACGGTCGCAGTGATCGACTCGTCGGGCTCCCACGGGCAGTCCGAGCCGCCCGCGGTCGCTTCCTCGCCGCCGCCGACGCACGCGGTCGCGGAGAGGGCGAGCGTCAGCAGGCTCGCGGTCAGCACGGACTTCTTCCAAGGCAGCATGGTCAGGCCTTTCCTCGCCACGGGGCGAGCGTTCGTTCGATGAGACGGATGACGAAATCGAGGGCGATCGCGGTCAGGCCGATGACGAGGATGCAGGCCACGGACAGCGCGATCTTGTTCTGGGTGCCGGAGAGGTAGGCGAGCCCGCCGATGCCGGGGAGGCCGTTGACGAGCTCGGCGGCCACGACCGTGGTCCAGGCGAAGCCGACCGCGACGCGGATCCCGCTGAGGATGTCGGGCGTCGTCGCGGGGAGGACGACGGAGGTGACAGCCTGACGCCGGGAGGCGCCGAGCGAGAGCACGGCGTTCACCTGGTCCTCGCGCACACCCCGTACGCCGTTGATGGTCGCGAGCGCGATCGGCGGGAACGCCGCCAGGAACAGCAGCCAGATCTTCGAGGTGTCGTAGATCCCGAACCACGCCACGAGGAAGCCCATGTAGGCCAGCGGCGGGATCGACCGGAGGAAGTCGAGGTACGGCCCGGCGACCCGGCGTACGGACTCGACCGTCCCCATCAGCAGGCCCAGCGGGACGCCGACCAGGATCGCCAGCACCAGCCCGATCGCGATGCGGCGCAGACTGACGACGAGGTGCTCCCAGAGGAAGTAGTTCTCCTCGCCGCGCACGACGCGGTCCACCCCGCCGCCGACCGGGTGGTAGGTGTTGGCGCGCACGAAGGCGTCCCAGACCTCGAGCGGACTCGGCGCGAGGTACGCAGGCTGGATCCAGTCCGAGGCCGCGACGACGGTCCACAGCACGAGCACCCCGACCGCGGTGACCACGGCGGGGAGCCAGCTGAGGCCCAAGAGGCGGGGACGGCGGCGCATGGTCGAGAACGTAGGCCGCTGCCGCACGCGATCCGGGCCATCTCGTCGCAGACCGGCGAACTCGTACGCTTTCGATCGACCTGACCGTTAGTCGTGCGCAGGGGCTCGCGACCAGGAAGGGTTACGTGGTCTGTCGCCGTCCTCCAGGAGTGTCATGAAGCTGCACTGGTTCCTCCCCACCACCGGAGACAGCCGCACGCTGGTCGGCGGCGGCCACAGCGTGCCGACCGAGCTCGCCCGGGCGGGCGGCGCCGCGCACACCGCGGGACGCTACCGCGAGCCCGACCTCGACTACCTCGTCGACGTCGCGCGTACGGCGGAGCGCCTCGGCTTCGAGTCGGTCCTCACCCCGACCGGCACCCCGTGCGAGGACGCCTGGGTGATCGCGTCGGCGCTGCTGACCCAGACCGACCGGCTGAAGTTCCTCATCGCCGCGCGCCCCGGACTGATCAGCCCGACGCTGCTCGCGCAGATGGCGTCGACGTTCCAGCGGGTCTCCGGCGACCGGTTGGCGATCAACGTCGTCGTCGGCGGCGACCCGTCCGAGCAGGAGCGCTTCGGAGACCGGGTCGGCAAGGACGACCGGTACGCCCGCGCGGAGGAGTTCCTGTCGATCTTCCGTGGTGCCTTCACCGGCGACGGGTACGACCAGGCCGGCGCGTTCTACGACGTAGTGGACGCCCGCACGCGCAAGCCCGCGACCGTGCCCCCGATCTACCTCGGTGGATCGTCTGCCGCGGCGGGCCCCGTCACCGCGCGGCAGGTCGACGTCTACCTGACCTGGGGAGAGCCGCCCGCACAGGTCGCCGAGAAGATCGAGTGGATCCGCAAGCTCGCCGGGGAGGAGGGCCGCGAGGTCCGGTTCGGGATCCGGCTGCACACGATCACGCGCGACAGCAGCGAGGACGCGTGGGCGCTGGCCGACCGGCTGCTCGCCGACCTCGATCCTGCGGAGGTCGCGAAGGCGCAGGCAGTGCTGGCGTCCAGCGAGTCCGAGGGCCAGAAGCGGATGCGCGAGCTCCACGGCGGGCAGGCGCCGACCGACGCCCGCAGCCTCGAGGTCTATCCGGGGCTGTGGTCGGGCGTCGGTCTCGTCCGCTCCGGAGCCGGCACCGCACTCGTCGGCAGCCACACGGAGGTCGCGGACCTGATCGGCGAGTACGCCGCGGTCGGGATCGACGAGTTCGTGCTGTCGGGCTACCCGCACGTCGAGGAGGCGTACTGGTTCGCCGAGGGCGTCGGCCCGATCCTCCAGCAGCGCGGACTGCTGGCTCGTCCGCCGGCGGAGTAGTCCGAGCCCCTCGGATGGTCGAGTAGTCCGAGCCCCTCGGATGGTCGAGTAGTCCGAGCCCCTGGGATGTGTCGAGTAGTCCGAGCCCCTGGGATGGTCGAGTAGTCCGAGCCCCTGGGCGAGGGCGTATCGAGGCCGCCGTCAGCCGGGGTTCGTCGCGGCGCCGTCGAGCCAGAGCGTGTCCGACGCGTCGCTGTGCGTCCCGCCGGTGCCGACGTGCTTGGAGCTGATCGTCGGGCCGTTGCGGATCACGTGCCACAGCGCCATCGCGTGACCTCGGCCGACGCCGTACTCCTCGTCGAGCCACGCGACGACCTGCCCGGCCTTCGCGCCCGGCTCGGCGAACCCGTGCGCCTTCGCCTCCTCGACGAGCACGCGGGGGGTCTTGCCGGTCTTCTTCTCGATCGTGTCGAGGTACGCCTGGAATGACATCGTCTTCCTCCGAGCTCGCGCCGCGGACCGTCCGCATCTGCACTCACCCGTACGACGGTCGTGCCGTGCGGAACTCATCGGATGCCGCTTCGTACACTCCGCAAGATGCTGGAGATCCACCGAACGGTGGAGGCGCGAATCAACCCAGGCTCAGACGCTGCGGTCGATGTGGCGGGGGCGGTGCGCTCGTAGCGTCGCAGTGTGACCGCATTGGAAGTACGAAACCTGCACAAGCGCTACGGGCCGCACGTTGCCGTCGACGACGTCTCCTTCACGGTCGAAGCGGGAGAGATCTTCGGCATCATCGGGCCCAACGGTGCCGGCAAGACGACAACCGTCGAGAGCATCGCCGGCCTGCGAACTCCCGACTCGGGTTCGATCTCCGTACTGGGACTCGACCCGATCAAGGACCGCGCGGAGGTGCGTGAGCGACTCGGCGTGCAGCTGCAGGAGAGCAGCTTCCCGGACGCGATCACGGTCGCCGAAGCCCTCGAGCTCTACAGCTCCTTCTACCGGAACCCCGCCGACTGGCGCGAGCTCATGGAGCTCCTCCGTCTCACCGAGAAGCGCAACACCCGGTACAAGGCTCTGTCAGGCGGGCAGAAGCAGCGGCTCTCGATCGCGCTCGCCCTGGTCGGCAATCCGTCGGTCGCGATCCTCGACGAGCTCACGACGGGACTGGACCCACAGGCGAGGCGCGACACCTGGAGCCTCATCGAGCGGGTTCGTGGCACGGGCGTCACGATCCTCCTCGTCACGCACTTCATGGATGAGGCGGAGCGCCTCAGCGACCGGATCGCCGTCATCGACGGAGGCCGCGTCGCCGCAGTGGATACGCCCGCAGGCCTGATTGCGCAGTCGACTGCGGTGCAGCAGGTCCGGTTCCGCGTGAGTCGACCGCTGGACGAGAGCGTCCTGACCGAGCTTCCCGACGTGACCGAGGTCGAGATCACGGACGGCCGCTGGCTGGTCACCGGCGGGGGATCGCTTCTGACCAGCGTCGCAGGAGCGCTCGCCAGGGCGCAGGTCGTGGCGGAGGATCTCCGCATCGACCAGCGCAACCTCGACGACGCGTTCGTGGCCCTCACGGGGCGCGCCGCGGAGTCCCCAGAACCCTCCGAGAGCAGCATCGACTGATGCGTGCTCTCTCGAAGATGGTCAAGATCGAGACGAAGCTCTTCCTTCGAGACTCTGCCACCGTCACCTTCGGTGTGCTGTTCCCGACGGGCCTCCTGCTCGGGCTGGGTGCCATCCCGACGCTCAGAGAGTCGTCACCGGAAACCGGCGGGCTCCGGTCCATCGACGTCTGGGCGCCGACGGCACTGGTGTTCGGGATGGTGATGATCGCCGTGCAGCACGTCCCGACGGTGATCGCGACGTATCGTGAACGCGGCATCCTGCGCAGGCTGTCGACAACCCCGGCCCATCCGCGGAACGTCCTGCTCGCGCAGATGATCGTCGCGTTCGCTTCCGTGGTCGTCGCCGCGGCCCTCATGATCTTCCTCGCGTGGGCGGTGCTGGACATCGCGCCGCCCGAGCGTCCCCTGGAGTTCGTCGTCGCCTTCGTCGTCGGCTATGCGGCACTGCTCGGGCTCGGCATGGTCACCGCGGCCATGGCCCGCACGAGCAGCGCCGCGAACCAGATCGGGACCGTCATGTTCGTCGCGCTGATGTTCTTCGGAGGGGCATTCCTGCCCCGTGTCCTCATGCCCGACGTGCTGCGCGAGGTCGGCGAGTTCATCCCGCCCGGACTGCAGGCTCTCACCGCGGCGTGGTCCGCCGAAGCGGGTGAGATCACCGCCACCGCCGGTGGGCAGGCCTTCTGGCTGCAGATTGCCATAATGGCGGGTGTCGCCATGATCACGAGCGCGATCGCCGCGAAGCGCTTCCGCTGGGAGTAGGTGTCGATGATTCGGGATGCCGGGGCCGGCGAGCGCCCGCGCTCCGGGACGTACGGGTCCGTCGTCGCGGAAGAGGCGGAGATCGCGAATCGATCCCGATTGGCCTGGAAAGCGCAGCAGCTGCGGATCTGGGACCTGCTGCAGCTGATCACCCCGTGGCTGCTGCTGACGATTTCGACGGCGATTTACTTCTCGTGGGTGCTTCCGGCCTCCGGTGAACGATTCTGGCCCGAGGGCGTAACCGTCCTCGGGCTGGTCGCGGTCGCGGTCCTGTGGGTGCTGTTCTGTCACACGCTGCCCCTCAAGAGGAGGACGCTCCGCCCCGTGTCGGCGGGCATCTTCTTCGTCGGACTGCTGGCGCTGTGCGTCACCCTCATGACGTACTCCGACGTCTTCCTCGTCTTCACCATCGCGGGCTTCTTCCACGCGTACCTGCTCAGGCCGTGGCCGTTGGGGGTGCTCGGAGTCCTGGCCACCTCGGTGGTCCTCAACGCCTCGGTGATGCGCGTGTGGGCAGACCCGACCGCGGACGTGCTGGCGGAGTTCATCCTGATCGTCGCCGTGCAGACTGCGGCGATCGGGGTGGGTATCGTGCTGACGGCGCGCAGCGAGCCGGAGGAACGCAAGCGGGAGGAGCTCGTCGAGCGGCTCGAGGCGGCACTGCACGAGAACGCCGGGCTTCATGCGCAGCTGGTCGCCCAGGCGCGTGAATCCGGGGCGCAGGACGAGCGACAGCGATTGGCCGGCGAGATCCACGACACGCTGGCTCAGGGTCTCGCCGGCATCATCACGCAGCTCCAGGCAGCGGAGCGTTCCGCCAGTCGGCGGGGCGAGACGGAAGAACACGTTGCGCGTGCACTTCGGCTTGCGCGGAGCAGCCTGACCGAGGCAAGACGGTCCGTGCGGGCGCTCGCTCCGCAGGAGCTCGGGCGAGCGCACCTCCCCGACGCGCTTCGCACCTTGACCGAGCGATGGTCGGAGGACCAGGGGGTCAGCGCGCAGGTGGAGGTCACCGGCACCCGAGAGCCACTGAGCCCGGCGATCGAGGTGTCGCTCTTCCGGGTCGCGCAGGAGTCGCTGACCAACGTGGCGAAGCACGCGAAGGCCTCGCGCGTCGGTGTCACCCTGTCGTACACGGGCACCGAGGTGCTGTTGGACGTGCGTGATGATGGACGCGGGTTCGTGACAGGGGTCGGCACCGGCTTCGGACTGACGAGCATGCGCCAACGCATCAGAGGGGTCGGCGGTCACGTCGAGGTGCAGAGCGCACCGGGTGAAGGGACATCCGTCAGTGCGCGCGTCCCGGCGATCGCCCCCGGGGGCACGAGAGCAGAGGGGGAGACCGACCGATGATCCGACTCGTCGTCGTCGACGACCACCCGATCGTGAGGGGCGGGCTTCGCGACACGTTCGCGGACGCCGAGGACATCGTCGTGGTCGGTGAGGCCGGGGACGGCGCCGAGGGCATCGAGCGTGCGGAGCAGCTGGCAGCGGACGTCGTGCTCATGGACCTTCGGATGCCCGGGATGGACGGCGTCGCCGCGACCGCGGCCCTGCGCGAGCGGGTTCCCAGTGCCCGAGTGCTGATCCTGACCACCTTCGACAGCGAGAGCGACGTCCTGCCGGCGATCGAGGCGGGTGCGATCGGCTATCTCCTGAAGGATGCTCTGCCCGACGAACTGATGCGCGCCGTACGTGCAGCCGCCCGTGGCGAGTCGGTGCTCGCGCCGTCGGTGACGCAGCACCTCATGGGGCAGGTTCGGAGGCCCGGCGCCGGCACGCTGACCGATCGAGAGAAGCAGGTGCTGCAGCTGGTCGCGAACGGCAGCTCGAACCGGGAGGCCGCTGCGGCGCTCTTCATCGGCGAGGCGAGCATCAAGACCCACCTGCAACACATCTACGGCAAGCTCGGCGTTCGTGATCGAGCCTCGGCGGTGGCCGAGGGCTACCGCCGTCGCCTGCTCACGTGACGCGCGTGGTGCTGGAATACGCTTTGTCCATGAATCCCGTGCGTCGTCCCGCCCGTCTTGCTGCCCTCGCCGCCGCATCCCTCCTGACGCTGGCCGTCGGGTGCGCCCCGGCCGACGAGGGCGACGACGACACCAACGCGTCCGATGGCGCGGCGTCGTGTGAGAAGGCGGACCTCCCTCTGAAGAAGGCGGGCCAGCTGACGATCGGCACCGACTCCCCGGCATACGAGCCGTGGTTCGTCGACGACGACCCGAGCAACGGCAAGGGCTTCGAGAGCGCGGTCGCGTACGCCGTGGCCGACCAGCTCGGCTTCGCTGACGACGAGGTCGTGTGGGAGGCGGTGCCGTTCAACACGAGCTACCAGCCGGGCGAGAAGTCGTTCGACTTCGACATCAACCAGGTCTCGATCACCGAGGAGCGGGCCAACGCGGTCACGTTCTCGGAGCCGTACTACAAGGCCGCGCAGGCGATCATCACCCTCGAGAACAGCCCGTACGCGAAGGCCACGAGCTTCGCCGAGCTGAAGGACGCGCAGTTCGGTGCCCAGGTCGGCACGACGTCGCTGAACGCCATCGACCAGATCGCGCCCACCAAGCAGCCCCGCGTGTACGACGACAGCAACCAGGCCACCAAGGCGCTCGAGGTCGGCCAGATCGACGCGCTCGTCCTCGACCTGCCGTCCGCGTTCTACACGACGGCTGCCGTGCTCTCCGAGCCCGGCGTGATCGTCGGGCAGTTCCAGCCCGAGACCGGGCAGAGCGAGGAGTTCGGCCTGCTGCTCCAGAAGGACAGCGAGCTCGTCACCTGCCTGGACGAGGCGATCACCACGCTGCGTGAGGACGGCACCCTCGCCGACCTCGAAGAGCAGTGGCTGTCGCAGACCACGGGTGTGCCTGAGCTGTCGTGAGCACCTCCTGGGAGGTGAGCGCGCGCCAGCTCGAACGACTGGCGTACAGGCGCCGCCGCGACCGCCGCCGGATGACGATCGCGCTCGTCTCGACCGTCGTCGTCCTCGTCGTCGCGTGGCTCCTCATCACCTCCGCGCCGGGGTGGGAGCGCGTCCGCGAGACGTACTTCGACTGGGACGACGCGAAGGCGGCGTTCCCGGACATCGCGAGGGCGTTCCTCACGAACATCAAGGCGTTCCTGGTCGCCGAGGTCCTGATCCTCGCGCTCGCGCTCCTCGTCGCGGTCGTCCGCGTCGTGCCCTCGGCGTGGATGGCGCCGCTGAAGGTCGTCGCCACCGTCTACACCGACGTCTTCCGCGGCACGCCGACGCTGCTCGTCGTCCTGCTCGTCGGGTTCGGGATCCCGGCCCTCGGCCTCCAGGGTGCGCCGACGAGCCTGTTCTGGCTCGGCGTCATCGCGCTGACGCTGAGCTACGGCGCGTACGTCGCCGAGGTGATCCGCGCGGGCATCCTCTCGGTCCACCCGAGCCAGTGGGCGAGCGGACGGTCGCTGGGCCTCTCGTACGGCAAGACCCTCCGGCACGTCGTGCTGCCGCAGGCGCTCCGCCGGGTGACGCCACCGCTGCTCAACGACTTCGTCTCGCTGCAGAAGGACACCGCCCTCCTGTCGGTCATCGGTCTCGTCGAGGCGCTGCGGCAGGCGCAGATCTTCTCCAGCCGCGACTTCGTCTTCACCCCGTACGTCGTGGCGGCCGCCTTCTTCATCGTGGCGACGATCCCCCTCGCCCGGTTCACCGACTGGCTGTCCCTGCGGGCGGCCCGACGACAGAGCGGAGCGGCATGAGCGCCCTGCTGGAGGCTCGCGGCGTCCGCAAGACGTACGGCGACCACGACGTCCTGAAGGGTGTCGACCTGAGCGTCGACACCCACCACGTGGTGTGCCTGATCGGTGCGTCCGGCTCCGGCAAGTCGACCCTCCTGAGGTGCCTCAACCTCCTCGAGGTCGTCGACGACGGCGAGATCTGGTTCGACGGCGCCGAGATCACGGACCCGCGGGTCGACGTGGACGACGTGCGCCGCGACATCGGCACGGTCTTCCAGGCATTCAACCTCTTCCCGCACATGTCGGTCCTCGACAACGTCACGCTCGGGCCGCGCAAGGTCCGGGGTGCTCGTCGGGGTGACGCCGAGGAGCGGGCGACGGCGCTGCTGACCCGGTTCGGGCTCGCGGACCAGGCGCGCAAGCACCCCGACGCGCTGTCCGGCGGGCAGCAGCAGCGGGTCGCGATCGTACGCGCGCTCGCGATGGAGCCGAAGGTCCTGCTGCTCGACGAGGTCACCTCCGCGCTCGACCCGATGCTCGTGGGCGGGGTCCTCGAGGCGGTGCGCGAGCTGAAGGCCGAGGGCATGACGATCGTGATGGCCACCCACGAGATGCAGTTCGCCCGCGAGGTCGCCGACGAGGTGCTGTTCCTCGAGAGCGGTGTCGTCTGCGAGCGCGGGACGGCGGAGCAGGTCTTCACGGATCCGAGCGATCCCCGTACGCGCGAGTTCCTGGCCCGTCACCTCGCCTGACCGTGGGGCGGCGGGGAGATCCGCGCGTTGGTGCCTGAGTGGTCACGTCAGCGTTTCGGGTGACCACGGACGGACCAACGCTGACGGCAGCGTCGTGTCCGAAATATTCGAGATGCATCATTCGGTGCAATACGTAGCGTGGGGACGGATCGCCCCGCGTGGGGAAGCCGACGTCGACCAAGTCGCCGGTGCGCAGGGCGGTCTTCGGGGGGAAGACCATGTCTCGTACGCACCTCGGGCGTACGGCGTCGCTGCTGCTGGCGCCGACCGTCCTGACTCTCGCACTGGCCGCACCGTCCGCCGCCAAGGCGCCGCCGAGTCCGGTCGCGCTGTCGACCATCGAACTGCCGGCGCCGCACATCGGTCCGGTCAGCTGCGCCAAGCCGCAGCCGGGGACCGTGAAGCTCGGCAACCTCCTGGTGAAGACCTGGCCGGTGACGAGCTGGATGGGGGCTCGCGACTGCGGGTCGTCGAGCAGCGAGCACTACGACGGCCGGGCTGTCGACTGGATGACCAACGCCCGCACGGCGAAGGGCAAGAAGCGCGGCAACGACCTGGCCGCGTGGCTGCTGGCGACCGACGCCGCGGGCAACCGCTTCGCGAACGCGCGCCGCCTCGGCGTCATGTACATCATCTGGAACAACCGGATCTGGTCGACCTCGCGGTCGCGCGAGGGGTGGCGCGTCTACAACGGCTGCACCGCGAAGGGCCGCTCCGGCACCGGCAGCGACACCACCTGCCACCGCAACCACGTCCACCTCTCGCTCTCGTGGGCGGGGGCGCGCGGCTACACGTCGTACTGGGACGGCACCGTCGCGGGCGCGAACTACGGGCCGTGCCGGCCGGCTGACCTCAACTGGGCGGGGCGGTACACGAAGCGCCGGGCGACTCCGTGTCCGTGGTACCCGCGCGTGACCGCGCCGAGGGGATCCTCGGCCGTCCACCGCAGCGTGGTGGCGTACTCGGGCCTACGGATCACGAAGGGCATGCGTGGCCCCGCCGTACGAGCGGTCCAGCACGCCCTGCGCATCCCGGTCACCGGCGTGTGGGACGCTTCGTCGCGGGCGCGGATGCGGTCGTACAAGGGGGCGCGCCACCTGGGCGGGTCCGCCGTGGTCGGTGCGGCGACGTGGCGGTCCCTGATCGCTCTCACCGCCCCGAAGCCGAAGGTGCCGACGACCTGAGCCGGCCGATCGCCGTCAGCGTCGCTTCTTGACCTTCACCGTGAGCGTCCCCGAGGTCGCCGTGCGCCAGCCCTTGCTGCCCGCCTTCGCCTTGACGACGACGCGGAAACGCTTCTTGCCCTTCGAGGTCATGCGGACGTTCGTGGCGACCCTGCCGGTCTTCGAGGCGCGCAGCGTGCGGACCTTGCGCCACTTGCCCTTGCGCCACTCCTGGAGCACGACCTTCGCGCGCTTCGCGGGCAGGCCCAGCGACGTGGCACGAGCCTTGAACCGGACCTTCTGACCGACCCGCGCCTTCGCCTTCGACCGGCTGAATGACACCTTCGCCGCCAGCCGTGCGAACTCGTTGACGGACGTCGAGAAGGTGACCGCACGTCCGTTCACCGCGACCCGCAGCGCCTTGCGGCCGCTGCTCGTGGTCCGCGCGACCGACGGCGAGCCGCTGCTGGTGAAGACCGTGACCACGCGCGCGGTCTTGCCCGTCTTCACCGAGATCGGCACGCGGACGACGGAGCCGCGGGTCGAGACGCCGTACGACTGGCCGAGGATCCCGGCCGACGTCGAGCCGGCGTACGTGCGCGGGGCGCCGCTGGTGAGCATGCGGGCACTGCGGGTCGCGCCGGTGGCGTCCTTGCCGGTCATCGAGACCCAGTGGCCACTTGCCTTGGCACTGACACCGGTCGGGAGGACCCACTGCTGCTGGACGGTGCCCGAGGCCTTCGTGGAGCGGACGAGATCCTCGACCACCACGGCGTCGATGGTGCGGAGGTAGTAGACGCAGCGCGCCAGCTCGAAGCCGCTGCCACTCAGGTAGCCCGGGTCGTACACGCACGTACGGTCGCTGCTCGCCGAGGTTGCCGACGCCTTGACCTGCCCGAGGACCGAGCGGTTCGGGGATCCGGGTGCGATCAGCGCGCTGTGGGCGTTGCGGCGGACGACGGCGGAGCGGAGGCTTGAGCCGTTGTACGCGTAGGGGCCGGGGTCGGCGATCCACGAGACTCCGTCGGCGAAGACGGTCAGCGCCGTGGTGTCGGCGTGCCGGTGCGACGGGAGGGCGTACCGGTCGGCGGTCCGCAGCGAGTAGAACGTGGACGACGTGTCGACGCCCGCGACCCACCCGGACCGGCCGAACGCGTAGCCGCCCGCGAAACGGGAGTAGTTGCTCGTCGGCTTGCGACCGCTCGCGCCGGACGTCCGGACCCACTCCGCGCTCGACGACGCCGGGAAGACGCCCGACGGGATGCGCTGGAGGTGGGTGTCGCCGATCGTCTCGAGGTAGCGGTCGGGCCGGCTCGCGTGCGTGAAGAAGGCCCCGCGCGCAGCGATCATCGAGCCGATCGAGGCAGCCGAGCCGCTCGCGCCGTAGACGGTGAAGACGTTGTAGGTGCGGTGCATGATCGTGCCGAGGTACATGCCGTAGCCGGGCGCACCTTCGAGGTCCGAGCCGTCGGAGTGCGCGAGGCGCGCGGCCACCGCGAGCGCCTGCTGGCGTGCCTTGGTGCGCTGTGCCTGGCTGCCTGCCTGCTTCGCGCCTGCGTACGCGGTGAGCTTGAGGTTCATCGTGGTGTTGTTGCCCGACGTGCCGTAGGCGAGGCCCTTCGCCAGCTCGACGCGCAGCTGCGCGGCCGCCCACGCCCGGTCGGTCGACGACGCCGCGAGGCGGTTCATGCAGACGAACGTGCCGATGCGGAAGCCGAGGTACTGGGGGTGGTTCTGCCAGTACGTGCGCTTCTTCACGGGATTGTCGGCGACCCAGTCGCGGACGACGGCGGTGAACCGGCGCTGCATCGCGAGGCCCTCTGCGTCGCCGAGCGCAAGCCCGGTCTTGAGGAGCGGCAGCGCCCAGTGCAGCGAGTGCATGTAGCGGTCGCCGGCCAGGTCGAGCCCGGACTGTGGCTTCCAGGACGGGTTGGCGGCGAGCTTCATCGTGCCGTACTGGTTCATGTCGACGGTGCCGGCCATGATCGCCCGCGCACGCCCCACGTCGGCCCGCGTGAGCGTGCCGAGCGTGTGCATGTTCTCGCAGACCGTGTCGTAGCCGGGCGTGGCTGCCGCGGTCGACGCGGGGGCGGTCGCTGCCTGGGCCACCACGAGGCCGGAGACGCCAAGGGTCGCCGAGACTGCCGCGGCGGTGAGGCGACGGAGCGTACGGGCACGGGCGGGGGTGCTGCGGGGGGAGCGCATAGGGGTCCCATGGTGCCAGGTGTCCGGTTCACGACGGAATGGCCGTCATCGACTCGTGACCGGCGGGCGACAGCCATGCCGGACGAAAACCCCGTACATTTCCGGCATGGACCTGCGTGACGAGGACCTGACGTCCCTAGCGAACTCCCTCGCCGAGCTCGTCGGGGCGCCGATCACGATCGAGGATCCGCAGTCGAGCGTCCTCGCGTACTCGCACAGTCTCGAGGCCGACCGCTCTCAGGCCGTCGACGACGCGCGGATCACGACGATCCTGGGCCGTCAGGTTCCGCCGCACTACCGGGCGCTGCTCGACGACGCCGGCGTCTACGCGCAGATCGCGCGTTCCCACGACGTGGTCACCGTCGACCTTCCAGGGTCGGGGATGACACAGCGGGCCATCGTCGCCGTACGCGACGACACCGGCACGCTCCTCGGGTCGGTCTGGGCAGCCGTGCCGTCCGGTCTCACCGACGCGCAGCGTCAGACGCTCCTCGCCGGCGCTCCCGTCGTGGCGCGCGGGCTCGTCCGCGAGCGCCAGCGCGCCGACTCGTCGCGCCGCCGGACGGTGGAGGTGGTCGAGGCGCTGCTGCGCGGCGGCGACGACGCGGCGCAGGCCGCACGCTCCGTGGGGCTGCGGATGCCGTGCACCGCTCTGGTCCTCGCATCCGACCGCGCTCGCGACAGCGTCCCTGCCCACCGCGCGGGCGCGTTCGTGCTCCACCTCGCCGCCGTCGCTCCGAGTGCGACCGCGGCGCAGGTCGACGAGGTCGTGTACGCGGTGGTCTCCGGTGACGAGGCGGGTGCCTCGCGGCTCGCCCGCGACTTCCTCGCACGCACGCGCGGGCCGCTCGTGATCGGCGTCGGCCGCACGGTGGACACCGCGGAGGCGATCGACGTCTCGGCGCGCGACGCCGACGCGGTGGTCCGTGCGGTCCGCCGCCGGGGGCGTACGGGCGTGGTCGAGACCGTACGCGGCGTCCTCGCCGACGTGGTCGCGCTACGGGCGTCCGACGCACTGGCGGGGTACGAGGAGTTCAGCCCGTTGTCGTCCTTGGAGCGCTTCGACGCCGAGCACCATGCCGACCTGCTGGAGAGCGCCCGCGCGTACCTCGCGCACGGGGGCGACGTCGCCGCCGCGGCCGCCGCGCTGCACGTCCACCCCAACACGCTCCGCAACCGGCTGCGCCGCGCGTCGCAGGCGGCGGGCGTCGACGTCGACGACCCGGACACGCGGCTGCTGCTCGGGCTCGCCCTGAAGCTGCGCGACCTCGACGCCTGACGGCGGGGCGGCAGCGGCGCTCGCGGCGCGCCGGGTTCGGCGCGTTGCGCTCCAGGTGCGCTGCATTCGGGGCGCACTGTGAGATCGCACACCGTGGGGTCGCGGATCGTGGCCGAACGAACAGCCCGCACTGCGCCGTACCCGCCGAGCATGGACGACATGAGCACTCCGGGCAGCGCTGCGAGCGCATCGAGCACCCCCCGCCACGTCGTCGTCGCCGGTGCCGGCATGGTCGGCCTCTCGACCGCGTGGTTCCTCCAGGAGCGCGGCATCCAGGTGACGGTCGTCGACCGCACCGGGGTCGCCGCCGGCTCGTCGTGGGGCAACGCCGGGTGGATCTCGCCCGCGCTGACGCTGCCGCTCGCCGAGCCCGCCGTCCTCAAGTACGGCCTGAAGGCGATGCTCAGCCCGACCTCCCCCGTGTACGTTCCGCTGACCGCCGACCCGAAGCTGCTGCGCTTCCTCGTCGGCTTCGCCCGTCACTGCACCCCGGCGAAGTGGCGCTCCGCCATGGCGGTGTTCACCGAGCTGAACCGCGACGCGCTCGGCACGTATGACGCCCTCTCCGACGGCGGCTCGGCCGGTCACGCCGTCCGCGAGCCGCTGCGAGACGCCGACCCGTTCCTCGCCGGCTTCGCGTCGGTCGAGGACCGCAAGACCCTCGTCGACGAGCTCGCCCACGTCGTCGCCTCGGGCGGCTCGGTCGACTACGACCTGCTCAGCGCCGACGAGATCCGTTCGCTCGAGCCGACGCTCGGTGACGGAGTGCGTGCGGGCGTGCGGATGCTCGGGCAGCGCTACGTGAACCCGCCCGCGTACGTCGCCTCGCTCGCCGAGTCCGTCGTCGCGCGCGGCGGTGTGCTGCAGAGCGGGTTCGACGTCGTGGACGTGGTCGACCTGGGCGCGCGTGGAGTCGAGGTCGTGGCCCGAGACGGCGAGCGGGTCCACGCCGACGCCGTCGTGCTCGCCACCGGCACGTGGCTGGGCGAGCTCGCCCGGTCGTTCGGGGTGAAGCGCGTGGTGCAGGCCGGCCGCGGCTACAGCTTCACCGTCGTGCCCGAGCACATGCCGAAGAACCCGATCTACTTCCCGGTGCAGCGGGTCGCCTGCACGCCGCTCGGCGACCGCCTCCGCGTCGCCGGCACGATGGAGTTCCGTGCGCCCGACGCGCCGCTGGAGCCGCGTCGCATCGAGGCGATCGTCGCTTCCGCGCGGCCGATGTTCACCGGCGTCGACTGGGACGCGCGCCAGGAGGAGTGGGTCGGTTCGCGGCCGTGCACGACCGACGGGCTGCCGCTGGTCGGCGCGACCCGTTCGCCCCGCGTCCACGTCGCCGGCGGGCACGGCATGTGGGGCATCGCCCTCGGCCCGCTCACCGGCCGCATGGTCGCCGACGGGCTGACCGGTCGCGCCCTCCCGTCGTACGCCCCCCGGCTCGACCCGCTCCGCTGACGCGGCGGCGCGCGGCGCCGTGCTCGCCGGTCTAGGCCCGACATTCTGGGGCGTACCAGGATGACTCGGTCATGGCTCCGTGCCGAGTCGGTATGCTTCGCGAGGCAACAGGCCGTGGTCACCGTCGACCGCGTACGCGCGCACTCCGGGCGCGCGCTCGGCTGAACGGAGGAGTCGGACCCCATGGCATTTCTGCTGCGCATCGAGCTGCCGGACGTCCCAGGATCGCTCGGCGCCGTCGCGACCGCGCTCGGTGGGGCAGGCGCCGACATCCACGCGATCGAGATCGTGGAGCACCGCTCGGACGGCAAGGCGGTCGACGACGTGCTGCTCGAGCTGCCGGTGACGACGATGCCGGACAAGCTCATCACCGCGTGCCACCACCTCGAAGGCGTGCGCGTGCAGTGGATCTCCCGCTACAACGCCGGCGCGAACCTGTCGATGGACCTCGAGGCCGTCGAGGCGTTCACCGCCGAGCCCGCACGGGCCCTCGAGAGTCTGACCGAGAAGATCCCCGAGACGTTCCGTGCCGACTGGGCGCTGCTGGTCGCCCGGGCACACGTGGGGCTGCACGTCCTCCACGCGACCCCGACCGCGCCCGAGCGCGTGCCCGACGTCGAGGCGTGGTTCACGATGGACCACGCGCAGCGGCTCAGCCCGGTCGCCGACTGGGGCTCGATGGTCCTCGCCGGCGCCCCCGTCCCGCACCGCGACGCGGCCGTCCTCTTCGGGCGGCACGGGGGCCCGCCGATCCTCGACTCCGAGATCGCCCGGCTCGGGCACATCGTCGGCCTCGCGGCATCGGTGAGCGCGGCGGTCTAGCCCGCACACCTCGCCCGGCGTCGGTGGCTCAGCGTCCACCTTCGCGCGGCGTCGGTGCCTCAGCGTCCACCCTCGCGGCGCGGGTGGACGCCAGCGCACCGACGCGAGGCCCGAAGTGGACGCCAGCGCACCGACGCGAGGCCGGGTCTAGCCCTTCGTCACGGGGACGTGGGCCGAGTGGTTGCGGCCCAGCGCCTCGACCTCGCGCTCCATCGCCGGCACGGTCTTCTTGACCAGGCGCTTGGCGACCGGCTCGGCGAGTGCGGAGCTGAAGATCGGCTTGGTGAAGTTGGCGACCGCGACGCCCTTGGGCACGTAGACCCGACGCTTCTTCTTGGCCATCCCGTGCGCGATCGCCTCGACGCAGTCCTCGAGCGACGTCGTACCGTTCGCCGGCCACGGCAGCCGTCGGCGGATCGCCTTGAACGACGGGAGGTCCGCCTCTGCGCCGCGCACGATGTCGGTGTCGATCCACGACGGGTGGCAGACGCCGACCCTCACGCCCTGGACCCACATCTCCTGCCGGTACGCGAGAGCGAGCGCCTCGGCGCCGGCCTTGCTGGCGTTGTACGGGGCGAGTCCGGCCAGCGGCGTGAAGGCGGCGAGCGACGAGACGACGAGGACGTATCCCTTGCTCGCGATCACGTGCGGGGTGACTGCCCGCAGCGTGCGGAAGACGCCGTTGAGGTTCACGTCGACCACCCGCTCGAACGCCTCGGGGTCGATCTGGCGGACGGTGCCGTAGGACGCGATGCCGGCGTTGGCGAGGACGTGGTCGATGCGGCCGAAGTGCGCGGCGGCGGCATCCACGGCGGCGGAGACGCCGTCGGTGTCGCGGACGTCGGCCTCCCACCAGGCCGCGGCGTCGCCGAGATCTGCGGCGACGGCGGCGAGCTCGTCGGGCTCGAGGCCGATGAGGGCGACGCGCCCGCCGCGGCGGACGTACTCGCGAGCGACACCTGCGCCGATGCCGCGCGCGGCTCCGGTGATGACGGCAACCTTGCCGGTGAACGTGGAGGTCATCAGGTCAAGATACCGACGGTATCCGAAATGCGCCACCCTCGATGTTACATAAGTGCAGAAACGGTACGACCCGGGAGCCGACGCGGGCTCCCGGGTCGTACGACGTCGAACGCCTAGAGCGCCTTGAGGATGTCCTCGACCCGCTCCTTGGCGTCGCCGAAGAGCATCTGGCTGTTCTCGCGGAAGAACAACGGGTTCTGGACGCCGGCGTAGCCTGCGGCCATCGACCGCTTGAACACGATGACGTTCTCGGCCTCCCAGACCCGCAGCACCGGCATGCCGGCGAGCGGGCTGGTGGGGTCCTCGGCGGCGGCCGGGTTGACCGTGTCGTTGGCGCCGATGACCAGGACCACCGACGTGTCGGCGAGGTCGTCGTTGATCTCGTCCATCTCGAGCACGATGTCGTACGGGACCTTGGCCTCGGCGAGCAGCACGTTCATGTGCCCGGGGAGGCGTCCCGCGACCGGGTGGACTCCGAAGCGCACCTCGACGCCGCGGTCACGCAGCTTGCGGACGAGATCGGCCACGGGGTACTGCGCCTGGGCGACCGCCATGCCGTACCCGGGTGTGATGACGACCGAGCGTGCGCTGGTGAGCAGGTCGGCGGTGTCGACGGCGGTGATCTCACGGTGCTCGCCGTAGTCCTTGTCGTCGCCGCTCGAGGCCTCGATGCCGAAGCCGCCGGCGATGACGGAGATGAACGACCGGTTCATCGCCTGGCACATGATGTACGACAGGTACGCACCGGACGACCCGACCAGCGCGCCGGTGACGATCAGCAGGTCGTTGTTGAGCAGGAAGCCCGACGCGGCGGCAGCCCACCCCGAGTAGCTGTTGAGCATCGACACGACCACCGGCATGTCGCCGCCGCCGATCGAGGCCACGAGGTGCCAGCCGAGCGCGAGCGCGAGGGCGGTGACGACGATCAGCAGGGTGAGGTTCGGGGTGATGACGAACCAGACCGTCAGCGCGACGAAGAGGACGAGCGCCCCGATGTTGATCGCGTTCTTGCCCGGAAGCATCAACGGGGCCGAACGCATCTTGGCCGACAGCTTCAGGTTGGCGACGATCGATCCGGTGAACGTCACGGCGCCGATGAAGATGCCGATGAAGATCTCGGCGTGGTGGATGTCGGCCAGCGACCCCGTGAGGTGGTTCGGCGCCAGGTAGCCGTTCCAGCCGACCAGCACCGCGGCCAGACCCACGAAGGAGTGCAGCAGCGCGATGAGCTCGGGCATCTGGGTCATCGCGACGATGCGCGCACGCCACAGGCCGATGGCGGCGCCGATCACGACGGCGACCAGCAGCAGCGCGATCGCGGTGCCGTCAGCGACGTCGGCGACGAGCGCGAACGTCGCGACCAGTGCGATCGCCATGCCGGTGATGCCGTACCAGACGCCGTTGCGCGACGTCTCGTGCCGCGACAGGCCGGCGAGGGAGAGGATGAACAGCAGCGACGCGACGACGTACGCGGCGGTGGCAGCACTCTGTGCGGTCATGTCGGCGTCAGTCCTTCGAGAACATGCTGAGCATGCGACGGGTCACGGCGAACCCGCCGAAGACGTTGATGGAGGCCAGCAGGATCGCGATGAACGACAGCACACGGATCGTGGTGGCGTTGTCGGCCCCGTCGCCGATCGAGATCTGCAGCATCGCGCCGACGACGATGATGCCGCTGATCGCGTTGGTCACCGACATCAGCGGTGTGTGCAGCGCGTGGTGCACCTTGCCGATCACGTAGTAGCCGATGACGACCGCGAGCGTGAGCACGGTGATGTGCTCGGGGAGCGGCGCCGGCGCGAAGGCGTTGACCAGGAACAGCGCGAGGATGCCCGAGCCGATCAGGCCCCACTTGACGGCGGGGTTCGGTGGTCGCTTCTCCGTGACGACGGCGGGCGTCGCGGCCGGGGCGGTGGTGGCCGGGGTGGCTGAGACGGAGACCGGCGGCGGCGGCCACGTCTTCTCGCCGTCGCGCACGACGGTCACGCCGCGCTGGACGACGTCGTCGAAGTCGAGGACGAGCTGACCGTCCGTGCCGGGAGTGAGCAGCTTGAGCAGGTTGACCAGGTTGGTGCCGTACAGCTGCGAGGCCTGGGTGGGGAGGCGGGCAGCGAGGTCGGTGTAGCCGAGGATCGTGACGCCGTTGTCGGTGACGACCTTCTCGCCGGCGACCGATCCGGCGACGTTGCCGCCCTGGGCCGCAGCCATGTCGACGATGACGCTGCCCGGCTTCATGCTCGCCACGTCGGCCTCGGTGATGAGCCGCGGTGCCGCACGCCCGGGGATCAGCGCGGTCGTGATGATGATGTCGACGTCGGCGGCCTGCTCGGAGTAGATCTCCGCAGCGCGACGGTCGTACGCCTCGCTCGTCGCCTTGGCATACCCGTCGGTCGAGACCTCCTGCTCGGCGTCGACCTCGAGGTACTCGCCGCCGATCGACTTGACCTGGTCGGCGACCTCGGGCCGTGGGTCGGTGGCGCGGACGATCGCGCCGAGGCTGCTCGAGGCGCCGATCGCCGCGAGGCCCGCCACGCCGGCGCCGGCGACGAGCACCTTGGCCGGCGGCACCTTGCCCGCGGCGGTGACCTGCCCGGTGAAGAAGCGGCCGAACTCGTGCGCAGCCTCGACCACGGCGCGGTAGCCGGCGATGTTGGCCATCGACGAGAGGACGTCCATCGACTGCGCGCGCGAGATGCGCGGGACCGCGTCCATCGCGAGGACCGTCAGGTTGCGCTGGGCGAGCTCGTCGACGAGCGCCTCGTTGAGGGCGGGTGAGACGAGGCTGACCAGGGTCGCGTCGTCCGAGAGGAGAGCGATCTCGTCCGTCGCGGGCGCATTGATCTTGAGCACGAGGTCGGCCTGCCAGGCCTCGTCGCGCGCCACGATCGAGGCCCCGACCTCGTCGTACGCCTCGTCGGAAAAGCTGGACGCTTTGCCTGCACCGGACTCGACCACGACGTCGTACCCCAGCTTGATCAGCTGAGTGACCGTCGCCGGAGTCCCAGCGACGCGTGTCTCACCCGGCGAGGTCTCCTTGACCACGCCGATCTTCATTCGGCAGACGTTATCTCCACGCCGCCTCAGACGACCAGTGGGTGAGATGTGCGTCTCATCTTGTGGGAGCGGTGGGTGTTGGGCGGCACAACTTTTTCTGTAGCCTCACCGACCGTGACCTGGGGAAACATACCCGCCCCGCGTCGGTGCCCCAGCGTCCACCCGCGCGGCGTGGGTGGACGCTGATCCACCGACCGGCAGCGCCCGCAGGCCTCAGACCACGCCGTACAGACGGTCGCCCGCGTCGCCCAGCCCCGGCACGATGTAGCCGACCTCGTTGAGCTTCTCGTCGACCGCTGCGACGACG
The DNA here is from genome assembly GCF_010994095.1 of Mumia xiangluensis. GTDB lineage: Bacteria > Actinomycetota > Actinomycetes > Propionibacteriales > Nocardioidaceae > Mumia > Mumia xiangluensis. The sequence continues at coordinate 890,524 of NZ_WJYO01000001.1, forward strand.
AGCGAGACGGGTACGCCGATGTCGGCGAGGTCGGCCTCGACGCGTGCGATGCCCTCGGGTGCTGCGAGCAGGCAGACCGCCGTGATCGCCGAGCAGCCACGGGTCACGAGGAACTCGATCGCCGCCGACAGGGTGCCACCGGTCGCGAGCATCGGGTCCAGGACGTACGCCTGACGGCCGGTGAGGTCGTCGGGGAGGCGTTCGGCGTACGTCGCCGGCTCGAGCGTCTCCTCGTCGCGGATCATCCCGAGGAACCCGACCTCGGCCGTGGGGAGCAGGTGCTGCATGCCTTCGAGCATCCCGAGCCCGGCGCGCAGGATGGGCACGATCAGCGGCTTCGGCGGGGCGAGGCGGACACCCTCGGCGATCGCCACCGGAGTGGTCACCTGGACCGCCTCGACCCGGACGTCACGCGTCGCCTCGTAGGTGAGGAGCGTGACCAGCTCGTCGGTGAGCCTGCGGAACGTCGGCGAGTCGGTCGACGCGTCGCGGAGCGTGGTGAGCTTGTGCGCGACCAGCGGATGGTCGACGACGTGGATGTCCATGACCGGAACACTACCGATGAGCGAACTCGCGGCGCCTTCCCAACACGGGATCGCGAACCTCTGTCATTCTCGTGTGTACGTGCTTCGACGCGCTGAGGAGGTGTGCCGTGCAGGACGACGTGGACGTCGCCGTCCTCGCCTATCGCGAGGCGGGCGTCTGGACCTTGACCCGGCTGCCCCACGGGGTGGGCGAGGACGTCGCCGAGCTGGAGCGCGCCCTGCGGCCCTTCCCGTCCGAGTGCGGTGTGCTCGGCATGGTCGCGATCGACGAGGACTTCTTCGTGCTGGCCCGGGTCTCCGGCGACCACACGCGCCTGCTGCTGTCGGACATCACAGCGGTCGACGAGTGGCCGCTCGCGAGCTCGGTGGCCGACGAGCTCGACCTGCCCGACCCGGAGGACGACGACGACCCGCAGCCGGCAGGAGACATGGAGATCCTCGCGGACCTCGGCGTCACGGCGATCGACCTCGCGGTGATGCTCGACGACCCCGACGCCTACCCGGACGAGGTGCTCGGTGACATCGCGGAGCGCCTGGGCTTCGGCGCTGCCTACCAGGCGCTCATCGGCTGACATGTCCTCGCTCTCGCACGACGAGACTCTGATGGGTCGTGCGCTCGACCTTGCGACCCGCGCCCTGGAGTCCGGCGACGTTCCGGTCGGTGCCGTGGTCGTCGACGCCGACGGCACGGTGATCGGCGAGGGGTGGAACGCTCGCGAGCGTGACGGCGACCCGACCGCGCACGCCGAGGTGGTCGCGCTGCGGTCCGCAGCGCAGGCTCGGGGCGAGTGGCGGCTCGAGGGCTGCTCGCTGGTGGTCACGCTCGAGCCGTGCACGATGTGCGCCGGCGCACTGGTCCTCGCGCGGGTCTCGCGGCTGGTGTTCGGCGCGTACGACGACAAGGCGGGCGCCGTCGGCTCGCTGTGGGACGTGGTCCGCGACAGGCGGCTCAACCACCGGCCGGAGGTGCGTGCGGGGGTCCGCGCTGAGGAGGCGTCGGCCCAGCTGCTGGCGTTCTTCGCCGAGCACCGCTGAGGGGCCGACCCGGTTTGGGAGCCGCAGACCCGGTCCGGTAATCTCTCCTGCGGTGGCGTGTCCGAGCGGCCGAAGGTGCAACACTCGAAATGTTGTGTAGGGAAACCTACCGTGGGTTCAAATCCCACCGCCACCGCCAGACGAACCCCGCCCGGGATCCCGGGCGGGGTTCAGTGCTTTCCGAGCCCACGCGCGGGCCGAGCGGCAGCGTGGGCGCGGGGCTCTAGCCGAGGCCGGCGACCAGCTCAGGAGTGATCGCGTCGACCCGGTCCACCGTGATCGCGGCGAGAGCAAGAGCGTCGTCGGCAGGCGGGTACGAGGGGTTGGGTACCGCGATCACCGTCATCCCAGCCGCGTGGGCCGAGCGGAGCCCGTTCGAGGAGTCCTCGACGGCGACGCAGGCCCGCGGGTCGACGCCGAGCCGGGTCGCTGCCTCGAGATAGACGTCGGGCGCTGGCTTGCCGCGGTCGACCTCCTCGCTCGACACCACGGCACCGAACGACGGCGCGAGACCTGCGAGCTCGAGGACGAGGTCGATCAGCTCGCGGTTGGCCGACGAGGCGACGGCGAGCGGGTACGCCCGGGCGAGCGCGGTCACGGCGTCGACCGCCCCCGGGAGCAGCGGCAGCGCCTCGCGGTATCCAGCGGCCATCGCGTCGACGACGGTGCGCCCGATCTGCTCGGGCGGGTCGGGCACCCCGAGGTCGTCGTGCAGGTAGCGCTCCCACTCGGGTGCGCTCATCCCCTGCATCGCGCGCGTCGCGTCGTCGGGGAACGGTCTGCCTGCTGCCGCGACCAGGTCACGTCGCGCCGCGTCCCAGCGCTCCTCGGAGTCGACCAGCACCCCGTCCATGTCGAACACGACGGCTTCGATCATGGCTCGGAGCCTACGGGAGGTCGGGCGGTGTCGATCAGGACTCGGGTCGCCCGAGCCGCCAGTAACCCATGAACGCGACCGAGCGCCGATCGACGCCGCGCTCGGAGACGAGGAACCGGCGGAGCGTCTTGATGACGGCGGACTCGCCGGCCAGCCAGGCGTACAGGTCGCCGGTTGGCGGGAGCGGCATGCCGCGGTCGTCGAGCGGGACCTCCCACAGGATGTCGCGGTCGACGTCGATGTCGTCGAGCGTCGCGCTGGGAGAGGCCGTCGCGTCGCCGAGCATCGCCGACGCCACCTTGCGCACCGCGGGGATCAGGCGCTCGCCGTGCGGGGAGCCCTCACGGGCGAGCCAGGTCAGAGCGACGCCGGGGGGACGGTCGAGGTCGATGAAGTCCTCCGCATGCGGCACCTCGATCACGGCGTGGCCGCAGACGTCGCTCGGGAGGTCCTCGAGGATGCGGCTGATCGCCGGCACCGCGGTCTCGTCGCCGACGAGGAGCAGCGGTCGGTCTGCGGGCGGGACAGCGAACTCGATCGCGCCGTGCGGGCCCGGGTGCAGCGCGTTCGGGCCCATCAGGACAGCGCGGGAGCCGGTGCGGCAGGAGCCGGCGAAGCGCCCGGCGGGTCCCGTGGGTCCGTGCATCACGACGTCGATGTCGACCTCGCGCGCTGCAGGGCGTACGGAGCGGATCGTGTACGTGCGGAGCGGGTTGCGGTGCTCGTCGGGCAGGGCCTGCCACTCGCCGTACCAGTCAGAGCCGCTCGGAGCGTGGTCGTAGCCGCCGGTCGCGTCCGGCAGCATCAGCTTGATGCGCTGGTCGAAGCCGTTGTCGGCCATCTCGTGGAGGTCGTCACCGCGGAACGTGAGCCGTACGAACGAGCGTGAGAGCAGGGTGGTCCGCGCGACCTCGACGTCGAAGAACCGCCATGCCTGGACGGCGGTGTCGGTGGTGGTCACATGACCTCCTGCTGAGGGGACGGACTGCGGAGGGACCGCTAGCAGAGGTAAGCCTAACCAAACGACTCCACTGCGGTCCAGGGCGGCAGGCGCTAGCGTCCCTGCTACGAACCTTGCGACAAAGGAGCCCAGCATGAAGACTCCACGCCTGCTCGTACTCGCCCCGGCCGCCGCTCTGGCGCTCGGGGCCGGACTGCTCGTCGCCGCCGGGTCCCCGGCACAGGGTGACGACGCGACACTCGACACCGCCGCCGCAACGGACGCAGTCACCGCCGCGTCCACCGCGGTCGTCCTCGCGGAGGACGGCCCACAACCGACCACCCTCCAGCGCACCGTCGCCGATCGCGTGACCGCGCTGCTCACCCCGAGAGGCGACAAGCCCGCCGACGGCGTGCCCGTGAGCCTCGACGTCGGCCTGATCGGCGTCACGGGCAGCCCCGTCGAGGGCTACACGCTCGTCGTCACCCAGGGCACCGACGGCAAGGCGCTCGTCAGCCGCCTGACGTCGGGTCTGCCGCTGACGGCCCGCCGTCTCCTCACCGTCGAGACCTCCGAACGGACGACCGACGAGCTCCGCAACGCCTGGGACGGCGTACGGGGCGAGCGCTGGCGCTCGGCGGCCGCGGTCCCGACCGGGGCGTACGGGCTGGACCTCGACCCGGAGCTCGAGGCCGTCGTGGTCGACGTCGAAGGTGCTGAACCGGCTGCGCTGGCCAGGCTCAGCGACGAGGCGGCATCGGTCGAGGGGGCGCCGCCGGAGGCGGTCGTCGTGCGCTACACGGGTGAAGCGGCGCGTACGTCGCGGGCCGCCGACACCGCGCCGCACTGGGCGGGGGCACGGATCTCGGCCTCGACGGGCGTCTGCTCGTCCGGGTTCGCGGTCAAGAGCAAGACGTCGAGCACCCGGTACGGCGTGGTCGCCGGACACTGCGGTCCGAACGGCACCGCGTGGTACTCGGGCAGCAACTACTTCGGGCGTACGGCGGCGAGATCGAGCTATCCCGACTACGACCAGGCCCTGCTCAGCGGCTCGACGTACTCGAACTATCTCTACACCGACGGCCGCGACACCGAGGACGTCCGCGTCGTCGGGGCCGCCAACGACGGGTCGATCGGCGACTCGGTCTGCGCGTCGGGCTACGTCTCGAAGTCGATCTGCGGGATCAAGATCAAGAGCCTGTCAGCGACGTTCTGCGACGACGGCGGGTCCTCGTGCACGACGTACCTCATGCGGGGCCGGCGGGACGACGACCTGCGGATCGTCTACCAGGGCGACAGCGGCGGGCCTGTCTACTGGCGCAACCCCGACGCCGCCCGCGCGTCGATCCGCGGCATGGTCATCGCGTACGACATGAGCGGCGTCCGCCTGTACGCGGAGCGCTACACGTCGATCTCCAACCACCTCGGGGTGGTGGCGGTCACGAGCTGACGACGGTGGCGCCGGCCGTCGGGGCGGGGGAGCTCAGAGGGTCGGCGCCACCGGAGCGCACATGGTGAAGCGGGCCTTCGCCTTGACGGCGGGGGTCGGGGTCTTCTTCAGGCCCTTGAAGTCGGTGCCGATGTAGACGGCGACGCTCGCCTCGTCCTCGGGTGTGCCCTTCGTGTACTGGACCTTGCCCTTGAACTGGGCACCGACGAGTCGTGCGTCGGCGCGCTTGGGGTCGCGGGCGACGACGCGGACGTTGGCGACGCGGGTGTCGGCGGGGGCGTTGCCGACGGTGCCGCGGATGAAGCCGATGCCCTCGAGGTTGATCATCGTGCGGTTGGCGAGCCCGGAGCGGCCGCCGGCGTTCAGGACGTTCACGCTGACCTGACTGGTCGTCAGCTGCTCGCCCGGCTCGAGCGTGCGGTTGCGGCACGAGCTGACGTCGTCGGCGTCGGGCAGGCCCGGCGCCTCGGCGAAGAGGAGACGAACCCCGGAGTAGGTGCCGCCGATGAGGATGACGGTGAGCACCGACAGCGTGAGGAACGTGCGCAGGCCGCGGCTCATGATCACCTGTCCATCGCGTAGATACGTGCGTGCATGACCTGGCGCTGCTGCAGCGCCGCACGGAGGGCGCGGTGCAGCCCGTCCTCGAGGTAGAGGACGTTCTGCCACTCGACGACGTGCGGGAACAGGTCGCCGAAGAACGTCGAGTCCTCGTCGAGGAGGCTGGCGAGGTCGAGCTGCCGCTTGACCGTGACGAGGGTGTCGAGCCTGACCTGCTGCGGCGGCAGCTTCGCCCACTGGCTCTGGGTCAGGCCGTGGTCGGGATACGGCCGGCCTTCGCCCACTCCTCGGAAGATCACCACTGCAGTGTAGTCAGGCGGCCGAGTCGCCTCGGTCTGCGCGCGTCCGGTCCGCGGCCGCTGGTTGTGCGGCATCGCTGGACGTGACCTGGCTCACACACTAGTTTCATCGGGCGGGACCATCTGCCCCCGCCCGGCCGAGCCCGGTGGCTCGATGGCGAGAGGTTGTGCTCATGGGAGGGAAACGTGCATGGGGGGCTGTCCCCGCGGCGGGCGTGATGGTCGCGGGACTGCTGGTCGCGGGACTGGCGACCTCCCCCGCGAACGGCGCCGTCGCCGCAGGAGGTGATCGCGGGCACGGGCGGACGCTCTCGCTCGAGACGGTCTCCAACCCGCGGTCCGACCTGGTCAGCGGCGGCGACGTCCTCGTCCGGGTGAGCGGAGCAGCCGACGACGCGCGCGTGACCGTCCTCGTCAACGGACGCCGTACGCACACCTCGCTCGTCGAGCAGCCCGACGGGAGTCGTCTCGGACTCGTCACCGGGCTGCGCAACGGCGTCAACCTCGTGTCCGCCCACTCCGGCTGGCGCCTCGACGCGCAGGTCGTCCGGAACCACCGCATCGAGGGGCCGGTGCTCTCCGGCAAGCAGCAGACTCCGTTCTACTGCGAGACGGAGGCGTTCGGGCTCGGCGCGGCGACGCAGCCGGACTGCAGCGCGCAGACGACCGTGACCTACCAGTACCGAGCCGGCAACGCGTTCAAGGCCCTCGCCGACCCGACGCAGGTCCCCGCCGACGCGGCGACCGTGACGGTGGGCGGACGGACGTTCCCGTACGTCGTGCGCGTCGAGACCGGCACGATCGACCGGGCGGTCTACCAGGTCGCGGGCCTGTACGACGGCACCGACCCCTCGCCGACGGCGTCCGAGGGCACATGGAACGACCGGCTCGTCTACACCTTCGGCGGCGGCTGCAACGGCGGCTACCACCAGGGCGCGAGCACCGGCGGCGTGCTGGACCACATGATGCTGTCGCAGGGCTACGTCGTGGCGTCGTCGTCGCTGAACGTCCTCGACAACAACTGCAGCCCGATCATCTCCGCAGAGGCCGCGATGATGGTCAAGGAGCACGTCGTCGAGACGTACGGCGAGCCCCTGCACACGATCGGGTGGGGGGGCTCCGGCGGCGCGATCCAGCAGTACACGATCGCCGAGACGTACCCGGGCATCATCGACGGCATCATCCCGAGCATCGGCTTCCCCGACGTCGTCACCACGAACGGTCCCAACGCCGACTGCCGGCTGCTGCAGCGCTTCTACGCGGGTGCCGGAGCGTCGTGGACCGACGAGCAGAAGCGTGCCGCGACGGGCTTCCTCAACCTCAGCAGCTGCCTGTCGTGGGACGTCGCCTTCGCGAACCGCATCACCGCCACCGACTCGTGCCCCGCGGTGATCCCGGTCGAGGTGCGCTGGAACGCGGCGACCAACCCCGACGGCGTGCGCTGCGCCGCGATGGAGCAGTTCGCCAACCAGGTGGGCCGCGACCCCAAGACCGGTTTCGTGCGCAGCCCGCTCGACAACATCGGCCAGCAGTACGGCCTCGCCGCGCTGAAGGCGGGGTCGATCGACGCCGAGCAGTTCGTGACGCTCAACGAGAAGATCGGCGGGTACGACCCCGCGGGCGCCGTGGTGCCACAGCGGAGCCGCGCGGACCTGAAGGCCGTCAAGGCGTCGTACAAGTACGGGATGATCAACACGGCGTCGCGCGGTCTGGCCGACACCCCGATCATCGACCTCCGCACGTACGCCGACGTGGCCGGCGTCCCGGCCAACTTCCACACGGCCGAGTGGTCGTTCGTCATGCGGGAGCGGCTGCGCAAGGCCAACGGCAACGCCGACAACCAGGTGATCGTGGCGCACCTGCCGGTGCCGGCGCTCTCCGCCGCGGCGTACGCGCACGCGCTGGGGTCGATGGACGCGTGGCTGACCGCGATCGGTCGGGACGCAGGTCGCGGCTCGAAGTCCGCGAAGGTCGTACGCAACAAGCCGGCGTCCCTGACCGACGGGTGCTACCTGCCCACCGGGCAGCTCGTCGGCACCGACTGGGCCGCAGGCGGCGACGCCTGCGCGTCGATCTACAAGATCGGCTCGAACCCGCGCCAGGTGGCCGGGCAGTCGAAGGCACAGGACGTCCTCGCCTGCGCGTTCAAGCCGATCCGCTGGTCGGACTACCCGGTGACGTTCACCAACGACCAGAAGGCGCGCCTCCAGGCGGCGTTCCCGGACGGCGTGTGCGACTACACGAAGAAGTCGCGCGGCTGGGCGGCGCCGGCCAGCACCTGGCAGCGGTTCTGAGCGAACGCCTCGACGACGAAGGTCGAGGTCACGTGCCGGCGGCTCGGGCGATATTCGCTCGCTGCCGCCGGCTCGTGCTGCTCATACTGCCGCAATGGATCCGGTGACTCTCGAGACTGACCGCCTGGTGCTGCGAGCCTTCACGTCGACCGACGTGGATGCGGTGTACGACGCCTGCCAGGACGAAGACATCCAGCACTACACACCGGTGCCGGTGCCGTACCAGCGAGCGGACGCGGAGAAGCGTGTCGGCGAGGACCTGCCCGCGGGGTGGGCCACCGAGAAGAACTTCACCCTCGGTGCCTTCCGCAAGGACAGTGGCGCCCTGGTCGGTTCCTACTGCCTGTTCATCGTCAGCAAAGGTGTCTATGAGCTCGGCTACTGGGCCGTCAAGGAACAACGCGGACGCGGCTATTCGGTGGAGGCCGCAAGGGCCTTGTGCAACTGGGGCTGGGCCGCGCTCGACGTCCACCGCATCGAGTGGTGGGCGATGGTGGGGAACGCCGGCTCGCGAGCGGTCGCCGAGAACCTCGGCTTCACTGTCGAAGGCACCCTGCGGCATCGGGGAGTGGCCAACGACGGCTTGCCGCACGACTGGTGGGTGGGTGGACTGCTGAGGCCCTGATGTCTCGAAGACACCGAGATGACGAAGGCCCGGGACCGCATGCGCGGGCCGGGCCTTCGTCGTGTGGCGGAGGATAGGGGATTCGAACCCCTGAGAGCTTTCACTCAACACGCTTTCCAAGCGTGCGCACTAGGCCACTATGCGAATCCTCCGCGAGCAGGGTACCCGTTGGAGGGTCGGGCGCAGAAATCCGGGGTGCAGCCCCGGCCCCGACGTCGAACGCTTGCCGTGTCTGCGTAGGATGGTTCCAGTCCCTCGCGCGGCGGTACCTCGCCCAACTCCCCCAGGGCCGGAAGGCAGCAAGGGTAAGTGAGCTCTATCGGGTGCGCGAGGGACCTTTTCATGTCCAGGGGCGCGCCACCCGCCCAGGCTGGTCACCGCGGGACGAGCGGGCGTACGCGTTCGGCGGCGAAGCGCACGAACCCCTCAGGGTCGGGCTCGTCTGCCGTCGGCTGGAGGACGACCGTGGTCGCCCCGGCCTCGGCGAGACCGCGTACGACGGCTGCGACCTCGTCGGCGTCACCGGCGGCTCCCAGCCCGTCGACGGAGTGGCCCGAGCTTGCCGCCTCTGCGGCGACGCGCTCCCGAGCACCCGGCCCGGTCGCAGCGAGGACGTAGACGACGACGGGCCACTCACCCGTACGACCCGCCCGGCGACGGCCCTCGCCGACGAGAGCGAGCGCGTCGCGCAGCCCGTCGGGCGTCACCCGGGCGTCGATCACCGTGCCGTCGCCCACCTCGCCCGTCAGGACCAACGACCGCGGGCCCACCGCGCCGGCCAGCACCGGCACCGGCCCGAGGGGCGGCCAGTCGAGCGCGACGTCGTCGAGACGGACGTAGCGGCCGTCGGTGGAGACGCGCTCGCCTCGGAGCAGCGCCCGCAGCGCGGTCGCGTACTCGTGCAGCAGCGTGAGCGGTGACTCCACCCTCGCCCCGACCTGCGCCATCCAGTCCTGGACGCCGTGGCCGATGCCGACGGTGACGCGGCCGGGGAACAGGCGATGGAGGGTGGCGACCTCCATCGCCGTGAGCGCGACGTTGCGTAGCGGGACCGGGAGCAGCCCGACACCGACGTGGAGCCGCTCGGACCATGCGAGTGCGGCGGAGGACGTGGCGATGCCGCTCTCGAGGAAGCAGTCCTCCCACAGCCAGAGCTCGTCGAGGCCCGCGCCGTCTGCGGCACGCACGATTGAGCGGAGCCGCTCGGGAGGAAGCTGGGGGCGGAACACGACGCCGAGTGCGGTCATGGGGCCACTGTGCACCACGACTCGGACGGCACGGCGGCTCGCGTGCGGGCGTGCAAGTCGACCCACGATGATCTGCGGCGGTCTCATCCTGGGGAGATGTTCCTCGACGAGCCTCCGCACGACGACCAGGTCAAGGCGCTCTACGACGACGACCGCGACAGCGACGGGTACGTCAACAACCTGACCCGCCTCTGGGCATGGCGGCCCGACATCACGGCCGCGGTCACGGCGGCCCGCGCTGCAGCGGTGACCGACAGCGCACTGACCGACGAGGACCGCGCCGCGCTCGTCGTCGCGACGGCTGCTGCCCGTGGCGACTCGTACTGTGCGCTGGCGTGGGGACGCCGCCTCGCGACCCTCACCGACGCCGACACGGCGGCGAACCTGCTGCGCGGCGAGGTCGGCGGCGTCGAGCCGAGGCTTGCGGCGCTCGCCACCTGGGCGACGCAGGTCGTCCGCGACCCGAACGCCACCACGCCCGAGGACGTCGCCTGTCTGCGGGAGGTGGGTCTGGGGGACCGCGAGATCTTCGAGGCGACGATCTTCGTCTCCCTCCGCCTCGCCTTCTCGACGGTCAACGACGCGCTGGGCGCCGAACCCGACCGGCAGCTGGTCGAGACCGTCCCCGCCGAGGTGGCAGCGGCGGTCACCTTCGGGCGTACGGCTTCTGGCGTCTTCTCGCCATGACCCAGTGCTTGTTCCAGGGGTCGTCTGCCTGTGGGCAAACTGTGGATGAAGGCATCGGTTCTGTGGACGGTTCTCCACTGCCTGTGCATGAACCTCTGGATAGTCGGAAAAGTCCGGCGAGACCCTTGCATGCCCTCGGGCGAGCAGGGTAGGACAGTGCAGGTGCGCCTCGGGCGCCATGCGAAGAAGCAAACCCCCGGAAGGCCCCGCGACGCCCGCGTGTCGTGGGGCCTTGCGCATCGCAGGGGTGTCGCGCTCGAACCCCACAGCCGATGCCTGCGGGACTGCAGGACGTCAGGGACGATCGTTAGGGTTGATGCGTGGACGAACCTATGGCCCTGTACCGGCGCTACCGCCCGGAGACGTTCGCCGAGGTGATCGGCCAGTCGCACGTGACCGATCCGTTGCGGCATGCGCTCGCCAACAACCGCGTCAACCACGCCTATCTCTTCTCCGGCCCTCGCGGCTGCGGCAAGACGACGAGCGCCCGCATCCTCGCGCGAGCGCTCAACTGCGAGAAGGCCCCCGTCGCCGATCCGTGCGGCGAGTGCCAGAGCTGCCTCGACCTCGCCCGCGGCGGACCCGGCAGCATCGACGTGATCGAGATCGACGCGGCGAGCCACGGCGGTGTCGACGACGCGCGTGACCTCCGCGAGCGGGCGTTCTTCGCGCCGGTCAACAGCCGCTACAAGGTCTACATCATCGACGAGGCCCACATGGTCTCGAGCCAGGGCTTCAACGCACTGCTCAAGCTCGTCGAGGAGCCCCCGCCGCACCTCAAGTTCATCTTCGCGACGACCGAGCCCGAGAAGGTCATCGGCACGATCCGGTCGCGGACCCACCACTACCCGTTCCGGCTGGTCCCTCCGAAGACGCTCACCGCGTACCTCGAGGAGCTCGGACGTACGGAGGGGGTGCCGCTGGAGGCGACCGCGCTGCCGCTGGTGGTGCGGGCCGGCGGCGGCTCGGTCCGAGACACGCTCAGCGTCCTCGACCAGCTCATCGCCGGTGCCGATGACGCCGGGGTGACGTACGACCTCGCCGCGGCGCTGCTCGGCTACACCCCTGACTCGCTGCTCGACGAGGTCATCGACGCGTTCGCTGCGGGCGACGGCGGGGCCGTGTTCGCGGCGGTCGACAAGGTCGTCGAGACCGGGCAGGACCCGCGTCGCTTCGCCGAGGACCTGCTCCAGCGCCTGCGGGACCTCGTCATCGTCGCCAACGTGCCCGACGCGATCGGCATGGGGCTGATCGACATCGCAGGCGATCGTGCCGAGCGCCTCGAGAACCAAGCCGCGCGCTTCGGTCGCGCCGACCTCACCCGGGCCGCCGACGTCGTCAGCGCGGGTCTCACCGAGCTGCGCGGCGCGACCGCTCCGCGTCTGCTCCTCGAGCTCATTTGCGCGCGCATCCTGCTGCCGGGCGCCGACGCGACCCCCGACGGCATCCAGGCACGTCTCGACCGCATCGAGCGGCGACTCACGATGGTCGGCGATGCGGCCCCCGCCCCGGCCGCCCCGCCGGTCGAGGCTGCCCCCTCTCCGCCGGTCGAGGCGCGAAGCGATCGAGACCAGTCCGCCCCCCCGGTCGAGGCTGCCCCCTCTCCGCCGGTCGAAGCTGCCCCCGCCCCGCCGGTCGAGGCTGCCCCCTCTCCGCCGGTCGAGGCTGCCCCCTCTCCGCCGGTCGAGGCGCGAAGCGATCGAGACCAGCCCGCCCCGCCCACCGGAGTCCCCGGTGTCGCCGACGTCCGCCGCCTGTGGCCGGAGATCCTCGACAAGGTCCGGGTGATCCGACGCTTCACGTGGGTGATGCTGAGCCAGAACGCCCAGGTCCACTCCCTCGAGGGCACGACGCTCACGATCGGCCTCGTGAACGCCGGTGCCCGGGACTCGTTCGCGCGCAGCGGGTCGGACGCGATCCTGGTCCAGGCCCTGACCGACGTGCTCGGCGGCACCTGGCGCGTCGAGGCGGTCGTGGACCCGAGCGCGGGCAACGCGCCGGCCCCCACGCGTGCGCCCGCTCCGCAGCGTCCGGCGGAGCCCGCACCCCCCGAGACCCCGCGAGCCAACGCGCCGGCCGATCGTGACCAGGCTCCGCCGACGCAGGCGGACGATGCTCAGCAGACGCCGCCCACCCAGGCTGCTGCCCCGCCCGGACGCGAGCGGGCGAGCGCGGACGCGATCGCGGCTGCGCGCGCGAGCATCCGCGACGACGCCGCGCGGCCGGAGGCGTACGACCCGGACCACCACGCCCGGGCCGACGACCCGGCGATGGACAACGACGGTCTCAGCCATGAGGAGCTGCTCAGCCGGACTCTCGGCGCGCAGGTCATCAGCGAGATCCCGCACGACTGAGATTTCGACTCGCTGCGCTCGCTCAACCAGCGGGGGGGGGGGCTGCGTGGTCTCGATCCCTTCGCGCCTCAGCCGACAAAGCGCGAGCGTGGGCTGGCGGGTGTTCGCCAACCTGTCGCCGTGATGTCGTGTTCTCGCCACCTCGCGCAACTGGTTCCTCGCCGTCTACAAGGGCGCCAAGCCGTCGTACCCGAACTACTCGTTGTTCATCGTCGACGGCGACCGCGCGCCGTACGAGCAGGTGGTCCGCGGGCAGGCCGCTCCGGAGCTCGGTGACCACCTGTCGTTGTTGCCACAGGGCCAGTACGACCCCGCGTCGTCCACGTTCGGCTGGACGTTCGACGCGTCGTACGGGCTCGTCTCGGTCGGGAACGGCTACTTCTACGGCGCGTCCGGTGGCCGTGTCGTCGAGGACGGCGTGACCAAGCAGACGGGGGCGCTCGACCTCTACCGCTGGACCGGCGCCGTACCGACGCCGTTCGAGAAGGTGAGATAGGGGTTTCGACTCGCTTCGCTCGCTCAACCAGCGGAGCGCTGCTGGACCAACCAGCGGAGCGCTCTGGACCCACCGGCGGAAGTCCTCCTGGACCGCGGCCCCACGCACCGGCGTGCTTCCGTACGCTGTGGGCGTGGAGGTCGCGGGCAGGCGGCCGCGAGAGGAGCACCGATGGGCAGCTGGCAGGCGGACGTTCTCGGCGACGGCTACGAGCAGCGCCGGATCGATCTGGGCGTCGACCCGGACGGCGAGGGTGCGATCGACGCCACCCTCGTACGCCGCGTACCTCGTGACGGCGAGCAGACCTCGGGTGCGGTGCTCTACGTCCACGGGTTCACCGACTACTTCTTCCAGACCGCGCTCGCTGACTTCTTCGCCGAGCGAGGGTTCGCGTTCTACGCGCTCGACCTGCGAAAGTGCGGCCGGTCGCTGCAGCCGGGTCACACGGCGCACTACGTGTCCGACCTCGCGATGTACGACGCCGAGCTCGAGCAGGCGCTCGCCATCGTGCGTGAGGAGACGGGCTCCGACGTGCTGCTGGCGGCGCACTCCACCGGCGGTCTGATCCTGCCGCTGTGGCTCGACCGTCGCCGCAAGGCGAGCGGCGTGCGCGGCGACGGCGTCGCGGGACTCGTGCTCAACAGCCCGTGGTTCGACCTGCAGGGCCCCGCACTCGGGCGTTCGCTCGGCACCGAGGTCATCAAGCTCGTCGGCAGGGTGAGGCCGACGAACGTCATCAAGCTGCCGCCGGGTGACTCGTACGGTCAGAGCCTCGCGCACGCCGGCGAGTGGGAGTACGACGTCGCCTGGAAGCCGCTCGCCGGATTCCCGGTGACGTACGGGTGGATGCGCGCGATCCGGATCGGTCACGCGAAGCTTCACCGCGGCCTCGACATCGGCGTGCCCGCGCTGGTGCTGCGGTCGACCCGCACCCACTTCGCTCCCGCGTACTCCGAGAAGACCGACACCGCCGACGCGGTGCTCGACGTCCGTCAGATCGCCCGGTGGTGCGGCTGCCTCGGCAACGACACCCGCGTCGTACCGATCGAAGGCGCGCGGCACGACGTCTTCCTCTCGCTTGCAGAGCCACGTCGTCGTGCGTACGCCGCGGTGGACACCTGGCTCCGGCACGACGCCGCCCTGCTCGCGCCGGTGCAGGAGCACGCGGCGGAATGATCCCGCCGACCGACCGGCGCCGGGTCGGTCCGTACGATCTCGCGACGCTGCTGCGGCGGTTGCGCGGGCGCGATCGGCTCGTGGCGCTGGTCGGTGACTGGGATGGCGGCCGCGACCTCGTCGCGTACGACCCGGTGCGGGTGCTCGGCACCGACGAGGACCCGTTCGACCTGGGCACAGGCCCGGCGGGAGCGCGCGAGGCGGGCACCTGGATCGGCTGGTGGGGCTACCAGCTCGGGAGCCGGCTCGAGGAGGTCGGAGCGTCGCCCCCACGGCCCGAGCGGCTTCCTGACGCCGAACTCGCCCTGTACGAGACGGTCCTGCGTCGTGTCGACGGTGCGTGGTGGTTCGAGTCGGTGGCAGGGCCTGAGGTGGCCGAGGTCCACTGGCAGCGCCTGCGCGACCTGCTCGACGGCGACGATCCTCAGCCCACGCCGTACGCGTTGGAGCCGTTCGCGTCCGTTCCCGACCTCGCGTCGCACCGCGAGGCCGTCCGGCGCGCGGTCGCGCACATCCACGCCGGGGACATCTTCCAAGCGAACATCTGCCTGCGGCTCCAGTCGCGGATCGAGGGCGCCGATCGTGCGGGAGCTGCGCTGGAGATGTTCCTCGCCGGGGTCACGGCCCTGGCACCGGCGTACGCCGCGTACATCGCGGGGCGCGACGGCACGATCGTCAGCCTGTCCCCGGAGCTCTACCTGCGGCGGACCGGACGACACGTCGTGTCATCGCCGATCAAGGGCACCGCACCGGCTGACACCGACCCCGCGGACCTGGCGGCGTCGGTGAAGAACCGCGCCGAGAACGTGATGATCGTGGACCTCGTCCGCAACGACCTCGGCCGGGTCGCGGAGACCGGCAGCGTCCACGTCACCGCGACCGCAGCGCCCAGGCCGCACACCGGGGTGTGGCACCTCGTGTCCGACGTCGAGGCGACGCTGGTGCCGGATGCGACAGACGCCGACCTGCTGCGCGCGTCGTTCCCGCCGGGCTCGGTCACCGGAGCGCCGAAGGTGCGGGCGATGCAGGTGATCGGCGAGCTGGAGACGACCGGCCGTGAGGTCTACACGGGCGCCATCGGCCACGTTGGGCCGGGCGGGCTCGAGGCGAGCGTCGTCATCCGCACGTTCGAGATCCGCGGCGACCGTGTGTGGCTCGGCGTCGGTGGAGGCGTCGTCGCGGACTCGGATCCCGACGACGAGCTTCGTGAGTGCTTCACGAAGGCGTCGCCGCTGCTACGTGCTGTGGGAGCGGGGTTGGGGGGTCTCGATACGCCCTCGCCTAGCGGCTCGGGCTACTCGACCACCGAGGGTGGCGGCGGCTCGGGCTACTCGACCACCGAGGGTGGCGACGGCGGAACCCGCTGGTCGAGTAGGCCGAGGAACGAGGCCGTATCGAGACCCGACCCCGCCGCCGGCATCTTCGACACGCTCCTCGTGCGGGCCGGCCGCGCCGTCGACCTCGACGGGCACGCCGGCCGCTTCGCCGCGGCGGTCGCGGCGACGTACGCGGTGCCGCTCGACGCGGCGACGCTGGCCGACGACCTGCGTCACCGTGCGGCCACCCTCGACGGCGACCACCGACTGCGGGTGTCCTACGACCCGGCCGCCGCCGACGTCGACGTGCGAGTCACGCCCGCGGGAGCGATCCCGACGGCGCCGTGGGTGCTCCACCCGGCCGTCGTCCCGGGAGGCTTGGGCGAGGTGAAGTGGAACGACCGCACGCTGCTCGCCGCGCTACCTGGTGCGCCTTGGGGCGACACCCACGACCCGCTGCTCGTCGACGAGGACGGCACGGTTCTCGAGACAGGGCGGGGCAACCTGTTTGCGGTACTCGACGACGGCATCCACACACCCGTGCTCGACGGCCGGATCTTGCCCGGCGTCACGCGGGCCGTCGTGCTCGCCCGGCTGCGGGCGCACGACGTGCCCGTGTTCGAGCGCCGGCTCCGCGTGGATGAGCTCGCGAGCGCCGGCGAGCTGTTCGTGACGAATGCGATCGGCCGCGTGCGCCCGGTCGCGGAGGTCACGGGCGTCGTACGGCTCGAGCCCGGCCCGACGACGCAGTGGATCCGAAGACTCGACGTCACGCCCGGGCAGTCCGGCCGCGGGCGGGACCAGTCGCCGCGATCGGTCGGCGCATCCGTCCTGCTGATCGACAACTACGACTCGTTCGTGCACAACCTCGCGCAGTACGTCCGGGAGCTCGGCGCCGAGGCAACGGTGGTCCGCAATGACGCCGTGACCGCGGACGACCTCCTGGAGCTGCGCCGTACGGGTGCCTTCACGCACCTCGTCATCTCGCCCGGCCCCGGCGCGCCGTCGGAGGCGGGGGTCAGTGTCGAAGCCGTGCGTGCTCTCGGTCCGACCACGCCGATCCTGGGCGTCTGCCTCGGGCACCAGGCGATCGGCGAGGCGTACGGCGCCGCGGTCGCGCGCGCCCCACGCCCCGTGCACGGGGTGCCGTCGCTCGTGCACCACGACGGCGCGGGCGTGTACGCGGGGATGGACGGCCCGCTGGTCGCTGCGCGCTACCACTCGCTGATCGTGCGCGACCTCCCCGAGGAGCTCGTCGCGACCGCGTGGAACGGGGAGGGCGTGCTGATGGGCGTCCGCCATCGCGAGCACCCCGTCGAGGGTGTCCAGATCCACCCCGAGTCGATCCTCACGCCCCGCGGCCACGAGCTGCTCGCGAACTTCCTGCGCGGCCGCTCGTGACAAGCGGCTAGGACGAACGCGTGCGGGAGCGGCGGCGTACGAGGGCGATGGCGGTCGCGACCAGCACGATCGTCAGCGCTGCGGCGACGAGCCCCCACCCCGTCGTGAGCCCGGCGCCGACGGCCGCGTAGAACGCCGTCATCCCGACCGTCGTCCACACGAGCGCCCACGCCGCGCAGCCCGGCAGCATCGCCAACAGGTAGTGGAGGAACGGCATCCGGATCACGCCCGCGCCGGCGTTCACGACGGTCTGGAGCCCGACGGTCAGGAACGAGACCGGGACGGCGATCACGCCCCACCGGCGGAGCATGTCGATGCCGCGTTGCGTCGAGTCGCCCGACAGCCACGCGTGGACGCGCGCACGCCAGCCGCCGGTCGGGTGGGTGTGCGAGAGGACCTGGCTGGTGACGACGCGCGCGATCCAGTACGTCGCCTGGGCCCGCAGGAACACGACGACGAAGAAGAACAGCCACACCTCGAGGGCCGGTCCGTCGGGTCGCTCCACAGCAGAAGCCTAGGTTGCTGGCCGCAGTCGCCGGAGGCCGCGGTCACCCCGCGAACAGCAGGAAGAGACCGAGGAACGTGTAGCCGACCATCACGAGCATCAGAGCGAGCTGTCCCGTGAGGTGGTGGGCGCGGGGCAGCAGCCTGATGCAACGGTCGTGCGCGGCGATGACGCCCAGCACGTGGCCGGTCAGGACGAGCCCGACTTTGAGGACGGCGAGCAGGTGCGGGTGCTCGGAGAGCCAGTACGACGGTGCGAGGCCGCCGATGCCGAGCGGGTCCCAGCCGCGGTCGAGCGGGTCGGCGAGCGCGATGAGGGTGCGCTGGCCCTTCTCGACGAGGTAGGTCAGGTAGTGCGCCCCGACGTAGCCGACCACGATCGGGACCAACGAATGCGCGAGCTCTGACGGCAGCTCGCGCCGCTGCACGGAGGTGACGCCGCCGGTCGCACGCGCGGCGAGCACGAACACGGCACCGACCGCCCCGATCGCGGCCAGGAGGCCGAGCGACCTGTACGCGACGGCGAGCACCGGCGATCCGGCGTACCAGGTCTGAACCTCCGTCAACCACCACGACGTGCCGGTCGCGGAGTCGAACGCGGTCGAGCCGAGCAGGACGGCGACGACCGCCACGATCCCGTGGTCGACCGGCAGCCCGGCGAGGTTGGAGAGCGGGTTGCGCGCGACGACGCGGCGGGCCTGCGGGGTGCTGCTCGCGGGATCGCGGCGCCCGAACGGCGAGAGTGCTGCCACGAACGCCGCGTACACGTCGAACGGGTCGGCCCGCTCGAACCAGCGGCGCCCGAAGGCGAGCCCGCCGAGCACACCGGCGACGACGTAACCGACCAGCCAGACCCGGATCGTCGTCAGCGCACCGGGATCGGGCGAGGCGAGCTCGGTCCACACGAACGCGAGCAGCCCGAGCGCCGCGGGCCAGTAGCCGAGCCGCTCGGGGTAGGTCCACACGCCGGTCGCGGGATCGCGCCGGAGCGCCCGGCACGCTGCATGGTGCAGGGCGCGGACGGGTGAGACGTACGCCCAGACGTGGCCGCACACGAGCGAGAGCGGGACGAGGCCGACCCAGAGCAGCACGTAGAACGCGCCGGGTGCGCCGTTGGTGGGACCGGGCTCACCGCCGAACGCCGCGAGCGCGACCCACCCGGTGATCGCCACTCCGAGCACGCCCAGGGCGGTGTGGGTCGCTGCGCCGTCGACGGCGCGGGTGACCCACGGAGGCAGGGCGGCGCCGGGCGACCTCGGATCGAGCTTCGGGCGCCGCCAGGCGAGCGCGAGGACCGCGAACGAGATCGCGAGCGCCCAGGTGGCGCCGAGCATCGCGTACTCGAGCGGCACCGGGAGGTCGGTCGACCCGCCGATCCCGTGGGCGACGACCACGTCGTTGCGAGAAGGAGTCACGGGCTGACGTCGATGGTCGCGATCGTCCCTCCGACGTGGTGGGACTCGAGCGAGACGCTCCCGGGGACGTCGACGGTGAACTCGAACTGGTGCGTCCCGGGAGTTACGGCGAACGTCTCCTCTGGCTCGGCGTGGAGGTGGAGCTCGTCCTCGGTGTCGGAGGTGACACGGAGGATGATCGGCTGGCCGACCGTCGCTGTGCGGGCCTCGCCGAGCGGGGTGACCGCGCCGTCCTCGATCGTCACCGTGAGGGAGACGGGCGTGTCCTCGTCCACGACGGGGTCGCTCGCGCAACCTCCGAGCGCGAGCAGGCCGGCGACGGCGAGGACGGGCAGCGTACGGGGAAGGGTCATCGGTCGAGCTCCTGGACGGTCGGGGCAGCGGTCTCCTGCGCGGCGGTCTCGCGTGCCTCGGCGATGCGGTCGCGTCGCGCGATGACGAGGACGACCACCGTGATCGCGATCGCGGGGACGAACGCCGGGACGGCGAGCAGCAACGGGTGGTGCGCGAGGAGGACGGTGTCGGGGGTCATGGTCAGACGAGCGCGGGTGGGCGGTCGTCGGCGTGCCGGTCGGCCGTCGTGGGCCGCGGGGTCGCGCGCGCCACGCGGGCCGCGCCCCAGGCGAGCGCCCAGAGCAGCAGCAGCGAGCAGATCGCGACGACGGTGCAGGCGGCGTTCCACAGCCACACGGGGTGGTCGGCGTTCTTCTCGCGTTGCAGGATCTCTGTCTCGGGGACGAACGCGCGGGTGAAGCTCGCCGGCGCGGCAAGCTCCTCGGCGTCGATCGCCTCGTCCGCAGGCAGCCAGATCGGGACGGCGGCGAGGATGCGGTCGTCCGAGACGCGGACGAGCGTCTTCCAGGTGCCGTGAACGGGGATCGGACGCGTCGTCTCCCAGACCCCCGGGGACGTCTCTCGGAGCTGGTCGACGACGACGCCGTCGCCCTGCCACGCGGTGATCTGGACCCAGGTCGGGTCGTCGCTGGGCAGGGTGGCCGGGTCGAAGGTGACGCGAGCGTCGACCGTACGCGTCGCCGGGTCGGAGTCGACGTCGGTGAGCTCCACGGTCGCGGTGGCGTCGGGGACGGTGGCGTACAGGCCGTTGCCGAGCGACACCGCCAGGGCGACGATGCCAGCCACGACGATCGCGCGGCACACAGCCTTGCCGGGGATGTCGCCGGTCGTCAGTGCCGTGCCGAGCAGCGCTCCCGCCATGCCGGCGAGAACCCCTACCGGCACGGACATCAGCAGGCCCTCGGCCCACATGTCGCTGGTCCAGGGGAGAATGAACGCCGCCTGGACCCACAGTCCCTCCAGCACGAGGCCGAGCGTCGAGATCCCGAGCCCTGCGATCGCGCCGTACGCGAGCCGGCGCCGGTAGAGCGGTGCCGCCAGCGCCAGCAGCTCCACAACGACGGCGGTGCCGAGGTAGGCCGGGAAGACGTTGTATGCCTCGCCGAGGACCGGGCCGACGAACACAGCCGTGCCGATCCGGACGACCAGGTAGAACAGCACGGCGAGGATCGCGCCGAACGCGCCGAGCACGACTCGTGCGGCGACCAGCGCGAGGCCGGCGGCGGCCGCGATCATCATCGGGCGCAGCGGCATCCGGAACTGCTGGATGCCGAAGTCGTACTCGACCTGGAACACCGACAGGCCGACCAGGAGGCCGCCGAATGCGGCGGTGTAGGAGACGCGGACGCGCAGGTCGCGCAGCGACGACGCCGTCTTGCCACGTGCGAGGTCGCCCTCGCGGAGCAGCAGCAGGATGCCGATGAGCGACAGGCCCGCGCCGCCGATGAGCATGATGTGGGTCGGGCCCCACAGGGTCACGTCCTGGCCGAAGATGCGGTGCCAGACGTCATCGAGCGGGAAGCCGATCAGCGCGTAGAGTCCGGCGCCCGCGACGAGCAGGCCACCGACCGGGACGTGCCAGGCGCGGGTGATCTTGACGGCAGCGGGCCCGGGCACCTCGTCCAGCGGCAGGACCATCGCGGTGGCGCCGGCGATGAACGTGAGGAAGAGGCCGACGAGGATGAGGTAGTGCGCGGGGTTCGCGAGCGGCCCCTCGTCGCGTCCCACCCCGGCGTGCAGGCTGACGTCCCAGATGAACCCGAGGAACGCGGTCACGAGGGCGACTGCGAGCAACGCACCCGGCACGGTCACCCAGCCCGGGCGGCCGATCTTGGACTCGGACCACTCGCTCAGCCGGTGCAGCCACGTGATGCGGCGGGTGCGGTGCGCCCACGCGACCCACACGAGAGCGGCGAAGACCACCATCGACGCCACGCTGACGCCGGCGACCTGGTCCAGGGCTGCTCCGCCGGCGGGGCGTGGCTCGGCGGCGAGAGGTGTGGAAAGCATGTCCGCCAGCGTGACATCGGCAATGTCACATGTCAACGGTCATATAGCGAGCGTCGCTCGCAGGAGACCTGACCGTCGCTCCACGGCGACCGCGCCGTCGCCCTCCCGGCCCTAGCATCATGGTGTGAGGACGCCGATCATGAGCCCGCGCAGGACGGACGTGCTGCTGTGCGTCGGCGTCGCGGTCGTGCTCGCCGTGGTCGCCACCTCCCACGAGGGGCGCGGCGGCGACGTCAACCCGCTGGCGTACCTGTGGGCTGTCGGGCTCGGGCTGCTCATGCTCATCCGGCGAAGCCACCCGGTGCTGGTGCTCGTGCTCACGACGCTCGGCTTCTTCAGCTACTACGCGGCAGGGTTCCCCGCGATCGGTGTCGCGGTGCCGATCGCCGCGGCGCTCTACTCGGCCGCGGAGATGGGGCACCTGCGTTCGGCCGTCGTCACGGGGGCACTCACGCTCGGTCTGTCCACGGTGTACCGGGTGGCGGTCGGGCAGAACGTGTCGATGGTGGTCGGGTACGAGTTCGTCACGCACGCGGCGCTCATCGCCGCCGCGATCGCGCTCGGCAACAGCGTCCGGGCCGGGAGGCGGCTGCGGCGACGCACCGAGCAGGTCTCGCGCCTGCTGACCCGCCAGAGGGAGCTGGACCAGGTCGTGGAGGTGCGGGAGGAACGGATGCGGCTCGCGCGAGAGCTCCACGACTCGATCGGGCACTCGCTGTCGGTCGCCTCGCTCTACTCCGACGTCGCCCGCGAGGCGCGCGACGACGCTGCGCGCGACGACGCGCAGGAGCTCGTACGGTCGTCGATCACGGAGGCGTCGTCCCACCTGCGCCGCACGGTCGCGGTGCTGCGGGGCAGCGGGCAGTTCGACTCGGACGCCGGACTCGACCAGGTGGACCGCCTGCGGGTGGCGCCGACCGCCGCGGGGTACGCCGTCGACGTGCGGGTGGATCCGGTCGACGTCGCACCCGAGGTCGGAGCCGCGGCGTTCCGGCTCGTCCAGGAGGCGATCACGAACACCCTCAGGCACTCGAACGGTCGCAGCATCAGCGTGCGGGTGGGCCTGCGGGAGCCGGGGCTTCTCGGCGTCCGCGTCGTCGACGACGGTACGGCCGTCGTACCCCCACAGATCCGGCCGGGGCACGGCCTGAGCGGCATGCGCGAGCGTGTCGCCGACCTGGGCGGCACCCTCGAGGTCGACGCCGACGCGTGCGGTTGGGTCGTGGAGGCGTCGATCCCGACGATGCCGGCGACGAGTGGGGACGGCACATCAGGGGACACCGCATGATCCGGCTGCTCCTCGTCGACGACCAGGTGCTCCTGCGGCACGGGCTGCGCGCCATCATGCAGAACACCGACGACATCGCGGTCGCGGGCGAGGCGAGCGACGGGCGCGACGCGCTCCGGGTGGCGCGCGAGCTCAGGCCGGACGTCGTCCTCATGGACCTCCAGATGCCCGTCATGTCCGGGACGGAGGCGATCCGGGCGATGCGCGCGGACCCTCTCCTCGCCGCGACGCCGGTGCTCGTGCTGACGACCTTCGACGACGAGGACGACGTGGTGGACGCGATCGCCGCCGGGGCCAACGGGTACCTGCTCAAGGACATCGACGCTGACGAGCTGCGGCGGGCGGTCCGCAACGCTGCGGCCGGGCAGGCCCAGATCGCGCCGGGCGTCCTGCGTCAGCTGATGGACCGCGTCGCTCGGCTACCCACCCGCAAGAGCCGTGAGGAGAAGCTCGCCGGACTCACCGAGCGCGAGGTCGAGGTGCTCACCCATGTGGGTCTCGGGCTCACGAACGACGAGATCGGCAAAGCGCTGTTCCTGAGCCCGGAGACGGCCCGCACCTACGTCAGCCGCCTGCTCGCCAAGCTCGACGCCCGCGACCGCGCGCAGCTGGTCGTTCTCGCCCACCGGGCCGGTCTCGTCGACTGACGCGACCCTGAGCCTCGTACGCCCAGAAGCGATGCGACTGCCGCTCCTGAGGGACTGATCCGCCCTTCCTGCGCTCCTAGCGTGGCCAGTCGTCGACCTGTCGTACGGACGGGCCAGACGTGGAGAGGAAGGGACGTCATGGAGGGTCTTGCGCGCATCTGTCAGAGGGCGCGGTGGTTCGTGGTGGCGGGGTGGATCCTGGTCGTGGTGGCGCTGTCAGCGCTGTCCGGGACGTTCGGGGGGGAGACGAGCGACGACTACGAGCTGCCCGGATCGCAGAGCGCCCGCGCGGTGCAGATCCTGGAGGACGGAGGGTTCTCGTCCGACGCCGGGACCCAGGCACAGCTCGTGGTGCACAGCGACGACGGCCTGGACGAGGAGCGCGCGCAGGTGGCGTCGATGGTCGCCGAGGTCGAGGACCGCGTCCCGGACGCGAACGTCGTCAGTCCCTTCGTCCCCGAGGGAGCCCACCAGCTCTCACCGGACCGTACGACCGGGTACGTCACGGTCGGGCTGCCCACCCAGGACGCCGAGGCGACGGCAGAGCTCGGCGACGACCTGAACGAGGTGCGGGACTCGTTCGCCTCCGACGACCTGACTGTCGAGGTCGGCGGGCTCGGTGCTGAGCAGGAGGGCGAGAGCGGCCCGCCGAGCGAGCTGATCGGCGTGCTCGCCGCGATGGTGATCCTCCTCTTCGCCTTCGGGTCGGTGTTCGCGATGGTGCTGCCGATCCTCGTCGGCGTCGTCGGAGCAGCGAGCGGCGTCGCCCTGGTGTCGCTCGGCGCGCGAGCGGTCGACATGCCGAGCTTCGCCGCACCGGTCGCGGCGATGATCGCGATCGGCGTCGGCATCGACTACGCGCTGCTCGTCGTCACCCGCTACCGGGAGGCGCTCGCGGGGGGAGCGAACCCCGCCCGTGCGGTGGTGGTCGCGCAGACGACGGCGGGTCGGTCCGTCCTGTTCGCCGGCGTGACGGTGGTCATCGCCTCGCTCGGTCTGGTGCTGATGGACCTCAAGGTCATCACCGGCGTCGCGCTGGGCATCGCGGGCTCCGTCCTCGTCACCATGCTGGCCGCCGTCACGCTGCTCCCCGCGATGCTCGCGATCACCGGCCGGCGGATCGACCGGCTGTCGGTCCACCGACGGCGTACGACCTCCGACGGCGGTCAGCTCGCTCGTCGGTGGAGCCGCGTGGTCCAGCGGAGGCCCTGGCCGGCGGCGATCGCGGCGACCGCCGTGCTCGTGCTGCTCACGCTGCCGGTGCTCGATCTGCGGCTCGGCTTCTCCGACGCGGGCACCCGCCCGACCAGCGACACCGGCCGACGGGCGTACGACCTCGTCGCGGAGGGCTTCGGACCGGGTGCCAACGGCCCGCTCGTCGTCGCGGCCGCGGTGCAGGAGGGTGCCGGCACCGAGGACGTGGAGGCGCTCGCCGATGCGTTGGCCGCGACTCCGGGAGTCGCCGCCACGACGCCGCCGGTGTTCTCCGAGTCCGGTGACGTCGCACTCCTCCAGGTGATCCCGACGACAGGTCCTCAGGACGAGGCGACGGCCGACCTCGTGCACCGACTCCGTGACGACGTCGTGCCAGCGAGCGCGGGCGACGGGCTCGAGGTCGCGGTCGGTGGAGCGACTGCTGCGGCGGTGGACTTCGCCGACTACACCGCGGAACGTCTGCCGCTCTTCCTCGCGGTCGTCCTCGGAGCGGCCCTGGTGCTGCTCGTCGCGGTCTTCCGCGGTCTCGCGGTCGCGGTCAAGGCCGTGCTGGTCAACCTCCTCTCGCTCGGCGCCGCGTTCGGGGCGGTGGTGGCCGTGTTCCAGTGGGGCTGGGGGGTCGAGCTGCTCGACCTCGGCGCGAGCGCGCCCATCGAGGCGTGGGTGCCGATGATGATGATCGCGATCGTCTTCGGTCTGTCGATGGACTACGAGGTGTTCCTCCTGTCGCGCGTCCGGGAGGAGTACGACCGCACCGGCGACAACGCGACCGCCGTGGCGGAGGGTCTCGCGCGCACGGCACGGGTCATCTCCGCGGCCGCCGCGATCATGGTGTGCGTCTTCGGAAGCTTCGTGCTCGGGTCCAGCCGCGAGCTTCAGCTCTTCGGCTTCGGGCTGGCGTTCGCGGTCTTCATCGACGCGACCCTGGTGCGACTGGTGCTCGTCCCGGCGGTGATGGAGCTGCTCGGCGACCGCAACTGGTGGCTGCCCCGTTGGTTGGACCGCGCCCTGCCGCGCCTCACCATCGAGGCCTCTCGCGGTCCCCGGGGTGATCGGTGATGAGCCGCTCCCGGCTGGGGCTCCCGGTGTGGGCGATCGTCGCGCTGGCGGCCCTCGCGCTGCCGCGGGTCGTGGTGCACGACCTCGGTGTCGACGTGGGCGCACTCGTCAACGCCGTGCTCGCGCTCGCCCCACCGGCGGTCTGGGTCGTCGTCGTGCTGCGGGCCCGCGTCCCGTCCCCCGTCACGACGCTCGTGGTCGTCGGCGCGGTGTACGGGATCGGGCTCGGCATCGGCCACAACCTCATGTGGGATTCCGCGTTCGAAGACTCGCCAAGCCTCGGCGGGTCCCTGGACGGCGACCTCAGCGACGGGACGGAGGAGGCCGTGATGCGATCGGCGACCTTCGCGAGCAGCCTCTTCACCGGTGCTGTGGTCGGTCTCGTCGCCGGTCTGGTCGCGTCCGGCCTCCGCCGCCTGGGCCGATCCGACGGTGCCCGCCGGTAGGCTGGAGGAGCACTCCGCGGTGGCGACGCCGTGGTCGTACGACAGGTGAGGACGTCCCGGTGTTCGGTGATGATTTCGGCGGGCTCGGTCAGCCAGGTGGCGGCATGCCCGACATGTCCGCCCTGCTCGAGCAGGCCCAGAAGATGCAGGAGCAGCTCCTCGCCGCCAAGGAGGAGCTCGGCCGTGCCCGTGTCACGGGCGAGGCCGCCAACGGGCTCGTCCGTGCGACCGTCTCGGGCACCGGAGAGCTGATCGCGGTCGAGATCAAGCCCGAAGCCGTGGACCCCGACGACGCCGAGCTCCTCGGCGACATGGTCGTCGCCGCGGTCCGCGACGCCAACAACCAGGCCGAGCAGCTGGCCGCCGACAAGCTCGGCCCGTTCGCCGGTGGATTCGGCGGCGACGCGCTCGGTGGCGGCTCCGCGGGCGCACTCGGGTTCTGACGCGATGTACGAAGGGGTCGTCCAGGACCTGATCGACGAGCTCGGCCGGCTCCCCGGCATCGGTCCGAAGAGCGCTCAGCGCATCGCGTTCTACCTCCTCGACGCCGACCCGGTCGACGTACGCCGTTTCGCCGACGTGCTGATCGAGGTCAAGGAGAAGGTTCGCTTCTGCGCCACCTGCGGCAACGTCGCCGAGTCGGAGACGTGCCGGATCTGCGCAGACCCGCGGCGTGACCAGTCGGTGCTGTGCGTGGTCGAGGAGTCCAAGGACGTCGTCGCCATCGAACGCACGCGAGAGTTCCGTGGCCGCTACCACGTACTGGGCGGCGCGATCTCGCCGATCGACGGGCGCGGTCCGGACGACCTCCGGATCCGCGAGCTCATGCAGCGGCTCGCCGACGGCGCCATCACCGAGATCATCCTCGCGACCGACCCGAACCTCGAGGGCGAGGCGACCGCGACCTATCTCACGCGTCTTCTCAAGCCGTTGGGGTTGCGCGTCACGCGTCTGGCCAGTGGACTGCCCGTAGGCGGTGATCTCGAGTACGCCGACGAGGTCACGCTCGGGCGCGCGTTCGAGGGCCGCCGGACGGTCGACTGACGAGGGGGCAGGGTTTGAGCGGGACGAAGGACGACGAGCTGGAAGCGGTGGCCAACGGGTTCGCCGAGGACGTCGAGGCGGTCCTGGAGGGCCTGCGTTCTCTCGACGGCATCACCGACCCGGAGGAGATCGTCGCCGGGCTCCTCGTCGAGCTGAGCCGCGCGCTCACGATCGGCGCGCGGATGGCCGCGATGCCCCGGCTCGTGCCGCCCGACCGCTACGAGCCCGACAGCGGGCCTGACATCGACCTCGACGACACGCGGGTGGCGCTCGCGACCATCCTCGACGGGTTCGACACCTACGTCGAGGTCTTCGACCCGTACGACGATCCGGCAGCGCCGGCTGCCTACAGGATCTCCGACGACGTCATCTCGCTCACCGCCGCTCTCGCCCACGGGATGCAGCATGCGCGCGCGGGCCGGCCGATCGAGGCCCTGTGGTGGTGGCAGTTCTCGTTCTTCTCGTCGTGGGGCGGGGAGACGACCTCGGCGCTGCGGGCGCTGCAGTCGGTGATCGCGCGCGACCGCATCGTCGGCGCGATCCCTGCGATGTCGCCCGAGGAGCCCCCGCTCGACCCGCTGTGACCTGCCGTCCTGTTTCGGCGTACGCCTAGGCTCGAGCCATGACGCACACCGACCCGTACCTGTGGCTCGAGGACGTGGACGGCGACGCCGCGCTGGACTGGGTCCGCGCCCGCAACGCCGAGACAGCAGGAGCCCTCGAGGCGAGCGACGCGTTCCGCGCGACGGAGAAGCAGATCCTCGAGGTCCTCGACTCCGACGCGAAGATCCCGCCCATCGGCAAGGCCGGCGACTGGTACTACAACTTCTGGCGCGACGCGCAGCACGTCCGCGGGATCTGGCGCCGTACGACGCTCCCGTCGTACCGCACCGACTCTCCCGAGTGGGACGTCCTACTCGATGTCGACGCACTCGCCGAGAGCGAGGACGAGAACTGGGTCTGGCACGGCGCGAAGGTGCTGCGGACCGGCCCGCTGGCCTTCAAGCGCGCACTGGTCTCGCTCTCGCGCGGAGGCTCGGACGCCGACGTCACCCGCGAGTACGACCTCGAGTCGCGCAGCTGGGTCGCGGACGGCTTCGTACGCCCGGAGGCCAAGGGCGACGTCAGCTGGATCGACGGCGACACGGTCTTCGTCGAGACCGACACGGGCCCCGGGTCGATGACCGAGTCCGGCTACCCCCGGATCGCCCGCCGCTGGCGTCGTGGTGAGCCGCTGGCCGACTCCGAGATCGTGTTCGAGGGTGCGCACGAGGACCTGTCGATCGGCGCGTTCCACGACCGTACGCCTGGGTTCGAGCGCGACTGGGTCGTGCGCGCGACGTCCTTCTACACGGCGGAGCGCTACCTGCTCACCGACGCCGCAGGTGGCGACCTCGAGCTCACCAAGCTCGACGTCCCCGACTCCGCCGAGGCGAGCGTCAAGCGCGACCAGCTCCTCGTCGAGCTGCGCGACGACTGGACGGTGGGCGGACGGACGTACGCCGCGGGGTCGCTGCTCGCGATCGCGTTCAGCCGGTTCCTCACAGGCGACAGCGCTGACGGCGGTCGCGACTTCACGGTCCTCTACGAGCCGACCGGCAACAGCGCGCTCGCGGGCTACGCGTTCACGGCGCACCGGCTCGTGCTCGAGCTGATGACCGACGTCCGATCGCGCCTGGAGATCCTCACGCTGCCCACGACGCCCGACGGCACCTGGGAGCGTGTCGCCGCGCACCACGTGCCCGAGCTCGGCACCCTGCAGGTGGCGCCGGTCGACGCCGACGAGGACGACGCGGTGTGGCTCTACACGACCGACTACCTGTCGCCGACGACGCTCTCCCTGCTCGACCTCGGGTCGCGGGGCGTCAACGCGCGTCCGGTGCCGCTGAAGTCGATGCCGTCGTTCTTCGACGCCGAGGGCCTCGTCGTCGAGCAGCACTTCGCCGCCTCGACCGACGGCACGCGCGTCCCGTACTTCGTCGTCCGCCCGCACGACCTCGCGTACGACGGCACGGCACCGACGCTGCTCTACGGCTACGGCGGGTTCGAGATCTCGCTGACGCCGTCGTACAGCGGTGGGCTCGGCCGCGCCTGGCTCGAGCACGGCGGCGTGTACGTCGTCGCGAACATCCGCGGCGGCGGTGAGTACGGTCCGACGTGGCACCAGGCTGCATTGCGCGACCAGCGCCACCGGGCGTACGAGGACTTCGCAGCCGTGGCTCGCGACCTCGCCGAGCGGCGCATCACCTCGGCCGCTCACCTCGGGGCGATGGGCGGTTCCAACGGCGGTCTGCTGACCGGCAACATGCTGACGCAGTACCCCGACCTGTTCGGCGCGATCGTCATCCAGGTGCCGCTGCTCGACATGCAGCGCTACCACCTGCTGCTCGCGGGCGCGTCGTGGATCGCGGAGTACGGCGACCCGGACAGCGCCGATTGGGACTTCCTCGCGACGTTCTCGCCGTACCACCTGTTCGACGCCGACCGGGCGTACCCGCCCGTGCTGTTCACGACCTCGACGCGCGACGACCGCGTGCACCCGGGGCACGCCCGCAAGATGGCGGCGCGCATGCTCGAGGCCGGGAAGGACGTCACGTACTACGAGAACATCGAGGGCGGCCACGGCGGCGCGGCCAACAACGCGCAGGCCGCGCACATGTCGGCGCTCGCGTACCGGTTCCTCTGGGAACGGCTCGCCTAGGGCGGCCACGTCCCCGTGTCCGCGTGCGTGACGATCATGCGCGCGAACAGGGCGGGGTCCTCGATGTTCCAGATGTGGTGCATCCTGGGCGCCACCCAGGCCTGCAGCTGCGGGATCGACACTCCGAGCGCCTCGAAGCCGGCTCGGACCGATCGCGGCTCCCGCTCGCCGCTGACCGCGAGGACCGGCCCGGCGTAGTCGAACGCGCCGGCAGGGACGGTCCCGGCGGCGACCTCGCTGAACACGCGCCGGTTCGTCTCCGCCTGCACGCGGCTCCCCGAGTCGACGAACAGCTCGCGAGCGTCGGCGGGGATGCCGAACGCCACGGCCTGGGCCGCCCAGTACCAGCGACGGCGCCACAGCGGCAGCTGCAGTACGACCAGCGAGCGCTCCAGCCGGCCCAGCCCCGCGGCCGCCACGCCGGTGACGGTGCAGGAGTGGACCAGGTCGGGGTGACGGTGGATCACGTGGATCGCGACGTGGCCTCCGAGCGAGAGTCCGACGAGGTGGGCGCGCCCCTCCAGGGCGCGCGTGCGGATCAGGTCCGCGACGAGGTCTGCGGCAGCTCCGAGGTCAGGCCAGACGGTGTCGGCGCGGGCTCCGTAACCGGGCAGGTCTGGTGTGAGCAGGTGCCGATCGGGGAGGAGCTCGATCTGCGGCTCCCACATCCACCCGGCGACGTTGGCGCCGTGCAGCAGCACGATCGTCTCGCCCTCGCGCGGACCGTGCTCGAGGGGGTGCCCCGACGTCGGCGTCGCGCGAGTCATCGTCGATCCGAGAGCTGGGCGTGGCGACGTCGGGTGTCGTCGAGCCAGTCGAGCTCGGCCTCCGCGTGGGCGACCCCCGACCGCAGGGTGGCTGCCTGCAGCTCGGCCGCGCGGTCGCCCGTCGGGACCGGGATGGCACGCAGCTGCTCCAGCACCTTCCGCGTCTCCTGCTCACGCTCGTCGAGGAGGCGTGCGACCTCGTCGTCACTCAGGGCTGCGGCGAAGAACAGGCGGGCGAGGAAGGGCTCCTTGGGCCGGTCCTGCTCGAGGGGCGAGATCAGCCAGTCCCTCAGCTCCGACCGCCCCGCGTCGGTGAGCGAGTGCACCAAGCGGTCGGGGAGCTTCTCCTGCCGCACCCGCTCGGTCTCGATCGCGCCGTCGACCGCGAGGCGGTCCAGCACTCGATAGATCTGCGACTGGTCGGCGTACCAGAAGTGAGCCACCGAGCCTGCGAACGCGCGCCCCAGGTCGTACCCGCTCATGGGACGGATCGAGAGGAGGCCGAGGACGGCGTGCCGGAGTTCCATGGCACGTAGCCTACGGCGCACCTATAGGACGATACAAGTATATGCCCGAGAGCGGGTCGGCTCCGGCGCGCGGCATCCCGGGCTCTGACCGAGAATCGGCCTCAGGGCGGACGGGGGTGCGATGACGGGTCACACGCAGCAGGGGACCGTGCCCGAAGCGCTGCCGCAACGAAGGATCTGGTGGATCTTCGGCGGCCTGATGCTCGCGATGCTCCTCGCGGCGCTCGACCAGACCATCGTCGCGACGGCACTCCCGACGATCGTGTCGGACCTCGGTGGCGCCGAGCACCTGTCGTGGGTGGTCACGTCGTACATGCTCGCCTCGACGGTCACGACGATGCTGTGGGGCAAGTTCGGCGACCTGTTCGGTCGCAAGGGCGTCTTCGTCGTCTGCATCGTGATCTTCCTGGTCGGCTCGGCGCTGGCGGGCACCTCGCAGACGATGGGGCAGCTGATCGCGTGGCGCGCGATGCAGGGCGTCGGTGGCGGCGGCCTGATGGTGCTCGCGCAGGCGATCATCGGCGACGTCGTCCCCCCGCGCGATCGCGGCAAGTACCAGGGTGTCTTCGGCGCGGTGTTCGGCGTCGCGAGCGTCGCGGGCCCGCTGCTCGGCGGCCTCTTCGTCGACCACCTGTCTTGGGAGTGGGTCTTCTACATCAACCTGCCGATCGGCGTGGTCGCGCTCTTCGCGGTCGTCACCGTGCTTCCTCGTACGCGGCCCGACCGCACACCGAGCATCGACTACGCGGGCATCCTGCTCCTCGGCACCGTCGCGACCGCCATCGTGCTGGTCACCAGCCTGGGCGGCACGACGTGGGACTGGAACTCCGCGCCGGTGTGGGGCTCGATCGCCATCGGCATCGCCGCCGTCATCGGGTTCGTCGTCGCCGAGCGTCGCGCGGTGGAGCCCGTGCTGCCGCTGCGGCTCTTCGCGAACCGCGTCTTCACCACGGCGTCGGTCGTCGGGTTCGTGGTCGGCTTCGCGATGTTCGGGGCGATCACGTTCCTCCCGCTGTACCTGCAGCAGATCAAGGGCTCGTCGCCGACGGAGTCCGGGCTGGAGATGCTGCCGCTCATGGCGGGCCTGCTGCTGACATCGATCGGCAGTGGTCAGGTCATCAGCCGGACGGGCCGCTACAAGGCGTTCCCGATCATCGGTACGGCGGTGATGGCGGTCGGTCTGTACCTGCTGTCGCTGATGGACCGGGAGACGTCGACCGCGCAGGCATCGGCCAGCATGTTCGTCCTCGGACTCGGCATCGGCATGGTGATGCAGGTCCTGGTGCTCGCCGTTCAGAACTCCGTCGAGTACCGCGACCTCGGCACGGCGACCTCCGGCGCGACGTTCTTCCGGACGATCGGCAGCTCGGTCGGCGTCGCCGCGTTCGGCACGATCCTCACCCACGCGCTCACCGACTCGCTGACCCAGAGCCGGCCATCGACAGCCGCCGGCCCGTGCGCCGCGGACGCGCTCAGCAAGTCCTCGGAGGCACTCGCGCAGTGCCCGCCGGAGGTCCAGCTCTGGTTCATCGACAGCTACGCCGAGGCGATCGGGGTCGTGTTCCTCGCGGCCGTGCCGATCGCGGTCCTCGCGTTCTTCCTGACGTGGCTGATCCCCGAGGTGCGGCTGCAGAAGGTGGTCGGCAGCCAGAACGCGGGCGACGCCGCCGGCGAGACGTTCGCGCTCCCGTCGAGCCGGACGTCGTACGAGGAGCTCCGGCTCCTGCTCTGGCGTCGGGTGGGGCGACTGGACCCGCTCCGGGTGTACGAGGCGCTGGCCGCCGACCTGGACCTGCAGCTGGCGCCCGAGGAGTGCTGGATGGTCACGCGCGCGTCGATCAAGGGCCCGCGGTCGATCGAGACGATGGCCGCCCGGGCGGAGAGCACGCCCGAAGCCGTACGCCTCGTGGCCGAGTCGCTCGCCCGGCGGGCGATGGTCGTCGTCGACGGCGACACGGTGACCGCCACCGCCGCTGGGGAGGCGGCTGCCGAGGCGCTGCGCGCCAACGAGCGCGCGCGGCTGCAGGCGTACATCGCCGAGTGGGGCGCCGAGCCGGAGGTCGAGGAGCTCGTCGAGCAGCTGACCGAGCAGCTCCTCACCGACGAGCCGTCCGGGGCCTCGGAGAGGTAGTACCGTGAATCGGCAGGGACGGGGGTGGGCCCATGGGTCTGGACGCGCGCTACCCCGCCGTCCGCGGCGTCGCCCCTGACGAGACCTTCCCGGTGTACTCCGAGGACGGTGTGGTCATCGACCGGACCACAGGGATGAACGTCACCTGCTTCCTGCCGATGCGCCCGGGTGCGCCCGCCTGCTATCGCACGCCGCCCTGGCCGCCCTTCACCGAGCGCGACCGGTTCGCGCTCGCGTCCGACGTCTTCGTGCTGCACCAGGACCATCCGATCCCGCACGGCATCGGCTTCGACCGCAACCGGTTCGTCCTCGCGGACTTCGGTGCCGACCAGGGATGGCGTACGGACGGTCGCCTCCGCTTCGTCGCGGACCTCACCGGCGACGGTCGTGGCGACATCGTCGCCTTCGGTGACGACGGCGTCTGGGTCGCGCTCGGGGACGGCGCCGGCGGGTTCGCTGCACCGGCGCGGGTCCTGGAGGACTTCGGTCGCGACGCCGGCGGCTGGGACCTGGTGGCGCACCCGCGGTTCGTCGTCGACGTGACCGGCGACCGCCGTGCCGACATCGTGGGCTTCGGCGACGACGGCGTCTGGACGGCGCGGGGCGACGGCGCGGGCGGCTTCGAACCGCCACGGTTCGTGCTTGCCGACTTCGGCCGTACGGGTGGTGGCTGGGACAGCACGCGGCACCTGCGGGTCCTCGCCGACCTGACCGGGGACGGCTGTGCCGACATCGTGGGGTTCGGTCAGGACTCGGTGTGGGTGGCGCGCGCAGACGGCGTCGGCGGGTTCGGGCCGACCGAGCTCGGTGTGGCGGGCGGGTTCGCGTTCGACGACGGCTGGCGCACCGACGTCCACGTCCGCACTCTCGCGGACCTGACCGGGGACGGTCGACCGGACATCGTGGGCTTCGGCGACGACGGCGTCTGGGTCGCCCTGAACGACGGCACGGGACACTTCGGCGAACGGCGGTTCGTCCTCGCCGAGTACGGCGTCGCCCAGGGCTGGACCGCCGCGACCCGCCCGCGGCTGGTCGCTGACGTCACCGGCGACGGTCGTGCAGACCTGATTGGCTTTCGCGACGACGGTGTGGTCGTCGCAACCGGTGACGGATCAGGCGGCTTCGGCACGCCCACGCTGGTGCTGCCGTTCTTCGGGAGTGCGACCGCTCCGGTGGCGTGGGACCCGTTCCTCCACCCCAGGATCGCCGCGGACCTGACCGGCAACGGTGGCGCGGACCTCCTGGGGTTCGCGGAGGACGGTGCCTGGGCGCTCGTCTTCGGCGGCGACGGACCGCTGGGGCCGCAGCTCGTGGTCCACGACTTCGGGACGGAGCAGGGGTGGCGCCCCGAGGTCCATCTCCGGGTGGCCGCCGACCTGACCGGCGACGGTCGTGCTGACATCGTGGGCTTCGGCGACGCCGGCGTCTGGGTGTCGCGCAACCTCGGCGAAGGCCCGCGGCCCCCGCTCGTCCTCAGCCCCGCCTGAGCCGTACGACCAGGTGCGCGATGCGCGCAGCGACGGTTCGACCCCCTGGGCGTCCTGGCCGAACCCGGCGCCGAGAGTGCCTGAACGTCGCCGAGCGACCGTCAGGTCGTACGGCGCCGGAACAGCCGCGCCGACGCCACCGCCGAGACGACCAGGATCAGCGCGCACCAGCCGAGCGCCCACCACGCCTGGTCGGCGAGCGGCTGCCCCGTCGTGCTCGTCCCCATCCACAGTCCGCGCAGCGTCTCGATGACCGGCGTCATCGGCTGGTGCTCGGCGAACCCGCGCAGCGCGGTCGGGAGCGTGTGAGCGGGGACGAACGCGGTGCTCACGTACGGGAGGAACGCCAGCACCATCGTGAACGCGTTGGCGGCGTCCTTGGACCGCGCGAGCAGCCCGACCGTCGCGGCGAGCCACGAGATCGCCAGGACGAACAGTGCGAGGAGCCCGATCGCGGCGGCCCACTCGGCCACGCCCGCGTCGGGTCGCCATCCGATGAGGAGCGCGACGCCGATGACGAGCGCGGTCGCGATCGCGTTGCGCGCGACGCTGGCGACGACGTGGCCGACGATCACCGACCCGGCGGCGATCGGCATCGAACGGAACCGGTCGACGATCCCGTTGGTCATGTCGTCCGCGACCGCGACGGCCGTCGTCCCGGCACCGAAGCCGGCGCACAGCAGGATGATGCCGGGTACCACGTAGTCGACGTACTCGCCGCCGGTCGACATCGCACCGCCGAACACGTAGACGAACAGCAGCATCAGCGCCACGGGCAGGGCGAGTGCCGTGAAGAACGCCTCGGGGTCGCGCGCGGAGCGGATCAGCCCGCGGCGGATCATCACACGGGAGTCGAGGACGGCGTCGGAGATGGTGGTCGCGGTGCTCATCGGAGCGCCTCCTGCTTCGGGTTGGTGAGGGTGAGGAAGACGTCGTCGAGGCTGGGGGCATGCATGCCGACGCGGCGGGGCGAGGCGCCGGCGACGGCGAGAGAGTCGAGCAGCCGGCGCAGGGACTCGGGTGAGCCGTCGGTGGGGACGTCGACGGTGAGGAGGACACGGTCGGCGGTCACCTCGGGCGTACGCAGGGTGGCGAGCGCGGCCTCGTACGCGGCGGTGTCGCCGTACGTGAGGCGTACGACCTCACCGGCGACCTGCGTCTTGAGCTCCTCGGGCGTGCCTTCGGCGACGATGCGCCCGCCGTCGAGGACGGAGATGCGGTCGGCGAGCTGGTCGGCCTCCTCGAGGTACTGAGTCGTCAGCAGCACCGTGACGCCGGTGTCGGCGAGCTCGCGCACGGTCGCCCACACCTGGTCACGGCTGCGCGGGTCGAGGCCGGTGGTCGGCTCGTCGAGGAACAGGAGCGTCGGCGGGACGACCATGCTCATCGCGAGGTCGAGGCGTCGGCGCTGGCCCCCGGAGTACGTCGTGGCGCGCCGATCGGCGATCGCGCCGAGGTCGAACCGGCTGATCAGCTCGTCGGTGCGGGCCGCGCTCGCGGCGCCGGACAGTCGCCGCAGCCGCGCGACCATCGTGAGGTTCTCGCGGGTCGTGAGCACCTCGTCGACCGCGGCGTACTGCCCCGTGAGGCTGACGGCGCCCCGGACCGCGCGGGCGTCGCGAGCGACGTCGTGGCCGGCGACGCGTGCCGTGCCGCCGTCGTACCCGATCAGGGTCGCGAGGATGCGGACCAGCGTGGTCTTGCCGGCGCCGTTCGCGCCCAGCATGCCGTGAACCGTGCCGGCCGGGATCGTGAGGTCGACCCCGCGGAGGACCTCCGTCGCGCCGTAGCTCTTGGTGAGGTCAGCGACCTCGACTGTGTATGCCATACGCTAAACCGTATACGGCATACGCAGTACCGCGCAAGGCTCTATCGTGGCCCCACCGACAAGGGCAGGACGAGGAGGTGGGATGACCGACAGCGAGACCCCGCTACCGGATGAGCTCGCCCTGCTGTGGGGACGCCGCAGCGGCGCCCGACGCGGGCCGCGACCCGAGCTCGACGTCCACGCGATCGTGGCGGCGGCCGTCGAGATCGCCGACGCCGAGGGCATCGACGCGGTCTCCATGGCGCGCGTCGCCAAGCAGCTCGGCTTCTCGACGATGGCGCTCTACCGACACGTCGCCAACAAGGACCAGCTGCTCGCCCTGATGTGGAACGAGAGCGCCTCCACCGCGCACGGGGTGGAGATCACCGGCGACGGCTGGCGCGACCGGATGCGCTCGTGGGCAGTCCTGCAACAGGACATGCTCACCGAGCACCCGTGGCTCACCCAGCTGCCGATGAGCAACCCTCCGATGGGGCCGAGCGCGTTCGCGTGGATCGAGCGCGGGTTGGACGCACTCGCCGACACACCGCTGCGTGACGAGGAGAAGCTCCAGGCGATCGGGGCGATCAGCGCCTACACGCTCGCGGAGGGCCGGATGGCGTCCGAGGAGGCCGCCGCCGCGGCGCGACGTCGCGCCGAGGGCAAGCCGGTCGTCGCCTTCGAGACCATGATCGGCGTCCTGGCCGACCCCGCCGTCTATCCGAACCTCGCGCGCCTCGCGGCGAGCATGCCGTCGGTGCCGGCCGTCGGCGAGCCGGGGTACGAAGCGATGGGGCAGGCGAGCTTCGAGCTCGGGCTGGACCTCCTCCTGGACGGCATCGCCGCCCTCATCGCGCGGGCCGAAGAGCGCGCTAGCCCGTGACCGCGTGGATGCAGAGGACGTTGCCCTCGGTGTCGGCGAACCAGGCTGCCTGCTCGCCGTCGAACGTCGCGATGTGGTTCTCGGTCTTGAGCTCCGGAGTGTCGTAGTCCGCGAAGGCCACGCCCGCCTCTGCGAGCGCGACGACCTCCGCCGCGACGTCGGGCACCTCGAAGCTGATCGTCGTACGCCCGGTCGGCTCGCCGTCCGGATCGGGCAGGAGGGCGAGGGCGTGGCCGTCGGCGGTCTCGAACGCGTAGCCGCCGTCGATCGTGTCTCCCTTGCCCTTCAGGCCCAGCGTGTCCTCGTAGAACCGTCGCGCGCGGGCGACGTCGCGGACGGGGACCATGGCCGTGTATGCAGTGCCGTCGAGCATCGGTGCCTCCTTGGATCGTACGGCGGGGGCACCTCTCAGCGTGCGCTCGCCGTACGGGGGAGTCCAGCCGATTGCGGGCCGAGGCAGTGGCGACATCCGGACGGTGTCAGGAGGTCGTGAGCACGGCGAGCCGTTGCGTCGCACGGGTCATCGCGACGTAGCGGTCGACGGCCCCCTCGACGCCGTCGCCGAACCCCTCCGGGTCGACGAGCACGACCAGGTCGAACTCGAGCCCCTTCGACAGCTCCGGGGTCAGCAGGCTCACGCGAGGGCTCGATGCGTACGCCTCGGCGCCGGCGTCGTCGGCAGCGATCACGCAGGCGGTGCCCTCCGGGTGGTCGGCCAGCCAGTCGTCGAGCACGGTGGCCAGGCTCGACACCGGGCCGTGCGTGACCGGGACGCCGCTGGCACGGATGGACGTCGGGACGTTCGCGTCGGGGAACACCGCCCGGATGACCTTCTCCGCCTCGACCATCACCTCCTCCGGCGTCCGGTAGTTGATGGTCAGCGGCGCGAGCTCGATGCGGTCGAGGCCGACCCGCCCCAGTCGCTCCTCCCACGACTCGGTGAACCCGTGCCGGGCCTGGGCGCGGTCGCCGACGATCGTGAAGCTGCGGGACGGGCAGCGGAGCAGCAGCATCTGCCACTCCGCGTCGGTCAGCTCCTGGGCCTCGTCGACGACCACGTGCGCGAACGGACCGGCGAGCAGGTCGGGATCGACGGTGGGCAGGGCGGCGTCGTCGACGAGCGCGTCGCGGAAGTCCTCGACCCGCAGCATCGTCACCAGGCCCTCGCCCTCGGGGTCCGACCCCATGATGTCGGGGACGGACCGGATGAGGTCGTCGACGACGTCGGCCATGCGGGCTCGCTCCGCCGCGACGGTCGCCTGGAGCCGGCGCTTGCGTCGCGCCGCCTCCGGGTCGCCGAGCCGCTGCCGCGCCGCGTCGAGGAGCGGCAGGTCGGACACCGTCCACGCGTCGGGCCGGCTGCGCTGCAGCAGGCGGACCTCGTCGGGCTGCAGCCACGGCGCGCACATGCGCAGGTAGGCCGGGACTGTCCACAGGTCTCCGACGAGGTCGACCGCGTCGATCAACGGCCACGCGCGGGCGAAGGCGTCGACCAGCTCCGCGTTCTGCAGCAATGACCTCCGCAGCATCTCGGGGGGCACCTCCTCCGTGTCGTGCTTGTCGATGAGGATCTCGAGCAAC
The DNA here is from genome assembly GCF_010994095.1 of Mumia xiangluensis. Classification (GTDB taxonomy): domain Bacteria; phylum Actinomycetota; class Actinomycetes; order Propionibacteriales; family Nocardioidaceae; genus Mumia; species Mumia xiangluensis. Next base: position 929,693 of record NZ_WJYO01000001.1, read on the forward strand.
GCCTCCCAGACCTCGTCCCGGGCCTCGTTGTGCGGGGTGCCGGGGTCGGGCGACTCGAAGGCCTCGGCCCAGTCCGCGGCACTGAGCCAGACGTCGGACCAGTGGGTCTCGACCGTCATCCCCTGCGTGGGCGCTTCCTCGTACAGCCGGACGGCCGGTTCGATCGCCCGCACCATGTCCGCGGTCGCCTTCAGGCGCGCGACCTCGGGGTCGGGTTCGGGGAGGGCTGCCGCGCCCTCGGGGACGAGGTCTCGCAGGGTGCACGTCTGCACACCCTCCTCGCCGAGGCTGGGGAGGACGTCGCCGACGTACGCGAGGTACGGCTGGTGGGGGCCGACGAACAGGACGCCGCCCTTGCGGTGGCCGAGGCGCGGATCGGAGTAGAGCAGGTACGCGGTCCGGTGCAGGGCCACGACCGTCTTGCCCGTGCCGGGGCCGCCGTCGACGACGAGGGCGCCGCGCGACCCCGCGCGGATGATGGCGTCCTGGTCGGCCTGGATCGTGCCGAGGACGTCGCGCATGCGCGGTGACCGGGCGCTGTCGAGGCTGGCGATGAACGCCGACTGGTCGTCGAGCGCGGCGTTGCCCGCGAGCCCGTCGGGGGTGAACACCTCGTCCCAGTAGTCGGTGATCAGGCCGCGGGTCCAGCGGTAGCGCCGGCGGCTCGCCAGCCCCATCGGGGTGGCGTGGGTCGCGCCGAAGAACGGCTCCGCGGCGGGCGACCGCCAGTCCAGCAGCAGGCGACGGCCGTCGTCGTCGGTCAGGCCGAGCCGTCCGACGTACAGGGCTTCGCCGTCGTCCGCGCCGACCATGCGGCCGAGGCACAGATCCAGGCCGAAGCGGCGCAGCAGCCGGAGGCGGGCGGTCAGTCGATGGACCTCGAGGTCCCTGTCCATCGCGGCCTGACCCTGGCCGCCCGGCGCCTTGAGGGTCTCGTCGAGGCGTTCGGCGAGCTCCCGGATCGACTGTTCGAGCGTCGCCGCGATGGCTGCGAAGTGCTGTTCGTCGTCGCCGACCTGGATCGGGTCGGCCTTGTGAGAGAGGTCCGCGGGAAGGGCGAATGCGCTGGTCACGGGGTCGATTGTGCGCCGTACCCAGGGCCTTGAAACAAGCCCCGGGGTGCGCTATATGTTGGGAGTGGAAGAGGTCGTGGACCTCTTCCATCGTGGTTTCTGCAGCACGCCTCAGTGGTGGAACGTCGGGTGCTGGCCACTGGTCGGCATCGGCGACTCAAGTCCGTCGAGATACTCGACCTCAGTCTTGATGTCCTCGAGCAGGTGGGCCGCCAGCGAGTGGCTGAGCCCGTTGCGCACGACGATGCGCTGCACCGTCACGTCGACGAGGTCGGCCGGCATCGGATACGCCGGGACCAGCCAGCCCTTCATCCGCAGACGGTCGGACAGGTGGTAGAGGTTCCAGTTCTCGGTGTGCCCCTCCTTGAGCCGCCACGCGAACACCGGGATGTCGCTGCCGTCGTTCCACAGGTCGAAGGCGTCGAACTTCGCGATCTCGGCCGAGAGGTACTGCGCGACGTCCGAGCAGGTCTGCTGGACGGCGCGGTAGCCCTCCCACCCGAGCCGCAGGAACAGGTAGTACTGCAGAAGAACCTGTGCGCCCGGTCGCGAGAAGTTGATCGCGAGCGTCGGCATGTCGCCGCCGAGATAGCTCACCCGGAACACCAGGTCCTCCGGCAGCGCCGCGGTGTCCCGCCAGACGATCCACCCGACGCCCGGGTAGACCAGGCCGTACTTGTGACCGGACGTGTTGATCGACGCGACCCGGTCGACCCGGAAGTCCCAGGCGAGGTCGGGCTGCACGAACGGCGCGATCATCGCTCCGGAGGCGCCGTCGACGTGGATGGGGATGTCGAGGCCGGTGTCGGCCTGGATCTGGTCGAGCACCGCGGCGACCTCGGTCACCGGCTCGTACACGCCCGTGTACGTGACGCCCATGATCACGACGACGCCGATCGTGTTCTCGTCGACGTACTTGTCGAGGTCGTGGCCGTCGAGGCAGCGGTGGTCGTCGCTGATCGGGACGTAGCGCGCCTCGACGTCGAAGTAGTTGCAGAACTTCTCCCAGCACACCTGGACCGCGCTCGACATGACGAGGTTCGGTCGGTCGCTGGACTTCCCGGCTGCCTTGCGTGCGTGCTGCCACCGGCGCTTGAGTGCGAGGCCGCCGAGCATGCACGCCTCGGAGGAGCCGATCGTCGACGTGCCGATGGCGTTCAGCGGCTCGGGCGCGTTCCACAGGTCGGCGAGCATCGTCCAGCAGCGGGTCTCGACGGCCGCGGTCGCCGGGTACTCGTCCTTGTCGACCATGTTCTTGTCGGCCGCCTCCAGGTAGAGGCGGTTCGCGTGGTCGTCCATCCACGTGCCGACGAAGGTGGCGAGGTTGAGCCGCGCGTTGCCGTCGAGCATCGCGTCGTCGTGGACGATCTGGTAGGCCGTCTCCGGCAGCAGCGGGTCCGACGGGATCTTGAACCGCGGCACCGAGGTGGCCTCACCGGTACGGGAGAAGATGGGGTTGACGCTCACGTCGCGGGCAGCCGCGTGGTCGCGGTCGTACGCCTCGTGCTCGGCAGGACGGAATGACATCGGTGTCCCTCTCGCTTGAGCGGTGGGGGAGCCGCGGGGTGACGACACACATGGTGCCGCTGTCGGTCAACGCCCGCACCCCGAGACGCCGCGGGGATGCAAGGAGCCCGCCGTTAGAATGATCTGGGCGCAGCGTGGCGTCCTGCCAGAGTCATCGAGCCATCCGAGGAACGTCCGTGGGCATTGTCGTGCAGAAGTACGGCGGCTCGTCGGTGTCCGACGCAGCCAGCATCAAGCGCGTCGCGCAGCGCATCGTCGCCACCAAGAAGGCCGGCCATGACGTCGTCGTGGTCGTCTCCGCCATGGGTGACACGACGGACGAGCTCCTCGACCTCGCCCACGACGTGTCGCCGCTGCCGGACGGCCGCGAGCTCGACATGCTGCTGACCGCGGGAGAGCGCATCTCGATGGCGCTGCTCGCGATGGCGATCGGCAACCTCGGCCAGCAGGCCCAGTCGTTCACCGGCTCGCAGGCCGGCGTGATCACCGACTCGGCGCACGGCAGGGCCAAGATCATCGACGTCACGCCGGGGCGCATCACGCGCGCCATCGGTGACGGGGCGGTCGCGATCGTCGCCGGCTTCCAGGGTGTCTCCCAGGACAGCAAGGACATCACCACGCTCGGCCGCGGCGGCTCCGACACGACCGCCGTCGCGCTCGCCGCGGCCCTCGAGGCCGACGTCTGCGAGATCTACACCGATGTCGACGGCATCTTCACCGCCGACCCGCGCATCGTCCCCGCCGCCCGCCAGATCCCTGTCATCTCGTACGAGGAGACCCTGGAGATGGCGGCCAACGGCGCCAAGATCCTGCACCTGCGGTGCGTCGAGTACGCGCGCCGCAACGACATGCCGATCCACGTCCGCTCGTCGTTCTCCTCCAAGGAGGGGACGTGGGTGGTCAGCGCGGAGCGGATGTCCGACATGCTGTCCGCAACTCTCACGAACGAAGGCGATGGGGAGGCCCCCGTGATGGAGCAAGCGATCATCTCCGGCGTTGCGCACGATCGCAGCGAAGCCAAGATCACCGTGGTCGGGGTTCCCGACAAGGTCGGCGAGGCGGCCCGCATCTTCGAGACGCTCGCAGACGCCCAGATCAACCTGGACATGATCGTCCAGAACGTCTCGGCGGCGGCGACCGGTCTCACGGACATCTCGTTCACGCTGCCGCGGGCCGACGGCCAGACCGCCATGACGTCGCTGGCGCGGCTCAAGGACGAGGTCGGCTACGCCCAGCTCCAGTACGACGACGGGGTCGGCAAGATCTCGCTGGTCGGTGCCGGCATGCGGACCAACCCCGGCATCTCGGCCAAGTTCTTCAAGGCCATCGCGGACGCGGGCGTCAACATCGAGATGATCTCGACCTCCGAGATCAGAATCTCGGTTGTCGTCAACGAGCAGCAGATCGATGATGCAGTGAGCGCCGCGCACCGCGCGTTCGATCTTGATGCAGGAGAGGTGGAGGCCGTCGTCTACGGCGGCTCCGGCCGCTGAGCAAGCCGCCCCCTCGCTGGTCGAGACCACCAGAACAACCAAGGAGAGCACCACCATGGCCAACGGGCTGAAGATCGGCGTCGTCGGAGCGACCGGGCAGGTCGGTGGCGTCATGCGCACGCTGCTGCAGGAGCGCGCGTTCCCGATCGACGAGATCCGTTTCTTCGCCTCGCCCCGCTCGGCCGGCAAGACGCTGTCGTACGACGGTCGTGACGTCGTGATCGAGGACGCCGCGACGGCGGATCCGTCCGGGCTCGACGTGGCGCTGTTCTCCGCCGGCGCGACGATGTCGCGGGTCCAGGCGCTGCGGTTCGCCGAGGCGGGCGTGACGGTCATCGACAACTCGTCGGCGTGGCGCAAGGACCCCGAGGTCCCGCTGGTCGTGTCCGAGGTGAACCCCGAGGCGATCGACCAGGCCGTCAAGGGCATCATCGCCAACCCGAACTGCACCACGATGGCCGCGATGCCGGTGCTGAAGCCGCTCCACGACGCGGCCGGGCTGGTCCGTCTCGTGGCCAGCACCTACCAGGCGGTCTCCGGCTCCGGCCTCGACGGCGTCGAGGAGCTCGCCACGCAGGTCGAGAAGGCGGTCTCCGGCGCCCGCGGACTGACGTACGACGGCTCGGCCGTGGACTTCCCCGACCCGCAGAAGTACGTCGCGCCGATCGCGTTCGACGTGATCCCGCTGGCCGGCTCGATCGTCGACGACGGCACCGAGGAGACCGACGAGGAGCAGAAGCTCCGCAACGAGTCCCGCAAGATCCTCGGCATCCCGGATCTGAGGGTCGCCGGCACCTGCGTCCGCGTGCCGGTCTTCACCGGTCACTCGCTGTCGCTGAACGTCGAATTCGCCGAGGCCCTCACACCGGACCGTGCCCGCGCCATCCTCGCCGACGCGCCGGGCGTGCAGCTCGTCGACGTGCCGACCCCGCTCCAGGCGGCCGGCGCCGACCCGAGCCTGGTCGGTCGCATCCGTCAGGACGCGAGCGTCGACGGCGACCGCGGGCTCGTGCTGTTCATCAGCAACGACAACCTGCGCAAGGGCGCGGCGCTCAACACGATCCAGATCGCCGAGCTGATTGCCTCTCGGTGACGCAGTGCCGCCCGCTGACGTGACGACGGGAGAGCTGGCTGTCGTACGCCCGCGTGCCGACGAGGACCTTCCTGCGCTGGTGGAGGTCCTCGCGCAGGTCCACGAGCGCGACCGTTATCCGATCATGCGGTCCAACGTCCGGGCCGGGTGGCTGACCGAGCCCGACGGTCCCGCGTGGGTCGCCGAGCGCGACGGTGTGGTGGTCGGCCAGGTCGCGCTGCAGCACGGTGCCGACCCGGTCTCGGCCACCGCGCTGGGAGTCGATCCGGCGGAGGCGCTCACGCTCTCACGGTTCTTCGTGGCGCCCGCTGCGCGGGGGTCGGGCGCCGCGCGTGCGCTGCTGGACACGGTCGAGGCGTACGCCCGTGGTGCAGGCCGCTCGCTCGCGCTGGAGGCCGTGGGCCACAGCGTCGCAGCCCGCGCGCTCTATGCCGCCCGGGGCTGGACGCCGTTGGGCTCGTACGAGGCACGGTGGTTCGGTGACGACGGCCCTGCCTTCGACGCGTACCGGTTCGTCCTGCCCCTCCAGCCAGCGGAACCCGCCGTCGGCCCCTGATGTGGAACCATCGGTCGGGTGAGCGAGATCCTTCCGAGCGGCGGACCCTGGAGCCGCTTCACCCGTGACCCGCGTGACCCCGAGGTGTCGGGGCTGCGCGCGGGGGATGCCGACCGGGCCGTGCTCGCGGACGTCCTCGGTGAGGCGTTCGCGGACGGCCGCCTGAGCCGCGAGGAGTACGACGAGCGGTCCGAGACCGCCGAGCGCCTGAGGACCTTCGGCGACATGCTGCCGCTGATGGACGACCTCGTGCCGGCGACCGGAGCTGCGGCGCCGCCGTTACGGCGGACGTCGCCCGACCTCGAGCGCGAGGCGGTCAAGGCGTACGAGCGCAAGCGACGCGACGCGTGGGTCGAGGCCCTCACGATCACGTTGATCTGCACCGGCATCTGGCTGGCGATCTCCCTCGCCGGAGGTGGCTTCGACCCGCACTTCCCGTGGCCGATCATCGTCGGCGTCGTCGCGTTCGCCGACGCCATCGAGAAGTCGGCGAGCCGCGAGAAGTACGTCGCCAAGGAGCGCGACAAGATCGAGCGGAGGGCGCGCAAGCAGCAGCGCAAGGAGCTCCCCGACTCCTGACGGCGGCCGTCGCTCCTGCGAGAAACGTCCCGGGAGGTCGGGACCGGGAGCCCTGGGAGCCGGGACATCGGGACCGCGACAGTTCTCTGGTCAGCAACGACCAGAAAGGCACTGTCATGAAGGATCCGACATCGATGGGCGAGGTCTTCCTCGCCGACCCGCCCGGCACCGCGCAGCCCGCGCTGCCGACCCGTACGCGCTCGTGGGCCGTCTGCGGCATCGCCGCCGCCGTCCTCGGCCTGGTGACGATCGTCGTGTCGATGGGCCTGTGGGACCCGGACCTCGACTACTCCGACCCGACGGCGATCGCGAACCGCCTCTCCGACGCGAAGGGGCAGCTCATCGTCATGCACGTGGCGATGCTCACCGGCATGGTGGGGCTCGTCATCTTCGGGCTCGGCCTGGCGCGGCGCCTGGGGGGCGCACTGCCGTCCGGGAGCCTGATCGGCGGCGTGGCCGCGAGCGGGATCGGTCTGACGGCGGTCGCGAACCTGATCGGGTCCGGCCTGGACACCGAGTTCCTCTTCGCTGCGGAGGTCGTGGAGAAGGACGTCCCTGAGACGATCGCGTTCTACAACCACTGGATCGCGACGATCCCGTGGCTGTGGGTCGGCGCCGGTCTCGCCGGTGTGGCGATCGCCGTCGCGGCGCTCAAGCACCACGCCGCGCCGCGCTGGATCGGCATCGTCGGTGCGACCCTGGGCGGCCTGACGCTGCTCGTCGGGATCTCGCCGCTGCAGTACATGGCCGGCTTCGTCGGCCCGATCTGGCTGCTGGTCACCGCGATCGGGTTCGCGGTCGGCGACAAGGCGTACCGGAACGCCGCAGCATGACGCGGACGACAGGGTCGCGCGGGAGCCTGGCCGCCGGATCGGGGGAACCGTTCGGCCAGGCAGAGGGAACGAGCCCGATGAAAGCAGCAACGGGGGCGGGCTCGTTCCCTTATCGTCGGAGGATCATGAGCGATCCTGCGGCGCCCGCCGACTCCTTGTCGGACTCCGCCGTGACTCTTGCCGAGGGGGCCCCGCGCACAGCTCGCGCGGTGGCCCTCGTGGCATGGGTGCTCGGGCTCGGCGCGTCGCTCGTCTACCTGATGACGACGCCGACGATCGGCCCGGACGCACTCTTCCTCTTCGTCGACGCGAGCGTCGCGCTCGTGTACGGCGCGGTGACCGGTGCACTGCTGGCCCGGCGCCGCCACCCGGTCGCGTGGCTGCTCGCCGTGGCGGCGATCGGCGGCGGCATGGCGGCCTTCGGCGGCGCGTACCGGGGCGCGGTCGCGGTCTGGGGATGGCCGCCGCTCCCCTCGGTCGAGGCCTGGTTCAGCTGGGCGTGGGTCCCCGGCACGATCGCGTTGTTCGTCGTCGTCCCGTGGCTCCTGCGCGATCGTGCGCTCGGGCCGTGGGCGCGTACTGGGCTCACGCTCGGCGTGATCACCACGCTGGCCCTGACCGGCCAGCGCCTTCTCTTCCCGATGTCGGACCCGCGAGGGCTGCTGGCGCTCGCGATCGGCGTCGGCCTGCTCACCGCCGTGGCCGTCGCCTGGCGCGCTCGCCACGAGTCGGCCGAGCGAGACCGCGTCGCCCTCGGGTGGCTCACGCTCGGCGTGACGGCGATGTCGCTCTCGTTCGTGCCGCTCCTCTGGTACGCGATCCCGCCGTGGACGATGGCCGTGACCCACCTCGTCTGCCAGGTGCTGTTCTCGGGCGCGATCCTCGTGGTGGTCCTGCGGCAGCAGCTGTGGGGCATCGATCTTGCCGTGAGCCGTGCACTCGTCGCCGGCATCCTGGTCTTCCTCCTCGTCGGCGCCTACGCGGTCGCCGTCCTCGGCGTGCAGCAGGCGGTCGGAGACGAGCAGGCGAGCCAGGTCGCCGCCGCCGTGGTCGTCGTGCTCGCAGCCCCGTTCCTGCGCCAGTGGGCGGGGAGCCGCGTCAGTGCGCTGGTCTACGGCGACGCGCTCCAGCCGCACCGCGCCGTGACGAGGCTCGGCGCCGGGTTCGCCTCGGAGGACGAGCGCGAGCTCCTCGACGTCCTCGTCGCACAGGTCGCGAGCTCGCTGCGGCTGCAGTCGGTGACGCTGCGCGTGGGTGACGTCGACGTCGCGTCGTACGGCGTCCCGTCCACGAACTCCCTCGACCTCCCGGTGGTGCACCGCGGCCAGGAGACCGGCCGCCTCGTCGTGACCGTGCCGCCCGGCGAGTGGCTCGGCACGCGGACCGTGAAGGCGGTCGAGGAGCTCGGTGACCTGCTCGCCGCAGGGCTCGCCCTCACGCTCGCGCTGCGGGAGGCCGATGCGGCGCGCGAGCGGCTGACGACGGCGCGGCTGCAGGAGCGCAAGGTCATCCGGCGCGAGCTGCACGACGGCCTCGGCCCGTGGCTGGCCGGGCTGCGGCTCGGGATCCAGGGGGTCCGCAACGCGCTGCGCACCGACCCCGACCTTGCCGAGTCGCTGCTGGTCAGCCTGTCGAGCGAGCTGGACCAGCGCATCGAGGACGTCCGCGTCCTCTCGCACAGCCTGCTCCCACCGGCCATCGAGCAGCTCGGCCTCGGCCCGGCCCTGCAGGAGATGGCGGCGCGGTGGCAGCAGAACGGCATGGACGTCACCTTGAGGTGCGGCTCGCTGCCACGTCTCGAGATGCCGGTGGCGTCTGCTGCGTACGCGATCGCGAGCGAGGCGGTCACGAATGCCGCGAAGCACAGCGGCGCCGACGCGTGCACGATCGTGGTGAGCGCGGACGAGGGCACCCTGCGCGTCGTCTGCACCGACGACGGCCGCGGCATCGCGCGCCACGCACGCGAGGGAGTCGGCCTGCGGGCCATGATGGAGCGCGCGAGCGAGCTCGGCGGTCAGGTCGTGATGTCCGGGTACGGCGCTCGCGGCACCCGCGTGGAGGCTACGCTCCCGCTCGTCTCTCGCACCGCCGACCCGCTGGCGTCCGGGCAGCCACAGCCACAGGCGCCGCCACAGCAGCAGCGCGCGGAGACCCCGGAGGGGGTCTCGTGACCGACGCGATCCGTGTCGTGGTCGTCGACGACCACCCGGTGTTCCGGCTGGGGATCGCCGGGCTGCTGAGCTCGCTCGACGGGATCGAGCTGGTCGGGCAGGCCGACGGCCCCGACCAGGCCCGAGCTCAGATCGACGGGTCCGTGGACGTGGTCCTCATGGACCTCGACCTCGCCGGAGAGTCCGGGGTGGTCCTGACCCGCGAGCTCGTCTCCGCGCATCCGGGCCTGAAGGTGCTGGTCGTGACGATGCACGAGGACGACGTGTCGGTCCTCGCAGCGATGCGAGCCGGTGCGCGCGGCTACCTGCTCAAGTCGTCGGCGCCGGACCGGTTGGAGCGAGCGATCCGCGGTGTCGCCGTCGGTGACCTGGTCGTCGGCCAGGGTGTCGCGGACCGTGCCCTGTCGTACGTCGCGTCACCGCCCTCGGGCGCCGCCACGAGTGGGCCGCGTCCGTTCCCCGAGCTCACCGACCGCGAGCTCGAGGTGCTCGACCTGGTGGCGCGCGGCATGGGCAACGCGGCGATCGCCCGGACGCTCACGCTCAGTGAGAAGACGGTCCGGAACCACGTCTCGAACCTGCTGACGAAACTTGCCGTGCGAGACCGCGCCGGAGCAGTAGCCACAGCACGGGACGCTGGCCTCGGTGCCGGGGTGTGAGCTGGACGGCGGTCATCGGATGCTGGTCTTCCGGCGCGTGGCGCGCAGGAGGTCGAGCGCCCGCTGCGGCCGGTCGGTGATGATGCCCTCGACGCCGGCGTCGGCCGCCCTGAGGATCGCCGCGCGGGCGTTCGCCGTCCACACGTAGGTCTCGAGCCCGACGAGCTGGGCGCGCCGCACATAGCTCGAGCTCACTGTCCCGTACCAGGGGTTGACCGCCGACACCCACGCCTCGAGCACGGGCTGGCGCGGCGCGTGGTGGACGAGGAGCCCCCGCGGAACCTCGGGGAGGAGCCGGCCGAACGCGTGCAGCGATGCCGCATCGAAGCTCTGGGCCGTGACGGCGACGCCTGGCGAGAAGCACGCCAGCACGTCAGCGACGGCGTCCACCAGGCGTGGCTGCGTCTCCGGGTGCTTGATCTCGAGGAGCAGGCCCACGCCGGTCGCGCGGAGGGCGTCGAGCACCTGCTCGAGCGTCGGCACGGGCTCGCCCGCGAAGGCGTCGTCCCGCCACGAGCCGGCGTCGAGCTGCCGGATCTCGGCGTAGGTGAAGGTGGACACCGGGTCGTGCGCACGGTGCGGGTACCGCCGCGCGATGTCCGTCGTACGCGCGAGGGTCGCGTCGTGGAGCACGACCGGGACGCCGTCGCGGGTGCACTGGACGTCGACCTCGACCGCGTCGACCCCGATCGTGACCGCTGCTCGGACAGCGGCGAGCGTGTTCTCCGGCGCCACGTCGTTCGCGCCCCGGTGCGCGACGACTCGTGGTCGGCGCATCGTGGTGAGCTGATCGTTCATGCTTCGAGCGTCGCCAGCGGTGGTGGAGGCGCGGCGAGACGCGGGTGTACGCGAGGTGAATGGTCCCTGAGATTGTTCCGAGAGCCGTCCTGAATATGCGAACATGTGTTCGATGGCTGTTCGAGCGAACGGCACGCGGTTCGGCGAAGGGTGCGGGCGATGAACGGCGAGGCGACGATCTTGCACGCCGACCTCGACTCGTTCTTCGCGTCGGTCGAGCAGCGCGACGACCCCTCGCTGCGTGGACGGCCCGTCCTGGTCGGCGGCGGGGTCGTCGTCGCCGCGAGCTACGAGGCCAAGGCGTACGGAGTCCGGACCCCGATGGGGATCGTCGAGGCCAAGTCCCTGTGTCCCGGGGCGGTCGTCGCATCGCCGCGCTTCGAGGCGTACTCGGCGGCGAGCAAGGCGGTCTTCGAGGTCTTCCGCGACACCACGCCGCTCGTCGACCCGATCTCGATCGACGAGGCGTTCCTCGAGGTCGGCGGACTCGCGCGCCTCGTCGGCTCGCCGGAGTCGATCGGGGCTCGGCTGCGTGAACGGGTGCGAGACGAGGTCGGGCTCCCGATCACGGTCGGGGTCGCCCGCACGAAGTTCCTGGCCAAGGTCGCCAGCGCGTACGCGAAGCCCGACGGACTCCTCGTGGTGCCGGTCGACGGCGAGCGAGCGTTCCTCCACCCGCTCCCCGTCGAGCGGATGTGGGGCGTCGGAGTCAAGACCGCGACCAAGCTGCGGGCACGGGGCATCGAGCACATCGGCGACCTTGCTGTGGTGCCGCCGCACGCACTCTCGGCGTACGTCGGTCGCGCCGCCGCCTATCACCTGCACGCGCTCGCCAACGGGCGTGACCCGCGTCCGGTCCAGACCGGCACGCGGCGGCGCTCCGTCGGGGCGCAGCGCGCGCTGGGGCGACGGCACAAGACGATGGAGGAGATCGACTCGGCGCTCGCCGGGCTCGTGGACCGGGTGGCTCGCCGGATGCGCAAGGCCGAGCGTGAAGGCCGCACGATCACGCTGCGGCTCCGCTTCGACGACTTCGAGCGCGCCACACGCTCGCACACCCTGCCGCGGCCGACCGCGCGCACCGAACGCCTCCTGCTCGTCGCCCGTTCGCTGCTGGACGTCGCCGAGCCGATGATCCGCGACCGCGGGTGCACCCTCGTCGGCGTGAGCGTGAGCGGCTTCGACCCCCAGGCCGGCGTCCAGCTCGAGCTCCCGTTCGGTGAGCCGGACACGGCGACGCTCGACCTGGCCCTCGACGATGTACGCGAGAGGTTCGGTTCGGCCGCGGTCCTGCGGGGCTCGCTGGTGAGACGCGGTGAGGGCTTCGCGATGCCGACCCTTCCCGACTGACTGCGAGCCACGCGCCCGGACCGAGGCGGCGTACGCCCGCCCCCGCCGCCGATACCCTGGCCCGAGGAGGTCTCATGCTGATCGGGCGGGACGAGGAGCTCGCGATCCTTGCGACCTCGGTCGCGGACGCCTTCGCTGGTCGATCACGGGTCACCGTCGTCGCCGGAGCTCCGGGCTGCGGCAAGTCGGCCCTCCTCGACGCTGCCACCGAAGAGCTCGCGCCGGAGGTCACCGTGCTCCGCGCGGCAGGGCACGTCGCCGAGTCGGACCTGCCGTACGCCGGTCTGCACCAGCTCCTCGCGCCGTACGAGCCGATCCTCGCGGCGCACCCCGATCCCCGTGCGCACGCGCTGGCCGCCGCCGTCGCGTTCAGCCTCGGTGACCCGGCCGAGCGGCTGCCCGTCGCGAGCTCACTCGTGTGGTTCCTGTCCGAGCTGGCGTCCTCGGGACCCGTCGCGGTCGCCGTCGACGACGTCCAGTGGCTCGACGCGTCGACCCGCCAGGCCCTCGTCTTCGCGGCGCGGCGCCTGGACGCCGATCGGGTCGCGTTCTGGTTCGTCACCCGCGAACCGGTGTCCGAGGAGCTGCGAGGCGTCGGGACGACGATCGTCCTGCCGCCGCTGTCGCGCGAGGAGTCGCTCTCGCTGCTGCGCCTGCGCCACCCGGGGATGAGCGCGGTCGTGGCCGAGCGGATCGCCGTCGAGGCCGGCGGTCTGCCGCTCGCTCTCGCCGAGGCTCCCCTCGACCTCCGGGACGAGCAGCGGCGAGGGCGGGAGCCGCTTCCGGAGCGCCTGCGCATCGGCCCGTCGTTGGAATCGTTGTACGCCCCGCGGATCGAGGCGCTGTCAGACTCCGGACGGTTCGCGGTGCTGCTGGTCGCGCTCGACGACCTCGACCGCGATGCGACGGCCCGGGCGCTGGAAGCGGCGGGTCTCGCACCCGACGACCTCGACCGCGCCGAACGGCTCGGGCTCGTCACGCCTCGCGACGGCGGGTGGGTCCCGGTCCACCCGACGCTGGGCGCCGCGGTCCTGGGCGTCGCCACCGCCGGGGACCTCGACCGCGCCCACAGCATCCTGGCGGACTGCTTCCGCGACGACCCGGTGCGTCACGCCGCGCACCTCCGCCACGTCGGTCAGGTCGCCGCCCCGCGCATCGTGGCTGCCCTGGTGGCGGCCGCCGAGCAGGCCACCCGTCAGGGAGCGCCGGCGGAGGCGGCCCTCGCGTGGGAGGCCGCGGCGGCGCACGAGACCTCCGTGCCGGGACGGGGTGACCTCCTGGCGCTCGCCGCGCAGGCGTACATGCAGGCCCGTGCGGCAGGACCCGCCGTACGCCTGCTGCGGACCCTGGTCACCGACGCTCCTGACGAGCTGGCGCGGGCTCGGTGGGCCACGCTGCTGGTCATGGCCGTCCTGTGGTCGCAGGACGAGCCGCCCGCGGAGTCTGACGAGCTCGCACGGCTCGGGCTCGACCTCGTACGCCGCGGTGACGAGGCGGCCCTGGTCGGCCGAGAGCTCGTCGTCGCGCTGGTCTCGCTCGGCATGGCCTGGGGTGACCTCGCCCCCGCGACCGGCTACGCCGACCAGCTCCGTACGCTCGTCGCGCCGCAGCAGATCCCGGCCGAGCACCGTGCGCTCCTCGATGTCCTCGACCTCATGGTCGGGGCGGAGGGAGCCGGCGCCTTCCTGCGCGGAGGCTGGCTCGCGTCGGTGGACGGCGATCGGTCCGACCCAACCCTGGCCCTCGGGTTCGCCGGGCTGGGTCTTGCCCACCTCGGCGACCTCGACGGGTGCGTCGAGGTCGCACGGCGATGCGAGGAGCTGGCGCGGGTCACCGGCGGTGAGAGCGCTGCGCGACTGTCGTCGAACGCGATCACGATGATCGTGTGGGAGCGGCGCGGAGAGTGGTCCCGTGCGGTGCTCGAGCTGTCCGCAGCGGGACAGGCGGCGCGTGACCACGACTTCACCGGACCCTACGCGCACATCCTCCTCCGCCACGCCTACATCCGGGCCTGCCAGGGCCTGGGCGACGCGTGCCGCACGCTGCTGGCGCGCGGCCGCGAGGTCACGGAGCGCCAGAGTCCGGCGCTCGCGCACAGCGAGGCCTGCGTCCGGGGCATGCTCGCCCTGTCGACCGCGGACTTCGCCACGGCGGCAGAGATCCTCGAGCACGCCGCGGCGCTCGAGCGGGCGACCGGGGGCGAGAACCTCGCGTACACCTCCCGGTTCGTCAACCAGTTCGAGGCCTACTGGCACTGCGGTCGCGAGGCCGAGCTGCTCGACGAGCTGGAGGCGTACGAGGCACGCGCCGGCCGTGACCAGCACGCCCTGTCGCTCGCCTGGGCAGCACGGTGTCGTGCGCTGCTGTCCGGGCCGGCCGAGCTCGACGCCGGCTTCGAGCGGGCCGTCCGGCTCCACGACGAGGCGACGTACGGCTTCGAGCGCGCCCGGGCCCAGCTCAGCTGGGGCCTGCGGCTCCGCCGGCTCCGGCGCAAGGCGGACGCGCGCGTGCAGCTCGACGCCGCGCTCTCCGAGTTCGTACGCCTCGGCGCTGAGGCGTGGGAGGCCCGCACCCGGTCGGAGCTCGCGGCGTGCGGGTCGCGCCGGGCCCACGTCGACGACGCCGCGTCCCCTCTCGCGGCCCTCACCCCCAGGGAGTTCGAGGTGGCGCGAGAGGTCGGCGCCGGGATGTCGAACGCCGACGCCGCCGAGCGCCTCGTGATCTCGCAACGGACGGTCGAGTACCACCTCGCGAGCGTCTTCCGGAAGCTCGGCATCCGTGAGCGGGCGGCGCTGGCCACGTACTTCGACTGAGCGGTCGCCGACACCGCCACACCCTGGTGGTCGACACGGATTCGCGCCGGGGAGTCGGTCGCGAGACTGCGAAGGTCATGCCCGCAGCCGTCCGTACGAATCGAGCCCACTCATGCGTCGCCTCGTCCTTCTGCCCGTCACCGCCGTGGTCGCGAGCACCTTCGCCGTCGTGGGCGGCAGCACACCCGCGTACGCCGTCGCGCCGCCCGAGGTCACGTCCTCCGTCGCCGCGGGCAATGTCGCTTCGGTGGTGATCGGCCGCGACGGCCGCCCGTACGGCACGGGCGTCAACCAGTACGGATCACTGACCGGCGTCGGGTCACGGACGACGCTGACCCCGATGGCGGGCCTGCCGGCAGGGGTACGCGCGGTATCGGTCGCCGCAGCCCCGACCTGGTTCTCGCTGGTCCGCGGCTCAGACGGACGGGTGTACGGGACGGGGGTGAACGACAACGGTCAGATCACCGGCTCGGGCCTCGCCACCGCACTTCGGCCGTTGTCCGGGATGCCGGCGGGGGTCCAGGCGGTCGACGTGGCAGCCGGCAACAGCTTCACCCTCGTCCTCGGCTCCGACGGCGTGGTCCGCGGCACGGGGCACAACGGGAGCGGCCAGCTCACCGGTGCGGGCCATCGCTCGACGTTGACGCCGCTGGTCGGGATGCCTGCAGGGGTTCGGGCGAAGGCGATCGCCGCGGGGGCCGTGCACAGCCTCGTGGTGGGCGACAACGGGGTGGTCTACGGGGCCGGGCTGAACGACCAAGGTCAGCTGACCGGCACCGGGAACCGTACGGTTCTCACGCCGCTGACCGGACTCCCGGTCGGGAAGGTTCCCGTCGCGGTCGCCGCCGGATGGCGCCACTCGGTCGTGCTGGTGGACGACGGCCGGATGTATGGCACGGGCCTCAACGACGTCGGACAGCTGACCGGTACGGGTGGTGTTCGGACGACGTTGACGCTGATGCAGCCCCTCACGTTCGACGTCAGCTTCGACGCCGTCGCTGTCAGCGCCGGCGAGAAGCACACCGTCGCCCTCGGGGAGGACGGTGAGGCGTACGGGGTCGGGAGCAACGACCACGGCCAGGTCGGCGGCATCCCGCTGCAGGTGACCTCCTTCCTGAACCTCAGCCGACGCGTCGCGTCCGATGTCGTCGGGATCTCCGCGACCAACAGCAGCCACACCCTGCTGCGCACCGCCGACGGGATGGTGTGGGGGCTCGGGCGGAACCAGAACGAACAGCTCACCGCCCGCAATCCCAGCATGACGACGGGGGCGAGCCCGCTGAGCGGCCAGCTCCTCGCAGCCGGCGCCCGACCCGTGATCCGCGGGGTGGCACGCGTCGGTGGCGTCCTCAGCGCCGGGGCCGGCGCCTGGACCCCGGCGGCCACGCACTACGCCTACCGCTGGTACCGCAACGGCGCGCTGATTAGCGGCGCGACAGGCAGCACGTACCGGCTCGTGGCCGCCGACCGCGGCCGGCGCATCTCGGTCCTCGTGATCGCCAGCGCCAGTGACTACGCGCGAGGATCTGCGGCCTCGGCGTCGACGGCGACGGTGCGCGCCGGCGTAGCGCCGCGCTACGTGCGTACGCCGAAGCCACGGATCGCCGGTGTCACGAAGGTCGGCAAGCGGCTGAGGATCGCGAGGCTCTCGCGGAGCGGGTTCACGCCGGCCCCGTCGCGTCTGCGCTACCAGTGGTACCGCGGTGCCACGAAGATCCGCGGCGCGACGAAGGCCACCTACCGGGTGAAGCGCGCAGACCGCGGCAAGCGGGTACGCGTCCGGATCATCGCCGTCCGTCCAGGCCACCTGACCGGGACGTACGACACGCGACGCGTCCGCATCTCGCGTCGCTGACCCACGACGGAACGACGAAGCCCCGGACCCTTGCGGGTCCGGGGCTTCGTGCCGCTGTCGGGGTGACAGGATTTGAACCTGCGGCCTCGTCGTCCCGAACGACGCGCGCTACCAAGCTGCGCCACACCCCGTGGCCCTCGCAACCAGTGCGAGCAGAACCTCCCGCGGGGGACCCGCGCTCAATTCCTCGGAGAGTCTACCGGACGCAACCGAAGCACCGTCGCCTCGGGTCGGCATGCGAACCGCACGGGTGCGTACGGCGACGTCCCGCACCCGGCAGACACGTGCAACCACGATGGGTCGTGGCCCGCCGTACGGTGCTGGTGGAGGCCGCGGGCACGTCGCCGGTCGATGTCGCAGTTGGTGACGAGGGCGCCGAATCCCGGCACCCGGAGCTGGCCGCCATGGGTGTGACCGGCGAGGATCAGCGGGTATCCCTGGACGTTGAACGCGTCGATCGCGCGCAGGTACGGCGCGTGCACGACCGCGACCGCGAGGTCTGCCGCGGCGTCTGCCTCGGACGGGATCGCGGACAGGTCGTCACGCGAGACGTGGGGGTCGTCGAGACCGGCGAACGCCACCGACGAGCCCCGGACGTCGAGGGTCGCGGTCGCGTTGTTCAGGTCGAGCCAGCCTGCGCTGGTGAACGCGGCGCGCATCTCCTCGTACGGGAGGTCGGCGGTCCGACGGCGTACTCCGGACGGACTGATCAGGTAGCGCGCGGGATTCTTCATCGTCGGCGAGTAGTAGTCGTTGGAGCCGAACACGAACACGCCCGGCACGTCGAGCAGGTCCGTGTAGGCGCGAAGGAGCTCCGGCAGCGTCTGCATGTGGGCGAGGTTGTCGCCGGTGTTGACGACGAGGTCCGGCTCGTACTCGACCAGCGTGCGCAGCCAGTGCTGCTTGCGCGTCTGGCCGGGCGTCATGTGGACGTCGGAGATCTGCAGCACCGTGATCGGACGCGCGCTCGGCGGAAGCACTGGCACGTCGAGCTCGCGGACCACGAAGGCGTTCCGCTCGTAGAGCGATGCGTACGCGACGGCGCCGACTCCGGTCGCTGTCGCTGCGACGAGCGCCTTGGTCCAGGTGTGCACGCAGCAAGGGTGCCACACGCGTGGGCAGGGAATCGGTGTGCTCACCTGTGGTCGACTGAGCGATGATGGGCGGCATGAGCGAGCTCAAGGACCGACTGCGCCAGGACCTCACCACCGCGATCAAGGCGCGCGAGTCGCTGCGTGCCTCGACGCTGCGGATGGTGATCGCTGCGATCAGCAAGGCCGAGACCGCGGGCAAGCAGGCCAAGGAGCTGACGGACGCCGAGGTGCAGGCCGTGATCACCTCCGAGTCCAAGAAGCGGCGGGAGGCAGCCGAGGCGTACGACGCAGGCAACCGCCCGGAGCTCGCAGCGAAGGAGCGGGACGAGGCCGTCATCCTCGCCGACTACCTCCCGGAGCAGCTCAGCGCCGAGGAGGTCGCCGCGCTCGTGACGGAGGCGATCACCGAGTCCGGCGCAGCCGAGGAGGGCATGCGCGGCATGGGCAAGGTGATGGGGCTCCTCAAGCCGCGCACCGAGGGTCGTGTCGACGGAGCGGCCCTCGCGGGCGAGGTGCGCAAGCAGCTCGGCGCCTGACTCGCTCGCTGGTTGAGCGAGCGAAGCGAGTCGAAACCCACGGTCTCGACTCGCTTCGCTCTCAGTCTCGGCTCGGATCAGCCGCGGCCGCCTCCGCCGCCGTTGCCACCACCGTTGCCGCCGCCGTTGCCACCGCCGCCGGCGGGGCCTGCGCCTCCGCCGTCGTTGCCGCCGCCACCGCCACCGTTGCCGCCGCCGCCGCCACCGCCACCGCGGCCGGGGCGGTCGTCACCGCCGCCACCCTTCTTCTTCTTGGGCTCCTTCTTCGGCGCGAGCGGCGTGTCGGACGGCGCCGCGCCCAGGCTGCCCGGGGTGGAGAAGTTGGCGTACGGCAGGTCGTCCATGATCGCGCGCATCGTGTCGGCCCACATCGGGCCGGCCAGCGAGGAGCCGCCGACGGCGCTGAAGGAGATGTATTCACCGTTCAGGCTCTGGCCGGCCAGGGTCTTCCAGTGACCCTCCTTGTTGGCGCCGGCGATCATCGACGAGGTCACGAGCTTGGGGGTGTAGCCCATGTACCAGACAGCGCGGTTGCTCTGCGTGGTGCCGGTCTTGGCTGCGGACGGCTTGTCGAGTGCGAGCGCCGCACCGAAGCCGCCGGGCGACTGGACGCCCCGCAGGATCTGGTTGACGGAGTCGGCCGCTGCCTCGGACATCACGCGTGTGCAGTCGGGCTTGTAGTCCTTGACCGTCTCGCCGGCGTTGTCGGTGATCAGCGTGATCGGCATCGGCTTGCAGTACTTGCCACGGGCCGGGAATGTCGCGTACGCGGCCGACATGTCGAGCGGGCTGACGTCGATCGTGCCGAGCGTGAACGACGGGTAGGTGTCGTCGATGTCCGGCACGGGGATGCCCATCTTCGCGGCCATCTTGGTGGTCGCGCACAGGCCCACGAGGCGCTCGAGCTGCGCGAAGTAGGTGTTGACCGACTTCTGGAGGCCGTTGGTCATCGTGAACGCGCCGGCGCCGGTCGAGTTGCTCAGCTGCCAGGATCCGGCGCCCTGGCCGTCGCACTGGGAGAAGCCGCTGATGTTCATCGACTGCGGCGAGTTGAAGAACGTCCGCGTCGGGTAGCCCTTGTTCAGTGCTGCCGCGGCCGTGAACGCCTTGAAGGTCGAGCCCGCCTGGAAGCCGTTGGCGCCACCGAGAGACTTGGGCACGGTGTAGTTGATGTAGGTCTGGCCGGCCTTCTTGTCGTTGCCCATCGGCCGCGACTGCGACAGGGCGCGGACGGCGCCGCTGCCCGGGACGACGAGCGCCTGCGCGCCGATCGCGTTGTCGGTCGGTGCCACGCGACCGTGGACCGCCTTGTCCGCGGCGCGCTGGAACTTCGGCTCCAGCGTGGTCTTGATCGTGAGCCCGCCGGTCTCCAGCGTGTGGAGACGCTCGTCCCTGTCCTTGCCGAGCGACTTGTCCTGCAGCAGGTAGCGCTGGACGTAGTCGCAGAAGAACGGCGCCTTGGTGCTCACACACCCGTTGGCGAAGCGCGTGATCTTGAGGCCGAGCGGCTGCGTGACGGCCTTGGCCGCGGTCGCGCGCGAGATCAGGCCCTGGGCCTCCATCGCCGACAGCACGATGTTGCGACGGCGGAGTGCGTTCTCGGGGTAGGTCACCGGGTCGTACTC
The DNA here is from genome assembly GCF_010994095.1 of Mumia xiangluensis. Taxonomy (GTDB): domain Bacteria; phylum Actinomycetota; class Actinomycetes; order Propionibacteriales; family Nocardioidaceae; genus Mumia; species Mumia xiangluensis. Next base: position 949,748 of record NZ_WJYO01000001.1, read on the forward strand.
GACGGGGTTCTTCACCAGCCCGGCGAGCGTGGCGGCCTGCGTGACGTTGAGGTCGGCGGCGTCGACGGAGAAGTAGTGCTTGGCGGCCGCGCTGACGCCGTACGCGCCGTCGCCGAAGTAGGAGATGTTGAGGTAGTTCTCGAGGATCTGCTGCTTGCTGTGCTTCTCCTCGTACGACATCGCGTACTTGAGCTCACGGATCTTGCGGGCCGGCGTCACCTCGGTGGCCGCACGGCGCTCCTCGGGGGTGGCAGCCTGCTGGATCAGGATGTTCTTGACGAGCTGCTGCGTGAGCGACGAGCCGCCCTGGGTCTGCCCGGCGGTCGCGTTGTTGACCAGCGCTCGCACGGTGCCCTTGAAGTCGAGCGCGCCGTGCTCGAAGAACCGCGCGTCCTCGATGGAGACCACGGCCTGCTGCATGAGCGGCGAGATCTTCGACAGGGGGACGTCCTGGCGGTTCTGGGAGTAGAAGTACGTGATGAGCGACCCGTCGGAGGCGAGCACCTTGGAACGCTGGGGGATCGGGGTCTCGCGCAGCTCGAGCGGCAGCTCGTCGAATCCGCGCGCCATGCTGTTGGACGTGACGCCCACGAAGGCGGCGACCGGGATCGCGAGCCCGGCGACGAGCACACCAGCAAACAGGCTGAGCAGCGCCATGGAGCCGATCGCCCGCGCCGCCCCCATGCCTTCTTCGTCGCGTCGACGGGGCCCCAGAATCATGGGCCCCAGGGTACGGGAGTCCGGGCCCGGCACCAAGAAATAGTTCGAAAGGACTATGGCGAACCATCCCTAGGGGCCTAGTCGATTGCCTGCGACACAGTCAGGCTAGGTGTATCACCGATCGCTTCATCGGTGATGACTTCTCGGGGAAGGTGTACGTGATGACCTGGAACGAATCATGGACCACAGTGGCCGCATGCAAGGAATCCCAGGACGCGTTGTTCGTCAAGGGCGCGGAGCAGAACCGCGCCAAGCAGATGTGCCGCTCGTGCCCGGTCAAGGTCGAGTGCCTCGCTGAGGCGCTGGACAACGACATCGAGTGGGGCATCTGGGGCGGGATGACCGAGCGCGAGCGCCGTGCGCTCCTGCGCCGTCGCCCCAACGTCACGTCCTGGCGTTCGCTGCTCGAGACGGCTCGCGCCAGCGAGGACGGAGCCGACGGCCGCGTCGCCGTCTGACGCGCCGCCCGCGCACGCTCGCGCCCCACACCCGCCGGAGCACCAGCGCCCCACACCCGCTGGTCGAGTAGCCCGGAGCGCCAGCGGAGGGCGTATCGAGACCCCGGTCACACCCGGCTTGATGCCGCGGCGAGGCGTTCGCCGACCTCCGCGAGGCCGTCGAGGTCGTGCACGTCGGTCGCCAGCGACGCCAGCTCGACCCGGCGTACGCGCGGGTGCGCCGCGGCGAAGCCCTTCACGACGCGCCTCTCGCGCTCGGCGACGCGCTCGGCCCGTGCATGCACCTCCAAGAGGGAGGCGACGACCAGGTCGTCGGCGGTCGGTCGCGTACGCCCGCGGAGCCGGCGCGCGGCCCCGTGAGCGTCGTCGCCGTCCAGGGCGAAGGCCGGCACCGTCATCCGGTTGACCACGAGACCCGCCAGCGGCATCGCGTCCTGGCTGAGCCGCTCCACGAAGTAGGAGGCCTCCCGCATCGCGTCGGGTTCCGGGGACGCGATGACCAGGAACGCGGTCCCCTGGTCCTGAAGCAGTGCGAACGTCGCCTCGGCCCGTTGCCGGAACCCGCCGAACAAGGTGTCGAACGCCGCCACGAACGTCTGGACGTCGGTGAGGACCTGCGCCCCGAGCACCTTGTTGAGCGCCGACGTGATCATCCCGAACCCTGCTGAGAACAGCCGTGCCGGTCCACGTGCGGGCGCGAGGAGCAGCCGGATGAGCCGGCCGTCGAGCAGCGACGAGAGGCGTTCGGGCGCGTCCAGGAAGTCGAGCGCCGACCGTGAGGGCGGTGTGTCCACCACGATGAGGTCCCAGCGCCGTCCGTCGGCGCCGTCGGCGACGGCTTCGGCGTGGAGCTGGCCGAGCTTCTCCATCGCCATGTACTCCTGCGTCCCCGCGAACGAGCTCGACAGGGCCACGTAGAACGGGTTGCCGAGGATCTGCGCCGCCTTCTCCGGCGAGGCGTGGGCGACGACGACCTCGTCGAAGGTCCGCTTCATGTCGAGCATCATCGCGTCGAGAGAGCCCCCGTCGGCCCCCGCGCCGGCAACCGGACGAGGGACGTTGTCGAGCGCGGTCAGCCCCAGCGACTGAGCGAGCCGGCGCGCCGGGTCGATCGTCAGGACGCAGACCTTGCGTCCGCGCTCGGCCGCACGCAGCGCGAGCGCGGCGGACGTGGTCGTCTTGCCGACACCTCCGGCACCGCAGCAGACGACGATCTCGATGGTGGGGTCGTCGATGATCGCGTCGACGTCGAGCACGGTCGCCGCATCGGCGGTCGTGGAGCCGCCGACCTGACGCGACCGCGTACGGCTCCGGCTCATCGGACCCCGCCTTCCACGAGGCGCCCGCCCAGGTCGTACAGGCCGCCGAGGTCGACGCCGTCCTCCAGGTGCGGGAGCTCGACGACGGGTGCGCCCGCCTCGGTCAGCACGGCGCGCTGGTGGGACTGCAGGCGCTGGCGCGCGACGTGCGCGTGGCCCTCGAGGAGCAGGCCCTCGGCCGCGGACGGACCGAGCTCGTCCTCGACCCGCGCCAGGCTCTTCGCGACGGCGGCCGGCGTGAGTGCGCCGGAGGCGACGCGTTCGGCGGCGGCATCGTCCAACGGGGAGGGCAGGACCTGGTTGACGATCACGTGCCCGACCCCGAGGGTGGCGGCGTTCAGGTCGTTGATCGCGTCCATCGTCTCCTGCACGGGCATCTCCTCGAGCAGCGTGACGAGGTGCACGGCGGTGCGCTGCGACCGCATCATCGTCATGATCGAGTCGGCCTGGCGGCGTACGGGTCCGACCTTCGCGAGGCCCGCGACCTCCTCGTTGACGTTGAGGAACCGCGTGATCCGGCCGGTCGGCGGAGCATCGAGCACGACCGCGTCATAGGTGTAGGCGCCGGCCTCATCGCGGCGGCGTACGGCCTCGTAGACCTTGCCGGTCAGCAGCACGTCGCGGACCCCCGGCGCGATCGTCGTCGCGAAGTCGATCACCCCGAACCGGTCGAGCGCCTTGCCCGCGCGGCCCAGCCGGTAGAACATCGCGAGGTACTCGAGGAGCGCCTCCTCGGCGTCGATCGCGAGCGCGTAGACCGCGCCGTCATCGGTGGCAGCCACCTGCCGCTCCTCGTACGGCAGGGGCGGGACGTCGAAGAGCTGGGCGATGCCCTGCCTGCCCTCGACCTCGCACAGCAGCACGGTGCGACCTTGGGCGGCCAGGCCGAGCGCGAGCGCGGCGGCGACGGTGCTCTTGCCCGTCCCGCCCTTGCCTGTCACGACGTGGAGTCGCTTCTCGCCAGCCACGATGTCGAGCGTAGAGGGTGGGTCGTGAGCAGGTACGGATACAGTCGATCCATGACGCAGTGGGAGTATCTGACAGCACCGGTCCTCGTGCACTCGACGAAGGCGATCCTCGACAACTTCGGTCGGGATGGCTGGGAGCTCGTGCAGATCGTGCCGGGAATGAACCCCGAGAACCTCGTGGCGTACTTCAAGCGCCCGGTCGAGGGATCCTGATGTCGACCCCGGCGGAGAACCTCGCCGCGCTCGGTCTGACCCTGCCGGAGGTCGTACCCCCCGTCGCGGCCTACCTGCCCGCGGTGCGCACCGGGTCGTACGTCTACACGTCCGGGCAGCTGCCGATGCGTGACGGCGCGCTCATCAGCACCGGCAAGGTCGGTGCGGACGTCACCGCCGAGGAGGCCCAGGAGTGCGCCCGCCTGTGCGCGCTCAACGCGCTGGCCGCCGTCGCCTCGCTGGTCGACGGTGACCTCACGCGCGTCGCGCGGGTCGTCAAGGCCGTCGTCTTCGTCGCCAGCACGCCCGACTTCACCGGCCAGCCCACGGTCGCCAACGGCGCCAGCGAGCTCCTCGGAGCCGTGTTCGGCGACGCAGGCGTCCACGCCCGCAGCGCCGTCGGCGTCAGCGTGCTGCCGCTCGACGCACCAGTGGAGGTCGAGGTCATCGTCGAGCTGACGGCATGACGATGCGCGTGCCGATGCCGCCGTCGATCGCCGAGCACGCCGGTCGGCAGGCTGAGGCGTCGACGCCGCGCGATGCTGCGACGGTCGTGCTCCTGCGCGACGGCGCCGAGGGCGTCGAAGCGTATCTCCTGCGGCGGCAGCGGTCGATGGCGTTCGCGCCCGGCATGTACGTCTTCCCCGGCGGTGGCGTGGATCCTCGCGACTCCGACACCGACGTCGCGTGGGCGGGACCGGCACCGCAGGAGTGGGCCGACAGGTGGGGCTGCTCGACCGACGTGGCTCGTGCACTGGTGTGCGCGGCGGTGCGCGAGACGTACGAGGAGTCCGGCGTCCTGCTCGCCGGCCCCGACGCCGAGACGGTCGTCGGCGACACCAGCGGCGCTGACTGGCAGGCCGACCGCCTGGCGCTGGAGGCGCACACGCTCGCGTTCTCCGACTTCCTGCGCCGTCGGTCCCTCGTGCTGCGTACCGACCTGCTCGGCGCGTGGGCCCACTGGATCACGCCCGGCTTCGAGCCGCGGCGCTTCGACACCCGGTTCTTCGTCGCCGTGCTGCCGCGGGGACAGCGGGTCGGCCACCTCGCCTCCGAGGCGGACCACGCCTCGTGGATGCCTTTGAGCGCCGCGCTCGCGTCCGTGGACGCCGGCGACATGGCGATGCTGCCTCCGACATCGGTCACGTGCCGCGAGCTGGCGGCGCTCCCGTCGGCGGCCTCCGCGCTCGAGGTGGCGCCGACACGGCGTATCGTGCCGGTCGAGCCCCGGCTGGTCGAGGTCGACGGCACCTACTACCTGGAGACGGAGCTGCCGTGACGGAACGGTTCGACGGTGGGGTCGTCAGCGAGTGGGCCAGCTGCGTCCGCGAGGACAACCCGGGGCACATGACGCTCGACGGGACCAACACGTGGATCCTGCGGGCACCGGACGAGCAGGGGCGCGCGTCCGGAGCACGCTCGATCGTGGTCGACCCGGGTGAGCTCGACGAGCCCCACCTGCGTCGCGTGCTCGAGATGGCCGCGCCCGTGGCGGTCGTGCTGCTGACGCATCGCCACCACGACCACACCGAGGGTGCCGAGCGGTTCGCCGAGCTCGCGGCTGCCCCCGTACGCGCGGTCGACCCGGCACTGTGCCTCGACGCGGACCCGCTGGTCGACGGCGAGACGATCGAGGTCGACGGCGTCCGGCTCGAGGTGCTGGCGTCGCCGGGACACACCACCGACTCGGTCTCGTTCCTGCTCCGCGACGACGCCGCGCTGCTGTCGGGTGACACGGTCTTGGGGCGCGGGACGACGGTCGTCGCGCATCCCGACGGCGCGCTCGGCCCGTACCTCGACTCCCTGCGCACGCTGCGTGCGGCGGTCGACTCGGTCGAGGGCACCGTGCGGCTGTATCCGGGGCACGGACCGGTCCTGGCGGATGCTGGGGCCGTCATCGACGGCTACCTCGCGCACCGTGAGGAGCGCCTGACCCAGGTGCGCGAGGCGCTGGACGCCGGCGCGGAGTCGGCCGACGACGTCGTACGCACCGTGTATGCGGACGTGGATCCGATCCTGTGGCCGGCCGCGACCCTGTCGGTGCGGGCGCAGCTCGAGTACCTCCGCACCACCTGACCGCTCGCGAGTCACCCTTCCCCGCTCGCGAGTCACCCTTCCCCGCTCGCGAGTCACCGTTCCGTGCCCGCGAGTCACCCTTCCCCGCTCGCGAGTCACCGTTCCGTGCCCGCGAGTCACCATGTCCGCGGGCGTGGTGACATGCCGAGCAGCGTGCCGAGCTCGTACTCGAACGCGGGATCGGTCCCGAAGATGCGTTCGCGCGTGCCGATCACGAAGCGCCAGCCGTACCGGCGCTCGAAGTAGCCGCGCCGCTCGCTGTCGTGATCCGTGTCGTCGTCGGTCGTGTGGTGCTCGCGACCGTCGTACTCGCTCGCGATCAGCAAGTGGCGGTATCCGAGGTCGAAGTAGCGGTCGCGGCCCCACTCGTCGAGCACATGGATCTGTGTCTTCGGACGCGGGAAGCCGGCGTCGATCACCCGCAGCCTCTGCCACGACTCTCCCGGCGACGCTGCTCCCGGATCGATCAGGCCGACGAGTTCTCGGGCCTGCGGTGCTCCACGGAACCCGTTGAGCGCCATCACGTAGTCGTACAGGTGGGCCGGCTCGTACAACTCCGCTCGCAGCATCCCGTCGGCGGCAGCGAGTGCGTACGGTCGCCACATCCTGCGCAGCAGGTCCGAGGCCGTACGGACCGGCGTCGTGACGAGGATCCCCTCGAACTCGGTGACGTCCGTGTCCGGGAGGATCGCCTGGCGACAGGAGACGCCCGGGGCTCGCACGCGACTCTGCCCGTGGGGCACGACCAGCGTCGGTGTCAGGAGGTGGCGATCGCTGGGCCGGAAGGAGTCGACTCCCCACAGCCAGGAGGCGAAGCAGTCACTGACGATCGCGTGCGGCGGGGTGACGAGGCGTACGGCGCGGAGCCGGAGGATCCGGGTGTCAGGGACGGCCGCGTCAACGTACACGTGCTTGAAGACCGGTCGAACACGCTTCTCGTTGATCGCTCGACGCAACGCGTGATCGCTCGAGAAGCCGACCGCGGCGTAGTCACGGCTGAAGAAGGGGCGTCCTTCGTTGAGGGGATCGGGCATCCGCCCATCGAAGCGTCGACGCCACCATCGCCGTGCGCGCCGTCCACAGGGACGCCGGAGGTTCCCGCATCCACAGGCCGCGACTCGCGGGGCGGGAGCCGCGACTCGCGGGGCGGGGGCCGCGACTCGCGAGGCGGGAGCGGTGACTCGCGAGGCGGGAGCGGTGACTCGCGAGCGGGAAAGGGGGGCTAGCGGGCGCGCTTGGAGAGGCGGTCGGGCTCGATGATGACGACCGAGCGCGGCTCGAGGCGGAGCCAACCGCGCATCGCGAAGTCGGCGAGCGCCTTGTTGACGGTCTCGCGGGAGGCGCCGACCAGCTGGGCGAGCTCCTCCTGAGTGAGGTCGTGGTGCACGTGGATGCCGTCGTCAGCCTTGCGGCCGAAGCGCTGCGACAGGTCGATCAGCGCCTTCGCGACGCGGCCCGGGACGTCGGAGAAGACGAGGTCGGCGACGACGTCGTTGGTGCGACGCAGACGCGACGCGAGCTGGCCGAGGAGGGCCCGCGAGACGTTGGGGTGGTCGTTGAGCCACTTGGTGAGGTCGTCGTGGCTCAGGCTCGTGAGCTCCGAGTCGGTCACCGCGGTCGCGGTCGCCGAGCGCGGGCCCGGGTCGAACAGTGAGAGCTCACCGAACATCTGGCCGGGGCCGAGGATCGCGAGGAGGTTCTCACGGCCGTCAGCCGAGCTGCGCCCGAGCTTGATCTTGCCGTCGGCGACGATGTAGAGCTGGTCGCCTTCGTCGCCCTCGTGGAACAGCACGTCTCCGCGCCGCAGGCGCGTCGACGACATCTGCGAGCCGAGCGACTCGGCAGCCTCGTCGTCGAGGCCCGAGAAGAGCGGTGCCTGCCGAAGTACGTCGTTGTCCACGGGTTCTCCTTGACCAAAGAAATAGTCACGCACGTCCAGTGTCCCTCATCCGGCCAACTCGGCGCCACCGACAGCGCCCTGCGTGTCCCCCGCGCCCCGTACGCTGGCTGCGTGCCGAAGACCACCGCCGGGCGCCCGTCCACCCCCCGCCGCAAGAAGCCCGCACTCCCCGAGGTTCCCGCTCCGGAGACGTCGGACGTGCGGCGCGCCCGCAAGATCGACCGCGTGCTCGCCGAGACCTACCCTGACGCCGACATCGAGCTGGACTTCGACGACGCCTTCCAGCTGCTCGTCGTCACCGTCCTCTCGGCGCAGACGACCGACCGCCGGGTCAACAGCATCCGGCCTGCCCTGTTCTCGCGCTACCCGGACGCGCGTGCGCTCGCCGAGGCCGAGCCGGCCGTGGTCGAGGAGATCATCAAGCCCACCGGCTTCTTCCGTGCCAAGACCGAGCGCATCATCGCGCTCGCCACGGCGCTGGTGGACAACTTCGACGGCGAGGTGCCGCCGCGGATGGACGACCTCACGACCCTTCCCGGGGTGGGACGCAAGACGGCCAACGTCGTGCTCGGCAACGGCTTCGGCATCCCCGGGTTCCCGGTCGACACCCACGTCCAGCGCGTCGGCAGGCGCCTCGGGCTGCTCGACGCTGCTGCGCTCAAGGATCCGGTGCGTGCCGAGATGGTCCTCGACCGCCTCATCGCCAAGAAGGACTGGACGCTCGCCAGCCAGCGGCTGATCTGGCACGGCCGGCGCTGCTGCCACGCGACCAAGCCGGCGTGCGGTGCGTGCTCGATCGCGCGGTGGTGCCCGTCGTACGGCGAGGGCCCGACCGATCCCGAGGTGGCGGCGAAGCTCCTCCGGACGGAGGGGCGGGCATGAGTCGTACGCCCGTGCCCGGCGCGGGTCGTGCCGGTGCACGGCGGCGCCTGGCGCTGCCCGTCCTGCTCCTCGGCGCTGTCCTGGCGCTGACCGCCTGCGGCGGCGACGACCTGGTGCCTGCCGACGGAGGAGGCCCGACGTCCGACGCCGCTGGCTCAAGCGTGGTCGACACCCCTGAGCTGCGGGCGCTGAAGGCCGACGCCGGCATCGAGGACTGCCCGCGGACGAGTCGACGGGGCGCGGTCGAGGGCGGCCTGCCGGGCGTCTATCTCGAGTGCCTCGGCGGAGGCGCGCCGGTCAGCCTGCCGGGTCTGCCCGCAACTCCGACGGTGATCAACGTCTGGGCAACGTGGTGCGGGCCGTGCCGCGACGAGCTCCCGCACCTCGCCCGGCTCCATGCCGAGGCCGGCGACGAGCTGGCAGTGCTCGGCATCAACTTCCGCGACCCCGACCCTGCGGGCGCGCTGGAGCTCGCGAAGGAGACCGGCGTGACCTATCCGCTGGTCTCCGACCCCGAGCAGTCCGTCGCCAAGGACCTCGGTGTCGTCGGCCTGCCGCAGACGGTGTTCGTGGATGCGGCCGGCGAGGTCGTCGCCACCGAGCGGGTTCCGATCACGTCGTACGATCAGCTGCGGTCGCTGGTCAAGGAACACCTCGGCGTCGACCTGGCATGAGGAGGTCCTGATGGCGTACGACCGTGAGCTGGTCGCCGACGACGCCCTGCCCGACTGGCTGCGCCCTGTCGCGGAGGTCGGCCGTCGCATCGACAGCCCGCGCTTCCTGTCGCCGTCGATGCCGGAGGCACCGGCGACCGCGCGGCCTGCAGCGGTCCTGGTGCTGTTCGGCGAGGGCGAGTCCGGCCCCGACCTGCTGCTCACCGAGCGCGCGCACGCGATGCGTTCCCATGCCGGGCAGATCGCGTTCCCGGGGGGCGCGACCGACCCGGAGGACGGCGGCCCCGTGGCGACCGCGCTGCGCGAGGCCGAGGAAGAGGTCGGCCTCGACCCGGACGGGGTCGACGTGTTCGCATCGCTGCCGCGGCTGTGGCTCCCTCCGAGCAACTTCGCCGTGACGCCGGTCCTGGGGTGGTGGCGACGACCGTCCCCGGTGGGCGCGGTCGATCCGGCCGAGGTCGAGACCGTATTCCGCAGCCCGGTCGACGAGCTCACCGACCCGGCCAACCGCTTCTCCGTCTCGCACCCGTCGGGCTGGCTCGGACCCGGGTTCGCCGTCAACGGCGACCTCATCCTGTGGGGTTTCACCGCCGGCATCGTGTCGCGCCTGTTCCGCGCCGCGGGTTGGGAGCGCCCGTGGGACACCGACCGAATCGTGCCCTACCCCGGCTCTGCGCGCGACCCGCTCGTCGAGGAGATCGAGACCGACGCCGCCCGCGGACGACGCCGATGACCCTCGTCGACGTCGTCGTGGTGGTCGTCGTCATCTCGTACGCCGTCCTGGGCTATCTCCGCGGGTTCGTCGCCGGCGCTGCCGCGATGCTCGGTCTGCTGGCAGGCGGCGTCGTCGGACTCGTCGTGGCACCGCTGGTGCTCAGCCGCGTCGACCACGGGATCGGCCGCTCGCTGCTCGCGGTCGTGATCGTGCTGGTCATCGCGTCGGCCGGTCAGGCGATCGGCGCGCACCTCGGCAACGGTCTCCGCGAGCGCGTGACCCACCCGCCGGCACGTTCGCTCGACGCCGCCGGAGGGGTGGTGCTGAGTGCGACGGCCGCGCTGGTGGTCTGCTGGGCGCTCGGCTACGCGATCTCGGGTTCGCAGCTCCCGGGCGCGTCGACCGCGGTCCGGGGCTCCACGACGCTGGCAGCGGTCGACGCCGTGATGCCGCAGGGTGTCCGCTCGGCGCTGCACTCGTTCGACACGGTGGTCGACGCGACGCTCTTCCCGCGCTACCTCGAGCCCTTCGCCGACGAGACGATCGAGCCGGTCGAGGCCCCCGACCAGGCTGTGCTCGCGCGACCGGAGGTGCAGGCGGCGCGCCGCAGCGTCGCTCGCATCACCGGGTACGCCGAGTGTGACCGCGGCATCGAAGGCTCAGGTTTCGTCTTCGCCCCCGAGCGGGTGATGACGAACGCGCACGTGGTCGCGGGCGTCGACGACCCGACGGTCACCGTGCGCGGCAAGAAGCTCGATGCGCGCGTCGTCTACTACGACCCCTCCCTCGACGTCGCCGTGCTGGAGGTGCCGGGGCTGCGCGCACGTGCGCTGTCGTTCGACCCCGAGGCCGAGCCGAGGGAGAGCGCGGCCGTGCTCGGCTTCCCCGAGAACGGGCCCTTCGACGCGCGTGCGGCGCGCATCCGATCGCAGCAGCGCCTGCGGAGCCCCGACATCTACGGCACCGCCGAGGTGGTTCGCGAGGTCTACTCGCTGCGGGCGCTCGTCCGGTCCGGCAACTCCGGCGGCCCGGTGATCTCCGAGCAGGGTCGCGTCCTCGGTGTCGTCTTCGCGGCGTCGATCTCGGACTCGTCCACGGGCTACGCGCTCACCGCGGACCAGGTCGGCGACGCGGCCCGAGCGGGCGCGAAGGCCGACGACACGGTCAACACCGGCAGCTGTGCGTGACGACGGTGTGAGTGCAGCCACATCCTCGCGGGCCTCCTGGGACGCGGATTTCGTTCCTGCCGACAGTCACCGCAATAATGGCGCGGTCCGTCCGTCGCCGAAGGAGTCCTGTGAAGCCCCGCCTGCTCGCTGCCGCTGTCCTCCTGATGCTGAGCGTCTCTGCGTGCGGCGGCGAGAACACCGACGGCGATGCCCCAGACGAGTCCTCGCAGTCGACCCAGTCGACCAAGGTGGGATCCCTCGGGTCCAAGGAGGCCGACAAGATCGCCACCGAGTCCGCCTCCCGCATCGTCGTGCTGTGGGCGCGCCCCGACGTGAAGATCGAGGACTGGGCGGCTGAGCTGCGACCCGCGATGTCCACCGTCGGCGTCTCGACGCTGTCGTTCATGGATCCGTCGATCCTCGAGCCCGCGAAGCCGGAGGGCGATGCACGGGTGCTGAGCGGGTCCGACGCCCACGCCCGCGTCGCGGTGCCGACGACCGCCGGCGAGTACCTCGTCACGATGAGTCGCGACGCCAGTGGCACCGCGTGGCTGGTGGACCGCGTCGTCAGCCCGTGACGGCCCCGGCGCGCAATAGGCTGCGGCCATGCGTGCCGTCGTCTCCTGCCTGATCGGGATCCTCTCCCTCGTCGCGACCGCGGTCGCGCTGCCCGGTCTGTGGTTCGAGCGGAACGTCGTCAGCGAGTCGGGGTTCGTGGAGCTCGCCGGACCCCTGGGTGATGATCCAGAGTTCCGCGAGGCGCTCGCCGACACCGTCGCGGACGGCGTCATCGCCCGCGCGGGTCTCGACGGTGTCGCCGGACGGGTCGCCGAACCCGTCGTGCACAGCGTCGCCGACTCGATGACGGACCTTCCGGGCTTCAGCGCGGCATGGACGCAGGCCAACGTCCTCACCCACCGCATCAACGTCACTGACATCCCTCCTGCGGAGCTCGACGGGCGCCTCGGGGTCGACCTGACGCCGATGGTCGACCTGGTCGTGGGCACGGTCAACGACCGGCTCGGCACCCAGCTGAGCGCACCAGGCGACCTGGTGGTCGCGGTCGGCACGCCGGAGCAGCGTGACCGGCTCGACCGGGTGAGGGAGTGGTCCTCCTGGTCGTTGCCGCTGCTCGTGATCGGCGTCGCTCTCGCAGTCGTCAGCATCCTGATCGCCCGCCGGCGCCTCACCGCGCTCGCGTGGCTGGGTGGCGGCCTGATCGCCGTCGCTGTCGCGGAGGCCGTGGTCGTCATCACCGGCGGGGACTGGCTCGTCGGTGAGGTCGCCAGTCGTACGGGCTATGGCCAGGCGCTCGCCGAGCGCCTCCACGACGCCGCCCTGGCGTCGTTCGGGACGTGGCTGATCGCCGTCGGTGTGGCGGGAGCGTTGGCCGTGATCGTCGGGTTGGTGGCGCGGATCAGGGCTTGACGTGCTTGCCGGCGCCCTGCTTGGCGGCGGTGACGGATGCGGTCGCCGACGGGGGCAGGGTGATCTCCGTGCCGGCGTCGCTGTGTCCCTTGAGGGCCGCGGGGATCTCCTGGACGGTCGCGATCGTCTTCTCGGGTGCCTTGATCCGCTTGAGGAACCGGATCCCGAGGAGCGCGCAGATCAGGACGACCAGGATCCACACGCCGGTCATGACCAGGAAGCCCCAGGTGAACGCGAGCGGGACCGCGCGGTCGAAGATCCAGGCGAAGAAGAACCCGCCGGCCATCGACAGCATCGTGATCACGAACAGCAGCAGCACGGCGACCGCGACGAGGAGACCGGCACCCACCGCACCCGACTTCGCGCTGACACGCAGCTCGGACTTCGCCAGCGCGATCTCGCTGCGCACCAGCGTCGACATGTCGCGGCTGATGTCGGAGACGAGCCGGCCGATGGTGGGCTCGGCGTCGTCCGCGGGTCCTGTGGCTCCTGGGTGTGACATCACGACTCCTCGGCGCTGCAGTGCGGTCGGCACGAGCCTAGGGGATCGGGCCTCGCCGAGGTGATCGGCCCGCCGTGCGCGCGGGGCCGGACGTCATCCGGACGGTGGGTCGGAACCCTGGACGCGGATGACGTCCGACACCGCCGCGAGCGCGGCGCGGGCTGGTCAGTCCTCGGAGGAGGAGTCCATCCCGGTCTTGATCTGGTCCATCACGCCGGAGTCGGCGAGCGTGGTCACGTCGCCGACCTGGCGGTTCTCGGCGACGTCGCGGAGCAGGCGGCGCATGATCTTGCCCGATCGGGTCTTGGGCAGCTCGGCCACCACCATGATCGACTTCGGCTTCGCGATCGCCCCGATCTCCTTCGCGACGTGCGCGCGCAGGTCGGCGACGATCTCCTCACCGCCGTCGCCTGCCGACTCGCGCAGGATGACGAAGGCGACGACCGCCTGACCCGTTGTGTCGTCGGCGGCCCCCACGACCGCCGCCTCGGCGACCTTCGGGTGCGACACCAGGGCCGACTCGATCTCGGTCGTCGACAGCCGGTGGCCGGACACGTTCATCACGTCGTCGACCCGGCCGAGGAGCCAGATGTCGCCGTCCTCGTCCTTCTTGGCGCCGTCGCCGGCGAAGTAGATCCCCTCGAAGCGCGACCAGTACGTGTCGATGAACCGCTGGTCGTCACCCCACAGGGTGCGCAGCATCGACGGCCACGGCTCGGTGAGGACGAGGTAGCCGCCCGACCCGTTCGGGACCGGCTCGGCCTCGTCGTTGACGACGTCGGCGCTGATGCCGGGGATCGGCGTCATCGCTGAGCCGGGCTTGGCGGCGGTCACGCCCGGGAGCGGGGAGATCATGATCGCGCCGGTCTCGGTCTGCCACCACGTGTCGACGACGGGCGTACGGCCGCCGCCGATCGTCTCGCGGTACCAGACGTACGCCTCGGGGTTGATCGGCTCGCCAACCGAGCCGAGGACGCGCAGGGTCGACAGGTCGTACTCGGCGGGGATCTCGGCGCCCCACTTCATGAACGTGCGGATCGCCGTCGGCGCGGTGTAGAAGATCGTGACGCCGTAATTCTGGATGATCTCCCACCAGCGGCCCTTGTGCGGGCTGTCGGGCGTCCCCTCGTACAGGACCTGCGTCGCGCCGTTGGCCAGCGGTCCGTACACGATGTAGGAGTGGCCGGTGACCCAGCCGATGTCGGCGGTGCACCAGTAGACGTCGGTCTCGGGCTTGAGGTCGAAGACCGCCGAGTGCGTCCACGCCGCCTGCGTCAGGTAGCCGCCGGTGGTGTGCAGGATGCCCTTCGGCTTGCCCGTCGTGCCGGACGTGTACATGACGTACAGCGGGTGCTCGGCAGGGAACGCCTTGGGCTTGTGGTCGGTGGAGGACTCGTCGACGACCTCGTGCCACCAGACGTCGACGTCGGTGTTCCAGGCGACGTCCTGGCCGGTACGGCGCACGACGAGGACGTTCTCGACCAGACCGGACTGCTCGGCCTCGACCTTGGCGACGGCCTCGTCGACCGCCGGCTTGAGCGCGGACGGTGCGCCGCGTCGGTAGCCACCGTCGGCGGTGATGACGAGCTTGGCGCCGCAGTCGACGATGCGGCTCGCCAGCGCGTCGGCGGAGAAGCCGCCGAACACGACGGTGTGGACGGCGCCGATGCGGGCGCACGCGAGCATCGAGACCACGGCCTCGGGGATCATCGGCATGTAGATCGCGACGCGGTCGCCGGCCTCGACGCCGAGCTCCTCGATCGCGTTCGCCGCCTTGCTCACCTCGTCCTGCAGCTCGGCGTACGTGAGGGTCCGGGTGTCGTCCGCGGGCTCGCCGACCCAGTGGAACGCGACCTTGTCGCCCCGGCCTGCCTCGACGTGGCGGTCGACGCAGTTGTACGAGGCGTTCAGCGTGCCGTCGGCGAACCACTTCGCGAACGGTGGCGTGGACCAGTCCAGGACTTCGGTGAACGGCTTGTCCCAGTCGAGCCTCCGCGCAGCGTCCGCCCAGAAGGCGAGCCGGTCCTCGGACGCGACCGCGTACGTCTCGGCCGTCGCGTTGGCGTTCGCCGCGAGGTCGGCGGGTGGCTCGAAGCGGCGGTTCTCGTGCAACAGGTTGGACAGCGACTTTCCCACGGCACTTCCTCTGGTCTCGACAGCGTTCCGCCGACCATTGTGCCCCCGGTCACACCTGGCGCTCGCGTCGGTGCATCGGTGTTCGACAAACGGCACCGATCCTGCGACCGGCGGCGGGTGCGTACGGCGTCCGCGCGGCAGTCGAGCGGGCTCGGGCGCTTGTGACCGGGTTCACGGGCGGGGCGGCGGAACCGCGCTGTTACCTTCCTGAAATCTCAGCGATCGGCGGATCTTCACGTGACCTACGTCACGGGGAGGGCAGGGGTAGGACGGCGGCGTGCGGGGGGCTAGGATGACGCGCACCGGGGGCGGTAGAACAACATGGTCGTTCGGGCGACCCACGACGAAGAAGAGAGCAACGTGACCGCGTATCCCGGTTGGCAGATCATCCACGAGGCCACCACGAAGGGCCCTTCGTCCATGCGGCGCATCGTGATCTTCAGCCATCGTGGCGGCGCGCGCCTGCGACTGACGAGCGACTACCGCGGCGACGTCGCGACGACCGTCGCCGAGGCCTGGTCCTCCATCGGCTGGGTCGAGGCCCACCGCAACGTCGACAACCAGCTGTTCCGCAGCAGCACGCCCAACGAGGCTGCTCTCGTCGACACCCTCGATCGTCTCCTCATCGAGGTCTTCCGGCTCGCGAGCCAGATCGTCGTGGGGCCGACCCCGACGCCTGCCGCGACGTCGGCGTTCAGCGAGATGATGCGCTAGCTCGACCCACTGGTTGAGCGAGCGGAGCCGACCCTCCGCTGGTTGAGCGAGCCGAGCCGACCCTCCGCTGGTTGAGCGAGCGGAGCCGACCCTCCGCTGGTTGAGCGAGCCGAGCCGACCCTCCGCTGGTTGAGCGAGCGGAGCGAGTCGAAACCTCACACCCCGACCGGCGACGCTGCCCTGAGCCCGGAGACGATCAGCCCGAGCCCGAGGTCGAAGGACTCCGCCGACCCGATCGAGCCGTCGTACTCGATCGCGCCCGTCGCGCTCGCCTGCTCGTGCATCTGACGCGCAGAGGCGTGCCCGAGGACGAAGAGCATGATCGTCCGGGCGCCCGAGACCGCGACGTCCTCCTCGAAGCCCGCGAGCGCAGCGCTCAGCCGCTGCTCGGGCTCGTGTGCGCCCAGGCCGAAGGCTGACGCCGTCGCGACCACCTCGGCGCCGTCGCGGACGGCGAGCATCGCCGTACGGAACTCGTCGCACAGCGCCGCCACACGCTCGTCCCACGGGCCGGCCGGCTCTTCGCGTCGTCCGCGGGCCAGGATCTCGTCGGCCATCAACGCCAGCAGGGTCTGCTTGTTCGGGACGTGGTGGTAGAGGGCGCTCGGCTGCACCTCGAGCTCTGCGGCGACCCGGCGCATCGACAGGAACTCGAGCCCGTGGGTGTCGAGCACGCGGAGTGCTCCGTCGACGACGTCATGGAGGCGGTTGGCCATGCGCGCATCCTATCGGCTAGCCTGAACGCCGTTCAGGTGAACACCGTTCAGGAGACGATCATGACGCTCGACGCGCAACCCGACGCCCGGCCTGCCGCCGGTCCCGACGCCCGGCCCGCCACGACAGCCACGAAGCGTCGCGGTTTCTCGACCACCGACCTCGCCCTCATCGCGGCCTTCGCCGCCCTCATCTCGGCCTGCGCCTACATCGGCGCGATCCCCGTCGGCTCTGCCGGCGTACCGATCACGCTGCAGACCTTCGCCGTGATGCTCACCGGCTGCCTTCTCGGCCCGGCCCGCGGGTTCGCCGCGGTGTCGCTCTACCTCGCGCTCGGCGCGATCGGCCTGCCGGTCTTCGCCGAGCACTCGTCCGGGCTCGGCGCGTTCACCGGGGTGAGCGCCGGCTACCTGATCAGCTTCCCGTTCGCGGCGGCGCTCGGCGGCTTCCTCGTCAAGTACGTCGCCGGGCCGACGCGCAAGACGCGTGCGGTGTGGGTGTTCGCGTGCTCGATCACGGCCAGCATCCTGGTGATCCACCCGATGGGCATCATCGGCATGATGCTGCACCAGGACGTCTCGTTCCTCACTGCCGCGAGCTGGGACACCCCGTTCTGGCTGGGTGACCTGGTCAAGACGACGTTCGTCGCGATCATCGCCGCCGAGGTGCACCGGGCCTTCCCGAAGCTGCTCCACCCCTGACCGTGCCCACCCTCACCTTCGACGCCGCCGGCGTCACCGTCGACACGCCCCACGGTCCCAAGGTCGTCCTCGAGCCCACGACGCTCGAGCTGACCGAGCGACGCGTCGGCGTCGTCGGCGCCAACGGCTCCGGCAAGTCCACCCTGGCCCGCCTCGTCAACGGTCTCGTGACCGCCACGACGGGGCGGGTCGTCGTGGACGGCGTCGACGTCTCCAAGGACCCCTCACGCGTACGCCGTCGCGTCGGGTTCGTGTTCACCGATCCCGCCGCGCAGGTGGTGATGCCGACGTGCGTCGAGGACGTCGAGCTCTCGCTGCGCCGGCACGTCAAGGGCGCGACCGCTCGTCGGGCACGAGCGATCGAGATGCTGGCGTCATTCGGGCTGGCCGACCTCGCCGACACCAGCGTCCATGCGCTCTCGGGCGGGCAGCGCCAGATGCTCGCGCTCGCCGGGGTGCTCGCGGTGGAGCCCTCCGTCGTCGTCGCCGACGAGCCGACGACCCTCCTCGACCTCGCCAACACCCGCCGCGTCGGCGACGTCCTGCTCGGGCTCGAGCAGCAGCTCGTGCTCGTCACCCACGACCTCGACCTCGCACGACGGTGCGACCGCGTGCTGGTTGTCGAGGACGGGCGGATCCGGTACGACGGCGCGCCCGACGCCGCCGTCGACGACTACGTGGCGTCCGTCGAGGCGCGCGAGGGCGCCGGGCTGTGAGCACGCCGCAGCTCGTCGGCAGCTACCAGCCCGGCGACTCCCTGGTGCACCGGCTCCCCGTCGGGGTGAAGGTCAGCACCCTGGCGGTGTTCAGCCTCTGCGTCGTCGCCGTCCGCAGCATGCCCGCGTCGTGGGTGTTCCTCGCCCTCGCGCTCGGAGCCGCCCTGCTCGCGCGCGTCTCGGTCACCGCGCTCGCCCGGGCGGCCCGCGGCGTGCTTCTCGTGGCGGTCGTCGTCGCAGCGTTCCAGTGGTGGCTCAAAGGACCCGACCGGGCGATCGAGACGGTGGTGGACCTCTTCGCGCTGGCTCTCGTCGCCGTCGTGCTGACGGCAACGACCCCGGTCAACGCGATGCTCGACGCGTTGGTCCGCTGGATCACGCCGTTCCGCCGCCTCGGGGCCGAACCGGACCGCGTCGCGCTCACCGTCGGGCTCGCCGTCCAGGCCATCCCGGGCACGATCGCGATCGCGGTCGAGACCCGGGACGCGGCGCGGGCGCGTGGCCTCGAGCGCCGGCCCCGGGCGTACCTCTCACCGTTCGTCATCCGTGTCGTCGCGCGCGCCCAGGAGACCGGCGACGCCCTCGCGGCGCGCGGCCTCGGCGACGACTGACGCGCGACCCGACGTCGTCACCAGCTCGCGTGCAGCGGGCGCCCCTCCTCGTACCCGGCGGTGCTCTGCAGCCCGACCACGGCACGCTCGGCGAACTCGGGGATCGACCGCGCGCCGGCGTACGTCGCCGAGGAGCGCACGCCCGCGATGATCTGGTCGACCAAGTCCTCGACGCCCGGGCGCTCGCGGTCGAGGTACATCCGGGAGCTGCTGATGCCCTCCTCGAACAGCGCCATGCGCGCCCGCTCGAAGCCGGCCGCGTCACGGGTCCGGTTGGAGACGGCGCGGGCGGACGCCATGCCGAACGACTCCTTGTACGCGCGGCCGTCCGCGCCGATGCGGAGGTCGCCGGGGCTCTCGTAGGTGCCGGCCAGCCACGAGCCGATCATCACGCTCGCGCCACCGGCGGCGAGGGCGAGCGCGACGTCGCGCGGGTAGCGCACGCCGCCGTCGGCCCACACCGTCCCGCCGAGCTCGGCTGCTGCGGTCGAGCACTCCAGCACCGCCGAGAACTGCGGGCGCCCGACGCCGGTCATCATGCGGGTCGTGCACATCGCGCCGGGACCCACACCGACCTTGGCGACGTCGGCGCCGGCCTCGAGCAGGTCGCGCGTGCCGTCGGCGGACACCACGTTGCCGGCGACGATGGGGACGCGGCGACCGGTCTCGGCCTCGTACGCGTCGCGCTCGGCCACGACCAGCGGCAGCGCCTGCAGCATCTTGGCCTGGTGGCCGTGCGCGGTGTCGACCACCAGCACGTCGACGCCCATCGCGAGGAGCTCCTTGGCCTTGCCGCTGACGTCGCCGTTGATGCCGATCGCGGCACCGATCACGAGGCGGCCCTGCGGGTCGAGCGCGGGTGTGTAGAGCGTGGAGCGCAGCGCCCCCTTCTTCGTCGCGACGCCGACGAGGACGCCGTCCTCGAGCACCGGCGCGTACGACAGGTGACGCTCGCTGAGGGCGTCGAAGATCGCGCGAGGCTCGTCGGCGACGTCGAGCGCGAGGACGTCGGAGCTCATCACCTCGTGGACCTGCGCGAAGCGGTCGATCTCGGCACCGTCGTGCTCGGTGACGACTCCGACGGGCTTGTCGCCGTCCACGACCAGGATCGCGCCGTGGGCGCGCTTCGGGAGGAGGCTGAGCGCCTCGCCGACGGTCGTGTCAGGGGTGACGGACACCGGCGTGTCGTACACGGGGTGCGCCGCCTTGACCTGCGTGACGGACCGGGCGACGACGTCGAGCGGGATGTCCTGCGGGATCACAGCGATGCCACCACGCCGCGCCAGCGTCTCGGCCATCCGGCGTCCCGACACGGCCGTCATGTTGGCGGCGACGATCGGGATCGTCGTGCCGATGCCGTCGGGCGTCGTGAGGTCGACATCGAAGCGCGAGATCACGTCGGAGCGTGACGGCACCATGAAGACGTCGCTGTAGGTCAGGTCGCCCGACGGCTGCAGGTCGTTGAGGAATCGCACCCCTCCAGCCTACTGATCGGCACGACCGGACCGCTGCCCCTGGAGCGCCGCGGGCTCGCGACCTGTCAGCCCTCGGTGGGACGGTGGCCGTATGCCTGCACACCAGCACCTCGTCCCGCGGTCCGTCGACTACATCGAGATCGCCGTCACCGACCTTCCCGCCGCGTCAGCGTTCTACCGGGACGCGTTCGGGTGGGAGATCGTCCCGTACGGCGACGAGTACGCCGGCTTCCGCACCCCCGCGGAGTCCGGGAGCGACGAGGCAGGAGGCCTGCGCCTCGCGGCCGAGGTCACGCGCGGCAGCACGCTGGTGCTCCTGTACGCCGACGACCTCGAGGGGTGCGCCACGGCCGTCGTCGCAGCGGGCGGTCGTGTGACCGAAGGCCCGTACGCGTTCCCGGGCGGGCGTCGGTTCCACTTCCTCGACCCGAGCGGCAACGAGCTCGGGGCCTGGTCGCAGGCCTGACCTCGGCCGTACGACCGGGTTCAGGAGCCTGTCGTCTTGGCGGCGCGCAGCCGCTCCCAGCCGAGCGCCCCGAAGGGCTCGGCTCCGCTGCGGATCGCGGCCGTGACGTCGAGTGCCGACTGCTCCGCCAGCGTCACGAGGTCGTCGGGGTAGCCGTAGTCGCTGCTGTGCTCCGCGAGCTCGTCCTCGTCGAGCACCTCGACCGTGCCGTCGATGGTGAGCACCACGTCGAGGTCGAGGTCCAGCATCGTCACCCGGTCAGGGCGCTCCCACGCGGCGGGCGTCGTCATGTCGACATAGAGACGCCAGCGGAGCCGACCCGGTGGGGCGTCCTCGACGGCATGGAAGGTCGCGACGTACGGCGCGGTGTGCGGGACGAGGGTGAGGCTCGCGACCACGGTGCGCACGTCGCGGCCCGGTCGGACCATCCGCGACCCGGGGGGCATGAAGAGCCACGCGCCGTGCTCGTCCGCACCGGCGAACGTCGTGTCGAACTCCCAGTGGGGGCGGCCGCCGTACTTCGTCGTGACCTGACGGACCGGGGCACCGACAGCAGGCCATACGTGCTGCTGCGGTGGCGTCACGCGAGGGTCAGGCGGCCATCGCGACCGGGCACGGCGGTGCACCGGCGGAGCGGATCGGCCCGTGGCCCTCGTGCAGCGCGTACGTGCGGGCGACCGAGGCGACCAGGTCGAGCATCGTGATGCCGAGCGCCGTGCACACAGCGGCGATGATCTCCGACGAGGCCTCCTTCTGGCCGCGCTCCACCTCGGAGAGGTAGGCCAGCGAGACCTGGGAGGACTTGGCCACGTCGCGCAGCGTCCGACCGCGGGTCCGGCGAACGTCTCGCAGCGCGTCACCCAGTGCCTGGCGAAGCAGCGGTGCGGGCTCCGGTGCGGGCGGGACGGGTGCGAGCGACGTGGTCACCCCTTCACGCTAGGCGGGTGACCCAAGCCCGCGCTATCCGGAATCGCCCTCGTTCGCTCTCAGCGGACGGCGACGAGCGCCTCGTCGGCTACGATCTGCGGCTGTGAGCAAGTCGGCGTCAGACGGTCAGGTGCGGCGCACCAACACCGCACTCGCTGTCTTCGCCGCCCTCCCCCTCGTGCTCGCGGGGCTGGTCCTCTGGCGCGGGTACGACGACCTGTCCGACCCCGCGGACGGCATCCCGATCACGGCGATCCTCGCGATGTGCGTCGGCGGGTCGCTGTATCTCGCGGGTGCGCTGGTCGGTGGTGAGGCGGGGTCGTGGATCACGCGGTTCGGAGGCCTGGTCGTCAAGGTCACCGTCGGCGGGTTCCTCGTGCTCGTCGTGGGCGGCTGGCTGCTCGGGTCGGCGATCGGCGTCGACGGGGTCGGCCGCGGTCCCGAGACGTCGGGTCAGGCCCGTACGATCGCCGTCCTCGCGGTCATCGGTCTGCTCGCGCTCGTCATCACGTGGATCGGCGAGCGGCGACGCAAGCGTGAGCGCACACGCGACGAGTCGCCTGCGGGGAGGCCCTAGCTAGCCGAGGTCGACGTGGAACTCGCGGCCCGGAGCGTCCGGACTGTTGAGCGCGTCCTTGTGCACGACGGCGCGGTAGCAGCGTGTCGCGTACCGCATGCGGAGCCCGTTGTGGCCGCTCGCGTGGCTGTCGTACAGCCCGCGGACCTGACGCAGGATGGCGTCGCGTTCGCTCGGCGGCCTCGCGGCGATGGAGGAGCGGGAGGCGACCAGGTCGAGCAGCGCATCGAGGTCGAGCTGCTGCCAGAACCCGTAGCTCGTCGTCGCAGGCAGGTCGAACAGCCCTGAGAGGGGGAGCGAGTCGGCGATCTCATCCAGGTCCTCCGGCTCCGCGTCGATGATCGAGGTGAGGCGGCGGACCCACGGCACGGACTCGTCACGGGTGTTCCACACGAGGGAGAGATGGCCGTCGGTGCGGAGCACACGCGCGATCTCCGGCAGGCAGCGCAGCGGGTCGAACCAGTGGAACGACTGTGCGGCGACGACGACGTCGAACGCGCCGGCGTGGAAGGGCAGCCGCTCGGCCACTCCCCGGGCGACGGGGACCTCGAGGTGCTCGGCGAGCTGCCGGAGCATCTCGGCCGAGCGGTCCAGCGCGACCACGTCGTGACCGGCGCGGAGCAGCGCCTCGGTCATCTGGCCGGGGCCGGCGCCGAGCTCCAGGACGCGGACGGGCTCGTCACCGACCAGCCACCGCACGGCACGCTCGGGATAGGACGGCCGCGCGTTCGCGTACTGGCCGGCACACCCGTCGTACGCCGATGCACGCTCCGAGGACCTGTCCACAAGGCCGAGGCTACCAACGGACATCGGACGCCCAGGTACTCTGCAGGGCGTGCCTGACCCGTTTTCCGCCCTGATCGACCTCGACGGCGTCCCGTCGGCGTTCGCAGCGACCCGCGACGGGATCGACTCGCTCCTGCGCGACCGAGGCCTGCGTCGCAGCACCCCCGAGATGACCGCCGACTCGCTCCTGCTCGGGGCCGCGGCGAGCGCGGCGATCGAGGGTGCCCCGTACGACCCGGACGGGCTGCGCCGTGGAGACGCGGATCCCCTCGCGCTGGCCGTGGCACGGATGACGACCGAGCTGCTCGGCCTGGTCCCGACCTGGAACCGGGCGCCGCTGCAGGCTGTCGCGCGCATCCACTCCCTGGTCGCGCGCGGTCGCGTCGACGACGACGAGCTCGGCCGTCCGGTGTCGCCCGAGGGGGCGCGCCGGCTCGGGACGCTCGCACAGGCGGTCGTCGCGCCGACCGAGGCGCCCGGCCTGCTCGTCGCGGCCGTCGTGCACGCCGAGATCGCGACCGCGGGAGCGTTCGCGTCCGACAACGCCGTCGTCGCCCGTGCTGCCGAGCGGCTGGTGCTCGTGGCCAAGGGCGTCGATCCGGCGAGCCTGACGGTCCCCGAGGCCGGACACCTCGCGGCGGGACAGGGCTATGCCAAGCTCCTCGGCGAGTACGAGGCAGACGGGACTCCGGGCGTGCACCGGTGGCTGCTCTACGCTGCGCAGGCCTACGCGGACGGTGCCGAGGCGGCGCCGGTCGATCCGCCGAAGGGTCCGCGACGTCGCGGGTGAGGCGGCACCCCGGCCCTCGTGCGTGACCGCGTCTGGCTTGACCGGCGCACAAGGCAGACGCGCCATCTGCGAGAGATGACGCGTCCTCGGTTCGCCTTGTTCTCGGTTACCAAGCGTCCTGAACTCCGTAGTACCACTTCGGGGCCTCGATGGGTTCTCCCGTAAGCGGAATCCCTCTAGGACGGGAAGGTCGCCGCGTGGGTACCGAGTGTCCGGCTTGCCGCCTTCTTGTCTCCTTTGTACCTGCTTGACCCTCGTTCGGCTACCCCTCGCGGATAACAATCTTCGGGCGGGGCGTGCCCCTGGCGCGACACGCCCGAGGAGTCAGTCGGGGTCCGTACGGCGTCGCCGCAGCTGATGCAGGGCCACCCCCGCCGCGGCCGAGACCGCCGCTGCAGCAAGCCCGGCGACCGCCACCTTGCTCCCGGTGGAGTCCAGCGACATGCGCGACTTCAGAGCGACCGGCTGGGCGAACTCGAGGATCGGCCAGCCCTCCTCGCCCGCCACGCGGCGCAACGTCTTGTCGGGGTTGACCACGAACGCGTTGCCGACCGCCGCGAGCATCGGGACGTCGGTCTCGGAGTCGGAGTAGGCGTACGAGGCGACGAGATCGTAGCCCTGCTCCGCGGCGAGGTCGCGGATGGCGTCGGCCTTGTGCTCGCCGTACGCGTACATCTCGATCTCGCCCGTGTAGAGACCGTCGGCCTCGACGAGCCGGGTCGCGATCACGTGGTCGGCCCCGAGCATCGCGCCGATCGGATCGACGACCTCTGAGCCCGAGGCAGACACGATCACGACGTCGCGGCCCGCCGCGTGGTGGGCCGCGATCAGCTCGACCGCCTCGACGTAGACCAGCGGGTCCACGACGGTGTGCAGGGTCTCGGCGACCACCTGCCGGACGGTGTCGACGTCCCAGCCCTTGACCAGCTGGGTCAGATAGGCGCGCATGCGCTCCATCTGGGCCTCGTCGGCGCCCTGGAGGGCGAACACGAACTGGGCGTACGCGCTGCGCAGCACCGAGCGGCGGTTGATGAGTCCCGAGCCGTAGAAGTGCTTGGAGAAGGCGAGCGTGCTCGACCTGGCGATGATGGTCTTGTCGAGATCGAAGAAGGCCGCAGAGCGCGTGGTGGCGGGAGGGACGGACGCCGCGTCGGACCTGGTCACGCGTCCAGCATAGACAGCGGCACTGTCAGAGCGCGCCGCGTTATCGGCCCCCGCGCGTCGCGGGACGGCTCGTCCACAGGCGACCGTGGTCCCCAGGTCGCCGGTCGTGCGGCCCCGCCGAGGCGGTGGACGATCCACTGTGAGTCCATGCCTTTCTCGTACGCCTCCGCGCCGCGTCCGTTGATCGTGACCGGGTCGGAGGAGCACCTCGACGCCGTGCTCAGGTTGTGCGCTGCCGCCGCGATCGAGCCGTTGGTGTGCGCCGAGCTGGCGACGGCACGGCCCCACTGGCCTGCCGCGCCGCTGGTGGTGCTCGGCGACGACGTCGTCGCCGGCCCTGGGCCAGACCTGCCCGTGCTGGAGCGGCGCCGAGACGTCGTGGTCGTCGTCCGAGATGACCCGCGCCCTGCGGTCTGGACGACCGCGCTCGCGCTGGGTGCGGAGCAGGTGCTCGTCCTGCCGAGGGACGACGACGCGCTCGCGCAGCTGCTGGCCGACCGCGCCGACGGGTCCGGTCGGACCGCCCCGGTCGTGGCGTTCGTCGGGGGTTCAGGCGGTGCCGGTGCGTCGTCGCTCGCGGCGAGCGTCGCTCGGACGGCCGCCCGCGCACCTGGCGGCCGTGACGCGGACGGCGACGTCCTGCTCGTCGACGGCGACCCGCTCGGCGGTGGCCTCGATCTGCTGCTCGGTGACGAGGCGCGGCCCGGCCTGCGATGGAACGACCTCGCGGCCACCCATGGACGGTTGAGCGGCACGGCCCTGCGGCGCTCGCTCCCGCGCGCGGACGGGCTTGCGGTCCTGTCGTGGGAGCGGGGAGCGCGGGACGTGCCGAGCGACGAGGTCGTCGCCGCCGTGCTCACCGCCGTGCGCCGAGCCCACGCCCTCGTGGTCGCCGACCTCCCACGCCATCTCGATGCTGCCGCCGCGGAGGTCGCCGCCCGCGCGGCCGTGAGCGTCGTGGTCGTCAGCGACGACGTGCGCGGGGTCGCTGCGGCCACCAGCGTCGTACGACGGCTGACCGGGTGGTCGAGCGACATCCGGCTCGTCGTACGCCGCCGGCGGGGCGGACTCCCGCCGGCCCTCGTCGCCGAGACGCTGGCCCTGCCGCTGCTCACCACGATGAGCGAGGACTCCCGGTTCCGCCGGGCCGTCGAGGACGGCGTCGGGCCCGTGGCTCGACGCTCCTCGGTCCGTGCGGCCGGGCGGAGCGTCTGGTCCCTGCTCGCACCCGAGCTGGCGCGATGAGGCGGCTCACCGACACCGCCCCCGACCACGCGCTCGTCATCGAGGTCCGCGACCGGATCGCGGCCGCCGGAGAGCGCCCGACCCCGGAGCGTGTCGCGGCCGCGCTCCGGGCGGGCGGACACGTCCACGGCGACCGTACGGTGCTGGCGGTGGTCGACGCCCTCCATCGCGAGACCGTCGGCGCCGGCCTCCTCGAGCCGCTGCTGCGCACCCCCGGTGTCACGGACGTCCTCGTGAACGGCCCTCGGGAGGTCTACGTCGATCGGGGTGACGGGCTCGAACGGGCAGGCATCGTGTTCGAGGACGACGATGCCGTGCGCCGGCTCGCGCAACGGCTCGCCGCAGCGGCAGGGCGACGACTCGACGACGCCTCGCCGTTCGTCGACGTGCGGCTCCCCGACGGCACCCGTCTGCACGCCGTGCTGGCTCCGATCGCCCGCCCTGGGACGGCACTCTCGCTGCGGGTGCCGGCCCGTCGCACGTACTCGCTCGCCGAGCTCGCCGCCAGGGGAGCGTTCGGCGACGAGGTCCACCGGATCCTGCGGGCGGTCGTCGAGTCGAGGGCGGCCTTCCTGGTGACCGGCGGGACCGGCACGGGCAAGACGACGCTGCTGTCGGCGATGCTCGGCGCCGTCAGCGACACCGAGCGGATCGTCGTCGTCGAGGACGCGAGCGAGCTGCGGCCTGATCATCCGCACGTGGTCGCCCTCGAGTCACGACCGGCGAACGTCGAGGGCGCGGGCGGCGTGGTGCTTCGCGACCTCGTGCGGCAGGCGTTGCGGATGCGTCCCGACAGGCTGGTCGTCGGCGAGGTCCGTGGCGCCGAGGTGGTTGATCTGCTGGGGGCGCTCAACACCGGGCACGAGGGCGGGTGCGGGACGCTCCACGCGAACACCCCGCACGACGTGCCGGCCCGGCTGGAGGCGCTCGCGACGGCGGCGGGACTCCCGCGCGCCGCGCTGCACAGCCAGCTCGCGGCGGCGCTCCACCTCGTCGTGCACGTCGCGAAGGGCCGGCGGAGCGGGACGCGGCGGGTCGCGGAGATCGCCGTCTTTCGTCCCGGGTCGGACGGCGTCGTCGAGTGCGTGCCGGCGCTCGACGTCGCCGAGGACGGGACCGTCGCCCTCGGGCCCGCTGCGGCGGAGCTGCACCGGCTCGTCGGTGCAGGGCCCGTGCCGGACGGCGGACGGGAAGCGGTGGGTGCGTGACGGGCGCCGCGTCGTACGACGTCGGTGTCGTCGCGGCAGGTGCGCTCGCGGCCACCGCCGGCTGGCTGCTCGCTGGACGGACTCTGGCAACCCGACAGCTCGCCACGGTGTCGCCGGCGCGGGAAGGCGCCTCCGACGAGCCGGCCGCACCACGCGGTCGGCTGCCGGGGGCACTTCCGATCGCGGTCGCCGTCGCGACCGTCGTCGTCCTCGCGGCGACGGGTGTGACCGTCGTCGCGGTGCTCGTGGCAGGCTGCGTGGCGTGGCTCGTCGCCGCACTCCGGCTGAGGTCGCGGGCACGCACCGCCCGTCGAAGGACGCACGCCCACGTCACCGCGGCGTGCGAGGCGCTGGCGGCGGAGCTCGCAGCGGGACTTCCGCCCTCGCTGGCCCTCGAGCGGGTCGCCGCCGACCACGCCGAGCTGCGTCCGGTCGACGCCCGTGTCCGCCTCGGCGGTGACGCCGCCGCCGCGTTCCGGGCGGCAGCCATGCAACCAGGTGCCGAGGGCCTGCGCGACGTCGCCGCCGCATGGAGCGTCAGCGTACGGTCCGGGGCCGGGTTGGCAGCGGTTCTGGACCGCGTCGTCGAAGGGTTGCGAGCCCGCGACGACATCGTCCGCGAGGTCGACGCCACCCTCGGCCCGCCTCGCGCGACCGCGCGACTGCTGGCGGTGCTGCCGCTCCTGGCCCTCGCTCTCGGAGCCGCGCTCGGCGGCAACCCCGTCGCGTTTCTCCTCAGCGGCGGCATCGGGTCGTGGTGCCTCGCGACCGGCGCCGCTCTGGCGGTCGCCGGCGTGCTGTGGGTCGAGCGCATCACCGACGGCGCAGCACGATGACGTTGCTCGCCACGCTCCTCGCCCTGCTCGCCGCCGCTCTCGCTGGTGACTCGGTCCGTGAGCGACGCCTGATGTCCACCCGCGAGGACGGCTCAGCGCGGGGGTCGGGGTCGACGCTGGGGCTGGGTCTGGGGCTGGGGTCGGGCTCGGGGACGGGGTCGACGGCACACGACGTGCCACGGACGTCTTCGGGGCTCCCGGCGTGGCTGACCGCGCCCTGGTTCGCCGGCCTGATGGCGGGCGTACTGATCCTCCTTCTCGTGGGTGGAGTGGTCGGGCTCGTCGCGGGCGTCGCAGCGGTACTCCCGGTCTCACGGTGGATCGGGCGCCTGGAGCCGGCGGCAGCGGCTCGGCGGCGTGCGGCGGAGCTCGCCGATCTTCCGCTCGCGCTCGACCTCGTGGTCGCCGCGGTGGACGCGGGTCGCCCGACCGGGCACGTCCTGTCGCTGGTGGCCGACGCCGTCGGCGGTGCGCTCGGCGAACGCCTCGACGGCGTCGCGGTCCGGATCGAGGTAGGCGCCGACCCGGTGACCGTGTGGCGCGAGCTGGTCGACGACCCGGTCCTCGCACCGCTCGCCCGCGCACTCGCCCGCGCTTCCCGCAGCGGAACGTCCGTCCACCGGTCGCTGGTTCGCAGCGCCGACGACCTGCGCTCGAGCGCGCGGGCCGAGGCGCTCGAGCGGGCGCGCTCCGTCGGAGTACGCACGGCGGCGCCTCTCGGGGCGTGCTTCCTGCCCGCGTTCCTCCTCGTCGGCGTCGTCCCGACCGTCGCGTCGACGTTCGTCGAGCTCGGTCTGTGACCCGTCCACACCCGAGCCTCGTCCCCAGGTCGTCGCGAGCGGCCGTTCGGCCGGTGCTCCAGGACCCACCTTGTCGGCGTGGCCGGGTCCACCGTCCGCAACACGTCCAGAGGAGAGCCCATGAAGTTCCTGATGACTCGTCGTGCCCACGCAGGTGAGCAGGGCATGACCACCTCCGAATACGCCGTCGGCACCGTCGGGGCCTGCACGGTCGGCGGCGCGATCTACACGATCGCGACGTCCGACTGGTTCAACGACTTCATCCAGAACGTCTTCGAGAAGGGGATCGAGCTCCTGCCCTTCATGTGAGGCCCGCGGGGCGCGGGCCCGGGCAGGTGCTCGAGCCCGCGCGCCCGGCAGGCCATCGGGCGCAGCTGCCTCGTCGAGCGCAGCCGGGGAGCAGGTCGCGGTGCGGAGCCGCGAGGACGAGGGAGGGACGTGCGATGGAGGCACGACGACAGGAGGAGCACGGCATGGTGACGGCGGAGACGGCGATGGTCGTCCCGTTCCTGGTCGCGCTGACGCTGGTGCTGGCCGCGGCCGCGATGGTCGGCATCACCCAGGTCCGGCTCGTCGACGCGGCGCGCGAGGGCGCTCGGATGGCCGCGCGCGGAGATGATCGCCGCGCCGTCGTCGAGGGCGTCGAGGGGATGACCCCGCTCGGAGGGGCGGTCGCGGTGACCGAGCGCGCGGACGGCACGGTCGAGGTCACGGTGCGCTATCGCGCGCGGCTCGACCTGCCCATCGTCAGAGCGTTCTCCGTGCCGCTCGTGGCGACAGCGGTGAGCGCCACCGAAGACGCGACGCAGCCGTGATGGCGCCACGAAAGGCCGACGAGAGCGGCGTGGCCACCGTGTACGCCGCGACGATCGCGGTCCTTCTGGCCGCCGCCTGCGTCGTCGTGCTCCAGGTCGCCGCTGTCGCGCGCCTCCAGCACCACGTCTCGTCCGCGGCCGACCTGACAGCGATCGCCGCGAGCCAGGCGGCGGTGAGCGGGGCGGACGCCTGCGGTGCGGCCCGCCGGATCGCCTCGGCCAACCGCACGGTCCTTCGGGAGTGCGAGCTCCGGGCCGCGGCGGCGACCGTGGTCGTCGAACGCACAGCCCGACTCTGGGGCCGCGAGCTCAGCGTGCGCCGTACGGCGCGGGCGGCACCGTCCGACTACGTCCCAGCGCGGGAAGGCCGGCGATGACGGCTCGTCTGCGGAGCGGCGGTTCAGGCGCTGGTACGCGGAGTGTTCCGGTCGTCGGGCGACTCCGCGGGGCCCGAGTCGGTGTCCGCGGGGCCGGAGTCTGCGTTGTCCGCGGGGCCGTCGGGGTCCGTCGCGTCCTGGGTGTCGCTCTCATCGGGGGGCCTTGGAGAGCCCCCGGCGGTGTCATCGACGTCGGTCGACCCCGCCGTGGTGGCAGGCTCGTCGTACGGCTCCGGAGTCGAGTCGTCGTACGGCTCAGCCGTCGCTGGGGCGTCGTACGGGTCCACGATCGAGGCGTCGGCGCCGAGGTCCGCGTCGTGCGCCGGGTCGTACGCACGCTCGCTCTCGGGGTCGTACGCAGGGTCGCCGGCCCGACCGTCGGGGTCTCCCGCGAATGCGGCGGGTGCCCCGGTGCGAATGCTGGCCTGCTCCTTCTCGTACCGCTTGTGCTCCTTGCGGAGCTCGCGGTTCTCCCGGCGGATGCGGTTGCCCCGGCGGATCCCACGGGCGATGAGCCAGGCACCGAGGACGGCGACGAGCGCGGTCACCGCGCCCGCCCAGAAGACCCCGATCCCG
Source organism: Mumia xiangluensis (assembly GCF_010994095.1). GTDB lineage: Bacteria > Actinomycetota > Actinomycetes > Propionibacteriales > Nocardioidaceae > Mumia > Mumia xiangluensis. The sequence goes on from NZ_WJYO01000001.1 coordinate 980,406, forward strand.
TCGGTCGAGATCGTCCACCCGAGGACGTCCACCGACACCGAGTCGGTCGCCTCCACGGTGGCGACGACCCCCGCCAGCACGGCAACCGCGAGGAGCAGCAAACCCAGAGCGATCATCGGACCCCCACCTTCCGATCGTGTCGCCACCATAGCCTCAGGAGCGGGGGTTCTCCGGGAGCACGCGCGGGTGGGTCAGGGACGGGCCGCGTCGCGTCCCTCGTCCTCGCCGCTCGTGACGTCGACGGCGTCGGCAAGGAGCGCGTCGAGGAGGATGACAGCGCCGTGCTTCGACAGCGGGTTGTTGCCGTTGCCGCACTTCGGCGACTGCACGCACGACGGGCACCCTCGCTCGCAGGCGCAGGAGGCGATCGCGTCGCGCGTCATCGCCAGCCAGTCGCGCGCGACGTCGTACCCCCGGCGAGCGAAGCCGGCGCCGCCGGGAAGCCCGTCGTGGACGAAGACGGTGAGCATCCCCGTGTCCGGATGCATGGCCGTGGAGACGCCGCCGATGTCCCACCGGTCGCACGTCGCCAGCAGCGGGAGGAGACCGATCGACGCGTGCTCCGCCGCGTGCGCGGCGCCGGGGATCTCGGCGGGATCGAGGCCGAGCGCCTCGACGACGCGGCCCGGGAGCGTCCACCAGACGGCGGTCGTCCGGAGCGTGTGCTCGGGCAGGTCCAGCGGAATCTCCGCCAGCACCTGCGCCGACCCGGACCGCCGCTTGACGTAGGAGACGACGCGGCTCGTCACGTCGACGTCCCCGAACGCGATCGACGCGCGACCCCAGGCCGTCACGGCACGCTCGGCGACGATCGAGATGTCGGTGACCGACCGCGCGGTGGTCGTGTAGTCGGGCCGGTCCTGACGGACGAGCGCGATCTGGTCGGTCGGGTCGTAGTGCTCGACGACGTAGGTCTCGCCGCGGTGGACGTAGACCGCGCCGTCGTGGACGGTCGCGTCCGCCCGCCCACCGTCGACGGTCCCGAGCAACCGCCCGGTCTCGTCGTCGACGATCTGCACCGCGGGACCACCGACCGATCGGATGTCGACGAGGTCGGCAGCCCGCTCGCGACGCGTCCAGAACCACCCTTGCGGGCGACGGCGGAGCCACCCCGCGGCGGTGAGTGCACCGACACCCTCGGCCGCACCGTCGCCGAACAGCGCCAGGTCAGCGTCGGTGAGAGGCAGCTCCTGCGCTGCGGCGGCGAGGTGCGGCCCGATCACGTGCGGGTTGGACGGATCGAAGACGGTGCCTTCGACGGGTGCGCCGAGGAGCGCCTCAGGATGGTGGACCAGATAGGTGTCGAGGGGGTCGTCGCGGGCCACGAACACCCCTGCAGCGCGCGACGCGCCGCGGCCGGCACGCCCGAACTGCTGCCGCAGCGCAGCCCGGGTCCCGGGGAACCCGGTCGTGACCACGGCGTCCAACCCCGCGACGTCGATCCCCAGCTCGAGCGCGTTGGTGCTCGCCAGACCGAGCAGCGCGCCGCTGCGCAGGTCGCTCTCGATCAGCCGGCGCTCCTCCGGCAGGTATCCGCCCCTGTAGGTCGTGATCCGGCTCGCGAGGTCCCCGTCGACCTCGGCGAGCATGCGCTGCGCCGACATCGCGACCGACTCGGCGCCGCGTCGCGACCGGACGAACGCGAGCGTCCGGACGCCCGCCGACACCAGGTCGGCGAGCAGGCCCGCGGCCTCGACCGACGCGGGTCGGCGTACCGGTGCGCCGTTCTCGCCACCGGCCGCCTCGACGAGCGGCGGCTCCCACAACGCGTAGGCGACCTCGCCCCGCGGCGCTGCGTCGTCGGTGACAGGACGCACGGCGAGGCCGGTGAGCCGGGAGGCGGACACGGCCGGATCGGCGACCGTCGCCGACGCCAGCACCAGCACCGGGTCTGCGCCGTAGTGCGCGGCGACCCGCCGCAACCGGCGAAGGACGTGCGAGACGTGCGAGCCGAAGACTCCTCTGTACTGGTGACACTCGTCGACGACGACGTACTGCAGCCCCGACAGGAACCGAGCCCATCGCGCGTGGGACGGCAGGACCGTACGGTGCAGCAGGTCAGGGTTCGTCACCACATAGTTGGCGTGGTCGCGAGCCCACTGGCGCTCCTCGCGCGTGTTGTCGCCGTCGACGGCAGCGGCGCGCACGGCATCCCACCCCGCGGTGAGCTGGTGGAGTCCCTGGAGCTGGTCGTGCGCCAGTGCCTTCGTCGGAGCCACGTAGAGCACGGTCGGGCCTCGGCCACGGCGCTGGTCGGCCGCGCGGCCCGCCTCGAGCGCGCTGAGCGCCGGGAGCTGGTAGGCCGTGGACTTGCCCGAGGCCGTCCCGGTGGCGACCACCACGTGCTCGCCGGCGTGCGCCAGCTCGGCCGCCTCCACCTGGTGCGCCCAGAGCGTGTCGATCCCGTTCTCCCTGTACCGCGTCCGCAGGGCGTCGCTGACCCACGCAGGCCACGGCGCGTACACCGCCTCGCGCGCGTCCTCGCGTGCCAGGTGCAGCAGACGACCGTCCGTTGCGCCCGGCAGCCGCAGCAGGGTCTCGATCGGATCGGGCACACCCCGAGTCTCCCAAGGGCGACAAGGACGGTGTTCCGCAGGCGGGGACCCGGCACCCGAATCCCGCCCGTCCGAGGGAGTCCGCGTGGTTCAATGGCCGAGTCCGCCGCCGTACGAAAGCAGGTCACCGCGTGGATCTCTCGCTCGAGGTGCGACCTCTCGACGGCTTCCAGGTCGTCGAGGTCGCGGGCGAGATCGACGTCTACACGGCGCCCAGGTTGCGGGAAGCCCTGGCCGACCTGATCGAGAGCGGCCACCACTTCGTGATCGTCGACGTCGAGCACGTCGACTTCCTCGACTCGACCGGGCTGGGCGTCCTGGTCGGCGGCCTCAAGCGCGTCCGGGCCAACGACGGGACCCTCGACGTCGTCTGCACGCGCGAGCGCCTGCTCAAGATCTTCGAGATCACGGGCCTCGCGAAGGTGTTCGGGATCTATCCGTCGGTCGACGACGCACTCCGCGCGCACCACGACTGACGACGTCCCCCCGCGACCGTCCCTGCGCCGGGACCGTCCGGATGCGGCCCGAGCCCTCGGCGTCCAGACTCTGGGAACCACCGAAATTCTCCCTAGCGAAATGGTTGTGGCCCAGGTCACATTGCTGGTTGTCTGTTCGGGCACGCCCGAGCCCAGCGCATTTCGTGCCGAGGAAGGATCCGTATGTCGTACGCCCCCCTGGCTGCATCCGAAGACTTGTCCCTGACCGGGGCCAACCTCACTCTTGTCGTCGTCGTCGCGGCGATCGCAGTGGTGGCGTTGGTGATGGCCGCCGTATTCCGCAAGCAGGTGCTCGATGCCGCTGAAGGCACCGAACGGATGCAGGAGATCGGCAGAGCCGTCCAAGAGGGTGCGTCGGCCTACCTAGCCCGCCAGTTCAAGACGCTCGGCGTCTTCGTCGTGCTGGCCTTCCTCCTGCTGTTCGTCCTCCCCGGCACGGCCGAGATCCGGGTCGGTCGCTCCATCTTCTTCGTCGTCGGTGCGCTGTTCTCGGCGACGATCGGCTACCTCGGCATGTGGCTCGCGGTGCGCGCCAACGTGCGCGTCGCCGCCGCCGCCCAGAATGAGGGCCGTGACCCCGCGATGCGGATCGCCTTCAGGACGGGCGGCTTCGTCGGCATGTCGACCGTCGGGCTCGGCCTCCTCGGCGCGTCGGTGGTCGTCCTCATCTACAAGGGCGACGCCCCGTCGGTGCTCGAGGGCTTCGGCTTCGGCGCGGCGCTGCTCGCGATGTTCATGCGAGTCGGCGGCGGCATCTTCACCAAGGCCGCGGACGTCGGCGCCGACCTCGTCGGCAAGGTCGAGCAGGGCATCCCTGAGGACGACCCGCGCAACGCCGCCACGATCGCGGACAACGTGGGCGACAACGTGGGCGACTGCGCGGGCATGGCCGCGGACCTCTTCGAGTCGTACGCCGTGACGCTCGTCGCGGCCCTGATCCTCGGCTCGGTGACCTTCGGCGAGCAGGGGCTCGTCTTCCCGCTGATCGTTCCGGCCATCGGTGCGCTGACTGCCATCCTCGGCGTCTTCATCACCCGTCCCCGTGCGGGCGAGAGCGGCCTCACCACGATCAACCGATCCTTCTACATCTCGGCGATCGTCTCCGCGGTCGCCTGCTCGATCGCCGCGTTCCTCTACCTCCCGTCCAGCTCGAGCGACCTCGACGGTGCGGGTGGCACGACGCTGCTGGAGGGCCTGTTCTCCCAGGTCCAGGGCATCGAGCAGCCGGGCACGTTCAACCCGCAGGTCGTCGCGGTCGTGGCTGTGCTCATCGGCATCGTGCTCGCGTCGGTGATCCTGGCGCTGACCGGCTACTACACCGGCACCGATCACCGACCGGTCAAGGACGTGGCCGAGACGTCGCTGACCGGTCCGGCGACCGTCATCCTCTCGGGCTTCTCGCTCGGTCTGGAGTCGGCCGTCTACACGGCGCTCGTGATCGCCGCTGCCGTCTACGGCGCGTTCCTGCTCGGCGGTGGCGCCATCTTGGTCTCGCTGTTCGCTGTCGCCCTGGCCGGCTGCGGGCTTCTGACGACGGTCGGTGTGATCGTCGCGATGGACACCTTCGGTCCGGTGAGCGACAACGCGCAGGGCATCGCGGAGATGTCGGGCGACGTGGACGAGAACGGCGCCCAGATCCTCACCGAGCTGGACGCCGTCGGCAACACCACCAAGGCCATCACCAAGGGCATCGCGATCGCGACGGCCGTGCTCGCCGCGACGGCGTTGTTCGGCTCGTTCACCGACATCGTCGGCGGCGCGTTCGAGGACGTCTCCTCGGGCATCACGAGCCTCACGACCGGCGAGTACCTCGGCCTGCTCGGTGTGCTCAACATCGCCGACCCGAACAACCTCGTCGGCCTCATCGTCGGTGCCTCCGTGGTGTTCTTGTTCTCGGGGCTGTCGATCGCAGCGGTCGGCCGCGCGGCCGGAGCCGTCGTGTACGAGGTGCGTCGCCAGTTCCGCGACATCCCCGGGATCATGGAGGGCACCGGTCGTCCCGAGTACGGCCGCGTGGTCGACATCTGCACCCGCGACTCGCTGCGGGAGCTCGCGACGCCGGGCGTGCTCGCGATCTTCGCCCCGATCGCGGTCGGGTTCGGCCTGGGCATCTCAGCGCTCGGCGCCTACCTGGCAGGCGCGATCGCCACCGGCACCCTGATGGCGGTCATGCTCGCGAACGCCGGTGGTTCCTGGGACAACGCCAAGAAGCTGGTCGAGGACGGACACCACGGCGGCAAGGGGTCCGCCGCCCACGAGGCGACGATCATCGGCGACACGGTCGGTGACCCGTTCAAGGACACCTCGGGGCCGTCGATCAACCCGCTGCTCAAGGTGATGAACCTGGTCGCGCTGCTGATCGCCCCGGCGATCGTGACGACCTCGTTCGGCGACGACGCCAACGCCGCACTCCGATACGGCATCGCGGGTGCCGCGGCCGCGATCATCGTGGCGGCCGTCATCGTCGCCAAGCTGCGCTCCAGCACCATCACGGACGACCCGGGGTCGGGCGACACCACCCCGGGAGGCAGCGACGGCGGCGCAGAGCCGGATTCGCGGACGACGCCGTCCGGCGTCGACTACGAGCCCACGAGCGACGACGACCGCGAGCCTCGCCACGGTCCCGTCCCGGATGCTCCGCAGTACGACCAGTCGGGCTGGGAAGACCCGCGACCGGTGTAGGAGGGACACAGGTTGCGTGGACCGGAGGGTCGTGCCGTCACGGTGCGGCCCTCCGGCACGTCCGTCGTCTCGTCCACGTCCGTCGTCTCGTCCACGTCCGTCGTCTCGTCCCCGTCCGCCGTCGGCCGGACGGCAACCCGGCAACCTACGCTTGACCCATGCTCCGCGACTCCGACGCTGCCGCCCTGCGTGACGCCCTTCGCGCCGCTCCCTACACGGTCGAGGCCGTCGCGGACCTCCTCGGTGCCGACGCGCACCGGGCGCTCATGCGCAACGAGACCACGCCCGCACGTCGCGCGACCTCGGACGGGTCGCCGCTCTCCACGCTGACCCGGCTCTTCGCCCTCCAGGTGCCGGTGCCGGTCGCCGACGCCGAGCGCGCGCTGCCCGGTCTCGTCGACTCCCTCGCGGTGGCGGGAGTCCTCGAGCGCTCCGTCGGTGAGGTGGCCGCCCGCGTCGACCTCAGGGCGTACGGCGACGACGTGAACGACTGGTGGGTCGTGTGCGACCTCACCCCCGGCCTCGACGGGACGCCGCGCACCGTCGGGCCGGAGCACGTCCTCGGCATCAGCGAGGCGTCGACGTCTCTGGCGCAGCTGACCGTCCGCAACCCGGTCGGGAGCGCGCTGGACCTCGGCACCGGCTGCGGAGTGCAGTCGCTCCACCTCGCCACGCACGCCGGCCGCGTCGTCGGCACCGACGTGAACCCGAGGGCGCTCGCGATGGCCCGCTTGACGGCGGCCATCAACGCCGACGACCCGGCGACACCGGCGTACGAGGTCCGCGACGGCAGCCTGTTCGCGCCGGTGCAGGGCGAGCGGTACGACCTGATCGCCACCAACCCCCCGTTCGTCGTCTCACCTGCCACCGGCGAACGCCTCGTCTACCGCGACTCGGGACTGCCCGGCGACGAGGTCGTGCGCCGCATCGTGACCGAGGCCCCTGCGCACCTCAACCCCGGCGGTTGGTGCCAGGTTCTCGCCAACTGGGTGCACGTCGAGGGTCAGCCGTGGACCGAACGCATCACGGAGTGGCTGACCGGCACCGGCTGCGACGCCTGGGTGCTGCAGCGTGAGGTCGCCGACCTGCCGACGTACGTCGAGATGTGGCTCGCCGACGCCGGCCTGCAGGGCGCGCCCGACTACGTCCAGCGGTACGACACGTGGCTCGGCTGGTTCGAGGAGCAGGGCATCGAGGCGATCGGGTTCGGGTGGCTCAGTCTCCGCAACGCCGGCCGCGACGTCCCGGTGCTGCGGCTGGAGGAGTGGCCGTACGAGATCGAGCAGCCGATCGGCCCGCACGTCGCCGCGTGGGGGGCGCGCACCGACGCGTACGGGTCGGCCACGGACGCTGACCTGCTGGCCGCGCACCTCGTCCAGGCGGAGGACCTCGTTCAGGAGACCGTCGGGCCGGCCGGGGCGGCGGACCCCGAGGTGATCATGGTGCGGCTGCAGCGCGGCGTGCGGCGGGCCAAGCAGCTCGACACCGTCGAGGCGGGCCTCGTCGGCGCCTGCGACGGCGACCTGTCCGTCGGGCAGATCCTCGACGCGCTGGCCCAGATCCTCGACCTCGACGAGGACGAGGTCCGGCGTACGACGCTTCCCGCCGTTCGGGCCCTGGTGGCGGACGGCTACCTGCACTGACCTGGCCCCAAGGTGGGCCAATGCCCACCCTCCTTGCGATCACGCGCTACCTTGGCCGCGTCGCGACTTTGCGACGCACTGTGGCATGCCGTGAGGCGCCGCGGACACTGTCCAGGACCAGGAGCACCGAGCACCGTGACCTCTCTTGTCATCGTCGAGTCGCCGAAGAAGATCGCTCAGATCGCCGGCTATCTCGGCAAGGGCTACGTCGTCGAGGCGTCGTTCGGGCACGTCCGCGACCTGCCCAACGGGGCGGCGGAGGTGCCCGCGAAGTACAAGGGGCAGCCGTGGGCGCGGCTCGGTGTGGACGTCGAGGGCAGCTTTGACCCGGTGTACGTCGTGCCGGCGGACAAGAAGGCACAGATCACCAAGCTCAAGAAGCTCCTCAAAGAGTCTGATGAGCTCATCCTCGCGACGGATGAGGACCGCGAGGGCGAGGCCATCGCGTGGCACCTCGTCGACGAGCTGAAGCCGAAGGTCCCGGTCCGCCGGATGACGTTCAACGAGATCACCCCTCAGGCCATCGCCCACGCCATCGAGAACACCCGCGACATCAACACCGACCTCGTCGACGCCCAGGAGACGCGCCGGATCCTCGACCGCCTGTACGGCTACGAGGTCAGCCCGGTCCTGTGGAAGAAGGTCATGTCGGGCCTCTCGGCCGGGCGTGTCCAGTCCGTCGCGACGCGGATGGTCGTCGAGCGGGAGTGGGAGCGCATCGCGTTCCGCGCCGCCTCGTACTGGGACCTCGACGCCCGCTTCGACGCCGGCGCCGGCAAGGATCCGCGGGTCTTCCCGGCACGGCTGCTCTCGGTGGCCGGTGCCCGCGTCGCACAGGGCCGTGACTTCAGCTCCGAAGGCGAGCTCACCAGCAACGACCCCACGGCCGTCGTTCACCTCGACGAGGCACGCGCCGCTGCCCTCGCCGAGGGGCTGCGCGAGCAGACCTTCACCGTGCAGTCGGTCGAGTCGAAGCCCTACACGCGCCGTCCGTACGCCCCCTTCCGCACGGTCACGATGCAGCAGGAGGCCGGTCGCAAGCTCGGCTGGGGCGCGCAGCGTGCGATGCAGGTCGCGCAGCGCCTGTACGAGGGCGGCTACATCACCTACATGCGTACGGACTCGACGACGCTGTCGCAGACGGCGCTGGACGCCGCACGGGCGCAGGTCCGCGAGCTGTACGGCCCGGACTACCTGCCGGACGCCCCGCGGACGTACGCGTCGAAGGTGAAGAACGCGCAGGAGGCGCACGAGGCGATCCGCCCGGCCGGCGAGTCGTTCCGTACGCCGGCGGAGACCGGGCTGTCCGGCGACGAGTTCCGCCTGTACGAGCTGATCTGGATGCGCACGATGGCATCGCAGATGAAGGACGCCAAGGGCAACACCGTCACAGTCCGCATCGGAGCCACTGCGACCTCCGGCGAGGAGTGCGTGTTCACCTCCTCGGGGCGCACGATCACGTTCTACGGGTTCCTGAAGGCGTACGTCGAGGGTGCTGACGACCCCGAGGCGGACTCCGACGACAAGCAGACCCGGCTCCCCGACGTGGCCGAGGGCGACTCGGTGACCGTGGACGCGCTCGACGCATCCGGTCACACCACGAAGCCCCCGGCGCGGTTCACGGAGCAGACGCTGATCGGCGAGCTCGAGAAGCGCGAGATCGGCCGCCCGTCGACGTACGCCTCGATCATCCAGACCATCCTGAACCGCGGTTACGTCTACAAGAAGGGGACCGCGCTGGTCCCCTCGTGGGTGGCGTTCTCGACCGTGCGGCTGATGGTGCGGCACTTCGAGCGACTCGTCGACTACGACTTCACGGCGATGATGGAGGACGTCCTCGACGAGGTCGCGGCGGGGCGCGAGGAGCGGTCGAGCGTCCTGCACGGCTTCTACTACGGGGGCAAGGACGAGGACACCGGCCTCAAGAAGCTGGTCGACGGCCTCGGGGACATCGACGCGCGCGAGCTCTCGACCTTCGAGCTCGGGGACGGTGGCGAGGGCATCGCGCTGCGCGTCGGACGGTACGGTCCATACCTCGAGGGACCCGACGCCGACGGCGTGCTCCAGCGGGCCAACGTCCCCGACGACCTGCCGCCGGACGAGCTGACGCTCGACAAGGCCAAGGAGCTCCTTGCGAACCCGGCCGGTCAGGACCGCGAGCTCGGCACCGACCCGACCACGGGTCGCGTCGTCGTCGCGAAGAACGGTCGCTTCGGGCCGTACGTGACCGAGGTGCTTCCCGAGGACGCCCCCAAGAAGGAGAAGCCTCGTACGGGGTCGCTCCTCAAGTCGATGGACCTCGACTCGGTGACGATCGACGACGCCGTCAAGCTCCTCGCGCTCCCGCGCGTGGTCGGCGCCGACCCCGAGACCGGCGACGAGATCACGGCCCAGAACGGCCGCTACGGGCCGTACCTCAAGAAGGGCACCGACTCGCGTTCTCTCGAGACCGAGGAGCAGATCTTCGACATCACGCTGCCCGAGGCACTCGCGATCTACGCGCAGCCGAAGCAGCGCGGTCGTCGCGCGGCCGCCGCCCCGCTCAAGGAGCTCGGCGAGGATCCGGAGTCCAAGAAGCCGGTCGTCGTGAAGGACGGGCGCTTCGGTCCGTACGTCACGGACGGCGAGGTCAACGCGACGTTGCGCAAGGGCGACGAGGTCGACACGATCACGCTCGCGCGGGCGGCGGAGCTGCTCGCGGAGAAGCGCGCCAAGGGGCCGGTCAAGAAGACGGCCCGCAAGGCGCCCGCCAAGAAGGCGACCGCGAAGAAGGCGACGGCGAAGAAGGCTGCAGCGAAGAAGACCGCAGCGAAGAAGACCGCCACGAAGACCGCGGCGAAGAAGACCGCCACGAAGAAGACCGCGGCTTCGACGCCGGAGTCCTGAGGGTGGGGATGCGTGTTGCGTCCGCGCTGGCCGGCCTGACGGCAGTCGGAGTCCTTCTCGCGGGGTGCGGCTCGGAGGAGTCGCCCGCGAGCGAGGCCACGGCATCGGCGTCCCCGACGGCCGGTGACGCGACCGCTTCGCCGCCCGAGGTCGACGGCGGAGGGAGCATCGACCTCCAGGGCTACGCCAGTGTCGAGGAGCTCGCGGACGCGTCCCCCGTGGTGGTCCTGGGGACGGTCGCGTCGTGGGAAGAGGGTCCGATCGTCGATCTCGGCGACGAGCGCGCGCCGTACGCCGTCCTCCTCGTCGCGGTCGACCAGGTCGTGAAGGATCGCGACGGCGTCGCGAGCGGTGACACCATCGCCGTCCCCGTAAGCCTCGAGGGCGAGGCCGTGGCCGCTTACGCCGAGCGCGCCCCGGAAGGATCCAACGTCGCGTTCCTCGGCGGTGCGGACGTCGGTCTGTCGATGTTCGACGGGCCGAAGGCAGCGGAGGTCGAGAATCCCGACGCCGGTTCCGGTGACGGGAGCACCCTGCTGTGGGGTGACGTGCAGGGCGTCATCGTCGAGACCGGGTCCGGTGAGCTGGCGAACCTCGACGACTACGGGCGTGGTGCCTTGTGGGCGGAGCTCGTCAAGGTTCCTGCCGGCGAGCAGTTCGGGATGCTCGCGCAGCGGATCATGGCCGCCCGCGGCTGAGCTGCGCCGTACGCCCGCCGGCTCACTCTGTCGACGGAACGTGTCCTAGGGAGACGCCGCTACGGCAGCGCGGCCAGGACTTCGGCTGCGGCGCGCTCGCCGGACGCGATCGCGCCGTCGACGTACCCGCACCACCGCTCCGCCGTCTCCGTGCCCGCCCAATGGATCCGACCGACCGGCGTACGGAGTGCTGAGCCGACCTGCGTCCAGGCGCCCGGCGGTAGGTGCGCGCCGTAGCACCCGCGGGTCCACTCCTCGGCCGTCCAGTCCTTCGCGAGGTAGCCGACCGGGTCCATCGCCTTCGGTCCGAGGTGGCTCGCCAGTCCGCGCAGCACGGCGTCGCGGGCGCGGTCCGCGTCCATGGACCCCAGCCGCACCGCGTCCTCGCCGTCGACGAGCACGGTCAGGACGCCGTACGCATCGTCGGGCGGACTCGTGTCGAACACGACCTTCGTGGGGCCCTGGTCCGAGGCGATCTCGCCGGACAGCGCGGCGTCGCGCCAGAACGGGCGGCGATAGACGGCGTGGACCTTCACGACGCTGCCGTGCGGCATCCGCTGCGTCAAGAGAGTGCGGTCCTGCGGGAGCCCAGGGAGGTAGTCGATGCTCGACGCCAGCGCCGGCGGCACGGTGACGACGACCCGGTGCGCGGTCGTCGCGCCGGACTCGCTGTGGACGGAGATGCCGTCCGCGTCGTGCATGATCGTGCTGACCGGCTCGTACAGGCGGACCCACTGCCCGAGGTCCTCGGCGAGGCGCTCTGCCACCTGCTGCATCCCGCCGACGACGCGGGCGTCGTGGGCGCCGCCGCCGGTCGTGAGGAGGTGGAGCAGACCACCGCCCGACTGCGCGTAGAACAGCACGTGGAGCAGCGACACGTTCTGGGGCGCGGTCGCGAGCACGGCCTCGCAGGCCAGCCGGAAGTAGTCGCGCCCCTTGCCTGTCAGGCAGGTCCGCCGGATCCAGCTCTCGAAGGTCTGGGCGTCGTACCGAGCAGCGTGCTCGCCGCGCCACGGTGCCGCGACGTCGACCTTCTCGGCGGCTGCGGAGAATCGGAGCATCCCTTGGGCGATGTCGGCCGTGGTGACGGGATCGAAGGAACGTGCGGCGTCGGTGTACCGGCGCGACTTGCCGCGCATCGACATGAGCGCGTCCCCGGGGCGTACCTGAGGTGTCGTCGCGATCCCGAACCGCTCGAGCTCGGCCAGCAGCAGGGTCTGGTCCGGGGCGACCCAACCGGCGCCCGAGTCGACCACGAGGCCGGCGAGCGGCTTGGGATCCGCCTCCGAGTCGGTGCCGACGGGCGGCACGGGCTCGGAGAGCGTACGGCCTCCCACCCGGCCGCGTGCCTCGAGCACGACGACAGTACGGCCGGCCGCGCGGACGCGGTCCGCCGTCACCAGACCGGACACGCCGGCTCCGACCACGACCACATCTACGTTCGCCACGCGACGATCCTATGCAGAGGCGGCCCGGGCCTGCCGCTGGTCAGCCCGTCGAGGCGTCGCGGTCGCGCGGCTGGACGAGCCCGGTCTCGTAGGCGAACACGACCAGCTGTGCCCGGTCTCGCACCCCGGTCTTGGTGATCGCCCGGCTGACATGGGTCTTCGCCGTCGTCGGGCTCACGACGAGCAGGTCGGCGATCTCGTCGTTGCTGAGCCCGCGCCCGACGAGCGCGACGACCTCTCGCTCACGGTTGGTGAGGTCGCCGACGGCTTCCGTCGTGACGACATCGGCAGGGCGGGCCACGAACTCGCTGATCAGCTGGCGGGTGACGCCGGGAGAGAGCAACGCGTCACCGTCGGAGACCACCCGGAGCGCCTGGACGAGCTCGGCGGGCTCGGTGTCCTTGACGAGGAACCCGCTCGCGCCCGCGCGGAGCGCGTCGAAGACGTACTGGTCGAGCCCGTAGTTGGTCAGCACTACGACGCGGACGGCCTCGAGGCGCGGATCTGCGACGATCTGCCGCGTCGCCTCGATCCCGTCGAGCACCGGCATCTGGACGTCCATGAGGACGAGGTCGGGGGCGAGCTCGACCGCGAGCGCGACCGCCTCCTCGCCGTTGCTCGCCTCGGCGACGACGTCGACGTCGTCCTCCGCGTCGAGGAGGGCGCGCAGACCCGTGCGGATCAGGGGCTGGTCGTCGACGAGAAGAACGCGCATCACACGCGGGATCCCTGGGCCACGGCGAGCGGCAGGTGCGCGACGACCGAGAATCCGCCGCCCTCGCGCGGACCTGCGCTCAGGTGACCGCCCAGCGCGACCGTCCGCTCGCGCATGCCCACCAGGCCGAGGCCCGGCCGCGTCGGTGATGCGGACGGGGCAGGGCTGGCGCCATCGTCCTCGACGCTCACGGTGACGGCGTCAGCGGTGTAGTCGACGGTCACTCGGGTCCCGACCTGCCCCGCGTGGCGGGCGACGTTGGTCAGCGCTTCCTGAACGATCCGGTACGCGGCGGCGTCGACCTCGGCGGGGACGTGCCCGCGGTTGCCGGTGACCGTCAGCGTCGGCTCCAGACCGGCGCCACTGGTGCGCGCGACCAGTCCCGGCAGGTCCTGCAGCCCGTACCCGTTGACCTGGTCGTCGCGTCGCAGCACGCTCAACGTCTCGCGCAGGTCGCGCGACGCCTCGCCGGCTGCCTCTTGGATCGCTGCCAACGCGTCGGGAACCGTCTCTCCACGCTTGCGGGCGAGGTGCGCCGCCACGCCCGCCTGCATGGTGACGACGGAGATCGAGTGCGTCAGCGAGTCGTGGAGGTCGCGGGCGATCCGCAGGCGCTCCTCCGCGGCGCGGCGGCGCAGGACCTCGTCCCGAACACGCTCCGCCTCGTCGAGCCGCTCCTGCATCTCGGCGAGCCGCCCCTTCCACTCGTGCACCGCGACAGCACCGACGACGGCCGAGACCGCCCAGCCTGCCGTGTAGAGACGTCTCCAGCCGCGACCTGTACGCACTCCGGCACTGTAAGCGACCGCGGTGTCTGACCACATCCTCCGCAGGGAGCGCCCACGGCCTACTCCCCAGGGAGTACGCCGTGCCCTCCGCGTCTGCCGGTGGCCCGCGCGGAACTGCCCTCCCTGGGACGACGACCGGGACACCTCCGACGAGCGAGCCTGGGGCCTTCCGACGAACGAGGAGCACGAGATGCGCGACGATCCGACGGCGCCGGCGGTGGAGACCGCGGGCCTCACCAAGACCTTCGGGCAGACACGAGCGGTGGACGGGCTCGACCTGGTCGTGCCGCGCGGCGGCGTGTACGGCCTGCTGGGCCCCAACGGCGCCGGCAAGACGACCACCGTCCGCCTGCTCGCGACGCTGCTGCGACCCGACGACGGCCGCGCGGTGGTCCTCGGCCACGACGTCGTGGACGACGCCGCCGCCGTGCGTCGCGAGCTCTCGCTGACCGGACAGTTCGCGTCGCTCGACACGGACCTGACAGGCCGCGAGAACCTCGTCGTCCAGGCTCGGCTGCTCGGCCGCTCCCGCCGGTCGGCGCACGCGCGGGCCGACGAGCTGCTGGCGGCGTTCGGGCTCGACGAGGCCGCCGGTCGGCTCGTCAACACCTACTCCGGCGGCATGCAGCGACGTCTCGACATCGCCGCCAGCCTCGTACGGACGCCGCGGCTGCTGTTCCTCGACGAGCCCACGACAGGTCTCGACCCGCGCAGCCGCCGACACGTCTGGGACGTCGTCCGTGAGCTGGTCGACCGCGGGACCACCGTGCTGCTCACGACCCAGTACCTCGACGAGGCCGACCAGCTCGCCGACCTGATCGGTGTCGTGTCGGGCGGGCGCCTGGTCGCGACCGGCTCCCCGGACACGCTCAAACGATCGGTCGGCGGCGACGTCCTCGAGGTACGCGTCGCGGCCGCCGACGCCGTACGCGCGACGGAGAGCCTCGGGTTGCCTGCCGACGCAGCCCGGCCACCCGCCTCCGGAGCGGAGCACGACGCCACGACCGTGCTGTCCCTTCCGCTGACGAGGCCGGTGCGGGAGGTGCTCGACGTGCTCGACGACGCCGGGATCACGCTCGCAGGGTTCGACGTCCGCCGACCCACGCTCGACGAGGTCTTCCTGGCCCTGACCGACGAGGCGGTGCCGGCATGACCGCCACGATCCCGGCCGTGCGGGTCTCCGTGCTCGCGGACCCGGCCGCAGACACGACGCCGTCGACTGCGTGGGGTGCCGTGCGCGTGTTCGCGTGGCGCTCGCTGCTCAAGCTCCGCCACACCCCCGAGCAGGCGGCGGACGCGATCCTGATCCCGTTCATCTTCACGGTCCTCTTCACCTTCCTGTTCGGTGGCGCGCTGGCCGGATCGCCGCGGGAGTACCTCCAGTTCCTGCTGCCGGGCACGCTCGTGATGGCGATCCTGCTGATGACCGTGTACGGCGGCCTGTCGCTCAACACCGACGTCAGCAGGGGCGTGCTCGACCGGTTCCGTTCGCTGCCGGCGTGGCAGCCCGCGCACGTGGTCGGGACGCTCGCGGGCGACCTGGGGCGCTACCTCGTGGCGTCGGCCATCGTGGTCACGCTCGGGCTCGTCCTCGGCTGGCGTCCCGACGGCGGGGTCACCGGAGTCGTCGCCGGCATCGGTCTCGCGCTGGTCTTCGCGTACGCCCTCTCCTGGGTGTGGGCCGCGATCGGGCTGGTCGCGCGTTCGCCGCAGGCGGTCTCGATGCTGAGCTTCGTCCTCCAGTTCCCGTTGACCTTCGCCAGCAACGCCTTCGTCGACCCGGCCACGATGCCCGACTGGCTGCAGCCCTGGGTCGAAGCGAACCCGGTCAGCCTCCTCGTCACGGCCGAGCGCGAGCTGTTCGCGGGCACGGCCTCGTTCGGCGACGTCGCGTGGGTGCTCGTCGCCTCCGCGGTGGTCGTCGCCGCCTTCGCGCCACTCACCTTCCATCTCTACCGAAGGAGAACAGCATGACCTCGTACGGCACACCCGACACCGTGGTGCACGCCCGCACCGCCGCCGACGTCGCGGGGGCGATCCACCACGCTCGCGACACCGGCACACCTCTGACCGTCCGCAGCGGCGGCCACAGCATCGCCGGTCACAGCACCGCCGCCGGCGGGCTCCTGCTCGACCTCCGAGGGCTCTACGGCATCCAGGTCCTCGACGCCTCCCGGGGCCTCGTCCGGGTCGGGGCGGGCGCGACCTGGGGGCTGGTCGCACGGCGGCTCGCGCCGTACGGGCTGGCGATCAGCGCCGGCGACACGGCGAGCGTCGGGGTCGGCGGGCTGACCCTGGGTGGCGGGATCGGCTGGATGGTCCGCCGCTACGGCCTGGCGATCGACTCCGTGGTCGGGGCCGAGATCGTCACCGCGGATGGGCGTGTCCGAACCGTCGACCGGGATCGCGACCCGGACCTGTTCTGGGCGCTGCGCGGCGGCGGCGGGAACGCCGGCGTAGTCACGAGGCTCGACTTCGTCGCCGCGCGGGTGTCGAAGGTGGTGACGGGCACGATCGCGTACGACGCCGGTGAGCCCGCAGCGGTGCTCCGCGGGTGGCGCGACCACCTCCGGACCAGCGACGACCGCCTGACCTCGGTCGCGTCGCTCGTGCCGGAGACGCCGGCGGGGCCTGCGCAGCTGGTCGTCCGATGGTGCTTCTCCGAGCACGACCCGGTGGCCGCCGATCGTGCGACCGCCCCGCTTCGCCGGATCGGCTCGGTCGTCGGCGACGACGTGGCGGTCATCCCGTATGCCGAGGTTCTGGAGGAGCACGTCATGCCCGACGGGATGCAGGTCGCGATGCGCAACGCGCTCGTCCCGAGTCTGTCTGACGACGGACTGGACGCTGCGCTCGCGCTCGCGGCGGCCACCCCTACCGTCCTCGCGTTCCGCGGGCTCGGCGGAGCGGTCGAGTGGGTCGATCGCGATGCGACGGCCTTTGCCCACCGCGACGCCGAGGCGATGGTGATCGCCGCACGAATGGCGCCACCGGGAGCACCAGTGCCGTCCCTGGACGGACCGGGTGACGACTGGGCGGCCGTGGCACGCCACGGGACCGGCGCGTACGTCGGGTTCCTCGACGAGTCCGACCCCGCGGCCGTGGCCAGCGCCTACCCGGAGGAGACGTACGCCCGACTGGCCGCGGTCAAGCACGCGTACGACCCCGAGAACCTGTTCCGGCGCAACCACAACGTGGTGCCGGAGCGGGGCGCGACCCCTACGCTGAGCGGGTGCCGAGCCTCCGTCTCTCCGGCCTGACCGCGCGCGATCCCGCTGAGCAGCACCGGGCTGCGACGCCGCTGGAGCTTCTCACCGACCTGTGCTTCGTGGTCGCCGTGGCTCAGGCGGCGACGCAGCTGCACCACTTCACGACCGAGGGCGACCTCGCGAGCGGTCTCATCCGCTACGGGATGGTCTTCTTCGCGATCTGGTGGACCTGGCTGAACTTCGCGTGGTTCGCGTCGGCGTACGACGACGACGGCATCGCGTACCGGTTGCTCACCCTCCTGCAGATCGTCGGCTCGCTGGTGATCGCGGCGGGCGTGCCACGGATGTTCGAGGGCGACTTCACGCTGGTCGTCGTCGGCTACCTGATCATGCGGGTCGGCCTCGTCGTCCAGTGGTTGCGGGCAGCGGCCGGCGACCCCGACCACCGGCGTACGTGCTTGAGGTACGCCGTCGGCATCCCGGTCGTCCAGCTGTTGTGGCTGGTGTTCCTTACGGGCGACGTCGGGCTCGTCTACTTCCTCGTCTGCGTCGCCTGTGAGCTGGTCGTGCCGGTGTGGGCCGAGCGGCCCAACCAGACGCGATGGCACGCCCATCACATCGCCGAGAGATACGGCCTGTTCTTCATCATCGTGCTCGGCGAGACGATCCTGTCGGTCACGCTCGCGATCCAGGAGTCGGTCGACGAGCACGACCTGCAGCGCGGCCTGGCCTACGTCGTGCTCGGCGGCGTCCTCATCGTCTTCTCGCTCTGGTGGCTCTACTTCGCCCACGGCTCCGGCGACGCGTTGGAGCGGGCCCGAGGCACCGGCACGGAGTACGTGTGGGGCTTCGGCCACTACGCGGTGTTCGCGTCTGCGGCGGCGATCGGGGCGGCGCTGGCGGCACGGGTGGACTACTGGGAGCGCGAGCTGGTCCACGGACATGCCGTCGAGTCCGGTCCGAGCGCGACCCTGCTGTGCCTGTCGGTCGCTGCTCTGCTGGCGGCGAGCTGGGTGGTCAAGGTGCGACCCGACGATCCCTCCGCCGCGACAGCCGGCCGATGGGGCGCGGCCGTCGGTGCGGTCGTGGTCCTGGTCCTGGTCCCGGCGCCGGAGATCTGGGTCGGTCTCGTCTGCGTGGTCCTGTTGTTCACAGAGCTCCGCGGCCAGGCCCGCGGTGCGGATCGGGGTGCGCGCAGCCCCGCGTGACGGCTCCGGTCGATACGCTGGCCACGTGGGAGACGATCCGGCAGGCAGTTCAGCCGACACCGAGACGACCGGCATCCGTGCAGTGATGCAGATCCCGGCGTTCCGCCGGTTCTGGGCGGCGCTGGGTGTGGCCTCGCTCGCCGACTGGATCGGCCTGCTCGCGCTGACGGCGTTCGCGAACGACATCGCGACCGGATACGCCGGCAAGAACTTCGCGATCGCGGGTGTGCTGTTCGCGCGTCTGGCGCCGGCGCTCGTGATCGGACCGTTCGGCGGCTACGTCGCCGACCGGCTCGACCGGCGGCTCGTCCTGACGACGGGGCTGTTCCTCCGCGCGGTCATCTTCGCAAGCATCCCGCTGGTCGGCACGCTGTGGTGGCTGCTCGTCGCGACCGTTCTGATCGAGGCGGTCAACGCGGTGTGGATGCCGACGAAGGACGCGACCGTCCCGACGCTCGTCTCGCGCGAGCAGCTCGAGGACGCCAACCGCATCAACCTCGCCACCACGTACGGTTCCGCGCTGCCGGCCGCGATCCTCTTCATCGTCGCAACCTTCACCACGAAGGTCGTGGACGGTCTGTCGTCCGTGACGATCCCGCCTGTCGACCCGGTGATGTACGTCGTCGCCGCCGCGTTCGCGATCGGCGGTCTCATCTTCCTCGGCGTCCGCGACATGCCGTCGGGTGCGGCCATCCCGGAGGACGAGCAGGTCGGCATCTTCCGCACCATCGTTGAAGGCTGGGCGTACGTCTTCAAGACCCCGCTGGTCCGTGGACTGGTGGTCGGCATCGTCGGTGCGTTCGCGTGCGGCGGTGTCGTGATCGGCCTCGGACGCGTGTTCGTCGGCGACCTCGGCGCAGGCGACCCCGGCTACGGCACGCTGTTCGGCGCGGTGTTCCTCGGCCTCGGACTCGGCATGTGGCGTGGCCCGTCTGTGCTCCCGCAGGTGAGCCGCCCGCGGCTCTTCGGCGTTGCGCTGCTCGGCGCGGGCATCGGGCTGTTCGTGACGGCGCTCGTGCACAACATGGCGCTGGTCGCGCTGCTCGTCATCGTCGTGGGCTTCTGTGCGGGCGTCGCCTGGATCACCGGCTACACGCTGCTCGGCCTGGAGGTCGACGAGCAGATGCGCGGCCGGACCTTCGCGTTCGTGCAGTCGATGGTGCGGCTGACGCTGGCGGCGGTGCTGGCTGTCGCGCCGCTGGTGTCGGGCGTCATCGGCTCCCACACCGTGCAGATGCGCGACCTCGGCCAGTACACCTACACGGGCTCCCAGATCACGATCCTCATCTCGTCGCTGTTCGCGATCGTGTTCGGTCTGCTGGCGTTCCGGCAGATGAACGACCGGCACGGGCTGTCGTTCTTCGCGGAGGTGCGCCAGGATGCGCGCACCGCCCCCGCGTACGCACCGCACGGCCTCTTCATCGCCTTCGAGGGCGGCGAGGGCGCCGGCAAGTCCACGCAGTCGTGGATGCTCGCCGAGGCCCTGCGCGCGGACGGCTACCGGGTGCTCCTGACGCGAGAGCCGGGTGCCACGGAGGTGGGTGCCACGGTCCGTTCGATCGTGCTCGACCCGGCGACGGGTGAGCTGTCGCCGCGGACGGAGATGCTCCTGTACGCCGCCGACAAGGCCGAGCACCTCCGGCAGGTCGTCAGTCCGGCGCTGGAGCGCGGCGACGTCGTGATCACCGACCGCTACGTCGACTCGACGCTCGCCTACCAGGCTGGAGGGCGGGGGCTCGATCTCGCCGAGGTCGAGTCCGTGGCGCGCTGGGCGACGTCTCGGCTGCGGCCCCACCTGACCGTCCTGCTCGACGTCACCCCGGGGCTCGGACGGTCGCGGTTCGGCGAGGCCGACCGGCTCGAGGCAGAGCCGGAGGAGTTCCACCAGCGCGTCCGAGAGACCTTCCTCGAGCTGGCGTCGAAGGATCGCGACCACTACATGGTCGTACGCGCCGAGCGCGCCGTCGTCGACATCGCCGATGCGGTGCTCGACCGGGTCCAGCCGCTGCTCGGCCACGTCGAGCGCGTGATCGACCCGATGCGGCCGCCGCCCGCGGGGTCGCCGTTCGAGCACAAGCCCTCACCGGTCGCCCCTCCGGGAGGCGGTGACGGACCCGGGTCGCGCGCACCGGTCGACCCGTCGGCACTCGAGGAGCACATCGAGTCCGTCGAGGAGGCGTTCCGCGGGTTCGACGCGTCGGAGCGCCCGGACCCGTCGTACGCCGACGAGCCCACGACCGAGCCCCCCTTCGAGACGCGCTCGCAAGCTCGCGCTCCTCAGGACGAGCCCTTCGAGACGCGCTCGCAAGCTCGCGCTCCTCAGGACGAGCGGTGACTGTCTGGGACGACCTGGTCGGTCAGGACTCGGTCGTCGAGATCCTCCGTACGGCGGTGGCCTCCGCCCAGGAGCGTCTGGCCGGAGGCAAGGGTGCGGCGATGACGCATGCGTGGCTGTTCACAGGGCCGCCCGGCTCGGGGCGCTCGAACGCGGCGCGGGCGTTCGCGGCGGCGCTCCAGTGCCTCGACGGCGGCTGCGGCGAGTGTCAGACATGCCGTACGACGCTGGCCGGGGCGCACCCCGACGTCTCGCTCGTCAGCACCGACGGCCTGAGCATCGACGTCGCCGAGGTGCGCGAACAGGTCCGGCTGGCCGCGCTGCGCCCGGGCAGCGGTCGCTGGCAGGTGGTGGTGGTCGAAGACGCGGACCGACTCACCGAGAAGGCCGCCGACGCGTTGCTCAAGAGCCTCGAGGAGCCCCCGCCCCGGACGGTCTGGATGCTGTGCGCCCCGACCGCTGAGGACGTGATCGTCACGATCCGCTCGCGGTCACGCCAGGTCGTCCTTCGTACGCCGCCGGTCGCCGCCGTCGCGCAGATGCTGACGGCGCGCGAGCAAGTGGCTCCCGACCTGGCACTGCAGGCTGCACGCGCCGCCCAAGGACACGTCGGCCGCGCTCGCGCCCTCGCGACGAAGGAGGCGGTGCGCGAGCGACGGCGTGCGGTGCTCGCGATTCCGGGTTCGCTGACGTCGGTCGGTGCCTGTCTCGACGCGGCCGCGACGATCACGCAGACCGCATCCGCGCAGGCCGACGAGGTGGCTGAGCGCTTGGAGGACTCCGAGCGCGACGCCCTCAAGATGGAGTTCGGTGTCGAGGACCGCGGCCGTCGACCGGCCGGCTACGCGGGTCGGCTCGCGACGCTCGAGAAGGACCAGAAGCGTCGGCGCACGCGCATCGCCCGCGACTCGATCGACGGTGTCCTCATCGACCTGCTGTCGTACTACCGCGACGTGCTCGCGACGCAGACCGCGCCAGGTGCCGAGCTGGTGAACGCCGACGTCGCCGATGGCGTGCGCCGTCTCGCGGACGCGGGTTCGCCCGAGCAGACCCTTGTCCGGATCGAGGCGATCCTGGGCTGCCGTGAGGCCCTCGAAGCCAACGCTGCGCCGCAGCTCGCGCTCGAGCACCTGCTGCTGACGCTGCGCCACTGAGACCTCAGCATCGCCTGTGGATGGTCTCAACCGGTTGTCAGGAATCTCCCGTACGGTGGCTTGCACGGCACGATTCCACACCCGGAGGGAGACTGCATGCGCCGCCTGAAGGCACTGCGTCATCGAGGGCCCGTCGTCCTCGTCGCCGCAGCACTGGTGGCGCTCAGCGCCTGCGGTAGCGCCGCAGACTCGCGCGATGCTGGGCTCACCGCCGGCACGCCGACGAGTGCTGCACCCAGCGCCGACGAGGTCGATCCGGCACTGTCCGAGTTCTACGAGCAGGACATCTCGTGGGAGAAGTGCGGTCGCTACGAGTGCGCCAGCGCGGAGGTGCCGCTCGACTACGCCGCACCCGACGGCGACCGCTTGACGTTGAAGCTGCGGCGCCTGCCGGCGAACGATCCGGGTGCAAGGGTCGGCTCCCTGTTCATCAATCCCGGAGGACCGGGCGGGTCGGGTGTCGACTACGTCGCGTCCTTCACGGCGGTCGCCGGTGACGACGTCCTCGACGCGTACGACGTCGTCGGGTTCGACCCGCGCGGCGTCGGGGCGAGCACGCCGCTCGAGTGTGCCGACACCGCTCAGCTCGACGCCTACGTCAACACAGACCCGACGCCGGACGACGCGTCCGAGGAGCAGGCCTACTACGATGCCGCCGAGGAGCTCGGAGCACGCTGCGAGACCCAGTCGGGTGCACTCGCCGCACACGTGTCGACCGTGGAGGTCGCCAAGGATCTCGACATCCTGCGGGCCGCCGTCGGTGACTCGACACTGCACTACCTGGGCGCCTCGTACGGGACGATGATCGGCGCGACCTATGCCGAGCTCTTCCCGAAGCGCGCCGGACGTCTCGTGCTCGACGGGGCGATCGACCCGACGATCGACTCCGAGGGCCTCAACCGTGGCCAGGCCGAGGGCTTCCAGACGGCACTCGTCGCCTACCTCGAGTCGTGCACCAGTCAGAGCGACTGCCCGCTCGGCGACGACGTGGCCGCTGCCCAGCAGAAGCTGTCGACCTTCCTCGACGACCTCGACCAGGAGCCGCTGCCGACGTCGACGCGTGACCGTCCGCTGACGGAGGCGCTCGGCTTCTACGGGATCGCCGTCACCTTGTACGTCGAGGACTACTGGGAGCTCCTGACGCGGGCGCTCCGGCAGGCGTTCGACGGCAACGGCACGCAGCTGCTGTTCCTCGCCGACCAGTACCTCTCCCGTGACGAGAGCGGATACAAGGACAACTCCGTCGTCGCCCTCAACGCGGTGAACTGTCTCGACGATCCGTCGACCCTGACGCTCGAGCAGGCGCGCGACTCGCAGCCGGAGTTCACCGATGTCTCGCCGGTGTTCGGGCGCAGCTTCGCGTGGTCGCCGGTGACGTGCACCGCGTGGCCGATCAAGCCCGCCGAGCCGGCTCCGGAGATCGATGCGGAGGGCGCGCCCCCGATCGTGGTCGTCGGCACCACGCGAGACCCCGCCACCCCGTACCAGTGGGCCCAGGCTATGGCGGAACAGCTCGACTCCGGTGTCCTCGTGAGTCGCGACGGTGACGGGCACACCGGCTACGCGATGGGCAACGAGTGCGTCGACGATGCGGTCGACGACTTCCTGGTGACGGGCACTCCACCGAAGGACGGCCTCGAGTGCTGATGCCTTCTCGCCTCGCCCCGCCCGCTGGTTGGGGCTTGCTTCCTCCCGATGGTTGGGGCTTGCTTCCTCCCGCTGGTTGGGGCTTGCTTCCTCCCGCTGGTTGGAGCGCTCCTCCTCCCGCTGGTTGGAGCGCTCCTCCTCCCGCTGGTTGAGCGAGCGTAGCGAGTCGAAACCCCAACCCCCTGACCGCCGGGTCGGGTGCGTGATCCCCCCGTCCGCACTCGGCCCGGCTTCCAACCCTCGTCCTGCAAGGTCCTACGGCAGGCGGCCCATGATCCGGTCGACGTCGACGATGATCGCGACCCGGTCGGGGTTCTCGCGCGGCTGGCGGTAGCGCTCCGCGTAGCGGCGTACGGCTTCGGCGATCTCGTCGGGGTCGCGGGTGACCCGGGCGACGCCCTCCAGGGTCAGCCAGTGTGCGCCGTCGATGTGGCCGAACGCGATCCGTGCCGGACCGTCGCTTGCCTCGACGTTGCGGACCTTGACCGATCCCTCGTTCGTGATGACGCGGGCCGTTCGTGTCGTCGCGTCGTAGGTGACACCGACTGGCACGACGTGTGGGGTTCCGTCCGGACGGAGCGTCGTGACGGTCGCGAGGTGGTAGGTGCTCATGAAGTTGACGAGCGCCGGCTCGTCGAAGGCGATGCGCGGCATCAGCCGCGGAACGCTTCGTGATGGCGGATGACCTCGGAGATGATGAAGTTGAGGAACTTCTCGGCGAACGCAGGGTCGAGATCGGCATCGACTGCGAGCGCGCGGAGCCGAGCGATCTGGCGCGCCTCGCGCTCGGGATCGGCCGGTGGGAGGTCGTACTCGGCCTTGAGCCGTCCGACCCGCTTGGTGCACTTGAACCGCTCCGCGAGGATGTGGACCAGCGCTGCGTCGATGTTGTCGATGCTCGCGCGCATCGACTCCAGCTCGGCCAGGGCAGTCGGGTCGGCGGCTCCGCCGGTGGTCGGATCGAGGGGTTCGCTCACGCGACCAGAGTCTACGGCCCCCGCTTTGGGCCGCTTGGGGCGTCTCGGCTAGACTCTCCTTCGGCCAGCGGGCGATCCTCGCGAGGCCGTCGCCGCCTTAGCTCAGTCGGCAGAGCGTCTCACTCGTAATGAGAAGGTCGTCGGTTCGATTCCGACAGGCGGCTCCAACAGCAAGTACAGGTCAGAGGCGGTCTTCGGACCGCCTCTGACCCGTTTTAGGGCCTCATCTGGCCGACTCCTGCCACGGCGCGCCGCGGTGGCTCTGACGGCCAGGTCACAGGTTGCGTACGCGCTCGACCTCGGCGCGGGAGTGGGCTACCGCTGGGCTGTCCTCCCCGTAGCTGGAGGCGAGGTCCTCGTTGAGGTCGAGGACGGCGGCGATGATGCGGCGGTGGTGCCAGCGCGAGGCCTTACCAGCGCGCTTCTTGCCGTCAGCGGGTGACTTGATGAAGGCCTTGCGTGCCTTGCGCCCGAACAGCGCGTCGACCTCCGACTGGTGCACGACACCGGTCGCGACCTCAGGCGCGAGCACCTTCGCGGCGTAGGGGGCCGCCTGGTGGGTCGCCCATTCGAAGACCCACCACAGCGCGACCAGCGCGACGGTTGCAACGCCGACCATGAGCACGAACGAGGCGACACCGTTGCCGCGGGCGAGTGCCGGCATGCCGTCCCAGACGCCGTGGATGGCCATGGCGCTGAAGACGAGCAGCAGGCCACGTCCGACTCGGCGCGGCTGCACCCGGCTCCCGACGAGGTAGATCAGCCCGGCACCGAAGAGGGCGGTGAAGAGCGGGTGGGAGACGAGGTCGGAGTAGATCCGGGCCGCGTTCATGTGGATGGACGTGTCCACCTGGTCCGCACCGAACCCCGCGCTGGCAGCGCGGCCGGAGTAGATGAAGTCCTCGAGCGCTTGAAACCCCAGACCGACGAAAGCGCCCAGGATCACGCCGTCAGCGACGGAGACGACGATGTGCCTGGCCAGCCCGATCAGCAGGAGGATGCCCGCACCCTTCGCCAGCTCCTCGGTGAACGGTGCCGACAGCGATGCCGCCCAGTCGGTGCTGAAGTCACGCCCGAAGAGCTTGCCGTACAGGTAGTTGAGAGCCGTGTTGGCGTCGATGGCCATGGCGAAGACCGCGGCGAATCCACCCCAGAGGAACGCGACGGTCACCATCGACCAGGGCTCGCGCTCGAACTTGTCCAGGTGCCGGAACCAGATCGCCCAGGCAGCGGTGAACAGGATCCCGATGCCGCCGCTGAGCGTGACCGCAGTGGCGAAGTAGTCCAGCTGCGGTGTGAACTCCGACCACGCCTTCACGACTCCGAACCCGACGATGACCAGGAAGGTCCAGAAGCACAGGTTCCGAGGCTGGAAGAACCGGAAGGGGAGACCCCACCCGGTCGCGTCGAGCGCGTCCCGGCGCTGCTGACGCAGGGTCGTCAGATCCTCGGTGCCGACCGTGGCGCTGCTCATGACTGCTCCTGGGTATCGACGGGACCGAGGCTCTTGATCATCTGGTCGATCTCGGCTGCAAGGCGGTCCATCTCGTCGCTGGGACCGCCGACCTGGATCTCGATACCGGTGCCGTCGTCGGTGAGGGCGACGACCCGGCCGGTGGCGTTCGCTCCCTGTACGGTCTCGGACACGCCGGTGATGCCGGAGCTCGTCGTCACCGTGCTGCGCGCGGTGGCGGGCTTGAACACCCCGGGATCGGAAGCCTCGGAGACGCGCTCGATCTGGTCGAGCAGAGCAGTGGCGTCTCCGTCGAAGTCGTCGGCCTGGACGACGAACTGGACCCCGCCCTTCGTCAGCTCGATCGTCTCGGGGTCGCCGACGGCGTCGTCGGTGGTGCGCAGTCCGAGCTCGACCTGCCAGTCCGCGGTCGGTGTGATCGCGAGTGATCTCGTAACGAGCATCCGATCACCGGCGGCGGTGCTGTCGTCGCCAGTGATGGCCTCGTTGAGATGGGGAATCGCAAGATGCATGACCAGCCACAGGGCGAGGACGATGAACGCGAAGGGGAAGCTCCGTTTGTCGAGACCGAGGAATCGGTGCTCCACCGGGACACGGAACTCGTCCGCCCCGGGGCGCGGCGGTGACGTCGTGGCACTGGGCATGCTGCTCCTGGTCCGAGAATGGCTGGAGAGACGATTGAACCCTTCTCGATCCTCGAGCGCCACCGGAGTCCCGCGGTGTGTCGGCCGCGTCGGTTCAGGCGGGCGGCAGGAGTACGACCTTTGCCGCCACGCCATCGCGTTGCGCCTTCAACGCCGCGTCGAACTCATCCAGCGTGAACGTCGCGACGAGCCGGTCCAGCGGGAGCAACCCCTCGCGGTACAGCGCGACCAGGCGGGGGATCGTCACCGCAGGTACGGCGTCCCCCTCGACGCAGCCCCGCAGCTGGAGGCCGCGCAACATCACGTCGCGCAGATCGATCTCGCCGAGCACCTTGCCCAGGCCGACCAGGGCGAGGACCCCGCGTGGTGACAGTCGCTTCAGCGTCGCTGCGATCACGTCAGCGCGGCCGGTGGTGTCGAGGGCGTGGGTGATCGACGGGAGCTGGTCCTCGAGACCTGCGTACGCCGTCGCGCCGAGCGACTGCGCCAGTGCACGCCGCTGCTCCATCGGATCGATGACGACGACCTCCACGCCGACGGCGAGCGCGGTTGCGGCCGCAGCCGCGCCGACTCCGCCTGCGCCGACCACCAGGAGGCGATCGCCGGCGGTCGGGGCCAACGTGTTGAGGACCGCGCCAGCGCCGGTGAGAAATCCGCAGCCCAGGGGAGCGGCGACGTGCGCAGGCACGTCGGCGGCGACGCGGACGCAGGACTGCGCGGGAGCGATCGCGTGGGAGGCGAAGGACGACTGTCCGAAGAAGGACGCGAAGACCGGCTGACCGTCCACGGTCACCGTCGGCGTACCGTCCGGGCGTCGTCCGGAGCTGTTCAGGTGAGCGGCGTGCTCGCAGTACGCGGGGTGGCCGGCGTCGCACTGCGCGCAGCGGCCGCAGAACCGGAAGGAGATCACGACCCGGTCTCCTGGGACGAGGTCCGTGACTGCCTCGCCGACGCGTTCGACGAGCCCGCACCCTTCGTGACCGAGCACCGCGGGTGCGCCGCGGAGTCCGGCGAGCGTCACGAGGTCGGTGTGGCAGAGCCCGGTCGCCTCGACACGGACGAGGACCTCATCGGGCCGCAGCGCGTCGAGCTCCGCGTCGACGAGTGCGGCCGGCTCGTCACTGCGGTGCAGGAGGACGGTCGTTCTCACTCGCGCTCCAGACCGAAGTAGAAGTGCTTGGCGTCAGCCAGCACCAGCTCCGGCTTGCCGTTCATGATCCCCATGAGCGTGGTGTCGTCGACCCGCTTGAAGTGGTCGAAGATCGGCATCCCGTCGTACACCATCGTCGCGGTGACCTCGCCGCGGAACTCGACGTTCCAGAGGCTCGCCTCGCCACGCCCGGACTTGAGGTCGGAGACCAGCTCGCCGTCGTCGTCCGCGCAGATCAGGGGCTGGGCCCACTGCAGCGAGTGGAACCGCTTGCCGTGCCAGCGGCTCTTCGTGAGCGTGATCTGGAGCGGATGATCGGTCGGGAAGGCGAACCCTTTCCAGCTCCCGAGGATCTCGCCGGCGTCGACGGTCTCGAGGCTGGCCCACAGCTCGTCGAGCAGCTCCGTGTCCACCGGACCCTCGCTCGAGCGCAGCTCGTCCCACAGGCTTCGTCCGGTGTGCGAGTCCGTGAGCATGTGAACCTCCGTTAATTTAATCCGCTGCAAACCCAATGTCATGAAGGCGAACAGGCGCCAGAGGCTGAGGGTAGTAGAGATTCACTTGTACGGCGAGCATCAGGTGCACCTGCTGGGCCGTGCTGCGCCTGTATCGACATGTGTCAACATAGACGTATGTCGATACAGGCTCCCGTGCGCCTCTCCACGCTCGACCGCTGGCTCCCGCTGTGGATCGGTCTGGCCATGGCTGCGGGTCTCGTGCTCGGCCGCTTCGTCCCCGGCCTCTCCGACGCCCTCGCGATGCTCGAGGTCGGCGGCATCTCCGTGCCGATCGCCCTCGGCCTGCTCGTGATGATGTACCCGGTGCTCGCCAAGGTCCGCTACGACCGGGTCGCCGCCGTGACGGGCGACAAGCGACTCCTCGTCAGCTCGCTCGTCCTCAACTGGCTCCTCGGCCCGGCTCTGATGTTCGCGCTGGCGTGGGTCTTCCTCGCCGACCTCCCGGAGTACCGCACCGGCCTCATCATCGTCGGACTCGCTCGTTGCATCGCCATGGTCGTCATCTGGAACGACCTCGCTTGCGGCGACCGGGAAGCCGCGGCGGTCCTGGTCGCGATCAACTCGGTCTTCCAGGTCGTCGCCTTCTCGCTCCTCGGCTGGTTCTACCTGACGGTCCTTCCCGAGTGGCTCGGCCTCGACACGCAAGGCCTCGAGG
This sequence comes from Mumia xiangluensis, assembly GCF_010994095.1. Classification (GTDB taxonomy): domain Bacteria; phylum Actinomycetota; class Actinomycetes; order Propionibacteriales; family Nocardioidaceae; genus Mumia; species Mumia xiangluensis. The sequence goes on from NZ_WJYO01000001.1 coordinate 1,009,289, forward strand.
TCTCTGCCGGACAGATCGCGCTCAACGTGCTCGTCTTCCTCGGCGTCCCCCTCGCGGCCGGCTTCGCGTCGCGCTGGATCGCGGAGCGTCGCCGCGGCCGGGACTGGTACGAGGCGCACTTCCTCCCACGGGTCGGCCCCTGGGCGCTGTACGGCCTCCTCTTCACGATCGTTCTGCTCTTCGCGCTGCAGGGCGAAGCGGTCACGTCGCACCCGTGGGACGTCGTCCGGATCGCCCTCCCGCTGCTCGTCTACTTCGCCGTGATGTGGGGCGCCGGCATGGTGACCGGCAAGGCGTACGGCATGGGCTACCCGCGGTCGGCCACGCTTGCGTTCACGGCAGCGGGCAACAACTTCGAGCTCGCGATCGCGGTCGCGATCGGCACGTTCGGTGCGACCTCGGGTCAGGCGCTCGCGGGCGTGGTCGGCCCGCTGATCGAGGTGCCGGTCCTGGTCGGCCTCGTGTACGTGTCGCTGTGGCTCGCACGCCGGTGGTTCGGTGTCGACCCGTACGGCGCTGCGACCGCCGCGCAGTCGCGTGAGGAGGTGCCCCGATGACGCTGGACTGCACTCCGGCGAGCGCCGCGCACGCGATCGGCGAGGGCGTCGCCGTCTCCCTCGCCGGCACGCTCAAGGCGCTCGCAGATCCGCTGCGGCTGCGGATGCTGTCGGCGATCGCTGCCAGCCCGACCGGCGAGTCGTGCGTCTGCGACCTCGCGGAGCTGGCCGACGTCTCGCAGCCGACCGTGTCCCACCACCTCAAGGTCCTCAAGGACGTCGGCGTGCTCGTCTCAGAACGCCGCGGGACCTGGGTCTGGTACCGCGTGGCCGACGCGTTCAAACCAGCCGTCGCGACGCTGCTCGACTCGTTCGCTCCCGCGGCGCTGGACCACCGGCTCGACGCGCGTGGGCGCACCGGACTGGCCGACGCGGATGCCGCGCTCGCGCACCTCGCCGACGACCTCGCGGCGGCGTACGGGTCGACGAGTCCGGCGCTGGTCCTCGCGACGGTGCGCGAGTCGTACACGGCGCTCGCCCGTGCCGCGTCCGTCACCCCGCACCTGATCGCGCTGACCGAGCGCTTCGCCCGCCAGCGTCTCGACGACCTCCAGCCCGACCGTACGGGCGCGCCGCCGCAGGTGCTCTTCGTCTGCGTCGCGAACGCGGGACGGTCGCAGCTCGCCGCAGCACTCGTGAACCACTACGCGGGCCCGCAGGTCGTCGTACGCTCTGCCGGTTCGGCGCCTGCCGCCGACCTGCACGCCGGGGTCGGCGAGATGATCGTGGCCCTCGCGCCCGACTCGGCGCCGGCGTTCCCCAAACCGCTGACCGACGACGCCGTGCGCGCCGCCGACGTCGTCGTGACCATGGGTTGCGGCGATGTCTGCCCGGTCATCCCCGGAGTCCGGTACGAGGACTGGCCCGTCGGCGATCCCGCGCTCGCCTCACCCGAAGGCCTGAATGCGATCCGCGCCGAGATCGACCGTCGTGTCCGCGCCCTGCTGGCCGACCTCGTCCCCGACCTGACGCTTTCCCCCGTCCGAAGGAGAGCCTCGATGACCGTGTCCCGCCCCCAGGTCCTGTTCGTCTGCGTACACAACGCCGGTCGGTCCCAGATGGCTGCCGGCTTCCTCGGAGCCCTCGCCGGTGACGCGGTCGTCGTACGCTCGGCCGGCTCGATGCCCGCCGAGCAGATCAACCCGGTGGCCGTCGAGGCCATGGCCGAGGTCGGCATCGACATCCGCGCCGAGGTCCCCAAGCTCCTGACGGCCGAGTCGGTCCAGGAGTCGGACGCCGTCATCACGATGGGCTGCGGTGACGCGTGCCCGTACTTCCCGGGGAAGCGCTACGAAGACTGGAAGCTCGACGACCCCGCTGGGCGGGGCATCGACGCCGTGCGTCCGATCCGCGACGAGATCCGCGCCCGCGTCGTCACCCTGCTGGACGAGCTGGGGGTCTGAGCGGCCGTTGGTCAGCGCTCGCCGCAGCAGCCGTCGGTGCATGCTGTGGACGTGTCTCCGGTGAGGGCGCCGACGGGGCTGCAGCAGACTTCGCCGCGCCATGCTTCGCGGCCCTCGCGGACGGCGAACCCGGCGATCACGAGTGCAGCGATCGGATCCGCCCAGGACCAGCCCAGGGTGCTGTTGAGGAGCAGGCCGACGAGCAGCACGGCGGACAGGTAGGAGCAGATGAGCGTCTGCTTCGAGTCGGCGACTGCAGACGCCGAACCGAGCTCGCGTCCTGTTCGGCGCTCGATCCAGGACAGCAGCGGCATCACGGCGAGACTGACGGCGGCGAGGGCGATGCCGACGGAGGAGTGGTCCGGCTCGGAGGCTCCCGCGAGCGCTCGGATGGCGTCAGCGCTGACGAAGACAGCGAGACCGAAGAACGAGAGCGCGATCAGCCGCATGGCGACCCGCTCGCGCGAGTGCGGGTCGGGTGCGGCGAACTGCCAGGCGACGGCCGCCGCCGACAGGACCTCGACGAGCGAGTCGAGGCCGAATCCGACCAGGGCCGACGACGAGGCGATGCGTCCGGCTGTCAGCGCGATGACGGCCTCGACAAGGTTGTAGACGATGGTCGTGGCGACGATCCACCGGATGCGCCGCTGAAGTCGGGTCCGGCGCTCCGCGGTCAAAGGTGGTCGGCCGATCGAGATCGACGTCATGAGCAGCCGCACTCCTCGCCTGCGCAACAGTCGGGATCGACGAGGAGGACGACGCGAAGAAGCTCGCTCAACGCGGGCGCGAGGTGCGGGTCGGCCAACCGGTACGAGGTCCGACGTCCCTCTGGGACGGCCTCGACCAGGCCGCACCCGCGCAGGCAGGCCAGCTGGTTCGACATCACCTTTCGCGACACGCCGAGCGCGTCCGCGAGGTCGGAGGGGAACGCGGGAGCCTCACGACGGGCGCTCAGCTGCACCCTCCGCCCGCGTCCCCCGAGCGGCCGTGCTCGACGCCGGTCGCGAAACCGACCCCGGCGGGTGCGGAGGTCAGTGTGAGAAGTGCGGGCTCTGCCGGCGTGCTGCCGCAGCACGCGGCGCCCGCCTGCTGGCCGTCGGCGTCCAGCGCTAGGTCGGACGAGCACACACCGGTCTCGGGAAGGTTCAGCTCGACGGTGTCGGCGGCCGTGCGGTCACCGGCCAGCGCGGCTGCGATCGAACGCACCTGCTCGTAGCCGGTCGCCATGAGGAACGTCGGCGCACGGCCGTACGACTTCATGCCGACGATGTAGAAGCCGTCGTCGGGCTGTGCGAGGAGCTTCTCCCCGTGCGGCGGGACGGTGCCGCACGAGTGGAAGTTCGGGTCGATCATCTCGGCGATCCCGGCAGGGCACTCGAGCGCCGGGTCGAGGTCGAGGCGGACCTCGCGGATCACGTCGAGGTCGGGGCGGAAGCCCGTCGCGTTCACGATCGCGTCCACCGTGACGTCGAGGACGCCGTCACGTGACCGGCCGACGACCCGCACATCGTCCTCGCCAGCGTCGAGCCGGTCGATCTCGACGAACGTGAGGAGTCGCACGCGTCCCGCATCGACGGCTGCCTTCAGGCGTGTCCCCAGCAGGCCGCGAGCGGGCAGCTCGTCGTCTGCACCGCCGCCGTACAGGCGACGCGCCGAGCCGCCGCGGATCGCCCAGACGACCTCGGTGCCGGGCTCGTCCTCCGCGAGCTGAATGAGGCTGAGCAGCGTGTTCGCGGCCGAGTGTCCCATGCCGACGACGAGGGTGCGCCGGCCGGCGAACCGGACGCGGTCCTTCCCCTCGACATCGGGCAGGGGGCCGGTGACGTACGCCCGTGCATCCGCCTCGCCCAAGGCGGGGAGCCCGCCGACGCCGAGCGGGTTGGAGGTGCCGTAGGTGCCGGAGGCGTCGATGACCGCGCGTGCGAGCAGGTCCTCGACCGCGCCGTCCGGGCCGACGACGCGAACCCGGTAGCCCTTGCCTTCGCGGCCGATGGTCCGGGTCTTGTCGGCGGTGAGGCGGGAGACGCCGAGCACCCGCGTGCGGGTGTGGATGCGCCCGCTCAGCTGGGGTGTGTCGGCGAGCGGGGTCAGGTAGTCGTCGACGAGCTCACCCCCGGTGGGCAGCGCGTCGAGGTCGGGCACCGACCAGCCGGCGGGCTCGAGCAGGCGCCGGGCAGCGGCGTCGATGTTGTAGCGCCATGGCGAGAAGATGCGGACGTGCCCCCACGACGCCACCGCTGCGCCGACCTGCTCGCCGGCCTCGAGGACCAGCGGGTCGAGCCCGCGCTCCAGCAGGTGTGCCGCCGCCGCCAGCCCGACTGGGCCCGCGCCGATGACGATGGTCGGGAGGCTGTCTCGTGCCGGGTCGCTCATGGGTCACTCCTAGGGGATCGAAGAACGTCGATGTTTGCCGCCTCGAATATATCCACGTTCTTCGATGCGTGGCAAGATGGAGGTATGAGCGCGACGATCCCTCTCGAGGTCATCCCCACCGCTGGTGCCTGCTGCGCCCCGCTGGTCGGGACGGCCGTCACCCCGGAGACGGCACGTGACCTCGCCCGTCGCTTCAAGGCGCTCGCGGACCCGGCGCGGGTGCAGCTGCTCTCGATCGTGGCTGCGCACGAGGGTGGGGAAGCATGCGTGTGCGACCTGACCGAGCCCGTCGGCCTCAGTCAGCCGACCGTGAGCCACCACCTCAAGATCCTCGTCGACGCCGGCCTCCTCAGTCGCGAGAAGCGCGGCGTCTGGGCGTACTACTCGCTCGTGCCGGGTGCGCTCTCCGACCTCGGCGCCGCGCTCGACGAGACCGCTGGAGCGTCCTGATCAGGGGAGGACCGGGCGTCGCGGCATGGTCAGTGGAGTGAGCAGCGTCGCCGCGACGGCCAGCCCGGCGAGGACGCCGAACGCCGCAGGGTAGCCACCCAGGTTCTCCGCGAGGACCGTCCCGAGCCACGGCGAGAGCGCGACCGCGAACATCAGCGGTGCCGAGAGCAGCCCGTTGAGCGTGCCGTAGCGGTGCACGCCCCAGCGATCTGTCACGGCGGTCGCCTGGATGAGTGTGCATGCGCCCCGAGCGGTTCCTGCGAGGAACGAGACGACGGCCAGGAGTGCGTACGGCCCGGGTACGACGGCGAGGAGCAGTGTCGTCGCTGCGACCGCGGCGACGACCAGCGTCGTACGGGTTCGCACGCTGGTCGCCGCCTCCAGGCGTCGGTAGCCCAGCCGGCCACAGACCTGGCCGACTCCGCCGACACCGAGGACGACCGCCGCAGACTCCGTGCTGAGGCCGCGTTCGAGCAGCATGGGCACGAGATTGATCACGCCGGCGTAGATCGCAGCCGCCGCCAGGCAGATCGCCGCGGTCAGCGCGAGGAACGCGCCCGACCGCCACACCGGTGGTCCGTCCAGGCCAGCCGTGGGCTCCGCCCGGTGGTGGGGGCCTGGCCACGGATGGCGCAGACCCCACCAGTGCATCGGCACGGTGATCAGGAGGATGGCGGCAAGGACGCCGTACGTGTCACGCCACCCCAGGGGGCCGAGCAGGACGGCGGTCAAGGGGGCGAAGACCGTGCTCGCCAGACCTGCGACCAGCGTCACCGCTGTGAGCGCCTTGACTCGGTCCGCCCCGCCCCAGTGGGTCAGTGCGGCGAAGGCCGGCGCGTACAGGGTCGCGGCGCAGGCGACGCCGACCATCAGCCACGCGGCGACGAACCACGCGAGGTTCTGCGTCGCCGCCATGCCTGCCACGGCGACGACGGCCAGGCCGGACCCTGCCGTCATGACGCCGCGCGGCCCGTGAGCGTCGATCCAGCGACCGACACCGACCCCCGTCACGCCGGCCACCACCTGGCTCAGGGAGAACGCGGCGACGACCGCCCCCATCGGCCACCCTGTGTCGGCCACGAGGTCCGCCAGGACGACAGGAAAGGCGTAGTAGAGGACGCCCCAGCTCACGATCTCGGTCGCGCACAGCACCGCCGTGACGCGTCGCAGCGCCGGTGTCGGCAGGACGCGTTCGTCGGTCGCGAGCTCCGCCATTCGACCTCCGTCCAGTGCGGGAGCACGAGCATACATCGAAGGCTGTCGATGGCATGGAGAGACGTGCTTCCAGCAAATGGAACTGCGTTCCATTTGCTGGAAGCCGGTTTGGAGTACCCGTCAGTAGTACGTACGGTCGACGGTGGGGCGTACGAGGTGTGCGCCTTCGTCATGAGGGAGAACCATGGACAAGATCGGTGTGGTCGGCTGCGGCCTGATGGGTGCGGGCATCGTCGAGGTGTGCGCGCGATCGGGCGCACAGGTGATCGCGGTGGAGTCGTCGCCCGAGCGTGTCGAGGCCGGTCTGGCCCGGATCACGAAGTCGCTCGAGCGCGCCGAGTCACGCGGCCGGATCGACAGCGCCGCCGCCGTCCTGGAGCGCATCGCCGTCGTCGAGGACATCAACGCGCTGCGTGACCGCGACCTCGTGATCGAGGCGATCGTCGAGGACGAGGCCACCAAGGTCGCCCTCTTCAAGCAGCTCGACGAGCTGGTCGAGTCGCCGGACGCGATCCTCGCCTCCAACACCTCGTCGATCCCGATCATGAAGCTCGCGGTCGTCACCAAGCGTCCTGACAAGGTCCTCGGGATCCACTTCTTCAACCCGGTGCCCGTCCTGTCCCTCGTCGAGCTGGTCCCGAGCCTGCTGACGAGCGAGAAGACCACGCTCGAAGCCCGCAGCTTCGTCGAGGGCGCGCTCGGCAAGCACGCGATCCTCAGCCAGGACCGTGCCGGATTCGTCGTCAACGCGCTCCTGATCCCGTTCGTGCTGCAGGCGATCCGGATGCTCGAGTCGGGCTTCGCGACGGCCGAGGACATCGACGAGGGCCTGGTGCGCGGTGCCGCCCACCCGCAGGGCCCGCTCGCCCTGGCCGACCTCATCGGCCTCGACACGACGAAGGCCGTGGCCGAGTCGCTGTACGAGGAGTTCAAGGAGCAGCTGTACGCCCCGCCGCCGCTGCTCGCGCGCATGGTCGACGCGGGCCTGCTCGGGCGGAAGTCCGGTCGCGGGTTCTACACCTACGAGTAGAGGTCTCGATCACTTCGTGCCTCGACCAGCGGTGAGGTGGTAGAGGTCTCGATCACTTCGTGCCTCGACCAGCGTGAGGTGGTCGAGGTCTCGATCACTTCGTGCCTCGACCAGCGTTGAGGTGGTGGAGGTCTCGATCACTTCGTGCCTCGACCAGCGTTGAGGTGGTGTCACCCCCAGCGCGAGGCGAACCACGGCTGATGCAGGTCGAGGTACGACACGTCGGCCATCGCGGCCTCCATGTCGGCGCGTACCTCCTCCGGCATGTCCTGCTGCTCACCCCGCCGTGCCGACTCCTCGTCAGTGAAGGCGACGGTCTCGGTGAACGTGCCGTCGTCGGAGATCGCGAGCGTGGCGCCGATGATGTCCGGCCGGGCCTCGTGGAGCTGGTCGGTGTCGGTCAGCATCGACTTGAGACGGTCGGCGTCGGCGACCCTGCCCTGGATGACCTGCACGAACCCGGCGTCGTCCGAGCCGCCGTCGAGCGCGAGCGTGACGTCGGTGCAGTCGTGGAACTGCGGCTCGCTGTCGAACAGCCCGCGCGTCCGCTCCCACCAGTCGCTCTGCTCACGGCTGTCGGAGTTGGACCGTGCTGACTCCTCGGAGTCGAACCGTACGACGGCCACGAACATGCCGTCGTCGGTGAATCCGTAGGTGCCGCCGAGCCAGCCGACCACGTCGTCTGCGCGCTCGGTCCGCCACTGCTCCATCGTCGCGCGCATCTCGTCCTGCCGGGTGCACGGACCCTGGATGACCTGGATGAACATGTCTGCCTCCTGTGTCTCGGTCCCTATCCCCACCGGTTCGCGAACCACGGCTGCCTGAGGTCGAGGCGTCGTACCCCGTCCGCAGCCGGAGCCGGAGGGTTCTCGCCATGGCGGGCCGACGCCTCGTTCGTGAACGCGACCGTCTGGGTGAAGGTGCCCGACTCGTCGACGGCGAGGGTGGCGCCGATGATCTCCGGCCGTTCAGTGAGGATCTCCTGCATCTCCGCGGCCATCGCCTCGAGGTGGTCGGGGTCGTCAGCACGACCCTGGATCACCTGGACGAACCGCGCCTCTTCGAACCCTTCGTCGACGGCCAGCGCGACGTGCGAGCAGTTGTGGAACACCGGGTCGCCGTCGAAGAGGCGCCGTGTGCGCGCCCACCAGTCGCTGTGCTCGCGGGTCTCGGTGTTCTGGCGTGCGTCCTCGCTGGACCCGAACTGGACGACAGCAACGAACACGTCGTCGTCGGTGAAGCCGTACGTGCCGCCGAGCCATCCCACGACATCGGGTGCGCGCTCGTCCCGCCACTCCTCGATGGCGGCCCGCATGTCGTTGCGGCGGTAGCACTTTCCCTGGATGACCTGGATGAACACAAGGGCTCGCCTCCGGCGGTCGATGGGGAGGACCCTTCGAAACTACCGTTTCGCCCGCCCCGTTGGAAGGGGAGGCTGAACCGCCGGCCGAGGCTCATCGCTGCGGACGGACCAGCGCCTCCTGCGAGACCTGGCAGACCGCGTCGCCCGAGGTGTCGAACACCGCGGCGTTGATCAGCGCTCGACCGGCGTGCGCCATCGGCGTGGTGTGCTCGAACAGCAGCCACTCGTCCGATCGCAGGTCACCGCGGAACCACAGGGTGTGGTCGAGCGAGACGGCCCACCAGTCGGCCGCCATGGTCCGCTCGTGCCCGGTGACCGCTCCGTGCGGGGCGACCGCGGTGGCCATCAGCATCAGGTCGCTGGCGTACGCGAGCGCGGCCCGGTGCACGAGGGGGTCGTCGGGCAGCCGGTCGCTGGCGCGCATCCAGATGTTGCGCGGCGCGACCGCCGAGTGCGGCACGCGGTCGTTCTCGTCGATCGGTGCGACGCGCACCTCGATCGCGGTGAACCCGTCCCAGAACTCGCCGAGACCGCCGTCGTCCTCGGCGAGCACCTGCAGGGGAACACTGTCCTCCGGTCCGACCACCGCCGGCGCGGGGCGTTCGTGCCGGACGCCGTCGTCGTCGGTCGCCGACGACACGATCGTCCGGCAGACGAGCCGCTCGTCCTGCCACGCGCTGACCTCGTGCACGGAGAGCCGGCGGCCGTCGCGCAGGGACTCCACGGAGAAGCGGACCGGCACGTGCGACACGCCTGGCCGGAGGAACGCCGTGTGCGACGAGTGGACCCGCTTGCCCGCGCCCGCCGACCGGCCCGCCGCAACGATCGATTGGGCGACGAGCTGCCCGCCGAACAGCTGCGGGAGGGGGATCACGTCGCTGCCTCCGACCCAGGTGTCCGGACCGGCCTGCTCGAGGTCGAAGAGGCCTGCGAGGGTGCCCTCCGACTGGGCTGTCGTCATCCGGCGACCTTGCCTGCCGTCGCCGTACGCCGCGGGGGACGGGGGAAGAACCCGCTGGTGCGTGCCACGTACTCGTCGTACGCCGCTCCCTTGCTGCGGCGCATGCCCTTCTCCAGGAGCGCCTTGCCGCTGAACCGCAGGAGCAGGACGGTCATCACGATCGGCGAGATCACGGTGACGATGCCGATCGGGTGCCCGAGTGCGAGCAGCCACAGGCCGAACCACACGCAGGAGTCGCCGAAGTAGTTCGGGTGCCGCGTCCACGCCCACAGGCCGCGGTCCATGATCTTGCCGGCGTTCGCCGGGTCAGCCTTGAAGCGCTTGAGCTGCCAGTCGCCGATCGCCTCGAACGAGAAGCCCACGAGCCAGACCAGGATGCCGAGCGTGCCGAGGATGCCCAGCGACGAGCTCTCGTACATCGCCACCTGCACGGGGAGGGACACGACGAACAGCAGGACGCCCTGGAGCCCGTAGATCTTGCGGATCAGGTAGCCGACGAGCGAGCCGGTCTGGTGACGCATCAGCGCGGTGTAGCGCTTGTCCTCGCCGTGGCCGCGGTTGCGGTTGCCGATGTAGATCCCGAGGCGCAGACCCCACGCGGCGGTGAGGAGGAGGACCACGAGCCTGCGGGTGTCGTCGCCGGAGGACGACGCCGAGACGAGGTAGGAGACCAGGGCGACCACGACGAAGCCGGGGCCCCAGAAGATGTCGATGATCGACTGGTTCTTGATCGCGATCGCGGTGGCCATGATGGCGCCCATCAGGACGAGCACGGCCGCGGCGCTCACGATCAGGTTCAGGGCGAGATCGCCCCAGGGGAAGTCGGACATGGGTGTGGTGTTCGCTCTCGCTCGGTGGGGTCAGACCAGGTCGGCGGCGAAGCCCTGGAAGGCTGCCTGTGCTTCGGGATACGTGTGCTGCTCGCCGGCGCGGCTCTCGTCCACGAGGGCGGCAAGCGTCTCGGGGTCGAGCGGCCCGTCGGGGATCCGTACGGTGCCGTGCTCGACGGAGTCGGCGACGCGGATGCCCGCAGCGCCCGCGACGACCACCTGGCCGTTGAGGGTCGATCGGGGGTCGACCAACGCGGAGGCGATCGGCGCGACGGACTCCGACGTCATCACCTCGGCGTAGCGGGGATCCATCCCTGCCTCGGTCATCTGCGTCGTCGCGTACGGGAGGAGGACGTTCGTCAGGACGCCTCGACGTGCACCCTCGACGGCGACCGTACGACCGAGCGCGATGACCGCGCCCTTGCTGGCGGCGTACGCGGAGACCGTCGGCTCGCCGTGGAGCCCCGCGGTCGAGGCGACGAGCAGGATGCGTCCGGAGCGTGCCTCGCGCATGACCTTGAGTGCCGCGGCCGCGACGAGCGCGGTGCCGGTGACGTTCACGCCGAGCACCTGGGCCAGGTTCTCGGGTGTCGTGCTGTGGAACATCTGTGGACTGCTGATCCCGGCGCTCGTGACGCAGATGTCGAGGCGGCCCCAGCGCGAGACGGCGGTCTCGACGAGGCGTGTCGCCGTCTCGGGCTCTTCGACGGCGCCGTAGTCGGCCACCGCGGTGCCGCCCGCGGCCTCGATCTCGTCGACCACGTAGTCGGCGGCGCTCCGGCCGTCTGCGTCGACGACCCGGTTGCGGTTGTTGACGACGACCGCGGCACCGCGCGCGGCGAGGTCGAGGGCGAAGGCCCGTCCGAGGCCCTTCCCGCCGCCGGTGACGATGGCGACCTGGCCGTCCAGCGGACGGGCGCTCACGCTGCCGCTCATGCGTCGACCAGCCGCTCGACCAGGACGGCGACGCCGAGACCTGCTGCGCCGCTGACCGCGGCGACGCCGTACCGGCCGTCGCGGCGCTCGAGCTCCTCGACGCAGCTGCCGACGAGGATGGCGCCCGTGGCGCCGAACGCGTGGCCCATGGCCATGGTTCCTCCGTTGGGGTTCATCCGGTCGGGGCCGGCGTCGAGGTCGCGGCGGAAACGCAGGCACAGCGCCGAGAAGGCCTCGGCGAACTCGAAGACGTCGATGTCGGACGGTCGCAGGCCGGCGCGGGCGATGACGGTCTCGACGGCGGTCTGCCCCGCGGTGAGCATCAGCACCGGGTTGACGGAGGTGGAGGCGGCGCCGATCACGCGCGCCCGTGGCCGCAGACCGGTGCGCTCGGCTGCTGCGTGGTCACCGATCAGGAGGAGCGCGGCGGCGTCGGCCATCGCCGGGGAGGTGCCGACGGTGTGGAGGTGCTCGATGGCGTCGACGACCGGGTACGCGCCGAGGGCGATGGCGTCCTGGCCCTGGGCGCCGAGCTCGGCGAAGGCGGGCGGAAGCTCGGCGAGGCCCTCGAGCGTGGTGCCCGGTCGTACGAGCTCGTCGTGGTCGAGACCCGGGCTGGACTCGGTCGGGCGGATCGGGATCAACGAGCCCGCGAACGCGCCGGCGGCCTGGGCGGCTGCTGCCTTGGTCTGCGTCTCGAGCCCGTACGCATCGAGCTCGGCGCGGGTGAAGCCTTCGATCGTCGCGTTCAGGTCGGCGGCGACTCCCATGTGGACGGAGCCGATGCGCTTGATGGTGGCCGGGTCGCTCCACAGCGGGCCGCGGTCGACGAACATCGGCACGCGGGAGACGCTCTCGACGCCGCCGGCGACGGCCAGCGAGAGGTCGCCAGCGCGGACGCGTGCGGCGGTCTGGCCGACAGCGTCGACGCCGGACGCGCAGAAGCGGTTGATGGTGGCACCCGGGACGTCGTCGCCCCAACCGGCGAGGAGCGCGGCGGTCCGCGCGATGTTCGAACCCTGCTCGTCGACCTGCGACGCACAGCCCAGGGTCACGTCGTCGACACCCGCAGGGTCGATCCCGGTCCGCTCGACGAGCGCATTCTGGAGGTGGACCACGAGGTCGGTCGGGCTCTGGGAGTGCAGGGATCCCTTCGGGGACGCCTTGCCCCGTGGGGTGCGGACGTAGTCAAGGACGAGTGCCTCAGCCATAGGGGCTCCTTCTCGGGCGTTGTCACGGGGGGTGACAACGTCGGCAATGTGATCTAGCGCGCTTCAACTGGTGGTGTAACTCTGTTAGTTGTAGTACGGTTAGGCAGCAGTTGGCAACCCGGCGCGGGCTCGCGTCTCGCCGGAGACTGAAGAGATGGAGCGACAGATGAGCGACAGTGACGTCTGGGTCCTCGGTGGCTACCAGAGCGACTTTGCCCGAAACCTCACTCGTGAAGGCCTCGATTTCGCCGACCTGACGCGCGAGGTCGTCGACGGCACGCTCGCCGCCGCCGCCATCGACGGCTCTGCCATCGGTGTCGTGCACGTCGGCAACGCGTTCGGGCAGCTCTTCGCCCACCAGGGACAGCTCGGGGCGATGCCGGCGACCGTCCGTGAAGACCTCTGGGGACTTCCGGCCTCGCGCCACGAGGCCGCGTGCGCCTCCGGCAGCATCGCCGCCCTCGCCGCGATGGCCGACCTTCGCGCGGGGTCGTACGACGCAGCACTCGTCGTTGGCGTCGAGCTCGAGAAGACCGTGTCCGGTGACGCCGCCGCCCACAACCTCGGTGCCGCCGCCTGGGCAGGGCACGAGGGCGAGGACGCCACGTTCATGTGGCCGTACATGTTCGCGCGTGTCGCCGACGAGTACGACCGTCGCTACGGTCTCGACGACGCGCACCTGCGCGCGATCTCCCAGCTCAACTTCGACAACGCCCGTCGCAACCCCCTCGCGCAGACCCGCGGCTGGGACGTCCCGGACCTCGCGGCGAACGGGCTCGACGACGACGTCAACCCGGTCATCGAGGGCCGCGTACGTCGGTTCGACTGCAGCCAGATCACCGACGGCGGCGCCGGGGTCGTGCTCGTCAACGACGCCTACCTCCGCAACCACCCCGAGGCCCGTCCGATCGCCCGCATCGACGGATGGGGCCACCGTACGGTCGGCCTGGGTCTGCAGCGCAAGCTCGAGATCTCGGCGGACCAGCCGTACGTGATGCCGCACCTGCGTCAGACCGTCCTCGACGCGTTCGACCGCGCCAAGGTCACGCTCGACGACCTGGACGGCCTCGAGACCCACGACTGCTTCTCGCCGAGCGAGTACGTCGCCATCGACCACATCGGCCTCACCGGACCGGGTGAGTCGTGGAAGGCGATCGAGAACGGCGACATCGCACCCGGCGGCGTCCTCCCGATCAACCCCAGCGGCGGCCTCATCGGCGGCGGCCACCCCGTCGGCGCGAGCGGCGTCCGGATGCTGCTCGACGCGGCCAAGCAGGTCAGCGGCACCGCCGGCGACTACCAGGTCGAGGGCGCCCGTCGCTTCGGCACGCTCAACTTCGGCGGAAGCACCGCGACCACCGTCAGCCTCGTCGTCGGCGCCGTCCCGGACTGACCGCCACCTGCCACCACGGGCCGTACGCACCCCCACGTTGAAGGAGAACCATGGACATCGAGATCGTCGGCCGGATGCTGTCGACTCTGCCGGAGGATGACGACCACCCCTACCGGACCGGGCCGTGGCGTCCGCAGACGACCGAGTGGAAGGCCGACGACCTCGAGGTCGTGGAGGGTGAGATCCCGCGTGACCTCGACGGGATCTACCTGCGCAACACCGAGAACCCGCTCCACCCGTCCCTGAAGAACTACCACCCGTTCGACGGCGACGGCATGATCCACGTCGTCGGGTTCCGTGACGGCACCGCGTTCTACCGCAACCGGTTCATCCGCACCGACGGGCTCGAGGCCGAGGCCGCGGCCGGCGGCCCGCTCTGGGCCGGGCTCGCGGAGAGCCCGGCGATCGCCAAGCGTGAGGACGGTTGGGGCGCACGCCGCCGGATGAAGGACGCGTCCAGCACCGACGTCGTGGTCCACCGCGGCACCGCGCTCACGAGCTTCTACCAGTGCGGCGACCTCTACCGGCTCGACCCGTTCAGCGCGCAGACGCTGGGCAAGGAGAGCTGGAACGGCCACTTCCCGTTCGACTGGGGCGTCTCGGCCCACCCGAAGGTCGACCCCAAGACCGGCGAGATGCTGTTCTTCAACTACAGCAAGGAAGCGCCGTACATGAACTACGGCGTCGTCGACGAGAACAACGACCTCGTCCACTACACCGACATCCCGCTGCCCGGGCCGCGGCTGCCGCACGACATGGCGTACACCGAGAACTACGCGATCCTCAACGACTTCCCGCTGTTCTGGGACCCGGAGGCGCTCAAGAAGGACGCGCACATCGCGCGGTTCCACCAGGACATGCCGTCGCGCTTCGCCGTGATCCCGCGGCGTGGCCAGAGCAAGGACATCATGTGGTTCGAGGCGGAGGCGACGTACGTCCTCCACTTCGTCAACGCCTACGAGGACGGCGACGAGATCGTCCTCGACGGCTTCTTCCAGGGCGACCCCGAGCCGGCCGACAACGGCATGGGCAACAAGTGGCAGCGCGCGTTCCGCTTCCTCGCGCTCGACCGGATGCAGTCGCGCCTGCACCGCTGGCGGCTCAACCTCGTGACCGGCCTGGTCAAGGAGGAGCAGCTCAGCGACAGCATCACCGAGTTCGGGATGATGAACGGCGACTACTACGGCGGCAGCTACCGCTACGCGTACGCCGCGACGGGCAAGCCGTCCTGGTTCCTCTTCGACGGGCTCGTGAAGCACGACCTGCTCGACGGCACCGAGGAGCGCTACTCCTTCGGTGACGGCGTGTACGGCAGCGAGACCGCGATGGCGCCTCGCGTCGGGAGCACCGGTGAGGACGACGGCTACCTCGTCACCCTCACCACCGACATGAACACCGACGCCTCGTACTGCGTCGTGTTCGACGCGGCGCGCGTCGGCGACGGCCCGGTGTGCAAGCTGAAGCTCCCGGAGCGGATCTCCAGCGGCACCCACTCGACCTGGGCACCGGGCGAGGAGCTTCGTCGCTGGCAGACTGCGGACTCGGCCGCGAGCGCGGTCGGGCTCTAGCAGCAGCGAACGCACGAGGTGACTATGGACGACCCCACGACGCCGACTCTCCTGGAGCCGGGCGCGACGAACGCCGTCGGCCGTATGCTCGGGCTGCTCGGCGACGAGTGGACGCTGCTCGTGCTGCAGCGCGCCCTCACGGGGGTCACGCGGTACGCCCAGTTCCGGGCCGACCTGCCGATCTCCAACTCGGTCCTCACGGCGCGTCTGCAGCTGCTGACGGACGAGCTGCTGCTGGAGCGGAACGTCTACCAGACGAACCCGCTGCGTGCCGAGTACCTCGTGACGGCGCGGGGCCGCGCGCTGTGGCCCGTGATGCTGTCGATCTGGGAGTGGGAGCGTCACTGGGTCGCCGAGCGCGCTGACGACCTCCCGGTGATGCACCACGACCTGTGCGGGCACGACTTCGCGCCGGTGCTGTCGTGCCGGGCGTGCGGGAAGCCGGCGTCGGTCCGCGAGGTCGGCGCCGAGTGGGGTCCGAGCGGCAGCTGGAAGCGGTCGGTCCCCGAGGGTGCACGTCGTCGCCGGTCCGAGTCCGACTCGGGCCGCACCCAGGCGGGGCTGTTCCCGGAGACGATGACGATCTTCGGCAACCGCTGGGCCTCCGCCCTGATGGGCGCCGCGTTCCGCGGTGTCACGCGGTTCAGCGACTTCGAGTCCGCGCTCGGTGCGCCTCCGACCCTGGTCGCCGACCGTCTCAAGGCCTTCTGCGCGCTCGGTGTCCTCGAGGCGACGCAGAACGCCAAGCGGCCCGACTGGGCCGAGTACCACCTGACCGAGAAGGGCCGGGCCTTCTTCCCGGTCGTCGCCGCCTCGCTCCAGTGGGCCGACCACTGGTTCAAGGCGCCCGAGGGTCCTGCCCTCGTCCTCAGCCACGTGCCTTGCGGAGCGGAGTTCGTCGCCACCTTCACGTGCGACCAGTGCCAGGCCCCGCTCACCGGTCACGAGATCAGCATCATCCCCGCCCCCTGACACCGGGCGCCGCACGACGAAGGAGTCGCACACCATGACCGAGCACGCCACCCTCGCGGACATCATCCGTACGACGGCCAAACGGACCCCGGACGCGCCGGCGATCGTGGGAGAGGGCCGGTCGGTGACGCACGGCGAGCTCTCGACCCGTTCCGACGCCCTCGGCTCCGGGCTCGTCTCGCTCGGCCTCGAGGTCGGCGACCGCGTGGCGTACCTCGCGCGCAACGCGACCGAGTACTGGGAGCTCTTCTTCGCCGCCGCCAAGGCGGGCCTGGTCATCGTGCCGCTCAACTTCCGGCTGTCCGCGGACGAGGTGGCGTGGATCCTGAGTGATGCCGAGCCTGCCGCGATCCTCGTGGAGGACCATCTCGCACACCTCGTCCCCGGGGACTTCTCCGGACCGCGTCTGGTGTTCTCGCAGGACGGTGACCCGCAGGTCCCCGCCGGCTGGGAGTCGTACGAGGCATGGCTCGCCACACTCCCCGCGGTCGATCCCCACCGTGAGCTCTCGGGCGACGCGCTGTTCTCGCTGATGTACTCGTCGGGCACCACGGGTCGCCCCAAGGGTGTGACCACGACGGTTGCCGGCTTCCTGTGGGCGGTCGAGGCCTTCGGCGCCCAGTTCGACGTGTCTCCCGCGTCCGTCAGCCTCGTACCCACGCCGTACTACCACATCGCTGCGGGCGGATGGTCGCTCATCGCGCTCGCCGCGGGCGGCCGCATCGTGCAGTTCACCGAGGTCACGCCCCAGAACATGCTCGGCCTCATGGTCGGCCACCGCGCGACCCACGTGATCATGGTCCCGACGGTCATGCAGCTCTTCATCACGAGCCCGGAGGCGTCGAAGGCGGACTACTCGAGCGTCGAGTGGGTCGTGTACGGCGGGTCGCCGATCTCGGAGACGGTCATGGTGGGCGCCAAGAAGGTCTTCGGCGCCGAGCTCGCGCAGAGCTACGGGCTCACCGAGACCATCGGCGTCACGACCATCCTCGGTGCTGGCGACCACGTCGTCGGTGCCACCAAGCTGCGCTCGGCCGGTCGGGCGGTGCCGGGCGTCGACGTCGCGGTGTTCGACCCCGAGACCGGCGAGGAGTGCCCGACGGGCGTCGTCGGCGAGATCGTCACGCGCGGGCCGGGCGTCACGAAGTCCTACTGGCGGCGGCCCGAGGACACTGCGGCCTCGTACTGGCCGGGCGGCTGGTTCCGCACCGGGGACGCGGGCTACATCGACGAGGACGGCTACGTCTTCCTCAAGGACCGCATCAAGGACCTGCTGATGTCCGGCGGCGAGAACATCTATCCCGCCGAGGTCGAGAACGCGATCATGACCCACCCGGCAGTCCAGGAGGTCGCCGTCATCGGCGTGCCGTCGGAGAAGTGGGGCGAGACGCCGCACGCCGTCGTCGTCGCGAAGCCGGGCCAGGAGATCGACGGCGCCGAGCTGATCGCGCACACGCGCGAGCGCCTGGCGCACTACAAGTGTCCGACCTCCGTCACGGTGGTCGACGCCCTCCCGCGCAACCCGTCCGGGAAGGTACTCAAGCGCGAGCTCCGCGCCCCTTGGTGGGCCGGGCACGAGAGGAGCATCGGATGACGACCGAGCAGTCGGGGTGGGCGATCCTTCGCCAGACGGTGATCGGGTCCGCGGACATCGAGACCACCAGCAAGGAGCTGCGCGAGACGTTCGGGCTCTCGGAGGGATTCGCCGACCCGATCCTCGAGGACGTCGGCCTGGCCGACGAGACGATCCGCGTCGGGCCCCAGACCCACCTCGAGGTCGTGGGTGCGCTCCGTGACGACGTGTCGATCGCGCAGTGGATCGCCAAGGGCGGCGGTGGCGGCGGCTACGCGCTGTCGATCCAGGTGCCCGACGTGGCGGCGCTCGTCGCTGCGGCCGAGGCCGAGGGCGTACGCGCCGTGGCTGACCAGGAGGTCTACGGCCACCGCATCGTGCAGCTCCACCCGAAGGACATGGGGCTGCTCGTCGAGCTCGACGAGATCGCCGACCCCGCCGTCTGGTTCTGGGACGACATCGAGACGACCCCGCCGGCCGACCCGGTGATCGACGACGTGGTCGCGGTCGACGTCGCATCGGCAGACCCGGCCGCGCAGGCAGCGCGGTGGAGCGCGGTCTTCGGCATCGCGGTGGACGAGTCCGACGGTGTCCCGCAGATCGCGCTCGGCCACCGGACCGTACGCTTCGTCCGCGGCGAGCGCCCGATGCTGACGGCGATCGACGTCGCCCTCACGCCGGACCACGCCGACCGCGCGGGCGAGGTCGAGATCTCCGGGGTGCAGTTCCGGCTCGCGGCCGGCTGACAGGCGGCCCGACGGAGGAACGGGCCCGAGCTCATGGGAGCTCGGGCCCGTTCTTTCGTGCTGCGACGGCCACGAAGCCACGTTTCCTGGTACGAAGCCACGCCTCCAACCCGCGCTTCGTGCTAGCAGACGTGGCTTCGTTCGAGAGAGGGACGGCGGGTGGCGCCAAGGGCAAGAACCTTCACAACCCTTCGGGTGGGCCGAGAGCCAGTCGGTGTGGCGACGTGTCAGCCGGCGTACTCCGACCGCAGGGCCGTCTTGAGCAGCTTGCCGCTCGCGTTGAGCGGGAGCGCATCGACGAACGCGACGCCGACGGGGCACTTGAAGTGCGCCATCCGCTCGCGCGCCCAGGCGATGATCTCCGCCTCGGTCACGGTGGCATCCGGGGCCGGGACGACGACCGCGTACGCCGACTCGCCCCACCGCTCCGACGGCACGCCGATCACGGCGACCTGTGCGATCGCGGGGTGCCCGGTGAGCGTGCTCTCGACCTCCGCGGGATACACATTCTCGCCGCCGGACACGATCATGTCCTTCAGCCGGTCGTGCAGGTAGAGGTAGCCGTCCTCGTCGAACGAGCCGCCGTCGCCCGTCCGCAGCCAGCCGTCGTCGGTGATCGCGGCAGCGGTGGCCTCGGGGTTGCGCCAGTAGCGCTTCATCACGTGGCCGCCGCCGATCAGCACCTCGCCGCGCTCCCCGGGCGGGAGGTCGGCGCCGGTCGTGGGGTCGACGACCCGGACCGGGACGTTCGGCATCGGCCGTCCGACCGACCGCAGCCGGTGCGCCGTCTCCGGCGTCGGGCGGTGGTCCTCCGGCGAGAGCATCGTGACGCCGCCGGTCGACTCGGTCAACCCGTACGACTGCAGGAACTTGCAGCCGAACACGTCCGTCGCCTCGCGCAGGACGGGCTCCGGGATCGGTGACGAGCCGTAGATGAGGTACTTCAGCGCGCTCCAGTCGGCCGTGCGTGCCTCCGGCTGCGCGACCATGAACTGGATGAGCGTCGGCACCGCGACCGCGTGCGAGACGTGGTACTCCTGCAGGATGCTCAGCAGGTCCGCGGGCGACGTCTGGTTGCGCAGCAGCAGGGCCGCGCCGTTCACGCCGGCGACCAGCGCGAGACCCAGACCGGAGACGTGGAAGAACGGCACCGGCGCGAGCGCGACCGACGTCGTGTCCAGCTCGAGCAGGTAGTGCATCGCCGCGATCGCCTTGCCGATGTTGGGCCCGGTGAGCTCGATGCCCTTCGGGTACCCGGTGGTGCCCGACGTGTAGAACATCAGCGCGCTCTCGTCGGGCCCGCGGGAGTAGCCCGGGTCGGTCGCGGGCACATCCGCCAGCCACTCGTCGTACGACGTGGTGCCGGGGTGTCCGGCGATCGTGACGACGAGCCCGACCCCGGCTTCGCGCGCGACGTTAGCGAGGTGCTCCATGCCGCGCCCCAGGACGATGGCCGCGGGCTCGGCGTTGCCGAGGATGTACGCGACCTCAGGGCCGGCGAGCCGGAAGTTGAGCGCGGTCGGCACCCCGCCCATCTTCGAGGCGCCGTACATCACGGCGAGGAACGAAGGCGCGTTCTCACCGACGTACGCGACCCGGTCGCCCGGCGTGACACCTGCGGCGAGCAGCGCCTGCGCCACCTTGCTGGCCTCGAGGTCGAGGTCGCGGAACGTCGTCGTCGCCTCGGGCGTGATGACGGCGACCGCGTCGGGCGTGACGGCGGCACGGCGGCGCGTGATGTCCTCCAGCCGCTCGACGCGGGTGCCGTCGGGGTGCAGCGCGTACTCGGGGTCGCGGTACTCCGGCGGCGTCGGTACGAGCGTGGGGGTGGTGGTCTGCATCAGGACTCCTGGGCGAGCTGGAACGGAGCGAAGACCGGCGGCTCGAAGATGCCGGGCGGTGCGTCGACGACGGGACGGATCGCCCGGAGCGCGGGTCCAGCCGTCACGAACTGGCCGGCCGTGGTGCGGCTGGTCGGGTCGTCGGGCTCGACGAGGTTGACCGTCATCACCATCTCGGGCTTGCCGTAGAGGTGGATCTCCCAGTGGTCACGACCGGCGTACTCCTCGCGGTCCGGCTCCATCGTCCAGATGATCGCGAGCGTGAGGAACGGCTTGCCGTCCCGCATCGCGTGCCAGCGCCACTCCGTCGAACCCACGGTGCCGGCCGCGATGTGACCGGCGGCGACCTCGAGGTCCCGCGAGGCGGGGACGACCCGGTGGTCGGGGACGACCTCGTCGTACGAGACACCCATGCGCTCGCACATGAACGCGATGGTCTCCAGGTAGAGCGACGCGTACAGCGTCGGGAGCGGGCCCGACTGGTCCAGGGTCGCCGGGTCGGAGCCCATGCCCATGACCGTGAACGCGAAGTCCGGGTCGGGCATCCGGCGGGCGTCGAGGACCTCGTCGATCGTGATGCGGTCGAGCGTCATGCTGGCGCCCGTCAGCGCGAGCGTGAGCCGCTCGCCGATGATGCCGGGGCTGACGCCGATGCCGAAGAGCGTGCTGCCACCCTTCTCGCACGCCTCGAGGAACATCTGCTCGCGAGCCGACCCGTGCGCGCGTGGGAAGTGCTGGCCCGCGGTCGTGATGACGTTGATCCCGGCTCCGAGCAGGCGCAGCAGGTCGGCGTCGTGCTTCTCGTACGGCACCTGGAGCCGTGGAGCGTGCATGACCACGTCCGGCTCGGCGGCGATGATCTCGTCGATGTCGCGCGTGGCGAGGACACCCGTGGGCTCGCGGCGGGCGATGTCACCGGCATCGCGGCCCACCTTCTTGTCGCCGTACACGTAGAGCCCGACGAGCTCGAGGTCGTCCCGGTCCAGCACGCCGCGCAGGATCGTCTTGCCGACCGCGCCGGTCGCCCACTGCGCGACCCGGATCGGGCGGCTCACGGCTTCGTCCGGAGCTCGGTGGCGAACAGGAGCTTGCCGAGTCCGCGCTCGTAGCGGATCGGGTCGCGCGCGAGACGTGCACGCGACTCGACGGCCATCCGGTCGGTGTCGCAGACCCACTCGCCGCGCTCCATCGCCTTGAGGCTCGTGGCCGCGATGTCGCGCGGCGCCTCCTTGGCTCCCTGGACGTGCGAGGCCATGCGGGTGTCGACGGACCCGACGATCAGCGAGGTCACCGAGATGCCGTACTGCTCCAGCTCGGCGCGGGCGATGCCGCCGAGGTAGAGCGCTGCGGCCTTCGACGGGGAGTAGCCGCCCATGAACGCGGTCGGGGCGATGGCGGCGACCGACAGGACGTTGACGAACGAGCCGCCGCCGTTCGCCGCGAGCACCGGGGCGAACGCGCGGATCGTACGCAGCGGGCCGAAGTAGTTGACCTCCATCTCGGCGCGGGCGGCGTCGGGGTCGGAGGCCTCGATCAGGCGGTCCCCCGCGTGGAGGCCGGCGTTGTTGATGACGATGTTCGCGTCGGCGCAGGCCTTGGCAGCAGCCTCGACGTCTCCGTCGCTGGTCACCTCCAGCGCGACGATCTCGGCGCCGGTCGCCTTCAGCTCGTCGGTCACCGAGTCGACGTCGCGCACCCCGGCGTACACCTTCGCCGCGCCACGGGCGAGCGCCTCTTCGACGAAGGCGAGTCCGATGCCGCGGTTGGCGCCGGTCACGACCACACGTGCGCCCTCGACGGCGGCGCCGCGCAGGGCGCTCATGCGGAGGCTCCGGAGTACTTCGCGCGCTTCGTCATCTGCCCACGATCCACCAGGTTGCCGAGCACCGATCCGTCGGCCCTGTCCTGAGTGGTGGGGGGAGCGGTGAGACCTACGTCTGTCACGGGGAACGCGTCCTTTCGTTCGGTGGAGGAGGTCAGCACTTCGGTTGACGGACTCACTCCGTTTGCTGTAGTAATCTCTATCACACTGTTAATTGAAGTGTCACGAGTGGAAGGCCAGCGGAGTGAGCTCAGAAACACCCCAGCAGTCCGGTCGGGCTGCCGTGGCCGCCGACGGAGCGTTGCTGACGCTCCGCGACGTCACGATCGGGTTCGGCGGCGTGACGGCCCTCGACGCCGTCGGCTTCGACGTCCAGCCTGGGCAGATCCTCGGGCTGATCGGCCCCAACGGCGCCGGCAAGACCACGCTGTTCAACTGCATCACGCGCATCTACCAGCCGAACTCGGGCGACATCCGCTGGCAGGGCGAGGACCTGCTCCGCGTGCCGGCGCACCACCTGCCCAAGCTCGGGATCGCACGGACGTTCCAGAACCTCGCCCTCTTCGGCGGCATGTCGGTCTTCGACAACACGATGTCCGGTGGCAGCTCGCAGGCCCGCATCGGTGCCACCAGCGGGCTCGTCGGCTGGCCGCCCTCCCGGTCACGCACCAAGAAGCTGCGCGCCAAGGCCTGGGAGCTCCTCGAGCGGCTCGACCTCGTCGCGCTCGCCGACGCCCCGGCGGCGGGCCTGCCGTTCGGCACGCTCAAGCGCGTCGAGCTCGCCCGCGCCCTGATGGCCGAGCCGAAGCTCCTGCTCCTCGACGAGCCTGCAGGCGGCCTGACCCACAGCGAGGTCAAGGCCCTCGGCGAGCTGATCGTCTCCCTGCGCGACGACTACGGCTTCGCAGCGCTCCTGGTCGAGCACCACATGGGCCTCGTCCTCGGCATCAGCGACCACGTCGTCGCCCTCGACTTCGGGAACAAGATCTTCGAGGGAAGCCCCGAGCAGGTCAAGCACGACCCGGCGGTCATCGCCGCCTACCTGGGGAGGGCGGCATGAGCCTCCTGAGCATCCGCGACCTTCACGCGGGATACGGCTCGGCCGACGTCCTCCACGGCATCTCGATGGACGTCGACGCCGGACAGGTCGTCGTCGTCCTCGGGGCGAACGGAGCCGGCAAGACCACCACGATGCGCGCGATCGCCGGACTGATCGGCCGCCGCGGCACCGTCGAGCTCGACGGCAAGCCGCTCGGCAAGCGTCCCGAGCAGGTCGTCGGGGCCGGCATCAGCCTCGTCCCGCAGGGCCGCGGCACGCTCGGCCAGCTGACCGTGATGGACAACCTCCGCGTCGGTGCCGCGCTTCGCGACGACAAGGACGGCGTCGCCTCCGACATCGAGCGCTGGACCGAGGTCTTCCCGGTCCTCGGCCGCCGCTCGCACCAGATCGCCGGCTCCCTCTCCGGCGGCGAGCAGCAGATGCTCGCCGTGGCTCGCGCCCTGATGAGCCGTCCGAGGCTCCTGCTCTGCGACGAGCCGAGCCTCGGTCTCGCTCCGATCGTCGTGCAGGAGCTGTTCGACACCCTCTCGCAGATCAACAAGGCGGACGGTACGGCGCTGCTCATCGTCGAGCAGAACGCCGAGCTCGCGATGGATCTCGCCGACACGGTCTACCTGCTGGACGTCGGCACCATCGCGGCCACCGGCACACCGGCCGAGTTCCGGTCCGACGACGCGGTACGCAGCGCGTACCTCGGTTACTAGGAGTCCACCGTGGAGCTCTTCCTCGAACGTCTCATCACCGGCCTCACCAACGGGTCGATCTACGCGCTCCTCGCGCTCGCCCTCGTCGTGGTCTTCCGCGGCACCGGCACCCTGAACTTCGCCCAGGGCGAGCTCGCGCTGTTCACGACCTTCTTCGCGTGGTGGCTGACGACGGAGTCGATCCCCGTGTGGATCGCGATCATCGCCTCGCTCATCGCCGGCTTCGTGCTCGGGGCTCTGATCGAGCGCCTGCTGATCCGGCCGGTGCAGCGGCGCAACGACATGGCTGTCCTCATCGTCGCCCTAGGCTTGTTCACAGGGTTGAACTCGTTAGCCGGGTTGATCTGGGGCAGCGAGACCAAGATCATGCCGAGCCCGTTCCCGAACGGGATCGACGACTTCGTCTCGGTCGGCGGCGCGCGGCTCTACTTCGACGCGCTCGGCGTCGTCGGTGCCCTGGTGGCGCTCATGATCGTGCTGACGCTGCTCTTCCGCTACACCCGCGTCGGGCTCCACATGCGGGCCGTCGCGGACAACGCGGAGTCGGCCACGCTCGCCGGGGTCCGGACCAGCCGGATCCTCGCGATCGGATGGGGCCTGTCCGGCGCGATCGGCGCCCTCGCGGGTGTGCTCGTCACACCGCTCTCGCCGCAGCAGCTCGGACTCACCAGCATGTTTCACGTCTTCATCGCCGCCTCTGCCGCGGCGCTGTTCGGCGGGCTCGACAGCCTGACCGGCGCCGTGGTGGGCGGCATCACCATCGGCGTGCTCGAGGCGATGCTGACCGGCTACGTCTCCTTCATCGGAGGCTCGCTCCAGCAGACCTCTGCGCTGTTCATCATCGTCGCGATCCTCTTCCTGCGACCCAACGGCCTCTTCGGAACCAAGCGATTGGTGAGGGTATGACGACCATCGACGACACCGCCGCACCATCGACGGCGAAGCCCGGGGCGCGTCCCGGAGGCAAGCCCAAGGGCCCCCGCTTCCTCGTGGTCCAGGGGACCCTGCCCTATCGCGGACTGCAGCTCGGTGCCGTGCTGCTGGTCGCCCTGCTGCTGCTCTGGGCGTCCGGTCTGCCGGCCTTCCGGATGGGCCAGATCACCAACGTCTTCATCATCGCCATCGCGATCGCGGGGCTGAACCTCGTGACCGGCTACACCGGTCTGCTCTCGATCGGGCACTCGGCGTTCTTCGGGCTCGGCGCCTACACGACCGGCATCCTGATCGTGAAGTACGAGTTCGCGCCCTTGAGCACCATCCCGGTCGCGATCGGGCTCTGCTTCGTGCTGGGCCTCCTCGTCGGACTTCCGTCGCTGCGGATCCATGGGCTCTACCTGGCCCTGGTCACGCTCGCCGTCGCGGTCTCCTTCCCGGAGATCGTGCGCCGCGCCGAGGAGCTCACCGGCGGCGCTGCGGGCATGGTCGTACGATCCCGGTTCCTGGCGCCGCCCGAGTGGACGGGGCTCGTCCGGGCCGAGCGGGGCATCTGGATGTTCTGGTTCTCCGCAGCGGTCCTCGCAGTCGTGATGCTGCTGTGCCGCAACCTCGTACGGAGCCGGTTCGGCATCGCGATGCGGGCCACCCGCGACAACGAGATCGCCGCGGCGGCCAACGGCATCAGCGTCGCGCGCACCAAGATCGTCGCGTTCGGGATCTCCGGTGCCATCACCGGCCTCGCGGGCTCGCTGTTCACGATGTACATGGGTGCGCTCTCGCCCGACGGCTCGTTCACCCTGCTGAAGTCGATCGAGTTCATCACCGGTCTCGTCCTCGGCGGTGTCGCCACCCAGATCGGCCCGCTCGTCGGGGCCTTCGCGGTGGTCTTCCTCCCGTACCTCACCGCCTCCTACACCGAGGGGCCGCTCGCCGGGGTCGTCTTCGGCATCGTCCTCATCGTGATCGTCTTCCTCATGCCCGAGGGAATCGTCGGTCGCGTCGGGATCCTCGCCCGCAAGGTCGTCCACATCGTCCCTGCGGACCATCCACGCCTCGGCCGCGCCGACCGGGAAGGACCTCCTGAACCAGCGCGCGCCGAGCAATGAACCACCCGGCCACCCCGGGCACAGCACGACCAATCTCTCCACCTCTTCACCGACGAAGGAACACCATGAAGCGACTCCTCCGTGTGGCGGCCGCCGTGTCGGCCACCACGCTCGTACTCACCGCGTGCGGCTCGAACTCCGGGGCGTCCGACGACAGCGACGCCTCGGCGTCCGGCGTGATCACCGCCGACGACTGTGCCGATCCTGACGCGGCCACCGCCGAGATCACCGACACGCTCAAGGTCGGCTGGACGGCCGCGACCTCCGGCCCGCTCGCCGACGCCGTCGGCAACGTCATCGAGGGCATGGAGGCACGCTTCGCAGTCGCGAACGAGGCCGGCGGCATCGACGGCGTCAAGCTCGAGGTCATCGTCAAGGACGACGCGTTCAACCCTGAGCGCGCCAAGGCGAACGTCGGCGAGCTGATCCAGAAGGACAAGGTCGACGTGCTCGACACCTTCGGCTCCGGCCAGGTCGACGCGATCGCCGACGACCAGAACGACGCCTGCGTCCCGCTCCTCTTCGCCCAGGCGAGCGTCCCGGCGTACCGCGACATCGAGAACTTCCCGTGGACGACCGAGTACCTCCCGTCGGCCGACGTCGAGATGGCCGTCGTCGTCGAGGGTCTGAAGAAGCAGTACCCGGACGGCGCCGACGTGGCGCTGGCCGTGAACCAGACCGAGTCCGGTCAGGGCATCGCCGACGGCTTCAAGAAGGCCGCCGAGGGCACCAACCTCAAGATCGTCGCCGAGGAGCCGCTGACGGATCCGAAGACGGCCGCCTCGACGCTGAAGGCCAGCGGAGCACAGGTGCTCGTCGACGCCGGCGTGACCACCGACTGCCTCGCGCTCACGCAGGCCATCGCGCGGGTCGGCTGGAAGCCCGAGACCGTGATCCAGCCCTCGAACTGCGCCGACGGCGCGACGCTCTACGAGCCCGCCGGTGACGCCGCCGACGGCCAGCAGATCCTGCGCTGGCTGAAGGACCCGGCCAACGACGAGTTCAAGGACGACCAGGCCGTCCAGGAGTACCTCGAGCAGACCGAGGCCAACGGCGCCGACTCGCCGACGAACAGCTACACGGTCAACGGCTGGGCGATCGCCGACCTGATGGTCGACAACTTCACCCGTGCCGCTGCGTCGGAGGACGGTCTCTCGCGCCTCTCGATCATGGAGGCCGCTCGCACGCAGGACTACCAGCCCCCGATGTTCATCGACGGGATCAAGTTCATGATGAGCCCGACCCAGTCGTACGGGATCCTCGCGTTCAAGCCGTACACGTGGGACGCCGCGGGAACGACCTTCACCCCCGCGGGTGAGGTCATCGACATCTCGTCGAGCTACGAGTGATCCACCGTCGCGCGTCCCGGGGCCATGGACCCCGGGACGCGCGACGGCGTGCCCGGCCCCGACCGGGCCACCAACGAGACGAAGCCAGGAAGGCGGGAGTATGACGGACGGACGTGGACTCCACCCGCGTGCACGGGTCGAGGACTACACGAGCAAGGGCTGGTGGTCGGACGAGACCGCCGACCAGGTCTTCCGGGACCAGGTGGCCGCGCGTGGCGACGCGCTCGCGGTCGTCGACCCCGCCAACCGGGTCGCGCTGCTCGGCACCGAGCCGCGACGGCTCAGCTGGGACGAGCTCGACCAGGAGGTCACCTTCCTGGCCGCGCGACTGCTCGACCTCGGCCTCGAGCGAGGAGACGTGCTCGGCGTCCAGCTCCCCAACACGATCGAGCTCGTCGAGGTGTACCTCGCTGCGTGGACGCTCGGTGTGGTCGTCTCGCCGCTGCCGATGCAGTACCGCGAGCGCGAGGTCGTCGGGATGGCCAACCAGGCGGAGTTCGCCGCCTTCATCACCACGTACGCGTTCGGTGACCGCCGGCCGGCCGACGACGCCGTCGCCGTCCGTGACCGGATCCCGTCGCTGCGGGCCGTCGTCGGGTTCGGGTTGCCGGGTGAGGCGACCGAGGAAGCCGCCTCCGAGATCGTCCAGGTCGTGCCGACGGCCGCGGACGCGGACGACGTGCGCCGGGTCGCGGCGTACCGTGCCGAGGACCCGAACGACCCCAACGACTGCCTGACGATCTGCTGGACCTCGGGCACCGAGAGCGAGCCGAAGGGTGTGCCGCGCACGCACTACGACTGGCTGGCGATCTCGTGGGCCACCGTCGACGCTCCGCGCGTCACGGTGGACGACGTCCTCCTCAACCCGTTCCCGATGGTGAACATGGCCGGGATCAACGGGATGTACCTCCCGTGGCTGCGTACGGGCGGGGTGCTCGTCCAGCACCACCCCTTCGACCTGCCGACCTTCCTCGCACAGATCGCCGCGGAGCGCGTGACCTACACCGTGGCGCCGCCGGCCCTGCTGTGGATGCTGCTGCACAACGAGGCGCTCCTCGCGAGCGTCGACCTGTCGAGCCTCACCCGCATCGGCTCGGGCTCGGTGCCGCTGCAGCCGGCGATGGTCCGCGGCTGGCAGGAACGCGGCATCCCGGTGATCAACTTCTTCGGGTCCAACGAGGGCATCGGCCTGCTGTCCAGCTTCGAGGACTTCCCGGATGCCGACGAGCGAGCTCAGTACTTCCCCCGGTACGGCGCGCCCGGCGTCACCTGGTCGTCGCGGGTGTCGGAGTGGATGCACGTCAAGCTCGTCGACGTGCTCACCGGTGAGGAGATCACGGAGCCCGGCCGCAGTGGCGAGCTGCACATCATCGGCCCGACGGTGTTCGCCGGCTACCTTCACGGTGACCGCCGCCCCTCGCCGTTCGACGACGAGGGCTACCTGAAGACCGGCGACCTGTTCGAGATCGCCGGTGACCAGGGTCAGTACCTGCACTACCTGGACCGGGCGAAGGACCTCGTGATCCGTGGCGGGATGAACATCGCCCCGGCCGAGCTCGAGGGCCTCATCGGCGCGCACCCGGCGATCGCCGACGTCGCGGTGATCGGCGACCCCGACGAGGTGCTCGGCGAGCGCGTCGCCGCCGTGGTGACGCTCAAGCCCGGCACGTCGCTGACGCTCGAAGAGCTCGTCGCCTACCTCAAGGACCAGAAGATCGCGTCGTTCAAGCTCCCCGAGCGGCTCGAGGTGCGCGACGACCTGCCGCGCAACCCCGTCGGCAAGATCTTGAAGCGGGCGCTGCGGCAGCCTGCAGACTCGACAGGAGCGAACGCATGACCACAGGCACGATGGACGACGCGGACAAGCTGGACCTGGCACGCCGGATGTTCGACGCGTGGGACACGCTCGACTGGGATCTCGTCCTGGCGCTGTTCGCCGAGGACGGCGTGCTGCACAGCGTCATGCAGGAGCCGGTCGTCGGGCACGACGCGATCCGCGAGCGGCTGGCGATCCTGGGGTCCAAGGCTGAGAGCATCACGCTGCGCATCAAGGCGCTCGGCGTCATCGACGGACGGGTGTTCGTGGAGCGCGTCGACGACTTCTGGTTCGACGGCCACCACGGCGAGGTCCCGGTCGTCGGGATCATGCGCATGGCCGGTGGCCGCGTCACCGAGTGGCTCGAGTACTACGACCGTCCCACGCTGCTCGCCGGCATGGGGATCGCCGAGGACTTCGGGCACTGATGACGTCGCCGACCTGGGCTCGTACGGTCGTCGCGGCGATGGGGCGCGCCGCGCCGGACGCGGTCGCGTTCCGCGGCCACGGCACGGTCAGGACCCATGCGGAGTCCCGTCGCCGTGCGATCGCCTTCGCGCACGCCCTGGGCGCACGCGGGATCGGTCCGGGGGACCGGGTCGCGCTGGTCGTCGAGGACCGTGCCGACGCCGTCGAGGCGTACCTCGGGGTCGGCCTCGCGGGCGCGACCGCCGTCCAGGTCAACGATCGGCTGCAGGTCGCGGAGATCGAGGAGGTCCTCGCGCTGGCGGGCGTCCGGGCCGTCGTCCACACCGACGGCCACGGTCCTCGTCTCGAGGACCTGCTCCGCGGCACCGGAGCCGACGTCGTCTCGATCGGCGCGCGCACGTCCGCCACCACGCTCGCGTACGACGAGGCGACCGCCGGCGCGACGTCGTACGCGTTGCCGGTGGTGCGGATCGACCCCGAGCAGCCCGGCATCGTCGGGTTCACCAGCGGGACCACCGGGCGTCCGAAGGGAGTCGTGCACACGCACGCGAACCTCGACCGGATCGTGCGCCACATGCCCGTGCACGACGGCATCCGCTGGGGCAGCCGTTGCGGCTTCACCGGGACGCTCGCGTTCGCCGCGGGGATCTGGGGAGTGGTGCTCCCGCACCTGTACGTCGGTGGCGAGGTCTCCTTCATGGCGGGGCTCGACCCCGATGCGTGGGTCGACCGGATGCTCGCCGAGCGGACCAGCTTCACGTACGCCCCCACCCCCCTCATGGGGGCGTTCGCCGACCGCGTGCGCGAGCGCCCGGTCGTGCTCGAGCATCTCGACACCGTCCTGCACTCCGGCTCTCTCGCGCCGCGCGAGGCCGTCGAGGACCTCGTCGACGCGATCGGCCACCGGTACGTCGAGACGTACGGGATGACCGAGACGGGCGCGCCGGTGACGGCGACCGTGCCGGACGACTGGCGTCCCGGTAGCGGCGCCGAGGACGCGTACGCCTCGGCGGGCCGGCCGGCGACGATCGCCGAGATCCGGATCACCGGCGACTCAGGCGTGCTTGCGGCCGGTGAGGTCGGGGAGATCGAGGTGGCGAGCGAGACGCTCTTCTCGGGCTACCTTGACCAGCCCGATCTCACCGCCGAGGCCCTCCGTGACGGATGGCTCCGTACGGGTGACCTCGGGTCTCTCGACGCTGCCGGGCACCTGTACGTGCGTGGCCGCGCGAAGGACATGATCGTCACCGGGGGGATGAACGTCTATCCCGCCGAGGTCGAGCGCGTGCTCGTCCAGGCCGAGGGTGTCGCTGACGCGGCGGTCTTCGGTGTCGCGCACCCGCGCTGGGGCGAGACGGTCACGGCCGCGGTCGTCGCGCAGGCCGGTGCCGAGATCGACGTCCCCGGCGTGACGGCGTACGTCCGTGAACGGCTCGCCGGCTACAAGAAGCCGACCGCGATCCACGTGGTCGAGGCGCTGCCGCGCAACGCCAGCCTGAAGGTCCGCAAGGACGAGCTCCGTAGGAGGTTCGAGAATGCCCACGACTGACCGGACGCGGATCGACGCGATCCTGGACCGGCTCCGGATGCCGGTGCTGGCGGCACCGATGTTCCTGGTGTCCGGCCCCGACCTGGTGGTCGCGTCGTCACGAGCCGGCGTGATGGGGTCGTTCCCGTCGCCGAACTGCCGCACCACCGCGGAGCTCGACGCGTGGATGGGGACGATCACCGACGGTCTGCGCGGCGTCGAGACCCCGTGGGCCCTGAACCTGGTCACGCACCGCACCAACACGCGACTCGACGACGATCTCCGGCTGGTCAAGGAGTACGAGCCGCCGGTCGTCGTCACTGCGCTCGGCTCCCCGGCGCCGGCGCTCGACGTCGTCCACGAGTACGGCGGTGTCGTCGTCGCGGACGTGGTGAGTCTCCGCCTCGCGCGCAAGGCCGTGGCGATGGGCGCTGACGGACTGGGCCTCGTGTCGGCGGGCGCGGGAGGGCACACCGGTCACCTCTCGCCGTTCGCGTTCGTGTCTGCCGTGCGCGCGTTCTTCGACGGGCTCGTCGTCGTGGGCGGCGGGATCAGCGACGGTGCCGGTGTCGCCGGAGCCGTCGCTGCCGGGGCAGACCTGGTGTCGATCGGGACGCGCTTCCTGGCGACGACCGAGAGCATGGCAGTCGATCCCTACAAGGAGATGGTGGTCGAGCACGGCGTGGACGACCTCGTCGTGAGCGCCGGCGTCACGGGCACCCCGGCCTCCTGGCTGCGCCCGAGCCTGGTCGCCAACGGGTTCGACCCGGATGCGATGGCGTTCGACGGGGAGCGCAGCTACGACGCTGCCGCGTCTCCGGCCGGACGCTGGAAGGACATCTGGGCGGCGGGTCAGGGTCTGGAGACGATCAGTGCCGTGGAGCCGGTCGCGGAGGTCGTGGACCGGTTGGAGGCGGAGTACGTGGTTGCGCTCGATCGCGTCGCCGCACGCCGCCGCTGACCTGCCGGCTCATCCGCGCGAGGCGTCGCCGATCCGCCGCGCTGCCTCGCGGACGAGGGGCTCGGCGCGTTCGGCGACGTCGGGGCGGCTCGTGATCACTGCGACCGCCGCACGCCCGTCGCGCAGTCCGGGCACGGGGGCGGCGATGCCGTACGCGCCCGGGTTCAGCTCGGCGTACGTCGTGACGACCCCGGTGGTGCGTACGGCGGCGACGCGCGGCGGCTCGTCCGCTGCGGGTGGGCCCGAGGCGAGCGCGGCCAGACCGCCTGCTCCGCGGTCCAGCGGGTCGCGGTTGCCGAGACGGTAGGAGAAGCGCGGCCCGTCCGTCAGGGGCTCGGCGACGACCGTCGTGACCGCAGCGCCGGCGACGACCTCGACGAGGCTCGCGGTGGAGTCGAGCTCCACCGCGAGCTCGCGCAGGACCGGCTCGGCCACGGGGTGCAGGCGCGGTCGCGCACGGTCAGCCAGGGTCGTGAGCGTCCTGCCGACGCGGTAGCGACCGGCCTCGTCGCGCTCGACGTACCCGGTGCGCTCGAGGCTGACGAGGAGCCGGTGGACGATCGAGCGGTGCAGCCCGGCCTGCGCGGTGATCTCTGCCGCGCTCGCGCCAGGAGCGTCGGCGACGACCTGGAGGACGTGCAGCCCCCGCTCCAGCGTCTGCGAGCCCGTCCCGTCCGCGATTTGTGGAGTTCGTCCAGGTTTTGCGGTCATGATTCCTTGCCAAACTCCACAAATCGGGGACGGGACGCCGGCGGGAGGATGCGCCCGCGCACCTCGCCGAGGGAGACGGTGCCCGCTCGTGCGCGGAGGACGACCTCGTCGCCGTCGCGCAAGAACGTCCGCTCCTCGCCGCCGAGGCTCCACGGCTCGCGCCCACCCCACGAGAGCTCGAGGAACGACCCCACCTGCTCCCGCTCCGGGCCGGACACCGTCCCCGACGCGAAGAGGTCTCCGGTCCGCAGTGACGCGCCGTTGCTGGTGAGGTGGGCGAGCATCTGTGCGGGACCCCAGTACGTGGTGCGGTACGGGGGTCGGCTGACGACCTCGCCGTCGACCTCGACCTCGAGCGCGAGGTCGTACCCCGCTGGCTCCTCGACCTGCAGGTACGGCAGGGGTGGCGGGTCCTGCCCGGGCAGCGGGACGCGCGCGGGCTCGAGTGCGGCGAGCGGTGTGACCCACGCCGAGACCGAGGTGGCGAACGACTTGCCGAGGAATGGGCCGAGCGGCACGTACTCCCACGCCTGGATGTCGCGCGCCGACCAGTCGTTGAGGAGGACGACACCGAAGACGTGATCGGCGAACGCGCTGGTGGGCACCGCCTCTCCGAGCCTGCTGGGCGTGCCGACGACGAAGCCGACCTCGGCTTCGACGTCGAGCCGCGTGCTCAGACCGTACGAGGGTGCGGGGTCGTCCGGAGCCTTGCGCTGGCCGGTCGGACGTACGACGTCGGTCCCGGAGACGACGACGGTGCCGGCCCGGCCGTGGTAGGCGACGGGGAGGTGGCGCCAGTTCGGCAGCAGCGGCTCGGCGTCGGGGCGGAAGAGGCGTCCGACGTTGCTCGCGTGATCGAGCGAGCAGTAGAAGTCGACGTAGTCGGCCACGTCGAACGGCAGGTGCAGGACGACGTCCTCGAGCCGGACCAGGTGCTCGGACACGTGCTGTGCGGCGCTGTCGTGATCGACGAGCGTGGCCTGCAGCCACCGTCGTACCTCGTCCCACGTCGCCCGCCCCGCCGCCATCAAGGGGTTGAGCGTCCCGCCGCCCACGTGGCCGGCCCAGCGCTCGTGCCGTACGGCTGCCGCCAGGTCGAGCACGTGGTCCCCGATCCGGACGCCGATGCGGCGTCGGCTCGCCGGACCCTCGGCGCGGAGCCCGAACACGCCGTACGGCAGGTGATCGACGTCGTACCCGGACCCTCTGCTGCCGGGCACCCAGCTCGCCGGCGTGCTCACAGCAGCCCCAGTGCTCGCAGGTCGGCGACGGGTTCGGCGATGCTGCACGAGCCGAACGACGTGAACCAGCGGCGCGCCTCCGTCAGCGCGTCCGGGCCGACGGCGTGGACGTCCTCCACGAGCACGTCTACCGACCGCTCACCGAGGATCGTCGCGACCGTCCGCACGTCGGCTCCGTCCGCGCTCGCGCGGGTCGCCAGCAGCACGTTGAGGAATCCGTGGTGGACGAGACCGTCGTCAGGGTCCTCGGCGCGTACGGCGTGGTGCAGGCCGGCAGTGCACTGGAACGCCACTCCCTGAGCGACGAGGCTCGTCACCGCCGTCGCGAGCTCGTGCGGCGTCGGGAACGCCTCGGGCGTCGGGCCGCCCGTACGGAGCTTGACCCGTACGCCGTGGGTGGACGCGGCGGCGACCGCGTCACGCCACGCGGTGTCGAGGTCCGCGCCGGCGAGGGGCAGCTCGAGCGCGATGGGTGTCGTATCCCCGATGCCCTTGCGCAGCGTGGCGACGGCCTCGTCCACGGCGTGTCGGGTGCCGACCGGGACCCGCGCCGCTACGGCAGTGAGCCTCAGGCTCGGTGTCGCCGCAACCTGCGGGCCAGCGGCCGCGAGCTCGTCGGGTGTCCCCACCAGTGCGACGTCGAGCGCCTTGTCCGCTGGTTGAGCGTGCGCCCCGTCCGCTGGTTGAGCGTGCGCAGCGAGTCGAAACCCCTCCACCCCGTCCGCTGGTTGAGCGTGCGCCCCGTCCGCTGGTTGAGCGTGCGCCCCGTCCGCTGGTTGAGCGAGCGAAGCGAGTCGAAACCCCTCCACCCCGTCCGCCGGGAGCACGAGTGGTCCCACGAGATCGGCCAGCGCCGACGCGCGGTGCTCCCGGTGCGACTGCACAGCGTCGGGTAGCGATGCATTGCCGGGCGGGAAGACGGCGGCATCGTCCACCAGCGCGTGGAGCCACGGGGGAACGGTTGACATACCGGCAGCCTAAACCCACGATGTTCTGAAAGGGAATATCGCTTTCCGATAATAGGAAAGCGAGAGGAGGTCGCCATGACCTACTACCGTCAGGTCGGCAGGGTCCCCCGCCAGCGCCACACTCAGCTGCGCAACGATGACGGCGCGCTGCACTACGAGGAGCTGATGGGTGAGGAGGGGTTCTCGTCGGACTCGTCCCTGCTCTATCACCGCGGTGTTCCTCATGCGGTGAGCGCGAGCGAGGTCTGGGAGCTGCCCGATCTGGCCACGACTGCGAACCATCCGCTGCGGCTGATCCATCTCACGCTGCACGACCTGTTCGACGAGACCGAGGCCAAGGCGCTCGATCCGGTCACCGGGCGGCGGCTCGTGCTGGGCAACGGCGACGTGCGGATCTCGTACGTGGTGGCTGGCGAGTCGTCGCCGTACTACCGCAACGCGGTCGGAGACGAGTGCGTGTTCGTCGAGGCGGGGACGGGCGTGGTCGAGACCGTGTTCGGTGTCGTGCCGTACCGGGCGGGTGACTACGTCCTGATCCCGCGGGCGACCACGCACCGATGGGTGCCGGCTGAGCTCAGCCGTCTGTACGCGATCGAGGCCAACAGCCACATCGCGCCACCGAAACGCTATCTCTCGCGGTATGGGCAGCTGCTCGAGCACGCCCCGTACTGTGAGCGCGACCTGCACGGACCCGAGGAACCGTTCGTCGTCGAGGGAACCGATGTCGAGGTGTTGGTGAAGCACCGTGGGCGGGGCCCGTCGGGGATCGTGGGGACGCGGCTGACGTACGCCACCCACCCGTTCGACGTGGTCGGCTGGGACGGGTGTCTGTATCCGTACACGTTCAACATCGAGGACTACATGCCGATCACCGGCAAGGTCCACCAGCCGCCGCCGGTGCACCAGGTCTTCGAGGGCTACAACTTCGTGGTCTGCAACTTCCTGCCGCGCAAGGTCGACTACCACCCGCTGTCGATCCCGGTGCCGTACTACCACTCCAATGTCGACTCCGACGAGGTGATGTTCTACGTCGGTGGGGACTACGAGGCGCGTAAGGGGACGGGGATCGGTGTCGGCTCGATCTCGTTGCATCCGGGTGGGATCGCGCACGGTCCGCAGCCCGGCGCGGTCGAGGCGTCGATCGGTGTGCACGAGTTCGACGAGGTCGCGGTCATGGTCGACACGTTCCGTCCGCTGGAGATCGGGGAGGCCGGAGCAGCGACCGACGACCACGTGTACGGCACCGCCGCCGCCCGAGCGCTCAGCGACCGCCCCTCCGCCGGTTGAGCGCCCCCTCTCCCGCTGGTTGAGCGAGCTCCTTCCCGCTGGTTGAGCGAGCGAAGCGAGTCGAAACCCTCACCCGTCGAGCGCCCCCTCTCCCGCTGGTTGAGCGAGCGAAGCGAGTCGAAACCCCCGCCGGTCGAGCGCCCCCTTCCCGCTGGTTGAGCGAGCGAAGCGAGTCGAAACCCTCACCCCGGCTCCACCCTGTGCTTCCCGAGCCCCTTGAGTCCCTCGAAGTCCCGCCGGATCAGGGCTTCACGCTTCACGCGTGACCACCCCTGGATTCGCTTCT
This sequence comes from Mumia xiangluensis, assembly GCF_010994095.1. Lineage (GTDB taxonomy): Bacteria > Actinomycetota > Actinomycetes > Propionibacteriales > Nocardioidaceae > Mumia > Mumia xiangluensis. Next base: position 1,045,915 of record NZ_WJYO01000001.1, read on the forward strand.
CCCAGGCGTACGCCTCGGCGATCGAGTCGGTCTCCTCGAAGAAGACGAGCTCGACCGGGCGCCGAGTGCGCGTGTAGGTGGCGCCAGAGCCCGCATTGTGCTGGTCGACACGCGCTGCCAGGTTGCGGGTGCTGCCGACGTAGTAGCTCCCGTCGGCGCATCGAAGGATGTAGACCCATGCCATGGGATGAACTGTGGCGTCTCTTGAGGTGTGAGCGGTGGTTGTCCACAGGGGTTTCGACTCGCTTCGCTCGCTCAACCAGCGGACGAGGGGCGCTCGACCGGCGGGGTTTCGACTCGCTTCGCTCGCTCAACCAGCGGACGAGGGGCGCTCGACCAGCGGACGGCGGGGCGCTCAACCAGCGGACCTGCGCTCGCTCAACCAGCGGGAGGGAGCGGCGGGTCGACGAGCCGCGGCACCAGCGTCGCGCCGTACAGCGCCAGACCAACGGGCACGGCGAGGATCGTCGCCAACGCGGCCGCAGATGCTGCCCCTGCCGCGAGGAGTGCACCGGCGAACGAGATGTAGAGCGACTGGGCAACCGTGGCGGAGAGCATCGCGGCTGCCGACATCCGTCCCTGGGTGTCCGGGGGCGTGAGCGTCAGCACGTGGTTGGCAAGCGTCGGGGACCCGATCCCCATTCCTGTCCCAGCGAGCGCCCACAGTGCGAGGCCGAGCCAGACCGGGACGGCGTCGAGAGCGACCAGTACGGGACCGGTGACCCCTGCGGCGATCAGGCAGAACGACACCCGCATCCGGCCCACGGTCGTGGTGCGGCGTTGGACGGTCCCCGTCCCGTTGAGCTGTGACCCGGCTGCCCAGGACAGACCGGTGATCGTCAGGCTGGCGCCCGCGAGCGTCGCCCCGAGTCCGTGTGTCTGCGTCAGCATGAGAGGGATGAAGGCGCCGGCTCCCGCGAAGGCTGAGGCCTGCACGCCGCGGAGCGCGACGGTCGCCGGGACACCGGGCCGGAGCCGGAGCGTGCCACGCGGCAGCACCCGGCGCGCGCCGAGGGCAACCATCGGCGTACCGATCGCCAGGGCGAGAACTCCGGCGTACCGGAGGGTGTCGTCGGTCGCCGCCGGACCCCCGAACGCCAGCGCACCGAGGCCGATCCCGATGAGCACCGCCGAGCCGATCGCCGCGCGGTCGGTCGCCGCGGCGTCCTGGACGTCCTGGGCGGAGGAGCGCAGGCGTCGCAACGACGGTGCGAGGCACAGCGCGGCCGGCGCCATCAGCACGACCGCCGCCGCGAAGACCGCACGCCAGCCCATGTGCTCGGCGATCGCCCCCGCGACCGGCGGGCCGACGAGCGACGGAAGCACCCACGCCGTGGCGATGGCGCCGAACATCGCTGGGCGGAGCGCGGCGGGCAACATCCGCGCGACCATCACCGTGAGCGCGACGTCGAGGAGTGCCTCGGCGACGCCCGCGGCGAGCCGCCCCGCGATGAACACGCCGATCGTCGGTGCGGCCGCCATCGCGAGCTGCGAGACGGCGAACACACCCATGCCTGCCACGAGCGCGGGCGCCGGACCACGGCGGTCGCACCACTGTCCGGCCGCGACCATCGCGATCACCGAGGCAGCGAGGGGAGCCGCCGCTGCGGTCCCGAACAGGCCGAGGCCGTCGAGCCGCTCGGTGACAGTCGGGAGGATCGCGATCGTGGCCCGGTTCTCGAAGGCCCCGAGCGTGACGAGCGCGAGAGCGCCGATGACGAACGGGAGGTGGCGGGGGTCGCGGAGCCGAGCGGGCGCTGTCGGACGCGAGACGGAGAGGGTCACCCGACGAGGGTCGTTGCTCAAGTGCACTTGAAGTCAAGGGTGGGGTTTCGACTCGCTTCGCTCGCTCAACCAGCGGAGGGAGGGGGTCGCTCAACCAGCGGAGGGAGGGAGCTCGCTCAACCGGCGGAGGGGGGTTTCGACTCGCTTCGCTCGCTCAACCGGCGGAGGGAGGGAGCTCGCTCAACCGGCGGAGGTGGGGTTTCGACTCGCTTCGCTCGCTCAACCAGCGAGGGAGGGAGCTCGCTCAACCAGCGGGGGCGGGGGCTACCGCATGATGCTCAGCGGGAGGTAGGCGCCGACCACCCAGTTCGGCGCATCCACGACCTCCGTGATCTTGAGGTCCACAGCAACGCTGCACAGCACGTACGCGTCCCGCGGGTCGAGCCCGTACGTCGCGGACAGGTGGTCGATCATCGCCCGCACCGCGTCCTGGGCGGCGCGCATCAACGACGGCGCCACACCGGTCGTCGCGTACCAGCCGGCGTCCTCGAGCCCAGCCCGCAGCGGGCCCGCAGTGCGTAGCTGGGGTGCGGGGATCGTACGGCCACGGTGCAGGCGTACGCGGACGGTGCCACGCGCCGCCCACTCGATCGCGCTCACGCACACCTCTCCGTCACCCTGGGCCGCGTGCGGATCGCCGATCGCGAGCCGTGCGCCCGGCACCTGCACCGGGAGGAACACCGAGGAGCCGACCACGAGGTCACGGCAGTCGAGGTTGCCGCCGAAGTGGCCCGGCGGCATCACAGGGAGGGGCTCGACGGTGTCCGGGCAGACACCGACCACCCCGAAGAACGGGCGGACCGGCACGCGGGCCACGTCGTGCAGGTCGGTGTGGTCGCCGGCGATCTCCCAGCGGTACAGGTACGGCTCGGTGAAGTCGTCGGAGAGCAAGCCCTCGCCTGGCACCATCGACGTCCAGCCGAAGCCTTTCGTGCCCGTCGCCTTGAGGATCTCGACCTCGAGCACGTCACCCGGCTGCGCATCGTGGACGAGGAGCGGTCCGACGAGCGGGTACGGCGGCAGGGCGGGATCCGCGACCGGCAGTGTCCCGCCCGTCGGCACCGCGTCGTACCGTCCGTTGACGGCGTCCTCGCACGCGAACGACACCGTGTCGCCCGACGCGATGGCGAGCCGAGGCTCGTGCGCCGTGGTCCAGAGGTGGTGCGGGTCGCCGGCGATGTCGTGGTGGGTCCCACGGACGATCCTCGCGTACGCCGATCGGCTCGCGGACCTTCGCTCGCCCCGCCGTTCGGGGGTAGCGTGACGAACATGGCCATCGAGCACACTCTGACCAGCGAGGAAGCCCTCGCCGGACTCGATGTCGACCAGCTCAAGCAGCTCGTCGGCCTGGTCGAGTACGACGAGGCGAACGACCCGTTCCCGGTGACCGGCTGGGACGCCGTCGTGTGGGTGGTGGGCAATGCTGCGCAGGCGGCTCACTACTACCAGTCGGTGTACGGGATGGAGCTGGTCGCGTACTCCGGTCCGGAGACCGGCAACCGCGACCACGCGGCGTACGTGCTGCGCAGCGGCGGGGTCCGCTTCGTCCTGAAGGGGGCTGTCGCGCCGGACAGCCCGCTGGTCGCGCACCATGCCGCGCACGGCGATGGCGTCGTCGACATCGCGCTGGAGGTCCCTGACGTCGACCGCTGCATCTCCCACGCACGCGAGCAGGGCGCGACGGTGCTCGAGGAGCCGCGCGACGTCACCGACGAGCACGGCACCGTCCGTGTCGGCGCGATCGCCACGTACGGCGACACCCGGCACACCCTGGTCGACAGGTCGCGGTACGACGGGCCGTACCTCCCCGGATACGTCGAGCGCCGCAGTGGTTTCGACCGGCTCAACCACCGGGGTGCGGCCGGCGCGCCGAAGCGCATCTTCCAGGCGCTCGACCACGTCGTCGGCAACGTGGAGCTCGGCCGGATGGACACCTGGGTCGACTTCTACCACCGGGTCATGGGCTTCACGAACATGGCGGAGTTCATCGGCGACGACATCGCGACCGACTACTCCGCGCTCATGAGCAAGGTCGTGGCCAGCGGCAACCACCGGGTGAAGTTCCCGCTGAACGAGCCTGCGGCCGGCAAGAAGAAGTCCCAGATCGACGAGTACCTCGAGTTCTACGGCGGTCCCGGTGCCCAGCACCTCGCCCTCGCCACGAACGACATCCTCGCGGCGGTCGACGTCCTGCGGGCCGAGGGCGTCGAGTTCCTCGTGACGCCGGACTCCTACTACACCGACCCGGAGCTGCGCGCCCGCATCGGCGAGGTGCGCGTGCCGATCGAGGAGCTCCAGGCCCGCGGGATCCTCGTCGACCGGGACGAGGACGGCTACCTCCTGCAGATCTTCACGAAGCCGATCGGGGACCGCCCGACGGTGTTCTTCGAGCTGATCGAGAGGCACGGGTCGCTGGGCTTCGGCAAGGGCAACTTCAAGGCGCTGTTCGAGGCGATCGAGCGGGAGCAGGAGCGGCGCGGCAACTTCTGACGCCGGTCCCGCCCGTACCGGTCACGGTGTGACGATCGCGAACGCGTCGTCCGGATCGTCGAGGGCTCCGATCAAGGCGGCGAGCGCGCCCGCGTCGCCCGCGACCTGGACGCCCGCTGCTTCCAGGTCGCCTCCGCCGACTGCCTGGAGCAGCCCGATCTTCGTCGCCGTCAGCGTCGCCTGGGCGTCTCCCTCGCTGTCGAGCACGAGGTCGCTCCTTCGGTGGACGAGGACGCCGTTGCGCAGCGTGAGGCGGTAGGTCTCCTCCAGGTCGGTGATCGACAGGTCGATGGAGACGTCGAGGTCCCACACCCGCGGCCCGTTGACGCGGATCGCCATCGAGTCGAACAGCTGGCTCGGGCTGAGCTGCGCGAGGATCGACGGTGCGTCGCTCGCGGTCGGGGTGCCGAAGTTGCTGCCGCGCAGCTCGGTGGCGCCGGAGAGGAAGAAGTTGCGCCAGGTCGCGTTCTCGGCGCCGTACGCGAGCTGCTCGAGGGTGTCGGCGTAGAGGTCGCGCGCGGCGGCGTGACTCTCGTCGGTGAACACCGCGTGGTCCAGCAGCGTCGCGGCCCAGCGGAAGTCACCGTCGTCGAAGGCGGCTCGGGCCAGGGAGACGACGTTGTCGATCCCGCCCATCGCCCCCACGTACCGCTTGGCCTGCTCCGCCGGAGGGTGCGGCCACAGACGTGCCGGGTTGCCGTCGAACCAGCCCATGTAGCGCTGGTAGACCGCCTTCACGTTGTGGCTGACCGAGCCGTAGTAGCCCCGCGTGTGCCAGGCGTTCTCCAACGCGGGCGGCAGCGTGATCTCCTCGGCGATCTCGGCCCCGGTGAGTCCGGTGTTGAGCATGCGCAGCGTCTGGTCGTGCAGGTAGGCGTACAGGTCGCGCTGCTGCGAGAGGAACGTCAGCACGCGGTCCGTGTCCCAGGTCGGCCAGTGGTGCGACGCGAACAGGACGTCGGTGCGCTCGCCGTACAGCGCGATGGCCTCGGTGAGGTACTGCGCCCAGATGTGTGGGTCGCGTACGAGGGCGCCGCGGAGCGTGAGGAGGTTGTGCAGGTTGTGGGTCGCGTTCTCGGCCATGCACAGCGCGCGCCAGCGCGGGAAGTAGAAGTGCATCTCCGACGGCGCCTCGGTCCCCGGTGCCATCTGGAACTCGATCTCGACGCCGTCGATCGTGCGCGTCTCACCCGTCTCGCTGATCGTGACCGTCGGCACGATGAGGCCGGGATGCCCGGTCGAGACGGTGGGTCCGAGACCGGCGTTCAGCTGGCCGGCGGGACCGCGATCCAGGGCCGCCCCGTACATGTAGGCGGCTCGACGGCCCATGGCCGTGCCGGCGTACACGTTCTCCGCGATCGCGTGCTCGAGGAAGCCCTCGGGAGCGATGACCTGCACCTTCCCCGAGTCGACCTCGTCCTGCGTGACCACCCCGAAGACGCCGCCGAAGTGATCGATGTGGCTGTGCGTGTAGATGATGGCGACGACGGGGCGGTCGCCACGTTGCGCGCGATAGAGCTCGAGCGCGGCTGCGGCGGTCTCCGCGGAGATCAGCGGGTCGATCACGATCAGCCCGGTGTCGCCCTCGACGAACGTGATGTTGGAGAGGTCGAGGCCCCGCCCCTGGTAGATCCCCTCGACGACCTCGTACAGCCCCTGCTTGGACGTCAGCTGCGCCTGCCGCCAGAGGCTCGGGTTCACCGTGGTCGGCGCATCGCCCTGGTGCACGAACGCGTAGTCGTCGGAGCTCCACACCACCCGCCCGTCCTCGGCCCGGACGACACCAGGGTCGAGAGCGACGAGGAAGCCGCGGTCGGCGTCCTCGAAGTCCTGCCGGTCGGACAGCGGCAACGATGTCAGCAGGTCGGCGTGGGCCGACTCGATCGAGGGTGTCGGGGGCTTGGGCTGCATGGTTCCTCCAGTAGCGACGAGACACGGCAACTGTGGCCGATCTGCCGAGGTCCGCAACCCGACCGGCGCGCTGCGCCTCGGAGTGGCACGTTGGTGCTCATGAGCAAGCACGCACGTCCGATCGGTGTGGACGTCGGCGGCAGCGGGATCAAGGGCGCGCCCGTCGACCTGAACAAGGGCGAGTTCGCCGACGACCGGCTCCGGATCGACACGCCCAAGGAGTCGACGCCGGACGCGGTCGCCGACGTGATCGCGGAGATCGTGGACCATTTCGCGAAGGACGACCGGAAGGTTCCCGTGGGCATCACGGTTCCGGCGGTCGTGACGCGTGGGCTCGTCCGTACGGCCGCGAACATCGACCGCAGCTGGATCGGCACCGACGCCGTACGCCTCCTCAGCGACCGTCTGAACCGGCAGGTCGTCGTCACGAACGACGCGGATGCGGCGGGGATCGGCGAGCTGGAGTACGGCGCCGGTCGCGGCACGTCAGGCCTGGTCATCATGACGACGCTCGGCACCGGGATCGGGACTGCGCTCATCAACGACGGCGAGCTGGTGCCCAACAGCGAGCTCGGCCACCTGCGCATCGACGGCGAGGACGCCGAGAAGTCCACCTCGTCCGCCGCACGGGAGAACGAGGACCTCTCGTGGGAGGAGTGGGCCGAGCGCCTCCAGCGCTACTACGCGCGCCTCGAGGACCTCCTCTGGCCCGACCTGTTCATCGTCGGAGGCGGGGTCGCCAAGCACGCCGACCAGTTCCTGCCGCTGCTGCACCTGCGCGCGCCGATCGTCGCCGCGCGCCTCGGCAACGCCGCCGGCATCATCGGCGCGGCGTTCCTCGCGTCACGCGCGCAGGGCTGACTCCCGTCACGTCGCCTGGAGCCCGCTCTCGGTGGCGCCGTCGGCGGAGTCGTCCGCGTCGTAGGTGAAGAACGAGATCCGTCCGTCGACCTCGAGGACGGCGATCTCGACGTCGGAGAGACGGCGTACGCCCTGTTCACGCGCCGAGGTCACCAGGTCCTCGAGGGCGAGCCGCTGGTCCTTCAGCACCTTCATGCGCGGCTCTCCGTCGCGCATGACCACGACGGGCGATCCCTTGATGAAGCGCAGCCGGTCGGGGAAGCGCCACGACAGCCAGGACAACGAGACCGTCAACAGCGTGAACGTGCCCACCGCGAGCACGGCACCGGTGATGGAGGTGTCCTGCTGGGTGACGGCGCCCTGGACGAGGTCTCCCATGACGATGAAGAGCACCAGCTCGAACGTGCTCAGCTCGCCGAGGGTGGAGCGGCCGACGGCTCGTGTGATGAGCCAGAGGAAGACGAAGACGATGATCGCGCGGACGACGATCTCCATCGTCGGCCTCCCTTCTCTGCGGTGGTGCGGTGGTGCTGCGGTCCTGGGGTACGGCGGTGGTGCGGTCGAGCGTCAGGGGAGGAGCGTCGTCCGGATCTCGGTCTCGGCCACCCGCTCGCTCCCGTCGGCGACGAACACCGTCGCCTGCTCGCCCTCCTGGCTCGAGGGCTGGATGTAGACGTCGAAGTCGATGCGCACCTCGGTGGCGCCGGGCTCGGCGGCGATCGTGAGGTACATGTACGTGCCGTCGGTGCTGGTGTCGCTCGGGTCGGGGAAGATCCCCTGGTGCTCGAAGATCGACATGTAGTCCTGCGAGATTCCGACCACGACCTCCTCGCCGACGCCGTCGGGGTTGGACACCGTGATGGTGAGGGGTGTGTCGAGCCCTGCGCGCGCGAGCCTCGGGTAGTCCACCGACAGCGTGAATCCGCCACCCTCGTCGGTCGCCGTCAGGTTGCGGACACCGAGCAGCCCGATCGCTCCGGCGACGACGAACAGGAAGAGCGCCCCGAGGATGAGTCGCGTCGTCCATCGCGCGGTGCCGGTGGTGCTGCCCTCGGGGACGTCGTCGTACGTGGTCGTCACGGGAGCCATCCTGCCGTGCCCGAGCCGGTGGGCGACCGACCTCGTCGGGCGGGTCGCACTAACGTGGGGGCATGGACTTCCGTCATCTCGGCAACAGCGGACTCAAGATCAGCGCGATCTCGTACGGCAACTGGCTGACGCACGGCTCTCAGGTCGAGGCCGACGTCGCGACCGCGTGCGTGAGGCAGGCCCTCGAGGAGGGCATCACCACGTTCGACACGGCGGACGTGTACGCCAACACCGCCGCGGAGTCGGTGCTCGGCGACGCCCTCGCCGGCGAGCGCCGCGAGTCGCTGGAGATCTTCACGAAGGTCTACTGGCCCACCGGACCCCGCGGGCACAACGACTCGGGTCTCTCGCGCAAGCACATCATGGAGTCGATCAACGGCTCGCTCCGTCGGCTCCAGACCGACTACGTCGACCTCTACCAGGCCCACCGCTACGACGTGGAGACGCCGCTGGAGGAGACGATGCAGGCCTTCGCCGACGTCGTACGCTCCGGCAAGGCCCTCTACATCGGTGTCTCGGAGTGGACCGCGGAGCAGCTCCGGGCCGGCCACGCGCTCGCGCAGGACCTCGGCATCCAGCTCATCTCGAGCCAGCCCCAGTACTCGATGCTGTGGCGTGTCATCGAGGCCGAGGTCGTCCCGACCAGCGAAGAGCTCGGCATCAGCCAGATCGTGTGGTCGCCGATCGCGCAGGGCGTCCTCACCGGCAAGTACAAGCCGGGACAGCCCGCTCCCGAGGGTTCGCGCGCCACCGACGACAAGGGCGGCGCGGACATGGTGTCCCGCTTCATGGACGACGACCTGCTCGGCCGGGTCCAGAAGCTCCAGCCGATCGCCGACGACGCGGGCCTGTCCATGGCGCAGCTCGCCGTCGCCTGGGTGCTGCAGAACCCGAACGTCGCCTCGGCGATCATCGGCGCATCCCGCCCCGAGCAGGTGACGGACAACGTCAAGGCTGCCGGCGTCACGCTCGACGCCGAGGTCCTCGCGTCGATCGACGACGTCCTCGGAGACGTGGTCGTCCGTGATCCCGCGATGACCGCCCGCAACGCGCCGAAGCACCGCCCGAGCTGACCGAGGGAGACAGGATGAGCCCGTTGGAGGACAAGGGACCGAGCCGGCACCTCACCGCGCTGTCCGAGCCGGAGTGCTGGTCGTTGATGGCCACCCAGGAGGTCGGTCGGATCGGGTTCGTGGCCGAGGGATACCCGCAGATCTTCCCGGTCAACTTCCAGGTGCACGAGCAGCGGGTCCTGTTCCGGACCACCCCGTACGGCGCGGTCGCGCGGGCAGTCACCGGCACGCCGATCGCGTTCGAGGTGGACACGATCGACGGGTCGACCCAGACCGGATGGTCGGTGCTGCTCACCGGCACGGGTCAGCACGAGACGGACCCGAAGGTGCTGGCCGACCTGTGGGGGCCGGACCGGGCGACGCCGTGGGCCGACGGCAGCCGCGTCCTGTGGATCGGGCTCACCCCTCTCGCCGTCAGCGGCCGCCGGATCGCCTGGTCCTGACCATGACCCAGCAGGTGAGCGCCGACGAGTTCGCGGACGTCCTCGACCAGGTGCGCCAGTTCGTGCGCAAGGAGGTCGTCCCGCGCGAGCGCGAGATCGCCGACTCCGACGCGATCCCCGACGACCTCCGGGCGATGGCACGCAAGATGGGGCTGTTCGGGTACGCGATCGACCAGGAGTGGGGCGGCCTCGGGCTCGACCTCGTCCAGGAGGTCGAGCTCGCCATGGAGCTCGGCTACACGTCGTTGGCGTTCCGCTCGATGTTCGGCACCAACAACGGGATTGCTGGGCAGGTCCTGGTCAACTTCGGGACCGACAGCCAGAAGGCGACGTGGCTCGAGCGGATCGCGAGCGGCGAGGTCGTGGCGTCGTTCGCGCTCACCGAGTCCGGGGCCGGCTCGAACCCCGCGGGGCTGCGCACCAAGGCCGTCCGCGCCGGCGACGGGTGGGCGATCACCGGCGAAAAGCGGTTCATCACCAACGCCCCGCTCGCGGACGTGTTCATGGTGTTCGCGCGCGTCGCGGACGACGGCGACGACGGGCAGATCGCGGTCTTCCTCGTCCCGGGCGACGCCGCCGGCCTCACGATCGGGCCGCACGACCGAAAGATGGGCCAGGAGGGCGCCTGGACGGCCGACGTCCACCTCGACGACGTCCGCGTCCCGGACGACGCACTCGTCGGAGGTGCGGTCGAGGTCGGCTACCGCGCCGCGATGACGTCGCTGGCGAAAGGGCGCGTCCACATCGCCGCTCTCGCCGTCGGTCAGGCGCAGCGGGCGCTCGACGAGTCCGTCGCGTACGCGGCGACCGCGACCCAGGGCGGCACTGAGATCGGCGACTTCCAGCTCGTGCAGGCGATGCTGGCCGACCAGCAGGTCGGCGTTCTGGCCGGGCGCAGCCTCGTCCGCGACACCGCGCTCCGCTACGTGAGCGGTGAGGACCGCCGGGTCGGCCCGTCGGCCGCGAAGCTGTACTGCACCGAGATGGCGGGGCGCGTCGCCGATCTCGCGGTCCAGGTCCACGGAGGATCGGGCTACATGCGTGAGTCGACGGTCGAGCGGATCTACCGCGACGTCCGGCTGCTGCGCCTGTACGAGGGGACGAGCGAGATCCAGCGGCTGATCATCGGGTCGAACCTCCTGCGGCAGAAGCGTCGCGACTCCTGATCAGCCCAGGCTGACCACGAGGTCGGCACGCCCGCGCGTCGCCTCGACGAGCCGGGCGTTCGCCTCGTCGCTGCGTTCCGTCCACGCCTGCGCCTCCGCCGGCGACTTCCCGTAGGCGACGTGCCGCGCGAGCAGCCGCCGTACGCGCAGCTCGTGGGGGACCTCGACGTACCAGCACTCGTCGAGGAGCGCGTGCACCTCGCGCCAGCCCGCCTCGTCCAGCAGCAGGTAGTTGCCCTCGGTGAGGACGAGGTCGGCGTCGCGGGACACGGCGATCGCTCCCGCCAGCGGCTGCTCGAGGCGACGCTCGAACGACGGCACGTAGACGACCGGCTCCTGCCGCGCTGCGACGCGGCTCAGCGCGGCGGCGTACCCGCCGACGTCGAACGTCTCCGGCGCTCCCTTCACGTCCCGAAGGCCGAGCCGGTCGAGCGCGACGTCCGCGAGGTGGAAGCCGTCCATCGGGACGTGCGCGACCGCGAGATCGGTGGTCCGGGCGGTGACCTGCTCGACGAGCCAGGACTTCCCGACCCCCGGCGGCCCGGTGATGCCGAGGACGCGCCCGCCGCGGCGTACGAGGTGACGCGCGCGGGCGGCGACGCGCTCGAGGTCGTCCAGGACGGTCGTCACGAACCCCAGTGTGACGGCGCATGGGCGGTGGCGCTGCGGGTACACCGGAGACGAGCGACGAAGGAGTGGAGCCAGATGCCCCGAGGCAAGTCACCCGGTCCGAGCGTGAAGGACAAGGAGCTGTACGAGGAGCTGCGCGACGAGGGCAACTCCAAGCAGAAGTCGGCCCGGATCGCGAACGCCGCCGCCAACCGCGGGCGATCCTCGGTCGGCCGCAAGGGCGGCAAGTCCGGCGACTACGACGACTGGCCCAAGCAGGACCTCTACGACCGCGCCAAGGAGATCGGTATCGACGGGCGTTCGTCGATGACGAAGAAGGAGCTCATCGCGGCGCTCCGCAACAGCTGAGGGCGACGAGCACTACGCTGGTGCCCACGCCGAACCGACGGAGGTCGCATGGGCATCGTGACGCGGGGGTTCCGCGGTCGACGGGGTGGTGGCGACGTGACGCTGCCCCCCGGCCAGTACCTCGAGACGGGCTTTCCCGTGCTCTCGGCGGGTCCGACGCCGCAGATCGCCCCTGCGGCGTGGGCGTTCGAGATCACCACCGAGTCCGGCCAGGAGCACCGGTGGAGCTGGGCCGAGCTCCAGGCCCTCCCGCGCGAGGACATCACCGTCGACATCCACTGCGTTACCAAGTGGTCGAAGCTCGGCACCCGCTGGACCGGGGTCAGCCTCGACGTACTGCTGTCCGGGATCGACACGAGCGCCTCGTACGCGCTGGTCCACTCGTACGGCGGCTACACCACCAACCTGCCGCTCGCTGACCTGCGCCAGGGGCAGGCGTGGGTCGCGTACGGGTACGACGGCCGCCCGCTGCGCCCGGAGCACGGCGGTCCCGCCCGCCTGCTGGTGCCTCACCTGTACTTCTGGAAGTCCGCCAAGTGGGTGCAACGGCTCGAGCTCCTCACCGAGGACCGGCTCGGCTTCTGGGAACGCGCGGGCTACCACGCGTACGGCGACCCGTGGCGCGAGCAGCGCTACGCGGGCGACTGACGGGGGACGGGCATGGTCGGGATGCCATGGCGTCGAGCCGTCGTGCTCGCGCACCGTCGGGAAGCGTCGATGGCGGCGACGCTGCTCCTGCACGTCGAAGGACAACCCGCGGGTGTCGCCGGTCAGCGGGTCGAGATCCGGCTGACGGCCGAGGACGGCTACACCGCGGACCGCGAGTACTCGCTCGCGCGGACGGGCGAGGCCGACCGGGCTGAGATCACCGTCCAGGCGATCGACGGAGGCGAGGTCTCCCCGTTCCTCGTCGAGGACATCGAGGTCGGGGTCGAGCTCGAGGCGCGCGGTCCCATCGGGGGCTGGTTCGTGTGGCGCCCGGACCAGACCGAGCCTGTGACGCTGATCGCCGGCGGATCCGGGGTGGTCCCGTTGATGGCGATGATCCGAGCCCGACGCGCGGCCGGGAGCAAGGTGCCGTTCCGGCTGATCTACTCGGTGCGCTCCCGCGAGGAGATGTTCTACCGGGCCGAGCTGCGTCAGCCCGACCCAGGCGTCGACGTGACGGTCGTGCACACGCGCGAGGCGCCGGAGGGATCACCCCGGCCCGCGGGCCGGATCACCGTCGCCGACGTCAACAGCGGCGGCTGGCCGCCGGACTTCGCCCCGTCCTGCTACGTGTGCGGGCCGACCGGATTCGTCGAGTCCGTCGCCGACATGCTCGTCGCGCTGGGGCACGACCCGCACCGCGTCCGCACCGAGCGATTCGGTCCCACGGGATGACGCTGGATGCGGCGGGCTGTCCCGCGCGACATGATGGGCCCAGGACGACCGGAGCGGGGGCAGGCGATGACCGACACGAGTGACGACGTCGAGCTGAGGATCACCGGAGGTCTCGCCGGCACGCAGACCGCGGAGCTGGCGGTCTCCGAGCGGGGGACCGCGGACCTCCTGGCGGTGCTCGACGCGCACGAGATCGGCTACGACGTGCTCGAGAAGCGCATCGAGTCGCTGCCGGGCGGCACGATCCTCTCCGTCGGGTCGTTCCACCTCGGCGAGGACGGGTCGGGCCTCGGCGAGGCTCTGCACGACTACGCTCGCCGCCTCGAGCCGACGGTGCCCCTGGTGACCATCGGTGGCGTTCCGTACGAGATCGCCGAGACCGCCGCAGTCGCCTCGGCGCTGATCGCGCTGCGGACCGCGCAGGACCAGCAGGACGCCGACGCCGACGAGGCGCGGGCGACGTGGCAGCGCGAGTACGAGATGGAGCAGGGTGCGGAGGACTCGGAGGAGCCGAAGACCTAGCAGTACCCGGCCATCAAGTGGTGGCGGCGGGCCGAATACCGGTCCGTCCCTCACGCGGTCCCTTCACGCGAAGACTTGCTTGTGTGACCGGTGGTTCGTCGTTCCTGCGAGTCTTGCGAGGAGGACCTAGCGGTCGCGCGGGGACGGGTCGCCGCGCTCAGGCGGCGTGAAACCACTTGGCGAGCTTGTCGAGCTCGCCCTCCGTGGCTGCCGCAGGCTTCGTGGGCTCTGGCTCTGGCGCGGTCTCTGGCGCGGTCTCTGGCGCGGTCTCGGCTGCTGGCGAGGGCTCGGAGTCGGGCGTGACTGCCTCGGCGGGTGCGGGCTCCTCGACCGCGCGCTCCACCGGCAGCCAGTCTGCGGGCACCGGGAGACTGGGGCGTGGCGCGCCGGGCTCGTCCAGCAGCGCCGTCAGCCGCTCGATCTCACGCGCGAGCTGGATCTCGGGCGCGACCTCCTCCTCGGCGACGAGGTACTTCGCGACGTGCTCAGTGACCACCGGGTCGGAAGCCGGCACCGGTGCGGGGGGCGCGGCGGTCGCCACCGGCGGAGCGGGCAGGACGAGGCCGACGCTGTCGAGGCGGGCCGCCCCCACCGTCCGTGCGACGAGCGTGACCGTGAGGACCAGCGTGATCGACACCCAGGTCGTCACCAGAGGCTCGACCGTCACCTCGGGCGCGAGGGGGAGGATGAGGTTGAACGGCACCAGGGCCGCGCCGAGGGCGAGAAGGAACACGGTGCCGAGCGGCCGCCACCACCGGCTCTCCCACCCGAACAGCACGCGGTCGCGCTCGTCGACGCGGGCCCGGTAGGCGGGGACGTCGATCTCGAGGCTGCTCAACCACCGGCGCTGGGAGGCCGTCGTACGGCGCCACCTGCGGCGTACGAGCCAGTCGGCGACGACGCCGGTGACCATCGCGACGAGGATCAGCGCCAGCACGGGAACCACCAGTGCGTCAGGGAGGCCCGTCATCGTGAGCACGATGCTCAGAATTGCGGCGACCGTGGTGGTCACCAGTCCGATCCACAGGGCTGCGGGCGTCCCCGAGCGTCCGGCCTCCATGCCACCTCCTCGTCCGAGCGCCTCCCCGACGGAAGCACGAAACCAGTCCAACAGGACAACGCGGACTCGTCCACTCCAAGTTCCGGGCAGTCGGTGAGGTTCATCACCGAAGCGCTACGACGCCGGGGATCGCATGCCTAGGATGGGCGCGTGATCGACATCGACGACGAGGTGACGCCGCGCGACGGCGCCGTGGACGCGACCGGCATGCGAAGCGCGCTCGCCTGGCTGATGGCCGTAGGAGGCGCGATCGGCGTCCTGGCCTCGTCGATCCTCACCTACGACAAGATCGCGCTGCTCCTCGACGGAGACAAGAAGCTCGCCTGCTCGTTCAACGTGTGGGTCGACTGCGGTGGCGTGGTCTCCAGCTCGCAGTCCTCCCTGTTCGGGTTCCCCAACACGTTCCTCGGCATGATCGGGTTCGCGGTCGTGACCACCCTCGGGGTGCTCCTGCTGTCCGGCGTCCGCCTGCCGGAGTGGTTCTGGGTCGGCCTCCAGGTCGGGGTCGTGCTCGCGATCGCGCTGATCTTCTTCCTCCAGTTCACGAGCATCTTCGACCTCTACAAGCTCTGCCCGTACTGCATGGTCGTGTGGACGGTGACGATCCCGCTCTTCGTCTCGGTCACGGCGCGCAACCTGCGCTCGTGGGCGCCGACCGCGGCGATCACGCGGTTCGTGTCCAACTGGACGCTGCTGATCATCCTGCTGTGGTACGTCGCCGTCGTCGCCGTGATCTGGTTCCAGTTCGGGCCGGACCGCCTCTTCTCCTGACCCTCGGCCGTCTCCTACCAGTCGCGGGCGATGCGGTCGCGGAACCACGCGTACGAGGCCTTCGGGGTCCGGTCGCCGGTCGCGAAGTCGACATGGGTGAGCCCGAAGCGCTGGGTGTAGCCCTCCGCCCACTCGAAGTTGTCGAGCAGCGACCACGCGAGGTAGCCGCGCACGTCGACCCCGGCGTCGCGGGCAGCGCCGACAGCGTCGATGTGGGCGTCCAGGTACGCGATGCGTGCCGCGTCGTCGATCGTGCCGTCCGGTCCCGGCTCGTCCGGGTAGGAGCAGCCGTTCTCGGTGATCACGACCGGCGGCAGGGCATCGCCGTATGTGTCGCGTAGTCCGACGAGCAGCTCGGTCAGGCCCTCGGGGACGACGGGCCAGCCGAAGCCGGTCGTCGGGTGGTCCTCGATCGGCACGATCTCGAACGGCAGCGGGTTGTCGGCGCCGGGGGCCGTGACGAGCGTCGGGTTGTAGTAGTTCACGCCGAGCAGGTCGAGCGGCTGCGCGATGGTGTCCAGGTCGCCGTCGCGCGCGACCGCACCCTCGGCCTCGGCGAGCACGTCGGGGTAGCTGCCCAGCAGCACGGTGTCGAGGAACATCCGGTTGTGGAACGCGTCGTAGACCTGCGCCGCCGCGGCATCCTCCGGTGACGCCGACGTCGCGCGTACGGGGGTCAGGTTGTTCACCAGCATCACGGGGACGTCCCCGGCGCTGCGCAGCGCCTGCACGGCGAGCCCGTGGCCGAGCAGCTGGTGGTGGCCCGCCGCGAAGGCGTCGAGCAGCAGCACCCTGCCCGGCGCGTGCGTCCCGAAGGCGTAGCCGAGCGCCATGTGCACGAAGGGTTCGTTGAGCGTCCCCCAGCAGGCGACCCGGTCGCCGAGAGCGTCGGCGACCACGGCGGCGTACTCGGCGAAGCGTTCCGCGGTGTCACGCACCAGCCATCCGCCGGCGTCCTCCAGCGGCTGCGGGAGGTCCCAGTGGAAGAGGGTCGCGAAGGGGGCGATGCCACGCTCGAGCAGCCCGTCGACGAGCCGGTCGTAGTAGGCCAGGCCACCGGGGTTCACACGGCCATGGCCCAGAGGCTGCACGCGTGGCCACGCGATCGAGAACCGGTACGCGTTCGCGCCGAGGCCGCTCAGGAGCTCGACGTCCTCGGGCCACCGGGTGTAGGAGTCGCAGGCGTTCGCGCCCGACGAGCCGTCGGCGACACGACCCGGCTCGGCGCTGAAGGTGTCCCAGATGCTCGGGCCGCGGCCGTCGGCAGTGACCGCTCCCTCGATCTGGTAGGCCGCGGTGGCTGCGCCCCACCAGAAGGAGCCCTCCTCCTCGCTGGTTGAGCGGCCCTCCTCCTCGCTGGTTGAGGCGCCCTCCCTCTCGCTGGTTGAGCGGCCCTCCTCCTCGCTGGTTGAGGCGCCCTCCTCCTCGCTGGTTGAGCGAGCGGAGCGAGTCGAAACCCTAGTCACATCTCCCGTCATGGGCACATACTGGGCGCGTGTCCAAGATCACGCAACCCCCGGAGCCCGCGCTGCGCCGCGCCCGGGTGGCTACCTCGGTCGGCTTCTTCCTCCAGGCGGCGATCCTCGTCACGATCCTGTCGAGGCTGCCTGACTTCCAGGACGAGCGCGGTGTCACCGAGGGCGACGTCACGCTCCTCCTGCTGCTGACCTCGGTCATCGCCGGCGGCGGGTCGCTGCTGGCGGAGCGGATCGCGGTGCGACGCTCCAGCGCCCTGGCGCTGCGTCTCGCGCTGCTGACGATCGGCGTGATGGTCGTCGTGATCGGCTTCGCCGAGTCCAAGCCGGCGATGTACGCGGCGTTCGCCGTGTACGGGATCGGCGTGGGCGCGACCGACGCCTCGACGAACATGCAGGGCGTGACGGTCCAGCGCCTGTACGGCCGCAGCATCATGACCAGCTTCCACGGGATGTGGAGCATCGGTGCCATCGTCGGAGCCTTGTACGCCGCGGGGTGCGCGAAGCTCGAGATCGGGCTGATGCCGTCGCTGGTGGCTGTCGGCGTGGTCGGCGTGGCAGCCACCCTGGTGATCTCGCCGTACCTGGTGCGTCCTGCCGTCGAGCACGAGGCGAGCGAGGTCTCAGAGGTGGAGCGACCGCCGCTGCACGTACCGTGGCGCCCGCTCGTCGCGCTGGGCCTCGTCGTCGTGGTCTTCTACCTGGCCGACACGTCGGTGATGAGCTGGAGCACGATCTACCTCCACGACGTCCTCGACGCGGCGAAGTCGGTGGCGCCGCTCGGCTACGCCGCGTACCAGGTCGGTGCCGTCGTCTCCCGCCTGGCGGGAGACAGGTTCGTCGTCCGGTACGGCGCGGTGGCCGTCGTCCGCGCGGGGACCGTGGTCGGCATCGTCGCGCTCGCCCTCGTCGTCGTGGCGCCGTCCCCGGCTCTGGCGATCGCCGCGTTCGGCCTGATGGGTCTCGGCCTCCCGGTGATCATCCCGCTCGCGTTCGCCGCGGCAGGCAACCTGCCCGGCTCCGACGCCGACGTGGCGATCGCGCGCCTCAACCTCTTCAACTACCTGGGCAACATCATCGGCGCGGGACTCATCGGGGCGCTCGCGACCGAAGGCGCGCTCCGCTGGATCTACGTCGTGCCGCTCGTGCTGGTGCCGCTGATCCTGCTGGTCGCACGGGCGTTCGCCCCCGAGCGGGAGACGATCGGCGTCGTCGCCGCGGAGGACCAGACCCCCTGACGACCGCGTCGCCACCGATGAGATCGGGGAGGCCGCTCGGTCTCACCGACATGACGAACTCGCCGACGCAGCCCCGGAAGCCTGACCGACCGACGACCGCCGTCGACGTGAACCAGGTCGTCCTGGGCACCGAATCCTTCGGGGACGACGCCGCACCCCTCGTCCTGCTCGCGGGCGGGACGACGATGCTCTCCTGGCCTGACGCCCTGTGCGAGCGCCTTGCCTCCGTCGGTCGGCGCGTCGTGCGGTACGACCTGCGCGACAGCGGCGGTTCGACGACCGCCGATCCCGAGGCCCCCGCGTACACACTGCGCGACCTCGCCGCCGATGCGGTAGCGCTGGTCGCCGCGCTCGACGGCCGACCCGCGCACCTCGCGGGGATCGGGGTCGGCGGGATGGTCGCGCAGACCGCGGTGCTCGATCATCCCGGCGCGTTCTCGGCGCTCACCCTCGTCGGCACTCGCGCCGTGGCGCCCGGTCCGTGCGACGGTGACCTGCCCGACCACGACCCGGCGACGATGCCGCGCCTGTTCTCCCTCCCGATGCCCGACTGGGCCGACCGCGAGGCCGTGGCGGAGTTCGGCGCCGCCCGCGCGGAGGTCCTTGGCGACGACCCCGTCGCCGCACGCGCGGCGGCCGCGCGCATCTGGGACCGTACTCCCGACACCACAGCCCCGACCCAGATGGCGAACCAGCTCGGGATGGTCTTCGCCGCGCTCGACTGCACGCCTCGCTGGCGCGAGCGCCTGCCGGAGATCGCCGTGCCCACGCTCGTCGTCCACGGCCGCCGGGACCCGTTCTTCCCGGTCGGCAACGGCGAGGCGATCGCACGCGAGATCCCCGGAGCACGGCTGCTCGTCCTGGAGGAGGCCGCCACCGCGATCCCCGAAGACGCGACCGCCACGGTCGCCGACGCCATGCTGTCGCTCGGCTAACGCCGCCGGACGCTGACGACCCCGGTCTCCGTCCCCTGGTAGAGCGTGCCGTCCGGGCCGGTCGTGCCGGTCATCTGGAGCGGGTTGTAGAGAAGCCCGATCCCGAGCGCCGACGTCTTGCGGACGGCGCCAGTGTGCGGGTCGACCACCGCGTACGAGTACGTGGCGAAGGTCTGGCTCCCGACCACCCCGGTCGGTCCGCTCGCGGTGACCGTGTAGATCAGGTCGTCGCCGAGCGACAGGCGCGGCAGCGCGGCCGACTTCACCGTGGACTCCCACACGACGTCGCACCCGGACTCGTCGGCGCGGACGTCGACGCGGGTCATGCCGCCGTCGAACGATCCCGAGGACGGGACGCTGGCGGGAGAGCCGTCGGGGAGGGCGGGGTACGGGTAGCCGAACGTGTTGGTGACGAACACGCTGCGCCCGGACGCGATGGGCGAGTCCTCGGTGCCGCTGTGCGCCGGGCGGGTGAGCACGGGCAGCGAGCAGATCGGGGTCGGTCCGCCATCGGTGCGGTAGACGAGGAGCCGCTCGTGCGGTGCCGCGTTGTCGGTGATCGTCACGTACTCGGTGCCCGTCCTCGGCCCGAAGAACGTTGGTGTCGCCCCGCTGCCCCAGCTGAGCTGGCCGGGCTTGCGGCCGGGACCACGGTCGTACGCCGCGCGCCAGCGCACCTCGGGGGTCCCGTCGGCGCGGGCGGAGAGGACGTAGAGCGCGTGCTCGGTCACCACCGCCGTACGACCCTCGACGGTCGAGATGCTGTTCTGGACCGGCTCGCCGAGGGCGATCGTGCGCGTCGTGCCGTCCTCCGCGACCGTCCCGACGGTGCCGTCGCTCGCGGCGATCCAGACCTCGCGGCCCCACCCCGGCGAGAGTCCCACGACAGCGGCGTCGGCCGGCAGCGCCGATCCGATCGGCGTCGACTCGTCCACCGTGAGTCGCCACGCACCGCCGACCTGGTGGTGTCCGATCCGCAGCAGGGTGTCGTTGCCGTCGACCACCACGAGCCGGTCCTCGTCGTCGAGGTAGGCGTACACGCCACCGAACAGGCTGCCCTTGGCCAGCGGGAGCGAGGCGAGGTCGGCGCCGGTCGCGGGGTCCAGGAGGTGGACGGTCGGGGTGCGTCCGAAGATCGAGGTGCACAGCGTGACGACGTAGCCGTCCTGCCCGATCAAGATCGCCGGGCACGCCGAGGCGAGCGCTGTCCGCTTCGCGACCACGGCGCCGGTGCCGGGACCCGCGTACGGGGTGGTGTCGCTGGACGCGGAGTCGCCGTGCATCGTCGCCGTGCCGGTGGTCGTGGTCGCAGGGTTCTGCGGCGGCGGCGGGCCGAACGACGACGAGACCGCAGAGGCACCGGTGCCTGACGTGAGCGCGACCAGCAGAGCAGCGAGGGCGAGGGCGGAGCGGGTGGTTCCGACGACGGGCACGGGAGTCCTCCGAGTGACGGCGAGCAGGCCCTCGTGACGCTAGCCAGCGACTCCGTCTGTGTCAGGGCTTGTGTTCGCCCGGACCGAAAGTTCAGACCCGGAGCGCCTGCAGTCGCCGCAGGGCCTCGTCGATGACGCTCTCCTGCTTGCAGAACGCCCAGCGCACGAGCGGGCGTCCCGCGTCCTCGTCGTCGTAGAACACCTGGGTGGGGATGGCCACGACGCCGGCGGTCTCGGGGAGCGCGCGGCAGAAGGCGATGCCGTCATCGAACCCGAGCGGGCGGATGTCGGTGGTCGCGAAGTAGGTGCCCTGCGGCACGTACGTCGTGAAGCCCACGTCCTCGAGCCCGGCGCAGAGCTGGTCGCGCCGCGCCTGCAGCGTCGCGGCGAACCCCTCGAAGTACGCGGAGTCGTGGCCGAGCGCGTGCGCGATCGCCGGCTGGAACGGCGCCCCGGAGGTGTAGGTGAGGAACTGCTTCGCGCCGACCGTGGCTCGGACGAGCGCCGCTGGCCCGCTCACCCAGCCGACCTTCCAGCCCGTGAACGAGAACGACTTGCCACCGCTCGAGATGGTCAGGGTCCGCTCGCGCATCCCGGGCAGCGTCGCGAGCGGCACGTGCACGGCGCCGTCGAAGGTGAGGTGCTCGTACACCTCGTCGGTGATCACGACGAGGTCGTGCTCGACAGCAAGGTCGCGGATCGCCTCGCGCTCCGCGGCGTCGAGCACCATCCCGGTCGGGTTGTGCGGGCTGTTGATCAGCATGGCCGTGGTGCGATGGCCGACCGCGGCCCGCAGCGCGTCGAGGTCGAGCCGGAAGTCCGGGGCGCGCAGCGTCACAGGCTTGCGGACGCCACCCGCGAACTCGAGCACCGCGACGTAGGAGTCGTAGTACGGCTCGAGCACCACGACCTCGTCGCCGGGATCGACCAGCCCGAGGATCGCGCCGGCGATGGCCTCGGTCGCCCCGGTTGTCACCGCCACCTCGGTCGCGGGATCCAGCGTGAGGCCGTACCAGCGCTCCTGGTGCGCCGCGATCGCGTCGCGCAGCGCGGGGATCCCGATGCCCGGCGGGTACTGGTTGACGCCGGAGCGCATCGCGTCCACAGCGACGTCGACGACGTCGTCCGGCCCGTCGGTGTCGGGGAACCCCTGGCCGAGGTTGACCGCGCCGGTCCGCACGGCGAGGGCCGACATCTCGGCGAAGATCGTGGTGCCCAGGCCGGCGACGCGTGCGCTCGTGGTCTTCACGGTCCTGACTCTAGATGTCGGGGGTGCGGCAGCCACCCGGGTGCGAGACTGGAGCCGTGTCCGTCACGACCCCGTCACCGCCGAAGGCCGGCCGCCGCCGCAAGCGCCGTACGCCGATGGGTCGTGTGCTGACCGCGCTCGGTCTCGCGCTGATCCTCACCGGGGTCGGCATGCTCGCTTACGTGGGCTGGCAGTACTTCGGCACCAACATCGTGGCCAAGCAGCAGCAGGCCGAGATCCGTCAGGAGCTCACGCAGTCGTGGGAGGACCCCGGCGCCACCGCGGAGGCAGACATCAAGGGTGGAGGGTTCGCGCTGCTGCGGGTCCCACGCTTCGGCGACGACTACGAGGTGCCGATCGTCAAGGGCGTGGAGGACGACGACCTCGCCCGCGGCGTCGGCTGGTTCCCTGACACCGCGCGCCCCGGGAAGGTCGGCAACTTCGCGATCGCCGGCCACCGCGTCACGCACGGCGAGCCGTTCCGGCACTTCCTCGAGCTGCGCAAGGGCGACGAGGTGATCGTGGAGACGAAGACGCACGTCTTCACCTACGTGCTGCGCGACGACGGGACGGACCGCGAGCTGGACTTCAACCAGGGCTGGGTGCTCGACCCCGTCCCCGGCGAGCGTGACGCCGTGCCCACCGAGCGGCTCCTGACGATGGTGACCTGCTCCGAGCTCTTCCACACCGACAAGCGGTCGATCGTGTTCGGCGAGCTCACGTCCGCGGTGAAGAAGCAGCCCGCCGGTTGAGCGAGCCCGCTGGTTGAGCGAGCGCAGCGAGTCGAAACCCGCTCGATACCCTGACCCCATGAGCGATCGTGACGCCCTCATCGACCAGATCAAGACCAAGGCCGTCATCCACGGCAAGGTCACGCTGTCCTCCGGCAAGGAGGCCGACTACTACGTCGACCTTCGCCGTGTGACCCTCGACAGTGAGGCGGCGCCGCTGGTGGGTCGCGTGATGCTCGACCTTCTCGACGACCTCGAGTACGACTCCGTCGGCGGCCTCACGATGGGGGCCGATCCCGTGGCGGCGGCGATGCTGCACCAGGCGGCGGCCCAGGGCCGCACCCTCGACGCCTTCGTCGTCCGCAAGGCGGAGAAGGCCCACGGGTTGCAGCGCCGCATCGAGGGCCCCGACGTCGCGGGCCGGCGGGTCGTCGCCGTCGAGGACACCTCGACGACCGGCGGCTCGGTGCTGACGGCGGTGGAGGCGCTGCGCGAGGCGGGCGCCGAGGTCGTGGCGGTCGCGGTGATCGTCGACCGCGAGACCGACGCGGCGGAGCGGGTGCGCGGCGAAGGGCTCGACTACCGGTTCGCCGTGTCGAAGACCGACCTCGGGCTGTAGTCCGCCACGGCCTGCACCGCGTGGTCGGGCTGATCGGCGAATACCCCGTCGACCCCGGCGGCGAGCAGCGCGTCGAGCTCACGGCGGACGTCGCCGGCGTCGGCGCCGAGCGGACTCGAGCGCAGGTCGGCCGGCAGGAACGCGTTCTCGTGGCGGACGGTCCACACGTAGACGTCGAGCCCGCAGGCGTGCGCGTCGCCGACCAGCGTCGTCGCGGTGTCGAGCCCCCCGTCGTGCCGGCGTGGCACGACCAGCTCCTTCGGTGCCCCGAGGACGTGCGCGTACTCGGCGATGCGGGCGAGCCCGGCCGGCGTCACCATCTCCTCGTAGGTCGTGCGGTCGCCGCTGCGGACGCGGTCGTACGGCCCGCCCTGTGGGTCGACGAGCTGGAGCAGCCGCAGCCGGGACTCCGCCGCGAGGTGCTGCAGGTTCGCGATCTCGAACGACTGCACGACGATGCCGGAGTCCGGACGGTCGAGGCCGCGCTCGCGCACCGTCCTCACGAGCGGCTCCTCGAGCGGCAGACCGAGGCGGCGGGAGTACGTCGACGACTTGAGCTCGGGCATCACGCCGACCGGCCGGCCGTACCGCTCGCTGGCCAGCGCCGCCAGGTCGAGGATCTCGTCGAGCGTCGGCACGGCGTACCAGCCGTCGTACGCGGTGTTGCTCGGCCGCAGGTGGGGGATGCGTTCGGTGGCGCGCAGCGTCGTGATCTCGGCGAGCGTGAAGTCCTCGGCGAACCACCCCGTGACGACGCGGCCGTCGACGACCTTGGTCGTACGGCGTGCCGCGAACTCGGGGTGCGCAGCGACGTCGGTCGTGCCGCCGATCTCGTTCTCGTGCCGCGCGACAAGCACGCCGTCGGAGGTGCTGACCAGGTCGGGCTCGATGACGTCGGCGCCGAGCGCCACAGCCAGCAGGTACGACGCGAGCGTGTGCTCCGGCCGGTAGCCGGAGGCGCCGCGGTGCGCGATCACGACCGGTCGGCCGTTGCCTGCCGGTCCGGGGAGTCCAGACATAGCGGGACGAGCGTACGCCGGGCGGCCAACCGTTCCGGGGTCGGCTCGCCGTACGAGACCGACGCCGTAGGTTGGTGCGCGTGGACGAGAGCGGGGTCGAGGCAGAGGTCGGGGTCGGCCCGTGGGAAGGCGCGTGGCCCGACGACCCGCGCCTGGACCCGGACCTGCTGCGAGACGGCGACCGGCGCAACGTCGTCGACGCGTACCGCTACTGGTCGATGGAGGCGATCGTCGCCGACCTCGACACGCGCCGTCACCCGTTCCACGTGGTCGTCGAGAACTGGCAGCACGACCACAACATCGGGTCGATCGTGAGGTCCGCGAACGCGTTCCTCGCGGCGGAGGTCCACGTCGTCGGCCGCCGCCGCTGGAACCGGCGCGGGGCGATGGTCACCGACCGCTACCAGCACGTACGGCACCACGCTGCGGTCGAGGACCTGATCGCGTGGTCACGCGAGTCGAGGGTGCCGCTGATCGCGATCGACAACGTCGAGGGGTCGCGACCGATCGAGCGGGCGGAGCTCCCGCGAGAGTGCGCGCTGGTGTTCGGCCAGGAGGGCCCGGGGCTGTCGGGCGAGCTGCTTGACGCTGCCGACGCGGTGCTCGCGATCACGCAGTTCGGGTCGACACGCTCGATCAACGTCGGTGCGGCCGCAGCGGTCGCGATGCACGCGTGGGTCGCGCAGCACGCCGTGATCCCGGGCGCCCCGTCCCCGATTTGTGGGGTTTGACAAGGAAATGAGCCGGGGATTCCTTGTCAGACTCCACAAATCGCGGACGAGAGGGGTGCTGGCGCCACCTAGGCTCGACCCATGACCAGCAGACTGCTCGTGGTCGGAGGCGACGCCGCAGGGATGTCCGCGGCGTCGACGGCGAAGCGCGCGCTCGGCGACGAGATCGACGTGCTCGTCCTCGAGCGGCAGCCGTGGACGTCGTACTCCGCGTGCGGCATCCCGTACTGGATCGCAGGCGACGTCCCGACGCTCGACGACCTGATCGCCCGGACGCCCGAGAAGCATCGCGAGAACGGCATCGACGTCCGCACCGGTGCCACCGCGACCGAGATCGACCTCGACGCGGCGACGGTCACCGCCTGGACCGAGAGCGGCACGGAGACGTTCGCGTACGACGAGCTGCTGATCGCTACGGGGGCGGAGCCCGTACGCCCGAATGTCCCCGGCATGGATTCGCAGGGCATCTACGGGGTTCAGACCCTCGCTGACGGGCAACGCCTCCTCGACGCGCTCGCCCTGCGGCCGTCGAAGGCCGTCATCGTCGGTGCGGGATACATCGGGGTCGAGATGGCCGAGGCCTGCGTGCGCCGCGGGATCGAGACCGTGGTCGTCGGGAAGGCCCCGACGCCGATGGCGACCCTCGACCTGGACCTCGGCGAGCTGATCGCGGACCAGATGCGTGCCGACAACATCGATCTGAGGGTCGGAGTCACGGTCACCGGGTTCGAGGCCGACCTCTCCGGCCAGGTCCGCGCGGTCGTCACCGACCACGGGACGATCTCGACCGACCTCGTGATCCTCGGCGCCGGTGTCCGCGCCCGGACGGAGCTCGCAGCCGGTGCGGGCCTGAAGCTCGGGATCGACGGTGCACTGCCCGTCGACCCGCACGGCCGCGTCGACGCGGACCAGCGCGTCTGGGCGGCCGGTGACTGCGTCGAGTCCGTCCACCGGATCACCGGCCGACCGACGTACGTCCCTCTCGGGACCCATGCGAACAAGCAGGGCTGGGTGGTCGGCCGCAACCTCGCCGGCGACGGCGTCACGTTCCCCGGGGTCCTCGGTACGGCGATGACGAAGGTGATGTCGCTCGAGATCGCCCGGACCGGGGTCGGAGAGAGTGAGGCCCGCGACGCAGGGTTCGACGCGGTGTCCGAGCGCATCGAGTCGACGACGACCGCCGGCTACATGCCGGACGCCCGCGCGATGACGGTCAAGGTGGTCGTCGACCGTGCCACGCGTCGCCTGCTCGGGGCGCAGATCGTGGGCGGCGAGGGAGCTGCGATGCGGATCGACTCCTTCGCGCTGGCGCTGTGGAACGCGATGACCGTGGACGAGCTGATGAT
The DNA here is from genome assembly GCF_010994095.1 of Mumia xiangluensis. Classification (GTDB taxonomy): domain Bacteria; phylum Actinomycetota; class Actinomycetes; order Propionibacteriales; family Nocardioidaceae; genus Mumia; species Mumia xiangluensis. The sequence goes on from NZ_WJYO01000001.1 coordinate 1,072,223, forward strand.
GACCGACCTCGGCTACGCCCCACCGTTCGCGTCGGTCTGGGACCCCGTCCAGCAGGCCGCACGCGCCGCGGTGTCGGCGCTCGGTGCGCCCCTGCGATAATGGCCGCACCGTCCTGAGGTCGATGAGGAGACACCCATGCCCGTCGCAACGCCCGAGGTCTACGCCGAGATGCTCGACAAGGCCAAGCGTGAGTCGTTCGCCTACCCGGCGATCAACGTCAGCTCGTCCCAGACCCTGAACGCGGCGCTCGCCGGGTTCGCCGAGGCCGAGAGCGACGGCATCATCCAGATCTCGACCGGCGGCGCCGAGTACCTCTCCGGTCCGACCGTCAAGGACATGGTTGCGGGCTCGCTGGCCTTCGCCGCCTTCGCGCACGAGGTCGCCAAGAAGTACCCCGTGAACGTCGCGCTCCACACCGACCACTGCCCGAAGGACAAGCTGGACGGCTTCGTACGCCCGCTGCTCGCCGCGTCCACGGAGCGGGTGAAGCAGGGCGGGCTGCCCTTCTTCCAGTCGCACATGTGGGACGGCTCGGCCGTGCCGCTCGACGAGAACCTCCAGATCGCCGAGGAGCTGCTCGCGGCCTCCGCTGCGGCGAACGTCGTCCTCGAGATCGAGGTCGGCGTCGTCGGCGGCGAGGAGGACGGCGTCGTCGGTGCGATCGACGACAAGCTCTACACGACCCCCGAGGACGCGCTCGCGACCGTCGCCGCGCTCGGCACGGGCGAGAAGGGCCGCTACCTGACCGCGCTGACGTTCGGCAACGTCCACGGCGTCTACAAGCCGGGCAACGTCAAGCTCCGCCCGGCGGTCCTCGACGCCGCCCAGAAGGCGGTGCAGGAGAAGTACGGCATCGAGCGCGCGTTCGACTTCGTCTTCCACGGTGGGTCGGGCTCGACGCCGGAGGAGATCGCGGAGGCCGTGTCGTACGGCGTCGTGAAGATGAACATCGACACCGACACCCAGTACGCGTTCACGCGACCGGTTGCCGGCCACATGCTGAGCAACTACGAGGGCGTCCTCAAGGTCGACGGCGAGGTCGGCAACAAGAAGCAGTACGACCCGCGTGCGTGGGGCAAGGCGGCCGAGGCCGGCATGGCTGCCCGCATCGTCGAGGCGTGCGAGAACCTCTCGTCCACCGGCACGAAGCTCGCCTGAGGCCGCCATGACGAACCTGCTCGGAGAGCCGCCGGAGACCTTCCTCCCGGAGGACCCTGCCGCGTCGGCGGACGGGTCGCCGCAGGACCTCGCCCGCGCGTACCCGTCGTCGAGCCTCGCGTGGGCGATGTGCGCCGACGAGGCGCTCGCCGACGGGGAGGACGTCATCGCGTACGCGTTCGCGCGCACCGGCTACCACCGGGGTCTCGACGCCCTGCGCCGCAACGGATGGAAGGGGCACGGCCCGATCCCGTGGTCGCACCCCGGCAACCAAGGGTTCCTGCGTGCGCTGGCCGACCTGGCCGAGGCGTCGGAGCGGGTGGGCGACCTCGAGGAGGCTCACCGCTGCCGCGAGTTCCTGCGAGAGTCCAGCCTGGCGGCGTACGAGGCGCTGGTCCTCGGCGGTCAGGCCGGCGCGGAGTGACCTCGCGCTGACAGCGCAACAGTGGCCGCGGACTGGAGCCATCCCCCGGTAGACTCCGTCGCGGCCACTGCCACTGCACCCATTGTCACCCCGAAGGGGTCACTGCGCAATATGTCTCTTACTGGGAGATTTCGGACAAGGTTAGTCGCGGCCTGAGCTGTCCTCGGGGATCAGTAGCCGGTACGCGCCCGGGACGACCGTCCAGGTGCGCTCACGCAGCCCCTCGCCGGTCTCGCCGTCGGAGTTCCACGTCATCGCGTCCCCGGAGATGGTGACCGAGCGGCCACGGGTCGTGACGACGTCGTCACGCTCGGTGTGGCGTCCGCGCAGCAGACGCACCCCGTAGGCCAGCCGGCGCGGGAGCGCGTTCGCGTGGGAGACCGTCACGTCCAGCAGGCCGTCGGCGGGCTCGGCCTCGGGCAGCAGCGGCGCCCCGCCACCGACGTACCGGCCGACCCCGACCGCCGCCTGCACCACGTCGTCGCCGTGGTCGACCAGTCGGCCGTCCACCTCGACGTGAAGCCGTGCGGGTGATCCGACGACCCCCGCCTTGAGCGCCCCGACCGCGTAGCCGAGCGGTCCCAGCCGCTTCTTCCACGGCCCCGCCTCCTGGCCCGCCTGCGCGCCGACTCCGACGTGGACGGCGTTGACGACGACGCGGTCGTCGCCGTCGACCGCGAGGTCGAGCGATCGTGCCGTCGCGGTCGTCAGCCCGCGAGCGACCTCGACCGGGTCCTCCGCGAGGCCGAGCGTGCGGGCGAAGTCGTTGCCCGTGCCCATCGGGAGCAGCGCGAGCGTCCGTTCATCGAGCGTCCCGAGCGACCACAGCGCCTGGATGCACGCGTGCAGCGAGCCGTCGCCCCCGGCCACGACGACGACGTCGACCTCCGGACGGGCCGCGAGCGCGTCGCGCAGCTCGTCGGGGTCGGCGGTCCGGGCGACGTCGACCTTCCAGGCAGGTCGCAGTGCGTCGAGGGCCGCATCGAGAACATCGGCGTCGGAGCTCCCTGCCGCGGCGTTGGAGATCACGAGTGCTGTCGTCATGAGTGAGGTCTACCACCGACGGGGACCCCGGTCCGACGGAGGGACCGGTAGACTCCGACCGTAAGAGCCCCTCTTGCGGGGCTTGTCGCATGTTGTCAGGTGGTGCGCCTCCATGCCCGCAGTCGTGATCGTCGGAGCCCAGTGGGGAGACGAGGGGAAGGGCAAGGCGACAGACCTGCTCGGCAGCCGCGTCGACTACGTCGTCAAGTTCAACGGCGGCAACAACGCCGGGCACACCGTCGTCATCCCCCAGGAGGACGGGACCAGCGAGAAGTACGCGCTGCACCTCCTGCCGAGCGGCATCCTGACCCCCGGCTGCATCCCCGTCATCGGCAACGGCGTCGTGGTCGACATCGGCGTGCTCTTCGAGGAGATCGACGGCCTCGAGGCCCGGGGAGTCGACACATCGCAGCTCAAGGTCAGCGCGAGCGCGCATGTCATCCCGGAGTACAACAAGGTCCTCGACAAGGTCACCGAGCGGTTCCTCGGCTCGCGCAAGATCGGCACGACCGGCCGCGGGATCGGCCCCACGTACGCCGACAAGATGAACCGTCAGGGCATCCGCATCCAGGACCTGTTCGACGAGAAGATTCTCACCCAGAAGGTCGAGGCCGCGCTCGAGCTCAAGAACCAGATCCTCACCAAGGTCTACAACCGTCGTGCGGTCACCGTCGATGAGGTCGTTGAGGAGCTCCGCTCGTACGCCGACCGGCTCGCGCCGTACGTCACGGACACCACGCTGCTGCTCGAGCAGGCCATCGCCGGCGACAAGATCGTCCTGCTCGAGGCCGGCCAGGCGACGATGCTCGACGTCGACCACGGCACGTACCCGTTCGTGACGTCGTCGTCGGCGACCGCCGGCGGCGCGGCCACGGGCTCGGGCATCGCCCCGACCCGCATCGAGCGCGTGATCGGGATCGTCAAGGCGTACACGACCCGTGTCGGCGAGGGGCCGTTCCCGACCGAGCTGTTCGACGACGCCGGCGACTACCTCCGCAACCAGGGGGCCGAGTTCGGCACGACGACCGGGCGTCCGCGCAGGTGTGGCTGGTACGACTCGGTGGTCGCGCGCTACTCGGCGCGCATCAACGGCGTCACCGACTTCGTGCTGACCAAGCTCGATGTGCTGACCGGCCTGGAGACGATCCCCGTGTGCGTCGCCTACGACGTCGACGGCGTGCGTCACGACGAGATGCCGGTCAACCAGACCGACTTCCACCACGCCGTGCCGGTCCTCGAGGAGCTGGAGGGTTGGTCGGAGGACATCTCCGGGGCGCGCACCTTCGAGGACCTCCCGGCCGCTGCGCAGGCGTACGTCCTGCGGGTCGAGGAGCTGTCAGGCTCGCGGATCTCGGTGATCGGCGTCGGACCGGGTCGCGACCAGGCGATCGTCCGGCACGACCTGATCTGAGGTCCAGCGGTCGCCGGCGCTGTGACCGCACGAAGCCACGTCCGCCACTACGAAGCCACGGCTACAACCCACGCTTCGTGGTGGCAGGCGTGGCTTCGCGCCTTCGTCAGAGGTGCGCGGCCGGCGGGGCGCCGGTGCCGCTCACGCGGTAGCCGCCCCACGGGTTCCGCTCGCCGAGTCGTCCGCCGACCTCTTCGGAGCCCGGCACGCGGATGCCGATCGGCTTGCGGCCGACGAGCGTCGCGAAGGCCGTGAGCTCGTCGGTGGGCGCCAGGCGGCCCTGCCAGTGGTAGGCGCCGTCGATCGGCTGCAGCACTCCCGACAGCACGGCCGCGACCGTGACGACCTCGTCGCCCGCGACAAGCTCGAGCGGACCCTCGTACGTGTCGTGGTCGTGGTCGGCGCTCACGCTGTCTCCGCGGGCACCGGCTCGAGCAGGCCCGCGTGCTTCCACAGGAGACGGCTCGGGCCGGTGATCATGTCGATCTCCTCGAGGGTCGCCCGGACCCGGCGCGCCGCCCAGGCACGGGTGGCGCGGGCGTGCGGATTGGTGCGGGCGACGCGTACGGCGGTGCGCATGTCGAGCCCGGCGTCCCGGTAGACGTGCGGGTGGACCAGCCCCCGCGACGCGAGGTAGGCGGATGCGGCGACCACGAGCTTCGACCACTCGCGGGTGAGGCGACGCTGGCCTGCGTACTCGATCGCGGCCTCGTCACGCGCGAACCGCATGTGGCGCGCCTCCTCGACGATGTGGACGTGCGAGACACCGCGTACGAGCGGTTGCAACGACTCGTCCGCCCGGGCCTCGCGCTGCATCTGGTCGAGCACCTCCTCGACGAACAGCGCGCCGGCGAAGCAGGTGGCTCCGTTGGACGTCGCCTTGAGGAAACGGCCGCCCTCATGCATGAACCGGACCGGCCGGTAGTACGGCGCGTCGAGCTTGGAGAGCAGCTTGCCGAACATCACGGAGTGGCGGCACTCGTCGCCGATCTCGGTGAACCCGTACTGGACGGTGGCCGTGCGGGGGTCGTCGTCGTAGATGCGTCGCACCATCATCTGCATGAGCAGCGTCTCGAACCAGATCCCCATCGACGCGATGCTCGCGAGCTCGAGGCGGGACAGGTCGATGCGCTGGGCGCGGGACATCGAGTCCCACAGGTCCGTCCCGTACAAGGTGATCCGGTGCTGGGGTGCGAAGAACGCGTCGTCGAGCAGCGGTGCGTCCCAGTCGAGGTCGACGAGAGGGTCGTACGACAGGGCGGCAGACGACTTCAGGAGACGTCGGCCGGACTCCTCCCGCTGGGCGGCGGTGCGTGACAGCGGGTCGTCGGCGGTCAGAGTCATCTCCTGCGCTCCTTCTGACGAGGGTGTGAGCCAGGTCTCATCGAGAATGTAACACTCACGATGGCAGATTGCGATGGCGTGCCGCCACATCGTCACCACTAGGCTTGGCGCCCGTGAAGACCCTCGTCATCGGCACCGGCGGCCGTGAGCACGCCCTCGCCCTCGCGCTCTCCCGCGACCCGTCCGTCACCGAGGTGCACGCCGCGCCCGGCAACCCCGGCATCGCGCAGGTCGCGACTCTTCACGACGTCGACCCGCTCGACGGCTCAGCCGTCGCGGACCTCGCAGACTCGCTCGGCGTCGACCTCGTCGTCGTCGGTCCGGAGGCGCCGCTCGTGGCGGGTGTCGCCGACGCCGTGCGGGGACGCGGGATCGCGGTGTTCGGTCCGTCCGGCGAAGCCGCGCAGCTCGAGGGCTCGAAGGCCTTCGCCAAGCAGGTGATGGCCGCCGCCGAGGTCCCGACCGCGCTCGCCCACGTCTGCACCACGCCCGACGAGGTCGTCGCCGCGCTCGACGCGTTCGGTGCGCCGTACGTGGTCAAGGATGACGGTCTCGCTGCCGGAAAGGGCGTCGTCGTGACCGACGACCGCCAGGCAGCGATCGACCACGCTGCCGGGTGCGAGCGTGTCGTGATCGAGGAGTACCTCGACGGCCCCGAGGTCTCGCTGTTCGCGCTGTGCAGCTGGAGCGAGGCCGACGGTGCCGTGGTCGTGCCGCTGCAGCCCGCACAGGACTTCAAGCGCGCCTACGACGACGACGCGGGACCCAACACCGGCGGCATGGGTGCCTACACCCCGCTTCCGTGGGCGCCGGACGACCTCGTCGAGGAGGTGCGGACCCGCGTCCTCCAGCCCACCGTCGACACGATGGCGCAGCGAGGCACCCCGTTCACGGGCCTCCTGTACGCGGGCCTGGCCCTGACGTCGCGCGGCCTGAAAGTCGTCGAGTTCAACGCTCGGTTCGGTGACCCGGAGACGCAGGCGCTGATGGCACTGCTCGAGTCGCCGGTCGGGCTGCTGCTGCACGCCGCGGCGACCGGCGACCTCGCTGCGGTCCCGGCCCCGGTGTGGCGCGACGGAGCCGCGGTCACCGTGGTCGTCGCCGCTGAGGGCTACCCGGTCGCGCCGCGCAAGGGTGACGTGATCCGAGGCGTCGACGATGCCGACGCGGTGGAGGGCGTCGACGTGATCCACGCCGGCACCGCGCGTGACGCCGACGGCAACCTCGTCACCGCGGGTGGTCGGGTCCTGACGGTCACGGCCGCCGGTGCCGACCTCGCCGAGGCGCGCCGACGGGCGTACGCGGCCGTCGACCTGATCCACATCGACGGCGGCTTCTCGCGACGCGACATCGCGGCGAAGGCAGCCGCTGCGTCCTAGGGTGATCGACATGTCGATCACCGGAGAGTACGAGCCGAGCGCCTGGAAGATGTCGCGGGACCAGGTCGCGGGGTACGAGGCGTCCGGCGGGCGCACGCACAACACGATCGTGGGCAAGCCCGTCGTGATCGTCACCTACCGCGGCCACAAGACCGGCCTCGTACGCAAGACTCCCGTCATGCGGGTCGAGCACGACGGCGCGTACGCGGTGGTGGCCTCCATCGGCGGCCGCCCGAAGAACCCGCAGTGGTACGCGAGCATCGTCGCCGACCCGCACGTGATGCTGCAGGACGGTCCCGAGCCGCGCGACTACGTGGCGCGGGAGGTCCACGGGGACGAGAAGGCGCTCTGGTGGGACCGTGCGGTCGCGGCCTACCCGTCGTACGCGGACTACCAGAAGAAGACGTCGCGTGAGATCCCGGTGTTCGTTCTCGAAGCCGTCGACGGTGCTTGACTGAGGAGCATGCCAGTCACCGGAGAGTACGAGCCGAGCCCGTCGGCTCGCGTGCGCAAGCACGTCGAGGAGATGGAGGCCACCGGCGAGCCCGCGAACACGCCGCTCGGCCTGCCGATCGTCGTGATGACCTTCCAGAGCAGGCATCCGGGCAAGGTCCACAAGACGGCCGTCATGAAGGTCGAGCACGACGGGGCGTACGCGCTGGTCGCGTCGAAGGGCGGGGCTCCGCAGCACCCGTCGTGGTACCACGCGCTCATCCGGCACCCCGAGATCGACCTGCAGGACGGGACGGAGAAGCACGCCCTCCGGATCCGCGAGATCCACGGCGAGGAGCGGGCGCAGTGGTGGGACCGCGCCGTCGACGCCTATCCGCCGTACGCGGAGTACCAGACGAAGACTGATCGCGAGATCCCGGTCCTGCTCGGCGAGCCGATCCAGGCCTGACTCAGTCGCCGAGGAGAGCCTGCAGCGCCGCCCGGTGGCGGCGGTAGGCGGCGCGCCCGGCCGACGTGAGGGAGTACGAGGTGCTGGCGCCGCGGCCGCGCCCGCTCTTGTGCACCTTCACGTACCCGGCTGCCTCGAGGGCGGACATCTGCTTCGACAGGTCGGACTCGGTGATGCCGAGGTGCTCGGTGAGGAACCGGAACGTCACGTGGTCGGAGCCGGTCAGCACCGCCATCGCGGCGAGCCGCTTCGGGGCGTGGATGACGGGGTCGAGATCGGCCAGGCTCATGCGAGCCGCGCCTTCGCGGCCGCCGCTGCACGGGCGTACGCGCGCTCGTACCACCACAGTCCTGCCCCTGCGGTGACGCATCCGACCGCGGCGCAGACCCACCACGGGGCGAGGGCGACCGCGACGACGATCGCGCCCAGGACAACCACGGCCCCGACGACGTAGCCACGCATCACACGCCGGATCTCCACCGGCTTGCGGCCGCGCAGCGAGGGTGCCGCGCCGTGGTAGCGCTGGTACCAGCCGACGTAGACGCCGATCAGGGCTGCGAGGCCGACGATGCCGGCCGCGGCCCAGATGCGCCCCGGGTCGTCGCCGCGGGTCAGCTTTGTGAGGGCCGCGAAGGATCCGGCCCACAGGGCGGCCGCGGGGACGTACCACCAGGGGGTGGGTGGGGTGCTGGTGTAGGGGGCCGCCTCTGCTCGCTCGAGCTCGCGCAGCTGGTCACGGATCTCCGAATCGCTTTCCATGTCGGAAACCTTAGGGGAATGCTTTCCACTTATGCAAGTGGAAAGTTGTGCGAGTTCCCGGCGGCGGTCCTCAGGGCCTGACATGCCCAGATCGGGGACGTGGGCGGCACCTGGGACAATGGAGCACGTGACGACTCCGAACGTGCTCGCTCTCCGCTACGCCTCGCCCGAGATGGTCCGCATCTGGTCCCCCGAGCACAAGATCGTGCTCGAGCGGCGCCTGTGGATCGCCGTCATGGAGGCGCAGCGCGACCTCGGCATCGAGACCCCCGACGGCGTGATCCAGGCGTACGCGGCGGTCGTCGAGCAGGTCGACCTCGACTCGATCGCGGCCCGTGAGCGCGTCACGCGCCACGACGTGAAGGCCCGCATCGAGGAGTTCAACGCCCTCGCCGGCCACGAGCACATCCACAAGGGCATGACGTCGCGCGACCTCACCGAGAACGTCGAGCAGCTCCAGGTCCGCTCGTCGCTCGCGCTGGTGCGCGATCGCGCGGTGGCGGCGCTGGTGCGGCTGGCCGCGCGTGCCACGGAGCACGAGGCGCTCGTGATGGCGGGGCGCAGCCACAACGTGCCGGCCCAGACGACCACGCTCGGCAAGCGGTTCGCGACGGTCGCCGACGAGATGCTCGTCGGGGTGCAGCGGATCGAGGAGCTCATCGCGCGCTACCCGATGCGGGGCATCAAGGGTCCGGTCGGCACCGCGCAGGACCAGCTCGACCTCCTGGGCGGCGACCGTGAGGCGCTCTCGTCGCTCGAGCAGCGCGTCGCGGACCACCTCGGGTTCGACCACGTGCTCACCAGCGTCGGCCAGGTGTACCCGCGCTCGCTCGACTTCGACGCCCTCAGCGCGCTCGTGCAGCTCGCCGCCGCGCCGTCGAACCTCGCGACCACCGTCCGCCTGATGGCAGGCAACGAGCTCGTCACCGAAGGCTTCAAGCCCGGTCAGGTCGGCTCGTCGGCGATGCCGCACAAGATGAACTCGCGCTCGTGCGAACGCGTCAACGGATTCGCGGTCGTGCTCCGCGGCTACCTCGCGATGATCGGCGAGCTGGCCGGCGACCAGTGGAACGAGGGCGACGTCTCGGACTCCGTCGTACGCCGGGTTGCGCTGCCGGACGCGTTCTACGCTGCGGACGGCCTCTTCGAGACGTTCCTGACGGTGCTCGACGAGTTCGGGGCGTTCCCCGCGGTGGTGCAGCGCGAGCTCGACCGCTACCTGCCGTTCCTCGCGACCACGAAGGTCCTGATGGCCGCGGTCCGCCACGGCGTCGGCCGGGAGTCGGCGCACGAGGCGATCAAGGAGCACGCGGTCGGCGTCGCGCTCGAGATGCGCGAGAAGGGCACGAGCGAGAACGACCTCTTCGCCCGGCTCGCCGCCGACGAGCGTCTCGGCCTGACCGAGGCGGACCTGCAGGCGCTGGTCGCCGAGCCCCTCACGTTCACCGGGGCAGCCGTGCCGCAGGTCGAGGCGGTCGTCGCCCAGGTCGAGGAGCTGGCCGCACGTCACCCGCAGGCGGCGGCGTACAGCCCCGGCGACATCCTCTGAGCTGCCCGCGGCGGACACGCACACGACGACGAGGGATCCCGGCCAGATGGCCGGGATCCCTCGTCGTTCGTGCAGGGTCGTGCGTCAGCTGCTCGCTCGCATCGCCCGCGCACCGACCACGAGCCCGACGACGCAGGTGATGGCAGCCGCGGCGGCGCCCGCGACGGCGTCACCGTTCCACGAGCCCTCGATGAGCGCACGCTCGGCATCGACGACGTAGGTCAGCGGGTTCACCTTCGAGAGTGCCTCGAGCCAGCCCGGCGCCCCCTGCAGCGGGAGCAGGATGCCGGCGAGGAGCATCAGCGGGAACAGCAGCGTCTGCTGCACACCCCAGAAGGCCCACTGGTTCTCCTTGACCGCGAGCGCGAGGGCGTACGACAGCGCGCCCAGGCCGACGCAGAACACCGACAGCACCACCAGCCCGACCACGAGCCCGGCGAGGTCAGGGCGGAACCCGAACGGCACCGCGACCCCGACGATCACCAGCGCCTGCACGATGGTCGGGACGATCTCCTTGAGGGCGCGGCCGATCATCAGCGACGAGCGCGACAGCGGGCTGACGAGCGTGCGCTCGTGGGACCCCGTCTGCATCTCGAACTGCAGGTTGGCTCCCGTGGTCGACGTGCCGAACAGCGCCAGCATCACGATCACGCCGGGCACGAACCACTGGAGCGTGTCGGCCGTCGACTGCCCCGACGACGCGACGAGCAGGGGTGTGAACAGCCCGAGGAAGAACAGCGGCTGGATGATGCCGAAGATGACCGAGAACGGGTCCCGGACGACGGGCCGCAGCTCGCGTACGAAGACGAGGGCGGTGTCGTGCAGAGGGCTCGTCGCTCGGCTGACCGGCGCCGGCGCGTCGGGCGTACGGGTGGGGTGGGTGTCGACGGCGCTCATGCCGCCACCTCCTCGAGGGTGTCGATGCTGGTGTCGGTGCGGCCTTCGCGCAGGCTCCGACCGGTGAGGGAGAGGAAGACGTCGTCGAGAGTCGGACGCGCGACCTCGACGGTCGAGGGCGTGATCCCGGCCTGGGCGTAGTCGCCGAGGAGGCCCGCGACGATCCCGGACCCGCCGGCGACCTGGATGTCGACGGCGCGCGAGGTGTGCGTGACCTGCGCGGCCGGGTGAGCGGCGGAGGCGCGCTCGGCGGCCCGCGACGCGTCGCCGGGCGACGAGAACGTGAGGGCGATGCGGTCGCCGGCGTGGTCGGCCTTGAGAGCGGCCGGGGTGTCGTCGGCGACGACGCGGCCGTTGTCGACGACCACGATGCGCTCGGCGAGTGCGTCTGCCTCGTCGAGGTAGTGCGTCGTCAGGACGACGGTCGCTCCGTGCCGGTGGCGGAGGTCGAGGATGTGCTCCTGGAGGTTCGCGCGGTTCTGCGGGTCGAGCCCGGTCGACGGCTCGTCGAGGAACAGCAGACCCGGCGCGTGGATGAGCCCCATCGCGATGTCGAGCCGGCGCCGTTGCCCGCCCGAGAGCGTCATCACCTTCTGCTTCGCCTGCTCAGACAGCCCCAGCGACTCCATCAGCTCGGCGGCGCGCGTGCGCGCCTGCGTGCGGGACAGACCGTACGACTGTCCGCTGACGACGAGCTCGTCGATCGCGCGCTGCGCGTGCGCGGCGCTGTTGCCCTGGCCGATGTAGCCGATCGCGCGACGGACGGCGCGCTGGTCGGTCACGACGTCGTGACCGGCGACCGTTGCGCTCCCCGTCGTCGGTGCGAGCAGCGTGGTGAGCATCCGGAGCGTCGTCGACTTGCCGGCGCCATTCGGGCCGAGCAGCGCGACCATCTCGCCCTGTGCGATGTGAAGGTCGAGGTCCTTGACCGCGGTGACGGTCTTCTTGCCGGTGTGGAACTCACGGGTGAGTCCCCGCGTCTCGATCATGGTGTCCATGGCTCTACGTTCTCGCGGCTTCCGGTCAGGTTCTGTCCTGATTCAGCCCCTATGCTGAGAAACCGGAAGGATCGAGGAGAACATGGCTGGTTCGAGCGAACGCATGCTGCGACTGCTGTCCCTGCTGCAGACGCACCGCTACTGGACGGGGCCCGAGCTGGCCGACCGGCTCGACGTCAGCGAGCGCACGCTGCGGCGCGACGTCGACCGGCTCCGCGGCCTCGGTTACCCCGTGGACGCGACCCGCGGCGCCGCCGGCGGCTATCAGCTCCAGGCCGGCGCGTCTCTGCCCCCGCTGCTGGTCGCCGACGACGAGGCCGTCGCCATCGCGGTCGGGTTGCAGGCGTCGGCAGGCACGGGGACGAGCGCTCTCGACGACGCGACGGTCCGCGCGCTCAGCAAGATCGTGCAGGTGATGCCGCCGAGGCTGCGGCGCAGGGTGAAGGCGCTCCAGGACTACACCGACCGAGGACCGATGTACGGCGGTCCTGCCATCGACGCGGTGCTGCTCTCGGTCCTCGCGCAGACGTGCCGCGACGACGAGCGGCTCGAGATCGTCTACCGCCGGGCCGACGGCGAGGGCGGCCGCCGTACGGTCGAGCCGCACCGGCTCGTCTCGCGCGGCCGCCGCTGGTACCTCGTGGCGTACGACCTCGGCCGGGGCGACTGGCGCACCTTCCGTGTCGATCGCATGTCCGAGCCGCGTGCGACAGGGACGCGGTTCCGCCAGCGGGAGCTGCCGGCGCCTGACGCGGCGACGTTCGTGAGCGAGAAGATCGCCGCCCTGCGGCCGACGATCGACGTGGCTTTCACGGTGCATGCGCCGCCCGCGCAGGTGAAGCAGGCGGTCCGGCGGTGGGGCACGGTCGAGGCGGCTGGTGACGGCCGGTCGCGCGTCACGATGACGGTGGACACGTTCGACTGGGTCGTGTTCGTCCTCGCGGCGGTCGGCGCGCCGTACGAGCAGGCCGAGCCGCCCGAGCTGATCGAGCACCTGCGCCGTACGGGCGGGCTGCTCGCCGGCGTCTGACCTGCGGACTGGTCAGGAGCGGCGCTTCTCGGCGGTCGCCTCCTGCAGCCGCTCCGTGTACGGGCGAGTGTCCCCGACGGCGTTGATCGCCCGCCACAGCGCGAACGCTGCGACCAGCACGGCGACGGCGACAGACCACAGCGTGGACGCGCCGAGCGTGAGCGCGAGAGAGCCGAGCACGGCAACGTCCGGTCCACGGACGACGGAGACGATCATCCCGGGCGGCAGTGCACCCATCGGGCTGGTGACGAGCGGACCGTCGAACCGTGGGGCCGCCGAGGCGGCCGAGCGCACGATCCCGCTCCAGATCGCCAGCGTGAGCACGACGACCTCGACCACGGACCCGCCCGGAAGGAGCATCGTGATGCCGACCGACCACAGTGCGGCCACGACACCGCCCGGCACCGCGAGCGCGACGAGGAGGGCGAGGTCGTCGAGCCCGAATGCGCGTCGCAGCCCCGGCGACCGCCAGACGATCCGCAGCGACGCGGTCGTCCACCGCGTGGCCGCGTAGCCGGCGAGCGCCGCGACCAGGACGGCGAGCGACCCGAGGCCGACGGCCGCACCGACCTGGACGACGACCGCGGCGGCCGCCAGGCCGAGGAGCCGGCGCGGCGACCGCGCGAGTCGCATCCCCTCGCGCACGACCACCGCACCGAACCCCCGTCCGAGCCCGCGCCGCGACCTTCGTGCACCCAGCAGCCTGAACCGGCGCGCGGTGAGCAGCTCGCCGACCAACGAGAGGTCGAGCCCGTACGCCGCGCCGGTCAGGCCGGCGACCAGCGCGCCGCCGGGCTCGACGTCGGCGCGGCTCAGCCGGGAGATGCGGCGGGTCGCCAGGACCGCGGCCACGAGGCCCGCGACGACCACGACGCCGGCGACGGCGAGCGACACCGACGCGTCGACCGTGAGCTCCCACGAGAGGCCGTACGCGATAGCGGCGGCGAGCACGAGGGCGCCCAGGAGCAGCGCGTCGCCCGTCACGCCGACGGCACGCCGCAGTCCCGGATGCGGTTGGGCAGCCGTCGCGAGCGCCGTGGTCAGGAGCCCGGTCCCGACGGCACCCACCAGCACTGCGACGATCGTCGCCGGGGACGCGATCGTCCCGGCCAGCGCGACCCCCGGGAACGCCACGCACACCGCGACAGCGACGCCCAGCGCGGCGGCGTACGGCCGTCGGAGCAGCCCGCCGCGCGCGACCGGTGTCGCGAGCACCCACTGGCCGGTCGCGCTGCCGCTGACGACGGGACCGATCGACGCGAGCGCATGGAGGACCGCGCCGACCGTGCCGAGCGCGACCACCACCGGCAGCTCCTCCCGCACGGCAGCGCACCCGGCGGTGGGACACCCCAGAAGCTCATGGTGGACCTGGGCGATCGCGGCGCCGACGACGACCCCGAGCATCGCGAGCGTGAAGAGCGCGACGTAGGCGTCCTCGGCGACCTGCAGCCACGTCTTGTTCGCGTGGGCGCGGCGGGCGCGCGTGAGCTGACGGCGGAATGCACGGACCGACGGGACGGCGGCGGCAGCCGCGACAGTCTCGCTCACGCGCCGAGCTCGAGGACGTCGTCGCCGACGGCAGCGGCGAGGTCGGGGTCGTGGGTGGCCATCACGATCGCCGCACCGGCGCGCTTGTCGGCGGCGAGTCGCTGTGCGAGCCACGCCTGGCCGTCGGTGTCGAGCCGCTGCTCGGGCTCGTCGAGGACCAGCAGCCGGTACGGCCGGACGAACGCCGTCGCCAGCGCCAGCCGCTGGCGCTGTCCCGACGAGAGTGTGCCCGGGAACTGGTCGCGTACGTCGCTGATGCCGACCGCCTCCAGCACCTCGTCGGCCTGCTCGGGCGCCTGCCCGTGGGCGCGGGCGAGCAGGTCGAGGTGCTCGAGGACCGTGAGGTCGGGGAAGAAGTCGAGATCCCCGAGGACGGTCGCCACGTCGGCGCGGAAGCGCGGGTCGGACTCGTCGACGCGACGGCCGTCGAAGGTGACGGTGCCGGAGGTCGGACGCTCGCCCACGAGGCAGCGCAGCAGCGTGGTCTTGCCCGAGCCGTTGGGCCCGCGCAGCACCAGGCAGCGGCCGGCACGGACGTGGAAGGACAGGTGGTCGAAGACGACCCGGTGCCCGTACGCGTGCTCGAGATCGGTGACCGAGACCAGGGACGTGGGCGTCTTCTTCGACTTGCGGCTCACCGCGTCAGTCTGCCACCGCCGTCCGAACCGTCCGCGTGGACCGCGGCTCGACACCCCTGGCGGGGGGTGGCAAGGTGAGCGGACGCTTAGCCCCTGCCTCGAGGAGCCCCGCATGGCCGAGATCCACGGCACGTACGACGACCGCTTCCAACCGCTGGTCGACGAGCTCGCCCGGCGGGTCGACACAGGCCATGAGGTCGGCGCCTCGCTCGCCGTCGTGCAGGAGGGGCGAACCGTCGTCGACGTCTGGGGCGGGCACGCCGACGCCGCGCGGACGACGCCGTGGGTTGAGGACACCATCACGCACGTGTGGTCGTGCACCAAGACCGTCACCGCGCTGGCCGCGCTCGTGCTGCACGAGCGGGGGCTGGTCGACGTCTACGAGAAGGTCTCCGCCTACTGGCCGGAGTTCGCCGCGAACGGGAAGGCTGACGTCGAGGTCCGCCACCTCCTCGCGCACGCGTCCGGAGTCTCGGGGATGGACCAGCCGTGCACGGTCGAGGACCTGTACGACGCTCAGGCCGCGGCGGCGCGGTTCGCGGCGCAGGCGCCATGGTGGGAGCCCGGCACTGCCTCCGGCTACCACGCGATCAACTATGGGCACCTCGTCGGCGAGGTCGTACGCCGCGTCACCGGCCAGTCGCTGGCGGAGTTCGTCGCGGCGGAGATCGCGGGCCCGCTCGGCGCCGACTTCACGATCGGCCTGCCCCGCGACGCGTACCCCCGGGTGAGCCCGATCATCGCCCCGACCGGCGTCGAGATGCCGCCGGGTGTCCAGCCGGGACCTCTCGCGATGCAGACCCTCGGCGGCCCGCCGCTGCACGCGACCGTGGCGCTGACCGACGGGTGGCGCGCCGCCGAGATCGGCGGAGCCAACGGGCACGGCAACGCCCGCTCGCTGGCGCGGATCCAGTCGGCGATCACGAACGGAGGCGTCGTCGGCGGCCACAAGCTGCTGAGCCCGGGGACGATCGACCTGATCTTCGACGAGCAGACCTCGGGCCCCGACCTCGTCCTCGGCGCACCACTGCGCTGGGGGATCGGCTACGCGCTCGTCGACCCGGCGACCCAGCCGTACCTCCCCGAGGGGCGCATCTGCCACTGGGGCGGCTGGGGCGGCTCGTACGTCGTCAACGACCTCGACCGGCAGATGACGGCGACGTACGCCATGAACCGCATGGGCAACGGCCTGCTCGGCTCGCACCGTGGCGCAGGCTACCTGCGCACGCTGTACGCCTGCGTCGACGCCTAGACTCTCACCGTGAGCGCGCCGTACGACGTCCCCGGAGCCACCCACGTCTACTCCGGCAAGGTCCGCGACCTGTACGACCTGCCGAGCGGCAACCTGCTCATGGTCGCCAGCGACCGGATCTCCGCGTACGACCACGCGCTCGACCCGCCGATCCCGGACAAGGGCGAGATCCTCACCCGCATGTCGCTGTGGTGGTTCGACCAGCTCAGCGACGTCGCGCCCAACCACGTGGTCTCCACCGACGTCCCCGAGGTCGTCGCCGGGCGTGGCATCGAGGTCGAGCGGCTCGACATGGTGCAGGTGGAGTGCATCGCCCGCGGCTACCTGACCGGGTCGGGCCTCTTCGACTACCGCGAGTCGGGAGTCGTCTCGGGGATCACGCTCCCCGACGGGCTGACCGACGGGTCGCGGCTGCCCGAGCCGATCTTCACGCCGAGCACGAAGGCGGCGTACGGCGGCCACGACGAGCCCATCTCGTACGAGCAGGTGGCGGGCATGGTCGGCGAGGAGCTCGCCGCGTCGCTGCGCGACCTGACCCTCGAGGTCTACGCCCGCGGCGAGGCGATCGCCCGCGCGAAGGGCATCATCGTCGCCGACACCAAGATCGAGATCGGGGTCCGGGCCGACGGCACCCTGGTGCTGGCCGACGAGCTTCTGACGCCCGACTCGTCGCGGTTCTGGCCCGCCGACCAGTGGGAGCCCGGCCACGCTCAGCCGTCGTACGACAAGCAGTTCGTCCGCAACTGGCTCACCTCGCCGGAGTCGGGCTGGGACCGCGTCTCGGACACCGCGCCGCCGCGCCTGCCCGACGACATCGTCGAGAAGACGCGGGCGCGCTACCTGGAGGCGTACGAGACGCTGACCGGCGAGACCTTCTAGCCGCCGGTCGTCACCCCGATGCGACGCCCGTCACGTGCCGCATGTCACTCTTGGGGAACCCGTACTCGTCGGTAGCCCTGTGGCGGCGCTGGTGCGGAGCCATGACGACCCTTCCTGACAGGAGCATCTTCGGTGAGCAATCTGGCCTCCCTCCTCGAGCGCTCGGCGGCGGAATTCCCCGACCGGACCGCCATCGTCTTCGGCGACATGCGACTGAGCTATCCGCAGGTCGATGCCGCTGCCAACCAGGTCGCGAACCTCCTGGCCTCGCGCGGGATCGGGCACGGCGACAAGGTCGCGCTGGCGTGCCCGAACCTCCCGTACTTCTCGATCGTCTACTACGGCATCCTCAAAGCCGGCGCGACCGTCGTCCCCCTCAACATCCTGCTGAAGGGTCGCGAGGTCGCGTACCACCTCGACGACTCGGACGCTCGTGCCCTCTTCGCCTTCCAGGGCACGCCGGACCTGCCGATCGGCCAGGAGACGTGGGACGGCTTCAACGCCACCGACGGCTGCGAGCACTACTTCCTCATCACCGCCGACCCGACCGCACCGTCCCCGATCGAGGGCGCGGAGACGTTCGCGGCCGCCGTCGGCAACCAGCCGCCGACGCACGAGACGGTGGAGACCGCCGACTCCGACACCGCGGTGATCCTCTACACCAGCGGCACGACCGGCCAGCCCAAGGGCGCTGAGCTGTCGCACTCCAACATGCTGAGCAACGCGCTCGTCGCCGACCGTCTGTTCGGCGCCGACGCGCAGGAGCCGCACACCTACCTCTGCGTGCTGCCGCTGTTCCACTCCTTCGGCCAGACCGTCATCCAGAACGCCGGCTTCGCCTACGGCGGCACCGTCGTGATGCTGCCGCGCTTCGAGGCGAACGCCGCGCTCTCGCTCATCGTCGGCGAGGGCATCACGTTCTTCGCGGGCGTGCCGACGATGTACTGGGGCCTGCTCGGCGGCCTCGAGGGCAGCGACATCACCGCCGAGCAGGTCGGCGCGACGCTCAAGGTCGCGGCCGCGGGCGGTTCGTCGCTCCCGGTCGAGATCATCA
This sequence comes from Mumia xiangluensis, assembly GCF_010994095.1. Taxonomy (GTDB): domain Bacteria; phylum Actinomycetota; class Actinomycetes; order Propionibacteriales; family Nocardioidaceae; genus Mumia; species Mumia xiangluensis. Next base: position 1,090,489 of record NZ_WJYO01000001.1, read on the forward strand.
AGGAGTTCAAGGCACGCTTCGGCGTCGACATCCTCGAGGGGTACGGGCTCTCCGAGACCTCCCCGGTCGCCAGCTTCGCGCCCCTCGGCGCCGAGCCGCGGCCCGGCTCGATCGGCAAGCCGATCCCGGACGTCGAGATGAAGCTGATCGACCCGGAGTGGAACGAGGTCACCGAGCTCGGCGAGATCGGCGAGATCGCGATCAAGGGCCCGAACATCATGAAGGGCTACTACAACCGGCCCGAGGCGACGGCCGAGGTCATCAAGGACGGATGGTTCCGTTCGGGGGACCTGGGCCGCAAGGACGAGGACGGCTACTACTACATCGTCGACCGCGCCAAGGACATGATCATCCGCGGTGGCTTCAACGTGTACCCGCGCGAGCTCGAGGAGGTGCTGATGACCCACCCGGCGGTCTCGCTGGTCGCGGTCATCGGCGTCGCTCACGACAGCCACGGCGAGGAGGTCAAGGCCGTCGTCATCAAGAACCCCGGCGACGAGACCACCGAGGAGGAGCTGGTCGCGTGGGCCAAGGAGCAGATGGCGGCGTACAAGTACCCGCGCATCGTCGAGTTCCGTGACTCCCTGCCGATGACCGCCACGGGCAAGATCCTCAAGCGCGAGATCTGACGTCGAGACGGGATTCCGGCGGCAGGTAGACTTTCCGCCGGAATCCCGTCCCGCCTCCCAAGGAGTGCCATCGTGGCTCGTGTCGTCGTCGACGTCATGCCCAAGCCGGAGATCCTCGACCCCCAGGGCAAGGCCGTTCACGGCGCGCTCGACCGCCTCGGCTTCGGTGGAGTGGCCGACGTCCGCCAGGGCAAGCGGTTCGAGCTCGAGGTCGAGGGCGAGATCACCGAGGAGCGGCTCGCCGAGATCCGCAACATCGCCGAGACCCTCCTCTCCAACCCCGTGATCGAGGACTACGCGGTCCGAGTCGACGAGTCCGTCAGCGCCGAGGGCGGCGCGGCGTGAAGGTCGGCGTCGTCACCTTCCCCGGGTCGCTCGACGACGTCGACGCCCAGCGCGCCGTACGCCTCGCCGGAGCAGAGCCGGTCGCGCTCTGGCACGGCGACCACGACCTGCGGTCGGTCGACGCGGTCGTCCTGCCGGGCGGCTTCTCGTACGGCGACTACCTCCGCTGCGGAGCGATCGCGCGGTTCGCGCCGGTGATGACCGAGGTCGTCGCCGCAGCCCACGGCGGCATGCCGGTGCTCGGCATCTGCAACGGGTTCCAGATCCTGTGCGAGTCCCACCTGCTCCCCGGTGCGCTGATCCGCAACGACCACCGCAAGTTCGTGTGCCGTGACCAGCGTCTGCGCATCGACAACGCTGCCACCGCCTGGACGAGCAGCTACGAGGCCGGCGACGAGATCGTCGTCCCGCTCAAGAACGGCGAAGGCGGCTTCGTGGCGGACGAGTTCACGCTCGACCTCCTGGAGGGCGAGGGCCGTGTCGTCGCGCGCTACCTCGACGACAACCCCAACGGGTCGCTGCGCGACATCGCCGGCATCACCAACGAGCGCGGCAACGTCGTCGGTCTCATGCCGCACCCCGAGCACGCCGTCGAGGACCTGTGCGGTCCTGGCACGGACGGGCTCGGCTTCTTCACGTCGGTGCTCAGCGCCCTCGTGAAGTAGCCGCCGAAAGCACCCCCCGTACGAAGGAGCCCCCATGGTCGAGTCAGTCGTCGACGTCCACGACAACACCGAGGATCAGCGCTACGACCTGATGGTCGACGGCGACCTCGGCGGCACGATCGTCTACCGCGATCCTCGTCCCGGTGTCCGGCAGCTGGTGCACACCGAGGTACGCCCCGAGCTGGGCGGACGCGGGCTCGCGGGCGTGGTCGCCAAGGCGGCGCTCGACGACATCCGCGCCAAGGGCTGGCAGGTTGTCCCGACCTGCCCGTACGTCGCCTCCTACATCGAGAAGCACCCCGAGTACGCCGACCTCGTCGCCGGCGGCTGACCTCTTTCGACCCCTCGAGTAGCGCACCTCGCCCAGCCGGGTGAGGATCGAGACGACCCCCGGCTCGGCTTCGTTCGTCAGCAGGGGTTCTCGTGGTCGCAAAGCTCGTGACGTGGTCGATCACCGTGTCGGCCGTGGCTGCACTCAGCCTCGTCGGGGGCGCGGGGAAGGGGCCGGCTGATGATCCAGCGGAGACTCTGGAACGCATGCTGGTGGCGATCGGCAGCGGCGAGTACGCGGTGGCGTGCGAGATGACGGTCATCGACGGGACACCGGTTGAGGACGCCGACGCGACCGGGTGCGCGGAGCGCCTGCGGATCTTCGCCGAGGGTATGAGCCCGTCGGACCTGGGCCGTCTCAGAGAGGTCGAGGTCGAGCCGGTCTCGGCCTCCGGGTCGACGATCGCGATCACCGGGTCGCGGGTCGCGGGGGCGCCCGCAGCGTACGCCCAGTCGGTCTTCGACCTCGTCCGCCTGAACGGCAAGTGGTACGTGGTGGGCACATGAGCGCGCACGCCGGCTCTGGGCGGCGGCGTGGCACGGTGCCGGTCGTCGTCGCGATGGTGGTGGTCGGGCTGGGCGTGGCCCTCTTGTCACTCACGACGAGCACCGGATCGTCCGGGCTCCCGGCGCGCCCGAGCGCGGCGGCGGCCGAGAGCTGGTCGGGATCGCCGTCGGAGACGCTCGAGCGGATGCTGAGGGCGCTGGGCACGGGCGAGGTGGAGGCTGCGTGCAGCGTGGCCGCACCCGACGGTTTCCCGATCACCACGATCTCCGGCCAGCGGCGCTGTCAGCGTGAGCTCCGCGCGAAGCTCGACGACCTCGACCCGCGGCTCCTCGAGGCCTACCGCGACATCGAGGTCCGCGGGGCGACGGTCGAGGGCAACAGCGCGACGGTGCGTCCGCACCAGGTCGTCGGGGCGCCCGTCGCGATGCTGAACGCAGTCTTCGTGCTCGTCGAGGCGGGCGACTCCTGGTACGTCGTGGTCTGACGGGACTGAAGCGGCGCCTCGGTTTCGGGGCCCGCCCGTGATGGTCCATGCTGGTGGGCGTGTTCGTCCGTTCCCCGCGCCTGCCCCGGAGCGTAGGTCTGCTCGGCCCCGCGTTCGTGGCAGCCATCGCGTACGTCGACCCCGGCAACGTCGCCACCAACGTGACGGCGGGGGCGACGTTCGGCTACACCCTGGTCTGGGTGGTCGTGCTGGCGAACGCGATGGCCGTCGTCGTCCAGTACCTGTCGGCGAAGCTCGGCATCGTCACCGGCCAGTCGCTCGCCACGCATGTGGGGGAGGCGCTCCCGCGGCCCGCGCGGATCGCGTACTGGCTCCAGGCCGAGGCCGTGGCCGTGGCGACGGACATCGCGGAGGTCGTCGGTGGCGCCGTGGCGCTGTACCTGCTGTTCGACCTCCCGCTCGTCGCCGGCGCCCTCGTGACGGTGGCCGTCTCGATGCTCGTGCTCCGTATCGGCGACCGGTTCGGCCAGAGCACGCTCGAGCGGGTCGTCATCGGCTTCCTGCTGCTCATCGCGGTGGGGTTCACGGCCGGACTCTTCGTGGCGCCGCCCGACCCCGGGGCCACCATCGAGGGCCTGGTGCCCCGGTTCGACGGGGCGGAGAGCGTCCTGCTGTCCTCGGCGATCATCGGTGCGACCGTGATGCCGCACGTGATCTACCTGCACTCCGGGCTGACCGCGGGACGCCTCGGCGAACGGGGGGTCCGCCGATCGATCCCGGACCTGCTGGCGGCGACGCGCGTCGACGTCGTGGTCGCGCTGGTGGTGGCCGGCACGCTGAACCTCGCCCTGCTGCTCACAGCCGCGTCGAGCCTGTCCGGCCAGGACGGCACCGCGACCCTCGCCGGTGTGCACGCCCTGATGACGTCCGAGCTCGGCGCGGGTGTCGCGCTGCTGTTCGCCGTCGCGCTGCTCGGGTCCGGCCTCGCGTCGACGTCGGTAGGCTGCGCCGCGGGCGCCGAGGTGATGCAAGGGCTGCTGCGGGCGCGCGTCCCGATCCTCGTACGCCGCGTGGTGACCGTGATCCCGGCGCTCGTCGTCCTCGTGATGGGCATCGAGCCGTCGCGCGCGCTCGTGGTGTCGCAGGTCGTGCTCTCGGTCGGGATCCCGTTCGCCCTGATCCCGCTGCTGATCCTGACGGCCAAGCGGTCGGTGATGGGGGAGGACGTCAACCGACCAGTCACGACGGTGGTCGCCGCCGCGATCGCGGGCGTCGTCATCGCCCTCAACGTCGCGCTGCTGGTGCTCACGTTCGCCTGAGCGTCTCGTCGGCGGCGACGCCTAGGGTGGTCAGCATGGACCAGCGCATCAGCTTCCTCACGCTCGCCGTGGGCGACGTCGCCCGCAGCCGTGCCTTCTTCGTGGACGGGCTCGGGTGGGAGGAGAGCCTATACGTCCCGGGCGAGGTCCTCATGCTCGCGGTCGGCGAGCACGTGGTGCTGTCGTTGTGGGACCGTGCCGCGTTCGAGGAGGAGGTCGGTCCGATCGCGACGGGCCCGGGGCTCGCGCCGATGACGATCGCCCACAACGTGGCGAGCCCCGCCGAGGTCGACGCCGTCCTCGCCGTGGCTGCCGCCGCGGGAGCGACGGTGCGGTCGCCGGGGACGCAGCGGGAGTGGGGCGGCTACAGCGGCTACTTCCTCGACCTCGACGGATTCGCCTGGGAGATCGCCTTCAACCCAGGCCCCATCGGTGCCTCCGTCCTGCCTTGACGGCTCAGTTAGGGTTGCCTGATATGAGCACGACGACGCAGCCCCCGACGTCCACGGCGAAGGCTCGCCGTAGCCCGATCAAGTTCGAGGTGGTCTCGAGCGAGCGGCTCACGCGTCACATGCAGCGCGTGGTGCTCTCCAGCCACCAGTTCGACGAGTTCGCCCGGAAGTTCGGCGGATTCACGGACTCCTACGTGAAGCTCGTGTTCCTCGCCGACGGCTTCGACTACCCCGACCCGCTCGACCTCGACTTCGTCCGCGAGGAGTTCCCGAGCGAGGCGCAGCCGGTCGTCCGCACCTACACGCTGCGGGCGATCGACCTCGTCCACAGCCGCATCACGCTCGACTTCGTCGTCCACGGAGACACCGGCGTCGCCGGGCCCTGGGCGAAGCGCGCCAAGGTCGGTGACGTCATCCACCTCAACGGCCCTGGCGGCGCCTACGCTCCGGATCCCGCCGCGCCGTGGCACCTGCTGGCCGGCGACGAGGCCGCACTCCCGGCTGTGCTCGCGGCGCTCGAGGGCATGCCGGCCGGAGCTCGCGTGCATGCGTTCGTCGAGGTCGACGGTCCCGAGGACGAGCAGCCCGTCGTGTCGGAGGCTGACGTGACGATGACCTGGCTCCACCGCGACGGCGCGCCGGCCGGTTCGACGACGCTGATCGCCGATGCCGTCCGCGGCCTCGACTGGCTCCCGGGCGAGCCGCAGGTGTTCGTGCACGGCGAGTCCGGGCTGCTCAAGCAGCTCCGTGCCTACTTCCTCACCGAGCGCGGCATCCCGCGCGACCGGCTCTCGCTGTCCGGCTACTGGCGCCGCGGCGAGACCGAGGAGGGCTTCCGCGCCTGGAAGAGCGCGCAGACGCCGGCGTAGGTCTCGATACGCGGGCTCGTTCCTCGCCCGCTACTCGACCGGCGGAAGGGTGCGGGCTCGTTCCTCGCTCGCTACTCGACCGGCGGAAGACGCGGGCTCGTTCCTCGCCCGCTACTCGACCGACGGAAGACGCGGGCTCGTTCCTCGCCCGCTACTCGACCGGCGGAAGGGTGCGGGCTCTCGTCGACCGGCGGAAGACGCGGGCTCAGAAGTAGTCGACCATGAACGGCGTCGCTGCGAACGCCGCGTCGATGCGCGCATCCGTCTCTGGGTCTCCGCCCTCGGCGAGGCCCGACCGGCGCAGCGTCGCGAGCGGCGTGCCGGCGTACACCGCTGCCGCGCCGCGGGGCCCCAGGGCCACCCCGTCGCCGAGCTCGGTGCGCTCCAGCCGGCCGGCGCCGTCGGACACGATCAGCGTGTAGGCGCCCGACCCGGCTGCGTCGAGCGGGTCGTTCAGCGTCAACGGGACCTCGATCTCGAGACCGGGCGGGAATCCTCGCGCGGCGATCGCAGCGGGCGCGTCGACGAGGCGGAGCATCCACCACTGGGTCGCCCGCGTCGTGATCACGTTGTCCGGGATCATCCACCACACGGGGTCGTGAGGCGCGAGGGCGACGCGGACGGTCGAGAGCACCGACGAGCCTGACCCGACGATCCGCCACAGCGCGCGCAGCGTGGACTCCGACGTGGCGGCGATCGTCTGGACGTCGAAGCGCTCCCTGCCGAACGAGTACGACAGGACGCCGTCGTCGGCGACGTAGGTGAGGATCTCGTCGTCCTCGAGGTCGTGCGCGATCTCGACCGGTTCCCAGTCGAACGGCCCGCAGTCGCGGGCGTGCGCTGCCGTCGCGCCGATCAGGCGGGCGATCTCGGCAGCGTCGTCGGGGCCGCCGCGACGGAGCGGCACGTCGGGACCGGACAGCCGGCGGAGCGTGTCGGTCGAGATCTCCACGACGTGCCGGGCGCCGGCGACCTCGTATCCGACGGCCCGGTACGGGGCGGTGGTGGCCGGATACAGCGCGGACAAGGGAAATCCGAGTTCACGCGACCGCTCGAGGATGCCCTGCATGAGCGCCGACCCGACGCCGCTGCCACGGTGCTCGGGAGCCACCACGACCCCGCCGATCCCGGCCATGGGGACCCGGCGACCCGCCCACCACTGGCCGAAGCTGTTGATCCGGGCTGTGGCGACGACTGCCCCGTCCACGTAGGCGGCGAGCACCCGCTTCCCGTCGATCGAGCGCTGCACCATCGCCTTCCACTGCTCGACGTCGCCCCCCGAGATCGGGCCGAACGAGCGGGAGCGGACGTCGAGCGCGGGGTCGAGGTCGTCGGGCGACAGGTCACGGATCTCCATCGCTCGACCGTAGTGGCAGGTCGGGTTACGGTCGAAGGGATTCTCGGAACTCCGTACGACACGCGAGGAGCCCGTGATGGCCAACAGCATCGTCCACTTCGAGATCCCGTTCGCCGACGGTGACCGTGCGCGGTCGTTCTATCGCGACGCGTTCGACTGGGAGGTCGCTGAGATGCCGGACCTCGACTACACGATGGTCGTCACCGGCCCGGTGGGCGACGACCAGATGCCGAGCAGCCCGGGATACATCAACGGCGGCATGTTCCAACGGACGGAGCCGTTCACGGGACCGTCCCTGACGATCGCCGTCGACAGCATCGACGAGACGATCGCCAAGCTCGAGTCGCTGGGTGCGACCGCGGTCGGCAAGAAGGAGGCCGTCGGCGACATGGGCTACGCCGCCTACTTCAAGGATCCGGAGGGCAACGTGATGGGCCTCTGGGAGAACGCGACACCGACAGGATGAGCGCGCACCTCATCGAAGTCACCTCCACCGACAACGTGGAGGGTGAGGCCTACGACGCCGGAGTCTCGATCATCCAGGAGGACACCGACGTCGTGGGGAGCGGGCCGCGGCTGCACCAGCACCCGTACGCCGAGACGTTCGTCATCCACGCCGGGAGCGCCCTGTTCACGGTCGCGGGCGAGGAGGTCGTCGGCCGGGCGGGCCACGTGCTCGTCGTGCCCGCGAACACTCCGCACAAGTTCTCGGTGCTTCCGGGCGGCTACCGTGCCACGCACATCCATGCGAGCCCGACCTTCGTCACGGAGTGGCTGGAGTAGGGGGCCTTCGGAGGCGCCGACTACCCTGGTGTCGTGACCGACGCGCCTGCCGCCACCGCCCCGCCCGCCAAGTTCCGCCTCGACACCGTCGAGCACGCCGACGCGACCCCGGACCACGAGCAGCCTTGGGCCGACCTGGGCCTGAAGGCCGACGAGTACGCCCGGATCCGCGAGATCCTGGGCCGCCGGCCCACCGGGGCGGAGCTCGCGATGTACTCGGTTATGTGGAGCGAGCACTGCTCCTACAAGTCGAGCAAGGTGCACCTCAAGAAGTTCGGCGAGCTCCCGCAGGAGACGCCGCTGGGCAAGACGCTCGCCGGGATCGGTGAGAACGCCGGCGTGATCGACGTCGGGCAGGGCTACGCGGTCACCTTCAAGGTCGAGTCGCACAACCACCCGAGCTACGTCGAGCCCTACCAGGGCGCTGCCACCGGTGTCGGCGGCATCGTCCGCGACATCCTCGCGATGGGCGCCCGCCCGGTCGCCGTGATGGACCCGCTGCGCTTCGGCCCGCTGGACGCACCCGACACGAAGCGCGTGATGCCGGGGATCGTCGCCGGAGTCGGCGGCTACGGCAACTGCCTCGGCCTGCCCAACATCGGGGGCGAGGTCGTCTTCGACGAGACCTACCTCGGCAACCCGCTCGTCAACGCGCTGTGCGTGGGCGTCCTGCGCCACGAGCAGCTGCACACCGCCCACGCGTCGGGCGAGGGCAACCAGGTCGTCCTGTACGGCGCGCGCACCGGCGGTGACGGCATCGGCGGCGTGTCGGTGCTGGCGTCGGAGACCTTCGACGCTGAGGGCCCGGCGAAGCGGCCGAGCGTCCAGGTCGGCGACCCGTTCATGGAGAAGCTCCTGATCGAGTGCACGCTGGAGCTGTTCGACGCCGAGGTCGTCGCCGGCATCCAGGACCTCGGCGGGGCCGGCCTCTCGTGCGCGACGAGCGAGCTCGCCAGCGCGGGGGACGGCGGCATGCACGTCGAGCTCGACACGGTCCCGCTGCGCGACTCCACGCTCTCGCCCGAGGAGATCCTCATGAGCGAGTCGCAGGAGCGGATGATGGCGGTCGTCGAGCCTCGGCACCTCGACCGCTTCATGGAGATCTGCGCCAAGTGGGACGTGGAGGCGACGGTCGTCGGCGAAGTCACCGAGACGGGCCGTCTGGTGATCGACTGGCACGGCGAGACCGTCGTCGACGTGCCCCCGCGCTCGGTCGCGCACGACGGCCCGACGTACGAGCGGCCGTACGCCCGCCCGGACTGGCAGGACGCTCTCCAGGCCGACACGACGGCCTCCCTCGCGCGTCCGGCGAGCGGCGACGAGCTCCGTACGACGCTGCTCGACGTGCTGAGCTCGCCGAACCAGGCGGACAAGTCGTGGATCACCGACCAGTACGACCGCTACGTCCGCGGCAACACCGTTCTCGCGCAGCCTGAGGATGCCGGCGTCATCCGCATCGACGACGACACCAACCTCGGTGTCGCCGTGTCGACCGACTGCAACGGGCGGTTCGCCAAGCTCGACCCGTACGCCGGCGCGCAGCTGGCGCTCGCCGAGTCGTACCGCAACGTCGGTGTCTCGGGCGGCCTCCCGCTCGCGGTCACCGACTGCCTGAACTTCGGCTCGCCCGAGGACCCGGCGGTGATGTGGCAGTTCGAGCGGGCCACCGCTGGCCTCAAGGACGCCTGCGCGGTGCTCGGCATCCCCGTGACCGGCGGCAACGTGTCGTTCTACAACCAGACCGGCGAGACCGCGATCCTGCCGACGCCCGTGGTCGGGGTGCTCGGCGTCGTCGAGGACGTCACCAAGCGCATCAAGCAGGGCTTCCGCGCGGATGGCGACGTCGTGCTCGTCCTGGGCACGACGCGCGACGAGCTCGACGGCTCGGCGTGGTCGCAGGTCGCGCACCAGCACCTCGGCGGGGTTCCGCCGCAGGTCGACCTGGCGGCCGAGAAGGCGCTGGCGGACCTGATGGTGGAGGTCGCCAAGCAGGGTCTCGCGACGGCCGCCCACGACCTGTCCGACGGTGGTCTCGCGATTGCGCTCGCCGAGGCGTCCATCCGCAACGGCGTCGGCGCGAGGGTGGCGTTCGAGGGCGCTGGGCTCGACAGGAACGTGTTCGAGGCGCTCTTCTCCGAGTCGGCCGCACGGGCGCTCGTCACCGTCGCAGCCTCGGACCTACAGGGCTTCACGGCGCTCGCCGCCTCGTACGGGGTGCCGGTCACTCGGATCGGGACGACCGGTGGCGACGCTCTCGCCGTCGAGGGGCAGTTCTCGATCCCGGTCACGGAGCTCCGAGACCGCTGGACCGCGACGATCCCGGCGGTCATGGGCGCCTGATCCTTCATCGTGCAGGATCGGTGCCACAGGCTGACACCGATCCTGCACGTTCACGCGCCGTCCACGATCGCGCAGTCAGGGGAGGCGCAACGCTCTGGCTCTCCGGTCCACCCGTGCTGCTGAAGGATCAGCGCGAGCTTCGCCGCCGTACGGCACGGCCAGCGAAACACCTGGCCCCAACCCAGCCTCGCGGTGGGGCGCCCCTCGACGAGGACGTCGAGGTGACGGTCGAGATCGCTGTCGCGCTGCGTGGCGCTCTCGTGGTAGATCCGGCCGTCGAGCTCGACGACGAGCAATCGAAGGTCCGCGTCGCGATAGACCGTCCCCTCGCTCCCCACCGCCTTCAGCTGTCGGCGTGCAGCGGGGAGTCCGTGCGGGTGTTCGACCCGGCGCAGGTATCCGTGCTCGAGAACCGAATGCGTCCCTGAGGCGATGTCGGCGAGCACGGCCCGGAACCAACGGCGCCGCCTGACCCGAGCTCGCCGGCGCATCACGGACAGGATGCGGTCGGCGGTGGTCCGCCGGCTCGCGCACGCCCGCGCGAGCACGGCGACGCCGTCGATCTTGTCGTCGCACTCGGTCGCCAGGTCGAGGACTGCCTCCTCGTAGTGCAGCCGGGGTGGAGACCGGTTCCACGACACCATCGTCTCGAGGTCCTTGCGACGCGTCACGCGAAGCCCTGGCTGCTTCGCGACATCACGGCGTCGGTCGATGGCGACCTCGACGACGTCGTCTGCGGTGGAGTCGAGGCGTACCCGCTCGGCGGCCCGGATCGCGGACTCGCCCGACAACGCCGCCGGCCATGCGTACAGCACAGCCCCCCACGCCCGCTGCCTCCACGTCGCTGCGCCGGTGTGGTCGAGGTACACGCCCGGAAAGAGTGGGCTCAACTCACGTCGCCTCAGCATCCGCCGGATGTGGTGCGGCCGCAGCCCGACGTCCAGCAGCTGTCGGCGCGCGATCACCCCAGACTGCTGGGCGAGCATCTCGTCCCATGGTTGCACCGCACCAGCGTGCTCCGGGCGGTCGCCGTCGCGCGTGCCTCGTCCACAGGCTTCATCGTGCAGGATCGATGCCACCATTCGGCACGGATCCCGCACGATCGAGCAAGGCAGCAGACCCCTAGGCTGGCACCGTGTTCCCGACCCGCGCGTACGCCCGTGACGCGGAGGCCATCGTCGCTCTGCGTGACGACCTCGCGCGGTGGCAGGTCGCGTCCGGGCTCGTCCAGTGGCAGCCCGGTGAGGTGACCCCCGACCAGGTGCGCGAGCAGATCGCGGACCAGCAGTGGTGGCTCCTGCGCGACGACGGCGCGATCAGCGCGACGGTGCGCGTGCTGGAGGCCGACCCGCGGATCTGGGACGACCTCGTGGCGCCGGAGGACGCTGACGCGCTGTACGTCCACGGGCTGATGGTGCGCAGGACCCACCGCGGCCGCGGGCTCGGGACGGTGATGCTCGACTGGGTGGCGGAGCGGGTGCGCGACGCCGGTCGTACGATCCTGCGGCTCGACTGCGCGGCCGCCAACCCGTCCTTGCGGGCCTACTACGCCGGGCTGGGGTTCACCGAGCGCGGCGTCCGCGAGTTCGACCCGCCGTGGCGGCCGCTCGTCCGTCTCGAGAAGTCGGTCGGCTGACCGAGGTCGTCAGCGGGTCGCGCCTGCGAGGTTGTCGTCGTCCCCGGCCGCCAGGTAGGTGCCGTGCCCCTCGACGACGAGCCCGTCACGCAGGTGCAGCACCTCGTTGACGAGCCCGCCCTTCTGGTTGCGGTAGTTGATGACGACGGTGTCGAGCCCGGCATAGACCCCGACGACCTCGAACCGCAGGTCGGGGATGCGCCGCAGCCCCTCGGTCCAGTACGCGCGCAACGCGTCCTTGCCGCGCAGCACGCCGTCGCTGTCGTCGAGGAGCTGGGCGGCGACCGGCGACGTGAAGACGACGTCGTCGGCGAAGTGGGCGAGCACGGCTTCGACGTCGTGGGCGTTCCAGGCGTCACGCCACTGGACGGCGAACGACTGCGGATCCGATCGCATACGGCAACCCTAGTGAGCCGCTGCGACAGCGTGCCACACTCCGTCCCATGAGGACACCGTGGTCGCGTCGTGCGCTCGGATCAGCTGAGGACCGGGCGACGTACGAGACTCTGCACACGGCCTCGCAGGCGGCGCCCGCACTCCGCCGTGGGCTGACCGAGGACAGCGCGTCGGCGGCTCTGAAGCACCTGAGGACCCTGCTCGGCGTGTCGTCCGTCGCCCTCACCGACACCGAGCGGATCCTCGCCACCGAAGGCACGCGCGAGCGCCGATCGGATGCGATGGAGCTTGCCCGGCAGGCGATCGCAGCTGGGACGACGCAGGCGTTCAGCACCCCGCATGCGCACTACCCGTACGCGATCGTGGCCCCGCTGACCGTCGAGGACGCCGTGGTCGGTGCGGTGGTGGTGAGGTCGGCGACCAGGTCGGCGGGTCTGGCGCGGGCGACGACCGAGGTCGCGCGGTGGGTGTCGGGCCAGCTCGAGCTTGCCGAGCTGGACAAGTCCCGTACGGCGCTGATGGAGGCCGAGCTGCGAGCGCTGCGGGCCCAGATCTCGCCTCACTTCATCTACAACTCGCTGGGCGCGATCGCCTCGTTCGTCCGTACCGACCCGGAGCGTGCCCGCGAGCTCCTGCTCGAGTTCGCGGACTTCACCCGCTACTCGTTCCGACGGCACGGCGAGTTCACGACGCTCGCCGACGAGCTGCAGTCCATCGAGCGCTACCTGGTGCTGGAGAAGGCCCGCTTCGGCGACCGGCTGAACGTCACGGTGCAGGTGGCGCCCGAGGTGCTGGCGGTGACGCTGCCGTTCCTGTCGATCCAGCCGCTGGTCGAGAACGCCGTACGGCACGGGCTGGAGAGCAAGGCAGGTGGCGGCAAGATCGTGGTGATCGCCCTCGACGCCGGGACGGAGGCGGTGATCACGGTCGAGGACGACGGGATCGGCGAGGACCCGGACCGGGTACGCCGCATCCTCGCCGGCGACGGACCAACCGACTCCGTCGGCCTCGGCAACGTCGACGAGCGGATGCGCACCGTCTACGGGAACGCCTACGGGATCGTGGTCGAGACCGCGCCGGGTGCCGGGACCAAGGTGACGGTCCGGGTCCCGAAGTACGCGCCCGGCGCCGCCCTCTGACGTAGCCGAGCGGGTCGGCGGTGTGACGGGGGCCACAGGCGCCGCCTAGACTCAGGCGCCATGGGCCTGAACGTACTCGTTGCCGACGACGAGCAGCCCGTCCTGGACGAGCTGGTCTACCTGCTCGACCGCGACGAGCGGATCGACCACGTGACCGCCGTGACGTCAGGTGCTGACGTGCTTCGGGCGCTGGAGGCCGACGAGGCCGCGGTCGACGCCGTCTTCCTCGACATCGCGATGCCTGCCCTCTCCGGACTCGAGGTCGCCCGGGTGCTCGCACGGTTCCGCAACCAGCCGAAGGTCGTCTTCGTGACCGCCCACGAGGACCATGCGGTCGACGCCTGGGACCTCGATGCCGTCGACTACGTGCTGAAGCCGGTGGCGGAGGACCGTCTGCGTGAGTCGGTCCGCCGCGTCCTGGGGGCCCGTCCCGCAGATCCGCGCGACGTCGACGCCGACGAGGTCGTCGCCGTCGAGCTCGCGGGAGTGACACGGTTCGTCCCGCGCAGCAGCGTGGCCTACGTCGAGGCGCAGGGTGACTACGTCCGGCTCCACACGGTGAGCGGCGACAGTCACCTTCTCCGTACGCCGCTGGTGACGCTCGAGCACGACTGGGCCGATGCCGGGTTCGTCCGTATCCACAGGAGCCTCCTCGTCGACTCCGCACGGGTACGAGAGGTCCGGATGCTCGGCGGCCGGTGCACGATCCTCGTGGACGTGGGCGGCTCGTCGTACGTCGAGCTCCAGGTCGCTCGCCGTCACACCCGCGACCTGCGCACCCTCGTCCAGCAGCGCGCACGCACCGTCGGAAGCTGACGTGGCCGAGTCCGACCAGCCACCTCCGCGGGCCAGGGTCCGGGTCACCAGCCCGCACACGACCCTGCGTCCGCACCGGCGGCGTACGGTCGTGCAGGAGATCGACGAGGAGACCGAGATCGGTGAGGTCTACATGCGGTCGCTGATCCGGTCGCAGCTGCGTCTGGCGCTCATCGTGTCCGTCGTCGTCGCGCTGCTCGTCGGCGGGCTGCCGATCCTGTTCGTCCTCGTCGACCTCGACGCTCTGCAGGTCGGCCCGGTGCCGCTGCCGTGGTGGATCCTCGGCGCGGCGGTCTATCCGGTGCTGTTCGTCATCGGATGGGTGTTCGTCGCCGCGTCCGAGCGCAACGAGCGCGCGTTCAGCGACCTCGTCGAACGGCCCTGAGCTGGCAGGACCTGCCCGTGAACACGACGTACTCCGCCATCGCCGTCGCTGCTGTCGCGCTCGCGACGCTCGGGATCGGCCTGTTCGGGCTGCGGTTCAGCCGGACCACGTCGGACTTCTTCGTGGCGTCGCGTTCGGTGAGCCCGTTGTGGAACTCCTCGGCGATCGGCGGCGAGTACCTCTCCGCCGCGTCGTACCTCGGCATCGCCGGACTGATTCTCACCTTCGGCGCCGACATGGTGTGGTTCCCGGTCGGGTGGACCGCGGGTTACCTCGTGCTGCTGGCGTTCGTCGCCGCTCCGCTGCGTCGTTCCGGCGCGTACACCCTTCCCGACTTCACGCAGATGCGTGTGCAGTCGACCGCTGCGCGCGGGGTCGCGTCGATGCTCGTCGTGGTGATCGGCTGGCTCTACCTGATGCCGCAGTTCCAAGGCGCGGGCCTGGTGCTCCACACCGTCATCGGCGCACCTGCGTGGGTCGGGTCGGTCCTGGTGGCGGTCATCGTCGTCATCAACGTCGTGTCGGGCGGCATGCGCAGCATCACGTTCGTGCAGGCCTTCCAGTACTGGTTGAAGCTGACCGCGCTGCTCGTGCCGCTCGTCTTCCTGCTGCACGCGTGGACGGAGGACGGACGCCCGACGCCGAGCGACGCCGGTGCGTCCGCAGCGTGGCTGTCGCCGGTCGCTGCGGACACGGGTCTCGGCCTCTCGATGTACGCGACGTACTCGCTGATCTTCGCCACGTTCCTCGGCACGATGGGCCTTCCGCACGTGGTGGTCCGCTTCTACACCAACCCGGACGGGCGGGCGGCGCGCCGGACGACGCTGCTGGTCCTCGCCCTGCTCGGCGTCTTCTACCTGATGCCCACGGCGTACGGCGTCATCGGCCGTGTGTACGCGGGCGACCTCGTCGACACGGGCGAGACCGACATCGTGGTGCTCGAGCTGCCGATGCGGATGATCGGCGGCACGCTCGGCGAGGTCCTGGGTGCCCTGCTGACCGCGGGCGCCTTCGCGGCGTTCCTGTCGACGTCGTCCGGCGTGACGATGTCCCTCGCCGGCGTGCTCGCGCAGGGGCCGTTGGCGAGACGTGTCCTCGGTCCGGTGGCCGGCCTGCGGGTCGGTGCGGCGTTGGGGATCCTCGTCCCGCTCGGGCTCGCGCTCGTGTCCGGCCGGATCGCGGTGGCGAGCTCGGTCGGGTTCGCCTTCGCGGTCGCCGCATCGACGTTCTGCCCGCTGCTCGTGCTGGGCATCTGGTGGCCGCGGTTGACGGCTCCCGGGGCGATCGCCGGCATGCTCGCGGGCGGGTTCGGGGCCGGGGGTGCCGTCGTCGCTGCGATCGTCCGTGGCAGCGACGAGGGCTGGCTCGACCAGCTGCTCTCTCGTCCTGCCGCATGGTCGATGCCGCTGGCGCTCGCCACCATGGTGCTGGTCTCGCTGGCGACGCAGAGCCGGCGCCCGTCGAACGTCCGGCGAACGATGGTCCGGCTCCACTCGCCCGAACGTCTTCGCCTCGACCGGGCCGACGCCGACGGCATCAGCCGACCGGACCCTCCCCGAGGGTGACGAGCTCCTGGTGACTCTGCCCAGCGGCGTCGATCCAGGACAGCGTCACGCTGTCGCCCGCGTCGTGGGTGTCGATCGCCCGGGAGAGCGCGTCCGACGAGGTGACCGCCGCGCCGTCCAGCGCCGCGATGGTGTCGCCTGCGACGAGCCCGGCCGTTGCTGCTGCGGAGCCGTCGACGGTGCCGGCGATCACGACGCCGGACGTCGCGGAACCCGGCAGCGTGGAATCGCCGTCAGGGTCGCGCGGGACGACGGCGCTCGCCGTGTTGGCGAGCGTGACGCCGAGGAAGGCGGTGGCGCCGATCTCGACCGTTCCGCTCTCCTGTCCAGAGCTGATCTGCGTGACGATCCGCAGCGCCGAGGCGATCGGGATCGCGTACGCCGTCACGTCGGCCGCGCCGCTCGATGCTGCGGTGTCGATGCCGACCACCTCGCCGTCGTCGTCGTACAGCGGACCACCCGAGTCGCCGGAGACGATGTCGGCATCGATCTCGATGAGGTTGGTCAGGCTCTCGGAGCCGCCCTGCTCGTCGGACACCGTGATCGACTGGTGGAGTGCTGTCACGGTCCCTGCGGCGGCGCTGGCGTCGGAGGCGCCCCCGGCGTTGCCGACGCCGACGACCGCGTCGCCGACCTCGACGGCCTCGTCGGTGTCGGTGGTGACCGTGCGGAGGTCCGAGGCGCCCTTCAGCCTCAGGAGTGCGACGTCGGTCGCGGCGTCGTACCCGACGACCTCCGCCTCGTACGTCGCTCCGGTCGAGGCGATCTCGACCTCGATCTCCGTCGCGCCCTCCACGACGTGGTGGTTCGTGAGGATCTCGCCGTCCGACGTCAGCACCACGCCGGTCCCGGCAGCTTCGCCGGAGCCGTAGTCGAGGGTCGTCGTGATGTAGACCAGACCGACCTTCTGGGCGGCGGTGGCGCGGGTGGTCTCGTCCTGTGTCGTGTCGGCGCCGCCGTACGCGCCGTCGTACGGCTCGCCGTACGGGGACGACCACGGGTCGGTGACCGCGGCCGTCCCCCTCGCCGGAGGTGCAGCAGAACCGAGAGCGGCCGCGGACGCGTACCCGACACCGAAGGTGCCGAGCACGGCCGCGGCCGCGAGACCGGCGATGCCGGTGCGTACGAGGGTGCGAGTCGCGGAACGCCGTGCCCTGAGGTGGGTGGGCTGCGTGGCCTGGGGTGAAGTCATCGTGTCCATGACCTCAGTCCAACGCCGCCACCTGGGTGAAGCCTGTGGGCGTCCTGTGGACCCGCGAAGGGTTGGTCAGCGGCTGCGACGCCCGGCCTGCGCCGAGAACGCCGCGGCACCGCCGCGCGACGACGAGCCGCTGCCGGTGCGCGTCGAGGAGCCGCCGCCGTTGCCGCCGGAGCGACGCCCGCCGGTCGACTGGCCGCTCGACTGTCCCGGGCCGCCGGCGCTGCCCGCGCCGCTGCCACGACGCCGGTTGCGCGAGCGGTTGCCGCTGCGGGCGACGTCGCCGCTCTGGCCGCGACCCTGACCGCCGCCGTTGCCGCGACCGCGACCGCCCTGGCCGCGACCGCCCTGCCCGCTGGACGCCGCAACGGCGAGCTCCGGCGGTGCTGCGACGCGCTCGGCCTGCGGGCCGACGAGCGTGTGGACGATCTCGGCGCCGGGCGCCACGTCGTGGTCGGTCGGCTTGATCTTGGCCGCACGCATGAGCGTCTTGACGTCGCGGCGCTGATCAGGGGTCGCGACGGTCACGACGACGCCCGAGGCGCCGGCCCGAGCCGTACGGCCGGAGCGGTGCAGGTACGCCTTGTGCTCGGTCGGCGGGTCGACGTGCACGACGAGCGAGACGTCGTCGACGTGGATGCCGCGCGCCGCGATGTCGGTCGCGACGAGGACGCGCACGACGCCGTCGGAGAATGCCGAGAGATTGCGCTGGCGCGCGTTCTGGCTCAGGTTGCCGTGCAGGTCGACGGCCGGGATGCCGGAGGCGGTGAGCTTCTTGGCGAGCTTCTTCGCCGAGTGCTTCGTCCGCGTGAAGGCGAGAGTCTTGCCCTGGCCGCCGACGAGCTCGCTGACGAGTGCCTGCTTGTTGTCGTGGCTCACCGAGAGCACGTGGTGCTCCATGTCCGGGACGTGCGACGTCGCCTCGTCGACCGAGTGGGTCACCGGGTTGTGGAGGTAACGCTTCACCAGCGTGTCGATGCCGTTGTCGAGCGTCGCCGAGAACAGCAGGCGCTGCGCGTCGCGAGGGGTCTTGTCGAGGATCCGCTTGACGCCCGGGAGGAACCCGAGGTCGGCCATGTGGTCCGCCTCGTCGAGGACGGTGACCTCGATGTCGCTGAGGTTGCAGTGGCCCTGGCCCATCAGGTCCTCGAGCCGGCCCGGCGTCGCGACGACGACGTCGACGCCGTTGCGGAGCTTGGTGACCTGCGGGTTCTGGCCGACGCCGCCGAAGATCGTCATCGTGCGCAGCTGCATCGCCTGGGCGAGCGGCGCGAGCGTCTCGAGGACCTGGGTCGCAAGCTCGCGGGTCGGGACGAGGATCAGCGCGCGGGGGTGACCGGACCGGCGACGGCGGCCGGTGGCGGCGAGGACGGCGAGCGTCGGGAGGCTGAACGCGACGGTCTTGCCGGAGCCCGTACGGCCGCGGCCGAGGACGTCACGTCCGGCGAGGGAGTCAGGCAGCGAGGCCGCCTGGATGGGGAAGGGGGTGGTGATGCCGCGCTCCGAGAGGGAGGCAACGAGAGGTGCGGGCACGCCGAGATCGGCGAAGGTGGGCACAGAGGTGTCCTTCGTATCGTGGGGATGGCCGTGATTGCATCCACTCACGAATGAGGACGGGGAGGGCGCAAGGTGCGCGCCGCTCAAGCAGACGACCGCGGACGCAGGGTGCGTCCTGGCTCCACAGTACGGGTCAGGTGGTCGTTGCGACGAATCCAGTGGCCGTGATCACACCGCTGACGGCAGGGGCCGATGCTCAAACCGTGATGCCGTGGATCCGGCGATCCCCTAGATTGCGGCGCATGGGCATGACGGCCCGCGTGATCCACGGAGACGGGCCGACCACCGTGCCCCGCCCGCCGTACGCGCGCCTGCCCGTTCTCTCGGCCGCGGCGACGCTCGCGGTGGTTCTCCTCGTCACCGCGAACCAGTACGGGTTCCACCGCGACGAGCTCTACTTCCGGATGCTCGACCCTGCGTGGGGCTACGTCGACCAACCGCCGTTGATCCCGCTGCTCGCCAACGCGATGACGGAGCTGATCGCCGACGAGCCGTGGGCCGTACGCCTGCCGGCCATCGTGGCCGTCGTTGCCGCGACCCTCGTCGCGGCGGCCATCACGCGCGAGCTCGGTGGTGGCGCGCTCGCCCAGGGACTGTGTGCGTGGACCTTCGCGTTCGCGTCGTTCCCGCTGGTGGCGGGCCATGTGCTCGTGACCACCTCGACCGACCTGCTGGCCTGGCTGCTCGCCTCGTGGTTCGCGTGCAAAGCATTGCTGCGCGGCGACGAGCGGTGGTGGATCGCCGTCGGTGCGGTGGTCGGACTCGCCACGTACGGGCGGTTGCTGATCCCGTGGTGGGTGCTCGGGATGGTGGTGGGCTTCCTGCTGGTCGGGCCACGCCGCCCGTTGCGCTCACGCTCCTTCTGGGTCGGAGGCGTGATCGCCGCCGTCGTCGCGCTGCCGAACCTCGTCTACCAGGTCGTCAACGGCTTCCCGCAGCTCGACATGGGTGCCGCCCTCGCGGAGAACAACGCCGACGAGGTCCGCGTGATGATGTGGCCGTTCCTGTTCATCCTGCTGCCGGCGGTCTGGGTCGTCGGAGCTGTCGCGCTCTGGCGGCGGCCCGCGTGGCGTCCGCTCCGCGCGTTCCTCGTCGCCTTCGTGGTGGTCGTGGTCCTGACCTTCGTCGGAGGGGCGCAGTTCTACTACCCGGTCGGCCTGCTCGCTGTGCTGTTCGCCGCCGGCTGGGTGCCGACGGCGGCATGGCTCGCACGCTCGTCGACCGCCGTACGCGCAGGGATCGGGGCCTTGCTCGTCGTGTACGTCGTGGTGTCCGTCGTCGTGTCGCTCCCGGTGATCGGGGTCGGCACGCTCGGGAGCACGCCGGTCCCCGGGATCAACCAGGCTGCCGCGGACCAGGTGGGGTGGCCGGCGTACGTGCGGCAGGTCGCCGCCGTGTGGGACGGGCTGTCCGAGGACGAGCGGAAGGACGCTGTCGTCATCACGTCCAACTACGGCGAGGCCGGGGCGATCGACCGGTACGGTCCCGCGCTCGGCCTGCCCACGCCGTACAGCGGGCAGAACGCCCTCCACGACCAGGCCCGCCCACCCGACAGCACGCAGACGGTCGTCTTCGTCGGCGGTCAGTACGGCTTCGCGCGCACGCTGTTCGAGGAGTGCGAGGTGCGCGACCGGCTGCGCAACGGCGTCGACGTCGACAACGAGGAGGAAGGGGTCCCTGTCGCGGTGTGCCGCGGTCCGCTGCGCCCGTGGCCGGGGCTCTGGGACGACCTGCGGCACCTGGACTGAGCGGCACCGGTGTGGCCGTTCGTCGCGTCGCGGCGACCGTTCGTCGTCGGCGACGCGCCGCACGCCGACCGCGTTGGCGCGCCCGCCGAAGGGGTCGCGGTGTGATCTGGCACACACCAGGTCTCCCTCCCTAGCGTCGCGATGAGAGACCCCCGTCCGACGCACCCGAGAGGTGAAGCCGTGATCGAGAGAACCACACCGGCAGAGGATGCGGCTTACGCGCGCATCCATGCCACAGACGAGTTCCGCACCCTCAGACGCAAGTACATCGGCTTCGTCGTCCCCGTGACGATCGGCTTCATGAGCTGGTACCTGCTGTACGTCATCTGCTCGAACTGGGCCCCTGACTTCATGAGCATCCAGGTCGTCGGCAACATCAACATCGCGCTGATCTTCGGTTTGCTGCAGTTCGTCACGACGTTCGGCATCGCCATCTGGTACTCGAAGTTCTCCGTGAAGAACCTCGACCCGCACGCCGACAAGCTGCGCGCCGACTACGACGAGGAGATCGGACGATGAGCACGAACGACGTGATCCTCGCTGCGGAGGACGGCGGCCATCAGACGCTCACGACTGTGCTGTTCGTCGGCGTCGTGCTGCTCACCGTCGGCATCACCTTCTGGGCGAGCCGCAACACCAAGACCGCTGCGGACTACTACGCGGGCGGCCGCTCGTTCAGCGGGTTCCAGAACGGCCTCGCGATCGGCGGCGACTACATGTCCGCCGCGTCGTTCCTTGGCATCTCCGGCGCGATCGCGCTGTCCGGCTACGACGGTTTCCTCTACTCGATCGGATTCCTCGTCGCCTGGCTGGTGGCGCTGCTGCTCATCGCCGAGCTGCTGCGCAACTCCGGTAGGTTCACGATGGCCGACCAGCTCGCGTACCGGATGCGTCAGCGTCCCGTCCGCACAGCGGCATCGGTCTCCACGGTGGTCGTCTCGATCTTCTACCTGCTGGCGCAGATGGTCGGCGCCGGCGCCCTGGTCTCCCTGCTCCTCGGTGTGGAGGGCGAGGCCCTCAAGAACCTGACGATCGTCGGCGTCGGTGTCCTGATGATCTTCTATGTGGTCGTCGGCGGCATGAAGGGCACCACGTGGGTGCAGATCGTCAAGGCCGTCCTCCTCATGGTGGGCACGTTGCTGATCAGCGTCCTCGTGCTCGCGAAGTTCAACTTCAACCTGTCCGAGCTCCTCGGCACCGCGGCGTCCAATTCCGGCAAGGGCCAGGCGTTCCTCGAGCCGGGCCTGAAGTACGGCGCCAACCTCACGAGCAAGATCGACTTCCTGTCGCTCAGCATCGCGCTCGTGCTGGGTACGGCAGGACTGCCGCACATCCTGATCCGCTTCTACACCGTGCCGACCGCACGGCAGGCGCGTACGTCGGTGAACTGGGCCATCGGGCTGATCGGCACCTTCTACCTGATGACGCTCGTCCTCGGCTTCGGTGCGGCGGCGCTGCTCAGCACCGACCAGTACGCGAAGGTCGCGGAGTCCGGCGGCAACCTGGCGTCTCCGTTGCTCGCCGAAGCCGTCGGCGGCGGCGAGGGCTCGACCGGAGGTGCGATCCTGCTGGCACTGATCGCGGCCGTGGCGTTCGCGACGATCCTTGCGGTGGTCGCAGGTCTGACGCTCGCCTCGGCGTCGTCCGTCGCGCACGACCTCTACGCCAACGTGTTCAAGAAGGGCGAGGTCACCGGTGAGGAGGAGGTGAAGGTCGCGCGGATCGCGGCGTTCGTGATCGGTGGTGTGGCGATCGCGCTCGCGATCCCGGGCCAGTCGCTCAACGTGGCCTTCCTTGTCGCGCTCGCGTTCGCCGTCGCTGCGTCGGCGAACCTGCCGGCACTGCTCTACAACCTGTTCTGGAAGGACTTCAACACGCGCGGTGCGACGTGGAGCATCTACGGCGGTCTCATCTCCGCCGTCGGCCTGGTGTTCTTCTCGCCCGTCGTCTCCGGCAAGGTCGATCCCGCCACCGGGGAGAGCTTGTCGCTCTTCGGGACCGGCGTGGACTTCAGCTGGTTCCCGCTGGAGAACCCCGGCCTGGTGTCGATCCCGATCGGCTTCTTCCTCGGCTGGCTGGGCACCGTCACCGCCAAGGAGAAGGCGGATCCCACGATGTACGAGGAGCTGGAGGTGCGCTCGATGACCGGCGCAGGTGCCGAGTGATCGGCTGACCGACTGGCACGACGTACGCTCCCCCGCTCCGGCGCTCGACGCGCTGGGGCGGGGGAGCTGCGTGTCCCTGCCGGCGTATCGGTGAGGATGGGGACGTGATCGGGGTGCTCGAGGGGTTTGGCGTCATCACCGTCGTGATCGCCGTCGGGTTCCTCCTGGCACATGTCGGCGTCCTCACTCTGGAGTACCAGGAGCTGCTCTCGCGGCTCGTCTTCTTCGTCGGCAGCCCGGCGCTGCTCTTCTCCGTCCTCGCCGACACCGACGTCGCCGGAGCACTCTCGCAGGCGCTGGTCGCCAACGCGGCGAGCGTCGCCGTGGTCGCTGCGATCGCCATCTCGCTCGCGCGATGGCGCTGGCGGCGCGGCTGGGGCGACGCGACGATGGCCGGCCTCGGCGCGGGCTACGTCAATGCCGGGAACCTCGGACTCCCCATCGCGCTGTACGTCATCGGGGACGTGTCCGCGGTCGCCGGAGCGCTTCTCCTCCAGCTGCTGGTGCTGGCTCCCTTGGCGTTCGTCGTCCTCGACCAGGCAGCCTCGGGCGAGCGGCCCACGCTGTGGCGGGTGGTCTCGCGGCCGTTCCGCAACCCCGTCACCGTCGCCGCGGTCATCGGTGTGGTCGTGGCGCTGTCCGGGGTGTCGGTGCCGCGGTGGGTCGCCGATCCGATCGACCTCCTCGCGGGTCTCGCGATCCCCGGCATGCTGATCGCGTTCGGGCTCTCGCTGCGGCTCGGCCCGAAGCCGGGGGCGAGCGGCGCGAGCGGTCAGGTCGCGACCATCTCCGCGCTCAAGCTGCTGGCGCAACCGCTCGTCGCGTACCTGGTCGGCCGGTTCGCGCTCGGACTCGACGGCGAGGCACTGCTGGCGGTCGTGGTGGTCGCGGGGCTGCCGACCGCGCAGAACGTGTTCGTGACGGCGGTGCGCTACGACCGTGCGGTCCCGGTCATACGCGACGTGGTCTTCGCGACGACCGTGCTCTCGTTCGGCACGATCCTCGCGATCGCTGCGCTGCTGGCCTGAGCTCCCGCTGGTCGAGGCGCGAAGCGATCGAGACCCCTGGTGGTCTCGAGACGGGCTCGTTCCTCGCCCTCCTCGACCAGCGGGGTGTGGGTTCCTCCTCGACCGGCGAGGGGTCTGCGGTTCTCGAGATCTCACCCGTTGGGCAGCACGACCGCCCGCCCGCGGATGTCTCCCGCGTGCAGCCGCTCGTACGCCGTCGGCGCCTCGTCCAGCGAGAAGGTCTCGATCTCGACGTGGATCTGGCCGCGGTGCGCCATGTCGAGGACCTCGATCAGCTCGCTGCGTGATCCCCAGTAGGGCACGCGTACGGCAGCGTCGTACGGAGTCGCGCCGAACCCGACGGTCGCCGTGCCGCCGCCGATGCCGACGATCTCGACCGCACCCTCCATCGCCACCGAGCCCATGGCCGTCGCGATCGTCGGCGCGGCGCCCACGAAGTCGAGGACCACCTCGGCGCCGAGACCGCCCGTCAGCTCCTTGATCTTGCCGGCCGCGTCGGCGTCGGACAGCAGCGCCTCGTGCGCGCCGACCTCCTTCGCGAGGGCGAGCTTCTCGTCGTTGACGTCGAGTGCGATGACCCGCGCACCGGTGAGGGCGCGCAGGATCTGGATCCCGACGTGGCCGAGCCCGCCGGTGCCGATGACGACGGCGGTGCTGCCGGCGACGAGGTGGGGCATCACCGTCCGGATCGCGTGGTACGGCGTGAGCCCGGCGTCGGTCAGCGACACGTTGCGCACGGGGTCGAGGTCTCCGAGCGGGACGAGGTGGCGTACGTCGTCGACGATCAGGTACTCCGCGATCGCGCCGGGCGCGCCGAGGCCGGGCGGAGCGATGCCCAGGTCGGCGGCGTACGGGCAGCAGTTCTCCGCACCCCGTGCGCAGGCGTGGCAGACGCCGCAGCCCCATGGGCCGTACACCGCGACAGAGTCCCCGACCGCGACCCCCGTGACGCCGTCGCCGAGCGCGTCGACGATGCCGGCGCCCTCGTGGCCGAGAGTGAGCGGGAGACCGAACGTGTACGCCTCCTCGGGCAGGCTCATGACGAACTCGTCGGAGTGGCACAAACCGGCGGCGGTGACCTTGAGGCGGACCTGGCCGGCCGCGGGTTCCGGCGTCTCGACCTCGACGACTCGGGGAGGACTGCCGATCTCGACGTACTGGAGTGCGCGCATGTCTTCACGGTAGGTCGACTGCACGGGCCCCGCCGGGTGAGCGGGACGGGGCACAATGGCGCGGTGACTACACGCGCACTGGTGCTCGGCGGCGGCGGGATCACCGGCATCGCCTGGGAGATCGGCCTCCTGCACGGACTCGCCGAACGGGGCGTCGACCTGTCCGGGGCCGACGTCGTGATCGGGACCTCGGCCGGCTCGGTCGTCGGGGCTCAGCTGACCAACGGGGCGGCGACGAGCGCGATGTACGAGCGGCAGCTGGCGCCGGTCGGCACGTTCGGCCCCGAGCCGGCCGCGGCGATCGGGCTCGGCGTGACCGCGCGCTGGATCGCTACCGGGCTGCGCAGCGGGCGCGACCTCGAGGGTCTCGGTCGACGCCTCGGCGCGTACGCCGTTCGTGAAGCGAGCCGCGGCCGCGTGCCGACGGAGGAGGAGCGGATCGCGGTCATCAGCAGCCGTCTCGTGTCGCAGGAGTGGCCCGGGCGCCCGCTCCGGGTCACTGCCGTGGACGCGGCCACGGGAGCGTTCCGGGTGTTCGAGGCGTCCGACGGGGTCCCTCTGGCTCGGGCGGTCGCGGCCAGCTGCGCCGTACCCGGCATCTATCCGCCCGTCTCCGTCGACGGCAGGCGCTACATCGACGGCGGTACCCGGTCGTCGGCGAACGCGGACCTCGCGGCCGGGTACGACCAGGTGGTCGCTCTCACTCCGATCGCGGCGGCCGTGCCGCGCTCGCGGGGAGCGGAGGCACAGCTCGCCGGGACCGGCGCTCGCTACACCGTCGTCGCACCGGACAGGGACGCGCGCCGCGCCATCGGCCGCAACGTGCTCGACCCGTCGGCGCGGGCGGCGACTGCGCGTGCGGGCCTCGCGCAGGCTGCGAGCGTCGCGGACGCCGTCGCCGCCGTGTGGGGCTGACCGTGGCTCGCCGACTCGTCCCACTCGATCCGGAGGTCTGGCAGGAGCTGCGCGTCCGGCTCGACGCGGCCGGCCCGCCGCAGCCCGCTGACCTTCGCGCCGCGACCAAGCACCTGCTGGCCGTGCTCGACCAGCGCGCGCCCGGCAACAGCGTCGAGGTGCGCGTCCCGCCGTACGCAGCGGTCCAGGTGATCCCCGGTGCCCGTCACACCCGCGGCACACCGCCGGCGGTCGTCGAGACCGACCCTCTGACGTGGATCGCGCTCGCCACCGGCCGTACGACGTGGGCCGAGGCGGTCGCGGCGGGCAGGGTCAGCGCGTCCGGGGAGCGCAGCGACCTCACGCCGTACCTCCCGCTGGACTGACCGCACCCGCCGCTGGTCGAGGCGCGGAGCGATCGAGACCCGACCCTCACCGCTTCCCAGCGCGCAGGGCGGCCCACAGCTGGGGCTCGGCCGTGCGCCACCCGGGCAGCTTGACCCGCTTGCGGTAGTCCAGCACGGCTCGCTCCGTCGTCGCGTCGAACAGTCCGTTGCGCGGCACGGAGCGCGCCAGCGCCGCGGTGAGGGAGCGCTGGAGCTTGTAGACGTTCTGGCCTGTCGAGCCGCGCTTGAGCACCGGCGCGCTGTTGCCCGACAGCAGCGAGACCCAGACCTTGCGGCTGATCGTGCCGGTCTTCGCCCACCCGCGGGCGGCCCGGTAGCGGTTGATCGCGCGCTGGGCCTTCGCGCCGAACTTGGTGCCCGACGTCGACCCCTTGTAGTAGCCACGCTGCTTCAGCAGGCACTTCGCCTCGGGGACGAGGTCGGCACGGCGCTGGTTACGGCGGATGTAGCGGTACTTCGAGACGCTCGGTGTCCCGCACTGCGCCTTGGGCTTCTTCGTGGTCGATCCCGAGCCGATGTCCATCACGTTGCGGTCGATGTTGATCGTGACGCCGTTGTAGCGGGTGACGGCGTTGCCGACGTACTGGTGGATCCGCTTGCCGTCGACCCAGTAGCGGTCGTCGAGGTACGGCTCGGCCTTGAGGTTGGCCTTGCCGTTGTACCAGCCGAACCAGAGGGCGTCGGGGTAGTGGTAGCCGCTCACCGAGGCGTTGCGGAGGTTGTTCATCGTCCTGATCGCGGCCGACGCGCTCGAGTAGAGCCCGGAGCGGTAGCCGTGCTGGGCGATCCGTGAGCTCCAGCCGTGAACGAACTCGATGACGGCGGCGTTGCAGGCGGCGTTGGAGATCGGGTACCACTCGATGTCGAGCGTGAGCGTGCTTCCCCTGCCGATGGCGAGCGCGGTCGCGGCGGTGACGCTCTCGTTAGCGGCGAGCACGCCCTGGGAACGCGCGGTCGCGGGGTCTGACGACATCTTCTGCTTGTTGCCGGCGTAGCAGGGCGCCTGCATCCCGACGTGGATCGGCAGGAGGCGCCATCCGCGGGACGCCTGCGTGGTCACCCAGCTGCGGGTCAGGTTCGGTTGGGCGCAGGCTCGGGAGGAGCCGGAGATGTAGATGCCCACCGCGCCGAACGGGGACGAGACCCACCACGCGTCCATCTGCGCCTGCGTCGGCGCGGTGCAGGCGTCGAACGCGAAGCCGGTGAAGTTGCCGGGGGCGTTGACCGCGGCGTCCGCGGGCGCGGCGGCCAGAGCCGGGACGAGCGCTCCGGCGGCCAGCGTGAGGCCGGCGACCGCGGCGGTCAGCCGCCGCCTGGACGCGGCGTGGATCCGTGTGGTGAGCATCGACATCATCCCCCGTAAAGTGCCGACATGAGCCTTGCGGCGTTGCAACGACTTCATGCCATCATGCCTTCGGTTCTCTCGGACTTGAAGGATCTCGTGCGGATTCCTTCGGTGGGTGCAGATCCTTCGCGATCTGAGGACGTACGCCGTAGCGCTGACGCCGTTGCCGCACTGCTCCGTGACGCCGGTTTCGCACGCGTCGACGTCGTCTCCGCGGGCGGCGGACCTGCCGTCATCGCAAATCATCCCGCACCGCCGGGGTCACCGACGGTGCTCCTCTACGCCCACCACGACGTCCAGCCGACCGGCGATCCCGCCGTCTGGACGTCGCCGCCGTTCGAGCCGACCGAGCGTGGAGAACGCCTGTACGGCCGGGGTGCCGCCGACGACAAGGCTGGGATCGCTGCCCACCTGGCGGCGTTCCGGGCCTGGGACGGAGCACCTCCGGTCGGAGTCACGGTCTTCGTCGAAGGCGAGGAGGAGTCGGGGTCGGCGAGCCTCGGGACGCTGCTCGACACCTATCGCGACCGGCTGGCCGCCGACGTCATCGTCATCGCGGACTCGACGAACTGGGCGATCGGCACCCCCGCGCTGACCACGACGCTGCGCGGCCTGGTCGACTGCGTCGTCGAGGTCGAGACGTTCAAGCACGCGGTCCACTCCGGGATGTGGGGTGGCGTGTTCCCCGACGCGCTCTCCGTGCTGGTCCGTCTCCTCGCGACGCTGCACGACGACACCGGCGAGGTGGCCGTGTCGGGGCTGCATGTGGGGACGGCCGCCGACGTCGAGTACCCGCTCGACCGCCTGCACGCCGAGTCCGGTGTGCTCGACGGGGTCGACCAGATTGGCTCCGGCTCGGTCGTCGACCGACTGTGGGCCAAGCCGGCGATCAGCGTGATCGGTATCGACGCGCCGACGGTGGCCGACTCCTCGAACACGCTCGTGCCTCGGGCGCGGGCTAAGGTCTCGATGCGGATCGCTCCCGGCTCCGACACCGACGCGTCGATGGATGCACTCGTCGAGCACCTGCGGACCCACGCACCGTGGGGCGCAAGGGTCACGGTGACGCCGAACGACCGCGGCGACGCGTATGCGATCGAGGCGGAAGGCCCGGCGTACGACGCGGCTCGCTCGGCCTTCCGCGAGGCGTGGGACGGTGTGGAGCCGATCGACATGGGCGTAGGCGGATCGATCCCGTTCATCGCGGAGTTCGCCAGCCGTTATCCGGACGCGGCGGTCCTGGTGACCGGGGTCGAGGACCCGGACACGCGCGCTCACGGGGTCGACGAGGGTCTGCACCTCGGGGAGTTCTCACGGGTCTGCGCCGCCGAGACACTCCTCCTGGCTCGCCTCGGGGAGCTCTGAAAAAGACGCCCACGTGCTGAGAACTTTCTGATAAATCATATATCGTCGCGCTGTTCATCCTAAGTTCTTCGGAAACGGTCGCTGTCCGGAGGCGGCCGCGGAAGGAGAGACATGACGATGACTCCAACCCGCCGCGGTGCGGGCCTGATCGCCGCAGGTGCGCTTGTCGCCGGCACCCTCGGTCTGGCCGCAGCTCCCGCCGCCAACGCTGCCGAGACCACCACCGACTACTCCTGCGACTACACGGGCGGCCCCCACGCGTCGTCGCTGAGTGCGGACGTCCAGGCGCCGGCGACGATCCTGACGGGCCAGCCGCTCACGCTGACCGCGACCGGCGTCGAGTACGCATGGGGCGCGACCTGGACCCAGGCCGGCCGCGACTACTCGATGAAGTACAAGGACGTGACCGCGACGGTGCCCGTCCTCGTCAACGGCGTCGCTCTCGCGCAACCGGCGAAGCTGACCTTCAACAACGCTGACCTGGTCGTCCCCGCGGCAGGCAACATGACGTGGCCCGGGAAGATCGCGTTCCCTGCGATCCCGACCACCTCGGGTGCAGACGTGAACGTCACCTTCGGCAAGGTCGACTTCGACATGCAGGTCGCCCTCAGCCTCGTCGGCGGCGGCAACATCTTCATCCCGGCCAAGGTCCCCTGCGCGGTCTCGGGCACGGCACCGACGGTCGCAAGTGTGGACGTCCTTCCCCCGGGCAACCTCGCCGCGGCTGCGCCGTTGAGGGCTGTCGGCAAGCCCGTCGTCGGCCAGCGGCTGTCGGCCGTCGGTGGGACGACCACCCCGGCCAGCACGGTCGCGTACACGTGGCTCGTCGGCGGCAAGGCTGCCGGCGCCGGCTCGGCGTACGTCGTGAAGCCCGCCGACCTCGGCAAGACCATCGCCCTGAGCGCGAAGGCGACGAAGGTCGGCTACAACCCCAAGGCCTCGACCGTCACGGTCGGCAAGGTCGCCGCCGGCTCGTTCGTCGTGCCGGGCAAGCCCGCGATCAGTGGCAAGGCCAAGGTCGGCAAGACGCTCAAGGCCAAGGCCAAGAGCGTCGCCGGCACGAGGGTCACCTACCAGTGGCTGAAGAACGGCAAGGCCATCAAGGGTGCAAAGTCCAGCAAGCTCAAGCTCAAGAAGTCGTTCAAGGGCAAGAAGGTCTCCGTGAAGGTGACCTACACCCGGGCCGGCTACAAGACCGTCGCCGTGACGTCGGCGGCCAAGAAGGTCAAAAAGTAACCCAGTTCTGACGAAGGACCCGACATCCGGCCACCTGTCCTGGCCGCGGTGCCGGGTCCTTCGTTTTGTCGCGTCAGATCTGGCCGCACGCCGGACGGAGCCAGTCGCAACCTGGCACAGCTCGTGACGTTGTTCAGCACGATGCTGACACGCAAGGATGGGCACGCGGACAGAAATTGGCGGCAAGGACCTGGGGTAGTGATGCGCGTCGAGTCTCACGATCGCTTCAGCGCCGTTGCCGAGTTTGACCCGGTGACGGGGCGCCTCGATGAGTTCAGCCGTGCGTCAGGCGCCGCTGCGGACCGGGTCGCCCCACAAGGCCACTATTCAAGGTTGGCGGGGACGCTCGTGGTGTTCTACCGACTTGGCGCGTCACTTTGGATACGCATCGGGGTCGCATCCCGGAATCTCAACGACGCGGGAGTGGAGATCCGCTGGAAGAGGTCTCGTGGGCACTCAACTCTGGACCTCATCGATAACGGAGTGCTGATTGCGGAAGCGGAGTATCAGCCAAGCCCGGGAGGTGGCGACGCGGATCCGACTCCTTTCGCGGAATCGGAAGACTGGGACTTCGGGCTGTTCGTGACGGCGGTGCTTGGGAGCGAAGGTCGGCGCGCGCGCATCTACGGCGGGGCGGGAGAGTACGCGGAATGACGAGATCGAGAAGGGGTCAGTCGTACCGTCGGAAGATCCGGTTCCTGGACGACGCCCTGATTCTCGAGGATGGGGAGCGGTGGGATCGGGTCCGTCCCGCGAGCTCGTACTTCAGTACAGCGTGCGAGGTCCGTGAACTGTCGCCCCTCCGTGCCGTCCTCATCGATGGCCGCGCTGCGCCGACGGACATGACGCTCGAGCGATACAGAGCCTGCGTCACGCAGGCGCTGGCGACCAACCATCCGGAAGGCGAGGATCCGGCGGTGCAGTTCCTCGTCTACTCCCGAGGCGACCACACGATTGTCGGCGTGGTGCCGACCCAGGACTGGTTCTAAGTCGTCCACAGTGGTGCGGGCACCCAGTGATCCAGCGAACTGCTGGGCTCTGATCCACCGCTGATGGACCAGAGCCCAGCGCGTCAGATCTGGCGACCGGTGTCCGCCCAGTAGCCCTTGCGCAGGTCGCGCTTGAGGATCTTGCCGGACGGGTTGCGGGGGAGGAGCTCGACGACGTCGATCGTCCGCGGGCACTTGTAGCCGGCGAGCTGCTCGCGCGTGTACGCGATGAGCTCCTCCTCGGTGACCGACTGGCCCTCGCGGAAGGCGACGACGGCCTTCACGCTCTCGCCCCAGCGCTCGTCGGGAACGCCGATCACGGCAACCTCGGCGACGGCGGGGTGTCCGGTGAGGACGCGCTCCACCTCGGGGGAGTACACGTTCTCGCCACCGGTGACGATCATGTCCTTGATGCGGTCCTCGACGTACACGTAGCCGTCGACGAACCGCCCGATGTCGCCGGTCCGGAACCACCCGTCCTCGGTGATGACCTCGGCCGTCGCCTGTGGCTTGTTGAGGAAGCCCTTCATCAGCTGCGGCGTGCGGAACCACAGCTCGCCCGCGTCGCCCTCGGCCACGTCCTCCAGCAGGAACGGGTCGACGACACGGGTCTCGACGCCCGGGATCGGGATGCCGGCCGACAGCAGCCGCTCCGGGTGGTCGGCGTCGAGGTGGTCCTCGGGGAGCAGGTGCGTCACGACGCCGCACACCTCGGTGAGGCCGTACACCTGCATGAACTTCGTGTCCGGCCACGCCTCCATCGCCGCGCGCAGCAGCGGCAGCGGCATCGGCGCGGCGCCGTACGTGAAGAACTTCAGCTTGCCGAACAGCGCGGCGGCCTCCGGCCCTCCGGCGAGCGCCATCTGCGCGACGGCGGGGACGAGGAACGCCGAGTTGGCGCCCTTCATGATCGCCGTCGCCAGCGACATCGGGTCAGGGTCGCGCGTCATGATGCTCGGGAAGCCGTCGTGGATCGCGAACTGCACGTACGACGTGCCGCCGACGTGGAACAGCGGCATGGCGACGAGGCTCTTGTCGCCGGGCTCGAGCTCCCAGTCGGCGTGCGCGTTGATGGTGTGCGCCACCATCGCGCGATGGGTCAGCATGACGCCCTTGGGGCGGCCGGTCGTGCCTGAGCTGTACATGACGAGGCAGACGTCGTCGGGGCTGTGGTCGGGCGATGGGCCGGCGGGTTGCGACGCGGCGAGCCACCCCTCGTACTCGTCGCCCTCCGCACCGTCGGGCATCACCTGGATGATCTGCTCGACCGTCGGGAGCCTCTCGCGGATCGTCTCGATCGCGGGGACCAGCTCGGTGCCGACGAACAGCACTCGCGCACCGGAGTCGTTGATCGTGTAGTCGAGCTCGTCGCCGGCGAGGCGCCAGTTGACGATCGCTGTGGCCATCCCGCGCGAGGCGGCAGCCAGCGTGATCTCGACGCATGCCGGGTGGTTCTTGTCCAGGAAGGCGACGACGTCGCCGCGGCCCAGGCCGAGGTCGCGCAGACCGCCGGCGGCACGGCGTACGCGGTCGTCGAACTCGGCGTACGTCCAGGCCCTCTCTCCGTAGTCCATGCACTCGGCGTCGGGGGTCACCTCGGCCCAGTAGGAGAGGCGATCGTCAAGGAAGGTCGGTGTCGGAGGGGCTGCGGTCATCGGCTGACTCCTCGGGGCGGCGCTCACGCGTCGGCGGACAGTGGTGACGACTGTGACACGGGTCACACGGTGAGGCAAGGACGTACTCTGAGGTGGTGCCTCTTGCTGAGATCTCCGCCGCCGGTTCCCTTCCCCAGCCGCTCATCGGAGCGGTCGCCGTCGGCATCCCGCTGCTCATCGTCGCTGTCTTCTTCGTCTTCTGGGACCGCCCGAAGAAGCCCTGAGCAGGAGCGCATTCACCCCAGGCACCTACACTGGAGGCGTGCCTCGCGGAGACGGTCGTCTGACCCACGACCTGGACCCCCACGACGTCGGCCCCCAGGATGCCTGCGGTGTCTTCGGAGTCTGGGCTCCAGGCGAAGAAGTAGCCAAGCTCTCGTACTTCGGGCTCTACGCCCTCCAGCACCGCGGGCAGGAGTCCGCGGGCATCGCCGTCAGCAACGGGTCCCAGATCCTCGTCTACAAGGACATGGGCCTCGTGTCCCAGGTCTTCGACGAGGCCACGCTCGAGTCGCTGCAGGGCAGCCTCGCGATCGGCCACACGCGCTACTCGACGACCGGCGCCAGCGTCTGGCAGAACGCGCAGCCCACCTTCCGCCCCACTGCGCACGGGTCCGTCGCCCTCGGCCACAACGGCAACCTGACCAACACCGCCGAGCTCGCCGACCTTCTCGAGAAGCGCACCGCCGAGAGCGGCAGCGAGCTCGTCGGGCGCGTCCGTGAGTTCGCCTCCAGCGACACGGCTGTGATGGCGTCGCTGCTCGCCTCCTACGAGGACCGCACCCTCGAGGAGGCCGCCCTCGAGGTGCTCCCGCAGATGCGCGGCGCGTTCTCGCTGGTCTTCATGGACAACGACACCCTGTACGCCGCTCGCGACCCGCAGGGCATCCGTCCGCTGGTGCTCGGCCGGCTCGAGCGCGGATGGGTGGTCGCGTCGGAGACCGCCGCCCTCGACATCGTCGGCGCCTCGTACATCCGTGAGATCGAGCCGGGCGAGTTCATCGCGATCGACGCCGACGGCCTGCGCACCCACCGCTTCGCCGAGCCTGCGCCCAAGGGCTGCGTGTTCGAGTTCGTCTACCTGGCACGCCCCGACACCCAGATCTCCGACCAGCGCGTCTTCTCCGTACGCGCAGAGATCGGCCGCCGGCTCGCCGCCGAGGCGCCGGTCGAGGCCGACCTCGTGATCCCGGTGCCGGAGTCCGGCACGCCCGCGGCGATCGGCTACGCGGAGGCCTCCGGCATCCCGTTCGGACACGGCCTCGTCAAGAACTCGTACGTCGGACGCACGTTCATCCAGCCGAGCCAGACCCTGCGCCAGCTCGGCATCCGGCTCAAGCTCAACCCGCTGCGCGACGTCATCGCAGGCAAGCGCCTGGTGGTCGTCGACGACTCGATCGTGCGCGGCAACACCCAGCGCCAGCTCGTCCGCATGCTCCGCGAGGCTGGCGCGGCAGAGGTCCATGTCCGGATCTCGAGCCCGCCGGTCAAGTGGCCCTGCTTCTACGGCATCGACTTCGCGACCCGCGCCGAGCTGATCGCCAACGGCATCTCCGTGGACGAGATCCGCCGCTCGATCGGCGCCGACTCGCTGTCCTACATCTCGCTCGAGTCGATGGTGGACGCCACCAACGTGCCGAAGGCCAACCTGTGCCGGGCGTGCTTCGACGGCGAGTACCCCGTCGCGCTGCCCGAGGGCAGCCTGGTCGGCAAGAACCTGCTCGAGCCCGAGGAGCACGCGGACGACCGCGTCTCCGTGACCATGGTCAACCCCTGAGCGGCGGAGGGTCGCAGTGACGTCGTACGCAAGTGCCGGAGTCTCCATCGAGGCGGGGGACCGCGCCGTCGAGCTGATGAAGGAGTGGGTCGAGAAGGCTCGCCGTCCTGAGGTCCTCGGTGGCATCGGCGGCTTCGCCGGCCTGTTCGACGCCTCGCAGCTGAAGCGGTTCGACCGCCCGTTGCTCGCCACGTCCGCCGACGGGGTCGGCACCAAGGTCGCGATCGCGCAGCGCATGGACGTCCACGACACGATCGGGTACGACCTGGTCGGCATGCTCGTCGACGATCTCGTGGTCTGTGGCGCCGAGCCGTTGTTCCTCACCGACTACATCGCGACGGGCAAGGTCGTCCCGGAGCGTGTCGCGGCGATCGTCAAGGGCATCGCCCAGGCGTGCGAGGAGGCGGGCTGTGCGCTGCTCGGCGGCGAGACGGCGGAGCACCCCGGGCTGCTCGGGCCTGACGAGTACGACGTGGCCGGCTCGACGACCGGTGTCGTCGAGGCGGAGTCGCTTCTCGGGGCGCACCGTGTGGAGGCCGGAGACGTCGTGATCGCGATGGCGTCGTCGGGCTTGCACTCCAACGGCTACTCGCTGGTCCGCAAGGTGTTCTTCGACATCGCCGGCTGGGACGTCGAGCGTGAGGTCCCCGAGCTCGGCGGGACGCTGGGCGAGACCCTGCTGACCCCGACCCGGCTGTACGCGAAGCCGTGCCTGGAGCTGGCGTCCACGGTCGACGTGCACGCGATGTCGCACATCACGGGCGGCGGATTCGCCGCGAACCTCGCGCGCGTGCTCCCCGACAGCGTCTCGGTTCGGGTCGAACGGGGCACGTGGACGCCGGCCCCGGTGTTCGGGATGGTCGGCGAGCTCGGAGCGGTCGAGCGCCCCGATCTGGAGTCCGCGCTCAACATGGGTGTCGGCATGGTTGCCCTGGTCGCGCGCGACTCCGCCGACCGCGCTCTCGAGGTCCTGGCGGAGCAGGGCGTCGACGCGTGGCAGTGCGGCGAGGTCCTCGATGCTTCTGGTGGAGGGGTTGAGCTGGTCGGCGACTACCGCACGATGTGATCTGCATCACCTGCGACATCGGGTGCCGGAATTGTCGGTGACGAGTCGCCGGGTCGGTTCGCGCATCCTTGGTCTCAACAGGTAGCCTTATCGCTACGAGAGACCACATCCGAGACTTCGCGAGGGGGTCGGACCCTATGGGGCGCGGCCGTGCAAAAGCCAAGCAGACGAAGGTTGCACGCAACCTGAAATACCAGACGCTCGACACCGACTTCGACCAGCTGCAGCGTGAGCTCCATGGTGAGCCCGATCGCCCTGTCGAAGAGCCGGACCCCGAGCTTCTCGAGAAGTACGCCGACTACGCCGACAGCGAGTCCGGTCCTCCGAAGTGATCGTCGCTGACGCAGCCCGCCGGGTCATCCCGCGGGCTGCGTCGCGTTTCTGCGCGAACCCGGTCCGCGCTGGGGTGGGCTGCGCCTAGGCCGTCAGGACTGCGACCAGGACGCCCACAGCCGTGCGTACTGTCCGTCGCGCGCCAGCAGCTCGTCGTGCGTGCCTTCCTCGACGATCGCGCCACGGTCCAGCACCACGATCCGGTCCGCGCGCACGGCCTGGGTGAGACGGTGCGCGACGACCAGTGCGGTCCTGCCCTGCAGGATCTCGGTGGCCGCCTCGTCGAGCTGCCTGGCGCCTGACGACCCGGCCTCGGCCGTCGCCTCGTCGAGGACCACGACGGGCCTGTCGGCCAGCAGGATCCGCGCCAGCGCGAGCTGCTGCGCCTGCGCCGGGGTGAGCGTGTGGCCGTGGGCACCGACGACCGTGTCGAGCCCGTCGGGGAGGGCGGCGACCCAGCCGGACGACCGCGTACGTCGCAGCGCGTCGTGCAGCGCCTCGTCGTCGGCGTCCTCGGCCGCCAGCGTCAGGTTGTCGCGCACCGTGCCTGCGAAGACGTGCACCTGCTGCGTCACGAGCGCGACCTGGCTCCGCACACCGCGTGCGCCCCACTCGTCGTACGCGGCACCGTCGAGCGTGCGCGCTCCCGCCGAGGGGACGAGATGGCCTGCGGCGACCAGCGCGAGAGTGGACTTGCCGGCTCCGGTCGCGCCGACGAGGGCGACCCGCTCGCCGGCGGCGACCCGCAGAGTGACGTCGTGCAGGACCTCGTCGCCGTCACGGTAGCGGTGATGGATCCCGGCGACGTCGAGCGCGAGGCCCGTCTGATCTGCACGCGCTGCTGACCGGGCGGAGGCGGGATCGTCAGGCTCGGCGCCGTCGGCCTCCGGCATGAGCGCGAGTCCGGCGAGGCGTGCCAGCGAGGCCCCCGCCGACTGGACCTGGTCGAAGGTCGTCAGCACGCCGCCGATCGGCCCGAACAGCCGGTGAAAGAACAGGGCCGCCGTCGTCGCGGCACCGACGGTCGCGGCGCCGTCGCGGACGAGCACGAAGCCGGTGCCGAGCACCAGCAGCAGCCCGACGAGCTCGGCGCGGTTGGTGCGCGCGAAGAAGCGCGTCAGCATCCGGAACACGGTGATCGACACAGTCGCGGCGCGCCACGAGCGTACGGCGACCTGCTCCTGCCACGCCTCGCCGTAGCCGAGGGCCCGCAGCGTCTGCGCGCTGTGCACCCCGGTCAGCAGAGCCTCGGCCCGCTCGCCCTGGGCGATCCGCTCCTCGCGGTAGAGCGGGGCGGACCGGGGGAGGTACCAGCGCAGGCCGAGCACGTAGAACGGGAGCGCGCACAGCCCGGCGAGCCCCAGCCGCCAGTCCAGCGCGGCGAGCCCGACGGCGGTGAAGCCGATCGCGACCGACGACTCCACCGTGTAGGGCACGGCCTCGTCGAGGGTGTTCGTGACAGTGCGGACGTCGTCGCCGACCCGCGACAGCACGTCGCCGGCTCCGGCTTCCTCGATCCGGTCGGGCTCGAGGCCGAGGACACGCGCGACCACCTCTTCGCGAAGCCGGGCGAGGGCGGGGACGACCGCCTGGCCGAGCGCGGCGACGGCGAGCCCGGCGCACAGCGCACCGGCGAGCGCGGCAGCGGCGATGATCGACGCGGCGCGTACGACGTCGGCCGCGGTGCCGCCGTCTCCGACCGTGTCCACGAGGTCGCCGAGCACCCACGGGGGAACCAGGCCGAGGAAGCCGCTCGCTGCGAAGGCCACGGTCGCGATCGTCAGCGGGAGGCGCCGCTCACGCAGGAGCGTCCATGCGACGCGTACGGTCTCGCGCCGGGACGCGATCGGGAGGATCGTGCTGCTCATCGGAGCACCGCCTCGTCGTAGTCGGCCCGGCCGAGCAGCTCCGCATGCGTGCCGTCGGCGACGGTCTTGCCGTCGAGCACGAGGAAGACGCGGTCGGCCTGCTGGAGGACCGAGGGGCTGGAGGTGATGACGAGGGTCGTCGCCGACGAGCCCTCGCCGTGGCGCAGGCCGCGCAGACCGGCGGCGATGACCTCCTCGGTCACTGAGTCGACGGCGCTCGTCGGGTCCTGAAGGACGAGGACCGGCCGGTCGGCGGTGAGGGCACGGGCCAGCGCGAGACGTTGCCGCTGTCCGCCGGACAGTGCGCCGCTGACCCGGACCCGGCGATCGAGCCCGTCGGGATGGCTGTGGACGACCTCGCTGGCGGCGGACGCGTCCAGTGCGGCGCCGAGCCTGTCGTCGGGGGCGGCCGCCGTGGGGTCGACGTTGAAGCGCACGCTGCCCTCGAACAGGTCCACGTGGTGGTTCGCGACGAGCAGGGCCTCACGGCGCGCCTCGACGCTGAGGCTGTGCAGGGGAACGCCGCCGATGCGGGCTTCGCCGCCTTCCGGTACGGCTTCGCCGCTGAGCAGCGCGACGAGCGTGTCGGAGGAGCCGGGGTCGTCGACCACGACCGCGACGAGCTGGCCGGGATCGGCGATGAGGTCCAGGCCCGTCAGCGGACCGGTCACCACGCCTTCGAAGGACACCGACAGCGGCCCTGTGGGCGTCGCGTCGCCGTCAGGGACCAGGCGTGGCGTCCGGAGCACGGCTCCGACCCGGGCAGCCGACGCCCGCGACGTCGCGGCGTGAGCGCCGATCTCTGCCAGCATGCCGACGGGCTCCGCGAGGAACTGGGTCAGGCCGGCGACGGCGACGAACTGGCCGAGCGTCAGGTCTCCGTCGAGTGCTCGCAGGCCCGCGACCAGGGCGACCGCGGCGAGCAGGAGCCCGCTCAGCCCGCTCGTGGTCCCGGCCAGGACGCCCCACCCGCGAACGGTGCGGACGGCAGCCGTCGCTGCGCGTCCGCTCGCGTCGCGGTACCGGGAGACGGCGATCCGCTCCGCGCCGACACCCGCCAGCGGGCGTACGCCCTGGACGAGGTCGGTCGCCATGCCGGCCGCGCGGGCGACGGCGGCCTGCTCGGCGCTCGAGCGGCGGGCGATCACCGGACTGATCACCTGGGTCAGCGCGACCACGGTCGGCACCCCGACCAGGACGAGGACACCGAGCCACACGTCGAGCCACAGCAGGTACGCGGCAGCGCCGACGACCGACGCGAGCGCACTGAGCGTGAAGCCGAGCTGGCGCACGACGTAGGTGACCGCGTCCGTGTCGCTCGTGGCGACCGACAGGAGCTCGCCCGGCAGCAGCCCGGTCCTGGCGCCGCGCGGGTGGAGGACGTGCTCGGTGATCTCGAGCCGCAGGGCGTGCTGCTCGCGCTGGACCGCCTCGAACCCCAGCCGGGCCCCGAACCGGTACGAGTAGCTGAGGACGCCCATCAGCACGCTGAGCCCGACGGCACCGACCACGAAGGCCGACAGGTCGCCGGGGGCGATCGCCGTGTCGATGATGATGCCGATCGCGACGGGCACGAGCGCTTCGCACACGTGCCACAAGCTCAGGAGGGCGTACGAGCCCGTCAGGCGGCCGCGGTGGCGGCGCAGGGTCCGGCGCAGCAACGACCACTCGGTGAGCGGCGGTGCGACCGGCGCCTCAGCCATGGACCGTCGGGCGGCGGCGGTCGCTGCGGCGCGGGGCCGCGGGGAGGTCGTGGAGCACGACGCTGATAGTACGTGCGGCGTCGCGGCACGCTCGCACCGAGAGAGCGCCTCGGCACCGGATGTCCGACCCGGGAGATGAGAGAGCCACGAGGTTAGGTTAGCCTCGCCAACTATCAGCGACCAGGCCGGGGCTTCCGGCCGCGGAGGAGTGACGATGGGCGCGACGCCGAACCTGAAGGCCGACGTGGTGGGTCCCGCCCTCGCCGCGGTCGATCACCCGCTCGGCATCCGCGAGGTCGAGGTGCTCCGCCGGGAGCGGCTCACGCCGCGGATGGTCCGGCTGGTGCTCGGTGGCGACCTCGAGGGTTCGGGGTGGACGGCGAGGACGCCCGACGAGCACGTGAAGCTGGTCTTCCCCGATCCCGACACCGGCGTCACCCGGCATCCCGTGCTCGACGGCGACCACCTCGACTGGCCGAAGCCGTTCCCGCCGACACGCGAGTACACGGTCCGCCGGTACGACGCGGAGGCCGGCGAGGTCTGGATGGACTTCGTCGTCCACCCGGGCGGGCTGGCCTCGGACTGGGCCCTCTCGGCCGAACCCGGTGACCGGGTGTGGGTCGCGGGGCCGCGATCCGGGCACGCGACGCCCGACGCCTTCACGCACCGAGTGGTCCTCGCGGACCTCACTGCCCTCCCGGCGGTGGCGCGGATGCTCGAGGAGCTGCCCGACGGCGTCACCGCCCAGGTCGCCGTGCTGGTCCCAGACGCCGAGGAAGAGCAGGAGCTCGCGGTGCGTGAGGGTGTCGCGCTGACCTGGCTCCACCTCGACGGGCCGCACGGCGAGCACGGTTTCGAGCCGTACCTCGCGTCGCTCGACGTCCCTGCCGGCGAGCCGTGGACGCTGTGGGCCGCAGGCGAGGCGGGCCTGCTCAAGCCCGTGCGGCGGTGGGCGAAGGACCACGGCCTGGTGAACGGGCGTACGGCCGACATCTCCGGCTACTGGAAGCGGGGCCGTACGAACGAGGTCACCGCGCGCCGGATGATCACGCACCGGCTCGCGCACCTCCTGCACCTCCCGCACCAGGACTGAGTCGTACGGCGTGCGTGCGGCGTCAGGGCAGCCAGACGCCGCGCAACCGCCCGACCTCGCGCATCCGCTGCTCCGCGATCCGGTCCGCCGCGGTCGACGGTGCCACGCCCTCGTCCTTCGCGCGGTGCAGCACGTCGAGCGTCGTCGCGTAGATCCTCTCCGCACGCGCCTTCGCGCGTTCGAACGAGAAGCCGTCGAGCTCGTCGGCCACCTGGATCAGGCCGCCGGCATTGACGCAGTAGTCGGGCGCGTACACGATCTCGCGCTGCGACAGCAGGTCCTCGGTCCCGGTGTGCGCGAGCTGGTTGTTGGCGCCGCCGCACACGATGCGGGCGCTCAGGGCGGCCACCGTCTCGTCGTCGAGCGCACCGCCCAGGGCGCAGGGTGCGTACACGTCCAGCGGCTCACGGACGAGCGACGCGGTGTCCGCGACCGCCTTCACCGACGGGTACGCCGCCTGGACCGCGTCGACGGCGCGCGGGTCGACGTCGGTCACGACGACGTCGGCACCGTCCTCGATCAGGTGGCCGACGAGGTGCCGCCCGACCTTGCCGACACCGGCGACACCCACCCGTCGCCCGGACAACGACGGCGTCCCCCAGATGAACTCGGCACTGGCTCGCATCCCCTGGAACACCCCGAACGCGGTCAGCACCGAGGAGTCGCCGGCGCCGCCGTGCGCGGTCGTACGGCCTGTCACGTACGACGTCTCGCGGGCGATCACGTCCATGTCCTCGGGGAAGGTGCCGACGTCGCACGCCGTGTAGTAGCGGCCGTTCAACGACTCCACGAACCGCCCGTACGCCCGTAGCCTCGCCTCCGACTTGTCGCGGCGCGGGTCGCCGATGATCACGGCCTTGCCGCCGCCGAGGTCGAGTCCCGCCAGCGAGGCCTTGTAGGCCATCGCTCGGGAGAGAGCCAGCACGTCGGCGAGCGCCGCATGCTCGTCGGCGTACGGATAGAACCGCGTCCCGCCGAGGCCTGGCCCGAGCGCTGTGGACCACACCGCGACGATCGCCTTCAGGCCGCTCTGCTCGTCCTGGCAGAACACCACCTGCTCGTGGCCACCGCCGAACGGGGACACCATCGTCGAACCCACCACTGCCAGCCTCCTCAGACGTCTCCCACCCACTCTAGGACGGCGTGCGGGACACGCTGAGAGGTGCGATTCTGTCGCAGGGATAGTCATTCGGTTACATCTCGATACGAATTCCGCGATACCCCTCGGCTCGGGATGGTCGAGTTTGGCATCATTCACCCCATGGATTCGCACTCCCCCGATGCGGAACGCCTACTCACGCCCTCCGAGGTCGCCGCGATGTTCCGCGTCGTCCCGAAGACCGTGACCCGCTGGGCGCAAGCAGGCAAGATCAGTTCCATCCGTACGCTCGGCGGTCACCGCCGCTTCCGTGAGAGCGAGGTTCGCCGTCTTCTCGCCGAGGGATTCGGCACCGACGACGACTTCGACAGCACGGACGCGTCCCGCGCCAGCTAGCGGCGCGTCGGCGAGGGCAACCTGTCGCCGCGGTAGAGGGTCGGGGGACCTGCTGCGCGCGCGATCAAGGAGAACGACATGCCACAGGGTCACAGTCCGCGCACGGTCCTGCTCGCCAGCGCCGTCGCAGGTCTCGCCAGCGGCGGTCGGTCCTCGCTCGGACCCGTCGTCACCTGCTTCGTGGGGACGACGTCCTCCTGGGCCCGAGCAGGGGCCGTCACCGGTGTCGCCGTCGAGCTCGTGGGTGACAAGCTGCCGCGCACTCCCGACCGTCTCGGCCTCGCGCCGCTGACCGGCCGGGTCGTTGCAGGTGGTGTGACCGGCGTGCTGCTCGCCCGCGCCCGCCGAGTCCGGGGCGCCCTGCCTGCTGTCGCCGGTGCCGGTGGAGCGCTCGCCGGTTCGTACGCTGGCGCAGCCTGGCGCGCTGCGTGGGCGCGGTCCGGGCGACCCGACCTGCCGGCCGCGATCATCGAGGACGCGGTCGCGATCGGGCTCGCGTACGCCGCCTACCGCGCGGTCTCGTCAGTCCCGACATCCTCCGCCTAGTCAGCCGGTGCGGAGCGATCTCGATCGGGCAGGCCGCTGACCCGAAGGCGTACGACTCCGCGCTCGAGGTCCACTCGACCCCACGGTGGTGTGCCGTCCGCGTCGTCGCTGCGGCGGACCCGCTGCGAGGCGCGGTGCTCCAGCGCATCCTGCGAGCCCGGTGCGACGACCCCGGTGAAGGCGTCGAAACCTGCGGCCGCGACGGGGGTGCGCGCCGTTTCGTCGCCGGCACGTCTGCGTCGGCGGGAGACGACCGTCTCGACCGCCGCGACAACGACGAGCAGCACCACGATGGCGGGCAGCGTGGTCACGAGAAGGACGCCGGCGGACATGCGTCGAGACTATCGGTGCGGCGGTGAGACGCCGAAGGCCCGCAGGCGTGCTGCCTGCGGGCCTTCGTGATGAGGTGGCCAGGGCCGGGGTCGAACCGGCGACCTTCCGCTTTTCAGGCGGACGCTCGTACCAACTGAGCTACCTGGCCGCTGCCGGTGACGCAGAGCCACCAGGACAACGATGCGCCCGGGGCGACCCGGGCGAGCACCACTATACAAGGCGGTCCCGACCGGCGAGAAGCCGGTCGGGAGTCCCTGCTTCCGATCAGACGACCGAGATGACGTCGGCGTCGTCGAGGCGCGGGAGCCGGTCGAGCCAGCTGTCCTCGGCGGGGTGGCCGATGTTGACGACGACGAGCGTCTTCTTCGACGTGCCGGCGTGGAACTCGGCATCGATGCCGGCGCCGTCGAAGCCGGTCATCGGGCCTGCGTAGAGGCCGGCGGCGCGGACGCCGATGATGAAGTAGCCGATCTGCAGGCCCGTGTTGAGGTCCGCCATGGACGTACGGCTGTCCTCCTGGCCGTGGAGCATGTCGCGGATGCCGGGGGCGTGCGGGAAGACCGTCGGGAGGTTCTCGTGGAACTCGGCGTCCGACGCGAGGATCGCGACGAGGGGGGCCTTGCCGGTCTTCGCGCGGTTGCCCTCGGACATGTGGGGCAGCAGACGCTCACGGCCGACGGCACTCTCCACGAGGGTGATGCGCAGCGGCTGGCTGTTCATGGCAGTAGGGCCGAACTTCACGAGGTCGTACACGGCGCGGATCTCGTCAGCGGTGACGGGCTCGTCGGTGAAGGCGTTCGCGGTACGGGCCTCGCGGAAGAGGAGGTCCTGCGCAGCGCGGGGGAGCTGAAGCTCGGGCAGAGTGATGGTCATGGTGGTTGAAACGCCAACCATAAAGGGTGTGTTCCGCAACCTTCTGTGGCATGAGTCACGGGCTGAGGCCGCAACGAACGACGAAGGTCCGAGCCGGATGGCTCGGACCTTCGTTGCTTGCGACCCTGACGAGACTCGAACTCGCGACCTCCGCCGTGACAGGGCGGCGCGCTAACCAACTGCGCCACAGGGCCATTGTTCAGTTTTCGCACCGCTCAGCGGTGCGAGCACCACTTTAGCGGACGCCTCTCTGGACTCCAAAACGGGGGTCCCTGTTTTGGGCACCCGCCCCAGAACGAGTCGAGAGAGCGTACCCCCTACGGGATTCGAACCCGCGCTACCGCCTTGAAAGGGCGGCGTCCTAGGCCGCTAGACGA
Source organism: Mumia xiangluensis (assembly GCF_010994095.1). Taxonomy (GTDB): domain Bacteria; phylum Actinomycetota; class Actinomycetes; order Propionibacteriales; family Nocardioidaceae; genus Mumia; species Mumia xiangluensis. The sequence goes on from NZ_WJYO01000001.1 coordinate 1,134,691, forward strand.
AGGGGGCGCCCCGCACCCGTTCAAAGCGGTGCGGACGGTTCATCGTACGGGGAGGCCCTGCGTGGCGCCAAAGCCGGGACGACCTCCTGGTGCGCTCGGGCAGACTGGATCCCGTGATGGACATGTCGCAGGACCGCTTCGCCGAGCTGGTCGAGCAGGCGTTCGACGCCCTTCCGGAAGACCTCGTCGGTCTCCTCGAGAACGTCGTGCTGCTCATCGAGGACGATGCGCCCGCGGACGACCCCACCCTGCTCGGGCTGTACGACGGAGTTCCCGTCACCGAGCGCACCTCCGCCTACGGGGGTGTCCTGCCGGACCGGATCACGATCTACCGCAACCCGACCCTCGCCATCTGCGACGTCGAGGAAGACGTGGTGGAGGAGGTCGGGATCACCGTCGCGCACGAGATCGCGCACTACTTCGGGATCGACGACGACCGCCTTCACGAGCTGGGGTACGCGTGAGGGGTTTCGACGCGCTGCGCTCGCTCAACGAGCGGTGGAGGGGGCGCAGCGCGTCGGGGCCGCGCCGCGAGCTCGCGGTGATCCGCGCCGACGACCGGTACGCGACGCGTCGCGACGGGATCACGACGCGCCACAGCTTCTCGTACGGGGACCACTACGACCCCGACAACGTGGCGTTCGGTCCGCTGCGTGCGGTGAACGAGGAGCGGCTCGAGCCTGGCGCCGGCTACGACAGCCACCGGCACAGCGACGTCGAGATCGTCACCTGGGTTCTCGACGGCGCGCTCGCGCACGAGGACTCGACCGGCACGCGCGGGGTGGTCCGACCGGGCGAGGTGCAGCACGTCAGTGCGCGCGCAGGCGTCGAGCACACCGAGCGCAACGCGTCGGCGACCGAGCCGCTGCGTTTCCTCCAGATGATGCTCGCCCCGTCCGACGGCGAGCTCGCGGACCCCGATCCCGGGCCGCCGGCGTACCGGCAGTGGGACCTCCAGGGAGCCCGCGGATACCTTCTCGACGTCCTGCGGCTGCGCGACGGCGTCACGCTGCACGCGGCGCTGCTCGATGCCGGTGACGTCGTGGCACTCCCCGAGGACGGCCGGCTGCACCTGCAGGTCACGCGTGGACGGGTCGTGGTCGAAGGCAGGACGCTCGACGTCGGCGACGTGCTGCGCGCGACGGGGGACGGTCCGGTGCGTGTGACCGCTGACACGTCGTCCGAGATACTGGCGTGGCACTTCGCCGCCGAGCAGCCGCCCGGCAACGACCAAGGAGCATCGTGATGGCCAGCGTCCTCGTCCTCAACGGCCCGAACCTCAACCGCCTCGGGCTGCGGGAACCCGCCATCTACGGCGACCGCACCTACGACGACCTCGTCGCTCTCTGCCACGCGACCGCGGCCGAGCTGAACCTCGACGTCGACGTGCGCCAGACGAACGACGAGGCCGAGATGATCGGCTGGGTCCACGCCGCCGCCGACGAGGGCAACCCGGTGATCATCAACGCCGGAGCCTGGACGCACACGTCGATCGCACTCCGTGACGCGGTGGCGATGGTGTCCGCCCCGGTGGTCGAGGTGCACATCTCGAACGTGCACGCGCGCGAGGAGTTCCGGCACCACTCGTACCTCTCTGCTGTCGCCACCGGCGTCATCGTCGGGCTCGGCTTCGAGGGGTACGTCGCTGCGCTGCGCTTCGTGAGCTGAGCACGCGTCACGGAGGTCGGGCGCGCAGCGTACGCCTGTGTGTCGGGTTGGGACATAGCGGACACCGATCTAGCGAGCGTCGGTGTGCGTGCTTAGTCTGAGCATCGTGAGCGACCTCGTCGGACACGACCTTGTAGGCCACACGGACCACGATGGCGCCGTGCGCAGGCTCAGAGCCTCGTACGACGCCATCCCCGATGGTGCGCCGGTGCGGCTGGCGAAACGCACCACCAACCTGTTCCGGCCGCGCGACGCGACGGATGCGCCCGGCCTGGACGTCAGCGGGCTCACCGGTGTCATCAGCGTCGACATCGACCCCGAGACCGGCGAGGCGACGGCAGACGTGCAGGGCATGTGCACGTACGAGGATCTCGTCGCCGTGACGCTGGCGCGCGGCTACATCCCGTACGTCGTGCCGCAGCTCCGCACGATCACGCTCGGCGGCGCGGTGACAGGGCTCGGCATCGAGGCGACGTCGTTCCGCAACGGGCTCCCGCACGAGTCCGTCGTCGAGATGGACGTGTTCACCGGCGCCGGCGAGGTGGTCACGTGCAGTCGCGACGTCGAGAGCCGGCTGTTCTTCGCGTTCCCCAACTCGTACGGCACGCTCGGCTACTCCACGCGCATCCGCATCCTGCTCGAGAAGGCGCCGGGGTGGGTCCGGCTGCGCCACGTGCGCTTCGACGACGCGGACGCGGCTGCCGCGGCGATCGCGCGCATCGTGACCGACCGCAGCGACGCGGGTGTCCGGGTCGACGCGATCGACGGCACGGCGTTCAGTCCTGGCGAGATCTACCTGACCCTCGCCGAGTTCACCGCCACCGACCCGGCCGCCGACGGCGAGGACGTCAGCGACTACACCGGGCAGCAGATCTACTACCGCTCCGTCCGCGAGCGGACCACCGACGTGCTGACGATGGCCGACTACCTCTGGCGCTGGGACACCGACTGGTTCTGGTGCAGCGGCGCCTTCGGCGCACAAAATCCGTTGATCCGCCGCGTGTGGCCACGGAAATATCGTCGGAGTGACGTCTACCAGCGGTTCGTCGGCCTCGACACGAAGTACGCGCTGGCGCGACGCCTCGACCGCATCAAGCGCAACGGCATCGCCCAGCGTGAGCGCGTCATCCAGGACATCGAGGTCTCCGTCGACCGGCTCGCCGAGTTCCTCCGGTGGTTCGACGACGAGGTCGGCATGCGTCCGGTGTGGCTGTGCCCGCTGCGACTGCGCGAGCCCGACGGGCCCGGCAGTGCGACGCACTGGCCGCTCTACCCGCTCGAGCCCGCGACGACGTACGTCAACGTCGGCTTCTGGGGGACGGTGGCCGTGCCGGCCGACGCGCCCCCGGGGATGGTGAACCGGCGTGTCGAGACCGAGGTCCATGCACTCGGCGGCCACAAGTCGCTGTACTCCGAGGCGTTCTACGACGCGGACACGTTCGCTGAGCTCTACAACCTGCCCCACCTCGCCGAGGTGAAGGCCATGTACGACCCCAAGGACCGGTTGACCGGCCTGTACGAGAAAGCGGTGAAGCGGCGATGACGACCATGACGAAGACCACGATCACCTTGGGCGAGGCCATCGAGCGGCTCGTGCCGGGCGGTGTGTCGTTCCGGTTCGAGGGCTACGACGGGAGCACAGCCGGCCCCGACGACGCCCCGATCACGGTCCGCCTGCTCAACGAGCGTGGCCTCTCCTACATCATGAGTGCGCCGGGCGACCTCGGGTTCGCACGCGCGTACGTCACGGGTGACCTCGAGATCGACGGAGCGCACCCGGGCGACCCGTACGACGCGCTGGTGCATCTCATGGACAAGACACGGCTGCGTGCGCCGTCGGCGGCGGAGACGTTCCGCGTCGTCAAGGCGCTCGGGCTCGCTCATCTCGTCCCGCCGCCGCCCCCGCCGCAGGAGCACCTGCCGCGCTGGCGCCGCGCGCTCGAGGGACTACGGCACTCCAAGACGCGTGACGCGGTCGCGATCCACCACCACTACGACGTGTCCAACCGGTTCTACGAGCTCGTCCTCGGGCCGTCGATGACGTACACGTGCGCGGTGTTCCCGAAGTCCGGCTCGTCGTTGGAGGAGGCGCAGTTCGAGAAGTACGACCTGGTGTGCCGCAAGCTCGACCTGCAGCCGGGGCAGCGTCTCCTCGACATCGGGTGCGGATGGGGCGGCATGGTCCGCCACGCCGCGAAGCACTACGGCGTGAAGGTCATCGGTGCCACGCTCTCGGAGCAGCAGGCGCTGTGGGCGCAGGAGGCGATCGCTCGCGAGGGGTTGTCCGACCTCGCGGAGGTGCGGTTCTCCGACTATCGCGACATCGTGGAGACCGGCTTCGACGCCATCAGCTCGATCGGCCTGACCGAGCACATCGGGGTCCACAACTACCCCGCCTACTTCGCCTTCATCCGCGACCACCTCAAGGTCGGCGGGCGCCTGCTCAACCACTGCATCACGCGCCCGGACAACCGTGCGCGCGCGTCGGCGGGCCACTTCATCGACCGGTACGTCTTCCCGGACGGCGAGCTCACCGGGTCCGGCCGCATCATCACCGAGGTCCAGGACGCCGGTCTCGAGGTGCAGCACGAGGAGAACCTCCGCATGCACTACGCGATGACACTGCGCGAGTGGAACCGCAACCTGCGCGACAACTGGGACGAGGCGGTCGCGGAGGTCGGGCTCGGCACCGCCAAGGTGTGGGGTCTCTACATGGCCGGCTCGCGGCTCGGCTTCGAGCGCAACACGATCCAGCTGCACCACGTGCTCGCGACCAAGACCGACCCGTCGGGCGAGACGACGTTCCCGCTCCGGCCGACCTGGGGGAGCTGACGCGATCGCCTGGACCGCCCGAGGCCGTACGCTGCGGCCGTGACAGTTGACGGGACCACCAGCGACGTCGTCGGGATCGTGCGCTACCGCTTCGACCGACTGGAGGTGTTCGACAAGCGCATCCGTCGTTCGATGGCGATCAACGCCGTGCTCCTCGCGGTGCTGGTGACGGTCGCGCTCGGGTTCGGCGCGCTCACGGCAGCGGTCGGTGCGGTCGTGCTCGTCATCTCCGTGACGTTCGCCCTGCTGGGAGCTGTCCAGGCGTACGTGCTCGTGGCGACGTGGCGGTTCCGACGCGGGTTGCCCCGACGAGGTCTCCACGACGTGGCCATCGTCGTACGCGTGTCCGGCCTCGACGTGGCGTGGCCCGACGTGGGCCCCGAACACCCGGCCACGTTCACGTGGGCCGACCTCGCCCAGGTCGGCGTACGCGGACCTGCGCATCGCCGCGCCCTACGGATCCGCGCTCACCGTCGTCCCGCGGGGTCGTGGTGGCGGTCTGCGTTCATCCCGCAGGACCTCCTCGACACCCCGATCGAGGTGATCGCGCGCGACGTCGCCGCACTGACCGGCGGCCACGTCCGCTCCTGACGCAAGACCCGACGTCCTTCCCCTGATCCGGGGCGGGACGTCGGGTCCTCGTGTCGGGTCGTCGGTCAGGCGGGTACGGCGACCTTGGGCGCCTCGTCGGCCTTGCGGCGCTCCGGCACCCGCAGCTTGCCGAGGCGCTTGTCGAGCACGAGCAGCGCCGCCGGCAGGAGCACCAGCCGCACGAGCGTCGCGTCGACCAGGATCGCGACGGAGAGGCCGATCCCCATCTGCTTCATCTCGAGCATCGACAGCGTCGCGAACACCGCGAACACCGAAACCATCACGGCAGCCGCGCTCGTGACCACGCTCGCGGTCTCCCGCACGCCGTACTCGACCGCGAGTCGTGTCGACAGCCCGCGCCGCATGCCCTCACGGATCCGGCTCATCACGAACACGTGATAGTCCATCGAGAGCCCGACGAGGACGACGAAGCAGAACAGCGGCACCCAGTCGACCAGGAATCCCGGTGACGTGAAGTCGAGCATCCCCTCGGCCCAGGTGTTCTGGAAGACCAGCGTCATCACGCCGAACGCCGCTCCGACCGACAGCAGGTTGAGTCCGGTCGTCAGCAGGGCGACGGTGCCGCTGCGGAACACGAACCACATCATCAGCAGCGTCAGCAGCAGCACGAACCCGACGACCAGCGGCAGCGCATCCCGCTGCGCGTCCTGCGCGTCCATCGTGTCGGCGACGTCGCCGCCGATCGCCCACTCGGACGCGTCGGTCCCGTCGAGGGTGTCAGGCACGACCGTCTCGCGGAGCTCGGTGACGGCCTCCTCGTTGGCGACGTCACCCTCCGGCCCGACCGTCGTCAGCCGCAGGACCGAGGTGCGCCCGTCGTCGGAGACCGCGACCGGGTTCACCTCGGACGCGAGCCCGTCCCTCTGGGCCTGCGCGCCGAGCGCCTCGAGCTCACCCTTCACGGCCGCCGTGTCGGCGGCGGAGTCCGAGCGGGCGACGACCTCGATCGTGGGCCGCTCCGCCGGGAAGTGCTCCTGGACCTTCTGGAACGTCGCGACAGCCGGGATGTCCTGCGGGAGGGTGTCGATCGTCCCTTGGTGGAGCGTCATGCCGAGCGCCGGCGCAGACAGCGCGACAAGCACGCCGAGCGACAGGGCCAAGGCGGTCTTCGGACGTTCGAGCACTGGACGGACCAGACGCTTGCTGATGCCTCCGGTGCCGAGGCGGCGGTTCAGGCGCCACAGCCCCGGGACCCGCGGGCGGTCCACCCACCGGCCGAGCTTCGCGAGCAGCGCTGGGAGGACGGTGACCGATCCCAGCATCGCGACGGCGACCACGAGCATCGCCCCGACGGCCAGGCCGGCGAACACCGTGTCCCGGGTGAGCAGCAGACCCGACATCGCCACGATCACGGCGAGACCGGCGACGATCACGGCGCGGCCCGAGGTCGCAGCAGCGATCTCGATCGCGTCGAGCGTCGACGCACCCTTCAGCCGCTCCTCCCGCTCACGCTTCAGGTAGAACAGCGAGTAGTCGACACCGACCGCCATCCCGATCATCAGCACGACGCTGGCGACCGTGCCGGAGTCGGGGATGAAGGTCGACACCACCGCGTACAGGCCGAGGGCCGTCAGGACGCACGAGAACGCCAGCGCCACCGGGATCGCCGCCGCGATCAACGCTCCGAACGCGACGATCATGATGAGGAACGTGATCGGGAGGCTCCGCGCCTCACCCGAGCCGAGGTCCTCTCCGACGCGCTCGTCCACTTGGTTGCCGATGGAGGCGCCGCCCGTCTGCGCGATGTCGAGGTCCGGGTGGCTGTCCGCCACCTCGGTCGTCGCGTCGTGCAGCGCATCGACAGTGGCATCGAGGTCGTCGACCCCCTTCTCCAAGGTGATGGGCACGAGCATCGCCGTACCGTCGTCGGACCACACCGGCGGGCCCACGCCGTCGACGTGCGCGATCCCTTCGGCACCCGAACGGATCGCCTCGTACGCCCCCTCGCCCGCCGCGCGGTCGAGCGACCCGCCGTCGGCGGTGACCAGGACGACCTCGCTGGGAGCCTGTCCGAGGTCGGCATCGCGGATCATCTCGGCGGCTCGGCCGGACTCGCCGACGCCGTAGTCGTCATCGCTCATCGACTGCGTCGGTACGACGGTCATCAGCGCCATCGCACCGACGACCAGCGCGAGCCAGAGCGAGATCGCTCGCCACGGATGGGTGGCACTCCATCGGGCGATGCGTACGACCGGCGAGCCGCGCCCAGGTCGTACGGACCTCGGCCCCACGCGTTGGGGCTGACGTGGATCGGGCTGCGGAGGTGCTGCTGTGGTGGTCATGATGGCCTCTCGATTCGTGGTGTCTCCTTCTGCCCTCGACGATTCCGGCTCACGCGGTGGCAGACAGGGGTCCGAAGTCCCGAACCGAGGTGGTGCTAGGTCCACTGTCCCGAGCGCTTCAGGCACGCAGAGTGGGAGCATGACGACGACCGCCCTCGCAGGAGAGACGATGAGCACCGCGAACGCCTCGTACCCGTTGCCGCCCCAGCGCCGCCCCTCGCCCCTGGCGCTGACCGGGCTCGCTCTGGTGTACCTGGTGCTGGGGATCCCGACCCTCGTGGTGCTGGTCGTCGTCACGGTGGCGATCCCGTTCGTCGCCCTCGGGATCGGAGTCCCCGTGCTCGCGGTGTTCGTGCCTGTCCTGCGGCAGCTGGCGCGCGTGCACCGCTACTTCGCGGCGCAGGTCCTGCGGACGACAGTCCTCAGTCCGTACCACCCGCGCTCGTCGCAGGGCGTCAAGGTCGTCGTCGAGGACTGGGCGCGGGATCCCGCTCGATGGCGCGACCTCGGCTGGGCGTACGTGTCGGTGACCCTCGGCTGGCTCCTGTCGCTGATCCCGATCACGCTCCTGCTCGGCGTCGTGTGGTTCGCGGTGTTCCCGTTCGTCTACTGGGTGACGCCGGAGGGTGTCTTCGACATGAGCTGGTGGATCGTGCAGGTCGACGACCAGCAGTCCTCCTTCTCGATGTGGGTCGCCGCGGGCCTGTGCGCCCTCGTGTGGTGGCTCCTGACTCCGCCCGTCAGCCGACTGCGGGCGCGACTCGACCTGGGGCTGCTGTCGCCGACGCGGACAGAGCTGGAGAAGCGGCTCGTCGAGGTCTCCGCCTCGCGCACCGAGACCATCGACCACTCGGCGGCCGAGCTGCGACGCATCGAGCGCGACCTCCACGACGGCGCGCAGGCGCGCCTCGTGTCGCTCGGCATGAGCCTCGGCCTGGCCGAGCAGCTCCTGCGCACCGACCCCGATGCGGCCGCGCGGCTGATCGAGGAGGCGCGGGCGACGACGACGTCGGCGCTCGGCGACCTGCGCTCGGTGGTCCGCGGGATCCACCCGCCGGTGCTGGCCGACCGCGGACTGGTCGGTGCTGCGCAGGCGCTCGCGCTCGACCTCGCCGTACCGACGTCGTTCACCGCCGTCGTGCCCGGGCGTGCCCCGGAGCCGGTCGAGTCGGCGATGTACTTCGCGGTCGCCGAGGCCCTCGCCAACGTGGTCAAGCACGCCGGTGCGAGCGCGGCCTCGGTGGCGCTCTCGTACGACGGGACGCGCCTCCGCGCCGTGGTCGCGGACAACGGGAACGGCGGCGCTAACCCGGCCGCCGGCACCGGACTCGAGGGTGTGGGTCGCCGCCTGGCCGCTTTCGACGGCACCATGGTGGTCGAGAGTCCCGCTGGGGGACCGACCGTCGTGACCATGGAGCTGCCGTGCGTGTTGTCATCGCCGAAGACCTCGCCCTCCTCAGGGACGGACTGACCCGTCTCCTCGAGGCGAACGGGTTCACGGTCGTCGCCGCCGTCGACAACGCACCGTCGCTGGCGAAGGCGCTGCGGGAGGTCGCCGTCGACGTCGCCGTCGTGGACGTCCGGATGCCTCCGACGTTCACCGACGAAGGGCTGCGGACCGCGATCGAGGCGCGCGCCGCTCGGCCGGGGCTTCCGGTGCTGGTCCTCTCGCAGTACGTCGAGCAGCTGTACGCCCGCGAGCTGCTGTCGTCGGGCGAGGGAGCCGTCGGCTACCTCCTGAAGGACCGCGTGGCCGACGTGGAGCGGTTCGTCGACGCCGTACGCCAGGTCGCCGACGGGGGAACCGTGCTCGATCCGGAGGTTGTGTCGGTGCTGCTGTCGAAGGCGGCAGCGAACCGGCCCGTCGACCGCCTCACCGAACGCGAGCGGGAGGTGCTCGGGCTGATGGCCGAGGGGCGGTCCAACGCAGCGATCGCCGGACGGCTGTTCGTCACCGAGAAGGCGATCTCGAAGCACACGAACTCGATCTTCGCGAAGCTCGACCTTCCGGTGTCCGAGGACGACAACCGCCGGGTGCTCGCCGTGCTCGCCTATCTGCAAGGTTGACACGCACTTGCCCGGCGATTGCGACCGCGCTCAGTCAGGATGGTGACATGAGCAAGGACACGCGTGCGTACTGGTTCATGCCGTATCGCATCCGGCAGCCAGAGCTCCTCGAGATCTGGTTCGAGGACCAGGCCCAGCTCGGCTGGGTGGCGGAGCACTTCGGCCCGTCGAGTGCCATCCGCCTGACGCTGCACCGACGCGAGGACGCGCCGACCTACCGGTACGCGATCGATCCCCGGACGTTCCCCAACACGCAGGAGGACGACCTTCTCGCCGCTGCCGGCTGGGAGGACCTCGGCTCGCTCGCCGGCAAGGACGTGTGGCGCGCGCCGTACGAGGGGGAGCGTCCGGAGTTCTTGTTCGGATAGCTCGCCGGGTACGTTCGTACCCATGCGGATCGCCACCTGGAACGTCAACTCCATCCGTTCGCGCATCGACCGCGTCGCGGCCTGGCTCGAGCGCAGCGACGTCGACGTCCTGGCGATCCAGGAGACCAAGTGCCGCGACGACCAGTTCCCCGAGCTGTCGCTGCTCGCGGCCGGCTACGAGGTCGCGCACCACGGGCTCTCGCAGTGGAACGGCGTCGCGATCATCTCGCGCGTCGGGCTCGAGGACGTCCAGGTCGGGTTTGCCGACATGCCGACGTGGGGCGACCCCGCTGCCGCGGAGGCGCGGGCGATCTCAGCGGTCTGCGGCGGCGTACGCATCTGGTCGCTGTACGTCCCCAACGGACGCACGCTCGAGGATCCGCACTACGCCTACAAGCTGCAGTGGCTCGACCAGCTGCACGCCGACGCGACGGGCTGGCTCGCCGACGACCCCGCCGCGCAGATCGCGCTGATGGGCGACTGGAACATCGCTCCCCGGGACGAGGACGTGTGGGACATGGCGAAGTTCGAGGGCAGGACCCACGTCTCCAAGCTGGAGCGCGAGGCGTTCGCGGCGTTCGAAGACTCCGGGTACGCCGACGTGGTCCGGCCGCACACCCCCGGGCCGGGGACGTACACGTACTGGGACTACACGCAGCTGCGGTTCCCGCGGCGTGAGGGCATGCGGATCGACTTCGCGCTGTGCACGCCCGCGCTGGCGGCGCGCGTGACCGCGGCGTCGATCGACCGCGAGGAGCGCAAGGGCAAGGGCGCGTCGGACCACGCCCCGGTCGTCGTCGACCTCGCCTGACGTCCCGGTGGTCGAGGCGCCCCTCCCGCTGGTCGAGGCGCCACCTCCCGCTGGTCGCTGCGTCCCTCCCGCTGGTCGAGGCGCGAAGCGATCGAGACCCCCACCCTCCGCTGGTCGAGGCGCCCCCCATCCGCTGGTCGAGGCGCGAAGCGATCGAGACCCCCACCCTCCGCTGGTCGAGCCGCCCCCTCCCGCTGGTCGAGGCGCGAAGCGATCGAGACCCCCCACCCTCCGCTGGTCGAGGCGCCCCCTCCCGCTGGTCGAGGCGCGAAGCGATCGAGACCACCGCTGCGTCCCTCCCGCTGGTCGAGGCGCGAAGCGATCGAGACCACCGCTGCGTCCCTCCCGCTGGTCGAGGCGCGAAGCGATCGAGACCACCGCTGCGCCCCCCATCCGCTGGTCGAGGCGCCCCCTCCCGCTGGTCGAGGCGCGAAGCGATCGAGACCTACCTCGGTGTTCGCCTCTTCGCCAGTGCAGACAGCGCAGCAAGATCGCCTCTGATCAAGGCCTCGCGCTTCGCGCGTGACCAGTTCTGGATGCGCTTCTCCCAGCCGTACGCCTCCGCAACGCTCTCCGTCTCCGCTGCGAAGACGAGGGTGATCGGCAGCCGACGGCGTGTGTAGGCGGCGCCGCGGCCCGAACGATGCTGGTCGATGCGCTGCTCGAGATTGCGGGTGCTTCCGACGTAGTAGCTGCCGTCGCTGCAGCGGAGGATGTAGACCCATGCCATCGCACGAGTGTGGCGGTCGGCAGCGGCGGGCTACCCGGATATCCACAGGCGGGGTGGTCTCGATCGCTTCGCGCCTCGACCAGCGGTGGGGTGGGTGGTCTCGATCGCTTCGCGCCTCGACCAGCGGGAGGGACGCAGCGGTGGTCTCGATCGCTTCGCGCCTCGACCAGCGGGAGGGGGGCGGCTCGACCAGCGGAGCGGGTCTCGATCGCTTCGCGCCTCGACCAGCGGAGGGGTGGGGTGGTCTCGATCGCTTCGTGCCTCGACCAGCGGTGGGGTGGGTGGTCTCGATCGCTTCGCGCCTCGACCAGCGGAGGGGGCTGCTCGACCAGCGGTGGGGAGGGGGTCTCGATCGCTTCGCGCCTCGACCAGCGGTAGGGGGCGCCTCGACCAGCGGAGGGGGTCTCGATCGCTACGTGCCTCGGCGGGCGTGGATCGCGTAGGGTTTACGGGGAGACTCTCGACAAGCAGGAGGATTTGCGGCACATGGGCGATCTGGCCGAAGCGAGCATGACCGCGCGGGCCATCAAGGTCCTCATCGTGGACGAACGACCGCAGTCGTCCACGGCGCACGAGGAGATGCTCCGGCGCGTGGTCCAGGAGCTGGACCGGATCGACGTACGGACCGAGTTCGCGCCGAGCCCTGACGACGCCGTGCTGCGGATCGCCTCCGACGCGTCGCTGTGCGCCGTGATCGCCGACGCTGGTGGCGACTCCGACCACCACGCCGCCCACGTGGAACCCGATCGGCTGACGTCGTTCCTCGCCGGCGTGCGCGCCCGCAACGCCGACCTGCCCGTCTTCGTGATGACGGGCACCCGCGGCGCCGACTCGCTCGACACGGCGGTGCTGCGTGAGGTCGACCAGCTGATCTACCTGCTCGACGACACGCCGTCGTGGATCGCCGGGCGCATCCGCAACGCCGCAGAGCGCTATCGCCAGGACGTGCTCCCGCCGATGTTCGGAGCCCTGGTGGCGTTCTCCCGCAAGCACGAGTACTCGTGGCACACTCCCGGCCACGAGGGCGGCGCCGCATTCCTGCGCTCCCCGGCCGGGCGCGCGTTCTGGGAGTTCTTCGGCGAGCAGACCTTCCGCTCGGACCTGTCCGTGTCCGTCCGCGAGCTCGGCTCGCTGCTGGACCACTCCGGCCCGATCGGCGAGGCAGAGCGCCGCGCCGCGACGATCTTCGGCGCCGACCGGACGTACTTCGTCACCAACGGCACCTCCACCTCCAACCGCGTCCTGCACCAGGCGTCGGTCGTCGCGGGCGACGTGATGGTGCTGGACCGCAACGCCCACAAGTCGATCGAGCAGGCCGCGACGCTCACCCACGGCGTACCGGTCTATCTCACGACGACCCGCAACCACCTCGGCATCATCGGCCCTGTCCCGCCGAGCGAGCTGACCCGGGCCGCGGTCGCCGGCAAGCTCGCCGCGTCGCCGCTCGTCGAGGACCCGTCTGTCCGCCCCGTGATCGCGATGATCACGAACTCGACGTACGACGGTCTGCTCTACCACGTACCGACCGTCGAGCAGACGCTCGGCGAGCACATCGACCGCCTGCACTTCGACGAGGCCTGGTACGGCTACGCCGCGTTCCACCCGATCTACGCGGAGCGGTTCGCGATGCACACCGGCGAGAGGCCGGCCGATGCGCCGACGACGTTCGCGACGCAGTCGACGCACAAGCTGCTCGCCGCGCTCTCGCAGGCGTCGTACCTGCACGTCCGCAACGGCCGCAACCCCGTCGAGCACGACCTGTTCAACGAGGCGTACATGATGCACGCCTCGACGTCCCCGCTGTACGCGATCATCGCCTCCAACGACGTGTCCGCCGCGATGATGTCGGGTCGCGGGGGGCCGCTGCTGACCGGGATCTCGATCCAGGAGGCGGTCGCCTTCCGGCGTACGCTCGCCCGCGTCGCCGCGGAGACGCCCGAGGACGACTGGGCGCTGGTGCCGTGGCAGCCCGAGACCGTCACGCAGGCGGACGGGTCGAAGGTCCGGTTCGAGGACGCCGACGAGGAGTGGCTGTGCAGCTCGCCGGACCCGTGGCTGCTGCGGGCAGGCGACGACTGGCACGGGTTCGACCTGCCCGACGCGTACGCGATGCTGGACCCGATCAAGGTCACCGTCGTGACGCCCGGCGTGAAGGAGGACGGGTCGCTCGCGGCGTTCGGCGTGCCGGCGCCGATCCTGTCCGAGTACCTCGAGCAGCAGGCGTCGATCGTCGTCGAGAAGACCCAGTCGTACTCGATCCTGCTCCTCTTCTCGATCGGCGTCACCCGCGGCAAGTGGGGCTCGCTGGTCACGACGCTGATGTCGTTCAAGCGGGACCTCGACGCCAACCGGCCGTTGGAGCAGGTGCTGCCCACGACGTACGCGTCCGACCCACGCCGCTATGCCGGAATGGGGCTGCGCGACCTCGCCGAGGAGCAGCACGCGGCGATCGCCCGGACGCGGCTGCTGGCGCTGCAGAGGGAAGCGTTCGGGGCGCACCCGGTGCCGGTGATCACGCCGGCTGAGGCGTACGCGCACGTGGTCCGCGGCACGGTCGACGCCGTACCGCTGGACGATCTCGCGGGGCGGACCCTCGCGATCGGCGTCGTGCCCTACCCGCCGGGCATCCCCCTGGTCATGCCGGGCGAGTCGATCGGACCGGCGGACGGGCCGTTCCTCGCGTATCTGCAGGCGCTCGAGGATTTCGACCGGCTGTTCCCCGGGTTCGAGCACGAGACGCACGGCGTCGAGGTCGTCGACGGCCGGTACGTCGCGCGCTGCGTCCGCGACTCTCCTGTCGGTTGAGCTCGTCTCATCGCGACGCGCGAATCGCGCTGTCCAGCGCGGACATGAGCTGCGCGGCGCGACTCCTGCCGGAGGGTGGGGACGGGTACCGGCACAGAATCTCGATCAGCAGCGGGGTGGCCCGCGCGCGAGCCTGCTCGATGATCCTGTTCGCGGCATCCTCGTCGCCGTCGGACTGGATCTCGGCGATGCGCGCGGCATTCGCGGCGGCGCGGAGGATGTGCCCGACCTGGTGCGCCTTGCGGATCGGGTGCAGGTAGGCAGCGGAGGCGGCGTCTCCGGCGGCCTGGGCGGTGAGGCGGGAGACCTCGGTGCTCGCCTCCCTTGCCGCTCGGTGGGCGTCCACGGACGTGACGCGCTGCAGCGCGGTCCTCGGGGCGCCGTGGACGAAGTCCCACGCAGCATCGACGGCCGCGCGGGGACGGGGATCATCGGGATCGGCGCTCTCGAACACCGGGAGCAGCTCCTGCGCGGTGTCCGTCACGTAGCGCGCGACGACGCGCAGCTCGTGGACGGTGAGCTCGAAGTCACCGCTCCCAGTCACCACCCGGCGATTCTCGCCGAGGAGACAGACGCACGCCAACACGGGTCGTTTGAGCGAGCGAAGTGTCGCCACCGCCCGCTAGCGTGACGGGCATGGCACTCACGGTGGGAATGGTCACGATCGATTGCGTCGACGCTCTGGCACTCGGCCGGTGGTGGGCAGAGCAGGTCGGCGGTGAGATCGTGCAGGAGAACGAGGGATTTTTCGTCGTGGTCTCGACCGGCGAGGGCAACGTCATGCTGGCGTTCCAGAAGGTCGAACGCGTCACCCCCGGCAAGAACAAGATGCACCTCGACCTGGTCACCGCAGACCTCGATGCCGAGGTCGAGCGACTCGAGGCCGCAGGCGCCGAGCAGGTCGCCACGCAGACCATGGACGACTTCCGGTGGGTGACGCTCGCCGATCCCGAGGGCAACTACTTCGACGTCGCGCAGGGCGAGGGCTGACGCGACCCGTCAGTCGGGCAGCTGCTCGTCCACGAGCCGCTCGTCCGGCTCCTTGTCGCCGGTGCGATAGACGGCGCGTCCGAGCATGTGGGCAGCGACCGGTGCCGTGAGCAGCTGGAAGGCCGCGACCAGCACGAGGAGGCCGAGGTCGCTCCAGTGCTCCATCCGTAGCGCGATGCCCATCAGGATGAGCAGCAGGCCGAGCACCTGGGGCTTCGTGGCGGCATGCATCCGGCTGAAGAGGTTGTCGAACCGGATGATGCCGATCGCGGCGATCAGGGCGAGGAACGCGCCGACGAGCAGGCAGAATGCCGAGGCGATGTCGCGGATCAGGTCGAGGTTCATTGCGGCTGCTCCGCTCCGCCGGCGAAGCCGCCGCCCCCGCTGTCGGCGCGGTCGGCCTGGTCCGCCTCGTCCGACTCGTCGGGCTCGTCCCCCGTCGCGAAGCGGGCGATGCTGACGGATCCGACCACGCCCACGAGCGACAGGACGACGAGGATCGGGAGAGTGTCGGTGTGCCGGTTGTACGCCGCCTCCACGCCGAGACCACCGACGAGGACGGCCACGAGGACGTCGATCGCGACCGCACGGTTCGGCATCGACGGGCCGATCGCGGCACGGACCACGCAGAGCAGGGCGGCGATCCCGAGCATGCCGCCGGCGGTCCAGGCGACCGCTGTCATCCAGGTCATGACGACGTGCCCTCCCCGTGGTCAGCGCGCCGCGCAGGCGGCAGCGCGGGAGGGGGTTGCTCGATGCGGGCGATGTCCTCGGCATTGCCCAGGGCCCGGACGACGCGCTCCTCCTCGGCCCACACGCGCTGCCGCGCGGCCTCGACGTCGTCCGCGTCGTTCGTCTCGATCACGTGGATCTGGAGGGTCCAGTCCTTGCGGGAGACCTCGATCAGCAGACTGCCGGGCACGAGCGACACGATCTCCGACGTCATCATCAGGGCCAGGTCGCTGCGCGTCCGCATCGGCACGATGATGACGGAGTTCACGGGCTGGTAGCCGAACCGCAGCACGATGCCTGCCACCTGGATGCTGGAGAGGACCAGGTCGCGGAAGAACGCGTAGACGAGCACGGCCAACCGCCACGGGTGCACCCGCCCGGTGAAGTCGATCGGGGGCAGCGGGAACACACGGATGATCGCGATGGAGATCACCACGCCGGCCAGGATGTTGCCGACGGTGAACTCTCCCCACAGCAGGACCCAGACGAGGGTCAGCCAGACCAGGACCGGCCACTCGAGCGCGCGCCGTGCCTGCGCGCTCCGCGACGTCTCGGGGCTCATGGCGACACCTCCCCGGCGGCGGAGTCACCGGGCATGCTTCCGTCCTCCAGGACGGTCTCGATGTACGGAGTGCGGTCTCGCAGCTCGGCAGCGGCCCGCTCCGTGATCCCGAACAGCGGTCCGGCGACCAAGGTCAGCGCCGTGCCGAGGGCGACCAGCGTCAACGTCGGCGCGACCATCGCACGCGGGAGGGAGCGTACGGACGTGACGGTGACCGTGTCGCCCCACGGCTCGCCCGACTTGGTGCCGGTGCTCGGGACCCACTCGCCGACCTCGTCCGGCTCCTCGGTGCGTGGACGCCAGAACGCGCGGTTCCAGGTCTTCGCAACGGCGTACAGGGTCAGGAGACTCGTCACGATCGACGCCGCGACGACCAGGTAGGCCAGCCAGCCTGCGCGGTCGACGCCGGCCTGGACGAGCGCGACCTTGCCGAGGAACCCGGAGAACGGCGGGATCCCGGACAGGTTCATCGCCGGGAGGAAGAACATCAGGGCGAGCACCGGCGCCGCCTTGGCCAGGCCACCGAGATGCTCCAGCGACGTCGAGCCGCCGCGGATCTCGATGAGGCCGGTGACGAGGAACAGCGTCGTCTGGATCGTGATGTGGTGGACGATGTAGAAGATGGCGCCGGCGAGGCCCAGATCGGACGCGATCGCCACCCCGAACACCATGTAGCCGATGTGGCTGACCAGGGTGAACGAGAGCATACGTTTGATGTCCGACTGGGCGATGGCGCCGAGGATGCCGATCAGCATCGTCAGCAGCGCTGCCCACAGCAGCAGGTCCGACAGGGGACTGTCGGGGAAGAGCAGGGTCTGCACGCGCATGATCGCGTACACGCCGACCTTGGTCAGCAGGCCGGCGAACACCGCCGTGACCGGAGCGGGCGCCGTCGGGTAGGAGTCGGGAAGCCAGGCCGACAGCGGGAACACCGCCGCCTTGATCGAGAACGCCGTGAGCAGCATCAGCTGCAGCACGACGCGCACGCCCTCGGGCACCTCCTGCAGCTTGACCGCGAGATCAGCCATGTTGACGGTGCCGGTGGCGGCGTAGACCCCCGCGATGGCGATGAGGAACACCATCGACGACAGCACGGACACGACGACGTACGTCGTGCCGGCCCGCACCCGCGGACCGGTGCCGCCGAGCGTGATGAGCACGTAGCTCGCCGCCAGCAGGACCTCGAAGCCGACGTACAGGTTGAAGAGGTCGCCCGACAGGAAGGCATTGGAGACACCAGCGACCAGGACGAGGTACGTCGGGTAGAAGACCGACAGCGGGGTGTCGCGGCCGAACTCGATGATCCCCTGGCCGACCGAGTAGACGAGGACCGACAGCGTGACGATCGCCGACACGAGCAGCAGCAGGGCAGACAGACGGTCGGCGACGAGCACGATCCCCATGCGGGCGGGCCAGCCACCGACGTACACGACCTGGGGCCCGTCGCGGTCGGCCGCCCACAGGAGCGTGGCTGCGATGCCGACGATCGCGGTGAGGACCACGAAGCTGATCACCCGCTGGGCGCGGGCGTTGTGCCCGACGGCGAGGCAGACGCCTGCGCCGAGGAGCGCCAGCACCACGGGGAGGGGGATCAGGAAGGACATCGCGGAGTCAGCGGTCATCGCTCGGCCTCCGCAGGATCGGCGCCTTCCTCGTCCGGGTCACCGGTGCCTTCCTCGTACGACTGCGACGCCTCGTCGAGGTCGGCGAGACGCATGATGAGACGGTCCTCGACGTCGTCCTGGACCTCGTCGTGGCCCTCGAGCTGCCAGGACCTGTACGCGAGCGCGAGCAGGAACGCCGCCACGCCGAGGGTGATCACGATCGCCGTCAGAACCATGGCCTGAGGGAGAGGGTCGCTCATCGGAGACGGGTCGCTCTCGTCCACGATCGGGGCGCGACCGGGGGCCCCGGAGGCGACGATGAAGATGAGGTTGACGGCGTTGCCGATCAGCAGCGTGCCGACGACGATCCGGGTCAGGCTGCGCTCGAGCAGGAGCGTGACCCCGCAGGCGAACGTCACGCCGATGACGACGATCAGGACGAGGTTGACGGTCATCGCGCCCCTCCTGTCATCGGGGTGGACTCGTCGTCGGTGTACGAGCCGGGCAGGTCGGGCATCTCGTCCTCCGCGTCGGCGTCGATGCCACCGCCCAGGCTGCGCAGGACGTCGAGCATGAGACCGAACACGACGAGGTAGACGCCGATGTCGAAGAACAGCGACGTCACGAGGTGGATGTCGCCGATCGCCCACAGGTGGAGATCGATCGTCGCGCTCTGGAGCACCTGCCCGCCGAAGGCCAGCGGGGCGAGCGCGGCGCTCGTCGCGACAGCGAGCCCGAGCCCGAGGACCCGACCAGCATCGACGGGTGCGGCCTCGTCCAGCTCGTACCGGCCACCGGCGAGATAGCGGACCATCAGGGCGAGACCCGCCATGAGGCCGCCCGCGAACCCGCCTCCAGGGCCGTTGTGGCCGGCGAACACCAGCCACACCGAGAACAGGATGATCGTGTGGAACACGAGTCGCGTGACGATCTCGAAGACGATCGAACGTCGCTCGGCGGACAATGTCCTGCCCGCACGCAGCCAGCGGCCGGTGTCCTGGTGGGACGGCAGCGGGTTGGCGGGGCTCTGAACGCCGCCGCGGCCGGTGATGAGGAAGATCAGCGAGGCGACACCGGTCGCGGCCACAACCAGCACGGACAGCTCGCCCATCGTGTCCCATGCGCGGATGTCGACCAGGGTCACGTTGACGATGTTGTGCCCGCCGCCGTACTCGACGGCGCTCTCGGGGAACTCCACCGACACCGGGTCGCCGATCCGGACGCCGGCCGCGGCGAGCGCGATGCCGGAGGCGAAGATCCCGGACGCGGCTCCGATCCCGACGCGGAGCCAGCGCGCCCGGGTCAGCGGGCGGTCGGAGAAGTACGGGACCATCCGGCGGAGCACGAGCACGAAGATCACGAGGGTGACGGTCTCGACCAGCACCTGTGTCAGCGCGAGGTCGGGAGCTCCGTGCAGCAGGAACAGCATCGCCGTGCAGTAGCCGGAGACGCCCGCGAGCAGCACGGCCTTGAGCCGCCGTCGCGAGCGGACGGTCAGCACCGCAGCGGTCGCCATCAGGACCGCGACGACGGCCTGCGCCGCCGAGTCGAACCATACGACGTCGTCGGTCCAGGTGCGGTTGAGCACCAAGGCGGTGCCGGGCACGAGGAGCACGACGACGAGGATCGACCCGAGGTAGAACGGCAGCGAACCGCGCTGCGTACGGCCGGTGACCTCGACGGCCAGACGGTCCGTGCCGCGCATGACGGCCTCGTACGACCGCTCGGCCGAGGGCATCCACGGTGCGGTGGGCACGTACTGGGCGCGGCGCTGCCAGACGAAGAGGGCGACACCGCCGAGCACCGCGATCGCCGACAGGCCGAGAGCGGGCGACAGGCCGTGCCAGAGGGCGAGCTCGGCGTGGTGGACACCCGGCGGGAAGAGGTGGTCGTACCCGGCCCACAGGTCGGTCAGCGCGCTCCCGAAGAAGCCCAGGACGAGCGACACGGTCGCCAGCACGGCGGTCGGCGCCGCGAAGCCGACCGGCACCGCGACCAGGTCTGCGGGGCGCTCGACGCCGGGCTTGTCACCGAACACGCCCCAGACGAACCGCAGCGTATAGGCCATGGTCAGCAGCGAGCCGACGACGAGCCCGGCGAGAACGAGGCTGCCGGCGACGGGGCCGATCCCTGTGCCGTCACCGTCCGCGACCACGTCGACGAACGCCCCGTAGACCGACTCCTTCGCGACGAAGCCCAGCATCGGTGGGATGCCGGCCATCGATGCCGCAGCGAGCACCGTGAACCCGAACAGCCAGGGCATCGCGGGCCGCAGCTGCGACAGCTTGCGCAGGTCGCGCGTGTGGGCCGAGTGGTCGACGATGCCCACCACCATGAACAGCGCCGCCTTGAACAACGCGTGTGCGACGACCATCGCCAGGCCTGCCAGGGCCGCGGCACGGGTGCCGAGACCGACGACCGCCGTCAGGAAGCCGAGCTGGCTCACCGTGCCGTACGCGAGGAGCAGCTTGACGTCGTGCTGTCCGAGAGCGCGGACGCCGCCGACGATCATCGTGACGACGCCGAGCGTGAGCAGGGCCGGCCGCCACAGCGACACCTCGGCGAACGTCGGCGCCATGACCGCGACGAGGAAGACGCCGGCCTTCACCATCGCGGCGGCGTGCAGGTAGGCGCTCACCGGCGTCGGCGCCGCCATCGCGCCGGGCAGCCAGAAGTGGAACGGCACGAGGGCGGACTTCGACACCGCGCCGACCAGGACGAGCGCGATGGCGGCCGTCGTCGCGGCTCCGGACGGGGCGAGGCCCATGATCGCGTCGATCTGGTACGAGCCGGCGCTCTCGCCCAGCATGATGAAGCCGACCAGCATCGCCAGTCCGCCGAAGGTCGTCACGAGCAGGGCGGTCATCGCGGCGCGCCGGTTGGCGATGCGCTCGGGGTTGTGACCGATGAGGATGTAGGAGAAGACGGTCGTGAGCTCCCAGAAGACGTAGAGGAGCAGCACGTCGCTCGCCAGGACGAGCCCCAGCATCGAGCCAGCGAAGGCGACGAAGGCGCCGGAGAACCGCCACAGCGCGGGGTCGTACGCCCGGAAGTACCAGGTGCAGTAGAGCAGGACCAGGGCGCCGATCCCCGTCACGAGCAGAGCGAGTGTCCAGCTGAGCGTGTCGAGACGCAGGCCGACCTCGAGCCCGATCGTCGGGACCCACTCGTACGTCTCGGTCCGGACCGCAGCATCGGGCCCCGCGACCTCGCCGCCCAGGGTGAGCAGCCAGACGAACACCGAGGCAGGCGCCAGGGCGAGGACCGGGAACGCGTAGCGGTCCAGTCGGCTGACGAGAGCAGGTGCTGCCGCTGCGGCGACCAGGTGGATCAACAGGGCGAGCAGCATCAGATCCACCTGCCTCCTCTGCCGCCGTCACCCGTGGGGCAATTCTAAGGGTCGGCCCCTGAAGGCCGCCGGGGGCCGTTCACAGGAACCTCACAGCCTCTGCCCAGGCGGGTCGGAGAGACCTGGGACAGACTCGTGGGCGATGGCCACCGAAGACACTCCAGCACGGCTGCTCGTCGTCGACGACGACGCGAGCATCCTCGACCTGCTCGCCTCCAGCCTCCGGTTCGCCGGGTTCGACGTGGCGACCGCCACCGACGGCCGGCAGGCCCTCGACACCATCGTCACCGACCCCGCGCTCGACCTCGTCGTGCTCGACGTCATGATGCCTCGCGTCGACGGGTTCGAGGTCGTGAAGCGGCTTCGTGCCGAGCGGCGTGAGGTCCCTGTCATCTTCCTGACGGCGCGCGACACTCCCGCCGACCGGGTCAGCGGACTGACGGCGGGGGGCGACGACTACCTCGCGAAGCCGTTCAGCCTCGACGAGCTGGTCGCACGCGTCCATGCCGTGCTGCGTCGTACGCGTCGGTCGGAGGCGTCGGACTCGCGGCTGCGGCTGGCCGACCTCGAGATGGACACCGACAGCCACGAGGTCCGCAAGGCCGGCCACCTCGTCGAGCTGTCGCCGACGGAGTTCAAGCTCCTGCGCTACCTCCTGCTCAACAGCGGGCGGGTGCTGAGCAAGCAGCAGATCCTCGACCACGTCTGGAACTACGACTTCGGCGGAGACGGCAACGTCGTCGAGACCTACGTGTCGTACCTGCGACGCAAGCTCGACACCGCCGAGCCACGACTGATCCACACGGTGCGCGGCGTGGGATACGTCCTGCGGCGTCCGCGATGAGCGCCACGCGGCAGCCCTCGTCCGTCTCAGGGCTGATCCGTCGGTGGCGCGACCAGCCCCTGCGCGTCCAGCTCGTCGTCGTCCTGGTGGCGATGGTGACGATCGCACTCGTCGTCAGCGCGCTCGCCACCAACGTGCTCCTCGAGCGGACGCTCACCCAGCGGGTCGACCGTCAGCTGACGTCGGAGGCCGACCGGCTGGCGAACGGCCCGGGTCCGCGGCCGCTGGAGGCGGCAGGGCGCGCCGGGCTGCCGTCGCAGTACGTGATCCAGTTCTTCGACGACGCCGGCAACGCGTCGGACCCGATCGCCGACGACCGGCTCGACCCCGCCGACTACCCGGATCTTCCGTCCCCTGACGAGGTCACCCTCGACGAGCCGCTGACCGTGTCGTCGGTCGACGACGGCAGGCAGTGGCGCGTCGTCTTCACCACCACGCGTGACGGGCTGACGGCCGCGGTCGCGGTCGGCCTCGACGACGTCTCCGCGACGTTGACTCAGCTGCGCTGGATCGAGCTCGCCATCGCGGCCGTCGTGCTGCTCGCCCTGGCTCTCGTCAGCTCCGCCGTCGTACGGCGCAGCCTGCGTCCGCTCGTCGAGGTCGAGGCGACCGCGGAGTCGATCGCCGCCGGGGACCTGACGGCTCGCGTCGACACCGGCCTCGACCCGCGCACCGAGGTCGGCGCGCTGTCGGCATCGCTCGACACCATGCTCGGGCACATCGAGGATGCCGTCCGCAACCGCGAGGAGGAGGCGCGCAGGGCCGAGGAGTCGGAGCGGCGGATGCGCCGCTTTGTCGCCGACGCCAGCCACGAGCTCCGTACGCCGCTGACGTCGATCCGGGGCTTCGCCGAGCTGTACGGCCAGGGTGCTGCGGCTGACCAGGCGACCGTGGACCGGTTCATGGGGCGGATCCGCCAGGAGGCCGACCGGATGGGCGTCCTCGTCGAGGACCTCCTCCTGCTCGCCCGGCTCGACCAGGAGCGACCGCTGCTCCAGGACCCGGTCGACCTCCGTGAGCTGGCTCGCGACGCCGCCGTCGACGCACGAGCCGTTCAGCCGGATCGCGTGATCGTCGCACCCGACGCGGGGGCTCCCGTGGTGGTCGAGGGCGACGAGGCCCGCCTGCGCCAGGTCCTCGGCAACATCGTGGGCAACGCGCTCGCGCACACGCCCGTGGACGCCGAGGTCCGGATCGACGTGAGCATCGACGGGGACGACGGTGTGGTCGCGGTGTCGGACGCCGGGCCGGGCCTCGACCCGCAGCAGGCGGACCACGTGTTCGAACGCTTCTACCGTGCCGACGAAGCACGCAGCCGCGAGGACGGAGGGTCCGGGCTCGGGCTCGCGATCGTGTCCGCGCTCGTGGCGGGCCACGGCGGTCGCGTCGACCTCGACACGGCGCCCGGCGAGGGTGCGACGTTCACGGTGCGGATCCCGCTCGCCCGCTGAGGCCCCATCTTCTGCTGGTCGGCCCCATCTTCTGCTGGTCGAGTAGGGCGGAGCGCCAGCGGAGCCCGTATCCCTCCGCTGGTCGAGTAGGGCGGAGCGCCAGCGGAGCCCGTATCGAGACCGGGTCTCGACCGGGGGGGTCTCGATATGTCCTCGCCCAGCGGCTCGGACTACTCGACCGGCGGGGATGGGGCGGCGGCAACTCACAGTCGACTCCCAGGCTTGCCGCAGGGGAACGTGAAGTTCCGGCGCGACCGTGAGGGACATGAGCCAGTCATCCCCCGTGATCGACATCGTCGTCCCGGTCCTGAATGAGGCGCACGTCCTCGAACGTAGCGTGCACCGGCTGCGGACCTACCTCGACACCGCCGTCCCGTATGCGAGCCGGGTGGTGATCGCCGACAACGGCAGTACCGACGGTACGGCGGAGGTTGCCGCCGACCTCGCGGCGACGCTGCACGGGGTGGAGCTGGTCCGCATCCCCGAGCGCGGCCGCGGACGGGCGCTCGCGACGGTCTGGTCGCGCAGCACGGCCACGGTCGTCGCGTACATGGACGTGGACCTCTCCACCGACCTCGACGCCCTGATGCCGCTGGTCGCGCCGCTGCTCTCGGGCCACTCCGACGTGGCGATCGGGACGCGGCTGCGTCGTGACTCCCGCGTCGTACGGGGGACGAAGCGCGAGGCGCTCTCGCGGGGCTACAACACGATCCTCCGGGTCGCGCTCGGCGCCCGGTTCAGCGACGCGCAGTGCGGCTTCAAGGCCGTGCGTGCCGACGTCGCCCAGGCGCTGCTCCCGTACGTCGAGGACACCACCTGGTTCTTCGACACCGAGCTCCTGGTCCTTGCCGAGCGCGCCGGCCTCCGGATCGCCGAGGTCCCCGTCGACTGGGTCGACGACCCCGACAGCCGGGTTGCGATCGCGTCGACCGTACGCGACGACCTGCGGGGCGTCGCGCGGATGGCGCGGGGCCTGACGACGGGGTCGCTCGACCTCGAACCCGTACGCCGAGCCTTCGGCCGCTCACGACCCGTGATGCCGATCGGCATCCGGGTGGTCAGGTTCGGCCTCGTCGGCGCGCTCAGCACGATCGCGTACGCGGTCCTCTTCCTGCTGGCCCGCGAGGTCGCCTCCGCGCAGGTCGCGAACCTCGTCGCCCTCGTGATCACCGCGATCGGCAACACCGCGCTCAACCGGCGCTTCACCTTCGAGGTCGTCGGTGCCGGCGGACTCGCCCGGCACCACCTCCAGGGACTGGTCGCCTTCGGCTGCGGCTGGGTGCTCACCGCGTCGGCGCTGCTGCTCACGGCAGGCCATGGCCACACGCCGCTCACGGAGGTCGGCGTCCTCACGATCGCGAACGTCGCGGCGACTGCGCTGCGGTTCCTGATGCTCGACCGCTGGGTGTTCGCCGACCGCCAGCGCGGGGCCGTCGTCCCCGCCCCACTCCGCACCGACACGCTCACCGCCCCGGCGGACGAGAGGAGCATCGCATGACCACGCTCGCACGAGAGACAGCTTCCGCGCCTGTCGGTGCGCCCGCCGATGCCGCGGCGACGAGCCGCTGGTGGACCGTCGACCGCACGCTCCTCGTCGCGCTGCTCGCGGCGACGGCCGTGGCGTACTGCTGGAACCTGTCGATCAACGGCTACGCCAACGAGTACTACGCGGCGGCCGTGCAGGCGGGTTCGGAGAGCTGGAAGGCCTGGTTCTTCGGCGCCCTCGACGCGTCGAACGGCATCACCGTCGACAAGACGCCGGCCTCGCTGTGGGTGATGGGCGTGTCCGCGCGTCTCTTCGGGTTCAGCTCCTTCAGCATGCTGCTGCCGCAGGCACTCCTCGGCGTCGCGAGCGTCGGTGTCCTGTACGCGGCGGTGAAGCGCTGGGCCGGCCCGTGGTCGGCGCTGATCGCCGGAGCGGTGCTCGCGACCACCCCGGTCGCGGCGCTGATGTTCCGGTTCAACAACCCGGACGCGCTGCTCGTCTTCCTCATGGTCTCCGCTGCGTGGGCGGTGACCCGGGCGGTCGACGCCAAGAAGGCGCTCCGCTGGATGGTCCTGGCCGGGCTCCTGATCGGGTTCGCGTTCCTGGCGAAGATGC
Organism: Mumia xiangluensis; assembly: GCF_010994095.1. Classification (GTDB taxonomy): domain Bacteria; phylum Actinomycetota; class Actinomycetes; order Propionibacteriales; family Nocardioidaceae; genus Mumia; species Mumia xiangluensis. The sequence goes on from NZ_WJYO01000001.1 coordinate 1,160,499, forward strand.
TCCAGGCGTTCCTGGTCGTCCCCGGGATGGCGCTCGCGTACGGCGTCGCCGGCGCGGCGCAGCTGCGTACCCGTCTTCTTCACCTCCTCGCCGCCGGCGGTGCCGTGATCGTCGGAGCCGGGTGGTGGGTGCTCGTCGCCGAGCTGTGGCCAGCGGGGTCGCGGCCGTACATCGGTGGCTCGACCGGGAACAGCATCCTCGAGCTCACGCTCGGCTACAACGGCCTCGGCAGGCTCAACGGCGAAGAGACCGGGTCCGTCGGCGGTGGAGGGGGTCAGGGCGGTCAGTGGGGGACGCCCGGCATCGGGCGCCTCTTCAGCTCGCAGATGCAGACTCAGGCGAGCTGGCTCCTCCCGGCAGCGCTGGTGGCGCTCAGTGTCCTGGCGGCCTTCTCCTGGCGCGCGGCGCGGACCGACCGGATGCGCGCGTTCGTGATCGTCTGGGGCGGATGGCTGATCGTCACGGGGCTGACGTTCAGCCTCATGCAGGGGATCATCCACGAGTACTACACGGTGGCGCTCGCACCGGCGATCGCCGCGCTGGTCGGGGTCGGGACCGTCCTGCTCTGGCGGCGCCGTACGGAGCTGGTGCCGCGGGCGGTTCTCGCGGGGACGGTCTTCCTGACGGGGGTCTGGCAGTGGCGGCTCCTGGCTGCGACCCCGGCGTTCCTGCCGTGGCTTCGCTGGGTCGTCGTCGTGGCAGCGGTCGCCGCCGGTGTCCTGCTCCTGCTCGGGCCCGAGCTCACCCTCGTCGGTGCCAGGGCTCGACGCCTCGCGGTCGCGGTCGCGGTCCTCGTCGGGATCGTCGCGCTCGCCGGTCCGACCGCGTCGGCGATCGAGACCGTCGGCACAGCGCACACGGGGTCGATCGTGACCGCAGGCCCGTCCTCGGGCGGGGGGCCGGGCAGGGGCGGTGGGTTCGGAGGCGCGGCGCCAGGCGGAACCGGGACCGGTGGCACCAGCTTCCTCGGGGGCAACGGGATCGCCGGTGTCAGCGACGACGTCGTGCGGCTCCTCCAGAGCGGCGACTACCGGTGGGCCGCTGCGGCGCAGACCGCCAACGGTGCAGCGCCGTTGCAGCTCGCCTCCGGGGAGCCGGTCCTCGCCATCGGCGGCTTCAACGGCACCGACGACTACCCGACCCTCGACCAGTTCAAGGAGTGGGTCGCGGCCGGCGAGATCCACTTCTACGTCGCCGGCACCGGCCGGGGCGGCGGAAGCAACAGCGAGATCGAGAGCTGGGTGACCGCGAGCTTCACGGCGCAGACCGTGGACGGCACCACGCTGTACGACCTCACGTCCGCGCAGTGACGCGCTGACCTCACCACAACCACGAAGGACAGAGAGATGAATGAGACGAACCCCCAGCAGCCGTCGTACGAACCGCAGCCGCAGCCCCAGCCCCAGCCCCAGCAGCCGCAGCCCCAGCCGACCGCGGGCTGGCGTGGGACCGACCGCAAGACCCGGATCGGCGCCGCCATCGCCGGGATCGCGCTGTGCGGCTTCGGGTTCCTCGGAGGGATGGCCGTCGGCACCGCCTCGGCCGACGACGGGCAGGGCGGCCCGGGCTGGGGCGGCGGTCGTCCGGGGATGGGCGGTGGTCCTCCGGGAATGAGCCAGGACGGTACGGGCCCGCAGGGCGGGGGCGGGATGCCCGGCGGATCCGGCACGGACTCCGGAATCTAGCCCGCAGTCACGCGCGTCAACCCGTGCGCGGTGAGCCTGGTCCCACGGCACGGGCGGTGCGTGGGATTCAGCTCACCGCGGGTCGGTTGGACGGGCGGTGCGTGGGACTCAGCTCACCGCCGGTCGGTTGGGCGGGCGGTGCCGTGTGGCCGACCTCAGGCCTGGCGCGTGCGGGCGCGCCGGGGCCGACGGGTCGACCTCGCGCTGCGTGCGGCGGCGGCCGTGGCGTCGCGCGCGAACCGCCCGACCTCCCTCGTCGCCTCTCGCGACTCCGGGACGATGCCGATCGCGAGCTGGAAGACGTGCACCTGCTTCTCCCAGACCTGCAGCTCGACGTCGACGTCGGAGCGGGCGAGGCGGATCGCCATCAGCTCGGCGTCGGGAAGGACGAGCTCGTCGGACCCGACCTGGATGAGCGTGCGGGGAAGGCCGCGCAGGTCGGCGTCGACGAGCGACGACGCCGGTTGCAGGAGCTCGGAGAGCAGCTCGTTCTCGACCATGTCGACGAGCCGCAGGAACCCCCGCCACGCCGAACGGGGGAAGAGCGCGCAGGACGGACGGTCGGGGTGGTCGAGCTTGCGCTCGGGGTCGAGGTCGGTCAGTGGGGACATCGCCACGAGGCCGGCGGGGGCAGCGAGGCCCTCCTGCAGGATCGCGAGCGTGACGGCGAACGCGAGGTAGCCGCCCGCTGAGTCGCCGGCGACGACGATCCGCTCGGGCGGGTATCCCTGCTCGAGCAGCCAGCGGTAGCCGTTCAGGCCGTCCTCGATCGCATGGCTGACGGGATGCTTCGGCATCATCCGGTAGCCGACGTTGAGGACGGTGCAGCCTCCGGTCGCCGACAGGCGCGCTGCGAGGCCGCGGTGGGTGTTGAGGCCGCCGATGAGGAACGCCCCACCGTGGAGGTAGAGGATCGCGTGCGTGTCGGCGTGCTCGGCGGACTCCGCGCGGATGACCTCGGCGTCGCACTGCGGCAGCCGGATCTCGTCGATGGTCGTACGGCGGGGGGCGGGAAGGAAGGCGGCGGCACCCTCGAGAAGACCGGTCGGCCAGGGCGCTCCCGGGGCGTGCGCCCACACCGACAGCGCGGGCTTCACGGTCATCCTGAGCGCGCTGGACAGGATCAGGGATCGCGCGCTGCGGCGCGACTTGGCGACGACGCGGAGGTTGTCCCTCTCCAGGGGGATGATCTCGGCGGTGCGCAGGCCCTCTGTCGGGGTCATGGTGACCGTTCCTTCCTGAGGTGAACGCCAGGCAACCCGAGTGTGTGCCGTGCGTCACATCTCTGTAAACGGATGTTATCCGGTCGTCGGTCCGGATTCCGGCCAGCCCGCAGGTTTGGTGCCATTCTGGGCAGATGGTGACCTCGCACGACGGGGCGGCGACGCCCCCGGAGAATCCGCCGGAGCGCGCGCGGGACGCGGCCGACGGCGCTCCGCGGCGTACGGCTCCCAGCCACGTCTCCGATGCCTCGACGCGCGCGAAGGACGTGGCCCGCAAGGCCGTGTTCGTCCTGGCGATCGCCGTGGTGCTCGTTGCGGTCGGCTACGCGCTCGCTGCGTTCGTGCCGCGCTGGTGGGCGCAGTGGATCGGGACCCGAGTCGACGGGAAGCTCACCGCGGGCACCGTATGGGGGCTGTTCCTCGGCGTCGTCTTCACGTTCGTGCCGCTTCTCATCGTGTGGCAGGCGATCGCCCGACGATGGATCAAGGGGGTCTGGATCGCCGTGCTCGTCGGGGTCGGGATCCTGCTCGCCCTCCCGAACCTGATGACGCTGTCGATCGTCATCGGGACCAGCGACGGCGCGCACGCCGGTGAGCGCATCCTCGACGTGGACGGGCCGGGGTTCCGCGCGGCGACCTTGTGGGGCGTGATCATCGCCGTGGCGCTCATCCTCGGGCTCGCCTGGCTGACCAGCTCCAACCGGCACCGCGGCCAGCGGGTCCGCGACCTGTCGGCCGAGGTCTCTCGGCGCAACGAGGCCGAGCGTGCCCGCGAGAGGCCCGAGGACGTGGGTGGATCACCCGCCTGACGGGTACGGCTCAGCCGCGGGTGCGCGCCACGATCTCCGAGGCGACCACGTCCGGGAACTCCTCCGGGAACCAGTGCGACGCCCCCGCGACGGGCACGAACCGGTACTCGGCGTCGACGTGCTCGCCGCACCGCCGGGCGCCTGCCGCGCCGAGCGCCCAGTCCGCGTCACCCCACAGGTAGGTCGTGGGCACGACCACCGTCGGGGTCTGGTCGAGATCGCGGTCCATCGCGCGGTACCAGTTCAGCGCTGCCGTCAGCGCTCCCGGCTCCTGCATCGCGGCGACGAACGACGCAGCGATCTCCGGCGGGACCGCGCCGTCGTACATCGCCGTGATCCGTCGTGCGCCGTCAGCGAGCAGGACCTCCTCGGCCTTGCCGGGCTGGCGCATGAGCTGGATGTACGAGGCACGCTTCTGCTGGTCCTCGTCGTGGCGCAGCGCCCACCCGTACGCCGCGAGGTGCGGCACCGAGAGCGCGACCAGCGAGCGGACGCGGTCGGGGTGGTGCGCCGTCAGCGCCCACGACACCGCCGCACCCCAGTCGTGACCGACCACGTGTGTGGCGTCGTACCCAAGCGCGTCCATCAGCCCCGTGACGTCGCCGACGAGGTGCTCCATGCCGTACGCGTCCGTGTCCAGCGGGCGGGCTCCGGGCGAGTAGCCGCGCTGGTTCGGAGCGATGACGCGCAGGCCTGCCTCGGCGAGCCTGGGGGCGACCCCCAGCCACGAGTCGTACGTCTGGGGGAACCCGTGCAGCAGGACCACGGGAGTGCCCTCCTCGGGTCCGGCGAACGCGACGTCGAAGGTCAGCGCGCCGACGTCGACGCTGCGCCGCTCCGTCCAGACGTCGGCCGTTCTTCCGGTCGAGCCCGTCGAGATCTCGCTCATGCGTCCAGCACCACCGATGCCTCGGAGGTGAGCGGGAGGAACGCGAACGACTCCTGCAGGTAGAGCGTCACGGACTCGTCGTCGTGATGGAGGTAGCCGATCGACGTGTCCTGCCCGAGGTGCAGGTCGTAGTCACCGCCACGAGTCGACAGGAGGACGGCGCCCGAGATCGCCGGCGCCCACACGATGTTGCCGTCCACCAGGCGCGACAGCTGTTGGTGGATCGGGTAGCCGTGGTCGGTCGTCTCGTTGACCAGCGTGAACGCGTCGGCGCTGAGCAGCAGGGCGTACGGGCCTTCGACGCCGACCAGGCGCAGCTGGCTCAGCGCCTGCGCGACCACGTCGGGATAGTCGACCGCGTTCACCGGCAGCGGCATCCGCGGGTTGCTCGACGACTCCGCGATGCCGCGGATGCCGACGTCGGTGAGGCCGTGGAAGATCGCCCCGTCCTCGGCGAACGCGAGCGCACGCGCGGCGTCCTTGACCGGCTGCCAGTCGGAGTCGTTCGAGCCGCGCTCCACGTCGTCGATGTCCTCGCGGCTCAGGTCGAACGTGACGCGCAGCTCAGCGACCGGAGCGACCTCGCGGCGGCGTACGGCGACGCCGAAGCTGTCGGTCGTCGCAGCGCCGCGGTGGCCGGTCGACAAGCCGGCGAACTCCACGCCCTGCGGGTCGTGGACGTCGACCACACGTCGGGCGGCGAGGTTGCGGCGGAACGTCCGGCTCGCCTCCTCCTCGATCTGCGCCCAGGCCGGCGCGGAGATCGGTGCGAGCGAGCGGTACAGGTTGTTCATCGTTCGTACTCTCCTCGAAGGCTCCCGACGCGCAGCGAGCTGTCGGGGGTTGGTGGGGTGGCCTCGGCCGGCGGGGTCGGGGTGGCCTCGGCCAGCGGGGGTAGGTCGTCGAGCATGGCGAGCGTGGCGGACGAGGGGACGAAGAACAGGCAGCCGGACGTCGCTGTCGAGAAGTCGAGGATGCGGTCGTAGTTGCCCGCGGGCTTGCCCACGAACATGTTGCGGAGCATCTCCTCGGTGATCGCCGGGTCCTTGGCGTAGCCGATGAAGTAGGTGCCGACCTCGCCGGCGGCGTAGCTCCCGAAGGCCATGTTGAACCGCACGATGTCGAGATCGTTGCCCTCGTCGTCGGTCAGCGTGTTGAGCACCACGTGCGAGTTCGACGGCATCACCTCGTCGGCGAGCTCGACGTCGTCGGCCTTGGTGCGCCCGATGATCCGCTCCTGCTCCTCGGTCGACAGCCTTCCCCAGGCGGCGAGGTCGTGGGTGTAGCGCTGCGTGACGACGTAGCTTCCGCCCGCGAAGTCGCCGTCGCCGTCGACGTACGCGGCGTCCGTCAGGCCGTCGCCGACCGGGTTCTCGGTGCCGTCGACGAATCCGAGCAGGTCGCGGGCGTCGAAGTAGCGGAACCCTGGCGTGTCGTCGACGACGCTGACCGCGTCGCCGAGCGCGTCGAGGATCAGCCGCTCGAGCTCGAAGCACAGGTCGTGACGCGAGGCGCGGATGTGGAAGAGGAGGTCGCCTGGCGTGCTCGGAGCGTCATGGGCGAAGCCGTCGATCGCCACGAACGGGTGCAGGTGCTCCGGCCGTGCCGGTGCGTCGAACCGGTCCCACGCCTCCGAGCCGATGCCGACGACGCAGGTGAGGCCGCCGTGGAGGCTGCGGAAGCCGACCGCGCGGACCAGGTCGCCGACCTCGCCGACGACGTCCCGAGCGGTCTGCGCAGCCTCGTGTCCGGGCGCGATGGTGACGACGAGGAAGACGGCGTACTCGGTCAGTGGTGAGGTCACGGCCTGCGGCTCTGGGAAGCGGGAAACGCTGGTCACGACACCCCTCTCGTCGGCTGCTGTGGCCACCCTACGACGTGCGCTGTGATCCGACCTCCGACGTAGACTCGAACTACGGCCAGGAGGTGGCGATGAGCGGCAAGGCGCTGGTGACCCTCGACGATGCCGAGACGCGCGACCTGCTGGGCACAGCACGCGTCGGGCACATCGCGTACGAGTCCAGCCGCGGTGTCGACATCACGCCGGTGAACTTCCGGCTGAGCGGCGACATGATCTACATCCGTACGGTCGAGGCGGGCACCCTCGCCGAGCTCGCGCCGGGTCCGGAGCAGGTCGCGTTCCTCGTGACCTATCTCGACCGGCTGGCGCAGACCGGCTGGAGCGTCAAGGTCCGCGGCACGATCAGGGCGGTCGGCGACGCCGACCTTCCGGACGTGGACCCCGAGCCGTGGGTCGGATTCCCGGGCACGGTGCTCCTCGGCCTCGCGATCGAGGAGCTGACCGGACGCCGGGTGGCCTGACCGCCGGGTCACGCAGGCCGGAGCGTCTCCTCGTCAGGGGTCGCCGGGCTGAGGACGCACTCGACGACGAGAGGGTGCTCCTCGATCCGGCGCTCGAGCGCCCGCAGCGCGTACGCGACCGCCGCCTCGTGGGTGTCGCCGACGAGGTCGACGTGCGCGACGACGTACACCTGGCGGGGACCGACGAACTCGACGTGCAGGTAGGTGACGCGCTCGATCTCCTCGACGCGCGAGAGCAGGTCCAGCGTCCGGTCGCGCTGCGAGGGCGACACGTGCTCGCCGACGATGAACCGCCGGTTGCGGTCGATCAGCACCACGGCGACCACGGCGAGCAGGATGCCGACGGCGATGGACCCGATGGCGTCGGGGACCGGTGATCCCGTCAGCTGGTGCGCGAGGATCCCGGTGAACGCCAGGACGAGTCCGATGAGAGCCGCGGCATCCTCTGCGAAGACTGCGCGCAGGGTCGGATCGGAGGTGTTCAGCGCGGCGTCGAAGACGTCGATGCTCTCGCGACGGGCGGCGCCGCGGGTCTGCCGGAACGCCTGCGCGAACGAGACGCTCTCCAGGACGAATGCGATGCCGAGGACCGCGTAGGCGATGCCGAAGTCGCCGGCCGGCTCCGGGTCGAGGAGCTCGGTGACGCCGTGCCAGATCGACACGGCGGCACCTGCGGTGAAGAGGCCGATCGCGGCGAACATCGACCACACGTACGCCTCGCGGCCGTAGCCGAGGGGGTGCTCGTCGTCGGGTCGGCCGCGCGAACGCCGGTCGGCGACGATGAGGAAGATCTCGTTGCCGGTGTCGGCCCACGAGTGCGCCGCCTCGGCGACCATCGACGCTGAACCGGTGAGAGCGGCGGCCACGCTCTTGGCGATCGCGATGAGCGCGTTCATGGTGAAGGCGACGACGACGGTGAGGGTGCTCTCGTCGTGCGAGTCGGGGCGCGGTGACTGGTCGTCGCTCACACCCCGGTTCTACCGTCGGTGCGGCCCACCCGCAGGTCGTACGGCGCTAGCGAGAGGTGAGCGCGACGGTGACTGTGCCGACGGCGACGGCCACCGGGGCGAGGACGAGCCCCTGTCCGAGCGTACGGCGCCACGTCGGCCGTGCGCCGTCGTCTCCGTGCCGCTGGACCTGGCGCCACCACAGCAGCGTGGCCAGGGACCCCCACGGCGTCAGCAGCGGTCCGGCGCCGACGGCGACGAGCAGCACCGCCGTACGCGCGGCGTCGTCCACGGCGACCGGTGCGAGCGCGAGGTAGGCGGGCAGGTTGTTGATGGCGTTGGCGGAGCCGGCTCCGACGGCGGCGAGACGTGCGAGGTCGGCGAGGCCCGTGCCGCTCCCGGCGATGCTCGCGGCGACCTCGTCAAGACCGTGGGCGTGGGCGCCGCCGACGACGACGAACAGTCCGGCCACCGCGACGACCATCCGCCACGGCACCAGGTCGGACGCGGGGACCACGAGGCTGCGGCGGCGCACGAGGATGGCCGTGCCGAGCACGAGCGTGCCCGCGACGGCCACCCAGGCGTACGAGGCTCCCGCGACGAAGCCCGTCACGACTCCGACGGTGGTCACCGCCGCGGTGCGCAGCAGCACGAGATCCTCGGGGCGGGTGCTCGCCGTGACCGTGAACCGTCCGGTGATCCCACGGCGGTGGAGGAGCGCGAGAACGACGATCGTGGCGGCGAGGACCGCAAGTGCGGGCAACGCCATCGTCGCGACGTAGCTGGTGCCGGCGCGCTCGAACGCTGGTGCCGCCAGCAGGTTCGTCAGGTTGGAGACGGGGAGCAGGAGCGATGCCGTGTTGGCGAGCGCCACCACGGTCAGGGCGAGCGGGAGCGGGTCCGAGCCCGTCCGACGTGCCATCGCCAGGACGACGGGGGTGAGGAGGACGGCGGTCGTGTCGAGCGAGAGGGTGATCGTGCAGAGCGTCGCGAGCGCCGCGACCCACGCCGACAGGACGAGGCGACGCCCCGCGGACGCGCGGACCGCGATCCCTGCGGCGGCGTCGAAGAGCCCGCAGACCGCGCACAGCTCGGCGTACGCGGTGATGGCGACGACGAAGACGAGGACGGGCCCGGTGTGGCGGAGGAGCTCGACCGCATCGGCGTACGGGAGCCAGCCGGTCACCAGCACCAGGGTGCCGGCCAGTGCCGCGACAGCGGGAAGGGCGGCCGCGGGGGCGGCGACACGACGGACGACCCTCACCGAGGAAGGGTACGCGGCACCCGGAGAACATGAGGGGTGCCTCATGTCTTGTCCGGCGTGGTGTGACACGCTGGACCGGTGCCAGCACCGAGCGTCTCGTACTCCATCACCATCCGCCTCGAGGTCCCGTCCGGCGGATCCGCCGTCAGCGACCTGACCACCGTCGTCGAGAAGGCGGGCGGCATCGTCACCGCCCTCGACGTCACCGGGTCGCACACCGAGCTCCTCGGGATCGACCTCACCGTCGCGACGTCGGACACCGACCACGCCGACCGGATCGTGGCCGCGCTCCGGGCGATCGGGGACGCCGACGTCAAGAAGGTCTCCGACCGCACGTTCCTCATGCACCTCGGCGGCGTCATCGAGGTCGCGACCAAGCACCCGCTGCGCACCCGCGACGACCTCTCGATGATCTACACGCCCGGCGTCGCGCGCATCAGCGAGGCGATCGCCCGCGACAAGGAGGATGCGCGCCGCCTGACGGTGAAGCGCAACGCCGTCGCGGTCGTCACCGACGGGTCGGCCGTCCTGGGACTGGGTGACATCGGCCCGTATGCCGCGCTGCCGGTGATGGAGGGGAAGGCGGCGCTGTTCAAGACGTTCGCCGACATCGACGCCTGGCCGCTGTGCCTCGACACCCACGACGTCGACTCGATCGTCGAGACTGTGGCCGCGATCGCACCGGGCTTCGCCGGCATCAACCTCGAGGACATCGCCGCCCCGAAGTGCTTCGAGATCGAGGACCGCCTGCGTGCCCGCCTCGACATCCCCGTGTTCCACGACGACCAGCACGGTACGGCGATCGTCGCGCTCGCCTCCCTGCGGAACGCCTTGCGTGTGGTCGGCAAGGACATCGCGGACGTCCGCATCGTCATGTCGGGCGCCGGCGCGGCCGGGACTGCGATCCTCAAGCTCGTCCTCGAGGCCGGCGCCTCGGACGTGGTGGTGTGCGACATCGACGGCGTCGTCCACGCGGATCGCCCGGGACTCGTCGGGCAGCTCGGGTGGATCGCCGAGCACACCAACCCGCGCGGCGTGACCGGCACGCTGCGCGACGTGATCGGCGGTGCGGACGTCTTCATCGGTGTCTCCGCCCCGAACGTGCTGACGGTCGACGACGTCGAGGCGATGAACGACGGCGCGATCGTGTTCGCGCTCGCCAACCCGACGCCGGAGATCGACCCCGCGCTCGCTCGCGCGCACGCCGCCGTCGTCGCGACGGGGCGATCGGACTACCCGAACCAGATCAACAACGTGCTCGCGTTCCCCGGTGTGTTCCGCGGCCTGCTCGACGCGCAGAGCCACGGCATCGGGACCGACGTGCTGCTCGCGGCGTCGGAGGCGATCTCGGCGACCGTCTCCGACGACGAGCTCAACGCGAACTACATCATCCCGAGCGTGTTCCACCCGGAGGTGCACGACCGCGTCGCCGAGGCCGTACGCGCGGTGGCGTCGGCCAAGCGCTGACCGCGTCGCCGGCCGTGCGCGCTCAGCGCAGGCCGAGCCCCAGCGGGTGCGGCAGGTCGGGCCACGTGTCGCCGTCGGCGATCGTGGCGTCGAGGCGCGCTGCCACGTCGTCGGCCCAGGGGACCGTACGGCGCTGCTCGAGGCTCACGTGCCCCTCGACGAACTCGAGGGTGTTCGCGAGCGACCCGGTCGTGGTGTCGAACAGCAGTTGGATGCCGTGCACGATCTTGGCCGACCGCGCGAGCATGCGGACGTACACCGCGACGTCGTGACCGACGAGGACCTCGTCGAGGTAGCGGATGCGGTGCTCGATGCTGAAGACGCTCAGCCTCCGCTCCTCGCGGTAGGCGTCGTCGATGCCGAACGCCTCGAACGCGGGGTCGCTCGCTCGCGCGTGCAGGTCGAAGTAGTGGCGAATGTTGACGTGGCCGTTCTCGTCCTCGAACTCCGGCGGGACGGTGAGCGTGAGGATCGGATCGATCCCGGCCATGTCCTCGGCCCGCAGCACGCCGCTCACGCGCGTCGGGGGAACTGCGTGAAGTCGGGCTTGCGCTTCTCCTTGTAGGCCTCGCGGCCCTCCTTGGCCTCGTCGTTGCCGTAGAAGAGCAGGTTGGTGTCGTGGGCGAGCTGCTGCAGTCCTGCGTACCCGTCCTCGGAGGCGTGGAAGCTCGCCTTCATGAGACGCAGCGCGTACGGCGACAGTGCGAGCATCTCGCGGCACCACTTCACCGTCTCGGCCTCGAGGTCGGCGAGCGGGACGACGGTGTTGACCATGCCCATCTCGAGCGCCTGCTGAGCGTCGTACTGGCGGCAGAGGAACCAGATCTCCTTGGCCTTCTTCATGCCGACCAGCTGCGACAGCGAGCTCGCGCCGAAGCCGCCGTCGAACGAGCCGACCTTCGGGCCGACCTGGCCGAAGCGTGCGTTGTCGGCGGCGATGGTGAGGTCCGCGACGACGTGGAGGACGTGGCCGCCGCCGATCGCCCAGCCGGCCACCATCGCGACGATCGGCTTCGGGCAACGCCGCATCTGCACGTGCAGGTCGGTGACGTGGAAGCGGCCGGTGGCGCCGGCGTCCGTCTTGTAGCCGGAGTCGCCGCGAACCCGCTGGTCGCCGCCCGAGCAGAACGCCTTGTCGCCCGCGCCGGTGAGGATGATGACGCCGACCGACTCGTCCTCGCGCGCCACGGTGAGAGCGTCGGAGATCTCGATGATCGTCTGGGGCCGGAAGGCGTTGTGCACCTCGGGCCGGTTGATCGTGATCTTCGCGATGCCGTCGTCGGTCGTCTCGTACCGGATGTCGGTGTAGTCGCCGGCCGCGTGCCAGACGGTAGGGGTCGAGTCAGTCATGGGGCCATTCTCCAACGTGCCTCTCGCGTCGGTGCGTCAGCGTCCACCGCCTCCGCGCGGGTGGACGCTGAGGCGCCGACGCGGGGCGCGATGAGGCAAGCCGCTTGACATTAGTTTGAGACTCGTACTAAACAGGGTGGCGTGGCTCACAGCACTCGCGTCGTCGGCATCGACTCGTCGACCCAGTCCACCAAGGCCGTGCTCGTCGACGCGGCCGACGGCACGGTCCTCGCGCAGCGCTCGGCTCCCCATCCGGACGGCACGTCGGTCGATCCGCGCCACTGGCTGAAGGCCTGCGACGACGCCCTCGGCGACTGGCTCGGCGAAGCTGCCGCGGTCGCGGTCGCCGGCCAGCAGCACGGCATGGTCGCGCTCGACGCAGACGGCGAGCCGGTCCACGACGCGCTGCTGTGGAACGACACGCGCTCCGCCGACGCGGCCGTCGACCTCGTCGCCGAGATGGGCGGCCCGCAGGAGTGTGCCGCCGCCGTCGGCAGCGTGCTGGTCGCGTCGTTCACCGCCAGCAAGCTGCGGTGGTTGCGTGATCACCGGCCCGAGGCAGCAGACCGTACGACGCAGGTGCTGCTCCCGCACGACTACGTCTCGTGGCACCTCGCCGCGCGTCGTACCGGACCCTTCACCGACCGCGGCGACGCGTCGGGCACCGGCTACTTCGACGCGCGGACCAGCGCTTGGCGCGAGGACCTCGCCGCGGCCGCGCTCGGCCACGAGGTCGCCCTGCCGCGCGTGGTCGCCGACGGCGCGGCGGCGTACGAGGGCTCCGTCGTCGTGGCGGGCGGCACGGGCGACAACATGGGAGCCGCGCTCGGCCTCGGGCTCGCCGCGGGCGACGTCGTCGTGTCGATCGGTACGTCGGGGGTGGCGTCGGCGATCGCCGAGACGCCGGTCGCCGACGGGACCGGCTCCGTCACCGGGTTCGCCGACGCGACCGGACGCTACCTCCCGATGGCGACGACGATGAACGCCGCCGGCATCCTCGACCTCCAGGCCCGGCTGCTCGGCGTCGACCACGCCGAGCTCGGGCGCCTGGCGCTGGCCGCACCGCCGGGGGCCAACGGCGTGACGCTCTCCCCGTACTACGGCGGCGAGCGCACCCCCGACCGTCCGCACGCGGTCGGCGTCTGGGACGGGCTGCGGCCGAGCACCACCCGCGAGGACCTCGCCCGGGCCGCCGTGGAGGCGCTGCTGTGCTCGCTCGCCGACGCGGTGGACCTCCTGCGGAGTCGCGTCGGCGGGGCCCTGCTCGCGGGTCGCAGCGGCGGTGACGGTGACGGACGACTCCTGCTCATCGGCGGTGCCGCCCGCAACCCGGCCGTACGAGCGCTCGCTCCCGCGATCCTCGGCATGCCGGTGCACGTCCCGCCGTCAGCCGAGTACGTCGCGCTCGGCGCAGCCCGGCAGGCCGCCTGGGCGCTCAGCGGCGCCGTCGACCCGCCCACCTGGGAGGCCAAGGGCGCCGAGGTGCTCGAGGCCGACCCGACTCCCGCCGTACGCGAGGCGTACGCAGACCTGCGCGACCGCACCGGCGCGTGGACCCGACCCGAGAGGACATCATGACCATTCCCAAGCCCATCCGTCAGCCCACCCCGGCCGACAAGTTCTCCTTCGGCCTGTGGACGGTCGCCTATCCGGGCCGCGATCCGTTCGGTGAACCCACGCGAGGCGAGATGGACCCCGTCCACGCGCTCGAGCGGCTGGCCGACCTCGGCGCGTACGGCGTGAACTTCCACGACGACGACCTGATCCCGTTCGGGTCCGACGACGACACCCGGGCCCGCATCATCGAGCGCTGGAAGAAGGGCCTCGCGGACACCGGCCTCGTCGTCACCACCGCCACGACGAATCTCTTCACCCACCCGGTCTTCAAGGACGGCGGCTTCACGTCGAACGACCGCGACGTCCGTCGGTTCGCGATCCGCAAGGTCATGCGCAACATCGACCTCGCGGCCGAGCTCGGCGCGAAGGTGTACGTCTGCTGGGGCGGCCGGGAGGGCGCCGAGTCCGGCGCGGCCAAGGACGTCGCCGCAGCGCTCGATCGCTATCGCGAGGCCTTCAACGTGCTGGGCGAGTTCGTCCACGACCGCGGCTACGACCTGCGCTTCGCGATCGAGCCGAAGCCCAACGAGCCCCGCGGCGACATCCTCCTGCCGACGATCGGCCACGCGCTGGCGTTCATCGAGACGCTCGACCGCTCGGAGAACGTCGGCGTCAACCCCGAGGTCGGGCACGAGGAGATGGCGGGCATGAACGCCGCGCACGGCTACGCCCAGGCGCTCTGGCACGACAAGCTCTTCCACATCGACCTCAACGGTCAGCACGGGCCCCGCTACGACCAGGACCTGCGCTTCGGCGCCGGCAACGCCCGCGGTGCGTTCTGGGTCGTGGACGCGCTCGAGGCAGGCGGGTACGACGGGCCCGTGCACTTCGACTTCAAGACCCCGCGCACCGAGGACGAGGACGGCGTGTGGGTCGCGGCCGCCGCGTGCATGACGAACTACCTCGTCCTTCGTGACAAGGTGCGGGCGTTCCGCGCAGACCCCGACGTGCAGGAGGCGCTCGCCGCCGCGCGTCTGCCCGAGCTCTCCGTCCCGACGCTGGACGAGGGCGAGGGCTGGCGCGAGCTGGAGCAGGCCGAGCTCGCCGACCCGGAGCAGCTCGCCGCCCGCGGCGCCGCGTTCGAGCACCTGGACCAGCTCGCGCTCGAGCACCTCTACGGGGTGCGCGGGTGACACCGGTCGCGACCGAGGACCTCCGGCGCCAGAACACCGCGTCGGTGCTGCGCTCGCTCCGGCACGACGGCCCGGCGACCCGCACGGAGCTGGCGCGCCGTACGGGCCTCGCGAAGGCGACCGTCGGCACGATCGTCGGCGCCCTCGTCGACGGCGGGCACGTCAGCGAGTCCGACGCAGTTCCGGCATCGCGGGGGCGCCCGGGCCGACCGCTGGTCCTGACCGGCGGGATGCTCGTCGGTCTCGGGCTCGAGGTGAACGTCGACTACGTCTCGGCAGTCGCGATCGACCTCGGCGGCGCCGTACGCCTCGAGCGCACGGTGGCGGTCGACGGCGGCGACCCGTACGACGTGGCGGTCGGTCTCGCGCAGCTGGCCGCGGCTGAGCTGACCGGCGAGGGGATCCGGCTGACCGGCGCGACGGTGGCCGTCCCCGGTCTCGTCGACCGGCGCAACGGCGTGGTCGCCATGGCCCCGAACCTCGGGTGGCGCGGGCGACCGGTCGCCGACGACATGGGGGAGGCCACCGGGCTCCCGGTGGCCGTCGAGAACGACGCGAACTGCGCCGCGCTCGCCGAGGCCCGCCGGGGCGCGACCGTCGGACTGGGTCAGTCCGTCTACCTCACCGGCACCGTCGGCATCGGTGCCGGCGTGATCAGCGACGGCGCGATCGTCCGCGGTACGTCCGGCTTCGCGGGCGAGGTCGGGCACATCCCGCTCGGCGACCCGGCCGCCTCGTGCGGGTGCGGGCGTCAGGGGTGCTGGGAGGCGTCGGTCGGCCTGCGTGCCGTGCTGGCGGCGGTCGGGGTGAGCGAGGACGGGACACCGCTCGAGGCCGCGGAGGCAGTGTCGCGTCGAGCCGCAGCCGATCCCGGGGCGGCTGAGACCCTCGAAGGCGTCGGGGTGTTGCTCGGCAAGGGGGTCGCGACGATGGCGAACATCCTGAACCCCGACGCGGTGGTGCTCGGGGGCTTCTTCGTGCCCTTGGCGCCGTATCTGCTGCCTGCGGTCGTCCGCGAGGTCGAGGCCCACGTGACGGCGGCCCCGTACGCGACCCTGGACGTGCGCCTGAGCACGCTTGGTCTGCGCGCCGCCGCCGCGGGCGCGGCCGAGGAGGCCCTGACGCAGGTGTTCACCGGAGCGACCGCCGTGTGATGACGAGGCGTACAGCGCTGGCGGGCGACGCGCGGACGTACGGCGCTCAGGCGCTCGCGCGGCTCCGGCGCTCGACAAGTGCCTCGACGGAGCGCGGCGACAGCACTTCCTCGATCACCATCGCGGCAGCGCCGAGCACCGCCTCGCGTCCGCGCATGGACGAGCTGACGATGCGCAGCTGGTGCGTGGCGAGTGGCAGCGACCGTTGGTACACGACCTCGCGGATGCCGGCGAGCAGGTATTCGCCGGTGGCCGCGAGCGAGCCGCCGATGACGACGACCGACGGGTTCAGGAGGCTGACGCACGTCGCGAGGACGCTGCCGATGGCGCGTCCGGCCTCGCGGACCGCGCGGACAGCCTCGACCTCGCCGCGCTCGACCGCAGCGACCACGTCGTGCGGGGTCTCGACCCCGATGTCGAGCCCGGCGAGCTGCTTGGCGATCGCCGGACCGGCGGCGACGGCCTCGAGGCATCCGAGGTTGCCGCAGCGGCAGGCGACGTCCTCGCCCTTGCCGCTGACCTGGACGTGGCCGAGGTCGCCGGCGGTGCCGAGGGCGCCGCGGACGAGTCGTCGGTTGGAGATGATGCCGGACCCGATGCCGGTCGCGACCTTCACGAACAGGAGATCGTCGGTCTCCGGCCAGTGGGCCGTGTGCTCTCCGAGCGCCATCACGTTCACGTCGTTGTCGACGAGGACGGGAACGGGGAACGACGTACCGAGGTATCCCGGGATGTCGAAGTCGTGCCAGCCGGGCATGATCGGCGGGTTCGCGGGTCGTCCTGTGGAGTGCTCCACGGGCCCAGGGGCGCCGACGCCGATCCCGGCGAGCGACTCCGGGGTCAGCCCGTGGCTCGCCAGGAGGCCGCCGCCGAGCTCGATGACCCGGTCGAGCACCGGTCGCGGACCGTCGGTGATGTCGCTGTCGACGCGGACCTCCCCGAGGATCTCGCCGCCGAGGTCGGTGAGGGCAACCGTGGCGTGGCTGGCGCCGAGGTCGACCGCGAGCACGACGAACGACCGGGTGTTCATCGCAAAGCGTGCCGGTGGTCGTCCACCGGTGGAGGCGGCCTCGCCGACGGGGACGAGGAGGCCGGTCGCCAGGAGGAGGTCGAGCCGTGCCGAGACCGTGGATCGCGCAAGAGAGGTGGCCTCGGCGATCTCCGCCTTGGTCCGTGCGCGTCCGTCTCGCATCAGCTGGAAAACCTCGCTGGCTGCAGTCGCCGAGCTCGGCTGCGGCACGAACGGATCCATGGGGATGAGTCTCCCACGGGAACTTATGGAGTCAAGTCCGACAGAAGTATGTCGGCAATCATCGGACTTTTGCTTGACGTTCGACATTGGACGTGACTAGCATCACGCCCATGCCAGCCCCATTGCTTCAGCTGACAGGCATCGTCAAAGAGTTCCCCGGTGTGCGGGCGCTCGACGGTGTCGATCTCGTCGTCCGTGCGGGTGAGGTCCACTGTCTCCTCGGCCAGAACGGTGCCGGCAAGTCGACCCTCATCAAGGTCCTCGCGGGCGCCTACCAGCCCGACGAGGGCGAGATCGTCATGGACGGCGAGCACGCTCACTTCGCCGATCCCCAGGCAGCGCTGGCCGCAGGCATCGCCACGATCTACCAGGAGCTCGACCTCGTCGACGGGCTGAGCGTGGCCGACAACATCTTCCTCGGCCACGAGCGGAGCCGCTTCGGCTTCTCCCGCGTGTCCGACTCCAACCGCGCCGCCCGCGAGCTCCTCGTGTCGCTGGGCCACCCCGAGATCCGCCCCTCCCGCGAGACGGGCAGCCTGTCGGCAGCAGGCAAGCAGATCGTGTCGATGGCGCGGGCTCTGTCGCGCCAGGCGCAGGTCATCGTCATGGACGAGCCGTCGGCCGTCCTGGACCCCGACGAGGTCGGCGGGCTCTTCCGCGTGATCGAGGACCTCCGCGCCTCCGGCAAGGCGATCGTCTACATCTCCCACCGCCTCGAGGAGATCCGCCGGATCGGTGACCGGCTCACGGTGCTCAAGGACGGCCGCACCGTCGCCGCAGACCTCCCGGCCCGCGAGACCCCCACGTCCGAGCTCATCGCGCTGATGACCGGCCGTGAGGTGTCCGCCGAGTACCCACGCCGTACGACCCCGCTGCCCGACGCCGAGCCCCTGCTCGTCGTCGACGGCCTGGGTCGCACGGACGAGTTCGAGGACGTCTCGTTCTCGGTCCGCCCCGGCGAGATCGTCGGCCTCGCGGGCCTCGTCGGCGCCGGCCGCAGCGAGATCGTCGAGACTGTGTACGGCGCGCGCCGGGCCGATCGCGGCACGGTGACCGTGGACGGCAGGACCCTGCGTCGCGGCTCCGTCGATGCCGCGGTCGCCGCCGGTCTCGGCCTCTGCCCCGAGGAGCGCAAGTCGCAGGGTCTGGTGCTGGACGAGGCGGTCTACCGCAACATCTCGCTCGCGAGCCTGCCGCGGTTCTCGCGCTTCGGCGCGACCCGCGACTCCGCCGAGCGCAGCGCCGCGCACGAGGCGTCCCGCACCGTCGACGTACGCCCCGACGATCCCGACCGCGTCGTCCGGACGCTGTCCGGCGGCAACCAGCAGAAGGTCGTCCTGGCGCGGTGGCTGCTCAGGTCGTGCCGCGTGCTGCTGCTCGACGAGCCGACCCGAGGTGTGGACGTCGGGGCCCGCAGCGAGATCTACACGCTCATCCGCACCCTCGCCGACGAGGGGCTCGCCGTGGTCGTGGTCTCCAGCGACATCGACGAGGTCCTCGGTCTGTCCGACCGCGTCCTCGTCGTCGCGGACGGGCGGGTCGTGCACTCCGGCCCGTCGGCCGAGATCGACGCCCACAACGTCCTCGACCGCATCCTCGCCAGCAACGAGTCAAGTCACGAATCGGAAGGTGACGCCGCGTGAGTACCCCATCGGTGACCGGAGACACCCAGACGACGGAGGCCGCCCCCGCAAAGCGGGCGGGCTCGATGGGAGTCGCCCGCAACCTCGGCCTGGTGGTCGCCCTGGTCATCCTGTGCGGGGTCGGCCTGATCACCGCCGGCGACCGGTTCGCGAGCACCAACAACATCATCACCGTGCTCAGCCTGGCCTCGGCGATCGGCGTCGTGGCGATCGGCATGACGTTCGTCATCACCGGCGGCGGCATCGACCTCTCGGTCGGTGCGATCGTCGCGCTCGCCTCGGTGTGGGCGTCGACGACCGGCACCCAGGCGATGGCGGAGAGCGTCGGCTGGATCGTCATCGTGACGACGGCGATCGGCGTCGGTATCGCGTGCGGCGTGATCAACGGCCTCCTCATCGCCTACGGCAAGATCGTGCCGTTCATCGCGACCCTCGCGATGCTGGCCAGCGCCCGTGGGCTCGCCGAGATCATCGCCGACCGCAAGACGCAGATCATCCGCGACCAGGGCTTCCGCGACGCGCTCGGCGCCCGGCCGTTCGGTGTCCCGGTGATCGTCTACATCTTCGCGATCGTCGTGATCGTCGGCTGGTTCCTGCTCAACCGCACGACCTTCGGCCGGCGGACCTTCGCTGTCGGCGGCAACCCCGAGGCCGCGCGCCTCGCCGGCATCAAGGTCCAGCGGCACACGGTCTACCTGTACGCCCTGCTGGGCGCCACGTGCGGCCTGGCTGCCGTGATGCTCATGTCGAGGACGCAGACGGGCTCGTCCACCCACGGCCTCATGTGGGAGCTCGACGCCATCGCGGCGGTCGTCATCGGCGGCACGCTGCTCAGTGGCGGCCGCGGCACCGTGATCGGGACCCTCCTGGGGGTCCTGATCTTCACCACCCTCACCAATGTCTTCACGCTCAACAACTTGTCGACGTCCGTCCAGGCCGTCGCCAAGGGCGTGATCATCGTCGTCGCTGTGCTCCTCCAGCAGCGTCTGGCGAACCGCAGCAGCACCTAACACCACCCCACGAGGAGACGGCATGTCCACCACCACCCCGCGCCGCCGGCTGCTGGCCCTCGCCGGCGTCGCCGCCGCAGCCAGCCTGGCACTGACGGCCTGTACGAACAGCTCCGACGGAGACGACGACACAGCGAACGTCTCCAACACCGGCTCCGGCGACAACGCCGAGGCCGGCGACACGGTCACCATCGGCTTCTCGGCCCCGGCGGCCGACCACGGCTGGATGGGCGCGATCTCCAGCGCCGCCGTCGAGCAGGCGGAGGCGTTCGAGGACGTCGAGCTGGTCAACGCCGAGGGCACGAACGACGTGAACCTGCAGATCTCGCAGGTGGAGACCTTCATCAACGACAAGGTCGACGCGATCGTGCTCCTGCCGTTCGACGGTGCTGCGATGACCGACGTCGCCACCCGTGCGATGGAGGCAGGCATCCCGGTGATCAACGTCGACCGTGAGTTCGACTCGCCGTTCGCCGCCCGGACGACCATCCTCGGCGACAACTACGGCATGGGTGTCTCCGCCGGCCGCTACGTCTGCGAGCAGGCCGACGGCAACACCGACGCCGTGGTCGCGGAGATCGCGGGCATCGACTCGCTCCCGCTGACGCAGGACCGTTCGCAGGGCTTCGCCGACGCGCTGGAGGACTGCGGTCTGAAGGTCTCCAACCGGGTCGCGGCCGAGTTCACGGTCGAGTCCGGTGAGCGCGCTGCCGCGAACCTGCTTCAGGCTGCTCCGAAGATCGACTACCTCTGGAACCACGACGACGACCAGGGCGTCGGCGTCCTGGCCGCCATCGAGAACGCCGGCCGCGACGAGTTCGTGATGATCGGCGGCGCCGGCTCGGCGAACGTCATGCGCTCCATCGAGGCCGACGACACGGTCCTCAAGGCCACGGTCATCTACCCGTCCACGCAGGGTGCCGACGGCATCAAGCTCGCGCGCCTCATCGCGCAGGGCAAGTCGATGTCGGACCTGGCCGAGGTCGAGGTGCCGCGCAAGATCCAGCTGGCGGCGCCGATCGTGACCAAGGACAA
Source organism: Mumia xiangluensis (assembly GCF_010994095.1). Lineage (GTDB taxonomy): Bacteria > Actinomycetota > Actinomycetes > Propionibacteriales > Nocardioidaceae > Mumia > Mumia xiangluensis. The sequence continues at coordinate 1,181,299 of NZ_WJYO01000001.1, forward strand.
CGTCGACCAGTACATGGACTCCGCGTTCGAGTCCTGACAGACGGCGGTGCGCTTCGCTCCGACCCCTTCGGGGCGGGGCGCACCGCACCCAGCGCAGACGCTCCCCCTCGGACCGAAGGATTCTCATGTCAGACACGTCTCGCGAGCTCCGCGTCGGCCAGGTGGGCTACGCCTTCATGGGCGCGGCGCACTCCCAGGCCTGGCGCACCGCACCCTCCTTCTTCGACCTCCCGCTGAAGCCCCGTCTCACCGCGTTGTGCGGTCGTGACGAGTCCGCTGCGGGCGTCGTGGCCGAGCGGTTCGGCTGGGAGTCGGTCGAGACGGACTGGCGCGCGCTGATCGAGCGCGACGACATCGACCTGATCGACATCTGCACGCCGGGCAGCACGCACGTCGAGATCGCCGTGGCCGCGCTCCGGGCCGGCAAGCACGTGATGTGCGAGAAGCCGCTGGCCAACACGGTCGAGGAGGCCGAGGAGATGGCCGCCGCGGCTGCGGAGGCCGCCGCCGAGGGCGTCTTCGCGATGGTCGGCTTCACCTACCGCCGTACGCCCGCGCTGTCGTACGCGCGCCAGCTCGTCCGTGAAGGTCGGCTGGGCACCATCCACCACGTCCGCTGCCAGTACCTCCAGGACTGGCTGGTGGATCCCGACAGCCCTCTGACCTGGCGGCTCGACAAGTCCCTCGCGGGCTCCGGTGCACTCGGGGACATCGGAGCGCACGTCGTGGACGCGGCGCAGTTCGTCACCGGCGCGTCGATCACGTCGGTCAGCGGTGTGCTGCAGACCTTCGTCGACAGCCGCCCGGTCGCAGGCGAGCACGCGACGCTCGGGGGCAGCGGCAGCGCGTCCGCCGAGCGTGGCCCGGTGACGGTCGACGACGCGGCGGCCTTCACCGCGCGCTTCGACAACGGGGCGCTCGGCGTCTTCGAGGCGACCCGCTTCGCGACGGGTCGCAAGAACGCGATGAGGATCGAGGTCAGCGGCTCCGACGGCGCGCTGGCCTTCGACTTCGAGGAGATGAACATCCTCCGGTTCTACGACGCGACGGAGCCGGCGGAGACCGCAGGCTTCCGGAGGATCGTCGTGACCGAGGCCAGCCACCCGTACGTCGACGCGTGGTGGCCGGCCGGTCATGGGCTCGGCTACGAGCACGGCTTCACCCACCAGGTCGTCGACATCGTCAGGGCCATCGCGGCCGGCGAGCAGCCGACCCCGTCGTTCGCCGACGGGCTCGCCGTGCAGCGCGTCCTCGCTGCGGTCGAGGCGAGCTCTGAGGACGACTCCCGTCAGCAGAAGGTGCCGCACGACGCGGTCACCGTACGAGCAGGTGCGCCCGCGGCGCGAGAAGGAGAGGCATCATGACGCGACCGATCACGCTCTTCACCGGCCAGTGGGCCGACCTGCCGTTCGAGGAGGTCGCGCGGCTGGCGTCCGGGTGGGGCTACGACGGTCTCGAGATCGCATGCTGGGGCGACCACTTCGACCCGTGGGCCGCGGTCGAGGAGGACGGCTACGTCCAGGCGAAGCTCGACCTGCTCGACAAGTACGGGCTGAAGGTCTACGCGATCTCCAACCACCTGAAGGGCCAGGCGGTCTGCGACGACCCGATCGACCAGCGGCACCGCGACATGCTGCCGGACCGCATCTGGGGTGACGGCGATGCCGAGGGCGTCCGGCAGCGGGCCGCCGAGGAGCTCAAGAACACCGCGCGTGCGGCACGGATGCTCGGCGTCGACACCGTGGTCGGGTTCACCGGCTCGTCGATCTGGAAGTACGTCGCGATGTTCCCGCCGGCGAGCCAGGAGCTGGTGGATGCCGGGTACGAGGACTTCGCGAACCGCTGGAACCCGATCCTCGACGTGTTCGACTCCGAGGGCGTGCGGTTCGCGCACGAGGTCCACCCGAGCGAGATCGCGTACGACTACTGGACGACCGTCCGCACGCTGGAGGCGATCGGCCACCGCGAGGCGTTCGGGCTCAACTGGGACCCCTCGCACTTCGTCTGGCAGGACCTCGACCCGCTGGGGTTCCTCTGGGACTTCAAGGACCGGATCTACCACGTCGACTGCAAGGACGCGAAGAAGCAGGTCGGCAACGGACGCAACGGCCGGCTCGGGTCGCACCTCGCCTGGGCGGACCCGCGGCGCGGCTGGGACTTCGTGTCGACCGGGCGTGGTGACGTGCCGTGGGAGGCGTGCTTCCGGATGCTCAACACGATCGGCTACGAGGGGCCGATCTCGATCGAGTGGGAGGACGCCGGCATGGACCGCCTCCTCGGTGCACCTGAGGCCCTGGCGTTCGTGAAGGCCAACCTGTTCGACGCGCCGGAGGCTGCGTTCGACGCGGCGTTCAGCACGAAGGAGTAGCCGGCGCTCGGGATCAGGCGTCCTCGACGCGGATCCCGAGCGAGTCGGCGAGCAGGGGAGCCAGCAAGGCGAGTTGGAGCGGGCTGATCGTCATCCCTCGCAGCGACGTCACGCCGACGATCTCGCGAAGCTCGGCGCCCCGGAGGTCGACGTCGGTCGACGCGGTGTGCTGGACGTCGAGGCGCGCGATCGTGCATCCGGCGAAGCTCACGCGGACCGCGGTCGCCTGCACCAGGTCGAGCTCGTCGATGACGCAGTCCTCGAAGACCACGTCGCGCAGCTTCGCTCCTCGGAGGTTGACGAAGGACAGCTTGCACCCGGTGATCCGTACGGAGTCCCACTCGCTGTCGTACAGGTCGGCCGACCCGATCCGGCCCCCGTCGATCCGGACGTCGCGCAGCACCGCACGCGGTCCTCGCAGGACGGCGACGTTGACGCGTTCGAGGAGCGACTCGCGCAACCGCGCGCCTGCGAGGTCCACGGTGTCGACCGTGAGGTCACGGAACGCCTGGCTCTCGAGGTCTGCCGACGGCCTGATCTCCTCGACGGCGCCGTCCTCGAGGTGCTCGACGGGGAGCGGGTCCAGCTGTGGTGCGCGGGTCGTCCGACGTGTCGTGCCCACAGGTGATCCTCTCGGTAGGCCGACGTCGCCGGCGCGCGTCCTCGCAGCGTACGGACGAGGACCGACAACGAATCCGGGACCGGGGCCGGTCAGGTCGTAGGCGGGGACCGCGTCAGAGCGCCCTGGTAGGAATCTCCTCATGAGGAAGCTGCGGGTGGGGTTCGACGTCGACGAGGTGCTGTACCCATGGGTCGAGACCTTCCGGCACCACCTCCACACGACCCAGGGCTGGACGGTCGACCGGATGCCTGACCCGACGCGCTACGCCTTCGGGCCCGAGTGGGGCATCGCCGAGGAGCGCGAGTTCCTCGACCACGCCGTGGCAGCCGCACGCAGCGGCCTCCTCCACTCGTACGGCGCGCCGATCGCGGGCGCTTCGGAGGTCACGCGCCGTCTCGTGGACGCCGGTCACACCGTCCACATCGTGACCGCTCGCCGCTACGACGACAGCTACGGCGTCAACGACGTCCTTATGAGCTCGACGCGGCGCTGGCTCGACCAGCACGGCATCGCGTTCACGACGCTCGACTTCGAGACCGACAAGACGGCCGTGCCGACCGACGTCTACATCGACGACCGTCCTGAGAACGTCGATGCGATCTGCGCTGCCGGTGCCGTCGGCGTGCTCATGGACGCGTCCCACAACCAGGACCCGGCCTGCGTGCGCCGCCGCGTCACCTCCCTCGCTGCGTACGCCCAGATCGTCGACGAGGTCGCCACAGCCTGACGGCGACGTCTGACGACCGGACGGGCGACGCCCCGGCGGGAGGTTGCCGGGGCGTCGCTGTCGGGAGGGGGACCGGTCCGCAGATCAGGCCGGGCAGGTGTTGCGGTACTCCGAGAGCTGCGTCGAGACGGTCGACGGCAGCGGGCAGAGGATCGACGAGTAGCGCGTGTCGTTGTCGAGGTAGCGCTTGAGCCAGCTGACCATCAGCGCACCCTGGTCATTGGGGTTGGTGTTCGCGGCCAGGTGGTCCTCACCGGAGAGCTCGGCGTACGCCTTCTCGGGGGCGCCGGACAGGGTGCCGTAGAACGACTCGGAGTGAGAGCCGACCGGCGCGATCGTGTCGCCCTGTGCGCCGATGATCATCGTCGGGATGTCGATGCCGCCCCAGGTCTTGTCGGTGTGCCAGGGCTGGAGCGCGACGGCGGCCTTGATGTTCGAGCCACCGTTCTCCGCGGCATAGAGCGTGCCGCCGCCACCCATCGAGTGACCGGCGACCGCGACCCGGGAGGTGTCGATCCGGGTGCGGATCGAGCTGCGCTGGGTGAGGTAGGTGACCCCGGAGAGGATCTGACGGCCACGGCTGTCGGGCTGGTCGAGCGTGGTGTTGGTGTCGATGACCATCACCACGAACCCGTGGGAGGCGACGCGCCGTGCGAGGCCGGAGTACATGCTGGCGTACGCCGTGAAGCCGGGTGAGAAGACGACGGCTCCGTAGCCGCTACCCGTCGACGGGTAGTAGATGTCGCCGCCACCGAAGCCGGTGACGAGCAGGCTCGACACCGAGGTGTTGCTCACGCTGTAGGAGCCGTTGCCCAAGATGTTCGAGGGAGTGGGGGCGGGACCGTTCTCGACCGCGTTCGCCGCTGGTGCGGTGACGCCGACAAAGGGGAGGGCCACGATCGCGAGGGGGGCCACGATCCTGACCGCGAGATGCTTCAACATCCTCGTTCTCCTTCTCGTTCTGCGGCTCCGAGAACGCCTCGACGGTCGAGGTTGCCGCTGGGTGGCACGGGACGTTAACGACTCTGAGACATACCCCGCAACAAACCCGGAGGACTTTTTGTCACGGCCGGTGACGAGGTGACTAAGCGCTTGCTTACCGCGAAGGGAAGGAAAGATTCTCTCGCAGAACAGGCAGTTGACCGAACACTGTTATGCCGGGGAATTGCTATGCCGATAGTTGTCCGGTCAACTTCTGAGCGCCTGTGAGACGGGTCACTTTGGCGCGCCGGCGCGGCCACCACGCGACGACGCGAGTCAGGGAAACGTGGGGTCGGGATGGAGGGGCGGCATCCCTGAGCCGGCTCCTGACCGCGCACCGCTGATCATCGCCTCCAACGCGTCGGCGGCGGAGTGCTGCGGCTGCCACCCGAGCTCCTCCTTGGCGCGCGCGGTCGACATGACCGGAAGACGCATCAGCGCGTCGTACAGGTCGCCCGGTGCACCGACCAGCCGCGCCCGCCAGGCGGCTTCGACGGCTGCCCGCACGAGTCGCCGAGGGACCTCGGCCGTCCTGGCGTCGAGGATGCGTCCCAGGTCCTCGCGTCGCAGCACGTCGTCTGCGGCGATGTTGAACGCGCCGTGGACCGGTCGCTCGAGCGCCTGGGCGTACGCGCGGGCCAGGTCGCCGGTGTGCACGGCCTGCAGCCGCAGACCTTGCGGGACGGGCACCGCGGGGATGAAACGACGGTCGAGCATCCACGGCCGCAGGGCAGGCGCTCCGAAGATCCGTCGTTGCTCGGAGGCCGCGGAGCGCTGGAACACGAAGGCAGGTCTCATGCGCACCACCCGGAGGTCGGGTCGTTCCGCCTCGAGGGCATCGAGCAGGCGCTCGGCGTACGCCTTCTCTCGGCAGTACGCCGCGGAGGACGGGCCATCGGTCGGCCAGGTCTCGTCGACCGGCTCGTCGTCGACCGCCGGCGAGTACGCAGCGATCGAGGACGCGGAGATGACGATCGGGACCCGGCTCCGTGCCGCCGAGTGCAGGGCCCTCCGCGTCCCGACGGCGTTGGCCTCCCAGGTCCGGTCGGGGTCGTGGGTCGGCTGGAACATCCAGGCCAGATGGACGAGCGCGTCGCAGCCTTCGAGGGCTGGGTCCAGGTTGTCCCGCCCGACGTCGGCGGCGTGCCACCGCACCGACGCGATGTCGGCGTCTTCGACATCCTGGAGGCCGTCCGGGACGCGACGCGCCACAGCGATGACGTCGTGGCCGCGACTGCCGAGCTCCCGCAGCAGTGCACTGCCGACATTCCCACTGGCACCGGTCACTGCTACGCGCACGAGCTGCTCCCTCCGACCGTCGAGGGGTACCCGCGCGGCCGGACGGTCAAACCGAGGCCCGCCTCCCGGCGCTACCTGCTCGAGCCGGCGGCGGCCGGCGTGACTCGAAACAGCGGATCCGGGAGTTCGGAGAGGTGCTCGACGGGACGCCGGGTACCCCCGGGATCTGTCAGGTCTAGGGTCGTAGCGCCTAGACGAGGACGAGGTTCGTCCCGTCGGGCGCGTGGTCGGCCATCGCGACGCTGCGGATCGCCGGGTCGTCGTACGTGTTCCAGTAGTAGGTCGTCGTCCGTGACGAGAAGAGCCCGGTGTAGATGGTCTTCTCGAACTCGCCCGAGCCCATGGCCGCGCAGCCGTCCACCATCGCCACCTGCTGCAGCGTGTGGAACGCGCGGCTCACGTTCTCCTCCTCGGTCGCCTTGTCCGGGTAGTGCGTGTTGACATAGGCCGCACGCACGAACCGGGACGGCGAGTAGTAGTCGCCGGGGACCCCGCGCATGTGCGACCCCGAGCCGAACGGGCTCAGATGTGCCCGCCCGAGCACGATCTCCTCGGGGAACTCGGGCGACAGATTGAGATAGTTGCGAAGGTTCTCGTGGTGCCACGCGAAGCCGGGCTGGTTCGCCAGGACGTCGACGTCGTCGTCGAAGACCTGCATGCCGTCGCTCGTGGACTCCACCACGATGGCGCGCGTCGAGTCGCCGATGATCCAGTGGAGCAGCGAGCTCGGGTACTTCTCGTTGATCGGCCTGTCGACGATGACGACATCGCCGAGTGCGGCCTCGACGTCGTCGACCTTGGTGAACTGGGAGGCCACCCAGAGCGGGAACTCGAAGGCGGCGACGTTCGTCGCACCCTCGACCGGTTCCTGTGCGTAGCTCGCGTAGCCCGGGAAGTTGAGGCCGGCAACGGCCAGGCCCGCGTCGTTCCCGCAGTCGAAGTACAGCGGCGTGTCCTCCTCGACGATGCCCATGCCGATCACGGCGTGCCCGATACGCGGAACCGCGCCGAACGGCGATCTCGTGGCGTACCCGGTGGGCGTAAGCACCACGCGCTCCCCGTAACCGCTCGTCCAGTCGAGGTTGCGTGCGAGATAGAGATTGCTGCTGCCGTCCGAGAACCTGATGCTCGTACACATGTCGCTTCCCCCTGCTGTGCGACGGCGCTGCATGAACGCCCGCCGTCGGCCTCGCTCGTCCCGTACGCCCGAGCCAGTCGGGCCACGAGTAGTTCCGCTCCTCGATCTTGGCCCGGGGCGCCGCGATCGGCACGTCGATGCGGTGGCGCACGCCGGTCGGGGGCCGATCGCACCGATGCCGACGCGCCCACGTCGACCCGCCGGAGTCCAGGCCCGCTTCGACGCAGACTGAGGAGCGCCTCGCAGGCGACCAGCCGACGGAGAGCCGCCGCTGTCCGTCATACTGGGCGCCAGGATCAGCCGCATCGGGCCCCTGAACCACACGGGAGCTGTCCCGAGGGTTCTCCCGACTAGTTCCTGATCCCCCGGGCCTCTAGCTCAATTGGCAGAGCAGCGGACTTTTAATCCGCGGGTTGTGGGTTCGATCCCCACGGGGCCCACAGAGTTCGGACCCCCCACGTCCTCGTCGTCGGGCGGGGCGGCGGCGGGCAGCTCAGTCAGCCGCGTCCTACCCGCTCGCCCCGAAGCCACGGAAGACGCCGTCGGACTGCACATTGTCCGCGAAGTCGCGGAAGTCCATGTTCGCGATCGCGAGATTGGACTCGACGGAACCGAACTCGCGAACTGCGCACCTGAACGTGCGGCCGAACGACTCCGACATCTTCGGGTCCACGTCCCCCTCGACGGAGAGGTCCACGTACGCAACGGTCAGCTCAGCGCCGCTAGCTGCCTCGTGCATGGAGCGAGCGTCCGCCACGACGATGAATCCACTGAGTCGACGGTAGAGCGCGGCGGAGGCCCTCACGAGCGTGTCCCCCGTGGCACCCTCGAACTCTGGGTGGTCGAACGCAGTGACGTTGGGCGTGTAGGTGCCGTCCGAAGAACCGCCGAAGTCGGTCGGCTGCGTCACCTCTGCGATCACGCGACTCCAAGCCTCGTCATCAGCGAAGTCGGTACGCAGCAAGGGAGTGCCGCAGGCTTCGAACGTGTCGGCCAGGATTGAGAGGTCCACGACGGGCGATTATCGCAGCCACGGGGCCCACAATGATCGGGCCGACCACGCGCGTCTGCGCGATGCTGGCGTCGTGACGACCACACGAAGCGGCGTGCGACAGCACCCCACCGTCGAGGAGCGCAGAGAGCGCGGAGCGGCCGCGCGCCGCGAGGTGCCGCGCTCGCGGCTGGCGGAGTGGGATCCGCCGGCAGACAGGTTCGACCCCGTCCAGCTGCTCGAGTCGCAGGCCGTCTCGCGGATCCAGGATCTCGTCCCGATCCGGTACGGCCGGATGCTGGCGTCGCCGTTCGCCTTCTACCGAGGCGCTGCGGCGATCATGGCTGCCGACCTCGCGGCGAGCCCGACGTCGGGCATCACCGTCCAGGCGTGCGGCGACGCCCATCTCTCGAACTTCGGGCTCTACGCCTCGCCGGCGCGCACCCTCGTGTTCGACCTCAACGACTTCGACGAAACGCTGCCGGCACCGTGGGAGTGGGACGTCAAACGGCTGACCGCGAGCCTGGAGATCGCCGGAAGGAACAACGGGTTCGGGCGGAAGGATCGGCGCCGCATCGTGCGCGCAGCGGCGGCCGGCTATCGGACGACGATGCGAGACTTCGCGGAGAAGCCGAACCTCGAGGTCTGGTACTCCCGTTCGACGGTGCAGAAGCACATGCCCGTCATGAAGCAGATGCTGACGCCGAAGGACTTCGCGCAGGCGGAGAAGGTCGTGACGAAGGCGATGGCGCAGGACAGCTCGCGGGCGGCGTCCCGCCTCACCCGGGTCGTGGACGGGCAGCGACGGATCGTCCACGACCCGCCGCTGATCGAGCCGATGGAGATGCTGGGGTCGGCCGACGAGGCGGCTCGTGTCAGCGGCGCGATGCACGAGATGATCAACGACTACCGCCAGACCCTCAGCCTCGAGTCCCGGTACGTCCTCGAGTCCTTCCGCTACGTCCACCTGGCTCGGAAGGTGGTCGGAGTCGGCAGCGTCGGCACCCGCGCATGGATCATCCTCATGACGGGTCGCGACGACGAGGACGTGCTGCTGCTCCAGGCCAAGGAGGCGCAGGCCTCGGTCCTCGCGCCGTACGCGGAGGCCAGCCAGTTCGACAACCAGGGGCAACGGGTGGTCGAGGGACAGCGCTTGATGCAGGCCAGCGGCGACATCTTCCTGGGCTGGCACCGGGCCGAAGGCATCGACGGCCAGCTGCGCGACTACTACATCCGCCAGCTGCGCGACTGGAAGGGGTCCTGGGATCCCGCGGCGATGAGCCCGCACGCGATGGTGGTCTACGGGAGCCTCTGCGGTGCGGTCCTCGCTCGCGCCCACGCCCGGTCCGGCGACCGGATCGCGATCGCGTCCTACCTCGGGTCCAGCGACCGCGCCGACCGTGCGCTCGTCGACTTCGCCGAGGCGTACGCCGACCAGAACGAGCGGGACTGCGCTGCACTCCGCCGAGCGGTCGAGGACGGGCGTTGCGCTGCCACGACCGGTGTCTGAGCAGGAGGTACGTTTTCGATCGACCGGTCGAGATATGCAACGGATGTCGTCGTCTCAAGGTCGAATGACGGGGGATCGGCGGCATGGCTGGAGGTTTTGAGACCTGCATCCGTCGTCTTTCCGCCGATTCGTCGATCCGAGGTACGCAACCACCGCCGAACCCGTAACCTGAATATGAACTGCTGTTCGACGACGCGCGAAGGAGACCGTGGTGGCATCGCCCGAACCACTGGACGTCCGTCTCCGTGATCAGGACGTGCTCGACGAGATCGAGATGACGAGCAACCTGATGATCGCGGCGTCGGCAGCCTCGGGGCGCCTGAGCCAGCACGTTGTCGACGAGATTCTCGGAGTGCGCCCGCGCCGCAGCGTCGCGTGACCACCTCCAGATGAACGTGAGGTGGCTCACGCGCGCGCACGCGCACGCGTAGGGTGAGATGCGCGTGGTGGGGACCCAGGACCTACCATTGACCCGGCCTTACCCCACCCCTGACGGGAGTCTTGTCGTGCGGTTGAAATTCCGACCGGCTGATACATCGTTCTACGATCTCTTCACCGAACTTGCCGGCCACCTCGTGGACGGCGCGAACCTGCTTGCGAAGATGCTCGACGAGTCGTCCGACCGTGACGCGATCGCCAAGCAGCTCAGTGAGGTCGAGCACGCCGCCGACGACACGACCCACGCGATCATCAACCGCGTCAACCAGACCTTCGTGACGCCGTTCGACCGTGAGGACATCTACAAGCTCGCCAGCAGCCTCGATGACGTCATGGACTTCATCGACGAGGCCGGCGACCTGGTCGTGCTCTACGAGCTCGACGCGCTTCCGTCGCGCATGGCGTCGATGGTCGAGGTCATCCAGCGCGGCTGTGAGCTGACCGCCGAGGCCATGCCGCGGCTGCGGACCATGACCGACCTCGCCGAGTACTGGATCGAGATCAACCGTCTCGAGAACCAGGCCGACCGCGACTACCGTCGCATCCTCGCCAAGCTCTTCTCCGGCGAGTACAAGGCGCTCGAGGTCCTCAAGCTCAAGGACGTCGTCGAGTCCCTCGAGGATGCCGTCGACGCCCTCGAGTCCGTGGCCAACACGGTCGAGCAGATCGCAGTCAAGGAGTCCTGAGGGTGGATCTCACCCTGCTCATGGTGATCGGCGTCGTCGCCCTCGCCCTCGCGTTCGACTACACCAACGGCTTCCACGACGCGGCCAACGCGATCGCGACGTCGGTGTCCACCCGTGCGCTCACCCCACGGATCGCACTCGTCATGGCCGCGATCATGAACTTCATCGGCGCGTTCCTCGGGACGGAGGTCGCCGACACCGTCGGCAGCATCATCTCCGAAGGCGTCGAGGGGGAGGGCAACCACGGACTCACCGTGGTCCTGGCCGCACTCGTCGGCGCGATCGTCTGGAACCTCATCACCTGGTACTTCGGGCTCCCGTCCTCCTCGTCGCACGCCCTGATCGGCGGCCTCGTCGGGGCCGGTGTCGCCTCGGCGAGCACGGTCAACTGGACAACCGTGGTCGACAAGGTCGCGATCCCGATGGTCGTCTCACCGCTGATCGGCTTCAGCGGCGCGTTCCTGCTCATGCTGTCGATCATGTGGATCTTCAAGAACCGCAACCCGCAGCGGACGATGCGCGGCTTCCGGCTCGCGCAGACCGTGTCCGCGGCGGCGATGGCCCTCGGCCACGGCCTCCAGGACGCCCAGAAGACGATGGGTGTCATGTTCCTCGCGCTCCTCGCGGGCGGCTACGTCACCGAAGGCGACGACATCCCGGTCTGGGTCATGGTCAGCGCTGCGGCCGCGATCTCGCTCGGCACGTACTCCGGTGGTTGGCGCATCATGAGGACGCTCGGCCGACGGATCATCCACCTCGACCCGGCTCGCGGTTTCGCCTCGGAGGCGGTTGCTGCATCCGTCCTCTACGTGATGGCGATCGGGCTCCACGCTCCCGTCTCGACGACCCACACCATCACGTCGTCGATCATGGGCGCGGGCGCGACCAAGCGGTTCAGCGCGGTCCGCTGGGGTGTCGCTCGCGGCATCGTGACCGCCTGGATCGTGACGATCCCGGCCGCGGCCACCGTCGCCGCGATCACCTACTGGATCTGCGCGCTGTTCCTGCCGTAACCGCCTCGCGCCTTGCTTCCCAGCAGGCGAGATCGTACGAAGGGCGCCCACCGACCCCCGCGTCGGATGGGCGCCCTTCGTGTTTGGGGATCACCAGTGCTTCAGGGATCAGCCGAAGCGGCCGGTGATGTAGGCCTCGGTCGACGGGTTGTCCGGGTTGGAGAAGATCTTCGTGGTCGGCCCTGACTCGATGAGCTGACCCGGCTCGCCGACGCCGGCGAGGTTGAAGAACGCCGTCTCGTCGGACACGCGGGCGGCCTGCTGCATGTTGTGGGTGACGATCACGATCGTGTACTCGTCCTTGAGCTGGCCGATCAGGTCCTCGATCGCGCTCGTCGAGATCGGGTCGAGCGCCGAGCACGGCTCGTCCATGAGGAGGACCTGCGGCTCGACGGCGATCGCGCGGGCGATGCACAGGCGCTGCTGCTGACCGCCCGAGAGGCCGGCGCCGGGCCGGTTGAGCCGGTCCTTGACCTCGTCCCACAGGTTGGCGCCGCGCAGCGACCGCTCGGCGATCGTGTCGGCCTCGTCCTTCTTGAGGCGGGTGCCGTTCAGGCGTACGCCCGCGAGGACGTTGTCCTTGATCGACATCGTCGGGAACGGGTTGGGGCGCTGGAAGACCATCCCGATCTCCCGGCGCACGAGCACCGGGTCGACGCCGGGGGCGTACAGGTCACGTCCGTCGACCCGGACCGTGCCCTCGACGCGGGCGCCCGGGGCGACCTCGTGCATGCGGTTCAGCGACCGGAGGAAGGTCGACTTGCCGCAGCCCGACGGGCCGATGATCGAGGTGACCGACTGCGCCTGGATGGCGAGCGTGATGCCGCGGACGGCGTGGACGTCGCCGTAGTAGATGTCGAGGTCCTCGACATCGATGCCGATGGCCGGCCGGCGCGAGGCCGGACCGTCGGCCGCGGTCGCGGACGTGGTGCGGGCAGCCGTCGTCGGGACGGAGTCGCGGAGTACGGATCGCATGCTCATCGCTTGTCCTTGGGAGAGAAGAAGTAGGTCACGAGGCGCGCCACGAGATTGAGAACCATGACGATCAGCATCAGCACGAGTGCGGCACCCCAGGCCCGTGCGATGGAGGGCTCCGGCGGGACGCCGGGGCTCATGATGGAGCTGTAGGTGAACACCGGCAGCGTCGCCATGCGTCCGTCGAACAGGTTGAAGTTCGTCGAGTCGGTGATCCCGACGGTGATGAGGAGCGGCGCGGTCTCACCGATGACGCGGGCGACCGCCAGCGTGATGCCGGTGACCAGGCCTGCCATCGCGGTCGGCAGCACCACCTTGACGATGGTCCGCCAGCGGGGGACACCGAGCGCGTACGCCGCCTCGCGCAGCTCGTTCGGCACGAGCTGGAGCATCTCCTCCGACGAGCGGACGACGACCGGCGTCATCAGCACCGTCAACGCGACCGCACCGGCGATCCCCATCCGGACGCCGGGTCCGAAGAACACCACGAAGAGGGCGTACGCGAAGAGGCCGGCGACGATCGACGGGATGCCCGTCATGACGTCGACGAGGAAGCGGATGGTCTTCGCGAGGCGACCGTCGCCGCCGTACTCGACGAGGTAGATCGCGGTGAGCAGGCCGAGCGGCACCGACATCACGGCCGTGGCCGCGGTGATGAGGACCGTGCCCCAGATCGCGTGGTAGATGCCACCGCCCTCGCCCACGACGTTGCGCATCGAGTAGGAGAAGAACTCCGGAGTGAGGACCGGCAGACCGTTCTTGAGGACGGTCCACAGGATCGACACGAGCGGGATCATCGCCAGCGCGAAGGCGCTCGAGACGATGACGGTGATCAACCGGTCGAACGCCTTGCGTCGGCCTTCGACGGCGTACGAGAGGACCGGGAGCCCGATGACGACGACTGCCCATCCGGCCAGGATCGCCGGGACGAGGGCCAGGCCGATGCCCGCGTGAAGCGCGGACGTGAGGACGACGGCGATGACGAGGGCGGCCAGGCCCGAGCGCCGAGGCAGCTGCGGGTGGTGCCAGCTGCGCAGCTGCGCAGGAGCGTCGTCGCGCTTCGGTGCCGGGGGTGCGGTCGTGCTCATGCGATGCCTTCCTTGCCTGAGCGCTGCGGTACCTCGCTGCGGCACGCCTCGTACCTCGGCGTACCTCCGCTGCGGTTCCTCGCGCTCATGCGTTGGCTCCCGAGAACTCCTTGCGCCGGTTCACGATGGCGCGTGCGGCGAAGTTGACCGCGAACGTGATGACGAAGAGCACCAGGCCGGACGCGATGAGCGCGTTCACGGTGAGCCCGGAGGCCTCGTTAAACTGCAGCGCGATGTTGGCGGGGATGGTGCTCGGGTTCGTCGAGCTGATCAGGTTGAACGTCACGACACCGGACGCGGAGAGAACCATCGCGACGGCCATCGTCTCGCCGAGCGCGCGACCGAGGCCGAGCATCGCGCCGCCGATCATGCCCGAGCGGCCGTGGGGCAGGACGACCGTCCGGATCATCTCCCAGCGGGTCGCGCCGAGCGCGAGGGCTGCCTCTTCGAGCAGGACCGGCGTCTGGCGGAAGACCTCGCGAGCGATCGCGGTGATGATCGGCATGATCATCACGGCGAGCACGATCCCCGCCGTGAGGATCGTGCGGCCGGTCGCGGAAGCGGGGCCCGCGAAGAACGGGAGGAAGCCGAGGTGCGCCTCGAGCCACTCGTACGGACCGACGAGCTTCCCGGCGAGCACGCGCATGCCCCAGAGCCCGAAGACGACCGAGGGCACGGCGGCGAGAAGGTCGATCACGTAGCCGAGGGTGTGGCCGAGCCGGCGCGGGACGTAGTAGGTCACGAAGAGCGCGACCGCCACCGCGAGCGGCAGAGCGATCACGAGCGCCAGCGTCGCGCTCCACAGCGTGCCGAAGACGAGCGGCAGCACGAAGGCCAGGAACGTCTCGCCGCTCTTGACCTCGTCAGGCGAGGCGGTGATGCCGGGGATTCCTTCGGCGGTCAGGAAGATCGCGACCCCGGCGAGGATCGCGACGATCGCCAGAGCGGCGCCCTTCGACAGTCCCAGGAACACGCGGTCGGCGAGCCGGCGCTTCGCAGGGCCTTGCTCGGCAGCACCCCGTGGTGGGGACGGTGTGGAGGTGTCGGTCACTGAGTGGTCCTCTGGTGGTGAAGTCGGACGGGGCATACCTGCGGGCGGCACACCGATCCCCCGATTCGGGGTGCCACCCGCAGGAGCATCACTTCGCCGAGATGCCCTCGACGATGCCCGAGATGCGCTCCTCGAGAGCGCTCGTGAGCGGCGCGGAGCCAGCGCCCGAGGCGGCTGCCTGCTGGCCGTCAGAGCTGGCGACGTAGGTCATCCAGCCCTTGACGAGGTCAGCCTTGGCCTCGTCGTCGTACTGCAGGCACGCGATCTGGTACGACACCAGGACGGCCGGGTAGACGCCGGCCTCGGTCGTCTTGTGGTCGATGTCCATGACGATGTGCGTGTCGCCGCGGCCCTCGAGCGGCGCGGACGCCTCGAGGATCTTGGCGGCCGCCTCCGGGCTCGGGCCGACGAACTCGTCACCGACCTTGAGCGAGGCGACACCGAGCTCGCCGGCCTGGCTGGCGTCGGCGTAGCCGATCGTGCCCTCGCCACCCTGGACGGCTGCGACGACGCCGGACGTGCCCTGCGCGCCCTCGCCGCCCTTGATCGGCCAGGTCTCGACCTCGCCCTCGGTCCAGGACTCCGGAGCCGCTGCCGCCATGTAGGCGGTGAAGTTCTCCGTGGTGCCCGAGTCGTCCGAGCGGTGGACGGGCGTGATCTTCGAGGACGGGAGGTCGGCGTCCGGGTTGTCGGCCTTGATCGCGGCGTCGTCCCAGGTGGTGATCGTGCCGGCGAA
The DNA here is from genome assembly GCF_010994095.1 of Mumia xiangluensis. GTDB lineage: Bacteria > Actinomycetota > Actinomycetes > Propionibacteriales > Nocardioidaceae > Mumia > Mumia xiangluensis. The sequence goes on from NZ_WJYO01000001.1 coordinate 1,196,922, forward strand.
GATCTTGCCGAGCGTGTCGGGCGAGAGGTTCAGCGCGTCCACGCCGGGGAGGTTGAAGATGACGGCGATCGGGCTGACGTAGGTGGGGACCTCGATGACGTCGCTGGCGCAACGCTCCTCGGCCTTGGCCAGCTCCTCGTCGTCGAGGTAGGCGTCGGAGCCTGCGAAGTCGGTGCCGCCGGCGATGAACTGCTCACGGCCCGCGCCGGAGCCGGCCGGGTCGTAGTTCACGGTCACGTCGGGGTTCGCGGTCTGGAAGCCCTGCTGCCACGAACCGACGGCTGCCTCCTGCGAGCTGGCGCCGGCTCCGTTGAGCGTGCCGCTCAGCGAGCTGGAAGTGGCGTTGTCGTCCGCGCCGGCCTCGTTGTCTGCGCCGCAGGCGGACAGGCCCAGGGCCACGGTCGCTGCGAGCGCCAGGGGGGCGGCAGCGCGGAGCTTGTTGCGGTTCACTGTGTTCTTCCCTCTCTGGGAAACGTCGTGTCAGATCTGTGCTTTCGACGGCGACGTTAGGCAGCAGAGGTGAAGCGGTAGGCGGACGCAGGTGAACCCGAGGTGAACGCTGCCTGACGAGTTCGGGCAGCCGCGGCGAGTCTTCCGTGGTCAGACGGGCTCTGCGGCGCCCACGAGGGCGCTGTGCTCGGTGTGTTCGAGGTAGTGGCGCACGGTGTCCCGGCTCTTCGTCAGGCAGGCGATCTTGTCGTTGAGGGTGGTCAGCTCGCCGTACAGCATCTCGGCGAACGCCGTGCTGCACGAAGGTGAACGCTCGTCGTCAGCGAGCGCCTCGATGTCGAGGACGACCCGCACGAGGCGGGTCGGGAGGCCTGAGGCGATCAGGCTGCGGACGGTGCGCACGCGCTCCACGTCTGCCTCCTCGAAGGCCCGATACCCGTTGTCCTGACGGGTCGATGCGATCAGCCCCTGCTCCTCGTAGTAGCGGAGCATCCGCGGGGCGACCCCGGTGCGGTCCGCCAGCTCTCCGACGCGCATAGAACGAGCTCCTTCTGGATTCGGCTTGACCTTGACACAGATGTCAACGTCTACGGTCCGATCATGACACGAAAGACATGGATAGCGCTGGTGACGCTCGCGGGTGCGGCGTTCGCAACGGTGACGGTCGAGCTGCTCCCCGCAGGGCTGCTCGCGATGATGGCCGACGAGCTCGGCGTCTCTGAAGGACGGATCGGACTGCTGGTGACGGCGTGGGCGCTCACCGTGGCGGCCCTGAGCCTGCCGCTCGAGCGGGCGACCCGACGCCTCCCGCGTCGGACGGTGATGGTCGTCGCGGTGCTGGTCAGCGCCGGGGCAGCGTTGCTGGCGGCCTTCGCGCCGGCGTACGGGGTGCTGGTGGTGGCGCGCGTCGTGGGCGCCGCGGGCCACGGACTGCTGTGGTCGCTCCTGGTCCCGTACGCGGCGTCGCTGGTCGACGAGCGTCACCTCGGTCGCGCGGTGTCGGTCGTCCTCGTCGGACCGACCGCCGCAGGGGTGGTGGGCGTCCCCCTCGGTACGGCGCTGGCGGGCGTCGCCGGCTGGCGCGCGGTGCTCGTGGGGGCGGGCGTCCTGCTCGGCGTCGCGGCATGGGCCCTCGTCCGCGTGCTGCCGTCAGCCGCCGCGAGCACGGCTCCGGCTGTCGCCCCCACGTCCGACGACTCCCGCCCCGTACGCGACGGCACGCTCGTCCCCGTCGTCGTCACCGCGACGCTCGGCGCCCTCGTTCTCGTCGGCCACTTCCAGCTGTTCACCTTCGTCGCGCCGATCGTCACCGACGTCGCCGGCTTCGACGCCGCTGCGCTCGGCGGGATCCTCGCGCTGTTCGGGGCGACCGGGGCGCTCGGCCTGGCGATCGCCGGTCCGCTCTCCGACCGCTACCCGCGTACGGCGCTGCCGGCGACCGCTGTCGTCTTCGCCGCGACCGCGCTGGCGCTGGTGGCGGTCGATCGCAGCGTCGTCGTGGCGCTCATCGTCATCGGCGTCTGGGGCGTGATGATCGGACTCTTCCCGCCGGTCTTCCAGGCGACGATCATGCGGATCGCCTCCGAACGCAGCCGTGGCACGGCGGGCGCCGTCGTCGTGACGGCGCTGAACATCGGGATCGCTGCCGGAGCCGCATCGGGCGCGTGGCTCCTCCAGGAGGTGGGCGTGGGATGGCTCGCGCCGGTCGCGGCCGTGCAGATCGGGCTCGCCGCTCTCGGTCTGACGATCAGTGCGGTGCGTGGTGCTCGACCGCGTGGACCTCGCCCCGCCGATGGTGCACGACCACCAGCCCGGCCGGAGCCAGCGGATCGGCGCTGACCGACTCGGCGTCGACGCCGGCCGCGGCGAGCATCCGCGGGATGACGGTTCGGTGCCCGCACACCGCCACGGGCTGCTTGCGGGCGAGATCCTCCGCCATCGCCTCGGCGATGGGACGGTTCTTCACCGGACCGCCGTCTCGCGGCTCGTCGAGGCGGTGGTCGACGGTGATCGACCGGTTGGCGGCATCGGCATACGGAGCGACGGTCTGGACGCACCGCAGTGCGCCGCTGGAGTGGACGTGGCGCACGGCATAGGCGGCGAGAAGGGACCTCAGCCGGTGCGCGTCCCGCTTCCCCTCGGCCGTCAGAGGTCGTGCCAGGGCGTCCTTGCGCCAGTGGGACCGCGACCGGGCGGACGCGTGCCGGACGACGATCAGGGTCCTCGAGCGGTGGCTCCCGGCCTCCATCCGCTCGAGGAAGGCGTCGAGCACCATCCGGTCGGTGTCGTACGAGACGTGCTTGGCAGCCTTCTGCAACGGGACCCAGGCGACCGCGTCGATCTCGCGGTTCGGGACGTACGCGTCGGCGTTGCCGCCGATCGGCCGCCCTGCCCAGTAGGCGACGTTCTTGAGCCGGCCCTTGGCGAACTCGTACTCCAGCTCGATCAGCGGGACCCCGAGGCGGGCCAGGACACCGGTCTCTTCCTCGACCTCGCGTACGGCGGCGGCGGGCCGTGTCTCTCCACGCTCGACGGTGCCCTTCGGGACCGTCCAGTCGTCGTGGCGAGGGCGGTGCACGAGAAGCACCTCGAGCTCGCGCTTCGTGCCGGGGTGCGCGGGGCGCCACACGAGGGCGCCGGCCGACATCCGGGCGGGGGCGCTCACACGATCCCGCTGAAGGCTGCCCGGTCCTTCGCCTCGGCCCGCGCGCGTGCACGTCTCGCCCTCGTCAGGGCGATGGTCGTGTGCTGGAGGTCCACCAGCGGAGCGTCGTCGGTCGTCTGCCGCGTCCACGTGCCGTCGGCGCCGAGGTTCCAGGCGTCGGTCGTCGGGTCCGTGGCGAGGTCGAGCATTGCCCCGATCTGGACGATGTGCTCGCGCCGGTCGAGCCGGACGAGCACCTCGACGCGGCGATCGAGGTTGCGGTGCATGAGGTCAGCAGAGCCGATCCACACCTGCGGCTCGCCCCCGTCGGCGAACCAGAACACGCGACTGTGCTCGAGGTACCGGCCGAGGACGCTGCGTACGACGATGTTGTCGCTCATCCCCGGCACGCCCGGGCGGAGCGCGCAGATGCCGCGGACGACCAACTGCACCGGCACCCCGGCCTGCGAGGCGCGGTACAGCGCATCGATGACCTCCTCGTCGACGATCGAGTTGACCTTGATGCGGATGCCGGCCGGGCGGCCCGCGCGTTGGTGCTCGATCTCACGCTCGATCTGCTCGACGATCCCTGGACGGAGTCCGGCCGGGGCGACCATGAGCTGCCGGTACGACTCGCGGCGGGAGTAGCCGGACAGGTTGTTGAAGAGGTCCGTGAGGTCGTCGGCGATCTCCGTGTTGGTCGTGAGCAGCCCGTAGTCCTCGTACAGGCGGGCGGTCTTGGGGTTGTAGTTGCCGGTGCCGATGTGCGCGTAGCGCCGCAGCCCGTCGGGCTCGTCGCGGACCACGAGGCACAGCTTGCAGTGGGTCTTGAGGCCGAGCAGGCCGTACACCACGTGGCAGCCCGCCCGCTCCAGCTTGCGGGCCCAGCGGATGTTGGCCTGCTCGTCGAAGCGCGCCTTGATCTCGACGAGGACGAGCACCTGCTTGCCGGCGCGGGCGGCGTCGATGAGCGAGTCGATGATCGGCGAGTCCCCGGACGTCCGGTAGAGCGTCTGCTTGATCGCGAGCACCTGCGGGTCGGCGGCAGCCTGCTCGACGAACCGCTGGACGCTGGTCGCGAAGGAGTCGTACGGGTGGTGCAGCAGGACGTCGCGGTCGCGCAGCGCCGAGAACATGTCGACGGGGCTGGCCGACTCCACCTCGGCGAGATCGGGGTGGGTCGTCGGCACGAACGGCTCGTACTGGAGCTCGGGGCGGTCCAGGTCGGCGATCTGGTGGAGGCTGGCGAGATCGAGCGGAGCCGGGAGCGCGAACACCTCGTGGCGGGTGATGTCGAGCTCGGTGACGAGCAGCTCCAGCACGTGGTCGTCCATCGTGTCCTCGACCTCGAGCCGCACGGGCGGGCCGAACTTGCGTCGCAGCAGCTCCTGCTCGAGCGCCTTGAGGAGGTTCTCGGCGTCGTCCTCCTCGACCTCGAGGTCCTCGTTGCGGGTGACGCGGAACGTGTGGTGGGCCTCGATGTCCATGCCCGGGAACAACGCGTCCAGGTGTGCGGCGATGACCTCCTCCAGCGGGACGAACCGCTGCGGGCCGACCGGGACCCAGCGGTCGAAGATCGGCGGCACCTTGACGCGGGCGAAGTGGGACTTGCCGGTGACCGGGTTCCGCATGACGACCGCGAGGTTGAGCGAGAGGCCGGAGATGTAGGGGAACGGGTGCGCAGGGTCGACCGCGAGCGGCGTGAGGACCGGGAACACGCGCGTACGGAAGACCTCCGAGGCGTCCGCCCGCTCGTCGTCCTCGAGGTCGTCCCAGTGGAGCAGCGCGATGCCGTGCTCGTCGAGGGCGCCCTTGAGGCTGTCGGTGAGCAGCGCGCCCTGTCGGCGCATCAGCTGGTGGCTGGTCTGGAGGCTCTCTCCCCAGACCTCCCGCGGCTGCATGCCGCTCGCGCGCCGTGATGCCAGGCCGGTGGCGATGCGGCGCTTGAGGCCGGCGATGCGGACCATGAAGAACTCGTCGAGGTTGCCGGAGAAGATCGCCGCGAAGCGGACCCGCTCGAGCAGCGGCACCGTCGGGTCCTCGGCCAGCTCGAGCACGCGCTGGTTGAACGCGAGCCACGACAGCTCGCGATCGCTGAACCGGCCCTCTGGCAGGTCGGGCTCGTGATCGACGAAGGGCGGGTCCACGTCGAACGAGTCCGGCGACTGGGGCTGGTCCTCGGTCACGGTGCCCCCGACGCCTGCGGGAAAGTCATCGGCCATTCCCGAATCGTGCCACGCAAAGGTGACCAGCAGGTGACGCGCCGCTCAGCGGCTGAAGCCCACCCACAGGCGGTGGTGCTCGCCGACCGGGATCTCGGCGGCCTGGACGAATCCGGCCTCCTCGAGGATCGCCACCCGCTCGGGTTCGAAGGCGACGGCGGCAGCAGTCCCGTCGCGCTCCTCCAGCGCCCGGACGGCACAGGCGACGAGCAGCCTGTCGCGCACGGGGCGCGGGAGGCGCGGGTCGGCGGCGAGCCCGGTCAGGAGCGCGTCCGGTTGGAGCGCCTCGAGGTGGTCGCCGATCTGCGGGGTCGCGGCGGCGAGCACCGAACGGACCTCCGCTCCCGGGTCGAGCGCGGCCTGGACCGTCGACGGGTCGAGCTCACGGGCGACGACCCCGCTGAGGTCGTCCACCTGCGTGATTGCGGTGGTCGGCACCCAGATCGACGCCGCGCGTACGACGCCGCCGAGGTCGGCGACCCACATCTCACCGTGCTGGAGCACGACGTGACTGAGCGCCAGCCGGGTGACCGAGGCGGCGACCACCGGGTCGGCGGGCCCGTCGATCGTCCCGTCCCCGTCGAGGTCGAGCCGCGGCGCCGAGGACTCGAGGAGTCGCGTGACGTGGGTGACGTCGGCGATCCCGCCCCGACGGACGGCGTACGTGGTGTCGAGCTCGAGCTGGGTGGTCATGACATCAACACTGACAACCCTGTCCAAGTCCGCAGCCGATCCACGTGCGGCGCCGGTTCAGACGGCGTACAGGACGTCGCGCGCGGCCTCGCTGAAGCCGAGCCCTCGGTACGTCGCCAGTGCGGGGGTGTTGTCGCCCTCGACGTAGAGGTCGATCCGGCGGACTCCGGAGGAGGTCAGGTGGTGCAGACCGCGCAGCGTCAGGGCCTTCCCGAGGCCCCGTCCCTGCTCGGACGGGTCCACGCCGACGACGTACACCTCGCCGACCTCGCCGCCGTCAGCCGTGGGCGGGTCGATCTTCGTCCAGTGGAAGCCGACGACCTCGCCTGCCCGCTCGGCCACGAACAGGCCCTGGGGATCGAACCAGGACTGGCCCATCCGGGCGCGGAGGTCGGCGTCGTCCATCGCGCCCTGCTCGGGGTGCGACGCGAAGGCGCGGGCGTTCACGGCGACCAGTCCCGCTGCGTCGGCGTCCTGCCAGGTCCGGATCGTGACGCCCTCGACGTCGCGCTCTGCGGGCAGGGGCGTGGTGGCGTCGCGCTCCAGCACGAGGAGTGTGCGGACGGGTTCGAGTCCGGCGGTGCGGGCGAGCGACCGGGCCGCTGGCAGGTCGCCGTGGGCCCAGAACTGTCGCTCGCCGCGGCGGAGCAGCTCCTCGAGGAGGGCTCGGCCGGTGCCGTTGCGTCGGCGCGCAGGGTCGACGTACAGCTCGACGGGGGAGTCTCCGGCGGCGTACGCGGCTCCGACGACGTCGTCGCCGTCCCGCACGACCTCGTCGACGCGGGCCACCTCGCCCGCAGCGATCGCGATCCGGCTGGCCTCGTTGAGCGGTGAGACACCGTCTGCGGAGGCGACCCGCTCGGCGAGCGCGATGCGTGGATCGGTCATGAGCGTCCTCCGCTGGCGGTGCCGGCGGACCTCAGCCCGCGGACCTGGATCGCGACCTCGGCGGCGACGGCGGCCGCGAGGGCGCCGGGGTCCGCCTCGTCGCCGTCGAGCTCGGGGACGAGGACGTGGACCTTGCCGGCGGCGTACAGGTCGGCCGCGCCGACGCGCTGCGCCCGTGCCATCTCCGCAGCGTGGTCCGCGTTGCCGTGCACGATCGCCGACGCCCCCTCCGGTGGGAGAGGGGACAGCCAGGCGTTCTGCGTCGCGACGACGACGTCCGCCGGGAAGAGCGCGAGCGCCCCGCCCCCGCAACCCTCGCCGAGGAGGACGGAGACGGTCGGCACGGTCATCGTGGCCATCGACGCGATGCAACGCGCGATCTCGCCGGCGATCGCGCCCTCTTCGGCGGACTGCGACAGCTCCGCGCCGGGCGTGTCGATGATCGAGACGAGCGGGAGGCCGAGCTCGTTGGCCAGCCGCATCCCGCGTCGTGCCTCGCGCAGTGCGCCCGGCCCCATCGGTGCGCGGGCCTGTGCTCTGCGGTCCTGGCCGACCACGACGCACGGCTCCCCGTCGAGGCGGGTCAGCGCCACGATCATCGCGCTGTCGCGCTCGCCCTCATCGGTCCCCTGGAGTCGGATCGTGTCCGCGCCCCCGACGCGGAGCACGTCGCGGACGCCCACACGGTGCGGCGCCCGGGTGCGCTCGATCGACGCCCAGGTGTCGAGCTCCGCAGCGGTGACCGGCTCGCGGTGCTGGAGCGACGACGGCTTCGGCGGATCGACGAGGATGCCGAGCGTCCGGTCGACGAGGGCGGGCAGGTCCTCGGCGGAGACGACCGCGTCGAGGATCCCGTGGTGCGCGAGGTTCTCGGCGGTCTGCACACCGTCGGGGAACGGCCGGTGATTGAGCACCTCGTACACCTTGGGGCCGAGGAAACCGACGAGCGCGTCGGGCTCGGCGACGGTCACGTGACCCAGCGAGCCCCACGAGGCGAAGACTCCGCCGGTCGTCGGGTGTCCGAGGTGGACGAGGTAGGGGAGGCCTGCCGCCTTGTGGTCCATGATCGCCCGGGAGATGTCGATCATCCGAAGGAACGCGGGTGTGCCCTCCTGCATCCGGGTGCCACCGGACGCGGTCGTCGCGAGCACCGGGATGCCCTCGGAGGTGGCGCGACGGACGGCGGACACGATGCGCAGTGCGGCGTCCTCGCCGATGGACCCGGCCAGGAAGCGGAACTCGCTGGCGACGACGGCGACCGGCCGGCCGCGCACCGTTGCGCGCCCTGTGATGACCGACTCGTCGCAGCCCGAGCGCTCGGCGGCCCGGACGAGCTCACGCTGGTACGACTCCGGCCACCGCCCGATGTCGATCGGCGAGTCCCACGACGTGAACGAGTCGGCGTCGAGGACGAGCTCGACGAGGTCCGACGCCGTACGGCGTGCACTCATGGGCGGGTCCTCTCGGCCGGTTGCGCTCGGTCTCCCGATCCAAGCACAGCCCGCGGAGCGGTGCGATGACGGTCAGCGGGGGACGCGGACCCCGACGCCCGCGCGAGCGTGCTCCGAGTCGTCGCTCGTGCTGTCGTTCGCGCCTGTGTCGCGGCGGTCACGCGACTGCGCGACGAACCGGTAGCCGACGTTGCGGACGGTCCCGATCAAGGTCTCGTTGTCCGGGCCGAGCTTCGCGCGGAGGCGGCGCACGTGGACGTCGACCGTCCGGGTGCCGCCGAAGTAGTCGTAGCCCCAGACCTCCTGCAGCAGCTGCTGGCGGGTGAAGACGCGGCCCGGGTGCTGCGCGAGGAACTTGAGGAGCTCGAACTCCTTGAATGTGAGGTCGAGCGAGCGGCCGTCGAGACGTGCCGTGTAGGTGACGTCGTCGACGGTGAGACCGCCCGACTTGATCACGTGGGCGTCCGGGTCGTTGCCGGACTCGGCCGACACGCGACCGATCGCGAGACGCAGGCGCGCCTCGACCTCGGCGGGGCCGGCCGCGGTGAGGATGACGTCGTCCATGCCCCAGTCGGCAGCGACCACGGCAAGACCGCCCTCGGTCACGATCAGCACGAGCGGAGAGTCGACACCGGTGGTCCTGAGGAGGCGGGTGAGGCCGCGCGCCTGGGCCAGATCGGTGCGGCCGTCGATCAGGACGGCGTCGCAGGACGGCGCATCGAGGAGCGCACTGGCCTCGGGCGGGAGGATCTTCACGTGGTGCGGGAGGAGGGCGAGCGCAGGTAGTACTTCGATGGACGACTGCGTGCTCGGTGTCAGCAGGAGCAAGGTGGACATCGCGTAACCCTTCTGCAGGTACAAAGAAAGCCCAGGGCTGTGCCCTGGGCTCCGTTGCTTGCTCCACAATAGTCCACGTGACGGAAGCATCAACTTCGGGTAACCGCGACGCGGACGGCAGTGCTGCCGTCACGGTCCGGTACTGGGCGGCCGCACGCGCCGCCGCAGGTCGTGACGTGGATCACGTCGCGCCAGGCACGGTCGCCGACATCCTCGATGCGGTGACCGCGTTGCATGCCGGCAACGACCGGTTCATGCGCGTGCTCGAGATCTGCTCGATCCTGGTCGGCGAGGAGCCTCTCGGGGGCACCGATCCGGCGTCGGTCGCGGTGCCGGCGGGTGGGCAGCTGGAGCTGTTGCCGCCCTTCGCCGGAGGCGATGGTCGGCTGAGCGCCGGAGGCGCCGGCGGCGGCGGTCGGCTGAGCGCCGGAAACAGCATCGCCGTACGCGCTGCCGCACGCGGCGTGGTCCTGTCCGACGGGGGACGCGGGCGACGAGACCGTCGGTGAGCCGCATCCGCGAGGAGGCGCGCTCGCCCCTCGGGCTGACGTCCATCGCGCCCTCCGTGATGACGTGCCTGGTGGCGGGGCTGCTGGTCCTCGCAGCACTCGCCGGACCGTTCGCGGTGGCTGCGGCCGTGCTCGTGGCGCAGCTGACGCTCGCCGCCGTGCCTTCCCCGACGGGGATCAGCCGTACGCCGGTGCGGGCGCCGAAAGCGGCCCCCATCGCGGTCGCAGGGATCGTGGCCTCGCTCGTCACGCTGGCGCCCGCTCTCGTCGTGGGGGCAGACGGCACCCGCGCCACCGCGTCGGCCGACGTCGCCAGCGGGTCGCTGGTCGGTGTCGGCCTGGCACTGCCGGTGCTCGTCCTCACGGCGCTGTTCGGCCAGTTGCGACGACCAGCACCGCGGCCGGACGTGGTGCTGGCGCTCGGCGAGGTCGTGGTCACCGGCACGATCGCGCTCCTGGCCACCGGATGGGTCGCGGCCGCGATCTCGCCGGTCGGCCGTCCCGCGGTGATCGTTGCAGCTGTCGTGACGGCCGTGGTGGTGCTCGCGGACCGCGCCGAGCGCATCCGTCCGCTCGCGCTGGTCTGGGCGCTCGCGCTCGGCGCACTGACCGGCATCGTCCTCGCCGCGCTCGAGGACGCCAACTCGGTAGTCGGTGGGGTCGCGGCGGTCGCGATCGGTGGTGCGGCCGCGCTCGGCGGTGCGGTCGGCCGACGCTGGCGTCCGCTCCCGCCGAACCGGTGGGCCGTCGAGGCGGTCGCGCCGATCGCCTTCGCCGGGCCGGTCGTGTTCATCGCCTCGCTGCTCTGGGCCGGGCTCTGACGAGGGCCGGTCAGCGGGCCCTGTACGCGGCGGCGATCAACGGGTCGCCGCCGGCGGGATCCATCCGGCGTACGGCCTCGCGTACCGCGAGCACGGGCACCCGCCCGGGACGGTCGGCGATCCACGCCGCGACGATCTCCGGCCGCTTCTTCGCGGTCTCGCGGAGCACCCAGCCGATCGCCTTGCGGACGAAGAACTCGCGCTCGTCCAGCATCGCGTCGGCGTAGCGTCCGAAGCGCGCCCAGTCGCCGCGCCCCCTGCGCAAGGGCGGCATCAGTGCGAGCAGCGCGGCGCGCCGTACCCAGAAGTCGTCGTCGACGGCCCAACGATCCAGGGTGTCTCCGCAGCGCACGCCGTCGGCACCGTCGTCGCTGACGACGGCGGCGACCTCGGTGGCGAGCGGGTCGACGAGCGCCCAGGTGCCGGCGGTACGCACCAGCTCCTCGACGAGAGCGAGGTCGTCGCAACCGAGGCCGCCGGCGCCGTCGGCGAGCACCACCACCGCGGCGAGCAGGTGCTCGTGGACCGGCGAGGCCCAGAGCGTCCTGGCCACGGCCAGCCTGGTCGTACGGTCGGTGGCCGCGCTGCCCGCCAGCGCGGCGCGAGTGATGCTGCGCGTCGCCGGAACCCCGACGCCGAGGTGCGTACGGCTGCTCTTGAGATAGCGCGCCTCGGCCGCGGCGCGCTCGGGGCGTGCATGCTCGGCGAGCGCCCGGGTGATCGCAGCCGCCACGGAGACGGCATCGTCCGTCATGGCCGCACCGTACCCTTGAGGTGTGCCCCTCGGTGTCTCCGTCCTCCTCGTCGTGCTCGTGCTGACCGCTGCGTTCGCCGCTGTCCGCAAGCGCAACGACGGGCGCGTACGCACCGTGGCGGCGGCACCGGTCCCGGCGGAGGCTGCCGAGCGAGACACCTCCTCGCGTGGTGCTGGACACGTGCTGACCCCGGAGGACATCGGTGCCGAGCTCGGATCCGGGGCGACGCTCGTGCAGGTGTCGAGCGCGTTCTGCGCCCCGTGCCGGTCGGCGCGCGTGCTCCTCACGCAGGTGGCGCAGCGGCGCGACGACGTCGCGTACGTCGACGTGGACGCGGAGTCGCACCTCGAGCTGGTGCGCAGGCTGGACGTCATGCGGACGCCCACGATCCTCGTGCTCGACCGCGCTGGCGCGGTCGTCGGGCGCGCGTCCGGCGTCCCGCGCATGCCCGAGATCGAGGCAGTTCTCGACAGCGTGACCTCAACGCCTGTCTCAGATGTCGGATAGATGTCTCGCGATACGAGACGCGAACGTGACCGTCCGGGAAACGCCCCCTACTCTGGCGTCATGCCCCGCACGACACACCTGACCAAGCGACGCGCAGTGGACCACTGCCGCGTCCGCTCGGCACTGTGTCGAATGCGCTGAACGAACCCATCTCCCCGCCGCCGTCGCGCGGCACCGTTCTGCGCCTGGAGTCTCGATGTCCGCCCAACACCTGCCTGAAGCGCGCCCTGCCGCCCGTGCCGACCGACCAGCCGGTCAGGTCGATCCGCGCGGCCAGCGCTTCGCCGCCGCCCTGACGTCCGCCGTCCTGGCGGTCGTGCTCGTCACGATCGGCACGCCGTTCGCGACGGTCCTCATCGCGGTCCAGCTGGCGATCTTCGCGGTCGGGGTCACGCTCGGCCCGGCACGCACCCCGTACGCACGGCTGTTCGCCCGTGTCGTGCGACCGCGCATCGGGGCGCCCAGCGAGACCGAGGACGCTCGCCCGCCGCGCTTCGCCCAGGCGGTCGGAGGAGTCTTCGCGCTGGTCGGACTGCTGGCCCTGCTTGCCGGCGCCGTGCCGCTCGCCGCGGTCGCCGTGGGCTTCGCGCTCGCTGCCGCCCTGCTCAACGCAGTCACGGGGTTCTGCCTCGGCTGCGAGATGTACCTGGTCGTCCGACGCGTCGCACCACAGCGCGCCTGACACCGCTCCCTGCACAGATCACCCATCCCTACCCGCAGCCTGACAACAACCGTGGAGGTAAACCCATGAGCCGCGACACTGCGCTCGTCACCGCCGACTGGGTCGAGGAGCACCTGTCCGACGCGGGCGTCGTGCTCGTCGAGGTCGACGAGGACACGACGGCCTACGACAAGGGCCACATCGCCGGAGCCATCAAGCTCGACTGGAAGAACGACCTGCAGGACCCGGTCCGCCGCGACTTCGTCAACAAGGCGCAGTTCGAGGCGCTCCTGTCCGAGCGCGGCGTGAGCAACGACGACACCGTCGTGCTCTACGGCGGCAACAACAACTGGTTCGCCGCCTACGCCTACTGGTACTTCAAGCTCTACGGCCACACTGACGTCAAGCTGCTCGACGGCGGCCGCAAGAAGTGGGAGCTCGACAGCCGCGAGCTCGTCGAGGAGATCCCGACCCGCGCGACGACGTCGTACACGGCGTCGGAGCAGGACACCTCGATCCGCGCCTTCCGCGACGAGGTCGTCGAGGCCATCGGCGTCCAGAACCTCATCGACGTCCGCAGCCCCGACGAGTTCGCCGGCCGCCTCCTGGCACCAGCCCACCTCCCGCAGGAGCAGGCGCAGCGTGGGGGCCACATCCCGACCGCCGGCAACGTCCCGTGGAGCAAGGCGGCCAACGACGACGGCACCTTCCGCAGCAACGAGGAGCTCGAGGCGCTGTACGCCGAGGCCGGCCTCGACCGCAGCAAGGACACCATCGCGTACTGCCGCATCGGCGAGCGCTCCTCGCACACCTGGTTCGTGCTGGCCGAGCTCCTCGAGGTGAGCAACGTCAAGAACTACGACGGCTCCTGGACCGAGTACGGCTCGCTCATCGGCGTGCCGGTCGCGCTCGGTGACGAGCCCGGGGAGGCCTGAGCATGTGCGGCGCGACCCGTGGCGGACCGAGCCTCGACGGTGTCGATCTGGAGAAGGAGACCGTCATCCAGGGCATCGTGACCAAGGAGGGCGAGCCGGTCGGCAACGCGTACGTGCGGCTGCTCGACGCGACCGGTGAGTTCACCGCCGAGGTCCCGACGTCGGCGACGGGCCAGTTCCGGTTCTTCGCGGCCCCCGGTGACTGGACGCTGCGCACGCTCGCGCCGCGTGCCGCGACCGTCGACCGGGTCGTCAGCGCTCAGCGTGGCTCCGCGGTCGACGTCGAGGTGGCCCTCGCAGCCGTCTGACGATGCTCTCCCCGCTGGTTGAGCGAGCGTAGCGAGTCGAAACTCGAAGCCCCCGTCCGGTTATCCGGGCGGGGGCTTCGTCGTACGGGTGGTTTCGACTCGCTTCGCTCGCTCAACCAGCGGGGGGCGGGGGGAGGTTCAGTCGACCTCGGTCTCCGCGCCCAGCTTCTCCGCGTCGGGGTTGAGGCGGAGGTACTTCTTGACCTTGTCGTTGCGGACCATCCGCCACAGGTCTTCGCTCTTCGCCTCATCGATGATGACGATGCTCTGCCCGTTGGGAGCCTTGCCGTAGCGGGGCTCGGCCATGGGGACGGTCATGAAGTCGACGTTGTCGACGCTGACGCCCCGGATGTTCCAGGCGAGGTCGGTGATCGTGCTGGTCGTGAACTTGTCGTCGACGGTGAGGTTCTGGGCGACCGAGGAGACCGTCTTCTGGAGCGAGAGCGGGTTGCTGAGGTTGCTGCCGCTCATCATCTCCTTGAGCAGCAGGCGGATGAAGTTCTGCTGGCGCTGGATGCGCCCGAAGTCACCGTCGGTGAGGCCGTAGCGGGTCCGGACGTACTGGAGGGCGCGCTTGCCCTTGAGGTTGTGCCAGCCCTCCTCCCAGGTGACCTTCTGGGAGGAGTCGTAGAACGTCTCGGGGATGAAGACCTTCACGCCTCCGACCGCAGCGGTCATGTCCTTAAAGCCGTCCCAGTCCATGATCACCATGTGGTCCATGCGGAGGTCGGTGAGGTGCTCGACCGTCGAGATTGCTCCGTTCGGGCCGTAGTTGGCGAACGCAGCGTTGATCTTGTCCTCGCCGCGGACCTCGCCCTGCTCGTCGTAGATCGGGACGTAGGAGTCGCGCGGGATCGAGATCACGGAGACTTGCTTACGGTTGGCCGAGATGTGGGCGACCATGATCGTGTCGCTCCGGTGGATCCTGCCCTCTTTCCAGAGGCCATCCTCGTTGAGGTCGGACTTGATCGACGACGTGTTGTTGTTGCCGTCTGCCTCGGCGTCGGCGCCGAGGACCAGGATGTTGAGGGCCTCGCCCGGTGCGGGGTCGGGACGGTTCTCGTCCTTGAGCACCGCGGTCTGGAACTTGTCGACGTCCTTGAGGCTGTTCATCAGGCCCCAGGCGTAGGCGCCGCCGCCGATGAGGACGATGGAGAGCACGGATGCGATGGACACACTGACCCAGTGGCGGCGCATCCAGCCGCGCGGCTTCTCGGCGCGTCGCTTGCCGGCGCCGTCGTAGTCGCTCATTGCTCTCCCTGTCCAACATGGCGGCAGCCCGGACACCTGGCCGGGGCTGCATCCCGCCTATTCTGCCTCATGGTTGGTCATCGGCCCAGGCGACGTACGTCTCCTCGTCGCAGCTCGGCACTGTCGAGGACCAGCGTCACCGGCCCGTCGTTGACCAGCTCGACCGCCATGTCGGCCCCGAACACTCCACGTTCGACGTGCGCTCCGAGTTCCCGTAGCGCAGCGCAGAACTCCTCGTACAGGGGTTCTGAGACCGGGCCGGGCGCTGCGTCGCCCCACGAGGGGCGACGGCCCTTGCGGACGTCGGCGTACAGCGTGAACTGGCTGATCACCAGCAGCGGCGCGCCGAGGTCGGAGGCGGAGCATTCGTCACGAAGAATCCGGAGACCCCAGATCTTGGCGGCCATGGCAGCGGCGTCGTCGGCGCTGTCCGCATGCGTGACGCCGAGGAGGACGAGGAGCCCAGGCTGCTCGATCGCACCGACGACCTCGTCGTCGACGCGGACCGATGCGGAGTTCACCCTCTGGACCACGGCACGCATCCGCACATTCTGACGTGTCGGGTCCTGGCGTCAAACCCCCACCTAGACTGGAGGCATGCCGTTCGAGATCCCCGAAGACCTCCATCCTGACATCCTCGGATTCGCGTGGCTGCTGGGCCAGTGGCACGGCAACGGTCGCGGCGACTATCCGACGATCGAGCCGTTCAGCTTCGAGCAGGACGTCGCCTTCGCCCACGACGGTCGCCCGTTCCTCCACTACTTCAGCCGGACGTGGATCACCGACGAGTCCGGCGAGCGTGTCCGTCCCGGCGCCCTCGAGACCGGGTTCCTTCGCCCGGGCGGCCCGATCGACAAGGCCAAGGGCCCGGTGGAGCTGATGCTCACCCACCCGACGGGGTTCGTCGAGGTCTACTTCGGCGAGATCGACGGCCCGCGACTGACGCTGCAGACCGACGCTGTCGTGCGCACGCCGACCGCCAAGGAGTACACCGCCGGTCAGCGGATGTACGGCCTGGTCGACGGCGACCTGATGTACGCCTACGACATGGCGGCGCAGGGGCAGTCGATGCAGTCGCACCTGTGGGGGCAGCTGAAGCGTGTCTGATCTCGAGCTCGACCAGCAGGCGGCCGTGCGCCGCAGTCCTCTCCTCGACCTTCCCGGCGCCGTCGAGGGTGAGGGTCCCGACCGTGGCGTCGCGGCCCATTACGGTGCGATCGGCCCGGAGCAGCGTTCTCTGGAGGCCGGCACCGCGTTCGTCGACCTCTCGCATCGCGACGTCGTCACGATCACGGGCGCCGACCGCCTCGGATGGCTCCACTCGCTGACGACGCAGGCGCTCGAGTCGCTGGCTCCCGGCACGCCGACGCAAGCCTTGGTGCTGTCACCGCAGGGGCGCGTCGAGCACGCGTTCCACGGCGTCGACGACGGCGAGACGTTCTGGGCGCACACCGAGCCTGGCCGCGGCGCCGCACTGGCGACGTACCTGGACCGGATGCGATTCATGATGCGCGTCGAGGTCGTCGACGCGTCCGACACGTACGCGGTTCTCGGTCTGACCGGGCTGGCGACCACGATCGTGCCCCGCGCCGACCTCGCCGCGGCACCGGCGACGTACGGCACTCCTGTCGGCACCTGGGCATGGGAAGCGCTGCGGATCGCGGCGGGTGTCCCGCGGTTCGGGCTGGACACGGACGACAAGGCGATCCCCAACGAATACGGCTGGCAGTACGACGCCTCGACCGGCACCTCGGACCTGATGCAGGCGGTCCACCTGGCCAAGGGCTGCTACCGCGGTCAGGAGACCGTCGCACGCATCCACAACCTCGGGCGTCCTCCGCGGCGCGCGGTGCTGCTGCACCTCGACGGGTCAGTCGAGCATCTGCCGGTGCACGGAGCCGAGGTAACCCTCGACGGCCGGACGATCGGGTTCGTCGGATCGACCGCCCGCCACCACGAGCTGGGCCCCATCGCACTCGCTGTCGTCAAGCGCAACGTGCCTGTCGACGCCACGCTCCTTGCCGACGGAGTCGCCGCCGCACAGGAGGTCCTCGTCGACCCCGAGGTCGGGCTGCACGTCCGTCCGGCGCTCTGACGCCGGATTGCTAAGGTCGCCCGCATGCAGATCTCGGTCATCGGCTGTTCCTACCTGGGCGCCGTCACGTCGTCCTGCCTGGCCGCTCTCGGCCACGACGTGGTCGGAGTCGATATCAACGAGCGGATCGTCGCCGAGCTCTCGGCTGGTCGGGCGCCTTTTTTCGAGCCGGGGCTGCAGGAGATCCTGAGCGAGCAGGGCTCCACCGGACGGCTCCGCTACACGACCGACCCGTCGGCCGTCGCTGGCAGCGCCGTCCACTTCGTCTGTGTAGGCACGCCTCAGCGAGCCGGTGAGAACGCCGCTGACCTCCGGCAGGTGGACAGCGCGGTCGAGGGTCTGCTGCCGCACCTCCGCCCGGGCGACGTCGTCGTCGGCAAGTCGACGGTCCCCGTCGGTACGGCGGCCCGGCTCGCCGCGCGCATCGCCGAGGTCGAGCCGGAGGCGACGCTCGTCTGGAACCCGGAGTTCCTCCGCGAGGGCTTCGCCGTCGAGGACACGTTGCACCCGGACCGGATCGTTTACGGCGTCCCCGACGGGCCCGCTGGAGAGCGTGCGCGGGCGATCCTCGACGAGGTGTACGCGGCGCCGCTCTCCGACGGCACGCCGCTCGTCGTGACCGACTACCCGACGGCCGAGCTCGTCAAGGTCGCCGCGAACTCGTTCCTTGCCACCAAGATCTCCTTCATCAACGCGATGGCCGAGCTGTGCGAGGTCGCCGGGGGCGACGTGACCGCGCTCGCTGACGCGATCGGCCACGACGACCGGATCGGGCGCAAGTTCCTCAACGCCGGCCTCGGGTTCGGCGGCGGCTGCCTCCCGAAGGACATCCGCGCATTCATGGCACGCGCAGGAGAGTTGGGTGCCGACGAGGCACTGACCTTCCTCCGTGAGGTCGACACGATCAACCTGCGCCGCCGTGACCGTGTTGTCGAGATGGCGAGGCAGATCCTGGGCGGGGCGGTCGCGGACCGTCGGATCGCCGTTCTCGGTGCCGCATTCAAGCCCAACAGCGACGACGTGCGCGACTCGCCGGCGCTGGACGTCGCTGCGCGTCTTGATCAGCACGGCGCCGACGTCCGGGTCACCGACCCTCACGCGATCCCCAACGCACGTGCCATCCATCCCCACCTGACGTATGTGACGTCGGTCGACGAGGCCGTCGACGGCTCCGACCTGGTGCTCCTGGTCACCGAGTGGCGCGAGTACGCGACGCTCGACCCAGCTGCGCTGGCGCAGAAGGTCCGCGGTGCGGCGATCATCGACGCCCGCAACGTCCTCGACCCGGTCGCCTGGCGGGGCGCGGGGTGGACCTATCGAGGTCTCGGCCGACCGTAGTCAGCCGCGGTGCTTCACGGGATCGACCCCGTCGCGCGGATGCGGGGTGCCCGGCGGCTCGGCGTGCCCGTAGCCGTAGCCGTAGCCCGACCAGGTGCCTTCCTGCGACCGCGTCGACGCCATCGTGAGCACAGTGCCGAGCAGGCGCGCGCCGACGTTGGCCAGACGCTCCACAGAGTGGCCGACCTGGTCACGAGTCGCCTTCTTCGCGCCGACTACGAGGATCGCGCCGTCGCACTGTGAGGCCAGCACGGCAGCATCCGTGATCGGGAGCAGCGGCGGTGCGTCGATGAGCACGATGTCGTACGTCGCTCGGAGCTCGCGCAAGCTCTCGACCATGGCCTGGCTCTGGAGGAGCTCAGCGGGGTTCGGGGGGATAGGGCCGCTGGTGAGCACGTCGAGGAACGTGTTGGTGGTCTGCTGGACGGCCTCCGTGAGAGTCCTGCGGCCGATCATCACGGAGGTGAGTCCGACTCCGTGCTGCAGGCCCATGTAGTCGGCGATGCGCGGTCGCCGGAGGTCGCCTTCGACCAGCACGACGCGGTGCTGAGCGATAGCGAGGGTGAGGGCGAGGTTGATCGCGGTCGTCGTCTTGCCCTCCTCCGGGATCGAGCTCGTCACCACGATGACCTTGCGGCTCGCGTCCACGTCGACGAACTGCAGGTTCGTCCGGAGCACGCGGAACGCCTCGGTCCGGGGCGCGAGCAGGCCGATCTGGGTCACGAGCGGACTCTTGGCGGCGGTGGAGTCGTACGGGATGGCGCCCAGCGCCGGAGCGTCGGTCAGCGCCTCCAGGTCGTCGCTCGTGCGGACCGACGTGTCCAGGGTCTCGCGGAGGAGTGCGGCGCCGACGCCGACGAGCAGCCCGAGGAGGAGCGCCAGGCCGAGAGTGCGGGGGATGTCGGGAGTGGTGGGTGACTCGGGGAGGGTGGCGCTGTCGACGACGGTCGCCTTGATCGGAGGACCGTCGTCGCTGCCCGACGTCTCCAGCTCGCCGACGTACGCGGTGAACTCCTCGGCGGTCGCCGCGGCGATCGCCTGTGCCTGCTCGGGGTCAGGGTCTCTGGCCTGCACCTCGAGGATGACGGTCTCGGGGACGACGGTGGCGCTGATCTTCTCGGAGATCTCGCTCGGGGACTCGTCGAGGTCCAGACGGTCGACCACCCGTTTCGCGACGGCTTCGCCGGTGAGGAGGGTCGCATACGAGGCGACGCGCTGCTGCGAGAACAGCCCACCCTGGTAGGCGTCGGTGCCGTCCGCCTGCGGCGTCGAGACGAACAAGCGGGTCGTCGAGGTGTACTCGGGGGTGGCACGCACCAGGAGCACGCCCGCGACCGCGAGCGCGACGACGACACAGCCGGTGATCAACAACCACCGCCTGCGCAGGACCTGCAGGAGCTCGCGGACTCCCAACCGTCCCCCTCGGCTCGTCGGTGCTTCCTCACAGTAGGGCAGGTCGGCGAAGACGGCGACCGACGCGATTACGACATGCCGATGTCTTGTTACGCCGCTAATGTCCGATAAGGCAATCGTGGGGATGTGGTCGCGTGGCGGGAATTCGCCGTGCTCTGCGGAGGCACCGGTCGGTGGTCCTCGTCGGATACGACGGGATCGCCTGGTTGGTCGCGACCTTCTGCGTCGTCGTCGCTCGATTCGACGGCGACCTCTCGCGGGTCAACATCGTCGGGACTGTGCTCCTGGCGGGCGTTCTCGCCGTGAGCTATCTCGCGTTCGGCACCGTGTTCCGGCTTCACAGCGGGCGCGCAGTGACGGGCAGCATCGAGGAGGTCGTCCTCGTCACGGCGATCGGCCTCAGCGCGGGCCTCGTCGGCTTCTCCCTCAACTTCCTCAGCGTCCCGCTATGGACTCCACGAGCCGTTCCCATCGGGGCGACGGTCGGCGCCGTGGCGATCATCGCCTGGGGGCGCGTGGCGTGGCGGCGCTGGAAGGAGAGTGGGGAGCGGTACGACCACAGCGCCGCCTCACCGGTCCTCGTCGTCGGTGCAGGCGAGGGTGCGCGACAGCTCGTCCACGCGATCCACCGCGACGAGTCCGCCCGGTGGTGGCCGGTCGCATTGATCGACGACGACCCGCTCAAGCGGCACCTGCGGATCGAAGGAGTGCCGGTGGTCGGCGGGCGAGCAGCGATCGCCGACACGATCCGCGAGCGTGGAATCGAGGCGGTCATCGTCGCGATCCCCTCCGCGGGCCGCGACCTCGTCCGCGACGTCGCCGACATCGCGGACAGTCTTGGCGTGACGGTCAAGGTCCTGCCACCGGTGACGGAGATCCTCGACGCTCGCGTCGGCGTCGAGGACGTCCGCGACCTGGCGATGAGCGACCTGCTCGGCCGCGCGCAGGTGCAGACCGACCTCCGAGCGATGTCGAGGTGTCTCACCGGCCGCCGCGTCCTGGTGACGGGCGCGGGTGGATCGATCGGCAGCGAGCTGTGCAGGCAGGTTCATCGTCTCGGCCCGTCGCAGCTCGTCATGCTCGACCGGGACGAGTCCGCACTGCACACGACTCAGATGACGGTGTACGGCCGGGCGCCGATGGACACCGACGACGTCGTCCTCGCCGACATCCGCGACGCGGAGACCATCGAGGCCGTGTTCCGGTCGTGCCAGCCGGACGTGGTCTTCCACGCGGCGGCGCTGAAGCACCTGCCAGTCCTCGAGCGGTACCCGGGTGAGGCGGTCAAGACGAACATCTGGGGTACGAGGAACGTGCTCGACGCCGCGCGTTTCGCGGAGGTCGACCGGTTCGTCAACATCTCGACCGACAAGGCCGCGAACCCGATCAGTGTCCTCGGCTACTCGAAGCGCGTCGCGGAGGGGCTCACTGCTGCGTGCGACCTCGAGGGCGGGGGCACCTTCTTGAGTGTCCGGTTCGGAAACGTGCTCGGCAGTCGAGGGTCGGTGATCACGGCCTTCGTGCGGCAGCTCTCCGAAGGTCGACCGGTGACCGTCACCCACCCGGAGGCGACGCGCTACTTCATGACGATCGAGGAGGCCGTGGGCCTCGTCGTCCAGGCGACGGCCATCGGCAGGGGAGGCGAGGTTCTCGTGCTCGACATGGGTGAACCGGTCAACATCCACGCGGTCGCACGCCGGCTCGTCGCGATGTCGCAGTCCGATTCCCCCATCGAGTTCATCGGCCTGCGCCCGGGCGAGAAGGTGCACGAGGAGCTGTTCGGCGAAGGCGAGGTCGACCATCGCCCGGCGCATCCCGCCATCTCGCACGTGCCGGTCGCCCCGCTGCCGTTCTCGGCCGTGCAGGCGCTCGATCCGTGGGCTGCTCCGCCGGCAGTCATGCGCGGGTTGGAGCGTCTCGTCAGGCAACTGCGTCCCACCCTGGTCGAGGAGGTGGGATGACGCCGCCGACCCGGATGCTTGCGACCCCGGTCCCGTTCGCGCGACCCGACATCACCGAGCGCGAGATCGAGGCTGTCGTCCGCACGTTACGAGGCGGGTGGGTCACCACGGGCCCTGCCGTTGCTGAGTTCGAGGAGGAGTTCGCCGCGTTTGTCGGCGGCGAGGTGTACTCGGTCGCCGTCAGTTCCGCCACTGCCGGGCTTCACCTAGCGCTAGAGGCGTGCGGAATCGGTCCCGGAGACGAGGTGATCGTCCCGACGTGGACCTTCACTGCGACCGCCGAGGTCGTGCGGTATCTCGGTGCCGTGCCGGTGCTCGTGGACGTGGACCCCCTCACGCTCAATCTGGATCTCGCTGCGGTGGAGGGCGCGCTGAGCCCGCGGACGCGTGCGGTCGTGGTCGTCCACTTCGGTGGCCTGGCAGCGGATACCGCGGGGGTCGCGGATCTGGTCCGCGGACGGGGTATCCGAGTGGTGGAGGACGCCGCACACGCGCTGCCGACGCACGGACACGGTGAGCTCGTGGGGGCGGCGAGGCACTCCGACGCGGCCGTCTTCAGCTTCTACGCCACGAAGCCGGTGACCGCTGGCGAGGGCGGAATGCTGACTACGCGAGATCCGGCCATCGCGGAACGGGCGCGCGTCATGCGGCTCCACGGCATCGACCGCGACGCCTTCGACCGGTACCGGACCGACGTAGCCGGCTGGGAGTACGACGTGGTCGCACCGGGCTTCAAGTACAACCTGCCGGACCCGGCCGCCGCCATCGGGCGCGTACAGCTTGCCCGGGCCCACGCGATGCGCGACCGGCGCCAGCGTGTCGCCGACTGGTACCTCCGCGAGTGGGCCGACCTTCCGCTGGAGCTGCCGGCCCCAGCGGAGGTCGGTGACCTCCACGCATGGCACCTCTTCCCAGTCCGGCTGAACGAGACCGCTGCCGTCGACCGCGACGGTTTCATCGATGCCCTGGCGGCACGCGGCGTCGGAACGAGTGTGCACTTCATCCCGCTGCACCGGCTGACCTACTGGCGCACGTCCCTCGGTCTTGCCGTCGCGCAGTTTCCCGTCGCAGAGGACGCATTCTCAAGGGTCGTGAGCGTGCCGCTGTACAGCGCGATGTCGGACGTCGAGGTGGAGCGCGTCGATTCGGTCGTACGCGAGGTGATGACGTCGTGAGGCGCCTCGTCGAAGCGGTGATGGCCCTGGCGTTGCTCGCCGCCCTCGCGCCGCTGCTAATCCTGATTGGCGTTATCGTGCGCATCGAGTCGGGGCGGCCGGTGATCTTCCGCCAGGTGCGCGTAGGACGCGATGGTCGCGAGTTCGAGATCCTCAAGTTCCGCACCATGCGACCAGAAGGCGGGACTGCGGAGGGGGCCGTCACGGTCGCCGGCGATCCGCGGATCACCGTGGTCGGCGGCGTCCTCCGGCGGACCAAGCTCGACGAGTTGCCGCAGTTGGTCAACGTGCTCCGCGGCGACATGGCGTTCGTCGGCCCGCGTCCGGAGCTGCCCCGCTATGTCGCGCTGTGGCCAGACGAGCTCCGGTGGGAGATCCTCTCCGTCGCGCCCGGCATCACCGATCCCGCGTCGATCGCATTCCGCGACGAGCCGGCGCTCCTCGCGCAGCAGCGCGAGCCGGAGCGCTACTACCGTGAGATCGTCCTCCCGCAGAAGGCCACCATGTACGCCGAGTACGTCCGGGGGCGCTGTCTGCGCACCGACCTCCGCATCGTCGCCCGCACGGTCGAGGCGTTGGTGGCCGGCTGATGCGGATCGGCATCCTCTCGCAGTGGTTCGATCCCGAGCCCGGACCTGCACGGCTGCCTGGTGCGCTGGCCCACTCATTGGCGGAGCGCGGGCACGAGGTGCGGGTCCTGACCGGGTTCCCGAACTATCCGGACGGCGTCGTCCAGGACGGGTACCCGATCGCGTGGCGGCGGGACGAGATCGACCGCGACCTCGTGATCCGGCGCGTGGCGCTGTATCCGAGCCATGACGCGTCGGCCGTGCGTCGGACGGCGAACTACGCATCGTTCGGGGTGTCAGCCGCGGTCGTCGGAGCGTCGGTTTTCAAGGGACTCGACGCCGTGTGGGTCTCCAACTCGCCCGTCACCGTCGGCCTCCCCGCGTGGCGGATCGCCCGCGCGATGCGCCTACCGGTCCTTCTGCACGTCCTCGATCTCTGGCCGGACAACATCGTGTCGTCCGAGGTCGTGACGTCCCGGCGGGCGACGGCGCTGCTCCTGTCGTCCGTGCACCGCTGGAACCGGTGGATGTACCGCACGGCGTCGCACGTCTCGGCGATCTCACCTGGGATCGCGCGGATCCTCGAGAGCCGCGGGGTATCCGCTGGGAAGCTGTCGTACGTGCCGCTGTGGGCCGACGAGCAGACCTTTCGCCCGTCGAGCGACGATGGCTTCCGCGCCACGATGGCTACGCCGCCGGACCGCGTCACCGTGCTGTACGCCGGCACGCTGGGTCGCGCCCAGGCGATCGACAGGCTCGTGGATGCGTGCAATCGCTATCCAAGGCACGAGCCGAGCATCGACGTGTGGATCGCGGGGAGCGGCGTCGAGGAGGAGGAACTGCGCAGGCGCGCCGAGCAGTCGCGGGCGCCCAACGTACGGGTGCGGTTCCTGGGGCGCGTGCCGACCGCCGAGATGCGCTCCGTGATGTCTGCCGCGGACATCCACTTCATCGGTCTGCGGGACGACGCGAACAGCACGGTCACGCTGCCGAGCAAGCTCCAGGCAACGATGGCCTCGGCGAAGCCGATCCTGCTCTCGGTCGCAGGAGATGCCCGCGCGATCGTGGACGAGGCGGGAGCCGGGTTCACCGCCGAGCCTGGCTCGTCGGACGCGCTGACCAGGGCGCTGGTCCAGGCGGCGCGCTCTGGACGGCCCCGCCTTTGCGAGATGGGGCACGCCAGCCGGACGGCGTACGACCGCGACTTCTCGCTCGCGGCGGGGACGACGCGCATCGAGCGCATCCTCGACGGGCTGACTTCAGGGGCGCCGGCATGACTGTCGTGACGGCCCGCCCCGCAGTGGTGGAGGATCTGTCGGCGATCGTCTCGGTGCACCGCGGTGCCTTCCCTGACTTCTTCCTGACGTCCCTGGGTTCCGGCTTCCTCCGCACGTTCTACCGCGGTCTGGTCGACGTGGACTCCGGCGTGCTGCTCGTCGCCGTCGGCGGAGGCGGAAGGATCTTGGGGTTCGTCGGTGGCTCGGAGGATCGGCGAGCCTTCTACCATACGCTGATCCGTCGACGCGGCTGGCGGTTCGCGATCGCCGCCCTGCCGGCGGTCGTACGGCATCCCTCGATGCTGCGACGCGTGGTGCGTGGTCGGCGGCGGGCGAGCGAGCACGAACCGATCCCCGGATCACTCATGTCGTTGGCCGTCGCGCCGGACTCCCGCTCCCTCGGGGTCGGCGAACGCCTCGTGTCGGCCTTCGAGCGCGAGCTTCGGCTGCGCGGCTGCTCGGCGTACGCCCTGACGACGGACGCGTCCGACAACGAAGCGGTGAATGCGTTCTACTCCCGCCTCGGGCTCGTCCGCTCGCGCGTGCTGGTCACGCCGGAAGGCCGCAGACTCAACGAGTACGCACGTATCTGGTCGGACGAGGAGGCAGCTCGATGAGCTTCCGCTACCTGGTCACCGGGGGCACCGGGTCCTTCGGGTCGACGATGGTGCGCCATCTCCTCTCTGGCGGAGCCGCCGAGGTCCGTGTGCTGAGCCGCGACGAGGCGAAGCAGGACGATCTGCGCCGCGCGATCGGCGATGATCGGCTGCGCTGCTTTTTGGGGGACGTCCGTGACCCGGCTAGTGTCCGCGAGGCGGTCGACGGCGTGGATCACGTCTTTCATGCCGCCGCGCTCAAGCAGGTCCCGAGCTGCGAGTTCTTCCCCATGCAGGCCGTCCGCACGAACGTGGAGGGAAGCAGCAACGTCGTCGAGGCCGCGAGTGCTGCCCGCGTGTCCTCAGTCGTGTGTTTGAGCACGGACAAGGCTGTCTACCCGATCAACGCGATGGGGATGTCAAAGGCGCTCATGGAGAGGGTGGCGCAGGCGTACGCACGGAGCCGCCCGAGCTCGCAGACAACGGTGAGCGTCACGCGGTACGGGAACGTCATGTACTCGCGCGGCTCGGTGATCCCGGTGTTCGTCGCGCAAGCGCTGGCCGGGGAGCCCATGACTGTCACCGACCCGACGATGACGCGGTTCCTCATGTCGCTCGAGGACTCGGTCGACCTCGTCGGCTATGCCTTCGACCATGCACGCCCAGGGGATCTCTTCGTGCGGAAGGCGCCTTCGTGCACCATCGAGGTGCTGGCCCGTGCCGTCGCGTCGGTGCTCGGCGACGACGACCCGCGGATCAAAGTGCTCGGGGCGCGCCACGGCGAGAAGCTTTACGAGTCGCTTCTCGGTCGCGAGGAGCGGGCGCGGGCCCAGGACCTCGGCGCCTATTACCGGGTCCCGCTCGACGCGCGCGGCCTCGAGTACGAGCTGTTCGCCGACACCGGTGGGGGCTCCGACCTCGCGCTTGACGAGGACGACTACAACTCGCACAACACGACCCGTCTGGGCGTCGAGGAGGTCAAGGAGCTGCTGCTCTTGCTGCCCGAGATCCGCGCCGCACGAGAGGGAGCACGGTGAAAGTCGTCGTCACGGGTGCCAGCGGCTTTCTCGGGTGGCACCTTCGTTGCCGCTTGCGGGCGCTCGGCGGGTACGAGGTCGTGCCGGTCGCTCGCGCGACCTTCGGGGACCTCGACGAGGCGGTCCGAGGCGCCGATGCGGTGGTCCACGTCGCAGGTGTCAACCGGGCTGAGAGCGACCGCGAGATCACGGAAGGAAACATCGACCTTGCGCGTCGGGTGCGAGGCGCCGTCGTCCGCGCTGGGCAGGCTCCGAGAATCGTGTTTGCCAACAGCGTGCAGGCCGGCAACGGCACTCCGTACGGCGAGGCGAAGGCGACGGCGTCGCAGGTGCTTCGCGACACTGCCGCGGCGGCGGGGTCGCCGTACGTCGACGTCGTACTCCCGAACCTCTTCGGTGAGCACGGCCGGCCGCACTACAACTCCTTCGTCGCCTCGTTCATCCAGCAGGTGGTCGCCGGTGACGCCCCGACGGTGCTCGACCGTGACGTCGAGCTGCTCCACGCACAGGACGCGGCGGCAGCGCTCGTCGCCGCGCTGACTGGGCCGGCGCGGACGGAGCATCCGCCCGGAACCACCGTCGCAGTCACCGAGGTCCTTGCACGGCTGCAGGCGTACGACGCGTCGTACGCCTGCGGTGACTTGCCGGCGCTCGACACCCGATTCACGCGACAGCTCTTCAACACCTACCGTGCGGTCGCATTCGAGCGTCGCGGACCGTTTGCTCTCGACGTCCGTGCCGACGATCGCGGACCTCTGGTCGAGACCGTTCGCGCACACGGGGGTGGCGGGCAGTCCTTCGTCTCCACGACCGCGCCTGGAGCACGGCGCGGCGAGCACTTCCATCTCGAGAAGCTCGAACGATTCGTCGTCGTCCGCGGTCGTGGGCGCATCCGTCTCCGGCGGCTCTTCTCTGACGAGGTCGTGACTTACGACGTGACGGGCGACCACCCTGTGGCCGTCGACATGCCGACAATGTGGGCGCACGACCTGACGAACGTCGGGGTGGACGACCTCGTGACAGCGTTCTGGTCCGACACCGTCTTCGACCCCCGTGACCCCGACACCTTCGCGGAGCCGGTCGACGTCGAAGTCGTGGGCACGACGGTGGGGAGCCGCTCGTGAAGGTCGTGACGATCGTGGGCACGCGTCCGGAGATCATCCGTCTCTCGTGCACGGTCAGCCTGCTCGACGACACTGTGGACCACGTGCTCGTCCACACCGGTCAGAACTATGACCACGGACTCAGTCAGGTGTTCTTCGACGAGCTCGGCCTCAGGCCGCCGGACCACCATCTAGGCGTCGACACTTCGTCGCTCGGCCACGTCCTCGGCGAGACATTGATCGGCACCGAGCGCGTGCTGGCGGCCGAGCAGCCCGACGCCGTGCTGGTGCTCGGCGACACCAACAGCGCGATCGCTGCGGTGATGGCGCGGCGGATGCGGGTGCCGGTCTACCACATGGAAGCGGGCAACAGGAGCTTCGACGACCGCGTGCCCGAAGAGACCAATCGTCATTTGGTCGACCACGTCGCCGACTACAACCTCGTCTACACCGAGCACGCCCGCCGTAATCTCCTCGCCGAGGGGATCCATCCGAGTCGGATCATGCTCACTGGTTCGCCGATGCGCGAGGTCCTCAACCGCTACCGCGCCGAGATCGACGCGTCCGACGTACTTGCGCGCCTCGGGCTCGACCGCGACGGCTACTTCATGGTCAGCGCGCACCGCGAAGAGAATGTGGACCCACCCCAACGGCTCGGCGGGCTGCTCGACTGTCTCGACGCAGTCGCTCGCGAGTGGGGCCTGCCGGTGCTGGTGTCCACCCATCCTCGTACCCGAGCCCGGCTGACCGAGTCAGGTCGCGTGTCCGACGAGCGTGTCCGCTTCGTCGAGCCCTTCGGCTTTCTCGACTACAACAGCCTGCAGCTCGGCGCGGCCTGCGTGCTCTCAGACTCCGGAACGGTCTCGGAGGAGTCGGCGATGCTCGGGTTCCCAGCCATCACGCTTCGTGAGGCGATCGAGCGGCCGGAGGCGATCGACGCCGGGACGATCGTCTTGACGGGGCTCGACCCGCAGCGGGTGGTCGAAGCCGTCGCGCTCGTCCGCAACGACCCGCAGAAGGCGACGGTCACATTGCCGGCCGAGTACGAGATCGCGGACACGTCGCGGCGCGTGGTCAGGTTCTTGCTGTCGACGGTGGGGCAGTTGTGATGGGCATCCGACCGAGGCGACTGTCCCACGGCGGAAGAGTTGTCGAGGACTCGCTGATAGCTGCCGGATTCTGTACGACGTCTCCTCGCGTGTCGCTCATCGAGACCACGTTGCCGCTTCCCCGGAGGCGAGTGCTGGTCCAGAACGCATGGAACGTGGTCGACGAGGACGAGCTCGGGCGGTTACTCGCTCCCTACCCTTCTCGCATGCGCAGACGGATGCGTGTCAGGCGTGCAGTCGCCCAGGCGAATGTTGCGATGGCTGACGAGGCGTGGTGCCTCACCGACGCAGCGGCCGAGCTCGTTCGCGCAGGGTCGCGGGCAGCGACGGTCCGTGTGAGCCCGGTCGCTGGTCCGTGGGACCTGATGCGGCACGAGCGGGTACCGGGCGGCGTGCCGCGATCCGATCAGGTGATCGTGCCGGGGACGATCACCTGGTATAAGCGGCCGGACGATGCGCTGCGCTGGATCTCCGAGAACCACGATCGTCTCGGTACCAGGCAAGTGCTCTTCGCCGGGGAGGACGACGGCTCGGGGTGCTGGCCGTACGTCTATGATCTCGCTGGCCAGATGGGCCTGACGGTGCGACGCCAGACTCTGGATCGGCCGCAACTCTACGCCGCGATGAGGCGAAGTGCGGCGGTTGTTGTGCCGAGCGCCCTCGAGACGCTGGGCTTCGCCCTCAGCGAAGCGCTGTGCCATGCGTCTACCGTGGTCGCCTCGCCCTTGGCCTCCCATCGCGAGGTCGCGAATCGCCTCGGTCGATTCCCCGAATGGCTGGGGGAAGGGTCGTCGGAGCACCGCACATCGGAGCCCGCGCAAGTGAGTGATCGTCTCATCGGCGTGCAAGCGGCTTGGGTTGCGCTCGGTAGGTCTCTCGGCCTCCCTCGGCGAGCGGGCGATGCACGGACGTCGACATCGGCAGGAGTTCTCCGTGGCGGATGATCGCCGGATAGGCAACGTTGTGACTCCTGTCGCCGCCGGTACCGCCGCGGCGGCGGGCGCGCTGGCCGCGCTCCGTTCCGATCGAGCCCTCGAAGTTGTCGGCGCAGTGCTCGTCGCCCTCCTGGTGTGGATGGCGCCGACGCGGATCGGCGTCGTGGTCGTCGTGGTCGCCTCCGTGGCGGCAGGCTTCCAGGTCCCGGGAGCACATCTCGCGCCCCTCCTCGCATGGGCCCTCGCCGTGCTCCTGTTCGCGCGACACGGAATGCTGTACCGCCCGAAGGTGAGGATGTTCCTTGCATTCGTCGCCCTGGGGGTGATCGCACACGCGTCCACGCTCCCGGTCACTGTGCCGCGGGGGCGAGAAGCGGTGGTCGTCTCGGTCGTCGCCCTGCTGCTCGCGGCCGTAGCCGTCCTCGCGGTGTCGGTTGCGGCGTCGCCGCCCGAGATCGTGGATGGCGTGCTCTGTGCAGGAGGGTTGGTCCTGGCGGCCTCGCTCGCACTAGGTGTGATCGTCCCTGAGGTCGCCGTCGAGATGGGTCGCCTCCGCGGTCCTTTCGTCAATGCGAACTCGCTGGGTCTCCTGTCCGCCGTACTTGTCGCGGGTGGGTTGACACGGCGTCACCGAATCGGTGTCCTTGTCGCCTCGATGGCAGCGGCCACGCTCGTCTGGAGCGGTAGCCGTGCATCCGTGACCGCCGCTCTCGCGGCGCTCCTGTGGATCGTCGCGCTCGCGGTGGTCAGAAGGCGCGCCTGGTGGATCGCCTGCGCCGCGTCGATCGTTGTCGCGGCGTCGACAGCGATTGTGACGGGACTAGCCGTACCCGACATCCCGTTGTTCAGATCGACCAATTCGCGCCTGGCCGGTATCGAGTACGCCGTCGGCAGCGTGCGTTTGGAATGGGTTGGAGGAGCGGGATTTGAGAGCTCCCCAGTCGAGATCGCCAGCACGCCCTTCCGCTGGTTGCATGACGGCGGGCTCATCGCACTTGTCTGCGTTCTTGCTGCCTATGCTCTGATGCTTGCCGTCGCCGTCGGCCGGCCCGGCCCGGCGGGTGCACTTCTGGTGGTCGGATTTGTGACATCGCTCTTCGAAGGTTGGCTGTTCTCGGGTGGAGGCACGATGTTCATCGCGTTCTGGTTGCTCTACCTCGGTCTGATCTCTGGCCCGGAGTCTCCCGCGCGCCAGCGACGTGTCGGCGTCGATGGCCAGGCACTCACCGTTCGAAGTGACGTCTGGTTGCCGCACGACGCCAGGTAGGCGACGTTGATCAGCGCCGACGCGTCGACGGTCGGTTTGCGGAGATTGCCGTCGTGAAAGAACCACCGGTCGACTTCTGCCGGCCCGTCTTCGCTCGCGTACTCCCAGTCGAAGATCCAGGTGTGTGATCCGTGCGACAGCATGTTGTGCGGCGCGAGGTCGCCGTGGACGAGGCCGACGGCGACACCGTCGGCCAACGCGCGATCGACTGCCCGGCGGAAGCTGTGGCCGTGGCTGTGGGTGACACGCATGAAGCCCTCCCACCAGCTGAGGTTGTCGACGTCGGAACGAGCGACGAACCGGACGGGGCCGCGATACGCCGTCACGGCGGCATCGGGATAGGCCGTCCGCTGCCGGCGAGAAGAGGCCTCAACCGGCAGCGGCTCGAGGAGAAGGAGTGCGCTGTCCTTGTCGAGCAGATTGAGTCCGAGGCGCCGCGGGACGTGGAATTCCGGGGGGATGCGAGATGCCGCGAGCTCGGCCATCGCGGTTTCGTGCGCGAACGCTGCGCACGCTTCAGCACCGCGCCGGATCTTCCCGAAGGCGGTCGGTCTTTCGTCCCCGTCCAGGGCTATGAGGTAGAGCCTGCCCCGGCGATCCGGTGCGGGCCAGAAGAATGCCGTCCGGTCCAGCCGTGAACCGACTGGGGAGAGCAGTTCCGCGACACGGTGCCCTGAATCGCCCGGGAAGTCCGGCAGATCGTGAGTCGCCACCTTCTCGAACGGTGCTAGCCATGGGGGGAGCGCTGCGATGCCGCGAAGGAACGAACGAACGAGCCTCCGACGGATCGTCGGCGTGAGATACGAGGCGACGGTTGCACGGCGCGTGGCGATGTCGACGTCTGCCGGTAGCGCGCAGATCGGTCTTTGTCCCAGTCGCACCACCTGGAACTGCGCCACGTTCGGGCCCCCATTTGATTGAACGAACGATCGCCCGCTTGATGGTAGCCTCGCCGGGTGAGTCGGGCCTCCCGAACGAACCTCGTCGGTCCGCTGGTCGGGCGGCTCACCACGGCGGCAGTCGACCAATCCTTTGCCAGTCTGCGCAACTCGTTCCTGTTGCTCGCGGTCGCTGCATCCGCCGGCGTCGAGGTGTTCGGGGCCTTCGCCGTTGCATACACAGCCGTCTCCTTCGTCCTCGCAGTCGCACGCGCATACGTCGGGATCCCGCTCACGATCGATCTACCCTTGGTAGGACAGGCCGGTTCGACGTCCTCCCTCACGGGTCACGCGATGTCACTGTCCCTAGCGGCGAGCGTGCCTGTGCTTGCGGTGCTTGCCCTCGCCGGTGCGATCGACTCCCAGCACGCCGGCATGCTGGTCGCGTTGGGACTCGTCGCGCCTGTCGTCCTCCTGCAGGACACCATCCGGTACGTCGCGTCCGCGACGGGTCGACCCACCGCCGCCCTCGTCGCCGACGCTTGCTGGTTAGCCGCAGCGGTCGGTGTCCTCGCCCTCGGCGTCGCCGGGACGCAGTCGCCCGACGTGCTCGTCGCCCTGTGGGGCGCCGGGGGAGCCATCGCTCTCGTGGTCGGTTGGTGGGGAGTCGGGAGGCCGGTCCTGAGGATCGATGGCCTGCGCCGCGTTGTCGCTGAGGACCGTCGCCGCACACGGCTCGGAGCCGAGGGAGCCATCAGCGCATCGACGAGCCTGCTGACGGTAAACGGGATCGCGATCTTCGCGGGCGCCAGCGTGGTCGGGGAGGTCCGGGCGGCGACGACCCTTTTCGGACTCATGAGCGTCATGCTGGTGTTCCTCAGCTTCGGGCTGGGGCCCGAAATGGCGAAGATGCGGGTTGCGAGCCGTGTGACCGTGGCAGCCGCTGCGGCGGCGACCACGGCCGCCGTGGTGATCGTCTGGGGCCTCCTCGTCCTGTCCGACCCGTTCGGCGTCAGTAGTAGCCTCCTCGGTGCTTCGTGGGATGGTGCTAGGCCGCTGATTCCCTACCTGATCGCCGAAGGTGTCGGCCTCTGCCTCTGGGTCTCCTTCGGGACGATGCTCCGCGTGTCGGGGCGCACGTCCATCACGTTGCGCATCAGTGCTACCTACGCCGTGTGCTCTGTCGTATCGATCCTCGGCGTCGCGGCCGCGCTCGGGTCGTCGATTGCAATCGTGCGGACGATGTCGATCCTCGGCGTCGCGGTCGGGTGCGCGACAGTTGTGGCGGCGCGGCGCGCGCACCTCCCGCCGCAGTAAGTCACGCCAAACGAGCGACGTACATCTGGTTGCTCCCGAGGCGGGCGAGCTTCGATGTCGCGAACCAGTCCTCGGACCGCTCGACCAGCCCGTGCGGCGCTGCGGCCGCGATACGGCCACCCCACAACCCGCAGCCTTCCACGCGTTCTGTGATGAGGCCAGCCTGCCGGCACATCTCCCTGATGGTGCGATCGCGGAGGAGAGTGACGGGCTCCTCGGTAGCGCGGAGGTGGTGGAGCGGGTAGAGGACCGCCCGGTGGCTCATGACGTTGCCGTGGTTGTTGAAGACCAGGATCGAGCGATCGTCGCGAAGGCGGCGCCTCAGAGCGGTGAGGGCGGCGGTCGCGAGCTCGCGGCGAGCGTTGAGGACGAAGCGGAACGCCGTGACGACGTCGTACTGCCGTTCGATGGCGGTGCCCGGCAATGTGATGTCGCGGATCGAGATCTCCGCTGTGGGGACGCGTGCCCGTGCGTGCGTAGCCATAGCGGCGGACGTGTCGATGCCGTAGGCCCGCCGTGCTCTCGGTGCGATGAGCTCAAGGACTCGACCGGTCCCTGTTGCGAAGTCGAGGTAGTCGCGCGGATGGTCCTGGCCGCTCCGTGCGAGGACGTCGAGCAGTTGGCGCCGCTCGACATCCCATAGCAGGGACGAGTAGGTTCCCGGCCCGTAGTGGTCGACGTATCGCGCTACTGCTTCGTCCGTGGCGAAGTGGTTGACGTACCTCATCAGTCCTCGCCGTCCCAGTGCGCTCGGCGTCTCATGCCATCAGCATCGCGGCGGCGCGCCCCTGACGCACCTCGGCGCTCTGCCTGCCGCGCTCAATATCACACCGTTACGATTCGTGGTCCACAGGGCCTGCCACTTAGACTTGACCAGTTATGACTGATTCCGCGCCGAATGACGCGCACCCTACTTTTGCTGACCTCCTCTCCGACGAGCGACTGGTCCGCGCCCTTGCTGACGTCGGCTACGAATCGCCGTCCCCCATCCAGGCCGAGGCGATCCCCCCGCTCCTCGATGGCCACGACATCATCGGCATGGCGCAGACC
Source organism: Mumia xiangluensis (assembly GCF_010994095.1). Lineage (GTDB taxonomy): Bacteria > Actinomycetota > Actinomycetes > Propionibacteriales > Nocardioidaceae > Mumia > Mumia xiangluensis. The sequence continues at coordinate 1,230,974 of NZ_WJYO01000001.1, forward strand.
GGCACCGGCAAGACCGCCGCCTTCGCGCTCCCGATTCTCTCTGGCATCGACGTGACGCGCCCGGAGACTCAGGCCCTCGTCCTCGCCCCTACCCGTGAGCTCGCGCTGCAGGTCGCCGAGGCGTTCGCCTCGTACGCGAAGCACCTGCCGGGCCTCAACGTGGTCCCCGTCTACGGTGGCGCCGGCTACACCGAGCAGCTTGCGGGTCTCCGCAAGGGTGCGCACGTGGTCGTCGGCACCCCGGGGCGTGTGATCGACCACCTCGAGCGCGGCCGGCTCGACCTCACGACCATCTCGAACCTCGTCCTCGACGAGGCTGACGAGATGCTCAAGATGGGGTTCGCGGACGACGTCGAGCGCATCCTGCGTGACACCCCGTCGACGAAGCAGGTCGCGCTGTTCTCGGCGACGATGCCGTCGACCATCCGCCGCCTGGCCAACCAGTACCTCACCGACCCCGTCGAGGTGAAGGTCCAGTCCCAGACGGTCACCGCCAAGAACGTCCGCCAGCGTTGGCTGCTGGTCCCGCACTTCCGCAAGCTCGACGCCCTCAGCCGCTTCCTCGAGGTCGAGCCCCACGAAGGCGTCATCGTCTTCGTCCGGACGAAGTCGGCCACCGAGGAGCTCGCCGAGCAGCTCCGCGTGCTCGGTCACACCGCCCAGGCGATCAACGGCGACCTCGTGCAGGCCCAACGTGAGCGCGCCGTCAACGCGCTCAAGAACGGCTCTCTCGACATCCTCGTCGCGACCGATGTCGCCGCGCGTGGCCTCGACGTCGACCGCGTCAGCCACGTCGTGAACTACGACATCCCGCATGACCCCGAGGCGTACGTCCACCGGATCGGCCGCACGGGCCGCGCAGGCCGCAGCGGTGACGCGATCCTGTTCGTCACGCCGCGCGAGCGCCGGCTCCTGAGCGTCATCGAGCGCACGACCGGGCAGCCGGTCACACCGATGGACATCCCGACCGCCGAGCAGGTCAACGCGCGCCGGGTGGAGCTGTTCGAGGAGGCGATCACGGACGCGCTCGCGAGCCGTGACGTCCACCTGTTCCGCGGCATGGTCGGCAAGTACGCGGAGGCGACCGGCGTCGATCCGCTCGACGTCGCGGCCGCCCTGGCCGTACGCGCGCACGACGGCCGGACGTTCCTTCTCGACGCCAAGGACGACATCCAGCTCTCCGAGCGCGACCGTCGTGACCGTGAACGCGGTGAGCGCGGTGACCGTCCCGAGCGGCCCCAGCGTCCCACCCCCGACGGCATGGCCGTCTACCGCCTCGCGGTCGGCAAGCGTCAGCGCGCCACCCCGAAGTCGATCATGGGCGCCCTTGCGAACGAGGGCGGCCTCGGCCGCTCCGACTTCGGCAACATCTCGATCCGGTTCGACCACTCGCTGGTCGAGCTGCCGGATCCGCTGCCGAACGGCGCCGAGAACGCGCTCAGCCGGACCCGGATCGGGGGCGAGCTGATCCACCTCGAGCGTGACCGCGGTCCGCGCGGCAGCGGGGGCAGTGGTGGACGCTCCGGTTCGAGCGGTCCTCGTCGCGGCGGCGGTCGTCCGTGGGACAACGCGGGCAAGGGCCCGGTACGGTCGGCCAGGGCACCGCGACGCAAGGGGTAGGCATGGACGAGCTCGGGACGGTCGTACAGCACTACGACTGGGGCTCGACCACAGTTCTTCCGGCGATGCTCGGAGCACCGGCCGACGGGAGACCGTGGGCGGAGCTGTGGATGGGCACGCACCCCCTCGGTGAGTCGACCGTCGGTCTCGCCGACGGGTCGACCGTCCCGCTCAGTGAGGTCGTGGGGGAGCGCCTCCCGTACCTGCTCAAGATCCTGGCGATCGCCAAGCCGCTGTCGCTCCAGGTGCACCCCGAGGCCGTCATGGCTGAGCGTGGCTTCGTGCGCGAGAACGAGCGGGGTGTCTCGCTCGACGCCGCGCACCGCGTGTTCAAAGACCCGAACCACAAGCCGGAGATGGTCTACGCACTGACGCCGTTCGAGGGCCTGATCGCGTTCCGGCCGACGGCTGAGGTGTGGCACGTTCTCGAGGGTCTCGATTCGCCGCTGGCGCATCGGCTGAACGACGAGCTGCGCGCCGACCCGGGGTTCCCCGGTCTCGTGCGCATGGTCGGCAGGTTGTTGTCCCCGTGGATGGGGCCGACGCGAGAGGAGCTCGACGGATTTGTCGCAGACTGCCGCGACAAGTACGAGTCCGGGGCTGACCGGCGACGGGCGTACGAGACGGTCTGCGAGCTCGCCCAGCACCACGGCAGTGATCCGGGCCTCGTCGTCGCTGCTCTCCTCAACCGGATCCGTCTCGACCCCGGCCAGGCCGCGTTCGTCGAGGTTGGCGTGCTGCACGCCTATCTGAGCGGGACGTGCGTCGAGGTGATGGCCGGGTCGGACAACGTCCTCCGCGCCGGCCTGACCTCCAAGCACGTCGAGCCTCAGGCTCTTGTGGACTGCGTCCGGATGGGCATGGCAGAGGCTCACGTCGTCACCCCGAAGGACGAAGGCGGCGTTCAGGTGTTCGCGCCTGGGGTGGAGGAGTTCGCGCTCGCCGCGGCGACAGTCGCCGACGGAGCTGAGGCGACACTGCCGGGTTCGGGGCCTCGGATCGTCCTCTGCGTCGACGGGACAGTCACCGTGTCCGCCGACCGAGGCTCCGTCGTCCTCACCCCAGGACGCTCGGCGTTCGTCGAGCACGACGACGGCATGGTCTCCGTGAAGGGCGCGGGCAAGGTCGTACAGGCCTACACACCAGCTTCGTAGGCAGATTGCATCCGCTCCGCGTTGAGCGGTTGCAAGCAACTCTGGTTAGTGTGACGGCCAGAGCCCGCAGCCTTCGGCTTGGAGTCGCGATGGCATCCAGCACTTCCGTGGTCCTTGAGAGTCTCGTCGACCTCTACCCTCACGCCCTGCGCCCGCGCCTGGCGGCGGACGTTCGCCGTCAGCGCTTCCAGGTCGACATGGTTCGTGCGCTTGCGCCGGGTGGCCGTCTGGTCGACATCGGGGGCGGCGTCGCCAGCTTCGCGGCGGCCTGTGCCGCGCTCGGGATGGACGCGACTGTCGTCGACGATTTCAGCGACCCGATCAACGCGCAGCACGGCGCCGACGCACTCAAGGCGCACCAGAGGTACGGTGTGTCGATCGTGGACCGCGATGTCATCGATGGCGGACTCGGGATGGCTCCCGGCTCCGTCGACGTCATCACGACCTTCGATTCGATGGAGCACTGGCACCACTCGCCCAAACGGCTGTTCGCGGAGGTTATGGCGGTGTTGCGGCCAGGGGGCTGGTTTCTCCTGGGGGTGCCGAACGCGGTCAATATCCGCAAGCGGCTGACGGTTCCGTTCGGCAAGGGAAAGTGGTCCCAGATGGTCGATTGGTACGAGCAGCCGGTGTTCCGCGGACACGTCCGCGAGCCGGACGTCGAAGACCTTCACTACATCGCGGACGACATGGCTCTCGAGAACCCCTCGGTCTTCGGCCGCAACTGGTTGGGCTACCGCAGCAAGAACGCCGTCGTGCGACGGCTAACTCCGCTCATCGACGGCGCGCTGCAGCACGCGCCCGGCCTCTGCTCGGACATCTACCTCCTCGGACAGAGGCCACACCGGGCGTAGATGGGTGCCCGTACGAAGGCCCGGTCGGGAGTCCCCGGCCGGGCCTTCGTCGTACAGCGGTGGCTGCGCGTCAGCCGTTGATCATGCCCGCACCGACGGTGATGCCGGTGGCCTCGTCGATCAGGACGAACGACCCGGTCGTACGGTTCTTCTCGTACGGGTCGGTGAACAGCGGCGCTGTCGTGCGGAGCTTGACTCGCCCGATCTCGTTGAGGCCGAGCTCGCCGGTCTCCTGGTCGCGGTGCAGCGTGTTGATGTCCAGGCGGTACTGGATGTCCTTGACCAGGGCACGCGCGTTGCGGGTGGTGTGCTTGATCGCGAGCTTCTGGCGTGGGCGCAGCGGCTCGTTGGTCATCCAGCAGATCATCGCGTCGATGTCCTGCGTCGGGGTGGGCGCGTTCTGCGGTCGGCAGATCATGTCGCCCCGCGACACGTCGAGGTCGTCGGCGAGCCGGACCGTCACCGACATGGGCGGGAACGCTTCGGACACGGACTCGTCGAACAGGTCGATGGCCGCGATCGTCGTCTGGAACCCGCTCGGCAGGACCTGGACGGTGTCACCCGGCTTGAGGACGCCACCGGCGACCTGGCCGGCGTAGCCGCGGTAGTCGTGGAACTCGTCCGACTTCGGGCGCACGACGTACTGCACCGGGAAGCGCGTGTCGACGAGGTCGCGGTCCGAGGAGACGTGCACGTTCTCCAGGTGGTGGAGCAGGGAGGTGCCCTGGTACCACGGCATGTTCGTGCTGCGCTCGACCACGTTGTCGCCCTGGAGCGCCGAGATCGGGATGATCGTCAGGTCCGGGATGGTGAGCTTGGCAGCGAACGTGTCGAACTCGTCGCGGATCTTCTCGTAGATGGCCTGGTCGTAGTCGACGAGGTCCATCTTGTTGACCGCGAGCACCAGGTGAGGGACCCGCAGCAGCGAGAGGATCACGGCATGACGGCGGCTCTGCTCGGTGAGGCCCGTGCGGGCGTCGACGAGCACGAGACCCAGGTCCGCGGTCGAGGCGCCGGTGACCATGTTGCGCGTGTACTGAACGTGGCCCGGGGTGTCCGCAATGATGAACTTGCGGCGCGGCGTCGCGAAGTAGCGGTAGGCCACGTCGATCGTGATGCCCTGCTCACGCTCGGACCGGAGCCCGTCGGTGAGAAGTGCCAGGTCGGTGTAGTCGTAGCCCTTGTCCGCCGACGTGCGCTCGACGGCCTCGAGCTGGTCCTCGAAGATCGCCTTCGAGTCGAGCAGGAGGCGGCCGATCAGCGTGGACTTGCCGTCGTCGACGGAGCCCGCGGTCGCGAAGCGCAGGAGGTCCATGCGCGGCGTCTGCGTGTCGGTGGTCTCGGTGGCGGTCGCGGCCATCAGAAGTAGCCTTCCTTCTTGCGGTCTTCCATGGCCGCCTCGCTGAACCTGTCGTCACCGCGGGTCGCGCCGCGCTCGGTGACGCGCGCGATCGCGATCTCGTCGATGATCTCGCCCGTGGTGGCCGCGGCGGAGTCGACGCAGCCGGTCAGGGTCATGTCACCGACGGTGCGGAAGCGTACGAGGCGCTCCTCGACCGTCTCGCCCGACTTCAGCGTGAGGTGGTCGCCGGCGGACAGCAGCATGCCGTCGCGCTCGACGATCTCGCGCTTGTGGGCGAAGTAGATCGAGGGGATCTCGATCTTCTCGCGGTGGATGTAGTGCCAGATGTCGAGCTCGGTCCAGTTGGACAGCGGGAAGATCCGCATGTGCTCGCCACCGGAGATGCGGCCGTTGTAGAGGCTCCACAGCTCGGGTCGCTGCATCTTGGGGTCCCACTGGCCGAACTCGTCACGGTGGGAGTAGACACGCTCCTTGGCGCGAGCCTTCTCCTCGTCACGGCGCCCGCCGCCGAAGGCAGCGGTGAAGCCGTGCTCCTCGATCGCGTTGAGCAGCGTGCCGATCTGGAGGCGGTTGCGGCTCGTCTTGCCGTCGTCGACGACGATGCCGTCGGCGATCGCCTGGTCGACGGACGCGACGATCATCCGAAGTCCGAGCCGTTCGACCCAGTTGTCCCGGGTCTGGAGGACCTCGGGGAAGTCGAAACCGGTGTCGACCTGCATCACAGGGAACGGGACGCGCGCCGGGTAGAAGGCCTTCTCGGCGAGCCGGAGCATCACGATCGAGTCCTTGCCGCCGGAGAACAGCAGCACCGGCTTCTCGAACTCGGCGGCCACCTCGCGGAAGATGTGGATGGACTCGGCCTCCAGCTGGTCGAGCTGGCTGAGCCGGTAGTCGTGCATGGGGGTCACCAGGGGTTCTCCCGTCGTTCCTGGGTTGTGCGGGTCTTTGGCGCGAACGTTCATCCTATCGAGCCTTCTCAACGGCAGAAAACGGCGCCGTATCGTGGATGGCCTCCGAGCGGTTGCGTCGGACGATTCCGAGGGCGAGCAGGAGCTCTGCCACGAGGTAGGTCACCATCACCCAGACGTCGCCGGGCTCCGGACGGGCGACGTCCGCGATATCCATGGCGATCAGGGTGTCGGACAGCAGGAAGAGCGCGCCGCCGATGCCCGCCATGATGCTGACGCCGAACGCCGTGATCGCGGTGGCCGTCAGCAGGAGGGAGTAGGCCAAGATCGGGACCTGGAGCTCCGGGGCCTCCTCGCCGAGCGGCCCCCAGAGCACGGCGATCGTGCCGGCCCAGGCGACGAACCCGGCGACCACAGCCCACCAGCGGCGCCGCAGACCCTCGAGGGCACCGTGACGGACGAACCACGTCACGAAGCACACGTGCGCGGCGCCGAAGCCTGCCATCCCGAGGATGAAGAGTCCGTCGATCTCGAGCGCGACGTCGCCGACCCACGAGAAGAAGAGCGCGGCAACCAGCAGCCTGGGCCCGCCTTGGCGGACGACCCACAGCGCCAGCGCTGGCATCAGCAGCGCCTTGGTGATCGACGCGGCGAGGCCGGCATCGAGGCCGACCAGCGCGATGTGGACAACGCTCAGGGCGACGAAGAGGATCATGCGCGGTCCTCGCTGGCTCGTCGGGCGCGTTCGATGTCAACCTTCTCGGCGAACAGGTCGACGCCTTCGGGGACGCCGATCCGGGACCGAATCAGCGCCCACGCGATCGGGCCGAGGATCACCATGCCGGCGGCGATGATCCCGACCGCGACCGGCGGGACGCCGAGCAGCGTGAGGCCGGTGAGGCTGAGGACGACGACGATGCCGCGTCGGACGATGCCCTGCGGGACCCGGTTGGCGATCCGGGCGCCGAGGTAGGTGCCGGGGGTCCCGCCGAGGATCAGCGGGATCAGGATCTCGAAGTCGACGCCGGTCACCATGACGTGGGTGATCGCGGCGGACAGCACGAGCGGGACGGCCTGGACGAGGTCGGTGCCGACGAGGCGGACGGCGGTGAGCGTTGGGTAGAGCAGGAGCAGCGACACCATGATCAGCGAGCCGGATCCGACGGAGGTCACCCCGACGAGGAGGCCGCCGATCGCGCCGACGAGGACGGTGGCCACCGGGCGGATGTGGGGGTCGTCGGTCGACGGCGGGTTGCCGAGACGGGTCGCCCGGACGTTGAGGTAGGACCGCAGCGTGTACGTCGCGGCGGTCAGCAGGAGCGCCACGCCGATCGCGGTCTTCACGAAGGCGGTCTGGTCCTCGTCGGCGCCCATCGCCTCGATGATGAAGGCGCCGGCGGCTGCCGTCGGTACGGACCCGACCATCAACCAGCCGGCGAGACGCCAGTTGGGGGAGCCTTCGCGAGCGTGCACGGCTGCACCGACCGACTTGTTGACGGAGGCCGCCACGAGGTCGTTGGCGACCGCCGCCGTGGGATTGATGCCGAGGAAGATCAGCGCCGGCGTCATGAGGGCGCCGCCTCCCATGCCGGTGAGGCCGACGACGATCCCCACGCCGAAGCTCACGGCGAGGATCGACAGCGCGCCGTAGGTGACGAGATCGGTCATGCCTCGCTCCAGAGTCCGGCGTCGACCAACGCGCGTACGACCTCGGCGAGGACGTCGGCGACGGTGCGGCCCGTGGTGTCCACGGAGACGAGCGCATCGCTCGGCACCTCGTACGGCGAGGAGATGCCGGTGAACTCGGGGATCACGCCGGCGCGTGCCTTCGCGTACAGGCCCTTGCGGTCACGCCGCTCGCATTCCTCGAGCGGCGTGGCGACGTGGACGAGGGCGAACGAGGCGCCGGCCTCCTCGACCATCGCGCGCACCTGCTCGCGCGTCGAGGCGAACGGGGCGATCGGCGAGCAGATCGCGACGCCGCGGTGGCGCCCGATCTCCGCGGCGACCCAGCCGATGCGGGCGATGTTGGTCTCGCGGTCCTCCTTGGAGAACCCCAGGCCCTTGCTGAGGTGGTGGCGTACGACGTCGCCGTCGAGGCTGGTGACGGTACGGCGGCCGTCCTCGAGCACGAGGTCGTACAGCGCGCGGGCGATGGTCGACTTGCCCGAGCCGGAGAGGCCGGTGAAGAAGACGACGAGGCCGCGCTCGTCGAGCGGAGGCTGGTCGGCGGCCACGATCGCGGCGACCGCGTCCGTGAGCGTTCCCGTACCGGGGACTGCCAGGATCTCGTCGGCGTAGGCGGTGAGGACGGCGGCCGTCAGGTCCGCGTCGTCGGCCGGGTCAGCGCGGCGTGCGAGGGCGACGGCGACGACGTCGCGGTCGGGCATCGCTGCGCGCGCCGCACGGATCAGGGCAGGCACCGAGAGCGTACGGCGAGGGTCGGGGCCGGTGCGCGCGAGCAGCACGGCCCGTCGGCCGGTGCGGTCCTCGGCGTCCGCGATCGCGGCCACGTCGTCGACGGAGAGGGGCTGCTCGACGAGCACGGCGAGCGCGTCGGGATGAGCGGCGCGGACCTCGGCCGGTGCGAGGTGCAGGCGGCGGAAGGGCCCGTACGCCGGGGCGTCGAGCGCGTCGACCTTGCCGGTCTCCGGGTCGTACGCAGCAAGCGGGAGGCCCTCGGGGTCGAGGAGTTCGACGGGGGCGGTGAGATCGCTCGGCACGGCGACGTCGAGGCGGCGGTCGCCGGGCCAGGCGCCCAGCAGTGAGAGCTCGAGGTCCGCGAGCTCGCGTGCGTCGGGGGTCCACTGGGCTCGGTTCACGAACGCGATTGTGTCACGCGAGATTGAAAACATTTCGGGGCATGGGAACGTCTGATGCTCCCAGCTTGCATTTGCTTGCAGTTGCAAGCACTATGGAGGTGTGGCACGAATCAGCATGGGAAAGACCGTGGGTGACCTCGGTGGCTACCTCAGGGACCAGCGTCGCCAGGCGCAGCTCTCTCTGCGTCAGCTCGCCGACCTGACCGGTGTCTCCAACCCCTACCTGAGCCAGATCGAGCGCGGACTCCGACGACCGTCCGCAGAGGTCCTCCAGCAGATCGCGAAGGCGCTGCGGATCTCTGCCGAGTCCGTGTACGTCCAGGCGGGCCTGCTCGATCCCGACGACTCGGTCACCGGCGGCGGCGTCGAAGCCGCCATCGCAGCCGACCCCCGCCTCGAGGACCCGCAACGGCGCGCCCTGCTCGAGATCTACCGCTCTTTCGTCGGTGAGGCGCCCCCGGCGCCGACCGACGCCGAACACCTAGAGAAGGAGGCTTCATCATGAGCATCCAGGACAGCATCACCAAGACCATCACCGGACTCCCCGCCACGGCCACGGCGCTCGTGGGCCAGGCGCAGGCCACCGCGACCGCGCTCGTCGGCCAGCTCGCCGAGCTCGACCTCGACGACCTCCAGAAGAAGGTCGAGGCCGACGCGAAGGCGCTCCCCGGCCAGGCCACCGCGCTGTACGCCGATGTCGTCAATCGCGTGAAGGGCATCGACGTCGACGACCTCTTCGACGGCCTCGAGGAGAAGATCGAGGGCAAGCTCGAGGACATCGCCGAGGACGTCAAGGAGCTCGTCGTCATGCTGGCCGCGGTCGCGCGGAACGCCGCGACCGATGTGGCGGCGTCGTCGCCCCTGGCGAAGAAGGCCCCGGCCAAGAAGGCGCCGGTGAAGAAGGCGTCTGCCGACGCTGCGCCGACCGCTCCGACCGCTCCGACCGCTCCGGCGGCCAAGAAGGCCCCGGCGAAGAAGGCCCCGGCCAAGAAGACCACCGCCAAGAAGGCTGCGCCGGCCGCGAAGAAGGCCCCGGTCAAGAAGACGACCGCCAAGAAGGCTGCGCCTGCTGCTCCGGCGGCGAAGAAGGCGACCGCCAAGAAGGCTGCTCCGGCAGCGAAGAAGGCCCCGGCCAAGAAGGCGGCGACCGAGACGGCTCCCGTCGATAAGCCTGCGCCGTCCTCCGACGCCAGCTGACTCCCGCGGGCTCGGTCGACGAGCATGCATCGACGAGCACCGTCAGGACCTGTCTCTCGGGATAGGCTCTGACGGTGTTCGTTCTCTTTACCGTGCAGTCGCTCGTCGAGGCACTGATCACGCTGCTGATGGTGGGCGCGAAGGCGTTCGCGATGATCGACGCCGTCTCGCGCACCCCGCAGGCCTTCGTGGCCGCCGACAAGCAGACGAAGCCGTTCTGGCTCATCGTGCTCGGGCTGTCCCTGGTGGCGAACCTTCTCATCTGGTACCCGCTCAGCATCCTCAACCTCGCAGGCATCGTCGCGGCGCTCGTCTACCTCGCGGACGCGCGGCCGGCGCTGCAGCAGGTCAGCGGGCGGTGACCGCGCAGCGACCTTCGCCGGAGTCCCCGCCGCAGCACGTCGGGCCTCTCGATCTCCTCGCGTTCACCTGCGAGCTCGCCGCCCTGGTCCTGCTCGCGCTCGCCGGGTGGTCCCTGGGGGACGGCTGGTGGCGCGGGTTGGTGCTTGCTGCCGCGCTGGTCGGCGTGGCCGTCTGGTTCTGGGGTCGCTGGCTCGCCCCGACCTCGCCCCGCCGTGTCGCGATGCCGCGGCGGCTCGTGGTGAAGGCCGGCTTCTACGTGGCCGTCGCCGTCGTCGGTGCTCTCGCCGGCTACGCGGTGTGGGCGGCCGTGCTCGTCGTCGTGGCAGTGACCACGTCCGCGGTGCGCCGCGACTGACCGCGGTCGACACGCCGTACGCAACTCGTCGAACGTCTGTTCGATCGCTGGCGTAGGGTCGGACCATGTCCGTGACATTCCAGGGGTCGCTGTTCGACTCCTCCGACGAGCCCGCGCTCGGTCCGCTGGCCGGCCACGTCGTTCGCCACGAGCTGTCGGCCGGGGCCTGGATCGACGTCCGGCCGCGGTGGATCGACGGCGCCGACGACCTCTTCGCCCACCTGCACGACACCGTCGCGTGGCGTGCGGACGAGCGCGAGATGTACGAGCGGGTGGTGGCCGTTCCGCGTCTGCTCGCGTGGTTCGGGGAGCGCGCTGCGTGGCCGCACGCGGTCCTCGACGAGGCTCGGGAGCGGCTCGGCGACCACTACGAGCCTGAGCTCGGGGAGCGGTTCGTGACGGCAGGGCTGTGCCTCTACCGCGACGGACGTGACTCGGTCGCCTGGCACGGTGACCGCATCGGGCGGGGCCGCTCCGAGAACACGATGGTGGCCATCGTGTCGCTGGGCTCGCCGCGCCGGCTCGCCCTGCGTCCGCGTGGCGGCGGGGCGTCCCTGTCGTTCACGCTCGGCTCCGGCGACCTGCTCGTGATGGGCGGCACCTGCCAGCGCACGTGGGAGCACGCGATCCCCAAGACCGCGAAGCCCGTCGGCCCGAGGATTAGCGTGCAGCTGCGCCCTCGCGGCGTCCTGTAGGCGTCCCCGCGCGTTGGTGCCCTAGTGGTCACGTCAGCGTTCCGGGTGACCACGGACGGACCAACGCGTACGCCCGTTGGCGTGGGGAAGGTTGTCCCCCGCCAAGGGATATCCACAAGGCCGTACGGGTGACCTCCGCGATGGTCGTCGGTCGGGTGGGATGGGCGCATGCCGGCGCCGCGACCGATCCCGCAAGAACTCAGCTGCGGCCCTTTCACCGCCGCCCAGGCTGACTCGCTCGGAGTCTCCGCGACGATGCTTAGCGGCAGGCGCTTCATCCGCCTGTTCCCGAGGGTCTGGGTCACTGCCGCGCACGAGATGTCGGAGCGGGACCGGGTGAGCGCCGCCCGGCTGTCCCTGCCGGAGGGCGCGCAGCCGAGTCACAGCACGCGGTTGCGTCTCCTCGGGTACGACGACCTAGCGGAGCTGCCGTACCACTTCGTGATCGACCGCGACCAGAAGATCGTCAGCGACCACATCCGGCTCCATCGGACGATCCTGATGCCGTCGACCGACGCAGACGGTGTGACGCCGGCAGCAGCGTTCGTCCAGAGCTGCGAGACGATGCGCCTGATCGACCTGATCAAGATCGGCGACTGGCTCCTGCACGAGGGTCACGCCTCCCTCGACGAGATCGGGCAGATCCTCGTGGAGCAGTCCTGGCGCCCGGGTGCCTCGCAGTGCGAGATCGTCCTCCCGCTGCTCGACGCGCGCTCCCGCTCGCCGAAGGAGAGCGAGGTGCGCGCGATCCTGAGCGTCGTCGGTCTGCCGCTCCCGGACGTCAACGTCGACCTCGTGGTGAAGGGCCGGTGGCTGGGCTGCGTCGACCTGCTCTATCTCACCTGGTTGTACGTCGTCGAGTACGAGGGACGGCAGCACGCGTTCGACACCGCCCAGTTCAACGGCGACATCGGACGCTACGGCCGCTTCCGGCGCAACGACGTCACCTACCTGCAGGTGACCCAGGAGAAGCTTGCGCGCCCGCGTGCTCTGGTGCGTGAGGTGCACGCCGATCTGGTCGCGCTCGGGTACGAAGGGCCACCGCCCGTGTTCGGACGCGACTATCGCGCCTTGTTCCGCAAGATCCGCTCCCGTCGCCCGTAGCGTCGGTGCGCCTGTGGTCACCGGCCCGCCATGGGTGACCACGCTGGGACCGACGCGTGGGCGGGTCGCTTACGCTCAGGAGCATGAGCCGGATCTTCACCACCAGCGTCGCGTCGGTCTATCCCCACTACGTCAACAAGGTGGAGCGCAAGGGCCGTACGAAGGCCGAGCTCGACCAGGTCATCGAGTGGCTGACCGGCTTCGACGACACCGCGCTGAAGGGGCACCTCGAGGCAGAGACGTCGTTCGAGGACTTCTTCGCCGACGCCCGGCTCAACCCGCACGCGTCGCTGATCAAGGGCGTGGTGTGCGGGGTGCGCGTCGAGGAGGTCGAGGACCCGCTGATGCAGAAGATCCGCTACCTGGACAAGCTCGTCGACGAGCTGGCGAAGGGGAAGGCGATGGAGAAGGTCCTGCGGGCGTAGGCACGCTCTCCAGCGCACGTCGGTGCCTGAGTGGTCACCCGCGACCGGCGGGTGACCACTCAGCGACCAACGTGGAGGGCGGCGTCAGCCCCGGGGACCGCGACGCTTCGAACGCGCGCGCTCGCCGGCGTCCAGGATCACCTTGCGGATCCGGACGTTGGACGGCGTGACCTCGACGCACTCGTCCTCACGGCAGAACTCCAGGCTCTGCTCGAGCGACAGCTTCCTCGGCGGGATGAGCTTCTCGAAGTTGTCGGAGGTGGCGGACCGGATGTTGGTCTGCTTCTTCTCCTTGGTGATGTTGACGTCCATGTCGTCGTCGCGGCTGTTCTCGCCGACGATCATGCCCTCGTACACCTCGGTGGTCGGCTCGACGAACATCACGCCGCGCTCCTGCAGGCTCGTCATCGCGTAGGCCGACGCCGCGCCGGCGCGGTCCGCGACCAGCGAACCGCTCGGACGCGTGGAGATCTCGCCCAGCCACGGCTCGTACCCGTCGAACACGTGGTGCGCGATGCCGGTGCCCCGGGTGTCGGTGAGGAACTCCGTACGGAAGCCGATCAGGCCGCGCGCGGGGACCAGGAACTCCATCCGGACCCAGCCGGTGCCGTGGTTCGTCATCTGCTCCATGCGGCCCTTGCGGACGGCGAGGAGCTGGGTGACCGTCCCGAGGTACTCCTCGGGGCAGTCGATCGTGAGACGCTCGACGGGCTCGTGGACCTTGCCGTCGACGATGCGGGTGACGACCTCGGGCTTGCCGACGGTGAGCTCGAACCCCTCGCGGCGCATCTGCTCCACGAGGATCGCGAGCGCCAGCTCGCCACGGCCCTGGACCTCCCACGCGTCCGGTCGCTCGGTCGGGAGCACCTTGATCGAGACGTTGCCGACCAGCTCGCGTTCGAGGCGGTCCTTGACCAGGCGCGCGGTGACCTTGGTGCCCTTCTCGCGCCCGGCGAGCGGCGAGGTGTTGGTGCCGATCGTCATCGAGATCGCGGGCTCGTCGACCTGGATCAGGGGGAGCGGGAGCGGGTTCTCGGGGTCGGCCAGCGTCTCGCCGATCATGATCTCCGGGATGCCGGCGACGGCGACGATGTCGCCGGGGCCTGCAGTCTCGGCCGGGACGCGCTCGAGTGCCTCCGTCTTGAGCAGCTCGGTGATCTTGACGCGCTCGACCGAGCCGTCGCGCTTGCAGTACGCCACCTGAGCGCCCTTGCGCAGCGTGCCCTCGTGGACGCGGATCAGCGCGAGACGGCCGAGGAACGGCGACGCGTCGAGGTTGGTGACGTGCGCCTGGAGCGGTGCGTCCTCGGTGTACGTCGGTGCGGGAACGGTGTCGAGGATCGTCTGGAACAGCGGCAGCAGGTCCTCGCTGTCCGGCAGGCCGCCGTCGGCAGGCTGCTCCAGCGACGCGCGACCGGCCTTCGCCGAGGCGTAGACGACCGGGAAGTCCAGCGCCTCGGTGTCGGTGGAGTCGTCGAGAAGGTCCATGAACAGCTCGTACGTCTCCTCGACGACCTCGCTGATGCGCGCGTCGGGACGGTCGACCTTGTTGACGACGAGGACGACCGGCATCTTCGCGTGCAGTGCCTTGCGGAGCACGAACCGCGTCTGCGGCAGCGGGCCCTCGGAGGCGTCGACCAGGAGCACGACGCCGTCGACCATGGAGAGGCCGCGCTCGACCTCGCCGCCGAAGTCGGCGTGGCCGGGGGTGTCGATGATGTTGATCGTGACGCCGCCGTCGGGTGCGCCGGGGCCGGCGTACTGGACGGCGGTGTTCTTCGCGAGGATCGTGATGCCCTTCTCGCGCTCGAGGTCGCCGGAGTCCATGGCGCGCTCGGCGAGCTGGTGGTGCTCGTCGTAGCTGCCCTGCTGCTGCAGCATCGCGTCGACGAGGGTGGTCTTGCCGTGGTCGACGTGCGCGACGATCGCGACGTTGCGGAGGTCGGAGCGAATGGGCATGCGCGTGCGGCGGTCCTTGCGTGGGAGAGGCGCCGGACGGTACGCACGGCGCAGAGCGTCCTCCATCCTACCGGTCAGGACGCGATGGGCCCGTTCGTGCGGCGCATGTGACGTGGGTCTCGCGTTCGCTGACGGCATATTGCGGTGACATCTGTCGGTGGATGGGGTCATGGTGGACGGTGGGCACCAGGGGGGTGCCGAGCAGGCAGGAAGGCTGGCCTCATGGCCGACACACAGCAGACTTCTCAGCACCCGGAGTACCCGGACGAGATCGACGCCGCCGTACTCAAGATCGCCGGCGTGGTCATCCTCGGCGTGATCATGTCGATCCTCGACATCACGGTCGTCAACGTCGCGCTCCCGACGTTCCAGGAGGAGTTCGGCTCGGCGGCGGACCCGCTCGCGTACTCCCACGTGGCGTGGACCGTCACTGCCTACACGCTGGCACTCGCGACCGTCATCCCGTTGACCGGATGGGCAGCGGACCGCTTCGGCACCAAACGGCTCTTCATCGTGGCGATCGCCCTGTTCACCGCCGGGTCGGTGCTGTGCGCGACCGCGGAGAGCATCAACACGCTGATCGCCTACCGGGTCCTGCAGGGTCTCGGCGGCGGCATGATCATGCCGCTCGGCATGACGATCATGACCCGCGCGGCAGGCCCGAAGCGGATGGGCCGCCTGATGGCGGTGATGGGGATCCCGATGCTGCTCGGCCCGATCATGGGCCCGATCATCGGTGGCTGGCTGATCGAGGACGCCAGCTGGCACTGGATCTTCCTGATCAACCTGCCGATCGGCATCGCGACGATCGTCTACGCGTGGCTCGCGCTCCCCGGCGACCGTCCGGAGCCTTCGGAGTCGTTCGACTTCCTCGGGATGCTGCTGCTGTCCCCGGGCCTGGCGCTGTTCCTCTTCGGTGTCTCCTCGATCCCCGAGAAGGGGACGCTCGCCGATCCGCGGGTGTGGGTCTCGATGCTCGTCGGCGGGGTGCTGATGCTCGCCTTCGTCTGGCACTCGTTCCGCCCCGAGCACCCGTTGCTCGACCTGCGACTGTTCCGCAACCGTGACATCGCCCTCGCGGTGATCATCATGTTCCTGTTCGTGTCAGCGTTCTTCGGCAGCCTGCTGCTCGTCCCGACCTACTTCCAGCAGGTCCGCGGCGAGTCGACGCTCGATGCCGGCCTCCTGATGGCAGCGCAGGGCATCGGTGCCATGGTCACGATGCCGATCGCCGGCAGGTTGGTGGACCACGTCCCGATCGGCCGCATCGTCCCGTTCGGAATTCTCGGCATCGTGGTCGGCATGCTGCCGCTGACGCAGCTCACCGCGACGACCAGCTACTGGACGATCGAGATCGCGCTGTTCGTGATGGGCCTCGGGATGGGCGCGACGATGATGCCGATGTTCACGTCGGCGCTGCGGTCGCTGCGGCCGCACGAGATCGCGCGCGGCACCACGCTGATCAACATCAACCAGCAGATCGCGTCGTCGGTCGGCGTCGCCGTGATGTCGGTGCTGCTGACGAACTGGCTGCCGGCGGAGAGGCTCTGGTACGCGGTGGTCGGGAGCTGGCAGCAGCGGGAGATCATCCCGCAGATCGGCGGACAGGACGTCGTGGACGGGTTGCTCGCCGATGCGGCACAGGCGTTCGCGAACACGTTCTGGGTGGCGCTCGTGCTCATGCTCCTCACGCTCATCCCGGTGGCGATGCTGCCGCGGCGCCAGGAGGAGGTGCCCGAGGACACGGAGGTCGCAGCCCCGCCGCCCATGCACTGAGCGGCTACTCGGCCCGTGCGGGCCTCGCCGCCGGCGTCAGTCGCGGGCGACCTTCCACGGTGCGGCCTGCGCGATCGGCTTGACCACCATGAGGTCGATGTTGACGTGCTGCGGGCGGGTGACCATCCAGCTGATCGCGTCCGCGATGTCGTCAGCGGTGAGCGGTTCTGCCACTCCGCTGTACACGGCCTCGGCCCGCGTCTGGTCGCCACCGAACCGGACGAGCGAGAACTCGTCGGTCTGCACCATCCCCGGTGCGATCTCGGTGACCCGGACGGGCTCGCCGTTGAGCTCGAGGCGCAGGGTCTCGGTGATCATCGCGACGCCGTGCTTGGCGGCGGTGTAGCCGGCACCACCCTCGTACGCGAGGTGACCTGCGATGGAGCCTACGTTGAGGACCGTGCCGGCCCCGCTCGCCCGCAGTGCGGGGAGGAGGGCCTTCGTGACGCGCAGGGTGCCGATGACGTTGGAGTCGTACATCTGCTGCCAGGCCGCCGGGTCGGTCTGCTCGATCGGCTCCTGACCGACGGCGCCGCCGGCGTTGTTGACGAGGACCGCGACCTCGGGACCGGCCGCGGCGGCGAGCCCGTCGACGGAGGTCTGGTCGGTCACGTCGCACACGACGGCGGTGCCGCCGATCTCCGCAGCAATGGCCTCGACGCGGTCCGCGCGGCGGGCGGCGCAGACCACGTGGAAGCCATCGGCCGCGAGGCGGCGCGCGGTGGCGGCGCCGATGCCGCTGCTGGCTCCGGTCACCACGGCCGTACGCCGGATGTTGTCAGTGGGCTCGTGCATGCTGTCGATGCTGTCACGACGCCTGCTGCGCACCCGTAGGTGGTCCCGGTCACGTTCTGGAGCGCCTGCCTAGGATGGACGCCGTGATCTCCCCCGACGTGCGCCGCATCGCCATGCTCTCCGCGCACACGTCCCCGCTCGAGCAGCCCGGCAACGGGGATGCCGGCGGGATGAACGTGTACGTGCTTGAGCTTGCGCGACGTCTTGCTGCGCGCTCGGTCGAGGTCGAGATCTTCACGCGCGCCACCTCCTCGGAGCAGCCCTCGATCGTGGAGGCGCTGCCCGGGGTCCTCGTCCGCCACGTGCCCGCCGGGCCGTTCGAGGGCCTCGGCAAGGAGGATCTCCCGGCGCAGATGTGCACGTTCGTCCGTGACGTGCTCCGTGCGGAGGCCGCGCGTCCCGTCGGATGGTTCGATGCGGTCCACTCGCACTACTGGCTCTCCGGCCAGGTCGGGCAGGTAGCCGCGGACCGGTGGGGCGTGCCGCTGGTCCACTCCATGCACACGATGGCGAAGGTCAAGAACGCGAACCTCGCCGCGGGCGACGCCGCCGAGCCGGCCGGTCGCGTCGCTGGCGAGCAGGAGCTGGTCGAGGTCGCCGACAGGCTCATCGCCAACACCGCCGACGAGGCCGCCCAGCTGGTCGGCCTCTACGGCGCCGATCCTGATCGTGTCGACGTGGTCCACCCCGGTGTGGACCTCGACCGCTTTCGTCCGAGCGACCAGTGCGCTGCCCGAGCAGCGCTCGGCCTTCCGCTCGACGCCGACGTCATCCTGTTCGCCGGTCGCATCCAGCCGCTCAAGGCTCCGGACGTGGTTCTCGAGGCTGCGGCGCAGCTGATGGCGGGCGCCCGTCGCGACCGTACGGTGGTGGCCGTGGTCGGTGGCCCGTCGGGCAGTGGTCTCGACCGCCCGACCGCGCTGGTCGAGCTCGCCGCCTCCCTGGGCATCTCGGACCGGGTCCGGTTCGTCCCGCCGGTGGCGCAGGACCGCCTCGCGCTCTGGTACGCCGCCGCGTCGATCGTGTGCGTCCCGTCCTACAACGAGTCGTTCGGGCTGGTCGCCCTCGAGGCGCAGGCCTGCGGTACGCCGGTGGTGGCGGCGAAGGTGGGCGGCCTCGCCACGGCGGTCCACGACGGCGTGACGGGGATGCTCGTCGACGGGCACGACCCTGCCGACTACGCCGCGGCGTTCGCGCAGGTCCTCGACCAGCCCGGCCTGCACGCGTCGATGCGCACCGCCGCGGTGTGCCACGCCGGGCGCTTCGGGTGGGACGCGACCGCCGAGCGTACGCTCGCCGTGTACGAGAGAGCGGTCGCCGAGGAGGCGATCGCCGCGGTGCGCTCGCTCCCGACCGCAGTCGGGCAGTAGCCCAGAGGCCCGACCGCGGTCGGGCAGTAGCCCAGAGGAGGTCGTCGTGGCACGTGCACTTGTCGACGAGGGCGGGGAGCCGTGGTCGGCCGCTGCTGCCATCCGGAGCGCGCTCTCTGCCGCCGAGCTCGAGCACGTCGAGTTCCGGCCGGGCGTCTTCGAGGTGACGATCCCCGGGACGCGCAAGCTGCAGACGACGTGCCGTCTCGAGGTCGGTGACCACGCGCTGGGGATCCACGCCTTCGTCGCGCGGCGCCCCGACGAGAACCACGAGGCCGTCTATCGCTGGCTCCTCGAGCGCAACCTGCGGATGTACGCGGTGTCGTTCGCGGTCGACAGCGCGGGCGACATCTATCTCGACGGCCGGATGCCGCTGCACGCGGTCACTGAGGACGAGGTCGACCGCATCTTGGGGTCGGTGCTGACGTATGCGGACGACTCGTTCAACACGATCCTCGAGCTCGGGTTCGCGACCTCCATCCGCAAGGAGTGGGAGTGGCGGATCTCGCGCGGGGAGTCGACCCGCAACCTCGAGGCGTTCCGTCATCTCCTGAACAAGGAGTCAACTCAAGGTTGACGGGTCGTCATCGTCAACCTAAGGTTGACGCATGACCGAGACCCCGCGTACGCAGCTCCCCCTCCGACTCGACGACCTCATCGACGCCGTCAAGAAGGGGTACGACGACCCGCTCGACCAGCTCGCGAGCGCAGTCGTCGCGTCCGAGGCTCTGGGGGAGATGGCCGACAGTCTCATCGGCCACTTCGTCGACCAGGCCCGCCGAACCGGAGCCTCGTGGTCCCAGATCGGCCAGAGCATGGGCGTCACCAAGCAGGCCGCGCAGAAGCGATTCGTCGCGAAGCCGCGCGAGCCCGAGCAGTCCGCCCCCGACCCGGCCGGCGGGTTCAGCCAGTTCACCGCCGAGGCGCGGCAGGTGGTCGTCGGTTCCCAGGAGGAGGCGCACGCAGCCGGCCACGACCACATCCGCCCTGCCCACCTCGCTCTCGGCCTGCTCCGCCAGTCCGACGCGACGGCGACGCAGGTGCTCACCGCGCAGGCTGACGCCGACGCGCTCCGGAACGCACTCGTGGCGACGCTGCCAGAACCGGTCGCCGTGGTGCCTGCGCTGATCCCGTTCGACGACGGCGCACGCCGCGCGCTCGAGGCGACCTTCGCCCACGCCCAGCGGCTCGACGCCGCCCAGGTCGGGACCGAGCACGTTCTCCTGGCCCTCCTCGACGACGCCGCCGTCGCCGACGCCCTCGCGACCGCCGGGGCGGATCCGGCGGCGGTCGACGCGCTCCTTCGGACGAGCGCGGCGCGCTGACTCAGCCTCGGACGCGGGCGAGGATCCGGCCCTCCGTCTCGGCGTCGATCCCGAGCGGTCCGCGCTCCGGGTGGGGTGGAGCGCCCGCGCCCTCGTCCTCCAGCCACGACCACGTGTCGGAGACGGTCTCCTCCAGGGGACGGCACCGAAGGCCCGCTGCTCGAGCGGCCGACGTGTCGCCCTCGTGGAGGCCGGCGAGGTCGCCGGTCGGCGGAACCCAGATCGGCAGGTCGCTCCATCCCGTCACGCCCTCTGCGGCGAGCACCTCGGGCGACGCCCACACCAGCCTGGCGTCAGCACCGGTCGCGCTGATGCACGCCGCGAGCAGAGCGCCGATCGTCGTGTGCCCGGGTGCGCTCACCGCGTCGTACGTGCCGCCTCCGGCACCACCTCGTACGGCGAGCTCGGCCCGGTCGAGCATCCATCCGGCGAGGTCGCGGCCGTCGACGTACTGCAGCGGGCGCCCCGGCGGACCCGGCGCGATCACGTCGCCGCCGCCGGCGACGCGGCGCAGCCACCAGGGAAGGCGGCCGACGACCTCGTACGGGCCGATCACGAGTCCGGCGCGGGCGACGAGGGCACGTTCGTCGTACGCGTCGAGGACGGCGATCTCGGCGCCGCGCTTGGCCGCCGCGTAGTCGTCGGCCGAACGGCTGTCCGGATCGCCGTCGACCACCGGGGCGCTCTCGTCCGCACCAGGACGGATCGGCCAGGTGTACACCGAGCGACTCGACACGTAACCGTAGTGCGCGACCCGGTCGCTCAGCAGGCGTGCCGAGTCACGGACCACCGCAGGTTCCTCGGACCAGGTGTCGAGCACCGCGTCCCAGGTGTCGCCGCCGAGGACCTGGGTGAGCGCGGGGTGGTCACGTCGGTCGGCGAACCGCCCGTCGACGCCGGAGGCCGGCGTGCCGCTGGTCCCGCGCGTCACGGTGGTCACGTCGTGACCGCGAGCGAGGGCGATCTCGACGGCCGCGCGGCCGACGTGGTGGGTTCCGCCGAGGACGAGGAGGCGCATGTCCTCACCCTCCTGGCGCCGCGTCTCGCCCACAAGGCCTTCTGCTCGGGGCGGAACCGGCGTGGTTAGGCTGAGCGGCATGAGCACGTACAACCTCGTCCTCCTCCGCCACGGCGAGAGCGACTGGAACCAGAAGAACCTCTTCACCGGATGGGTCGACGTCGACCTCACCGCGAAGGGCGAGGCCGAGGCCGCTGCCGCCGCGCCGCTGCTCGCCGACGCCGGACTGCTCCCGGACGTCGTGCACACCTCGCTCCTGCGCCGCGCCATCCGTACGGCGCAGATCGCGCTCGACGGCATCGACCGCCACTGGATCCCGGTCCGCCGCTCCTGGCGGCTCAATGAGCGCCACTACGGTGCGCTCCAGGGCAAGGACAAGAAGGCCACCCTCGAGGAGTACGGCGAGGAGCAGTTCATGCAGTGGCGACGCTCGTACGACGTGCCGCCGCCGCCGCTGGACGCCGACTCCGAGTTCAGCCAGTTCAACGACGTCCGGTACGCCGACCTCCCGCCGGAGGTGCGCCCCCGTACGGAGGCACTGGCGAACGTGCTCGACCGCTTCCTCCCGTACTGGTACGACGCGATCGTCCCCGACCTGCGTGTCGGCCGTACGGTCCTCGTCGCTGCGCACGGCAACTCGCTGCGCGCCCTCGTGAAGCACCTCGACGGCATGTCCGAGGAGGCTGTCGTCGGGCTCAACATCCCCACCGGCATGCCGCTGCACTACGAGCTCGACGACGCGCTGCGCCCCGTGACGCCGGGCGGGCGCTACCTCGATCCAGAGGCTGCGCGCGCTGCCGCGGAGGCCGTCGCGAACCAGGGGCGCTGACACCTGAGCCCGGTGGAGATGGCGCTCGTCCTCCTCGCGGGGGTCGGCGCCGGCGTCATCAACACGATCGTCGGGTCGGGCACGCTGATCACGTTCCCCACGCTGGTCGCGTTCGGCGTGCCACCCGTCACGGCGACGATGAGCAACGCCGTGGGGCTCGTGCCGGGCAACATCAGCGGGTCGTTCGGCTACCGGCGCGAGCTGGCCGGCCAGGGGTTCCTGGTGAAGCGGCTGCTCCCGGCGTCGCTGCTCGGCTCCCTGGTCGGTGCGTACCTCCTGCTCCACCTGCCGGAGGACGCCTTCATCGCCGTCGTGCCGGTCCTGCTGGTGCTCGCGCTGATCCTGGTCGTGGTGCAGCCGCCGCTCCAGAAGTGGCTCAACGCGCGCCGCGAGGCGAGCGGGGCCGCGGCCGTCACCCTCGACACGATGAGCGCCCCGCGGAGCGCGGCGCTGCTCGCGACGGTGTTCCTCTGCGGGATCTACGGCGGCTACTTCGCCGCTGCGCAGGGGATCCTGCTCATGGGCATCCTCGGGCTGCTCGTCCCGCTGGCGCTCCAGCGGATGAACGCGCTCAAGAACGTCCTCGTCCTGGGCGTCAACGTGGTCTCCGCGACGACGTACGTCGTGGTCGCCACCTGGGGCGGTGGCGCCCATGAGCTGGACTGGACCGCCGTCGGCCTGGTCGCGGTCGGCTCGCTGATCGGCGGGGCCGTCGGCGCGGGCATCGGTCGCCGACTGCCGCCGCTGCTCCTGCGGGCCTGCATCCTCGTCCTGGGCCTGATCGCGCTGTACACCATCCTCGGGATGCGCTGAGCCCGGACCGCCGCCCTGGCGGGGCGTCAGACGTGCGGGACCTCGCCGGTGACCTGGTAGAACACCCGCCGTGCGATCGAGACCGCGTGGTCGCCCGTGCGCTCGTAGTAGCGCGCGAGGAGGGCGACGTCGACCGCGGCCTCGACGCCGCCGGTCCAGCTGTCGCCGAGCAGCCGGTGGAACATCGTGCGGTAGAGGCCGTCCATCTCGTCGTCGGCCGACAGCAGCGCGGCGGCCGCGTCGAGGTCATGGGTGCCGAGCACGATGGCGACGGACTCGAGCATCCCGCCGGCGACGCGCGCCATCTCTGCGACCGTCGGCCGGGCCGCATCCGGGACAGCCGGGTCAGGCATGCGCATGCGGGCGAGCTTGGCGATGTGGACGGCGAGGTCGCCGATCCGCTCGAGGTCGCCGGCGATCCGGAGCCCGGCGACCACGCGCCGAAGGTCCGTCGCCACGGGCTGCTGGGTCGCGATCAGCGAGATCGCGTCACTCTCGCACGACTCCCGCGCGGCGTCGATCACGGCATCGCCGCTGATCACCATCTCCGCCGCACCGAGGTCTCCGTCGAGCAGCGCGGCGGACGCGCGCGCGAGCGAGAACCGCACCGCCGTCGTCATCGCCACGAGGTCGGCGTCGAGGGCATCAAGCTGGTCATCGTAGAACTCGCGCATGCTAGGACCCTAGAGAGCCTGGGTGAATGCCGCCCGACCTGCGGTGAACGGGTGGTGAACTCTGGGGGAATGGGCGCTTGTCCGTCGCCGGAGAATTCGGGCGGCGCGTCGCGGCGTGCGTACGATCGAGGTGTGGATCCGAACATCGCGTTCGCGTTCGGCATCGCGCTCGGCCTGCTCATCGGGGCGTGCGTGGTGTGGGCGTGGCGCTACAGCGAGCGTCAGCAGGAGGACATTCCTGCGCGCCCAGACCCCGAAGTGCCGCCCGGCGCCGAAGCCGTCCTCGCGGTGCTGCGCTCGTCCGCCGTCATCGTCGACGCAGCCGATCGCGTCGTGAAGGCCTCCGCGCCGGCACACGTGATGGGCCTCCTCCAGGACACGCGCCTGGAGCACCCCACGCTGCGCGACCTGGTGCACCAGGTACGCCGTGACGGTCAGGTGCGCGAGCAGGAGATCGGCCTCGGGTTCGGTCGGGGTGGCCAGCGCCACGTCCTCGTGCGGGTCGCCCCGCTGACCTCGCGCCTCGTGCTCGTCCTCGTGGAGGACCGCACCTCCGAGCGCCGGGTCGAGATGATCCGCCGCGACTTCGTGGCCAACGTGAGCCACGAGCTCAAGACCCCGGTGGGTGCCTTGAACCTCCTTGCCGAGGCTGTGGGCGAGGCACGCGACGACCCCGAGGCGGTCGTACGCTTCAGCGGCCGGATGAAGCGCGAGGGTGCGCGACTCACCCGCCTGGTCCAGCAGATCATCGAGCTCTCCAGGCTCCAGGCCGACTCGCTGGTCGACGAGCCTCAGGAGGTCGACGTCGCGGGGCTCATCGCGACCGCCGCAGAGCGCAACGCGGTGGACGCCGAGGTGCGCGGGATCGAGGTGACGACGCGCTCCGACGACCAGATGTACGTCCTCGGCGACTCCGAGCAGCTCTTGCAGGCCGTCAACAACCTCGTCGAGAACGCCATCGCGTACTCCGAGGTCGGCACCAGCGTCACCGTCGACGCGGCGCGCGTCGACGACATGGTCCGCATCGCCGTCCGCGATCAGGGCATCGGCATCGCCCAGGCAGAGATCGACCGCATCTTCGAGCGCTTCTACCGGGTCGACCCGGCCCGTGCACGCAGCACCGGCGGCACCGGGCTCGGCCTGTCGATCGTCAAGCACGTCGCCGCGAGCCACGCCGGGTCGGTCGAGGTCTGGAGCGAGCCCGGCCAGGGATCGTCGTTCACCCTGGTCCTGCCGGCCGCCGCGCGGACCCACGACCCCGACGACTTCGAGACTCTCCAACCCGCCCCGCCGACGGTCCCATCCGTCCACGCCCAGGAGGCCCGATCGTGACCCGTGTACTCGTCGTCGAGGACGAGGAGAGCTACATCGACGCGCTCTCCTACGTGCTGCGCAAGGAGGGGTTCGAGGTGGCGATCGCCACCGACGGGCACGCCGCGCTCGAGGAGTTCGACCGCAGCGGCGCCGACATCGTCCTGCTCGACCTCATGCTGCCCGGGATCAGCGGGACCGAGGTGTGCCGCAAGCTCCGGTCGTCGTCCTCGGTGCCGGTCATCATGGTCAGCGCCAAGGACTCCGAGGTCGACAAGGTCGTGGGCCTGGAGCTCGGGGCCGACGACTACGTCACCAAGCCGTACAGCCCGCGCGAGCTGGTCGCCCGCATCCGGGCGGTTCTGCGCCGCGGCGCCGACAACGCGGTCGCCGACGACTCCGCGCTCGAGGTCGGACGCGTCCGGATGGACGTCGACCGCCACGTCGTCACGGTCGCAGGCGACGAGGTACGCCTCCCGCTGAAGGAGTTCGAGCTGCTGGAGCTCTTCCTCCGCAACGTCGGCCGGGTCCTCACCCGCGGGCAGCTCATCGACCGTGTCTGGGGCTCGGACTACGTCGGTGACACCAAGACGCTGGACGTCCACGTGAAGCGTCTGCGCGCCAAGATCGAGCAGGACCCCGCACGTCCGACCACGCTCGTGACGGTCCGCGGGCTCGGATACAAGTACGACGCGTAGGTCTCGATCGCTTCGCGCCTCGACCGGCGGGGATCCGTGCGCCTCGACCAGCGGAGTCCGCGTGTCTCGACCAGCGGGGATCCGTGCGCCTCGACCAGCGGGCCCTAGGCTGGCGGGATGAGGCTGATCGCATGAAGACCCGGATCGGGACCCACGTCGACCAGGAGAAGCCCTTCGACGACGTCGAGCGTGTCGGGGCGGACGTCGCCCAGCTCTTCCTGGGCAACCCGCAGAGCTGGAAGTGGCCGAAGTACGAGTACGCCGGTGGTGCGGACGGGCTCCGTGACGACGCCGCGGCCCGGGACCTGCCGCTCTACGTGCACGCCCCGTACCTCCTCAACGTGGCGAGTCTGAACAACCGGGTCCGCATCCCGAGCCGCAAGCTCGTCCAGAACGCGGTCGACGGTGCGCACGCGATCGGCGCGCAGGGGGTGATCCTCCACGGCGGCTACGTCGACTCGGAGGACGACCTCGACAAGGGCTTCGACAACTGGCGCAAGGCGGTCGAGGCCATCGACGCCAAGGTCCCGGTCCTCCTCGAGAACACCGCAGGAGGCGACTTCTCGATGGCGCGACGGTTCGAGCGGATCGAGCGGACCTGGGAGGCCATCCAGGCAGGGGGCGGAGGCGACGCGTGGGGCTTCTGCCTCGACACCTGTCACGCCTGGGCGGGCGGCATCGAGCTGGAAGGGATCGTCGACCGGATCACGGCCGTGACCGGCCGCATCGACCTCGTGCACTGCAACAACAGCCGGGACGCCTTCGGCTCCGGCGCGGACCGGCACGCTCACCTCACCGAGGGGACCATCCCGCCGGCGCAGCTGGTCGAGATCGTCGCAGCGGCCGGCGCACCGGTGATCATCGAGACGCACGCCGACGACAAGACCGGCGACGACATCGCGTGGCTGCGGGACCAGCTGGGCCAGTAGTCCCCAGGGTGACGGCCCGCGAAACGCGCGGTCGAGTCAGTTCGACGAGGGCTCTGCGGTGGTGTCGCCCTCGTCCGAGTGGGTCTCCGCGTCACCCTCAGCGGCCTCGTCCTCGGCCGTGACGTCGCCGGTCGTCTCCTCGCTGCCTGCGGGCTTCGCGACGGCGTCGTACATCGGGGTGCGCGTGACGATCGGCAGCGGGAACTGGACCTGCCCGGCGTTGGCGAAGGTGAACGTCGCGGTCACGAACTGGCCAGCGAAGAGCTCTTCGCCGCTGATGACCACCGACGGCTTGAGGCCGAGCGTGTAGAGCCGGCGGATCGGGAGCGCGACAGCGTCGTCGAAAGTGACCTCCACCGGCGTGCCTGCGCGGGTCATGACCTCGACGCCGACGAGGCGGTCGGTCTGGAGCGCCTGGTTGACGAGGCCGGCGGACAGTGTCGCCGAGCCGTCCTCGTTCTTCACGAAGAGTGCGTTGAGGATGTCGACGTCGCCGGAGCGGTCGTTGCTGCCGATCCCCGCCTGGTAGATCGCGCTGGTCTGTGCGTTGAAGCCGGTGCCGCAGCCCGTGACGAGGACGGCGATGGCGCCGACGATGACAGCGACGAGAGCACGGCGGGAGCGAGAGAGCACAGCCCGACCCTTTCTTCTGAGATCACCTGGTCACCCGGACGCACGCGAAGCGATCGGCTTCGGCATGCGGGTGACGCCCAACAGCGTATCTGCGGACTGCGTGGAGCGTGCGACGAGGTCGTCCTTGCGCCCGCGGGTGCCACTCAGATCGGACTTTGTCAAGTCACGATTTGGCCCCTGACCTGCATAAACGATAAAGGACACTCTTGTGGGCCGTGTTATCCTAGTCACCTAAGAAAGGGCAATGGACATATGACTTTCACTGTTGGCGAAACGGTTGTCTACCCCAATCACGGTGCGGCGGTCATCGAGGACATCGAAGTCCGGACGATCAAGGGTGAGGAACGCCAGTACCTCGTCCTCCGCATCGTCGCCCAGAACGACCTGGTCGTACGCGTGCCGGCGTGCAACCTCGATCTGGTCGGTGTGCGTGACGTGGTGGACAAGGACGGGCTGGACCGGGTCTTCGGGGTGCTGCGGGCCGAGCACACGGAGGAGCCGACCAACTGGTCGCGACGCTACAAGGCAAACCTCGAGAAGCTGCACTCGGGTGACGTGATGAAGGTGGCGGAGGTCGTCCGCGATCTCTGGCGCCGCGAGCGTGACCGCGGTCTGTCCGCGGGCGAGAAGCGGATGCTGGCCAAGGCACGCCAGATCCTGGTGTCCGAGCTCGCGCTCGCCGAGAACACCAACGAGGACAAGGCTGAGACGCTGCTCGACGAGGTGTTGGCGTCCTGACCCCCTCGTAGTCCCAGGACTATCGACGCCGCCCCCGGTCTCCACCGGGGGCGGCGTCGTCGTACGCGGTTTTGTTTTCCCCTCTGTTTCGTGCCGTAACCGCACCGAAACGCGTGCTGCTTACGGTCGCGGCATGGCGACGTCGAGCGGGGTGGCGACCTGGGTCAAGGTGTGCGACGCGGGTGAGCTCGTCGTGGGCATCGGGGTCTCCGCCCTGGTCCGGGGCAAGCAGGTTGCGCTGTTCAAGACCGGCGAGCGAGAGCTGCACGCGGTCGGCAACCGAGATCCGTACTCCGGCACTCAGACGATGGCCCGCGGACTCGTCGTCCAGCGGGACGGTCAGACCCTGCTCGCGACGCCGACCGGGCGTGAGCTGTTCGACTTCGCGACCGGCCAGTGCGTCGACGACCCGATGACGAGGATCGCGACCTACCCGGTGCGCGTCGTCAACGGCTTCGTCGAGGTCCGCATCACCGTCCGGGGCTGACCGGCAGCGGCAGCACCAGCGCCGTCGCGATCGCCGCCGCACCTTCTCCGCGGCCCGTGAGGCCCAGGCCGTCGGTCGTCGTCCCCGAGACCGTCACCGGTGCCCGGACCGCGTCCGTGAGGACGCGCTCGGCCTCCTCGCGGCGGGTGCCGATCTTCGGACGGTTGCCGATCAGCTGGACGGCCACGTTGCCGATCTCGAATCCCGCCTCCCGCACACGGCGAGCGGTCTCGACCAGGAACGCGACGCCCGACGCGCCCGACCACTGGGGGTCCGCGGTGCCGTAGTTGCTGCCGAGGTCGCCCAGTCCGGCGGCCGAGAGGAGGGCGTCGCAGGCCGCGTGCGCGACGACGTCGGCGTCGGAGTGCCCGGCGAGGCCCGCAGGCTCGTCGGGCCACAGCAGCCCCGCGCACCACATCGGTCGTCCGGGGTCGTACGCGTGGACGTCGGTGCCGGTGCCGACGCGGGGGATCGGAGAGGGGGCCATGCCCTCATCATCGCGTGGGTCAGTCGCCCGCGAGCACCTCGGCGGCCGACACGGTGCGGTGGCGGTCCTGGATGACGTCGGCCAGCCGGCGGATCTCGTCCTCGCCGAGCTCGACGCCGACCTCGTCGGCGCCGCGCCGCAGCTCGTCCTCGACGGTGCCTTCCGTGGCGCCGTCCTGCCAGGAGCTCACCCGGTCGACGATGGTCTGGATGGCGGTGATCCTGTCCTGTTCGTTCATGCCGTCCCGTTACCCAGCAAGGCCCGCGGCATGCCCGGTGGCCGCCACGTCACCAATGGTGGCCCGGCAGGACGGGAAGCGACCTGCCGGTCCGGATGACGTACGCCGTGCCGCCGCTCCCCGTGCGCCAGGCCCGCTCGAACTGGGCTCGGGAGTACACCCGGCGGACGGTGCTGGGCCTCGGGGCAGCCGGATCGTTGACGATCACGTTGCCCGCGGCGGTGAAGCCGCGGATCACCAGGAGGTGGCCCGCTGTCGACCGGATCGGCGCTCCGGAGAGCCCGCCTGGTCCGAAGCGGACCGAGGCGACCAGCGGGATCCCTGCCTTCACGAACGCCTCGGCTTCTCGGAGGGAGGCCAGACGTGTCACGAAGGCGTCGGCGCCGCGGCTGCCGGCGTACGCGGTGTTGAAGCCCCAGTTGCCGGTGCCGCCGTAGCGGGTGTCGTACGTCCGGCGGGCCCCGTGGACGACGTAGCGCTGCTTGATGCCCTTGCGGACCCACGCGTACTGGCCCTTGGTCGGACCTTTGCCGAGGCTGCGCAGGACCATCGTCGTCGACGTGGGCGAGCACCAGGCGGCCCCGCCGCCGTCGTAGCGGGGGTACTGACGTCGGTGCAGCATCTGCGAGTAGCGGGGCACCGCCAGCTCGACGGTGCGCGTCATCGTCGTCGCCGACGTGGGGCGCGACGTCCTGGCGGCGACCGAGGCGACCGCGCCGACGGACAACAGCCGTGGCTTGGTGGTCGTCCCCTTCGGCCGCAGCAGCGTCACCCGGACCTGCCAGGCTGCGATCCGGCGGGAGCCGTTCGCGCGGACCGTGTCCGTCACGACCCGTGCGACGTCGTCGGCCTGCGTGGCGCCGGACGACCGGCGGACCACCGTCTCCTTCTCGGCCCAGCGCGCGAGTGTGTCCCAGCTGCCGGTCCGCCCGCCGGTGTCACGGACCCGGACGGACACGACCACGACCGACCTGCCCGGGGTACGGGCGTTCCAGGACGGGACGACCTCGTCCGCGCCGAACCCGGTCGCAGCCCACGGTGACGTCCAGCGCGCCTTCTCGTACGACCGACCGGCGATCGTCGTGCGTCCCGCGGCGCGGCCGAACCGTACGGCGCCGGCCGAGACCGTCGTCCCGGCGGAGGTGCCGGCCGCGAGCTGGGCCGTGCTGGTCCAGCGCTGCGAGGCGATGCGGGTGGTGGCGGCCTCCGCCGGCGCAGCGAACGCGCCGACGAGCGCCCCCGAGACGACGAGGGCGAGGACCACGCGGGTTCGAGCCGGGAGGTCGCGCATTGATCGATGCTAAGTCGGATCGGCCAGAGCCACTACCCTGGTCAGCGTGACCCTGCGCCTCTACGACTCCGCGACGACGCGGACAGAGCCCTTCGTGCCCCTCGTCGACGGACGAGTAGGCATCTACCACTGTGGGCTGACCGTGCAGGGTCCGCCGCACCTGGGTCACATCCGCAAGGAGGTCGTCTTCGACGTCCTGCGGCGGTGGCTGACCCAGCAGGGCTACGAGGTGACGCTCGTCGCCAATGTCACCGACATCGAGGACAAGATCCTCGCGAAGGGTGCCGAGGAGGGCCGCCCGTGGTGGTCGGTCGCCTACGCGAACGAGCGCGCGCTCCACGCCGCGTACGACGTGCTGGGCTGCCTGCCACCGACGTACGAGCCGCGCGCCACCGGGCACGTGCCCGAGATCCTCGAGCTCGTCGCGACGCTGATCGACCGCGGGCACGCCTACGCGGCGCCCGACGGCTCCGGGGACGTCTACTTCGACGTCCGCTCGTGGGCCGACTACGGCGAGCTGTCGAACCAGAAGGTCGACGACATGCGGGACGCCGAGGACGCTGATCCGCGTGGCAAGCGCGACCCGCGCGACTTCGCGCTGTGGAAGGGCCACAAGGAGGGGGAGCCGGAGACGGCGTCGTGGCCCTCGCCCTGGGGGCGCGGCCGACCCGGCTGGCACATCGAGTGCTCGGCGATGGCCACCAAGTACCTCGGCACGGAGTTCGACATCCACGGCGGTGGCATCGACCTGCGGTTCCCGCACCACGAGAACGAGCTCGCCCAGGCGCGTGCGGCCGGGATGCCGTTCGCCCGCTCCTGGATGCACAACCAGCTGGTGCGCATCGGCGGCGAGAAGATGAGCAAGTCCGTCGGCAACTCGCTTCTCGTCAGCGAGGTCGTCCGGCGGTTCCGGCCGATCGACGTGCGCTACTACCTGGTCGCGGCGCACTACCGCTCGGTGATCGACTACACGGAGGAGTCGCTCGCGGAGGCGGCGACGACGTACCAGCGCATCGAGGGTTTCGTCCGCCGCGCGACCGAGGCGACCGGCGCAGCCACCGACCTCGTCGAGCTCGGTGGTGGGGTGACGCCGGGGTTCGCCGCAGCCATGGACGACGACCTGGCCGTGCCGACCGCGCTGGCGCAGATCCAGGAGCTCGTCCGCGAGGGCAACAAGCAGCTCGCCGCTGGTGAGAGCGAGCGTTTTGCCCTGGTCAGCACACTTGCTTCTGTACGGCGCATGCTGGACGTTCTCGGGCTCGACCCGTACGCCGCCCAGTGGGCCGAGACCTCCGAGGGGTCCGGCGCCGAACGGAAGGCGCTCGGGACCTTGATCGACGCGCTGCTCGAGCAGCGCACGGCAGCAAGGGCCGAGAAGGACTTCGCCACCGCGGACCGCGTCCGCGACCAGCTGAAGGCAGCTGGGGTCGAGGTCGAGGACACCCCTGCAGGACCGCGATGGTCGGTCGGCGGGGACGACGTGAACAAGGGACGAGAGACCTGATGGCCGGGAACAGCCAGCGCCGCGGCGCGATCAACAAGAGCAAGAAGGGCGCGTCGGTCGGGACCGGCGGCCACCGGCGCCGTGGGCTCGAGGGCAAGGGACCGACGCCGAAGGCCGAGGAGCGCCCGAACCACAAGAAGTACAAGATGGCGAAGGCAGCTGAGAAGCGCCGCCCGTCCGCGCCCCGCAAGCGCGGTGACGAGGGCGAGTGGGCGGCCGGTCGCAACTCCGTGCTCGAGGTGCTGCGCGCGGACGTGCCGGTCTCCACGCTCTACATCGCGGAGGGCATCGACCGGGACGACCGCGTCCGCGAGATCCTGTCGATCGCCGTCGACCGCCGCCTGTCGGTCCTCGATGCGACCAAGCAGGAGCTCGACCGGTTTACCGACAGCGCGGTGCACCAGGGCGTCGCGGCCAAGCTGCCGCCGTACGAGTACGCCCACCCGGACGACCTGCTGGTCGCCGCACAGGACGCCGGTCAGGTGCCGCTGATCGTGGTCGTCGACAGCATCACCGATCCGCGCAACCTCGGGGCGATCATCCGCAGCGCATCCGGCTTCGGTGCCCACGGCGTCGTCATCCCGGAGCGCCGCGCGGCCGGCATGACCGCGTCGGCGTGGAAGACGTCGGCCGGTGCTGCCGCGCGCGTGCCGGTGGCGCGTGCCACGAACCTCACGCGCCAGCTCAAGGCGTACGCCGACGAGGGCCTGATGGTCGTCGGGCTCGCCGCCGACGGTGAGGTGTCGCTGCCGGACCTCGACCTCGCTGACGGTCCGCTCGTGCTCGTCGTCGGCAGCGAGGGCAAGGGGCTGTCGCGACTCGTCGCAGAGACCTGCGACCAGCTGGTGTCGATCCCGATGGCGTCGTCGCTGGAGTCGCTCAATGCCGGGGTCGCAGCGGGCATCGCGCTGTACGCGATCGACCAGAAACGGCAGGCGTAGCCCGCCCGGTCCTCTCGCGATCGGTTCGAGGCGGCCCGGACGCCTAGGTTGGCCAGATGACAGCTGAGCTGACCCTGGGTGCCGAAGAAGAGCTCCACCTCGTCGACCTCGAGCGCCGGACGCTGTCCGCGTCGGCGCCGCAGCTGCTGTCGCGGCTGCCGAGCGAGAGCTTCTCGGCCGAGCTCCAGCGCTCCACGGTGGAGACGAACACCGAGGTGGTGACGTCGCTGTCCGGCCTGCGCGACGAGATCCTGCGGCTGCGGCGGCAGCTCATCGACGTCGCCGGCGCCGAGGGGCTGGGCGTCGCAGCGGTCGGCACCGCCGCGCGCTCGGCGTACGGGGACGACTTCGAGCTCACCGCGACCGGTCGTTTCGGCCGCATGCACGACCAGTACAGGCTGCTGGTGGACGAGCAGCTCATCTGCGGCACGCAGGTCCACGTCGGGGTCTCCGACCGGGACCTCGCCGTCGAGATCGCGCAGCGCGTCACACGTGACCTCCCGATCCTGCTGGCGCTGTCGGCGAGCTCGCCGTACTGGAACGAGGAGGACACCGGCTACGCGAGCATGCGGACGATGATCTGGCAGCGCTGGCCCAGCACGGGGAGCCTGCCCGTGCTCGCATCGGCCGACGCGTACGACGAGCTGGTCGCCGACCTCGTGCGCACCGGCGTGATCGCCGACGCGAAGATGGCGTACTTCGACGTCCGCCCGTCGTCCCACGCGCCCACCCTCGAGCTGCGGGTCTGCGACGCCTGCCCGGTCGTCGACGACGCCGTGCTGGTCGCCGGGATCTTCCGAGCGCTGGTGCGCGAGGCCGAGCAGGAGATCGAGCGCGGGGCGCCGTTCGCCCCGATGTCCGGTCCGCTGCACCGCGCGGCGACCTGGCAGGCAGCACGCAACGGCCTGGCGGGGAAGCTGCTCACTCCGGTCGTCCATCCCGAGCCGGTTCCCGCCGCCGACGCCGTGCGGGCGCTCATCGCTCGTCTGCGACCCCAGCTCGAGGATCTCGGGGACTTCCGGGAGGTTGCCGAGCTCGCGGAGGACACCCTCGCGCGGGGCAGCTCCGCCGATCGGCAGCGGGCTGCCTTCGCCGAACGGGGTCGGCTCGACGACGTGATGGACCTCGTCGTCGAGGAGACCCACGGCCCGCCCGGGGGCAAGCCGCCCCACGTCCCGGCGCTCCGTACGTACCCTGCTCGGGCCGGCGACGAGGCGATCGGACTGGGGGCACGACCCCGAGCCGCCTACGAGGACGTCATCGCACGACTGCGGGAGCTCGACCCGGCTGAGCTGGCCGACGCCGAGGCGCGACGGGACGCCTGGGCCGAGCGCGAGGGGCTCATCGTGACGGTCAAGGGCGACACGGGACGGTTCGACGTCGACCTCGTGCCCCGGGTCGTCAACGCGCACGAGTGGGCGGAGCTCAGCGCCGGCCTGGAGCAGCGAGCCAGAGCGCTCGAGTGCTTCCTCCAGGACGTGTACGGCCCGGCGCAGGTGGTCAAGGACGGCATCGTCACTGAGTCCGACCTGGTCACGTGCCCCGGCTGGAGCGACGACGGGAAGCGGCTCCCCCACGACGTGGTGCGGGCACCGGTCATGGGCTTCGACCTCGTCCGCGACGAGCGCGGCGAGTGGCGGGTACTGGAGGACAACCTCCGCAACCCGAGCGGCCTCGCGTTCGCCGTCGCCGCACGCGAGATGCTCGACGAGGTCCTCCCCGACCTGCCGCGACCTGCCGGGCTCGTCGATCCGCGAGCCTCGTTGCCCGTGCTGGGCGAGACCCTGCGACGTTGTGCCGGCGAGGACGGCACCGGAGCGCTGGCCCTGCTGTCGAGCGGGCCGTCGAGCATCTCGTGGTACGAGCACCGGCGGCTCGCGGACGCCGCCGGGCTGGACCTCGTGGTCGCGGCGGACCTGGTCGTCGAGGACGGGCGGGTGCGGCTCGTCGCGGACGGCCGCCCGCTCGACGCCCTCTACGTCCGGCTCGACGAGACGCTGGTCGAGCTGCGGACCGACGACGGGCATCCTCTCGGCAAGGAGATCCTCGACGTGGCCGCCGCCGGCGGGGTGCTCCTTGCCAACGCCCCGGGCAACGGGGTCGCCGACGACAAGGCGACCTACCGCGTGGTGCCCGAGCTGATCGCGTACTACCTGGATGAGCGCCCGCTCCTCGACTCCGTCCCGACCTACCGCACCGACGACGAGACCGAGCGTCGCATCGTCCTCGACCGGATCGACGAGCTCGTGACGAAGCCGGTCGGCGGGCACGGTGGGCACGGTGTCCTCGTCGGGCCACTGGCGTCGACCGCCGAGATCGCCGACCGCCGTCGAGCGATCCGGGAGGACACCGGTGGCTGGGTCGCTCAGGAGACGGTCTCGCTCAGCTCGCACCCCACCTTCGACGGGACGACGTTGCAGCCGCGGCGCGTGGACCTGCGGATCTTCGTGCACGTCACCGGCACGGGACCGGACCAGGTCCGTGCACTCCCGGTCGGTCTGACCCGGGTTGCCGGGCCGGGCAGCCTCATCGTCAACAGCACGCAGGGCGGCGGCGGGAAGGACACCTGGATCGTCGCGGACTGACGGCGACGACTCGCATCCACGACGTGCAGTTCCGACCGTCGTCAGGTCGGACCTGCACGTCTTGCGTCAGGCGCGGCGGATTTGCGAAGCGGCCGTGCCGAGGAGGACAGCCGCGAGCAGCGGAAAGACCAGATAGCCAAGCGTGATCCCGTAGCCGCCCAGCCCGGGGAACACCCCGAACACCCCATCGGTCCGGGTGACGGCCGCAACGGTGAGATCACCCGCTTTCGTCACCACGACCACCCACGCAGCCAGGAGTGCGGCTGCGGCGGTGAGGGGGCCGGCGACCGAGATGCGCGCGGAAGCCGCCACGAGGAGTATCAGGACTGCGGCAACGACCGCCCAGCCGAGGCTGGCATCGAGCAGAGCGAGCTCTCTGCCGAGGGCTGACCCCCACGAGATCTCCTCGTGGCGGTTGGCCAGGCATCGATCGAGTGCCAGCATCGTGCCCCCGGCGAGGAACGGCGCCGCGAGTGCCGTCAGCAGCGATGCCCCGGTCGTTCTGCTCCGGGGCCATCCGCCTGGCGCGACGGCGGCCGCGCTCCCGAGAAGCACGGCAACGATCACGGGGCCTGAAGCAAAGCCGACATCAAGGAGGTGGCCGAAGGCGTCGTCCCACAGAAGTGGCTCGAGGGAATCGCCGACGCGGCCCACCGAGTCCGGGAAGAGGGCTAAGGCCGTCCAGGTCGCAGCCACGCCAGCAGCGGCCGAGAGCGGAGCCGTGGGCGACCAGCGCGCGGACCAGGCGACTGCCCCCAGGAGTGCGGCCGTGGCCCAGACGATCATGCTGGAACGAGGATCGATGACCGCCCGGCGCTCCACGATGTCGGGTCCGTCGAGGATGTCGCGAAGATGGAGGAGGCTCGCCGCGTCGACGAGTGGCAGGGTCATCAGACCGACGAGGCCTGCGAGCACCGCCAGCGTCACGACTCGGTACGACCGGGTGTCACTCAACGTCCCTCCTCCCGCCGCGCCGCACGGCGCGCGGCCTCACCAACGAGGCATCCGACCGCGGCCGTGACGCCGAGGACGACGAGCAGGCCTGGTCTCCCGTGGACGGTGTCCACCACAGCCTGGCAGAGGACAAGCAGGCCGATCACTACGGAGGCGCCGGTCCAAAGGAGCCTCCGTCGCGACGGAGGAGGGGCGTCCGAGCCGTCGGCGCTGACCTCCCGTGCCAGGCTCACCTCCCGCTCTACCGACTCGTGTCGGACGCGGAGCTGGAGCATTCGGGCCGCATTCCACGACTCGCCCAGCTGGCCGTGCTCCGCGATCACTCGAGCGCTGTGGCCGTCGCCGAGGTTGAGGGTGACGGGCGCACAGGTCGAACCACCGGACGTCGCCTGTACGACGTACGTCCCTGGCGCGAGTGTGACCCGGACCCGCTCGCCCGGACGCAGGCGCGCTACGGCGACGTCGTCGAGCCGCATGGTCTTACGTAGCAGGAACCCCGCGTCGCCCGGGCTGCGCGCCAGGAGCAGCGTCGCCATCGGTCCTGCTCTACCGTCGGCGCCGGCCGGCAGACGCGATCGCCGTGCCGAGGAGGAGCGCGGCGACGGTCGGGAAGAGGACGATCCCGTAGAACGGCACGTTCACGAGCGCGTAGTTGTAGACCACGTCCCAGTCACGGATCTCCATGCCCGCGCGGACGATGTCGTTGCGGAAGGCGACGACGGCGACGGCGGGAAGGGCGCCGTACAGGACGGCCGCGATCGCCGGCCCGACCGGTGACAACCGCCCGGCCGCGGCGACCAGGAGGAGCAGCAGAGCGCCGATGGCGATCACCGCGAAGGGCCAGAGCGCACGGTCGTTCGCGTCACGGAACTGGTTGAGCTCCAACCAGTAGCGCCCGAACGCCCAGTCGAAGCCGAGGTACGCCAGCGGCGGCAGGACGAGTCCCGCGAACAGGCTGACGACGTGGCGTGCGGCGCCTCCGGACGACGACTCGTCGACCTTCGGGATCCCGTACGGCGGGGTGGAGTCGGAAGGGTACGGACGCTGCTCCGGCGGGCCCGCGTGCTGCGGTGGAGGCGTCGTGGCGTACGTGCTGGTGGGGGAGTCGTACGAGGTGCTGCGTGGCTCGGGGGTGTCGCCGGGATGCGTCATGACCGGTGAGCGTAGTGGCCTCAGGGGGCGCGGCGCTGACGGCGGCGGGTCCGATAGCGTGGGGAGGGATGATCTCTGTCGACCACCTGACCAAGACCTTCGGCACCGTGCGGGCCGTCGACGACCTCAGCTTCACGGTTCGTCCCGGCGTCGTCACCGGTTTCCTCGGCCCCAACGGCGCCGGCAAGACCACCACCTTGCGCATGCTCCTCGGCCTCGTCGCGCCGACGTCGGGCAGCGCCACGATCGACGGACGCGCGTACGCCGACATCGCGCAGCCCGGCCGGGTCGTCGGTGCGGCGCTCGAGGCCGCGAGCTTCCATCCGGGCCGGACGGCGCTCGACCACCTGCGCGTGTTCGCGCCGCAGGTCGGGGTGACCGATCAGCGGTGTCGCGAGATCCTCGACATGGTCGGACTGTCCGAGGCTGCGAAGCGACGCGTCGGCGGGTTCTCGCTCGGCATGCGTCAGCGGCTCGCGCTGGCGACGACGCTGCTGGGCGATCCGCAGGTGCTCGTGCTCGACGAGCCGGCGAACGGCCTCGATCCCGGCGGCATCCGGTGGCTGCGCGAGCTGCTCCGCTACTTCGCCGGCCAGGGTCGTACGGTCCTCGTCTCCAGCCATGTGCTGTCGGAGGTCCAGCAGACCGTCGACGACGTCGTCATCATCGCGGGCGGACGGCTCGTGCACGCCTCCCC
This sequence comes from Mumia xiangluensis, assembly GCF_010994095.1. Lineage (GTDB taxonomy): Bacteria > Actinomycetota > Actinomycetes > Propionibacteriales > Nocardioidaceae > Mumia > Mumia xiangluensis. The sequence continues at coordinate 1,269,038 of NZ_WJYO01000001.1, forward strand.
GCTGGCCGACCTCGCCGCGATGGCCACCCGCCACGTCGAGGTGGCGTCACCCGACGAAAGCGCCCTGAGGGCGGCGCTCGACGGACGCGGATGGGCGTACGCGCCTTCCCGCGACGGCGTGCGCGGGTTCGAGGTCGAGGGGGTGACGGCGGCCGAGGTCGGTGCGGCTGCGTTCGCCGCCGGTGTCGAGCTGCACGCGCTGACTCAGCAGGTCGTCGAGCTCGAGGACGTGTTCCTGTCGCTCACCGGGCAGGCCGCCGGCGGCGCCGTCGAGACGACGGAGGTGGCCGCATGAAGGCCGCGCTGACCTCGGAGCTGCGCAAGTGGACCTCCACTCGACTGTGGTGGGTCCTTCTTCTCGTGATGGCCGCCTACATGGCGTTCCTCGCCGTGGTGATGGCGTTCTCGGTCACGATCGAGCCCGGCGATGCGGGCGCGGGCGCCACGATCCTCCACGGCACGGACGCGGCGCTGACCGTCTACACCCTCGGCAACGCGCTCGGCTACGTCTTCCCGCTGCTCGCGGGTGCGATCGCGATGACATCGGAGTTCCGCTACCAGACGATCACGCCTGCGCTGCTCGCCGATCCGCGGCGCAGCGTCTTCCTCGGGGCCAAGCTGCTGTCGGCCACGGTGATCGGCCTGGCGTTCGGGCTCGTCGGCACGCTGTCGAGCGTCGCCGCCGGTGCGCCGATCCTGAGCTGGCGCGGCGACGGCGCCTACCTCGGCAGCAGCGACGTCCTCGTGCCGGTCGCGCTGTCGGTGGTCGCTCTGGCGATCTGGGCGTTCGTCGGGGTCGGTGTCGGCACACTCATCACGAACCAGGTGGCGGCGATCGTCGTCGTGCTCGCGTTCACGCAGTTCGTCGAGCCGATCGTCCGCCTCGGGCTGAGTGCGGTCGACGCGCTCGAAGGCGTGGCGAAGTTCCTTCCGGGCGCGGCGTCGGAGGCGCTCGTCGGTGCCAGCACGTACGCGTCGCTGGGCATGTCGGACCTGCTCGGCCGGGTGCCGGGTGCGCTGGTCTTCCTCGCGTACGGCCTGGTGCTCGCGCTGATCGGCCGGTTCACGACACTCCGACGCGACATCACCTGACGGACCCGCGGGAGCGGCCACCAGCGGCGTACCGTCGGGGAATGGGGAGGGGCGGCCCGCCGTTGAGTGCGGTGAACCCCCGACGCCCCCGAGGAGGTGCGCCAGATGACCGAGGACTTCCGTCCCCTGATCCTGAAGCCGATCTTCAACGACGCGATGATCGCCGAGATGTCGCTGTACGACCGGTTCCGTCGCGCTGAGGAGATGCTCGCGCAGCGGCACCCGGGGGACGCGATCAAGATGCTCAAGGGCGTCGTCGAGCAGGAGCCGAACAACGCGGCGGCCTGGGAGCTGTTGGGACGCGCCTACTTCGCCGCTGCGCTGCTGCGCCCGGCCGAGGACGCGTTCCGCCGGCTCATCGAGCTCGAGCCGACCAGCGGGTGGGCCCACGTCGCCCTGGGGCTGGCGCTGGACAGGCAGTCGCGCCACCGCGAGGGCGCTGTCTACCACCGGATGGCGTCGGCGCTCACTCCCGACCAGGACAGGCGTCCCCGCCTCGTCCCGGCGGACGAGCCGCGCTGACGGCGAGCAACGCAGTCGGACGCCTAGCGTCCTGATGCCGTACGGAGGTCCGCGAGCAGGTCGTCACCCGACCAGGCTCGCGGACCTCCTGCTTCTGCGGCACGGATCAGCGCAACGAGCCGTGCGTTGACCGGCGCCGTGCGGCCGAGCGACTGCGCGAGGCGTACGACCTCGCCGTTGATCCAGTCGATCTCCGTGGTGCGCCCGGCCTCGAGGTCCTCCCACATGGACGATCGCGCGACGGGATCGATCGCGAGCGTCTTGCCGGCCACCGCCGCGTACACGCGGTCGGGCATCACCAGCAGGCGCGGGATGAGACCAGGCGGTAGCGGTGTCACACGGGCGATGCTGGCGTCCGCCGCCCGGAACGTCTCGTATGCCTCGCGCTGGGCGAGCGCGAGACAGCGCCGGTACGCGCGCTGGGACAGCTCTGCTTTGAGCGGGATGCCGGCGAGCGCGTTGATCGCGTTGTTGAGGTTGAGCAGGAGCTTCGCGCGGAGGACGGCACCCATGTCGTCGCGCCGCTTCAGCGGAAGGCCCGCCGCGGCGAAGGCTGACTCGTACGGCGCCAGGTGCGCGTCGTCCTGCACCTCGATCGCGCCCTCGGAGCCCTGGTGGAACGCGCCCCCGCCGAGATTGACGACGTTGAACGGGACCATGCCCGCGAGCACCGTCCGTCCGGGGAGTGCGGCGCCGAGCACGTCGGCGTTGCTGAGCCCGTTCTGGAGACTGACGACGACCGCGTCGTCGCGCAGCACCGGCGCAAGCGTCGCGGCGACCTGCTCGGTTGCTGCAGACTTCACCGTGACGAGGACGAGGTCGGCGTCGTGGACCGCGCCAGGACCGTCGCGGTCCACGACGAACGGCGCGTCCGCGCGTACGTCGGCGCCGAGGTAGTCGGTCAGGCGAAGACCGCCGTCGCCGATCGTCGCCCGCACCCGCTCTCGCCCCACGAGGACGACGTCCGCTCCCGCGGCGGCGAGCCGCCCGCCGACGTAGCAGCCGATGCTGCCGGCTCCGTACACGCAGATTCGAGGCACCGCCGCACGATAGCCCAGCGGCCGTCGCCGAGGGGCGGTCGTCTGAAAGTCGGGGCCTCAGCCGGAGGCCTCAAGGGATCATCGAGGCACGTGGACACCTGGGGGAGGTGCCGTGTCGCTGTTCCTGTATCGCCTCGGCGGGCTGATCGCTGCCCGACGTGGCACCGTCGTCGCCGCGTGGTTCCTCGTGATCGTGACCGTGATGGGCACGTCGGCCGCGCTGGGAGACCAGTACGACGACGCGTTCTCCGTCCCGGGCACGCAGTCGCAGGAGGGGCAGGACTTGCTCGCCGACAGGTTCGGGCAGACCGGGACGAGCGGGCAGCTCCTCGTGACGGCGACCGCCGGCAAGATCACCGACTCCGCGCCGTCCACAGACGTCGCGGAGATCGTCGAGGCCGTCGGCAAGGTGCCCGGCGTCGCCGTCAGCAATCCGCTCACTGCCACCGACCCGGTGGTGTCGCAGGACCAGACCGCGACCCTCGCGTCGATCCGCTTCGACGACAAGGTCCCGTCGGAGTCCACCCTCGGTGCGGTCGAACGCGCCGCAGAGCCTCCGTCGTCCGCCGTCACGACCTCGGTCGGCGGCGACGCGTACAAGCCCGATGCCGAGCCGAGCCGCGTGCCGGAGCTGATCGGCCTGTTCATCTCCTTCGTGATCCTCGCGGTCACGTTCGGCTCGCTGCTCGCGGCCGGGATGCCGGTGGTCACGTCGTTGTTCGGCGTCCTGGTGACGCTGAGCACCGTCGTCATCGCGTCGTGGCTCACGACCGTGTCGAGCACGGCGCCCACGCTCGCGGAGATGCTCGGGCTCGCCGTCGGCATCGACTACGCGCTGTTCATCCTGTCGCGCCATCGGCGGCACCTCGCCGAGGGACTCGACCCTCCTGAGGCGATGCGGCGCGCGATGGCGACCGCCGGCAGTGCCGTGGTCTTCGCCGGCGCGACGGTGATCATCGCCCTGACCGGCCTGGCCGTCGCCCGGATCCCGGTGCTCACCGTGATGGGGGTCGCCGCCGCGCTGGCGGTCGCGGTCGCGGTGACCCTCGCCCTCACCCTGCTCCCCGCGATCGCGCTGCTGTTCGGTGAGCGGCTCCGCCCGCGTCAGAAGCGGTCGCGCCGGAGGCAGGCGACGCGGCAGGAGTCGGCAGGGACTCCGTTCTCGGCCCGTTGGGTCGCGGCGACCACGCGCTTCCCTGCGGTGACGATCCTGGTCGTGCTCGTGCTGCTGATCCTCGCCGCACGGCCCGCGAGCGAGCTGGAGCTCGCCCTCCCCGACAACAGCACCGCGCCGCCCTCGTCGGCGGCGCGCGAGACGTACGACGACATCACCGCGACCTTCGGCGAGGGCTACAACGCCCCGTTGTCGGTCACCGCCGACGTCATCACGAGCTCCGATCCCACCGACACCGTGAACGACCTGGCAGCTGCCATCGCGAAGGTGCCGGACGTCGTCGACATCACGCTCGCCACCCCGAACGAGGGGGGTGACACCGCGCTCATCCAGGTCATCCCGTCGGCGGGGCAGACCGCGCCGTCGACGAAGGCGCTGGTGGAGACGCTCCGCGCGATGTCGCCGGGGTGGGAGAAGCAGCTCGGCGTCGGCGACATCATGGTCACGGGTCAGACCGCGATCAACATCGACGTCTCCGACCGGCTCGCAGCCGCGCTGCTGCCGTTCGCGGTGATCGTCATCGGACTCTCGCTGCTGCTGCTGATGGTCGTGTTCCGGTCGATCGCCGTGCCGCTCAAGGCAACGGTCGGCTACCTCCTGTCGGTCGGTGCTGCGCTGGGCGCGGTGGTCGTCGTCTTCCAGTGGGGGTGGCTCGGCGGTCTCGGGGAGGAGACCGGGCCGGTCGTCAGCTTCATGCCGATCTTCGTGATGGGCGTCCTGTTCGGACTGGCGATGGACTACGAGATGTTCCTCGTCAGCGCGATGCGGGAGGAGTACGTCCGTGCGGGCGACCCGCAGCGGGCCGTGCGCGTCGGCTTCGTCTCCTCGGCACGTGTCGTCACCGCGGCCGCGCTGATCATGGGGACGGTCTTCATCGCGTTCATCCCGGGCGGGTCGTCGACGATCAAGCCGATCGCGCTCGGCCTGGCCGTCGGCGTGTTCGTCGATGCGTTCGTGGTGCGGATGACGCTGGTCCCGGCGGTGATGGTGCTGCTCGGACGGCGTGCCTGGTGGCTCCCGGCGGTGTTGGACCGCTCCATCCCGGACGTCGACGTCGAGGGTGCCGTCCTGCACCGCAAGATCGCGTTCCAGGAGTGGGAGTCCGAGCACGGCGAGGTCGCCGTGCTCGCCCGGGACCTGGTCGTGCGCGAGGGTGACGTGCCCGTCGAGATCACCGCCCGACCCGGGGAGGTCCACCGGCTCGCGCTGCCGGCGAGCAACGACGCCGAGGCGCTCGCGTACGTCCTCACCGGGCGCAGCGTGGCGCACAGCGGGATCCTCGTCGTCGACGGCCTCCTCCTGCCCGAGCAGCGGGAGGCTGTGAGCCGGTCCTCGACCGGCGTACGGGTGGGTGCGGGCCGCACGGACGTCCACGTCGACGAGCTGCTGCGGGACCGCGCGCGGGTGGTCACCGCCTCGCGGCGCGGACGACGCGAGTTCGTCGCCCGCGCGACGGACGCGGTCGGTGCGCTCGGGGGCGACGGCAGCGGCGTTGACGGCGCAGGCGTCGATGCTGCGACGGCGGTCGCAGCAGGTGCGCGCCTCGTCGTGCTTCACGCCCGCAACGGTGACGCCGCCTCGACCGCGCAGGCAGACGTCGACGCGCTCGCCGCAGCGCTCGCCGAGCAGGGCGCGACCGTCATCGTCACCGTTCCTCAGGAGACCGGGAGGCTGTCCGATGGCTAGCACCGCAACTGGCACCGCAGCAGGCAACGACGGCGTACGCCGTGGCTGGCGCCGAGCCCTGATCGTCGGGGTCCTGCTCCCGCTGGTCTCGGCGGCGGTCGTGATCTGGTCGGTCGCCGACCGCGAGGAGAAGCTGGACACGGTCCCCGTGGCGGTCGTCAACAACGACAAGATCATCAGCGACCCGCAGCCGATGGCGGCGGGACGCGCGCTGACGGCGTCACTGACCGACTCGACCACCACGGACCCGAACCTCGATTGGACCCTCACCGACGCCGACGACGCTGCGGACGGGCTGCGAGACGGCGACTACTACGCCGTCCTGACGATCCCCGAGGACTTCTCGAGCGCGATCCTCTCGTCGGGGACCTCGAGCCCGACGCAGGGTCAGCTGACGCTCGAGAGCAACGCCGCAGCGAGCACCACCGTCCCGTACCTGAGCGCACAGATCGCCGGCGCCGCCGCGATGTCGCTCAGCAACCAGACGACGCAGGGCTATCTGAAGAACGTCTACGCGGGGTTCAACCAGATCGCGTCGTCGAACCAGAAGGCAGCCTCCAGCGCGGCGCAGCTCGCCGACGGTACGGCGGAGCTGGCCACGGGTGCGGCGTCCCTCGACGACGGTGTGGACAGCCTCGCCAGCGGGCTGGATGAGCTCGCGACGGGTGCGGACGAGCTGAGCCAGGCGACGGACGCGCTCGTCGTAGGCGCGGACGGGCTCGCCACGGGCGCCGGCGGAGTGGCGACCGGCGCACGCGAGCTCGACGAAGGCACGTCGGCGCTGGCGCGCAGCAGCGGGAGACTGAGCAGCGCGAGCACGAGACTGTCGACCGCCTCCGGAACGGTCGCGAGGGGCGCCTCCGGCCTCGCGAAGGGCGACGCGCGCCTGGCTGCGCGTGCGAAGACGCTCGCCCGGGACCTGCGGACGCTCCGGCGCGACTGCCGGGCCGCGGGAGGCTCGGTGGAGCTCTGCCTGCGCCTCGGCCGGGTCAGGGACAGCGCGATCGCGCTCGCGGCGGGTACTGCGATCTCCGAGCGCGCGGCGGAGCGCCTCGCCGGGGCCACCGCCGACACGGCGCGCGGTGCGAAGGGACTGGCGCGCGGCAACGCGGGACTGGCAGGGGGTGCTCGCTCGCTCGATGCAGCCGCCGGGACGCTGACGGACGGTGCGCGCGAGGTCGCGACCGGCGCCACGTCCCTCGCTGACGGCACTGACGAGGTCGCGGTCGCCGCTGGGTCTCTGGCCGACGGGACTGACGAGGTCGCGACGGACGCAGCCCCTCTCGTCGAGGGGGCAGCGACGCTGTCCAGCAGCGCCGAGCAGGTCGACTCGGGCGCCCAGTCCTTGAGCAGCGGCCTGGCCAAGGGGGCTGCAGAGTCTCCGACCTACTCGACCGCGCAGCAGGACGCCCTCGCGACTGTCGTGAGCCAGCCCGTCGTGCTGGGGAGCTCGGTCGAGCACACCGAGCACGGCAACGGTTGGCTGCTCGCCGCGGTGCTGGGTGCGGTGCTGTGGCTGTCCGCGCTGGTGGCGTCGATGGGGGTGCAACGGGAGCGGATCCGCAGCCTGGCGATGATGCCGGTCTCGTCGCGCCGCATCGCGTGGTCCTTCGCGCTGCCGGTGCTCGGGCTGGCGGCGCTGCAGGCCGTGGCGGTGATGGCCGCGGTTCTGCTCTTCTACCCGAGCGTCGACGCACTCGTCCCGCTGACGCTGCTGAACCTGCTGGCGGCCGTGACGTTCTCGCTCGTCGCCGTCGCGCTGCGGCTCGCCTTCGGGGGCGCGGGCGTGGCGGCGTACGTGGTGCTCCTGCTCGTACAGCTCGCCGCGCTCGCCATCGTCGTACCGCTCGAGACGGCACCCGGCCTGCTCCGCACCCTCAACGGGCTGATGCCCCTGAGCGCGTTCACCAACGGCGCCACGCAGCTGGTCGCCGGAGGTGCCGTCACGTCGATGGTCGGCGTCGTCGCGGTGCTCGTCCTGTGGGCGTTGGTCGCCGTCGCCGTCGCGGTGTCAGCCGTGAAGCGCCGACGCCGGCTCCCGTTGACGGCCCGGACGAGCGAGCCCTCGCCCGAGCCGGAGGCCGCGGCTCACTGACCGCCGCGCGTGCCCAGCGCCGTACGGGCGACATCGACCACGAGGCGATCCCACGAGTCGTCGAGGTCGCGTCCCGTCAGGTCGCGGACGCGGCGCAGGCGGTGCCGGACCGACTGCGGGTGCAGGGAGAGCGCAGCGGCGGCCTCGGTCGCGCGACCGTGGTCGAGGTAGGCGGCGAGCCCGTCGAGCAGGTGCGCCTGCGCAGGCTCGAGCAGCGGACCGAGCGCTGCGGCGGGAAGGTCCGATCCCGCCTCAGGATCGGTGCCGGCCAGCAGCGCGACCAGGAGCACGTCCGCGAGCCCGAGCGGACCACTACGCGCGTACGCCCGGGCCGGGGCGTGGTCGTACGCTCCGGTCGCGAGCCGGTAGGCCCTCGGGAGCTGGGCGACGGTGAGGTCGTCGAGCACGACCCGCCCACCCGTCGAAGGCGGGAGCAAGCCCTCCGTGAGGTGTGCGGTGTGCGAGGCGCTCGCGTGGGTGAGGTGGAAGGGCCGAGGATGAGACGGGGACTCGGTCCGGGGCACGGGCGTCGGTGTTGCGGACGGTGCCGTGAGGGTGAGGACGAGGCGGCTCGGGATCGTGATGCCGAGCCGGGTCGATCGGTCGGCGAGGGCGGCGCGAGAGGTCTGGCGCCCGGCGAGCAGGTCGGCGGCCAGTGTCGCGAGCACACGGTCGCGGTCCTCACGCAGGTGCGCGGAGGCCTCCTCGTAGCCGGCGAACAACGCCTCCGAGAGCTCGTCCACGCCGACGAGCATCGTCCGGTTCAGTGCGGCGACGTCGGTGACGTCGAGCGTCCCGGCCCCGAGCTCGACGATCAGGTCGGCGGACTCGACCGCAGCGATCCGGTACGCGCGAAGGATCGCCGGGAGCGGCCTGCCGTCCGTCGCGCGCGCGGCACCGATCCCGCGGAAACGGCGCAGGTCCGATGCGGTCATCGACGACTCGTCGACCCACATCTCGACCGTGCGCTGCAGCGCCCAGGACGCGATCGCGGCGATCTCGTCGCGCTGGGTCGGGCTGACGTGCGCGTACGCCGGGATCTCCCGGAGCACGACACCGATCACGCGTGCGGTCACCTGGTCGGCGTCGCGCGCCACCGCTCGCTGCACGGCCAGCCGCTGTCTCGTACCCATGGCGCCATTGTCACTCACTGACAATGAGCATGCGCACTGGACGCGGTGATCGTTGTCACGACGCGAGCGCGCCGCGACGATGGCACGCATGGATGCAGATGTGATCGTCGTCGGAGCGGGGCTCGCCGGCCTCGCGGCCACCGCAGAGCTCGTCGACGCCGGGAAGAGGGTCGTCCTCGTCGACCAGGAGTCCGAGGCGAACCTCGGCGGGCAGGCGTTCTGGTCGTTCGGCGGCCTGTTCTTCGTCGACTCGCCCGAGCAGCGACGCATGGGCATCAAGGACTCGTACGACCTCGCCCTCCAGGACTGGATGGGCAACGCCGGCTTCGACCGGCCCGAGGACGAGTGGCCCCGCAAGTGGGCGGAGGCGTACGTCGACTTCGCCGCCGGCGAGAAGCGTGCGTGGCTGCGCGAGCAGGGGCTGAAGCTCTTCCCGATCGTCGGGTGGGCCGAGCGTGGCGGGTACGGCGCGATCGGCCCGGGCAACTCGGTCCCGCGCTTCCACATCACCTGGGGGACGGGCCCCGGCATCGTCGAGGTGTTCGAGCGACGGGTGCGCGAGGGTGTGGCCAAGGGTCTGGTGACGTTCCGGTTCCGGCACCGTGTCGACGGGCTGACCGTGACCGACGGTGCTGTGACCGGCGTGACCGGCGCTGTGCTGGCGCCCGACGCGTCACCGCGCGGTGTCGCCTCGAACCGCACGGTCGACGGCGACTTCGCACTCTCCGCGCAGGCGGTGATCGTCACCTCCGGCGGCATCGGCGGCAACCACGACCTCGTGCGCAAGACCTGGCCCGAGGACCGGCTCGGCACGCCGCCGAAGGACATGCTGACCGGCGTCCCCGCGTACGTGGACGGACGCATGCAGCAGATCGCGATCGACTCCGGCGCGCACATGATCAACCCGGACCGCGGCTGGCACTACGTCGAGGGCATCCAGAACTGGGACCCGATCTGGCCCGGGCACGGCATCCGCATCCTGCCGGGGCCGTCGTCGCTGTGGTTCGACGCGCGCGGCAACCGGCTCCCCGGGCCGCTGTACCCGGGGTTCGACACCCTCGGCACGCTCGAGCACCTGCGCACCACCGGCCACGACCACAGCTGGTTCGTGCTGACGCAGAAGATCATCGAGAAGGAGTTCGCGCTGTCGGGCTCGGAGCAGAACCCCGACCTGACCGGCCGGGACTGGAAGCAGGTTCTCGGTCGCGTGAAGCCGGGTGCGCCGGCGCCGGTGGAGGCGTTCAAGCAGCGTGGTGAGGACTTCGTCGTCGCCGACACGCTCGAGGAGCTCGTCGCCGGGATGAACAAGCTCACCCCCGAGGCGCCGCTCGACCTGGAGGCGCTGCGGACGCAGATCGAGGCACGGGACCGCGAGATCGACAACCCGTTCTCGAAGGACATGCAGGTCGTCGCGCTGCGCGGCGCGAGGTCGTACCGGGGTGACAAGCTCATCCGTACGGCGTCGCCGCACCGTTTCCTCGACCCCAAGGCCGGTCCGCTCATCGCGGTGCGTCTGCGGGTGATCACGCGCAAGACGCTCGGCGGGCTCGAGACGAACCTCGACGCGGCGGTCATGCGCGAGGACGGCTCGGTGTTCGACGGGCTGTACGCCGCGGGCGAGGTCGCCGGGTTCGGTGGCGGCGGCGTGCACGGCTACCGCGCGCTCGAGGGCACGTTCCTCGGCGGCTGCATCTTCTCCGGCCGCACCGCCGGTCGCGCAGCAGCTCAGGCGGTCGGCTGATCGACCGGGCCGCCGTCCCGTCCCCTCCCCTTCACTGGGCTCAAGGGGTTCCCGCGGCGGCCCGCAGGGTCGCGACCTGGTGGGGGAGCTGCGTACGCAGGTAGTCCTCGGCCGACGCGAAGAGGTCGACCTCGTGCCCCGCGTTCTGCGACAGGTGCCAGCGATGCACGAGCACGTCGTGGAAGAACTGCGCCGGCTCGACGATGTCCCGGTCGGCAGGCGGGATCATCGCGGCGAGCCGTTCCCAGACCTCGGTGAGCCACCGGTGCGCGACGACCATCGAGTTCTCGTTCTGCAGCTCGTGGGCGCTGGCGAACGCGTCGAGGTCGTTGAGGAGCCGCCGCGCCTGCGCCTCTTCGAGGTCCAGGCCGGTGAGCCCCTGCAGCCGTCGCGCGTGGTGGTCGGGCTCGACGATGCGCGGCTGGATGCGGACGCTGTCGCCGTCGAAGTCGGTCACGATGTCGAGCTCGCCGACGTCGAAACCGAGGTCGTTGAGCTGCTCGATCCGCTGCTCGATGCGCCACATCTCGGCGGTCGAGAACTCCTCGACGCCGGTGAGCGCGTCCCACAGCGCGTCGTACCGCTCGATCACGTGGTCGACCAGCTCCAGCGGCTCGATCGTGGGAGCGAGCAGCTCTGCGGCCTGCAGGTCGAGGAGCTCCCCGAACACGTTCGTACGGACGAGGTCGAGGTCCTCGCCGCGTTGTCCCGGCGACAGCGTCTCGTGCAGGGCGCCGGTCTCGGCATCGACGAGGTACGCGGCGAACTCGTCGGCGCTGCGACGGAACAGTGTGTTGGACAGCGAGCAGTCGCCCCAGAAGAAGCCGTTGATGTGGAGCCGTACGAGGAGCACGACCATCGCGTCGACGACGGCCTCGAGGGTGTTGTCGGACAGCGGGTGCTCGAACAGCGACCGGTACGGCAGCGAGCGCGGCAGGTGGCGCGTGACGATCGCCGAGGGGAGCTCGGCGCCGGCGCGGGTCGTACGACCGGTGACGTACGCGACGGGCTCGACCGCCGGGAGGTCGAGGCGCCGCAGGTCGCGCAGCAGCGTGTACTCGCGGCGCGCGTAGTGCTCGGTGGTCTCCTTGACCACCACGACGACACCGTCGATCCGCACGAACCGCACGACGTGCCGGTGGATGCCTCGCGGGAGTGAGACGTCGAGCTCGTCCGGCCACTCCTCGAGCGGCAGGTGCCACGGGAGCGTGACGAGTCCGCTGCGCGGGCGCGCGGAGACCAGCGTGATCGGCATGCGCCCAGCCTCGCACCTCCCGGACCTCCCGGCCGAGGATGCGGCTACTCGCCGAGGACGCGGTCCAGGTAGGCGTTGCGGAACGTACGGTGCGGGTCGAGACGGTCGCATACGGCGCGGAAGTCGTCGAAGCGCGCGTACCGCGTCCGGAGGGCGTCTGCGTCGAGCGTGTGGAGCTTGCCCCAGTGGGGGCGGCCCTCGTGCTCGCCGAAGATCGCCTCGATGCCCTCGAAGTAGCGGCGGTAGTCCATCTGGTGGAACTGGTGGACGGCGACGTACGCGTTCTCGCGGTCGTGCCCCGTGGACAGCCAGATGTCGTCCGGTGCCGCGAACCGCACCTCGATCGGAAACGACACCGTCTCGTCGGAGGCGTTGATCCACGCGTCGATCCCGCGCATCACGGTCGGCAGTGCGGCGCGCGGGATCGCGTACTCCATCTCCCGGAACCGGACGCGACGCGGCGAGATGAAGACCTCGTACGACCAGTCGGTGTACTCGCGGGCCGACAGTGCGCGGCCCGAGATCGCGTTGAGCCGCGGGACCCAGCCGCGCTGGTGCTTGGCGATCCGGTTGACGACCTCGAACAGGCCGTTCGACAGCACCTCGTCGTCGAGCAGGAATCGCGCCTTCGACAGCGGCTTGCGCTCCGTGCCGTCGGAGACGCGGTTGTTGCGCTTGACCAGGGCACGGTCGGTGTGCGGGAACCAGTAGAACTCGAAGTGGTCGTTGTCGTCGACGAGGGAGTCGAGCTGCTCGATGACGTCGGGGAGCAGCATCGGCTCCTCGCGGGCGTGCAGCAGGAACGACGGGACGCACGCGAACGTCAGCGACGTGACGATGCCGAGCGCACCGAGCCCGACCCGTGCGGCGCCGAACAGGTCGGCGTCGTCGGGAGTGACGGTGAGGACCGTGCCGTCGCCGGTAACGATCTCGAGGCCGACGATCGCGCCGGCGATGCCGGTGAGGCGGGCGCCGGTGCCGTGCGTGCCCGTCGACGTCGCGCCGGACATCGACTGCGGGTCGACGTCACCCATGTTGGGCAGCGCGAGCCCGAGCGCGTGCAGCGCGGGGTTGAGGTCGCGCAGGCGCATGCCGGCGCCGACCGTGACGTGGCCGGTCTCGCGGTCGACGTGCTGGATGCCCGTGATGTGGTCCATGCGGATCATCACGCCGTCGGTGGCCGCGATCGAGGTGAAGGAGTGCCCGGCGCCGACGGCCTTGACGTGCTGGCCGTTCGCAGCGGCGGAGCGTACGACGTCAGCCACCTCGGCGGTCGACCGCGGGTGGGCGATCGCAACCGGGTCGGCGCTCGCGCAACGGCCCCAGTTGGTCCACTGGCCCGTGGCGACGTGGGACGTGGTCGTGGTCATCCGAAGTTCTTCCCTTCGCCGCGGTACGTCGGAAGCGTCTCGACAGTCGCCACGCCGCCGGGCGACTCCTCGGTGTGGACGAGGTGGACGGCGTCGAACCGCTCGCACATCTCTCCCGCCTTGGCGTGCCGCATGAAGACACGGTCGCCGATGCGCAGCGCCCGCGCGACCCGTCCGCGTACGGGGGTCTGGACCTCGCCCGCACCCTCGGTGCCGATGAGCGACAGTCCCTGCGGCCAGACGGGAGTCGCGAGGCGGCTCTTGCCTGCGGCGCCTGAGGCGGCGTACCCGCCGGAGAAGAGGGTGGCGATCTCCGGCGTCGGCTTGCGGACGACCGACAGCGCGTAGAACGCGGCAGGGGTCGACTCGAACGCGTCGTAGCCGTCGAACAGCGTCGGCATGAAGAGACCCGACCCGGCGGTGAGCTCGGTGATGTTGGGGTCCTCGCGCATGACCTCGAGGCTTCCCGTGCCGCCGGCGTTGACGAGTCGGAGGTCGGTGACCTGCCGTGTGGCCTCGACGATGCGGGCACGTCGTTCGACGATGTCGGCGAGCGACCGCGTCTTCACCAGGCGGATCGCCGGCGAGCTGTCAGGCATCCCCGCGATCTGCGCGTCGTAGAACATCAGGCCGACGAGCTCGAACCCCGGTCGGGCCGCGACCTCGCGGGCGAGCGCGATCGCGTCGTCCGGGCTGTGCACGGGGGAGCGGCGTACGCCGAGGTGCACACCGCGCACCGGGCGCAGGGAGGAGTCGACGTCGATGCAGATCCGGATCGGCGGGTGGTCGGTGCCGACGATGGAGTCGATGTAGGCGAGGTGCGCGAGCGAGTCGACCATCAGGGTGATCGAGGCTGCGCGGTGGTCCTTGGCGACGAGGTCGCGGAGTGCGGCACGCGACGCTGTCGGGTAGGCGAGCAGCAGGTCCGTGTGGCCCTGGTCGGCGAGCCAGACGGACTCAGCGAGGCTATACGTCATCGCGCCCTGGAACTCGTCACGCGCCAGCGTGCGCTCGAGGATCTCGCGAACCCGCACGGACTTGGAGGCGACGCGGATCGGCACTCCGCCGGCACGGCGTGCGAGCTCGTCGGCGTTGTGCGCGAGCGCGGCCCCGTCCACCACCGCGTACGGGGTGTCGAGGTCGCGTGTCAGGCGCTCCAGGCGCTCCATGTTGGGCAGTTGTCCAATAGCCACAATCCCCAGTATGGGACAGAAATGTGGTTTTGGACACCCGACTAAGAAGAATCGGTTGAGCGAGCGTGCGCCGGGGTCCGCTGGTTGAGCGAGCGCGCCGGGTCCGCTGGTTGCGAGGGAGGTCCCCGCTGGTTGAGCGAGCCTGCGAGTCGAAACCGCTAGTCGTGCACGCGGCTCCAGACCATCGCCGCGACGAGCGCCGCGACTCCGGCGACGAGGACGGCCGCCAGCTGCGGCTTGTCCTTCGCGTTCTGCTTCGCGTACTCGACCCGCTTCTTCGCCTCGCCCTTCACCTCGTCCAGCCGCTGCCGCGCCTGCTTCTTGACGTCGAGGCGGTCCGACAGCTCCTCGACGGTGCGGCCGAGCTCCTCACGGGCTTCCTCGATGTCACGCTGGATCTCGCTGGGATCAGTGCTCATGGCTGCGTGCCTCCTTCACCTCGGCGATATCCGCCTTGACGTTCTCGACCGTGTGCTCCGGCACCGGCGGGACGGCTTTCTGCACCTGCTTCTTGCCGGCGACTGCCAGCACGGCGGCGATGGCGAACAGCACGACGGCGACGATCAGTGCAGCGAGCCACGTGTCCATCACCAGGGCGAGGGCCGCGATGATGGCAGCGAACAGCGCGCCGAGGCCGTACAGGGCGAGCAGGCCTGCTCCGCCGAGCTCGCCGACGCCGATGCCGGCCCGCTTGCCCTTCTGTGTGAGCTCGGCCTGCGCGAGCCGGAGCTCGTCGCGGACCAAGCGGGACGTCTGCGTCGACATGTCTCGCACGAGGTCGGCGATCGACTCGTCGGACCGCGATTGGGGTTGTGTCATCGTGCGCTCCCTCTGTCGGGTACGCCGCACTGGTGCCCGTCCTCACACCGACCATGCGTGCGGGCGCATAGGCTCGTCGCCATGGACAGTGGGATGAGTGACGGTGTGCTCGGTGTTCTCTTGCTCCTGGTCGGGGTGGTCCTGCTGTTCTGGGGCGGCGCCGCGCTGCGGGTGCTGATCGCGCTGTTCGGCGCGTGGGTCGGGTTCTTCCTCGGTGCCGAGCTCGTCCAGGCGCAGGTCGGGGGTCCGCTGTTCGGGACGTTCTGGGGTTGGGTCGCTGCCGTCGTGGGCGCGATCGTGGTCGGCCTCATCGCGTACCTCTGGTACTGGTTCGGCGTCGTGATCGGCGTCGCGGCCATGGGGTACGTCGTCGGTGTCGTGACCGCCGGCCTGTTCGGCGCTGACACCGGATGGGTCCCGACGACGGTTGGCCTCGTCTTCGCTGCCCTGCTCACCATCCTGGCGGTCGTCACCCACTTCCCAGCGCTGCTGCTGGTCCTCGCCAGCGCGTACGCGGGCGCCGGCCTGGTCGTCACCGCCGTCATGCTCTTCACCGGTGAGGTCGACGGACGGCAGCTCGAGCGCGCGTGGACCATCGCCGACCCGACCTGGCTCTGGTACGGCGCCACGATCGTCCTCTTCGTCATCGGCCTGCTCGTCCAGCTCGGGAGCACCTCGCGGCGTCAGCAGTCACCCGTCGGCGGCTAGGATGGGCGCGGCTCCGCGTCGTACGGGGGCTATGCCGGTGTAGCTCAGTTGGTAGAGCGCCTCACTTGTAATGAGGATGTCGCGGGTTCGACTCCTGTCACCGGCTCCATGTATCGCCGCAGGTCAGCGATGGTCTTCGGGCCGCCGCTGCTTGCTGAACGGCCGGAGATTCCGGCTCGATTAGCCAAACCGTTAGCCAAAGTCATCTCAGCGTCCTCCAGTCAGGTGTTCGATCAGGGTGGCCGCTTCGTCCAGCAGTCGAGCATCGACGTGGGTGTAGGTGTCGAGCGTGAGGCTGATCTGCGAGTGGCCGAGAAGCTCCATCACCACGCGCGCCGGAACCCCTCGTTCGAGCATCAGGCTGGCGGTGGTGTGCCGCAGGTCGTGGAGCCGGACCTTGCGGAGGCCGCTCTTCGCGAGGATCGCCTGGAATGAGCGGTAGTCGTTGCTGCGCTCGATCGGTGTGCCGATATGAGTCGTGAAGACGAGGTTCAGTGCGTTGCCCTGCCAGAGGTCCAGCGCCTTCGCACGCTCGACCTCCTGCTTCTCGCGGCGCTGCGTCAGGGCGTCGACGACACCCAATGGCATGGGGAGCGTTCGAAGCGACCGTTTCGTCTTCGGCGCAACCAGCCGGGCCAAGCCGTCGATCTTCTGAAGCGCACCACTGACGGTGAGTCGCTTCGTGTCGAGATCGATGTCGTCCCAACGAAGGCCGAGCGCTTCCCCCTGACGGAGCCCGAGGAGAAGGCCGATCAACCAGCGCGCCTCCAACCGATCGCCCTCAACGGCGCGGCGGAACCGCTCGGCCTCTTCTCGAGTGAGGGGATGGATCTGCGCGCGCGTCATCGCCGGCGGATCGACCATCTGAGCGGGGTTGGTCGATATCAGACCCCAACGGACCGCGATCGTGAGGCTCCGCCGGATCATCGCGTGCAGTCGGCGGATGCTCGCGGGCGAGAGGTCAGATCGCTTCTCCTGATACAGGGCCGACAGGTGGTGAGGGCGCAGCACGTCGAGCCGCATTCGTCCCAGCGTCGGGATGACGTGAAGTCGGGCTTCCTGCTCGTAGCGCCGAAGCGTCGTGGGGCGCACGGTCGTCGCGGCGACCTCGGCGAGGTAGCGCTCCATCCACTGCGCGACCGTTGGTGTGCGCTCAGTGCTGACCCGGCCGTCGTGCGCTTGGCGCGCGAGGTCGCGGAGCTCGGCGACGACCTGTTTGCGCGTGTCGTGGGTGACGACCTTGCGGCGGCGGGTGCCGTCGACCCACCCGACGTCGATCGCGCCGCGCCAACGGCCGTCGGTCAGTCGGTAGATCGATCCGTCGCCGCGTCCGCGCCGCTTTTCAGGCACTCTCGCTCACCCAGCTCGCGTCATCCCACCGAGTCAGGACGATCGGCAGCGTGACCGTGGCGCCGTCGGCGTGACCGCCGAGCGTCGGGAGCGTTGGCGCGGCGAACACAGCCGTCTCTAAGATGTCGCGGCAGTGCCGACGACAGAGTCGCTGCGATACGCCGGCAAGGTCGACGATCTGCACGAGCGGTGCCCGGAAGCAACCTTCGCGGTCACAGACCGGCGGCGGCGTGCGGGGCATCGTCAGCGTCCAGGTGAACGGGGGCGGCGTTGTCGTCGATGAACTTCTCGAGCGCCGCCAACGGGATGCGCCGAAGTGCTCCAATCTGGACGTAGCCGAGCTTGCCGGCGCTCATCAGCTCGTATAGCTTCGTGCGTCCGATGCCGAGCTGTTCGGCCGCTTCGACCGGCCGCAGCAGGAGTGAAGTCATGACGTCCTCCGTCCGTCGAGGTTCACTCCAGGATCGAATGCCAGGCGTGTTCTTCGGAAGACGACTCTTGTTGACGGGGGTGGGCGCAACGCCTGTTCACGAGCCGCCGGTCGGCCTCTAGCCCCAAGGCCGGTCGCAGGGCGAGTCGATTGCGGCGGTTAGACGATGACGGTGGGCGCGTCATGGCGGTACGAACGATCACGCGTCGCGATCGAGCGCCTTCAGCAATGCCGTCGCATCCGCCCAGATCTGCGACCTCAACTCCTCGAGCAGATCATTGTCCCGACTCTCGGTCGCCCTGCCACCCTGGGCGTCGGGTGGATGCAGGTACACGTCGTTGAAACTGCCCATCCCGCCGTATGCCTGCAGCAGGCGGGTCAGACCATGCGCGTCATGGGCCTCGATCTCGCGGCGAACACTGTCCATCCAATCCGACCAGTGACGCTCGCCGTACCTCATGAGCAGCTTGCAGGTGGACTTCAGGTCGACCATGAGCCGGTCGTACCGCTCGTCTGCCTCGCGCTCCTGCACATCCCGACCGTAGTGGGTGCGGCAGCTCATCGGCACGAGCGCGCGGACCGCGGCAGGGGAGTGCGTTCGTCAGACGACGGGATCGACGAATTCAACGTGGAAGTACCCCACCTCGCGGCGGCCCTCGGTGAGAACGATGACGTCACCATCTGTCACCCGGTGCGGCGGCACGTTGTCCGCGACCAGCCATGCTGCGTCGGCGGGCGAGCGCCAAGCCTTCCGGTCCTGCACCCTAAGGACGATGGACGCCAATCCGGTGGTTGCGTTTGCCGGAGGCACGAATCCCGTAGCCGCATAGTCCTGGTCAGGAGGTGTCGGCGGTGGCCCCGTGTCGCGGCCGCCCTGCTCGCGGGTAAGCCACACCACATTCCCGTGGAAGGGCAACGGGCTGTCGATGCGCACGTAGGCGACTCTGCCCTAATGCGAGTCCCCGTCGCGCGCTCATCGGCAGATCATGCGTCTCCGCGCGCATGGACCGCGATGGTTCGAGGTGGCGCTTCGCGGCGGTTAGACACACTCATTTGCGCCACGGATCGCGGGATCACCGGGCGTCACCTGGCCGGTCGCAGTGTTCTGCCCCGCGTGACCGCGCGCCGATTTGCTCGGACGCCCACTTGGGCGCTCATCATCACCGAAGCCGCTATGGGTCTGGCCCTGATCATCTTCGCGGCGTTGGATGCAGCCGACATTGATGGGGCCAGCGACGGACTGCTCGCCGTCGGAATGGGAACGGTAGGCGGGCTTGCAGTCGGTCTGGCGGCTGGCATGAGCAGACACCTGTTGTCGACACGTGCTGGCGTCGACAAGACCGCCTGACAACCGCTCAGCGGACTGAGCGTGCGTTTCGATGTTCACCGATACTCGGCGTAAAGACGCACTGTATTGGCATCGGCGTGCGCTCTGGTGCTCGCGCCGAGTTGTCGGTTGCAGAGCTTCGGACTGATGAGGGTGACATGTCCGGGGTGTTGTCTATCTGGGACGTCCGACCGAAGGTTGGTACCCACGCTTACTGGGTGGTGTGAAACAGGGTTACGATCTGCCGACTCACTTCCCCGGAGACTCCCATGACGCGCACGCTCATCGCCAGGCTGTTGCTCGGCGTCCTTCTCGTCCTCGCCCCAGTCGGCCTCGCCTCGCCGCCCGCACAGGCGGCAGCACCGACGGGTGCCCTCGCGGGCACCGTCGTCTCACCGGCGGGTCCCCTCACGGATACCGTCTGGGTGTCGATCTACGCGTGGGAAGAGGAGACCTCGACCTGGCGCCACGACGGCCTGTACCGGTCCACCAATCCGACGTTCACGGTCTCCGGCCTTGCGCCGGGGTCGTACAAGATCCGCGTGGGTCCGACCGCTGAGCGGACCGGCCTGTTGTCGACGTTCCATCCGAACGCGCTCACCGTTGAGGACGGCGAGACAGTCGACGTCGTCGCCGGAGAGACGACGCAGCTGGGCACCACGACGTTACGGGTCGGGGGGACGATCTCCGGGACAGTCACGCTGCCCGACGGCGTCAGCGCAGACGCACGGGTGTTCGCCTCCGCGTCGCGGCGAAACGCCGACGGCGAGACCGAGCCGGCGGGATCCGCCGAGATTGACAGGTCGACCGGTCGCTACACGATTGTCGGCCTCACCGACGGCCACTACATCGTCCAGTTCGGGTCGAACGAGTACCCAATCAGTCACCAGTACTACGACCGCGTCTACACCAAGGAAATGGCAAGGCCCATCGCCGTGACCGACGCCGAGGCCGTGGACGGGATCGACGGGGCGCTCGTCTTCTACACCTCGATCAGCGGCACAGTGACCGACCACTACGGCGACCCCGCAGCAGCCAACGTTGTTCTCTACCGTTGGGAGCCATCGCTCGAGCGATGGCGCATCCACTCACGAGTCAAGTCGAAATCCGACACCGGACGGTACAGCCTGAGCACGCAATGGGTCCAGGAGGGCGAGTACCGGATCGGGTTCGAACCCGCCGACACCACCCTTGCCGGGGAGTTCAACGGGGACGCCGCAACGTTCGGTGAAGCGAACCCGATCGTCGTCGCGGGCCCCGAACGCATCACAGGGATCGACGCCAGGCTCGAGCCCGGGCTCCAGGTCGCAGGGACAGTGCGCGGCCCAGACGGTGCGCCCGCCCGCGCCTCGGTGCGCGCACTCGTGCTGGATCCGACCACCGCCACCTGGAAGCCAGACAGGACCTCGGAGACCAGTGCGGTCGACGGTCGCTACCGCGTCCGCGGACTGCGCCGCGGCCAGTACAAGGTTGAGTTCGTCCCGCAAGACGAGGGCCTTCGAACGGAGTACCTCGACGACAGGTTCTCCGTTGCCGACGCCGACGAGCTCGATCTTGAGGCGTCGCTGTCGGACGTCGACGCCGACCTCGACGTCGACCGGACTGAGGGCACGATCCGTGGAACCGTCACCGGAAGCGTCGGGCGCGAATTCGTCGGGGTCGTGAAGGCGTTCGCACCGACCGACGAGGCATCGTCCCCGTCGGCGACGACGCGCCTCACCCGCGACGGCACCTACGCCCTGCGGGGCCTCGCGCCCGGCACCTACCGGGTCCAGTTCGACGCCGACCCGTCGTCCGGACTGGTCGACGAGTTCTACGACGACGTCTCGACATTGGTGGCCGCAGCACCGGTCGACGTCGCCGCCGACCAAGACACGGGTGCCGTCGACGGTGTGCTCGCCGCAGATACGACGAGCGGCGTGCGCGGCACGATCACCAGCACGGGCGGCTTCCCGGTATCCGCCGGCGTGATCGCCTACCTACGGACAAGCTCGTACTCGCAACAGGCAGTCGGTTCGGCGAGAACCGATCCGGCGACAGGTGAGTACGTCCTGTGGGGGCTGCCTGCGGGAACCTACGAGTTCGACGTCCACCCCGACGACCAGCGACTATACGGCCGCTCGTACGGCGCCCCCCACGAGTCCTCCGACGGAGTCGAGGTCGAGCTCGCTGCCGAGTCGCAGCTGACCGGGATCGATGTCACCGTCGACTGCGGTGGCGGCCGACCGTGCGTCGGCACGCCAGAGCTGTCGGGAACCACCCGCGTCGGCGAGACGCTCTCGGTCGATCCTGGATCGTGGCTGCCGTCGACCACACAGCTCCGGTACACCTGGTCGTACGGAACGGGCTCGCCCCTTCCGGGTGCGTCCGGCCCTTCGTACACGCTGCGTCCGCAGGACGTCGGAAAGCGGATCTGGGTCCGCGTCACCGGGACGTACGACGGCAAGGAAGCCTCGACCAACGCCATCACACGAACGACTATCGAGGCCGCAACCCTGCCCGCCGGCCACGTCAACCTCACCGGAGACACGATCGTCGGCGGAACGCTCAAGGCCGTGCCGACCGGCTGGTCACCGGACGACGTCACCTTCAGCTACGTCTGGTCTCGCGACGGCGTGACCGTCGACGGGGTCGGCGGGGCGACGTACCCGCTGAAGGCGGCAGACTTCGGTGCGACGATCTCGGTGCAGGTACACGCGGTCGCGCTCGGCTATGTCGCCCGGTCCGCGACGTCGCCGGCGTCGGCGCCCGTGCGGGCCGGCGTCGTGCGCGCCGGGACGGTGGCAATGACGGGGAAGGCTCGGTACGGCGAGGTGCTCGCCGCACGCACCGGTGCCGGGTGGACGACAGGGACCACTGTCACCTACCAGTGGCTTCGCGATGGCGCGCCGATTCCCGGCGCGACGCGTGCGGCGTACCGTCTGGGTGCTGCAGACGTCGGACGACACGTCGCCGTCCGTGCAACAGGGGTGATGGCCGGGCATCGTGGCGCGAGCGCGACATCGGCTTCGACCGTAAAGGTCATCTCGGCGTCGACCCTCGCTGCCCGTGCTGTCGGGGCGAAGCGCCGCGTCATCATCTCCGTCCGTGTGCGCGCGGCAGGCACCGTGGCCACGGGCACGGTACGCGTACGCATCGATGGTCGGCAGAAGGTCGTGCGGTTGACGAATGGTGCCGCGACGGTGAGGTTTCGGCAGGTTCGGCCCGGCCGGCGGACGGTGCGGATCGTCTACGCCGGTGACGGCGTCGCCACACCAGCTACCGCCAAGCGGAGGGTGCGGATCCGGTGACGACCGAGCTGCTCCCGACGCGGGTGGCCGCTGGAGGGACGCCAACGGTGGACGACGAGGCGCAGCGTGTCGAGCGTCGTCTTGCGGACGACTCCCACCGACCGAGTGCCCCGACCGTTTGACGCAACTCCGCTACTGGCACCGCTTGGACGTGCCACATCCTGGCCTTGTGACAGCCCGCCGGTTGAGCACGATGTGCGTTCCCGAACAGCTGCTTCAGCGTTCCCGATCGATCCGGCCCCGCCGGAACTAAAGGTCCGTGTCGGCGACGCTCGGCCCACACGCGCGCTGGCGGTGGATCCCCGGATCCACGGCCGGGAACGACGTGCGGGCGCTGTCGGTCGCCCCGCCGCGTCATATGCGGCGGTTGAGGTAGGCAAGCCACAGGCCTTACGTGGCGATAGGCGTCGGGGTTGGTCCGTGGAATGAAATCCTCGTCCTATGGACGAGGATCCGCCGGAAGCGCCTGAGATCGACGACGACACCGTGCGCGGCCTGGTCGACTGGCTTGAGGCTACGGCGCGCTGGTTGTCGGAGGAACATGTCGTAGCTCAGACCTACGGCCACGAGATTTCGGGCGAATCGCTCGAGAATCTGCGTCTGTACGAAGACGCTGCATTGTTGTTTCGCGAGACGTACGACCTGCCCTGACCAACCACGTTCGTCTGCTGCCGAATCGGGCAGACGCGGCGCATTGACGCAAGCCGCGATAGCGGGGCCTCTCGTTGCACCACCGCGCGGACGCCACATTCGCTGGTGCATGATCTGCCCATGGCGGTGCTCAACTATGTCTGGTTCTGGCCAAACGGTGGTCCGGTCGGGCGGCCTTGGGGCGACGGCGGGGACGTAACGGAAGACGCGTTCGCGCGCACGTCGCGTCGAGTCACCGAGCGATACAGCGAAGCGCTGGGCAGCTTCGACATCCAGGCTCGGCGTTCGGCAGTTCAGATGTTCGTCAGTCCCGCGGACACGGCCTCGTCCGTTGTCGTCGATGTCCACCTCACCCCTGTTGGTGACGAGACCGTGCGCGCGCACGTCCCGACGCAGGTCGCCACGTTCTCCTCGCAGGATCGGGCGCGTGTCGTGCTGGAGGTCGTCGATGCGTCCATGCGCGCTATCGGCGCCGCACGTGGGTGGCCCCTGCAGGCCCTGGAGCAGGCAAAGCAACACGTCCTGGACCACCACATGGGCTTCGAGATGACCGGTGCATGGAAGATGGACCGGGCTCGGCGACTACGAGCTCGTCCTGTCGCTCGAGTCGCCGATGATGGGTGGAGCGAACTCTGTTTCGAGGTCGCGCCCGCACGCGCGGAGGGTTCGCTGGGATTCACGCAGGCGCTGAAGTCTCCGTCGAACTCACTTCCCAAATTCAAGCGCGGCGCAGCGACCGAGTTCCGGTGGGCAAGCGAATCGACTATCGAGCGCCCCGATGACTGGCAGCCGCGCTACGGGAAGGCGTGGGGACCGGTCGAGGTATTCGAGACCAGCAACCTGCACGCGTGGCCGATCAAACTCGACCCCGTTCCGGCCCACTCGCCCCTGCCGGTCGAGCTGCGGTCGCGTTAGTCCGCCGGCGAGCGGCTTCGGCGGAGGCGCCCGGCAGGCGACGGAATGACGTACTCATTGCGGCAGATCCCGGGGTTCCGGCCGCACTCCGTCTAGCTGGGTCGTCACTGGTCTAGCGTTGTCCACGGCCCCAGTCTCCGAGCGTGCGGATCGCCTCACGGAGGTCGAGCCCGCGCTCGGTGAGCGAGTAGGCCCGGGTGTTGTGTCGCAGGGGTATGCGCGTCAGGACGCCGGCCGCTTCGAGCTCACGCAGGCGGGTGGCGAGAATGTTTGTCGGCACTCCTAATTCGCGTTGAAGGTCGCCGTACCGTTGCGGCCCGTCGAGCAGCCTTTCAACGATGAGCAGTGCCCACCGTGCGCCGACGATCTCCAGGGCCGCGGCGAGGTCGCTCACGCGGTCGGGTCGGTGTCCGGCTTCATCCAGAACGGCGAGTAGTGGTAGCCGTCGGGGTCGTCGAACTGGCGCTGGTACATGAAGGGGTAGTCGTCGGTCTCGCCGATCCGGCCGCCAGCAGCACCGGCGCGCTCGACGAGCTCGTCGACCGCCTCCCGGCTTCCGAGGTCGAACGAGACGGTGACCTTCGAAGGGGTGCCAGGTCCGCCGATGAGCTCCTCGACGCCGCCGACACTGGCGTACATCTCGTGGCTGCCGAGCATGACGTACTGCTCGGGCGCGATCGCGAAGCACGACACATTGTGGTCGGACATCTCTGTGTTCAAGGTCCAGCCGAGGGCCGTGTAGAAGACGGTCGCGCGCTCGACGCTGTCGACTGGACAGGTGATGAAGAGGCTCATATATGGGATACTTGCAAAATACAAGTAGGCCGTCAAGGCGCTTGCGCACGGGGCGGCACGTCCCGCGGTCGATGCGGGGACGATCCGTCTCGGCAGCGCAATGCTGCCACTCGGGTCGCGCCCCCGGACGAATGAGCTGCAGACCCTCGCTGGTGGGCGTTCCGGCGAGGGCCAGTCGGGGTCGGACGTGTCCGCAACGCGGCGCAAAGACGCACCCGTAAAGACTGCACAACCGCGGCGTTGGACCGCATCTACGATCCGCTCGTTTCATGCGATTGAGTCAGAGTCGTGAGGCGATGCTCAGAGTCGTCGGCGGGCGTGCCCGCATCGAGCCCGTTCTCGTCCAGCGCGTTGAAGATATGAAGGCCCGGCCCAGTCGTCCCGAACCAGAGACCACCGGCAAGCCAAACGCGAGA
The DNA here is from genome assembly GCF_010994095.1 of Mumia xiangluensis. Lineage (GTDB taxonomy): Bacteria > Actinomycetota > Actinomycetes > Propionibacteriales > Nocardioidaceae > Mumia > Mumia xiangluensis. The sequence goes on from NZ_WJYO01000001.1 coordinate 1,294,040, forward strand.
CGGCAGACCCGGCCGGTCCAGGCGCTCCGTCTGGAACAAGTGCTCGGTCACCGCCACTGCGTGAACGGACATGCCGACGTTGGACTCCAAAGCCGGGTGCGCTGCTCGACGCCACTCCAACAGCCACTCGACCCATGCACGCGGGCGAACCCTCGTGTCGATGGAGTCCCACGTGACCGAGAGGTCATCGAACTTCTGCCAGCACACCTCAAGCTGCCCCCTGCCATCGAACGACAGCACGACCGGCAGGTCGGCGAACCACTCGTCGTGCTCCAAGTTCCAGACCACCCACGCGTCCGTGATGGTCCTGCCGACAAGGTCCCGAAGCGCCGGGGACTGCTTTTGAACCTGCTCCGATGCCGGTAGCCAATCCGGCTGCCATCCCGACACATCGACGCTCATGCGCCCATCGTCTCAGCGCAGCGATGTGCGCACTATCCAGCTTCACTGGCGAGTCGACCGAACCCGTTATGAGCGCCTGGCCACAGTTTCACATTTGGCGCGCCTGAACGTCTGGGCAGAGTTGACGATAGGAACCACAGTCTGACGGGACTGCTGCACGATCAGGTGACAGGTTGGGTTAGGCAGCCAGTACGGCTGGTGTGGTCTTGATGGTCTCGTACTCGACGGGCGTGAGGCGGCCCAGGGTCGGGCCACGGCGTTGTCGAGCGCGGCCACCGCCAGCCGCGACTTCATCCTCGAGTCGATCGAGTAGCCCACGATCCGGTTGGAGTAGACGTCCTTGACCGCGCACAGGTAGAGCTTGCCCTCACCGGTCCAGTGCTCGGTGATGTCGGACAACCAGACCTCGTTCGGGCCGGTCGCGGTGAACTCGTGCCGCACCCGCCCCTTCGCGTCGCTGACGGCGAGCAGGTCGTCGTGCACTGGCGGCCCCGGCCGGCCTGCCTTGCCGCGCTTGGGTTTGCCGAACACGCTCCACCACCCGTTGGTCGAGCAGATCCGCCACGCGGTCCGCTCGGCCATCACCTGACCGGCGTCACGGGCCTCGTCGAGCAGATACCGGTAGCCGAACTCCGGATCATCGCGGTGGGCGTCGAACAGCGCGTTCGCCCGATACGCCTCGGCGAGGTCGGCGTCGGTCACCGGCGTCTTGCGCCACCGGTAGTAGGGCTGGCGGGCCAGCTTCAGCACCCGGCACGTCACCGCGACGGGGATCCCGTCGGCGGCCAGCTCGCGGACGAGCGGGTACATCATTTTCCCGGCAGATTCGCCTGCGACAGATACGCCGCCGCCCGCCGCAGCACTTCGTTCTCCTGCTCCAGCAGCCGGATCCGCTTCTTCGCCTCCCGCAGCTCGGCGTTCTCCGCAGACGTCGTCCCGGGCTTAATCCCGTCCTCGACATCGGCGGCCTTCAGCCAGTTCGTCAGACACGACTCGCTGATCCCGAAGTCGGCCGCGATCTGCTTCAGATGCACGCCCTCCTCGCGGTTACGGGCAACCCGCACGACATCGTCGCGGAACTCCTTGGGATACGGCTTGGGCACAGTGCACATCCTTCCAGCAGCACCTCTCGGCACCACAGATCAGATGTCACCTACCCGTGCAGCAGTCCCAAGCCCTCGACCGGGACCGTCGGGGACAGCTTCGACCTCAACGGGCTCTACAAGACCGAGCTGACCCGCCGACGAGGGGCCATCGCGCATGATCGCGCAGGTCGGACTCGCCGCGCTGGAATACGTGTGGTGGTGGAACAACCAGCGCCTCCACCGCGAGCTCAACATGATGACCCCGCTCGAGGTGGAGGCGGCGTACTACGCTGCCCAAGAATCAAGCCAGCCAGCACTCGCTGGCCAAGGGAACGCATAGAACGAAACCCAGTGCGATTCACTCCACGCTTGTAACCCAACTACGACTTGTCTACTCCGTCCAGGAGGTGAGGTCCTGCACCTGACGCTTGAGCTCAGATGACTCACCATCGATCGCCTGCAGCTGAGCGAGAGCCTGCAGTGTGGCCTGGCGGCCTGCCTCGTCGATGTGTCCGGTTAACCGCAGCAGCGTGAAGCCAGCGGACTGTACCGCTACCGCGTCATCGAGCTCGTTGGTCGCGAGGAACTCGGCTGGGTCGTCTTCAAGGACGTCAGCGACCGTGGAGTCCGGGCTCAGCTCACCACGGCGTTCGTCCCAAATCGCCAGCATGTCCCAACCCTCGTCGGATCCGAACGGAGTGAGGTCGTTGGAGACTTCCTCATAGATGGGGTCGGTGAAGTGGGCAGCAAACGCCGGTGCGGGCTTCGGCAGTCCTGAATCATCGGTCGTCGTGGTTCCTTCGCTCGCGGCGTCGGGGTCGGTCGCAATCTCGGGGGAGTCGCCGCATCCGGAGGTGGTGGCCAGCGTGAGTACCATCGCGGCGATCGCTGCCCACCGCATCCCGCGGCTTCTTTTCATTGACTATCCTTTGCTCGGCTTCGAGGCAGTAGTCCCGCATGGTGACGCGGTCTTGCGGCTTCAGTGGCGTGGGCCCAGCCCTCGCCGTCGTGTGAACGCAGTGTCGCCTCAGCGACCGTGGTGGTAGAAGTTTCAGGGTTGGGATCTCCGTTCGCATGCGACGCCGGGCGATGGTCTGCGGCGACGCGTTTGCCGTCCGGGAATCGGTGGCGAGGTCAGCGGCGAGGTACTCGGAACCGCCAGTTGGCGCTCTCTGCGACCGCGTCGGCGTGGACGACGATCCTGCACCATTGCGTCTTGGACTTGCTGCGCACGGAGTAGATCAGCGTGCTGCGGTACGACTTCCTCTGGATCGCCTTCCAGGTGCCGTTGCTTCGGCGGACGTACAGGGTCGCCTTCCCGTTCGGCGGGGCCGTGCAGATGACGAGGGTCCGCTTCGGGCCTGCGTGCCGTTCGCAGCCGATGTGGCGTTTGAGCTTCTGGACGGCGATGGTGTTCGACGTCGACGGGGCGAGATAGCTGGACGCTGGCGTGTACGCCCGGTAGTCGCCTGGCCCGACTGGGGCGGAGCTGAACGTTGCGGTGGGGTTGTGGGCCGCGACGCGGGTCGTGGCCACGGTCCGCCAGGTGCTGGTGCCGCGGGGCCGGAACTGAAGCTGGACGGGGGTGCCGACGGGGACGGCCACACCGGTTGTGAACTCGACGGTCGCTTCGAACACGCTGTTGGTGCCGAAACGGGTCGACGGCCACCCGCGCAGGGTCGTGCGGGTCGGGTCGGCCGGCGACGGCACGGTGAAAGTCGCTTCGGCTGGGGTGTAGCGGGAGTTGCCGGCATAGCGGATGGTGACGGTCTTGGTGCCTGTGCCGATGTCGAGCGGCGCCTGCGACTCCCACGGGCCCATCTCGATGGTGCGGGTCCGGCCGTCGACGGTGACGTCGAGCGCGTACGGCCATCCCAGCCCGGAGTAGCCGATGTTGACGGTGCCAACCATGAGCTCGGCGACGATCGTGAGCTTCCCCTGGGCGGCACGTCCGCTGGGATTGCGGAACTTGGTGACCGATCGACGGTCGGCAGCGACGAAGGTGCGGCTGCTGGTTCCTGGGGCGTAGTTCTCGTCGCCGGCGTAGTGGAAGGTGAACGTGTCGCCGAGCTTCGCGGGGGTGTCGAGACGCCACGCGCCGTAGTCGTTGAGCTCGGGTGTGGCGACGACGACGCCGTTGCGGCGGACTTCGACATGCCCGGTCGGTGTTGTTTCAGGGATGTCTGCGTACCAGCCCAGCGTGGTGCTGGTGCTGTAGATGCCTGTGGTCGGGTCGAAGTTGTCCCAGGACGGGTTCATCCACGGAGCCTCGGGCGCGTAGTCGTCGGTCTCACTGTCCTCAGCTGGGAGGTAGGAGTCGTTTCCGACAAAGACGGCACGGATCGTGTGCCGTCCTGTTCCGACGTGGAGTTTCTGCATGAACCCTCGAGCGCCGGTGCGGGAGGTGACCTCTCCGCTCCACTTCACCTGGTCGTCGACATAGAGCTCGACGGTGCCGGCGGTCTCCGCGTAGTAGTCGCCCGGGTGGATGAAACCGGAGACCTTCGCCCACGCGCCGTGGGTGAGGACGGTGATCGAGAATTGCTGGAGCGTGGCCCGCTGCGGGGGCTCGTCGGCTGCTGTGGCGGCCGGCGGCGTCGCCAGGAACAGGACGACGGCGGCCGCGAGCATGCCGAGCCGCGAGATCAGGTGATTCACGCAGGACACTCTGACGGATGAGGCCCGTCGCAGGACCAAAGGGGCGGATTCGATGCGAAACCGTAGCCTCCAGCGCGGTCCATGCCTGCAGGCAGTTCAACGTCGACCTACAGCTCCCCAGGCATGGTGGACTCGACGGAGCAGGAGCCGCTCTGGCTAGGTGACGTTCCCGGTCCTCACCGCTGCCGGGCACGCTGGGGAGGTCCATGGCCCGGCTGAGGGGTACTCGAATCGCCGCAAGCCGAGACCCGACGTCCGATTACGACGCGCGGTGACAACTTCGCCACGAGCGGGAGGCTCCGGCGAAGTACGACCGGCAATTTGCTTCGACGCCGTTGAGGATGTGTCGCACGCCCCCGTGGCGGCCGCCTGGGAAGGCCTCACCGTGCCCGTTCAATCACTACCTACGCCACCTCGGGTAAGTCGCCCGAACTTTAGCACCTTGGATACCAGTCATGGCGAGGCTGATTGTGGAGTCCATCGGATCGTTGGGTGCTGGTAGAGCCCGCGGCGCCGGTCGGTCGGTCGCGATGACGTTGGAGAGCCGAACCGTTGTCGGCGATGGACCTGGGTGGCCGATTGTTCAGCGATGCTGCGGCTGATGGCGTGAGCGATGATGACGCGGGGGTCGTCCCGAACTGCTGGGGGACGTTCGGCGTCGATGCTGAGCTCGTGATTGGTGGGGACGTAGATGTGAGTCCGTGCGCGTGCGCGGGTCATGGCGACGTAAAGAGATTCACGGGTAGCGGTGTCGTCGACGAGGACGTGGGCCGTGTCGACGGTGATGCCCTGTGCGCGGTGCGCGGTGACGGCGTAGCCGAGTTGGACGTGGTCGGAGACGTATCCGGCGGGAAGCTCGACGGTTTCGCCGGAGCGTGTGACGGTGAGCGTTCCGCCGACGGTTGTCGTGGTGACGGTCCAGTGATCGCCGTTCCTGACGAAGCCGCCGCGGGTCGTTCGAATCGCGCGATCGTTTCGCCGGGTGATGACGATGTCTCCTTCGCTGGCATGGGTTCCGTCATGCAGGTGCACTTGATCGGTTCCGTCGACTGCCCCGGTATGGATCCGCGCCGTGCGTGCGGTCGTGTTGAGCGCGCGGGCGTCCGCCTCGGTGCTGGTGATGATGACGCTTGCGAGCCCGCCCGTGGTGTCGTGGTCCCAGGCCTTGTAGGCGAGTTCGAGTAGGTGGGGTCCGCTGCCGGTGGTGATGCGGCCGTTGTCTTCGTAGTAGTGGAGGCCGTTGGAATCGCCGTGGCGGATCTTGAGGGTGGCGGCCGCTTCGTCGGGGTCGTGGAAGCGGTGGAGGGTGTCGAGTTCGGGTCCACCGATGTCGTCGACGAGGAGGCGGAAGGCACCGCCGGTTTCGACGGCGGACAGTTGGTAGGGGTCACCGAGGAGACGGACGACCGCGCCTGACGTGTTGGCGTGCTGGGTGAGCCAGTCGAGGCGTGCGGTGCCGGCAAGGCTGGCCTCGTCGACGAGCACGAGGTCACCCGGGCGCAGCCGTGCCCAATCGTCGTCGGCCGTCGATTCGGTGGTGAGGTGTTGGAACTTGTGGAGGTTCTCGGCACGGCAGCCGAGCTCGTCGGCAAGGACTTGCGCGGCAGTCGCCGACGGAGCGAGCGGGATGGCCCAAGCCGTTGACCAAAGGCACTCGGAGGCTCTCCGGGGAGGCCAAGGGTCGGGCCCGGGGCGTTCCCCGATCTGACCGGGCGAGCCGTCCCCGAAGATCGGTAGATGACGACTCCTCATGTGCACACCCGACGCCGTCGCGTAGGGGCGGCGCTCGCTGTCACCGCCGCAATCGCCCTCACCACCGCGATGGCCACGAGCGCGGGGGCGTCCACGGACGATCGCGCCGACCCTTCGTCCAGCGCGATGCAAGCCCGGGTCGACGACGTACGAGATGCCGGTGCCGTGGGTGTCCTTGCACAGGTGCGCCACGGACGGGCCGTGTGGAAGAGCACGAGCGGTGTGTCCGCGATCGGCGGACATCGCCCCGTGTCGCCGCAGAGCCGATATCGCGCGGGCAGCATCACCAAGACGTTCTTGTCGACTGTCGTCCTTCAGCTGGTCGCAGAGGGCCGGATCGGGTTGGACGACCCGGTCGAGGACTGGCTGCCGGGAACCATCCCAGGCGGGGACGAGATCGCCGTGCGGCACCTGCTCGGTCACACCAGCGGCCTCGCTGACTACCGGCGAACGCTCTCGCTTCCGCCGAGTCAACAGTTCATCGCCAATCGCTGGCGGACATGGACGGCCGCCGAGCTCGTGCAGCGTGCCGCGGCACTCCCTCGGGACTTCGATCCGCCCGGCTCACGCTTCGCGTACTCCAACACCAACTACACCCTGCTCGGCATGATCGTCGAGGCGGCGACGGGGCGTTCGTACGGTCACGAGATCACCGAGCGTCTGATCCGCCCCCTCCACCTGACACGGACCTCGATGCCCGGGACCAACCCGAGCATCCTCGGCCCGAGTCTTCGCGGGTATGCGCCGCTCCAGCCCGATCCCACATCCGATCGTCTGGTGCTGGTCGACTTCACCGCGGTGAACCCATCGTTGTTCGGCGCCGGTGGTGAGCTGATCTCCACCAACGCGGATCTCGAGCGCTTCTTCTCCGCGCTGCTGGGCGGGCGCCTCCTCACGCCCGAGCTCCTCGACGCCATGCTGACACCGAGCGTGACCGGCGGGCGCTACGGGCTGGGTCTCACCTGGCGCGAAACCGCGTGCGGCGTGCGGGTCTACGGCCATGACGGGGATGTGGTGTCGTACCAGGCGTACTCGTTCACCACGCTGGACCAGCAGCATCGGGCCACGATCGCCCTCACGCCGGACTTCAGCGGCGATCCGGACGACGCCGTCGATGCGTTCTTCGACGAAGCGTTCTGCGGTTCGCCGTCCTAGCGCCGCATCCCCAGTGGGACGCGAACCTCGAGCTTCGCAACCTGATGTCGCATCGGCGGCTGCGCACTCCGCGTGGATGCCTGAAGTACGACGTGCGGGTGCGAGTGCCGCGTTTCTCGCGAGAATTGAAGGGTCACGCCTCGTGGGCGTGGCGTCCACCCGCACTTCGAGCCCTCCCAGGAGAACCATGCCCACGCTGACCACCACCGATGGTGTCGAGATCTTCTACAAAGACTGGGGCAGCGGTCAGCCGATCGTCTTCAGCCACGGCTGGCCCCTGTCGTCCGACGACTGGGATTCCCAGATGATGTTCTTCCTCGACCAGGGCTTCCGCGTGGTCGCCCACGACCGCCGCGGGCACGGCCGGTCGGAGCAGGTGGCGACGGGCCACGACATGGACCACTACGCCGACGACCTCGCGGCCGTCGTACAGCACCTCGACCTCCGCGACTCCATCCACGTCGGTCACTCCACCGGCGGTGGGGAGGTGGTGCACTACCTCGCTCGCCACGGACAGGACCGCGCCAGCAAGGCCGTCCTGGTGAGCGCCGTCCCGCCGATCATGGTCAAGACCGAGAACAACCCGGGCGGACTGCCGAAGGAGTTCTTCGACGGCGTCCAGCACGAGGTCGCCACCCGACGGTCGGACTTCTTCCGCGAGTTCGCCGAGGGCCCCTTCTACGGCTACAACCGCCCTGACGCCGAGCCCAAGGAGGGCATCATCGCCAACTGGTGGCGCCAGGGGATGCAGGGTGGCGCCAAGGCCCACTACGACGGTGTGGTCGCCTTCTCGCAGACCGACTTCACCGCTGACCTGCGGGCCGTGACCCTCCCGACGCTCGTCCTGCACGGCGAGGACGACCAGGTCGTGCCGATCGCCGACTCCGCGGAGCTCTCGGCGAAGATCCTCCCCAACGGCACGTTGAAGACGTACCCGGGATTCCCGCACGGCATGCCCACCACCCACGCCAGCGTCATCAACGCAGACATCCTGGAGTTCATCCAGGCATGACCAGCGGCGGCGGTCGGTCCATCCGCGGAGGACCGACCGCCGGACGCGCTAGGCCGACCCGGCTCGCGGCGGCTGGAGGCGGTTGGTCGCCCACGCGACCGGGACGGGTCCGGGAACTCCGGGAATCGGCGTCCGTCAACTTGCCCGCGGTGCGACAGTGTTCGCGTGAACTTCGACCAGCCGCCGGTGGTACGCGTGTCGACGAACCCGAGTGCCCCGCCGCCCGATGATTGGTCTGTCGAGATTCCGGCTGTGCGGCAGCTCCTTGGCGATGGCCTCAGGCTCGCGTCAGGCGTGACGTTCCTGGTTGGAGAGAACGGATCGGGCAAGTCGACGATCGTGGAGGCGATCGCGGTCGCGTACGGGCTCTCTCCGGAGGGAGGGACCGCCTTCGGTCACCATCAGACGAGGAGCACCGAGTCGGTTCTGCATCGATCACTGTACCTGCAGCGGGGCATCGGGTCGGGGCGGTGGGGGTTCTTCCTGCGTGCAGAGACGATGCACGGCTGGTACACGTTTCTCGAGGAGAACCCGAGCCGCCACGATCCGGACTTCCATGCGATGAGTCACGGCGAGTCATTCCTCGCGGTGCTTGAGGCACGTTTCGACTCCCCAGGCTTCTACGTGCTCGACGAGCCCGAGGCGGCGCTTTCGTTTGCGTCGACGCTCGGACTGATGGCACGTCTTGACGCCCTCGCTCGCTCGGGCGCGCAGATCGTCTGTGCAACTCACTCGCCCGTCCTTGCCTCGCTCCCGGGTGCGCGAATCCTCGAGGTCGGGCCCTGGGGTCTCAGGGATGCTCACTGGGAGGATCTCGAGCTCGTGCGACATTGGCGCGCGTACCTCGAGCAACCCGAGCGCTACCTCCGGCACCTCCTTGAGGTCGACACCAAGAACCGGCACGGGGCCAATGGTTGAGCGAGGCCTTCGCCGACGACCCGCTGTGGTCGATCCAGGCGAGCGTCGAGCTCGGTGAGGTCACCGGTGGTGATCACCGCAGCGCGGCGAAGAAGGCGCGGACGTCGTCGACGAGCAGCGACGGCTCCTCCCACGCTGCGAAGTGCCCGCCGCGGTCAACATCGACCCAACGCACGATCGAGTGCTCCGTCTCGGCGTAGCGGCGGATGCCTACGTCGCCGGCGAAGACGATGACGCCGGTCGGAACGCCGCTCCGCGGAAGTGGATCTCCCCAGCTCTCCGCACTTGCGTATCCGACGTACGCCGACGAGGCAGCCGTGTCGGTGAGCCAGTACAGCATCACGTTCGTGAGCAGGCGATCCGTGCCGAGGACCTCGTGCGGGAGCGTCTCACGCGGGTACGTCCACTCGCGGAGCTTGTCGACGATCCACGCGAGCTGCCCGACCGGGGAGTCGGAGAGCCCCGCCGCGAGCGCTGACGGACGCGTCGACTGGATCGCGATGTAGCCGAACTGCTCCTGCATGAACTCGCCCACCCTGCGTACGCGATCGCGCTCGAGGTCTGTGAGGCTCGCAAGCTCATCGTCGTCGAGCGGTCCCGTCGGGACGCCGATGTTGCCGTTCAGGTGCACGCCCAGAACGGTGCTGCCGGGACTGCCATCACTCCCGGTCACCCGCGCCACCGCCGGCGAGACGCCCGCCCCGATGTCGCCGCCCTGGACGCCGTACCGGTCGTAACCGAGCCGGCGCATCAGCTCCGCCCACGTCCGGGCGATCCGCGTCTCGTCCCAGCCGGCGTCGTTCACCGGACCGGAGAAGCCGAACCCAGGCAGGCTCGGGATCACGACGTCGAACGCGGGCGCCGCCTCATCGCCGGACGTCGCGGGCTCGGTGAGCGGGCCGATGACGTCGAGGAACTCCACCACCGAGCCTGGCCAGCCGTGGGTCATGAGCAACGGAAGCGCTCCGGACTCCGATGAGCGCACGTGCAGGAAGTGGATCTGCTGCCCGTCGATCGTGGTGACGAACTGCGGATACGCGTTGAGTGCCGCCTCCTGCGCACGCCAGTCGTAGTCGTCGCGCCAGTACTTGACCAGTTCGCGCAGGTACGACGTTGGCACGCCGGTCGCCCAGCTGTCACCGGGCAGTGGTGACGTGAACCGCGTCCGCGCGAGGCGCTGCGCGAGGTCGTCGAGCTGTGCCTGCGGGACGTTGATCGTGAACGGAGTGATCGTCTCGTCGTCGTTTCGAGTCGTCGCCATGGTGCGACCGTATGAGCCATTCCGGACAAATAGGATCCTGATTTCTCGACGAGCACGAATCGTCGAGAGCAGAACAGGTATTTGTTCTCCACTCGGGCCGGACGCTAGCGTGCACCCATGCGGACTGCCGTGATGCGCGTCGTCGTCGACGCCGAGGGTCGCCTGTCGGCGGCGGACTGGGAGAACGGCCTCGAACGCCTCCGTGCCCGAGGGCGCGAGGTCGTCGCCACCCCGGCGCAGAGCCTGCCGGCCACGCGACGCGAGGTCGAGCTCGTCCTCGACGGGTTCGTGCCAGCCGACAGCGCCGTCTACGTTCAGGAGTGCGCGCAGGCCTTCGGGACCGCAGCATCCGCAGGAGTCGTCACGTACGTGAGCCGCGGGACCGACGACGATGCCCGCGGCGTGCTCGAGGCGTTCGGTGTCGACGGGTCGGTCGAGCGCATCATCGACGGCGGCGACGAGCTCGTCGCGGTGACGCTCGACCCCCTCAGCCTGCGGCGGGTCCCCGAGAGCAGGCTTCACACTGCACTTGAGGCAGCGCTCAACTGCGAGGTCCGCATCGTCGTCGGCAGCTGATCCTCAGCCGGTGTTGTCCACGGCCCCGCGGATCAGACTTTGCCGTACGAACGCATACGCGCGCGCCTCACTGCTCCGGGCATGCTCGTGGAACGGCGTCCACATCACCGAGCGGAAGTGGAAGCCGAGCTCTCGGGGATCGGCGATCGGCCGCCAGGCCCCGGTCTCGATCCCGCGTGAGGTCAGCGCTTCGAGTGACTTCAGACGCTTCTGGGTCGCCAGGTAGTAGTCGTGGAACGGACTGGTCGGAATCTCGCGCCCGGTCCAGCCCAGGTTCACGATCGCCGACTCCTCGCGGTACTCCCGGCTGGAGTGGACGAAGACGCGGCCCAGGGCGCTGAGGGTCTCTGACTCTGACGAGCCCGCCCCCACCACGGTGTCGAAGGCGTGATCGAGCCGACCTGCGTACACGTCGAGGATCTCGCGGAGCAGGGCTTCCTTGGAGTCGAACCGGCGGTACAGCGTCGCCATGCCCACGCCCGCCGAGTGGGCGACGTCCCGGATCGTCGTCGCCGCATAGCCACGACGCGCGAACTCCGTGCGCGCCGCGGCGACGACGGACTCCTTGACGCCTGACGGGTCGCTCGCGTCCTGCCGCCTCCAGTCGGCGACGACCTCCACGGCCGCGACGTACGCCGCCGACGCCTCGAGCGCCTCGTCGGTCGGGGCGGTGACCGCGACCCCGTGGAGCACGACGTCGCAGAGGTGCGAGGCGAGGTCTCGTGGGTCTGTCTCGAGCGGGTAGTACGTCGATGCGTAGAACGCCAGCCGTCCCAAGGTGAACCCGAGGAGTCCGCGGTCGACTGCGGGATGGGTGGCCTTCGGTGCGAGTGCTGTGATGGCGTCGCGCCATGCCCGCTCGAGCGCGGGCGAGCGGAGCTGCATCGCGGTGGTCAGGCGCTCGGACGCGACGCTCGGCGGCGCCTCGTAGGCCCGTAGCCGGATGGCAGCGGCGTTGCGGAAGCTGAGCGCGACGACGTCGGCGGCGAGCTCCTCGACGAGCTCCTCGGGAGTCCCGTCGTGGGTGCGGACGCGACGCGCTGCGACGAGCCCGACCTCGTTCAAGGAGCGCCCGAAGCTCGAGAGCAGGCCGATGGCGATGTCTTCCTTCGACGCGAAGTGGTGGTAGAGGCTGCCCGGCAGGACGCCCACCGCGTCGGCGATGTCGTGGATCGTGGTCGTCGCGTACCCAGACTCCTGGAAGAGGCGCGCCGCCATCGTCAGGATCTCGTCAGACCTGGCGCTGGAGGTGTGTGCGCTCGAGGCGAGCTGCCTAGGGGGGAGCGACGTCATGCCCCCAGTATGGAGGTCACCCACCGGCTCGTCAGCGCCTCGTCGAACCAAATGAGATCAAATATTCGTTCCGCTTGGGCTTCCCCAACCGTCCCGCGTCTGGCAATACTGGCTGTGACTCGAGTCACAGGGACGATCCACGTCGGCGCTTCGGCGCACGCGTGGCCAGCGGCGACCCGAAAGGAACCGAGGTGCCGGAGCGATCTCACCGCAGCGTGGACCGAGAGCGACGGATGCGGCTCGTCGAGGCGAGCGCGCGAAGCTCGCAGGCCGAGCACGCCTCGATCAGCACCTTCACGATCGCCGACTTTCTCGCGATGGGCATCACGCTCGAGGGTGAGCCCGTGGTCGTCGCGGGGGAGGAACACCTCGACCGGAGAATCCGGTGGCTCCACGTGACCGAGCTGGTGGACACCCACGGGCTGCTCCAGGGCGGCGAGCTGATCCTCGCCACCGGCGTCGGCCTCGCCGACTCGCCGGACGAGGGTGTCCGCTACGTCGACGCCCTCGCCGACGAGGGTGTCGCGGGTCTCGTCATCGAGCTGGGACGCAGGTTCTCCTCAGTCCCTCCGGAGATGATCCGTGCGTGCACGCGCAGAGGTCTCCCGCTGATCGCGCTGCGCCGGGAGGTGCCCTTCGTGAAGATGACCGAGGCGGCGCACTCGATCATCCTGATGGGCCAGCGCCGGCTGCTGCAGACCACCGCGATGGCGCACCAGCGCTTCACCGAGCTGGGAGCCGCCGACGCGACGGTGGACCAGCTGGTCGCCGCGGCAGGCGAGCTCGCCGAGGGGCAGATCGTCTTCTCCAACCTGATGTACCAGGTGCTTGCCGTGCACACGGTCGACGGCGTGGCCGACGATCTGCTGCGCCGGTGGAGCCGCAAGGCGTTCACGCTGACGCAGTCCTTCGGGACCCGGGTGGACGAGGCCGACCGCTGCGTGGTCGTGCCAGTGGAAGCACGCGGGCAGCAGCGGGGGCGGCTGGTGCTCTTCACCTCGGGCCCGCCGGACCCGGCACAGGTCATCGTCCTCGAGCGCGCTGCCTCGGCGCTGGCGATGCGTCTCCTCCTCGAGGACGACGACGTCGTGGTCGCGAACGCCCAACGGACCGTGCTTGCGGACCTCGTCTCCGGTCGCTGCGGGCGGACCGAGTCGATCCACGCGCGCTCGGCCGCGCTCGGGCACCCGACGCGTCATCGCCACTACCTCCCGGTGATCGTGGCCCCGGACCGGGAGCGTGACCTGCGCTCGGTTCTGGCTCGTGCGCTCGACGACGCACAGGTCGACGCCCTCGTCGGGCGGCTGACACCTGAGCGGTGGGGCGTGCTGCTCCTGCTCAAGCACGCTGACACCTCGGCGGCCGACACGTTCGCCGCGAAGGTCGTGCTGGCGTGCGACGACGCGGGCATCGCGGTTCCGACGCTCGGCCGTGGCGCCGTCGTCTCTGACCTCGCGGAGGTCGGGAGGTCGTTCGCCGAGGCGAGCGACGTCGCCTCCGCGGCGCGTGCGACCAGCCCGGCACGGGGGCAGCGCACCCTCTACTCGATCGACGACATCTTGCTGAGGGGCCTCCTTTACACGTTGCGGCACGATGCCCGACTCCAGGCGTTCGTCGAGCGGACGCTCGGGCCGCTGCAGCTGCGTGATGCGCTCGACGGGGGCGACTGGGTCCGGACCCTCGCGGCCTATCTCCGGCTGCGCGGCAACAAGTCGCTCGCCGCTCAGGAGCTCGGGATCTCGCGGCCGACGTTGTACGAACGTCTTGCGCGGATCCAGCGTCTCCTGGGCGTGGACCTCGACGATCCCGAGACGACAACCTCGTTGCACGCCGCAATCATGGTGATCGAGTCGACGGCTGGTGACGCCTCCTCGACCTCTGCCCTGCTCTCGCCGCTGATCGTTCAGGCGCAGGCAGGGGCCTGACCGCGCGCTGTTGACAGCGTGTCAGGAACACGGTGCCGCCTCTGACACCCTGTGCATACCCACCAACCAGTTGGTTGCCTATCTTGTGAGGAAAGTCGCAGTGGCGGCCATCACACAGCCGGCTCGGTGGCGTGTCCCGTCGAGCGACCCGTTCCGGTGTCGTACGAGGAAGGAAATGCTGATGAAGGGTTGGCGGGTCAAATCGCGGTCCCTGACCGTGGCGGTCGCGCTCGGTCTGGTGCTGGCGGGGTGCGGTGGAGGAGGCTCCGACGACGACGGGGGGCCTGTCGGAGAACCGAAGCAGGGCGGGACCCTGACGTACGCCGTGAATGTCGAGACCGTCTCGCTCGATCCCGCGTTCTGCACCCTGTCGTTCGACCGCTGCGCACCGATCTTCGGGACGTTGCTGCGCTACGACGTCGACAAGCAGCAGTTCGTCGGCCAGATGGCGGAGTCGTTCGAGAGCACCGACGGCAAGAGCTGGACGCTGAAGCTGCGTGACGGCGTCACGTTCAGCGACGGGACGCCGTACGACGCCGAGGCTGTCGTCTACAACTGGGACCGCATCAAGGATCCCAAGACCTTGGCGCCCTCGGCGCGCTACACGCAAGGGCTGACCTGGAAGGTCGTCGATCCGTTGACGGTCGCCGTGACGTCGGAGGTTCCCAACTTCCAGCTCCCGTGGGCACTGACGCAGGGCCTGAGCACGATCGGGTCCCCGAAGGCCATCGAGGCGGCCGGAGAGGACATCGCGAACTCCCCGGTCGGAGCAGGCCCGTTCGTGCTGGACAAGTGGACACGCAACTCCCAGGCGGAGTACTCCCGCAACAAGACGTACTTCGAGGAGGGTCTCCCGTACCTCGACAAGCTCGTGATCAAGGTCATCGGGGCCGACGACCAGCGGCTCAACGCCCTGCGCAGCGGCGAGATCGATGTCGACTGGTCGCTCCTGACGAAGGACGCGAAGGCGATCGACAGCGAGGGCGGCTACGACATCTACCGGGTGCCGCTCAACGGTGGCACCGGCCTGCAGTTCAACCTCAAGGACCCGGTCGTCTCCGACGAGGGTCTGCGGCAGGCGTTGCTGAGCGCGTTCGACAGCGCCCAGATCAACAACGCCGTCTACCCGGGTGACGAGCCGGTCGACGCGTTCCTGAGGCCGGACAGCCCGTACCGGGACGACGCCCTCGGGAAGTTCCCCGAGAAGGACCTCGACGAGGCACAGCGTCTCTTCGACGACTACCTCGAGCGGACCGGCAAGACGAGCGAGACGGTCACGTTCCTCTGCTATGCCGGCATCCCGGCTCTCGAGCAGGTCGCCCAGCTCATCCAGTCGCAGATGTCGAAGATCGAGGGCCTGGAGTTCAAGCTCGAGCCGGTCGACGGGGCGACGCTCTCGCAGCGCTCCACGGCGCGGGACTTCCAGACCATCATGGGCGCCTCGCTGTCGCAGGACATGGACCGGCTCTACTCCGTCTTCCACACCGACGCCCCGCTCAACGTCATGGGCTACTCCAACCCGACGGTCGACGAGGCGCTGGACACGACACGTCGCTCGAACGACCCGGCCGAGGTCGAGAAGGCGTACCAGGTGGTCAACGGCGAGCTGTCGAAGGACGGACCGCTCAGGAACTGGCGCTACCAGACCGGACACCTCTTCGCGAACGACAAGGTCCAGGGCATCGTGCTCGCCGGCACGTCGTCGGGAGCGAGCGCGTACTGGCAGTACGCGTGGCTCAACGAGTAGTCCCCCGGTAGTCCGCCCTTCGGTGGGTGCGGGGGAACCCTCCCTGCCCCGCACCCACCGAACCGACAGCGAGTGAACGGATGGTCGAGACATGAACGCGGTGGTCTGGAGACGACGTGCTGGTTCAGTGGCGAGGTTCTTCCTCCTCCTGTTCCTGGTCACGGTGGCGGTCTTCCTGCTCCTCGATCTGATCCCTGGCAGCCCGGTCGACGCGATCCTCCCGCCGGAGGCGACGCCCGAGCAGCGCGCCGCGGCGGCGGAGCAGTACGGCCTCAACGACCCGATGTGGCAGCGGTACCTCGATTGGCTCGGCGGGATCCTCCAGGGGGACTTCGGGCGCTCGTTCCAGACAGGACTGAGCGTCTCGGACCAGATCCTCGAACGTGCACCGGTGTCGATCGAGCTGGCCGTCCTCGCGATGATCGTCGCGCTCGCCGTCTCGATCCCGGTCGGCGTGTGGTCGGCCTACCGCCCCGGCAGCGTGGTGGACCGCGTGTCGACCTTCATGATCTCGGCGACGCTGGCCACGCCCGCGTTCGTGCTCGGCATCCTCCTGGTCTACGTCTTCGCGGTGAAGCTCGGCTGGCTCCCGGTGCTCGGGTGGGTGCCGTTCTCGGAAGACCCCGCAGAGCACATCAAACGGCTGATCCTGCCGGTGCTGACACTGGCGGCCGGCGAGTGCGTCCTGTTCACGCGGTTGCTCAAGGGCGACATGATGGCGACCCTCCAGCAGGACCACGTGCTCTCCGCCCGCGCACGAGGGCTCCCCACCCGGAGCATCCTCACCCGGCACTCCCTACGGCAGTCGTCCTTCTCTCTCGTGACGGTCTCGGGCGTGGTCATCGGTCGCCTCATCGGCGGCACTGTCCTCGTGGAGGCGATCTTCTCGCTCCCTGGGATGGGGACGATGGTGATCACCGCCATCCAGTCACGCGACTACATCGTCGTGCAGGCCGTCGTGCTCCTGAGCGCCATCGTCTACCTGTCCATGAACACCCTCGTGGACCTCTCGTACCCCCTGCTCGACCCCCGCGTGAGGAAGGTGAGGACGTCATGACCGAGCTCGTCCAGCAGCGCCCCGGGCCGGAGAGCGTGACTGAGATCGAAGCGCCGCTCGAGGTGTTCGACGAGCACGTGAGACCGGTACGGCGCCGCCGCGACTTCGGAGCGCTCTTCGGCGTGGTCTGGATCGCGCTCGTCGCGCTGGCGGCGCTCCTGGCCGGCGTGCTGCCGATACCGGACCCGAACGAGGTGACCAACTCCTTCAGCGCGATGCCGTCCGCAGACCACCTGCTCGGCACCGACGCGATCGGCCGGGACGTGCTGTCGCGGATCATCTACGGCGCTCGGGTCTCGATGGCGGTCGCGATCGGGGCGACGAGCCTGTCGCTCCTCATCGGGGTCACCATCGGGATGGTCGCCGGATACTTCCGGGGCGCTGCCGACGCGACCAGCTCGCTGTTCGTGAACTTCATGCTGGCGTTCCCGCCGCTGATCTTCTTGATCGCCGTCGTCACCGCGCTCCAGCCGGGGTTGCTCACCCTCGTCGTCGCACTCGCGCTCGTCGGCATCCCCAACTTCGCCCGGGTGGCGCGCGCCAACACGATCGCGTTCGCCGATCGGGAGTTCGTCACCGCCGCGAAGGCGCTGGGCGCGCGGCCGCTGCGCATCTTGACGCGCGAGCTCCTCGTCAACGTGATGCTGCCGATCCTCTCCCTGGCCTTGGTGGTGATGGCCACGCTCGTCGTCGCCGAGGGCAGCCTCAGCTTCCTCGGGGTCGGCGTCCCACCGCCGACGCCGAGCTGGGGCGGCATGTTGGCCGCGGGGCGCGAATCGCTCAGCGAGGAGCCGCAGCTCGTCCTGGTGCCCGCCCTGTTCTTCTTCCTCACTGTCTTCTCGTTCAACAGGCTCGGCGACTGGGCACGGGGCCGCGTCGGAAGGGAGTCCTCGATATGAGCACCGGTACGGAACCGTACGTGGACGACGTCGTGGTCGATGACGCCGGGCAGCAGGAGAGCTTCCTCGAGGTCGAGAACCTCAGGGTGTGGTTCGGCACGCCCCGCGGGATGGTCCGCGCGGTCGACGGCGTCGACCTGCAGCTGCGGAAGGGGGAGACGCTCGGCGTCGTCGGGGAGTCGGGCTCGGGCAAGTCGGTGCTCTCGCGAGCGATCATGAAGATCCTGGCTCCGAACGCACGCGTCCTCGACGGGAGCCGTATCCGGCTGGACGGCGTCGACCTCGCCACCGTGAACCCCAAGAAGAACCGGCACCTGTGGGGTGTCGACCTTTCGATGGTGTTCCAGGACCCCATGACGTCGTTGACCCCGGTGATCACGGTCGGCAAGCAGCTGACCGAGACCCTGCGCTACCACCTCGACCTGGACGCCAAGGCGGCGCGCGCGGAGGCTGTACGACTCCTTCGCCTCGTCGGCATCCCGGAGCCGGAGAAGCGGTTCGACCAGTACCCGCACGAGCTCTCGGGTGGGATGAGGCAGCGGGTCACGATCGCGTTGGCGATCTCCTGCTCGCCGAAGCTCCTCATCGCCGACGAGCCGACGACCGCGCTCGACGTCACGGTGCAGCACCAGATCCTCAACCTGCTGAGGGACCTCCAGGCGAGCTCCGGGATGTCGATGATCCTCATCACCCACGACCTCGGCGTCGTCGCGGGGCGTACCGACAACATCGCCGTGATGTACGCCGGGCGCGTCGTCGAGATGGCGCCGACCCGCCGCCTCTTCTCCCACATGCGTCACCCGTACACGCGGGCGCTCATCGACGCGATCCCGAAGCTCGACCATCCGAGCCACACGCGGCTGGCGTCGATCCCCGGCCGACCACCGACCATCGTCGATCCACCGCCGGGATGCAGCTTCGCCGCTCGGTGCCCGTCGGCCCAGGACCGCTGCACGAAGGAGACGCCGACCTTGGTGACGACACCGGACTCCGAGCGCCACTCTGCGGCGTGCTTCTTCCCGCTCGGGACGCCCGAGGGAGACGTCGCTCGCCGGCGGAACATCGAGGCAGGCGTCACTGCCGCCGGAACGCCCGTCCTGTCCGGGGTGACGGTCTGATGGCCGGCAGCGGGACCGCGCACCTGCGCGACGAGGACGACATCGTGCTCAGCGTCCGGAACCTCACCGTCGAGTACGTCGGAAGCCGGGGCGAGCGTGTCTTCGCCGTGTCGGACGTCAGCTTCGACGCTAGGCGAGGCGAGACGATCGGCCTGGTCGGCGAGTCCGGGTGCGGCAAGTCGAGCGTCGCGAAGGCGGTCATGCAGCTGCCTGCACCGACGTCGGGCTCGATCGTCCTCGAAGGTGCGGAGATCGCGGGCGTGAAGGGTGCAGCCCTGCGACGGCAGCGGCGCAAGCTGCAGATGATCTTCCAGGACCCCATCTCGTCGCTGAACCCGCTGCGCAAGGTGAAGGACATCATCGCCGAAGGGCTCCGCGTCCAGGGCGGTACCAGCAAGAAGGAGGTCGCGGCCCGGGTCCAGTCGATGATCGAAAGAGTCGGGCTCGACCCGGACACGGCGGCCGACCGACGTCCGCACGAGTTCTCGGGCGGGCAGTGCCAGCGCATCTCCATCGCCCGCGCGATGGTGCTCGACCCCGAGGTGCTCATCTGCGACGAGCCGGTCTCCGCGCTCGACGTGTCCGTCCAGGCGCAGATCATGAACCTGCTCGAGGAGATGAAGGAGCGCTACCAGCTCACGATGGTCTTCATCGCCCACGATCTCGCGGTGGTCAAGAACCTGAGCGACCGGATCGTCGTGATGTACCTCGGCAAGGTCTGTGAGGTCGCTGACGCAGACGACCTGTTCGCGTCACCGGCGCACCCGTACACACGCGCGCTGGCCCAGTCGATCCCAGAACCGGATCCCGAGGCGCAGATCCAGGAGGCGGCCCTCTCCGGTGACCTCCCCTCCCCGTTGAACCCACCGACGGGGTGCCGCTTCCGCACGAGATGTCCCTTGGCGCAGGAGATCTGCGCGACGGACGAGCCGGAGGTCCGCGAGGTGCGTCCGGGTCGCTTCGCGGCCTGCCACTTCCCGCTCGACGAGTCGGCGACGGACGAGCCGCCGCTGGACGCGTCGGCGGACCTCGACCACTCCGCAGAGCGCGCGGTGGTCGCATGACACAACGAGAGGAAGGCATACGGATGGCTGAAGGAGAGGTCGAGGTCAACGGCGGGGTCGTGGTGTACGAGTTCGTCGGGCCGGAGGACGGTGAGGTGGTCGTGCTGACGCCGGGTGGTCGGTTCAGCAAGGACTACGGCGGTGTCCATGAGCTGGCGGAGG
>NZ_WJYO01000002.1 GCF_010994095.1 Mumia xiangluensis
CGTCCTGAGCCAGGATCAAACTCTCCGTCGAAAACCCAACCAAAGGCTGAGCCACAACATCAAACATTTGAACCCGGACTAACTATTTGCTGACAAATAATTTGTCACGGAATCATGACCCCAAAAAGGCCATACTGATTATCTCGTCGACTTTTAGCACACTGTTGAGTTCTCAAACATCAGACACACAAAACCCTCAACCCCAAACACAGGAGCATCAGACCAAGGCGCGACCCCCAAACCTACCAGAACTTTGCGCGGCGGCCAAGACGGCCACCGTTCGGTGGTCTCAGAGAGAGGGGGGTTTGTCCGCCAGGGTCCGCGGGCCCGGCCTCTCGGCCTTGCCCGCCGCCGTCCCCGGCAACAAGAAGAAGATTACGCGGAGGAAAACAGGCGGTCAAATCGAGGCGATGTGCCCTGGCTCACAACGACTGTTCGTGCAGGTCAGGCCCACTTTTCGGGCCGAAACGCCGGGGCCCGCCGACGCAGTGCGTCGACGGGCCCGGTGGACGTCTCGGACATCTCCGGACAGACCGGTCAGACGCCGTCGGTCAGGCCTTGACGAGCTCGGCGCCGGCGACCGACTTCTTGCCCTTGCGCAGGACGACCAGGCCCCCGTGGAGGGTGTGCCCGTCGAGGACCGCGTCCGGATCCTCGACGCGGACGTTGTTCACGTAGGCACCGCCGTCGCTCACGGCCCGCCGCGCCGCGGACTTGCTGTCGACCAACCCCGACACGACCAGCGCGTCGACCAGGGGCGTACCTGGATCGACGGTGACGAGACCGGCCTCCGTCAGCGCGGCGCGCAAGGTCGACTCCGGGAGGTCCTCCAGCTCGGCCCGGCCGAACAGGGCGGCGGACGCCTGCTCGGCGGCGCGCACCTCGTCCTGACCGTGCACGAGCGCCGTCACCTCCGCAGCGAGCCTGCGCTGCGCGATGCGCAGCCCGGGACGCTCGGCCGACTCCGCCGCGATCGCCTCGATCTCCTCGAGCTCGAGGAAGGTGAACTGGCGCAGGTACTCGATGACCTTCGAGTCCTCGGCCTGGATCCAGGTCTGGTAGAAGGCGTACGGCGAGAGCATCTCGGGGTCGAGCCACAGCGCTCCCCCGGTCGACTTCCCGAACTTCGTCCCGTCCGCCTTCGTGATCAGCGGCGTCGACAGGGCGTGGACCTTGGCGCCCTCAGCGCGCCGGATCAGCTCCACACCGGCGGTGATGTTGCCCCACTGGTCGCTGCCTCCGGTCTGCAGTGCGGTGCCGTACCGCCTGTACAGCTCGAGGTAGTCCATCGACTGCAGCAGCACGTAGCTGAACTCGGTGTAGCTGATGCCCGTCTCGAGGCGGCTCGCGACCACCTGGCGGTCGAGCATCCGGTTGACCGGGAAGTGCTTCCCGATGTCGCGCAGGAAGTCGATGACGTTGACGTCCTTCGTCCAGTCGAGGTTGTTCACGACGCGCGCAGCGTTGTCGCCCTCGAACGAGACGTACTGCTCGACCTGCGACCGGATGCGCCCGACCCAGTCGGCGACGGTCTCGCGACTGTTCATCGTCCGCTCCCCCACGTCTCGCGGGTCACCGATGAGTCCGGTGGAGCCACCGACGAGGATCAGCGGCTTGTGTCCCGCCAGCTGGAGGCGACGCGCGGTGAGCAGCTGCAGCAGGTTGCCCATGTGCAGGCTCGGAGCGGTCGGGTCGAAACCCACGTAATACGTGACCGGCCCCGCGGACAGATCGGCGCGCAAGGCGTCTCGGTCTGTCGAGTGCGCGACGAGTCCGCGCGCCTCGAGGTCGTCCAGGACGTGGGTGGTCACGGTGTTCTCCTCATGGCTCCTGCCCGGTCGGTGCTCGACCGGGTCCCGCAGCCAGTCTGCCGCACCCGTGCGCACCCCCAGCACGGGACGGGGTCGTCGGTCGCCCCCCGGTGGACCGACGACCCCTGTCCCGCGGTCTCAGGAGAGGCCGACGGCAGCGCGGAACACTCCCGTCGGGTCCTGCTCTGCCATCACGTCCGCCAGCCGCTCGCGGTCGGCGAAGGAGGTGCTGCGGTTGAGCGTGTCCCACGCCGCGACCAGCGTCGAGCCCACCGCGCCCGCGGTCCACGGTCGCAGCGCCGCGGCCACCTCCGCGAACGCGTCGCGGACCATCGGCTCCAGCGCCGGGTCGGGCAGGAGCGAGAGTGCGACGGCGATGTACTCGGACGGGACCTCGGTCATCAGGCCGGGACGACGTGCCGTCCGGCCCGCTCCGAGGTGACGCACCTGAACCTGGAGGATCGCGCCGGGCTTCCCAGCGACCTCCAGCAGCGCGTCGATCGTGGCGGGGGTCAGCTCGCCCAGCCCCATCCCGCTGTGCGCCGCCGGCATCGGGTCGACCGGCTCCTCACAGATGTCGCCCACCTCCGAGGCGGTCCGCTCGCCCACCGTGTCGTACACGAGGACTCCCGCGGCACGGATCGGCGAGAGCGCCTTCTCGAGCCCGGCGAGCCCCTCGGTGGTGCAGGACTCGACCACCACGAACGACTGCCCGCGGACCTCCTCCGGCATGAAGTCGAGGTTCGGGACGTGGACGAGCGAGGCCCACAGCGAGATCGCCTCACCCGCGGTCCGGGTCGCGTCGGCGAACGCGTTGAGGACGCTGCGCGCGTCCGCGATCGGGAACAGCATCCGGCCGCCGGCGATGGCGGGCGCGGGGTGGAGGTCGATCTCCACCGACGTCACGTAGGCGAGGTTGCCACCGCCCCCGCGCAGGGCCCACATCAGCTCGGCGTCGGTCTCGTCGTCGACGTGGCGTACGACGCCGTCGGCGTCGACGATCTCCGCCGACCGCAGCGAGTCGGCGCCCATCCCGAACGGACGGGTGAACCAGGAGTAGCCGCCCTGCAGGGTGTAGCCGACGACCGAGACGTCCGGGTTAGACCCGATCATGCCGGTGAGTCCGGTGCCGTCGAGGGCCGCCTGGAGCGCGCCCCAGCGCACACCTGCACCGACCCGAGCCGTACGGGCGTCGGTGTCGATCTCGATCGTGTCGAGGCCGCTGCTGCGGACGACGATGCTTCCGACCAGGCGTGCCGAGGCACCGTGGCCGCCGGCCTGCGGAGCGACGGCGACGCCGTACGCACGACCGAACCGGACGGCGGCTGCGACGTCGGCGGCGCTCTCGGCGAGGACCACCGCGGAGGGCGACTGGTCGACCGCGAGGTTCCAGGCGAGGCTGACCTCCGCCCACCCGGGGTCACCGGGAAGGACGAGGCGGTGGCCGATCTGGGCCCGCAGGGCGTCGAAGTCGACGGCTCCGGGCTCGAGGTGACGACTCGGTCGGGTCTCGATCGTGTCGGTCAGTGTGGTCATGGTGCTTCCTTGCTTTCGTGGCCGACGGCTCTGTCGGCGTGGTGATGAACGAGTCCCACCGTGCGCCCGCGCCCTTGGGGAGTCCTTGGGATCGCCTTGGGACGCGCCTTGGACCCGCCTCCGTGTGCAGTGAAAAGCCCGACCCGAGGTCCGCGCCGGACCTATGCTCATGGCCATGTGGCTCGCAGTCCTCGGCCCGGTGGAGGCACACCGCGAGCAGGCATCGCCGCCGGTCGCGCTCGGGACGCGCAAGCACCGCGTCCTGCTCGCTGCGCTCGCGCTCGGAGTCGGCAACGTCCAGAGCGTCGACACGCTGATCGACTACCTGTGGGGCGACTCCCCTCCCGATGGCGCGCTCGGCACGCTCCAGTCGTACGTCTCGGGTCTGCGCCGCGCGCTGGGCACCGCGCTCGCCCCGGGAGAGGAGCTGCCGCTCCGGACGACCGGTGGCGGCTACGTGCTCGACGCGAGCGCGGTCACCGTCGACGCCTCCGCCACCACGGCGCTCCTCCAGTCCGCGCACCGGGCACTGGGACCGCTCGCACGCGACGCGATCCCAGGTGCCGGGGTGCTCGACGACGCGGTGCTCGAGCAGATCGGTCACGACCTCGAGACGGCGACGACGACCTGGCGCGGACGTGCGTACGACGAGCTGGCCGACCACCCTCAGGCGATGGCCGAGCGCGCCCGGCTGGACGAGCTGCGGCTCGTGGGGCTGGAGGACCTCGCGGTTGTACGTCTCGCGCGGGGCGAGCACGCGACGGTGGCCGCCGAGCTGGAGTCGCTCTCGACGCAGCACCCGTTGCGGGAGCGGCTGTGGACGCTGCGCGCCGTGGCGCTCGCTCGTACGGGTCGTCAGGCCGACGCGCTGGAGGTCGTGCGCCGGCTCACGACGACGCTCGACGAGGAGCTCGGGCTCCAGCCGACGGCGCTGGTACGGGACACGCAGACCGCGATCCTGCGGCAGGACCCGCTGGTGGCGTGGGCGGAGCAGCCGGTCCCCGCAGGCGCGGTGGGGGCTCCGGCAGCACCGACGGCGGCTGCCGTGGCCGGTGACCCCCCGGGTGTGCCGCCGAGCGCCACGACCGCGCTCTCCGCACCGGTCCCCCGGTCCGAGCACCGGCTCCCGACGTTGCCGACGTTGCCGCCGTGGCCGATGGTCGGGCGCGACGCGGAGCTCGGCGAGCTGCTGGCGAAGCTCGACCTGGCGGACGCCGGTGAGCCGCAGTTCGCCTCCGTCGTGGGCGAGCCCGGGATCGGCAAGTCGCGTCTGGTCGCCGAGCTGATGGCGCGAGCGCGCTCCCGGGGTGCGCACGTGCTCGTCGGGAGGTGCTCCTCCGACAGCGGCGCGCCGCCGCTGTGGCCGTGGGAGTCCGTCCTCACCGGCATCGGCAGCGTCGTGCAGGAGGCGAGCCCCGACGCCGCCGATCCCGACGGGGGGCGGTTCGCCGCGTGGGACCACATCTGCCGCCAGCTCCTGTCGGCCGCCGCCGACCAGACCGTCGTGGTGGCGCTCGACGACCTGCAGTGGGCCGATCCGTCCTCGCTGCGCGTCCTCAGGCACCTGTGCACGATCGCCGACCAGGCACGGCTACTGCTCCTCGTGACGATGCGCGCCCACCCCGAGCCGCGCGGCCAGCTCGCAGAGACCATGGAGACGCTCGCACGACGCCACGCTGCGACCGTCCGCCTCCGGGGCCTGACGGTCGCCGACACCGCGCAGGTGCTCGAGGCCGTCGCGGACCATCCGGTCTCCGAGGGCACGGCGAGCACGATGCGCGACCGGACCGAGGGCAACCCGTTCTTCGTCGTCGAGTACGCACGCCTGCTCGCGGACGAGGGCGACCTCGACGCCGAGCCACCGACCGCGGTGTCCGACGTCGTACGCCGGCGGCTGGGGGCGGTGCCTGAGCCCACGCTCGACGTGCTCCGGCACGCCGCGGTCGTGGGCCGCCGGTTCGACCTGGGGACGGTGATGGCGAGCACCGGGCTCACCGACCTCGACGTCCTGGACCGCCTCGAGCCGGCCACCGCGGCGGGGATGCTGCGGGACGAGGGCGACGACCGGTTCCGCTTCTCGCACGCGCTGGTGCGCGACGCCGTCTATGCCTCCCTGTCCCCGTCGCGTCGGCAGCGGGTGCACGGACGGATCGCCGAGACGATCGCCTCCGGACCGCAGGCGTCGGCCCGCGTGGCCGAGATCGCCCGGCACTGGGCGGAGGCCGGCGCCGACCACGCCGGGCAGGCGTGGACCTCCGCGTACCGCGCGGCGCTCGCGGCGCAGCAGCGGCACGGCTACGACGAGGCGGCCGACCTCCTCCATCTCGCCCTCACCAGGATCGACGTCGATCCGGACGCGTCACCGGGCGACCGGTACGAGCTCCTGCTGGCCCTTGCCGACGCGACCCGGTGGGCTGCCCGGTGGGACGAGCTGACCGACGCCGTCGAGGAGGCGATCTCGGTGGCGGACGCGATCGGCGACACCGCCCTGCTCGCCCGCGCCGCGGTCGCCACGACGCGAGGGGCGCTGTGGCAGACGCGGACGTTCGGCGAGACCAGCGACACGATCGTCGACGCCCAGCGACGTGCGCTCGCCGCGCTACCGGCCGACGACTCCGCGATCCGGTGCACCCTGCTGATCAGCCTCGCGAACGAGCTCTACTACACGGCGAGCGAGGAGGAGTGCCAGCAGCTCGTCACCGAGGGGCTGGACATGGCGCGCCGCCTGGCCGACGACGCGCTCCTGATGGACATGTGCACGGCCGCCTTCATCGCGATCTGGCACCCGTGGACCGCGCGACAGCGGCTCGCGCTCGCCGACGAGGCCATCACGCTCGCCGGACGCGTCGGTGACCGCAGGGTCGAGGCGATCGCGCTCGCGCAACGGGCGACGGCACGCAGCGACCTCGGCATGGTCGCCGCGATGGAGGAAGACCTCGAGCGGGGCCGAGACATCGCTCTCGAGCTCCAGCTCCCGTACACGCTCTGGTTCCTCGACTGCATGCGCATCCCGTGGCTCGCGATGCGCGGCGACCTCGACAGCGCGCGCAGCTCGCTGGACGAGCTCTTGCGGGTGGTCGACACCATCGCCGTACCCCACAAGTACGACGCGTTGAGCGGCCTGATGCTGGTGCTCGCGATCTGGCGCGGCCAGGCGCAGGACGAGGACGGCGACCGGGCCGACAGTGCGCTCGACGCGCTCGTCCGCACGTCCTCGGTCCCGATCCACATGGCGGCGGCCGGGTTCCTCGTGCGCCGCGGGCGGATCGACGACGCACGGACGCTGTACGCGCGGACCACCCCGACCATCGAGGACTCCAGCTGGATCGCGCCCATGATCTGGGGCTTCGGTGCCGAGGTCGCGCTCGCGCTCGACCTTCCCGACCTGGCCTCGAAGGCGTACACGCTCCTCGCGCCGCTGGCCGGCGGTGTGCTGAGCGCGGGATCGACGATGGCGCTCGGACCGGTCGACGCCTACCTCGCCCTTGCCAGCGCCGCGTCGGGCCGGCCCGAGCAGGCATCCCGGCACGCCGACGACGCCCTCGCGCTCGCCGCGACGTGGAACATCCCGCTGGTCGAGGAGTGGATCCTCCACCAGCGGGATGCGTACGGGTTCTGACGACGGTCAGCCGCGCGCGGGCTGTCCCTCGTCGAGCTCGTCGGGCTGGGCGGCGCCATCCGGTCGGGCAGCGCCGTCCACCTGGCCGGCGGCCGGCCGTACGGCGTCGTCCGGCGCGATCTCCGCCTCGACCTGCACGTGCGGGAGCAGGCGGTCCAACCAGGCCGGCAGCCACCAGTTCCAGCGCCCGAGCATGCTCATCGTCGCGGGGACGAGGACCAGCCGTACGAGGGTGGCGTCGAGTGCGACCGCGGCCGCCATCGCCACCCCGAGCATCTTCACCGTCACGGCGGACTCGGTGGCGAACCCGATGAACACGGCCACCATGATCGCCGCCGCACTCGAGATGACGCGGGCGCTCGAGGCCAGCCCGGTGACGACGGACCCCCGGGCGTCGCCGGTACGCAACCAGGCCTCGCGGATCCGCGAGAGCAGGAACACCTCGTAGTCCATCGAGAGCCCGAACAGGATCGCGAAGGTGAGGATCGGCACCCAGCTCGACACCGGCACGGTGTGGTCCATGCCGAGCAGGGACAGGCCCCACCCGTGCTGGAAGACGAGCGTCACCACGCCGTACGCGGCGCCGATCGACAACAGGTTCATCGCCGCAGCCTTCAGCGGCACGACGACCGACCGGAACATCACAGCCAGCAGGATCATCGACAGCAGCACGACGAATCCGACCACGACCCAGATCCGCTCGGACAGCATCTCCGAGATGTCGGTGAGCACTGCCGTCGTGCCCGTCAGCGCGACGCCGTCCGGCAGGACGTCGGCACGCATCGACGTGATCAGGTCGGTCGTCCGCTCGTCCTGAGGACCGAACGCCGGCTGGGCGTCGAACACCGCGATCGCCCCGTCTGCGGACGTGACGGGCTCCCCCACCGCCACGATGCGCGGATCCTCCGCGAGCGTCGTACGCAGCTGGGCGAGGTCGTCGCCGTCGACGGCGGCCAGGTCGGCGACGAAGGTCAGCGGACCGTTCGCCCCCGGACCGAACTCGTCGGCCACCACGTCGTACGACTGACGCGTCGTGAAGCTCGTCGGCTCCGCGCTGGCGTCCTGCGGGAAGGTCCGCATGCCCAGGGCGGGGGCGGCGAGCGCCACCATCACCACGAGCGCGGCGAGCGCCCACGGCAGCGGGCGGGCACCGACGCGTGCCGCCCAGCGGGCAGTCAGCGTCGTACGGGCAGAGTCGGTGGTCCCTCCCTTGCGGGCCTTGCGCGAGACCAGGCGGTGGCCCGCCAGCCCGCACAGCGCGGGCACCAGCGTCAGCGCGGCCGCCATCACGCCGAGCACGGTGATGCCGGTGGCCATGCCGAACGCCGAGTACGTCGGCAGGCCGGCGAGCCCGAGCCCCATCAGCGACACGAGGACCGTCAGTCCCGCGAACAGCACCGCCCGCCCAGCGGTCGCGGTCGCGTGGCCCGCGGCCTCGGCACGGCGGTGGCCAGCCTGCAGGAACTCCACGAACCGGGTGACCAGGAGGAGTGCGTAGTCGATGCCGACACCGAGGCCGACCATCGTGGCCACGGTCGGTGCATCGCTGCTCACGTTGGTGGTCGCGGCGAGGAGCGTGACTCCCGCGGACCCGAGCGCGAGGCCGAACAGCGCGACGGCGATCGGGAGCCCGGCAGCGACCACCGACCCGAAGGTCAGGACCAGCAGCACGAGCGCGACTCCAACGCCGATCAGCTCGCCTCGGCCGTTCATCTCCATCGCCGTCCCGGGGACCTCGCCGCCGAAGTCGACGTCGACTCCACCGAGATCGGCCTCGGAGACGGCATCCTCGAGCGGCGCGAGCTCGCCCATCACCTCGGTGTGGGTGACCGGGACGTCGTAGCGGACCGAGAGCAGTGCGGTGTCGCCGTCGTCGGACAGGCGCGGCGCAGAGACGGCGATGACGTGGGGGACGTCGCCGACGCGGTCGGCGAGACGCTCCAGGTCGCCGGCAGGAAGCCGGTCGCCGTCGTCGTCGTGGACGCTGATCAGTGCGGTCGCACCGCCGGCGTCGGGCATGTGGGCGCGCAGCTGGTCGAGGCCGGTCTGGCCTTCGGCTCCGGGTACGTCCCAGTCGTCCTGGAAGGTGCCACCGACGCTCGAGGCGAGGGCGAAGACACCGACGAGGACGACGACCCAGGCGCAGATCGTGCGCCACGGGTGAGCCGCGGTCGTGTGGCCGAGGCGGTAAAGCAGGGTGGACATGTGTGCTCCTCATTCGTCTCTCTGACGAGGAGGAGCCTCGCGGTGACCCCTTGGGGATCGCTTGGGAACGGCTTGGGGCGCCTCCGGACCAGGTCCGGAGACGCCCCGCCGTCGTACGCACGCGGGGGGTCGCGCGTACGAGATCGTGCGGCCGCTAGGCCGTACCGCTGCTTCGCCGCGCTCGACGTGACAGCGAGTCGATCGTCACTGCGAGGAGCAGGACGATGCCGGTGACGATGTAGCGCACCTCGGCCTCGACGCCGATGAGGTTCAGGCCGCTCGTGATCGACTGGAGCACGAGCATGCCGAACAGCGCCGCGTACGCCGAGCCGCGCCCGCCGAACAGGCTCGTCCCGCCGATCACCGCAGCCGCGATCGCCATCAGGTTGGTGTCGGTGCCGCCGCTTGACTGCGCGACGGACTGGAGACGGCCGGCTGCCAGGATGCCGCCGAGGACCGCGAAGGTCGAGCACGCCGCGAACACGGTGATGTAGACCTTGTTCACCGCGACACCCGCACGCCTCGACGCCTCCTCGTTGCCGCCGACCGCGAACACCGATCGGCCGAAGCGGGTCTTGCGCAGGATGAGGTCGACGGTGACGATCGCCGCCACCCAGAAGAGCGGCATGTAGCCGACGCCGCGGTCCTGGTTGAGGTACCACGCGCCGAACAGCATCGCCGCGACCATGACGGCGGAACGGATCACCGCTCCCTGGAACGACGGAGCCGAGAGGTTCGCTGCGCGGCGCCGCTGGATCGTGCGCAGCCGCGTCACCAGGTAGACCAGGCCGATCGCGACCGCGAGGACGTACGACGCCAGCGGGGACAGGAACTTGAAGTTCGCGAACTCGATGAGCCACGAGTCGACCGGCAGGTTCACCGTGCCGCGGCTCCCGAGCACCCACAGCTGCACGCCGAGGAACGCGAGCAGACCGGCCAGCGTGATGACGAAGCTGGGAACCCCGAACTGCGTGAAGAGCAGGCCGTAGAACAGCCCGATCGCCACGCCGACCGCGAGCGCCATCAGGATCGCCGCCAGGAGCGGCCAGCCTTGGTAGACCAGCAGGACAGCCATGATCGAGCCGCCCACGCCGCTCACCGAGCCGACCGACAGGTCGATCTCGCCGAGGAGGAGGACGAGCACGATCCCGAGCGAGATCATGCCGATCGTCGCCGAGTCGAGGCTCAGGTTGACGAGGTTGCGCGAGGACAGGAAGCGGTCGTTCTGGAGGAAGAAGATCACCCAGATCACGACGAGGCCGATGATGACCGGGGCCATGCCCAGGTCGCCGGACCGGATCCGGCGTCCGAACGCGCCCAGTGCTGCGCGAGGTGTCCCCGCCTCGACGAGACGCTCGTCGCTCTGGTCGTACGCGGTGCTCATGCGTCGCGCTCCTCGTCCGAGTCGGGTGTGGTGCCGGTGCCGGGCGCGTGGTGGCCGTCCGGCAGCACGGCGTCGGGATCGATGTCTTCAGGGGCGATCGTCGCCCCCGTCTTGTCGCGCGCCGCTCGCTCGGCGACCACGTTGTCGGACGCACCGGTGATCGCGGCCACGAGCTGCTCCGTGGTGACCTCGCCGATCTCGAACTCCGCGCCGTTGCGTCCGAGACGCAGCACGTAGATCCGGTCGGCGACCGCCTGGACGTCGGCCATGTTGTGGCTGATCAGCACCACGCCGAGCCCGCGCGAGCGCAGCCGCTCGACGAGGTTGAGGACCTCCGCGGTCTGGGCGACGCCCAGGGCAGCGGTCGGCTCGTCGAGCATGACGACCTTCGGCTCGCCCACGAGGCTGCGGGCGATCGCGACGGTCTGGCGCTGACCGCCGGACAGCGAGGCGATCGGGATGCGGACGGACGGGATCTTGGCGGAGAGCTGGCGGAGCAGCTCCCACGAGTGGCGCTCCATCTCGACCTCGTCCAGCACGCCGGCGCTGGTGCGCTCGTGCCCGAGGAAGAGGTTGGCGACGACGTCGAGGTTGTCGCACAGCGCGAGGTCCTGGAAGACCGTCGCGATGCCGAGCGACTGCGCGGCCTTCGGGCCGTTGATCGACACCTGACGACCGTCGAAGGTGATCTCCCCGCCGTCGGGCTGGTAGACGCCGGACATGATCTTGACGAGGGTGGACTTCCCTGCGCCGTTGTCCCCCACGAGTGCGACCACTTCTCCGGGTCGCACGTCGATGGAGACGTCGCTGAGGGCTTGCACGGCGCCGAAGCGCTTGTCGATGCCGCGCAGCGAGAGGATCGGCTGACTGCCGTCGTTCATGGTGTCCTTCGCTGGTCGTGGGAACGGGAACGGTCCGGGTGGCCACGGCGAGCGTGACCACCCGGACCCGGGTGGCAGCAGGTCAGCTGAGGCCCGCGGCCGCACAGGCGTCCGCGTACTCAGCCGTGCAGATGTCTTCCACCGAGTAGAACCCATCGGCCACGACGGTGTCGTTGACGTTGTCCGTCGTGACGACCACCGGGTCGAAGATGAACGACTTGACGCCCTGGAAGTCCGTCGTCTCGCCCACGTCGTCCCCGTTGACCAGCGCGACCGCGACCTCGGCGGCCTTCTCGGCCTCGGTCTTGATCGACTTGTAGATGGTCATGAACTGGTCGCCGGCGACGATGCGCTGGATGGCGGCGAGCTCGGCGTCCTGGCCGGTGACCGGCGGGAACTTCGTCAGACCGTCAGCACGGAGGGCGGCGATCACGCCACCAGCCTGACCGTCGTTGGCAGCGTAGACACCGGCCAGCGAGGCCGCGTCGATGTTGTTGAGCTGCGACGTCACGAACTTCTGCGCGTTGTCGGGGCTCCAGTCCGGGTTGTCGAACTCAGCGACGACGTTGAGGCCGCTGGCGTCGATGGCCTTGTGCGCTCCCGTCTTGAACTGGGCGGCGTTCGGGTCGGTCGGCGCGCCGTTGAGCATGAGGATGTCGCCCGAACCACCGGTCGCCTCGACGAGGGCCTCGCCCTGGAGCTCGCCCACACGCTCGTTGTCGAACGACATGTAGTAGTCGGCGCCCTCGATGAAGCGGTCGTACGCGATGACCGGCACGTCGGAGGACTGGGCCGACTTCACGATGCCGACGGCGGCCTCGCTGTCGACCGGGTCGAGCACGAGAACGGCAGCGCCGTCGGTGATCGCCGACTCGGCCTGCTGCTGCTGCTTCGAGGCGTCCTGGTCAGCGTTGAGGTACTTGACTTCGCAGTCGTCGCAGAGCTCCTGGACCTTCGCCTCGAAGAGCGGCTTGTCGAACGCCTCGTAGCGGGTGGTCTTGGTCTCGGGGAGCAGGAGCGCGATGGTCTTGCTGTCGCTGCTGCTGCCGCCTCCATCGTCGTCGCCTCCGCAGGCGCCCAGTGCGGCCGCGAGCACCACGACCGACGCCGCCCCTACAGCGGTGCGGGCAAACTTCTTCACGTTTCCTCCCCAGGAAGATGATGTGACGCAGAGAACTCCACGTCCGTCGATCCACAGTCTTGGCATCAACCGAGAAATCGTCAAGTTCTGAACATAAGAGCGTTGCAGAACCGAAACATTCACGTGAAAGGTTCACCTCTTGACGATTTGCCAAATCCGACTAGGTTGACCCCATGCGTCCCACCGGATCGACGTCAGCGCTGCGCTCAGCGAACCTGGCGCGTGTCGTGACGGTGCTCCGAACCGACAGCGAGCTGAGCCAGGCAGAGATCGCCCGACGGACCGATCTCGCGCCCGCAACCGTCTCCAACATCGTCCGCCAGCTGGTCGCCAGCGGGCTCGTCGAGACGGCCGGGAGCGGCGGTCGCGCGGGTCTCACCGTCAGCATCGCGCGTGGCGCCGGGCTGGTCGCAGGCATCGACTTCGGCCACTCCCACCTCGAGGTCGCGCTCGGGGACCTCGCGGCCCGACCGCTGATCACGTCGCGACGCAAGCTCGACAACGACCACGCGTACGGCGACGGGCTCGCGCTCGCCGACGAGCTCCTCGACTCGCTGCTGACCGAGCTCGGCGAGGACCGCTCGCACGTGCATGCGGCCGGGCTGGGGCTGCCCGCCCCGATCACCAAGGACGGGCGGATCACCGCCGGGTCCATCCTTCCCGGCTGGGTCGGCGTCGCTGCCGCCGACGTCGCGTCGAAGGCGCTCCAGATGCCCACGCTCGTCGACAACGACGCCAATCTCGGCGCGCTCGCCGAGCACAGCGACCACCCCGAGGTCAGCACGCTCGCCTACCTCAAGGTGTCGTCGGGCATCGGGTGCGGCCTCGTCCTCGACGGCACCCTCTACCGCGGCGGTCTCGGCACGGCCGGCGAGCTCGGCCACATCACGCTGGACGAGACAGGGCCCCTCTGCCGGTGCGGCAGTCGCGGCTGCCTCGAGGCGTACGCGGGTGGCTCCGGCCTCGTCACCCAGCTGCACAGCCGGATCCCGGACCTGGCCGTCCACGACCTCGTCGACCTCGCCGACGCCGGCGACGCCGGTGCGCGCCGGCTGCTCGAGGACGCCGGGCGTGCGCTCGGCCAGGGCTCCGCCATCCTCGCCAACCTGCTGAGCCCCGAGCTCATCGTCGTCGGCGGAGACCTCGCGTGCGGCATCGTCGTCGACGGGATCCGGGACGGGCTCCGGCGTCACGCGGTCGACGGGCTCGGCGGCGAGATCGCGGTCCGGGTGTCCGAGCGCGGCGACCAGGCGTCGGTCGTCGGAGCGCTCGTCACGGCGCTCGACGCCGTCGCGCTCCCCCTCTGACGTCTGGCGTCAGGCGACGTCCGCCGTGCTCTGACGTCTGGCGTCAGGCGACGTCCGCCGTCAGACGACCTCGCTGCCGAGCATCGCCTCCAGCTCGGCGGTCGTCGGGATCTGCTCGAGCGGGCGACCGTCGACGACCACCGCCGGCGTGCCCGAGATCGCCTTGAGCCCGCGTTCGGACAGGTCCGAGACGAGGTCGGCATGGACCTCGTCGCGGATGCAGGCCTCGGTGCCGTCGTCGCCGAGGTCGTCGGCGAGGTCGACCAGCTCGTCGTCGGACATGCCGCCCGGCTGCTGGTTCTCGAGCAGCGAAGCGACGTACGCCTCGTACGCGGCTGGGCCTCCCGCGGCGGACACGCACAGGGCGGCGTTGACGCTGCGGGCGGACGCGCGGTCGGTGCTGCCGTTGTCGAGGAACGAGACCAGGCGGTACTCGAGGGTGATCGAGCCCGCGGCGAGCCGTGCGGCCAGCAGCCGTCCCTGGTCGGCGGCGAACGCGCCGCAGTGCGGGCACAGCGGTTCGACGTAGACGGCGACCGCGACCGGGTCGTCCGGATAGCTCCCGGTCGGGTCGAGGTCGTGCGCGGTGACCACGATCCCGCCGTCTGCCGTCAGCGGAAGGCTCGCTCCCGCGGTGCCCCACGCGCCGCCGCCGGACTGCTTCACCACGTCCGCGGCGCTCCCGCACGAGACGAGCAGCAGGGACAGGAGCGCGGCGGCGAGGCCGGGAAGGAGCCGGGTGCGGTGCATGGCGCTCATCCTCGCGCAGCGTCTGGTGTGCCGGCACGGGGGCTCCGGCGGTACGCCGACACGGTGGGGTCGCCGGTCAGCCAGAACCGCCAGGGCACGTCTGCCGCCTGTGAGACTCCCACCCTCGGGCCGCAGCTCACCGCCGCTGCGGGCCCGGCGGGACGGCGCAGCACGACCTCGGGTCCGGCGAGCGCGGCGCCGTTGTGCGCGAGCGCGAGGCCGAGTGCGCGGGTGAGGTTCGCCGGCCCGCGGGCGAGACGGACGTCGGGCACGTCGGTGCCGCGCCGGATGCGCGCGAGCTCGATGCCGGCGACGACCTCGCCGGCTCGCAGCAGCACCGCCGAGGCGTCGCCGTCCTTGCCGACGACCACGTTCGCGCAGTGGTGCATCCCGTACGACAGGTAGACGTACAGCACGTCCGGCGGGCCGAACATGATCGCGCTGCGCGGCGTCGGTCCCCGCGCCGCGTGGGACGCCGGATCACCGACGCCGCCGTACGCCTCGACCTCGGTGATCCGGACGCTCACACCGTCGTGGGTGAGCGTCGCGCCCAGCAGGGCACGTGCCTCGGTCTCGACGGTGTCCACGTCGCCCAGTCTGCCTCGTCCTCCCCGTCCCCGATTTGTGGACTTTGGCAAGGAATCCCACCGGTGATTCATTGCCAAAGTCCACAAATCGGGGACGGGACGGGTGAGACCCGGTCAGGAGAGCCGGGCGCGCAGCTCGGCCAGCTGCTCGGCGACGCGCACCGGCGCCGTACCGCCCCGGGCATCGCGCGACCCGATGGACCCCTCGACGCTCAGCACGTCCCGCACGGCCGGAGTGAGGTGCGGCGAGATCGCGGCGAGCTCGTCGTCGGTGAGATCCCACAGCTCCTTGTCCTGACCCTCCGCGACCCGTACGCACGCACCGGAGATCTCGTGCGCCTCACGGAACGGGACACCCTCGCGCACCAGCCACTCGGCGATGTCGGTCGCCAGAGCGAAGCCCTGCGGTGCCAGCGACTCGAGGCGCTCGGTGTGGAACGTCAGCGTCGCGATCATCCCGGTGAACGCCGGCAGCAGGACCTCGAGCGTGTCGACGGAGTCGAAGACCGGCTCCTTGTCCTCCTGCAGGTCACGGTTGTACGCCAGCGGGAGCGCCTTCAGCGTCGCCATCAGGCCGGTCAGGTTGCCGATGACGCGGCCGGCCTTCCCGCGCGCGAGCTCGGCGATGTCCGGGTTCTTCTTCTGCGGCATGATGCTCGACCCGGTCGAGTAGCCGTCGTCGAGCGTGACGAACCCGAACTCCTTGGTGTTCCAGAGGATGATCTCCTCCGCGATCCGCGAGACGTCGACACCGATCATCGCGGTGACGAACGCGAACTCGGCCACGTAGTCGCGCGACGCCGTGCCGTCGATCGAGTTCGGGGCGGAGCCGGTGAAGCCCAGGTCGGCCGCGACCTGCTCGGGATCGAGTCCGAGCGAGGAGCCCGCGAGCGCACCCGACCCGTACGGCGACTCAGCCGCCACCCGCTTCTCCCAGTCCGCGAGACGATCCAGGTCGCGCACCAGCGGCCACGCGTGCGCCAGCAGGTGGTGGCTCAGCAGCACCGGCTGAGCGTGCTGGAGGTGCGTACGGCCTGGCATCGCGACGCCGAGGTGCCGCTCGGCCTGGTCTGCCAGCGCGGCGACGAGCGCCTCGACCAGGCGACCGATCTCGGCGGCGTGGTCGCGGAGGTACAGCCGTCCGAGGGTCGCGATCTGGTCGTTGCGCGAGCGGCCGGCGCGAAGCCGCCCCCCGAGCTCGGCACCCAGCCGCTCGACCAGGCCCCGCTCCAGGGCGGTGTGCACGTCCTCGTCCCCCGGCTCCGGGCTGAACGCACCGGAGGCCACGTCGTCCTCCAGCGCGTCGATGCCGGCGAGCAGCGACGTCAGGTCGTCATCGGTCAGGAGCCCCGACCGTGACAGCACGCGCGCGTGCGCACGCGAGCCCGCCAGGTCGTACGGCGCCAGTCGCCAGTCGAAGTGGGTGGAGCGCGAGAGCGCCTCCAGCTCCGGCGACGGACCTGACGCGAAGCGCCCGCCCCACAGCGCGGACCGCTCCCCCGTGACCTCCTCGGGCTGCTCGCCGGTCATGCTCACTCCCCTGCCAGCGCCTGGTCGCGCTTGTTGGCCAACGTGCTCGACATGCCGAAGATCTCGATGAAGCCCTTCGCCATGCTCTGGTCGAACGTGTCGCCCTCGTCGTACGTCGCGAGGTTGAAGTCGTACAGGCTGGTCGCCGAACGACGCCCGGTGACCGTCGCCTTGCCGGCGTGCAGCGTCATCCGGATCTCGCCGGTGACCGCCTCCTGCGACGCGTTCACGAACGCGTCGAGAGTCTGCTTGAGCGGCGAGAACCACAGGCCGTCGTACGCCAGCTCGCCCCAGCGCTGGTCGACGCCGCGCTTGAAGCGGGCCAGCTCGCGCTCGACGGTGACGTTCTCGAGCTCCATGTGGGCGGCGATCAGCGCGATCGCGCCCGGCGCCTCGTAGATCTCGCGGCTCTTGATGCCGACGAGGCGGTCCTCGACCATGTCGAGGCGGCCGATGCCCTGGGCACCGGCACGCTCGTTGAGCTGCTGGATCGCCTGGAGCATCGTGACGGGCTTGCCGTCGATCGCGACCGGTGCACCGGCCTCGAAGCCGATGACGATCTCGTCGGCGTCACGCTGCTGCGCCGGGTCGGAGGTGTAGGAGTACAGGTCCTCGATCGGGCCGTTCCAGATGTCCTCGAGGAAGCCGGTCTCGACCGCGCGGCCCCAGACGTTCTGGTCGATCGAGTACGGCGACTTCTTGGTCACGTCGATCGGCAGGTCGTGCTCCTCGGCGTACGCGATCGCCTTCTCGCGGGTCCACGCGTAGTCGCGGACGGGCGCGATGACCTTCAGGTGCGGAGCGAGCGCCTTCGTGCCGACCTCGAAGCGGACCTGGTCGTTGCCCTTGCCGGTGCACCCGTGGGAGACGACGTTGGCGCCGTGGTACGTCGCTGCCTCGACGAGGTGCTTCACGATCAGCGGGCGCGACAGCGCGGAGACCAGCGGGTAGCGGTCCTGGTAGAGCGCGTTCG
The DNA here is from genome assembly GCF_010994095.1 of Mumia xiangluensis. Classification (GTDB taxonomy): domain Bacteria; phylum Actinomycetota; class Actinomycetes; order Propionibacteriales; family Nocardioidaceae; genus Mumia; species Mumia xiangluensis. Next base: position 17,725 of record NZ_WJYO01000002.1, read on the forward strand.
CGCGGACCGCCGGCAGGCAGTAGTCCTCGGCGAACTCGTCCTTGGCGTCGATGACGATCGACTCGACGGCGCCGCACGCCAGCGCGCGCTCACGGACCACGTCCATGTCCTCGCCGCCCTGGCCGACGTCGACCGCGACCGCGATGACCTCGGCGTCGGTCTCCTGGCCGAGCCAGCCGATGGCCACCGAGGTGTCCAGGCCGCCCGAGTACGCGAGTACGACCCGATCACTCATGATGTCTCCTTGGTGTTCTTGCCCGAGGGCAGGTTGTCCGAGATTGCGCGGGCGTCGTCCGACGCCGCGCTGGTGTTCGTGACCACGGTCGTGGGGCTCGCCAGCGCGCGGAACTCGTCCGCGACCGCCGGCCCCCCGACGGGGTCCTTGCAGATGACGAGCACGGTGTCGTCTCCTGCGATGGTGCCGAGAAGGTTGCCCGGGGCTGCGTGGTCGATCGCCGCGGCGAAGAACTGCGCTGCACCGGGCGGTGTTCGCAGGACGACCAGGTTCGCGGACCCCTCGGCCGAGACCAGCAGCTCGTTGCACAGTCGCGCCAGCCTCGCCTGGGCAGACACCGTCTCGACCGCGGGCCGTGGGGTCCGGTCGCCACCCTCGGCGGGCACCGCGTAGACGAGACCGCCGCTGGAGTGACGGACGCGTACGGCGTCGAGCTCGACCAGGTCGCGCGACAGGGTCGACGGTGTCACGGAGAGCCCGTCGGCCGCGAGCAGGTCGGCGAGGTCGTTCTGCGAGCGCACGACGTGGGTACGCAGCAGGTCGACGATGCGCTGCTGGCGGGCCGCCTTCGTCCCGGGGATCGCACTCACGGCGTGCTCCCGGACCGCTGGAGGAGCCACACCAGGAGGGCCTTCTGGGCATGGAGGCGGTTCTCCGCCTCGTCCCAGACGACGCTCTGCGGACCGTCGATGACGGCGCCGTCGATCTCCAGGCCGCGGTAGGCCGGCAGGCAGTGGAGAACGATCGCGTCGTCGGCGGCTGCGGCGAGCAGCGCGCTCGTGATGCCGTACGCGCCGAAGGTCGCGATCCGCTCGGCCTTCTCGTCCTCCTGCCCCATCGACACCCAGGTGTCGGTGGCGAGCACGTCGGCACCGGCCGCAGCCTCGGTCGCGTCGGTCAGCACCGCCACCGAGCCGCCGGTGGTGGCCGCGACCTTCTCGGCGGCGGCGACCACGTCGGCCCGCGGGGCGTACGCCGCCGGTGCTCCGATCCGGACGTGCATGCCGGCCGTCGCCCCGGCCAGGAGGTAGGAGTGCGCCATGTTGTTCGCGCCGTCGCCGACGTAGGTGAGCGTGAGCCCCGCCAGCGTCCCCTTGTGCTCGCGGACGGTCTGCAGGTCGGCGAGCAGCTGGCACGGGTGGAAGTCGTCGCTCAGCGCGTTGACGACCGGGACGCGGCTGACCGACGCCATCTCCTCGAGCCCGGCCTGGGCGAAGGTGCGCCACACGATCGCCGACACCATCCGCTCGAGCACCCGGGTGGTGTCGGAGATCGACTCACCCCGGCCCATCTGGCTGCTCCCGGCGTCGATCACCAGCGGGTTGCCGCCGAGGTCGGCGACTCCGACGGCGAACGAGATCCGGGTGCGCGTGGAGGCCTTGTCGAAGATCACCGCGACCGTCTGGGGACCCGCGAGCGGACGGGACGCGTACGGGTCCGCCTTCAGCGCGTCGGCGAGGTCGAGGATCTCGAGCTGCTCGGCGGCGGTCAGGTCGTCGTCACGCAGGAAGTGCCTCATGCGTCCTCTCCCTCGGGTGCGGTGCGGGCGTCGGTTGCGACCTCGTCGAGGACGGCTCGGATCACGGCGACGGCCTCGTCGGCCTGCTCCGCGGTGAGGATCAGCGGAGGGACGAGCCGGAGCCGGTCCGGCGCGGCGGCGTTGATGACCACGCCGCGGCCGAGCACCTCGGACTGAACCTGCGCGGCGACGGGCTGCGTCAGGCCGATGCCGACGAGCAGTCCCGCGCCCGAGGTGTCGGCGACCAGCCGATGATCGGCCAGCCCTGCACGCAACCGCTCCCCTGCGGCGGTCGCGTGCGCGAGCAGGCCGTCGGACTCGATCGTGTCGAGCACCGCGTGGGCGGCGGCAGCCGCGACCGGGTTGCCGCCGAAGGTCGTGCCGTGGTTGCCGGGCTGCAGCAGGTCGCCCGCAGCGCCGACTGCGATGCAGGCGCCGATCGGGATGCCGCCGCCGAGCCCCTTGGCGAGCGTCACGACGTCGGGCACGATCCCCTCCGCCGTGTGCGCGAACCATGCGCCCGTGCGTCCGACACCGGTCTGGACCTCGTCGATCCACAGCAGCGTGCCGTGCTCGGACGTGATCTCGCGGGCCGCGGCGAGGTAGCCGGCGCCGGGCTCGATCGCACCCGCCTCGCCCTGGAGCGGCTCCAGCACGACGGCGGCCACGGTGTCGTCCACCGCCGCGCGCAGCGCGTCGACATCGCCGTACGGGACGAACGTGACGTCGCCGGGCAGCGGCTCGAACGGCGCCCGGTAGGCCTCTTTGCTTGTCAGCGCGAGCGCGCCCATCGTGCGGCCGTGGAAGCTGCCGGTCGCGGAGACGAGCCGGGTCCGGCCGGTCCGCCGGGTCAGCTTGAACGCCGCCTCGTTGGCCTCGGTCCCGGAGTTCGTGAAGAACACCTTGCCCTCGGTGCCGAGGAGGGCGAGCAGCCGCTCCGCGAGGGTCACCTGGGGCTCGGTGGCGAAGAAGTTGGAGACGTGGCCGAGCGTGCCCAGCTGTTCGGAGACCGCCTTGAGGACCGCCGGGTGAGCATGCCCGAGCGCGTTCACGGCGATGCCCGCGAGGAGGTCGAGGTAGCGGTTGCCGTCGGCGTCCCACACGTACGCCCCCTCGCCGCGCACCAGCACGCGCTGGGGGGTGCCGAAGGTGTTCATCAGTGCGCCGGAGTAGCGGTCCAGCCACTCCTCCTGCGTCGTCCCCTCGCTCACGCCTGCCTCCTCAGTGCGGTCCGGATCTTGGTCTCTGCCTCGGGGAGCACCTGCGTCCCCACGCCCTCGTCGGTGAAGATCTCGAGCAGCACGGCGTGGAGCTCGCGCCCGTCGACGACCGTCGCGCGCGGCACGCCGCCGCGTACGGCCATCAGGCAGGCGCCCATCTTCGGGACCATGCCGGACGCGAGGCTCGGCATGAGCTGTTCGAGCGCGTCGACGCCGATCTCGCCGATCACGTCGTCACTGTCAGGCCAGTCGCGGTAGAGGCCCTCGACGTCGGTGAGGACGAGGAGCTTCTCGGCGCCGAGCGCGACGGCGAGCGCAGCCGCAGCCGTGTCGGCGTTGACGTTGTGGACCTGCCCCGTCACGTCCGGGGCGACCGACGACACCACCGGGACCCGCCCGGCCTCGATCAGGTCGAGCACCGCCTCCGGGCGGACCTCGCTGACCTCGCCGACCAGCCCGAGGTCGACGTCCTCGCCGTCGACGACGGCGCGCGTCTGCACCGCGGTGAAGAGCCCGCCGTCCTCACCGGACAGACCGACGGCGACCGGCCCGTGCGCGTTGAGGAGACCGACCAGCTCGCGACCGACCTGACCCACCAGCACCATCCGGACGACGTCCATCGCCTCGGGCGTGGTGACGCGGAGGCCGCCGCGGAACTCCGAGGCGATGCCGAGCCGGTCCAGCATGGTCGAGATCTGGGGACCGCCCCCGTGCACGACGACGGGCTTGAACCCGGCGTAGCGCAAGAACATGATGTCCTCGGCGAACGCCTTCTTGAGCTCGTCGTCGACCATCGCGTTGCCGCCGTACTTCACGACGATGACCTTGCCGTGGTACTTCATCAGCCACGGGAGCGCGTCGGCGAGGATCGCGGCCTTCTCGGTCTTGAGCTTCCACTCCGCCGGGAGGCCGGCGCCGGTGTCGAGGCCCGTCATGACGAGTACGCCGAGTTCTCGTGGACGTACGCCTGCGTGAGGTCGTTGGTCCAGATGGTCGCCTTCTCCGGTCCCGCCTTGAGGTCGATCGTCACGGTCACCGCACGCGGCTCGAGGTCGACGAGGTCGCGGGACTCGCCGGGCCCGCTGTTGCGGCACACCCACACGCCGTTGATGGCGACGTCGAGGTCGGCGGGGTCGAACGCGGCCGCCGTGGTGCCCACCGAGGCGAGGATCCGCCCCCAGTTGGCGTCGCGCCCGAAGATCGCGGTCTTGAACAGCGCGCTGCGCGAGACGGCTCGTCCGACCTCGAGCGCGTCTGCCTCGGTGGCGGCGTTCACGACGTCGATCGCGATGTCGTGGTCGGCGCCCTCGGCGTCCGACAGCAGCTGCAGCGCGAGGTCGCGGCAGAGGCCGGCGAGCTGCTCGGCGAGCTCGTCGACGCACGGCTCGGTGCCGGACGCCCCGCTCGCCATCAGCAGGACCGTGTCGTTCGTGGACTGGCAGCCGTCAGAGTCGAGGCGGTCGAAGCTGCGTGCCGTCGCGTGGCGCAGCACCTGGTCGCACTGCTCCGGCGTGAGCACCGCGTCGGTCGTGAGGACCACGAGCATCGTGGCCAGCGAGGGCGCGAGCATCCCCGCCCCCTTCGCCATCCCGCCGATCGTGTAGCCCGCACCCTCGTGGACCGCCTGCTTCGGCCGTGTGTCGGTGGTCATGATCGCCGCGGCGGCGTCGGGTCCGCCGTCGGTGTCGAGCACGGCCACGGCCGACCGCACCCCCGCGAGGAGCGCGTCCCGGTCGTTGAGGAGCCCGATGAGCCCGGTCGAGGCGACCTGGACGTCGATCGGAGCCACGCCGAGCAGCTCGGCGGCGGTCTCCGCCGTACGGTGCGTGGTGGCGAAGCCCTCCGGACCGGTGTAGCAGTTGGCGCCGCCCGAGTTGAGGACGATCGCCCGGGCGCTGCCCGTACGGATCGCCTGCTCGCTCCACAGGACAGGGTTGGCCTTGCAGCGGTTGGACGTGAAGACCGCGGCGGCGCTGGAGGACGGACCGTCGTTGACGACCAGGGCGACGTCGGGCGCGCCGGTGGACTTGAGGCCTGCCGCGACGCCTGCGGCACGGAAACCCTCGGGTGCGGTGACGCTCACGGCGCCACCCCCACGACCGGGAGACCGAGCGTCTCGGGGAGCCCGAGCGCGACGTTCATGGACTGGATCGCCGTGCCCGCGGTCCCCTTGGTCAGGTTGTCGATCGCGCCGACGGCGACGACGCGGCTGACCCTGGAGTCGACGGCGACCTGGACGTGGACGCAGTTCGAGCCGAGCACCGCCTTGGTCTGCGGCCACTGGCCCTCGGGCAGCAGGTGGACGAACGGCTCGTCGGCGTACGCCTTCTCGTACGCCGCGCGCACCGCGTCGCCGTCTGCGCCTGCCGCGAGCGGAGCGCTGACGGTGGCGAGGATCCCCCGCGACATCGGCGCGAGCACCGGCGTGAACGACACGCGGGCGTCGGCCGCGCCGGCGAGGCGCAGGTTCTGCTCGATCTCGGGCGTGTGGCGGTGCACGCCGCCGACGCCGTACACCGACGCCTGACCCATCACCTCGGAGCCGAGCAGGTGCGGCTTCAGCGACTTGCCGGCGCCCGACGTGCCGGTGGCGGCGACGACGACCACCTCGGGCTCGACCAGCCCCTCCGCGACAGCCGGCAGGATGCTGAGCGTCGACACGGTCGGGAAGCAGCCCGGCGCGGCGATCCGGCGCGTGCCGACGAGCCGGTCGCGCTGGCCGGGGAGCTCGGGCAGCCCGTACGGCCAGGTCCCCGCGTGCTCCCCGCCGTAGAAGGCGGTCCAGTCTGCGGGGTCGCTCAGACGGAAGTCGGCGCCGCAGTCGACGACGAGGACGTCGTCGCCGAGCTCGGCGGCCACGACGGCGGACGCACCGTGCGGAAGCCCGAGGAACACCACGTCGTGCCCAGCGAGGACCTCGGGGGTCGTGTCGGACAGGACGCGCCCGGCGAGCGGCGTCAGGTGCGGGTGGTGGGTGCCGAGGGCGGAGCCGGCGTTGGAGCCTGCCGTGAGGGCGCCGATCTCCACCTCCGGGTGCGCGAGGAGCAGCCGGAGGACCTCGCCACCGGCGTACCCGCTCGCGCCTGCGACGGCGATCTTGAGGGAAGCCATGTGCACATTCTTGCAGAGGCCTGCAAGATCGTGCAATCGGGTACCCCGGTCGACGCGGGCGACGACAGCCATACACCTGCACCTGCCCTGGCGTCGGTGCCTGAGCGTCCACCACACCCGGGTCGGTGAACGCTCAGACACCAGCCGCGCGCGAGAGGCACCAGCCGCGCGCGAGAGGCACCAGCCGCGCGAGCGGACGCTCAGGCGCGCTGAACGGCTCCCGTCACCTCGGCGGCACGGGCGACGGCGGCGTCGCGTACGGCGGTGGCCTCCGCCTCGGTCAGCGTGCGGTCGTGAGCGCGCATCCGCAGCGCGAACGCGAGCGACTTGTGGCCCTCGGGCACCTGCTCACCGGTGTAGACGTCGAAGAGGCGGACCGACTCGAGCAGGTCGCCACCGCCCTCCGCGAGGGCATCGGCGACGTCCTGGCTCGCCACCCGGTTCGCGACGACGAGGGACACGTCCTCCTTGGCGACCGGGTAGGCCGAGAACGACGGGCGTCGTCCCAGGTCGGGGGCCGCGGCGAGAAGCCGGTCGAGGTCGATCTCGGTCGCCACGGTGCGCGCGGGCACGCCGTAGTCGCGACAGACGCGCGGGTGCAGCTCGCCGGCGAAGCCGACGGTCTCTCCCGCGACGAGCAGCTCCGCCGTACGACCGGGGTGCCACGGCGCGGGAATCGACCCGGCGCGGACCTCGAGCGGGACGTGGACCGCGTCGGCGACCCGACGGACCGCGTCGACGGCGTCTCCCCACTGGACGCGGCGGCCCTGGCCCCACCAGCCCGCAGGCTCGCGGTGCCCGGTCGCGGTGAGCACGAGGTGCAGCGGCTGCTCGGGGAGCGCCTCGTCGAACGCGGCGAACTCGTCGTCGCTCGGCGCGCGGTCGACCCCGTAGATCGGGGCGTCGCTCGCCTCGTCCTTCGGGAGGAACACGCGGCCGGTCTCGAAGATCGCGACGTCGTCGTGACCACGCCCGACGTTGAGCGCGAGCGCCTTCAGGGCACCCGTCAGCAGGGTCGTCGTCAGACCGGGCTCCTCCGCCGACAGCGGGTTCTCGAGCAGCACCTGGTCTCGGCGTACGTCGTCGTCGGGGAGGTGCAGCCGGTCGAAGTCGGCGGGACCCGCGAACGGGAACGTCTTGACCTCGACGTAGCCGGCGCCGGCCATCACGAGGCCGACGCGACGCCGGAGACGCTGCTGCGTGGTGAGCCCACGACCGGCGGGAGCGTGCGGGAGCACCGACGGGACCTGGTCGTAGCCGACGTGCCTGAGCACCTCTTCGACCATGTCGTACGGGTCGGTCAGGTCCGGGCGCCACGACGGCGGCACCACGTGGAGAGTGCCGTCGGCCTGCTCCACCGTGCACCCGTTGAGGCGGAGCGCGAGCGCAGCGGTGTCGGCGGCGATCGCCACGCCCGAGATCCGGGCGGGCAGGTCGGCGGCGAGCGAGACCTGAGGCAGGGCCGGCGCGGCACCGACCAGCGTCAGCCCGGCCGAGATCTCGCCGCCGCCGAGGGCGACGAGCAGGTCGGCGACGCGCTGGGCGGCGTACGGCGGCAGCTGCGGGTCGACGCCGCGCTCGAAGCGTCGCGAGGCCTCGCTCGTGAGCTTCTGCAGGCGCGCCGTGCGGGCGATCGTCGGTGCGTCGAAGTGGGCGGCCTCGATCACGATGTTCGTGGTGGTCGCGGCGAGCTCGGTCGTCTGGCCGCCCATCACGCCGGCGAGCCCGATCGGGCCGGACTCGTCGGTGATGAGCAGGTCGTCGGGGGTGACGTCACGGACGACGTCGTCGAGGGTCGTCACCTTCTCCCCCGCGCGACCGCGGCGCACCGTGATCGGTCCCTGCAGCGCGTCCCGGTCATAACCGTGGATCGGCTGGCCGAGCTCGAGCATCACGTAGTTGGTGACGTCGACGGCGAGAGAGATCGGACGCATGCCCATCAGCTCGAGGCGGCGCGACATCCACCGCGGCGTCTGGCGGGTCGGGTCGAAGCCGGTGACCGTGCGGGTCACGAAGACCGGGCACGCAAGGGCGTCGTCGACGACGACGGGGTATGCGCCCGAGCCGTCGTCCGGGACGTCGATCGCCGCCGGGTCGTGGAACGCGACGTCGTAGCCGATCGCGGCATCGCGGGCGACGCCGCGCATCGACAGCGCGTAGGCACGGTCGGGGTTGACCTCGAGGTCGAGCACCTCGTCGCGCAGGCCGAGCAGCGCGACCGCGTCGGCGCCCACCTCGGCGGAGCCCTCCGGCAGCACGATGATCCCGTCGGGGTCGCCTGCGGTGCCGAGCTCGGCGCCGGAGCAGATCATCCCGTCGGACACGTGCCCGTACGTCTTGCGCGCGCTGATCGCGAACGGCCCGGGCAGCACCGAACCCGGGAGTGCGACGACGACCAGGTCACCGGCGCCGAAGTTGTGCGCTCCGCACACGATGCCGCGCGGCTCGTTGCCCTCGGCGTTGTGCACGGGGCCGACGTCGACCGAGCACCAGTTGATCGTCTTGCCGTTCTTCTGCGGCTCCGGCTCGGCCGACAGCACCCGCCCGACCACGATCGGGCCGGACAGCTCGGCGCCGGCGGAGACGATCTCCTCGAGCTTGAGATCGAGCATCGTCAGGCGGTCAGCGAGGGCAGCGGTGGTCAGGTCGGCCGGCAGATCGACGTAGTCGCGCAGCCACGACACGGGGACGCGCATCAGATCTCAACTCCGAACGGCTCGGTGAAACGGATGTCGCCGTCGAACAGGTCCCGCAGGTCGGCGATGTCGTACCGGCCCGTGATCGTCCGGTCGAGCCCGATCCCGAAGGCGAACCCCGAGTAGCGCTCGGGGTCGACGCCGTTGGCGACCAGGACGCGCGGGTTCACGACGCCGCAGCCGCCCCACTCGACCCAGCCCTCGCCGCGGCACGTGCGACAGTCGGCGACCTCGGCCGGGTCGTTGTGGCAGACGTAGCAGAGCAGGTCCATCTCGGCGCTCGGCTCGGTGAACGGGAAGTACGACGGGCGGAAGCGCGTCGTCATGCCCTCGCCGTAGATCGCCTGGGCGAAGTGGTCCAGGGTGCCCTTGAGGTGGGCCATCGAGAGCCCCTCGTCGATCGCGAGCCCCTCGACCTGGTGGAAGACCGGCGAGTGGGTGGCGTCGAGCTCGTCGGTACGGAACACCCGGCCGGGCGCGATCACGTAGATCGGCGGCTTGCGGGTGAGCATCGTGCGGGCCTGCACCGGCGACGTGTGGGTGCGCAGCACCATCGCGGCCTTCTCGGGGGTCACCCAGAAGGTGTCCTGCATCGTGCGCGCCGGGTGGTCCGGACCCAGGTTCAGCGCGTCGAAGTTCAGCCACTCGGCCTCGACCTCGGGACCCTCGGCCACCTCCCAGCCCATCGCGACGAAGATGTCGGCGACCTTCTCCTGGATGGTGGTCAGCGGGTGCCGTGCCCCGGCCGGCGTACGGTCGGTCGGCAGCGTGACGTCCACGGTCTCGTCAGCGAGCATGCGCGCCTCGGCCTCGACCTCGAGCGCGGCGGTGCGCTCGGCGATCGCCTCGGACACCGCCTTGCGGGCCTGTCCGACACGCATCCCGGCGTCCTTGCGGGCCTGCGGGGGCAGCGCGCCGATCTCACGGTTGGCGAGCCCGAGCGGCGAGCGGTCGCCGGCGTGGTCGAGGCGTACCTGCTTCAGCGTCTCGAGGGTGTCGGCGGCGGCGATGGCTGCGAGAGCCGCGTCACGCATGGCCGCAACCTCCTCCGCGTGGAGCGGCGAGACCTCCACGGGGTCGTAGTCGCTGTTGGGTCCGGACATGGTCACCTTTCATCGGGCACGCGGCGGCACGGCCGAGTACTCGTCCAGTCTAAGGAGGTCGTCGAACGCCTTTTCGGTGCGGTCTGTGTGGGAGCGCTGCCTAGGGGCGCGGGCTGTCGCGTAGGACGTCGGGGACGTTCTCGGGGAACCACACGCCGACACAGGCCCCGCCCCGGTCGCCGTCGCAGACCTCGATCTCGCCGCCGTGCGCGTCGACGACGCCCTTGACGATGTAGAGGCCGAGGCCGGTGCCTCCGCGGTCCCCCGACCTCCAGAACCGCGTGAACACACGTGTCCGGATCTCCTCCGGGATGCCGGGGCCGAAGTCGAACACCTCGAGCGCGACCCCGTCGGGGAACCGGGACGGACGGCGTACGACGACCTCCCGCACGCCGAGTCCGTGCCGCTGGGCGTTCTCGAGGAGGTTCGTGACGACCTGCGCGAAGCGGTCGGGGTCGACCCAGACCCGCGGGAGGTCGGTCTCCGCGGTGACCTCCATCCGCAGGCCGCTCCCGGCGGCGACGTTCTCGAGGATCCGCCGTGTCGCCTCGACGAGGTCGACGGGCTCGGGACGCAGGACCAGGCGACCGGAGTCGATCCGGGCCGCGTCCAGCAGGTCCGTGATCAGGCGCGACAGCCGGTCGGCGTCGGAGTCGACGGTCTCCAGCATGAGCTGGCGCTGCTGGTCGGAGAACCGGTCCCAGTTGTTGAGGAGCGTGGCCGTGAAGCCCTTCACGCCGGTCAGGGGCGACCGGAGCTCGTGCGCCACCGTCGCGACGAGGTCGGAGCGGGCGCGGTCGCGCCTCGCGCGCGACTTCGCCGTCCGCAGGGACACCACGAGCTGACGCACCTGGCCACGGCGCTCGTCTCGCACGAGCGTCGCGGTCACCAGGAGCTCGACGCCCTCGTGCGTGTGCCAGCTCGACTCCGACAGGCGGGTACGGGTGGACAGGCCGGAGTACGGGCGCATGCAGTCGAACCACGTGTTGCCGGCCAGGTCGTCGAGCGGCAGCGCGTCGGAGATGTGCATCCCGAGCAGCTTCTCGGCCGGCCGGTCAAGCATGCGTACGGCAGCAGCGTTGACCCGGAAGACCGTGCCGTCGGCATCGGCGAGCACCACGCCGTCGGGCAGGAGGTCGACGTCGATCACGGCGGCCTCCGTCAGTCCCTCGCCGGATGTGCGGTACGCGCGGAAGCGTACAGGCACACGGCCGCGGCGGTCGCGAGGTTCAGGCTCTCGGCGCGGCCGAAGATCGGGACGGACACGACCGTGTCCGCCAGGGCGCGGGTGGGTTCCGGCAGCCCCCAGGCCTCGTTGCCGAACAACCAGGCGGTCGGCCCGTCGAGCAGCCCGCCGCGCTCGGCGTCGAACAGGTCGACGTCAGCGACGCCGTCGGCGGCCAGCACGCGCAGACCTGCTGCGCGTACGGCGGCGACCGCCGCAGCGGTGTCGCGCTCGACGACCACGTCGAGGTGGAAGATGCTCCCGACGCTCGCACGGACGGCCTTCGGGTTGTAGGGGTCGACCGAGTCACCCAGCAGCAGGACGGCGTCCGCCCCGGCAGCGTCCGCGCAGCGGATGACGGTGCCGGCGTTGCCGGGGTCCCGCACCTCCGCGCAGACCGCGAGCAGCCGTGGCACACCGGCGAGGACGTCGGCCAGCGGCCGGTCGAGGTAGTCGCACACGGCGACGACGCCCTGCGGCGCCACCGTCTCGCTGATCGCGGCCACCACCTCGTCGTCGACGACGTGCCAGAGAGCTCCGGCAGCCGCGACCAGGTCGGGATAGCGCTGCGTGACGGCCGCGGTCGCGTAGACGTCGTGGACCAGCCCGGGGCGTCGCGAGGCCAGCTCGAGCGCCTCCCGCACGGCCTGCGGGCCCTCCGCCAGGAACGCGCGCTCCTTCTCCCGGAAACGCCGCGTGGCGAGCCGCCGAGCAGCCTTCACCCGCCCCGTACGGGGGGTGAGGACGTGCTCAGGACTCGCCACGTGCGTGTCTACGCGGAAGCAGCCGGATCAGGCGGCGGCGTCCGACGCCTTCGGCTTGTTGACGTCAGCCGGGAGGCTCGCCTTCGCGGTCTCCACCAGCGCGGCGAACGCGTTCGCGTCGTTGACGGCGAGATCCGCGAGGATCTTGCGGTCGACCTCGACACCAGCAAGGCGCAGGCCCTGGATGAAGCGGTTGTAGGTCATCCCGTGCGCGCGGACACCGGCGTTGATGCGGGTGATCCAGAGGCGACGGAAGTCGCCCTTCTTGGCGCGGCGGTCACGGTAGCTGTAGACCAGCGAGTGGGTGACCTGCTCCTTGGCCTTGCGGTAGAGGCGCGAGCGCTGTCCGCGGTAGCCGGATGCGCGCTCGAGCGTCTCGCGACGCTTCTTCGCTGCGTTGACGGAACGCTTCACGCGTGCCATGGGTTAACTCCTCGTTCGGTAAGTCTCGGGTGCGGCAGATTCTTGACGGCTCAGCGGGCTGGTCAGAGACCGAGCATGCGCTTGACGCGGGGGACGTCGGCCTTCGCGATCGGCTGGTCGCCGTTCTCGAGGCGGGTGCGCGCCGTGTTCGACTTCTGCATCATGTGGGTGCGGCGACGACCGTGCTTGTGCACGAGCTTGCCGGTGCCCGTCACCTTGACGCGCTTCTTCATGCCCGAGTTGCGCTTCATCTTCGGCATCTCATGCCTCCATGTCTGGGTCGATGTTCTCCGAGCGCTTGCGGGGCTTCTTCGCAGAAACCGGCTGCTCGCTCGCCTCGCGCTGCGCCTTCTCGTACGCAGCGTCGGCATCACGCTCGGCAGCCCGCTCGGCCATTTGGCGATCCTTCGCCTCCTTGGCCTCCACGCGGGCTTCGGACTTCTTCTTGTGGGGTGCGACGACCATCGTCATGTTGCGACCGTCCTGTCGCGGCGACGCCTCGATGAAGCCGAGCTCCTCGATGTCAGCCGCAAGGCGCTGCAGGAGACGGAAGCCGAGCTCCGGGCGGCTCTGCTCACGACCACGGAACATGATCGTGATCTTGACCTTGTCGCCCTGCTTCAGGAACCGCTCGACGTGACCCTTCTTGGTGTCGTAGTCGTGCTGGTCGATCTTCGGCCGCAGCTTCATCTCTTTGATGATGGTGTGGGTCTGGTTGCGCCGGGACTCGCGCGCCTTCTGGGCGGCCTCGTACTTGAACTTGCCGTAGTCCATCAGGCGGCACACCGGCGGACGGGCCGTCGGGGCGACCTCGACGAGGTCGAGGTCGGACTCCTGTGCCAGGCGCAGCGCATCGTCGAGTCGGACGATGCCGACCTGTTCGCCGTTGGGACCGACGAGGCGCACCTCGTTGGCGCGAATGCGGTCGTTGACGCGAAGCTCTGTGGTGATGGGTCCTCCTGGGTTCGTACTGGTCAGTCGTCGTGCGACGACCACCAGAGACGAAAAATGGCCTTCGCTTCGAAGCGAAGGCCACCGGAACCGCGCACCAGGTGCACGCTGCTCGTCGGTCTCCCCGGGACGGGAAGCTCTCAGAGCAGGACCCGACGACCCTCAGATCGCCCAGGTGGGAGTGGACTCCACTTCGACGGCCAACGGTAGCAGACGCCCCGCCGAGACCGAAATCCGGCGGCAACCCCGAGGATCCCGGGTGTTAACAGGCCCGGGCGAGCATGAGCGCATGCTCTACCGCGTCCGCACCACCATCAAGGATCGCCCCGGTGTCCTGGCCTCTCTGGCACGGTCGTGCGGCGACGCGGGCATCAACATCCTGAGCCTCCAGGTGTTCCCGGCGCACGACGGGGTCACCGACGAGCTCGTCGTGAGCGTCGGGCCGACCTGGACGGAGGTCCGGGTGCACGAGCTCGTCCTGGCCGCCGGCGGCGAGCAGGTGAGCGTGACGCGGTGCACGGCGCGCTCGCTCCACGACGCCCCCACGAGCTATCTGCAGGCCGTGACCAGGGTGGCTGCGGGGCGTACCCGGCTCGTCGACGAGCTCACGCGCCTGCTCGAGACGGACCCGCCGGACGTCGCCGACTACGCGGGGCACGACCTGGTCGTGCTGCCGGGCGAGGGCACGATCGCCCGTGCCGTGCCGTTCACGTCCGTCGAGCGCGCCCGCGCGGAGGCTCTCGTCGAGCTCGTCGGCGTCGTGTCACGAGCGGCGTCGCACAGCCGTACGCCGGCCACGGCGATCGAGCGCTTCAGCGGGCCTGCCGGCAACGGGTCCGGCGACGGCGAACGCCCCGCGCACGAGGACCCCCACGTCCGCGTCGCCGTTCCGGAGGACACGCCCGCGCTGGTCGACCTCCACGCGCGGTGCAGCGAGGCCACGCTCTACCGCCGCTATCACGCACCGATGACCGGCGTGATCCACCGGCGGATGGCGCGACGCCTGGCCGCCCCGGTCGACGGTGTCGCGCTCGTCGCCGAGATTCGCGACGCGGTGGTCGCGCACGCGGTCGCCGCGCCGCTCGACGAGGAGACCCCGCGCACGTGGGAGGTCGGCGCGATCGTCGAGGACGCCTGGCAGCGACGCGGGGTCGGGACGGCGCTCGTCCGGCACGCCGCCCGGGTCGCCCGGCGGAACGGCGCCGACGAGATCGTCGTCGTCAGCCAGCCCGGCGACGACGCGGTGCTCAGGACGATCGGCCGGGCGGGTTTCGTGGCCCGGATCGCGCGCGCGGACAACACGGTGCGGATCACCGTCGACGTACGCCTTTGCTAGGCTTCCGCGGTCCCGCCCCCCACGGGTCACAGACCGAGGAGCAGTCGTGAGGATCCCCGTTCGCGCCCTGGCCGTCTGCTGTGCCGTGGTCCCCGTGATCGCCGCGTGCGGCAGCGACCCGATCGACACCGCCCGGCTCGAGCAGCGGATCAAGGTCGGCTACGAGCGCCAGGTCGACGGCACCAGCGTGAAGTCCGTCACCTGCCCGACGACGATCGAGCGCGAGCCCGGTGTCACGGCGACGTGCCGGCTCACCCTCTCGACAGGGGTCTCGGGCAAGATCGACATCAGGGTCCGCGACGACCGGCGGATCGAGTGGGAGGTCGCCGGCAAGGTCGGCTGAAGGCCGGCAAGGTCGGCTGAGGGCGTCGGCGGGCCGTCGGTCAGGACCGCTTCGACCAGGCCCACGTAGCCCCGACGCCGACCAGGTCGTCGCCGTCGGCGAGGTGCTGGAGGTCTTCGGTCTCGACCACCGCGCGTACGGGCCCGGCGAGGTCGAGGAGCAACGCCGTCGCCCCCTCGGCGAGCGCGGCGCGCGCAGCCTCCCGCGCCCAGACCGGCACCGGGCGGGCCTCGGGGCGCCACGCACCCAGGGTCTCCACCGAGCTGAACGCCAGCAGCGCCTTGCGGCCGTCGGCGCCGGTGAGCATCACGGTGGCCATGTCGGCCTCCTTGTCGGTGCCCGGTGTCGCGTGCTCGCCGAGGACGGCGACGACGGGGACGAGCACCCGTGCCGACCCGAGTGCGACCAGGACCGGACCCAGGTCGCCGCTCGTGTCGTACGCCGTCAGCGCTGCGGTGAGAGCAGCGTCGGCCGATCCGTCGTCGCCCGGGAACGCGGGTTCTGCGAGTGATGCCACGCTGTCCACGCTAGCCGGTGGCTCCGCGGCTCCCGGGTACGAGGTCCGTGAGGCAGACTGGAGGGATGAACGACGTCATGCTCCTGCCCTGGGCCGTGATCCTGTCCGCGCTGGCGCTGTTCTTCGCGTGGCGCGCGAGCCGCGCAGGCGACCGGGCAGCCGTCGTACGCCGCCTCGGCTGGGCGCTCGTCCCGTGGGCGTTGTGGATGGTCGGCGCCCTTCGCCTGGTCGTGCGGATCGCCGACGCCGTCGCCGACTGGGCCGCAGGGTTCGTGTTCCGGCCGAGCGTCTGGCTCGGGATCGTCGTCGGGATCGTCGCCGTCGTGATGATCGTCGCCGGCACCCGGGCCAAGGGCCGCTCCAAGGCGCGCGCCGAGGTCGGGGGCACGACCGCGCAGCCCGAGGTCAGCGCGTCCAAGCGAGGTGCGGGACGCAGGTCTGCAACCCCGAAGGCCGCACAGGACGACGACATGTCGGAGATCGAGGACATCCTGCGCCGGCACGGGATCCAGTAGACCCCGCGCCGGCGCAGCGGATCCCGGTCAGGAGTCGGACTCGAGCATCCGCTCCCGCAGGTACCAGACGGCGTCACGGACCCGCGGCCCGTCGGACGCCGGGATGCCGACCATCATGATCCTGCGGTCGTCGCGGGTCTCGAGCGTCGGCCACGGGGCGCCCGCGGTGTAGGCGACGTCCAGCACGTCGGACCACGCCAGGTGGTGGGTCCGGTAGCCGTTGCGCACATGGATCCCGTCGTCGTCGGCGACCACCCGGCTCCGAGCGATGCCCCACAGCAGCGCGTCGACGAACAGCAGGAACAGCACGAGCGTGCCGGTCTGCAGCACGGTGAACTCGGAGCGGACCTCGTCGGGGAGCGTCAGGGCGATCGCGAAGAACAGGACCCACAGGCAGGCCCCCGCGACGACGGAGACGATCGCCGGCCCCACCGGCCGGAAGACGCGGCGCCCGTCCGGACCGGGACCAGCCTCCGATCCCGAGCTCACAGGCGACACGCCAGGATGTCGGTCACGAGCGTGCCCCGGGCACCGAGCGACCACAGCTCGTCCATCACCTTCTGGGCGGCGTCGCGCGGCACCATCGACCGGACTGCGACCCACCCTTCGCGATGAAGCGGCGACACCGTCGGCGACTCGATGCCGGGGGTCAGGGCGACGGCCGCCTCGACCTGCTCGACGCGGATGTCGTAGTCCATCATCACGTAGGTCCGCGCGACGAGGACGCTCTGCAGGCGCCGCTCGAACACGGCGAACCCCGCCGGCGTCGGTCGGTCCTTCGGTCGGATCACGACGCCCTCGGAGGCGAGGATCGGGGCACCGACGATCTCGAGCCCGGCCTGACGCAGCGTCGAGCCGGTCTCGACGACGTCCGCGATCAGGTCGGCGACGCCGAGCCGGACCGACGACTCGACGGCACCGTCCAGCCGGATGACCTTCGCGTCGATATCCCGCTCGGCGAGCCAGGCCTTGACGATGCCCGGGTAGGAGGTCGCGATCGTCCGGCCGGCGATCTCGGCGAGGTCCGCGAGCGTGCCGACGGGTGCGGCGAAGTGGAAGCTCGACGCCCCGAACCCCAGCGAGAGGATCTCGTCGGCGGAGGCTCCGGAGTCGAGGAGGAGGTCACGGCCCGTGATCCCGATGTCGAGGGTCCCCTCCCCCACGTAGATCGCGATGTCACGCGGACGGAGGTAGAAGAACTCGACGTCGTTCTCGGCGTCGATGGTGACCAGGTCGCGGCTGCTGCGGCGCTGGCGGTAGCCCGCCTCGACGAGCATCTGGGCGGCGGACTCGGACAGCGAGCCCTTGTTGGGTACGGCGACTTTCAGCATGACGGTCTTCCCGGTTCGGATCTGGTCTCGCCGGGGCAACCGTGCCCGGCGGACGTGCTGTAGGGCGAAGGCACGGGCAAGCAGGACGGGGCGGCTTGCCCGTCACAGATGCGCGTAGACGTCCTCCAGCGTGAGTCCCTTGGCCAGCATCATCACCTGCACGTGGTAGAGAAGCTGGCTGAGCTCCTCGGCCGCCCGCTCGGGCGACTCGTGCTCGGCTGCCATCCACGACTCGGCTGCCTCCTCGACCAGCTTCTTGCCGATCGAGTGGACGCCGCCGTCGAGCTCTGCGACGGTGCGCGAGCCCTCAGGGCGGGTGGCCGCCTTGTCGCTCAGCTCGGAAAAGAGCGCGTCGAAGGTCTTCATCGAGGCCTAGCGTACCGATCGCAGGACACGCGCCGTCGCGACGGCTGCCTGCGCGGCCTCACGACCCTTGTCCTCGCGACTGTCGGTGAGGCCCGCACGGTCGAGCGCCTGGCTCTCGTCGTCGCACGTGAGCAGACCGAACCCGACCGGCACACCCGTCTCCAGTGCCACCCGCGACAGACCGTCCGTGGCGGCCGCGCAGACATAGTCGAAGTGCGGGGTGCCGCCACGGATCACGACACCGAGCGCGACCACCGCGTCGTACCCGGAGCGCGCGTACGCCTGCACGACCGGCGCCAGCTCGAACGACCCGGGCACCCGGACGAGGATCGGCTCCGGGGCGCCCATCTCCGACAGTGCGCGCGTCGCGCCCCCGATCAGCCCGTCCATGACGACGGTGTGCCACGAGGACGCGACGATCGCGACCTTGAGGCCGCTCCCGTCGGTGCTCGCCAGGTCGGGCGAACCGTGTCCGCTCATCGGGTGCTCTCCTTCGTGTCCGCAGCCGAGCTGTTCAGCTCGGCAGTCTCGATCTCGACCAGGTCAGGCAGGTGGTGGCCCATCCGCTCGGCCTTGGTCTGCAGGTAGCGCAGGTTGTCGTCGGTCGGGCTGATCGCCAGCGCCACGCGCTCGGCGACGGGCACGCCGTAGCGCTCCAGCGCCTCGACCTTGTCCGGGTTGTTCGTGAGCAGACGCACCGACGTGACGCCGAGGTCGCGCAGGATCTGCGCACCGTCCGCGTAGTGACGCGCATCGATGGGCAGGCCGAGGGCGAGGTTGGCGTCCACGGTGTCCTGGCCACCGTCCTGCAACGCGTACGCCTGGAGCTTGGCGAGCAGCCCGATCCCCCGGCCCTCGTGGCCGCGCAGGTAGACGATGACGCCGGAGCCGTGCTCGGTCACCGCCGCCATCGACGCCTGCAGCTGGGGCCCGCAGTCGCACCGCTGCGAACCGAGGACGTCGCCGGTCAGGCACTCCGAGTGGACCCGCACCAGGACGTCGGCGCCGTCGCCGAGGTCGCCGTACACGAGAGCGACCTGCTCGTTGCCGTCGACGATGTTGCGGTAGCCGTACGCGACGAAGGTGCCGAACTCGGTCGGCAGCCGTGTCTCGACCGCGCGCTCCATCTGCGACTCGTGACGGCGGCGGTACGTGATGAGGTCCTCGATCGAGATCATCGCCATGCCCTGCTCGTCGGCGAACTCACGCAGCCGCGGCGCGCGCATCAGGCTGCCGTCGTCGTTGATGAGCTCGCCGATGACGCCGGCCGGCGTGAGCCCGGCGAGCCGGACGAGATCGACCGCCGCCTCCGTGTGGCCGGCGCGGGCGAGGACGCCCCCCGGCTTCGCGCGCAGCGGAAGGATGTGGCCCGGCTGGATCAGCTCGAACGGCTCGGTGGCCGAGTCCGCGAGGACACGCACGGTGTGCGCACGGTCGGCCGCGGAGATGCCGGTCGTGACGCCGTCGCGGGCGTCGACGGAGATCGTGTACGCGGTCTTGAGCCGGTCGCGGTTGTGCGGGGTCATGAGCGCGATGCCGAGCCGGTCGAGGATCTCGCCGGTCACCGGCGCGCAGACGTACCCGCTGGAGTAGCGGACCATCAGCCCCATCAGCTCGGGCGTCGCCTTGCTCGCCGCGAAGATCAGGTCGCCCTCGTTCTCGCGGCCCGGGTCGTCGACGACCACGACGGCCTTTCCCGCCGCCACGTCGGCGATCGCGCGCTCGACGGTGTCGAGACGGACCGCGTCCAGCTCGTCGTACGGGTCGATGCCCTGCTCTGCGCTCATGCGCCCACCACCTCCGGTGCTCGGTCCTGGTTCGGCGCTTCGGCGCGCGCCACGCGTAGCCACACCACGAACCCCCAGACGACGAAGCCCGCGTAGACCGCGTACAGCACCGCCGAGGGGTAGTAGTGGAAGTAGATGAGCTCGGGGACCCCGACCAGGTCGACCGCGAGCCAGACGAGCCAGAAGTCGACCCACCCGCGCGCCATCGCGAAGGTGGCGAGGATCGAGCCGACGAAGATCCAGGCGTCCGCGACGTAGTACCAGGAGGGGGCCGGCCAGCCCGCGCCCACCTGGGTGAACAGCCACGCGCAGAAGACCACGCCGACGCCGGCGGCGAGCAGGTACGCCGTCCGCTCGCGCGTCGTCGCCCAGCGCGGCACCACCGCCGGCGCGTCGGGCGTGGTGCGGGTGCTCCGCCAGCGCTGCCAGCCGTAGATCGACACCGCGACGAAGAACACCTGCCGTGCGGCCTGCCCGAACAGCGGGGCGCCGTGGCCGCCGAGGGCGGTGCCGAGGAACACGGTGAACAGCAGCACGTTGCCGACGATGCCGACCGGCCACGCCCACACCTTGCGACGCATCCCGCCGATCGCGGACGCGAGCCCGAACGCGTTGCCGACGATCTCGCGCCACGCGATGGCGTGCCCGCCGATCGTCAGGTGCGCGTCGTACAGGTCCGTGAGAAGGCTCATCGCTGCATCATCTTCTCGACGTACTTGGCGAGGACATCCACCTCGAGGTTCACCGGTGCGCCCGGCTGCTTCGTCCCGAGGGTGGTCGCGTCCAGCGTCGTCGGGATCAGCGACACGGTGAACGAGTCGGGTCCCACGTCGACGACCGTCAGCGACGTCCCGTCGACCGTGATCGACCCCTTCGGCACGAGGTAGCGGCCCAGGTCGGCGGGGAACGCGACCTCGACGACCTCCCAGTGGTCGCTCGGCGTCCGCGAGCGGACGACACCTGTGCCGTCGACGTGTCCCTGCACGATGTGGCCGCCGAACCGTCCGTCCGCACGCATCGCCCGCTCGAGGTTGACGGGGTCGCCGACCGCGAGCGCACCGAGCGACGTCTTGTCGAGCGACTCCTTCATCACGTCGACCGTGAACGTCTCGGCGTCGTGATCGGTCACCGTCAGGCAGCAGCCGTTGACCGCGATCGAGTCCCCGTGCGCGGCGTCCGACACGACGAGGGGGCCGCGGACCGTGAGGCGGATCGCGTCCGCCTGCTCCTCGATCGCGGCGATGCTGCCGAGCTCTTCGACGATTCCGGTGAACATCAGGAGCGGTCCTCATCTGTGGGTGCGAGCGGCCGGGGTCGTGCGGTGATCCGCAGGTCCGGGCCGACGTGGGTGGTGTCGGTGACGTCGAGCTGCACGGCGTCGGCGAGCGTCTGGATGCCCGTGCCGCTGAGCGCGGTGGCACCGGCGCCCAGCAGGGTCGGTGCGACGTAGGCGACCACCTCGTCGACCGCGCCCGCAGCGAGGAACGCTCCCGCGAGGCGTGGACCGCCCTCCAGCCAGACGTGCCGGATCTCGTGCTCCGCCAGCGCGGCGAGCGCCGCGTCGACGTCGCGGGTCACCAGCTGCAGGAACGGCGCGTCGTCGTCGCGGACGCGGGCGTCTGCAGCGACCAGCCGCTCGCCCATCACGACCCGGGTGGGCTGGACGGCGTACGGCAGCGGGGCGTTCTCGTCGTCGCGCAACGTCAGGCGAGGGTCGTCAGCGACCACGGTGCCGGTGCCGACGAGGATCGCGTCGCAGGCGGCGCGCAGCCGCTGCACGTCGAGGCGTGCCTCGGGGCCGGTGATCCACTGGCTCGACCCGTCGGCGGCGGCGCTGCGCCCGTCGAGGGTCGCGGCGAACTTCCAGGTGACGAACGGGCGGCCGGTGCGTACGGCGTGGGTCCACGCCACGTTGAGCCGCTCCGACTCGCCGGCGAGCAGGCCGCCCTCGACGTCGACGCCCGCTGCGCGAAGCCGGTCGGCTCCCCCGGAGGCGACCGGGTTCGGGTCGTCGGCGGCGTACACGACACGCACGACCCCGGCCGCGATCAGGGCCTCCGAGCAGGCGCCCGTACGGCCGGTGTGGTTGCACGGCTCCAGCGTGACGACCGCGGTCGCGCCGCGGGCCCGGTCGCCGGCCCTTGCGAGGGCGTCGGCCTCGGCGTGCGGCGTACCGGCTCCACGGTGTGCTCCGACCGCGACGACCGTGCCGGCGGGATCGAGGATCACGCAGCCGACGCGCGGGTTCGGGAGCGCCTTGTCGACGGCCTCGCGCGCAGCGTCGAGTGCTCGGCGCATCGCCGTCTGCTCGTGGTGATCTGCCACCGGAGCGCCCTTCCGTCGTCGTGACGCGGGCTCCGGGGATGACGAGACCAGCACCCCGTCCTGACGGGTCGACGGGCGACCTGACAGCACGAGGTGTTTGCGCGTTCCTCCCATCCGGACTTTCACCGTCGGTCCTGGAGTTCCACCAGGTCAACCAGTCACCCGAAGGCTCGTGGCTCGCGGACTGTCACCGCCGGCTCGGAATTGCACCGACCCCGGAGCACGCAATGCTCTTGCGCCCAGTGTACGAGGGTGCGAGAGCCGCACGGCACCGGTCCCGGCCGATGAGACGTGGGTCGCCTCAGGCGTGTCGGTGCGTCGCCTCCGCGGCCCGGTCGCGCAGCTGGTCGACCATCGCGCCCGGATCGTCCGCCCCGAACACCGCGGACCCGGCGACGAAGGTGTCGGCACCTGCCTCGGCGCACCGCTCGATCGTGTCGGCGGAGACGCCACCGTCGACCTGCAGCCAGATGTCGCCCCCGTGCTTGTCGAGCAGCGCGCGCGTCCGGCGGATCTTCGGAAGCATGATGTCGAGGAACGCCTGACCGCCGAACCCCGGCTCGACCGTCATCAGGAGCACCATGTCGAGCTCGGGGAGGAGGTCCTCGTACGGCTCGATCGGCGTCGCCGGCTTCAGCGCCATCGACGCGCGGGCGTCCTGGGCACGCAGCTCGCGCGCCAGCCGCACGGGAGCGGCGGCGGCCTCGACGTGGAACGTCACGCTCTGGGCGCCGGCCTCGGCGTACGCGGGTGCCCAGCGGTCCGGGTCCTCGATCATGAGGTGCGCGTCCACCGGGACGTCGGTGACCCTGCTGATCGCCTCGAGCACTGGGAGGCCGAGCGTCAGGTTGGGGACGAAGTGGTTGTCCATCACGTCGACGTGGACCCAGTCGGCTCCCGCGATCCGTGTGACGTCGCGCTCGAGGTTCGCGAAGTCGGCGGAGAGGATGCTCGGCGAGATGCGGATGCCCATGGACGACAGGCTAGTCGGGTGCGCCGTTACGCTGCGCAGGTGAGTACCCCGGGCGTCATCGTCGTGACAGGAGCCTCTCGTGGCCTCGGCGCCGCGATCGCTCGCACGCTGGCGGCCGACGGGAGGCCTGTGGCGGTCAACTACCGGCGGGGCCGCGATGCCGCGCACGGCGTCGTCGAGGACATCAGAGCGTCGGGGGGCGAGGCGGAGGCGTTCGCGGCCGACGTCGTCGACGAGGACGAGGTGTCGCGCCTGTTCAGCGACATCGAGGACCGGCTCGGACCCGTGACGGCGGTGGTCGCCAACG
Organism: Mumia xiangluensis; assembly: GCF_010994095.1. GTDB lineage: Bacteria > Actinomycetota > Actinomycetes > Propionibacteriales > Nocardioidaceae > Mumia > Mumia xiangluensis. The sequence goes on from NZ_WJYO01000002.1 coordinate 40,772, forward strand.
CGACCGGCCCCCAGCCGTCCGCCGCTGTCGACGAGCTCACCTGGCGTGCCCACCTCGACCAGCTCGAGTTCTTCGTCAAGAGTCCGACGCTGCTCGTCCAGGCTGCGCTCCCCGCCATGCGCGCAGCGGGCGGCGGCCGGGTCGTGATGATCGGGTCCGACATGACGGCGCGGGCGCTGCCGCGCGCCTCGGCGTACGTCGCGGCCAAGACCGCGCAGATCGGCCTCACGAAGGTGTGGGCCAAGGAGCTCGGCCCGCTCGGCATCACGGTCAACCTCGTGGAGCCGGGCTGGATCCCGGTGGAGCGGCACGCGGGCGCCGACACGACGACGTACGCGGCTGAGGTCCCGATGGGGCGGATGGGGACCCCCGACGACGTCGCGGCCATGGTGTCTCACCTCGTCTCCGACGCCGGTGGCTTTGTCACCGGGCAGCAGATCACCGTCAACGGGGGCCACGTCCTCTGACGGTGGCGACGCCGGACCCGACCCGGCGCGGTCAGGGAAGGCGGCGGAGGACGGCGACGAACATCGCGTCCGTCCCGTGCAGGTGCGGCCACAGCTGGGCGTACGGCGCGGACCGGTCGAGGTGCGGCACGTCCGGGAGGACCGCGGTGGCGTCGAGGACCTCGACGTCGTCACGCGCGGAGATCACCGCGTCGACGATGTCCCGGGTCTCGCTGAGGTGGGGTGAGCACGTCGCGTACGCGACCACGCCACCGACGCGTGTCAGGTCCAGCGCATGCTCGAGCAGCGCCTTCTGCAGCGCCGTCAGCGACTCGAGGTCCGACGGCTGGCGCCGCCAGCGGGCCTCCGGGCGCCGCCGCAGGGCACCGAGACCGGTGCACGGGGCGTCCACGACGACCCGGTCGTACGGCGTCGCCGACTCCAACGTGCGCCCGTCGTGGACGGTGACCTCCGTGTTGTCGAGGAGGCGGACCGCCGAGCGTACGAGGTCTGCCCGGTGCGGGGTCACCTCGTTCGCGACGAGCGTCCCGCCGCGTCCGGCGGCGATCGCACCGAGCAGCGCCGCCTTGCCCCCGGGCCCGGCGCACAGGTCGAGCCAGCGCTCGTCGGGTCCGTCGACCGGCACCGACGCACCGACGATCGCGACCAGCTGCGAGCCCTCGTCCTGGACGCCGACCCGCCCGTCGCGCACGGCGGGGATGCCGCCGGGATCGCCGCCGGCGAGGCGGAACGCGTACGGCGACCACTCCCCCGGCTCACCGTCGACGCCGTCGAGATCTCCCGGCTCAGCGAGACCGGGTCGCGCCACGAGGGTCACCTGCGGGGGCTCGTTGTCCGCGGCGAGCAGCGCGCCCAGCTCGCCGTCGTGCTCACCGAGCGCGTCGCGGAAGGCCTCGACGACCCATCGCGGGTGGGCGTGGACGACGGCGAGGTGTCCGACGGGGTCCTCGGCGTACGGCGGCGCGACCCGTGACACCCACGTGTCCAGGTCGGCGGCCGCGACCTTGCGGAGGACGGCGTTCACGAAGGACGCGGGGCGGTGCCCGATGACGGCACGCGTCAGGTCGACGCTCGTCGAGACGGCGGCGTGGCTGGGGACCCGCATGGCGAGGAGCTGATGGGTGCCGAGCCGCAGCACGTCGCGTACCGGGGCGTCGATCCCCTTCGGCGCGAGCGTGTCGAGCACGGCGTCGTACGTCCGCGAGCGGCGGATCGTGCCGTGCGTGAGCTCGGTGGTGAACGCGGCGTCGCGGCCGGTGATGCCGTGGTCCCGCAGCAGGCCCGGCAGAAGGAGGTTGACGTAGGCGTCCTGCTCCTCGACGGCCCGCAGCACCTCCCACGCGACCTTGCGGGTGGGATCGACGCGCTGGCGGGTCTGCGGCCGGTCACGACGCTCAGCCAAGGCGTGCTCCGGGCTCGGGGCGCACACCGCGCGCCCAGTCGGCGGCACCCATGGCCTTCTTGCCGTGCGGCTGGACCTCGCCGAGGCGGACGTCGGTCGTCCCCGTGCCGACGCGGACCTCGGACTTCGTGGTCGCGATCTCCCCGGGCTTGAGCGTGGTCTCGTCGAGGACGCTGACCGGGCCGAGCTTCAGCCGCTCGCCCGCGTAGGTGGTCCAGGCGCCCGGCGCGGGGGTGCACCCGCGGATCCTCCGGTCGACACCGAGCGCCGGGACGGTCCAGTCGACCTCGGCGTCCTCGGTGGTGAGCTTCGGGGCGTACGACAGCCCGTCCTCGGGCTGCGTGCGCGCCTCGATGTCGCTGGCCTCGAGGTGGTCGATCACGTCGACGAGCAGTCCGGAGCCGACGTCGGCGAGGCGGGCGAGCAGCGTCCCGGCCGTGTCCTCCGGGCGGATGCGCTCGGTCAGGAGCCCGAACACCGGGCCCGCGTCGAGCTCGGCCACCAGCGAGAACACCGAGGCTCCGGTGACCTCGTCGCCCGCGATCAGCGCATGCTGGACCGGTGCGGCCCCGCGCCACGCGGGCAGGACGGAGAAGTGCAGGTTCACCCATCCCAGGCGCGGGATGGTGAGGACGTCGGCCGGGATCAGCCCGCCGTAGGCGACGACAGGCGCACAGTCCGGCGCGATCTCGCGCAGCCGCTCCACGAAGGCCGGGTCGCTCGGGCGAGAGGGTCGGAGCACCTCGATCCCGAGCTCGAGCGCCCGCTCGGCCACCGGCGACGGGCGGAGCGTACGACCTCGGCCGGCGCGGGCGTCCGGACGGGTGACGACCGCGGCCACGTCGTGGTCGCTGGCGACGAGGGCGTCGAGGGAGGGCAGCGCGACCTCGGGGGTCCCGGCGAAGACGAGTCTCACGACCCCCAGCCTAGGGGGCGGTCGACAGCGGAACTCGGTCGCTCTCGGGCCGCGTCGGTGGTGGAGTGACGGTATGCACCCGCCGGAGCACAGAATCGTCCGCCCGCCGAAGCCGCGCCCCGGGGACCGCATCGCCGTGGTCTCCCCGTCGTGGGCCGCCCCGGCGCACTTCCCCGCGCTCCACGAGCAGGCGCTGCGGCGCCTGCGTGAGGTCACCGGCCTCGTCCCCGTCGAGTACCCGACGACGCGGGCCGACTCCTCTCCCGAGGCGCGGGCGCACGACCTCGAGGCGGCGTTCGCCGACCCTGAGATCCGTGCCGTCGTCGCCACCATCGGCGGCGACGACCAGATCACCGTGGTCCGCCACCTCGATCCGGAGGTCGCCCGCGCCGACCCGAAGCCGTTCGTCGGCTACAGCGACAACACGAACCTCCTGAACTGGCTCTGGGTGAACGGCGTCGGCGGCTTCTACGGCGGGTCGACGCAGGTCCACCTCGGCGCCGGACCGGGGGTCGACGCCGTGCACGCAGCATCGTTACGGGCCGCCCTGCTCGACGGAGGGACCCTGGAGGTGACCGACCCCGGCGTGTCGGAGGACACCGGCGTGCCGTGGACGGACCCGGCCTCGCTGACGTCGTACGGCGAGCGCGACGCCACCGAGCCGTGGTCGTGGCACGGCCCTCCGCGGATCGTTACCGGGCGCACGTGGGGCGGCTGCCTGGAGATACTCGAGTGGATCCTCACCGCGAACCGGTTCCCGTTGCCGCCGAGCGTGCTCGAGGGTGGCGTCCTGCTCGTCGAGACCTCCGAGGAGCTGCCGTCCGCGCAGACCGTAGGCCGGATCCTCCGCTCGATCGGCGAGCGCGGCCTCCTCCGAGCGGTCGACGCCGTCCTCGTCGCCCGACCTCCGACCTCCGACCTCGAGCAGCGTCCGCCGGAGGACGAGCGTCGACGTCTTCGCGACGCGCAGCGCGAGGCAGCGGTCGCGACGATCGCGGCGTACAACCCGGACGCGGTCGTCGTCGTCGGCATCCCCTTCGGCCACACTCGCCCGCAGTGGATCCTCCCCTACGGCGGCACCGTCACGGTCGACGGCGTACGGCAGCGGGTGGTCGCCGACTACGCGTGACGCCCCGCGCCGCCCTGCGTACGGCGGCGCGCCGGCGTCAGCCGAGCGACTGCGGGTCGACGGTGATCCGGTACGGCCGGAGCTTGCGGACCGACCGCTCGGACTGTGCCACCTGCAGACGGCGTGCGAGCGCTGCCCCCTCCGCTCGCGGGACGGCGACGATGAGCCGACCCCACGGATGCTCCTCCTCGGGGTCGGCGGCGCGCAGCTCGACGGGACCGAGCACCTGCGCCGGCTGCGGCCATGGGCCCGCGGCGAGGTCGCGCAGTGCGGGGAGCTCGCCCTCGACGGCGGCGAGGCGTACGGCGGGCGGAAGGCGGGCATCGAGCCGCGAGGCCAGCTCACGCTCGGCGTGGCCGACCGGGTCCGCACGGACCAGGGCCTGCAGCACCGGCAGCGCCGGCTCTCCGACGGCGACCACCCGGCCGCCCGCACCCGACGGGCGGACCAGCGCGGCGGCGTTCAGCCAGCGACGCAGCGACTCCTCGTACGTGCGGAGGTCGGGCCGGGCGAGGGCAGCACCGGTGTCGAGCAGGAGCGCGGCGGCGTACCCGCCGTCGGCGTGCGGCTCGGCGCCGGGGGTCGCCACGACGATCGCCGGCTCCGCCGGGACCTCGGTGAGCACGGCATCCCCGACCGAGCTGCGCACGCGCACGCCGGGGAACGCGCGGCCGAGCTCCTCGGCGGTCCGCCGCTCCCCCGCGACCGGGGCACGCAACCGACGTCCGCCGCACGACGCGCAGGCCCAGTCCATCGCGGCCGTGCCGCACCAGCGGCACCGCGGCACGTCCCCCGCGCCGGTCTGCGCGAGCGGGCCCGTGCACTGCGCGCAGCGTGCGGGCGTACGACAGTCCTGGCACGCGAGCGCGGCACGGTATCCGGCGCGCGGCACCTGGACCAGGACCGGTCCGGACTCCAGCCCTGCGCGCACCGCCGCGAACGCGGCACCAGGGATCCGGGCGGCCTGCAGGGCGCCCGCGCCCGCGTCGATCGAGAGGCGGGCCCAGCTCGCCCGGCGGCGTGCCATCGGTGCTGTCAGGGAGGCGCACCACCCGGACGCGACCAGCTGCTGCGCCTCCGCCGTACGGGCGTGGCCGCCCACCAGCACCGCACAGCCGCTGTCCCACGCTCGGGTGAGCAGCACCTCGCGTGCGTGCGGGTACGGGGCACGGGGCTCGGCGAGCAGGTCGTCGCCGTCGTCCCAGACCGCGACCAGGCCGAGGTCGTGCACGGGCGCGAACGCGGCCGCCCGCGTGCCTACGACGGCACGGACCTGCCCTCGGGCGAGCGCCAGGAAGGCTGCGTAGCGTGCGGACGGCCCGAGGTCGGCCGTGAGCACCACGTGGCGGCCCGGGCCGAGGACGTCACGGAACGCCGCGTCGGCACGCGCGACGTCGCTCACGTCGGGCACGCACACCACCGCACCGCGCCCCGAGCGCAGCGTGGCGTCGACCGCCTGGGCCAGTGCTCGCTCCGGCGGCTCCGGCGGCACCGCGCTCCACACCGCCCGCGGCGACTCCCCCGCGGCGAGCGCGGCGACGTACGCCGCCCCACCGGCGTACGGCTCCCACGCGTCGTCCGCAGGCGGACCGAGCGGATCGGTCGCGACGTCGGGACCCGCCTTCTTCTCGGCTCGGGCGTGCCTCGGAGGGACCGCGAGGCGTACGACGTCGGCGAACACGCCCGCGTACCGGTCCGCGACCTCACGGCACAGGCGTACGACGTCGGGCCGCAGGACGACCTCCGGCGACAGCACGCGTGAGATCCGGCCGAGCCGACCGGTGTGCTCGGTCGAGGCGACGCGCTCGAGGACGAAGCCTCCGACCTGCTTGCCCGCGAACCGCACGATCACCCGGCAGCCAGGGACCGCGTCCTCGTCGAGATCGGCGGGGACCAGGTAGTCGAACGGCCGGTCGAGGTGCGCGAGGCTCACGTCGGCCACGACGCGGGCGATCGGCAGGTGCTCGGCGGCGCCGACGAGACGCGGGTCGGACGCAGACGGCGCCGGCGCAGGATCCATGTCCTGCACCAGCGCCGGCTGTGCGTCGTGGTTGTCCGTCACCCGGTGTCGGATCAGGCCCCTGCGGCCGCGCGGAGCGCGTCGGCGCGGTCGGTGGCCTCCCAGGTGAACTCCGGCAGCTCACGGCCGAAGTGGCCGTAGGCGGCGGTCTTCGCGTAGATCGGGCGCTTGAGGTCGAGATCGCGCACGATGGCGGCCGGACGCAGGTCGAACACGTCGAGGACCGCCTTGCGGATCTGCTCGACCGGGACCGTCTCGGTGCCGAAGGTGTCGAGGTAGAAGCCGACCGGGTGAGCCTTGCCGATCGCGTACGCGACCTGGACCTCGACCTTGCGGGCGAGACCGGCGGCGACGATGTTCTTGGCGACCCAGCGCATCGCGTATGCGGCGGAGCGGTCGACCTTGCTCGGGTCCTTGCCGGAGAACGCGCCGCCACCGTGACGGGCGTAGCCGCCGTAGGTGTCGACGATGATCTTGCGACCGGTCAGGCCAGCGTCGCCCATCGGGCCGCCGATCTCGAACTTGCCGGTCGGGTTGACCAGGAGCCGGTAGTCGGAGTGGTCGATCGAGAAGCCGTCCAGGACCGCGTCGACGACGTGCTTCTTGATGTCCGGCGCGAGCATCGCCTCGAGGTCGATGTCGGCGGCGTGCTGCGTGGAGACCACGACCGTGTCGATGCGCACCGGCACGTCGTTGTCGTCGTACTCGATGGTGACCTGGGTCTTGCCGTCAGGGCGCAGGTAGGGCACGGTCCCGTCCTTGCGGACGGCGGTGAGCCGCTCGGCGAGGCGGTGCGCGACCGTGATCGGCAGCGGCATCAGCTCGGGCGTCTCGTCGCACGCGAAGCCGAACATCAGGCCCTGGTCGCCGGCGCCCTGGCCGTCGAGCGGGTCGCCGGACCCCTCGGCACGCTCCTCGTAGGCAGCGTCGACGCCCTGCGCGATGTCGGGCGACTGCTGGCCGATCGTGACCTGGACACCGCACGACTCACCGTCGAAGCCCTTGGTCGACGAGTCGTAGCCGATCTCGAGGATGCGGTCGCGCGCGATGCGCGCGATGGGCGCGTAGGTCTTCGTCGTCACCTCGCCACCGACGAGAACGAGTCCCGTGGTCACGAAGGTCTCGCAGGCCACGCGCGAGTGCGGGTCCTCGGCGAGCAACGCGTCGAGCACGCTGTCGCTGATCTGGTCAGCGATCTTGTCAGGGTGACCCTCGGTCACGGACTCGGAGGTGAACAGGCGGCTCACGGATTGTCCTTTCGGCTGCCGAAAGTGGTGGAGACGGCCAACGTTATACCCGGGGCGGCCACGAATCACCCTTGTCCACGCGCTGAGCGACAGAATCCCAGATCGCGTGCGCGACGGTGAGCTTCGCGCCGAGCGGAACCTCGGTGACGGTGCCGTCCTTCCCGAGGAGGACGACCTCGTTCTCGGGGCGGTCGAAGGCCTTGCCGTCGCTGACGTCGTTGACCACGAGCAGGTCGCAGCCCTTGCGGGCCAGCTTGGCCCGCGCGTGCTCGAGCACGCCGGCGGTCTCGTCGCCGGTCTCGGCGGCGAAGCCGACGATCAGCGGCATGCGGCGATCCTGGCGCTCGTCGACCAGCGCACGCAGGATGTCGGGGTTCTGGACGAGGGTGACGTCGGGGACGGTGCCCTCGTCGTTCTTCTTGATCTTGGTGGTCGCGACCGACGCCGGCCGGAAGTCGGCGGGTGCGGCGGCCATCACGACGGCGTCGGCGGCTCCGCTGCGTTCCAGCATCGCGTCGTACAGCTCGGCCGTCGTCTCGACGCGGACGACGTCGACCCCGGCGGGGACCGGCACGGCGACGTTGGCGGCGACCAGCGTCACCTTCGCGCCGCGTGCCGCGGCCGCCTGTGCGAGCGCGACTCCCTGCCGGCCGGACGACCGGTTGCCGAGGTAGCGGACCGGGTCGAGGTATTCACGGGTGCCGCCGGCGCTGACCAGGACTCTCAAGCCCGCCAGGTCGGCCGTACGCGCTTCGCCGCGCTCGAGGACGGCCATCGCCGTCTCGACGATGTCGGCAGGCTCCGGGAGTCGCCCCTTGCCGGTGTCCTTGCCGGTGAGGCGCCCGACGGCGGGCTCGAGGACGACGACGCCCCGCGCCCGCAGGGTCTCGACGTTGGCCTGCGTCGCGGGGTGCTCCCACATCTCGGTGTGCATCGCCGGCGCCATCACGATCGGGCACCGGGCGGTGAGCAGCGTGTTGGTGAGGAGGTCGTCGGCCAGGCCGTGTGCAGCCTTGGCGAGGAGGTCGGCGGTCGCTGGTGCGACGACGACCAGGTCCGCGCCCTGACCGATCGCGACGTGCGGCACCTCGGGCACCGACGTGAAGACGTCGGTGCTGACGGGTTGACCCGACAGTGCCTCCCACGTCGGCGCTCCGACGAACTTGAGCGCCGCCGTGGTGGGGACGACCCGCACCCGGTGGCCGGACTCGGTGAAGCGACGAAGGATCTCGGCGGCCTTGTAGGCGGCGATCCCGCCGCCCACGCCCAGGACGACCGTGCTCATCGGCTGCAGGCTGCCGTCAGGTCAGGCCTGCTCGGCGTCCTGGCCCTCCGCGGGCTCCGCCTCGGTCTGGAGCAGACCGCCGTCGATCTCGCGCAGCGCGATCGAGAGGGGCTTCTCCTGGACGTGGGTGTCGAGGAGCGGGCCGACGTACTCGAGGAGCCCCTCACCCAGCTGGGCGTAGTAGGCGTTGATCTGACGGGCGCGCTTGGCGCTCACCAGGACGAGCTCGTACTTCGAGCCGACCTTGCCGAGCAGATCGTCGATGGGCGGGTAGGTGATGCCTTCAGGGGCAGCCTGGGTGCCGGACACGTGGTGGCCTCACAAGGGAGTCGTGGGTGTTCCCCGAACGATGTCGGGGGGATTCTCGATCAATGCTACCAACTCGGCACACGCCTGGCGGACCTCGGCGTTGACGACCGTGACGTCGAACTCGTCCTCGGCCGCCAGCTCGACCTCGGCGGTGGCGAGACGGCGGGTGCGCTCGGCCTCGTCCTCGGTGCCTCGACCGACCAGCCGGCTGACCAGCTCGTCCCACGACGGGGGCTTGAGGAACACGAACAGAGCGTCCGGCATGGCCTCTCGGACCTGCCGGGCGCCCTGGAGATCGATCTCGAGCAGGGCGGGGACGCCCGCGTTCAGGTGGTCGACGACCGGCTGCCGCGGCGTACCGTAGCGGTTCGTGCCGTGGACGACCGCCCACTCGAGCATCTGCCCCTCGTCGACCAAGCGGTCGAACTCCTCGGGCGTCACGAAGTGGTAGTGGACACCGTCGACCTCACCGGGCCGCGGCGCACGGGTCGTCGCCGACACCGAGATCCAGATCTCGGGGTGCGCGGCACGCACCGCGGCGGCGACCGTGCCCTTGCCGACGGCGGTCGGGCCCGCGAGCACGACGAGCCGGCGAGGCACCGGCCCGCCCGCTGGGGTCACCGCATCAGCCACGATTCGCGAACTCGTGCTCCAGAGCCGCGATCTGCTTGACCCCGAGGCCGCGCACCCGGCGCGACTCCGCGATGCCGATCTTCTCCATCAGCTGGCGGGCCCGGATCTTGCCGAGCCCGGGCATCGACTGGAGGAGGTCGTAGACCTTCATCTTGCCGACCACGTCGTTGGTCTGGCCCTCTTCGAGAACCTCTGACAGGGATGCGCCGGAGCGCTTCAGACGGTTCTTGATCTCAGCGCGCTCCCGGCGCGCGGCCGCAGCCTTCTCCAGCGCGGCCTGGCGCTGTTCAGGGGTGAGCGGAGGAAGAGCCAACGTGGGTCACCTCGTACGGGTCGGGTCGATGCAGTGAACTTAGCGAGAGCGTCCGCGCGGCGGCAACCAGAAGTCGCCGCGTCGTTCGCGAGCCGCCGACAGCCTAGTCGGCGAGCGGAGGATCAGCGCGCAGAGGGGTCGAGCGGGGGCGACTGCGCAGCGGCCCTCCCGGAGTCCGGGAGGGCCGCTGTCGCGGTCGGTCAGTTGAGCTCTTCGAGGTTGATGTCGCAGGTGTCCTTGACCTGCTTGACGATCTGGTCGCTCGCGTCCTTGATCTTGTCCTGGTCGAGGTCCTCGGCGCTGCTGGCGTCGCCGCCCTGGAGGGTCTCGATCGAGGTGATCAGCGTGTCCCAGTTCTCCTTGGTCTCGCCCGACGCCTCGTCGCGGACCTTCTTGAGGCTGTCGATCGCGTCACCGAGGTCGTCGGCAGCAGCGACGTCGCTCAGCTTCTTGCCGGCGGCGTCGACGGCGTCGCAGTAGGCCTCGTCGCTGTCCCCGCCGCAGCCGGCGAGGGTGGCGACGGCGAGCGTGGCGCTCGCGAGGGCGAACGTGAATCGGCGCATGGGTGGTGCTCCTTGGTGTGCGGCCGCAGCGCGGCCAGGTGTGGTCGGAATCCGCGTCAGCGGAGCCCTGCACAGCGACCGGGTCGAGGGACGTCGCCGCACGGCGGTTGTCACCCTAGCGGGACGCCGGCTCAGCGAGCACGGGTGCCCGTCAGGCGAGCTCGTCGCGGACGGCACGCGCCGCCCGGCGCAGCGACGCCACGTCCGGCCCGGCGGCGAGGATGCCGCGCGAGCTGGCCGGCAGGACGTGCTCCCACACCGGTCCGAAGAGGCGTCGCAGATCGGCCACCGTGCCGCCCTGAGCCCCGAAGCCGGGGATCAGCAGCGGGCCGTTGATGTCCACGTCCTCGGTCAGCTCGCCGACCGTCGCGCCGACCACGGCGCCGTACGAGCCCTGCGGAGACGCCTCCGCGTTGCGCTCCCGGAGGTGGTCCAGCATCGCGCCGGCGACCGTACGCTCTCCGATCCGGGCGTGCTGGACCTCGGGGCCCTCGGGGTTGGAGGTCAGCGCGAGGACGAAGACGCCTCCCCCGTTGCGCTCCGCCGTCGCCAGGAAGGGCTCGAGCGAGCCGAAGCCGAGGTACGGGCTGACCGTGACCGCGTCGACCTGCATCGGCGAGGCGGCGTCGAGGTACGCGTCGGCGTACGCGGCGGCCGTCGACCCGATGTCTCCGCGCTTGACGTCGAGGAGCACGAGGAGACCCGCGGCACGGGCGTCCTGGATCGTGCGCTCGAGGACCGCGACACCCGCGGCGCCGTGGCGCTCGAAGAACGCCGACTGCGGCTTCACGACGGCGACCTCACCGGCGAGCGCCTCCACGACCGTCGACGCGAACGTCTCGAGCCCGGCCACGTCGTCGGTCAGTCCCCAGTCCGCGAGCAGCGACGCGTGCGGGTCGATGCCGGCGCACAGCGGACCGTACGCGCTGACTGCCTCGCTGAGGCGGGCTCCGAACGGGGTCACGTCTGCTCCTTCAGCCATGTGCTGCGTTCCTGACCGTGTCGAGCGACCGGATGCCCCGGACGGCGAGCTCGTCGCGCAGCTCGCGCACGACACGCATCGGCGCGCCCGGGTCGTTGAAGATGACGGTGCCGACCTGGACGGCGTCGGCGCCGGCGAGCACGAACTCGAGGGCGTCGAAGCCGGTGCGGATGCCGCCGACGCCGAGGATCGGCAGGTCGGGCAGGGCCTTGCGGATCTGCCAGACCGCGCGGACGGCCACCGGCCGCACCGCCGGCCCGCTGAGGCCGCCGGTGACGCCGCCGAGGCGGGGTCGAAGGGTGTCCGGGTCCATCGTGAGCCCGAGCAGCGTGTTGATGACCGTGACACCGTCGGCGCCCGCGTCGGCGACGGCTCCGGCGATCGTCGCGATGTCGGTGACGTCCGGCGTCAGCTTCGCGAACACGGGGATGTCGTCGGGGATGTGCGGTCGGCACTCCTCGATCACGCGGTACGAGGACTCCGCGTCGCAGGCGAACACGAGGCCTCGGTTCTCGACGTTCGGGCACGAGATGTTGACCTCGATCGCGGCGACGCCGGGCGCCTGACCGACGCGACGGGCGAGCTCGACGTAGTCGGCGGGCTTGTCACCCGCGATCGAGACGACCGCGCGGGCACCGCGCTGGACGAGCCACGGGAGGTCGCGGGCGAGGAACGCGTCGATGCCGGGGCCCTGCAGGCCGATCGAGTTGAGCATCCCCGAGGGCGTCTCCGCCATCCGCGGGGTCGCGCGGCCGGAGCGCGGGTTCAGCATGATCGACTTCGTGACGATCGCGCCGAGCTCGGCGACGTCGAAGAACTGGTCTAGCTCGCGTCCCGCGGCGGCGCACCCCGAGGCGGTCATGACCGGGTTGGGCAGCGCGACGCCGCACAGGTCGACCGAGAGGTCGACCTCGTCGGGCGAGATCGGGCCGCCGAAGTCGTGCGGGGCGTAGCTCATCGCGGGCCTCCGAGCGTCCCCGGCGGGATGGTCCCGACGGCGTCCCATCGCACGCGGTCCCCACGGAAGACGGGCCCGTCGACACAGCTGCGCACCATCCGGACGATCCCGTCCTCTCCCTCGACGGGCAGGACGCAGGTCATGCAGACCCCGATCCCGCAGGCCATCGACTCCTCGACCGCGCACTGGCTCCAGGCACCGTTGTCCTCGGCGACGTCGGCCACCGCGCGCAGCATCCCCATCGGACCGCACGCGTACACGACGGCGGCGTCGGTGGTGTCGACGAGGTCGCCGAGCACGTCCGTGACGCGACCACGGGTGCCGGTCGATCCGTCCTCGGTGGTCACGTGCACCGACGAGCCGACCTTGTTCGCGTCGGACAGCCCGAACAGTCGAGGGGTCGTGGCGGCACCGAGCACCAGGTGTGCGGGGCAGCCGCGGTCGCGCAGGGCGGTCGCGAGCGAGAACATCGGTGCGGACCCGTAGCCGCCGCCGACGAGCACGCACGAGACGGGCTCCTTCGGGAGCGCGAACGGGCGGCCGACCGGACCGACGACGTCGATCGGGTCGCCCGGCGCGAGGTCGGCCATCCATCGGGTGCCCTTGCCGTGCGCCGCGAACACGATCTCGACGGTCTCGCCGTGCCGCCCGGTGGTGGACGTGCGGTAGATCGAGAACGCGCGCCGCAGCAGCATGCCGCTGTCGACCCCGCCGATCGCCAGCGCCACGAAGTGGCCCGGACGCGCATGTTCGGCGATGCCCTCCGCGGCGATCACCAGGTGGTGGTAGTCGCCGACCGGCGTGCGGGAGACGACCGTCCCGGCGGACTGCGTGGCACTCACGCCGCACCTGCCTTGCCCGAGCGCTCGGGTACCTTGCCCCGGCACACCTCGGACCTCGGCGTGCCTCCGCTCCGGTTCGCGCTCACGCGTCGGCTCCCATCCGTACGGCGGTGGCCCACTCCTGGAGCGAGCGGACGCCGACACCGCCCTCGCGAGCGGCCTCGATGCCCTGGACCGCGGCTGCGAGGCCCTGGACGGTGGTGATGCACGGGACCCCGGCGCTGATCGCGGCGGTACGGATCTCGTACCCGTCGACGCGCGGGCTGCCGCCGGAGGTGGAGCCGTGCGGGGTGTTGACGACCAGGCGCACCTCGCCGGTCGCGATCATGTCGATCAGCTCGCGGCCACCGGCGGCGGACTCGCTCAGCTTGCGTACGACGGTGGCGGTGACGCCGTTGCGTCGGAGCACCTCGGCGGTGCCGGAGGTCGCCACGATCTCGAACCCGAGGTCGGCGAGCCGCTTGATCGGGAAGATCATGTGGCGCTTGTCGCGGTTGGCGACCGACACGAAGACCTTGCCCGAGGTCGGGAGACCCTCCTGCGCGCCGGCCTGGGCCTTCGCGAACGCCGTGCCGAACAGCGCGTCGATGCCCATGACCTCGCCGGTCGAACGCATCTCGGGCCCGAGGAGCGTGTCCACGGTCTTGCCCTCGAGGGTCCGGAACCGGTTGAACGGCATCACGGCCTCCTTGACGGCGCTCGGCGCGTCCGGGCCGAGGTCGGAGCCGTCGCCGGTCGCGGGGAGGACGCCGGCGGCGCGCAGCTCGGCGATCGACTCGCCGAGCATCAGGCGTGCGGCAGCCTTCGCGAGCGGGACGCCGGTCGCCTTCGACACGAACGGCACCGTGCGCGAGGCGCGCGGGTTGGCCTCGAGGACGTAGAGCACGTCCGAGCTCAGCGCGAACTGGATGTTGATGAGCCCGCGGACCCCGACGCCCTCGGCGATCGCCCGGGTCGAGACCCGGATCTTCGCGAGGTCCTCGGCGCCGAGCGTGATCGGCGGCAGCGCGCACGACGAGTCGCCGGAGTGGATGCCGGCCTCCTCGATGTGCTCCATCACGCCGCCGAGGTAGAGGTCGGTGCCGTCGTACAGCGCGTCGACGTCGATCTCGACCGCGTCGTCGAGGAACCGGTCGACCAGCACGGGGTGCTCGGGCGAGATCTCGGTCGCGCGCTCGATGTAGTCGGCCAGCGCACCCTCGTCGTACACGATCTCCATGCCGCGCCCGCCCAGGACGTACGAGGGACGCACCAGCACCGGGTAGCCGATCTCGTCGGCGACCTTCTTGGCCCCGGGGAACGATGTCGCCGTGCCGTGCTTCGGCGCGGGGAGCCCGGCGTCGGCGAGGACCCGGCCGAACGCGCCGCGGTGCTCGGCGAGGTCGATCGCCGCCGGCGACGTGCCGACGATCGGGACGCCCTCGCGCTCCAGCGCCGCTGCGAGCCCCAGCGGGGTCTGGCCGCCGAGCTGGACGACGACGCCCACCACAGGACCGGCCTGCCGCTCCGCGTGGATCACCTCGAGGACGTCCTCGAGCGTCAACGGCTCGAAGTAGAGGCGGTCGGAGGTGTCGTAGTCCGTCGACACCGTCTCCGGGTTGCAGTTGACCATCACCGTCTCGTAGCCCGCCTCCGAGAGCGCGAGCGACGCGTGGACGCACGAGTAGTCGAACTCGATGCCCTGGCCGATCCGGTTGGGCCCGGAGCCGAGGATCAGCACCGCCGGCCGCTCACGCGGCTCGACCTCGGTCTCCTCGTCGTACGACGAGTAGTGGTACGGCGTGCGTGCCGCGAACTCGGCCGCACAGGTGTCGACGGTCTTGTAGACCGGACGGATGCCGAGCGCGTGACGGACGCCGCGGACGACGTCTGCGCTCATCCCGCGGATCTTGCCGAGCTGCTCGTCGGAGAAGCCGTGACGCTTCGCCTTGCGCAGCAGGCCGGGCGTGAGCTCGTCGGCGGCGGTGACCTCGGCGGCGATCTCGTTGATCAGCGCGAGCTGGTCGAGGAACCACGGGTCGATCTTCGTGGCCTCGAACAGCTCCTCGGGGGTCGCGCCCGCCCGCATGGCGTCCATGACCTTCTTGAGGCGGCCGTCGTGCGGGACGGAGATCTCGGCCAGGAGGGCGTCCTTGTCGAGATCGACCCACTCGCGGTGCCAGTCGAACGCGGCGTTGGGCCGCTCGAGCGACCGCAGCGCCTTCTGGAGGGCCTCGGTGAAGTTGCGGCCGATGGCCATCGCCTCACCGACCGACTTCATGTGGGTCGTCAGGCGCTGGTCGGCGGACGGGAACTTCTCGAACGCGAACCGCGGCACCTTCACGACGACGTAGTCGAGCGTCGGCTCGAAGCTGGCCGGCGTCTCGCGGGTGATGTCGTTCGGGATCTCGTCGAGGGTGTAGCCGATCGCGAGCTTGGCGGCGATCTTGGCGATCGGGAAACCGGTTGCCTTCGACGCGAGCGCGCTCGAGCGGGAGACGCGCGGGTTCATCTCGATGACGACGATGCGGCCGTCCTCGGGGTTCACCGCGAACTGGATGTTGCAGCCGCCGGTGTCGACGCCGACCTCGCGGATGACGCCGATCGCGATGTCCCGCAGGCGCTGGTACTCGCGGTCGGTCAGAGTCATCGCTGGAGCGACGGTGATGGAGTCGCCGGTGTGGACACCCATCGGGTCGAGGTTCTCGATGGAGCAGACGATCACGACGTTGTCGGCCTTGTCGCGCATCACCTCCAGCTCGTACTCCTTCCAGCCGAGGATCGACTCCTCCAGGAGCACCTCGGTGGTCGGGCTGGCGGCGAGGCCGGCGCCGGCGATGCGGTGCAGCTCCTCCTCGTCGCGGGCGATGCCGGAGCCGACGCCGCCCATCGTGTACGAGGGACGGACCACGACCGGGTAGCCCAGATCCTCGACCGCGCCGAGACAGTCGCTCATCGAGTGGCAGATCGCCGAGCGCGCGACCTCCGCCGCCCAGGCCTCGGGCAGACCCTCGACGATCGCCTTGAAGGACTCGCGGTTCTCGCCCTTCTCGATCGCCTCGACCGAGGCACCGATCAGCTCGACGCCGTACTTCTCGAGGACGCCGGCGGCGTCGAGCGCCATGGCGGTGTTGAGCGCGGTCTGGCCGCCGAGCGTGGCGAGCAGCGCGTCGGGGCGCTCCTTCGCGATCACGCGCTCGACGAACTCCGGCGTGATCGGCTCGACGTACGTGGCGTCGGCGAACTCGGGGTCGGTCATGATCGTGGCCGGGTTGGAGTTCACCAGCACCACGCGCAGGCCCTCGTCGCGCAGCACGCGGCAGGCCTGGGTCCCGGAGTAGTCGAACTCGCAGGCCTGGCCGATCACGATCGGGCCGGACCCGATGACCAGCACGGAGGAGATGTCGTCGCGGCGGGGCATCAGAGCGCCGTCCCTTCGGTCGTCTCGGAACCGGCACGCGCGAGCATGAGCTCGGCGAACCGGTCGAAGAGGTACTCGGCGTCGTGCGGGCCGGCCGCCGCCTCCGGGTGGTACTGGACGCTGAACGCCCGCAGACCACCCTCGGCGTCGCGGACCTCGAGGCCCTCGACGACGTCGTCGTTCAGGCACACGTGGCTCACCGAGGCCTCGCCGTACGGCGTCTCGACGGCCGTCTCGAGATCGGTCGGCCACGCCACCGCGAAACCGTGGTTGTGCGCGGTCACCTCGACCTTGCCGGTGGTGCGGTCCATCACGGGCTGGTTGATGCCGCGGTGGCCGTACTTGAGCTTGAACGTGTCCAGCCCGAGCGCACGCCCGAGCATCTGGTTGCCGAAGCAGATGCCGAAGAACGGCGTCCCGTCCGCGAGCACGTCGCGCAGCAGCGCGACCGCCTCGGTGGCCGCGGCGGGGTCGCCAGGACCGTTCGAGAAGAAGACGCCGTCCGCGCCGGTCGCCCGGACCTGCTCGAGCGTCGTGTCGGCGGGCAGCACGTGGACCTCGATGCCGCGCTCGGCCATCCGGTGCGGGGTCATGGCCTTGATGCCGAGGTCGACGGCGGCGACGGTGAGGCGCTTGTCTCCGACGGCGGGGACGACGTACGGCTCCGCCGTGGTCACCTCTCCCGCGAGGTCCGCTCCGCTCATCTGGGGTGCGGCCTGCACCGTGGCCAGGAGGGCGTCGGCGTCCTCCGACACCGTGCTGATGCCGACGCGCATGGCCCCGCGCTCACGCAGGTGGCGGGTCAGCGCGCGGGTGTCGATGCCGCTGATGCCGACGATCCCCTGCTCGACGAGCTCGTCCTCGAGCGTGCGGGTGGCGCGCCAGCTGCTCGCGACCCGGGCGGGGTCGCGGACGACGTAGCCCGCGACCCAGATGCGGCCGGACTCGGGATCCTCGGGGTTCACACCGGTGTTGCCGACGTGCGGGGCCGTCATGACGACGACCTGACGGCGGTACGACGGGTCGGTGAGCGTCTCCTGGTAGCCGGTCATGCCCGTGGAGAACACCGCCTCGCCCACGGTCTCGCCGAGGGCGCCGTACGACTCGCCACGGAAGGTGCGCCCGTCCTCGAGCACGAGGATCGCGGGAACCCGGGTCATGCCGACACCTCCTCAACACTCGCCTCATCAACAACGGTGCCGTCAAGGACGGTAGGTCTCCCGCGCAGGAAGGTCGCGACGACCTTGCCCGGCAGCTCGATGCCGCGGTACGGGGTGTTGCGAGACATCGACACGGTGTCCTCCGGTCGGACGACGCGGCTCGCGCTCGGGTCGTACAGGACGATGTTGGCGGGCTCGCCGACGGCGAGCGGGCGGCCGTGGGACGCGACCCGCCCGATCGCGGCGGGGCGTGCGGACATGCGGTCGGCGACGCCTGCCCAGTCGAGCAGGCCGGTGTCGACCATCGTGTGCTGCACGACCGACAGCGCGGTCTCGAGGCCGATCATGCCGAACGCCGCGGCGGCCCACTCGCAGTCCTTGTCCTCGCTGGGGTGCGGGGCGTGGTCGGTGGCGACGATGTCGATGACGCCCTCGGCGAGGGCCTCGCGCAGCGCGGCGACGTCGTCGGCGGTCCGCAGGGGCGGGTTGACCTTGTAGATCGGGTCGTACGTCGCGGCGAGCTCGTCGGTCAGCAGCAGGTGGTGCGGGGTGACCTCGGCGGTGACGTCGATGCCGCGGGACTTCGCCCAGCGGACGATCTCGACGGAGCCGCGGGTCGAGAGGTGGCAGACGTGCAGGCGGGACCCGACGTGCTCGGCGAGGAGGACGTCGCGCGCGATGATCGCCTCCTCGGCGACTGCGGGCCAGCCGGTGAGGCCGAGGACGCCGGACAGCTCGCCCTCGTTCATCTGCGCGCCCTCGGTGAGCCGCGGCTCCTGCGCGTGCTGGGCGATGACGCCGTCGAACGCCTTCACGTACTCCAGTGCCCTGCGCATCAGCACGGCGTCCGAGACGCACTTGCCGTCGTCGGAGAACACCCGGACGCGGGCGGCGGAGTCGGCCATGGCGCCGAGCTCGGCGAGCTTCTCCCCCGCCAGGCCGACGGTGACGGCGCCGACGGGCGCGACGTCGCAGTAGCCGTGTTCACGACCGAGCCGCCACACCTGCTCGACGACGCCGGCGGTGTCGGCGACCGGGTCGGTGTTGGCCATCGCGTGGACCAGGGTGAAGCCGCCGGCGGCAGCCGAGCGGGTGCCCGTCTCGACCGTCTCGGCGTCCTCGCGGCCGGGCTCGCGCAGGTGCGTGTGGAGGTCGACCAGACCCGGGAGGGCGATCAGGCCGTCGGCGTCGATCACCTCGACGTCCGAGGTGTCGAGCGTGGTGCCGATCTCGGCGATGACGCCGTCGACGATGCGTACGTCCGCGACGTCCGCGCCGAGGATCGATGCGTTGCGGATGACGTAGGCGGTCATGCCTGTCCTTCTGTGAGGTCTGCGGTGGTCGCTGGGGAGGTGGTCGCGGCATCGCGTGCGCCGCTGAGGAGGAGGTAGAGCGCGGCCATCCGGACGGCGACGCCGTTGGTGACCTGCTCGACGATCACCGAGCGCACCGAGTCGGCGACGTCGGCGGTGATCTCCATGCCGCGGTTCATCGGCCCGGGGTGCATGACGATCGCGTGCTCGGGAAGCTTGGCCATGCGCCTGCTGTCGAGGCCGTAGCGCCGGCTGTACTCGCGGGCGCTGGGGAAGAACGCGGCGTTCATGCGCTCGGTCTGGACGCGCAGCATCATGACGGCGTCGGACTTCGCGAGGACGGTGTCGAGGTCGTACGAGGTCTCGACCGGCCACGACTCCACGCCGTACGGCATGAGGGTGGGCGGAGCGACCAGCGTCACCTCGGCGCCGAGGGTCGCGAGCAGCAGCGCGTTGGAGCGGGCGACCCGGCTGTGCAGGACGTCGCCGACGATCGCGACGCGGCGACCCTCGAGGCTCCGGTCGCCGCTCGGGGCGAGGTGGCGGCGCATCGTGAACGCGTCGAGGAGCGCCTGGGTCGGGTGCTCGTGCGAGCCGTCGCCTGCGTTGAGGATCGCCGAGTCGATCCATCCGGCCCGAGCGAGGCGGGCCGGCGCACCGGAGGCGCCGTGGCGGATCACGACCGCGTCGGCGCCCATCGCCTGCAGGGTCAGCGCGGTGTCCTTGAGGCTCTCGCCCTTGGAGACGCTCGACCCCTTGGCGGCGAAGTTGATGACGTCGGCGGACAGGCGCTTGGCCGCCGCCTCGAACGAGATGCGGGTGCGGGTCGAGTCCTCGAAGAACAGGTTGACGACCGTCTGGCCACGCAGCGTCGGCAGCTTCTTGATCGGGCGCTGCGCGACGCTCAGCATCTCCTCGGCGGTGTCGAGGAGGAGGACCGCGTCGTCGCGGCTCAGGTCGCCCGTGGAGAGGAGGTGTCGCATCAGGCGCCCTCCCCCGGAACGGTCCTGGCTGCGGAGACGATCCGGACCTCGTCCCGCTCGTCGACGCCGCTGACCGTGACCTTCACCTGCTCGGCGAGCGACGTCGGGAGGTTCTTGCCGACGAAGTCCGCGCGGATCGGCAGCTCGCGGTGGCCCCGGTCGACGAGGACCGCGAGCTGGACCGCACGGGGGCGGCCGAGGTCGTTGAGGGCGTCGAGAGCGGCGCGGATGGTCCGGCCGGAGAAGAGGACGTCGTCGACGAGGACGACGACGCGGTCGTCGAGGTCGACGGGGATGTCGGTGCGTTCGAGGGCGCGGGCCGGCTTGAGCCGCAGGTCGTCGCGGTACATCGTGATGTCGAGCGAGCCGTACGGGACGGGGTGTCCGTCGACCTCGCTCATGCGCTCGGCGACCCGGCGACCGAGCTCGACGCCGCGGGTCGGGATGCCGAGGACCACGACCTGGGAGGCACCGCGGTTCTTCTCGATGATCTCGTGGGTGATCCGCGTCAGAGCGCGGGAGATGTCACCTGCATCGAGGACGACGGTGGACGATGTGCCGAGGGTGCCCGACGATGGGGGCACGGAATCAGGGGTGTGCGCAGACACCGACTGACCTCCTTCTCCGCCTCACGGGACGGTGGTTAAAGGATGTCTTTCGCTCGTCAGCCTACACGTGTGAGGCAGGTCTCTCGGGGGCGCGGTGGCCTGGTGTCACTCGACCAGGCCCTGTTCCCGCAGCCAGTCACGGGCGACCAGGGCGGGCTCTCCTCCGTCGACGTCGACCTGCGCGTTCAGCTCCAGCAGCACCTCGTTCGTGAGCAGCGGCTGCAGCTGCGCGAAGACCTCGGCGATCTCCGGGTGCTGCTCGACCAGGTCGGTCTGGATCACCGGAGCGAGGTTGTACAGCGGGAAGAAACCCTTGTCGTCCTCGAGCACGGCGAGGTCGAGCGCGAGGATGCGCCCGTCGGTCGTGAACACCTCGCCGAAGTTGCATTCGCCGCGGGCGGTCGCGTCGTACACGACGCCGGTGTCCATCCGCAACACGTTGCCGGCCGGCACGTCCTTGCCGTACTCGAGCCCGTACGTCGCGAGCATCGGCTGGAACCCGTCCTCCCGGCTGAAGAACTCGTCCTCCACGCAGAACGTCCGCTCCGCGACCGGCAGGTCCTTGATCTCCGACAGGCTGGTGATGCCGAGCTTCTTGCTCGCGTCCGGCCCCATCGCGAACGCGTACGTGTTGTTCACCGGGCTGAACGGTAGCCAGGTCAGGCCGTTGCCGAGGTCCTCGTCGTGGACCGCCTGCCACTGCTCCTGCTCGCCCTTGACGGGCTTGTCGTGACCGAGATAGCTGATCCAGCCGGTGCCGGTGTACTCCGGCGAGACGTCGACCGACCCGTTGAGCAGCGCGTTGCGGACACCGACGCTGCCCGCGATGTTGCTGCGGTTCGTGACGGTCGCGCCGGCGGTCTGCAGCACGGTGGCGTACATGTTGCCGAGGATCAGCTGCTCGGTGAAGTCCTTCGACCCGACGGTGATCTCGACCCCCTCGAGCGAGTCGTGCTGCTCGATGGCGGCAGGCTCGGCGGGGGCGATGTAGCCGTTGGCGTTCTCGAGGCCGCAGCCTCCGATCATCGCGGCCGCGGTGACGGCGGCGACGCCGGCGAGCGTACGGCGCAGCAGGGTGACGCGGGGACGGGCGTCTGGGGTACGCATCGGAGTCAGAGTCCCTTCGGCGTCGCCGCCATCTCGATGATGCGGGCGAGCCAGTCGATGAACAGGGCGAGGGCCGCGATCGCCAGCGCGCCGACGATCAGGACGTTGTCGAGGCCGAGCTTGATGCCGGTGTTGACCAGCGTCCCGAGGCCACCGGCGTTGACGAAGCCCCCGAGGGCCGCGGTGCCGGTCATCAGCACCAGCGCCGTACGGACGCCGGTCATGATCACGGGGATCGCCAGCGGCAGCTCGACGCGTACGAGCGTGCTGAACGCCGACATCCCCATGCCGCGGGCGGCCTCGACGAGACGCGGGTCGACGCCGTCGATGCCGGTGACGACGTTGGCGAGGACCGGGAGGATCCCGTACACCGCGAGGGCGCAGACGAACGGGAACCGACCGGTGCCGAAGTAGAGCGCGGCGATCACGATCAGGCCGATCGCCGGGGCGGCCTGGCCGAAGCCGGCCACGGCGGTGATGGGCGTGGAGAAGCGCCGCATCGGGCCGCGGGTCAGGAGGATCCCCAGCGGGATCGCCAGCACGATCACCAGCAGCGCAGCGGCCATCGCCAGCAGGAAGTGCTGCCAGGACAGGGTCAGCAGCCGCGTGGTGCTCAGGTTTCGGGCCTCGACCGACGACAGGTCGGCGACCGCGACGTAGACGAGGAGCGCTCCGAACACCGCGAGGCACGCGACGAGCTGGCCGACTGCGCGGCCTCGACGCATCGGCGCGGCGCCGTCGGCCGTCGTCGTGGTGCTCGCGTCGGCGACGTCCTCCGTGGCCGCGGGGCCGGTGGCGATGCTCACCGCGTGACCCGCCCGGCCTCGTGGGCCGGGGACTGCAGCCCTTGCATGGCCTCCATGACGGTCTCGATCCGGACGACGCCTTCGTAGCGGCCCCGGCGGCCGGTCACCACCACGACGCCGTGCGACGACGTCAGCATCTCGTCGAGCGCGTCGTTGAGGGTGGAGGCGAGACTCACGGACTCGAGGTTCTCGTCGCGAGCGACCCGGGTGAGCGCGTCCGGACGGCGCAGAGCCCGCAGCGGCAGCCAGCGGAGGGGGCGGCCCGCGCCGTCGAGGACGATGACGTGCTCGCGACCGAGCTCTTCCGCCGCGGCGACGGCCTGCGCCGGGTCGTCGCCGACGCGGGCGACGGCCGCCTCGTGGAGGTCGACGTCACGCACCCTGGTCAACGTCAGCTGCTTGAGCGCGGCGCCGTGACCGATGAAGCCCTCCACGAACTCGTTGGCCGGGTTGGCGAGGATCGCCTCCGGGGTGTCGTACTGAGCGATCGCGGAGCCGACCTGGAGGATCGCGATCCGGTCCCCCAGCTTCACCGCCTCGTCGAAGTCGTGGGTGACGAACACGATCGTCTTGCGCAGCTCCTCCTGCAGGCGCAGCAGCTCGTCCTGGAGCCGCTGCCGCGTGATCGGGTCCACCGCGCCGAAGGGCTCGTCCATCAGCAGCACGGGCGGATCGGCTGCGAGAGCCCGCGCGACGCCGACCCGCTGCTGCTGCCCGCCGGAGAGCTCCCGCGGATAACGGCTCGCGTACTGGTCAGGCTCCAGGTTGACCAGCTCGAGCATCTCGGTGACGCGTGCCTCGATCCTGGCCTTGTCCCAGCCGAGCAGCCTGGGGACGAGCGCGATGTTCTTGGCGACCGTCAGGTGCGGGAACAGCCCGGCACCCTGGATCACGTAGCCGACATGGCGGCGGAGCTCGTCGGGGTCCTTGTGGGTGACGTCCTCGTCGCCGATGAGGATGCGTCCCTCGCTCGGCTCGATCAGCCGGTTGATCATCTTCAGCGTCGTCGTCTTGCCGCAGCCCGAGGGCCCGACGAGCATCACGATCTCGCCGGCCGGGATCTCCAGCGTGATGTCGTCGACGGCGGGCGCCTTCTGGCCCGGGTAGCGCTTCGTCACGCCGTCGAGGAGGATCCGCTGGCCGTGGACCTGCGGCTCGGGACCGTCGGCGGGCAGGTCGGCGTTCGTCACGTCGGTCTCAGACACGGATACCCCTCGAGGTGGTCAGTCGCCCCAGCAGGTTGAGGACGAGATCGAGCAGGACCGCCAGGACCACGATGGCCAGCGTTCCCGCCCATGCGGAGTTGGTCGCGTTGGCGCCGCCGATGCGCGACAGCCCGGAGAAGATGAACGAGCCCAGGCCCGGCCCGGACGCGTACGCGGCGATCGCCGCGATGCCCATCAGCATCTGCGCCGAGATCCGGATGCCGGTGATGATCACCGGCCAGGCGAGCGGGATCTCCAGCCGCAGCAGCGTTGCGGTCCGGCTCATGCCCATGCCGCGGGCCGACTCGACGAGGCCCGGGTCGACCCGGGCCAGGCCGACGACGGCGTTGCGCAGGATCGGGAGCGTCCCGTAGAAGGCCAGCGCGACGACCGACACCGTGACGCCGTTCGGGATGAAGGCGATGAGGAGGCCGAAGAGCGCGAAGGACGGGAACGTCAGCCCGACCGAGCTGGCCGAGAGCGCGACGGAGGTGACGCGCGACGAGCGGTACGACAGGCACGCGAGGACCAGTGCGAGCAGCGTGGCCACGATCAGCGACTGGATGACGAGACTGACGTGCTGGTAACCCTGGAACCACAGCAGCGACCAGCGGTCTTGAACGAACTCCCACAGACTCACTGACGCCCCTTGCGCTATCACCCAGTACCGGAACTTCTCACCCTGTCGGTGCACCGGGAACGCCGGAGTCACCGGCTGTGACGTTAACGCAACGCTCGGGGAATTGTCATATCGACAAGGCGGCCCCGCACCGGCAGCGCCGGGTGCGGGGCCGTATGCAGGGCCGTGCGGAGGGCCGTGCGGAAGGGGCTCAGGCCGACAGCGTCGGCTTGACCTCCACGATGCGGCTCAGGAGACCGCTGATGAACGTCGGTGAGTCGTCGGTGGACAGCTCGGCCGCGAGGTTCACGGCCTCGGTCACCGCGACGGCGTCGGGGACGTCGTCCCGGAACAGCACCTCGTACACGCCGATCCGCAACAGGTTGCGGTCGACGGCCGGCATGCGCTCGAGCGACCAGCCCTGGGCGTACTCCTCGAGCAGCTCGTCGATGCGGACGCCGTGCTCACGCACGCCCTCGACGATCTCGATCGTGTACGGGTTGACGGGCGGGTCACCGGCGGCGACCCGGCCGTCGAGGGTCGCCCCGACCGCACGGCTCTGCATCTCGCTCTCGAACAGCACGTCGAGAGCCCGCTTGCGGGCCTTGGTGCGTGAGCCGGCCATCAGGAGCTGACGCGGCCCAGGTACGAACCGTCGCGGGTGTCGACCTTGACCTTCTCGCCGGTGGTGATGAAGAGCGGGACCTGGATCTCGCGGCCGGTCTCGAGCTTCGCGGGCTTCGTGCCGCCCGACGAGCGGTCGCCCTGCAGGCCCGGCTCCGTGTAGTCGATCAGCAGCTCGACCGACGCCGGCAGCTCGATGTAGAGGGGGTTGCCGTCGTTCATCGCGACGACCGCCTCCTGGTTCTCGAGCAGGAAGCCGGTCGCGTCACCGACGGTGGCCTCGGACAGCTCGTACTGGTCGAACGTCGCCGAGTCCATGAACACGTACGAGGTGCCGTCGTGGTACAGGTACTGCATGTTGCGCTTGTCGACGTTGGCCACGTCGACCTTGACGTCGGCGTTGAAGGTGCGGTCGACGACCTTGCCCGAGAGCACGCTCTTGAGCTTGGTGCGGACCACGGCACCGCCCTTGCCGGGCTTGTGGTGCTGGAACCACACGACGGACCACAGCTGCCCGTCGAGGTTGAGCACCATGCCGTTCTTCAGGTCGTTCGTCGTTGCCATCAGGCGAGCTCCAGGAGGTCTTTGGTCGCGTCCGTGAGCAGCTCGGCTGCACCGTCGGTCACGACGAGGGTGTCTTCGATGCGCACGCCCCCGCGTCCCGGCACGTAGACACCGGGCTCCACGGTCAGGGGGGTGCGGCGTTCCAGTCTAGCGGGCACCGCCGGACGCAGGAACGGGTCCTCGTGGATCTGCAGGCCGACGCCGTGCCCGAGACCGGTGGTGAAGTGCTCGAGCCAGCCCGCGTCGTCCAGGACCTTGCGCACGACGGCGTCCACGTCGGAGCCGAGCACACCTTCACGGAGGGCGTCCACCCCGGCCTGCTGGGCGGCCTTGACGACGGCGTACGCCTCGCGCTGCCACGCGTCCGCCTGGCCGACCACGACCGTACGGGTGCAGTCGGCGTGGTAGCCGTCGAAGCGGGCACCGAAGTCGATCTTGAGGAAGTCGTCGCGCTCGACGCGACGGTCCGTCGGGTCGTGGTGCGGGATCGCGCTGTTGTCGCCCGCAGCCACGATCGTCTCGAAGCCGATCGCCTCGGCGCCGCGGGCGTACATCGCCCACTCGAGATCGCGCGCGATCTCGCGCTCGCTGCGGCCGACCAGCGGCCCCGCGAGGATCTCGTCGAGCGCCTGGACCGAGATCTCGCACGCTCGGCGCAGGGCGTCCAGCTCGCCCTCGTCCTTCACGACGCGCAGCTGCTCGACCATCCGGTCGAGCGAGACGAGCTCGACCGAGCCGAAGACCTCACGCGCGCGGAGGTGGTCGTCGACGGTGAGGTCGTGGGTCTCGATCCCGACCCGAGCAGCATCGACGGCCCCGGCGGCGAGGGCGCCGAGCAGGTCGCGGTTCACGGTGACGGCGACGTCAGGTGCCTCGGCCGCGGCCTGGTCCTGGTAACGGCCGTCGGTCGCGAGCTCGGCCGACCCGTCCTCGGCGACGCGCACGGCGCCGTTCGAACCGGTGAACCCGGTGAGGTAGCGGACGTTGACGAGGTCGGTGATCATCGCCGCCGCGAGGCCGCGCTCACGGAGGAGCGACGCCAGGCGGTCACGGCGGGCGAGGTGCTGAGCGGGCATGCCGTCAGCCTACGTGGACGGCGATCAGCCGGAGATCTCCGCGTACGCCGCCGTCAGCAGGCCGTCGTCGGGGCCGGGGAAGATCACCGGCTCCGCGACGCCGTCGAGCACCACGAAGCGCAGCTGCGCACCGCGTGACTTCTTGTCGAGGCGCATCCCGGCGAGCAGCTCGTCCCACACCCCCGGCCGGTAGCCGGTGGGCAGGCCGAGCGAGCCCAGGACGGCACGGTGCCGGTAGACGAGATCGGCGTCGATGCGGCCGGACAGGCGCGCGAGCTCCGCCGCGTACACCATGCCGATCGAGATCGCGGCGCCGTGCCGGAACGAGTACGCCTCGTAGCGCTCGATCGCGTGGCCGAGGGTGTGCCCGTAGTTGAGCGCCTCACGCCCGATGGTGCCGTCGGCGCCCGTCTCGTTGAGGTCGCCGGCGACGACGCGGGCCTTCACCTGGATACCGCGCTCGATGATCTCCCGCAGCACGTCGCCGCGGACGTCGAGGGCTGCCGCGGGGTCGGCCTCGACGCGGTCGAGGATCACCGGGTCGGCGATGAAGCCGCACTTCACGACCTCGGCGAGCCCGGACCGTACCTCGTTGAGAGGCAGCGTCCCCAGCAGCGACAGGTCGCAGAGCACGCCGATCGGCTCGTGGAAGGCGCCGACGAGGTTCTTGCCCTCCGGGGTGTCGATCGCGGTCTTGCCACCGACGGCGGCATCGACCATGCCGAGGACCGTCGTCGGGATCAGCACGTGGCGGACGCCGCGCAGCCAGGTGGCCGCGACGAAGCCCGCGAGGTCCGTCGCCGCTCCCCCGCCGACGCCGATGACGACGTCGGAGCGCGTGAAGCCCGCGCGGCCGAGCACCGACCAGCAGAACGCGGCCACCTCGGACGTCTTGGCGGGCTCGCCATCGGGGATCTCGATCGCGTGAGCCTCGCGACCCTCCGACGCCAGCCGCGCCCGGACGGCCTCGCCCAGACCGCGCATGGACGCCGGGTGGATCACCGCGACCCGCGTGGCCGACTCGGGGATCAGGGCAGGCAGCTCCGCGCTGAGTCCGGAGCCCACCACGACGTCGTACGGAGCATCGGTGGCGACGTTGATGCGAGTCGGATCTGGCACGACGGGCTCCTCGGTGAGCGGGCGGCCGGCGCGAGCCGGCGGGCGTACGGGTGGGGGCGTCCGGGCGGGGTCACCCCAGCAGGGTCAGGATCTCCTCGGCGACCTCGGTCGGCGTACGGCCGTCGGTGGAGATCACGTGCGTCGCCACCGCCTCGTACGTCGGGCGTCGGGAGTCGAGCAGGGCCTTCATCTGCGAGCGTACGTTGCCCAGCAGCAACGGGCGTGCGCTCGACAGGCCGACGCGGGACGCGGCCTCGGCGAGACCGACATCGAGGAAGACGACCGTGTGGCCACGCAGCGCCGCCTGCGTCTCGTCGCGCATCACCGCACCGCCGCCCAGGGCGAGGACACCGCGGTGCTCGCCGAGCGCGGTCGCGACCGCATCGACCTCGAGCGCACGGAAGTGGGCCTCACCGTGGGTGACGAAGAGGTCGGCGATCGGCGTGCCCGTCGCGGTCTCGATGTCGGTGTCGGTGTCACGCACCTCCACCCCGAGCGACTCGGCGAGGAGCGCGGCGACGGTCGACTTGCCCGCGCCCGGGGGTCCGACCAGGACCACCACCGGGCGTACGTCGGCGGTCACGCGGGCGTCATCGCGGCGAGGTACGACGCGACGTTGCGGGCGGTCTCGGTGACGGAGTCGCCGCCGAACTTCTCGAGCATCACGTCGGCGAGGGTCAGTGCCACCATCGCCTCGGCGACGATGCCGGCGGCGGGGACCGCGGCCACGTCGGAGCGCTGGTGGTGCGCCTGTGCCGGAGCGCCGGTCGTGACGTCGACGGTCCGCAGCGCCCGGGGGACGGTGGCGATCGGCTTCATCGCGGCACGGACACGCAGGACCTCACCGGTCGACATCCCGCCTTCCGTGCCGCCCGAGCGACCGGACGTACGGCGGATCCCGTCCTCGGTGCCGACGATCTCGTCGTGCGCGAGCGACCCGCGCGTGCGGGCGAGGTCGAAGCCGTCGCCGAGCTCGACGCCCTTGATGGCCTGGATGCCCATGAGTGCCGAGGCGAGACGGGCGTCGAGGCGCCGGTCCCAGTGGACGTGGCTGCCGAGACCCGGCGGGAGGCCGTGGACGACGACCTCGACGATGCCGCCGAGCGTGTCACCGTCCTTGCGGGCTGCATCGACCTCGGCGACCATCGCCGCCGACGTGTCGGGGTCGAGGGTGCGGACCGGGTCGGCGTCGAGCCGCTCGACGTCGTCGATGGTCGGGACGAGCCCCGCGGGCGCCTTCACCGAGCCGAACTCGACCACGTGGCTGACGACCGTCGCGCCGCACGCCTGCTGCAGGAAGGCCGTCGCCACCGCGCCGAGCGCGACGCGGGCCGCGGTCTCACGGGCGCTGGCGCGCTCGAGGATCGGGCGCGCCTCGTCGAAGCCGTACTTCTGCATGCCGACGAGGTCCGCGTGACCGGGGCGCGGGCGGGTCAGCGGGGCGTTGCGGGCGACGCCCTGGAGCTCCTCGGCGTCGACCGGGTCGGCCGACATGACCTTGTCCCACTTGGGCCACTCGCTGTTGCCGATGCGGAGCGCGATCGGGCTGCCGAGGGTCAGTCCGTGCCGGATGCCGCCGATGATCTCGAGCTCGTCGGCCTCGAAGTTCATCCGAGCCCCACGTCCGTATCCGAGGCGTCGACGCGCCAACGCGTCCGAGATCGTCGCGCTCGTCACGGAGACACCTGCAGGCATCCCCTCCACGACAGCGACCAGTGCGGGGCCGTGGGACTCCCCGGCCGTGATCCAACGAAGCATGGGGCAAGTCTGTCATGCACCGCGTCGAGGTCTCGTCCGGTCTCGCGGCACGGGTCACCCCCACCCGCCGAGCAGCGTGCTCCCCCAGATCGCTCCCGCCCACGCACCGAGCACCATGAACGGACCGAAAGGGAACGACCGGCGCTCGGCGAGACGCAGCGCCACGAGAGCGATGCCACCGACCGCGCCGAGGACGAACCCGGCGTACGCACCGACGATCAGCTCCGCCCAGCCCAGGGTGGCGAGGGTGATGGCCACGATCCCCGAGAAGCGCACGTCGCCGTAGCCGAGGCCGCGCGGAGCCACGATCCAGAGCAGGGCGTAGACGCCAGAGACTCCCGCCCATCCCGCGGCGACGCGGACGAGGACGTCGGTGCCGTCGCCGAGCAGCGCGGCGAGCCCGGCGAGTGCCAGGACGATGGGATAGGCGGGCAGGACGAGTCGCTTGGGGAGCAGACGCGTGTGCCAGTCGATGAAGGCCAGGGCAGCGCCGAGGACCGCGAACGCCACCCACAGCGGGAGCGCGGGATCGAGACCGGTGCGCCACCCGACCGGGCCGGCGAGCAACGCGGCGCCGACGGCGAGGACGAGCGGGAGACGTCGGCCCGCGGCAAGCTCGGCGTACGGGATCTTCGGCGGCGGCGCCGGTGTCGGGGTGTCGGCAGCGTCCCGCTCCCCCGCCTCGTCCGCATCGTCGGGCCCCGGAGCCGGCTCGGGCAGGCGCGCGATGACACGTGGGGAAAGCAGCCCACCGAGCGCCGCGACGAGGGCGGCGAGCACAGCAGCGACCAGGGGCTCGGGCACGCAGGAACCTTAGCCGTACGGCGGCGGCCGAGCGCTGCCGTCGTCCACAGGCGCGGCTCCCGGGAACGGATGTGGACAACCGGCACGGATCTTCGCGACCGTCCGCCACGACCGATACTGTCGAACACATGTTCGATCCGCCGACCGACCCGCCTCCACCG
The DNA here is from genome assembly GCF_010994095.1 of Mumia xiangluensis. Taxonomy (GTDB): domain Bacteria; phylum Actinomycetota; class Actinomycetes; order Propionibacteriales; family Nocardioidaceae; genus Mumia; species Mumia xiangluensis. The sequence continues at coordinate 71,145 of NZ_WJYO01000002.1, forward strand.
CCTGATCCCGCCGCCTCTGATCCCGCACTCTCTGCGCCTTCAAATGCTCCCGCAGGCTCTCCACGGGCGACCGATCCCACGCAGGCACCGACAGCCGACGAGCTCGACACCCTCGACCGGCTCGCCACGCTCCTCCTCGACCGGGTCCGTGCCGTGATCGAGGACGCACGCGCCCGTGCTGTCGCGTCCCCTCGTGGTGCGTTGGAGCTCGGCGCGGGCGAGATCGATCTGGTGACTGCGTGCGAGGAGGTGGTCAGGATCGCGCAGGGCGTCCAGCTCGACGCGGTGCAGCTGCTCGATGCCCGCCGTCGCTCGGCTCCTGAGCTGGTGCGCGACGAGTCCGTGTTCACGCGATCGCTCTTCGTCGAGATCGCCCTCGCGCGACAGGTGTCCAGCCCGGCCGGCGAGACCACGTACGCGATGGCGCGCGCCCTCGAGGTTCTCCCCCAGACGCACGGCCTGCTGCGCGACGGGACGATCTCCTCGGGCGTCGCAGCAGCCGTGTGCCGAGAGACCACGTTCCTCGCTGCCGACGACCGGCGGCGCGTCGACGCGGAGATCGCTCCCGCCCTGGCGGACCTGACGCCGCGCCGTGCTGCGGCAGAGGCGCGGCGCCTGGTCCTCGCCACCGACCCCCACGCCGCCTACGCGCGCACGGTCCGCGCACGCGAGGGACGGGCCGTCACGTTCAGGCCGGAGCTCGACGCGATGGCATCGCTGACGGTCTACGCACCTGCCGACCAGGTCGTCGCCGCTTTCGAGCACCTGGACGGGCGGGCGTCGGTGCGGCGGAACGACGGCGACCCGCGCACGATCCGCCAGCTCACGGCAGACCTCGCGATCGAGGCGCTCACCGGCGCGCAGGTGGCGGCAGACGGTTCGCACACGATCGGCGTCGAGGTGGGCGTCGTCATGCGGCCGGAGTCGCTGTTCAGCGCCGACGCAGCGCCGGCGACGCTCTCCGGGTACGGACCGATCCCGGCTGAGCTCGCGCGGCAGCTTGCGGGGTCCGAGCACTCGTGGGTCCGCCGGTTCTTCACTGCTCCGGACGGGCGGAGCATCAACGACGTGGACCCGCGCGCACGTCGGTTCAGCCGAGCGGTTCGCCGGATCGTCCAGGTCGTCGACGGACAGTGCCGCAGACCGTGGTGCGACTGCCGCATCCGCGACGTCGACCACATCACCCCGTACGCCCGCGGCGGACTGAGCGTCGTGTCGAACGCGCAGGGAGACTGCCGCACCGACAATCTCGCCAAAGAGAGCCCCGGCTGGGAGGTCACCTCCGTGACGTCGGCGAACGACACCCTTCCTGACGAGGTGCACTGGCGCACTCCGACCGGCCACGTCCACGTGTCACGACGGTCTGAAGGGCGGTCGACGACCGCGCCGGATCCGACGCGGGGCCACACCCGACCTCCCGAACCACCCGACCGACCCCTACCTCCGGATCCGACGCGGGGCCACACCCGACCTCCGGAGCCACCCGACCAGCCCACACCTCCGGATCCGACGCGGGGCCAGACCCGACCTCCGGAGCCACCCGACCAGCCCACACCTCCGGATCCGACGCGGGGCCAGACCCGACCTCCGGAGCCACCCGACCGACCCCTACCTCCGGATCCGACGCGGGGCCACACCCGACCTCCGGAGCCACCCGACCAGCCCACACCTCCGGATCCGACGCGGGGCCAGACCCGACCTCCGGAGCCACCGGACCGAATCCACTCGGTGATGGAGGAGCAGCTCGCGCGCCTGCTGAGCGCGTGACGGAGCTGCCGGGCACACGCGGCTGGGCGATGCCAGGCCACCTCGTCAGTGCGCCGGCAGCGCTCCGATCGCGGCGTCGCGCAGCACCGAGGCGGGGACGTCGCGTCCGGTCATCAGCCGCACCTGCTCGACCGCCTGGTGCGCGAGGAGGTCGAGGCCGGACACGACCGGGACGGACTCCGCTTGGGCTGCACGCGCGAGCGGCGTCGGCCAGGGGTCGTAGACCACGTCGAACACGGCATCGCAGCGCGTCACGAGCAGCTGCGCGAAGGGAGCGACGGCGACCGACGGGATCGTCGACACGACGATCTGCGCCGACCGAGCCAGGTCAGGGCCCAGGCCCGTCACGTCGACGGCGAGCTGGTCCTCTCCCCCGGCGGCATCGATCATCCGCTTCGCGAGGTGTTCACCACGGTCCAGGGAACGGACCGCGATCGTGACACGACGCAGGCCCAGGCGCCGCAACGACGCGACCATCGACTCTGCGGTGGCACCGGCGCCGAGCACGAGCGCATCCTCGACCTCGTCGATCCCGCGTTCCTGCAGCGCCGCCACACCGCCCGGGACGTCGGTGTTGAACCCGTGGCGACCCTCGATGTCGACGATCACCGTGTTGGCGCCTCCGACCTCGCGGACGGCCTCGTCGACGGTGTCGAGGTACGGCAGGACCGCACGCTTCAACGGCATCGTCAACGAGAGTCCCCGCCACTGCTCGTCGAGCCCGGCCAGGAACGTGCCCACGCCGTCCTCGTCCACCTCGAAACGGTCGTACGACCAGTCGGAGAGGCCCAGCTCGGCGTACGCGGCCCGGTGGATCACCGGCGACAGCGAGTGCTCGATCGGACTCCCGAGCACCGCGCACCGCGGCATCAGCAGCCCCCCTGGTCGCGGCAGTTCTGGCGCAGCTCCTCCACGTTCTGCTGGTGCTCGGAGTACGTGTCGGCGAACTTCGTCTCGCCGGTCTCCGCATCCACCAGCGTGAAGTAGAGCCACTCACCGTCCGCCGGGTTCAGCGCAGCGTTCAAGGCCTTCTCGCCGGGGTTGCCGATCGGGCTCGGCGGGAGGCCGGTGTAGAGGTAGGTGTTGTACGGCGAGTCGACCTCGCGGGCCTCGGCGCTCGTCCAGATGCTGCCGTCCTTGCCGCTGACGTAGTGGATGGTCGAGTCCATCTGGAGCGGCATCCCTGCGTCGAGACGGTTGTAGATCACCCGGGCGACCTTGTCGTAGTCCGCAGTCCCCGCCTCGGCCTGGACGATGCTGGCGACGACCCGGGCGTCGTGCCCGGAGATGCCGAGCGCCTTCGCGTGGCCGTCGAGGTCGAGCTCCTTGTCGAGCGCGACCGACTTCGAGACCATCTCCTGGAACAACGAGAGCGGCGTCGTGTCCGGCCCGACCGTGTACGTCGCCGGGTAGAGGTATCCCTCCGGGTTCCCCTCCGCCGCTGGCGGCAGCCCCAGCTCCGGGCTCGCGAGCGCGGCATTCACCTGTTTCTTCGTGAACTCGGTGTTCTTCACCATCGACGCCACGACCTGATCGACGCGCGCCCCCTCGGGCACACCGACCGTCGAGTCCACGCGGCTCTCGGGGTTGATCAGCGCAGCGACCGCGTCATCAGCAGCCATCTGGGTCTTCAGCTCGTAGAACCCCGGCTGGACCTGGTTGATCTCCGGAGCCCCGGCGGCAGCTGACAGGAACGCGTCGACGCTCGCGACGACGTCCTGCGCCTTCAGTTCACGCCCGATCCCGGCGACCGTGTCGCCCTTGCTCACCTCGACGACGACGCTCCCGGTGCCCGGGCCCGGATAGTCCTCGGGACCACCGAAGAAGTCGTTGGCGAGCCCCACCACCTTCGACAGGCCGAGATAGCCGGCGACGCAGACCGCCGCGATGATCAGCAGGATGAAGAAGCAGCCCGGACCACCACGACGCTTCTTCTCGCGGCGCGCCGCGCGGTGGCCGGAAGGACGTCGTTCACGCTCTGGCATGAGACCCAAGTCGCTCACACGCCCACCTCGACCAGCTCGCCGGGGACCTTGCCGCTCGTCCGCTCGGTGTCGAGCGCTGCCTGGAGGATCACGACGGCGGCAGCCTGGTCCACGACGGAACGCTGCTGCTTCGCCTTGCGCCCAGCCTGTCGCAGGCTGTGCTGTGCGGTCACGGTCGACATCCTCTCGTCCACGAGTCTGACGGGGGTCGGAGCGGACGCTGCCGCCAGCTCCTCGGCGTAGGCGCGAACCTTGCGCGCCGCCGGCCCCATGTCCCCCGAGAGCGACCGTGGCAAGCCAACCACAATTTCGATCGCTTGACGATCATTCGCGATGGTGAGGATGTCGCGGATCGAGCTGTCACCGGCGGCGACCGTCTCCACCGGCGTGGCGAGGATCCCCGACGGATCGCTCGCGCTCACGCCGATGCGGACGTCGCCGACATCCACCCCGATCCGGGTGCCGTGGCGCACGTCAGACCGCGTCCAGACCGGCGCGATCCAGGATGGCTCGACGGACCGCGTCGAGCGCCGCCGGAGCGGCAGCCACATCGGTGCCGCCTCCCTGCGCGACGTCCGCCTTGCCGCCGCCACGACCGCCGACAACCTGCATCGCCGGCTTGATGAGGTCGCCCGCACCCAGACCGGCTGCTCGTCCGGCGTCGTTCACCGCAACGACGCACGCCGCCTTGCCGTCAGCCGTGCCGATCATCGCGACCACCGACGGGCGCGACGGATCGAGCCGACCGCGGACGTCGAGCACGAGGGTTCGGACGTCCTTCGCCGCGAGTCCTTCGGCGACGTGACCGACGTACGCGACGCCGTTCACGTCCGCCGCACCGCTCGCGAGGTCCGCGACGGAGGAGAGCAGCTGCGCCGACCGGAGCTTCTCGACCTCCTTCTCGACCGCGCGGAGCCGCCCGACGAGATCAGCGACTCGACCGGGGACGTCGGCGTGCTGCACTTTAAGCAGGTCACCGACCTGGGCGACCAGGTCCCGCTCGCGGGCGAGGTAGGAGAAGCCCTCGAGGCCGACGACAGCCTCGACGCGACGGTTGCCCGCACCCACGGACGAGTCCGACGTCACGACCACGGTGCCGATCTGCGACGAGCGGGCGACGTGGGTGCCACCGCACAGCTCACGCGACCAGGGGCCACCGATCTCGACCACGCGGACGTCCTCGCCGTACGTCTCGCCGAAGAGCGCCAGCGCACCGAGCTCCTTCGCCTTCTCGAGCGACATCACCGCAGCGCTGACCGGCAGGTCCTCGCGCAGCGCGACGTTCGCCGCATGCTCGACGTCGTGCAGCTGCTCGGGCGACAGCGGGCTCGACCAGCCGAAATCGAGCCGCAGGTAGCCGGGCCGGTTGTACGAGCCGCTCTGGAGCGCCGTCGGACCGAGCACCTCGCGGAGCGCGGCGTGGACGACGTGCGTCCCCGAGTGCGCCTGGCAGGCGCCGACGCGCCACTGCGGGTCGACCGCCGCCTGCAGCGCCGTACCCTCCGTCAGCTCGCCCTCCAGGACACGGACCTGGTGCACGACCAGCCCGCGCACCGGGCGCTGGACGTCGAGCACCTCAGCACGTCCGCCGTCCCAGACGAGGATGCCGGCATCAGCGTTCTGACCACCGGACTCGGCATAGAAGGGGGTGCGGTCGAGGACGACCTCGCCGACCTGCGACTCCCCCATCGCCTGCGTCCGACCGGCCTCCTGGATCAGGGACCGCACCGACGACTCGGTGCTCAGGGTCTCGTACGCGAGCCAGTGCGTCGGCCCGTACGTGTCGAGCGCCTCGCGGTAGATCGTCGTGTCGGCGTGCTGACCCTTCTTGGACTTCGCGTCCGCCTTCGCGCGCGCACGCTGCTCCTGCATCAGCGCACGGAAGCCTTGCTCGTCCACGCTCAGGCCCTGCTCGTACGCCATCTCGAGCGTGAGGTCGATCGGGAACCCGTACGTGTCGTGCAGCTGGAACGCCTTGTCGCCGGTGAGCACGGTCGCGCCCTCCGCCTTCGCGCTGTCCGCGGCCAGGTCGAAGATCTGCGTGCCCTTCGCCAGCGTCTGGCGGAACGTCTCCTCCTCGGCGTACGCGACCTGCGCGATGCGGGCGAAGTCGGAGGCCAGCTCGGGGTAGGACCGCGACATCTCGTCCCGGCTCACCGGCAGCAGCTGAGGGAGCGCGGGGTCGTCGTAGCCGAGCAGGCGCATCGAACGCACCGCGCGGCGCAGCAGGCGACGGAGGACGTAGCCGCGGCCCTCGTTGCCCGGCGTCACACCGTCGCCGATCAGCATCAGGCCGCTGCGCACGTGGTCGCCGATGACACGGAACCGGACGTCGTCAGCCGGATCGGCTCCGTACCGACGCCCCGACAGCGCCGACGCCCGCTCGATCACGGGGAACACCTGGTCGATCTCGTACATGTTCTGCTTGCCCTGCAGCAGGTACGCGACACGCTCGAGCCCCATGCCGGTGTCGATGTTCTTGGCGGGGAGCGGACCGAGCACGTCGAAGTCCGCCTTGCTGCGGACCGTGCTCAGCTCCTCCTGCATGAACACGAGGTTCCAGATCTCCAGGAAGCGGTCCTCGTCCACGACGGGCCCGCCGTCCGGGCCGTACTGGGGGCCGCGGTCGATGTAGATCTCCGAGCACGGGCCACCCGGTCCGGGGACGCCCATGTTCCAGTAGTTGTCCTCCAGGCCGCGGTCCTGGATGCGCTCGTCGGGGAGTCCCGCGATCCGCTTCCACGCGTCGCGCGCCTCGGTGTCGCTCGGCAGCACCGTGACCCAGACCTTGTCCGGGTCGAAGCCGAGCCCGCCGTCGGCGACGGCGCCCGTGACCAGCGTCCACGCCAGCTCGATCGCGCCTTCCTTGAAGTAGTCGCCGAACGAGAAGTTGCCGTTCATCTGGAAGAACGTGCCGTGACGGGTGGTCTTGCCGACCTCCTCGATGTCCTGGGTGCGGACGCACTTCTGGACACTGGTCGCTCGCTTGAAGGGCGGCGTCTCCTGGCCGAGGAAGTACGGCTTGAACGGCACCATGCCCGCGTTGACGAACAGCAGGTTCGGGTCGTCGAGGATCAGCGATGCCGAAGGCACCACCGTGTGCCCGAACTTCTCGAAGTGGTCGAGGAACCGGCGGCGGATCTCGGCTGTGTCCATGGAGAGTTGCTGTCCTTACTCGTCGTACGGGGAGAGCGGGAGGGGGGTGCGCATCAAGGCGTGGGGGGCGCGGGGTGCGGCGTCGAGGGTACGCGGGCCGGGGCCGGTGTCGGTCGGCAACCCGAGCTGCGCGGCGATCTCGGCCTCGCGATCGGCCATCCCTGAGCGGAACTCGTCGGCGAACACCCGTGCGCCGACCTGCCAGGCCGCGACCTGGTCGGCGAGGCCGGTCGGCGTGAACCGGTACGCCAGTCGCCGGGCGCGGAAGGTCCCGTAGACGCCGGCAGTCGTGCCGGCGACGAACCACAGCACGCGGCCCTTCATGGTGTCCCCTCCTGCGTCGGTGTTCGGGTGCTCGTCTCGGTGCCGGTCGCGAGCCACGACGTCGCGTCGTCGCCGGAGACCGGGGCCGATCGCGCTGCCGCCCGTGCGGCACGACGCCTGATCTTGCGGCGGCGGCGGAACTCGCGTCGGACGATCCCTCGGATCCGGTCCCGGCTCTCGGGCCGCAGCGCATGCATCAGCCCGTGGCTCAGCACGGCGCCGCGGACCAGCGGACGTCCCATGGTAGCCGCCACCACCTGCTGCTCCGACGGAAGCACGATGACGGTGCCCTCCTGGGTCACCACGGCGCGCTCGTGCGGGAGGACCTGCCGTGGGCGCCCGTCTGCGGGCTCGAGGGGCGTCGGCGCATAGACGAGCTCGCTGCCGGCCCCCTCACCGCCGGGCCCCTCGCCGCTGGTCGAGTAGCCCGAGCCGCCGGCCCCCTCACCGCCGGTCGAGTAGCCCGAGCCCCTGGGCGAGGGCGTATCGAGACCCTCCCGCCCTCCCGCGAGACTCCGCACCTCGGCGCTCAGCCGGCGGAGCGCCCGCACCGCCAGCAGCGCCGCGACCAGTGCGAGGATCGCGACGCCGCAGGCAAGGACAGTGATCCAGGACTCCAACGGCATGAGGCGACCCTACCGAGCAACCGTCGTCTCAGTCACCGGACCGCGCTTCGGGGTCCCGCAGGATCTCGCGGAGACGGGCCACGCGCTCCGCGTACGCCGCCTCCTGCCCGCGCCCGCCCGGCTGGTAGTAGTCGACGCCGTCGATCTCGTCCGGCGCGTACTGCTGTGCCGACACGCCGCGAGGGTCGTCGTGGGCGTACTTGTAGTCGTGGCCGTGTCCCAGCTTCTTGGCGCCCGCATAGTGCGCGTCGCGCAGCGCCGGCGGCACCGCGCCGGCCTTTCCGGCCCGTACGTCGGCGCTGGCCGCGGTGATCGCCTTGTAGGCGGCGTTGGACTTGGGCGCGAGCGCGAGGGCGATCACGACCTGCGACAACGTGAGCGCGGCCTCGGGGAAGCCGATCATCTGGACCGCCTGGGCACCGGCGACCGCCGTCTGCAGCGCGGTCGGGTCGGCGAGGCCGATGTCCTCGCTCGCGAGGATCATGAGCCGTCGCGCGAGGAACCTCGGGTCCTCCCCCGCCTCGACCATCCGCGCCAGGTAGTGCAGCGACGCGTCGACGTCCGAACCGCGGATCGACTTGATCAGGGCGCTCGTCACGTCGTAGTGCTGGTCGCCCTGCCGGTCGTACCGCACCGCAGCACGGTCCACGGCGGTCGCCGCGTCCTCGACGCCGATCCGGTCACGGTCCTGGGCGAGCGCCGCACCTGCCGCCGCCTCGAGGTAGGTCAGCGCTCGGCGTGCATCGCCGCCCGAGAGGCGTACGAGGTGGTCACGCGCCGCCTCCTCCAGCACCACAGCGCCACCGAGGCCGCGCTCGTCGTCGACGGCTCGGTCCACGAGCGTCGCGACGTCGGTGTCGGTGAGCGGCTCGAGCGTCAGCAGGAGCGACCGCGAGAGCAGCGGCGAGATGACGGAGAAGTGCGGGTTCTCCGTCGTCGCGGCGATCAAGGACACCCAGCGGTTCTCGACGCCCGGGAGGAGCGCGTCCTGCTGCGCCTTGGAGAAGCGGTGCACCTCGTCCACGAACAGGACGGTCTCGCGTCCGCCCTGCGCGAGCATCCGCCGGGCCGACCCGAGCGTCTCACGAACCTCCTTGACCCCTGCCGAGACCGCCGAGACCTCGACGAACCGCCGGTTGGTCTGCTGGCTCACCAGCGACGCCAGCGTCGTCTTGCCGGTGCCGGGCGGTCCCCAGAGGATCAGCGACATCGACTGGTCGCCGTGGATCATGCGCCGCAGCGGCGAGCCTGGACCCAGCAGCGCCTCCTGCCCGACCAGCTCGTCCAGCGTGCGCGGACGCATCCGCACCGCGAGCGGAGCGGCGCGGTGCGCGGCGTCGCTCAGGCTGCCGCCGCCCGACGGCGCAGGGGCGACCTCGGGGACGTCGAAGAGCCCGTCCGGGTAGGGGCTGTCGGAGTCCACCCGGTCAGCCTACGCGGACGCTCAGGTGCCTTGGTCGACGAACAGGTCCGCGAACAACGGCATGCCCTGCATCTCGTTGACGGCCATCCCACCGACGCGGCTGCCGTGGGCGAGCACCACCCCTTGGTGCCCCAGGACGACCGCGGGGTAGAACTCGGTGCCGATGCGCTTGTCGAGGGCGCCCCACGCCTTGGCGGCCGCCTTGCCGGACAGCGTGTCGAGGATGCGGTCGATCTCGTCCTGCACCTCGGGCTCGTCCAGCATCGACGGGTTCGGGCGTGCCGGGTCGTCGAGGTGGTCCGAGGACCACTGCGCGGGGAACCAGGACGAGCCGGTCGGCCAGTCCGAGCACCATCCCGAGTCGACGACGTCGTGCGGACCGGTGGGGTCGAACTGCATCCGACGGATCTGCTTCGCGGTCGTCGCGATCGGCATCGGGTCGAACCCGGCGCGCTCGAGCGCCGCGACGACGGCGTCCTTGACGGCGACCTTCTCAGGGACGTCGCTGGCGTAGTACCACTGCACGGGGAACCCGACCGCGTCCGCCTTCACGAGCAGCTTCCGGGCGCGGGCGGCGTCGGTGCGCCGACCGCCGTTGCTGAGCGGGTCGTACTCGACCTGGCCGGTCACCCCCGGTGGCATGAGGGTCGTCCCCGGGACCCGCGTGGTGCCCACGATCTCGTGCTCGGCCTGCCAGGCGGCCTCGTACGGGTACGCCCAGCCGAGTGCGTGGCGGACCCGCTTGTCGGTGATCTTGCGGGTGTCGAGGTACCACAGGTACGTGCACGGCGTGCCCGCCGTGATCACCCGCGACGGCGCCTCCTCGAGGAGCCGCGTCGCCGTGTCCACACCGAGGGAGTCGTAGCTCAGCGCGTACTGGGCGTCGCCCGCGTCGTCGAGCAGCAGACCCTCGATCCGATCGGTGTCCTGTCCCCACAGGAACGTCCAGCCGTCGGCGTACTGGTGGCGCCCAGGATCGGTAGCCGGGTCCCAGCTCTCGTTGCGGCGCAGCACCAGCGTCGTCTGGTCGCGGAACACCTCGACGGCGTACGGACCGGTCGCCACCGGGTGCCGCCCGTAGGCCGCCGGATCGCTGTCGGCGGCGCGGGGCACCGGTGAGAACTGAGGGAACGAGGCAAGGTACGGCATGTCCGCGAACGGGCGGCTCAGCCGGAAGGTGATGGTGCGACCGGACACCTCGATGCCCCGGAAGCTGTCGCCGGCGTACCAGCCGGGCTTGTAGCCGGGGCGCTCGCGGAGCTCGGCGGTCGTCGCGTACGGGCCGTGGTACAGGTCGCCGTCGAGGAAGAACGTGCGCAGGTACGCCGGGGCGCCCGGCAGGACGTCGTCGGCGAACGCCCGCTTGATGCCGTACGCCACGTCCTCGGCGGTGACCGGCGTGCCGTCCTCGAACTGGATGCCGGCCCGCAGCGTGAAGGACCAGGTGGTGCCGGCGTCGTTGACGGCGCCGAGGTCGGTCGCGAGGTCAGGCACCAGCTCCATGTCACCAGTGACCGGGTCGCGCCGGAACTGCGTCAGCGAACGCGTGACCAGACCCGACAGCACGCTGCGCGTGTCGACGAACGACGCCTGGGCCGGGTCGAGCGAGTCGGGCACGGACGCGCTGAGGACCCTGAGCTGGCCGCCTCGGGTGGCTCCGGGAATCTCCGCGGCCGGCGCCTGGGCGTGGGGATCCTTCGCGCTCCCGGCGCGGCCGGCGGCCCGGTGGTCCGGGGTCGCGTTGCTCGTCGAGGCGCTGTCGTCAGGCGAGTCGGCCGAGGTGCACGCGGCGACGAGGAGGAAACCGCTGCAGACGAGGGCGAGCACGCGCCCGAGACGGCGACCCACCCGTCCTCCTTCGCCCGGTCCCGCGGTTCGGGACATGCCCTCAGGAGACTAAGCGAGGTCGCGCACGCTGCGCGACCACGCCCAGATAACGATCTCGAAAGCCTCCCCCTAGCCGATCGACGGAGACCTCCCCTCGCCGATCGAAGGAGACTTCCCCTCGCCGATCGACGGAGACTTCCCCTCGCCGATCGACGGAGACTTCCCTCGCTGGTCGAGGGAGCCCTCCCCCCGCTGGTCGAGGCGCGGAGCGATCGAGACCTACGCCCCGCTGCCCGGAGGCGGCGCGTCGATCCCGGCCTCCTTGCGCTGCTGCGCGGTGATCGGTGCCGGGGCACCGGTCAGCGGGTCGGCGCCGGACGCGGTCTTCGGGAACGCGATGACGTCGCGGATCGTCTCGGCGCCGGTCAGCAGCGCCACGACCCGGTCGATGCCGAGCGCGATGCCGCCGTGCGGCGGCGGGCCGTACTGGAAGGCCTCGAGCAGGAAGCCGAACTGACCCTGCGCCTGCTCCTCGGTCAGTCCCAGGACGTCGAAGACGCGCTTCTGCATCTCGGAGCGGTGGATACGGATCGACCCGCCTCCGAGCTCGTTGCCGTTCAGCGTGATGTCGTACGCCTGGCTCAGCGCGGCGCCCGGATCGTCCTGGAAGGTGTCGGCGAATTCCGGCGCAGGGGCGGTGAACGGGTGGTGGATCGACGTCCACGCGTCCTTGCCGTCCTCGCCGATGTACTCGAACATCGGGGCGTCGTTGACCCAGACGAACTCCCAGCGGTCGTGGTCGATGAGGCCGCAGCGCTCACCGATCTCCACGCGGACCGCGGCGAGGAGCGCCTTCGCGGCGTTGTACTGGTCGGCCGCGAAGAAGATGCAGTCACCGGGCTGCGCACCAGCGTGTGCGACGAGGCCGTCGCGCTCGGCGTCCGAGAGGTTCTTGGCGACCGGGCCGCCCAGCGTGCCGTCCTCCTGGACCAGGACGTACGCGAGGCCCTTCGCGCCGCGTGCCTTCGCGAACTCCTGCCAGGCGTCGAGCGTCCGGCGAGGCTGGTCGGCTCCGCCCGGCATGACGACGGCGCCGACGTGCCAGTGGCGGCCCTTCGGCGCGAACACGCGGAACGGTGTGTCGGCGAAGTAGTCGGTGAAGTCGACCAGCTCGCAGCCGAACCGCAGGTCGGGGCGGTCGATTCCGTACCGGGTGACGGCCTCGCCGAAGGACATCCGCGGGATCGGCGTGCTGATCTCGTAGCCGAGGACCTCGCGCCAGATGCGGACGAGGACCTCCTCGGTCAGCGCGTACACGTCCTCCTCGTCGAGGAAGCTCATCTCGATGTCGAGCTGCGTGAACTCCGGCTGGCGGTCGGCGCGGCTGTCCTCGTCGCGGAAGCAGCGCGCGATCTGGTAGTAGCGCTCCATGCCGGCCACCATCAGCAGCTGCTTGAACAGCTGCGGCGACTGCGGCAGCGCGTACCAGGTGCCGGGCCGCGTCCGCGCAGGCACGAGGAAGTCACGCGCACCCTCGGGCGTGGACGCCGTCAGGTTCGGCGTCTCGAACTCCATGAAGCCCCGCTCCGCCATCACGTCGCGGATGATCCGCGTGACGGTGGCGCGCGTACGGAGGTTCTTGGCCATCTCGGTGCGGCGCAGGTCGAGGTAGCGGTGCTTCAGGCGTACCTCCTCGCTGACCGAGCTCGCGTGGAACTCCTCCACCGGGAACGGCAGCGGCGCCGACTCGCTCAGGACCTCGACCGAGTCGGCGATCACCTCGATCTCGCCCGACGGGATGTTGGGGTTGGCGTTGCCCTCGGGTCGGACCGACACCTCGCCGACGATCTTCAGGCAGAACTCGCTGCGCAGCGGACGCGCGACCTCTTCCTCGCGGATGACGACCTGGGCGACACCGGATCCGTCGCGCAGGTCGATGAACGCCACGCCGCCGTGGTCTCGACGCCGTGCCACCCAGCCGGCCAAGGTGACGCGGGTCCCGGCGTCGGCGGCGCGGAGGCTTCCTGCCTCGTGGGTGCGGATCACGATGTTGCTCCTCGGGTGTCGAGTGGGGTGATGACGGCGGGGCGAAGATCGCCCGGAGGCGGGCTCCAGAGACCGGCGTCGGCGTACACCTGGTCTCCGCTGCGGATGTCCTTGACCTGGCCGCGCTGGAACTCGTCCGCGCCCGGGTCACCCGCCCCGGCTGCCGGAAACCACACGTACGGGATGCCGCGCCGCTCTGCGTACCGGATCTGCTTGCCGAACTTCTGCGGCGCCGCGGCGACCTCGGTCGGGATGCCACGGGCGCGCAACCGTTGCGCGATCGCGTTGCTGGCCGGGCGCGACTCCTCATCGATCAGCGCGACCAGCACCGCGGACGGCACCGAGCGCGACGCCGTCAGGTGGCCGCGCGCGATGAGCGGCACGAGCAGCCGCGTGACGCCCAGCGAGATGCCGACGCCCGGATAGACGTTGCGCCCGTCGTCGGCGAGCTTCTCGTAGCGTCCGCCCGAGCAGATCGATCCCAGGCTCTCGAAGCCCTCGAGCTCGGTCTCGAACACCGTGCCCGTGTAGTAGTCGAGGCCGCGAGCGATCCGCAGGTCGGCGGTCACGGTCACGCCGTCGAGCTCGACGTCGCTCAGCGCGGAGACGAGCTGCGCGAGCTCCTCGATGCCCTCGTCGAGCAGCGGGTCGGACACCCCGAGCGCGCGGACCTGGTCGGCGAACGACGCGTCGGGCGTACGGATGGCGGCGAGCGCGAGGCACTTGTCGGCCTGCGCGGCGTCGAGGTCCTCCTTGGCGAGCAGCTCGCGGATCGCGTCGGCCGGGAGCTTGTCGATCTTGTCCATCACGCGCATGATCGCGGCCGGGTCGGACGCACCGAGCCCGCGGTAGAAGCCCTCGAGCAGCTTGCGGTTGTTGACCTGGATGCGCAGCGGCGGGACCGGCAGCCCCGACAGCGCCTCGGCCATCACGGTCGCGATCTCGACGTCGAAGTGGAACGGCAGCTCGTCCTTGGCGACCACGTCGATGTCGGCCTGGACGAACTCGCGGAAGCGCCCCTCCTGCGGCCTCTCCCCCCGCCACACCTTCTGGATCTGGTAGCGGCGGAACGGGAACTCCAGCTTGCCGGCGTGCTCGAGGACGTACCGGGCGAACGGCACCGTCAGGTCGAAGTGCAGGCCGACTCCGGCGTCACCCTCGCCCTCGGCGGCTTGGAGGCGGCGCAGGACGTAGACCTCCTTGTCGATCTCGCCCTTGCGCAGCAGCTGGTCCATCGGCTCGACCGCACGCGTCTCGATCGGGGCGAACCCGTGCAGCTCGAACGTACGGCGGAGGTGGTCGAGGACGTGCTGCTCCGCGAAGCGGTCAGCGGGCAGCAGCTCGGGGAACCCCGACAGCGGGGTGGGTCGCGCCATCGTCAGGCGTCCTCTCCGGCGGCGAACTGCGCCACGAACGGGTTCGTCGCACGCTCGCGCGCGATCGACGTCTGCCCGCCGTGCCCCGGGAGCACCGCCACGTCGTCGGGGAGCTCCATGAACCGTCGCAGGCTGTCGGCCATCCGGTCCATGTCGCCGCCGACCAGGTCGGTGCGGCCGATCGAGCCGGCGAAGAGGAAGTCGCCGGTGAACGCGACCTGCGAGATCGGCTCGTCCCCGATGTGGTCGACCCGGTAGACGACCGTGCCGGGCGTGTGACCGGGGACGTGGTCGACGCTGAAGCGCAGCCCCGCGGTCTCGATCACCGCCCCGTCGGCAGCGTCGCGCACGTCGGCCGGCTCGTGGAACTCCGGGGCGTCGTCCAGGCCGAACTGGGCACGCAGCATCGCCGCGGACTCGTTCGAGATCGCCGCCATCGGGTCCGCGAGGAGGTGCCGGTCAGCCGGGTGGATGTAGACGGGGATGTCGTACTCGGCAGCCACGTCGGCCGCCTGCCACATGTGGTCGAAGTGGCCGTGCGTGATGAACACCGCGGTGGGGACGAGGTTCTGCTCGGAGACGATCGTGCGGATGCCGGCGAGCGAGTCCATGCCCGGGTCGACGATCACGCACTCGGCGCCGGGTCCACGACCCACGAAGTAGCAGTTGGCGGCCAGCGGACCGGCAGGAAAAGCGGCAATCAGCACACGGGTAGGGTACGCGAGCGTCACAGCGCGCTGCGACTCGCCGCCGGGGCGAACACGCGTACGCCCAACGGCCGGACTACGGCGCCAAGAAGCCCTCGTCCTTCTAGACTGTGCCCGACACAAGCGACAAGGTGGAGACGTGAGCGAGAATCTCTCGAACCCTGAGGCCTGGGGCCGCATCGACGAGCAGGGGACGGTCTACGTCCGTACGCGCGAAGGCGAGCGCGTCGTCGGGCAGTGGCCAGACGGTGATCCTGGCGAGGCGATGGCCCTGTTCACCCGCCGTTACGAGGGACTCGCCGTCGAGGTCGAGCTGCTCGAGAAGCGGATCGACTCGGACAGCCTCTCCCCCGAGGACGCCAAGCGCGCCGTCGACCAGGTCCGCGAGGCCGTCGACGGCGCAGCGGCCGTCGGTGACCTCGACACCTTGAAGGACCGCCTCGACGCGCTCGGTCCCAAGATCGACACGCAGCGCGAGCGCCGCAAGGCTGCCCGGGCCGAGCGTGCCGCCGAGGCACACGAGCGCAAGGTCGAGATAGCCACCACCGCCGAGCAGATCGCGGCGAGCGACGACTGGCGTCGTGGCGCTGACCGGCTCCGCGAGATGCTGGAGCAGTGGAAGTCCCTGCCGCGTCTGGACAAGAACGTCGACGACGAGCTGTGGCACCGCTTCTCCACCGCCCGCACCGCCTACACGCGTCGTCGCAAGGCGCACTTCGCCGAGCAGAACGAGCGCCGCGGTCAGGCGCAGCAGATCAAGGAACGCCTCGTCACGGAGGCCGAAGCCCTCTCGGGGTCCACCGAGTGGGGACCGACGGCGGGCCAGTTCCGTGACCTCATGGCGCAGTGGAAGGCCGCCGGCCCCGCACCGCGAGGCATCGACGACCGGCTCTGGAAGCGGTTCCGCGCCGCCCAGGACACCTTCTTCGGCGCACGCGACGAGGCCAACGCGCAGCTCGACGCCGAGTACGCCGCCAACGCCGAGGTGAAGGTCCAGATCCTCGCCGAGGCCGAAGCCCTCTTGCCCATCGAGGACCTCGATGCAGCGCGTGCAGCGTGGCGCGACATCGCCGACCGCTGGGAGGCGGCCGGCAAGGTCCCCCGTGGTCAGATCAAGGAGCTCGAAGGCCGTCTGCGGGCCGTCGAGAAGGCGATCTCCACCGCCGCCGACGACGAGTGGCGCCGTAGCAACCCGGAGACGCGGGCCCGTGTGGACGACACCGTCAGCAAGCTCGAGAAGTCGGTCGCCGACATCGAGACGCAGCTGGAGGCCGCGAAGACGGCCGGCAACGACCGCAAGGTCCGGGAGCTCCAGGAGTCTCTCGAGGCGCGTCAGGCATGGCTCGACCAGGCCCGCAAGTCGGCCGAAGACCTCACCTGACGTCCCGCCGACTCCCCGGTCGCGAGCCGCTCGCCGGCGGCTCGCGGCCTTCTGGTCGACGCACTCGTCGATTGTTGGTCGACGAGCTCGAGGCCTACTGGTTGACGCGGTAGACGTCGAAGACTCCCTCGACGGTGCGTACGGCCTTGAGGACGTGACCAAGGTGGGTCGGGTCGCCCATCTCGAACGTGAAGGTCGACTTCGCGACGCGGTCGCGGCCGGTCGAGACCGCCGCCGACAGGATGTTGACGTGCTGGTCCGACAGGACCCGCGTCAGGTCTGACAGCAGGCGCGACCTGTCGAGGGCCTCGACCTGGATCGCGACGAGGAACATGCTCGACGCGCTCGGCGCCCACTCGACGTCGACGAGCCGCTCCTCCTCCTTGAGGAGGTTGGCGGCGTTGGTGCAGGTGCGGCGGTGGACGGACACGCCCTGGGTGCGGGTGACGAAGCCGATGATCTCGTCGCCTGGCACCGGGGTGCAGCACCGCGCCAGCTTGATCGCCAGCGTGCCGTCGGTGCCCTTGAGGATGACCCCGGAGTCGCCGCGACGGAGCCGACGCCGCCGGGTCGACTGGTCCGGGACGAGAACCGCCTCGGCCAGGTCCTCGCTCGCGCCCTCCTCGCCCCCGAGCAGCGCCATCACTCGCTCGACGACGTTCTGCGGGCTCACGCGCGCCTCGCCGACCGCGGCGTACAGCGAGGACACGTCCGAGAGGTGCAGGTCCTTGGCGACGGTCGCAAGCGTGTCGTGCTTGAGGAGGCGCTGCAGCGGCAGGCCTTCCTTGCGCATCTGACGCGTCAGGGCGTCCTTGCCCTGCTCGATCGCCTCGTCGCGGCGCTCCTTGGTGAACCACTGCTTGATCTTGTTGCGGGCACGCGGGCTCTTGACGAACTCGAGCCAGTCTCGGCTCGGGCCCGCGCCGGGAGCCTTCGACGTGAAGACCTCGACGTTGTCGCCGTTCTCGAGCCGGGACTCCAAGGAGACCAGCCTGCCGTTGACGCGCGCACCGATCGTCGCGTGACCGACCTCGGTGTGGACGGCGTACGCGAAGTCGATCGGCGTCGACCCGGCGGGAAGCCCGATCACGTCACCGCGCGGTGTGTAGACGTAGACCTGGTCGGACAGGTCGAAGCGGAGACTCTCGAGGAAGTCCTGGGACTCCTCGTTCTCCTGCTGCCACTCGAGCAGCTGGCCGATCCAAGCGAGGTCGTCGGTGCCGGCTGCGCCGCTCGCTCCCCCGCCGCCCTTGGCGCCGTCCTCCTTGTACTTCCAGTGGGCCGCGACACCGTACTCGGCGCGGCGGTGCATCTGGCGCGTCCGGATCTGGAGCTCGACCGCTTTGCCCTCGGGACCCACGACCGTCGTGTGCAGCGACTGGTACATGTTGAACTTCGGCATCGCGATGTAGTCCTTGAACCGTCCCGGCACAGGGTTCCATCGGGCGTGGACCACACCGAGGACGGCGTAGCAGTCGGTCATCGAGTCGACGAGCACGCGGATCCCGACCAGGTCGTAGATGTCGGCGAAGTCGCGACCGCGGACGATCATCTTCTGGTAGATCGAGTAGTAGTGCTTCGGACGGCCGGTCACCGTCGCCTTGATCTTGGAGGCTCGCAGGTCCTCGGTGACCTGGGCGATCACCGTCGACATGAAGTCCTCGCGCGACGGCGCACGGTCGGCGACCAGCCGCACGATCTCGTCGTACACCTTCGGGTGGAGCGTCGCGAACGACAGGTCCTCGAGCTCCCACTTGATGGTGTTCATGCCCAGGCGGTGCGCGAGCGGCGCGTAGATCTCGATCGTCTCGCGCGCCTTGCGCTCCTGCTTGTCCTGACGCAGGTAGCGCAGGGTGCGCATGTTGTGGAGACGGTCGGCGAGCTTGATGATGAGCACGCGGATGTCACGGCTCATGGCGACGATCATCTTGCGGATCGTCTCGGCCTCGGCGTTCTCGCCGTAGCGGACCTTGTCCAGCTTGGTCACGCCGTCGACCAGGCGGGCGACCTCGTCGCCGAAGTCACGCGTGAGCTGGTCGAGCGTGTAGGGGGTGTCCTCGACCGTGTCGTGGAGCAGGGCGGCCACGATCGTCGGCGGCGTCATGCCGAGCTCGGCGAGGATGGTCGAGACCGCCAGCGGGTGGGTGATGTAGTCGTCGCCGCTCTTGCGCTTCTGACCGCGGTGCATCTTTGCGGCGATCTTGTAAGCGCGGACGATCACCGTCGCGTCGGCCTTCGGGTGGTTGGTGCGGACGATGCGCAGCAGAGGATCGAGCACGACCGGGCTGTCCGACGACGAGCGGCCGCCACCGAGCCGCGCCAGGCGTGAGCGCACGCGCGCAGGCGTCGGAACGGACTCCTTGCGCGAGTCGGACTCGGTTCGTGCGCGATCAGCCACAGGCACCTCCGCCTTCATCGTAAGCCGCCATCCTAGGGGGCGAAGGCCAGGACGGGTGGGCGATCGGGACGCAGCCTGGGGATCAACCGAGGAGGACGCTGAACAACGTCGCTCCTCCGGCCAGGACGAGCGCGATCACGATGACGATGGCGACCAGCCGGGTGCTCTCGGGACTCACGCCACGAATGCTATCGGCGCCACCTGAGACGGCGACGTCAGGCCGGGCTCACCCCGTCAGTACGTACGCAGCGTGCCGAACCGGTCGGGGTCGAGCCGCGCCCGTCCGCCGAGGGCGCCGATCTCGAGGACGACGACGTTGGCCGCGGACTTGGCGCCGGCGCGGGCGAGGAGGTCGTCGACGGCGGCGAGCGTGCCTCCGGTCGCGAGCACGTCGTCGACGACCAGGACGCGGTCACCGGGCGCGATGGCGTCACGGTGGATCTCGACGGTGGCGGATCCGTACTCGAGGTCGTAGTCGACGGCGTACGTCGGTGCCGGCAGCTTGCCCGCCTTGCGCGCCGGGACGAAGCCCGCGCCGAGCGCGACGGCGACCGGCGTCCCGAAGATGAACCCGCGGGCCTCGATCCCGACGACCTTGTCGATGTCGCCGCCGGCGATCTCACGTCCGAGCGCCGCGAGGCCCTCGACCGTGAGCCGCAAGCCTGCGGGATCGGCCAGGAGCGGCGTGACGTCGCGGAACGTCACGCCGGGTGACGGCCAGTCCGGGATGTCCCGGACCAGCCTGTCGAGCGCCTCGTCGAGGTCGCCCGGCATCAGGCCTTGCCGTCCTCGTCCACGGGACGGTCGTCAGGGGCGGTCGGGGCGTCGTCGGCCGCCGCATCGGAGGTCGGTGCGTCGGGCCCCGGCGCCGGGTCGACGATCTTGGCGACGACGTTGCGGTGAGCCTCGATCTCGACCCCGGGGGCGATCTCCAGGGTCAGCGTCTCGTCGTCGAGCGCCGTCACCGTGCCGAAGATCCCGCTGGTGAGCATGACCTTCGAGCCGACGGACGTCTTGCCCTGCATGTCGAGGAACTCGCGGCGGCGCTTGCCCTGCGGCCGGATGATGAAGAGGTAGAACACGAGGACGAGCAGGATGATCGGCAGCAGCTGAGCGATTTCCACGGTGGCTCCAGGCATCGGTGTCGGGGGCTTCGACGTGCGGGGCCGAGTCTATCGGTGCGGCGGAAGGCTACTCCAACGGCAGGGCTGGGTCTCCCAGCGGCGCGGGTGGCCGGAGGCCGAGGTGCTCCCACGCCTTCGCCGTCGCGACCCGCCCCCGCGGCGTGCGCGCGAGGAACCCCTGGCGTACGAGGAACGGCTCCGCGACCTCCTCGACGGTCTCGCGCTCCTCGCCGACCGCGACGGCGAGCGTCGACACCCCGACGGGGCCGCCACCGAAGCTCCGGCACAGCGCCTCGAGGACTCCCCTGTCGAGGCGGTCCAGGCCGATCCGGTCGACCTCGTACAGGTCGAGCGCCCGGTGCGCGATCTCGAGGTCGACGACTCCGTTGCCGCGCACCTCGGCGTAGTCGCGCACCCGGCGCAGCAACCGGTTGGCGATGCGGGGTGTGCCGCGCGACCGCGAAGCGATCTCCAGCCCGCCGTTGGGCGTCGTCTCCACGCCGAGCAGCGCTGCCGAGCGCTCGACGATGCGGTGCAGCTCGGCTGCCTCGTAGTACTCGAGCTGGGCCGTGAAGCCGAACCGGTCCCGCAGCGGCCCCGGCAGCAGGCCCGCGCGCGTCGTCGCGCCGACGAGGGTGAACTGCGGGATCTGCAGCGGGATCGCCGTCGCGCCGGGGCCCTTGCCGATCACGACGTCGACACGGAAGTCCTCCATCGCCATGTAGAGGAGCTCCTCGGCGGGCCGTGCCATCCGGTGGATCTCGTCGACGAACAGGACGTCGCCCTCGTTGATGCCGGACAGGATCGCTGCCAGGTCACCCGCGTGCTGGATCGCCGGACCGCTGGTGAGCCGCAGCGAGGTGCCGAGCTCGGCGGCGATGATCATCGCGAGCGTCGTCTTGCCGAGACCGGGAGGTCCGGAGAGGAGGACGTGGTCCGGGGTCCGGCCGCGGGCGCGCGCCGCGGTCAGCACCAGGGCGAGCTGCTCGCGCACCCGCTCCTGACCGATCAGCTCGTCGAGGGACCGAGGTCGGAGCGCAGCCTCGTACGCCTGCTCGTCCGAGGCGACGTCGGGCTGGACGAGGCGGGACTCGAGCTCGGCCTGCTCGGCCGCGTCGAGGTGGCGGGTGCCGCGGGGGTCGTCGCTCATCCGGTGCTCCCTTACGCCTTCGACAGCGATCGCAGTGCGGCGCGCAGCAGCTCGCCGACATCGACGCCCTTGGCGCTCTCAGCCTGCGCTTCCGCGGTCGGGGAGACGGCGGCGACCGCCGTCTCGGCCTCGCGCGCGCTCCAGCCGAGTCCGACCAGGGCGCCGTGGACCTGCGCCCGCCAGTCGTCCTCGCTCGGTGGGGCTGCAGGCGCGGCGGCGGCCGTACGGGAGACGAGCGCGGCAGCGCCGATCCGGTCCTTGAGCTCCAGCACGATGCGCTGGGCGCCCTTCCTGCCGATCCCCGGGACCTTCGTCAGCGCGGCGAGGTCCTCGTGGGCGACGGCCTGGCGGAGGCCCTCGGCGCCGAGGACCGCGATGATCGCCTGCGCGACCTTCGGGCCGACGCCGCTCGCGGTCTGCGCCAGCTCGAAGGTGTCGCGGGCGTCGTCGTCGGCGAACCCGTACAGCGTCATCGAGTCCTCGCGGACGACCAGACTCGTGGCGACCTGCGCCTGCTCGCCGTGCCTCAGCTCGGCGATCGTGCCGGGGGTGCACTGCACGAGCATGCCGACGCCTCCCACGTCGAGGACCGCCGAGTCGAGGCCGGTGGACGCGACAGTGCCGCGGACGAAGGCGATCATCGTGGCTTCCCTTCAGGGTGGGGGCGGGGAGGGTCGACGCGAGCGGACCTGGGGCGAGGAGGCACGGCCGCGGGTGCGCTGGGGATGCGGGAGCGGATCGGCTCGGCGGCCGTGCGTACGGGGGCGGACCCGCGGCGAGCGGCGGCGACCGCCGCGTCGAGGCGGCTCACCGACGTGCCGCGCCAGACGTGGCAGATGGCAAGTGCGAGGGCGTCCGCCGCGTCGGCGGGCCTGGGTGCGCGGTCGAGGCCGAGGAGCCGCGTCACCATCGCGGTGACCTGCGCCTTGTCGGCGCGCCCGTTGCCGGTCACGGCGGCCTTCACCTCGCTGGGCGTGTGGAGGGCGACCGGGATGCCGTGACGCGCGGCGACCACCATCGCCACGCCGCTGGCCTGTGCCGTCCCCATCACCGTCGAGACGTTGTTCTGGGAGAAGACTCGCTCCACCGCGACGACGTCCGGCTGGTATGCCGCGATCGCCTCGGCGAGCCCCTGCTCGATCGCGAGCAGCCGGTGAGCGACGTCGTCGTCGGACGGGGTCCTGATGACGTCCACGGACACGGCACGGAGCGTACGTCCGACGCGACCGTCGACGACGCCGACACCGCACCGCGTCAGGCCGGGGTCGACACCGAGGACACGCAGGGTGCCGGCGCTCATGCCGCCTCGTACGAGGCCGTGGGCGAACACATGTTCGACACCCTATCCGGGCACGTCGGTTTCCCGACGGCGACGCGCCGACGACGAGAGGGCCCCTCCGCGGCGTACGCGGAGGGGCCCCCCTGTCTAGGAGCGACGGCCTACTTCTTGAAGGCGTCCTTGACGTTCTCGCCGGCCTTCTTGATGTCGGCCTTGCTCTGGTCGGCCTTGCCCTCGGCCTCCTGGGACTCGTCGCCCCGTGCCTTGCCGGCGGCTTCCTTGGCCTTGCCCTTGAGGTCCTCGCCGGTGTTCTGCAGCTTGTCGTCCAGACCCATCGCAGTCATCTCCTCGAGATCGGATTCATCTTCGACCGTACGGTGGGTACCCGCCGGCGTCAGATCGATGCGCGTCACAGGGCGTGAGCTAGAGCGCGAAGAACCACGCGTCGACCGAGCCGGCCTGGCCCGGGGTGCGCCAGCCGGCGGCACCACCCTGGCCCGGTCGGTACGGCGCGTGCGACGGGTCGTCCACGGTGCTCGCGGCCCACGGGAGGGCGTACAGCGCCGCGGCGATCTCCTTGATCCGGTGTTCCGTCTCGGAGTGCCGTGGCGCCGGCTCGACGTGCATGACGACGCCGTCGCACGTCACGACGATCGGGCGCCTGCCGAGATCGGAGTCCGCAGGCGGCGCGGCCGAGCCGTCGGCGAACTCGGGCATCCACGGGACCGGCTCGCCGAAGTCGGCATGCTGCCGCCGCGCGATGCGCCAGAAGGTCCCGCCCGGCCGCAGGATGTCCATGGGGCCATCGTCGCACCGGGGGCGCTCAGGTGGAAGGACGCTTGCGCCTCGCGTCAGGAGGCGGACAACCCGTTGTCGGTCCAGCCACCACCCTGACCCGGTACGCCCCAGCCACCCGTGGTGCCCGGCCCTGGACCCGGTCGGTACGGCTCGTGCGACGGATCGTTCTCAGTCCCGGCCGCCCACGGGAGGGCGTACAGCGCCGCGGCGATCTCCTTGATCCGGTGTTCCGTCTCGCGGCGACGCGGCGCCGGCTCGACGTGCATGACGACGCCGTCGCACGTCACGACGACCGGGCGCCGGCCGAGATCGGCCCGCGTCGGCGGGCCGGCAGCGGCTCCGGCGAACTCCGCCATCCAGGGCAGGGGGTCACCGAAGTCGGTCTGCCGCCGACGTGCGATGCGCCAGAAGGTCCCGCCCGGGCGAAGGATGTCCATGAGCGGCATCATCGCACCGTGACGGGGTCAGGCGGAAGGGCTCCCGGGCTGCTGCTGCCAGTCGCCGCCGAGCTGGTACGGGTCACCGGTGGTGTCCACGAGCGTCGTCGCGGGTCGGGTCCGGATCTCTTCGCCGATGGCGCGGATCCTGGCGCCCGACGCCCACCATCCCTTCACCCGCTCCGTCCCGACCACGGCGCCCCCGCGGCGTACGACGATCGTCCAGCCGACGAACAGCGCCCGGGCGAGCACGACCACGGGAAGCAGCATCAGCAGGATCGCCAGCTCCAGCCCGAGCAGCAGGAAGAGGACCGCTCCGGCGACCACGACCGGCAGGACGAAGACCAGCCAGAGGGTCAGGAGGATCGGGTCGTCGGGTACGTAGCTCCCGCCGCCGCCGCCGCTCGGCAGGTAGTCGAGCAGGTTCTTCGACCGCACGCGCCAGGGCAGCCACCTCCGGCGCACGCTCCAGCGGACGCCGTCGGCGTCACGGACCTTCATCAGGGGATCTCCCGTACGTCGTGCGTCAGCCGAGCTGCGCCATGACCTCGTCGGACGCGTCGAAGTTGGCGAAGACGTTCTGGACGTCGTCGCAGTCCTCCAGCGCGTCGATGAGGCGGAGAACCTTGCCTGCTGCGTCGGCGTCGACCTCGACCGTCATCGACGGCACGAACGACGACTCGGCCGAGTCGTAGTCGATCCCGGCGTCCTGCAGCGCCGTACGGACGACGACGACGTCACCGGCCTCGCTGATGACCTCGAAGGACCCGTCGAGGTCGTTGACGTCCTCGGCGCCGGCGTCGAGGACCACCTCGAGGAGGTCGTCCTCGGTGATCGTCTTGTCGCCCTGGTCGGCGGGCACGATGACGACGCCCTTGCGGGAGAACATGTAGGCGACCGAGCCCGGGTCGGCCATGTTGCCACCGTTGCGGGTCATCGCCGTGCGCACCTCCATGGCGGCACGGTTCTTGTTGTCGGTGAGGCACTCGACGAGCAGCGCGACGCCACCCGGGGCGTAGCCCTCGTACATGATCGTCGTGTAGTCGACACCCGCACCGTCGAGGCCACCGCCGCGCTTGACGGCGCGGTCGATGTTGTCGTTCGGGACGGACGACTTCTTGGCCTTCTGGATCGCGTCGTACAGCGTCGGGTTGCCCGCGGGGTCAGGACCACCGGTGCGCGCGGCGACCTCGATGTTCTTGATCAGCTTGGCGAACATCTTGCCGCGCTTGGCGTCGATGACCGCCTTCTTGTGCTTGGTGGTCGCCCACTTGGAGTGGCCGGACACGGCACTCACCTTCCCTCGCTGTACGACTGCGCTGTGTTACTGCCTGTGGGCCGCGGCTCGCGACCGTCCTCGATCCTAGCGGCTGCCCGCTCAGTCCCCGGACCGTACCGGCCGTCGGTGCCTCAGCGTCCACCGCCGTACGACGTCCGTACCCGTCGGTGCCTCAGCGTCCACCGTCAGCCGCGGCCTGGACGCCCAGCCACCGCCGTACGACGCTCAGCCCGCAGGCGGGTCCGCTCAGACGCCGGAGCGCACCATGTCGACGAACATCCGGTGGAGCCGGTGGTCGCTGCCGAGCTCGGGGTGGAACGACGCGGCGACCAGCCGGCCCTGGCGTACGACGACCGGGTGGACGCCGTCAGCACCGCGGTCGACGGTCGCGAGGACCTCGACGTCGGGGCCGCAGCTGTCGACCCAGGGCCCGCGGATGAAGACCGCGTGCAGGGGGCCGTCGAGGCCGGCCACCTCGAGGTCGGTCTCGAACGAGTCGACCTGCCGGCCGAACGCGTTGCGCCGCACCGTCATGTCGATGCCGCCGAAGGTCTGCTGGCCCTCGATGCCACCGACGATCCGGTCGGCCAGCATGATCATGCCGGCGCACGTGCCGAGGACCGGCATGCCCTCGGCGATCCGGTCGCGGACCGGGTCCCGCAGGTCGAAGGCGCGCGAGAGCTTGTCGATGGTGGTCGACTCGCCACCGGGGACGACCAGCGCGTCCACCGACTCGAGCTCGCCGACCCTGCGGACGGAGGTCGCCTCCGCACCGCTCTCCTCCAGCATCCGCAGGTGCTCCCGGACATCCCCCTGCAGCGCGAGGACGCCCACGTGGAGTGCGCTCACGCGCCACCCGCCTCGGTGTCCGTGCGGCGCCGGTGCCAGAAGGCACGGACCTCGATACGGCCTTCGTCGAAGTGGGCCGCCAGCCCTTGTGCGTCGAGCGCCGCAAGCACCTCGGTGCACAGCGGGTCGCCGTCGGCGACGTTCGCGGAGTCGGCGTGCCAGACGTTGATCTCGAGCATGCCGTGGTCGACGGCGTGCCAGACGTCGGCCGGCGTGAACCAGACGACGCCGCGCAGGCTTCCCGGCTCCGACGCGCGCAGGACCGCCGTGGCACCCCAGTGGTCGTCGACGCCCTGGAGCACGGTGTAGCCGGCGGCTCCGAGAGCGGCGAAGGCGTCCTGCAGCGCGTCGTAGTCGGTCCGTGACGGCCAGCTCGCCTGGTCCGCGACCAGGGAATCGCGCTCGCGAGCGACCAGGCGGCGAGCCTCGCCCTCGGCATCCGAGAGTCCTGCGTCCTCGCGCGCCGCGACCGCGACCTCAGCCACGCACGCGTCGTCGTCGGTCAGACCCGCGCGGACGAGCACGCGGGCGTAGCCGCGCAACGCGTCCTCGTCGGTCAGCTTCGGCGCCGAGAAGAACGGCACCCGGTCACCAGCCTCGCTCGGCCAGCCGGTGCGGCTCGGGGACGTCGGCCACGTTGATGCCGACCATCGCCTCGCCCAGTCCGCGCGACACCTTGGCGATCACGTCCGGGTCGTCGAAGAACGTGGTGGCCTTGACGATCGCCTGGGCACGCTCGGCAGGGTTGCCGGACTTGAAGATGCCCGAGCCGACGAACACGCCCTCGGCACCCAGCTGCATCATCATCGCTGCGTCCGACGGCGTCGCGATGCCGCCCGCGGTGAACAGGACGACCGGCAGCTTGCCCTTCTCGGCGACCTCGCGCACCAGCTCGTACGGCGCCTGGAGCTCCTTGGCAGCGACGTACAGCTCGTCGGTCGGCAGCGTCTGGAGGCGGCGGATCTCGTCGCGCAGCGCCCGCATGTGGGTCGTCGCGTTGGAGACGTCGCCGGTGCCGGCCTCACCCTTGGAGCGGATCATCGCCGCACCCTCGGTGATGCGGCGCAGAGCCTCGCCCAGGTTGGTCGCCCCGCACACGAACGGCACGGTGAAGGCCCACTTGTCGATGTGGTGCGCGTAGTCGGCCGGCGTCAGCACCTCGGACTCGTCGATGTAGTCGACGCCGAGCGACTGCAGCACCTGCGCCTCGACGAAGTGGCCGATGCGGGCCTTGGCCATCACCGGGATCGACACGGCCTCGACGATGCCGTCGATGAGGTCGGGATCGCTCATGCGTGCGACGCCGCCCTGGGCGCGGATGTCGGCCGGGACCCGCTCGAGCGCCATCACCGCGACAGCACCGGCGTCCTCGGCGATCTTGGCCTGCTCGGCGTTGACGACGTCCATGATGACGCCACCCTTGAGCATCTCCGCCATGCCTCGCTTGACGCGGGCGGTGCCGGTCCCCTGCTCGCGGGGAGCGTCGGCGTGAGCGGGCGCGGTCTGGTTGTCGGACATCAGTCACCTCTGGTCGTTGGGACGCTGCGGCGTCCCGTGAACGGATGGCCACATCGTACGTCCGGGGACCGACGCGGTCGCCTGCCCCCGGGCATCTGCCCGCCGGGCGTCCCGCGGCCGGCCCGCGACCCGCGCCGGGTCAGGCCGCGTGCCCGACCTCGGGGCCGACGGGCGGGCGGTCCCGGGCGACGAGGTGCGGAGGCGGGACGTCGTCGAAGTCGATGCGGTGCGGCCACGGCGCACGACCCGCCAGGCGTGCCCATCGGACGACGGACTTGCGGCGCATCCGCTGCGTCCGCGCGACCAGGTCGTCGTGGAAGCGGTGCGCGAGCTGGACGCGTTCGCAGGCGTCGCCGAGGTCCGCGATGAGGCCCGCCCGGGTCTCGTCCGCACTGGCCCAGAGCGCATCGACGTCCTCGGCGCTGCCGAAGACCGTCCGCATGACCTCGCTGAGCTCGGTCTCCCTCGCGGGCTGCTCCGCCTTGCCGATCGCCTCGCGGGCGGCGTCCGCCGCGTCGACGGCGGCCAGGGCGCTCGCCGGGTCGAGCACTCCCCCGGTGGCGACGTTGCGCAGGCACGTCGATCGGTCGAGGAGCTGGCGGTCCAGTGACGCCTGCGCGGTCGCGAGCCGGATGTGCAGGCGGTCGAGCCGACCAGCGGTCGTGGACAGCGCCACCGTGATCGCCGCGAGGATCGCGCCGATCACCAGGACCCACTCGAGCGTGCTCATGTGCCGCTGCCCCCTCCGAGCACCGTCTCGTACACACGGACCACCTGCGGCGCGACCACACTCCAGTCGTACCTCTTGACCTCGCGACGCGCCAGGTCTGCGCGCGACTCGCGGCGCGGGTCGTCGAGCACCGTGAGCAAGGTGGCGGCCAGCGCTCCCCCGTCCTCGTTGGCGAACAACGCGCCGAGGCGCCCGTCCTCGAGCACGTCGGCGAACGCCCGGATGTCGCTCGCCACCACCGGCGCACCGGCGGCCATGGCCTCGATCAGCACGATGCCGAAGCTCTCTCCGCCCGTGTTGGGGGCGATGTAGACGTCGGCCTCCGACAGCAGCCGCGCGCGTTCAGCGTCGGACACCCGCCCCACGATCTCGACGTACGGCCTCAGCTCCGGCGGCACCATCGCCGTACCGACCTTCGGGTCGCCGGCGCCGGCGACGACGAGCCGCGTCCCCGGGAAGCGCTCCACCACGCGCGGCAGCGCCTCGAGCAGCACCGGGAGCCCCTTGCGCGGCTCCTCGAAACGGCCGAGGAACAGCAGGTCTCGGCGGTCGCCGGCGACCGTCGCTGCGGCGCTCGACCCTCCTGGGCGGCGCTCCACCCCGGCGAAGTCGTCGACGTACAGCCCGTTGGGGATGATCACCGAGTCGCCGCCCTGGTACTGGGCGACCACGCGCTGCGCCTCGCGCGAGACCGTGATCCGCGCGCTCAGCTTCTCCATCGCCGGGCGGAGCAGCGGCTCGGTCGCCGCGAGCGCACGCGAGCGGCCGATCGACGTGTGGATGGTCGCGATCGACACACCGGACGCGAGGCTCAGTGCCATCAGCGATACGCTCGGCGTCGCCGGGTCGTGCACGTGGAGGACGTCGAAGTTGCCGTCGCGGAGCCAGCGGCGGGTCCGGGCCATCGCCAGCGGTCCGAAGGACACCCGGGCGACGGCACCGTTGTAGCGGAGCGGCAGCGCCCGCCCCGCCGGGGTCACGTAGGCGGGGAGGTCGTCGTCGTCGGCCGCCGGGGCGAGCACGGACACGTCCACGCCCAGCTCACCGAGCGTGCGGCTGAGGTCGAGGACGTGGTTCTGGACCCCGCCCGGGACGTCGAACGAGTACGGGCACACCATCCCGATCCTCATCGCGCTCCCTCCGTCGGGCGGCGGTCGACCTCGAAGACGCGCTGCAGCATGTGCCAGTCGGCGGGGCTGCGTCGGATCTCGGCGGTGAAGACGTCAGCGAGGTCCTGCGTCATCGCTGTCAGTCCATCCTCCCCGGCGCGGGTCTCGACCGGCTCGTGGACCGTCATCCGGAGGCGGTCGCCGTCGTAGCGCGACGTCGCCGGGAACAGGATCGCGCCCGTCTGCTGCGCCAGCAGCGCGGGCCCGACCGGCATCCGCGCGCGCTCCCCCAGCAGGTCGACGCCGATCCCGCTGCGCGACATGTCGCGGTCCGCCAGCAGACAGACGAAACCCCCGGCCCGCAGGTGCTCCGCGAGCCGCGGCATCGTCGGCTCGCCACCGGTCAGCGGCAGCACGGTCATCCCGATGTCCTCGCGGAACGCCACGAACTCGTCGTACAGGCGCTCGGGCTTCAACCGCTCCATCACGGTCATCAGCGGGAGGCCGTTGCTGCACGCCCACGCGCCCATCAGGTCCCAGTTGCCCATGTGCGGCAACGCCGCGATCATCCCGCGCCCCGTCGCGTACATGTCGTGGGCACGTTGGCCGTGGTCGACGACGATCACCTCGTCGACGGCCGCGGCGTCACCGGTGTAGCGGGGAAGCCGGAACACCTCGCCCCAGTAGCGCAGGTACGACCGCATCGCGTCGCGTGCCAGCGCGTCCAGCTCGGCCTCGTCGGCGCCGGGAACAGCGCGCGACAAGTTGGAGCGCAGCCTCGTGATCCCGTCGCCGCCACGACGGTGGAGCTGGTCGGCGGTGGTGCGCAGGGCGGCGTCCACGGCCTTCTGCGGGACGTGGACGGCGAGGCTCCAGCCAGCGCGGTAGGCGGCCGCCTCCACGTGCGTCCGGACCGCGGCGAGCGTCGCTCCGTCAGGACGCCTCATGCCTGCGCCAACGACTGCCTCCGTACCATGAGCACGCGCTGCACGACCGTGATCGCGCTCGCCACCGCCAGCACCCACAGAACGATCGTCAACAGGATCGGCAGGTCGAACAGGCCGGACAGGCCGGTCATCACGAGCACCGCGACCAGGCGGTCGGAACGCTCCGCGATGCCGCCCTTGGCCTCCATGCCGAGCGCCTCGGCCCGGGCACGGGCGTACGACGTCAGCTGGCCGCCGACCAGGCAGCACAGCGCCACGACCATGAGGACGGTGTCGTCACCCTCGCCTCCGAACCAGAGCACGAGCCCGCCGAAGACGGCCGCGTCACCGATCCGGTCGAGCGTCGAGTCGAGGAACGCGCCCCAGGCGCTCGAACGCCCGGACTTGCGGGCCATGATCCCGTCGACCATGTCCGAGAACACGAACGCCGTGACGACCAGGACGCCGACGAAGAACTCACCGCGCGGGAAGAACCACAGCGCGCCTGCCGACACACCGATCGTGCCGACGAACGTCACCGCGTCCGGGCTGACACCCAGCCGCAGCAGCAGGTCGGCGATCGGGGTCATGATCTTCGCCCACGTCTCGCGGAACCGCTCCAGCATCAGGAACCCCCCGCCTGTCGAGGGCCGACCTCGCCCCAGGCCTTCGCGAGCAGGTCGCGGGTCTCCGCGAGGAGCTGCGGGACCACCTTCGTGCTGCCGGTCACCGTGATGTAGTTCGAGTCGCCCAGCCAGCGGGGTACGACGTGCTGGTGCAGGTGGTCGGACAGCGACCCGCCCGCGACCGAGCCGAGGTTGAGGCCGACGTTGAACGCCGCCGGGCCGCTCACGTGCTTGAGCACCCGCACCGCCTGCTGCGTCATCGCCGTCAGCTCGTGCGCCTCGTCGTCGGTCAGGTCCTCCAGCGCGCCGACGTGGCGGTTGGTCACCACCATGAGGTGGCCCGGGTTGTACGGGTGCAGGTTCAGCACGACGTAGACCGAGTCGCCGCGCGCGACGATCAGCGTGTCCTCGTCGGGCCGGCCCTGCATCACGCAGAACGGACATCCCTCGTCGCGAGGGGCGGCGTCGGTGATGTAGGCCATGCGGTGCGGCGTCCAGAGGCGGTCGAAGGACTCGAACCCCGTCTCACCCCGACCCCAGGGGCCGTCCGGCTCGGGCCCCCGGTGCGTACCGGCGTCGGCTGGGGTCATACCTGGACCCGGTCCGCAACGGCAGCAACGATCCGCTCGACCGCGTCGTCGACGGCGACACCGTTGTCCTGCTTGCCGCTGCGGTAGCGGAACGACACCGCGCCCGCCTCGACGTCGTCGTCGCCCGCGATCAGCATGAACGGGACCTTCTGGGTCTGCGCGTTGCGGATCTTCTTCTGCATCCGGTCGTCGGCCTCGTCGACCTCCACCCGGATCCCCAGGGCCTTGAGCTTGGCCGCGACCGCGTACAGGTAGTCCACGTGACGCTCGGCGACCGGGATCGCCGTCACCTGGACGGGCGCGAGCCACGGAGGGAAGGCGCCCGCGTAGTGCTCGACGAGCACGCCCATGAAGCGTTCGATCGAGCCGAACTTGGCCGAGTGGATCATGACCGGCTTCTGGCGTGAGCCGTCGGGAGCGACGTACTCGAGGTCGAAGCGCTCCGCCGACGGCATGTTGAAGTCGTACTGGATGGTCGACATCTGCCAGGTGCGGCCGATCGCGTCGCGCGCCTGCACCGACACCTTGGGGCCGTAGTAGGCGGCACCGCCCGGATCGGGCACCAGCTCGAGGCCGGTCTCGAGGCACACGTCCTCGAGCACCTTCGTCGCCGTGGCCCAGTCGTCGTCGGACCCGATGAACTTGTCGGGCTTGGAGTCGTCGCGGGTCGACAGCTCGAGGTAGAAGTCGTCCATCCCGAAGTCGCGCAGCAGGCTCAGCACGAAGCCGAGCAGGTGGCGGATCTCGTCGGGCGCCTGCTCGGGCGTGACGTAGGAGTGGGAGTCGTCCTGGGCGAACCCACGCACCCGGGTCAGGCCGTGGATCACGCCGGACTTCTCGTTGCGGTACACGTGCCCGAACTCGAACAGCCGCAGCGGCAGCTCGCGGTACGAGCGCTGGCGCGAGCGGAAGATCAGGTTGTGCATGGGGCAGTTCATCGCCTTGAGGCGGTAGTCCTGCCCGTCGACGTCGAGCGCCGGGAACATGCTCTCGCCGTAGTACGGCAGGTGGCCGGAGGTGTAGAACAGGCCCTCGCGCGCGATGTGCGGGGTGCCGACGTACTCGAAGCCCTCCTCGATGTGCCGCCGGCGGACGTAGTCCTCCATCTCCCGCTTGATGACGCCGCCCTTGGGGTGGAAGACGGGCAGGCCGGAGCCGATCTCGTCGGGGAACGAGTAGAGGTCGAGCTCGTTGCCGAGTCGTCGGTGGTCGCGGCGCTGTGCCTCCTCGAGACGGTGGAGGTGCTCGTCGAGCGCCTCCTTGGTCTCCCACGCCGTGCCGTAGATGCGCTGGAGCTGCTTGTTCTTCTCGCTGCCCCGCCAGTACGCGGCGGCGTTGCGCATGAGCTTGAACGCGGGGATGCGCTTGGTGGTCGGCAGGTGCGGGCCACGGCACAGGTCGGTCCAGGCGACCTCGCCCTTGCGGTTGATGTTGTCGTACATCGTCAACCCGCCCGAGCCGACCTCGACGCTCGCACCCTCGGCGGCACCCTCGAGGTCGCCGGCGGAGGACTTCAGGCCGATCAGCTCCAGCTTGTACGGCTCGTCGGCGAGCTCGGCGCGTGCCTCGTCGTCGTCGATCGCACGTCGCGAGAACCGCTGGTTCTCCTTGACGATCTTGCGCATCCGGCTCTCGATCTTGTCGAGATCCTCAGGGGTGAACGGCTGCTCGACGTCGAAGTCGTAGTAGAAGCCGTCGGTGACCGGCGGACCGATGCCGAGCTTCGCGTCCGGGAAGAGGTCCTGGACGGCCTGCGCCATCACGTGCGCGGTCGAGTGGCGCAGGATGTCGCGGCCGTCGGCCGAGCCGATCGCGACCGGCTCGACGGCGTCGCCGTCCGCCAGCTCGTACGACAGGTCCTTGAGGGCACCGTCGACACGGGCCGCGATGACGTCGGCGTCGTCGCTGAAGAGCTCCCACGCCTTCGTGCCGGGCGTCACCGTGCGTTCGGCCTGGGAGTCAGGGCCAACGACGACGACTACGAGCTCGGACACGGGTGCTCCTCTGGATGGTGCGGACAGTCGCCTCGATGCTATCCGCTCACCTCCCTGCGCTGCGCACCCGTTTGGCCGCGCGCAGTCGGGCTCCCGTCGTACGACCGCGGCACAGAACGCCTGCGTCGCCCGGCATGCGCGCCCGGGCGTCGGGTACCGGACGGTGACACCGACGAAAGGGAGAACCATGACGGACGAGCAGCAGAAGCTCCTCGAGCTCCTCGACGACCTCACGATCGCGATGTTCACCACCGTGGACACCGACGGGACGCTGACCAGCAGGCCCATGGCACGTCAGCAGGTCGAGCCGAGCGCGCAGATGTGGTTCATCACCGCGCGCGACTCCCGACAGGTCGCGCACCTCGCCGTACGCCCGAGGGTCGGCGTCACGTTCTCGTCCTCCAGCACGTGGGTCTCGCTCAGCGGGACCGCGGCCGTCGTCGACGACCGTGCGAAGCTCGACGAGCTGTGGAACACGTTCGCCGAGGCGTGGATGCCGGAGGGGCCGGAGGATCCGAACGTCGTGCTGATCCGTGTCGACCTCGACGGCGGCGAGTACTGGGACACGCCCGGTGGACGCGTCGCCTCACTCCTCAGCTTCGCGAAGGCCAAGGTGACGGGGAAGCCGTACGACGGTGCCGACAACGAGCGTGTCGACCTCTCGTCGACCGCCGAGCCAGGGCGTAGGACGACCTAGACGGCCCCGGCGGGATCAGTCCGCCGATCCATCGAGGTCCTCCGAGTCGCCTTCGATGACGACGACGCGATAGGCCTCGTCGAGGCGTACGTCGACCGTGCTGCCGTCGGTCCTGGTCACCTCCACCTCCCAGGTCGCCCCGTCCTCGTCGTCGCGCTCGACCGCGTTGGCACGGCCACCGCCGGTCGCCTCCAGCGCGGCGGACGTGGCCGCGGCGGCCTGCTGGGGCGTGTAGCCCCCACCGTCGTCTCCCGAACCTTCGCCGTCGGCCAGCGCCGCGCCCCCGACCGCGACCGCAGCCGCGACGACCGCTGCGGCGGTAGCCGCGACCCGTCTCTTCCTGACCATGGTCGCCCTCCTCCGGGTGCTCCTCGCTGTCCTCCCACCCTGTCGCGGTGCTTCCAATCGCGCGTTGAAGGAACGCGGGGTCTCACGGGCGACCGAGAACCGCCCGGCACCCCGTCCACGGGATGCCGGGCGGTCTGGCGAGGATCGCCTCAGCGTCGGACGGTGACCTTCTTGACGACGGGCGCGCCGGCCGCGTACCGGCTGTCGCCCCGGTAGGTGACGGTCGCCCTCCACGTCCCGGCAGTGAGCCTGGGAAGCGTGAACGTCGCCCTGCCGGAACGCACGGTGGCGACGACCGTACGGGTGCGCTTGCCCCGCTTCAGCACGACCTTGACCGTGCCGCCGGCCCTGGCCAGCCCTGCCGGCGTCGACACCGTCACGACACCGGTGCCACGCTTGCTCGCTCGCAGCCTGCCCTTCGGGGCGAAGGCGACCTTGCCCGCCGCCGCGCGGGTGATGGTCACACTCGTGGCGCTGCTGGACGCCTTCAGGTTGGGGTTGCCCGCGTAGACGACGGTGACCGCGTAGCGCTTGGGTGCCAGCGCCCTGGGCAGGGCGAGCGTCGCGCGCCCGCCGGTCCCCAGGACGAGCGTCCGCGACGCACCAGCGACGGTCACGACGACCTTGCCGGTCGGGACCACTCCCCCCGGGCCCTTGACGAGTGCCGTCACGGACGCGGACCTGCCGTACGGGGCCGCCTTCACGCTCGAGGTCAGCGTGGTGCCCGCCTTCGCCACGACCACGGTCAGAGGAGCCGACTCCGACACTCCGAGGACGGCATCGCCGCCGTACCTCGCGACGAGCGAGTACGTTCCGGCCGGCGTCGACGCCGCGATCGGGATCGTCGCCGACGCCGCCTCGAGCGTCGCCGTACGCGTGCCGCCGGGCAGACCTGTCACGGTGACCGCGCCGGTCGCGCCGGCTGTGACGGCCACCGTCGCCGTACCGGCCGTGCCGTGGACGAGCGACGACGGACCCGTGAGCGTCGTCGTGGACGGATCGCCGACCACCGCCAGCGGCACCGTCGTCTGCGACGCCTCGAGGACGTCTCCGCGGCCCCGGTACGCGACCGTCAGGCTCTTGTCGCCGGCCGTCAGGCCCGCCAGCACGATGCTGGCCGTGCCGTCGCGCTTGAGACGCGCGCTGCCGAGGAGCTCGTCGCCGTCACGGACGTCGACGAAGCCGCGCGGCTTGCCGGTCGTCGCACTGGGCGCGGCGTTCTGGTTCGCGGTGTTCAGCGAGATGAACGGCCCGTACCCGGCGGCTGCCACCGTCACGTCGAGGGTCGGCGTCTCGCCCAGCGGCACCGTGCCGTCAGCGGCGTCGCCCGCAAGGGTCGCGTTCGTCACGCTCGAGGCGCTCTGGCCCGCCAGCCCCTTCAGCACGAGGTCGATCTCGTCGACCGCCTCCTTGGCGAACGCGCGCTGGCTCTGCAGCTGGTTCTTGCCGGCCTCGCTCGCCGGGTTCAGGCTCCCGCGCAGGGCCTCGTCGCCGTACGCCAGGTCGCGGCCCTTCGTGAACCACCACTCGGTCATGTGCTCGGTGTTGCCACCGTCGTCGTTCTGCCTGATCGCCTGATCCACGACGGGCGCCGGGTTGCCCTGCGCGTCCACGCGGTCCTTGTTGTACGTCAACAGGTGACCGACCTGGATCTTGCGCGCCTCGGCCTTCGGCTTCGACGTGTCCCCACCGGGGAAGTAGCTGACCGCGTTGACGCCGGTCGCCCCCGGGTCACCGGTCTTGCGGTACTGCGTGACCGCGTTCGACAGGTAGGTGTTCACCAGGTCGCCGTACAGGTGCGACGGCCGAGCGACCTTCACCACGCCGTCCTCTGCCGCCTCGACCGGGTTGTCGCGGATGTCAGGGGTGTCGGGCGTCAGTCTTTCGAGGGATCGCGAATGTGCCGATACTTTCGAACCAGTTGATCTTTTCGCCGGTTCGCCTCCGCGCATCGCACGGGCGTCACCGGCCGGCCCGCACCGGCACGCTCTCGGGCACCTCGCGGCGTGCCGGCCCCGATGCACGCATCCTGCGCAGGAGGTGGCGCGCGTCGCGGTCGACGCCCTGGATCATCGACGAGGCGACCGCGTACTGGAGGTCGAGTCCGAGGAAGTACAGCCCGGGCACCGGCGAGACGCCACGGTCGTGGAGCGGCCGACCATCCTCGTCGAAGGCCGCTGGCAGTCCCAGGAACCGGTGGTCCGGGCGCGAGCCGGTGCACCACACGACCGTGGAGACGTCGGGCACCACGTCGTCGGAGGAGACCGCGCGGCCGGCGACGACCAACTCGATCCTCCCGATCTGGACGACCCCGGCCTCGTCGAGGTCGGCGAGCTTGTTGCGCACCAGCATCACGCCGTGGCCGTCGGCCTTCGCCATGAACCGCCGCCCCATCGGCGTGCGTCGGGTGAGCACGTGGCGGAAGACGAACATCACGACCGGGACGACGGCACGGCTCGGGGCGGCGTCGATGTCGAACGGAACCTGCCCGGGATGCCGTCCGGCGATCCAGGTCGGGTGACCGGCGGCCGCGGCCTCGAGCGCGACATCGGTCCCGGAGTTGCCGGCACCGACGACCAGGACGCCGCCCGGCGCGAGCTGCCCGGGCTCCCGGTAGTCCAGCGAGTGGATCTGCCGGACGCCAGGGTCCAGCTGGGCGGCGAACGCTGGGACGACCGGCCGCATGTGAGCGCCGGAGCTGACGACGACCCGATCGGCGAGGTACGTGGCCGTGTCCGTCTCCACCCGGAACCGCCCGCCGTCGTGGGCGACCCGACGGACGGGCTCCCCGGACCGGACCGGGAGCTCGAACCGGCGCGCGTACGCCTCCAGGTAGTCCGCCATCTCGTCGCGCGTCGGGAACCCGCGGAGCGGGATCCGCCAGCCGGGCAGGCTCGCGTACCGCGGCAGGCTGAACAGCTTCAGCGAGTCGTAGCGCCGCCGCCACGAGTCCCCGACCCGCGGGGCAGCCTCCAGGATCACGAAGTCCTCCCCCGCACGCTGCAGGTGGTAGCCCATCACCAGCCCGGCCTGGCCGGCTCCGATCACCACGGTGCCCACGTCCTGTGCGGCGCTTCCCTGAGTGCTCACGGCTCCCCCTCGTCGTCTGGATCGACGTTAGGAGCGACCGCAGGGGCGCTGCTTCGGGCGCACCACCCATTCCGGCCAGAAGGCGATGGGTATTTCTGCGTACACGACCTCAGACGAGGCGGTGCTCGAACGCGTACGCAGTCGCCGCGGCGCGGTTCGGGAGGGCGAGCTTGCCGAAGATGTTGCTCACGTGCCGTGCGACGGTCTTCTCCGACAGGACGAGCTCGGCGGCGATGGCGCGGTTCGTCGCTCCCGTCGCGACCAGGCGGAGGACCTCCAGCTCGCGCGGAGAGAGCGGGCCGTCCACCGTCGTCCCCGCGACACCGAAGGGCTCCCCCACGGCGCCGAGCCGGTCGAGCGCGGCACGAGCAGCGTCCGCCTCCATCACGGCAGCGTCCGTGTCGCCCAGCGCATCGCAGGCCCGCGCGACCAGGCTGCGTGCGCGAGCGGCCTCGTACGGGGCGTCGACGTCACGCCACAGCGTCCACGCCCGCCGCAGGCGCGGCAGCGCGTCCCGGGCTTCGCCGCGAGCGAGGAGGACCGCGCCAGTCGCGTGCTCGACGAGAGCACACAGGAACGGCGGCGCCTCGGGCCCGCTCAGCATCGCCAGCGACGCGGCGGCGTCCTCCGCTGCACCGACCGCGCCGGCTGCCAGGCAGATCTCCACCCGCGCCGCGAGCTGCAGCGGCCGCGCTCGCGGGTCGTCGGAGGACTCACCGAGCACGCGGTCGAGCCCGGCCAGCGCCGCGTCGGGCCGACCCTGAGCCAGCCGGAGCAGCGCCAGCCCCGGCTGGACCTCGAGCCCGAGCTCCGAGGCTCGCTCGTAGGCCGCCTCGGCCTCGTCGAGCCGTCCACGCAGGCGCGCCAGCTCCCCCACGCGGTAGTGCGCCGCGGCGACCGCCGGCTCGGGGCGTATGTCGAGGAGCGCGCAGGCCTCGACGGCCCGCTCCGCCGCCTCGGTCCACGCGCCCCGCAGCTGAAGGATCTCCGCACGGTGGACCAGGCACGTCCCTCGGTACGCGACGGCGCCGTCGTGGTCGTCGATCCACGCAGTCAGCGCACGCGTCCACTCCTGCGCCCGCGCGAGATCGAAGTGGCCCATGCACATGTCGATCACCGCGCAGTACAGGAGACCGGCGACCTGCGGCTGGACGCGGCCGGCGGAGACGTACGTCATCGCCTCGTCCATCACGACCATGCACTCGTCGTCGCGGCCGAGCAGCTGAAGGCACCGCCCGCGGCCGAGCAGCGCGAGGACCAACACGTCGGTCTCGGCGCCCCGAGCCGCGATCGCCACCGAACGCTCGAAGTCCGGGAGCGCCCCGGCAGGGTCGCCGCCCCACATGCGCGCCACGGCGGTCTGCTGCGCCAGCATCCCCTCCAGGCGCGGGTCGTCGTCCGCGAGCCGGCGCAGGCGAGCGGTCCACCCCTGGGCCTGAGCCAGATCGCCGCGCATCATCAGGTGCCACCCGATCCAGAACCCGCACGCAACGGCGTCCGCGCGGCGTCCGTCCGCCACGTAGTCGTGGATCGCACGCTCCCGCAGCGGCACGACCTCGTCGTCACGGCCGAGCATGAATGCCGCGACAGCAAGGCGCTCGAGGTCCTCGGCCGGGAGGTCGTGCCCCCGATCGGCCTCGCTCAACGTCTCGTACTCCACGGGCCAGTCCGGCACCCGCTCAGCGTACGACGGCGGTGGGGCCATCCGGCGCTCGTTTCCCCAGCGATCCGGGAACGCAGAAGGCCGACGCCTCGCGGCGCCGGCCTTCTGTGACGGTGGGCGATACTGGGTTCGAAACAGTTACGTGTGACGTCGCGCAGACCCGTCGATCCATGGCAAACTTAGGGCCTGACCTGCGAAAACGTGCTGGTAGACTCGGGACATGAGGGGACACTAAAACCCTCAAATACCCCCCTGATTCCCCACGCATTCCCCACGTGGCCCCCACGAAACGGACACCCCCCATGACGAACCGCACTCGTCGCAAGCAGAGTTTCGGAGAGATCTCCAAGTTGCCGTCCGGACGGTTCCGCGCGCGGTACACCGGACCGGACAACGCGCGGCACTCCGCTCCCCACACCTTCGTCACACGCACCGACGCGGACGCGTGGCTCTCCATCGAACGTCGTCTCATCAGCAACCCCGACGTCGAGTGGATGCCGCCGTCGGTGCGTGCGAAACGCAAGCGTCGCGAACTCGACTTCGCGACGTTCGCGGAGTCGTGGCTCGCTCACCGTCGACTCGCGGTCCGGACTCGGGAGGAGTACCAGCGTCTGTTGGACCGGTTCATCCTGCCTGCGTTCGGGTCGACGAAGTTGAAGCGGATCACCCCGGACATGGTTCGCGAGTGGTACGCCGTCACGTGCGTCGACCGTCCTACCTTCCGGGCGCGGGCGTACGGTCTGCTGCGCACCATTCTCGGGTCCGCTGTGAAGGATGACCTGATCGACAAGAACCCCTGCTACATCCGCGGGGCGGGGAACGCCAAGAGCAAGCATGACGTCAGGCCTGCGACGCTCGCACAGTTGGAGACGATCGCAACGACAATGCCGGAGCGGTTGCGGTTGATGGTGATGCTCGCAGCGTGGTGCGCCCTACGATTCGGAGAGATCACCGAGCTGCGTCGTGGAGACGTCGACACCAAGGAGGGGGTTCTCCGCATCCGACGCGGGGTCGTTCGGACGAAGGGAGGTCCCCTCGTGAAGGACCCGAAGAGCGACGCGGGATCACGCGATGTGTCGATCCCGCCGCATCTGCTGTCGCTGGTCCGTGAACACCTCCTCCGGCACGCGCAGTCGGGGAAGGACGGTCTGCTGTTCCCGGCCGCGTCCGGAGGTCACCTCGCGCCGTCAACGTTCTACGGACGCGCTCCGTACGTGAGGAAAGATGGGACCCCACGACCGGGGTGGGGTTACTACGGGGCGCGCGCCGCAGCGGGACGTCCCGATCTTCACCTCCACGACCTCCGACACACGGGCGCTGTCCTCGCTGCGCAGACCGGGGCGACACTTGCGGAGTTGATGAACCGTCTCGGACACTCCACCCCTGGCGCGGCTATGCGTTACCAACACGCCGCGCAGGAACGAGACCGCGAGATCGCGTCGCGGCTGTCTTTGTTGGCGGGATGGACTGCGGACAACGGATGATCCGTCTCGGGATCTGAGATATCGGGTGGGGAAAACTCGAGGTTCCGCCCACTTTCCTGGAGACTTCTCGCACTTTTTTGTGCGCATTGCCTCCCGACGTGCCCCTACCCTCCAGCGGTGACGCTCCGTGCTTCAAGCCTCCGAATTCGACTGTGGACCGGAGTCGAGACCCGTGCTTGCATGTGACAACAGGTCCACCCAAAGCAACGGAGCGGGGACCGGGGAACAACCGCCAAGAAGTCACCCCGACACCGCTCCGTCGAACCCCAGAATGAGGCGGTGTCGATCATGCCACACACGACGCGAATCAACGACGGCCCCCACCACTCCCCATCGAGAATCCGCATCAACCACGCAGCGGAACTCTACGGATGCACGCCCAAGACGATCCGACGAATGATCTCGCGCGGTGAGATCACCGGCTACAAGTTCGGTCCCCGGATCATCCTCGTGTCTCCCGAGGAGATCGAGAGCGTGCTCCGGGTGATCCCGACCGTCTCCTGCGACGACGCGTAGACCACACGCGAAGTCCGCAGCGATGCCTAAGCAACTGCGGCGGTCCCGAGACTGTCCACGCGCGCGGACGCGTGGAACCGAACCGCTGCGATGCAAGCGTCTCGACAAGCGATGCGCTCCGCGACGTCCACGCGCTCCGACCGTTGCAGTACAAGACGCAGACGTTCCACCAGACACCCACCGCGCGGCTGGTCCGCTCGTCCAGTCACGACCGGAGACGTCATGATCCGTGTCGAGTTCGCGTCAAAGTCAGCGGCCTACGTCTCCGGACCCGGCTCACGAGCGCTGCTGGTCGAGTGCGGCGCAAAGTCTCCCATGTTCTTGCCGCTGCGGAGGGTGTGGGCGACGTCGCCAAAGGTGGCGCGCGACGTGCTCGCGGCGTGCGAGCTGCGGCGCATCGACGTCGAACTCGTCGACCACGCTGACGATCGCGGAGGAGGAGCACCGTGAGGCACGCGCGTGACCGACGTCCTCGCTGGCGTCGCGAGGTCTACGCGAAGCGCGACGGGATGACGAACGGCGTACGCGTCCTCCTCCTCCGGTTAAGCGACAACATGGATCGAGAAGGCATGGTCTCCGTGCCACG
The DNA here is from genome assembly GCF_010994095.1 of Mumia xiangluensis. Lineage (GTDB taxonomy): Bacteria > Actinomycetota > Actinomycetes > Propionibacteriales > Nocardioidaceae > Mumia > Mumia xiangluensis. The sequence goes on from NZ_WJYO01000002.1 coordinate 112,954, forward strand.
CGCCCAACTCGCGAAGGACCTCGACGTCGCACCCGCAAGGATCACCGAAGGGATCCAGGCGGCTCGCAGACTTGGCTTTCTCGACATCGTCAAGCGGGCTCGCCCCGGCGTGACGGCGGTCTATCAAGCGACCTTCCCGACTGCGGGTAGAGGTACGCCACGGCGTACCTCTGTAGAGGTACGCCCACCCGGAGGTCACGAAGGTACGCCGTGGCGTACCCCAAGCGGGGGTCTAGAGGTACGCCAGGACCCCATCCCAAGAGGTAGTACAGGTAGTGCTGTCGACGAAACGCCCTCAGATGGCGTCCGCCCACAACGTCCTCAAGTCAACGGCTCACGCCCGCCGGTTCCGCCGACCGACGGCGAGCCGATCGACGTCTGCGACGACCACGACCCCCGCTCGACCGGGCGCACAACATGACCACCGGCGTCGTGTCCGCTCGTTTGCAGATCGTCGCTCGACGACCCCGACCCCCGTCCCCCTGTCCGCGTGTCGATGCCGAACGCTCAGCCCGGCACAACCCGCAGCCGCGTCAACAGCAGTTGGCGGGTTCCATGGTTGCGTTCCTGCCTCAGCCACAGGACACACACGCGCGAGCGCTCGCGCCCGAGCACACCCGCACACGTTGTCTCGTCGACAGTGGACGAATCGGCAAGGCGGGTCGTGGACGCTACGTCGGTCTCACCTTTGAGGACGACTCGTGACGACCACGCGAGGTAACAAGGTAACGGAGGTAACAGGGGTCGAGAGTGGACCCCCGCACTGTCCGCACAATCTCCCCACCGAGCTCGCGGCACGCGCCGCGACGTCGATCCATGACCTCTGCCGCGAGGTCATGCGGTTGGAGTATGTCGCACCGCCGGGCACGCGCCGTGTTCCTCTCGCCGCACACCGCGACCTCGCCCAAGCACTCCGAGTTACCGCCCGGCAGCAAGAACTCGCGGAGACGTTGCTCGACGACGTGTGGGTGTCGCTAGATGAATGGGCGTCCGCATGGGGGGTGCCGGTGCGGACCGCCCGCCATTGGGTGAAGCGGGGGGTCCTCGCCATCCCCGCCCGCAAGGAACGCGGACGTTGGCTCGTGCGAGCCGACGCCGAGCCGCCACCGGAAGCGAGGAACCGCCCGCGATGATCGAACCAAGACGAACCCGCCACCTCCCGCCGGCAACCGCCGAGCGTGTAGACCCGTCCGCGATCGACGGACTCCTCACCGAGGTACGCAACCTCGGACGGTCCGTGACCCTCCCCGGCATCGTCGGACGCGAACGTCTCGCACGAGCCGGAGCGGTCTCCGACGCCGCCGCGGACGTCCGTACCGCTGTCGCGTGGTCCGAACCGTACGGACCCGGATCGCATCAATCCCGCGTCGGGGATCTCATCCGCGACGCGTCCAAGCGCACCACCAACGACGACCGTGAGGCCGCGCGCGAACGCCTCGCACTCGACCGACAACTCACCGTCCTCCGACGTGACGTCGCATGGGTCGACGCAACCGGAGTCATGCCCTACCGGCAGCACGCGCCCGCCGTCGCATCGACCACATCGCCGCTCCTCGACCGCCTCGCGACCCCGGTCCCCGCACCCATGGGGACACGCGGCGAACACATGCCGAGAGGGTGGGACAACATCCCCGACGCGATCATCGACCCGCCCCCGGGAGAACTCGACGAGAACGGGAGAGCACGGATCGACGGACGAGACGTCGGATGGGTCCCCGTTCTGTACGGACTCGACGTCTCACTCATGGTCGACGACTTCACCGAGCCGGGTGCGAGGATCATGGAGATCCTCCTGACGACGATCGTGAACACCGGTCTTGAGCGCGAACTCCTGAGACGACTCACGACGGGACTCACTCCGGGGACCGCTGACGAAGCCGAAGCGTCGATCGGTACCGCGTGGCCGACCGGAGCAGACGTCCTCGTCGTCAACCCTGCCGACATGCCGAAGCTCCGCGCAGCGTACAGCCCGCTCGCGGTCCCGTTTGAGGTCATCCGTACCGCCGGCGCGCCTGCAGGCACCGGGGTTCTCCTCGCGTCGACGGCGGTCACCGTCCTTGCATCCGACATGGAGTGGATGACAGCCGTTCGTCCCGCCGAGTTCGGGACGGACATTGCCGCGCTCCGCTACGGACTCTCCGCATCACTCGTCACCGGAGCGGTCTCAACCATCGACCTCACCGGAGGAACCCCATGACGCACCAACTCCGACACCCCGAAGGCGACCTCGCGGTCGCGTGGACGTTCGACGCGCACCGTTACCAACACGACGACCCCTACCGCAGTCGGGTCGACGCGTTCCTCGCCGCGCACCGGGTCACCAACCCACGTCCCGCGACGATGAGGGTCCTCGACGACGAGAGCGGACAGCGCGTCGTCGTCGTCGAAGCGTGGACCGACCCCGATGGAGCGTTCTACAGGGACTCGACCGGACGGGTCGCACCAACCCTCGCGGTCGTGCCACTCGACCCGTCAGAGACGCTGCCATGACCTCACGACACCGCTACACGACACCGGCTCCGGTCGACGACAGCGCAACACGAGAACGTCTCGCGCAACTCGCGATGATCGTCGACCCCGACCCTTCGGTGGAGGACGTCGCACGCAGGATCGCGGGCAGCCTCCCGAGCTGGCAACGACCCCGCTTCGCGCGCGCGTTCACCACCGACCCGCTCGGGACCCTCATCACGCACCACACACACGTCAACCACGAACGTCTCTACCGACATGCGATCGACGTCCTCCGACGCAGAGCCCGACGACGGTAGCGCAACGTCCGGGGTCGACCTCCGACGCCGCTACTGGGCGCGAGAGCGGATCGACCGTGCCCACGGCGCACACCTGCCCATCTACGGATCTCCCGCATGGCACATGCTCCCCGACAACGACCCCGCGAAGGCGCTCGCAGCACTAGTGGCCGCCGAAGCATGGGCACGCAGCGCAGAGACCCTCCAGACCGACCTCGCAGTCGAGATCGCGACCGCACGCGAGGTGGCCGCCAAGTACGCGGAGGACACCGCCTACCGCGAGCAGGTTGAGGCTCACCGCAACCGATGGGGACCCGTCGCACGCTCCACCGTGGCCCCCTTCGCAGAACGCCGCCGCGCGCGGATCGAAGCCGCGGCGCCCCGATCCGACGACTACCTCGGCAGAGGTTGACTTCAACACGCCATCGAGGCGCGCCTCCTGAAGCGCTACCTTGTCTGAGAGTGGCTCAGACCCTCGAGAAACAACCTGCTTCGCCTGAGCACCGAGAACTGGAACAGCGGGAATGCGACCGCTAGCGACCCACCCAATGCGGTGGCGAGTGGCCACCTAATCCACGGGTTGGTTTCCCCATTCACGATCGAGATGAAGAGCCCAACCCCAACGAGGATGAACACTCCGGCTGAGATGTAGTCGCCAAACCCGAACCGCCACGGCTGATTCCATGAAGTTCGCGGGATGCTGACCTCCTTCAACTTCTTGACCCCTTCGACGCGGCACGAGAGGAGCGGCTCCTTCGGTGAACCATCAAGAAGCAGCTGGACCTCGAACAAGTCACGTGAGTTGATCAGCATTGGTTCGATCCGGACACCATCTTCGCGCAGCCCAAGCCGAGGCGCGAGATCGCTTGGGCGTCGTGCACTGATTTCTCCTGTGAGAACACGTGCGTCTCCGACGCTAATCGTGATCGGCACCTCAAACTCTTCGGAAGTGATCGGTTGGCCACCTGAGTTCGCTACTCGTATGACTAGGAGCCACGGTCGACGCACCTCCCCTCCGTTGAACGAAAACGAGAGATCGAACCGACTCGCATGTCGAAGCAGTAGCGATCGATTGTCCACGACAGCGTAAGAAAGCGACCGGCTTTGTTTCTCGCGGAAATGAATACCAATCGGTACGGCGATGCCGGCGATCACGGGAACGAGCCAGATAGCAAGTTCGGACTTGTCCATAAGATTGCAACCCAATCGGTCTTTCGTCGGTGTGCGCCCGCGATCGAGACTCAACCGAGAGAATTGTAAGGTTTGGTCCATCGTCCATAGTTGATGAACTCAAACATTCCCTCCCGTTCCAGTTCTGGCGCAGACGATGGAAGTTCGAAATCTGGAGTGCCGCTGTCTCCGTGTGACTGAATCTCGCCCTCCTGAGCGTAAGCCAGGAGGCTGGTGAAGAACGGAGTTTCAGGAGCAGGTGCTTCGTTTCTGAGCGCGGCCGCAACGATGGCGCGCCCGGTCCCGAGGGCGCCGTTGACATAGAGAGCGGGATGGCTGGAGAGCACTGGCAACAGGGAGTGCAGCGCCAGAAGCTCGACAACCCTCCCCAGCCGATCGTGAATCTCGCCGGGGGGCAGCACTTCGATCTTCCTTCGTATGCTCCTCAGATCCTCCTGTGAGGGCGGAGCAGTTTCCCAGAAATTACCAGTGCCATCGATCCGGTCGAAGTCTCGAAGGATGTCCTCGTACCGAATTCGAAGTTCGGATTGCAGCTGCTGCTCCTGCGCCCTCCCGCGCTCCTGGGACCGGATCGAGTCCTCGCGCGTGATCGCGTCCTGGTTCGCTTTTCTTGAGTCGCTGCGCTCGGCTTGGAAGGTTCGGCGCTGTGCCTTGATCGCGGCGATGCCCACGGCGGCAGTCGCAATGGGCGAGAGTACAGCCGCTATCGCGGCCAAGACATCCGCCACCAAACTCCAATTCACACTCATGGGCGCAAATCCTAGTCCAACAGATTTGGCGGCGCGGTGCTAATCCACAATCCGTGACTGAGACGGTGTCACACTCACGCACCCAACACGACACAAGCGTCGGCGCGGTCCCCCTGTACCGGGACATAGCGCGACATCGCCACGCCGCTCTGCGAGACTTCCGGAGTGATCGAACCTGTCGTTTCCGCGGCTGACTTCGTCGTCCATGAGTACTACGACCAGGGCAAGATCGTGATCCGGAGTGCCGCGAGTCCCGTCTCGCTTCAGGCGAACACAGTTAGGAAGAAGCAGTTCCGCGCCGCGTTCGGTGCGGCTGTCCAAGAGGCGACAAGGGGCATCTTCACGCACGACGTCGAGGTCACGCTTGTGTGGCTGATCGAGGAGGCCCGTCGCTACCAGACCCATCTAGTAGCCGACCTCGACAACGTCCTCAAGCCACTCCTCGACGCCATCACTGGCCCGGGCGGCGTCTTCATCGACGACAACCAGGTGCAATCGATCCGAGCCTCGTGGATGACCCCCGGTGCAGGCGGCCCCGGATTCGAGCTCACCATCGAGGCGCTGATGGGCGATGACTACGTCGAGCGAGCGGGACTCTCCTTCGTGGAGTTCAGCGCCGATCGGTGCTACATGCTGCACGGAGGTTTGGGTCCGTGGGAAGCGCGTGTCGTTGCTCAATTTCGTCGCATGGTCGCGGCGTACCACAGCGAGCTCGCGATGGGCTTCGCGGAGGACGTCGCCCGGATGATCCTGCCGATCGCGCGCCCCTTCCCCCGTGCTCGGCTGGGGAGATTCCGTGTCCGACACGAGAGCGAGTTCCCCGATCCTGATTCATGAGTGATGGTTCCGCTTTTGGTCTCGGTAGCGATCGGGACACCAGCGAACGCAGTCGCTTCCTTTTTCACAGATTGCGCAAGATCTCGACAGGTTTCCCGCAATTTGCGAAGGTTGTACGCGCTTCCGCGTGACAGGACGACGGAGTTGCGGCCTCTAACGCGTTGCCGTCACCTCCTGGCGCTACCTCCGCCACGCCGTGCGGCACTCACCGGCGTTGGACGTCGGTGACGGCGACCCACACGTACGGCACTGCGAGTCGGTCGTCGGAGAGGTAGACGCACACCCGGTCGCGGTGCCATCGGACGGCTTGGGCAGGTAGCCAACAGAGGCCGTCGTGTTCGAAGTCGAGCCACACCATGATGAGGATGGGCGTGCGGCTGGGGATGCCGCGTGCGTGTCCGTTGTCGTCCTGGTCGTGGAAAGGCCACGACACGTTGCGGACCTTTTGCCATGTGGAGCGGTCGGGCGGGTCGGGGGCGGAGTGGTGCGGGTGGATGAAGCGGGTCGTCATGGGATCGACTTGCAGAAGACGACGGGGTCCGCGTCTGTGGCGGGCGTGGTCCGTGTCATGCCCCATGATTCGAACGCGGCGAGTCGGACGTGCATGTCAACTCGCCCAGGGCCCCGCCAGGTGTAGAGGAAGATGGCGCGATCACCGTGCGCTCGCGCTGCTTCGAATGCGGCGTCGAGCAGTTCGCCACCCACACCCTCGCGACGGAAGGTCGCGTCTACAAAGATCTCGGAGATCTCTGTTCCGGTGCCTGTGCTTCCTTGGAGGTCACCTCGGTCGTCGAGCTCCCTACCGTGCTGTGCTTCAACGAACCCCGCAGCGACACCCTGCCGTGTCGCAAGCAGGACGATCTTGCCTCGACGACGAGTCCGCAAGTCCCGCGCGACGCGGGGGTATCCCCAGCGCTTGATGACCTCCGCTGTTAGGTCGGGGCCGTACTCGCTCGCTGTGACCGTCGTCATGAGTTCCTCCCGCGCTTCCCCACGTATTCCCCACACACGACGCAGAAACCCCCTCTGGTTCCTGCGTCTTCGCAGGTCAGAGGGGGTTTCGTAGCGGTGGGCGATACTGGGTTCGAACCAGTGACCTCTTCGGTGTGAACGAAGCGCGCTACCACTGCGCCAATCGCCCGCTGTCGCCCCGCTCAGCGGGACGACACAGAGACTAGCGTACGCGCACGAACACCCCGAAATCCGGGTCCGGCTCGCCGCCGGCGACCGTCACGGGTCGATCTGCTCCGCCGCCCGCTCGGCGAAGATCTTGGCCGCCAGCGCGGTGACCGGCCCCGGGGCGGGCAGCTCCCGGTCGTCGATCCGGTGGATGCCCTGGACGTCGCGCGTGGTGCCGGCGAGGAACGCCTCCTCCGCACGCTCGAGCACGTCGATCGGAGCGTCGCGCTCGACGACGTCGATCTCGTCGCGGCACCACTCGAGCACGAGAGCCCGCGTGACTCCCGCCAGGCAGCCCGACTCGAGCGTCGGGGTCACGAGCTGTCCGTCGAGGACGTAGAAGATGCACGACCCCGTGCCCTCGCACAGCAGCCCCGCCGTGTTGGCCATGACGGCCTCCGACGCACCGTGCTGGAGCGCGTGCTCGACCATGAGCGCGTTCTCCGCGTACGACGTGGTCTTGAGGCCGCTGAGCGCGCCGCGCTCGTTGCGGGGCCACGGCACCGTGGCGATCGCGGTCGTCGGGTCGGGGCGTACGGCGGGCTCGGTGACGACGACGACGGTCTGACCCTCGTGTCCACGCGGCGACCCCAGCGGGCCGCGCCCTGAGGTCACGGTGATGCGGATCCGCCCGAAGGGCAGGTCCTGTCCGTCGATCGTCGCGGCCACCCCCGCTCGTACGAGGTCGAGGTCGGGCTCGCCGATGCCGAGGCCCGACGCGGAGCGGGCGAGGCGCTCCAGGTGGCGGGTGAGAGCGAACGGGGCGCCGTCGCTGACCTTCACGGTCTCGAAGACGCCGTCGCCGACGACGAGGCCGTGATCGAGGACACCGAGGGCGGGTTCGTCCGGGGATTCCAGGGTTCTTCCGTTGATCCATGCACGCATACGGCCACGTTAACGCGCCAACCGGACCCCCAGTTTGGAGCGCTCCGACCCATCCGCTAATGTTTCTCTCGTTGCCGGGGAAGCCCAGCAGCGCGCGGACGTGGCTCAGTGGTAGAGCATCACCTTGCCAAGGTGAGGGTCGCGGGTTCGAATCCCGTCGTCCGCTCGGAGTGGGTCTCCGGGCCCCTTCTCAGACATCGTAGATGTCCGGTGGAGTGGCCGAGAGGCGAGGCAACGGACTGCAAATCCGTGTACACGGGTTCAAATCCCGTCTCCACCTCGATGGGGTCCCACGGCTCCAGGTCCGCAAGGACCACGGGCGATTGGCGCAGCGGTAGCGCGCTTCCCTGACACGGAAGAGGTCACTGGTTCAAACCCAGTATCGCCCACCAGCACGACAGAAGAGGCTCCCTCCGGGGGGCCTCTTCTGCGTTCGGCGGTCGCTACCGCGTCACCCGGATCGCGCGGCTCACCCGGGTGGCACTCGCGTAGCCGGTGCGCGACCCGGTCACCCTCACGGTGATGCGGTGTCCCGCGTCCGCCTTCTTCGCCCGGTAGTGGCGCTTCGTGGCGCGCTTGATCGGATCACCGTCGCGGTACCAGCGGTAGCGCAGCGTCACCCCTCCCGGCCCCCAGCGACCGGATTTCGCGGTCAGCCGCCGACCTGCCGCGGGCTTCCCGGCGATCTTCGGGCGACGTGGCGTCAGCCTGCCTGCCGCGATACGCGCGGCGGTGCTCGTCCGGGTGACGGTCTCGAAGCCTGCCCGACTGCCGGTGACTCGCACGCTGACGCGGTGTCCGCGGTCGGCGGGAGCCAGGGCGTACGTCGCGCGCGTCGCGCCGGCGATCGCCCGACCGTCGCGGAGCCACTGATAGGCGAGGCGGGCGGGGCTCGGCGCCCAGGCGGCAGAGCTGGCGAGCGTACGCCCGACCGCCGGGGTCCCGACCAGACTCGGCACCGGCGCGTTGAGGACGCCCGCGGAGCAGGAGGTCCGTCCCAGCCCGGCGGCGCCGCCCGACGGCGCGAACGCGCTCGCGTACAGGACCTTCTGCTTGTCGAACGTGCCCGTCGTGACGTGCTCGGGCTTCCTCGGCACCCCGTTCAGCGTGACCCGCGACTGCAGGGCGCTGCCGAGCGTGCATGCGACGTGGAGGGGGCCACGGTCGACGCCCCCGATCTCGACGCTGTTGGCGGTGAGCGCGCTGTCCGAGCTCAGGACGACTCCCGTCGACGTGACCGAGCCGGCACGGTCACCGTGCAGGCGTACGGCGCCACCGCGAGCGTCGAGGATGCCGGAGCTGCTGACCACGGCCGCCGGCTGGCTCCCCGCCGACTGTGCCGGGGCGATCGCTTCCGCGTTGCGTGAACCGAGACTCACGCCCACGCTGCTCGAGGCGACCATGCCGATCACGCCGCCCGGAGCGACGACTGAACCGCTGTTCGTCACCTCCGACGTGCCGAGCAGCGCGACGATGCCCCGATCGGCCCGGATCGTGCCCGCGGTCGTGACCGGTCCCGTCGGTCCTGGTGCGTCGAACGTCGGTCCGCCCCCGAGGAAGCGCACGTCCTGGGTGTTCATGCTGCTGAGCACGACACCGCCGACGCGGAGGTACGCGCCGCGGTCGACGGTGATCCCGGCCGGGTTGACCAGGACGACCTGGCCGTCAGCCTGCAGCGAGCCGGCCAGGAAGGTCGCCGCGCCGCCGACCACCCTGATCAGCATCCGGCTGCCGGCCGCCGGCTGCTTGACGCGCACGGTCGCTCCCGCACCGATGTCGGCGGCCTGGAAGTGCACGATCGCGGTCGCGGACGACTGCTCCAGCGTGACAGCCGCCGTTGCAGCGTCGTACGACGCGGTCACCGTGCCGGATACGAGTGTGAAGCCGGTGGGCAGCACGGCTGCCTGGGCCGGAGCACCGGCACCGCCGAGCAGAAGGGCGACAGAGCTGGCGAGGACGACGATGAGCCGCATGCGCAGACGCTAGCGGTGAACCGCCCCGCGGCGATATGCCTGATCCGGCATCCGCCGCGTTCAGTTCACCCCACCCACCTTCGTCGCGACGAACGACGCCTTGCGCACCATCGCGGAGTTCCACACGCGGTTGCACTCGAGCGTCACCGGACCACCGGCGTGCACGAAGGTCGAGTCGAGCGAGAAGGACTCGGGCTCGCCGATGTAGGTGCCGTTCGGCGACAGGTAGATCGACGCGGTCTCGTAGCCGGGAATCCTGCACGAGACGACCGAGATCCCACCCTGGTATCCGCTCGGCAGCCCCCAGTTCTCGATGTCGACGCTGGCCGAGAGCACGTAGCTGCCGGCGGGGAGCGTCAGCGTCGCGATGTCCTCGTCGTAGTCGTCGACGAGCACGCTCGCGGCTGAGGTCGACCAGGCGTGGATCGCGGCGGGCGTGCCGGCCGGTCCACGCACGCCCTGCGCACCGCGTGCGCCGACCGGCCCACGGACGGCGATCGCCCGCTTCTTGGTCGCCTTCGGACACTTCCCTTTGGCGTCCGCGGCGCGGACCACCCCTGACTTCGTGACGCAGACCTTGACGGCCTTGGCCTGGGACACGGCGACCGCAGTGGCGGTTCCGCCGACGACGAGACCGAGCACGACGCCTCCAGCGACGAGCGCGGCAGAGCGAGAGAGCTTCATCGGCTCAGCGTGCGCCCACCCCAGGGTCACCTCCTCCCGCGTTGTGTCCGGCGGACCCCCGCCCTCACTCCCCCGACAGCACCTGCGCGAGGCCATGAGCGCCGATGGCGTGCAGCTGCGGCGCGTCGTCGGACGACGTCACGAGCAGCACGGCGAACACCGCGGCCCAGGCGCGGGCACGGTCCCACATCGCGGTATCGGCGACACCGGCACGCGAGACCAGCTCGCGGAACTCGCGACGCCCCTCCGCGTCGAACGTCAGCCACGCCGTCGCGAGATCGCTGGCCGGGTCACCGGACGTGACGTCACCGAAGTCGATGACCGCCGACAGTGCGAGCGTGCCCGCTTCGTCCGGAGACGCCAGGAGGTTCGCCGGATGCAGGTCGCCGTGCACCCACAGGGGCGGGCCGTCCCACTCCGGTGTCGTGCGGAGGCGGTCCCACAGGTCGAGCAGCGCCGCGCGCTCGGGCAGGGGGTGCGCGTCGAGACGCTCCCGGATGCCGGCGTCGCGGACGGCCAGCGGCACGCCCCGGTACGCGTTCACGGGCGCGTCGTCCGGTGCCGGACGGTGCAGCGCCGTCACGAACGCCGCGAGCGGCCGCGCCAGCGTACGGCGCTCGTCCACCGCGCTCCGCACCACAGCCTCGCCGTCGAACCACGGCACGACGCTCCACCACCACGGGTACGCCGGTCCGTGCGCGCCGTCGCTCGGCGATCCGACCCGCACGGGCACCGGGACCGGGGTCGGCAGACGGGGTGCGAGCACCGGAAGCCACTCCTGCTCGTGCCGCACGAGCCGTGCACCGAGCTCCCGGCGTGGGATCCGCAGCGCCAGGTCGTCGCCGAGCCGTAGCACCTCGTTGTCCCAGCCGTGCGCGACGAGCTCCAGCGGGAGGTCGGCGAGATCCGGGTGCTGCGACGCGAGCAGGCCGCGTACGAGGTCGATCGTCACGTCGACCTCAGCTGCAGGGATCGGGGCCACCGGTCGATGCTAGTCCGACCGCGCTGGTGCGGCCGTCGGCGAGCAGCGCCGCAAGCGGGCTACGGCACCACCCGTGCGCCGAGCGCCTCGATCAGTCGTTGCAACCCACGACGCCCGCGCCCCCAGTCGGTGATCGCGAACGACTCCGTCGTCATGAACGTCAGGAGCGTCTCGGTCGGCGACGGGCCGGGAGCGATCCCGACGGTCAGGTTCGAGCCCCAGGAGAGCGCACTGGCGCCCTTCCTGAACGCCACCGCGCTCGGAGTCGTACGGCGAGGGTCGGGCATCCAGCCCTGCCGTGCCGCGGCCACCCGGAGCGCCTGGACGGCTGTTGCCGGGGGCTGGTTCACCACTGCCTGCACCTGTGCCATGTCAGGAGGCTACTGAACGGGCGGCCGCTCAGCCCGCGACCTCGATCGTGTGCGCGGCGCGACGGACCTTGGCCTCGAGGTAGCGGACGTTCGCGTCTCGCCGGTGCACGCCTGTCGGGACGCACGCGACCACGTCGATGCCCAGGCGTGCGAGCTGGCCCGCCTTGTCCGGGTTGTTGGTCAGTAGACGCACGGACGTACGTCCGAGTGCGGCGAGCATCTGCGCGGCGACGGTGTAGTCGCGCTCGTCGGCCCCGAAGCCGAGTGCGACGTTCGCGTCGAACGTGTCGAGGCCGGTGTCCTGCAGGAGGTAGGCGTCGAGCTTCGCGTACAGCCCGATCCCTCTCCCCTCCTGCCGCAGATAGAGCAGCACTCCCCCGGCCGAGGAGATCCGCGCGAGCGACTCCGCGAGCTGGGGACCGCAGTCGCACCGCTCGCTCCCGAGCACGTCACCGGTCAGGCACTCGCTGTGCACGCGTACGAGGGGCGGCTCGCGGCCGGGGTCTCCCAGCTCGACAGCGAGATGTTCGCGCCCGTCGACGAGGCCGTCGAACGTCACCACCTGCCCGAGCGCGGTCGCGCCGCCCGCGAGCGAGAGCGGGACCGGTACGCGCGCCCGTACGGTTGCGGGCGCAGCCGCGGTGCTCACGCCGCCTCGCAGCGCTCGGACAACGCGTAGCGGACGAGCACGACGTCGTCGAGCGTCCTCGTCTCGACCGGTCGAGCACGGTGATCGTGGCACCACCGGTACTGGCCGTCGTCCACCCACCGCCGCGCCCGTCGGTCACCGAGGAAGAACGGCGCGACGACCAGCTGGAGCTCGTCGGCGAGACCTTCGGTGAGGAACTGCGTGTGGACGGTCGCCCCGCCCTCGACCATCAGGCGCCGCACCCCCCGCCGGTAGAGGTCCTCGGCGACGCGGCGCATCGTGACCGGCTCGCCCCCGTCGACGACCGTGGCGAGGTCACCGAACGCCAGCCGGCCCTCGTCGACGTGGGCGCTCGGGCAGTAGACGAGCTTCTCGACGTCCCCGGCGGTGAAGAACGCGCTGGCGCGGTCGATCGTGACGTGCTCGCTCACGGTGACCTTCACCGGCGAGTCGGTGGCCCCTCGCCGCCGCCGCCCCACGACCCTCGCAGGCGCGCGGACGAGCAGTCGTGGGTCGTCGTTGCGCACGGTCGCCGCGCCGACGAGGATCGCGTCGCTGTCGGCTCTGACGCCGTCGACACGATCCAGGTCCGCTGGTCCCGAGAGGTGCAGCGGCCGGTCGCTGGTGTCGTCGAGATAGCCGTCGAGGGTGATGGCGCACGACAGGATCGTGTAGGGCAGGTCAGGCATCGGCGGCTCCCGTCATCGGAGATGGGGCGTGCGCGCGGATCCGCCCGCGCGCGTCGAGCAGGAGGACGGCCACTCCGGGTGCCGTGGCGAGGAGGGCCAGCAGCCCGTACACCACGGAGACCTCGAGCCCCTGGTGCGCGCCCAGTCCGCCCGCCGCGAAGGCCCAGGCGGCCGCGCCCTCGCGCGGTCCCCAGCCCGCGATGCTCATCGGCACGGAGGCGGCGAGCAGAACGAGAAGGGCAGCCGGAAGCGCGGCGACGAGATCGAGGGCCGGAGCCGCGACCCGGACCGCGACGAGGAAGACGGCGACGTGTCCGCAGAACGCGAGGATCGACAGCCCGACGAGCTGCGCGGTGCACCACCGGCGCCGCAGGACCCGGCGTACGTCGCCGGTGAGGACGTCGCGCCAGGCAGCGGGCAGCGCGGCCCCGGCCGCGATCGCCACCACGAGCACCACCGCGACGGTGACGAGGAGGGACGTGAGGACGGCGCCGGTCGCGGACCGCAGCGGCGACGGGACGGAGAGGAGCACCCCTGCCGCGACGACGACGCACACGGTCTGACCCGCCAGTCGCTCCCAGGCGACCGTGCGCAGGCCGCGAGCGGTGTCGTCGGTGTCGCGCCCGTGGACCACCCCACGGTGCACGTCCCCCGCGACGCCGAGCGGGAGCGTGACGTTGAGGAGCTGCGAGCGGTAGTACGCGCGCACGGCGTCACCGAGCCCGATGGGGGCGCCGAGCTCGGCCGAGACGACCTGCCAGCGCCGGGCGGCGCACAGCGTGCTCAGCGCCGTGAGCACGAGCGCGGCAACCACGCCGGCGGGTGCCCCGGACGACTGCGTCGTCGCGCGGAAGCCGTCGACCACGGGCTGCGTGCCCAGGGTGAGGACGAGGACGGCGAGAACACCGACCGGCGCGAGGATGCGCACCGCGCGCGTCACGTCGCCACCGCCCTGTGGTGCCGTATGCCGTCGAGGACGCCGGCGACGGTCTCCGCGGTCGTGTCCCACCCGGAGAGCGTCGTGCGCCGTTCCCGTGCGCGCCTGCGCAGGACCGTACGCACCCCCGGGTCGGTGAGCCAGCGCCGCAGCGCCTGAGCGAGCGCGGCGGGGTCCGCCGTGCCGACGAGCAGCCCCGGAACGGCTCCGTCCGGCGTACGCCCGAGCGCCTCGGCGACACCGCCGACGGCGGACGCGACCACGGGGACGGCGTGCGCGAGAGCCTCCGTGACCACCATCCCGTACGTCTCGGCCAGCGAGGGGAGGACGAGCAGGTCGGCGGCGGCGTACTCGGCATCGAGCCGATCCCCCACCAGCGGTCCGGTCCACGTCAGCCGGTCGCCGAGCCCCACGCGCCGGGCGTGGAGCATCGTGGCGCGGGCGTACGACGGCTCCACGTACCGGGAGCCGACGACGCGGCAGTCCCACGTCAGGTCGGTCAGGCTCGCCAACGCCTCGACGAGCCGGCTCTGCCCCTTGGCCGGCGACACCACGCCGACGCACAGGAGGTGGCGACCTGCCTCGGTCCCCTCGTGCGCGGGCGACTCGTCGACTCCCGGGCGCGCCACGTGGAGGCGCCGTCGGTCGAGGCCGTACGAGCTGGCGACCCGGTCCGCCGTCCACCGGCTCGTCGTCACCACGGCAGCGGCGGCCTCGAGCACCGTGCGCTCGTCGGGGTCGGGCCCGACCGGCTCGTGCAGCAGGACGACCAGGTGCAGGCGCCCGGCATGGGCCTCGATCGCAACGCCTGCGCCACGCGTGAGGAGCCCGTCGACGACCACGAGGCTCCCGCGCACGAGCGGTGCGAGGACCTCGGTGAGCGAGTCCCGACCGACGTCGCCCCGTACGGCGTGCTCGTGCACGGTCCATCCACCGGCACGGAGCGCGTCCGCGACCCGACGGTCGTACACGCTCCCCCCGCTCGGCCGTCGGGGGTCGACGAGAGTGTCAGGGACGACGAGGTGGACGACGGTCATGACCCGTCCAGCCCTCGCTCGTACGACGCCCACGCCGTGGGCGACTCCCGCAACGTCACGACCAGCCCGTCGAGGTCGGCCTCGGGGCGGCCGAGCGCGCCGTCGGCGACACGTTCGGCGAGCCGGTCGGCGACCAGTCGCGCGAGCACTTCCGTCGTGGTGTTGGCGCCGGCCAGCGTCGGATCGTCGTCCAGGTTCCGGTAGTTCAGCGACTCGAGCTCGGCGTGCAGGACCTCGGCGGCGCGGCCGAGGTCCACGACCACCCCGTCGTCGTCGAGGGTCGCGGCGCGGAACGTCGCCTCGACGACGTAGGTCGCGCCGTGCAGCCGTTGCGCGGGACCGAAGAGCGTTCCGCGCAGGCTGTGGGCGACCATGACGTGATCGCTCACCGTCACGGCGAACACGGCGCACCACCGCTCGGCTGTCCGACGGGGCCGTAGTCGACCACGTGGCACAAGGGCGCGCCTGTCCCGGAGACCAGGCGCGCCATCGTCACCGGCAGGTCCTCGAACCGTGACCGACCGGTCAGCAGCACGTCGAACGCGTCGTCGTGCAGCAGCTCGAGGGCGAGGCGGAGCCGATCCCGCGTCGTACGCCGGTGGGCGCGCGCGGGTGAGAGCGTCCCGACCTGGCTCGAGCGGATGCTCAGCCGTCGGGAGTGGAAGGCGCCACCGAGGCGCAGCTCGACGGGCGTGTCGCCGTACCAGCTCAGGTCGACGACGGTGCCGTCGGTCGCGAGGAGGTCGAGGGCGTGCTGGAGCCCGGTGGCCGTTGCGCTCGCGTGGAGGACGAGGTCGCACGCGCCGACGGCCTCCTCGGGTGCGGCGAACCCGACGCCGAGCGCGGCCGCCGTCGTCGCCCGAGCAGCGACGGGGTCGACGAGCGTGACCTCCACCCCCGGGATGCGCGCCAGCAGCCGCGCGACGCAGCACCCGACCATCCCGGCCCCCACGACAGCGACCCGGTCGCCGACGAGCGGCGCTGCGTCCCAGAGCGCGTTCACCGCCGTCTCGACCGTCCCGGCCAGCACCGCCCGCCGCGCCGGCACGCCCGCGGGAACCTCGACGACGGCCTCGGCGGGAGCGACGTACGCGGTCTGGTGCGGGTAGAGGCAGAAGACGGTCCTCCCCCGCAGGGCGTCGGGCCCGCGCTCGACGACGCCGACGTTCAGGTAGCCGTACTTGACCGGACCGGGCAGGTCGCCCTCCTGGAAGGGCGCGCGCATGGCTGCGTACTGGTCGGGCGGGACCCGGCCGCTGAAGACGAGCGCCTCGGTCCCCCTGCTGATCCCCGAGCTGAGCGTGCGCACCAGGACCTCGTCCGACCGTGGATCGCCCAGGCGGACGTCGCGGAGCTCCCCGACCCCGGGCTCCCGCACCCAGAACGCCTGCGCCTGCTCGACCACCCGACACGTCCTCCGGCCTGATTGAACCGATCGGTCTCCGCGACCGTTTCTGCACTCGTACCGAGGAACACGGAGGAGCCGTGCCGAAGGTTCAACGCTGGCCGGTCGCCGGCCTGATCGGATCGCTGCTGATGCTCGTGCTGCTCGACCTGTGGGTCGGGCTCCGCGAGGTCGGCTGGGTCGTCGGCCTGCTGGTGTCGGCCGGGGTCGCAGCGCTGCTGAGCGGTGCGCTCGCGCGAGCAGGAGCACGGCGGTTCGGACCTGCGAACGCGGTCACGCTCTTCCGCTCGGCGCTCACCGTGGCGGTGGCGGCCCTCGCAGCCGGCACGAGCCTGGACGGTCCCGCCCTCGTCGTACTCGTCAGCCTCGCGTCCCTCGCACTCGCGCTCGATCTCGTCGACGGGTGGGTCGCACGCCGTACGGGCACGGTGAGCACCCTCGGCGCCCGGTTCGACATGGAGGTCGACGCGCTCCTCGTCCTCGTGCTGAGCGTGGTCGTGGTCCGGTCACTGGGGTGGGCCGCTGCCTGGGTCCTGCTGATCGGAGCCGCACGGTACCTGCTGCTCGTCGCGGCCGTCCTCGTCCCGTGGTTGCGCGAACCCACCCCTGTACGCCCGTGGGCGAAGGTCGTCGCAGCCGTCCAGGGCGTGGTCCTCACGGTCGTCGCCGCAGGAGTCCTGCCCCGGCCGGTGGAGCTCGTCGCGCTGGCGGGCGCACTGGCTCTTCTCATCGAGTCCTTCGCCTGGCAGGTGCGGTGGCTGTCCCGCCACCGCGACCACCGTCGTACTGCACGCTCACACCGGGTGCCAGCCGTCGCCCCCGCAGCCACGGCCGCCGCAGCCCTCGTGGTCTGGGTGGCGCTCGTCCTCCCCGACCGCGCGACCGACCTCTCCGCCGCCAGCGTGCTGAGCGTCCCGCTGGAGGGGGCGCTCCTGCTGGCGCTCGCCGTGCTGGCGCCGCCGCGGGCCGCTCGGGTCGCCGCGGTCGCTGCCGGCCTCGTGATCGCCGTCGTGGTCCTGCTCAAGGTCCTGGAGGCCGTGTTCCGAGGTGTGTTCGACCGCCCCTTCGACCTGCTCAACGACGGCTACTACCTGGGGCCGGGGTTCGGGGTGCTCGTCGACTCGGTGGGCAGGACCGCCGCGGTCGGCGCCGTCGTCGGGCTCGTGCTGATGGTCGCCGCGATCGCGGTCGCCCTGCCGTGGAGCCTCCTCCGGCTGACCCGCGCGGCTCGCGGACGGCGCGGGCTCGCGCTCGGGGTCGCCGGCGCCCTGACGCTGCTCTGGGCGGGCGCGGCCGCCACGGGTGCGCGAGTCCCGGGAGGTCCCGAGGTCGCCACCGCCTCGACGACCACCGCCGCGTACGGACAGGTGACGCGCCTGCGCGCCGACCTCGAGGACCGCAAGGCGTTCGGGCGTGAGATCCGCTGCGACCCGTACGCGGACGTCGCGCCGGCCGGGCTGCTGGGTGCGCTGCGGGGCAAGGACGTGCTGCTCGTCTTCATCGAGAGCTACGGCAGGGTCGCCGTCGAGGGCTCCAGCTTCTCGCCGGCGGTGGCAACGGCGCTGGACCAGGGCACGCGGAGCCTGACGGCATCCGGGTACGCGACGCGCAGCGCGTACCTGACCTCGCCGACCTTCGGTGGTGCGAGCTGGCTCGCGCACGCCACCCTGCAGTCAGGGCTCTGGGTCGACAGCCAGCAACGCCACGACCAGCTGCTCAGCGCGCACCGTCTCACCCTGAGCTCAGCCTTCCGTCGCGCGGGGTGGCGCACCGTGCTCGACGTGCCGGCGAACACGCGGCCGTGGCCTCAGGGCACCCGCTTCTACGGCGTCGACCAGGCGTACGATGCCGGCGACGTGGGCTACCGCGGGCCGGAGTTCAGCTACGCGACGATGCCCGACCAGTACGTGCTCGCCGCGCTGCACCGCCTCGAGCTCGCCGACGCCGACCGGCGTCCGGTGATGGCCGAGGTCGACCTCGTCTCCAGCCACCACCCGTGGACGCCGCTCCCCCGTCTCGTCGACTGGGACGACGTCGGCGACGGCTCGGTCTTCGACGACATGCCGGCGCAGGGGCTCTCCCCCGACGAGGCGTTCCGGGACCCCGACCGGATCCGGTCGCTGTACGGCCGATCGATCGTCTACACCTGGCAGGCACTCGTGTCGTACCTGCAGCACTTCTCCGATCCCGATCTGGTCGTCGTTGCGCTCGGAGACCACCAGCCCCACCGCTACGTGAGCGGTCGCGACGCCGGCCGCGACGTCCCGGTCTCGGTGATCGCGCAGGATCCTGCGGTGCTGCGCGCCGTCGCCGGGTGGGGTTGGCGTCCGGGCCTGCGCCCCGCTCCCGACGCGCCCGCGTGGCGGATGGACCGCTTCCGCGACACCTTCCTCGAGACCTTCAGCCTCGAGCCCTTCAAGAGATCCGCCCACGAGGGAAGGAACCCGCCATGTTGATTCGTATCGTCGCGGCACTCGCCGTGCTCGTCTCCGCCGTCGTCCATCTGTGGTTGTGGGTGGACGGCGTGAAGGACCAGGGGGTGGTCGGCGGGGCGTTCCTCGTGAACGCGTTCGCCGGCGTAGTCATCGCGATCCTGCTCGTGACCTGGATGCACTGGATCCCGTTGTTCCTCACAGCCGGGTTCGGCCTCTCGACCTTCGGCGCGTTCCTGATCTCTGCGACCGTCGGCCTGTTCGGCGTGAACACCGGATGGAGCTGGTACGCGTGGGTGGCCGCGATCGTCGAGGTCCTCGCCGTGGTCCTGGCCGTGGTCGCCGCGCTACGGGAGGGCTACCTCTCACGTCCCGGTTCTGAGCACGGGGGCTCCGTCGGCGTCGCGGACCTCCACTGACGCGATGTCGGCACGCGCCGTGGCGGTGGCCGCCGTGAGATGCATCGTCTTGCCCGCGACGCCACGCCACGTCGCCACGTGCTCCTCCTGCCCGTCGCGCGTGCGCACCACCAACGCGTACGTCGGCGTCCCGCCGTACTCGCCCGCGTACGGCCCGGAGGGCTGCGGATAGCTGCAGGTCAGGTCCAGCTTCGTCCCCCACGCGACGGTGCTCATGGCGAGGTTCGCCGTCATCGTGGTCTCCTCGGCCACCGGCACCATCGGCGTACCGGTGCTCGGGTTGCCCGTGCTCGGCGGGCTGGTGGGCGGGCTCGTCGGCTGGCTGGTCGTCGGGGTCTGCGCGGCAGGCTCGTCGCGCGTCGCCTCCCACCGCGCCCCGACCGCGAACCCGGCAACGACCACCGCCACGGCTGCGGCTGCGGCAATGCCGCCCCTCACCCACTGGCGCCGGCGCTGCTCTCGCGCCGCGAGCGCGACGACGATCGGCCGCAGGCTCTCCGGCACCGGCTCGTCCGAGGCCGGCGGGTCCCAGACGTCCGCCGGCACCTTGGCCAGCAGGCCGGGGATCCCCGCGAGCTCCTGCACGGCCTGCCGGCACGCGGCGCACCCGGCGAGGTGACTCTCGAACTCGAGGCGGTCGGCGGTCGACAGCGAGCCGAGGACGTACGCGCCGTCAAGGTGCTCGTAGGGGCAGCTCATGCCGTCACCCCCCTCTCCTCGAGCGCGAGGCGCAGCGCCCGCAGAGCGTAGTGCGTCCGTGACTTCACGGTGCCGGGCGGAACGCCGAGACGCACGGCGGCGTCGGCGACCGACGCTCCCCGGAAGTAGCACTCTACGAGCACGGCCCGGTGCTCGTCCGTCAGCTGTGACAGCGCGTCGGCGACCATCCACGAGGTGAGGAGCTGATCCGTACGGTCGGACTCGCCGGCGTCGGGCACGTCCGGCATCGGGATCTCACCCCGGACCTTCCGCGCGCGCCAGTCGTCGATGACGATGTTGCGGGCCACGGTGAACAACCACGCCCGCAGCGACCCTTCCGAGCGCTCGAGCGTCGGACCCGCCCGCCACGCCCGGAGCAGCGTCTCCTGCACGACGTCCTCGGCGCGCGCCCGGTCGTACCCCGTGAGGCGCAGGCAGAACCGCCACAGCGCCTCCGCATGAGCATCGTGGAGCCGCTGCATCACGGCGTCGGGGCTCTCGGACATGGCACCTCCGCCCTCTTCCACGTCCTGCCGGCCCGGATGGTTCACAGCAGACCACGAAGACGCCCGGAGGTCGAGCGATGGGCAGGCGGAACTTGGGGTACCGGGTCCGCATGAAGAAGAGCTGGGCACTCCCGGCGGCGGCGCTCGGCGCCATTGCCGCCCACGACCTCGTGCAGCGACGGCACGCCATCCTGCGCAACTTCCCCGTGATCGGTCACGTCCGTTTCTGGCTGGAAGCGCTGGGACCTGAGCTGCGGCAGTACATCGTGGCCGGCAACGACGAGGAGCGGCCGTTCAGCAGGGACCAGCGCCGTTGGGTGTACGCCTCGGCGAAGCTGCAGAACAACTACTTCGGCTTCGGCACGGACAACGACCTCGAGCACAGCGACGGGAACGTGATTGTCCACCACCGCACCTTCGGGCGTACCTATCCCACGCATGGTGCCGTCGGGCAGGAAGCCCGCCTTCCCGCTGCGAAGATCCTCGGCGGTCCACGGGGACGACGTCACGCGTTCCGACCCCAGTCGGTCGTCAACGTCTCCGGGATGAGCTTCGGATCGCTGTCCGGGAACGCGATCGAGGCGATCAACCGCGGCGCGGCAGAGGCCGGGTGTCTGCACAACACCGGTGAAGGGGCTGTCTCGCCGTACCACCGCATGGGTGCCGATCTCGTCTTCCAGATCGGTACGGCCTACTTCGGGTGCCGTGACGACGACGGCCGGTTCAGCCTGAGCACGCTGAAGGAGCTCGTCGACTCGGCGCCGGTGAAAGCGCTCGAGATCAAGCTCAGCCAGGGTGCTAAACCGGGCCTCGGCGGTGTCCTGCCGGGGCCGAAGGTGTCGAGAGAGATCGCGGAGACCCGCGGCGTGACCGCCGGTGTCGACTGCCTCAGCCCGTCGCGCCACGCCGCGTTCGACGACGTCGACTCCATGCTCGACTTCGTGGAGCTGCTTGCGACCGAGACCGGGCTGCCGGTCGGGATCAAGTCCGCGGTCGGCGACATGACGTTCTGGGAGGACCTGGCCGACGCGATGGAGTCCGGTGAGCGGGGGGTCGATTTCGTCACCATCGATGGTGGGGAGGGCGGGACCGGTGCGTCACCGCTCACCTTCACCGACGCGGTCTCCCTGCCGTTCCGGCTCGGGTTCGCCCGCGTCTACGGCACCTTCGCCCGCCGTGGCCTCCACGAGAGCGTCACCTTCATCGGCTCCGGCAAGCTCGGCCTCCCCGACAACGCTGTCGTGGCGTTCGCCCTCGGTGCCGACCTGATCAACGTCGCGCGAGAGGCGATGCTCGCGGTCGGCTGCATCCAGGCGCAGAAGTGCCACACCGGTGAGTGCCCGACCGGCGTCGCCACCCAGAACCCCTGGTTGGCGCACGGTCTCGACCCGGCGGGAAAGGCGGAGCGAGTCACCAACTACGTGAAGACGCTGCGCCGCGATCTGCTCAAGGTGTCGGAGACGTGCGGCGTCGAGCACCCGGCCCTGATCGGACCTCGCAGCGTCGAGATCATCGACACCCTCAGTCGCGGCCAGCTCCTCGACGCCGTCTACGGGTACGAGCCCGGCTGGGGCTTCCCCTCGGCTCGCGACCGCGACGACATCGTCGCCATCATGACGGCGACCGACGAGGAGGAAGCGGCGACCGTGGGCCCTCCGGAGACGGCCGAGGACGGTGTTCAGGAAGCAGAGATCGCCGGCGAGGGCGCCGTCGACTAGAGGCGTCGGTGGAGTGTCTCGTCCCGCGACGAGTCGATAAAACTCTGCAGGGCGCCGCGATGCCGACGTGTCACGATGCGGAAATGGACAGGGCGGCCCCATCGCCCCCAGCACCTCCAGTCCTCGTCGGACGCGACGACGAGTGCCGGCGCCTCGATGCGCTGCTGTCGTCGGCCGCGTCGGCGAGGGCCGGCATCATGCTCGTCAACGGCGACGCAGGTATCGGCAAGACCGCGCTCGTGCGCAGCGTTGTCGACACCTTCGCGGCGCGCACGCGCGGGACGACGGTTCTCACCGGGACGGGGCTCCCGCTCGCCAGCATGAACGTCCCGCTTCTCGCCGTGCGTGGACTGGTCCGGTCCCGTCCGGCGCACCATCCTGGACTCGATCTGGGCACCGACCAGGACGTCTCGGAAGCGCCGGTCGCTTTCGACGAGTGGCTGGACACCCTGCTGAAACACGGACCGGTCGTCCTCGTCCTGGACGACCTGCACTGGACGGACCAGAGCTCGCTCGACGTCCTCCACTACGTGGTGACGGGCCCGGAGAACCGGCCGCTGGCAATCCTCGCGACCGTACGAACGTCAGAGGTCGGCGACAGGCACCCGCTGTCGCGGTGGGTCGCCGACGTACGGCGCCTCCCCCGTGTCGAGGAGCTCCCACTTGGACCTCTGGGAAAGCCCGCAACCCTCGACCAGCTGGCCGCTCTCCTCGGTGGGACGCCGCACCTGTCCTTGGTCGACGACGTCTATGCCCACACCGCAGGCAACCCCTACTTCACGCGGCTCCTCGCCGCCGGACTCCCGCACGACGCCCGTGCACTACCGGACACGATGCCGTCCTCGCTTCGCAGTGCACTGCTGCGAACCTGGTCGACCCTCTCGCCGACGGCGCGGCGAGGCACCCAGGTACTGGCCGTCGGCGGCCAAGCAGCGGGGTACGACGCGCTCGCCGACGTGGCCCCCGAGCTGCCCTGGAACCTCGCGCTTCCCGAGGCGGTGGCGTCCGGCGTTGTCGACGCCCTCCCGGGAGGTGCGTACTGGTTCCACCACCCCCTGATCGCTGAGATTCTCGAGTCGGAGATGCCGGCGGGCGAGCGTCGGGCGCACCATCGCGCGTTCGCACGGTGGTGGCAGGTGCGGCCATCGTCCGGCGAGCCGGCGGCCGAGGCGGCGCGCGCAGCATTGGTCGCCGATCACTGGTTCCGTGCTGAGGACGTGGTCGCCGCGCGAACGTGGGCGGTGCGGGCTGCGGACGCATCAGCGCGGGCGGGCGCCTGGTCCGAGACGTTGCGGCTGCTGCGCCGCGAGCTCGCACGAGAGGAGTCCGCCGGAGAGGTCCCTGACACCGACACGCGCGGTCTGCTCCACCAGGCACGGGCGGCTGCGGAAGCCTCGGGCGACATCGAGGCAGAGCTCGAGCTCATCGAGAAGCTGCTCGCCGTGATCGATCCCGCAGGGGACCCGCTGGCGGTGGCAGAACTGCTGATCCGGCGCGGGTTCGTCCGCTACCTGACCGGGCGTGAGTTCGATGACGGCGATGCCCTTGCTTACGCCGAGGAGCTCGCTCGAACGAGACCGCCCTCCGCGACCCTCGTCCGTTCGATGGCGTGGCGGGCGATGAACGGGCGCTGGGAGGCGAGCCGCAGCGCGCAGCTCAGCGAGGACGCGCTCGCACTCGCCCGTGAGAGCGACGACGCCGTCGGGATCGCGCTCGCCGCGAAGTCGGTGGTCGCGTTCTTCGGCGACGATGCCGCTTCGGCCATCTCCTACGCCTCCGAAGCCTTGACGCATGCCGTACGGGAAAAGGACTGGCTGACAGCCGCGATCAGCGCGGAGTTCAGTGCGACTGCCGGTGACACCGCCTGGTCTCCGTGGTTCGCCGACGAGGTCGCCCGCCACCGCGCATTTCTCGAGACGGTCGGCGCACCGATACATCAGACCGTGTCGTTCGCCGTCGTCGAGGCGGACGCCCGTCTCAGCATCGGAGAGTGGGAGGCGTGCACGGCCCTTCTGCGTTCCTGCATGGCCGTGCGGATGCACCCCATGTGGGACGCGGGCGCGCGGTTGTCGCTCGCACGCCTCGCAGCAATGCAAGGTCGGCCCCCCGAGGCCGCCGGCCACCTCGCTCGCGCCGAGGAGCTGATCGCTGACGCTCCCCACTTCGCGGCGCTCGAGTTCGATGCCGTCCGCGCCATCGTTGCCCTTGCGGCTGGCGATCCGGAAGCCGCCTACGCGCACGCGGTCAACGGGACGACCTGGGACACACTGCCGCCGACGATGGCGGAGTGGCTCGTCCCGCTGGCGGCCCGCGCCTTGGCCGATCAGATGGAGAGGCACAGGGCCGTCGGAACCGATTCCGGCGGCGTGCTCGTCACACTCCGCGAGCTCACCGCCGCCTACTCGCACGTGATCGTCGAGCCCGGCGAGATGACGCCCTGGTGGATGCTCGATGTCGAAGCGCTGCAAGTGCTCTATCGCGCCGAGATCGCGCGTGCGCTGAACTCCGCCGACGCGGCACCACTCTGGCGCGTCGCGACGATCCGTGCGCGCCGAGCGCGCCTGCGCTGGGACGAGGCCTACGCCGGGTGGCGGTGGGTTGAGGCACTGTTGCGCTCCGGCCAGCGTGGCCTCGAGACGGCGACCGTCCTGCGGGACTCGTACCGGCTCGCGTCCAGACTTGGCGCGGCGCCGATCGTGTCGGCGCTCGAGCGGCTCGCCACGAGCTCGCACATCTCCCTGGCGGAGGTGCTGGATGATCACGAGAATCCGGTCGACGACGACGTCCTCCCCGGGCTGACTCCGCGCGAGCGTGAGATCGTCGCCCACCTCGTCGCCGGACGGACCTACGCGGAGATCGCCTCCTCGCTCGTCATCAGCGAGAAGACGGTGAGCTCCCACGTCTCGAACATCCTGCGCAAGACCGGAGCGAAGAACCGCGTCGACCTGACCGTTCTCGTTGGCACGTAGCCACGGCTCCGTTGATTCGATAAAACTCTGCAGGTCGCCGCGATGCCGTCGTGTCACGATGCGGAAATGGACAGGGCGCCCCCATTGCCCCCAGCACCTCCAGTCCTCGTCGGACGCGAACGCGAACGGGAGCGGCTCGACGCCGTCCTCGACACGGCGGGATCCGGCCGTGCGAGCACGCTGATCGTCCACGGTGAGGCCGGGGTAGGCAAGACGGCGCTCGTCCGCGCCGCCGCGACCGCCCTTACTGATGGGCTCGCGCTGTACGGCGCCGGGCTCCCGCTGTCGAACCTGACGGTGCCGCTGCTCGCGATCCGGTCCCTCGTCCGCGAGCTCCCCGACGGCGTCCCTCCCCTCGACCTGCCGACCGGCCACGACGTCGCCGACGCGCTGGTCGGCGTCGACGCATGGCTCGACGGGCTCGTGGAGGCGGGCCCGGTCGCGCTCGTGCTCGACGACCTCCACTGGGCTGACCAGACGTCGCTAGACGTCCTCCAGTACGTCGTCGCCGGACCCGAGCATCGCCGACTCTCGATCGTGGCCACGGTGCGCTCCGGAGCGGTCACCGACGAGCACCCGCTCACACGCTGGCTCGCCGACGTACGACGGCTTCCCCGCGTCGACGAGATCACGCTCGCGCCGCTGGACAAGGCGTCGACGCTCGACCAGCTCACGAACCTCCTCGGGGAGACGCCCCACGGATCGCTGGTCGACGAGGTGTACGCCCGGACCGGCGGAAACCCCTACTTCACCCGCCTCATCGCGGCCGGACTCCCGAGCGATGCTCGGAGCCTGCCGGACGAGATGCCAGGGTCGCTGCACGACGCGCTCCTGCGGACATCGTCCTCGCTCTCGACGTCCACGCGGCGCGGAACCCAGGTGCTCGCGGTCGGCGGTCACCCGCTGACCTACGACGAGCTCGACGAGGTCGCTCCCGATCTCGGGTGGGACGGAATCATCCCCGAGGCGGTCGTCGCCGGGGTCGTCGACGCGCTCCCCGGTAGACGGTTCTGGATCCACCACCCGCTGCTCGCGGAGACTCTCGAGGCTGAGCTCCCTGCGCGCGAGCGCCGTGCCCGCCACCGTGCGTTCGCGCAGTGGTGGGAGGCACGACCACCGTCGAGCGAAGTGTCCGCCGAGGCTGCTCGCGTCGCCTACGTGGCCGACCACTACTTCCACGCGCAGGACGCCGACGAGGCACGGATCTGGGCGTTGCGCGCGGCAGAGGCCGCAGAGTCGGCGGGCATGTGGTCGGAGGCGCAGCGCCTGCTCGAGCGGGAGCTCGCGCACGAGCCGGCATCAGGAGCCGCCGTCGCACGGCTCGATCTCCTGCACCGCGCGCGTGCTGCCGCCGAGATGTCGGGCGACCTCGATACCGAGCTTGCGCTGGTCGATGAGCTGCTGGCTCATGTCGACGCGGAGACCCACCCATTGGCGGTGGCGGATCTCATTGTCCGGCGTGCCAGCGTCCGCCATCTCACGGGTCGCACCTACCACGACGGCGACACTCTGGAGCATGCAGAGGCGCTTGCCCGCTCGCAGCCGCCGTCGGCGACGCTCGTTCGGACCCTGGCATGGAGTGCGATGCACGGTGGCTGGAAGCCCGACAGGAGCGCCGCACTCAGCGAGGAGGCCGTCGCGATCGCCCACGAGATCGGAGCCGCGCTAGGGATGGCCCTCACGGCGAAGAGCGTCACCGCCTTCGTCGGTGGCGACGCGACGGCATCGATCGACTGCGCGGCCGAGGCAGTCGCGGCGAGCGTGCGCGAGGGCGACTGGGCGTCGGCGGCGAAGAGTGCCGAGTACCGGACCTGTGCGAGCGACGGCGCGTGGTCTCCCTGGTTCGCCGAGCAGATCACCCGTGACCGCGAGCACCTCGTCGCGGCGGGGGCCCCTCAGCACGAGATCGCACTCTTCGACATCCTCGAGGCCGATGCCCGCCTGTGGACCGGCGACTGGGAGAGGTGCGTGGCGATCTTGCGGTCCTGCATGGCGACGCGGCTGCAACCGATGTGGGACGCCGGTGGGCGCCTCACGCTCGGGCACCTCGCCGCGCGGCAGGGACGTCCGGTCGAAGCAGCGTCGCACCTGGCGCGAGCCGAAGAGCTCGTCATCGACACGCAGAGCTTCTACGAGCTCGAGTTCGACGCACTCCGCGCGATCGTCGCGCTGGAGGCCGGTGATCCGGACGCGGCGTACGCTCACGCCGTCGCGGGGATGGACTTCGACGGCCTCCCGCCGAACATGGTCGAGTACCTGCTGCCGCTCGCAGTGCGGGCACTCGCCGACGGCATCGAGCGACGCCGAGCTGCCGGTGAGGACGTCGACGGCCTCCTCCGTAAGGTGACCGAGCTCGCCGCGACCCACCGGCACGTCGTTCTCGACATCGGGGAGATGCAGCCCTGGGTAGTGGCCGAGACGGAAGCGATCCAGGTCCTCTATCGCGCCGAGCTGGCGCGGGCCACGGCGAGCCCGGACGCGTGCCTGCTGTGGCGGGTCGCGACGATCCGCGCACGTCGAGCATGCCTGCGCTGGGACGAGGCCTACGCCGGCTGGCGGTGGGCCGAGGCGCTTCTGCGCTCCGGACAGCGTGGTGGCGAGACCACGGCCGTTCTGCGCGACGCGCACCGTCTCGCGCTGCGGCTCGCAGCCGTGCCGATCATCGAGGCTCTCGAGCGCCTCGCGGTGGGCGCGCACATCCCCCTCACCGAGGTGATGGGCCACCCAGACGGCGCGCCCGCCGAGGCCCCCTTCCCCGGGCTGACCGCCCGCGAACGGGAGATTGTGACCTACCTCGTCGCAGGACGGACCTACGCCGAGATCGCAGACGCGCTCGTCATCAGCGAGAAGACGGTGAGCTCGCACGTCTCGAACATCCTCCGCAAGACAGGGGCCCGGAACCGCATCGAGCTCGCAGTCCTGGCGGAGAAGCGGCGGACGCCGGGTGCGGCGCCCGCTCGCTGACGGTGACGGTCTCACTGCTCGGGCAGCCAGGGCGGAGCCTCGGCCGCACTGGCCACGTGGTCGCACTTGACCACACGCGTGCCGATTCGCCTGGCGTCACACGTGGAGTCGTTGAGCGACGGCGACGCCGGGTATGCGCTCTCGGGATCGGGTTCGGTGGTGCCGGTCGTCGCAGCGTACGGGCCGTCGTCGGGCACGGGACGCGCCTGCGCGGTCGCCGCAGGGAGCGAGAACGCGAAGGCCAGGGCAGCAACGGCTGCGACGGTACGACGGTGGTGACGGGTGGTGTTCATGATGGTGTCCTTCGTGGGTGGTGGATGGAACTTCTCCACGGTCGGACGCCACCCGCAGTGCAGGCATCGGGCACGACCCCTCAGATGTGCACCTCAGACCCCTCAGACCTTCGACACGCCACCTCACCGTGGACATGCCGCTGGACCCGCGAACCCTGCGCACGCCATCCTGGACCGCATGAGCGACGACCCCGCGAACGCGACCACCGGCGGGGTCACGTACGGCAAGCGCGCTGCTCCGCGTCCGGCCAGCCCGTCTGGCCCGGCCTGGCCGTACCCGACCTGCGTCCGCTTCTGCGCCATCCCCCACGAGACCGGCGAGCCGTGCCGGTCGTTCGGCGAGGAGGCGTTCCTGACCCTCCGCAGCGTCGACCCGGAGACCGGGGAGCCGGCGTTCGCACTGATCTTCCCCGAGCGACCCGACACCCCCGACGTGACGCTGACGGCCTACCAGGCCTCCGTCCTCGCGGCCGAGCTCTCGCCCGAGAGCCTCCGCTGACGCGGGCTCAGTGGGTGTGGCCGTCCAGCGGCACCGCCGGTGACCCTGGTCCGGCGCCGGCCGAGACGCCGTACGAGAGAGCGAGCGCGAGCAGACCGAGCCCGACGATCACGAGAGCGCCCTCGGCCCTCGGGACGTCTCCGCCGCGGCGACGCTCGAGGAGCCCCAGCACCGTTGCGGTCGCCATGACGATCAGGCCGTGGCCGATCATCACCGCGGTCATGAGCACCCAGCACGTCGCGACGCACCGCCGCGCGGTCGCGACGCCGTACAGGGCGCAGTCACGGTCGGCCCGCCACCCTCGCGGAGACAGCGGCATCGTCATGGCGCACTGGCGGACGAGGCGACGCCGTCCCGGCGAGAGGTACGCGACGACGGCGACCCCGAAGCCGACCACGATCGCCGGACGCCACCCGATCGCCGACACGAGCAGACCGCCCGCGACGATCGAGGCGGTCGCGACCAGGATCCACACGCCGAGGTAGCCGGCGAGGTACGCCAGCGGCGCCCGGTAGCGCCGCTGCCACAGGCTGTTGTGCGCGACGTGCGCGACCTGCGGCAGGACGAACGGCACCATCATCGCCACCGTCATCACCGCCGCGTGGCTCAGCGCGTGCGACGGAGGATGCACCTGCGCCGAGCCGAGGAGGTGCCCCGGCTCGACGAGCGCTGCCACGAGCAGCGCCACCCAGGCGCCCCCCGCGAGCGCCACCGCGAACCACTCGGGGTGGTACCAGTGCGTCCGGACGACGAACGACGTGCTGGTCATGCGTAGAAGAGGCTCACGCGCCCGACCGAGATGTCCCCCTCCGCCGTCCCGCCTGACGGGTCAGGCAGCGGGGTGAACGCCACGGTGAGCTTCTTCGGCTCCCACTGGCCGGCGGCAGCGAGGGCCTTGACGACCTTGGTGATCTCGAACGTCGCGTTCTTGCCGCTCCCGCTGTGGGTGTCGCTCTTGCGGGACGCCTCGATCACGCCGAACATCGGCAGCTGCCCGATCTCGCGGTCGGGGAACTCGGTTGCCTTGGCGCCGGCCGGCACGTTGATGTGGACGAGCACCGGGCCGGCACTGAGCTTGGTCGCCGTGATGTTCTCCAGCCGGAGGAACACGCGAGACCCCGGTGGCACGGTCCCCGACTCGTCGACGAGCCGGGCGAGCGGACCGCGGGGAGCACTGACGTCGATCGGCACCGAGGAGGGTCCGGACCGGATCGGCACCGGCCCCTTCGACGCGCCGACGAGCTCGGGTGGGCGTGTCTCCTCCTCGCCGATCTCCTCGGTCTCGCCGGTGGGTTCGCCGAAGGCCTCGCGCGCGCCACGCTCGGGCATGTCCGAATAGCGGTACCCCAGCGGTGGCCGGCGGGGGTCGATGACCTGCTCGGTCCTCAGCGTCGTCGTGGTCCCCCCTGCTCCGAACACCCAGTGGGCGTCGCGCCACTGCTTCTCGCGCGGGTTGTTCCGACGAGGCTGCCGCAACCAGACCTCCCACAGGCGGTCGATGTTGGCGTGGTGCAACCAGAACACCGGGTCCTGCGCCGCCGTCTCGAAGAGCGACATCAGGCCCAGCGGATTCCGCCCACCGACCGCCACGTGCACGAGACCGTGCGGGACCTCTTCCAGTGCGCCCCCACCGGGCCCGTTCTCGTGGGTCCCGACGGGCGCCGTCCGCCCCCCGAACGCGGGCAGGAAGCGGTCGGTGAACGAGGTCTGGTCCATCGCCCTGCTCACCGCGACGTCCCGTGGCGCCATCGGGTCGCCCCGCTTGATCGCGTCGCTGCGCAGTGCGACCGCGAGCGGGTTGTCGACGTTGTCGGGCGTGCGCGCGGCGCGGAACGCCGGCGGCAGCTTCGCGACGTCGGGCCGGCTCGCGTCGCTGTAGTTCCAGAACGGCAGTGCCCAGCCGCTCGGTCCACCGAGACGCACGATCTCGTCGCGGACGATCCGTTCGAAGTGGTGCAGGTAGATCCGGTGCCAGGGCAGGAAGTGCCAGCTCTCGTGCTCGCACGCGTTCCAGACCGCGCCCGAGGGCCACGAGCCCCGCGCGATGAAGGTCCCGTGAGCCTCAGCGAGGTGACGCCAGCCTCGGGGGTCGGCGAACGCCCCGGTGTCCCGGGCCTTCATCGCCGTGACCGCGCGGGCGTACCAGAGGATCGTCGGGTGCCAGACGTTCGTGGCGCTGAGCGTCCACACGTCCTCGCGGACCCGTACGGCGGGGGCCGGCGTGGGCGTGGGGGTCGGTGTGGGCGTCGGGGTCGGTGTGGGCGTCGGCGTCGGCGTCGGGGTCGGGGTCGGCGTCGGCGTCGGGGTCGGAGTCACCGCGAGCTTCTCCAGCTCCGGCCACGTCTTCGGACCGATCACCCCGTCGCGCACCAGTCCGCGGCAGGCCTGGAACATCTTGGTCGCGAGCTCCGTGCCTTGTCCGAAGCGGCAGTCGACGACCAGCGGGTCCTGCCCGAGGGCCTTGAGCTGCGGCTGCAACGAGGCGATGTACTGCCGCGTCCCCTGACTGGTGTCGGTGCACGACGGCGTGCTGGTGCGCCACGCCTCGAGGAAGCGGTTCAGCAGGTGCTGGGCGTAGCCCACCGCCGGGTTGCGCGAGCGCTTCGCGTCGGTGCTGCGGTGAAGCAGCGGCCGCGGACCGGTCGGCGCTGCCGGCGGGCCCTCACCCGGTGCGCACCGCGATGGACCCCAGGTCTCGCCCTCCGACCCCGTCTCGGGAACGGCCTCGGGCCACGCCTCCGGCCACGCTTCCGGAACGGTCAGCGGTTGCTCCGTCTGGACGGGGTGCTCGTCGAACCACTCCCCCGTGACCGTGTCCAGATCCTCGGAGGCGAAGGGGCTCTCGTCGAACCACTCCCGCGTCCCGACGTCGGCCTCCGTCGTCCGCCACGGCGACTCGTCCTCGCGCATGGTGCACCTCCGTCATCGCTTGGTCAGCGGTCGTGGAGCCGCGACGACCTGGACCGGTGTCGGACGCTCCTTGAGGTTGCGTCCCGACGCCGCAGCCCACTCGGTGATCACGCGTCGCACCTCCGTGCCGAGCGGCACCGCACCCGGTGGCAGCGGCGGGACGGTCGGCGGGGTGGTGCTCTGGTAGAGCAGCCACGCGCGCCCGCTGTCGGTGACCCAGCCCGCCTCGAGGGCGCGCAGCACCAACGACAGCTCCTGCGCCATCGCGAAGAAGGAGTTGGCGCGTGAGTGGGGTGGCATGCCGACACGCTCACCGATCACCCGAAGCCGGTCTGCAGCGCTGGTCGCCTGGGCCCGGAGGTCGACGACGAGGGGCGTGTTGGAGCCCAGGGTCAGCTCCACCCATCCCATCGCGGTCGTCGCAGCGAGCTCCTCGCGGCTCAGCAGCGCGTTCTGACGCCGCGAGCGCAGCATGAACCCGAGCTGCTCCGCGAGCCGGTAGATCCGGTCGTCGTCCGTGGTGTTCCCGGCGACGAGGTTCCGGACGTTCTCGATCGCCCGCCACAGCTCGTACAACAGCTCCTCGAGCAGGGCCACGAACGTGCGGTTGGAGGCCTCAGCCTTGTCGTACGGGTACGGCGCGTTGGCGTCCGTGCCGTGGGCGAGGTCCATCCCGAACATCCGGTAGTACGCGTTGCGACGGACGGCCTCGGCGTCGGGGCGGACCCCGCTTGTGGACAGCCAGGCGGCGACCGGGTTGTGGGCTCCGAACAGCAGCGTCTCGGTCGTGTCGAGCCACCGCTGCGTCGCCACCGACGGGATCCCGAGCCCTTCGCCACCCCGGAACGCCCGTACGACCCTCGCCAGGATCTGCGCGGCCCGGGTGTTCTCGATCGCGTACGCATAGATCAGGTGGTCCCAGGCCGGCTGGGACGGCATCGGCACCCCGCTGAAGGCGCCGTCGTTGAACAGCGCCACGCGTGCCGGGCCGGCCGGCGGCGGGTTCGGTGCCCACGGGTTGGCCGCGTCGAGCACCTGCTCCATCCGCCAGATCAGGTCCAGCGGGTCGGCCGTGATGACCTGTGCCTCGGCGACGGCACCGCCGCCGAGCTGTTGGACGAGCTGCGTGATCATGCCACCGACTCCTCGTAGTAGACGCCGTCGACGACCGGCCGGGCCTGCCCGATGAAGGAGACCGGCTCCTCGTACGCCGTCGCCAGCTGCTGGAAGTTGGAGTCGCGGTCCCCGCCGAGCGCGTTCCGGATGAGGGCAACCGCCTCCGCGACCCCGGGTTCGAGCTCGAGGGCGGTCGAGGGTGGGACGATGCTGCGCAGCGGCCCCATCACCTCCGCGATCTCCGCGAGGCCGATCGCGAGGCCGTCGAGCCCGGCGATGCCGCCGAGCGTCGTCCAGACCTTCGCGAACTCCTCCGACGACGTCTGCTGCATCGCCTCGATGACCTCGAGGAGCTCCTCCGTACGCTCCCCGATCGTCTCCATCGACGACGCGAGGGACTTCATCGTCAGGTTTCCGCTCGTCTTCTTGGCCACGACTGCCACCTCCGCTAGGCGCCGCTCAGGCGGCGACGCTCCGTTGACCGGTCATCCACGTCCGTGCTCGCGAGATCCACTCGCCGGCTCGCTCCGGGTTCTCCGCCTCGCGCAGCCCGGCGAGCGCGATGAGGCGGATCCCTTCCGTCCCGCGCCAGTGCGGCGACGTCCACAACGACGGCCCCGCGCTCCGCTCGAGCTCGGCGAGCGCGGTCGGCGACACCTTCTGGGGATCGACCAGAGCCGTGACAGGGCGGTCGCGGAAGCCCGGGACCGGGGTGCCGAGACAGGTGGCCGCGATCGCCGGCATCCGCTGGTGCGACCGGAGCAGCAGCGGCACGGTCGTCGCCTCGGCGCGGCTCGGCGGGTACGACGTCAGGATCGCGCGCTCCAGCCGGTCCCACGGACCAGGTCCGTAGGCGTGGCGGCACATCGCGCAGCCCAGGAGCGTCCGCAGCCAGCCGATCGGGTGAGGGTCGCCGAGCGGCCAGCGGAAGAGTGTCCGTTCGTCACCGACGACGTCGTGCAGAGCCGCCACCGATGCGAAGCCGGTGAGCACGAACGCGTACACGTCCGCTGCGATCTCGCTGCTCCACGGCTGCCACATCGCGCGCAGCGCCGGGTCGTCGGCGAGCGTCGTGCCGAGGGCGTCCGACAGCGCAGAGTTCCAGCCGGAGAGGTGCGCGACCTGGTGGCCGGTCTCGTGGAAGAGCGAGGTGGGCCGGTACAGGTTGTGCCGGACGATCTTGACCGCCGCCACCGGGTTGACCGCCCCTGGAGCCCACAGCCGGATCCCGACCCGGAGGATGCTGGCGCCCAGACCTTCCCCCAGGTAGGTCAGGACCGGCGGGACAGGGAGGCCCAGCGGGCGCAGGACCTGGTCGATGCTCTGGTAGGCGACGGAGTCGAGGAACTGCAGCGCCGTACGGAGGTGGGCGCTGGTGCGGGTGTTGACGGCCTGACCGAAGAAGTCGAGCGTCGTCTCCACCTGGACGTAGCGACGGCGGAACTGCTGCACCGCCGCGTGCGCGTCCGCCAGCGCAGCCGGGTCCAGGCGGCTCGCGCGGACCGCCGCCGTCGTGGTGCGCCCGTTCTCGAGGAGCTGCTCGACCGTTCGCGCCAGCTGTCTGCGCACCGGCACGCCGATCGACTGCTCGAGCGACTCCCACGCGTGACGCGACGCGAACTCCTCGGCG
Source organism: Mumia xiangluensis (assembly GCF_010994095.1). Classification (GTDB taxonomy): domain Bacteria; phylum Actinomycetota; class Actinomycetes; order Propionibacteriales; family Nocardioidaceae; genus Mumia; species Mumia xiangluensis. The sequence continues at coordinate 147,424 of NZ_WJYO01000002.1, forward strand.
TCGATGAAGCACTGCGCAGCACCGACCCAGTGCCCGAGCTGGCGCTGGAGCTCCTCGGCGATCAGGCGGTGCTCGTTCACGGCTTGGACCTCCCCGGTGTGACCGTGACGGTCACCGGCGCCGGCGCCGTCGTCGGCGGGGCCGCAGGAGCGGTCGTCGCAGGAGCGGTCGTCGCCGGTACGGCGGTGGCGGGCGCGGGCGCGTCGTCGTCCTCTGCCTCGGCGGAAGGTCCGGCCACTCCCCTGACGTGCACGTTCACCGTCACGCCGTTGGCCGGGTCCTGCGCGGCCCGGACGAACTCGTGGCCGCGGGTGCGGACGAACTCCGCCAGTGCCTTCGCGACGCTCGACCGCAGCCGGCGCCGGTTCCGCGACGGGGGACGCCGCCGTCCGCGTCCACGTCCGACCGGGGCACGCCGACGGCGACGACGCGGCCCTGGCATCGCCGCGAAGGCCGCCCGCAGCAGCGCCCTGAGCAAGGTCGTGCCGCCGGGTCCTGCGGACACCGACGCGGCGAGCCGCTGGGCGTCGGCCTCGGAGAAGTACAGCGACAGGCGCACCTCCCGGCGGTTCTCGTCGGTCCGGACCCGGCCGTCGCTCGGCTGCGCCACCTCTCCAGCGGACGCTGTGGTCGTCGCGGCAGGGGTCTCGACCTGCCCGATCGGCTCCAGGTAGAAGAACCGCTGCCCGACGGAGATGCGGTGGCGAGAGGCGAGGAACTGCGCGGGGGCGTCGACGCCGAGGCGCGGCTCACGCAGCAGCACTCCCGCGTTCGCGACGGTGAGCGGATGCAGCTGACCGTGCGCCCCGCGCGGGAACGCTGCGCCTCCGATCTTCTCGAGGCGTGCCAGGCGGACCAGCGTGGTCCCAGGCCCGGACTCGTACACGTGCACGCGGAACCGGCCCGGCAGCGCGATGCCGGCAGCCCGGAGCGCGGCGTCCAGCGTGGTTCCGCCGAACGTCGTCACGGTCGCAGCGATCGCTGCGGTCACCTCGATCTCCGGGACCCGCGAGAACTTCTTGTACGCGATGGCGGTGCGGGCGCGTCGTACGACGAACGACCCGCCGAGCGACGGCGCGATCTGCAGGTCGGGCCGGACGAGCTGGGCGGGGAAGTTGGCGGCGACCGCCTCCTCGAAGGCCTCGGTCAGCGCAACCTGCAGCAGGTCCTCGTCCTCGAAGAACTCGCCCGGCTGCTCCGACAGCCTGCGGACGGTGTCCTCGACGGTCGCTGCGAGGGCGGCCGGTGCGGCCTCCTGCTCGAGCTGACCGGGGCGCCCCTGCTCGAGGCCGATGACCCTCAGACCGACGTCGACGATCGCCGACGAGAGCGGCCCCGAGAGCTTGGGCCCGACCCACTGACCGATGAGCTTGGCGAGGAACCCCGACAGGAACCCCACGACCTTCGGCCGACCCACGATGCGGATCCCGAGCCGCAGGGCCGGGAGGATCGCGGGGATGAACTGGTCGACCGCCGGTGTCAGGTCCTCCCCCTCCTGCGCCGAGGCGATCCGGTCGATGAACAGGCTCCGCGCCTCGGCGAGCGCCTCGAGCTCGTCGGAGGAGGGCGGCGCTGCGCCCCGCTCCTGGTCGTGGCCGAAGCTCTCGCCCTGCTCCAGCGCCTCGCCGCCGAGCACAGACTCGGCCAGCGCGGCGTCGAAGGACTCGGCGAGCGTCTCCGGATCTCCCGCAGCGACGGGCGTCGGCGCGAAGGACGTGACCAGGAACTCCTCCTCGGCCTCGCCCTCGACCAGCTCCTCGGTCTCCTTCTGGCCGAGGCCGAAGCGCCGCGCGAGCGCACGTGCGGGCTCGTGCAATGCAGCGGGCAGCTTGTTGATCGCGATCGCCAGCACGCGCTGGAGCAGCGGCCGGACTAGCGCCTTGAGCTTGTTGAGGATCGGGCCGAGGATCGGGAGCGCAGCCTTGGCGATCTTGCCGGCGGTGCTGACCACGGTCTTGACGACGCTCTTGGCCTTCTTGATGAGGCCGCCGATGAACTCCTCACCCGCGACGCTCACCCCGGCGGACCCGATCTCGAAGCGGTCGAGGAGCTCGTCGAGCTGGTCCGGCGCCATCCCCTCGAGGTCGAGGCTCTGCACGTGGTCGGCGAACCGTTGCACGCACCGCTCCGCCTCCGAACCGATCGGAGCCAGGTGGGCGTCGGCGAGCTGGCGGCGCTGCTCGGCGAGCTGCATCGGCTGCTCCCCTGCCAGCCCGGTCTCGGCGGCTTCCGCGGTCTCCGCGATCAGCTCGGCCAGCGCCTCGTCGAACTGCTCGTCCCGGATGCTCTCGAACGCCTCCGCGACGATCTCGCCGACCTCTCCCTCTCCGTCGAAGTCCTCGCTGAGCAGCTCCGCGAACGGAGTTGTCACCTCGGTCCACGGCAGGAACCCGAGCGTCGCCGGCGGCGTCTCCGTGCTGACGCTCTGCTCGGAGAACGGCGTCTCGACCTCGAGCGCGCCCCCTGCGGTTTCGTCGATCACGGTCATCGCGCCCTCCCGGAGCTCGTCCCTTCCGGGCACCCAGGTGCCCGACACGCACCAGCCTGCAGGCCACCCGTACCCGTCACGGACTCGTGGATGCCCGCGCGACGACCCGTCCCGTGCCCCGTGGCGGCACCCCCGCGTCCGTCTCGCGTCCCCGCACCGTCGCCCTCGCGTCCCGACTGGCCAGGTCGGTCGACAATGCCGGGAGGCGCGACCTCAGAACACACCTATGCTCGTGAGGTCGAAGACATGTCGCGCAGACCCGCCCGCGCCCGTCTCCGCCGTCGCGTGCCCCCCTCCGCCTCGTCAGGACGTGCCGCGGACCTAGGAGCACAGACCGTGGCCAGCTCGAACGGATCACGTCGCGTCGGCGTCCTCGGAGGGCTCGGGACCCGGCCCTCGGAGCGGTTGTCGGGCGCGGGGCGCCGCCTGCTCGCCTATCTCGCCGTGAAGGGGCCCCGCGCGAACCGGTTCCTCGCCGGCACCGACCTGTGGCCGGAGGTCTCCGAGGCGCGTGCGCGAGCCAACCTCCGCCGCGCACTCTGGCAGCTCCCCCGTCGATGGGTGCAGCCCGACGGCCCCGACCTCCAGCTCGATGCCTCGGTCGACCTGCTCGATGCGCGTCGCGTCGCCGACCACGCACTGGCCGCCGACCCGGTCGCTGCCGACGAGGTGGAGCTGCTGAAGCACGACCTGCTCCCCGGCTGGTACGAACCGTGGGTCCTGGACGAGCAGGACCAGTTCCACCTGCACCGGATCCAGGCCCTCGAGGCGGTCTGCCGGACGGCATCGGACGCCGGGGCGTACCCGCTGGCCACCGGGGCCGGGCTGGCGGCCGTCTGCGCAGAGCCGCTGCGCGAGTCCGCCGTGACGGCACTGGTCCAGGCGTTGGTGCTCGAGGGGAACCGCGTGGAGGCTGCCCGGCGCTACCGCGCGTACGCTCAGCGGTTGCGCCACGAGATCGGCGCCGCGCCCGGGGACGACCTCGTCGCGCTCGTCCGCCCGTACCTCCGCCGGCGGGGGTGACGGTCGGCGAAACCAGCCCGCCGGAGTCAGACTGGGGCGATGGCCACACGTCGAGCGACCGCTGCCGGTGCCGCCCTCCTCTGCTCCGCGCTCATGCTTCCGGACGGTGCCGCCGGAGCGAGCGCCTCCGTCACCGCCGCCACCGCGACCGCCCCCGCCGAGCGTGCCGCCCCCGCCAGCGTCGTACGGGCCGCCCCGCTGCGGTCCACCACCGTCCTCACCGACCTCGACCACCCGTGGGACATCGCATTCATCTCGTCGTCGCAGTTCCTCTTCACCCAGCGCGACCGCCGTACGATCTCGCTCGGCACCGTGACCGGCGGGAAGCGCGTGGTCGGGCGCGCGGCCGGCATCTGGGCCGGTGGCGAGACCGGGTTGATGGCGCTCGAGCTCGCCCCGGACTTCGCACGGACCCGAAACTTCTACACCTGCCACGGCTACCGCTCCGGTGCCACGAAGGACGTCCGCGTCGCCCGCTGGCGGCTCAACGCCGCGCGGACGAAGGCGCGCCTCGTCAAGACGATCGTGCGCGGACTGCCCTCGACCAGCGGACGCCACGGCGGCTGCGCGCTCGTGTTCGGCAGCAGCGGTGCACTCTTCATCGGCACCGGCGACGCAGCCGTCGGCCGCAACCCGCAGCGCCTGCGCTCCGGCGGCGGCAAGGTCCTCCGCGTGAACGCCCGTACCGGACGCGGCCTGAAGGCGAACCCGTACGCGGGCTCCCGGTACGCGATGAAGCGGCGCGTGTACACCTACGGGCACCGCAACGTGCAAGGTCTCGCTCGGCGCGGCAGCCAGATCTGGTCGGTCGAGCAGGGCTCGTACCGCGATGACGAGGTCAACCTGCTGCGTCGCACGGGCAACTACGGCTGGAACCCGGTGCCCGGCTACAACGAGTCGGTGCCGATGACCGACCACGGGCTCCCCGGCAAGCAGCGGGCGGCCCGCTGGCGCTCGGGCGACTCGACGCTCGCGACGACCGGCGCAGCCTGGCTGCGCGGCTCGATCTGGGGCAAGCGGTCCGGCCGCGTGCTCGCGGTCACCACGTTGAAGGCCGAGCACCTCCGTCTGCTCCGGTTCACCAAGAAGGGACGGCTGACCGGACAGTCGGTGCAGCTGCAGGGCCGGTACGGCCGGCTGCGCGCGGTCACGGTCGCACCCGGTGGCGCGCTGTACGTGTCGACGTCCAACGGCGGCGGCACCGACCGCATCGTGCGGGTGCTGCCCGGCTGAGCGCGCGCACGATCACGGTCCGGGCCGGACCGCCCGCCTCAGGTCCGGCTCGAGGTAGATCACCTGTGCGATCGGCACGGCCGCTCTGATCCGTGCCTCGGCGCCGTCGATGGCGGCAGCGATCTCGGCGGCGCTCTCGGTCGCGTCGACCTCGATCTTCGCGGCGACGAGCAGCTCCTCCGGACCGAGGTGCAGCGTCCGCAGGTGGATGACCGACGGCACCCCCGGACCGACGATCGCAGCCCGGATCGCGTCCACGTCCCTGCGGGTGGCCGACTCCCCCAGCAGCAGCGACTTCGTCTCGACGGCCAGCACCACGGCGATCGAGACGAGCAGCAGGCCGATCCCGGCGGTGCCGGCGGCGTCCCACCGGCCGTCGTCGGTGACCAGCGTCAGGCTGACCCCGAACAGCGCGAGCAGGAGGCCGATGAGCGCGCCGAAGTCCTCCAGCAGCACCACCGGGAGCTCCGGCGACTTCGCGTTCCGGACGAACGACACCCACGACTCCCCACCGCGTACGGCGTTCGACTCGTGGATCGCGGTCCGGAAGGAGTAGCCCTCCATCGCCATCGCGGCGAGCAGGACCGCGATCGGCACCCACTGCCAAGAGTCGATCGGCTCGGGGTGCTCCCACTTGTGCCACGCCTCGTACAGCGCGAACAGACCACCCACGCTGAACAGGACGATCGACACGATGAAGGCGTAGATGTAGCGCTCCCGCCCGTACCCGAACGGGTGCCGCTCGTCGGCCTCTCTCCGGGCCCGCCGGCCTCCGAGCAGCAGCAACGCCTGGTTCCCAGAGTCCGCCACCGAGTGCACCGCCTCGGCGAGCATCGAGGACGCGCCGGTGAGGAGGAACGCGAGGAACTTCGTGAGCGCGATGCCGAGGTTCGCCGACAGCGCCGCGATGATCGCCCTGTTGCCGCCGTGTGCGGACACCCAGCCTCCTCACGTCCCCGTCGTCACTTCGTACGTCACCACCTCGCCGGGGCGCAACTCGCTGTTACGCTCCGGGATGACCCCGGACACACGCACGACCAGGAGCAACCGTGTCGCACTCCGACCGCGTCCACGCCTTCCGTGACGACATTCTCGGCGACCTCGACGCAACCGGCATCGCGGAGCTGATCGCCACCAAGCAGGTCAAGCCCCGGGAGGTGACCGAGGCGGCGCTCGCCCGCGTCGAGGCGGTCTCCGGCCTCGATGCGGTCGAGCACCTGGACGCGTCCCGAGCCCTCGAGGCGTCCGACCGCGACGCGACCGGCGCGTTCGCCGGCGTCCCGACGTTCGTCAAGGACAACGTCGACGTCACCGGCTGGCCGACCGGCAACGGCTCCGAGGCGTACACGCCTCGCCTGGCACGGACCGACAGCGACGTCGTCCGCATGTGGTCCGAGCAGGGGCTGACCTTCCTCGGCAAGTCGAGGCTCCCGGAGTTCGGCTTCAGCGCGGCGACCGAGTTCATGACCCGGCCACCGGTCCGCAACCCGTGGAACCCTGCCTACTCGCCGGGCGCGTCGTCCGGTGGGTCTGCGGCGCTGGTCGCGGCAGGCGCGGTCCCGATCGCGCACGCCAACGACGGCGGCGGGTCGATCCGCATCCCCGCCGCGGCCTGCGGCCTGGTCGGCCTCAAGCCGACACGGGGACGAGTCGTCCCCGACAAGCTCGACACCACGATGCCGGTGAAGATCATCGGCCAGGGCGTCGTCACCCGGTCCGTCCGCGACACCGCCCGCTTCTTCGCGGCCGCCGAGCAGACGTACCGCAACCCCCGGCTCCCGGCCGTCCGCCTCGTCGAGCGCGCCGGGTCCGCGCGTCTGCGCGTCGGCGTCCTGTACGACTCGGTCACCTCCGAGACCGACCGCGACACCCGCCTGGCGACCACGGCGACCGCCGAGCTCCTCGCCGACCTCGGCCACCGCGTCGAGGAGATCCCGCTGCCGATCACCCAGCAGTTCGCCGACGACTTCTCGCTCTACTGGGGCTTCCTGGCCTGGTACCTCGCGACCACGGGCAAGCGCACGCTCGGTCCCGACTTCGACGTGGCCCGCGCCGACAACCTCACGCGTGGCCTCGCCGACGCGTTCCGGCGCGGGATGCACCGGTTCCCCGCGGCGCTCTACCGTCTGCGCCGTACGGAGCGCACCTACCGTGCGATGTTCACGACATACGACGTCGTGCTCTCGCCCGTGCTCACCCACACCACCCCGAAGCTCGGCTACCTCTCGCCGACGCTCGACTACGACCGCCTGTTCGCACGCCTCCAGGCGTACGTCGGCTTCACACCTCTCAACAACGTGACCGGCGGTCCTGCGATCTCGTTGCCGCTCGGACAGACCCGTACGGGGCTGCCGCTGGCGTCGCACCTGTCCGCCGACCACGGCGACGAGCGCACGCTGCTCGAGCTCGCGTACGAGCTGGAGGAAGCCCGCCCGTTCGCACGCATCCAGGACACGTGAGTCGCTGCCCTGACCCCGGGCCCGACTGGGCCTAGGTTGGGGAGGTGACCCCTGGCCGCGTCCTCCTCTCCCTGCTCGGGCTCCTCCTCGTCGGCAGCCTGCTGGTCGCGTCACCCGCGTCGGCAGCGCCACCCGACCTCGTGGTGAGCGCCCCGGCAACCGCGTACGCCGGCACGACCGTCACGATCTCAGGCACCACCTCCGACACCGGCGCGCCGATCCGGCTGGACCGTCGCGACCGGGTGGGCACCTGGGTCCAGGTCGCGACGACCGCACCTGCTGCGGACGGGTCGTTCGCCCTGCGCGTCACGGCCGACCCCGGCACGCAGCGGTTCCGCGTCGTCCAGGCCACCGGCGGCGGCACCGCGGTCCGCGAGCTCGCGGTCACGGGGAACGCCGCACCGTCGCGGGTAGCCCTGGGTGGCGCCACCCGCGTCGCCGACGGGAACACCGCGACCCTGCAGGTCCGGTGGACGACCAGCGACGGGCGACCGGTGACCGGCACCACGCAGCTGTGGGCGCGGCGACGCAGCTCGACGACGTGGGAGCACCGCTCGACGTTCACCGTCCGTGCCGGCGCTGCCGCCGTACGCGTCCGCCCGCGTGTGGACGTCGTCTACCGGGTCCGCGTCGGTGCGACGCCGTACGCCCGCACCGCTTGGTCGGCGACGCGCACGATCGACAACATTCCGCCGGGCTACGTGTTCCGACGCCCCGCCAAGGCGCCCGCTCCGCGCATCAGGCTCCGCGCGCAGCCTCGCGCGACGAAGGCCGGGGCAGCAGTGACGGTCAGCCGCATCTCCGACTCGGTGTGGCGCTCGATGACCGGACGCACGTGGCACCGTGGCTGCCCGGTCGGCCGGTCGTCGCTGCGGCTCGTGCGCACGAACTACTACGCGTACGACGGCTACCGCCGTCGCGGCGAGATCGTCGTCCACAAGAGCGTCGCGAAGGCCACGAAGCGTGTCTTCCAGGACCTGCACGCGGCGAAGGCGCCGATCCGCTCGCTCTACCGGGTCGACCGGTTCGGCTGGTCCCGTCGGCTCCGCGGCGGCAACGACCTGAAGTCGATGGCCGCCGGCAACTCGTCCGGGTTCAACTGCCGCGGCGTCGTCGGGCGGCCGTCGACCCGCAGTCCGCACAGCACCGGCCGCAGCCTCGACATCAACCCGTGGGAGAACCCGTACCGGTCCGCCTGGGGCATCCTCCCCAACCGGACCTGGGACGCCCGGCGGTCCCCGTCACGCGTCGTCTACCGCAGCCGCAGCCACACGGTGGTGCGCATCATGGCGCGCCACGGGTTCTGGTGGATGGGTCGCTCCGACTGGCAGCACTTCCAGTACTCCGGCCGGGGAGCCCGGACGCTCCCGCCGCCGGCGACGTTCCTGGACTAGTGGCCGCGGGCAGGGTTCACCAGCGATCGCCCTCCGATGGTGGATTCATTGCGGTTCGGCCAGTGCGTCCCGCACGGCTGAGACTTCGCGCAGGTATTCGGCGTGCTCCGCTGCGGAGCGCCACAACGCCTTCTTACGCTTCCACCGCTGCTGTGCGTGCGGAAGGCAGACAAGCCTGACGACCTCGCGCGCGGACGAGACGAGGTGCGGGTCGGCGTCTAGCAATGCCGGTTCCCAGTCTTGCGGCCCGTACACGTCCATCTCCGCCAGCTCGAGGTCCGTTCCGAGGGAGAGTGCGACAAGCGCCGCAGCCGCCACCGCGACGAGAACATCGCCCCGATCCGCCTTCGTGGGATCGTTGAGAACGGTGTCGATCGCCTGAGCGAGGACGCTTCGCACCTCGCGGGCCGTCTCCGCGTCATCGACCTCGAAGGCGAGGTCGGCGGCGTCGTCGTTCCCGAACACACCCATAGCCCAAACACCCATGGCTCAGGACCCGCTTCCTGCCAGTGCACGCTCCAACGCGGTTCGCGACGACTCCAGCGCCTCGATCACGTCGAAGCAGTCGGTCGGGTCCTCTAGGAGGTTCGCCCACGCTTCGGGATCGCTGGCCTCGGCGACGTCCGCGATCACCCGGTGCGCGCGAGTGATCAGCTCGCGCGAGGGTGCCCACGAACCCGGCCCCCAACGCGACGGCCCCGTGTATGTCAGCTCTAGGGGCGTACCGAATGCGCCATTCAGCGTGGGCGGTTCCTCGAAGACTGCTCCGAGCGCCGCGGCCACGACCGCTGCCGCGGCGATGCTCGCCCGGACTGTGTCACGCTCGGCGCCGACGAGCTCGATTCGTGCCAGGGCCGGGTCCACGATGGCCGCCACGTCGCCTGGAGTGGCGGCCCGTTCGACCCGTTCGACCACCTCCATGGCGGCCGCACTACCGAACGGACCGAAGCTCCAGAAGCTCTCCAGCGGCTCACCGTCGAACCAGTCGTCGGGCAGCGGGAAGGCGCGATCCACCGCCTCACGATCAATGTTCGTTCGACCCATGACGAGGAACCGGTCGGCGTCGACCTGCGTCGCCAGCTCCGGCTCGTCCACCTGCGGGCAGTCGTCGAAGGACACCATCTCGAGGCGATGAGCGCGATCAACCAGGTGACGGAGCCCACGCAGGTGCCCGACTCGCCACACCTCGAGCGTCTTCAGATCGACAGCCCGTTCGATCCACCCGAAGTCGAACTCCGGCATGCGGTAGAGCTGGATCGCCGTCAGCGAACCGAGCGGCATCGACGCCGGCATGCCGGCGATGCCCTTCGACGCGCGCCAGATGTGCAGTCGCTCCAGCGGAGCCCGGACGAGGTCGAGGTCGTGCTCGGTCGCGTGCTGCAGTTCGAGCGTTCGAAGGTGGGGATTCGCCAGCGCCGAGACGACGTGGTGACCGCTTTGCCGCGGTGACGGCAGCACGAAACGCTGGAGCCTGTGCAACCCCGCGAGGTCAAGCTCCGCGGTGGGAACCGCGCCCGCGAGATCCAGCACCTCCAAATGGTCGGCGGCCTCCAGTACCGAGAAGTCGGCCCGCACCTTGCTGCCCTCGGGAACCTCGATCACCTCAAGCTGCCTAATGACCGGAGCCAGGAAGTCCAGCGAGCGCACGCCTCGGGGCAGTGTCAGAACCTCCACCCCGCGGACCTCGCTCAAGTCCTCCGCGGAGGGCAACTCACCACGGATGGTCAGCATCGCATCGCCTTGCATCGAAACCACGTCCGATCCTCCCCATCACGCCTTCGGTGCTCGCTACGCGGGTAGGCGCCTGTACGTCACGTCAACCTGGCGTTGATCGTATTGTCGGGCCTCTGCGTAACCACCGGGAGATCTGAGCCCCTACGGCGCGCTCAGTGGCCGCGGGCGCGCCTGAACCGGCGCTGCTCGCGCGTCGTACGCCGCACCTGCCGGTTCTGCTCGGCGGCGAGACGTGCGTCGGTGCGACGCTCCAGCCACTCCGCCTCGCGCTGCAGCGCGCGCCAGCTCTCGTACCGGCGCAGCGTCAGCGTGCCTCCGTCGAGCGCTCCACGTACGGCGCATCCCGGCTCGACCTGGTGCGTGCAGTCACCGAACCGGCACGACCGCGCGAGCTCCTCGACGTCGGCGAACGCGTGGGACAGGCCCGCGGAATCCGTCACGCCGACGCCGCGCAGCCCCGGTGTGTCGACGATCCATCCACCGCCGGGGAGGGCGACGAGCTCTCGCCGCACCGTCGTGTGGCGGCCACGCCCGTCGGACCGGATCGCCGACGTCGCCACCACCTCGTCGCCGACGAGGGCGTTCACCAGCGATGACTTGCCGGCACCCGAAGACCCGACGAGGGCCAGGGTCCCACCGGTCGACGCCAGCGCGGCGACCTCGGCGACCCCCACCCCCGTCCGCGCGCTGCACACGATCGTCTCCGCGCCCAGCTGGGTCGTGATGTCGTGGGCCACGTCGTCGGCATCAGGGGCGACGTCGGCCTTGGTGAGCACGACGTGCACGGCAGCGCCGCTGGACCATGCCACGACCAGGAGCCGCTCGACCTTCTCGAGGGACGGCATCTGGTCCAGGCCGACGACGACGGCGACCACGTCGACGTTCGCCGCCAGCGGCTGGTGACGGGACGAACCGCCCGGCTCGGCGCGCTCCAGGAGCGTCCGCCGCGGGGCGACGTCGGTGACCGCGACGTCGTCGCCCGTCCGCACCAGGACCACCCAGTCGCCGACGCACGGCGCGTCCAGCGGGTCGGACACGGGGACGGCGACGCGTGCCGTCGTCACGCCACCCTCGGCGTCGACGACGCGGACGCTCCCGCGGTCGCCGCGCACGACTCGTCCTGTCCAGGCGTCCGCCTGCCCGTTGCTCGACTCCACCCGCCGACCGTACGTACGCGGAGGGCCCGGCGCGACTGATTTTGACGGTGGCGGCACGGCGTCCCGTCCGAGTGAGCGACCGCTTACCCTGGTGCCATGGACCCGTTGCAGCGCACTCCGCACAACCAGGCCGCACCCCTCGTGGGGTACAACACCGTGCGCGCCGACGCCGCGCTCGTCGGTGCCGTGCGGGCGTTCGCCGGCAAGGACGCCGACGTGGTCCTCAAGTCGTTGATGCCGGTCGGACGGCTCGCCGGCTCTGCCGAGGCGCGCGAGCACGGCATGCTCGCCAACCAGAACGAGCCCGTGCTGCGCCCGGTCGACCGGTACGGCCAGCGGGTCGACGAGGTCGAGTTCCACCCCTCGTGGCACTGGATGATGAAGAGGGGCACGCAGTTCGGCCTGCACGCGACCCCGTGGGTCAGCGAGGAGCCGAAGCCGCACCTGCGCCGCGCCGCCGCGTACATCGCCTGGACGCACAACGAGCCCGGTCACGGGTGCCCGCTGACGATGACCTACGCGGCCGTCCCCGCGCTGCGCGCCGACGACGCCCAGTCGAAGCAGTGGACGCCGCTGCTCGCGTCGACCGAGTACGACTTCGGCCTGCGCAACCCGGCCGAGAAGCGGGGCATCCTCGCCGGCATGGGGATGACGGAGAAGCAGGGCGGCTCCGACGTCCGGACCAACGTGACGACCGCGACCCCGACCGACGTCGACGGCGAGTACGTCCTGCACGGGCACAAGTGGTTCACCAGCGCCCCGATGAACGACCTGTTCCTCGTGCTCGCCCAGGCGCCCGGCGGCGTGACCTGCTTCGTGGTGCCCCGTGTGCTCCCCGACGGGACCCGCAACCCGCTGCAGGTCGTACGCCTCAAGGAGAAGCTCGGCAACCGCTCCAACGCGTCCAGCGAGCTCGAGTTCGCCGGGACCTGGGCGGTCCGACTCGGTGACGAGGGTCGCGGTGTCAGGACGATCATCGAGATGGTCGCCTCCACACGGCTCGACTGCGTCCTCGGCTCGGCGTCGCTGATGCGCCGCTCGGTGGCCGAGGCGACCTGGCACGCCTCGCAGCGCAGCGCGTTCGGCGGGCTGCTGTCGGAGAAGCCGGCGATGCAGAACGTCCTCGCCGACCTGGCCGTCGAGTCAGAGGCCGCGACGTTGCTCGCCCTGCGGATGGCTTCGAGCGTCGAGCGACCCGACGACGAGCACGAGCGGGCGCTGCGCCGGATCGCACTGCCCATCGCGAAGTTCTGGGTGTGCAAGCGCACCCCGTTCCACGTCGCGGAGGCGCTGGAGGTGCTCGGCGGCAACGGGTACGTCGAGGAGTCGGGCATGCCGCTGCTCTTCCGCGAGTCGCCGCTCAACTCGATCTGGGAGGGCAGCGGGAACGTCAACGCCCTCGACGTCCTGCGCGCGCTCCAGCGGGAGCCCGAGGCGCTCGAGGCGTGGCTCAACGAGGTCGGGACGGTGCGCGGCCGCTACACAGCGCTCGATGCCGCGATCACCGACGTTCTCGACGAGCTGAGCGACCTCACGGAGCTCGAGTTCCGCGCCCGGCGCATCGCGGGCCGGATGGCAGCCGTCCTGCAGGCGTCGCTGCTGATCCGCTTCGGCGACCCCGCCGTGGCGGACGCCTTCGTGGCCTCACGCATCGCGGGCGACTGGGCGGGCACCTTCGGGACGCTCCCCCGCGGTGTCGACGCGGCCCACATCGCGCGGCGGGCGACCCCGAGGGTCTCCTGACACTCGCTCAGAGCGGGCAGGAGGCGGTCGTCACAGCGCGTCGAGCGTGCCGCGCATCGTCCGGACCGTCTTCTCCGCGAGGCGTTCGAGCGGAATGCGGAGGACTGCGTCGGGGATCTTGCCGACGACACCGTGGAAGGCGAAGTCGGCGGTGTAGCTGACCTGCGTCCCCTCGCCCACCGCGGCGAACACCATGTGGTCCTGCGTGGTGACGGAGTCGTTGCGTCCGGTGACCTCGAAAACCGCCTGCGGCTCGAGTCGCGTGGTCTCGTACGTCAGCTCGACGGACTTGCCCAGGAACTTCGACACGTTGCGGTAGCGCGTACCGACGCCGCCGTCGCCTGAGAGGCGGGTCGTCTCGACCGTGCCCGGGTCCCACTGCTCGGTGGTCGTGAAGTCGCTCAGGTACGCGAAGACGATCGGGAGCGGCGTGTCGACGGTGAACGTGCGGGAGACTGCGACCATGCCGAAACGCTAGGCGCGCGGGGCTCCCGCGTCCGATCGCCGCCGGTCGAGGTTTCGATCAGCCGTTGCGTTAACACGACCGACTTTGTGGCTGCGGTCACATCGACCCCTCAAGATCGCTGGAACGACGGGGACCGACCCGAACGTCGTCTCACGATGTGGCGCAATGTCTCACATCGCGAGACCTACCGTTGCCCTCGGGCCGGTCCGCACCACAGACTTACGACCATGCTCACAGCGCAGACCACACACCTGGCGGCCCGTCGCCACGTGGACTTCGGTCGTATGCGCAGCATGATGTGTCGTTGCGCCTGATCCCCCGGCCCCGGCCTCTGAGTGCCGGACACGACCATCAGCCTCCCCCTCCTCGAGCATTCTTCGACAGGACGTCTCATGACTGCGACCACCGACGCCCCCGTACGCGCTGCGCGCCCTCGCCGTAAGAAGGGTGAGGGCCAGTGGGCTCTCGGATACCGCGAGCCCCTGAACGCCAACGAGCAGTCCAAGAAGGACGACAACCCGCTCAACGTCCGGGCGCGCATCGAGAACATCTACGCCCACGGGGGCTTCGACTCGATCGACAAGGCCGACCTGCGTGGCCGCTTCCGCTGGTGGGGGCTCTACACCCAGCGCAAGCCCGGGATCGACGGCGGCAAGACCGCGACCCTGGAGCCGGAGGAGCTCGAGGACTCCTACTTCATGCTGCGGGTCCGCATCGACGGCGGCCAGCTCGACCTCGCACAACTGCGGACGGTCGCCGGCATCTCGACCGAGTTCGGTCGCGACACCGCTGACCTGACCGACCGCCAGAACGTCCAGTACCACTGGATCCGCGTCGAGGACATGCCCGAGATCTGGGACCGCCTCGAGTCCGTCGGCCTGTCGACGCAGGAGGCCTGCGGCGACTGCCCGCGCGTGATCCTCGGGTCCCCCGTCGCCGGCATCGCCTCCGACGAGATCATCGACGGCACGTGGGCGGTGGAGGAGATCGAGCGCCGCTACATCGGCGACCCCGAGTTCTCCAACCTGCCGCGCAAGTTCAAGACCGCGATCAGCGGCCACCCGAGCCACGACGTCGTCCCGCAGATCAACGACGTCGCGTTCACCGGCGTGGTCCACCCCGACCACGGCCCCGGCTTCGACCTCCTGGTCGGCGGCGGCCTCTCGACCAACCCGATGCTCGCCCAGCGTCTCGGCGCATGGGTGCCCCTCGAGGAGATCCCCGAGGTCTGGAAGGGCATCGTGTCGGTCTTCCGCGACTACGGCTACCGCCGCCTGCGGACCCGCGCACGCATCAAGTTCCTGATCGCGGACTGGGGGCCGGAGAAGTTCCGCGACGTCCTCGAGAACGAGTACCTCAAGCGCAAGCTGGTCGACGGCCCCGAGGCACCCGCGCCCCAGACTCCCGGCGACCACGTCGGCGTCCACCAGCAGAAGGACGGCAACTTCTACGTCGGCGTCGCCCCGAAGGTCGGCCGGGTCACCGGCACGGTCCTCTCGCAGCTCGCTGACGTCGTCGAGGCCCACGGCAGCAACCGCATCCGTACGACCGCCCAGCAGAAGCTGCTCGTCCTCGACGTCGCGCCCGACAAGGTCGACTCGCTCGTCGCCGCACTCGACGAGATCGGCCTCGAGGCGAACCCGTCGGCGTGGCGCCGCAACACGATGGCCTGCACCGGCATCGAGTTCTGCAAGCTCGCGATCGTCGACACCAAGAACCGCGCCGAGCTGCTGATCGAGGAGATGCAGCACCGCATCCCCGAGCTCGACGAGCCGATCACGATCAACGTCAACGGCTGCCCCAACTCGTGCGCCCGGATCCAGACCGCCGACATCGGCCTGAAGGGCCAGCTGGTGCTCGACGAGGGCCAGCAGGTCGAAGGCTTCCAGGTGCACCTCGGCGGCGCGCTCGGCCTCACCCCCGGCTTCGGCCGCAAGCTGCGCGCCCACAAGGTGACCGCGGCCGGGCTCCCCGACTACGTCGAGGGCGTCGTACGCGGCTACCTCAAGGAGCGCGAGGCGGGCGAGTCGTTCGCGCAGTGGGTCGCTCGCGCCGAGGAGGACGCGCTGCGATGAGCAACCGCGCGGTTCCGTTCCACTGCCCGTACTGCGGCGACGAGGACCTCCGTCCTCACGGCACGCAGCACGGAGCCTGGGAGTGCCGCGCCTGCCTTCGAGCCTTCTCGCTCTCGTTCATCGGACTGATCAAACCTGGAGGTGACAACGCATGACCACGATCTCAGTACGCGACGACGTGCCCGCCCGCTCCGCCGAGGAGCTGGAGGAGCTCGCCCGCATCGCCGGACCGGAGCTCGAGCTCGCCCCGGCCGAGCTCATCGTGCAGTGGGCAGTCCAGCAGTTCGGTGAGCGCTTCTGTGTGACCTCGTCGATGGGTGATGCGGTGCTCGCCGACATCGCCGGCAAGGTCGCTCCGGGTCTCGACGTCGTGTTCCTGGACACCGGCTACCACTTCGCCGAGACCATCGGCACTCGCGACGCGGTCGAGGCGACGATGCCCGTCAACCTCCTCACGATCACGCCGGTGCAGAGCGTCGCCGAGCAGGACGCCACCCACGGCAAGGACCTGTTCCGCACGAACCCCGACCTGTGCTGCGCGCTGCGCAAGGTGCAGCCGCTGCAGGACGCCCTCTCCGGCTACGACGCGTGGGCGACCGGCCTGCGCCGCGACGAGACCCACAGCCGGGTCATCGCGCCGGTCGTCGGCTGGGACGCCCGCAAGGGCAAGGTCAAGGTCTCACCGCTCGCGCGGTGGACCGCCGACGACGTCGACCGCTACATCGCCGAGAACGGCGTGCTGGTGAACCCCCTCCAGTACGACGGCTACCCGTCGATCGGCTGCTGGCCCTGCACTCAACGGGTCGCACCGGGCGAGGACGCCCGCAGCGGCCGCTGGGCCGGCACCGGCAAGAACGAGTGCGGCATCCACCTCTAAGACCGAACCAACCGCTGGTCGAGGCGCCAGGCGACCGAGACCACCCCCACACCCTCCCGGAAGGAGGAATGCACCATGACCGCCCCGGCACTCATCACGCTCGCTCACGGAAGCCGTGATCCTCGCTCGGCCGCAACCATCGCATCACTGACGGAGTTGGTCCGGTGCATGCGTCCGGACCTGCGTGTCGAGGAGTCGTTCCTGGAGCTCTCCGACCCGTCCCCGCTGACGGTCGCCGACCGGCTCGTGGCCGAGGGCTTCGACGAGATCGTCGTCATCCCGCTCCTGCTGACGCAGGCGTACCACGCGAACGTCGACGTGCCGCAGGTGCTCGAGGCGATCCGCCAGCGCCACCCGCACGTCAGCGTCATCGCGACCGACGTGCTCGGCATCCACAAGAGCTTCCTCGGCGTGCTGGATCTTCGTCTGCGTGCCGCGCTGCGCGAGGCACGGGCCACCGAGCTCGACGCGCTGGTGCTGGCGTCGGCCGGGTCCTCCGACCCGCTCGCCAACGCCCACGTCGCCCGGGTCGCCCGGGCGTGGGGTGCGCGCCACAAGCTGCCGGTGCTCGCGGCGTTCGCGTCGACGGCTCCGCCGGCGACCGGCGAGGCGGTGCGGCAGCTGCGCAACGACGGCAAGCGCCACATCGCCGTCGGGTCGCTGTTCCTCGCACCGGGCTTCCTCCCCGACCGGGCGGCCGAGCTCGCGCTCGAGGCCGGCGCCGTCGCCGTGTCCGACCCGCTCGGAGCGTCGCCGGAGCTGGCGCACGTGATCCTGGCGCGCTACGCGGTGGGCGCCGTCGACCTGGTGCCCATTCCAGTCTGAGGAGCAGCCCGGCCTGAGTCGCCGTCGCACCGTGTGAGCTGGTGCGGGTCTCCCCCGACGGAGAACCCGCACCAGCTCACAGCGCGGTCACGAGCCGACGTCGGCCGTGGCGTCGAGGCGCTCGCGCTCCACATCGACGTCGAAGTCCGCCTTCGGCCAGGCCGGCGCGACGTCGGCGAGGTGCTCGGCGAGCAGCTGCGCGACCGCCCAGTTGCGATACCACTTGCGACCGCTCGGGACGACGAACCAGGGCGCCGCGTCCGTCGAGCACCGCTCGAGCGCCGTCTCGTACGCCTGCTGGTAGCGCGGCCAGAGCATGCGCTCGTCCACGTCGGCGGCGTTGTACTTCCAGTGCTTCGTCGGGTCGTCGAGCCGGGCGCGCAGCCGTTCGAGCTGGTCGTCGGGCGAGATGTGGAGGAAGCACTTCACGACGGTGCAGCCCGAGTCGGCGAGCTCCTGCTCGAACGCGTTGATCGCGTCGTAGCGCCGCTCGATCTCACTGGGCTCGGCCAGCGCGCGCACCCGCGCGATCAGCACGTCCTCGTAGTGCGAGCGGTCGAAGATCCCGACCTCGCCGGACTTCGGGAGCGCCCGCTCGATCCGCCACAGGAAGTCGTGCTCGAGCTCCTCGGCGGTCGGCGCCTTGAACGAGGTCAGGCGTACGCCCTGCGGGTCGAGCAGACCGACCGCGTGGCGTACGGTCCCGCCCTTGCCCGAGGTGTCCATCCCCTGCAGCACGAGCAGCACCCGGCCGTCGCCCGTGCCGGTGAGGCCACCGGCGTACAGGCGCTCCTGGTGGTCCGACAGGCCGCCCGCGATCGCCTCCATCGCCGCCGGCTGGTCCTTCTTGCCTCCGTGGAAGCCCGGGGTCGCCCGCGAGTCGTACGTCGTGAGGTCCACCGGCCCTCCGGGGAGCCTCAGGGTCTCGGTCAGACTCGTCGTCGTCATGCGTCGCAGTATGCCCCGCATCCACCCGCCCGGACAGCCCACGAGGGGCCGCGCGGCGGTAGGCTGAGAACGTTCCGCCGTGAGTCCACGGACTCGTGACGAAAGGCAGCAGCTGATGACCGAGCCCACCCCGGACACCCGCACCCCGTACGACGTGGCGGTGCTGTTCGAGCAGGAGCTCTCCGCGCTCGACGCACAGCAGCTCACGTCCTTGCACGAGGGCCTCGACGACCCTGTCGTCTACCACCTGCTGCTGCCCATCGAGGACGCTGCCGCCACCATGGCGACGTCGCTCGGCGTGCTCGGCGGCGCCGATCTGGCGATGCCGGACGCGCGCTCGATCGGCGACATCGACAAGGCGGTCACCGAGGCCGGCGAGGACTCGCTTCGGCGCTCGATCGACCTCGTCGTGGCCGCCGGCAACGCCGACACCTCCGCCCGCGGCACCCTGACCCGTGACGACCCGGTCAACGCCCTCGCCGACCTGGTGACCGAGGTGGGCGCCGAGGAGGCCATCATCCTCACCACGTCGCACGTCTTCTCGTCGTTCTTCCACGTCGACTGGGCCTCCCGTGCCGAGCGCAAGCTCGACGTCCCGACGCTGCACCTCATCGAGCACGAGTCGTTCGACGCGCAGTCGTCCGGCGCCGGCGAGGGCGCGTCCCTGATCTGACCGCGCGCACGCCACGGGACGCCTCTCGCGCTCCGTGGCGTGCGCTCGTCCGTACGATGGAGACATGGCGTACGAGGTCGAGAAGACGGATGACGAGTGGCGTGTCGAGCTCACGCCCCAGGAGTTCCACGTGCTGCGCGAGGCCGGCACCGAGCGGCCCTTCAGCAGCTCCTACGAGACCGATGAGACGGCCGGCGTGTACGAGTGCCGGGCGTGTGGGGCCGAGCTGTTCCGCAGCGACACCAAGTTCGACGCGCACTGCGGCTGGCCTGCGTTCTTCTCCCCGCTGGCGGGCGACCGCGTCGAGCTGATCGAGGACGTCTCGCTCGGCATGCGCCGCGTCGAGGTCCGTTGCGCGCGGTGCGGCTCGCACCTCGGGCACGTGTTCGAGGGCGAGGGCTTCCCGACCCCGACGGACCAGCGCTACTGCATCAACGGCGTGAGCCTCAAGCTGGTCCCCGACGCGAGCTGACCCGCGCGAGGGTCAGGGCAGCGTGTCGACGATCTCGGCGACCGTCCGCAGGCGACCCGTGTAGAACGGGATCTCCTCGCGGACGTGCAGCCGAGCCTTCGACGCACGGAGGTCGCGCATGAGGTCGACGATGCGGTGCAGCTCGTCGGCCTCGAACGCGAGGAGCCACTCGTAGTCGCCCAGCGCGAACGCCGAGACCGTGTTGGCGCGCACGTCCTCGTACCCGGCGGCCATCATGCCGTGCTCGCGCAGCATCTCGCGGCGCTCGGCGTCGGGCAGGACGTACCAGTCGTAGGAGCGGACGAACGGGTAGACGCACAGGTACGCCTTGCCGCCGGGCTCGGACAGGAACGCCGGGGTGTGCGAGCGGTTGAACTCGGCCGGACGGTGCAGGCCCATCTGCGACCAGACCGGGGCCAGGCGCTCGCCCAGCGCCGTACGCCGGAACGCGTGGTAGGCGTCCTGCACGGCGTCAGCCGTCGGCGCGTGCCACCAGATCATGAGGTCGGCGTCGGCACGCAGCGCCGAGACGTCGTACAGACCACGCACCACGAGATCGGTGTCCGCGAGCTCGGCGAACAGCTCCTCGACCTCGGCGATCGCCTTCGACCGGTCAGCGACGTCACCGAACGGCGTCTCGAGCCGGAACACCGACCACGCCGTGTAGCGGATCGTCGCGTTCAGGGCCTCGTGGTCAACCTCGTGCGTGGTCATGTCCTCATTCTGCCTCTCGTCGCCGCGAGCTCTCGAGGTGGTCGATGATCTGCAGGGCGGCGGCCCGACCCGACGCGATGACGGCAGGGATCCCGACCCCGCCGTACGCGGCGCCGCACACCGCCAGCCCCGGCGTCCCCGCGACCGCCTCGTCGATCTGGGCGACGCGCGCGAGGTGCCCGACCGTGTACTGCGGGAGCCCGCCACCCCATCGCTGCACGTGCGCGTCGACGAGCGGGCCGCTGAGACCGATCGCGTCGCCCAGGTCGGCGACGGCCGTCGCGACGAGCTCGGAGTCGTCGCGCTGGAGCACGTGCTCCTCCCCCGCGCGTCCCAGCGACGCCCGCATCACGACGAGGTCGCCGGCGCGGCTGCCGAGCCACCCCCACTTGTTCGACGAGAACGTCGCGGCCTTGATGGAGCGGCCTTCGACCGGGGGGACGAGGAAACCTGACCCGCTCAGGTCCGACGCGATCTGGTCGCGGCGCACCGCCAGGGTCACGATCGCCATCGACGCGTAGTCGATCTCCCGCAGGACCCTGGCGGCGATCGGCACCGACGGGGCGAGCAGCCGTGCGGTCGGCGCTGCCGGCGTGGCGAGGACGACGGCATCGGCGTCGACCCTCTCCGCGGCGTTCGCAGGTCCGACGACGAGCCGCCACCGCCCGTCGGCACCTGCAGCGATCTCGCGAACGGTGGAACGCGTGCGTACGACGATGCTCGGGTGGCTGAGCACCTCGCGCGGCAGCTGCCACAGGCCGCCGTCGAGACCCGCGAAGACGGGCGGCAGGCCGGGTGACGCCGCAGCCGTCTGCTCCGCCGCCGCGTGCGCGATCCGGCTGCCGCGCTTGTGCAGGGCCCAGATCGCGGGTGCGGCCGCCTGGACGGAGAGCTCGTTCGCATGGCCCGCGTAGACGCCGCCGAGCAGCGGCTCCACGAGGACGTCGACGACCTCGCGGCCGAGTCGGCGCCCCACGTAGGAAGCGACCGACACGTCGTCCGACGGGGTCGGCACGGGCAGGTCGGCCCGGGCACGGACCAGCCCCGCGCGGCTCAGCACCCGGCTGTCGGCCAGGGCCGCCATGCTGCTCGGGACCCCCATCACCGACGGCGGCAGCGAACGCAACGCGCTGCGTGTCCAGAGCGCGGCGCTGACCGGTTCGGGATGGACGAGGCGCTCGCCCAGCCCCACCTCCCGGGCGAGCGCGACCGCTTCGGGCCGCCGGTTCAGCATCGACTCGGCTCCGACGTCGACCGTGACGCCGCCGACCTCCGCGCCGGCGAGCTTGCCGCCGGCGTGGTCCGTCGACTCGTACACGGTGACGACCGCGTCGGGCAACCGCGTGGCGACCTCGCGGGCAGCCGTGGCGCCGGCGAGACCGCCACCGACGACCGCGACGTGCACGGAGGAGCTCATGCGCCGTCCCTTCAGCGAACCTCGTACGCGTGGACGTGGTCGACCAGGCGTGCCAACGCGTCAGGGTCGGTCGCCGGGAGGACGCCGTGGCCGAGGTTGAACACGTGGCCCCGCGCCTTGCTCCCCGCCTTGAGGACAGCGTCCGCCTTGGCCTTAATGATGTCGTCCGGAGCGAAGAGGACCGTCGGGTCCAGGTTGCCCTGGACGGCGCGCTTCGAGCCGACGCGCTTGATGCCGTCGGCGAGATCGACGCGCCAGTCGACACCGACGACGTCGGCACCCGCGTCCGCCATCTCGCCGAGGAGCTCGCCCGTGCCCACGCCGAAGTGGATCCGCGGCACCTCGAGGTCGGCTACGGCGTCGAGCACCTCGGCGGCGTACGGCTTCACGTAGCGCTCGTAGTCGTCGCGCGACAGGGAGCCGGCCCACGAGTCGAACAGCTGGACGGCCTGCGCACCGGCTTGAACCTGGACGCGCAGGAAGGCCGCCGCGATCTTCGCGAGCCGGCCGAGGAGGGCGTCCCAGGTGTCGGGGTCGCGGTACATCAGCTCCTTGGTGAGCCGGTGGTCGCGCGACGGGCCGCCCTCGATCAGGTACGACGCCAGCGTGAACGGCGCTCCGGAGAACCCGATGAGTGGCGTGCCCTTGAGCTCACCGACGAGTCCGCGGACGGCTTCGGTGACGTACGAGACGTCGTCCGGCTCGAGGTCACGGAGCTGCGACTCGACGTCCTTGACGGAGCGGATCGGGTTCTCGACGACCGGCCCGGTGCCCGGAACGATGTCGAGGTCGACCCCGATGGCCTTGAGGGGCACCACGATGTCGGAGTAGAAGATCGCCGCGTCGACGCCGTAGCGGCGCACCGGCTGCATCGTGATCTCCACGACCATCTCGGGGCGCGTGCACGACTCGAGCATCGGCACACCCTGGCGTACCTTCCGGTACTCCGGGAGCGACCGGCCCGCCTGGCGCATGAACCATACGGGGACGTGGCTGGGCTTCTCGCCCCGGCAGGCCGCGAGGAAGGCGCTGGCGGGTGCCCCCTCCGGCTTCGCGTCAGGTGCCTTCGGCTTGGCTGCCGTCTCCGACTTCGCTGCCTTCTCCGGCTTCGCTGCCTTCTCTGGCTTCGCGTCGGGTGCCTTCGGCTTGGTCGCCTTCTCTGGCTTCGCGGCGTCAGGCTTCACAGGTGTCGGCTCAGCGGACTTGTCGTCCTTCTGCGGGGCGCTCACACGTCGATCCTCGCAGGTCGCACGGCGCGTCGCTGCTCCAGGTCTGCGCCAGGGCGATCTAAGGTGGGGGAATGGCAGCACGGAGCGAGCTCGACGGTCAGCCGTCCGAGTTCATCGATGCTGTCGCCGCGCTGCGCGACGCCGAGCTGCGACCTGAGGTGGTGTGCGAGGAGCTTCCGGCTCCCCGACGGATCGCCCCGTACTCGTACGCGCAGAGCGGCGACGTCCACGCTGGTGGCGAGGAGATCGGCACCGGCCGCCTCGTCCTGCTCCACGACCCGGGCGGCAACGACGCCTGGCAGGGCACCTTCCGCCTGGTGACGTTCACGCGTGCCGACGTCGACGCGGAGATGGCGGCGGACCCGGTCCTGCCGGAGGTCGGCTGGAGCTGGCTGGTCGAGTCCCTCTACTCCCGCAGCGCTGCGTACGTCGCGCCGAGCGGCAGCGTCACGACCGTCCGCACCGAGGGGTTCGGTGGGATGGAGGAGGACGGCTCGCGCGCACAGCTGGAGATCCGTGCCTCGTGGACGCCGCTCTTCGGATCGGGCGAGGACCTGGCGCGACACGCCTCCGCGTGGAGCGAGCTGCTCTGCAACGTCGCCGGGCTCCCGCCGCTGGCCCCCGGTGTGCTGACCCTGCCCCGCCGTGGGCGCGAGGGACGGCCGCGGCGGTGACCGACACCATCGAGCCCCCCGCCGAGGATCCGGCGGAGGCGGCCGCCGAGGAGCCGCCCGAACCGGTGGTGCTGCCGCCGTTGGAGCTGCACGAGCCGCTGCCTGGTGTTGTCGACGACCCCGACATGCTCGCCGCTGTGCTCGATCAGCTGCGGGCAGGCACCGGGCCGGTCGCGATCGACGCCGAGCGGGCGTCGGGCTACCGCTACTCCCAGCGCGCCTACCTCATCCAGCTGCGCCGAGAAGGCGCCGGCACGTCGCTGATCGACCCGGTGGCGTTCGACGACCTCAGAGCGCTCGACGAGGTGCTGGCGCCGACGGAGTGGATCCTGCACGCCGCGACGCAGGACCTGCCGTCGCTCGCCGAGGTGGGGCTGCGCCCGCGCACGCTGTTCGACACGGAGCTGGCAGGCCGGCTGCTCAACCTTCCCCGGGTCGGCCTCGCGGCGCTCGTGCAGGAGGTCTTCGGGATGAGCCTCGCCAAGGAGCACTCTGCCGCCGACTGGTCCACCCGTCCGCTGCCCGAGCCGTGGCTCCTGTACGCGGCGCTCGACGTCGAGCCCCTCGTCGGGCTGCGCGACGAGCTCGAGCGGCGGCTCGACGAGGCCGGCAAGCTGGAGTGGGCGCAAGAGGAGTTCTCGGCCCTGCTGTCGTTCACCGGTCCCCCGCCGCGAGCCGAGCCCTGGCGCCGTACGTCCGGCATCCACAAGGTCCGTGGTGCCCGCCGGCTCGCCCTCGTCCGCTCCCTGTGGGAGGCGCGCGACGCCATCGCCCGCGAGCGCGACATCACCCCCGGCCGGGTGCTCAACGACGCCGTGATCGTGGCGATCGCCCGTGCGAACCCCGCCAGCCGTCAGGAGCTCCGCGACCTCGACGTGATGCGCAGTCGCGGGGCGCGCCGCTACCTCGACACGTGGGACACCGCGGTGACGCAAGCACGTGAGGTGCTCGAGCGCGACCTGCCGTCGGCGGCGTCGAGCGATGCCGACGGCCCACCACCGGCTCGCGCGTGGCCCGATCGCAACCCGGAGGCCGCCGCGCGGCTCGCCGCGTACCGCACCGCGCTGACCGCGATCGCCGAGCGCCACGACCTCCCCTCGGAGAACCTCCTCACGCCGGAGATCGTCCGACGCCTCGCCTGGGACGACCCCGCAGGCGGCGACCAGGACGCGGTGGCGGAGTTCCTCACCAGCCGCGGCGCACGTCCCTGGCAGGTGGCCCTCACGGCGGCGGCGCTCGCCGCCGCCCGCAGCAGCCGCTGACCCCGTCGTACGGCGGTCTCTGACCGGGTCGCGCGGCCGTCTCAGAACCCGTCGTACGGCGGTCTCTGACCGCGTCCGGGCAGCCCACTAGGCTGGGCCGGTGGCCGAGTTCAAGAAGCCGCTCGTCGCGGGTCCGGACCTGTTCGCGTCGCTTCCCGGCGACGACGACCCGCTGACGCGCGCCGAGGCGGGAGCCCGAGTCGCGCACCTCCTGGTGCGCGGTGCCCGGGATGCCTCCGACCGTGAGACAACCGACCGGGTTCTCGCGCTGGCCGACGAGCACGGGCTCGACCTCCTGGCCGAGCTGTGGGCGACCGCGCCGGCCGACTCCCTCGCGGGGGCCTTGTGGCGTCTGTACGTCCTGAGGACCTGGGTGCGTCGCGACCCGGTGCGCGCGGCACGCGAGTTCGACGCCGGCAAACGCCACGCGCCGGTCGACGAGGTCGTCGCGGGCGTGGTCGACCCGCCCGGGCCGCAGGAGGTCGTCGCTCTGGTCGACGCGGTGGTGCGCGGCGTCGTGACGAACGACCTGGCCGACACGCTGGACCGCGCGGCGGCGTTTGCCCGGATCGTCGGGATCGGGCGGGCTGCACTCGACGAGGACGAGGGCGACGACGCCCTCAGCGCCCTCCGCCTCGTCGACACCGCGGCAGCCCTTCAGCGAGCCGCAGCCCATGAGCGCCAGGGCGACCTCGGCTAGCAGCGACCGGACGCGGGTTTGGGAGGCGTGCCCTAGGCTGGTGCGTGCGCCGGGCTGCGGTAGCCCCGGGTCCCACAGTTAGCCGCTACGAGCGGCCATGCGCCGTGAGGCGCTTCCCAGCCCGGCGCACAGCTTCCGCCCCGAGCCGTCCGCCGCTTGCCCTCGACTTCCCTGCGGCCTCCCCCGTGCACTGCGCGATTCCTCTGCGTACGCCATGCTCGGCGTCATGGATGCTGCTCAGGCCGAGACTGTCGACGTCATCGTGATCGGGACCGGGCCGGGCGGAGAGTACGCGACGGGCGAGCTCGCCCGCGCCGGACTCTCGGTGGTGGCCGTCGAGGCTGCTCTGGTCGGCGGCGAGTGCCCGTACTACGGCTGCATCCCCTCCAAGACCCTCATCCGCTCGGCCGACCTCCTCTCCGGCGCCCGCGTGGCCGACGGTGTCGCCGGCGCGGTCACCGTCAAACCCGACTTCGCCGACGCGTACGCCCGGGTGGTCGAGGTCACGGCCGACTGGGACGACACCGCTGCGGTGGAGCGGCTGGAACGCGCGGGCGCGCGGCTGGTGAGGGGTACGGGCACCCTCTCGGGCCCCCGTACGGTCACGGTCGACGGTCGCTCGTGGACGGCACGGCGCGGGATCCTGCTCGACGTCGGGACCCGGCCCGCCGCACCGCCGATCGACGGCCTCGCGGCCACGCCGTACTGGACGAACCGCGACATCCTCCGCAGCGCCGAGCCCCCGACGTCGTTGCTGGTGCTCGGCGGGGGCGCGATCGGGGTGGAGCTCGCGCAGGCGTACGCGCGGTACGGCGTCGCGGTGACCGTCGTCGAGGCGGGCCCACGCCTCCTTGCCCACGAGGAGCCCGAGTCGAGCGACCTCGTTGCGCAGGCGCTCGAGGCCGACGGCGTCACGATCCGCGCCTCGAGCACGGTCGTCGGCGTCACGCACGACGGCGAGCGCTTCAGCCTCGACCTCGAGGACGGCACGACGCTCGACACGCAGCGGCTCCTCGTTGCGTCGGGACGTACGCCCAACACCGACCGCCTCGGCCTCGAAAGCGTCGGCGTAC
Source organism: Mumia xiangluensis (assembly GCF_010994095.1). GTDB lineage: Bacteria > Actinomycetota > Actinomycetes > Propionibacteriales > Nocardioidaceae > Mumia > Mumia xiangluensis. The sequence continues at coordinate 174,060 of NZ_WJYO01000002.1, forward strand.
GCACGCAGCGCGGGTTCGTCGCCACGGACCCGCACCAGCGGGTGCTGGCGGACCAGGACTCCGGCGAGGTCGTCGACGGACTGTGGGCGATCGGGGACGCGACCGGCAAGGGAGGGTTCACCCACGTGTCGATGTATCAGGCGGAGATCGCCGTCGCCACGATCCTCGACCGCTCCGGCCCGGCTGCTTCGTACCACGCGCTCCCGCGGGTGACCTTCACCGATCCCGAGGTTGGCGCGGTCGGTCTCACCGAGGAGCAGGCGCGTGACGCCGGCCTGGCCGTGCTCACCGGCACCGCCGACCTCGCGGCATCCTCGCGCGGCGCCACGTACGGGCCGGGCGCCGCCGGGTTCGTCAAGGTGGTGGCGGACTCCGACCGTCAGGTCCTCGTGGGAGCCACGTCGGCGGGCCCGGCAGGCGGTGAGATCCTCGGAGCCCTGACCGTCGCCATCCAGGCCGAGGTGCCTGTCGACGAGCTCCGGCAGACGATCTGGGCGTACCCGACGTTCCACCGGGCCATCGGCACCGCGATCGCCGACCTCTCCTGACCGACACGGCCCCGGCCTGGTCCGAGGTGACGGATGTCACCGCGCGCACCGGCGGCCTGGGAGTGTCCGGTTAGACTGCTCCGGTGCTGAGGAACGTCTCCCGATGGGCTGCTGCGACGCTCGCGGCTGCCCTCGCGGCGCTCCTTCTGACGATCGGCGGCACTGCTGCCTCAGCCAGCGTGACCGCTAAGGCGCCCGCCGGAGCCGATGCGGGGTCCTCTCCGACCCGGATCGACGTCCATACCAAGGGCACGCTGCACAAGGTGGACGTCGGCGCTCGCACCCAGTCCGACCAGCACGCCCTGGGGCCCGACCTCGGCACCGTCCCGCCACGGGCCGACGTTCGCGGCCTCATCCTGGTCACCGACGCGATCTCCGCGGACCACGACCCCGCGCAGGGTCGCGCACCGCCCCCCAGGCAGACGCGGGCTCCCCCTCGCTGACGGATCTACCCCGTCAGTCCTCCGCACCCCGTGCGGTCATCATCGTCAGAAGCCCGGAGCCTTCCCGTGTCAGGTACCAAGTCCCGCGCGCCGCTGTGGCGCGCCGTGGCAGCACTCGCCGTCCTCGTCCTCTCGGCGATCATCGCCCTGAACTTCTCACCCCGTCTCGGCCTCGATCTCAAGGGCGGGACGCAGATCGTCCTCGAGACCCAGTCCACCGACCGCGTCAAGGCCGACAGCGAGTCGACCGACCGTGCGCTCGAGGTCATCCGAGGTCGCGTCGACTCCCTGGGAGTCTCTGAGCCGACGCTCGCCCGCGCAGGCGACACCCGCATCATCGTCGAGCTCCCCGGTGTCCAGGACCCCCGCGAGGCCGCGAAGGTCATCGGGCAGACGGCGCAGCTGTCGTTCCACAACGTCGTCGGCCCCGCCGACGAGACCACCAAGCCTGCCGAGGGCCAGACGGTCGTCGAGGACGAGGACGGCAACTCGATCGTCGTCGGCCCGGTCGCCCTCGACGGCAACGGTGTGAGCAGTGCCGACGCCGAGCAGGAGACGCAGTCCCTCCAGTGGGTGGTCAACGTCAAGTTCAACGGCGAGGGCACGCCGGGGTGGCAGGGCCTCGTCCAGGAGGCTTGCGCGAACACCGCGGGCGGCCAGCGCATCGCGATCATGCTCGACCAGCGCGTGATCTCCTCGCCGCAGGTCCAGCCGAGCCTCTGCTCCGGTGCCGGCTCGACGACCAGCATCACCGGTAACTTCACCGCCGACTCCTCCAAGGACCTCGCCGTCCTGATCGAGGGCGGCGCCCTTCCGGTGCCCGTCGAGGTCATCGAGCAGCGCACGGTCGGTGCGACGCTCGGCGACGCCGCGATCGAGGCGTCGGTCGAGGCCGCTCTCCTCGGTGTGGCGCTGACCGCGGTGTTCATCGTCATCGTCTACCGCCTGATGGGCTTCCTCGCCAGCATCGCGCTCGGCACCTATGCCCTCCTCTCGTACGCGATGCTCGTCTGGCTCGGGGCGACGCTGACCCTCCCGGGCCTGGCCGGATTCGTGCTGGCGATCGGTCTCGCGATCGACGCGAACGTGCTCGTCTTCGAACGAGCGCGAGAGGAATACACCCGGAGAACCGGTGAGGGCTTGTCGCGAGCGCTCGACACCGGCTACCAGAAGGCCTGGTCGGCGATCCTCGACTCCAACGTCACCACCGTCATCGCCGCGGGCCTGCTGTTCATCTTCGCGAGCGGCCCCGTCAAGGGCTTCGGCGTCACGCTGACCATCGGCACGATCGCCTCCATGGTCTCGGCACTGGTCATCGCGCGTGTGCTGACCGACTGGGCGGTGCGTCGCTCGTTCGTGAAGAAGCGCCCGGGGATCACGGGCCTCTCGGGCACGGGCAAGTTCCGCGAGTGGCTGGTCACCAAGGGGCCGTTCGTGATGGGCAAGGCCGGCACGCTGATCATCGGCACGATCGTCGCGATCGTGATCGCGGTGACTGGTGTGGTCACGCAAGGCCTGAACCTCGGCGTGGAGTTCACCGGTGGGCGTGTCCTCGACTACCAGGTCGGCAAGGCGATCTCGGCCGACGAGGCTCGCGAGGTGGTCGCTGACGCTGGCTTCCCGAACGCGGTGGTCCAGGAGTCGAGCGGCGAGTCCGGCGACCAGACCAACATCACGGTCCGGACCGACCAGATCACCGACGACGAGGCCGCCCAGATCGAGGCGGCGCTCAGCGACGCGGCCGGAGGGGCGACGAAGGAGCGCGACGAGCTGATCGGCCCGAGCCTCGGCGACGAGCTGCGCAACAAGGCGATCATCGCCTTCATCATCGCGCTCGGTGCACAGATGATCTATCTCGCGATCCGGTTCCGGTGGACCTTCGCCGGAGCGGCCGTCCTTGCGCTCGCCACGACGGTGACGCTGGTGGTCGGCATCTTCGCCTGGGTCGGCGAACCGGTGGACGGCGTGTTCCTCGCAGCGATCCTGTCGATCATCGGCCTGGACGTGAACGACACCATCGTCGTGTTCGACCGCGTCCGTGAGAATCTCCGAGAACGCGGGAGCAAGAGCCTCCGCAGGGTCTTCAACGACGCGATCATGCAGACGATCCCCCGCACGATCAACACGGGCCTGGGTGCGATCTTCATCCTGGCCGCGCTGGCGATCTTCGGTGGTTCCTCGCTGCAGCCGTTCGCGATCGCGCTGCTGCTCGGCCTGATCCTCGGCACGGTCGGCACCGTGCTCGTGGCCTCGCCGATCGCGGTCCTGCTGGAGGAGAAGTTCCCGGTGCGCTCGAAGGAGGATCGCGTCGCTGCGGCCGACCCGTACGCCACGGTCCCCGCGAGCGGACGCGAGGCAGGCACGCTCTGACCTGAGCCTGCTGTCCCGAACGACAGTCACCCGGCCGAGATCCTGGATCTCGGCCGGGTGACGTCGTCTGCGGGTTCCGTCGCCCCGGACGGGGTGCTTGCCTGCGCTGACTAGAACGTGCCGGTCTTGGTGCGCGACACCATGAACCCGTGCCCCGATCCCGTGTGGACGCAGACCACGCCGGTGCGCTGGCTGGTGCAGCCGTAGTCACCGATGACCGTGGAGCTGCCGTACTCGAGCTCGGGCGAGTTGCCGGACATCTCCGGCACGGCGCAGGCGAAGTAGCCACCGGACTCGTCCAGGACGAGCTCCCCGCCCCAGCTGCCCTCGCACCCGTCAGGTCGGTCTGGCGGCGTGAACGAGTAGTCGGTGATCGCGCACCGTGCCCCGTCGGACGCGACCCGGCACACGATGTTGCCGGTCGGGCTGCGGAACGCCGGCATCTCCTCCCCCACCTTGGGAAGGTCGGTGTCGACCTTCTTGAGCGGGAGCGTCGCCGTACGCGAGGGCGAGGCCGGCTCCGGTGCCTCCGTCGAGCCCGCGGAGGCGGTGACGACGTCGGAGGCGGAGCCGCATCCGGCGAGCGTCAGGGCGAGCAGGGCGACTCCGGCAAGCATCGAGCCTGCGTGTGTGCGGTGCACAGTGGTCCTTCCGTCGTGGAGCGGGCCTCGCGGGCCACTCTAGGTCGACGGTCTCGTCAGGCGAACGCGAGGTGACGTGCCAGGCCGGCCTGACCCCGTCGCATCATCGCCCGATGGTTGAGTCGGAAGGCAGGGGCGAGCAGGTGCCCGGCAGCGTTCATCCACGGCTCGGTGGTGACGACCTCCTGGGAGTAGCGGAGGGTCGTGGCGCCGTCCGCCGCAGCGGTCAGCCGCCAGCTCGCCCAGCCCTCGAGGTCGCCGGCGATCTCGGCCAGCAGGTGTCGGGCTCCGGCGTCGACGCGGGTGCGGTGGAGGGTGAGATGGAGGGTGTACGGGAGCGAGGACCTGATCGCCACGCGGGCAGTGTCGTCGTCGATGCCGACGACGTGGCGGACGTCGGGCCACCAGCGGGCGTAGTGCTCGAGGTCGGCGACCGTGTCGAACGCCCGCTCCACCGGTGCAGGCACGTGCCACAGGCTCGCGAACGAGTAGTGCCGCGGTGTCACGAGGCCACCAGCCGGGCCGTGCGAGCGTTGCCGACGCTCGCGAAGCGGGTCGGTTGGCAGGTGAGGAGCACGACCTGCGCCGTCCGTCCGACGTCGTTGAGGACGACGGCGAGCTGCTCGAGCCGATCGGGGTCGGCGAACCCCATGGTGTCGTCGAGGATCACCGGCGCCCCCTTGTCGGCGGCGACGAGCTGCGCGCACGCGAGACGACCGAGGACTCCGAGCTGCTCGCGCGCACCGCCGGACAGCGACCCGAACGGAACCGTCCTGCCGCCGAGGGTCCGCGACTCGATGGCGAGGTCGGTCCCGACCGTCACCTGGAAGTCTGCTCCGAAGACCACCTGCCCCATGCGGTCGATGCGCTCCTTGAACGGGGCGACGTACTGGCGCTGCGCCTCGTCGCGGTGGCTCCGGAGGGTCGCACGCAAAAGGTGGACCGCCTGGGCGGAGCGGTGCGTACGGGCGTACGTCGTCTGGGCGCGCTCGAGTGCGGCCTCGACCTCGATCAGCGCGTCGTGGATGCCTTCCGTGGCGCGGTCCTCGAGCAGGGTCGCGAGCTCGACCCGGCGGGCAGCAGCGGTGTCGAGCTCGGCGTCGACGCGTACGACGAGGGCGCGAGCGTTGTCGAGCTCCATGGCAAGAGTCTCCGGCGAGGCGGCCTCCCACGCTGCTCGCGCCGCCTGGCGGGCGGTCTGCGAGGCCTCACGGGAGGCGGAAGCCACGGCGACGGCTTCCTCCAGGCTGTCGTCGCTGCGCTCGTCTCGGGCTGCGCCGAGCCGTGCGGTCGCGCCCTCGAGCTCGTGCGCGGCGCCGTCCAGGGCCTGCTGCGCACGCACCACAGTCTCAGCGGCGGTCGCCAACGTGTCGCGGGCGACCTCGTGGGCGGTGCGGGCCCGCTCTGCGGCGGCGTCGGCTTCGGCGGCGGCCTCGCGGGCGACGGCGTAGGTGAGGTCGAGGTCCTCGCGAGACGGCACCGCACCCGGCCTCGGATCAGCCGTGGCCGCCGCCTCCGGCCCTGGATCACCCGCAGCAGCCGCCGCAACCGCCGCCTCCGGCCCTGGATCACCCGCAACCGCCGGGGAGGCCTCGGGCTGGTGCTCACGGGCACTGAGCCGCTGCTCGAGGCTCGCGAGTCGGACCTCGAGGCTCGCGAGTCGGACCTCGAGGCTCGCGAGTCGGACCTCGAGCTCGTCGAGCGTCGCACCATCGAGCGCGTCGGCGAGGGTGGTCTGTGCGGCGTCTCGGCGGGCCGCTGCCGCACGGCGGCGTTCGTGGGCGACCCGAGCGGACTCGAGCGACTCCGTGCCGGACGTGCGCAGCGCAGCCTCGAACGCCTCGCGGGCGTCGTCGACGCGGCGATCGAGGTCGGCCGGCGGGGTCCCAGGGCTCACCACGACGTCGATCACTCCCTCGACGACGACGCGTGTCTCGCCGAGCACCGCCGCGACGTAGGGCTGTTCGGAGAGCACCTCGTCACCGACCCGGACCTGCTGCGGGCCGAGCGCACGGATGCTCAGCCGGGTAGCTGCGGCATCACGCGCGCCCTCGGCGACCCGCAAGGTCGTCGCCAGCTCGGTCAACGACGCCAGCACCGCGTCGTCGACGGGGATCGACGCGCACTCGGCGTGAGCGCGTGCCTGCGCGGTGCCGGCGTCGCGGGCACGGCGCACCCGATGGGCGAGCGCGTCGCGCTCGGCGAGGTCGCGGTGACGGGCGACGCGCTCAGCAGCGTCGTCCTTCGCACGTCTGGCCTCGGTCGCCCGGTCGGCGGCAGTGGCCGCGGCGGAACGTGCCTCCTCGGCAGCGCGCCCTGCGGCATCGTGCGCCGTGGTGGCCGCCTCGAGCCGCACGTGGGCCTTCTCCACCGCCTCCGAACGACCACGGAGATCGTCTGCCAGGGACTGGCGCGCGGAGAGGTCCCGCACAGCCTGCAGGTGTCCGGTCTCCGCGGTGTGGACGGCATCCTCCGTCCGGGTCAGCTCGCTGCGCAACGAGTCCAGAGCCCGGACGGCCTTCTCGGAACGCTCGAGCCGCGCCTGCGTCTCGACCTCGAGGGCGGACAGACGGGAGAACTCCTGCTCGTTGGTGTGGTGCTCGTCGACGTAGCGGTCCATCTCGGCGCTCCGGGCGCGGAGCGCCGCTGCCCGCGCCTGGAGCTCGGCGATCGTCGCCGCCGCGGTCGCATAGTCGCCGCGGGGCTTGCCCCCGGGGGTGAAGTAGTGCTCGTACTCGGTGTCGACGGCCGCCATCAGTGCATCGTGGTCGCCGGTCGCGCCGGCCGAGTCGTCGAGGGCCTGCTGCAGGGCGGAGATGTGCGCCAGCGACGGCTGGTCGAGCGCCTGACCCTGGATGACCTCGAGCGCGTTCCAGAGATCGACGTCGACCGTCTCGGCGAGGATCGCGTCGAAGCGCTGGTGAGCGTCGTCGCCGCTGAGCTGCTGCGGGACCGGGGCGCGGACGTCGAGCTCGGCGATCGGTCGGCTCAGCCAGCGCTTGCGGTAGACGAGGTCGTACGGACCGGTCTGCAGCTCGATCTCGGCCTCGGGCCCGACGTCGCGCCCGACCGGTTGGACGTTGCGGACCGCCTGGCTCCGTGCGCTCGACTTGGTCGTGCGGAGCAGTCGGATCGCCTCGGCGATCGACGACTTGCCCGTCTCGTTGGGGCCGACGACGACCGTGACGCCCTCGGCGAACGTGACGGTCGCCTCCTCCACGCCGCGGAAGTTGCGCAGCGTCACGCGGACGAGCCTCATCGCCGTGCCCCTGCAAGGCGGTAGAGGAGGCTCAGCGCATCCTGGGCGACCGTCTCCGGCCCGGCCTCGCCCGAGACCTCGTGCGCCGCGGCCTCCGACCGTGCCTGGGCCGTCAGCTCGTCGAGCGCTGCCTGGGCGAAGCCGCTGAGCCCGAGGTCGGCGAAGTCGTGGTCGTCGGGCAGCACGGCGAGGTCGGTGTGGCGCTCCCACAGGTCGAGGTGGGCGAAGAGGTCACCGGCGTCGTCGAGCGCGGAGTCGAGCGACGCCTTGGAGGAGGTCGAGAGGGTGCCGACCAGCGCGAGCCAGATCGCGTGGCGCTCCTTGTCAGGGATCGCGCGCAACCGGTCGGCGAGGCGGTGGACGTCCTCGAGGGAGTCGAGCCGCTCCTCGACGACGTCGAAGCTCCAGCGACCGACCCGCCTCCGGACCACCGACACGTCACGACTGCCGGGGTCGACGTCGACCACGAGCACGTTGCCCGGATCGTCCTCGACCCTCGCCGTCACCTCGGGTGCACCGGCGTACCAGATGCGCGGCTCGATCTCGGTCGTCGAGTGCCGGTCGCCGAGGACGGCGACGTGCGCGCAGCCGCCGTCGAGGACCTTCGTCAACGTCGGGACGTCGATGGCAGCGAGCGCGTCGCGGTCGGGGTTGAGCGTGCTGGCGACGCCGTGGCCGGCGATGACGCGCACCACCCCGTCGGGCGTCGGGAGGAGGCCTGAGCAGGCGTCCGCCACGAGGTCGCGCGTCGGATGCTTGCCGAACCAGGGTGCCCCCACGATCTCGGCGCCTTCGACCACGGTGAACGGAGCGGCGTCGCGCAGCACGTGCACGTGATCCGGCACGCGATCGAGGAACGCCCGCGCATCGTAGATCGATGCGGCGTCGAGCGGGTCGTGGTTGCCGGGGAGCAGCACCACGGGCACCGGGAACGCCCGCAGCGCCTCGAACGTCTTGGCGATGATCGCCCGGTCGAGCTGGTTGGACTCGAAGACGTCGCCGCACACGACCACGAACGACGCCTCGGTCTCGACCGCGACCTCGCCGATCCGCCGGACCGCGTCGAGCCTGGCCTGGTGGAACCGCGCGCGTGCCTCGTCGCCGAGGAACCGGGCGGTCATGCCGAGCTGCCAGTCGGCGGTCGCGATGAAGCGCATGCACACCTCCGGGGTCGGGACGAGCCTCCGAGCAGGCTCGATCTCGACCCTAGTCAGCGCGAGGGACACTCTGCGGGACGCGCGCCGAGCCTGGGGACGAGCAGTCGCTGTGGACGTCGTCACCCTCCGGAGGTCTGCTGCGCGCCCTCCCACAGCGTCGCCGCCGCGCCGGCGGCCACCGCCGAGGTGAGCGCCGCCTCGCGCCCGAGCCCCGCAGCCAGCGCCGCGGCGAGCGCGCCGGCGAAGGCATCCCCAGCTCCTGTGGTGTCGACAGGAGAGACGGACGGGGGCGCGGCCGACGCACTGCCCCACTGGGCGCCTCGACTCCCGAGCGTGACGCAGACGCGCTCTGCAGAGCCAGCCTCCGGCGACCCGTCCGCCTCCGGCGACCCGCCAGCCTCCGGCGACCCGTCCGCCTCCGGCGACTCGTCCGCCGCGTACGCCTCCGCCTCGTGCTCGTTCACCAGCAGCGGATCCGCCAGCATGCGCAGCGACGCCGGCAACGGGCGTACGGGAGAGGCGTTCAGCACCAGCCGAGTGCCTGCCGCGCGGGCGATGTCTGCGGCGGCGTCGACGGCGTCCTGCCCGATCTCCAGCTGGACCAGCAGCACGTCCGCGTCCGTGATCGCGCCCGCCGCGGCGCGTACGTCGGCCGCGCTGAGGCGCGCGTTGGCGCCGGGGGCGACGACGATCGTGTTCTCCCCGGCGGCGTCGACGACGATCAGCGCCGTGCCTGTCGGCACCCCAGGCGTCTCCACCAGGTGGGTCACGTCGATCCCGGCCGCTGCGAGGTGCTGCCGGTACGCGCGACCGTCCTCGTCGTCGCCGACCCTGCCGATGATCGTGACCTCGGCCCCGGCGCGTACGGCGGCGAGCGCCTGGTTGGCTCCCTTGCCGCCGCGCAGGCGTACGAGGTCGTCCCCCAGCACCGTCTCCCCCGGCGCGGGGTGCCGGTGCACACCCGTCACGAGGTCGACGTTGAGCGAGCCGACCACCGCCACGCGTCCGGCGACGACCTCCTCGCCCACCGTCACCGCTCGACCGTCCGGGCGGCGCCTTCGGTGTGCGACACCTGCGGCCGGGCCCCGATCGTCGTGAGGAACAGGTCTCGCGTCCCCTCGGCGTCCACGTCGAGCGCCACGTCGACCAGGTGCCCGAGCGAGTCGACCCCGTGGACGCTGTCCTCGCCGAGGACGTAGCGGCGGTCGACGACGGTCTGCCCGCGCGTCAGGCCAGGTGCCAGCGCCACGTGCACGGGCCAGCGGTGTGTCGTGAGCAGCTCCGGTCGCGCGACGGCGCACACGGCCCCCGCGTCGCCGATCAGCCCGCCGTGGCCGACGGCCGGGTCGGAGCGGATCACGCCGTGCGAGTGGGCGAGGAGGCGCCCGGCCAGCGCAACGGCGGGATCGGGGTCGTCGCGCAGCACCTCGTACGTCGCCTGCTCCACCACGACCTGCGAGAACACGTCCAGGCCGTACATCGTCACCGGCAGGCCGGCCCCGAGGACGATCGCGGCCGCCTCCGGGTCGTGCCACACGTTGAACTCCGCGGACGCCGTCGCGTTGCCGCCCGTGACGGCCCCGCCCATCGCGACGATTCCGGCGATGTTCTGCTTGACCTCCGGGTACGCCCTCAGCAGCAGCGCGACGTTCGTCATCGGCGCCAGCGGGACCAGCGTCACCGGCTCGGGCGAGTCCAGGACCGCCATCCGCATCATCTCGAGCGCCCCGCCGCCGAACGTCGCGCGAGACGACGCCGGCAGGCCCTGGTCGCCGAGCCCGTCCGCACCGTGCACGTGACGGGCGTCGCGCGCGGTCTCCAGGAGCGGCTGCTCCGCCCCGCGGGCGACCGGGATCTCCGGGGCGTCCAGCGCGTCGAGCACTGCCAGCGTGTTGGCGACGACCTGGTCGACGTCGGCGTTGCCGGCCACACAGCTGATGCCGCGCACGTCGAGACCGGGGTGCCGCACCGCGAACATCAGCGCGAGAGCGTCGTCGACCCCGGTGTCGACGTCCAGCACGACAGGTTGAGCCTGCGTCGTGCTGGGTTCGAGTGGAGCATGGGTCATGGGGTCACCGTAGTCGGATCGGCGTGTGCCGGACCTCACTTGGCCGGTCAGGCCGACTTGGCTACCGTCGAAGTTTGGCGTTCTCCGCACGGAGTCCGCTCTCGAGCTCCTCCGACCGGCACGACGACGTCGAGGAAACACATCACGCGGGCACCGCGGGAAGGGACGCATGGCGGCCAATCAGACCGACGACGACGACGCCACCGGCGTCCTCTCGGGCATCTCGACGAGCCAGGTCGCCGGCAGCGCGCTCGCGGCCGTGACCGCCGCTGTCGCGGGGTCGTGGCTCGGCGTGGCCGGCACCCTCATCGGCGCCGCGGTCGGCTCCGTCGTCGCCACCCTCGCGGGCACGATCTACACGAACTCGATCCGCAAGAGCCATCGTCTGGCCGAGGCCGCGCGCGTGGCGAGCCTCGCCACCCTCGCGAAGCGCGCCCCGGCGGGAGCGGGCAGCGCCGGTCCTGCTAGTACGACCGTGCTCCCTGTCCCGGAGGCGCTCGACGCGGCAGGACAGCCCGGCGACGGCGGGGTCGAGGACGTCGTCGACGCCGAGGTGGTGGCCGACGAGCAGCTGGCCGACGCCGAGGCGGAGCTCGCGGCCGACGAGAAGGCGCACCCCATCATCGCCTGGCGCGGCGTCCTCGCAGCCGCGGTGGTCAGCCTCGTCCTCGCGCTCGGCGGGATCTGGGCGTACGAGACGATCGTCGGCCACCCCATCGGGGAGAGTGGCAAGTCCGGCACGACGTTCAGCAACGTAGGCACGACGAGCGACGACCGCAACGACAAGAAGGACCCTGAGAACCCGACGGAGTCGGCTCCGACCGACGACGCCGACGAAGCAGACCCGACCGACGCGCCGAGCAGCTCGGCGACCGACGACGCGGAGCCTCCGGCGCCCGAGCCGAGCGGCTCGCCGTCCACCACGGCGCCGACGGAGACGGCCCCGCCGACGACCGCGCCGACGGAGAACGGTGGCTCGGGCACCGACGAGGGCGACCCCTCGCTCGGGCAGAACACCCCCGCACCGTCCGACGGCGTGACCACGCCGTCGTCGGTCGAGGGCTGAGTCGCTGGTTTGATGGACCGGTGACGTTCTCCTTCTCCGTCGGCGACCGCCTCGCCGACTCCGTCGACGGCGCCCAGGGCCGTACCGGTGTGATCTCGACGCCCCACGGCGACATCGCCACCCCCGCCTTCGTCCCCGTCGGCACCAAGGCCACGGTGAAGGCCGTACTGCCCGAGACCATGGGAGACCTGGGATCGCAGGCGCTGCTGGCGAACGCGTACCACCTCTACCTCCAGCCCGGCCCCGACATCGTCGACGAGGCGGGCGGGCTCGGGGCGTTCATGAACTGGCCGGGCCCGACGTTCACCGACTCCGGCGGCTTCCAGGTCCTGTCGCTCGGTGCCGGGTTCCGCAAGGTGCTCGCGATGGACACCACAGGCCGTACGGCGGACGACGTGATCGCCGAGGGCAAGGAGCGGCTCGCCCACATCGACGACGAGGGCGTCACGTTCAAGAGCCACCTCGACGGCTCGAAGCACCGCTTCACGCCCGAGGTGTCGATGCAGATCCAGCACCAGCTCGGCGCCGACATCATCTTCGCGTTCGACGAGTGCACGACGCTGATGAACACCCGTGACTACCAGGAGCGGTCGGTCGAGCGGACCCAGGCGTGGGCCGTACGCTGCGTCGCCGAGCACGCCGCGCAGACGACGGCGCGGGTCGGCAAGCCGTACCAGGCGCTGTTCGGCGTCGTGCAGGGCGCGCAGTACGAGGACCTGCGGCGGCAGTCGGCGCGCGGGCTCGTGGAGCTCGGGTTCGACGGCTTCGGCATCGGCGGGGCGCTCGACAAGGAGCTGCTCGGCACGATCGTCGGCTGGGTGTGTGAGGAGCTGCCCGAGGACAAGCCGCGCCACCTGCTCGGGATCGGCGAGCCGGACGACCTCTTCGCCGGCGTCGAGGCCGGCGCCGACACGTTCGACTGCGTGAGCCCGTCGCGGGTCGCTCGTTCGAGCCGCGTCTACACCCACGACGGACAGCGCAACCTGCTGGTCGCAGCATCGCGGCGGAAGTTCGCGCCGATCGACGAGGAGTGCGACTGCTACACCTGCTCGCACTACACCGAGGCGTACCTGCACCACCTGTTCAAGGCCAAGGAGTACAACGCCGGGACGCTCGTGACCATCCACAACGAGCGGTTCATCGTGCGGCTCGTCGACCGGATCCGCGCGTCGATCTCGGACGGGTCGTACGCCGAGCTGAAGTCCGACTTCCTCGGCCGCTACTACGCCTGAGGCCGCGTCCCCGATTCGTGGGATTGCGCACGGTTTAAGGGCGCAGATTCCTTGCCCTTTCCCACAAATCGGGGACGAGGCGCGTGGTCGCGTGCGTCAGTACGTCGGTTCGCGCGACTTCAGCCAGCCGATCACGAGCATCGTCACCGGCATCACGAGCAGCTCGACGCCGACCTTGTACACGAAGCCGACGATCGCGTAGTTCCAGAACTGCCCCATCGTCGTGATGCCGATGACCGAGGCGGCGATCGCACAGAAGATCAGGGTGTCCGCGAGCTCGCCGACGCCCGTGGACGTGATCAGACGCAGGAACAGCCCGCGCTCCGCCGTACGGGCCTTCATCCGCACCAGCACGACACTGTTGAGGAGCTGACCGACGACGTATCCGGCCAGGCTCGCGAGCACGATCTGCGGCACGAAGCCGAGGACCGCCTCGTACGCCGCCTGGTTCTCGTAGAACGACGCGCCCGGCGCCTCCTGCACGACGAGGAACGTCACCGACGCGAGGATCGCCATCGCGAAGCCGGTGATGATCGCGCGTCGCGCGGCCGCGAAGCCGTACACCTCGGAGATCACGTCGCCCAGGATGTAGGCGAGGGGGAACAGGAACGCCCCGCCGTCGGTGATGACGGGCCAGACCTGGAGGCTGCCGATCGACCAGCTGCCCGATCCGAACTCGATGCCCTTGGTGGCGACGATGTTGGAGACGACCAGCACGACGCAGAACATCGCGAGGATGATGTCGAAGTGCGTCGATCCTCGCGACGCGTAGCGTACGGCGCCCTCCGGCGCGGCGACCCCGCCCGCACCCTTGCGTGCACCCTCGCTCATGCGAACGGCCGGCGCTGGTCGAGCCGCAAGGACATCCGGCCGGCCCATCGCCACAGGCGCGCGACGGCGTCGCGGTCCTCGTCGGTCACGAGGTTCCCCATCAGGCGCAGGGCGATCGTCATCAGCGCGTACGACCTCATGCCGACAGGGCCTGCGGTGGTGACGACTCCCGGCACGGTCAGGATGCCGGCAAGGCGCCGCGCGATCGAGAACGCCTCGCCGTAGTGGTCGCGCAGCACCGCCGGCCACGCAGTGCCGAGGTCCGCGCCGGCAGCGAGCTCCTCCGCGACCAGACGTCCGGTCTCGAGCCCGTAGTCGATGCCTTCGCCGTTGAGCGGGTTCACGCAGCCCGCCGCGTCGCCGATCAACGCCCAGTTCGGGCCGGCGACGCCCGATACGGCACCGCCCATCGGCAGCAGCGCCGAGGTCGGGGCACGCAGCTCGTCGGCCAGCTCCCACTCCGTACGGCGCAGGCGGGCGTAGTGCTCCATCAACGGGCGCAGCTGCACGTTGGCCGGACGCTTGGAGGTGGCGAGCGTGCCGACGCCGAGGTTCACCTCACCGTCGGCGAGCGGGAAGATCCAGCCGTACCCGCTCAGCAGGTCGCCCTGCTCGTCACGCAGCTCGAGGTGGCTGGAGATCCAAGAGTCGTCGCTGCGCGCGGACTTCACGTACGACCGGCCTGCCACGCCGTACGCGGTGTCGCGGTGCCACTCGCGGCCGAGGACGCGCCCGAGCGGGGAGCGTACGCCGTCGGCGACCACCAGGCGGTCGCAGGCGACGCGGTGCGGGCCGTGGCTGGTCTTGAAGACGACCTCGCTCACCCGGTCGCCGTCGCGGACCACGTCGACGGCGCGTGCCGCATCCAGCGGGGTGGCCCCGGCGTCGAGGGCGGCCGTACGGATGTGGGCGTCGAGCTCGGTACGAGGGACCGCAGAACCGTGGTCGGGCAGCGAGCCGCCGGGCCACGGGAGGAGGAGCGTCTGGCCGAACCCGGCCGCGCGGAGGCCACGGTTGGTGCCGTGGCGGCGGACCCAGGGACCGAGGTCGAGGCGGTCCAGCTCGGCGATGGCACGCGGCGTGAGGCCGTCGCCGCAGGTCTTGTCCCGCGGGAAGCGGGCAGCGTCGGCGATGACGACGTCGAGCCCGTGCCGGGCGGCCCATGCTGCGGCGGCTGAGCCTGCGGGGCCCGCACCGACGACGAGGACGTCGGTACGGGTGGGGAGGCTCGTCGCGGGATCGGGGATCACGTGCCCGATTCTGTCATCCCGTGCACAGCCGCCGCCCCACGACCGCGTGCCGGCGGCGGTCGCGGTGGCGGCGGCAGGCGGTGGCGGTGGCGGTGGCGGCAGCGGTGGCGGTGGCGGTGGCGGTGAGTGTGGTCCCACTGGCCGCACCCCACGTGGGATCAGGCTCACCGCAGCTCGAGCCGCACCGCGCACCGCCCACTCGCGGTGAGTGTGGTCCCACCAGCCGCACCCCGCGTGGGACCAGGCTCACCGCCGCTGGTGCGAGGTGGGACCACACTCACCGCTCTGCGCTGCCGCTGTCGGTGCCCCGCAGCAGAATGGGCCGCATGCTCCTCGCCGACGTCGTCGCCACCTCCCGGGCCGTTGCCGGCACGCGGTCGCGCCTCGCCAAGCGGTCCGCGATCGCCGAGTTGCTCCGCCGTACGGAAGTGGACGATCTGGAGGTCGTCGTCACCTACCTCGCCGGCGAGCTCCGCCAGCGCCGTACGGGCCTGGGCTGGGCGTCGTTGCGCGACCTGCCGTCACCGGCGGCGGAGCCGAGCCTCACGGTCCAGGAGGTCGACGCGACCTTCGCGGCGATGGCGGCGATGTCCGGGCCGGGGTCGCAGGGCGAGCGCTCCAACGCTGCGGCGGCGCTGTTCGGTGCAGCGACCGCCGACGAGCAGCGGTTCCTCGCCGGCCTGATCTCGGGCGACGTCCGCCAGGGCGCTCTCGACTCGGTGGTGCTCGACGCGCTCGCCGAGGCGTCCGACGTCCCCGCGGCCGACGTCCGCCGTGCCGCGATGCTCCAGGGTGCCACTCCCCCGGTCGCCGTCGCTGCGATGACCGGCGGAACCGAGGCGGTGGCGGCCATCACGGCGCTCGCGCCGGGCCGAGCCGTACGCCCAATGCTGGCGTCGTCGGCCCCCGACCTCGCCGCAGCCCTCGACAAGATCGGCGCCGGCGTGACCGCCTCGGTCGATACGAAGCTCGACGGAATCCGCATCCAGGTCCACCGTGTCGGCGACGACGTGCGGGTCTTCACGCGCAGCCTCGACGACATCACCGAGCGGGTGCCGCAGATCGTCGAGACCGTCCGTTCGCTCGCCGCCGACCCCCTCGTGCTGGACGGTGAGGCGCTGGTGATCGAGCGCGACGGGCGGCCGGCGCCGTTCCAGGACATCGCGTCGCTCGGTGCGACGCACCCGCGAGACGCGGCGCCCGATCTGCGGTCCGGCGAGGACGTACGCGTCCTGTCACCGGTGTTCTTCGACGTGCTGCACGCTGACGGCGAAGACCTCCTCGACCGTCCGTTGCGCGACCGGCTCGAGGTTCTCGGGCGGATCGCACCGAGCCTCGGCGTCCCGCGACTTCGCACGGCCGACGCCGACGAGGCGCAAGCGTTCTTCGCGGAGGCGGTCGCCGGCGGCTACGAGGGTGTGGTCGTGAAGTCGCTCGACGCCCCGTACGACGCGGGCCGGCGCGGCGCGGCCTGGGTGAAGGTCAAGCCCCGGCACACGCTCGACCTCGTCGTGCTCGCCGTCGAGTGGGGGTCCGGCCGCCGCAAGGGCTGGCTGAGCAACATCCACCTCGGCGCGCGCGATCCCGAGGGCGGCTTCGTGATGCTCGGCAAGACGTTCAAGGGGATGACCGACGAGATGCTGCAGTGGCAGACGGAGCGGTTCCGCGAGCTGGCCGACGGTTCGACCGACACCCACGTCGTGACGCTCCGCCCGGAGCAGGTGGTGGAGATCGCGTTCGACGGGGTGCAGCGGTCGCCGAGGTATCCCGGCGGTGTGGCGCTCCGATTCGCCCGCGTGCTGCGCTACCGCGACGACAAGCGGCCCGAGGAGGCCGACACGATCGACGCCGTACGCGCCCTGGGCGCCGGCAACTAACGGGGTTCGCTGCCGATCTTGCGCCGTTCATCCACAATGACGGCGTGGACAAGCGGCAGGTCAAGCGGCAGGTGATGGACGTCCGCATGCTGCTCAGGGAATGGGACGCCCTCGACGTCGCGGGCGCCACCGAGCACCACGACGAGTACGACTGCATGATCGGCCCACTTCTCTGCCACCTTCGAGACGGCGCTGATGCGACGTTCTTGCGCGGTTGGATCGCGCGGGAACGCGTGGACCACTTCGGGCTCAGCCCAGACGACAGTGCCGATCGCGCGCTCGCGGACGCCCTCGTTGCCTTCGGGCTCAGCGCTGGTTTGACGCCTTAGGCGTCCTGGTCGACTCGTCGCTGAGCGGGCCGCACCGTCGGCGAGGGCCACCACCACGCCCGTACGGCACGATTCCGCAACAGTTCGCCTATATCGTGTACGTCGCGCGGGCCCGCATGCAACAGTGCCACCGTCCCGCAATCCTCTCTCGGAGTGACTCATGGTCATGGAGCCCCACAACTGGGCACTGCTCGCCTACACGCTGGCGTCGCTGGCTATCGCGGTCGTGCTCGTGTCCGTGATCCGACGCGGCCGCGCGGTCGGTGTGACCGTCGGTGTGCTGCCGCTCCTGGTGACGCTGGGCCTGGTGTACGACAACCTCCTGCTGACCTTCGGCACCTCGTGGGGCGAGAGCCGCGCCCTGGAGCTCGCCTCGTACCCGCGCTACCTCCTCCACGCGCTCTTCACTCCCCTCCTCGTCGTGTTCGCGGCGCGCGTCGCCCACCGGTGGGACGTCCGCGGATTCCGCGGCCGGAACAGCCTGACCATCTGGACGGCCATCACCGTCGCGATCATCGCGCTCGCGCTGTCCGGCGAGATCGGGATGCACCTGACGCCGGTCACCACGGACGGCGTCCTCAGCTACAAGCACCTCGACGGCGCGCCACCGTTCCCCGAGATCGCGACCATCGTCGCTCTCCTCGTCATCGGCGCCCTGATGCTCCGCCACGCCCGGTGGCCCTGGGTGCTCGTCGGCGCCGCACAGATGTTCGTCGCCGCCGGGGCCGCAGCCTCGAACGCGATCATCACCAACCTCGGCGAGGTCCTGCTGCTCGCGGCGATGACCGCCACCGCTCACGAGGCTGTACGCCGCGCGCTGCCGGCCGCAGAAACCGATCGACCCGCGCCGGCTGAGCCCGCCCCGACCGACGCCGTACGCTCCGCGCGCTGAGGCTGCAGCCATGGCTAGGGCACGCAAGGCCCGCGAGTCCGACATCGACGAGATCGCGCTGGCCCTGCCGCGCGTCTCCAAGGTTCCCGGATGGGGCGGCCTGCCGTCGTACCAGGTGAGCAGGAAGTTCTTCGTCGGCTACCGCTCCCCGCGCCCGGATGCCGTCGATGCCGCGACGGGCGAGCGGCTGACCGACGTCCTCGTGTTCCGGGTGCCGGACGAGGGCGACAAGCTCGCGCTGGTCCAGGGCGACGGGCCGTGGTTCACGACCGACCACTTCAACGGCTACAACGCCGTGCTGCTGCGCCTCGCCCACCTCGGCGAGCTCACGCGCGACGAGCTGGCCGAGGTCATCGTGGACGCGTGGCGTTCGCAGGCTCCGAAGACGGTCGTGAAGACCTGGGAGGCCGAGCGTGGGAAGTGACCACGCCGCGCTCGGCGCAGCGGGTGACGCGACCGACCGCGCGCTGCGCAGGCGGTTCGCCGCGCTCGTCGCGAACCTCATCCTGGCCGTCGCCCTCCCGATCGTCGGGTTCGCCATCCTCCTCGGGGGATCGAACGTGTACGCGTCGGCTGCCCTCGTCGTGCTGATTGTCATGTCCCTCGTCGGATCGTTCATCGGGCCGCACGTCCCGATCCAGGCGGTTCGTCCACTCCTCCGCCGGCGCGTCGTGACCCGAGCCACCGTGCTGCCGACACCCACGACCGCGGACCGTCCCGGGCCGGCCAGCAGCTTCCACCTCCGCATCGGCGACCACGACTACGCCTGGCAGGCGGCCCTCCCCTCGGGCTGCGTCCCGTACGTCGGCGGAACTCTCGAGCTGCGCGGGGACGTGCGCGACCGCGGGTGGGTCCTGGCGTACGACCCGACGTGGGGCGCCGCGTATCCGCTCAAGCGGCTGCGCCTGATGGCCTGAGATGAACCCGCCGCCGACGCGCCCGGACGACGCGGTTCGCCGCGCGCTGCTCCAGCGGCTGACCGGGATCGTCGTGTGCGTCGTCGTGGCAGGCGGCGGGTTCGCGTTCCTGGCCCACCTGTCCATCAACGATCCGTACGGCGGAACGCACGACGTCATGCGCGCCCGCGACGTCGTGGCCTCGCAGCCGCACGTGACGGCCAGGGTGGTGGGCTACGAAGACCTCCTGGACTCGACCGACTTCTACCGCGAGGTCGTCGTCCGGCTTCCCGATGGCTCGTACGCCGAGGTGTGGACCCTGCAGACCGGTTTGTTCTCGCTGTTCTTCGGCGGACCGGACAACGGTGAGCGCCTCCAGGTTGCGGTCGATCCTGCGGAACCGACCTGGGCCGCCAGCGTCGACGACGCGCAGGCATCAATCGTCGATCACGCCCGCTACGTCTTGTTCGACCTCGGCCCGCTCGTCGTCATGCCCTTCCTCGCCCTCAGGCTGATCTTCAGCGCGGCAGGGTCGATCCCGCTGCGCGCCTACCGCGCTCTGCGCCATCCGCGTGTCTGCGCCGCCGCGGAGGTGCTCACGATCATGCACACCCGCAAGCGCGCCAACCAGGCCGTCACCCTCCGTATCCGGGTCAACGACGACGAGTACAGCTGGGACGCGACCCTGCCGAAGGACTGCGTCCCGTACGTCGGCGGCGTGCTCGACCTGCGAGGGGACATCGAGGACGGCGGCTGGGTGATGGCGGTCGATGCGCAGCACGGGACGGCCTGGCCGCGGGCGCGCCTCCGGAAGTGGGGTTCCGAGCCACCGACGCAGAGCTGGCACCCCACGACCCGCCACCTCGCCCCCGAACGCTGAGGCCGCACGCGCGCTCAGCCGTCGCGCGCCCCCGCCCGCGCGATGACGGCCGCCTCCGTGCGGCTGGCGACCCCGAGCTTGCGCAGGATCGCCGACACGTGGACCGACGCCGTCTTCGGGCTGATGAACAGGCGCTCGGCGATCTGGCCGTTGGTGAGACCGTCGGCGACCAGGTCGAGCACCTGCCGCTCGCGGTCGGTCAGCTCGTCGCCGTCGCCCCGCCGAGTCGACCGCGCCCCGATCGACGCCAGCATCGCCTCGGCCTGGCCGGCGACGAGACCGCAGCTGATCGCCCGCGCGGCCGCCACTGCCTCGGCCAGCCGCTCCCGCGCCGTCGCCCGATCGCCCGCGTCGAGGAGCGCCTCGCCCTCTCGCAGCAGCGCGTACGGGCGGACGTGGGCCGGACCACGGTCGATGCCCAGCACCGCCGACCACGGCCCCTCGCCCAGCTCTGCGGCGAACACGGCCGACCACAGCTCGAAGTCGGTCGCGCTGGCGCACTCGGCGAGCACAGCACGGTACGGAGTGACGTCCGGCGCCTCGGCCCCCGGCGTACGGCGGAGCGCGGCAACCGCCCTCCCCACGACCCCCAGCATCGACAGCTCGTACGCGGGGTCGCGCGGCGGGCCCGGCGCCAGGAGCACGTCGGACAGCAGCCGCAGCGCGACGTCCGGCTCGTCGCGCAGCAGCGCCAGATCGGCCATGGTCTCGGCGACGCGGGTGCGGACCTGAGCCTCGAGCCGCCCTACGCGGGCCCAGTCGTCGCTGCTGGTGCGCACCACGGCCTCGGCGGCATCGACGTCGCCGCGCCACATCAACAGCCAGGCCCAACGCTCGCGCAGGTAGACCGAGAAGATGCTGGACGACACCAGCGGCACCGAGCGGGCGTACCAGGCGGCGGCCCGGTCCCACTCCCCCAGCGCGATCAGGCTCTCGGCCATGTTGCCCTCGAGCATCGCGGCGCTGCCCCACCCCGCGCCGAGCGCGTGCGACCGGCGGGCGCCCTCGCCGGCGACCGCCAGCGCGCGGGCGTACTGGCCACGGACGAAGTAGCAGTGGGACGCGTTCGTGAAGTAGCGGCCGAGCGGCATCCAGTCGTCCGCGGCCAGCTCGCGGGCCCGCTCCAGGTCGTCGAAGCCGCCCTCGTCGCCCTGGTCCACCACCCGGCTCACTCCGCGCATGTTGAGCGCGAGGGACGCCTGTGCGCTCGCTCCGACGACCATCGCGGTCTCGTAGCACTCGGTCGCATAGACGATGGCCTCGTCGGCCCGTCCGTCGATCATCGCGTCGCGCGCCTTGGAGACCAGCAGCGCCACCCGGACGTCGTCGCGCTCTCCGGGCGGCACCAGCGCGAGCCCCCGCTCCAGAAGCACACGGCCCTCCTCGCTGCCGGACTGCGCCGTGATCACCGCGGCCTCGTCGAGCGCCAGGGCGAGTCCGTACGGGTCGTCCTCGGGCCACTCGTCGAGCGCCTGCCGGCTGAGCGCCACCGCCCGATCGAGCCGGGTCGTCGCGCGCACGGCGTCGGCGACCCGGATCAGCAGCGTGTGGTGCGGGAGGCCCGCGACGGCCTCCGCGTCCGGCACCATCGGCCACACCTCAAGGGCACGCTCTCCGAGCTCGGCTGCCGTGACCCAGGCCCCGGCGGCGCCGGCCGCACCGAACGCGGTCACGGCCGTCTCCAGCGCTCGGTCGAGCACCCGCGCACCCCACCAGTGATCGGCGATCTCGGACAACCGGGACACCGTCGAGGGGTACGTCGCGAGTGCGGCCGCGTAGTCGGAGTGCAGCCTGCGCCGCTCCCCCGGCAGCAGCTCGGTGACCACGGCCTCCTGGACGAGCGCGTGCCGGAAGGCGTACGCGTCGCCGTCACCGACGAGCACGGACGCCTCGACGGCCTCGCGTGCGGCGCCCTCGGTCGCGGCAAGGGCGTCGGCGCCGAGCGCGTCGGCCAAGAGGTCGTACGGGGCACGCTGCCCGGCAGCAGCCACCCATCGGCAGAACTCCTGCGCGGCGGGAGTGAGCCGCCGATATCGGAGCAGCAGGAGATCACGCAACGACTCGGGCAGCGACGACCCGAGGGATCCGAGCAGCTCCTCGACGTAGAACGGCACCCCGTCGCTGCGCTCGATGAGATCGGCGAGCCCGAGGCCGGCATCGTCCGCGTCCAGCAGGGCGGACGCCAGCTGTGCGACCTCGCCCTCGTCGAGCCGTCGCAGGTCGATCCGTGTCACCAGCCGCGACCGCTCGAGCTCGGCGAGCAGCGCCCGCAGCGGGTGTCCTCGGCCGACGTCGTCGCTGCGATAGGTGGCGACCAGCAGCAGCGACGACCCGGCGGCGGTCCGTGCGAGTCGGTCGACCGCGGCGCGGGTGGTGTCGTCGGACCAGTGCAGGTCTTCCACGACGACGACCAGCGGACGAGTGCGGGCGATCTCGACCAGGAGCCCTGCCACGACGTCGGGCAGCCGCCCCGGCATCACGTCGGCCCGGACGTCGATCAGCCGCGGCGCGATCAGCCCGAGCGCGTCGGCGCCCGGCCCGGCGGTGGCGAGTGTCTGCTCGACCCCGAGCGCGTCGACGACGTCCCGCAGCAAGCCCTCGAGCGCGGCGTACGGGATGGGGCCTGACCCCGAGCCCGCACAACCGCCGCGGACGACGAGCGTCTCGCCGTCATCGCGCACCGACTGCGTCAGCTCGTCCAGGAGCCGGGTCTTGCCGATGCCGGCCTCGCCCGCCACCACGTACGTCCGGGAGCCGCCGGATCGCACGTCTGCGAGAGCGTCCCGGAGCATCCCGAGCTCACCTGCGCGGCCCACGAGGGGTGCTCGAACTCGAGACATGCCTCCATCGTGCCGCAACGCTCAGACAGACTCCACGCCGGTCGCGACGGGCCTGCCCGGGTCGCTGACCCACTCGCTCCACGAGCCGGCGTACAGCGCCGCGACCACCCCTGCGCGCCGCAGCGCGAGCACCTCGTGGGCAGCGGTGACGCCGGATCCGCAGTACGCGGCCACCTCCACTCCCCCGGAGACGCCCAGTGCCGCGAACCGCGCCGCCAGCTCGTCGGCGGAGCGCCACCGGCCCTGCCCGTCGACGTTGTCGAACGTGGGCGCGCTCACCGCGCCCGGCACGTGGCCGGCGACGGGGTCGATCGGCTCGACCTCCCCGCGGTAGCGCTCGGCCACCCGGGCGTCCAGGAGCACGCCCTCGCGCGCCACCCGCGCCGCCGCCTCGGCGTCGACCACCGGCAGGTGACCCGGATCGGCGACGAAGTCCCCCGGCTCGGGCGACGGCGCGCCTGTCGACGTCGGCTGCCCCGCGGCCACCCACGCCGCGTACCCGCCGTCGAGGAGGCGTACGTCGGGGTGCCCGTGGTAGGTCAACAACCACCACGCGCGGGCGGCAGACGTCCCGTCCGCGGCGTCGTAGACGACGACGGGCACCTCACGCCGTACGCCGTGGGCGCGCATCGCGGCCGCGAACCGGCCGGGATCGGGCAGCGGATGCCGCCCCCGTCGGCCGTCGCCGGGGGGATCCGCGAGCTCGGTGTCCATGTCGGCGTACGACGCTCCGGGCACGTGCCCGGCGGCGTAGGCGTCGCGACCTGGGGCGCCTCCCAGGACGTAGCGGACATCGAGGACCGTCACCTCGCCGTTCGCGCGCAGGTCAGCGAGCTCTGCCACCGTGATCACGGGATCCGACACCATGCCGACACCGTAGCCTCGCGCACCGACACGGTAGCCTCGTGCCTCGTGGCGAGCCTGCTCTTCTTCACCGGGACCATGGACAGCGGCAAGTCGACGCTGGCGCTCCAGACGAACCACAACCATGCCGCGCGCGGCCGCGTCGGCCGGATCTTCACCAGCCAGGACCGCGCCGGCGACGGTCGGCTCTCCAGCCGCCTCGGGCTGTCGACGGAGGCGATCGAGGTCGACCCGACGTTCGACTTCTGGGAATACGTCGTCAGCTCGCTGACCGCGGGCGGCCGGATCGACTACGTGATCGCGGACGAGGCGCAGTTCTACACCACGGCCCAGGTCGAGGCGCTCGCCCGGATCGCCGACGAGCTCCAGATCGACGTCTTCGCGTTCGGGATCCTCACCGACTTCCGCACGCGGCTCTTCGAAGGCTCGGCACGCCTCGTCGAGCTCGCCGACCGCATCCAGCCCCTCCAGGTCGAGGCACTCTGCTGGTGCGGCAAGCGCGCCACCCACAACGCGCGGACCGAGAACGGCGTGATGGTCACCGAGGGTGACCAGATCGTGGTCGGCGACGTCGACGAGCCCGGCTTCCCGACGCCCAACATCGGGTACGAGGTGCTCTGCCGACAGCATCACCGCCGACGGATGACCACGGCTCGGGCACGCGCGGTGACCACGCTCAACGACCCTCTGCCGTTCGGCAGCTGAGGTCACCCGGCCCCCAGCCCGTCGACCTGGAACAGCTCGACCGGCTCCGCCTTTCCCTTCAGCTCCAGGAATCCGAGCGACTCCGCCCGCGCGTCCGGCAGCAGCGCCAGAGTGGCCGCGCTGACTGCGACCCCGCCCGCCGGCGCCTTGCCCTCGATCCGGCTCGCCGTGTTGACGGTGTCGCCGATGACGGTGTGGGTCCGGCCGCCCGCGGTGCCGAGCACGCTCACCGACACCGGGCCGGAGTTGATCCCGACGCGGAACGTCGGCCAGTCGGGATGCTCTGCCAGGACGGCGGCGGTCGCCTCCTGGAGCGCCAGCCCGGCGAGCACCGCCCGTCGTGCGTGGTCCGGCTGGTCGCCCCGGCGGTTGAACGTGACCATCAGCGCGTCGCCGATGATCCGGTCGACGTCGCCGCCGTACCGTCCGGCGACCGCCGGCACCGCGACCTCGAAGAACGTGTTGAGCATCTGGGTGACCTCACGGGGCTCGTGCGCCTCGGAGAAGGTGGTGAACCCCTGGAGGTCGGCGAAGAGGATGCTCATGTCGCGCTCCCCCTCGGTCGTGTCGTCGAGATAGAGCGCCGCGAACCGCTCCTCGTGCCACTGCGACCGTGCCACGAGCGCGACCAGCAGCACCGCCGCCAGCATCAGGACGTGCCACTCCCACCACGACAGGTGCCAGTTCCGGGAGAAGGCGACCGCGACCGACGCCTCGGCGAGCAGCACGAACGCCGACGCGACGGCCAGCGGCAGCGCCGTACGGCGGTCGCGCCACAGGCGCAGGTAGCGCCACGCCGCCACCGCGTACCCGACGACCGCCGCCCCCGCGAACCCCGCGAGAAGCCCGTCGACCTGCTCGGGCACGGCACCGGCGTCGAACGGCCAGATCTGGGCGAGCGAGAAGACCGCCCACCCCACGGCCAGCGCGATGATCGCCCCCTGCAGCAGCGGCGCACGGCGTACGACGGCGACGTCACGCTCCCCGCTGAGGTCGCTGCCGGACCACACCGCGAACACCGCGCCCAGCGCCAGGCCCGCCGGGGTGGCCAGCACGAAGCCCGCGTTCGGAGTGTCGAGGAGCACCTTCGGCGTCGCCAGCGCATGGAGCCCGAGGAAGGCGGCGGTCACGAGGAACGCGTACGACGCCAGGAGCACGCGCGCGTCGCCCCGGCGCCGGGCCGCGGTCCCCATCACCGACGCGAGGACGGCGCTGGTCGCCGCCGCCGCGAGCACCAGCCAGAAGTGCGCGGGGTGGTCCTCCCACGCGACGTCGATCTCCGGCCGCCACAGGAGCAGGCCGAGCCCGAGCAGCGGCAGCGCGAGGCAGGCGGCGAGGACCACCAGCCCCGTACGCTCCGCCGACGCCGGGTCGCCTCCACGACCGCCGCCGCGGGTTCCGCGGTGCTCAGGCATCGCCCTCGGCCAGACACTCGTGGACCTGCGAGACGACCACGGATCCCTCCCCGACGGCCGACGCGACGCGCTTGACGGACCCCGCACGCAGGTCACCCACCGCGAACACCCCCGGCAGGGTCGTCTCGTACGGCCTTGGCGCGCGCGTGCGCGGCCAGACCCCGTCGATCGCCGCGTCCGCACCCGCGACCACGAACCCTCGCGGGTCGCGCACGACCGACTCGGGAAGCCAGTCCGTACGGGGCTGGGCGCCGATCATCGCGAACAGCCCGTCCGCCTGCTCGACCTCGTCGAAGCCGGCGGCGCGGTCTCGGAACACAACGCTCTCGAGCCAGCCCTCCCCACCGCCGCCGATGACCTCCGTGCCGGTGCGCACGGTGATGTTGTCGGCCGCGGCGATCGCGTCGACGAGGTACTGGGACATGCCCGCCTCGATCGTGTCGGCCCGGATCGCGAGGGTCACGTGCGCGCAGTAGCGGGCGAGGTGCAGCACCGCCTGTCCGGCGGAGTTGCCGCCTCCGACGACGACCGCGCGCCGGCCGGTCATCGCGTGCGCCTCCGACACGCTCGCCCCGTAGAACACGCCCGATCCGCTGAACGCCTCCAGCGCGGGGACACCGAGCCTGCGGTACGAGACGCCGGACGCGAGCACGACCGCCCGCGCGGTCACCGTGCCGACGTCGCCGATCTCGACCGCGAACCCACCGGACTCCTGGTGGCGCAGGGAGACGACCTCCCGCATGAACAGCACGTGGGCTCCGAACACCCACGCCTGCTGGTACGCGCGCTGGGCGAGCTCGGCCCCGCTGATCCCGCGGGAGAACCCGAGGTAGTTGCGGATCAGGGAGCTCGACCCGGCCTGCCCGCCGATCGCCTCCCGCTCCACGACGAGCGTGCGCAGCCCCTCCGACGACCCGTACACCGCGGCCGCGAGGCCCGCAGGCCCCGCTCCGACGACCACGACGTCGAAGGCGCGGTCCCCCTCAAGCGTCGTCGTGACTCCCCAGGCCTCCGCGATCTCGACGTCGGTGGGATCCAGCAGGACCCGGCGGTCGATCGCCGGCATCCAGACGAGCACGTCGACGCCGTCCAGGTCGTGCCCCTGCCCGCGTACGGCGCGCTCGACGCGGTCGGCGAGCGGGGTGCCGCGCTCACGGAAGGCGTGGGGCAGCCCGTTGCGCAGCAGCATGCTCCGCACCTCTGCCGCCCGGGCCGAGCTGCGCCCGGCGACGACGACGACCTCGCGCATGGTGCTGACGTCCCCGCGCGACCACTCCTGCACGAACTCGGCGACCGTCCGGTGAAACAGCTCGTCGCGGCTCGTCCAGGGTTTGAGCACGTAGTAGCTGACGTCACCGACGGCGACCGCGCCGAGGATGCTCTGCGCCACGTCGCGACTCGCCCACGACCCCCACTCGACGAGCATCGCGCGTCGCGCGTCGGGATGGAGCGTGCGTGCGGTGGCGAAGACGTCGACCCTGTCCTCGGGTGCCAGCCCATGGTCGACCAGCACCACGGCCACCGGCGCAGCGTGGTCGTGGGACTGCTCGAGGACGCGTACGGCGTCGGCCGAGGTCAGCTCGCCGCGGACCCGGTAGTCGGACCCGAACGCCCGGAAGAGCTCACGCTCGATGCGTTCGAGCACCGCGGGATCCCGGTCGACCGCCAGGAGCAGCGGCCGGGCATCACCACCGTCACGCGCCATACAGGAAAGGTATGCGAGCAGACGGCCGCGGTGGGGCGACATTGTCAGCCCGCGGCGGCCGCCGATCGTGCGGTCACAGGTCGACGAGCAGCGGCACCCGCATCTCGGCCGGCGTCACCGAGCCGTGGAACCCGGCCATCTTCAGCTCGATCGCGAAGTGCCGCGACGAGAACACCCCGAAGTCGCCGAGCGCCGCCACGACCACGTCGCCGATGCGCGGGCGCACGCGGTCGTCGATCGGACCGAACCAGCCGGCCGCCTCCGCCTCCTCGCGGGTCAGCACCAGCGCCTGGCCGGCCACGCGGTCCCGCCAGCGCGCGGCGACATCCTCCGCGGCGCCCGAGCGCGTGTAGAGGTGCCGGAACCGCGCCTCGCCGGCGAACACGGTGACATCGGTGAGCATGCCGGGCTCGGCCTCGACGTCGAAGCGCCCCGCGGGGGGCAGGTCGAGCATGCCGTGGTCGGCCGTGACGACCAGGGCGGTGCCGGGCGCCAACGCATCACGCAGGTCGGCGAGGTCACCGTTGATGCCGCGCAGACGGTCACGCCACTCCGGCGACGTGCAGCCGCGCTCGTGGCCGGTGTGGTCGAGCGTCGACTCGTACGTGTAGACGAGCGACCGCGGGGTCGCTTCCGACGCCTCGACCACCACGTCGAGCCGCTCGTAGACCGACACGAACGGGTGGAACGGCACCCCGCTCTGGCTGCAGACCGTCAGTCCGGTGCCTTCGAACTCGGCCTTGTTGACCGTCGACGTGGGGATGCCTGCGGCGTCGATCCGCTCGAACATCGTCGGATGCGGCTGCCACTGCGCCGGATCGACCTCGGGGTCCCACCGAAGGCTGTTCATCACGCGATCGGTGCCTGGGATCCGGCTGGTGTAGCCGACGACCCCGTGGCGTCCGGGCGGCAGCCCCGTGCCGAGCGACGTGAGGCTGGTCGCCGTCGTCGACGGCAGACCGGAGCGCAGCGGCTCGCGGTCGAGGAGCGAGGCGAGGTACGGGGCGGCGTCGGCGTGCTCGGCGAGCAGGTCGTGCCCGAGACCGTCGACCAGCACCACGACGTACCGGTCGGCAGGCGGCAGGGACAGCACGTCCGACCAGCTCGGAACCCCCATCGCCGCGGCGATGCTCGGCAGGAGCGACGTGAGGCTTCGTCCGTGGTAGTCGACCGTCGGCTCCGCGATGTCGGCTGCGGTCACCGGGGACGGCTCGTCACGGCCGACAGCTCGCGGGCAAAGCCGAGCAGCCGCTGCACCGCGCTGCCGCCGTCGGCGGCCGCGCTGACGCGCAGCGAGAAGTCGTCGGCGGTCGCCGAGCCGGTGTATCCGTGGTCGGCCTCGCAGTTGGGGTCGGAGCACGCAGCCGGCTCCAGGTCGAGGCGGCGCACCGCACCCCAGCCGATCGTCAGGAGCGCCTCGGCAGCGTCCTCGGAGGTCACGTCGCCGACCGCCGTCGCCGCGGGGACCGTGCGGGTGACGACCACGGAGTCGACCGTGCGCAGGGGCACGGCCTCGGTCGTGGTCGACGTGTACGGCTCCGGGAGCACGTCGTCAGCCGGGTGCTCGTCGGTGTGCGCGAGGACCAGACGGGTCGGGGTGAGGGTCAGCACGGTCATGTGACGACGCACCTCGTCTCGGTCGAACGTCGGCTCGTGGTGCAGGACGTAGGCGAGAACCGGCTCGTCGGCGAGCGCGTCAGAGAGACCGGCCGCGACGACCTGCGGGTAGTAGCCCGTCGTCTCGATGTCGGCGCTCAGCTCGGCCGTGCGGTCGCGGGCCTGGTCAGGGGTCTCCGCGCGCTGGGGCGACGGGTGTCGGTTGGCCATACCTTCCAGTCTCCCACCCCGCGCGAGCTCTGGGTCAATCGTCCCCAGGTGCGGGCCCTTCGACCGGTGGGTCGGCCACCTCATGCGTCCGCCATCGTGTCGCCGAGCCCGACCGGCGAGCTGAGCCGGCGGACGTACCAGTCGCGACGGTTGTCGATCGGCTGCGCGACGCGTGCCCGGGCCTTCAGGACGCGGTAACCGTCGTGGCCGGCGAGCACCGGCTCGAGGTTGAGCTCGGAGACCTCAGGCAGGTCGTCCTTCAGCGCCGCGACGCGCTGGAGCAGGTCTTCGACGGCATCCAGGTCGGCACGCGGCCCACCGCGGTAGCCGAAGAGCAGCGGCGCAGACTTCAGCTCGCGGATCATCGCCGCGACGTCGACGTCGGTGACGGGCGGGATCCGGTAGGCGCGATCCTCCAGGAGGTCGCTCGCCGCACCCGACAGCGCGAAGGACAGCAGCGGTCCGAACAGCGGGTCCTCGACGGTGCGGATCGAGATCGGGACCCCGGGGGGTGCCATCTTCTGGACGACGAACATCGCCCGCTCCGGCGGGCCGATGTAGTCGGTCATCGCCGCCCAGGCCTCGGTCATGTCGTCGGCGTCAGAGATGTTGCGCCACACGTGCGTGAGGTCGGGGCGTGCCCGGACGGTGTCGGCGGTCGCCTTGAGGACGACGTTCCAGCCGAGCTGCTCCCCCGCGGCGATCGCGGCGTCCAGGCTCGGCACCGGCTCCCAGTCCCACAGGTCGATCCCGTAGAGGCGCAGGAGCTCGTGGACGTCGGCGTCGGTCAGCCAGCCGCCGTCGGGCGTGCGGGCGAGCGCTGTGCGGACGAGCGAGCTCGCCGCGTCGCGGTCGATGTCGTCGAAGTGGGCGATGTCGCCCTGCTCGCTGCCGGCCCACTGGGCGTAGCTGACGACCCGCGCCAGGGCGCGTACGGCCGACTCAGGCGCCGAGTAGGACGGGACGGAGCCGCGACCCGCGGCCCCTTCGACGTCGGGGACCCGGAGCAGCTCGGGCACGCCCTCGGACCCGAGGAACGTGGACACGATCGGCTTGTCGGACTGCTCCCCGACCGCCGCGAGCACGTTGGCGACGTCCTCGCCGGTGGTGTTCACCGGCGGGATGAAGACGGCGACGATCGCGTCGACGTCCGGGTTGTCGATCGCGGCGTCGAGGGCCTTCTCGAAGTCGTCGGCGCTGGCGTTCGCACCGAGCGCGACCGGGTCGGCGACCTTAAGCCCCGACGCGGTGGCGGCGTCAGCGACCAGCAGGGCGAGCGCGTCGGAGTTGCCGACGACCGCGACCCGCGGCCCGCGCGGAAGCGGCTGGTGCGCGAGAAGCTGTGCCACGTCGAACATCTCGTCGAGCGTGTCGACCTGGATCACGCCCGCCTGGTGGAACATCGCGTCGACGGCCGACTGCGGCGCCGTGGTCTTGCGTACGGCGTGCCCGACGGGGACACCCTGGGTCGAGCGCCCCGACTTCACGGCGACCACGGGCTTCTTGCGCCCGACGCGGCGGGCGATCCGCGAGAACTTGCGCGGGTTGCCGATGGACTCCAGGTAGAGCAGGACGACCTCGGTCGCGTCGTCCTCCTCCCAGTACTGGAGGAGGTCGTTGCCGGAGACGTCGGCGCGGTTGCCGGCGGACACGAACGTCGAGAGGCCGAGGCCGCGCCGGTCGACGTTCTCGAGGATCGCGAGCCCGAGCGCACCGGACTGGCAGAAGAACCCGACACGCCCGCGCGGCGGGATCAGCGGTGACAGCGACGCGTTCAGCCGCACCTGGGAGGACGTGTTGATGACGCCGAGGCAGTTGGGACCGACCAGGCGCAGGCCGTACGACCGGGCGAGGCCGACCAGGCGACGCTGGCGCCGGCGCCCCTCGTCGCCGATCTCGGCGAAGCCGGACGAGATGACGATCAGGCCGTGCACGCCCTTGGCGGCGCAGTCGAGCACGACCTCGGGCACCGACTCCGCCGGCACGGCGATGACCGCGAGGTCGACGTCGCCGGGGATGTCCTGGACCGTCTTGTACGCCGGGAGCCCGGAGACCGCCTCGGCCTGCGGGTTCACCGCGTAGACCGCGCCGGCGAAGTCCCCCAGGACGAGGTTGCGGATCATGCCCTGGCCGATGGTGTCCTGGCGGCGGCTCGCCCCGACGACGGCGACGCTGCGGGCGTTGAAGAAGCGCTCGATCGACGCCGCCTCGGCCCGGTGCTCGCGTGACTGCATGACGCCGATCGCGGTCTCGGTCGGGTCGATCGGGAAGACGAGGCGCATCACGCCGTCCTCGACGCTGCGCTCGACCTGGTAGCCCTGGTCCCGGAAGACCTGGATCATGCGGACGTTCTCCGGGAGGACGTCGGCGACGAACCGGTGGATGCCCATCTCGCGGCCTGCCTGCGCGAGGTGCTCGAGGAGGAGCTGGGCGAGACCACGGCCCTGCTGGTCGTCCTCGACCAGGAACGCGACCTCGGCCTCGCCCGGAGCCACCGCGTCGTAGCGGCCGACCGCGAGGATGCTCGCGCCGATCGTCACCACGAACGCCACCCGCGACCGGTAGTCGACCTCGGTGAACCGCTTGACGTCGCGGTTGGACAACGTGGGGTACGGGGCGAAGAACCGGTAGTACTTCGACTGCTCCGACACCCGGGAGTAGAACGCGACGAGCTCCTCGGCGTCGTCGGGGATGATCGGACGCAGGTGTGCGGCTCCGCCGTCGCGGAGCACGACGTCGGCCTCCCAGTGCTCGGGATAACGTTCGTCGGGCTGGCGCTGGTCGGGCTGGTGCTGGTCGGGCTGGTGCTCGCTGGATCGGGCAGGTTCGTCGGCCACACCCAGAATCTACCGTCTGGTCCCACCCGTCGCGGCGTCGCAGCCGAGGGTCGTCCGTGCGATGGCCTAATGTTCTGAGAGCCCCGCTCCACCTGCCCGAAAGGACGTGCATGGCCCGCCGTACGCCGAGCGCCCCGCCTCCAGACGACATCGAGGAGCACATCCTCGACGTGGACGTGCGGGAGGAGATGCGGTCGAGCTTCCTCGAGTACGCCTACTCCGTGATCTACTCGCGGGCGCTGCCCGACGCGCGCGACGGTCTCAAGCCGGTGCAGCGCCGGATCCTCTACACGATGGACGACATGAACCTGCGGCCCGACCGCGGTCACGTCAAGAGCGCGCGTGTGGTGGGCGAGGTCATGGGTCGGCTCCACCCGCACGGCGACGGCGCGATCTACGACGCCCTCGTACGCCTGGTGCAGCCGTGGTCGCTCCGGCTGCCGTTCGTCGACGGTCACGGCAACTTCGGCTCGCCCGACGACGGGCCGGCGGCGATGCGCTACACCGAGTGCCGGATGGACCACCCCGCACTCGCGATGACGCAGTCGATCGACGAGAACACCGTCGACTTCCGCCCCAACTACGACGGGCGCGAGCAGGAGCCGGTCGTGCTCCCGGCGGCCATCCCCAACCTGCTCGTCAACGGCGCCGCGGGCATCGCCGTCGGCATGGCCACCAACATGGCACCGCACAACCTCGTCGAGGTCGTGCAGGCGCTCAAGCACCTGATCAAGAAGCCCGACGCGTCCCTCGAGGACCTGATGCGCTTCATCCCGGGACCCGACCTGCCCACCGGCGGCAAGATCGTCGGGCTGGACGGCATCCGCGAGGCGTACGCCACCGGTCGCGGCAAGTTCATGATGCGTGCCGCTGCCCGGGTCGAGAGCATCACGTCCCGCCGCAAGGGCATCGTGATCACCGAGCTGCCCTACAACGTCGGCCCCGAGAAGGTCATCGAGCGCATCAAGACGCTCGTCCAGTCCAAGAAGCTCCTGGGCATCTCGGACCTCAAGAACCTCTCCGAGGCCGACATCAACCTCGTGATCGAGATCAAGAACGGCTTCAACCCCGACGCCGTCCTGGCGCAGCTCTACAAGATGACGCCGCTGGAGGAGTCCTTCGGCATCAACAACGTCGCCCTCGTCGACGGCCAGCCGCGCACGCTGGGCCTCAAGGAGCTCCTCGAGGTCTTCCTCGGCCACCGCTTCGACGTCGTGCGCCGCCGGACGCAGTTCCGGCGCGACAAGGCGATGGACCGCCTGCACATCGTCGAGGGGCGCCTCATCGCGATCCTCGACATCGACGAGGTCATCCAGCTCATCCGCGCCAGCGAGAACCGCTCCGAGGCGCACGACCGCCTGATCGAGGTGTTCGACCTCTCGGAGGTGCAGGCCGAGGACATCCTCCGCATCCCGCTCGGCAGCCTCACCCGCATGTCGCGGATCGAGCTCGAGCGCGAGGCCGACGAGCTCCGGGCGACGATCGAGCAGCTCGAGGCGATCCTCGCCGACGACCTGCTGCTGCGAGGTCTGGTCTCCGACGAGCTCGGCGAGGTGGCCAAGCAGTTCGGCACCCCCCGCCGTACGGTCCTCCTCGAGAGCGCCGGTCAGACGGTGTCCGCCGCCTCGGTGCAGCTGGAGGTCGCCGACGAGCCGTGCTTCGTCCTGCTGTCGGCGACCGGCCTGCTCGCACGGACCGCCGACGACACCGTCCCCGAGATCCAGTCCGGACGGCACCCTCACGACGTCGTGGCCTCCGCCGTACGAGCGACCGCCCGCGGCGAGGTCGGCCTGCTGACGTCGGCGGGTCGGGTCCTGAAGCTCGACGTGCTCGAGCTGCCGGGTCTGCCGCCGACGGCCGCCGCCCCGTCGTTGCAGGGCGGTGTGCCGCTCGCGGAGGTCCTCGAGCTCGAGGCCGGCGAGCACCCGCTGGCGCTGACGACGTTCAGCCCGGACTCCCCCGGCCTCGCGCTCGGCACCCGTCAGGGCGTGGTCAAGCGGGTGAAGCCCGAATACC
This sequence comes from Mumia xiangluensis, assembly GCF_010994095.1. Classification (GTDB taxonomy): domain Bacteria; phylum Actinomycetota; class Actinomycetes; order Propionibacteriales; family Nocardioidaceae; genus Mumia; species Mumia xiangluensis. Next base: position 208,008 of record NZ_WJYO01000002.1, read on the forward strand.
TGCCGAGCAAGGACTCGTGGGACGTCGTGGCGCTCGCCGAGGACGACGTGGTGGTCGGCGTCCGTGAGCTCCGCACCGGTGACGAGGAGCTCTGCTTCATCACGACCGACGCCCAGCTGCTGCGGTTCCCGGCCGGCAGCGTGCGGCCCCAGGGTCGTACGGGCGGCGGCATGGCCGGCATCAAGCTGGCGGCGGGCGCCTCCGTGCGGTTCTTCGGCGCGTTCGACGCCGCCGAGGACGCCGAGGTCGTCACGGTGGCGGGTTCCGCAGGCGCACTGCCCGGCACGGAGGCGGGATCCGCCAAGGTGACGCCGTTCTCCGCCTATCCGGCCAAGGGGCGCGCGACCGGCGGAGTGCGCTGTCAGCGCCTTCTCAAGGGCGAGGACGGGCTGCTGCTCGCGTGGGCGGGCCGTGGGCCCGCCATGGCGTCCGGGTCGGGAGGGGTCGCCGCGCCGCTCCCGGAGGTCGACGAGCGTCGCGACGGTTCCGGCACGCCGGCACCGCACCCGCTCATGGCGGTGGGCAGCCCGGTGGCGACGCAGATCGATTGACGAGCCGGCGTCACGCGCCAGCCCGGTGGTGCACCTCCTGGACCGCCCAGGAGTTGCCGTCGGGATCGTCGAAGAAGACGTACGACCCGAAGTCCTGGCGCTGCGGGTCCGGCCCGGGGGTCATCGCTCCCTCCTCGAAGTGCTGGATCCCGCCGTTGGCGACGCCGGCCTCCTCGAGGTGGGCGTGGGCGGCCTCGATGTCGTCGACGACCAGGTGCGTCCCCTTCGTCGCGCCCGGCTCGCCGCCGCCGACGTTGATGCCGAACGTGATCGAGCACGACGACCCGGGCGGGGTGAGCTGGACGACGCGGAACGCGTCGCCGACCTGGTGATCCACGTCCAGGTGGAAGCCCAGCTTCTCGTAGAAGGCCTTCGCGCGATCGACGTCGGTGACGCCCAGCACCACGAGCTCGAGCTTCCAGTCCATGGGATCCGTCCTTTCGTCGGGGGGCGCCGACCGTCCCCCTATGCTGACGCCATGTCGAAGCGCGCCACTCTTGCGGTCCTCCTGCCCACCCTTGCACTCACTCTCGTGGGCTGCACCGGCGAGGACGGCGGCAAGGACGACGGCGGCGCGGGTGCAGAGGACCTGGGCGGACGCCTGAGTGCGGCCCGCACGGTGCTCGACGACGCGGCCAGCCTCGAGCTGGACCTGGCCACCAAGGCCCTCCCGAGCGGTGTCACCGGTCTGCTGGACGCCGCGGGCACCGGCACGCACGCCCCGGCGTTCGAGGGGGACGTCACCGTGTCCCTCAAGGGCGTCCCGGTGAAGGCCGAAGTCGTCTCGGTCGACGGCAAGGTCTACGCCAAGACGGGTTTCGCGCCCGACTTCGTGCCGTTGGACCCGGCGACGATCGGCGCCCCGGATCCGGCGGCGCTGGTGGCCGCCGACGACGGCATCTCGTCGCTGCTCGAGGAGACCGACGACCTCGAGGACGGTGGCGAGAGCCGCGACGGCCGCGACGTCCTCACCACGATCACGGGCACGATCGCCGGTCGTGACGTCCGGGCGCTGATCCCGACGGCACAGGCCGATGCGACGTTCGACGCGACCTACCGGCTCACCGAGGACGACGTCCTGCGCGACGTCACGCTCAAGGGCCTCTTCTACGAGTCCGACGAGCCCGTCGTCTACACGATCGCCGTGACCGCGTCGGACGACGACGTCGAGATCACCGCACCGTGACGGAGGCCGCGCCCTCGACCGGTTCGACGCCGCCCGTCGACCGGGCGGCGCGCATCCTGCTCACGCTCGCCGCTGTCGCGGTGGCGTTCGCGGCTGCCGACACGTACGTCGTCGTGCTGGCGCTGCCGGACATGATGACGGCATCGGGGCTCGGCCTGGACGAGCTCCAGCGCGCGGCGCCCATCGTGTCCGGCTTCCTCCTCGGGTACGTCGCGGTGCTGCCGCTCGTCGGCCGGATCGCCGACCTGCGAGGGCGGCGCCCGGTCCTCGTCGGGTCGCTCGTGCTGTTCGCCGTCGGCTCGGTCGTCACCGCGGCTGCCGACGGGCTCGGCCCCATGGTCGTCGGCCGCTTCCTGCAGGGGGTGGGTGGCGGTGGCCTCGTGCCTGCGACGCTCGCGCTGGTGGCCGACCTGTGGCCGCCTCGGCGGCGCGGTGTGCCGCTCGGCATCGTCGGCGCGGTGCAGGAGCTGGGAAGCGTCGTCGGACCCCTGTACGGCGCTGCGGTCCTCGCCTTCGCCGACTGGCGGGCGATCTTCTGGCTCAACTGCGCGGCTGGGCTGGTCCTCGCCGCCGCGATCGCCGCCTCGGGCCGCCCCCGCTCGTCGGCACACCCGACCCGCTCGTCGGCACACCCGACCCGCTCGTCGAGGCGCGAAGCGATCGAGACGCCCTCCTCCCCGCCGGTTGAGCGACGTGGGTTGAGGAGGGCCGCGGAACGAGGCACGTCTCGAAGCCCGAAGCGAGTCGAAACCCCTCCCCCCGACCTCGTGGGCGCCCTCCTCGCTGTCCTCGCCGTCACCGCACTCGCCCTCGCGATCGCGCAGCCTGCACCCCTGCGCGACGACGTCGAGATCGGCACCCTGTTCCTTCCCGTGGTCGGCGAGCTCCGGTGGACGACGCCGATCGCCCTGATCACGTACGCGCTGTTCGCTGCGTTCATCGCCCGCGAGCTCACTGCGCGCCGGCCCCTGGTCGCGATGCGAGCCTGGCCGGCGACGGCCCGCGCCGTCGACCTGACGGGCGCCCTGCTTCTCGCGGTGGTGCTGGGCTGCGTGATCGTGGCCTTCGCGTCTGCCGACCCGGAGCACAGCGTGGTCTCCCCTGCGGCGCCGTGGCTGCTGGCGGTCGCCGCTGGTGCAGCGGTGGCGTTCGTGCTGCGTCAGCGCACCGCGAAGGCTCCGCTCATCCCGCGCGGGACGCTGCGCGAGCGGCCGGCGTGGGGTGCGCTGGTCGTCTCCTTCTTCGTCGGCGGAGCGCTCATCGCGGCGCTGGTGGACGTGCCCTTCTTCGCCAGGCTCACCGAGCACCGCGACTCGCAGCTCGCTGCGGCGCTGGTGCTCGTGGAGTTCCTCATCGCGATCCCGGTGGGGGCGGTCGTCGGCGGCTACGCGACCCGCTGGATCCGCCCTGGCTGGATCGCGGCTGGTGGGATGGCGCTCGCCAGCGGCTGCTTCGTGGTCATGGCCGGCTGGGAGCGTGACGCGCTGAGCCACCCGTCGTCGGTCGTCGCCCTCGCTCTCGCCGGTTTCGGGTTCGGCCTCGCGGTCGCTCCGGTCAACGCGGCACTTCTCGACGCCACTCCGCCACCGACCCATGGGATCGCGTCGGCGCTCGTCGTCGTCGCACGCATGGTCGGGATGCTCGTCGGCATCTCGGCGCTGACCTCGTGGGGCCTGCGGGCGTACCACGCAGCCGTCGAGGACATCCCGCCGCTGTCCGAGCTCTGCCCGGACTCGGCAACGGCTTGCAAGGCCTACAACGGCGCGCTCATCGACGCCGGGATCGTCCAGCTCAGCACGGTGTTCACCGGTGCTGCGGTCTGTGCCGGCATCGCCGCGGTCGCGGCCGCCGTACTGCTCTCCGGACGTCGTGGCGAGCGCGCCGTCGAGTCGTCGTAGGCTCCCCTCATGACTTCAGGCTCCGCCGCCGGCAGCATCGTCCCCTCCGGCAACTTCGACGACCTCCTCGCCGCGAACCGCACCTACGCCGACACGTTCGACCTCGCGGGCTTCGACGGCGTCGCACGCGCGGGCGTGGCGATCGTGACCTGCATGGACTCGCGGATCGACCCGCTGCGGATGGTTGGGCTCGAGCCCGGCGACGCCAAGATCCTCCGCAACCCCGGCGGACGCGTGACCGAGCAAGTGCTCGTCGCGCTCGTGCTGGGCGCCAACCTGCTCAAGGTCGACCGTGTGCTCGTGGTCGAGCACACGCGCTGCGCGATGGCGAGCGCCTCGGAGTCGGAGCTGCAGCGTCGCGTCGGTGAGGCGACGGGCACGGACGCCACCTGGATGTTCCTCGGCGCGATCAACGACCAGCGCGCTGAGCTCGTCGAGTCGGTGCACAAGATCGACTCGCACCCGCTCATCCCGTCGCACGTCAAGGCCGGCGGGTTCCTGTACGACGTCGACTCGGGTCTGCTCGAGCAGGTCGTCTGACGCTGCGGCCGAGCGCCGCCGCCGACGTCAGGCGTCGATGCGGTCGGCGTCCAGCTCGTACGCGCCCTGCACGATGAACTCCTTGCGGGGTGCGACCTCGTTGCCCATCAGCAGCTCGAAGACCTCGCTCGCCTCCTCGGCGTCGTCGACCGTGAGACGCCGCAGCGTACGGTGCTGCGGATCCATCGTCGTCTCCTTGAGCTGGTGCGCGTCCATCTCGCCGAGACCCTTGTAGCGCTGGATGGGGTCCTTCCAGCGGAGACCCTTCTTGGTCAGCTCGGCGAGCTTCCGCTGGAGCTCGGGATCGGAGTACGTGTAGACGTACTTGTCCATCCCCTTCTTCGGGTTCGTGAGCTCGATGCGGTGCAGCGGCGGCACCGCGGAGAAGACACGACCGGCCTCGACGAGCGGCCGCATGTAGCGGAAGAACAGCGTCGCCAGCAGACAGCGGATGTGGGCGCCGTCGGCGTCGGCGTCGGCCATGAAGATGATGCGTCCGTAGCGGGCCTGGTCGACGTCGAACGTCCGTCCCGAGCCTGCACCGACGACCTGGATGATCGACGAGCACTCGGTGTTCTTGAGCATGTCGGCGACGGACGACTTCTGGACGTTGAGGATCTTGCCGCGGATCGGGAGCAGCGCTTGGTACTCGGCGGAGCGCGCGGCCTTCGCCGTACCGAGAGCGGAGTCTCCCTCCACGATGAACAGCTCGCTGCGGTCGTTGTCGTTGCTGCGGCAGTCGGCGAGCTTGGCCGGCAGCGTGCTCGACTCGAGCGCGTTCTTGCGCCGCTGCGTCTCGCGCTGCTGGCGGGCCATCTCGCGGGTGCGCGCCGCGGCGACGACCTTCTCCATGACCGCGCGGGCCTTCGCCTTGTGAGCGGTCTTGGTGGAGGTGAGGAACTCCTTGAGCTGGTCGGACACGACCTTCGCGACGATGCGCGTCACCGGCGGCGTCCCCAGCACCTCCTTGGTCTGGCCCTCGAACTGGGGCTCGGCCAGCCGGACCGTGACGACGGCGGTCAGGCCCTCGAGGATGTCGTCCTTGATGACGTCCTTGTCGCCCGCCTTGAGCTGGCGGTTCGCGCGCAGCACGTCGTTGAACGTCTTCGTGAGCGCACGGTCGAAGCCCGAGACGTGCGTGCCGCCCTTCGGCGTCGCGATGATGTTGACGTACGACCGGGTGACCGTCTCGTAGCCGGTGCCCCACCGCAGCGCGACGTCGACCCCCAGGTCGCGCTCGACGTCCTGCGGCGTCATGTGACCCAGGTCGTCCAGCAGCGGGACCGTCTCGGTGAATTGCCCGGTGCCCGTCAGCCGCAGCACGTCGGAGACGGCAGGGTCGGGTGCGAGGAACTCGCAGAACTCCGTGATGCCGCCCTCGTGCTTGAACGACTCCTTCTGGGGGACGTCGCCGCGCTCGTCGCTCAGGACGATCTCGAGGCCGGGCACGAGGAACGACGTCTGGCGGGCGCGTGCCACGAGGTCGTCGTACGAGAACTGGGCGCCCTTGATGAAGATCTGGTGGTCCGCCCAGTATCGGACCCGCGTGCCGGTGGTCGTCTTCTTGATGCGGCCGAGCTTGCGCAGGCCGCTCTCCGGAGTGAATTTCGCGTCGGGTCCCTCACCGGCGAACGCGCCGGGGGCACCGCGCCGGAACGACATCTCCCAGCGCGCGCCGTCCTTGGCGACCTCGACGTCCAGGCGCTCGGACAACGCGTTGACGACCGAGGCGCCGACGCCGTGCAGACCGCCGGTCGCGACGTACGAGCCGCCGCCGAACTTGCCGCCGGCGTGCAGCTTGGTGAAGACGACCTCGACGCCGCTCAGGCCCGTCTTGACCTCGGTGTCGACCGGGATGCCGCGCCCGTTGTCCTGGACCTCGACCGATCCGTCTGGGTGCAGGACGACCTCGATGCGGTCGCAGAACCCGCCGAGCGCCTCGTCGACGGAGTTGTCGATGATCTCCCACAGGCAGTGCATGAGGCCGCGGGTGTCGGTGGAGCCGATGTACATGCCGGGTCGCTTGCGGACGGCCTCCAGCCCTTCGAGGACCAGCAGGTTGCGGGCGTTGTACTCGGTGTCGATGACAGGCTCCTTGTCCACGTGCCCCGGGACGATCCCGCGCGACGGTGCCAATCTACCGAGGCGGTCCGACGGACCCGCCGTACGCCGCTCCGGAGCGCCGCGGCGTGTCGTGCGCCACACCGCTGGCGCTGCCGTGGTTCGGTTGCCGACTCCGGGTACGTTCGAGGTGTCGGCAGCGACTCGCCGGACTCACCGGCGCGGGAACACCGACTCGTGGTTGGATGTTGCACCAGGTGGAGGCGATGAGCCGCCGCCGACCGAACCGTCAGGAACAAGAGAAGAGGTCAGACGTGACAACTGTTGTCGCCCCCACCGCTGCCCTCAGCGCCGCTGATCGTTGCGACCGTTGTGGAGCCCAGGCCTACGTACGAGCCGAGCTCGCGAGCGGCTTCGAGCTCCTGTTCTGCGCCCACCACGCCCGTGCGCACGACGAGAAGCTTCGTGAGGTCGCCGCCACCATCCACGACGAGAGCGACCGCCTCACGGCCACCCGGCCGACGGCGCCGGCCGAGGAGCACTGACCTCCGGCAGGACATCGACTTCTTCACGAACCCGTACGAGGGCCCCGCACCGATGGTGCGGGGCCCTCGTCGTTCACGCTCACGGGCAGTCCGTACGCCCGAAGTCGACGTTGCTCCCGTCCTCGTCCGGCGTGAACCGGTAGCAGGCGGTCTCCACCGTGGGGGTGCCGAACGGCTCGTCGACCTGGCGCTCGTACCGCACCACCACCGCGATCTCGTCGCTGCCGGTCGCCCCAGCAGTCGCGACGACCTCGCCCTGGCGGACCCAGGTGCCGAGCTTCTCCCCCGTGTCGGCGCCTCGGAACAGCCCGAGGTTGAGGCGATTGCGGTCGAGATCGGCCTGCTTCCAGTCCCAGGAGTGCCCGCAGCCGGCGACGGCGAGCAGGACGGCCAGGGCTGTCAGGAGCAGGGTGGGGCGAGTCACGACGTCAGGATGCGTCCTCGCCGCAGGTTGCCGACACCGTCCTCGTACTCAGCTGCCGCTCACCTCGCCCATCGCGGCAGAACAGCAAGCCCGTCGATCAGGATCGAGCCTTCGTCGGCCCTCACCGCGACGGACCCCGCCGGCCGACCGACCGTCTCGCTCGCGAACACGCGGTTGTGCAGCGGCTTGTCGCCCCTCCCGCCGAAGGATTGGTCGGGCCCGGGCAGCAGTAGAGTCCCCGTGCCCTTCCTGGGCGCGTGCTCGTAGAGGACGTAGACGGCCGATCCGCGCTCCACGCCCCGCAGCACGAGCCGCCCGTCCTTCGTCAACCGGGTCGCGACGCCCCCGTAGTAGCGCTGGCCACGCACCTTCTTTGCTGATCCGCTGCGCTTCAACGCGCGATCGTCGTACGGCCGCGCGACGCAGGTGACGCGATGCCACGCGGACACGTTGCCCGCTCGGTCGTACGCCCGCACGTCGACGCAGGCGACCTTGCCGTGCGGGACCGCGACCTTCGCGGACGTCGCCCTCGTCCTCGTGAGCGCTCGAGTGGTCCGCCATTGTCGAGACATCCGCTTCGCCGTCTGCGACGTCAGGGAGTAGCGGACGTCGTACGCTGCGGCGCCCGACTCGGCGTCCTCGGCCGCCCAGCGGATGCTGGCCCTCGGCGAACGCGTGATCGGTGGCCCGTCGCTCGTCGACCACACGAGCAACGAGGGTCTCTCGTCGAGCGTCCACCGCGCCGTGACGACGGGTGACCGGCGACCGGCGGCATCGGTCACGCGGACGCGAAGGACCTGACGCGGGCCGGCAACCTCGGGCGACCACCGCGAGATGCTGTGCGGGCTGGCGCACTCCTCGTACCAGGGATTGTTCCCGAAGCTGCACTCGTAAAGCAGCCATGCTCGCGACGCGTCGGGGTCGCCGCCGACGAAGCTCACTCGCTGGTTCGCGACCCGGGTGGCCGCCGGCGGGACGGACGTGAAGCGGACAGCCGGGGGTCGGGTGTCACGGAAGGACCGCAGGAGTGTCGAGCCGTGCATCGTCAGAGGTCCGTCGGAGCTGACGGCGACGTCGGTCCGCCACGGGCTCGAGAACGGGTGGGACGAATGCGCATCGACCACACGCCGGTGCTCACGGATCACCGCCCACGTCTCGCCGTCGGTGCTCCGGCGAACCGACTGGCCGTCTCCGCTGGCCACGATCGCGTCCCCCTGGACCGCGAGCTCGACGACCTGCGGTGCGGAGAGATAGGCGAGCGAGGTCGGCGCCGTCCACGTGACTCCGTCGACGGACGTGCGGACGTCTCCTCGTCGCGACCCGGCCTCGGCGTGCGATGCAGCGAGGGCGACGCGGCCGCCGCGGGTGACCGCGACGCGCACCGCGGCAGCCGGCTCGCTGCCGGCGGCGAGCGTGCGGGCCTCCGCCCAGCTCACCCCAGCATCATCCGACACGCGCGTCGACCAGGCGCCGCCACCAGCGCCGTACGCGACCACTGCTCGCGAGCCGACGATGTCGACGTCCTGCCCGCTGGAGCTCTGACCGAGGACGACCGGCTCAGACCACGTCGCGCCAGCGTCCTCCGTCGACGTGAGCGTGACGTCGTCGCCGTCCCTGTAGAGCAGAAGGCCTCGCTCGCCGGATGCGGCGACCCGGATGTCGGTGGGCCGCTCGGTGGTCGCGATCTCCTGCACAGCGGGCGCCGTGCTTGGCGCGGAGCCCCAGCGCTTGATGCGTACGACCGGTTTCGACGGACCGGAGTCCCCGGGGGCCGCGGTGATCACGTGGCCGGCCGCGACGGCCACGACCGGAGCCGTGGCCGCGTCGTCGACCGACTGAGCAGCCCCGAAGCTCTGTCCGGCGTCGGTCGAGAGCCTGAGGTAGCTCCTCGGGGAGCATGCCTCCACGCCGCTGCACGGACGCCAGTGCACGGCAACGACGGCGCCTTCCGCGTCCACCTGCACGCGGTCGTACATCTGCGGAGTCGCGCTGCCTTGCGGGCTGCCCGCCGCCAAGTTGGTCACGGCCCACCCGGTCCCGGTGTCGACCTGCGGCACCGGCGACGCGACTTCGCCGCTCGCCGACCCCACGGCCAGCATCCCGGCCACCAGAATCCCGCCGAGCACCGCAGCCAGCGCGGCAGCGCTCCGCTGCCGTCGTCCTGCTTCCACGCGTCCTCCTGCGTTCATGGACACGCGAGGGGCGTGACACCAGTGATGTTTTATACCGCACCGCAACGGCGTTTCGAAAGCACCGCAACACCATCTGGCACCCTTCCCCCATGGGAACCCTCGGCACCGTCCTCGTCGGCCTTGCGATCCTCGTCGGGCTGGCCGGCATCATCGTGCCGATCCTGCCGGGATCGCTCCTCATCTGGATCGCGATCCTCGTCTGGGCGATCGCGGTCGGCGAGCCGACGGGCTGGGTGGTGCTCGGGCTGGCGACGCTCGTGTACGCCGTGGCGCTGGTCGTCCAGTACGCGATCCCGGGCAAGCGCCTCAACCGCGCCGGCGTACCCGGCCGCGCGATGCTCGTCGGTGGGCTGTGCGGGATCGTCGGCTTCTTCGTGATCCCGTTCGTGGGCCTGTTCGTGGGGTTCGTGCTGGGTGTGTACGTGTTCGAGATCGGCCGCCACCGCACCCACGCCGCGGCGTGGGAGTCGACCAAGCACGCGATGAAGGCCGCCGGCCTCTCGATCCTCATCGAGCTCGCGGGCGGGATGGTGTCGGCGACTCTGTGGGTGGTCGGCGTCGTGCTCGTCTGAGCCCAGCAGGCCAGCGAGTCACGCGTTCGCGGGCTGTCAGCCGTCGTCGCTACCATCGAACACATGATCGATACCAGTGCGAGCGTCGCCGACCCGACGCCGCCTGACGGACGCGCGGACGGCACCGTTGCCGACGCGCTGCTCGACGCATTGTCGGCGCGGGTGGCTGAGGTCGTCTCGCGTGCACGGGTGGCCGTCGCCGAGGCCCATGAGTCGCACCTCGCCGCGGGTGCCGCCGAGGTCGAGGCGATCAGTACGTTCGAGACCGTCGTCCGGATCGCGCAGGGCCTGCAGCACGACGCCGTGTCCGCGCTCGAGGAGCGTCGCTCGGCCACCGACAGCGATCACAGCTCGCGCGGCAACCAGGGTCGTGCCCGCTCGCTGCGCGCCGAGGTCGGCCTAGCGCGGGGCGTCGGCAATGGCGCGGGCCAGCACACCTTGGACGTCGCGATCGCGCTGCGCGAGCACCCGTTCACCCACGTGCTCCTCCGCGACGGCGCGATCAGCTCGACGGTCGCTGCTGCCGTGTGCGCCGAGACGGCGACCCTCGACCGCCGGTTGAGGCGACGGGTCGACGAGCTCGTGGCAACCAGCCTTCCCGGCATGTCCGCGCGCGAGGCCTCTGCAGCCGCCAGGCGCCACGCGCTGGCGCTCGACGCGGACGGCGCCGCCGCGCGCGCCGAGGCTGCCCGGGCGACGCGTCACATCCGGCTACGCCGTCTCTCGGACGCGATGGCCGAGCTGACGGTCCGCGCACCGGCGGAGCAGGTGATCGCAGCGTGGCGCCGCCTCCAGAAGGAGGCGTTCGCCCTGGCGTCGAGCACGGGACGGACAACCCGCCAGATTGCCGCCGATGTGGCGATCGAAGCGCTCACCGGCGTCGCCGTCGACACGTCCGACGGGGCCTCGACCCACCTGCCGGCCGAGATCGGGTTGCTGATGCGACCTGAGACGCTGTTCGGTGTCGAGGACACCCCGGGCGTCCTCGACGGGTACGGGCCAGTGCCGGCGGCGTTGTGCCGGCGTCTCGCCGGGCGGGAGGCCAGCTGGCTTCGCCGCCTGTTCACCGACGACCACGGCGACCCGCGTGACTCCGACGCGCGGCGACGGCGGTTCCCCGCTCGCCTCGCACGTCTCATCCGCGCAACCGACAGCCAGTGCCTGCGTCCGTACTGCGACTGTGACACCAGCGAGATCGACCACGTCGAGCAGCACAGTCGCGGCGGTCTGACGACACGGGTCAACGCACAGGGCGCCTGCCGCCACGACAACCTCGTGAAGGAAGGCCACGGTTGGAAGGTTCGCGCCTCCATGGTCGGCACGGACGCGACGAGCCTCCCCTCCAGCGTCACGTGGACGACGCCCACCGGCCATGACTACACCGCCGTACGCCGCCATCGCGACGGGCGCGGCCCGACCCTGATCGCGCGTCGACGGCCGCCGGCCGAGCTGAGCACGGCCGAGATCCACCTCCACGACTTCATCCGCACGCACCGGCCCGACCGGCGCTGAGCGGCACGAAGCGTCTGCCCAGGCATCGGGCAGACGCTTCGCGGACTCGCTAGACGGCGAGAATCACATCGTGACGGCGCGGATCACATCGTGTTGACGATGAGCCCGATGTGGGTGAAGAAGTTCATTGCGCCGAACAGCAGGAACGCCACGCCCGTGATGCCCCACACCCAGCCGGTGATCGAGGCGACCCAGTCGCGTCCGGCACGGACGCCCCGGCTCAACCGGTCGATCACGAACGGGAAAAGCACGGCACCGACACCCACGAGAGCGATCAGACCCGACATGAAGGTCGCCTCGACCATCGGGTAGTCGGCGAACGCGCCCGAGATCGGCTCTTCGGCCGGAGCAGCGAACAGCTGGTACTTGATCCCGGCCACCGCGATCGCGATCAGCCCGAGTCCGAGACCGAAGACGAACACGCCGATCGGCTTGACGAGCGCCTTCACTGCCTCGCGCGGGTTCTCCGCCGCCAGGATCGCGTCGCCGCGGCGCCAGAGCCCGAACGCCGCGAACAGCAGGAGCAGACCGAAGCCGAGGCTCGTCTCACCGAAGATGATGTTGTCGAACGGGAAGCCGCCGGCCGCGAGCGGCCAGGTCAGCGTCATGTGCGCACCGGTGAGCGTCAGGATCGTGCCCAGCACACCGAAGTTGAGTGCCCATCCCGACGGACTGATGCTGGAGGGATCCTTCAGGAAGTCCCGAGCCAGCCAGACCAGTCCGATCAAGCCTGCGCCGACGGCGACGGCCATGATCGTGTTGTACGTGGGCATCGTCGCCCAGTCGATCTTGAGACCCTCTGCGAGGACCATCTTCGTCATCCCTTTCACGGGGGAGGAATTGATACACTCGTATCAACTTCGCCGCCTCCCCTACTATTCCGCGTGTCCCGTCCGCCCCCGACAACAGGCACCGCAGAGGGAGCTCCAATGGCCACCCGCTCGCCCCGCCAGGCACGCAGCGCCGACAAGCTCGACGCACTGCGCGCGGCCGCCGGGCGCCTGCTCATCGACCAGGGCCCGGAGGCCGTGACGTATCGCGGGGTCGCCGTCGCCGCCGGCCTCTCTCCCGGTTCGGCGTCGTACTACTTCGAGAACCGTGACGAGCTCTACGCAGCGGCAGTTGAAGCCGCCGAGGAGCAGCGCACGGCTGCCGCGCAGGCTCGCGCCGAATCGCTCGACACGCAGCCGCGGACGGCCGACGAGGTCGCGCGACTCCTCATCGAGGTGACGTACGCCCCGCACGTCGCCGACGACGTCGTCACACTCCGGCTCGAGCCGATGCTCGCGGCCCAGCGCAACGAGCGCCTCCGCCCCACGATGGCCGCGTCACGACCCCGCCTGCTCGAGGCGCTCGCCACCGTCCTGACTCGGAGCGGCCACCGGTCCCCCGGCGCGGACGACCTCGACCTGCTCGTCCAGGTCATCGACGCCGGGCTCATGTACGCGTGGGCGCGTGGCAGCGAGCACGTCATCGACGATGCCACCAAGACCGTGGCACGCATCCTCACGCTCATCGACCAGGAGCGGCAGGTCGACCAGGAGCGGCAGGCGGGCTGACGCTCAGTACGACGGCGCACGGTTCCGTCGCCGCTCGCGGTTGTCGCGCCGCCCCAGCCACCACGCCATCACGACACCGGCGAGCGCCCCCATCAGGTGCCCCTCCCACGAGACGCCGGCCTGGCCCGGGAGGACACCTCCGACGATCCCGCCGTACATGACGGCGACGGCGACGGCGACCAGGACCGACATGACGCGCCGCGTCACGATGCCCCAGAGCACGAGGAACGCCGCATAGCCGTAGACCAGTCCGCTGGCACCGATGTGGACCGTGTACGGAGCTCCGATCAGCCACGTGCCGAGCCCACCGATCAGGACGATGCCGAGCGTGGCGGGCCAGAACCGCGACGGCGCGGTGTACGACAGCAGGATCCCGAGCACGAGGAACGCCGTCGTGTTGGCGATCAGGTGGTCGAACCCGCCGTGCAGGAAGGGCGCGGCGGCGATCCCGTACAAGCCGTCGGCGTCTCGAGGGCGGATGCCGTGCTGGTCGAGGAAGACCCCGGGCAGCGCATCGACGATCTCGAGCAGCCACATGGCGCCGAGCAGGATCAGCACCGGTATGGCGGGACCCAGGTACGACCGACGCACGGGCGTGCTCGTCGAGGACATGCCGTCAGCGTATCGGCGTGGAGCAACCTCCGTACGGCGGTCAACCGCGTCGGGTACCGCCGGCCGAGCCCCGCGGAGGTCACTGTCGCGCCGAGTGATCCGACGTCAGTCTCGTCGACACGTCACGTCGATGCCGTCCCGCGTCCACCTCGCCGACACGGGGATGTCGCCCGGCGCCACCACTGTGGTTCCGCCGATGTCCCCGAACTCAGGAGCTCCCGTGGCCCGACCGCTCGCCCGCCTGCACTCCCGCCGTACTCTCACGGCGTCGCTCTCGTCCGCCGCCGTCCTCGGCGCACTCTGCCTGGCAGGCACGCTGCCGGCGGTGGCGTCGCCCGACCGTACGCCGAAGGCTCCGCTCGTGACAGCGACCGTCGAGACGCGCGCGGTGTTCGACGACGAGGCCGGGAACAACGCGGACGCGGACGACCCCGCCATCTGGGTCGCACCGGGCAACCGCTCCGACAGCCTCGTCCTCGGCAGCCTCAAGAACGGCGGCCTCGACGCGTACGACCTTCGCGGGCGACTCGTCCAGCACGTCGACGCCCCCGCTGCGCCGGGCGAGGATCTCGAGTCCAGCCGTTTCAACAATGTCGACATCGCCACCGGAGTCCGCATCACCGGGCAGAAGCGGGACCTCGCCATCGTCACCGATCGCGGCCGCGACCGCCTTCGCTTCTACGCGATCGACGGGTCGGGTGCGCGCTACGGCAAGGTTCTTCACGACCTCACCGCGGCTGATGCGCCGCGCCTGTTCTCGCCCGACGAGGCAGCCGTCGAGGAGCAGGCCACCGGTTACGGCCTCGCCGTACGACCTGACCCGACAGGCGGTCTCCCCTACGTGGTCGTCAGTCAGCGCCACCGGACCACCGTCGGCATCTTCCGACTGGCGGTGACCTCGGAGGGAAGGCTGACGTACACGCCGGTCGACACCGTCGCGCTCCCGACGGCCTTCCCGCTCAGCGGCGGAGGCTCCTGGGTGCCGTGCGGCGAGCCCGGCGAGGACCCGCAGGTCGAGGGCATGGTCGTCGACACCGTGAGCGACGTCCTGTACGCCGCTCAGGAGGACGTCGGCGTCTGGCGCGTCCCTCTGGGCCGCACGGGACTCGGCAAGCCGGTGCTCGTCGAGCGGGTTCGCGAGTTCGGGGCTTCGGCGACGTACGACCCTGAGACGGAGGAGTGCACGGTCACCGGCACCTCGCCGGCCAGCGGCAAGCACCTGACGGCCGACGCCGAGGGCCTGACCATCGCGTACGCACGCAACGGCGACCGGACCCTGATCGCGTCCAGCCAGGGCGACAGCACCTTCTCGACGTTCCGCATCGGGCGCGGCTGGCGGTACCTCGACACCTTCGAGGTCGAGGACTCAGCTGCCAGCGACGGCGTCCAGCACAGCGACGGTGCAGCCGTGGTCACGACGCCGCTCGGCCGCGACTACCCGCGCGGGCTCCTCGTCACGCACGACGGCGAGAACGGGCCTGACGTCCTCGACGCCGACGGCGAGGTGCGCGCGAGCACGAACTTCAAGTTCGTCGACCTCCGCAGGATCACCCTGCGCTGAACGACGACGGACGTACGAGCGCCGCGTACGGAATTCCGTACGCGGCGCTCGTCGTGCGTGTGGAGCGGTGCGGCTCAGTCGAGGTAGTCGCGCATTATGCCCGTCTCAACGCTGTGCAGTAGGCCTGATTTCGCAGCGATTCTGCGCGGTCCAAAGTAGCGGTATGCAGCGAAATATCACCGCCTGACGACGGACTGTAGCCGTCACCCGCTAACCCTGCACGGCGCACCAGTAAGGATGGGAAGATGGAAAGCCGGGTCGCTCCGAACCACTCCGCTCCTGACCCGCCTGAGCGGCGCTTGTGGCAGCGGGTGCTCAATGAGTGCTGGCCTCTCACGGACAAGGGCGGCAACGGGCATGCGCGGGGCATCCCGACCCGCCCGGCAGTGCCGGTGATGGTGTGGCTGGACTTTGAGCGGGACGGCGTGTGCTGGCTGCGGGCGCAGGCTGTGCGGTGGCATGGCCGGCACGTGTGCGTGATGCTGACGGACGACCGGCTACCGGTCGCGTACGTGTGGGTGGAGGCGACCGACGTGCAGCGGACCTAGTCAGGTTTGGGGGGCTCGCGCGTTGCGCCTCCACACTGCTACGGTCGCCTCAACAGGCGTCCACTGGTGCGGTGTGGTTAGGCACGGTGTGGTGGCAACACCGTGAGCGCGGCTGGTGCGCAGGACGCTTGGCCCAGTCGCCTCCGTCGGCAGTACCCGCTGAGCCAATCCGGCTCGGCGGTAAACGTCTGGACGGAGAGCACCATGAGTACCCAAGAGAAGAAGGTCCGCCGACTCGCACGCCAGAGCGGCTTTCACCTGTGGAAGGTTCGTGTGAACGACCACGGCTCGGCCGAGTACGCGCCGTATGCCCTGGTCGACCTCGCCACGAACAGCATCGGGCCGCGCGGCCTGATGCTCGATCAGGTCGAGGACTGGCTGCGAAGCTGAGTTGGGCCGTGGGCGGGGGCGGCCCGGACCTTCGGGCCGCCCTCTACCTCAATGGCTAACTTGCGCATCGTTGGGAGCAGGCGCTCACTGCGACGTGCGCTCCAGCGCAGCGGACCGCGCCTGCTTGTTGAGCTGACGCCTCATGTCAGCTCGAACGCGTCGCTCGGCTTCTAGACGGAGACGCTTGGCTTCCTTGCGATCAGCGATCTTCGGGTACTCCGTCACTCGAGGCTTCTTCAACGTCACCTTGCCCATGACCGGTCCTCTCCGGGCCTGCGGCCCATCGCTCCCGGGCCGCGAACGCCGTTCCCAGCATCGCTGCCACCAAATCTACATAGACTTCGTCTGTCGAGGTGAACGCATGCTTGTCGGGCGCGTCTACTGTGAGAAGACCGTAGCCCGTCGCGCCGACAGCAATCGGTGATGTGATGAACGCTTCGTAGCCCTCGCCGGTACCTGACCACGCGCCACGTCTCGCGGCCTTGGCGTCCGAGATGCTGGTCACGGAGATGCGATGGCCGTCTTCTAGGGACTTGAAGGCTGCCTTGCCGCGTCTGCTGATGCGGTCGAAGCCCTCGGAGTTCCCCAACCGCCCATCTCGCGCGAAGCATGTCATGGTCTCTCCGCCGTCATCGACGGCAAACACCATCGCGCGGACTTTGTCGGCTGAGACAAAGTGGGCGCATGATGAGGCGGCGTGCTGACACAGCATGGCGAACGCGGCCTCGTCCGCGCCGCCCTGAGTGAGTTCTGCGCCTGCTGTCGCAAGCGGCGTCAACGACTCGTGAAGTTGCTGATAGGCGTCAACGAGCGCGTTCCCGTTCTGATCCTCTTCCTTCCTCCGCCACCATGAGGCTGCGATGCCGGGGAGGGCGCACAGGACAAGCACAATGACGGCCCAGATCACACGCGCGAGCGTCGGGTCGTCAAGCAGTATCGCCGCGGCGACACTCGCCGCTAGACCTGCTACTGGCGCGACCCACATCCGCCGATCGGTCACCACGCCGAGCCAGGTGAAGACCATGACCCCCAGGACGCGGAACGACATGTTCGGGACGATAGCGTCGGACGAACCTGCTGCGGTGGAGAAATGCCGGACCGGGCAGTGGTACGTCCGGCCTGCCACGTCGATCGGTCAGATGACCTCGGCGTCGGGGATAACCGAGCGGACGGTGTTGTCGAGGTCGGCGGGCTGCACAGTGCCGAGCGCGTAGTCGACCTCTAGGACGTAGTCGTTCTCGATCGTGAAGTACACCTGCGCAGTCGCGCGAGCGGCCGCCAGGCGGAGCGCGATGTTGTCGAGGATGTGCTGCTCGACGTCAGCGGGGATCGTGTAACGGCGCGTGGGCATGGCCTCATCGTCGCCCTCCGCGACCGGGTCTCGCCACCAGGCTGTGGACAACCGTCCACCTGTGTGCCGTGACGTGACCACCAGACCGGTCCGCCACGAGTGGAAGAGTGTTGAGCCCTAGGCGTGCTCTTCTTCCTCATCCTCGGTCTGCGTGAACGGGGGCGGCCCGTTACGCTTCAGCATCTTGAGCGTCAGACTCGGGAGCCCGAGCCGGGAGGCGGCAGCCTGAACGGTCTCACGGATGTACGGGTAAGCGGCATAAAGAGCTACCTCCTGCCCGAACCCCGTGATGGAGTCGATCGGGAAGTACTGAGCATCCTCAGAAGCGCTATGGGCAGTGACGACGGACGCTTTTATCTCCGCGATGTCGTCACCGTCCTCGTCCTTAACTACGCAGAGGGCGTCGAATAGATAATCGATCTGCTCGGGCTCAAGTCGGTAGCGCGTATCTAGCTTCAACTCGTAGCCGTCGATATCCGCATTGCTCCACCGCCGAGCACTGAACTCGATCAGGTAGACCGAGTCCAGCTCGACCTTCTCGATGATCGCCCTAGCGGCCTCAACAGTGTCGTCGCTCATGCTGCCTTGGTGAAGTCGCTTCGGAACGACGGGCGGTCCGCGTCGACTCGGTGGAAGTCGGTCGTGACAACGTCGATCGGAGTGCTCCAGGCGACGTCGAACGCGGGCCGCGTGGCCTGGAGCCGCGCCGTGCCTGCCGGCACCAGGTCAAGACTCACTTCCTGTCCGAGTGCGTGGAGGTAGTCAGCAAGAGTGTTGAGTCTGATGTTCCCGTCACCGTTCAGGGTCTGTCCAACGGCGGACTTTCCGACCCCGAGAGTCTTCGCGAGAGCAGCCTTTGTGGTGCCGCTCTGCTCAAGTGCCTCGTGAAGCACTTCGAGTGCCCGATACCGCAGTCTTGCCGCGGCGAGCCGTCGCGCGTTGTCTGGGATCGCCTCGAACTGCTCATACAGGCTCATTGCCGTTGATCCTCTCTCATGATCGCCATTCCCCGATCGATCTCGCGATGGGGAGTCTTGAGTCCTTGCTTAAGGAAGCCGTGCGTCAAGCGGACATGTCCGCACGACTCGGTCTTGCGGTAGTAGAACGGGAGTCGAATGGTGTGGGCCTTCAACTCATGCAGCTCTCCGCGGAGGTGGTTGAGTTGTTGGGGTTGCTTCAGAACGCCATGCTCGGCGAACCGCTCGAGGCGGATGAGAAGATCCGCGACCTTGTCCGCAAACTTCGGCCGTCCCATCAGCTCCTGCAGGAACAGCAACGCCTGCGGCTTACCGTCAACATCGAGTGCCGCTTCGACTTCGTACTTCCTCCCCACCTCCAGGACTGGCCTGCCACACTTGCATGTGCGAAAGAGTACAGTCAAGACTGTACCTCCGGGGCAAGTATTCGCAAGATGAGACCACCTTCACGGAGAGGACTGACCGCACCCTACTGGAGTAGCGGGCCGCTTTCGGGTTTTTCCCGAGCGAGCAAGTTCCGTATGCCGCGGTACGGCGGTTGGGGTGGGGGGTGGGGGTTGCCTCCCCACGTCTGAGTGGGCTGTGTGTGGTCATGCTCGCTGGGTCTCCGGTGCGTGGGTGAGGTTGGTGGCGCGGTCACGGCGTTGGGCTGCGAGGGCGTCGACGCGTGCACGGGTGTCGGTGGTGCCGGCGAGGCTCCAGGGGACGCCGTGCTGGACCATCGCGTACGTGTCGGGCGGGTCGGTGGGTCGGCTGCCGGTGAGTCCGAGGACGTCCCAGTCGTCCGCGTCGAGCGCCGCGAGGTGGAGGGCTGCGGGCTGTGGCCGGCCGGTGGTGAGCTGGTCGATGCTCTGGAGCAGCCGGACGAGCTGGTTGAGTGCCTTGCGCGCGTCACGTGCGGGCAGCGCGAGGTCACGCACGTCCAGCTCGAGGACTGCGGCGTCGTCGTCCAGGTTCACGTCTGGGCCGAGACGTTCAGCGGCTGCGGCGAGCGCAGTCACGTGCTGGTCGAAGGCTGGGGTCAGCTTCGCGATGATGGTGTCCTCGTTGGTGGTGATGGTCGCTGCGTAGCGGTCCACGGCGATGCTGGCCACTCGCTCGAAGAACACGCTGGGAGTGATGGCCTGCGCGATGACGATGCGGCGCACGGTCGGATCGAGCGTGGGGTCTTCGCCGCGGCTGAGTGCGTCGCGCACGGCAGTGGCGAGCATGGCGGGCTGGTGCTGGTGGTCGATGATGCCGGGCAGGTCCGCGGGCCCGGTGCGGCCCCAGGCTTGGACCTCGGCCAGGTGCTTGGCGGCACGGGTGAGCGCCGGGACCTTGACGCCGTGCTCGTGGAGGCCGGCGCGGACCTGTTCGGCGAGGAGTGTGTTCGGGCTGGGCATGGTGATGTCCCTTCGGTCAGAGGTGGTCGGGGTCTGCGCCGAACAGTTCGGCGACGGTGCGGCGGGATTCCTGCTCGTCGTGGTTACGTCCGGCGTCGTAGGTGCCGGTCCCTTCGCGTGGCACGAACGGCGCATCACGGCGGGCGGGGTCGATGCTGGTGCTGTCGGTCTCGTCGGGTTGGAGCACGGACAGGATGTGAGTGGCGGGGTGCTCGCGCATGGCGTCAAAGAGCTGTGCGGCTTCGCGCTCTTCGGCGTCGTCTGCGGGCTGTGCCAGCAGCAGCTCGAGAGGGCTGGCGGGTTCGGGGTTGCGGTCGAGAGCGGCGAGCACTCTTCCTGGTGCCGTGCGGCGAGGTCGCAGAGTCATCGTGGGTTGGCCTTTCCTGGCAGCCCGTTCAGGACGAGCTGGAGTGTGGGTTCTCGTGAGCCGTGAGGCACGCGGAGAGGATCAGAGCGAGTTCGGTGAACGCGTTGCTGGCGGTTCTGGTGGGGATGCTCGTCGTGCCTGCGGCTTTGATCTGCTCGTCGAGCGCTTCGAGCCGGTCGAAGCAGTACTCGAGCGCGTCGACCGGAGACGGGAAGTACATGGGCGTCCGCTGCCGCCGGTACCGGACTTCGAGCAGCGACACGACCGGGGCGGTGTTGTCCGTCGTCATGGCGTAGTCCTCTTCCGCGCGGCGGTCGAGTGGTGGGCTGCGACCGGCCTAAGGCGAAGGTGAAGGTGAGCTGCGAGCCGTGCGTGTGTGTCTCGCAGGAGGGGCCACGCCGAGCGGGCGGAGAACGTCAGGCGCGCGGCCGTTCGGCTCCGCCACGCGTGACCGTCGAGCGACGGCACATGCTCCAGCATCGAGGCGTCCGCGTCGGTGCTGACGTTGCGGCAAACACCATGGCGGAGGTGGCCGATGGTTATATGGCGGGACGCCCAGGGCGTCACCCTATGGCCTGCAACGACGGGAACCGGCTTCTCCAAAGGGTGACGTTTCGGGGCCTCGCAAAGGGTGCTTGAAACTGTCACCCTTTGGGCGTCGCTGCCGCGGGACTTGAACATGCCGACGTAGACGGCGGTGCGGCCCTTCCAGCCCGTCTCGATCACGTCCAGGAAGCCGGACTCCTTGAGCACCTGGATGCGGCGCGACACCTGCCGCTCGGACCTTCCCAAACGTCGAGCGAGCAGGGCACGCGGCACCGAGACGTGCAGGTTCGCACGCATCTCCAAGAACAGCTCGGTCGCGGTGACCTTGATGGCGTCGGTCAGCGTCGCGCTCGACAGCACATGCCGTAGCCACTGCTCCCGTGTCGGCTTGGTGGGCATCGCCTACCCCACCGCCTCGGCGTCGTCGCTCACGTCGATGAACTCGACCGGAATCCGCTCGGCATCACACAGCGCGATCAAGTCCCGCGCGACCCGCGGGCTCGTCGCCCACACGCGACGGTTCGGCAACCACATCGGCGACTTCGCGCCACACTCGACCAGCCGCGTGCGCGCGAGTGGACCCGAGACGAACGCCGCGCTCTTCGAGACGATCTTGACGTACATCAAGATTGCTCACCCGCTTCCCAGTCGTCAGCGAGTTCCCGCAGCTTCCGCAGATCGTCGCGCTCTTGCCTCAGAACGCGGTCGAGCCGGTCGCGGTCGAGATGCCGAAGGATGGCGCGTTCGACAAGGCCCCGCAGGATCGTGGGCGGCAGAGCATCGACCTCCACGGACTCACCGACGAACGATGCGGAGCGAGAGTCCGTCGTTTTGGTCGGGCGCGTCGGTAGGGCGAAGGACTCGATCTGCTCAGTGTTGACGGCCAGTCGAGAGAACTCGATGGCGCTGTCGGGCGTGAACGCCGTGACCTTCCTCCGTATGTCGCGCCATGCGTCCACACCTGAGGGATCGTGGTCGCCAAGCTGATAGAGGAAGATCGTCTTGCCACGCCTTGCGTGTGCCGCGGCAGACCTCGCGAGGGAATGCGCGAAGGTTTCAGAGGAGTACCCACGCAATGTCGCTAGCTCGACGTCGTACCCATCGGTCACCGGCGAGATGACTCCGGTCAGGGCGTCCTTCTCGATGCAGACGATCACCGCAGAGTCCTCGTCTTGCCAGATCGACCTGCGGTACGAGTCCGCAGCATGGCGGAGCGCCGCCCCGGGGCCGGAGAAGGTTCGCGGCGTCCGGATCAGGCGAGTGCCGTCGGTGATCCACTCATACGGAACCAGCCCCGCTTGTCGGAGCAGGACCAGCCGTCTACTCACGGTCTTGTAACCTGCCTCGGTCTTCTCGATCGCCCCCATCGAGACCAACCGGTAGTAGGCCCCTCTCACGGTGACTGGGTTCTCGCTCGAGACCGCGTCGATGATCGCTTCGTCGAGCGCTGCCATCTCTGCCTTCGTGCGGCGCGTCCTCTTTGCGGGACTTGGTCCATAGACGGTCACGACGCCACCCCGCGTCGGGCTCGGCGTGATCGCTCACCGAGTACCGCGACCCGGATCGGGCAGTCCGTACACGGCACGCGGTTTGGAAGTCGGAGGTCGCGCCATTGCTGAGGCGACCAAGCGCCCAAGCTACTCAGGTGTCGCGCTGCGTCGGCTCCGCCCGCGCACATGTTCGCGGCGCCGCATGTCGTCGAGTTCGTGGGCCAGAACGGTGATCGACGGTCAGTCACAGCGACCACCCACGCAGTCCGGTCATGTCGATGGACAGTGACCAGCCGTGCTCCATCATCGCGGCCTCGAGCGCGGCTGTCGCGGCCGGGCAGTCAGAGGTGTGGTCTATCCGCCCTCGCAGCAATTGGCCGCGCTTGAGGGCCGCACGCCGCCGAGGCCGTAACGGAGTCTGGAGAGGCGCACCGCAGTCACAGCGACCATCGCGCTCCGCGGCCGCCCGCCGCGCAAGCCCTTCCTTGATCGCCACTGGAGCCGCGTCGGGCAGCTCGGCGACCAGGCGGACCATCGGAGCGCCACGCAGCTCATCAACGATCATGCGCGCACGGACGGTCTTCTCGATCGCGCTCATCGGGAAGCACCGCCTCGGCTGGTGCCGCCGGCCGGACCGTCACCGCTTGTCAGCAGCTCAATCGTCTCGGTCTCCGCGGCCTCCAGCGTCGCAGTGGCTTCGCGCAGCCGGCGTCGGGCCTGGGCGGACTTGAGTGCCAGCCGCTTGAAGTGCGCCTTACGGAGGTGGGCGGCACGGACGGGGTCGCCGTCGGCGGCGTCGAGGAAGCGCTGATCGAGGGCAGCGCGGGCCGGGGCTGTGCGAAGGCTGCGGTCGGTGGTGTTCGCCCAGCTCATGTGGGCGGCGAGTGAGGCGAGCAGGCGTTGCTCGGATTCGGTGGCCATGGGCGTCTCCAGGCGTCGGGAACCTGGCCGCCCGCTGAGGCGACCCTTCCCGTTACCTGATGAACGGCCCGGTACCGGAAGGCCGGCGGTCACCACTCACGGCAACCGCTATTCGTACCCCGAATGTACAGCGCTCAGGGCTCCGCGCGCCACCGTCGCGCGTCGAGCGGCAGCGTCCGCGATGCGGGGCCGTGAGCGCGCATGTCGGTCAGCACACCGACGACGAGACGCCAGGCGACGATGTGGTCTCCGCGTTCACCGGCGAGCAGGCAGCGGGCGCACGACGCCCGCAGCCTCTCACCGTCGCGACGGAGGCCATGGCCGTCATCGTCCAGGCGTGCGTCGAGGTGGTCGGACAGCGAGCGACGGTGGATGCGGATGCCGCTGGCGTCCTCGACGACCTCGCCCAGCCTGTGGACAGCGTTGAGCGGACACACCACGGTGATCCGGCGGACGAACAGGTGCTCGTGCTCGGAGCGGATGGAGCGGCGTCGCCGGCTCATGCCGCCACACGCTACAACAACTCACCTCCCCGGCTAGATGTCTCCGAGGTTGAGCTGCTGCGCCTCGTCGGCGGCGCGGTCTGCTGCCCGTGCCTTGGAGTAGCGCGCAATCATGTCGACTCTGCTCCAGCCTGCGACGGCCATCAGGCCGCTCTCGGAGCCTCCGGCGGCGAGCCAGCGGTGGGCCGCGGTGTGGCGCAGCCGGTGGGGGTGGAACCCGGTGATGCCGGCCGTGTCCGCGCGCTGGGCGAGTGTCTTGTGCAGGGCGTCGTAGGTGAAGCCCTTGCCGCGGTCGCCGACCCACAGCCGTGGCGTCGCCGCCAGCCTGTGGCGGCGCCGCAGGCGTAGGTAGCGGTCCATCGCGCGCGTGGTCTGTGGACCGATCGGGACGGTGCGTCCCTTGCCGCCCTTGCCGCGGCGGATCGTGGCCCGGCCCTCGTCGAGGTCGATGTCCTCGAGGTTCATCGCGGCGACCTCGCCCGCGCGGGTTCCGGTCTCGAGCATGAGCCGGATCATCGCCTCGTCGCGGCGGTGGCGCAACTGCTCGGCGGGGGTGGCGCCCTTGGGCGGCTGGCAGGCGCGGACGAGGGCGCGCAGCTCGTCGTCGGTCAAAGGCTCGACCACGCGCTCGTCCAGCTTCGGCGACTTGACCCCGAGGAACGGGTCGCCGGGAATCTCGCCCTCTGCGGCGAGCCAGGCGGCGAAGCGACGGACGGCGAGTTGGCGCGACCGGGCGGTCGCGGCGGCCGAGCCGGAGTCCAGCAGCCCGGCGACCCAGAGGTTGAGCGAGGCGCGGCTCATCGGCGGGGCCCCGTTCGCGGTGCACCAGTCGAGGTAGAACCGGACGCCGTCGCCGTAGGACTTCAGGGTCTGGGCCGACTTGCGCTCGGCCCGCAGCGCGATCTGCCACGACTGGGCGAGCAGGCCGAACTCGGGGGCTGTGGGGGATGCTGACACGCCGTCAGTCTAGTCCGATATCCTGGACTAGAGCGCTGTGCGTCCCGTGGGCGACCCGATCCGAAGCCCCGATACCGCCTCTGACCTGCGGAAACGGTATCGGGGACGGCTAGACTTCAGTCCAGATAATCGCGCAGCACCTGCGAGCGCGACGGGTGACGGAGCTTGCTCATCGTCTTGGACTCGATCTGACGGATCCGCTCGCGCGTCACGCCGTAGACCTTGCCGATCTCGTCGAGCGTCTTGGGCTGACCGTCGGTCAGGCCGAAACGCATCGACACGACGCCGGCCTCGCGCTCCGAGAGCGTGTCGAGAACGGCGTGGAGCTGCTCCTGGAGGAGCGTGAACGACACCGCGTCCGCAGGGACGATGGCCTCGGAGTCCTCGATCAGGTCACCAAACTCGGAGTCGCCGTCCTCACCGAGCGGCGTGCGGAGGCTGATCGGCTCACGGCCGTACTTCTGCACCTCGACGACCTTCTCCGGGGTCATGTCGAGCTCCTTGGCGAGCTCCTCCGGAGTGGGCTCGCGGCCCAGGTCCTGCAGCATCTGGCGCTGGACACGCGCGAGCTTGTTGATGACCTCGACCATGTGGACCGGGATGCGGATGGTGCGAGCCTGATCGGCCATCGCGCGAGTGATCGCCTGGCGGATCCACCACGTCGCGTAGGTCGAGAACTTGAAGCCCTTGGTGTAGTCGAACTTCTCGACCGCACGGATCAGACCGAGGTTGCCCTCCTGGATGAGGTCCAGGAACAGCATGCCGCGACCGGTGTAGCGCTTCGCGAGCGAGACGACCAGTCGCAGGTTGGCCTCGAGGAGGTGGTTCTTGGCGCGGCGGCCGTCCTCGACGATCCACTCGAGCTCTTCGCGCATCGACTCCGAGAGGCGCTTCGCGGTGGCGAGCTGCTCCTCGGCGAAGAGGCCGGCCTCGATCCGCTTGGCGAGCTCGACCTCCTGGCCGGCGTTCAGCAGAGAGACCTTGCCGATCTGCTTCAGGTAGTCCTTGACCGGGTCAGCCGTCGCGCCGGCGACCATGACCTGCTGCGCCGGCTCGTCGGTCTCGTCGGCCGCGGAGATCGTGAAGCCGCTGGCCTCGTCCTCCTTGAGCGTCGGATCGGTCTTGAGATCCTTCTCGAAGACCTCGTCCGAGATGTCCGGCAAGATCTTCTTGCCGTTCTCGTCGACGATGATCGCGTCGGCGGTGACGTCGACCTCGGCGCCCTTGGCGGCTGCCTTCTTCGCCGTCGTCTTCTTGGCGGCGGTCTTCTTGGCGGGTGCTGCCGCCTTCTTCGCTGGAGCCGCTGCCTTCTTGGCAGGAGCGGCCTTGGCGGTGGCCTTCTTCGCCGCGCCCTGTGCGGTCGAGGCCTTCACCGTGGTTCGGGGGGCTGCTGCCTCCGCGAGGACCGTCTTACGTGCTCCACTGTCGGGCGCTGAAACCACGAGGTGACTCCCTTGGGGTGCTTGGACCAGAAGGTCGCTGCAGGCGTTCGAGGGCGCGGTTCACCGGCCTCCCGTCAACCGCGGCATCGTCCAGTGTGCCACGCACGCGGGACGAACCACGAACCACCCGGCCAACGAGTTCGGACCGTGACCGAAACGCGACCTTTGTCCCTCAGCACCCCAGGTTACGCCTGCTCGAGGTCGTCAGCCTTCCGCCTTCACCGCGAGCACCGGGCACGTCGCATCGAGGAGCACGCGCTGCGCGTTGCTGCCGAGGATGAGCTTGCCGACGGGAGACCGGCGTCGCAGCCCGATCACGATGAACTCGGCCCCGATCTCGTCGGCGACCTTGATGAGGTCGTCGGCGGGATCCATGCCGCGTACGAGCTGGCGCACCTCGGCTTCGACGCCCGAGTCGGCGAGCCGGCTGCGGACCTCCGCCAGCTGCTCCTCGGTCTTGACCGCATCCTCGTCGTCGAAGTCGCGTCCGCCGCGGTGGGAGTTCACCACGACGAGCTGTGCCCCCCTCAGCTTCGCCTCCTCCACAGCGCGCGCGAGCGCGGCGTGGCCCTCGGGCTTGGGGACATAACCCACGACGATGGTGCCCATCCTCGACCTCCAGAATGTTCGGTGATCCGTCAACGTGATCCGACAGTATCCCTGTTCGCGCGTCCTCGATACCCGGCGCCCACGTCCGTGTGCGTCGGCCCGCCGGGCTGTGGACGACGCGGTCCTACGCGACCGCCAGGACGTCACCCTGGAGTCATGAGCCCACGGCCTTCGACTGCTCTCTCCCGCGAGGTGCGGATCCTCGCGGACTCTCTGGTCGAACGGTGGGTCGGACGCGGCGCCGAGCCGGACCCCGACCCGTGGTTGTCGCTCTGGTCGTACGACGCGGTGTCGGCACGGATGCTCGGCGAGTGGTCGGCGTCCGCGCGGACAGCCCGCGGTCTGGACGCCTGGGCACGCCTCGAGCTCGTACGGCGCCTCGCCGCCGCTCCGCCGACGGACCACGCAGTGGCCCGTCCCCCGGCACTCCGGACCGTGCTTGCGTGGGGACGCAGCGGGCGACCGGTGATCCGGCCGGACGACCTGCGTTGGTACGCCGCAGCGGCCGCTGCCGGATCGAGCAGCCGCGACGGGGACGGCCCGGCCCGTGCGGCGCCGACGCTGCTCGTCGTGACGCGGGTGGGCTGGGTGCTCGTGCCCGAGGGCGATCGCGGACGCGGGCGACAGCGGGTCCGTCGGTCGGCAGCGACTCCACGGGCGGCAGCGAGTCCAAGGGCGGCAGCGAGTCCGTCGTGACCGTGACGGCGCCGCGGGCCAGCGCCTCAGTCCCAGGTGTGCACCGGCTCGTTGCTGTGCATGCGCTCGCGGTAGTCGAGCGTCATCGCCCGCAGCGCATCAGCACGGTCGGTGCCGGCCTGCTCGTACAGCGACCGGAACCGGTCGATCTGCCACGTCGCGCCGTTACGACCGGTGAGGCAGCGCTGCTCGATGATGCCGAGGTAGGTGTCGCGGTCCGCGCTGGAGACCCCGAGGGCGTCGAGCCCGTCGGCCGCCATCGGCAGGAGCTTGCGGAGCACGAGCTCGGTCACGCCGACGGTCCCGACGCCGGGCCAGTAGATGGACGAGCCGATCCCGTCCTTGGCGGCTGCGGTGAAGTTCTCCTCGGCGGCGCTGAACGACATCTGCGTCCACAGCGGGCGATCGGCCTCGACGATGGCCTTGACCAGCCCGAAGTAGTAGGCGGCGTTCGCCACCGTGTCGATGACCGTGGGACCCGCCGGCAGGACGCGGTTCTCGACCCGCACGTGCGGCCGGTCACCGATCACGTCGTAGATGGGCCGGTTCCACCGGTAGATCGTGCCGTTGTGCAGCCGCAGCTCCGACAGCGAAGGCGTGTCGCCAGCAGCCAGGACCTGCTCGGGATCCTCGTCGTCGAGCACCGGGAGCAGTGCTGGGAAGTAGCGGACGTTCTCCTCGAAGAGGTCGAAGATCGACGTGATCCAGCGCTCTCCGAACCACACGCGGGGCCGGACGCCTTGGGCCTTCAGCTCGTCCGAACGGGTGTCGGTCGCCTGCTCGAACAGCGGGATGCGAGTCTCGTGCCACAGCTGCTTGCCCAGCAGGAACGGCGAGTTGGCGCCGAGCGCGAGCTGGGTGGAGGCGATCGCCTGGGATGCGTTCCAGTAGGCGGCGAAGTCCGACGGGCTGACCTGCAGGTGGAGCTGCACGCTGGTGCACGCCGCCTCGGGGATGATCGACTCCGAGGTCGTCGACAACCGCTCGGCCCCGGAGATGCTGATCGCGATGTCCTCTCCCCGAGCGGCGAGGACCTGCTCGGACAGCAACGCATAGCGTGGGTTCGCGGAGATCGTCGACGGCGTCATGTGGCCGGGCTTCAGCGTCGGAAGGATCCCGATCATCAGCAGGTGCGCGTCAACCGACTGCGCTCTCGCGTCGGCATGGTTGAGGTCGTCGCGGATCGTCTTCTCGTAGAGGCTCAGACCGTCGCCGTCCAACCCCCGCGGGTCGATGTTGATCTCGATGTTGAACTGCCCGAGCTCGGTCTGGAAGTCGTCGTCGGCGATCGCCTCGAGGACGGCCTCGTTGCGGAGGGCAGGCATCCCGTCGACGTCGATCAGGTTCAGCTCGATCTCGACACCGGTCATCGGGCGAGCGGCGTCGAACGTGGCGTCGCGCAGCATCCGCGAGAAGACGTCCAGGCTCTGCCGGATCTTGGCGCGGAACGCCGTGCGGTCCTCACGGGTGAAGATCTGCGGATCGACCTCTTGCCCCATCGTCAGCCCCTCCCGCCCGCGCAGCTCCGACCCGGGCGACTCCAGACTAGGAGAGTCCGGGCACTACGCGCAGGATGTCGTCGCCGGGAAGCCCTGGCCAGGCGCGTGGATCGATGCAGCGCGTCAGCGCCGTCTGGATCAGCTCGGCCATCGAGTAGGCCGGTGACACCTCCTCGACGCGGTCGAGCGCGCACTGCGCCTGAGCCCCGTCTCCGCTGAGCCAGGCAGAGAATGCCGCGAGCGTGAGCGGCGCCGCCTGGAACGGCGCGACCGCGCTCACTCCCACCTCTCGCCACATCGCGAGGCTCGCCGCGGCGTTGTCGTGGGTGATGCGTGACCAGAGCACGTCGCGCACGACCGTGAGCGACGTCCACACGGACAGAGCCGCCTTGTCAGCAACGGACAGCGTTGCCTTGTCAGCAACGGACAGTGCCCCGCCCGCGGCGTCCGACGGTGCGCCGCCGACGTCAGTGGCGATGTCACCGGCGCGCAGCAGGACCCGGTCCACGATCGGCAGCACGCGGTCGAGCGCGTGCCGTATCACCTCTGGGTCGCGCTGGCCAGGCGCACCGTCGACTGGCACACCGTCGACTGGCACACCGGAGACTGGCACCCGCTGGCCGGGCGCACCGTGGGCGCGACGACTCGCGCGGCACCTCCGCTCCAACGCTGCGGCCTCCCGCGCCGTGGCCTTCTCGGCCTTGCGGCGGGCGGGACCCACGACCGGCGCGAACCGCCGGACGAGGTCGTCCCGGCTGGGCAGCACCTCCAGCCCTCGGTACACCGCCTCCGCGAGCATCAAGGACGAGTCTGCGGCGCACGGGACGCCCTCCGGCGGGCAGCACCGCGGGTCGTCGCACGAGTAGGAGAAGTAGCGGTCGCCGTCGTACCGGACGGCATCGGTCACCCGGACCTCCTTGGCGGTCAGCGCGGCGGTCATGGCGTCGACCACGGCACGCGCCTCCGCGTCGCGGTCCGCCGTGGCGAACGCGATGAGCACGACGCCCGCCGGCTCCTGGGCCGCGAGGTAGCCGACGAGGGCACGCGCGGCCGTACGGGCTTGAGCGACAGGCGGGAGGTCGGAGCGGAGACGGAAGCCGGCCTGACCCGATGGGCCGTCGAGGCAGATCGCGACGAGCGAGTCTTGGGGATGGAACCCGAACAGGGCGGGGACGACCCCGATCAGGTCGGAGAGGGTGCGAGCGCGCAGGATCTCGGTCATGAGGGACACGGTGGTGCCTCGCGAGCTGTGCGCGCAGGCGCCGAATCCGTGCCTGTGGAGAACGCAGTCTGTGGACGAAGTCAGAATGGGTCCATGCGCCGCCAGGCCACCGTCCTCCACCTCGACCTCGACGCGTTCTTCGCTGCCGTCGAGCAGCGCGACAAGCCGTCTCTGCGGGGCAGGCCGGTCGTCGTCGGCGGCCTCGGGGCCCGCGGAGTCGTGTCGACCGCCTCGTACGAGGCACGCGCGTACGGCGTCCGTTCCGCCATGCGTACGGCGGAGGCGCGGGCTCGCTGTCCGCACGCGGCCTATCTCTCCGGACGCTTCGACGCGTACCGGGCGGCCAGCCGGATCGTGATGGGCCGTCTGCGGGAGATCTCGCCGCTGGTCGAGCCGTTGTCGCTCGACGAGGCCTTCGTCGACCTCGCGGCCGGCGACGACACCCGCGACCTCGACCTGGACGGTTTGCGCGCGCTCGCCGAGCAGGTCCGCGCCGACGTCGCCGAGCGCACCGACGGGCTCACCGCCTCCGTCGGGATCGCGTCGTCCAAGCTCCTCGCCAAGATCGCCAGCGAGCTCGCCAAGCCGGACGGGCTGCACGTCGTGACGCCCGGCACGGAGCTCGACGTCCTCGCGCCGCTCCAGGTCCGAGCGATCCCCGGCGTCGGACCGGTCACGGCGGAGCGCCTGCGACGGCTGGGCGTCCAGACCGTCGCCGACCTGCGCGGGGTGGACCTCCCCGACCTGACCTCGCTGCTCGGGTCCGCGTACGGCACGTCGCTGCACGCCCTCGCCCGTGGCGAGGACCACCGGCCCGTCGTCGCCGAACGGGAGACGAAGTCCCTCAGCGTCGAGGACACCTTCGAGACCGATATCACCGACCCGCGGGTCCTCGCCGACGTGGCCACGATGATGAGCCGACGTGTGTCCGAGCGTCTGCGCGGCAACGGCATGTCCGGGCGCACGGTCACGCTGAAGATCAGGCACCACGACTTCGAGACCCACACGCGGTCGGCCACGCTCGCCGGACCGACCGACGACGGGCGCGTGATCGCTCGCACCGCCACCGGGCTCCTGGCCGAGATCGACACCTCGTCCGGCATCCGGCTGCTCGGCGTCGGGGTGTCCGGCATGGCCGACTGGGTGCAGGACGACCTGTTCGTCACCGACGAGGACGCCCCGGACGAGGGGCTCTCCGACGACCGGGTCTCCGACGACGGGCGCTCCGACGAGGCTGACCCGGACGACGGTCCTGACGGCAGAGGTCCGCTGCCTGACGCAGACGCCGGGCCAGAGACCGGCGGCCTCCCCGAGGCGGCACGCGACGCGACCACTCGCACGCCGCCCGCCACGCTGCGCAGCCGCCCCCGCTGGGCGCCGGGTGCCGACGTCGTCCACGCCGAGCACGGGGCGGGATGGGTGTGGGGGTCCGGCCTCGGACGCGTCACCGTACGCTTCGAGACCCGCCACACCGGCCCCGGTCCTGTCCGTACGTTCGACGCGGACGACGCGTCGTTGCGACCCGGTACGGTCGAGCCATGAGCACGTCTTCGGCCTCGCGGCCCCCCGTCGCGCCGCGCCACCCGCAGGTCCGGTCCCACCACGGCGACGATGTCACCGACGACTACGAGTGGCTGCGCGACAAGGAGTCGCCGGAGACCGTCGCCTACCTCGAGGCCGAGAACGCGTACGCCGCCGAGCGCACCGACCACCTGGCGTCGCTGCGCGACCGCCTGTTCGACGAGATCAAGTCCCGCGTGCTCGAGACGGACCTGTCGGTGCCGGTCCGTCGTGGCGCCTGGTGGTACTACGCCCGCACGTTCGAGGGCCGCGAGTACGCCGTCCACTGCCGCTGCCCGATCGCGGGCGCCGACGACTGGACGCCGCCGGAGCTCGACTCGGCGACCCCGGTCGCCGGCGAGGAGATCCTCCTCGACGGCAACGTGGAGGCCGAGGGCCACGACTACTTCTCCCTCGGCGCCCTCAGCGTGAGCCGCGACGGCACCCTCCTCGCGTACTCCGTCGACACCGAGGGCGACGAGCGCTTCACGCTGCGCGTGAAGGACCTGACCACGGGCGAGCTGCGTGACGACGAGATCACTGACGTCTCGTACGGCGCCACCTGGTCGTTCGACGCCGGCCACCTCTCCGCCGGCTACCTCTACTACACGACCGTCGACGACGCGTGGCGTCCCGACAAGGTGTGGCGCCACAAGCTTGGTACGCCGTCGGAGGCCGACGAGCTCGTGTTCCACGAGACCGACGAGCGCTACTTCACCGGCGTCGGGTCCACCCGCAGCGACCGCTACCTCGTGATCGCGTCCGGCTCGAAGATCACGACCGAGGTCCGCGTGCTCGACGCCACGGACCCCACCGGCGAGTTCCGGGTGGTCGCACCGCGTCGCGACGGCATCGAGTACAGCGTCGACCACGTCGTCGTCGGCGGCGAGGACCGCTTCCTCATCCTCCACAACGACGGCGCCGTCAACTTCGAGCTGGCGAGCGCACCCGTCGCGACGCCCGGCCCCGAGCACTGGCGTCCCGAGATCGCGCACCGCGACGACACCCGGCTCGAGGACGTCGACGCCTTCGCCGGCTTCGTCGCCGTCAGTCTGCGTCGCGACGCTCTCAGCCAGGTCGCGATCATCGGCCTCGACCCCGACGCGGCACCCGGCGCAGCACTCGGTGAGCAGGTCGCCGTGCCGTTCGACGAGCCGCTCTACACCAGCGGGGTCGGCTCGAACCCGGAGTGGGAGCAGCCCCTCGTACGCCTCGGATACACGTCGTTCGTCACCCCTGAGACCGTGTACGACTACGTCGTCGCGACGGGCGAGCTGGTGCTGCGTAAGCAGCAGCCGGTGCTTGGCGGCTACGACCCCACCGCGTACACGCAGCACCGCCTGTGGGCGACCGCACGCGACGG
This sequence comes from Mumia xiangluensis, assembly GCF_010994095.1. Classification (GTDB taxonomy): domain Bacteria; phylum Actinomycetota; class Actinomycetes; order Propionibacteriales; family Nocardioidaceae; genus Mumia; species Mumia xiangluensis. The sequence goes on from NZ_WJYO01000002.1 coordinate 241,047, forward strand.
CGTACGCATCCCCATCTCGGTCGTCGCCCGCAAGGGGGTCGCGCTCGACGGGACGGCCCCCGCGCTGATCTACGGGTACGGCGCGTACGAGGCCAGCATGGACCCGAGCTTCCGGGTGACGCGCCTGCCGCTGCTCGACCGCGGCATCGTGTTCGCCGTCGCGCACGTGCGGGGCGGCGGAGAGATGGGCCGCGGCTGGTACGAGGACGGCCGCATGCTCCACAAGAAGAACACCTTCACCGACTTCGTCGACTGCGGCCGCCATCTCGTCGCCGAGGGCTGGACCTCCCACGACCGCCTCGTCGCCGAAGGCGGCTCCGCTGGTGGCCTCCTCATGGGCGCAGTCGCCAACGATGCTCCGCAGGACTACGCCGGTGTCCTCGCGGTCGTGCCGTTCGTGGACGCGCTGACGTCGATCCTCGACCCGTCGCTGCCGTTGACGGTGATCGAGTGGGACGAGTGGGGCGACCCGCTGCACGACGCCGACGTCTACGCCTACATGAAGTCGTACTCCCCCTACGAGAACGTCACCGCCCAGCCGTACCCCAAGATCCTCGCGATCACGAGCATCAACGACACGCGCGTCCTGTACGTCGAGCCCGCTAAGTGGGTCGCCCGCCTGCGCGCGGTCGCCGACGCCGATGTGCTGCTCAAGACCGAGATGAGTGCAGGGCACGGCGGAGTCAGCGGGCGCTACGAGGCCTGGAAGGAGCGCGCGTACGAGCTGGCCTGGATCATCGACACGTCCGGGGCTCCGCACGAGCCCGCCGGCGGCTGATCCCACAGATGTCAGCGGTGTGCGCGACGATGGCGAGATGACACGCACGGTCTACTACACCGCTTCCAGCCTCGACGGGTTCCTCGCCACCGAGGACCACTCGCTCGAGTGGCTCCTCTCCCAGCCGGTGTCGGAGGAGATGCAGGGCGAGATGGAGGAGCTCGGGAGCCGGTTCGGTGCTCAGCTGATGGGTTCCAGCACCTACCAGTGGCTCCTCGACCACGAGGACCTGCTGGCCCACCCCGACAAGTGGGCCTACCCGGCGCCGACCTGGGTGATGACGCACCGCGACCTCCCGGCCGTCCCCGGAGCAGACATCCGGTTCGCCCAGGACGACGTGACCACCGTGCACGCCGCGATGGTCGCCGCTGCCGGTGACAAGGACGTCTGGGTCGTCGGCGGTGGAGACCTCGCGGGCCAGCTCGCGGACGCGGGCCTCCTCGACGTCCTCGAGGTGTCGTACGCACCCGTCACGCTGGGCTCCGGCGCACCGCTTCTCCCCCGCCGACTCGATCTGGACCTCCGTGAGGTGCGTCACGACAATCCGTTCGTGACGGCCCGTTTCGACGTCCGGAAGCCCTGATTTCCCGCAATCAGTGTGATCTGAGTTAAGAAAACCCTGAGACAGGCACCTTTAGCACGCTCCGTTCGTCTTTTCCAGTGCCGGACGGAATCGACCGGCGGCCGACCGTGTTGTACAGGTCGAGCCGAACACGAAGTAAGGAGCTGGTCTGCGTGACGACAGCAACGACTCAGGTGCGAGAGCGCGTCGATGGCCGAGACAGCGTCGGGATGTACCTCGACGAGATCTCGCGCACTCCGCTGCTCGACGCCGCCCGCGAGGTCGAGCTGAGCAAGACCATCGAAGCCGGTCTTCTCGCGAAGCACCTCCTCGAGGAAGGCCGCGTGGGTCGCAAGAAGGGTGGCGCCCCGAAGTCCGCCACCCAGGAGGAGCTCGAGTGGATGGTCGCCGAGGCTGACCGCGCCATCGACGAGTTCATCACCGCGAACCTCCGTCTGGTCGTCTCGATCGCCCGCAAGTACGGGCGCTCGCAGATGCCGCTTCTCGACCTGGTGCAGGAGGGCAACACCGGCCTCATCCGTGCCGTCGAGAAGTTCGACTACCTCAAGGGCTTCAAGTTCTCGACGTACGCCACCTGGTGGGTCCGCCAGGCCATCACGCGCGGCATCGCCCAGCAGGGCCGCGTCGTACGCCTCCCCGTCCACGTCGTCGAGGAGCTCAACCAGGTCGGCGCCGCCCGCCGCAACCTGGAGCGCAAGCTCGGCTACGAGCCCGACCCGGCCGAGATCGCCGAGGAGCTCGGCATGGAGGTCGACCGCGTGCTCGACCTGATCTCGTGGGGGCGTGACCACGTCAGCCTCGACTCCCCCGTGGACGAGGACGGCGACACGTCGCTCGGTGACCTGGTCGCCCGCGAGACGCAGCCCGGCCCGGACCACGCGGTTCTCGACACCGAGTCGCGCGACCGCCTGTCGGGGCTCGTCGAGCACCTCGGCGAGCGCGAAGCAGACATCATCCGCTGCCGGTACGGCCTTCTCGACGGCCGCCAGCACAAGCTCGCCGACATCGGCAAGCGCCACGGCATCTCCGCCGAGCGGGTGCGCCAGCTCGAGCGCGAGTCGATCCAGCGTCTCCGCAAGATCGCGGATCCGGATCTGGCTGCCTGACGCAGGCTCGCACAGCACGACCCGAACGGGCCGGTGCCCTTCGACCGACGAGGTCGAGGGCACCGGCCCGTCGGCGTTGGAGGACTACCAGGGGGCGTTCTCGAGCACTCCATCGGCGCCATGAGGCCCCTCGGGACGGAGGGCCGGCTCGCTCAGGACCGTTGCGGGTCGGCGAGAGCAGGACGCAGCACGTCCTACGCCCACGCCGACAGCGTCGTCGGGGTCGTCGTGAGCACGTCCCGCGCCTGCTCACGCGCGAGCTCGCGGACCCCCGTCGTCATGCCGACGACCTGCCGTGCGGCACCCTCGGGGATCCCCAGGGAGGTGAGCGCCTCCAGGAGCTCGTCGTCTCCGATCTGGTGCACCGCGACGGGATGACCTGTCACCTCCGTGATGGTTCGGGCGACGTCGGCGAACGAGAGGTCCTCCGGACCGTGGACACCCTGGATCCGAAGCCCCGACCACGCCTCGGCCAGCAGGTTGGCGGCCACCACGCCGGCGACGTCGTGCGGAGCGACCCACGGGAGCCGTCGATCCGGCGTCATCGCCGTCATCAGGACGCCCGCACGCAGCGAGTCGAGGTCATCGAGCAGGTTGGAGAAGAAGTAGCCGCAACGCAGAGCCAGCAGGTTGGTGCCCGTCGCACCGAGAATCTCCTCCGCCGCAGCCAGACCGTCGATCAAACCGGCCCCCTGGCGGAGCTCAGCCCCGCCGCTGCTCTGCAGCACGACCCGCGAGATCGCGTGCTGCCGGACCGCGGCTGCGGCGTGCTCGGCGAGGGCGCGCGTCGAGGCGTTGGGATCGTCGACGGACAGATCGGTCGGGTCCACCCAGAACAGTGCGTCGACGCCCTCTGTTGCTGCGACGACGTAGTCGGGGTCGCGCAGGTCGCCCTCCCGAGGCTCGACGTACGGCAGCAGATCGGGGTCGAGGCGACCGGCGTCCCGCAGCAGCAGGACCGGGCGTACGCCGGCCTGAACGAGGATGCGCACCACGCGCGACCCCACGTGGCCGGTCGGTGTCGTGACAGCGATGGTCGTCATCGCTCACACGCTAGCTCCGGTGACTGACACCCTCACCGCGCGACAGCGCGGACCACAGCCGGTCGACCGCGCCCCCGAGGTCCTCGAGGGACCCGGTGTTGTCGATCACGACGTCGGCGACCGCCAGCCGCTGCTCCCGAGACGCCTGAGCAGCGATCCTGCCCTCGGCCTCCTCACGCGACATGCCGCGATGCAGGACCAGACGGTCGATCTGGGTCTCGACCGGCGCGTCGACGACCACCACCACGTCGTACGAGGCCGCCTGTCCGGTCTCGACGAGCAGCGGCACGTCGTGGACGACGACCGCGCCCTCACCGGCGGCTGCCTCGAGCTCGACAGCTCGCGCGCGGACGCGTGGGTGGATGATCGCCTCCAGGTCGCGCCGGGCGGCGGGGTCGGCGAAGACCACAGCCCCGAGCGCCGGACGATCGAGTCGCCCCTCTGCATCAAGCATGCCCTCACCGAAGCGCTCGACGACGGCCGCCAACCCCGGCGTGCCCGGCTCGACGACCTCACGCGACAGAACGTCGGCGTCCACCACGACCGCACCGTGGTCACGGAGGAGTGACGTCACCGCACTCTTGCCGGCGCCGATGCCACCGGTCAGCCCGACTCGTGTCATACGGGCCGTCGGACTTCGCCGTCGCGGCCGACGTAGTGATCGGCCTGCAGCCGCTCTGCCCGCTCGCGCGTCGCGTCGTCGAGCGCGTCGATCTCGACCTCGGTCATCCGGTCGTAGTGCCGCATCAACGTGCTGGCCACGTCGTCGACCTGGACACCCGACACTTCCTCGAACACGGAGCCGACCGACTGCCGCCGGAACGGCAGCTCGAGCCGGTTGTGCACGACCGGCAGCGCTGCCCGGAGCATCGGCGCGTCCCCGAGCACGACGACGGCGCTGAAGAGCCATGCGCCACGCACGACGCGCTGGGCGGTGCCGACCAGCTTGGTGAGCCCGCGGGCGTTGATGCTGTATTCGCCAGGACAGTACTCGCCGGGAACGGCACCCACCCGGGCGTCCACGCCCAGCTCGCCGAGAACCGCGGTGAGCAGGACGCCGTAGTCGCGGAACCGGTCGCGCATCCCCGTGCCCGGGTCGGGATCAGGGCTGACGTGGTCGATGACCAGCGACTTCTCGGTGTAGGCGGCCACCCGGCCACCGGCGCCCCGGATGATCGGGGCGAACCCCAGAGCACGGCACGCCTCGGCGGCGGAGCCGAACCCGGGACGCCTGACGTCAGAGCGCCCGAACGCCGCGGTCGGTGCCCCCGGCACGCTGATGCGGACCGTCGGGCCGATCTTGCCCTCGCCCGCCTGACGGAGCAACGCGTGCGCGATCGCAACGTCGGTGACCGGATCGGAGTCCACCGGCTTGGGGTCGAGGATGAAGCGCACGAGGCAAGGCTACCGACCGACCGCGACAGGCGACGAGGCCCCCGCCCGAGTGGGCAGGGGCCTCGTGCAGCGCTTCAGCGGGAGCGGGAGATCACTCGCCGCCGGTGAGCTTGTCGCGCAGCGCCTGCAGAGCCTCGTCCGACGCGAGTGCGCCGCCGGTGGAACGGGCGGCGTCCTGCGACGTGGTCGAGGACGACGAGGTAGCGGCGCCGCCGGACGAGTACGACCCGCCGGTGGCCTCGCCCGCCTCGCGCGCCGAGACCTCGGCGTCGGCGATCTGCTTCTTGTGGGCCTCCCAGCGGGCGTGGGCCTCGGCGTACTGCCGCTCCCAGGTCTCCCGCTGCTCGTCGAAGCCCTCACGCCACTCGCCGGTCTCCGGATCGAAGCCCTCGGGGTAGATGTAGTTGCCCTGGGCGTCGTACGAGGAAGCCATGCCGTACAGCGTCGGATCGAAGTCGTCGGCGTCCTGCGCGACCTCGGTCTCGTTGGCCTGCTTCAGCGACAGCGAGATGCGACGACGCTCGAGATCGATGTCGATGATCTTGACCATCACCGCATCGCCGACCTGGACGACCTGCTCCGGGATCTCGACGTGACGCTCAGCGAGCTCGGAGATGTGCACCAGGCCCTCGATGCCCTCCTCGACGCGCACGAACGCACCGAACGGGACGAGCTTGGTGACCTTGCCCGGGACGATCTGACCGATCTGGTGGGTCCGGGCGAAGTGCTGCCACGGATCCTCCTGGGTCGCCTTCAGCGACAGCGAGACACGCTCGCGGTCCATGTCGACGTCGAGCACCTCGACGGTGACCTCGTCGCCCACCTGGACGACCTCGGACGGGTGGTCGATGTGCTTCCAGGACAGCTCCGAGACGTGCACGAGGCCGTCGACGCCGCCGAGATCGACGAACGCGCCGAAGTTGACGATCGAGGACACGACACCCTTGCGGATCTGGCCCTTCTGGAGCTGCGTGAGGAAGTTCTGGCGGACCTCGGACTGGGTCTGCTCGAGCCACGCACGACGCGACAGGACCACGTTGTTGCGGTTCTTGTCGAGCTCGATGATCTTCGCCTCGAGCTTCTGGCCGACGTACGGGGCCAGGTCACGGACGCGACGCATCTCGACGAGCGAGGCGGGCAGGAAGCCACGGAGGCCGATGTCGAGGATCAGGCCGCCCTTGACGACCTCGATGACGGTGCCCTCGACGACGCCGTCCTCTTCCTTGATCTTCTCGATGTCGCCCCAGGCGCGCTCGTACTGCGCCCGCTTCTTCGAGAGGATCAGACGTCCCTCCTTGTCCTCCTTCTGGAGGACGAGGGCCTCGACGGCGTCGCCGACCGAGACGACCTCGTGGGGGTCGACGTCGTGCTTGATGGACAGCTCCCGCGAGGGGATGACACCTTCGGTCTTGTAGCCGATGTCGAGGAGGACCTCGTCACGGTCGACCTTGACGATGGTGCCGTCGACGATGTCACCGTCGTTGAAGTACTTGATGGTCTTGTCGACCGCTGCGAGGAAGTCCTCCTCGCTGCCGATGTCGTTGATCGCGACCTGCGGCGCGGGTGCTGCCTGGATGCTGCTCGTCATATGGGATTGAGTCCTGGGTGGATAGAAGTCGTGCCGAGACGACGTGGACTCTGGTGGCATGCTTGCCACAAGCACGACCCGCTCGGTCTGAGGTCGCACGAGTCCACACCGCACATCTAGGGTACGGGGTCGCTCACGGGACGGTCAACGCGGGATATCACACCGCTGTCGGGCGCTCACGCGACGGGGGCGAAGAATGCGGTCAGCGCGTCGGCGTACATGCCGGGATCAGCCGCTCCCATGAGCTCGCGGGCCGAGTGCATCGCCAGCTGTGGCGCGCCGACGTCGACCGTCGTGATGCCCGTCCGCGCAGCCGTCATAGGCCCGACGGTCGACCCGCACGGCAGGTCGGCACGGTGCTCGTAGCGCTGCAGCGGGACGCCCGCCTGCTCGCACGCGAGGGCCATCTCGGCGGTGCCGGCGGCATCGGTGGCGTAGCGCAGGTTGGGGTGGACCTTGAGGACAGGCCCGCCGTTGGGGGTGATGCGGTGGTACGGCTCGTGGCGGTCGGCGTAGTTCGGGTGGGTGGCGTGGGCCATGTCGCCCGACGCGACCACCGATGCCGCCACTGCGCGGTGGTAGTCGTCGCGCGTCCCTCCCGCAGCCAGGACGATCCGCTCGAGGACCGTGATCAGCAGGTCGGACTCTGCGCCTCGGTCGGACGTCGACCCGACCTCCTCGTGGTCGAACAGCACCAGGAGCGGGACCACGCCGTCGGCGGGCTGCTCGAGCGCGGCGAGGAGCGCCGTCGTCCCGGCCCAGCAGGTGGTCTGGTTGTCGAGGCGCGGCGCGGCGAGCAGGTCGTGCTGCCGTCCGAACACACGGCTCGGCGCCAGGTCGTGCGTCATGAGCTCCCACCCGAGGAGCGCATCAGGCTCCACGTCGAGGCGGGCGGCCACGTCGCCGAGAAGGTCGGCGCCCTCCCCCACGCCGTACACGCCGTCGAGATGACGCTGAGGGTCGAGCGCCACACCCTTGCGGTCCTCGGAGAGATGGATCGCGAGCTGTGCGACGGTGAGCACCGGCTCGTCGATCCGCAGGAGCATCGGGACGGCACGACCCTCGCGGCGGACCGTGACCCGCCCCGACAGACCCAGCTCGCGGTTGAGCCAGGAGTTGAGGAGGGGCCCGCCGTACGGCTGGAGTGCGACGGTCTCCCAGCCGGCGCTCGTCCGGTCGGGGTGCTGCTTGACGCGGAGGTTCGGGGAGTCGGTGTGCCCGCCGACGATGCGGAACGCCGAGTGCGGGCCGGTGGCCGCCTCGGTGCTCCACGCGACCAGCGACCCGCCGCGCACGAGGACGTAGCGGCCCGGCTCCGTCGGCCACGGGTCGGCCTCCTGCACCGGTGTGAACCCGGCTGCGCCGAGGCGCCGGGACACCTCCGCGCACAGGTGGAAGGGACTCGGTGAGACGTCGACGAGCGCGCACAGATCCTGTGCGCGCTCGTGACGTGGGCTGAGGGTCGTGCTCTGCGTCGACATCGACGCCATCGTAGTCAGCCCGACCGACGGTGGCGTCTCCGCGGCGATCAGGCCTTGGCGGGAGTCGCCTCTGCCGGCGAGCCCTCGTCCGACGGCGCGTCCTGCGCGTCGCCGTCGCCGTCGCCGCCCTTGCGGGAGCGGAGCAGCAGCACCGCGCCGCCGAGGACCAGCAGGCCACCGAGGATGCCGCCGACGACCGGGATCGTCGTACGGATCATGCCCAGCAGCATGGCCTTCGTCTTGTACTCGTCGACGGTCGCCTTCACCGTCTCGTCGTCGTAGCCGAGCGTGGCCTCGGTGATCGTGGCCTTCGGCTCGCCGTCGACGTCGAGCGTCGCCAGCTGCTCCTCCTGGCCCTTGATGATCACGCCGGTCTCCGGCTCGACCCACAGGGTGCGGACGTTGGCGTACATGCGGTCGGCGACAACCGTGGCCTGGTCGGGCATGCCGACGAGCGAGCCCGGGACGGGCTGCTCAGCGATCTTGGTGGGCTCGACGGTCTGGACGAACTTGTAGACCTCGAGGCCCTCGATCTTCTCGGTGCCCTCGTACTCGGCGGGGACGCCCTTGCCGAGCGAGTCGTCCCAGAAGTCGACGGACTCCTTCTGGGTGTTGAACGGGAACTTGAAGTAGTTGCCGTAGAAGCTGAACGGCGAGATGACGACGCCGTTGCTCTCGGTCTCGGCGCCCTGCCAGCGAACCGTGTCGCCCGTGGTGCGCTCGAACGGGACGACGTCACGGGTGCCGCTGAGGGCCTGGTCCGCGGGCGTGCCCGGAGGGGCCGTGTAGGAGAAGGTCTCCCAGACGGCGATGTTCTCGTCGAGCTCGTCGCTCGCGTCCTTGCTCGCCTCGACCTGGCCGACGACGTTGCGCCGGGACTCGAGCGGGCCGGTCTCGATGGCGGGACCGCCTTCGGCCGCGACGTTGAGGTAGGTGGCGTCTTCACCCGGCATCGTCTTCGAGACCGTCGTCGTCTCCTGATCGAGCGGGACGACGGCCAGCTCGTCGTACGCGTACGTCTTGGCCAGGACGGCCAGCACCAAGAGGAACGCGCCGATGATGACGGCGGCGAACCCTGTCTTCTTGCCCACGTGAACTCCCTCACAGTCGTTTGAGACGCGGGAGACACTACCAGTGAGTAGCCCTGAGACGGCGTCTCGGTCTACAACAATTCCGCATAGGTCGCCAGTCGAGCGATCGGAGGCCCGTTCGCGTCTCCCGCCGCGACCCCGCCAGATAGACTCCGCCGGGTGAGTTCTCTAGCCGCGGACACGCGCCGCGCCGCGCGCGGTTGGGTCCCCGCCGACGTGACGCGTGGCCAGATGGTCACCGCGGCGGCGATCTCGCTGATCGTCGCGCAGCTTGCCCTGCGCGCCTGGGTGACCCAGGGCAGCTGGTTCTTCGAGGACGACTTCCAGTTCCTGTCCGACATCGCGCTCGGGCGCGACGACCTCGACTGGTACCTCAGGCCTCACAACGTCCACTTCATGCCGCTGAGCTTCATCCTGGTCAAGATCGTGACCTGGGGCGGGCCGTTCGCGTGGTGGCTGGCAGCACTCCAGACGGTCCTGCTGCAGCTCGCCGCGAGCCTCAGCTGCTGGTGGATGCTCCGCAAGCTGTTCGGGAACCGGCCCGCGATCCTCGTCCCGCTCACGTTCTACCTGTTCTCGATCTTCAGCGTGCCGACCCTGACGTGGTACGCGGCGATGATCAACCAGCTGCCGCTGCACACCTGCCTCTTCCTCGGCGTCCTCGCGCACGTGACCTACCTGCGCACGCGGCGCTACCGGTGGGTGCTCGTCGCCTCGCTCATCACGACGGTCGGACTGCTCTTCTACGTCAAGGCGATCGCCCTCCCGATGGTCTTCGGTCTCCTGGCGCTCCTCTACTTCGGACGCGGCCCGCTCGTCCGGCGGTTCCTGAGCGTCGTGCGCCGCTATCTCTGGGGTTGGCTCACCTACGCCGTCGTCGGCACCGCGTACCTCGTCATGTACTGGATCCACATGCCCCGCGAGGCCGCGGAGGGCAGCACCGACTACCTCGCCCTCGCCCAGGCGATGCTGTTCGACACGCTCGGCACCGGACTGACCGGGCTGTCGTGGAGCTGGGCCCTGCTCAACGGTGGCCCCCGGTCGACCACCGACCCGTCGACCGTCCTGGTCGCGGTCTCCTGGGTGATCGTGTCGGCCGTCTGGTTCTACCTGTACGCGACGCGGGTGCGCGCGCTGCGCTCGCTCGTGATCCTCCTTCCGTACCTCCTGCTCAGCTACGGCATCATCGCCGTCGGGAGGTCCGGCTCGTTCGGGTCCGTGAGCGGCAACGAGGCCCGCTACCTCTCCGACACCTCGGCGGTCCTCGCGCTCGTCCTGGCGCTGGCGACCATGCATCTCAAGGGCGCGGTCGAGTCGTCCGCGAGGCGCCCGGAGCCGCTCCTCACGGTCCGGTTATCCCACCGCACCCTTGCGGTGGGTCTCGCCGTGTACGTCGTCGCCTCCACGTACTCGACCATCACGTACGCCCGGCCGTGGCACGACGGCAACGCGACCAAGGACTTCGGTCTGCGCGCCATCGAGTCGATCGAGGACGCCGACCGGCCCGCGCTGGCCGACGTGCCTGTCCCCGACGAGGTCATGTGGAACGCGAACGCCCCGTACAACCTGACCTCCGTCTTCTTCGCCCCTCTCGGCGACCGGTTCACGACTCCGGCGGTCGCCAACGACCTGCAGGTGCTCGACGCCGACGGGGAGGTCGCCCAGGCAGTGGTCTACCCGGGCGTGAGGAGCGTCCCCGGCACCCTCGACGGCTGCGGTCACCCGGTACGACGGACTCCGAACGTCATCCCGCTGGAGGCGGAGACGTTCGACTTCCCGTTCTGGATGACGATCGGCTACCTTGCCGACTCCGACGGCGAGCTGACGGTCGCTGCGGGCGACGTGCGTGAAACCGCTCCCGTCCGAGCGGGTCTCCACACCCTCTTCGTCCGGACGGAGGGCGCGTTCGACTCCGTCCTCCTCCGCTCCGACGGCAGCGCGAACCTCTGCGTCGACCCGATCACGGTCGGCACCCTGGAGGCACGATGAAGGACCGCCCCGACGAGCGTGAGCACCGGCGGATCTACCCGGCGCTCGACACCATGCGTGCGATCGCGTCCATCGCGGTCGTGGTGACCCACGTGGGCTTCTGGGCCGGCACCTACACCGACGGGATCCCGGGCGCGCTCGTGGCGCGGATGGACTTCGGCGTCGCCATCTTCTTCGTGCTGTCCGGGTTCCTCCTGAGTCAGCCGTACCTCGCGGCGCTCGCCGGGCAGCGACGTGCCCCGGGCACCGGGCGCTACCTGTGGCACCGCGCCCTGCGCATCCTGCCGGTCTACTGGGTGGCCGTCGTGGCGGCGATGACGCTCCTCCCGGAGAACGAGACGGCCGGCCCGCGGGTCTGGCTCCAGAACCTGCTGCTCGTCCGCCTCTACGACGGCGAGCTCACGGCCGGTCTGACCCAGATGTGGAGCCTCTCGACCGAGGTCGCGTTCTACGTCGCACTCCCGCTCGTGATGTGGGTGCTCGCGCGCACGGTGTGCCGTACGCGCTGGCGCCCCGTCGCGCTGCTCGTCGTCCTCGCGGTCGCGTCGATCGCCAGCTGGGTGTGGGTCGGGCTCGCCGCCACGCCCGTCCTCGGCGACCTGCCGTCGCCCGGCCAGTGGCTCCCTGCCTACCTGAGCTGGTTCGCGATCGGCATCGCGTTCGCCATCGCCGAGCGCGAGAGCGCGCCGGTCCTGCGACGTCTCGCCGCCGCGCCGTGGACGGCGTGGCTCGCCGGCGGCGCGCTGCTCACGGTGATCGCCACGCCTCTCGGCGGGCCGCTGCTCCTCGAGGCCCCCACGCCTGCCGAGGCCGTCACCAAGAACGTCGTGTACGCCGCCGCCGCCGCGCTGCTCGTGCTCCCGGCCATCTTCACCGACCCCGCGACCGGCTTCCAGCGGGCACTCTCGGTGCCGTTCCTCCGGCACCTCGGCCACATCTCGTACAGCCTCTTCTGCTGTCACCTGGTGGTCCTCCACCTGGTGTTCGAGTGGCGCGACTACACGCTGTTCGGTGCGCCGTTCTTCACGCTGCTCGCGCTCACGCTCGGGCTGAGCCTCCTCGTCTCCGAGGTCCTCTACCGCGTGGTGGAGCTGCCGTCGATGCGTCTGCGCAACGTCGGGCGCAGGCGCACGCCGCCGACCACCGAGGCCGACAGCAGCCCCAGCGAGACCGCCAGCACGAGCTGAGGCCACACGAGGTCACCCGCCCAGCCGTCGTCCGAGCCCCACGGTAGGACGGCGTACGCGCCGGCGGCCACGAGGACCGGGACGGCAGCGAGCCAGGCGACGGCGTCGGCCGAGAACCGGCGCACGAGCAGACCGAGAGCCCAACCCGCCACCGCGAGGGCGAGCCCGGCGGTCCCGGCGAGCAAGCCCGCGGTCACGAAGGCGAGCCCCAGGACCACCGCCGACCCGCGGAACTCACGCTCTTCCTCGGCCGGCACGCGGAGCCGACGGCGTCGCAGCATGGTCAGCCCGAGGAGCGCGACGAACGCGAGGGCACCCACCAGCAGCGCGGACCGGTAGCGAGCTGCGGGAGCGAACTCCAGCCGCAGCTCGTCGGCCGACGCGGGCACGACGTACCCCTGCTGCCAGCCGTCGACCTGGACCCGGCGGGCACCGGCGACGTCGCGCCAGCCCTCGTTGACGTTCTCCGCGACCGTCACGAGACGGTCGCCGGTCGCCGACCCGCCGTCGAGCGAGACCGTGCGCTCGGTCTTCCCCCAGCGCGGCGTCGCGGCGACGGTCGGCTCGGCGGCCGAGCCGCTCTCCGGCGAGGCGAGCACGAGCGACTGAGGGCGATAGACGTCGTTGCCGATCACCTCGATCCGGTGGGTGCCCTCATCGAGGGCGACCTCCGGGAGTCCGCAGATCTGCGCTGGAGCAGACTCGCCGGCAAGCGTGCTCTGCTCCGACGTCGTCACACGCGTGCGATAGCGGCGCCCGTCGATCTCGACGGCCGGTCCGACCCCGCAACGGCTGCGGACCGAGGCGCTGCTCGGGACCTGGGGGAAGAGGCGCCGCGGACCCCGCAGGTCGATCTCGCTGACCCCCACCGGGAGCGGTGAGGTCACGCCGAACGCGTCGACGCCCTCGCGGGTCTCCACCGAGTCGAAGTGGACCTCGACCGAGGACGCGACGACCGGCGCGAAGCGGGCGACGCCCTCATCGAGCTCGACCTCGCGGACCGATCCGTCGTCGAAGCGCAGCGTCGCCGACGTCGGCGGCGAGGCGCCCAGGTCGTCGTCGGTCCCGACCGTCAACCCACGGATCCGCCGCTCGCCGACCCACGCCAGCGTGAGCGTGGGGTCAGGGTCGTCGTCGGCGGCGATCCACCCCGTCGCCGGGTCGCCGTCGATGCTGCGGACCGCGCTGTTGCGGGGGTCCTCGACGAGGTACGAGCTGGCGCCGACCGCGGCCAGCCGACCCGCCTGCGCGGCCGCGTCGAGCGCGGCGCCACCGATCGGGACGACGGTGAGGGCGGGGGTGTAGGTGGCGGACGTGGACATCGTGAGCTCGCGGTCGAGCGTACGACCGTCCTCGCCCCACTGCTCCTGACTGGCGACGCAGCGCGTCGTGCCCTCGACGTCGAGGCAGCCCGAGCGGTAGGTCTGGTCGACCGTCATCACGATGTCGTCCGGCGCTCCCCACGACGACGGCAGCTCCGGCATCACCAGTGGACGCGAGAGGTCCAGGCCCGGCACCTCGACCTCGGTGATCGTGATCGGGTCGAAGGCCGACGCCGCAGCGCTGATCCGGATGCTGTCCGTCGCGCCGGGCGGCAGGTCGACCGTGACCGGCAGGCCGGGCTGGGCGACCGCGTCGACACTCCCCTGGTCCGTCGTGACCGTGAGGGCGCGAGAGCGCTCCATGGTCGGCGCGAGCGTGATCACGATCTCGTCGACGTCGGTCGGGCCGCCCAGCTGGACCTCGATCCAGGACGTCCCGGTGTCCGCGCCGCCCGCCTTCCAGTGCGTACGGGGATCTCCGTCGAAGGCGGACCACGGCTGCGCCCCTGGCACCGCGGGCCCGGGCGAGCCTGCCTGCGACTGCGACGAGGACGCCTCGATCCCCGCCGTGCCGATCATCTGCGGCGAGGACAGGAAGTCCGTCGTCGGGCTCACGCGGTAGTCGTGGACCGGCCGGTCGAGGGAGTACGACTCGTCGTCGGCGATCGACCCCGAACGGTTCTGGTCGGCCCGTCCGAACGCCGCCTCGCGCCGCCTCGCGCCGTCGGTGAGCACGACGTGACGCGGCCGCTCCTTGCGGTCGGCGACGTCGTCGGCGAGGATCGCCGCTCCCGGAGCGAGGCCCAGCTCGTCCAGCGCCAGCAAGGAGTCCGGGCCGCCGGCGACGACGGGCGTGTCGTCCAGGTCCTGGACGCTCGCCGGACCTCGGCCGGACGAGCCGACCGCGAAGATCTCCACGGCCGGGCGGTAGGCCTGCCACCCGCCCTTGATCAGGACCTCCTCGCCGTCCTCGCCGGTGAGGACGGGAGGGCTGCCGACCCCGGGCCCGAACTGCGCGACCGACGTCACTCCCGGGGTCTTCGCGAGCGTCGCGTAGATGCGCTCGGGATCGGTGTGCTCGCTCGAGGGCGCGAGGTCGTTGCGCACGACGAGGTAGCGGATGCCGGAGCGCTCGAGGTAGTCGGCAAGACCGTCCGAGCCCTCGCCCGAGGCCAGGCGGCGCTCGATCGCGTCGAGGGTCAGGATGTTGCCCCCGGGGGCGAGCGGGATCGCGTTGCGAGTCGCCCACGGCGCCTCGGCCAGCGGCTGGATGACGTCGTCTGCCGTCCTGCCCCACAGGTAGTCCCCGAACGACGCGGCCGGGACGAGCAGAGACCGCTGCCCCGAGTCGTGCTGGGCGAGCCAGTCAGCCGTCTCCTGCCAGTAGCCGGGGACGGACTCGTACGCCCCGCGGCTGGCGATCGCGCCGGTCCACGCCGGCACGGTCGCACCGAGGAGCGCGCTCACCCCGAGCACGGCGATGCCACGACGCAGGAGCCGGTCGGAGTCGGACTCCCGCAGGGCGGACCCCAGGCTCGAGATCGCGTGCGCGAAGCCGAGCACGAGGGGGATCCGCACGACGAGATCGAACTTGTGCGTGTTGCGCAGCGGCGCGAGCACACCGTCGAGTGCCTGCTGGATCGAGTCGGCGCCCCAACCGTGCACCGCGCCGGTGTGGCCGAGGGTGACGAGCAGGAGGCCCATCAGCAGGCCGCCGAGCAGGAAGCGTCGCTGCGGCGTCCCGCGGCGCGCGATGCCGACGATGCCCAGCGCGACGACGACGGCGCCGTTGACGATCAGGCCGATCGAGCGCAGGAGGTCGTTGCCCGCCACGGAGTTGCCGTCGACGTACGGGACCCAGTTCGTGGTCCCCCGCAGCGCGTCGAACAGCGTTGCCGCGAAGGTCGTCGTCGACGCACTCTCGATGTAGTCGAGGAACGGCGGGCTGTAGGTGCCGAGCATGAGCAGCGGGACCAGCCACCAGAGCGTGCCGAGCAGCACGAACACCGGCCACCAGATCATCATCGAGCGTCGCCGCGGGGACGCGGGCTGCAGCAGCAGCCAGAGCGCCCCGAGCGGGATCACCGCGAACGTCGCGACCGCGTTGACGCCGCCCACGCAGGCGACCGCGAGCGCGCTCAGCGCTGCCATCCAGCGCGGGTCGTGGCGGCGCATCCCGATCACGAGCGGGACCAGGACCCAGAGCGCCAGCGCCATGGGCCAGACCTCGATCGAGCTCGGCCCGAGCACGGTCAGCATGCGGGGCGAGAGGGCGTACGCGAGTCCTGCGACGATGCGCGCCCACGGTGCACCGATCCCCAGCGCCCCCGAGAGCTTCACCATGCCCAGGAAGGCGGTCACGAGCAGGAGCGACCACCACAGCCGCTGGATCACCCAGGGCTCGACCTCCGCGAGGTTGCCGAGGAGGAAGAACGGGCCCATCGGGAAGAGGTAGCCGTACGCCTGGTTCTGGACCTGCCCGAACGCTCCGACCGGGTCCCACATCGTCAGGGCGCGGCTCAGGAAGCCGGCCGGGTCGACGACGAGGTCGAGCTTGGTGTCGGCGACCATGCGCCCCGGAGCCTGGACGAACGCGATCGCGACGAGGACCAGGCTGACGGCGGCGAGCCTGAACCGCCAGGTCAACGCTTGCGAGGGCCTGGGTCGCGGTGTCAGCGCCTGCGAAGGACGATCGCGAGGTTCCACGTCGTCACCTCCCGCAGCACCGGCACGTGCAGCGTCCACCAGGCCCAGCGCGGGTGGTAGCGCGGCATCAGCTCGAGCACGTCCGCGTCCGTCTGCGTCCGGGCCCACCGCATGCCCGCGCCCGCCGTGACCGCGAACAGCGAGGTGCCGAAGTCGTTCTTGGGTCGCTTGCCGTGCGTACGGGCGTACCGGTCGGCGGCGCGGTAGCCCCCGAGGTAGTGCCACGGCGCTGTCTCGTGGCCGCCCCACGGCCCGAACCACAACGTGTAGGACAGGAAGACGAGCCCGCCGGGACGCGTGACCCGGAGCATCTCGTCGGCCATCGTCCAGGGCTCGGGAACGTGCTCGAGGACGTTGGAGGAGTACGTGACGTCGAAGGCGCCGTCCCGGAACGGCAGGGACATGCCGCTGCCGATGACCGTGCCGGGCTCGGGGTCGCCGAGACCGGACAGCTCGCCCAGGTCGGAGTCGAGCGGCGTGTACGAGGCGCCCGCGGCCCGGAACGCGCTCGCGAAGTAGCCCGGACCGCCGCCGACGTCGAGGACGTGCTTGCCGGAGAGGTCGGTGTACTGCGAGAGCTGCCCCACCGAGTCCGCCGCGAGCATGCCGTAGAAGTGGTCCGGGTCCGTCTGCTCCACGCGGTGCGCACGGAAGAGCCGGATAGAACGACCGAGCGTCGGGCGGGAGGTCGGCGTGGCGAGGGACGGATCGGTCACCCGCCCGACGATATCCGACCAGGTCGAGCGTTTCGTGACGTGCCTAACTCGCTGGTAACCTGGCGATCTTGGGAGGGAGACCAAGTCTTATGTCGCTGCGTCCGATACGCCCGCGCCACGTGCTCATCTGCAACTGGCGCGACACCCGCAATCCTGAGGGCGGCGGCTCCGAGAAGTTCGTGGAGGAGGTCGCGCTCGGTCTCGTCGACCGCGGCTACCGCGTGACGGCGTTCTGCGCGGCCCACGACAACGCGCCTCGCGACGAGGTGCGCGACGGCATCCGGTTCGTCCGGCGCGGGGACAAGATGGCGGTCTACGCGTTCGCGTTCCTCGGCCTGCTGCTCCGCCGTTTCGGCAGGGTCGACCTCGTGGTCGACGTCCAGAACGGCCTCCCCTTCTTCACGCGGCTCGCCACGCGCAAGCCGGTCGTCGTCCTCGTGCACCACGTGCACCGCGAGCAGTGGCCGGTGGTCTATCCCGGCCTCGTCGGACGCATCGGCTGGTGGGTGGAGTCGTGGCTGGCTCCCCGCCTCTACCGGCACTCCCGCTACGTCGCGGTGTCGACCGCCACCCGGGACGAGCTCGTCGCGCTCGGTGTGGAGGCCGACCGCATCTCCATCGTCCACAACGGCACCGAGCCCAGCCCCGTCACGCACGTGACGCGCACCGAGCAGCCCTCGATGTGCGTCGTCGGGCGCCTCGTCCCGCACAAGCAGGTCGAGCACGCCATCGACACCGTGGCGCAGCTCGTCGAGATCCCCGGCCTCACGCTCACCGTCGTCGGCGACGGCTGGTGGGAGGAGGAGCTTCGCGCGTACGCCGCCAGCCTCGGCGTCGCCGACCGGGTCGACTTCACAGGGTTCGTGGACGAGCGCACCAAGCACGAGATCTATGCGAGCAGCTGGGTGATGGCGCTGCCGTCCCTCAAGGAGGGCTGGGGGCTGGTCGTCGGAGAGGCTGGCTCTCACGGCACTCCCACGATCGCGTACCGCTCGGCCGGTGGGACGCGCGAGTCGATCGACGACGGCGCGTCAGGCGTGCTGGTCGACGAGCACGCCGAGTTCGTGGCGGCGGTCCGTCACGTGCTCACCGACGACGAGGAGCGTCGTCGTCTCGGCAAGGGCGCCTTCGAGAAGTCGCAGATGTTCACGTGGGCACAGACGCGGGAGGGCTTCGCCAGCGTGCTGGCGAAGCCCTCCCGGTAAGTCTGTCTTCTAAAGCTCAGTCCGTCTTCTCAAGCTCAGTCTGTCTTCGAAGGCTCAGTTGGAGCCGTAATCGACGACCTGGGACGTCGGCTGGGTCGGGCTGCTGTCTGCCGCCTGCGTCTGAACGACGCCGACGACCGTGGCTGCACCAAGACCGGCACCAACGACGATGGCAGCAACGCCGCCAAGGAAACCACCCACGAGATTCTTCCCTCCTGAAGTCCGAGCGCCCAGGTTACCAGCCGGTTAGGCCGAATGACCAACATCTCTTCTCGGAGAACGTACCGATTCCATCACGAGGGCGACCTGAGAGCGCCATCCCCTAGGCTTGGCGCACGATGAGATCCCTGACACGCCGTTCCCCGGTCGCCGGTCTGGTCGTCTCGATGCGGCCACGCCAGTGGCTGAAGAACCTCATCGTGGCGACCGCCCCGCTCGCAGCGGGCGTCCTCACCGATCCGCCCGTCCTGGCGCGGGTCGTCGTCGCGATCGCGACGTTCACGCTGGTGTCCGCCGCGGTGTACCTCGTGAACGACGTCTGTGACGCCGAGGAGGACCGGCGGCACCCGATCAAGTCGCTGCGTCCCATCGCCGCCGGTGACGTCACGCCGCCCACGGCACTGGCTGCGGCGACCGTGCTCGCTGTGATCGGAATCACAGCCGGCACGCTCCTCGCCTGGGAGCTCGGCCTCACCCTCGCGATCTATCTCGGCCTCCAGGTCTCGTACGCCCTGTGGCTCAAGCACATGGCCGTCATCGACCTCGCCGTCGTCGCGTCCGGCTTCGTCCTGCGCGCGGTCGGCGGCGGCGTCGCCGTGGGTGTGGTCCTGTCCCAGTGGTTCCTGCTCGTGGCCGCCTTCGGCTCGCTGTTCATGGTGGCCGGCAAGCGCTACTCGGAGCTGCAGGCGCTCGGGAGCGCGGCAGGGACCCGCCGCTCGCTCGAGCTCTACTCGGAGTCGTACCTGCGATTCGTCTGGGGTCTTGCCGCCGGTGTGACGATCACCGCGTACAGCCTGTGGGCCTTCGAGATCTCCCCGGAGTCGGGCACCCCGTGGCAGGCGATCTCGATCGCACCGTTCGTCCTCGGCGTGCTCCGCTACTCGGTGGACGTCGACCGAGGGCTCGCCGGGGAGCCGGAGGACATCGTGCTGCGCGACCGGGTGCTCCAGACGATCGGCGTAGCGTGGCTGATCACGTTCGCGCTGGGCGTCGCGGCCTGACCCGCTGCCGCTCGGGCGTGCACGTCAGTCGGGTACGGCGTAGACGGCCAGGTCGCCCTCGCTGAACACCGGCTCCAGCTCGCTGAGCAGGTCGGCGAGGTCGTCGGCGCCGGGAGCGTCGAGCTCCACGACCACGAGCCCGATCCCCTCGTCACGCAGACCCGCCACGGGATCGCTCGAGTCGAGGGCCTCCCCCACCGCCTGGGCGCGCTCGTCCTCCCCCGCGATCACCTCGCCGGAGACGACCAGGTCGTCGTTGACGACGGTCTCGCGCGGGAAGTAGCGGCCGGCAGGATCGAGGACGACCCGCCCGTCGTTCCATGCCGGAGCACGGAACGAGCTGAAGGGCAGCGCGACGAGGTCACCCTCGACGTCGGACTCGGCGATCGCCGTACGGGCTTGTGCCCACGCATCCGGGTAGGCCACCGGCTGCAGACGCCCCGCGGCGCCCCAGGCGAGATCGGGCATGGCCAGCACCGGCAGCAGGATCGCGACCGCCAAGAGTGCCCACCGCGCCGACTTCTCACGTACGCGCCCGGCGAGCGCCCCGACGCCGGCGGCGACCAGGTACGCCTGCAGCGGCGCCATCAGCGCGAGGTAACGGGCGCCGTCTCGCAGCAGCCCACCGCCCGGCACGGTCGACACCACCCACTCGAGCAGGCTCGGGGCGATGGCACCGAGCAGCGCGACAGCGAGACCGATCGCCGCCGCGGGCGCCAACGCCAGCACGGTCGTACGACGCCCTGGCCGTCGCCAGGCCGCCACCGCGCCGAGCGCCATGACGGCGATGAGGATCAGGCAGAAGACCGTCGCCGTCACCAGGTCGCGGGACTCCGGGACGACGTCGGTGTTCCAGATCCCGCCGAGGGTGAGCGCCGCGCCGAGACGTCCGAGACCCGCCTCCGGCTGCAGCGCGAACGCCCCGACTCCCGCCGGGTCGCTCCTCCCGACCGCCGGATGGGCGAAGCCCGCGACGATCCACGGCAGGTTGAGCACGAGCGCGACCACGAGGACCCGGCCGCAACGGCGCCACCCGCACACGGAGAGCGCGAGGATCACGCCGATCACCCCCGAGGCAGGGGTCAGCGCAGTGGCAGCCAGCGGCAGCACGAGCCGCCACCACCGGACCTGCTCCCCCGCCCGGACCCGCAGGCACACCACGACCAGCCACGGCAGGGCCGCGTACGCGACGAGCAACGGCCAGTGACCGATCACGAGCCGCTCCGCGACGTACGGGTTCCAGACGAACCACGTCGTGCCGGCCAGCTGCGCGCCGACGCCGAACCGCTCGAGCATCCGCATCGCACCCGCGCCGGCGACCACGAAGGTGCCGACGAGCACGATCTTCTGCAGCAGCCACCCGGGGATCGCCAGGTTGAGGACGGCAACGACAGCGTCCGACGGAACCGCCCGCGGCATCGCCGAACCGAGGCCCCACACGTCCGCACGGGTCACATCGAGGCGCGGCACGAACACCATGTCGTACGACAGGACGTAACCCCACGCGAGCATCGGAGCGCACACCAGCAACGCCATGACCCACGGCCAGGCGCGCCCCAAGCGACGTATGTCCATCACGCATGGTTATATCGGGTCCGTGCCCACGCCCCCTGCCGAACCGACGCGCGCACCCGCCGCTGTGAGCGCCGGAGGCCGTATCGCCGTGGCCATGACGCTCCAGAACGTCGGCGCGTACGCCTTCACGCTGCTCGCCGCCCGGTTGCTGATCCCCGCGTCGTTCGGTGCCCTGACCGCGCTGCTCGGTGTGCTCCTCGTCGCGAACGTCGCCTCGCTCGCTGTGCAGACGACGACCGCACGCCGGATCGCCGTCGCCCCCGAGCACGCCGACCGCATCGCCGCGACCGCCACCGCCGTGTCGGTGTCGCTGGGCGTGGTGGTGGGTCTCGGGCTCGTGGTGCTCAGTCCCGTCCTCGCCCCGATCCTCCAGCTCGACTCCGTGTGGCCGCTCGTGCTGTGCGGTGCCACGGTCGTCCCGCTGACCCTGATGGGGACGCTGGCCGGGATCACCCAGGGGCAGCACCGGTGGACGGTGCTCTCCGTGCTGTACATCGCCAACGGCGTCGGGCGCGTCGTGTTCGGCACCGCGGCGATGCTGATCAGCCCCACCCCGACTGCGGCGATCGCCGGCGTGATGGTCGGCGCCTGGCTCCCCGTCGTCGTGGGTCTGCGCTACCTCCGCCCCGGCGGGCTCGGCGGATCCCGGGCGTACGTCTGGGAGCTGCTGGCCGGGTCCCACGCGATGCTCGCCTACCTGGTGCTGAGCAACCTCGACGCCCTGCTCGCGCGCGTCGCGCTCTCGCCGCACGACAGCGGCCTCTACGCGGCGGGCCTCATCCTCACGAAGTCGGCGCTGTTCCTCCCGCAGTTCGTGAGCATCGTCGCGTTCCCGCGCCTCGCGCGCGCCCGGGCCGAGCGGGCACGCCGGCTCGCCACGGGTGCGGTGGCGCTCGTCGGCCTCGCCGCGACCGTCGCGACCGCGCTGCTGCCTGGCGTGGCGCTGATCCTCGTCGGCGGCGACCAGTACGCCGAGGTCAAGCCGCTGCTGTGGCTGTTCGCGCTCGAGGGCGCCATGCTCGCCATCGTCCAGCTGCTCGTGTTCGATGCGCTCGCGCGTCGCTCCCACGGCATCGTCACGCTGCTGTGGGTCGCCGCTGCCGTGGCCGGCGGGATCATCCTGCTCGCACCGCTGCACGTGCAGGGCGTCGTCATCACGATGACCGTGACCGCCACGGTCGTCGCCGCCGCCGCGTGGTGGCTGTCGAGCCGGACCCCCGAAGCGCAGCCCGCATCGGTCGGGCCGGGCGCGCAGGCCGCCTGACCGCTGGCTGCCGGGTCAGTGCCCGGCCTCGTGCCTGGCCTTTGCCAGGTCAGTGCCGGGTCAGTGCCCGGCCTCGTGCCACGAGCGTCCGACACCCACGGAAACGTCGAGCGGCACGGCCAACGAGGCCGCGGACGCCATCTCTGCGCGCACCAGCGCCTCGACCGCCTCTCGCTCGCCCGGCGCGACCTCGAGCACGAGCTCGTCGTGGACCTGCAGCAGCAGGCGCGACGTGAGACCCGACTCGCCGAGCGCACGACGCACACCGAGCATCGCCACCTTGATGATGTCGGCCGCCGACCCCTGGATGGGGGCGTTCAGGGCCATGCGCTCGGCCATCTCGCGCCGCTGACGGTTGTCGCTCGTCAGGTCGGGCAGGTAGCGGCGACGCCCCATGATCGTCTCCGTGAAACCCGTCCTGCGTGCCTCGTCGACCACGCCGCGCAGATAGTCACGCACCCCGCCGAACTGAGCGAAGTATTCGTCCATCAGCCCCTGCGCCTCGCGCGTCTCGATGCCGAGCTGCTGGCTCAGGCCGTACGACGAGAGACCGTACGCGAGGCCGTAGTTCATCGCCTTGATCCGTGACCGCATGCCGACATCGATGGCCTCCGGGTCGACCTGGAACACGCGCGATGCCGTGATCGTGTGGAAGTCGGCGCCGGAGTTGAACGCCTCGATGATGCCGTGGTCCTCCGACAGGTCGGCCATGATGCGCATCTCGATCTGGCTGTAGTCGGCCGTCAGCAGCGTCTCGAAGCCCTCGCCGACCACGAACGCCTCGCGGATCCGGCGACCCGCCGCGGTGCGGATGGGGATGTTCTGGAGGTTCGGGTCGGCCGAGCTCAGACGCCCCGTCGCCGCGATCGTCTGGTTGTAGGTGGTGTGGATGCGGCCGTCCGGAGCGACGGTCTTGCGCAGGCCCTCGACCGTCACGCGCAGCCGCGTGGCATCACGGTGCTCCAGCATGTGGAGCAGGAACGGGTGCTCGGTCTTGACGTAGAGCTGCTGCAGCGCATCGGCGTCGGTCGTGTAGCCCGTCTTGGTGCGCTTGGTCTTCGGCATGCCGAGCTCGTCGAACAGCACCACCTGGAGCTGCTTGGGCGAGCCGAGGTTGATCTCCTTGCCGATCACCGCGTACGCCTCGTCGGCCGCCGTGCGGACACGCGTGGCGAACTCTTCCTCCAGCGCCTCGAGGGCGTCGCCGTCGACGGCGATGCCCACCTCCTCCATGTCGGCGAGGACGTGAACCAGCGGGAGCTCGACGGTGTCGAGGAGCGTGCGGCCACCGAGCTGGTCCAGCTCGGTGTCGAGCGCCGACCCGAGCTCGACCACCGCGGACGCGGCGAGCATCGCGTCCTGGGCGGCTGCATCGTCCGCCACGTCGAGCGTCAGCTGGTCGCCGTGCTCCTCCACCCGCAGCTCGCGCTTGAGGTAGCGCAGCGCGAGGTCCTCGAGGTCGTACGAGCGCTGGTCCGGTCGAGCGAGGTAGGCGGCGAGCGCCGTGTCGCTGGCGAGCCCGTCCACCGACCAGCCCTGGGCACGGAGGGCGAGGATCGGCCCCTTCGCGTCGTGCAGGACCTTGAGCCGCTCCGGATCGGCGAGCCACGCGGCGACGGCGGACTCGTCGTCCGCCGAGAGCGTCGCGACGTCCCACCACCCCGCCGCGCTGCCGTCGGCGGTGGCCACCGCGATCGCGTCGACGCGGCCGGTCCCCCGGCCCCACGACCCGACCACGTGCACGCCCGTCCGGACGCCGGCAGGAGCGTGGGTGGCCAACCAGCCGGCGACCTCGCCCTCGCCGAGCACGGCGCCGTCGACCTCGAACCCCTCCTCCGCCTCGGGCTCGTCGGTGGACAGGGTCTCGAACAGCCGGTCGCGCAGCACCCGGAACTCGAGGCCGTCGAAGACCCGGTGGACGGCGTCGCGGTCCCACGGCTGGATGGCGAGGTCAGCGGACGTCACCGGCAGGTCGAGGTCGCGGACGAGCGCGTTGATCCGCCGGTTGCGGACGACGTCGCCGAGATGGTCGCGGAAGGACTGGCCCGCCTTGCCGGGCACCTTGTCGGCGTCGCGGACGAGGGCCTCGAGGCCGTCGAACTGGGCGAGCCACTTGGCGGCCGTCTTGGGACCGACACCCGGGACGCCGGGCAGGTTGTCGCTCGTCTCGCCGACCAGCGCGGCGACGTCGGGGTAACGCTCCGGCGCGACGCCGTACTTCTCCTGCACGGCCTGCGGCGTCATCCGCGCGAGGTCGGAGACACCCTTGCGCGGGTAGAGGACGGTCGTGCGATCGGTGACGAGCTGGAGCGCGTCACGGTCGCCGGTGCAGATGAGGACCTCGAAGCCGTCCTGCTCGGCCCGCGTCGCCAGCGTGCCGATGATGTCGTCCGCCTCGAAGCCGTCGAGCTCGAGGTAGGTGACGTGGAGGGCGTCCAGGACCTCCTTGACGAGAGCGACCTGGCCGGAGAACTCCTCGGGCGACTTGGACCGGTTAGCCTTGTAGTCGGCGTACTCGGCGCTGCGGAACGTCTGGCGGGACACGTCGAACGCGACCGCCAGGTGGGTCGGCTGCTCGTCGCGCAGCACATTGATCAGCATCGAGGTGAACCCGTACACCGCGTTCGTGTGCTGGCCGGTCGTCGTGGAGAAGTTCTCGACGGGCAGCGCGAAGAACGCACGGTAGGCGACGGAGTGGCCGTCGATGAGGAGGAGCCGACCGGCGTCGGCGGGAGCAGTGTCAGCGGTGCTGGGCGAGTCCACGAACCGACTCTAACGGGCGCGACCGACACCCCACCGGGGGCTGACCCCGGTCAGTCGGCGGCACCCGCGGCCGCCGCCTCCTCGGTCGTACGGCGGAGCGACCGGCGCACCGCGATAAGGCGGCCCGTGCCGCGTCCTGACGCCGAGCGTCCGGCCAGCCGCGCCTGCAGGACCCGCACCCGCGCCGCGCGGACCGTGGCGAAGTGACCGAACCCGATGCGGGTGAGGAACCGGTGTGCGTCGCGCGACGGTGCGGGCGCCCACGCGTAGACCACCGCCGAACCGACCTGGTCGGCCCAGTCGGCGGCGATGCTCATCAGCGACCACGCGACGCCGCGGCGTCGGTGGCGTGGGTGGACGTGCAGCTCGCTCACCACCACGACCGACCGCAGGTGGAGCGGCGTCGCGGCCGCGAGATCGGCCTTCATGACACCGACGATCTGCTCACCGCTGACCGCCACGCACAACCGCTGCGACGTACGGCGTGAGATGTCGGCGAGCGCCGCCCGGGACTCGTCCTCGGTGGGCACCACCCAGCCGACGCTGAGAGGATCGGTCTCGGCACTCAGCCCTTCGGCGACGCACAGCGACCAGAGCTCGATGAGCTCGCGGGCGTCGTCGGGATGGGCTTCACGGATCTCCAGCGGTAGACGGCCCACCACCCCTCCTCCCAGAGCCGAGCGACCGGGCGCCGGGCTCGGGGTGAAACACTACGCCGTGGCGGGCTCGGCTGTCAGCGGGCTGAGCGGTCGGTTTCGTGCAGTGGTCGACAACGTGGCGAGATGAACGATTCGTCCGGAGGAGGAAGCGTGTTCGTCGGAGCAGGCACGGTCGTGAACGTCGCCGCGATCCTCGCCGGGTCGGGCATCGGCCTGCTCGTCGGCAACCGCCTCCCAGCGCGCACGCGCGCGGTCGTGACCGACGGCCTCGGGCTCGTCACCCTCCTCATCGCCGGACTGTCCGTCGTCGCCGTCACCGACCGGGTGCTCTCCGACGCCGTCGGGCCGAGCGCGCCGGTGCTGATCGTCCTGGGTGCGGTGATCGTCGGCGGCGTGATCGGCTCGCTGCTGCGCATCGAGCACCGGCTGGAGAGCTCCGGGAGCTGGCTCCAGGCCCGCCTCGGAGGTTCCGGTGACGCGGGCGCGCGAGCGCAGTTCGTCGAAGGCTTCGTCACCGCATCCCTGGTGTTCTGCGTCGGCCCCCTCGCCATCTTGGGCTCGATCACCGACGGGCTCGGCGGCGGCGCCGAACAGCTCCTCCTCAAGTCGGCGCTGGACGGTTTCGCCTCGATCGCCTTCGCGGCCTCGCTCGGGGTCGGCGTGATGGCGTCCGCGATCGCGGTCGCCGCCATCCAGGGAAGCCTGACGGTCCTGGGAGCGGTGATGGGCTCGTTCGTTCCCGAGGCCCACGTCGTCGCACTGACGGCGACCGGCGGCGTCCTGCTGGTCGGCGTCGCGCTGCGGCTGCTCAACATCCGACCGGTGGCCGTCGGCGACATGCTCCCCGCGCTGCTGGTCGCACCGGTCCTGGTGCAGTCCATCGTCTGGCTGCGCTGAACGCCGTCACGCCCTCCCGTCTCTCTCCCCCGCTGCCCCGTCTCCGCTGTCGGTGCCTCAGCGTCCACCACGGGCGCGCACGTGGACGCTGAGGCACCGATCCTGGAGAACGGGGCGGATCAGCTCCGCGCGACGCGCCGTGGGGCGGGAACCCTGGCGAACAGGGCCCGCCACGACGCACCGAAGTCGGGAGGTGGACCGTCGTACCCACGTTCACGCAGCTTCTCGTGAACCATCAGCATCAACGCACGGGGGCGGCCGAGCATCGCGTCGGTGATCTGCCGGTACTCCACGTCGTGGTCGCGGAGCCCGGCGTACCGCCCGATGTCGCGGGTGAACTGCGTCATGTCCTCGGCGTGCTGTCGGCCTTCGTACTCGAGCACGAGCAACCACGCACGGAGGAGGAGATCGACGCATCCCAGCCACCTACCGCGTACGACGAGGTCGACGTTGACCTCCGGTGTCGGCAGGCCGCATCCGATCACGAGCACGCGGAGCTCGGACTCCTTCGGCGACCGGGCCCGCCCGTCGAGCATCGCCGCGACGCGCAGCGCCTGCGCCGCGCCCGGCCGCCAGGACTGCGCGGTGGCGAGTGAGACGAGCTCCTCCCGGGTCATGTGCCCGCGGTGGAGGAGCCAGTCGCCCCGCTTCACGAGGTCGATGAGCCGCTGGCGCTCACAGCAGCGGATGAAGGCTGCGGCCGGTGTCACGCCGGTCCCGTCCAGGGGCGGGAGCAACACCGTGCGGTGGAGGAAGACCCCCAGCAGGTCCCGATGCTGGTCCTCGTCGATCACGAACTCGAGCGGCCGTGCGGAGCCTGCGTCGTACCCGAGAAGGCGATGACGTGTCTCGCCGTCGACGTGGCTCCCCTCGGGGAGCGCGAGGCGGGCCGCCTCCACCTCGTCGGCGAACGTCATCGCATGTGCTGCGTGCACCCACACCCGCGGGTGCACGCGGCGGAAGCGCTTGCCCCGCAGGACCCTCTCCGACACGCCGAGGCCGGCGGCGTACCGCGCGGTGAAAGGCCCCGCACCGAGCTCCGGCGGGACGGGGCGCGGGGCAGGCATCCGCCGAGCATCGTGCGGACCGGGCACCGTGACCACTGCGGCACCGGCCCCCTGGGGACGACCAGGGCAACGGGACGCCTGCGGACAACGTCGTCCTCGCCCCATGCCCGTCCGCTGTCGGTGCGTCAGCGTCCACTCGGCCGGAGGCGGTGGACGCTGAGGCACCGCCGCGGGGAGGGGGCTACGCGGGGTCCGCAGGCGACTCGGACCCGCTCGAGCCGCCGAGCGCGGGACCGTGCTCCACGACGCCCTCAGCCACGGCACGCATCGACAGGCGCAGGTCCATCGCCGTCTTCTGGATCCACCGGAACGCCTGCGGCTCGGTGATGCCCAGCGCCTCCTGCAGGAGGCCCTTCGCACGCTCGACGGCGCGACGCGTCTCCAAGCGGTCCTCGAGGCTCGCCACCTCGGCCTCGAGCGCGGCGATCTCGGAGAAGCGGCTGACCGCCATCTCGATCGCCGGGACGAGGTCGGCCTTGCTGAACGGCTTGACGAGGTACGCCATCGCGCCCGCGTCGCGCGCACGCTCCACGAGCTCGCGCTGGCTGAAGGCCGTCAGCATCACGACCGGCGCGATGCGCTGCGAGGCGATCCTCTCCGCGGCGGAGATGCCGTCGAGCTTCGGCATCTTCACGTCCATCACGACGAGGTCGGGGCGCAGCTCCTCGGCGAGCGCGACCGCCTGCTCACCGTCGGCCGCCTGACCGACCACCTCGATGCCCTCCTCGGCGAGCATCTCGGCCAGGTCGAGGCGGATCAGCGCCTCGTCCTCGGCGATGACGACGCGGCGGACGGGCGGGAGCGTACCGGGGGTGCTCTCAGGAGAAGTCACGTGAGAAGGTTATCCCGCGCCCGCCGGCGACCGACGGGCCAGCCGGGTTGGCGGAATGGTAGACGCGGTGGTCTCAAACACCACTGTCCGAAAGGATGTGCGGGTTCGAGTCCCGCACCCGGCACATCTCACGCTGCGGAGACCGTTGCGCGGTGCTACTTTTCGTGACGCCCCCAGACGCGCCAACAGACTTCTTTCGAAGGTTGACCGGATTTCACCGTTTCATAACGGCTTGGATTCATCCACGGTCGAGGCGCTCTCACTGTGTTAGAACGTTGCAGTTACTTGCATGGGACGCAACGTCCGCCCCGCCCCGCTCGGGGGCCGGCCCCAACGAATCGGAGGACACCACCGTGTCTCGTTCCACGAAGGCACTCGCGGCTGCCGCAGTGCTGGCGCTCACGCTCGCTGCGTGCGCCAACACCGACGACGGCGACAGCGGAGACGAGGACAGCTCGACTCCCGAGCTGACCGTCCAGACTGCAATCGATGCACCCGACGACGCTGTCAGCCCTGCGGGCGACGGATCGGCCGAGTGCCCGGCGACCACCACCATCGCCTACATCGGTGCCGAGACCGGCGCCAACGCCCAGCTCGGCATCAACATCATCAACGGTGTGAAGCTGGCGGTCGAGGAGCACAACGCGAACAACGCCAACTGCCAGGTCACGCTGCAGACGTTCGACACCGAGGGCGACCCGAACAAGTCCACCGGCCCGGTGACGCAGGCGACCAACGACGAGAACATCATCGGCGTCGTCGGCCTGCCGTTCTCCGGCGAGTCGAAGGCCACCGGCACGATCTTCGAGCAGGCCGGCCTCGTCCACATCACGCCGTCGGCCACCGGCCCGGCGCTGACGCAGAACGGCTGGACGACCTTCTTCCGCGCGCTCGGCAACGACAACGTGCAGGGCCCGGCCGTGCCGAAGCTCACCGAGAAGCTCGATGCCAAGACGGTCTACGTGGTCCAGGACGACTCCGAGTACGGCGTCGGCCTCGCCGGCACCGCCACCGAGGCGCTCGGCGACAACGTCGTCGGCTCCGACAAGGTGACGACGGGCCAGAAGGACTTCTCCGCGACGATCTCCAAGATCCTTGCTGAGAAGCCCGACGCGGTCTTCTACTCGGGCTACTACGCCGAGGGTGCGCCGTTCAACCAGCAGCTCGTCGCCAAGGGCTACGAGGGCATCTTCATCGGCCCGGACGGCGTGAAGGACCAGGAGTTCATCAACCAGGCCGGTGACGCCTCGGCGAACGCCTACTTCACCTGCCCGTGCATCCCGGGTGAGCTGATCACCAGCTTCAGCGACGCCTACAAGAAGGTCTCGGGCGGCGACGCGCCGGGCACCTACTCGGTCGAGGGCTACGACGCGGCGACCGTGCTGCTCGCGGGCATCGACGAGGGCAACCAGGATCGCGCCAAGCTGAAGGACTGGGTGACCAACTACGACGCCCAGGGCCTCAGCAAGAAGTTCAAGTGGGACGAGACCGGCGAGCTCACCGAACTCGCTGTCTACGGCTACAAGGTGCAGGATGGCCAGATCGTCTCGGTCGGCGTCCTCTGAGAGAGGCAGTCTCTAAGAGGCCTGCAACTCAGTAGCGACAGCTCGTCAACGGAGGGGGTCCGTCTGATCCAGACGGACCCCCTTCTCTGCACACCCCACTCCTCAAAGGAGCCCAAGTGGACCAGTGGATCAGCTTCGACTGGGAAGCGCTGGGCGCGAACTTCTGGAGCGCCACCGTCGACGGCCTCACCTTCGGCGGCATCTACGCGCTCGTCGCGCTCGGCTACACCCTCGTGTACGGCGTCCTCAACCTCATCAACTTCGCGCACTCCGAGGTCTTCATCGTCGGCGCGTACGCCGTCGTCTTCACCTTGACCTCTCTCGGCTTCGGTCCCTCCGTCCCGAACCTCGCCTGGTACGCGATCGCCGCCAACCTCTTGCTGGCACTGGTGTTCGGCATGCTCGCCTCGGCGGTGACAGCGTTCATCGTGGAACGCGTGGCGTACAAACCCTTGCGCGCCAAAGGCGCGCCACGCCTCGTGTTCCTCATCTCGGCGATCGGCATGTCCTTCGTCATCCAGTACCTGATCTTCTGGTGGCGCGGGCCGAACCCCGAGCCGGCGGTGATCATGTTCCAGAACAAGCCGGTCTTCGACATCGGCGGGACGCTCATCTACTTCGACTCGATCCTGATCGTGTCGGCGGCCATCATCATGATGGTCGTCGTTGATCAGTTCATCCGGCGTTCGAAGCTCGGTCGCGGCATCCGCGCCGTCGCCCAGGACCCCGACACGGCCACCCTCATGGGTGTCAACCGTGAGCGCATCATCGTGAGCACGTTCATCCTCGGCGGTCTGCTCGCCGGCGTGGCCGCTCTCTTCTACGTCATGAAGGTGCCGTCCGGCGTGCTCTACCTGGGCGGCTTCCTGCTCGGTGTCAAGGCGTTCACCGCAGCCGTCCTCGGCGGCATCGGCAACGTGCGCGGCGCCCTGCTGGGCGGCCTCCTGCTGGGCCTGATCGGCAACTACGGCCAGATCCTCCTCGGCAGTGCACAGTGGAACGACGTGGTCTGCTTCGTCGTCCTGATCGCCGTGCTGATGGTCCGCCCGGAGGGCATCCTCGGTAGCAACCTCGGGAAGGTGAGGGCATGAGTACGGGTACCCCGATGGGCGGGGCCGCAGAGTCCCAGGCCCGTGCCGACGAGCTCGTGGAGGAGACCACCAAGCCGACCCGCCTGCGCGGTCTGTCGGACTGGTGGAACCACCTCCCTCGCCTCAGCCAGTGGGCCTTCCTGCTGATCGCCGTCGCGGCCGCGTTCGCGCTGCCGCTGGTCAACATCCCGCTGCTGACGACGGAGCCCAGCAACGACTGGCCGCTGGCGTGCGCCGAGATGGCGCGCTACGCGCTCGTCGCCGTCGGCCTGAACGTCGTCGTCGGCCAGGCGGGACTGCTCGACCTGGGATACGTCGGGTTCTTCGCGGTCGGCGCGTACGTCGCAGCGCTGTGGACGTCGCCCGACTCCACGCTCGTCCACATCCCGTACCTCCTCACGCTGCCGCTGGCGGCGATGGTCACGGTCGTGTTCGGCGTGCTCCTCGGCATCCCGACGCTGAGACTCCGAGGCGACTACCTCGCGATCGTGACGCTCGGCTTCGGCGAGATCATCCGTCTGCTCGCGACGATCATCCCCGCCCTGCGCGGTCAGCAGGGCTTCCAGGAGGTCGGTCACCCGCCGGGCACCAACGCCGAGGGCAACCCGATCTTCTCCAACAGCGCCGGTGCTCCGTGGTACTGGCTGACGATCACGGTGATCATCCTGGTGATGATCGCGCTCGGCAACCTCGAGCGCAGCCGGGTCGGACGCAACTGGATCGCCCTGCGCGAGGACGAGGACGCTGCCGAGATCATGGGCGTCCCGACCTTCCGCTACAAGCTCTGGGCGTTCGGCATCGGCGCCGCTCTCGGTGGTTCGGCCGGGGCGATCGCAGCGGGCCAGATCGGGTTCGTCAACAACCAGCGCTTCGACGTCCAGATGTCGGTGCTGTTCCTCGTGGCCGTCGTCCTCGGTGGTCAGGGCAACAAGTTCGGGGCCATCCTCGGCGGCGCGATCGTCGCGTACATCCCGCTACGGTTCACGGGGATCGCCGAGTTCAAGTACCTCATCTTCGGTGCGGTGCTCGTGGTCCTGATGATCTTCCGGCCGCAGGGCCTGTTCGGGAAACGTCCGCACCTGCTGACGTTCGAACGGCGCGCGCACAAGAGGATCGCCAACCTGGCCAACGCGCCGGCTGTCTCAACAGCCCCGGCAGGCACGACCAAGGAGGCCGGCCAGTGACGGACAACGCCACTCCCCTGCCATCGACACCGAAGCCGGACGCGCCGCCGCCGCTCGACTCCGAGGTCGCGCAGCTGGCTGCCGCCGAGCGCGAGATCGCGGTCGAGGTCGGTGACAAGCTCGTCGAGATCCAGAACCTCACCATGCGGTTCGGCGGACTGACCGCCCTCGACGACGTCAGCTTCGACATCAAGCGCGGCGAGATCCTCGGTCTGATCGGCCCGAACGGTGCCGGCAAGACCACGTGCTTCAACGCGATGACCGGTGTCTACCGGCCGACCGAGGGTCAGGTCCTGCTCGAGAACGAGGCGATCGGGCGGCGCAAGCAGCACAAGATCACGCGCCTCGGTATCGCCCGGACGTTCCAGAACGTCCGTCTCTTCGGCGAGATGACGGCCCTCGAGAACGTCGTCGTCGGACTCGATGCCCGGCACAAGACTGGCGTCTGGGGCTCGCTCTTCCGCACTCCGCGGCTCTACCGCGAGGAGCGGGAGGCCATCGAGCGTGGCATGGCGCTGCTGGAGTTCGTGGGCATCGCCGACAAGGCGATGGCCCAGGCGAGCGCCCTCCCGTACGGCTACCAGCGCCGTCTCGAGATCGCCCGCGCACTCGCCACGGACCCGAAGCTCCTCTGCCTGGACGAGCCGGCTGCCGGCTTCAACCCGGCCGAGAAGGAAGAGCTCATGGCGCTCATCCGGACGATCCGTGACGACGGCTACACCGTGCTGCTCATCGAGCACGACATGCGCCTCGTGATGGGGGTGACCGACCGGATCGTCGTGCTGGAGTTCGGCAAGAAGATCGCCGACGGTCTCCCGGCCGACATCCGCAACGACCCCACGGTCATCGCCGCCTACCTCGGAGAGGAGGACTGACATGGCGCTCCTCGAGATCAACAACATCTCGGTCCACTACGGACGCATCCAGGCACTCCACGACATCTCGATCTCCGTGGAGGAGGGTGAGATCGTGACGCTGATCGGCGCCAACGGCGCCGGCAAGACGACCACGATGCGCTCGCTCGCCGGGCTGCTGAACCTGTCGTCGGGCAGCGTGACGTTCGAGGGCGAGGACATCTCCAAGCTCCCGGGCCACAAGCGCGTCGTCCGTGGCATCTCCCTCACGCCCGAGGGTCGCGGCATCTTCCCGGCCATGACGGTGCGCGAGAACCTCGAGATGGGGACGTACGCCCTCAAGGAACGCAGCACGGTCGACGAGAGCTACGACCGCGTCTTCGAGCTGTTCCCGCGCCTCAAGGAGCGCGAGGCGCAGTCCGGCGGCACGCTGTCCGGTGGTGAGCAGCAGATGCTCGCGATCGGGCGTGCCCTGATGGGTCGCCCGAAGGTGCTGCTGCTCGACGAGCCGTCCATGGGGCTCGCGCCGCAGTTCATCAAGCAGATCTTCTCGATCATCTCGCAGGTGAACGCGCAAGGAATGACAGTGCTCCTCGTGGAGCAGAACGCCAACCAGGCCCTGAGCAGGGCCGACCGGGCGTACGTGCTGGAGACCGGCCGCATCACGCGGTCCGGCACCGGCCCGGAACTCCTGGCCGATCCGGCCGTCAAGGAGGCGTACCTCGGCGTCGCCTGACGCCACGGACGCCGAAGCCGGCCTCTCCCCCCTGCCGGGGAGGGGCCGGCTTCTGCTTGTACGGACACCTGGAGGCGTCCGAGCCTGGGCGCGCTGCTTGGGCTACTCGCGGACCAGCGGCGTCGTGTACGCCGGGGACACGCCCTTGATCGCGTCACCCATGCGGTGGATGCGCAGCGCGTTGGTCGACCCGGCGATGCCAGGCGGGCTCCCCGCCACGATGACGACCTCGTCGCCCTCGGAGCACTGGCCGATCTCGAGCAGAGCCCGGTCGACCTGGAGCACCATCATGTCGGTGTGCTCGACCTCGGGGACCAGGAAGGTCTGGACCCCCCACGACATCGCGAGCTGGTTCCGGACCACCGGGTCCGGGGTGAACGCGAGGACGGGCACCGTCGAGCGGTATCGCGTCATGCGCCGAGCGCTGTCGCCGGAGGTCGTGAACGCGCAGACGTACTTCGCACCGACGCTCTGAGCCACACCCGACGCCGCGCGGCCGATCACACCGCTCCGGGTCTTCGGGTCCCAGTGGTAGGCCGCCATCCGCGGCAGGCCGTGCTCCTCGGTGCTCTCGACGATCCGCGCCATGGTGCGCACGGTCTCCATGGGGAACTCGCCGACGCTGGTCTCCCCCGACAGCATGACGGCGTCCGCCCCGTCGAGCACGGCGTTGGCGACGTCCGAGGCCTCGGCGCGCGTCGGGCGCGGTGCGGAGATCATCGACTCCAGCATCTGCGTCGCGACGACGACCGGCTTGGCGTTGCGGCGCGCCTTCTCGACGATCAGCTTCTGGACGATCGGGACGTCCTCCAGCGGCAGCTCCACGCCGAGGTCGCCGCGCGCGACCATCACGCCGTCGAACGCATCCATGATCTCGTCGAGGTTCGAGACCGCCTGCGGCTTCTCGATCTTGGCGATCACCGGACGGAATACGCCTTCCTCCTCCATGATCGCGCGCACGTCGTCGACGTCGGCGCCCCGTTGGACGAAGGACAGGGCGATGAAGTCGACGCCGGCCCGCAGCGACCAGCGCAGGTCGTCACGATCCTTGTCCGACAGAGCCGGGACGCTCACGGTGACTCCCGGCAGGTTGATGCCCTTGTTGTTGCTCAGGACACCAGGCACCTCGCACACGGCCGTCACGTCCGTGTCGGTGACCTCGGTGGCACGCAGCTTCACCTTGCCGTCGTCGATCAGGATCGTGTCGCCGACCGACACGTCGCCAGGAAGGCCGGCGTACGTCGTCGAGCACCGCTTGTCGTCACCGGCGACGTCGTCGGTGGTGATGGTGAAGGTGTCGCCCACCGCGAGGGGCACGGGCCCCGACGCGAACTTGCCGAGACGGATCTTGGGCCCTTGGAGGTCTGCCAGGATCGCGATCGGCTGCCCCGTGACCTCAGCGGCGTTCCGTGCCCACGCGAAGGACTTCTCGTGGGTCGCGTGGTCTCCGTGACTGAGGTTGAGGCGGGCGACGTTCATGCCTGCTCTGGCCAGCTCGAGGATCTTCTCCTCTGACCAGACGGCGGGACCGATGGTGCAGACGATCTTTGCTCTACGCACTCCCCAACCCTAGATCGGTCCAGGGGAGCTGCGCGACCCGACCCGCCATATTTGTTGTTTCAAAGGCGAAATCTCTCGAAACGTGAGACGAACCGACCGCCAACAGTCCCGCCCCCCGAACGCGATTCGGGCAGTTCGGTGCCGTTCTGCGAAGCAGAAACGCACCGAACTGCCCGAATCGGTGACGGGACGGAGGCGGGGGTCAGACGACCAGCGGGCGCTCCGTCGGCAGGATCGGCGACGGGAGGGTCGTCGAGCCGTTGAGGTACGCGTCGACCCCGGCGGCGCACGAGCGACCCTCGGCGAGCGCCCACACGATCAGCGACTGACCACGGCCGGCGTCACCGGCGACGAAGACACCCGGGACGTCGGTCATGTACGCGTTGTCGCGCGCGACGTTGCCGCGCTCGTCGAGGCCGACACCGAGCTGCGACACGACGCCGTCGGTCTCCGGCCCGGTGAAGCCCATCGCAAGGAGCACCAGCTGTGCGGGGATCTCGCGTGCGCTGCCCTCGACCTCCTGGAAGCGCCCGTCGACCATCTCCACCTCGACCAGGCGCAGCGCACGGACGTTGCCGTCCTCGTCGCCGAGGAACTCCTGCGTCGAGACCGCGTAGACGCGCTCTCCGCCCTCCTCGTGCGCCGAGGCGACGCGGTACAGCATCGGGTACGTCGGCCACGGCTGGTGGCCCGGACGCTCCTCGGTCGGACGCGGCATGATCTCCAGCTGCGTGATCGAGCGCGCCTGCTGACGGATCGCGGTGCCGAGGCAGTCGGCGCCGGTGTCACCGCCACCGATGATGATGACGTCCTTGCCCGTCGCCACGACCTGGCCCTCGACCGTCTCGCCGCGCGCGACCCGGTTGGCCTGCGGGAGGTACTCCATGGCCTGGTGGATGCCGCCGAGCTCACGCCCGGGAGCGGGCAGGTCACGACGCACCGTGGCGCCGGTCGCGAGCACGACGGCGTCGTAGCGGTCCCGCAGCTCCTCGCCGGTGATGTCGAGGCCGACGGAGACGCCGTTGCGGAACACCGTGCCCTCGGCCGTCATCTGCTCGATCCGGCGGTCCACGACGGACTTCTCCATCTTGAACTCCGGGATGCCGTAGCGCAGCAGCCCGCCCGGCTTGTCGTCACGCTCGTAGACGGCGACGGTGTGACCTGCACGCGTCAGCTGCTGCGCGACCGCGAGCCCCGCAGGGCCTGAGCCGATCACCGCGACGGTCTTGCCCGTCAGCCACTCCGGGGGCTCCGGCACGACCCGGCCGTCGTCCCAGGCGCGGTCGATGATCGAGACCTCGACGTTCTTGATCGTCACCGCGTCGCGGTTGATGCCGACGACGCAGGCCGTCTCGCACGGCGCCGGGCAGAGGCGACCCGTGAACTCCGGGAAGTTGTTCGTCGCGTGCAGCCGCGACATCGCCTCCTCCCAGTCGTCACGCCACACCAGGTCGTTCCACTCCGGGATCAGGTTGCCCAGCGGGCAGCCCGAGTGGCAGAACGGGATGCCGCAGTCCATGCAGCGGCCGGCCTGCTCGGTGATGATCGGCAGCAGCGCACGACCAGGCGTACCGGGGTACACCTCGTTCCAGTCGTGGATGCGCTCGCCGACCGGACGGCGCTGCGCCACCTGGCGCGGCGTCTTCATGAAACCCTTCGGATCAGCCACGGATCGCTGCCTCCATCATCGCTGCGGTGGTCTCGTCCTCGCCGAGACCGGCCTCCTCGGCTGCGGCACGCGCCTTCAGCACCCTGCGGTAGTCGACCGGCATGATCTCGGAGAACCGCGTCAGCGAGGTCTCCCAGTCGGCCAGAAGCTTGGCGGCGACCTCCGAGCCGGTCTCCTCGGCGTGCCGGGTGACGAGGTCCTTGAGCGCGTCGGGCTCGCCAACCTCGTGGACCTCGACCATCTCGCGGTTGACGAGATCGTCGTCCAGGTCGAGCACGTAGGCGACCCCGCCGCTCATACCGGCCGCGACGTTGCGGCCGGTGGTGCCGAGGATCACGACGCGACCGCCGGTCATGTACTCGAGCGCGTGGTCCCCCACCCCTTCGACGACGGCTGTCGCGCCGGAGTTGCGGACGCAGAAGCGCTCACCGGCGCGCCCGCGGACGAAGATCTGACCGCTCGTCGCGCCGTACCCGATGACGTTGCCGGCGATGATCTGGTCCTCGGCGACGAACGACGCGTCGCGCGGCGGCCGGATCACGAGCCGCCCACCGGACAGGCCCTTGCCGACGTAGTCGTTGCCGTCGCCCTCGAGGCGCAGCGTGATGCCGCGCGGGACGAAGGCGCCGAACGACTGACCGGCCGAACCCGTGAAGGTGACGTCGATCGTGTCGTCCGGCAGGCCCGCCCCGCGGTAGCGCTTGGTGACCTCGTGGCCGAGCATCGTGCCGACGGTACGGTTCACGTTGCGGATCTCCAGCTGCGCACGGACCGGCTCGCCACGGTCGAGCGCGTCCGTGGACAGCGCGATCAGCTCGTTGTCCAGCGCCCGGTCGAGGCCGTGGTTCTGCGTCGTCGTGTTGCGCAGCGCGGCCCCCTCGGGGAGCTCGGGGACGTGCAGGATCGGCGCCAGGTCCAGCCCGCTCGCCTTCCAGTGCGCGATCGCCTCGCGCGAGTCGAGGACCTCGGCGTGCCCGACGGCCTCCTCGATCGAGCGGAAGCCGAGCGCCGCGAGGTACTCGCGCACCTCCTGGGCGATGTACTCGAAGAAGTTCACGACGTACTCGGCCTTGCCGGAGTACTTCTTGCGCAGGTCGCGGTTCTGCGTCGCCACGCCGACCGGGCAGGTGTCGAGGTGGCAGACGCGCATCATGATGCAGCCGGACACCACGAGCGGTGCCGTCGCGAACCCGAACTCCTCCGCACCGAGCAGAGCGGCGACCACGACGTCGCGTCCCGTCTTCAGCTGGCCGTCGGCCTGGACGACGATGCGGTCGCGCAGCCCGTTGAGGAGCAGCGTCTGCTGGGTCTCGGCCAGGCCGAGCTCCCAGGGGCCACCCGCGTGCTTGAGCGACGTGAGCGGCGACGCGCCGGTGCCACCGTCATTGCCCGAGATCAGGACGACGTCGGCGTGCGCCTTGGAGACGCCCGCTGCAACCGTGCCCACGCCGACCTCCGCGACCAGCTTCACGTGCACCCGCGCGGACGGGTTGGCGTTCTTCAGGTCGTGGATCAGCTGCTTGAGGTCCTCGATCGAGTAGATGTCGTGGTGCGGAGGCGGCGAGATCAGGCCGACACCCGGCGTCGAGTGCCGCGTCCGCGCCACCCACGGGTAGACCTTCGGGCCAGGCAGCTGCCCGCCCTCGCCGGGCTTCGCGCCCTGCGCCATCTTGATCTGGATGTCGTCGGCGTTCGTGAGGTACTCCGACGTGACGCCGAAGCGACCGGACGCGACCTGCTTGATCGCGCTGCGACGCTCCGGGTCGTACAGGCGCTCCGGGTCCTCGCCGCCCTCGCCGGTGTTGGACTTGCCGCCGAGACGGTTCATCGCGATCGCGAGCGTCTCGTGCGCCTCCTGGCTGATCGACCCGTACGACATCGCACCGGTCGAGAAGCGCTTGACGATCTCGGAGACCGGCTCGACCTCCTCGATCGGGACGGCCGGACGGACGCCTTCCTTCAGCTTGAGGAGCCCACGCAGGGTCATCAGGCGCTCGGACTGGTCGTCCACGCGCTGCGTGTACTGCTTGAAGACGTCGTAGCGGCCTGCGCGCGTCGAGTGCTGGAGCCGGAAGACCGTCTCCGGGTCGAAGAGGTGCTGTGCACCGTCACGACGCCACTGGTACTCGCCGCCCGTGTCGAGCTGGCGACGCGAGGCGGAGATGCCGGCCGTCGGGTACGCCTTGGCGTGCCGGATGCGGACCTCCTCGGCGACGACGCCGAGATCGATGCCGCCCAGGCGCGAGGTCGTGCCGGTGAAGTAGCGCTCGACGAGCTCCGGAGCGAGACCGACGGCCTCGAAGATCTGGGCACCCGTGTACGAGGCGACGGTCGAGACGCCCATCTTGGACATCACCTTGAGCACGCCCTTGCCGAGCGCGTAGCGGAGGTTGGCGACCGCCTTCTCCGGCGCGACACCCTCGACGTAGACCGCCTCGCGGGCGAGGTCCTCGGCCGTCTCCAGCGCGAGGTACGGGTTGACGGCGGATGCGCCGTACCCGAGCAGGAGCGCCACGTGGTGCACCTCGCGGACGTCGCCGGTCTCGACGAGGAGGCCGACGCGGGTCCGGGTCTTCTCGCGCACCAGGTGGTGGTGCAGCGCGCCGGTCATCAGCAGCGACGGGATCGGGGCCAGCTCGTGGTTCGAGTGGCGGTCCGACAACACGATGATGCGGGCACCGTCGGCGATCGCCGCAGACACCTCGGTGCACATCTCGTCGAGGCGCTTGCGCAGCGAGTCGGCGCCGCCGGCCACGTCGTACAGGCCACGGACGACGTAGGTCGAGAGGCCGGGCATGTTGCCGTGACGGTTGACGTGCCTGATCTTGGCGAGCTCGTCGTTGGTGATCACCGGGAACGACATCTGCAGCTGGCGGCACGACGCCGGCGTCGCCTCGAGCAGGTTGCCCTCGGCGCCGACCGTGCTGAGCAGCGAGGTCACGAGCTCCTCGCGGATCGCGTCCAGCGGCGGGTTGGTGACCTGCGCGAAGAGCTGGTTGAAGTAGTCGAACAGCAGCCGCGAACGGTCCGACAGCACGGCGATCGGCGTGTCGGTGCCCATCGAGCCGATCGGCTCGGCTCCCGTACGAGCCATCGGCGCGACGAGGATGCGGAGCTCCTCCTCGGTGTAGCCGAAGACCTGCTGACGGCGCGTCACGGACGCGTGCGTGTGCACGACGTGCTCGATCTCGGGAAGGTCGGAGAAGCGCACGAGGCCCGAGTACAGCCACTCCTCGTACGGGTGGGCGCCGGCGAGCTCCGCCTTGATCTCCTCGTTGGGGATCACGCGGTGCTCGTCGAGGTCGAGCAGGAACATCTGACCCGGCTCGAGGCGCCCCTTGCGCACGATGGTCGCCGGGTCGAGGTCGAGGACGCCCGCCTCGGAGGCCAGCACGACGAGGCCGTCCTCGGTCTGCCAGAACCGCCCGGGGC
Organism: Mumia xiangluensis; assembly: GCF_010994095.1. Classification (GTDB taxonomy): domain Bacteria; phylum Actinomycetota; class Actinomycetes; order Propionibacteriales; family Nocardioidaceae; genus Mumia; species Mumia xiangluensis. Next base: position 281,605 of record NZ_WJYO01000002.1, read on the forward strand.
GCAGCCCGTTGCGGTCGAGGACCGCACCGATCTGCGTGCCGTCGGTGAAGACGACGCACGCGGGTCCGTCCCACGGCTCCATCATCGTGGAGTGGAACTCGTAGAACGCCCGCTGCGCGGGGTCCATCTCCGGGTTGTTCTCCCACGCCTCGGGGATCATCATCATCACCGCGTGCGGGAGGCTGCGGCCGCCGAGGTGCAGCAGCTCGAGCGCCTCGTCGAACGACGCCGAGTCGGAGTCCTCCGGGTCGACGATCGGGAAGAGCCGGCTCAGGTCGCCCGGGATCAGGTCCGACTCGAGCAGCGCCTCGCGGGCGCGCATCCAGTTGCGGTTGCCGCGGGCGGTGTTGATCTCGCCGTTGTGCGCGATGAAGCGGAACGGGTGAGCCAGCGGCCAGCTCGGGAACGTGTTCGTCGAGAAGCGGCTGTGCACGACCGCCATCGCCGACGCGATCCGGGCGTCGGTCAGGTCGGGGAAGAAGTGGTCGAGCTGGTCGGTCGTCAGCATGCCCTTATAGCCGAGGGTGCGGGCCGACAGCGACGGGAAGTAGACGTCGAGCTCGTGCTCGGCGCGCTTGCGCAGCGCGAAGGTCACGCGGTCCAGGTCGATGCCGGTCCGGGAGCCTTCGGAGTCAGCGACGAACAGCTGCACGAACGACGGCATCGCGCCACGCGCCATCGAGCCGAGGACGTCGGGGTTGGTCGGCACGTCGCGCCAGCCGAGGACCGCGAGGCCCTCCTCAGCCGCCAGGGCCTCGATCGCCGTACGGGCGCCCGCCGCGTCGGTGGCCTCGACCGGCAGGAACGCCGTGCCGACGGCGTACTGTCCCTGCTCGGGAAGCGCGAAGTCGACCACGTCACGGAGGAACGCGTCCGGCACCTGGAGGAGGATGCCGGCGCCGTCGCCGGAGTCCGGTTCGGCGCCCACGGCGCCGCGGTGGTCCAGGTTGCGCAGGGCGGTCAGGCCCTGGGCAACGATCTCGTGGCTGGCCTGGCCGGTCAGCGTCGCGACGAACGCGACACCACAGGCGTCGTGCTCGTGCTCGCCGGAGTACAGACCTTGAGCTGGGGGAAACCCGCGCATGCCGTTCTTCTCCCGTCGTCTTCGCTATGGCGCTTTCGAACAGGGGGAGCTCGCACAGAGACGAGGTGCCGGTCCGTCAGCGGGGGAACAACCACACCGAAGGGACGACCTTGGCCCTCACATGGCTTGCCCAGGTTACACGATTGTTGCGGGCAGCGACCGCTCGGTACGCCGTACGGCGACGTCAGTCGGTGATGCCGCCGACGAGGCCGCCGATCCCGAAGGTGAGCGCCGCCGCGGCACTGCCGAGGACGAGCTGACGCAGCCCGCCGAACCACCACGGACGATCGGTGAGCGCCGTGACGAGGGCTCCGGTCCCGAACAGCGCCACGAGCGACGCTGCGACGGTCGGGCCCAGAGACGTGATCCCGAGCATCAGCGGGAGGAGCGGGATCAACGCTCCGAGCGCGAACGACAGGAACGACGAGACCGCGGCAAGCATCGGGGACGGCAGGTCGGTGACGTCGATGCCGAACTCCTCCCGGGCATGGACGCGTACGGCGTTGTCGGGGTCGGAGTGGATCTGCTCGGCGACCTCGCGGGCAACGTCCTCGTCCACGCCCTTCGCCACGAACATCGAGGCCAGCTCGGCCTGCTCCTGCGCGTCGTCGCGGAGGATCTGGCGGCGCTCCCTCGACACCTCGGCGCGCGCGAGCTCCGCCTGGCTCGCGACGGACGTGTACTCGCCGACGGCCATCGAGAACGCCCCCGCCGCCAGGCCCGCGACACCGGCCACGATCACCGGCGTCGGGTCGCTCGTCCCCCCGGCCATGCCCATGATCAGGGCGAAGTTGGAGACCAGGCCGTCCGAGGCGCCGAACACCGCTGGCCGGAGCCAGCCGCCGGTGACGTCGTGGTGCTCCTCGCCGATCGTCGCGGGGTCGGGGAGGGGGTACGGCGCGGGACGAGCCGCGTCGTCAGGCGTCGGGGCCTCGGTCATGCCTCGAATCTACGACCGCGGAGCCTCGTCGTCACCCGCAGGAGCCGTGTCGTCGGCGGCCGGTGCCGTGTCGCCGGCCCGCGGTTCCGCGTCGTCGGCGGCGGGTGCGGTGTCGCCATCGGCGGGCGCCGTGTCGTCGTCGGCCGCCTCCCCATCCGCGGCGGCGGCATCCTTGTCGACCTGCACGACGTCCTCCCGTGCGCCGCGCCCGGACTTCGTCAGCCAGACGAAGAGGGCGATCGCGGCCACGAAGAGGACGATCGACGTCCACTGGTTCAAGCGGAGCCCGAGGAGCTCGTGCGCGGTGTCGATGCGCAGGCCTTCGATCCAGAATCGGCCGGCGGTGTAGATCGCGACGTACAGCGCGACGACCCGGCCGCCACCGAGCCGGAAGCGCCGGTCGGCCCAGATCAGGAGGAAGAAGCCGGCGAGGTTCCAGAGGGACTCGTACAGGAAGGTCGCATGGAACGTCTCGTACTGCTCGTAGCCGGCGGGGCGGTGCGCCGCGTCGATCTCGAGGCCCCACGGCAGCGTCGTCGGGCTGCCGAACAACTCCTGGTTGAACCAGTTGCCGAAGCGGCCGATCGCCTGCCCGAGGAGGACGCCGGGGGCGAGCGCGTCGGCGAGCGGCGCGAAGCGGATGCCGTACCGGCGGCAGCCGATGTAGGCGCCGACGGCGCCGAGCGAGATGGCGCCCCAGATGCCGAGGCCGCCCTCCCAAATGTAGAGGGCGCGGACCGGGTCGCGGCCGGCGGCGAAGTAGAGCTCGGGGTTGGTGACCACGTGGTACAGACGTGCGCCGACGAGTCCGAACGGGATCGCCCAGATGGCCACGTCCGCGACCGCACCAGGCTTGCCGCCGCGCGCCTGGAACCGCTTGTCGCCGACCCAGATCGCGGCGACGACCCCGGCGATGATGCAGAGCGCGTACGCACGGATCGGGAACGGCCCGAGGTGCCAGACCGACTCCGACGGGCTCGGGATGGAAGCGAGGATCACGCGAGTGCTCCCTTGTCTGCGCTGGTCTGGTCGGGTGCCGTACGGGCTCGCTCGACGCCGGCCCGGAGGTCCTCGGCGAGAGCACGGACGGACGCGATGCCCGCCGTGGTGTCGGACCCGGCCTCGAGCAGCCGGGCCACGAGCGCCGATCCGACGATCACGGCGTCGGCGAACGCACCGACCTCGGCAGCCTGGTCGCCGTTGCTCACCCCGAGCCCGACGCCGACCGGGATGTCGCTCACCTGCTTGACGCGGCCGACGAGGGTGGGTGCAGCGCTGCTCGTCGCCGTCCGCGACCCCGTCACGCCCATCACCGAGGTGGCGTACAGGAAGCCGCTCGAGGCCTGCGCGGTCATCGCGATGCGCTCGTCGGTCGACGACGGCGCGACGAGGAAGACGCGGTCGAGCCCGTGCGTCGTAGAGGACTCGATCCACTCCGACGCCTCGTCGGGGATCAGGTCCGGAGTGATGAGGCCCGCTCCCCCGGCGGCGGCCAGACGCGCGGCGAATCCGTCCACGCCCATCCGCTCGACCGGGTTCCAATAGGTCATGACGAGGGTCGGCGCGCCGGTCGCGGCCACGGCCTCGACCGTGTCGAACACGTCGGCGACCCGGAAGCCGGCGCGCAGTGCAGCGTCGGCGGCCTTCTGGATGGTCGGCCCGTCCATGACCGGGTCGGAGTACGGGAGGCCGACCTCGACGATGTCGACGCCGCCCTCGACCATCGCCACCATCGCGTCGATCGCCGTCTGCTTGTCCGGGAAGCCGGTCGGCAGGTAGCCGACCAGCGCGGGACGCCCTTCGGCACGGACCCGTGCCAGGGTGTCGGACAGCGCGGTCATGCGTCCTCCTCGGAGAGCAGCCCGAAGTAGGTGGCTGCCGTGTGAGCGTCCTTGTCGCCGCGGCCGGACAGGTTGACGAGGATCGTCGGCGTGCGTCCGAGCTCCGCCGTCAGGGTCGGCACGATCCGGAGCGCTCCCGCGACGGCGTGCGCGGACTCGATCGCGGGGATGATGCCCTCGGTCTTGCAGAGCAGGTCGAACGCGGCCATCGCCTCGTCGTCGGTGACCGGCTCGTACGAGACGCGCCCCGTCTCGGCGAGGTAGGCGTGCTCCGGGCCCACACCCGGGTAGTCCAGACCTGCCGAGATCGAGTGCGACTCGATCGTCTGCCCGTCCTCGTCCTGGAGGAGGTACGAGCGCGTCCCGTGGAGGACGCCGACGTCACCCGCGGTGATCGTCGCGGCGTGACGACCGGTGTCGAAGCCGTCACCGCCCGCCTCGAAGCCGTACAGGCGCACGTCGGCGTCCTCGAGGAACGCCGTGAACAGGCCGATCGCGTTGGAGCCGCCGCCGACGCACGCCGCCGCGGCGTCCGGCAGTGCGCCTGTCAACTCGTGGACCTGTGCGCGCGCCTCGTCGCCGATCCCACGGGTCAGGTCGCGGACGATCTCGGGGAACGGGTGCGCGCCTGCCGCCGTACCGAGCAGGTAGTGCGTGTCGTCGACGGTGCTGACCCAGTCACGCAGCGCCTCGTTGATGGCGTCCTTGAGGGTGCGGCTGCCTGTGGTCACCGGGATGACCGTCGCGCCGAGCATCTTCATGCGGGCGACGTTGAGCGCCTGCCGCTCGGTGTCGACCTCGCCCATGTAGACGACGCACTCGAGGTCGAGGTACGCGCAGGCCGTCGCGGAGGCCACACCGTGCTGGCCCGCACCGGTCTCGGCGATCACCCGCCGCTTGCCCATCCGGCGGGTCAGCAGCGCCTGGCCCAGGACGTTGCGGATCTTGTGCGCGCCCGTGTGGTTCAGGTCCTCGCGCTTGAGCAGGACGCGGGCGCCGACGCGTTCGGACAGACGCGACGCCTCGTACAGCGGACTGGGAAGGTTCGCGTACTCGCGGAACATGCGGTCCAGCTCGTTCACGAACGTCGGGTCCTGCTTGGCCTCACGCCACGCGCGCTCGAGCTCGTCGAGCGGGGCGATCAGAGCCTCGGGCATGAATCGCCCGCCGAAACGGCCGAAGTGGCCGTGCTCGTCGGGGAGCGTCGTACGTTGCTGGTCGGCCGAGGCGGCAGAGCTGAACATGGGTCGATCCTTGCAGGTGGCGTCAACACACAGTGCGACGGGCGATGGGGGCCGGAGCGGGTCCGGTCACCATCGGTGCTGCAGAGCGGGGTGCGACCCCGCCGCGACCAGGTCGGCCACCGTCGAGCGGGGGTTGCCTCCGGTCACGAGCGTCTCCCCCACCAGGACGACCTGGGCGCCGGAGCGTGCGTACTCGATGACGTCCTTCGTGTCGCGCACACCGGACTCGGCGACCTTGACGACCGTGTCAGGGATGAGGGGAGCAAGCCGCGAGAACGTCGTACGGTCGATCTCGAGCGTCTTGAGGTTGCGGGCGTTGACCCCGACGAGGTCGGCGCCGGCGGCGACCGCACGCTCGACCTCCTCCTCGTCGTGCACCTCGACCAGCGGGGTGAGACCGATCGAGCGAGCCCGCTCGATCAGCGACTCGAGCGCCGACTGGTCCAGCGCGGCGACGATCAGGAGGGCCATGTCGGCGCCGGCCGCGCGAGCCTCCCACAGCTGGTAGGAGGTGGTGATGAAGTCCTTGCGGAGCACGGGGCAGGCGACCTGGCCGCGGACGGCGCGGAGGTCGTCGAGGCTGCCGGAGAACCGACGCTGCTCGGTGAGCACCGAGATCGCCGCAGCACCTCCTGCCGCGTAGTCGACCGCCAGCGCGGCAGGGTCCTTGATGGCCGCGAGCGATCCCTTGGACGGGCTGGCACGCTTGACCTCGGCGATGACCGAGACACCATCGGCACGGAAGGTCGGCATCGGGTCGAGCGCGGGATCCTGCCGGCCTGCGCGCTCCTTGAGATCCGCCAAGGGCACGGTCGCCATCCGAGACTCGAGGTCCTCGAGGACTCCCGCGATGATGTCGTCGAGAACGGACATCGCCGGACCTACCTTCCCACCCGTGGTCGCCGGAGCATGATCCCCGAGGTAACCGACCTTTCCCACCAGAGTATCCAGCCCGCTGTGCGCGAGGTCACCGCCCCCTGATCGGCCTCGCGGTAGGGCAGGATGCTCGCTGCGCGGCAGCGGCATCGTGCGGCGCCCCGACCGAGAGGCTGCTGTGAGCACTCCCCCGCCGCCTGGCCCCTACGACTTCGACCCCTCACAACCGTCCGACGGCTACGGCGCACCACAGCCGCCGTACTCGCCGTATCCTCCGCACGGCTACCCGTACGCCCCGCCCCCCACCTCGGCGCTGGCGACCTGGGCGCTCGTGACCGGCATCCTCGGCCTGGCGTGCTGTGGAGTGTTCGGCATCGTGGGCATCCTCCTGGGTGTCCTCGCCAAGAAGGAGATCGCCGCCTCCCAGGGCGGCCTCGGCGGCGAGGGACTCGCCATGACCGGGATCATCCTCGGCATCATCTCGGCCGTCCTCAGCGTTCTCGCCGTCGTCGGCTACGCCGTCCTGGTCATGCTCGCCGAGAGCTGACGGCTGGCGCCGGCGGCCGCTCATGAGCCGAGCCAGGCACCCCACGGAGTGTTGCGGACGATCCAGAACACGCCCATGACCGCAAGGAGCGCCAAGCCGGTCCGGGTGGAGAGCACGATCATGCGTGCCTGCGGATCGGCGAGCCTGCGCGGGATCCAGGCGACGTACGCGACGGCGAGCGCCGCGACCAGCGCGACCGCGAGCACGTTGCTCGACAAGGCGACGCCGAGCTGGAGGTCGGTGAGCGCGTGCACCGCGCGCAACCCACCGCAGCCGGGGCAGTCGAGCCCGGTGAGGGCGGCGAACGGGCAGAGCCCGTAGCTGCCGGAGAGGTTCGGGTCACGGAAGTGCAGCAAGGCCGCGAGACCGACCCCCGCCGCGCCCACCGCGAGCGGCGCACGGAGAGCGCGCCACGTCGAGGTGGCCGAGCGGGGACCGGCGGTGGCAGTCACGCCTTCACGACCACCGAGGACACGAGCATGTCGTGCCACGTCTGGTGCTTCTTGTCCCACAGCGGCCACAGCAGGTCCAGGAAGCAGATGCTGGAGAGCACGTAGTAGAGCAGCCAGCGCAGCACGCCCTTGCCTGCGCCCTGCGGCTGGCCGGTGCTCATCTCGATGACCGTGATCCCGAGGATCTGCTTGCCGAGGCTCTGACCGCCCTTGCCCTGGCGGATGCCCTGGTTCCAGATCTGGAACGCGAGGGCGACGACCACGGCGAGGATCACGAGGATGATCCCGAACGCGAAGACGCCCTCGTTGGTGACCTCGCTCTCGGACGTGCCGAAGGGGTCCGTCTGGGTCTCGACGGAGGTGCCGAGCATGACGGCCCCGATGATGGCCGGGATCACCGCGACGAGGGTGCCGATCAGGCCGTCGATGATGAGCGCGCCGACACGCGACCACCAGCCGGCGTACGGGGTCGGTGGCTGGTACTCCGGGATCGGGGCATAACCGCCGCCGCCGTACTGGCCGTACTGCGGCGGCTGACCGTACGGCGGCTGCTGCGGCGGGTACGGCGGCTGCTGGCCATAGCCCGGCGGCGGCTGCTGACCGTACGGCGGCTGCTGACCGTACGGCGGCTGCTGCGGCTGCTGCGGCTGCTGCGGCGGGTACGGCGGCTGGTCGGACATCGTGTGCTCCCTTCGTCACCACGCCCGAGGGCGCAGTGCGTTCAACGCCTACGGAGCGCAGTCTGACGGATTCAGTGCGCCTTGGCGCCGAGACCCGCCGCCGACATCACCTTGGCGACCACGGCCGAGCCGAGGGTGAGCGCGACGCCGATCCAGAACAGCACCCAGGCGGGGCCCATCAGCAGCGCGACACCGCCGACGGTGAAGCCGATCAGGCAGATGACGACTGCCGTCCAAGCGGCCGGGGAGGAACCATGCATCGTGCAAACCTCTCTAGGGCGTGTCGTGCCTCGAAGCGCGAGCGTGCTCGAGGCGAGCTCGCGGACGAGCGGGAGGGGACGAGCCCAGCCTAGACGGTCGGGTCCTCACCGCGGTCGAGTGCCTTCCACGGATCGTCGTCGGTCTCGGCCTTCTGCTGACCGACCGAGTCGTAGCGCCGCCCCATCGACGGCCACTCGCGGCCCCAGCGGACGACGGCGAGCCCGGCGAGCGCCGGGAGCGCGAGCGCGACGAGGGTCGCCCATCGCCACATCGTCCCGGTCGCGTCGTCGGCCAGCGACTCCTGCAGGGCAGCGTCGCCGGACATCGCCGGCGAGTCTGCGAGGGACACGACGAGCGCGTCGTGCAGCGCGTCGGAGCCGGTCAGCACGGCGATCATCGCGCCGAGCGACGCGAGCGTCACGATCACGCCGACCGCGGTCCGGATCCTGCCCGCGGTCGCCAGGACGGCGACGGAGCCCGCGAGCGCGACGAGCGCGAGCCCGCCGACCACCGGCAGAGCGTCGTTGCCGCTCACTGCGACGGCGTCGCGAGCGAGCCCCTGCGTCTCGACGGTGACCCTCGCCCACGGCTGCGAGGCAGCGAAGAACGCCGCTCCTGCACCGGCGACACCCAGCAGGACCGTCGTGCCGTAGCCGCGCGAGGTCACTGGTCCGGCTCGAGCAGGACGTCGGCGTCGAAGCAGGTGCGAGCACCCGTGTGACAGGCAGGACCGGTCTGCGCGACCTTGACCAGCAGGGTGTCTCCGTCGCAGTCGAGGCGAACTTCGCGGACGTGCTGGACGTTGCCCGAGGTCACGCCCTTGACCCAGTACTCGTGGCGGCTGCGGCTCCAGAACGTCGAGCGGCGCGTGGTGAGCGTACGGCGGAGCGCCTCGTCGTCCATCCAGCCGACCATCAGCACCTCGTGCGTGTCGGCCTCCTGGACGACGGCGGGCACGAGGCCGTCGGCGTCGCGCTTGAGGCGGGCCGCGATCGCGGGATCGAGGCGTGCGGAGTCAGTCACGTCGTTCATTCTCCCAGGCGACGCCAGCCGCGTCGTCGAGACCGTCGACCGTACGGGCGGCGTCGATCCCCAGGTGGGCCTGCGCGATCCAGGACGCGTGCAGGCGGGCGTACGCGCCGTCCTGGGCCACGAGCGCTTCGTGCGGCCCGTCCTCGACGAGCCGGCCCGTGTCGAAGACGAGGACGCGGTCGGCGCCCTCGGCGGTGGAGAGACGGTGCGCGATGACGACGGAGGTGCGCCCGGCGAGGAGGTGCTCGAGCGCACGCGAGGCGCGCATCTCGGTCTGCGGGTCGACCGCGCTCGTCGCCTCATCGAGGACCAGCAGGTCCGGGTCCGCGAGATAGGCCCGCACCAGCGACACCAGCTGCCGCTCCCCTGCGGACAGGGACTCGCCGCGCTGCCCGACCTCGGTGTCGAGGCCGTCCGGAAGGGTTGCGTACCAGTCGTCGATCCCGAGCGCCGTGAACGCCGCCCGCATCTGGTCGCGCGAGGCGGACAGGTCGCCGTAGCGCAGGTTGTCGGCCAGCGAGGCGTCGAAGAGGAAGCCCTCCTGCGGCACCATCACGACCCGGGCGCGCAGATCGGCGAACCCGACCTCGCGCAGGTCCACCCCGTCGAGGGCGACCGTGCCGGCGCTCGGATCGGAGAGCCGCGTGAGGAGCTTGGCGAACGTGCTCTTGCCCGACCCGGTCTCCCCCACCACCGCGACGCGTTGGCGCGCCGGGATGGTGAGGTCGACGTCGTGCAGGACGTCGGGCCCGCCCGGGTAGGCGAACCGGACGTGGTCGAACGCGACCTCCAGCGCCCCCTTCGGGAGCGGCACCGCCCCGGCGCCGGGGTCACGGACGTCGGCCGGCGTGTCGAGGATCTCGATCACGCGGCGCCACGACGAGATCGCGTTCTGGGCGTCGGTGAGGACCTGCGTCGCCGACTGGACAGGACCGACGAAGAGCGACACGAGGAACGCGAACGCGACGACGCCGCCGAGCGTCAGGTCGCCGGCGACACCGAGCATCACCCCGACCACGATCACGGCGGCGTTCGCGAGGCCGCTGGCCACACCGGCCGAGGCGAACGTGCCTGCCACGATGCGCTGCGCCTTGACGTTGGCCCGGAGGTTGACGTCGATCGCGTCGTCGATGCGCCGCTGCGTGCGGTGCTCCACGGCGTACGAGCGGACGACCGAGGCGCCCACGACCGGCTCGGCGATCACGCCGAGCATGCCCCCGACCGTCGCGCGGACCGTGTCGTACGCCCGCGACATGTGGCCCTGCAGGACGACCAGGGTGATCACCAGCGGCAGGAAGCACACCCACACCACCACGGTGAGCTGCCAGCTGTAGAACAGCATGACCACGGTCGCGACCAGCACCTGCCCGATGCTGGTGACGAACGTGATCCCGTTGAACTGGAGGAACAGCGAGACCTGGTCGATGTCGGAGGTGACGCGGGAGACCAGCGCCCCGCGGCGCTCGCGGTTCTGGGTGAGGACCGACAGGTCGTGCACATGACGGAAGGCCTTGACGCGCAGGTCGGCGAGGCCTCGCTCGCTCGCGGTGAACAGCCGCACCTTCATCGCCCACGCGCACAGCCCGGTCAGCAGGACGACGAGCGCCGCGACGCCGCTCCACCGCAGGACGACGCCCTCGTCCGGTCCGCCGTCGGCGGCCAGCCCGCGGTCGATCGCCACCTGGACCACGATCGGGACGACGGCGCTGCCGACCGTGCTCAGCGCCGCCAGCAGCAACGTCAGCGGGAGCCCGCGAGACAGCGAGGGCGACAGAGCAAAGCCGCGCCGGAGCACGGCGATGCCGCCCTCGCGGGGAGCGTCCAGACCCGGCACGGCCTGGGGCGTGGGGGCCGATCGGCCGATGCTCACGGCGCCTCCCGGGTCCGGTCGTAGGCCTGCACGATGTCGGCGTACTCGGGTGACCGCTCCACCAGCTCGGCGTGCGTGCCGCGGTCGGCGATCCGGCCGCCCCGCAGGAACAGCACCTCGTCAGCGAGCGCGATCGTGGCCTTGCGGTACGCGACGACGAACACCGTCGGCCCGTCGCCCGCTGCGGTCGAGCTCGCCAGCGCGGTCAGGATGCGCCGCTCGACGTCGGGGTCGAGGGCGCTCGTGGCGTCGTCGAGGATCAGCAGCCGCGGGTCGCGCACCAGCGCACGGGCGAGGGCGAGCCGTTGACGCTGGCCGCCCGACAGGGTCGTGCCACGCTCGCCCAGCTGCGTCGAGGTGCCGTCCGGGAGCGCGTCGACGAACCCGCTCGCCTGCGTCAGGTCGAGCACCTGCCGCAACCGGGCGTCGTCGACGTCGGCCCCGAGCGTGATGTTGTCGCGGACGGTGTCGTCGAAGATGAAGGTGTGCTGCGGCACCAGCGCGACGACGTCGGCGAGCGCCTCGTGCCCGAGCGAACGGACATCGACCCCGTCGAGGCGGATCGAGCCCGCGTCCGGGTCGACGAGACGGTCGAGCAGCGACGCGAGGGTGCTCTTGCCGGAGCCGGTGAGACCGACGACGGCGGTCACGGTCCCGGGCCGCAGCGTGAAGTCGAGGTCGTCGAGGACCGGACGGCCCGGCACGTACGCGTACGCGACGCCCTCCACGTCGACGCGCACCGCGCCCTCGCCCGGCAGGGACTCGCGCCCGTACGGCATGTCACCGGTCGCCGTCAGCACGGCCTGGATGCGGTCCCAGCCGACGACCGTGCGCGGGAGCTCGCCGAGCACCCACCCGAACGCACGCACGGGGAACCCGACGACGGTGAACAGGTAGGCGACCTGGACCACGGCCCCGGCGTCGATGTCGCCTGCCAGGGCGCGCTCGACGCCCAGCACGACGACGATGAGGACACCGAGGTTGGGAAGCATCTCGATGATGGGGTCGAACACCGACCGGACGCGGCCGGCAGCGACGTTCGCGTCGCGCAGCTCCTCCGCCACCGCAGTGAAGCGGGCGGTCTCCTCCTCCTCGCGACCGAGGGTCTTGACGACCAGCGCGCCGTCGAACGACTCGTGCGCGACCGCGCTGACGCGGCCGCGCAGCTCCTGGGCACGGGTGACGCGGGGCGAGAGGAGCCGCTGGTAGCCGACGTTGATCACGAAGAGCAGCGGGAACACCACGAGGCCGACGAGGGTCAGGACGACGTCGGCGGTGAGCATGGCGATCACCGCAGTCACCAGCATCGCGACCACGCCGACGGCCATCGGCAGCGGCATCATCACCGACCAGGTGGCCTCGACGTCGGCGTTCGCGTTCGAGAGGAGCTGACCGGTCGGGTGCTGGGAGTGCCACCGCATCGGCAGGGCGAGGTAGCGGCGCGTGACCTGGCGGCGGTACGACGCGACGAGCCGGTAGTAGACGATGCCGCCGATGAGGCGGCGCACGATCACGCCCCACGCACGCAGGAGGGCGACCGACATGAAGAGGAGGAAGGCGACGACGGCCGCACCCTTGGCGACCTCGCCGTCACGGAACGACGGGACGACGACGTGGTCGGTGGCCCAGCCGAGGACCCAGGCGTCTGCCACGGTCATCGCGCCGTAGACGATCGAGCCGACCACGGCCAGGGTGAAGCGACGCTTCTCCTGGGCGACGCCCGTGCCGACGATGCCGAAGCCTCGACGCGTGATGCTGCGGGTCGGACGGACCGCGCTCACCGTGCGCTCGTCGCCCGCACGACGTGCCCTGCGGCGCGCAGCGCCTCCTTCACGTCACCGACGGTGAGGACGCCGAAGTGGAAGACGCTCGCAGCGAGGAGCGCGTCGGCGCCCGCGTCGACGGCGTCGCAGAAGTGCTGCGGCGTGCCCGCGCCCCCGCTCGCGATCAGCGGCACGTGGGTGACCGCGCGAGCCGCCCGGATCATCGCGAGGTCGAAGCCGTCGCGCGTGCCGTCGGCGTCCATCGAGTTGAGGAGCACCTCGCCGATGCCGAGCTCCGTCGCGGTGCGGACCCAGGCGATGGCGTCACGACCGGCGGATCGACGCCCGCCGTGGGTGGTCACCTCGAACCCAGAGGGCTGGTCGTCGGCGCGACGGGCATCGACGCTCAGCACCAGGACCTGGTTGCCGAAGCGCTCCGCGATCTCCGCGATCAGTTCCGGGCGCTGGAGCGCAGCCGTGTTGACGCCGACCTTGTCGGCGCCGGCCCGCAGGAGGCGGTCGACGTCGTCGACGGTCCGGATGCCGCCACCGACGGTGAGCGGGATGAAGACCTGCTCGGCGGTCGTGGAGACGACGTCGTACGTCGTGGCGCGCGCGTCCGACGACGCGGTGATGTCGAGGAAGGTCAGCTCGTCGGCGCCCTCCGCGTCGTACACGCGCGCCATCTCGACCGGGTCGCCAGCGTCACGCAGGTCGACGAAGTTGACGCCCTTGACGACCCGACCGGCGTCGACGTCGAGGCACGGGATGACCCGGACAGCCAGGGTCACGAGGCGTTGCCCCCGGCTGCCTCGGCGACCGCGGCGATGGCCTGCGGGAGCGTGAAGTTGCCGGCGTACAGGGCGGTGCCGATGATGGCGCCCTCGACGCCGGCGTCGACGAGCCCCGCGATCGCGCGCAGGTCGTCGAGCGTCGTGACGCCGCCGGAAGCGACGACGGGACGGTCGGTCGCGGCGCACACCTCGCGCAGCAGGTCGAGGTTCGGGCCTTGGAGCATGCCGTCCTTGTTGACGTCGGTGACGACGTAGCGTGCGCAGCCCTCGGAGTCGAGCCGCGCCAGCACCTCGTACAGGTCGCCGCCCTCGCGGGTCCACCCGCGCGCGGCGAGGGTGCGGCCGCGGACGTCGAGGCCGACGGCCACCCGGTCGCCGTACGTCGCGATGGCCTTGGCGCACCAGTCGGGGTTCTCCAGCGCGGCGGTGCCGATGTTGACGCGGCGACAGCCGGCGGCCATCGCGCGGTCGAGAGAGGCGTCGTCACGGATGCCGCCCGACATCTCGACCTTCATGTCGACGGAGGCCACGATCTGCGCGAGGAGCTCGGCGTTGGATCCGCGACCGAACGCCGCGTCGAGGTCCACGAGGTGCAGCCACTCCGAGCCGCCCTCCTGCCATCGGAGCGCCGCCTCGAGGGCATCGCCGAACGTCTTCTCCGAGCCGGCCACCCCCTGGACGAGCTGGACGGCCTGTCCCTCGATGACGTCGACGGCGGGGAGGAGCTCGAGCGTGGTCACGTCCTCGATCGTACTGACCCCCGCCGACAGCGGACCGCCTGCCCACACCCCGGACCGCGGCCCGCCCGCTGGGTCGCGGCGGGTCGGCTACGCGACGGAGACCGGGTGCTGGACGACCGCCGAGAACAGGTAGCCGTTGTCGTTGAACGGCACGGTCGCCGGTTGCGTACGGCCTGCGCGGTCCGTGGCGCGAGCGAGAAGGACGTGCTCGCCCGAGCTCCGGGGACGCCACGGGTACGCCCACTGCGCCCAGCCACCGCCGCGGGCGTGGCGGGTGATCCGCGCCCGGTCCCACGACGCTCCACCGTCGGTGCTCACATCGACGCGCACGACCGGGGCGGCTCCCGACCAGGAACGGCCCGTGAGGACCGTACGGCGGCGCGTCGGCAGCACGGCACCGCGGGCGAGCTCGAACGCGGACTTCACCGGCAGGACGGTCAGCGGCGGCGAGTCAGCTGGGTACGCGGGGCCGGTGAACCGGTACCACTTCGTGTTCCACGGCGACGTGAGCGGCCCTCGCGAGACCTCGAGCTCACCGAGCCACTTGATGTTGGCGATGCCGACCCACCCCGGCAGGAGGAGCCGCACGGGGAAGCCGTGGTCGGGCAGCAGCGCGCGACCGTTCATCGCGTACACGAGCAGGGCGTCGTCCAGCGCCTTCGAGATCGGGAACGGTCGGCGCACACGGCCGTAGTCGACTCCCCCGCTGACGAACGACGCGTCCAGCCCGGCCGCCTGCACGTCGACGGCATCGCGGCGCACGCCGAGACGGCGGAGCACGGTGGCGAGCGGGACGCCGGTCCAGCGCACCGTGCCCACCGCACCCAGCTGCCACGGCGTCCCGCTCGCCGGCGTGCCCTGCTGGCTGGCGAAGAAGCTCCGGCCGTTGCCCGTGCACTCCAGCACGGTCGTGACCGTGCGAGACGGGAGGCGAAGCAGGTCGCGATAGGTCAGGACGTGCGCTCGGTCGGGCGTACGAGGATCGGCGAGGCCGTCGCCGTGGACCCGCAGCGTGTACGTCGCGGGGTCGATCGTCGGTGTCGTCGTGTGGTTGCGGACGAACAGCCGCTCGGGCGCCGTCAGGTAGCGGCGCGGGTCGACCGAGTCCCACCGCATCTCGGCGTTCGTCCCGTGCGTGATGAACCACTCCGGCGGCAGCGCCTTCAGGATCGGGCCGGTCGCTACCGGCGCCACGGGAGGCGCGGGGAGCACCGGCGCCGCGGCCGCGGTGCTGCCGAGCGTGCGAGCAGCGACAAGGGCGGCGGCCGCGCCGGCTCCGAGCCGGATGACGTCGCGGCGGGCGTACGAGGACGGGGGCGAGTCGGGCGACATGCCCGCGAGGCTACGGACGGGACGCAGGCCCCGACAGGGTTTCGTGCATCCCGATCACATCGGCTCGGGGAACGTCAGGACAGCGACGTCACCCAGTTGCGCAGGAGCGCTGCGCCGGCGTCCCCGGACTTCTCCGGATGGAACTGCGTCGCCGACAGCGGGCCGTTCTCGACCGCAGCGACGAAGCGGTCGCCGGCGTACGACGTCCAGGTGACCCGCGCCGGCATGGCCGGGTTGGGCTCCTCGAGCTCCCACCGGCGTACGCCGTAAGAGTGGACGAAGTAGAAGCGCTCGTCATCGATCCCGTCGAACAGCGTGGAGCCGTCCGCGACGTCGACGGTGTTCCAGCCCATGTGAGGCACGATGTCGGCCTCGATGCGCTCGACCGTCCCCGGCCACTCCCCGCACCCCGGGGTGGTCACGCCGTGCTCGATGCCCGTCTCGAAGAGGATCTGCATCCCCACGCAGATCCCGAGCACGGGACGACCACCGGCGAGACGACGCCCGATCACCCACTCGCCGCGCACCGACCGCAGGCCCTGCATGCACGCCGCGTACGCGCCGACGCCGGGCACGACGAGCCCGTCGGCCCCCAGGGCGGTGTCGAAGTCCGACGTGAGCGTCACGTCCGCACCAGCCCGCTCCAGCGCGCGCACGGCCGAGCGGAGGTTGCCGGACCCGTAGTCGAGGACGGCGACGCCCGGCGCCACTACAGCGCGCCCTTGGTGCTCGGGACGCCCGTCTCGCGCGGGTCGATGGCCACCGCCTGGCGGAGCGCTCGCGCGACGGCCTTGTACTGGGCCTCGGCGATGTGGTGCGGGTCGCGCCCCGACAGCAGCGTGACGTGCATGGTCAGCCCGGCGTGGTGCGCGAGCGACTCGAGCACGTGCTGGGTCAGGGAGCCGCTGTACTGGCCGCCGATCACGACCGTCACCTGCGAGTCGGGCTCGCCGGTGTGGACGAAGTACGGGCGGCCGGACACGTCGACGACCGCCTGCGCGAGCGCCTCGTCGAGCGGCACCAGCGCATCGCCGTACCGCCGGATCCCTGCCTTGTCGCCGAGCGCTGCCCGGATCGCCTCACCGATGCAGATCGCCGTGTCCTCGACGGTGTGGTGCGCGTCGATGTGGAGGTCACCCTCGGAGCGGACGGTGAGGTCGATCAGCGAGTGTCGCGACAGCGCGGTCAGCATGTGGTCGTAGAACCCGACGCCGGTGGAGATGTCGTGCGCGCCGGTGCCGTCGAGGTCGACCTCCACGCGTACGTGCGACTCCGACGTCTTGCGCTCGACGCGCGCGCGACGCGGGCCGATGGTCTCGATCGTCGTCATGCCTGCTCCTCCTCGTTGGGCGTACGCTCGGTCGCACTGCCGCCGTCCTGAGCCTGTCGGGCGGTCGCGACGACCGCGGTGAGCGCGTCACGGAACGCGCCCATCTCCTCGGGCGTGCCCACGCTCACGCGCAGCCAACCGTCGGGCCCCGTCTCACGGATCAGCACCCCGTGGTCGAGCACCGCCTGCCACACCGCGTGGCGGTCGGCGAACGTGCCGAACAGGACGAAGTTCGCGTCGGAGTCGACCACCTGGAAACCCTGCTCGCGAAGCCACTGCGCCGTCTCGTCGCGGGTCGCGCGCAGCTCCGCGACGCGGGCCAGCATCTCGTCGGCGTGGCGCAGCGCGGCCAGCGCGACCGTCTGGGTGACGGTCGAGACGTGGTACGGGAGGCGGACGATCCGCAGCGCGTCCACGATCGCCGGGTCGGCAGCGAGGTAGCCGAGACGGCCCCCCGCGAACGCGAACGCCTTGCTCATCGTGCGGGTGACGATCAGCCGCGGGTAGTCCTCCAGCACCGACAGCGCGGTGGGTGTGCCGGGGCGACGGAACTCCGCGTACGCCTCGTCGAGGACCACGATCCCCGGCGCCGCGTCGCACACGGCGCGCACGGACTCGAGGCTCAGCGACTCCCCCGTCGGGTTGTTCGGGGAGGCCAGCAGGACGACGTCAGGCTGTTCCGCAGCGATCAGCGCCAGCGCCGCGTCGACGTCGAACGTGAAGTCGTCGGCGCGCCGGCCGGTGATCCAGCGGGTGTGCGTGTTGCGGGCATACTCGGGGTACATCGAGTACGTCGGCGTGAACGACGCCGCCGTACGACCGGGGCCGCCGAAGGCCTGCAGGATCTGCTGCATGACCTCGTTGGAGCCGTTCGCGAGCCAGACGGCGTCGGGTCCGAGGCCGTGACCGAGGTACGACGCCAGCGCCGTCCGCAGCGCCCACGCCTCCCGGTCGGGGTAGCGGTTGAGGTCGGTCGCGGCGATCCGCAGCGACTCCGCGATGTCGTCCGCGGTCGCCTTGGAGGGGCCGTACGGGTTCTCGTTGACGTTCAGCTGCACCGGCACGTCGAGCTGCGGCGCGCCGTACGGCTCGTACGGGCGCAGGTCGTCGCGGATCGGCACCCAGGCGGGAAGGGTCACGAGAGGCTCCCCTCGGGGGTGTCGAGACGGACCGAGACCGCTGCGCCGTGCGACGGCAGGTCCTCGGCCTCGGCGAGGACCACGACCTTCGGTCCGACCTCGCGCAGCGCCGCCTCGTCGTAGGTGACGACCTGCATGCTCTTGCAGAACGACCGCACCGACAGGCCCGACGAGTGGCACGCACAGCCTGCGGTCGGGAGGACGTGGTTGGAGCCCGCCGTGTAGTCGCCGAGCGAGACCGGCGCCCAGCTGCCGACGAACACGGCGCCGGCGTTCTCGACCCGGGCCGCGACCGCGGCGGCGTCGGCGGTGTGGATCTCGAGGTGCTCGGCGGCGTACGCGTTGACGACGTCGAGGCCCTGCTCGACGTCGCGGACGAGGACCGTGGCCGACTGCTCGGAGGTCAGCGCGATGCCGATGCGCTCGTCGTGCTTGGCCGACGGGACCTGGCGGGCCAGCTCGGCGTCGACAGCCTCGGCGAGCGCGGTGCTCGGCGTGACGAGCACCGCCGCGGCCAGCGGGTCGTGCTCCGCCTGGCTGATGAGGTCGGCGGCGACGAACGCCGGGTCGGCGGTCTCGTCGGCGAGGATCGCGATCTCGGTCGGGCCGGCCTCGGAGTCGATGCCGGTGACGCTCTGGACGAGCCGCTTCGCTGCGACCACGTAGATGTTGCCGGGGCCCGTGACGAGGTCGACCGGCTCGCACGGTCCCGCGCCGTAGGCGAACATCGCGATTGCCTGCGCGCCGCCGACCGCGTACACCTCCTCGACCCCGAGCAGGGCGCACGCGGCGAGGACCGTGGGGTGCGGGGCACCGCCGAACTCGCGCTGCGGCGGCGTCGCCAGCGCCAGCGACCGCACGCCGGCGACCTGGGCCGGGACGGTGTTCATGATGACGCTCGACACCAGCGGCGCGAGCCCGCCGGGAACGTAGAGGCCGACACGACCCACCGGCACGATCCGGCGCTCGACCCGGGCCCCGGGCGCGACCTCGGTGACGACGTCGCTCTCCAGCTCGGCCTCGCAGGTCGTCCGCAACCGGCTGATGGACTCCTCCAGCGCCTCCCGGACGTCGGGAGCCAGCGACTCGAGGGCCGCGGAGATCTCGTCGGCGGTCACCGCGAGGGTGTCGCGACGGACCTGGTCGAACCGCTCGGTCGCATCCAGCACCGCGTCCGCACCCCGGTGTCGCACGTCGTCGACGATCGGACGGACGACCGCGACGGCCGCCTCGACGTCGAACGGTGCGCGCGGGAGCAGCGCACGGTACTGGGCACGGCTGGTCCCTGCGGGGGTGTCCCGCAGGTCGGTGCGACGGATCATGGGGCAAGTCTACGGAGAACGCCGACCCGACACGCCCCCTGCTCGGCGGGTGAGCACCTGGCTCGGACACCCGCCGCGGCTAGGCTGACGCCGTGGCACGCGAGATTCCGTTGTTCCCGCTCGGAAGCGTCGTCCTCCCAGGACAGACGGTGTCGCTGCACGTGTTCGAGGACCGCTACCGCGATCTCGTCGCCTACCTCCTCGGGCTGCCGGAGACCGAGCGCCGGTTCGGCATCGTCTCGATCCGCGAGGGGTACGAGGTGGGCGACAGCGGCGTCCAGTCGATCCACCGCGTCGGGGTGGAGGTCGCTCTCACCGACGTCACCGGCTACGACGACGGCCAGTACGACGTCACCGTCGACGCCATCGGCCGCATCCGGCTCGACGCCAGCGTGACGGGCGGGTCCTTCATGTGGGGGCACGTCGAGGACCTCGACGAGCCCGTCGGCGACGGCGCTGCGGTCGCCGCGGACAAGGCGCACGCGGTGTTCGACGTCTACCGGACCGAGCTGAACCGGTTCCGGCTGGACGCAAGCGTCGACGACCTGCCGGGCGACCCCGTCGACCTGTCCTACCTGCTGGCCTCCAGCGCTGTCCTCACCCTCCCCGACCGCCAGGACCTCCTCGAGGCCGACGACGCGGCCGAGCGGCTGCGCCGCTACCACCACCTGATGATCGAGGAGATCTCCGCGATGCGGGCGGTGCCCAGCCTGCCCGCGGTCGACGTCGCCCGTACGTCCTGGTCCCCGAACTAGCCCGCCGGAGAACCCTTGGCCAAGAAGCAGTCCGCCGGTACGCCCGCCACACAGGCGGCCGACCGTGCGGGGGTCCCGTGGACCGCCCACCCGTACGCCCACGACCCGCGGTCGGCCTCGTACGGGCTCGAGGCGGCGGAGGCGCTCGGCGTCGGCCCGGAGACGGTCTTCAAGACGCTGCTCGCCGACTGCGACGGGACGCTCGTGGTCGGGGTGGTGCCGGTCGACACGCAGCTCGACCTCAAGGCGCTCGCCAAGGCGGCCGGTGCGAAGAAGGCCACGATGGCCGACCCGGCGCAGGCCGAGCGCGTCACCGGCTACGTCGTCGGTGGGATCTCGCCGCTCGGCCAGAAGCGGGCCCTCCCGACCGTCGTGGACGAGAGCGCGGTCGGTCTCCCCACCGTGTACGTGTCGGGCGGGCGCCGCGGGTTCGACGTCGGCCTGGCGCCTGCCGACCTGGTCGCCCTCACCCGCGCGACGATCGGCCCGATCGCCCGCCGCTAGGGTCGCCGTACGACGCTCCTGACCGGCGCTCGGCTTCCCAGCGGACACACTGCGGCGCTGATAGAGTCCGCGCGTGTCGGACACGACCGAGGCGGGCACCGCGATCCGTCGACCACGCCCTTGGGTCGTCCGCCATGTCAGGCGGGTGGGCTGGTTCACCACCGAGGTCCGCTGGGATCTGCAGGACGGCACGACCGCCCGGTGGGACTCGCGTACGGCCCGGCGCCGCGGCCGCATCCACCTGCACAGCGCCGAAGGCGCACCGGCCGGCGCGGTCGAGGCCGAGCCCGTCGCCGCCCGGCGGCTGATCCGCCTGAACCTCACGGCTGCCGTGTCCTTCGTCCTCGGCGGCTCGCTCTTCGCCGTCGGTGCCTACCTCGCGCAGGCCGGGATCGGGTCGACGCGGACCGTCGACGTCGTCTACCTGGTCGGCGGGGTCTTCTTCAGCCTCGGCGGGTACGTCTCGGTGCTGCAGGCGACCAACGCTCCCACCGTCATCGACGAGACCGGGTCGCTGAGCTCACCGGGCTGGAGATGGTGGCTCCTGCGCGGCCGGGACATCGGCTGGGCGAGCGCTGCGGTGCTGTTCGTCGGCACGCTGTTCTTCGCAGTCTCGCTGCTGGCCGCGTTCGCTCAGGACCTGACGCCGCGCCAGTCCGACGGCTGGATCTGGTTGCCCGACATCGTCGGGTGCGTCTGCTTCCTCGTCTCCGGGCACCTGGCGATGCTCGAGATCGGCCACGGCCGGGTGACCTGGCGTCCCGGCGACCTCGGGTGGTGGATCGTCGCGGTCAACCAGCTCGGATCGGTCCTCTTCTTCCTCGCGGGCCTGGCAGCGTTCGTCCGACCCACGACGTCGGCCGAGATCAACGCGGGCCTCGTCAACTGGGGCACCTGCGCGGGCGCGGTCGGCTTCGTCATCGGCGGTGTCCTGCAGATGTTCGAGAAGCCGACCGCGCCGTCAGGCTGAGGCTCGTCAGCCGTTGTCGACGACTCCCGAGGGCTTCGCCGGGTCCCAGCGCAGCAGAGCGCCGATCCCGTCGGTCAGGTCGACCGCGTCCCCGTAGACGATCGTGATGCCTGCGTCCTGCTGAGCCGCCGCCGTACCGAGGGCGAGGTCGGCGCGGCGTGCACGGGCGTCGCCCGACGACAGCTTCCGGATCTCGTCGCGGTGCATCGACAGCTCGAGCGGCTTGTCACCGACCCAGACCTTGGTCTCGGCGAGCGAGCTCACCGGTCCGGCGACCGCGTCGCTGATCACGAGCTCCTCGACCTGCGACTTGCGGAGCGCGTCGATGACGCGGTCGATCCCGGTCACCGCCATCGCGCCACGGCCGAGCTCCTGCTGGAAGCGCTCGACCGCGGTCGAGCGCCGCTTGACCCGGAAGGCCTCGACCGCGTCGTCGACCCGTGCCTCGAACGACCCGTTGACGCCGTTGTTGCGGGCGCCGCCGGACACGTGCTCGGTGATGTCCTTCGCCTGCGCACCGAGAGCGCCCTGGACGAGCGCCACGGCCCGCAGGTCGCCCGTGATGACGACCAGGTCGGGCCTGCGCTCGCCGACGATGCGGTCGAGCTCCCCCGCGACGGCTTCCGCGTTGCGCTCCCAGGAGTCCTCCACGCGGCTCTCGATGCGCTTGTGGGACAGACCGCCGCCGCGGATCTTGTTGAGGACGTCGTGGCCACCCTCGACGCTCTCGCGGTGCGGCTGGCCTCCCACGGCGCCGGACGTCGAGTCGTACAGGGTGATGTCCGATCCCGTACGGTCGACGACCGCGAGCAGGTAGCGCACGGTGTCGTCGGCCTCGCGAGCCAGGGCGAACACGTCGGGGCCGACCGACAGAACGGCCTCGTCCTTGCGCGGCGGGAACAGCAGGAGACGGTCCATGACGATGCCTTCTGCGCTCGCGACGATGAGTCGTCCGTGCGGGCCTGACGCACGCGTCGGTTTGAGCGCCTGTTCCTCGAGCACCGCGGCCATCTCGCGTGTGATGCCCTGTCGATCGAGCGACCGCCGCAGCTCAGACCATCGTGCCGCGACGGCCCGGTCTCCGCTCTCGGTGTCGCGACTCGCGTCCATGACGACGGTCGCCAGCATCTCGTCAGTCGGAAGCTGCGCGGTCAACCACTGGAAGTGCATCCGTACCCCTCTCGACGGTGGGTGTTCCGGCCACCACGGGGCGAGCGTCGGGCGCTCTGCTTCCCCGCGGGGTCCCGGTATGCCTCCACCCTGCCCCAGCCGGACGAACCCGACAACTGCGATGTCTCCCCGCAGCGCTCCGGGGCGCTCGGCGGGCTGTCAGGCGTCGGCCGGGTCGGTGACCGCGGCGTGCTCGTCAGCGCCGGCGTCCTCCGCGCGCTCGCGCGGCATCACGGCCCAGCACACCAGCAGGAAGGCGAGCAGGGCTGCCACGGGCCAGACGAAGAGGACCCCGTACGCGTCGATCTCTAGCTGCGCCGACACCAGTGCGCCTGCCTCGCGCTCGCCGACGGTGGGCTCCGGTGGGCCGGCGACGACCCCGACGCCCCAGGCGACGAAGGCCCCCAGTGCTGCCCCGAGCGCGGTCAGCGCGATCGAGACCGTGGTCCCGTCGCGGCCCCAGCGCCAGGTCGCGACGGCTCCCCACAGCGCCGCCGCGATCGCGCCGATCCACGTGTAGGTCACGATCACGCCGAACTGAGCGGTCGACGCCTCCTCGCCGGCGCTCAGGCCGGACTGGTCGCCGACGCGGACCACGACGTACTGGATCGGGTCGGCGAGCCACGCCCAGGCCAGGCCCGCGAGCACACCCGCCACGAGGAAGCCGACGACGATGGCGGGCCTGCCGCGACGTGGCACGGTGCCCGTGCGCCGCTCGGGCAGGACGTCGGTGCTCATGACGCGAGCGCCCCCGGTCCGAGCAGCGCCTTCAGGTCGGCGATCAACGACGAGGACGGGCTCACCCGGAGCCGGGCATCGAGCCGCATGAGCTTGGTGCTCTTGCTGCCGACCAGCCGCAGGTGCACCTCGGTGGCTCCCGGGTGACTGCTGAGGACGTCGCGAAGCTGGTCGAGCGTGGGCGGCGTGCACCGGGCGGTCGGGATCGAGATCACGACCGGGCCGTCGTCGCCGACGGAGAGATCCGCGGCGGTCAGCTCCATCGCCGAGATCTCCGGAGTGTCCTCCTTGCGCTTGATGCGCCCCTTGACCACGACGACGGCGTCCTCGACCAGCAGGTGGCCCGACAGCGTGTAGACCGAGGGGAAGAGCATCACGTTGACCGCACCCTCGAGGTCCTCGACGGTCACGATCGCCCAGGGGTCGCCCTTCTTGGTGAGCTTGCGCTGGATCGACGTCACCAGCCCGGCCACCGTGATCGAGGACCCGTCCGGGCGCTCCTCGTCGGCGATCACGTCACCGATGGTGCAGTCGCTGGCCGCCCGCAGGACGTGCTCGAGCCCGAAGAGCGGATGGTCGGAGACGTACAGGCCGAGCATCTCCCGCTCGTGCGCCAGCAGCGTCGTCTTGTCCCACTCGTCGAGGTCCGGCACGACGACCGCGGTGCCGGCGAAGCCCGCATCGCCGTCGTCGAGCCCGGCGAACAGCGAGTCCTGACCGATGGCCTCGTTGCGCTTGAGGTCGACGTACTGGTCGACCGCGTCCTCGTGGATCGTGACGAGCGCGCGGCGGTGGTGCTTCAGCGAGTCGAACGCGCCCGACTTGATCAGGGACTCGATGACGCGCTTGTTGCACACCACCGGCGGGACCTTCTCCATGAAGTCGGCGAAGTCGGTGAACGGCTCCTTCTCGGTGCGCGCCTCGACGACGGCGTCGACGACGTTGTGCCCGACGTTGCGCACCGCCGACAGGCCGAAGCGGATGTCGGGACCGACCGCCGTGAAGTTGGCCTCCGACTCGTTCACGTCCGGCGGCAGCACCTTGATGCCCATGCGGCGGCACTCGTTGAGGTAGATCGCGGACTTGTCCTTGTCGCCGCGCACG
The DNA here is from genome assembly GCF_010994095.1 of Mumia xiangluensis. Lineage (GTDB taxonomy): Bacteria > Actinomycetota > Actinomycetes > Propionibacteriales > Nocardioidaceae > Mumia > Mumia xiangluensis. The sequence continues at coordinate 306,093 of NZ_WJYO01000002.1, forward strand.
CTCGTGAGCAGGGCGGCCATGTACTCGGCGGGGAAGTGCGCCTTGAGGTAGGCGGTCCAGTAGGAGACCACCCCGTACGCGGCGGAGTGCGCCTTGTTGAACGCGTAGTCGGAGAACGGCAGCAGGATGTCCCACAGCGTCTTGACCGCGGCGCTGGAGAACCCGCGCTCGTTCATGCCGGCCGAGAACGTCTCGTACTGCTTGTCCAGCTCGGACTTCTTCTTCTTGCCCATCGCCCGCCGCAGCAGGTCGGCTTGTCCGAGCGAGTAGCCGGCCAGCTGCTGGGCGATCGCCATGACCTGCTCTTGGTAGACGATCAGGCCGTACGTCTCACCGAGGATGTCCTCGAGGGCCTCGGCGAGGTCCGGGTGGATCGGCTCGACCTTCTCGCGGGCGTTCTTGCGGCGGGCGTACTTGTTGTGCGAGTCCGCGCCCATCGGGCCCGGCCGGTAGAGCGCACCGACGGCAGAGATGTCCTCGAAGCTGTCCGGCCGCATGCTGCGCAGGAGTGCGCGCATCGGGCCGCCGTCGAGCTGGAACACGCCGAGGGTGTCACCGCGCGACAGCAGCGCGAACGTCTCGTCGTCGTACAGCTCGAGGTCCTCCAGCACCACGGTCTCGTCGCGGTTGCTCTTGATGTTGTCGAGCGCGTCGTCGAGGACCGTGAGGTTGCGCAGCCCCAGGAAGTCCATCTTGATCAGCCCGAGCGACTCGCACGTCGGGTAGTCGAACTGGGTGATGATCGCGCCGTCCTGCTCGCGCTTCATCACCGGGATGATGTCGAGCAGAGGCTCGCTGGACATGATCACGCCGGCCGCGTGGACGCCCCACTGGCGCTTCAGGCCCTCGAGGCCGACCGCGGTGTCGACGACCTTCTTGGCGTCGGGGTCGGTGTCGTACAGCGCCCGGAACTCGCCACCCTCGTTGTAGCGGGCGTGGTCAGCGTTGAAGATCTCCTTCAGGGGCACGTCCTTGCCCATCACCAGCGGCGGCATCGCCTTGGTGATCCGCTCCCCCATCGAGAACGGGTAGCCGAGCACGCGGGACGCGTCCTTGACGGCCTGCTTGGACTTGATCGTGCCGTAGGTGACGATCTGCGAGACCCGGTCGTCGCCGTACTTGTCGGTGACGTAGCGGATGACCTCACCGCGCCGGCGCTCGTCGAAGTCGACATCGAAGTCGGGCATCGACACGCGGTCGGGGTTGAGGAACCGCTCGAAGATCAGGCCGTGGACGATCGGGTCGAGGTCGGTGATGCGCATCGCGTACGCGACCATCGAGCCCGCGCCGGACCCGCGGCCGGGGCCGACGCGGATGCCGTTCTCCTTGGCCCAGTTGATGAAGTCGGCCACGACCAGGAAGTAGCCGGCGAACCCCATCTTGAGGATCACGTCGACTTCGAAGTCGGCGCGCTTGCGGACGTCCTCGCTGATGCCGTCCGGGTAGCGCTCGGCGAGGCCCCGGTCGACCTCCTTGAGCAACCAGGTCTCCTCGGACTCGCCGTCAGGGACCGGGAAGCGCGGCATGAACGTGCCGTTGCCCTCGGTGAACTCGACCTCGCACCGCTCGGCGATCAGGAGCGTCGTGTCGCACGCCTCTGCGAGGCCGGCGTCCTGCTCCCAGAGCTGGCGCATCTCGGCAGGCGACTTGATGTAGTAGCCGTTGCCGTCGAACTTGAACCGGGTCGGGTCGGCCAGGGTCTTGCCCGACTGCACGCACAGCAGCGCCTCGTGGGCGGTGCTGTCGTCCGGGTGCGTGTAGTGGGAGTCGTTGGTGGCGACCAGGCGCAGATCGAGGTCCTTGGCGAGCCGTAGCAGGTCGTCGCGGACGCGAGTCTCGATCGACAGGCCGTGGTCCATCAGCTCCACGAAGAAGCTGTCGCGTCCGAAGATGTCCATGAACTCCGCCGCCGACTGCCGCGCTCGCGCGTAGTCGCCGATCCGGAGCCACGTCTGGACCTCGCCCGAGGGGCAGCCCGTCGTCGCGATCATGCCCTTCGCGTACTCGGAGAGGAGCTCACGGTCGGCGCGCGGCTTGTAGAAGAACCCCTCGAGCGACGAGCGCGACGACAGGCGGAAGAGGTTGTGCATGCCCTCGGTGCTCTCGGCGAGCAGCGTCATGTGCGTGAACGCGCCGCCACCCGAGACGTCGTCGCCGCCGCCCTTGTTCCACTGGACCCGCTTGCGCTCACCGCGGTGCGTGTCGGGCGTGAGGTAGGCCTCCATGCCGATGATCGGCTTGACGCCCGCTGCCTTGGCCTTGCGGTAGAAGTCGTACGCGCCGAACACGTTGCCGTGGTCGGTCATGGCGATGGCGTCCATCCCCAGCTCCGCCGTACGGGCGAACATCTCCGTCAGTCTCGCCGCGCCGTCGAGCATGGAGTACTCGGTGTGGACGTGGAGGTGCACGAACGAGTCGGCGCTCGACATGGGGGTGGGGCCTCCTCAGGCGCGCGTACGGGAGGGGAAGAGGAGTTCAGATTAGATCACGGTGACCCACACAAAAAACAGGCTCACCGACCCCTCGCCGACGGTCCTCAGTCGGCGGCCCGGATGACGTCCAGCGCGTGCTGGAGATCATCGGGGTACGGCGACTCGAACGTCACCCAGTCGCGCGACCGCGGGTGCTCGAACCCGAGCCGGTGAGCGTGCAGCCACTGCCGGTCGAGACCGATGCGCTTGGTGAGCGTCGGGTCGGAGCCGTACAGCGGGTCGCCGACGCAGGGGTGCTTCAGCGCGGCCATGTGGACCCTGATCTGGTGGGTCCGGCCGGTCTCCAGCTTCACTTCCAGCAGGCTGGCGAAGCGGTGCGCCTCGAGCGTCGAGTAGTGGGTCACGCTGGCGCGGCCGTCAGCCATCACCGCGAACTTCCAGTCGTGCTTGGGGTGCCGGCCGATGGGCGCGTCGATGGTGCCCTCCAGCGGATCCGGGTGCCCCTGGACCAACGCGTGGTAGGTCTTGTCGACCTCGCGGTTGCGGAACGCCCGCTTGAGCACGGTGTAGGCGTGCTCGGACTTCGCCACGACCATGAGGCCGCTGGTGCCGACGTCGAGGCGCTGGACGATGCCCTGCCGCTCGGGAGCACCCGAGGTGCTGATCCGGAAACCGGCGCCGGCGAGATGCCCGACCACCGTGGGCCCGGTCCAGCCGACGCTCGGGTGGGCTGCGACGCCCGCAGGCTTGTCGACGACGACGATCTCCCCGTCGTCGTGGACGATCCGCAGGTCCTCCACGATCTCGGGGACCACCTCGGTGGCGTCGCGCTGCCGCGGGATCGTCACCTCGAGGAACGCCCCGGCCTCGACCCGGTCCGACTTGCTGGCCGGACTGTGGTCGACCGTGACGAAGCCCTCGGCGACGAGGTCGGCGACCCGGCTGCGCGAGAGACCGAGCAGGCGGGCCAGCGCGGCGTCGACCCGCTCACCGGCCAGACCGTCAGGGACGAAGTAGGTCCGGTGCTCCGCGCCCGCGGGCGTGGCCGTCATGCGGCGTCCGGGTCGGCAGCCGACTTCTTGGACACCTTCGTGCCGTCCAGCCCGACCCCACGGACCGTCTGGATCACGATGATCGCAGCCGCCAGGTTGATCATCACGTCGGCGACGTTGAACACCGGCCAGTTGGGCGGCCAGTCAGGGAACTGGAGGAAGTCGACCACGTGTCCCTGGAGGAAGGACGGCTCGCGGAAGATCCGGTCGGTCAGGTTGCCGAGCGCACCGGCCAGCAGCATGCCGAGCCCCACGGCCCACACGGGGTCGCGGAGCTGGCGCGCCATCCGGATGACGACCACGCAGACGGTGACAGCGATCACCGTGAGCACGATCGTGAAGCCCGTCGCCATCCCGAACGCCGCGCCCGGGTTGCGGACGAACGTCAGGTGCAGGACGTGCGGGATGACGACGACCGGGTCGGCATCCTCGAGACGCGCGACGGCCAGGATCTTGGTGATGAGGTCGGTGAGGTAGCCGACAACCGCCACCACGGCGAACAGCACGATCCGTCGGGATCGTGCCGTCGGCGGGTTGGTGTCGTCGTCGGGGGTCAGCGACGTTCCTCGCGTTGCTTGCATGTCATGCACAGTGTCGCACGCGGGAACGCCATCAGCCGCATCTTCCCGATCGGCTCCCCGCAGTTCTCGCAGTTGCCGTAGGTCCCCGCGTCCATCCGCGAGAGCGCCTTCTCGACCTGGACGAGGAGCTCTCGGTGGTTCGCCGCCAGAGACATCTCGGCGTCGCGCTCGAGCGAGTTGGACCCCACGTCCGCCTGGTCGTTGCCGGCCCCGTCGACCCCGCCGCTGAGCAGGTCGGCGAGCCCCCGCTCCGCGATGCCGATCTCGTCGAGCAGGCGCGTACGGTCTGCGGTGAGCTCCGCGCGGACCTCCGCGATCTCTGCGGTCGTCCAGGGGTCCTCGTCGGGCTTGACGGCCAGCGTGTCGACCGTCGTCGTGGGATTCGTCACAGCTTTCTTCGCTCCTGTCGTTCGGGGCTTCTTCGCGACCGTCTTCTTGGTGACGGTCTTCTTGGCTGGTGTGGTCTTCTTCGCGACTGTCTTCTTAGCCGGCGTCGCCTTCTTCGCCGCCGCCTTCTTGGCCGGCGTCGCCTTCTTCGCGACCGTCTTCTTGGCCGACGTCGCCTTCTTCGCGACCGTCTTCTTGGCGACCGTCTTCTTAGCCGGCGTCGCCTTCTTGGCCGCCGTCTTCTTAGCGGGCGTCGCCTTCTTCGCCGCCGCCTTCTTAGCCGGCGTCGCCTTCTTCGCGACCGTCTTCTTAGCCGGCGTCGCCTTCTTCGCCGCCGCCTTCTTAGCCGGCGTCGCCTTCTTCGCCGCCGCCTTCTTAGCCGACGTCGCCTTCTTCGCGACCGTCTTCTTAGCCGGCGTCGCCTTCTTCGCGACCGTCTTCTTCGCCGGCGTGGCTTTCTTAGCCGGCGTCGCCTTCTTCGCCGCCGTCTTCTTAGCCGGCGTCGCCTTCTTCGCCGCCGCCTTCTTGGCGGGTGCGGCCTTCTTGGCCGTGCTGCCGACCTTGCGTGCCGCGACCTTGATGGCCGCAGCGCCACGCGTGACAGCGCTCGCCTTGCGTGTCTTCGTCGTGCTCGCCATCTCTGAGCCCCCTCGATGTGCACGAAATGCCACGCAGCGAGGCGATCACCCGGGATCGCCTCGTTGTTGGCATCGTGCCCGAACTGTAGGCGCGCTTCTGGTGCTTCACAAGCCGATTTGTTGCGTGTCGCGACATCGGGGCCCGTCCTCCGTACCGGCAGCCCGCCGCGTGCGCCCCATCTTCCGGCCTGGACTAGACTTGCCAGCAGCCGCAGGCGTCGATGGGGACGCGCGGCGTCGCGACATCCTGTGGAGGAGCGATCCGGGGACGGTGTGAGCCCGGAGCACAGCGCACGCCGAATCACCCCGGAGCTGCCGGAAGAACGTCGCACCCGCGACCAGTAGACCCGCGCGCGGCGGACAAGAGTGGGTGGACGCTGTGTCCACCAAGAAGGGTGGTACCGCGGGGCACGACGCCTCGTCCCTTCGTCAAGCCGAAGCTTCGTGACTTGTCGGAGGATGACCGTGACCGCCTCGTACCGCCCCGTTCCCGCCCACGTGGACCTGCCCGCGACGGAACGTGACGTGATCGCGCTCTGGGAGAGCCAGGGCACCTTCGACAAGTCCCTTGAGCAGCGCGAGGGCGCTCCTCGCTGGACGTTCTACGAGGGCCCGCCGACCGCGAACGGCACGCCGGGCGTGCACCACGTGGAGGCCCGCGTCTTCAAGGACGTCTTCCCGCGCTTCCGCACCATGCAGGGCTACCGCGTCGAGCGCAAGGGCGGCTGGGACTGCCACGGGCTCCCGGTCGAGATCGCCGTCGAGAAGGAGCTCGGGTTCAACGGCAAGCCCGACATCGAGGCGTACGGCATCGCCGAGTTCAACGCGAAGTGCCGGGAGGCCGTCCTCCGCAACGTCGGTCTCTTCGAGGAGATGACCGAGCGCATGGGCTACTGGGTCGACACCGACGACCCGTACCGCACCATGGACACGTCGTACGTCGAGAGCGTGTGGTGGGCGCTGCAGCAGATCTTCGAGAAGGGGCTGCTGAGCGAGGACTACCGCGTCGCCCCGTACTGCCCACGGTGCGGCACCGGACTCTCCGACCACGAGGTCGCCCAGGGGTACGAGACGGTCGTCGACCCGTCGGTGTTCGTCCGCTTCCCGCTGACGTCGGGTCCGCTCGCCGGTGAGGCCTCCCTGCTCGTGTGGACGACGACGCCGTGGACGCTGGTCTCCAACGCGCTCGTCGCCGCCAAGGCAGACGTCACGTACGTCGCGGCGAGCAACGGCACCGAGACGCTGGTCGTGGCCGAGCCGCTGGTCGAGAAGGCGCTCGGCGAGGGTTGGACGATCGACGCGCGGTTCGAGGGCTCCGACCTCGAGGGCTGGGCGTACCAGCGGCCGTTCGAGCTGGTCACCTGGCCCGACGACAACGCCCACTACATCGTGACGGAGGACTACGTCACGACCGACGACGGCTCGGGTCTCGTCCACCAGGCGCCGGCGTTCGGCGCGGACGACTTCCTGTCCGGCCGCCGCAACGGCATCGCGATGGTCAACCCCATCGACTCCAGCGGCCACTTCGAGGCGGGGCTCGACCTGGTCGGCGGCGCGTTCTTCAAGAAGGCCGATGCAGCCCTGGTCGCCGACCTCGACAGCCGTGGGCTGCTGTTCCGCCACGTGCCGTACGAGCACGCCTACCCGCACTGCTGGCGCTGCCACACTGCGCTGATGTACTACGCCTCCCCCGCGTGGTACGTCCGGACGACGGTCGCGAAGGACGCGCTGCTGCGCGAGAACGAGAACACCGCCTGGTACCCCGAGACGATCCAGTGGGGCCGGTACGGCGACTGGCTCCGCAACAACGTCGACTGGGCCTTGTCCCGCAACCGGTTCTGGGGCACTCCCCTGCCGATCTGGCGCAACGACGCCGATCCCAGCAAGCTCGTGTGCGTCGGCTCGTTGGCCGAGCTGTCCGAGCTCACCGGCCGCGACCTGTCCGGCCTCGACCCGCACCGCCCGTACATCGACGACGTCACCTTCACACGTGACGGCGAGGACGGCACGTACCGACGCGTCCCCGAGGTCATCGACGCGTGGTTCGACTCCGGCTCGATGCCGTTCGCGCAGTGGGGCTACCCGCACGTCGAGGGCTCGGCGGAGAAGTTCGAGCAGGCGTTTCCCGCGCAGTACATCTGCGAGGCGATCGACCAGACGCGCGGCTGGTTCTACTCGCTGATGGCGGTCTCGACGCTCGTCTTCGACAAGAACTCGTACGAGAACGTCGTCTGCCTCGGCCACATCCTCGCCGAGGACGGGCGCAAGATGTCCAAGCACCTCGGCAACATCCTGCTGCCCGTCCCGCTGATGGACGAGCACGGCGCGGACGCGGTCCGCTGGTTCATGGCGTGCTCCGGCTCGCCGTGGCAGGCGCGCCGCGTGGGTCACCAGGCTCTGCAGGAGATCGTCCGCAAGGTCCTCCTCACGTACTGGAACACAGTCGCCTTCCACGTCCTGTACGCCCGTACCGCCGGCTGGTCCCCGGCCGACGGCGCCCCGCCGGTGGCGGAGCGCCCCGTGCTCGACCGCTGGCTGGCGTCGCGCACGCAGGAGCTCGTCGCCGAGGTGACCGCCTGCCTCGAGCGCTTCGACACCCAGCGCGCGGGCGCGTCGCTCGCGCAGTTCGTCGACGACCTGTCCAACTGGTACGTCCGCCGCTCGCGCCGCCGCTTCTGGAACGGCGACCCCGCCGCGCTCGCGACGCTGCACGACACCCTGGACGTCGTCACCCGACTGATGGCACCCCTGACCCCGTTCATCACCGAGCAGGTCTGGCAGGACGTCGTACGCCCGACCGACCCGCAGGCCGCCGAGTCCGTGCACCTCGCGTCGTGGCCGGTCGCGGACGACACGCTGATCGTCGCCGGACTCGACGACCAGGTCGCGCTCGCCCGCCGGATCACCGAGCTCGGCCGCGCCGCGCGCGCGGAGGCGAAGGCTCGGACGCGCCAGCCCCTGCGTCGCGCGCTCGTTCCCTCCCGCGCGTGGGAGCAGCTGGGTGACGAGCTGCGCACCGAGGTGGAGGACGAGCTGAACGTCGGCGCGCTCGAGTCGCTCGCCGGCGCCTCCGGCGATCTCGTCGAGTACTCCGCCAAGGGCAACTTCCGCAGCCTCGGCAAGCGGTTCGGCAAGCAGACCCCGAAGGTCGCCGCCGCAGTCGCCGAGGCCGACGCCGCGGCGCTGGCCGCAGCGGTCGCCGACGGTGGCTCGTACGCCGTGGTGGTCGAGGGCGAGACGGTCGAGGTGTCGGCCGACGACGTGATCGTGTCCGAGCGGCCGCGCGAGGGCTGGGCCGTCGTGAACGACCAGGGTGAGACCGTCGCCCTCGACCTGGAGCTCGACGAGGCGCTCGTGCAGGCCGGCATCGCCCGCGAGGTCGTCCGCATGCTGCAGGAGGCCCGCAAGAACGCCGGCCTGGAGGTCACCGACCGGATCCGCGTGACCTGGGCGGCTTCAGGTCAGGCAGCCGACGCCGTCCGTGCCCACACGGCGACGATCTCCGAGGAGGTGCTCGCGGTCGAGCTCGGCGAAGCGGCGCCGCGACCCGCGTCGGCTGGGCAGTCTGAGGGCTACGTGGCCAGCGACGAGGACCTCGGCGTCACGATCTCGCTCGTGAAGGCCTGACGCCCGCCGCGCCACAGCACCCCGCACGGCCCTTGACGACCCCGCGCGGTGAGTGTGGTCCCACCCGCACCACTACCGGTGGGACCACCCTCACCGCCGCGGAGGTGCGGTGCTGGCGCCGCTGCGGAGGTGGTGCGGGCGTACGCAGAGGGCCCCGCCGTCGACCTCTCGGTCGGGGCGGGGCCCTCTGCGTCGTACGGGTTGATCAGGAACGCACGTCGTCGTCGCCGAACAGCGACTTGAGACGACGCGGCGCGTGCTCCGGTGCCGAGCTGTGCACGGTGGCCGGGGCGGGCGAGGAGGTCGGCAGCGTGGCTGCGACCGACTGCTCGCCCTCGAGGTGCGACAGCTGCGCCTGGAAGTAGTTCTTCAGGCGGCTGCGGTACTCGCGCTCGAAGGTGCGCAGACGCTCGACCTCGCGGTTGAGGTCGTCACGCTCCTTCTCGATCGTGCCGAACGCCTGCTGGCGACGCTCTGCGGTCTCGGCATCGAGCTTCTGGGCGCGCATCCGCGCCTCGCTCTCGAGGCGCTCGGCCTTGCCGCGGGCCTCGTTCTCGACCCGGTCGGCCTTGGTGCGGGCCTCACCGAGGATGCGATCGGCCTCGTTCTTCGCCGCGTCGACGAGCTCGTCGGCGTTGTGCGTGGCGATCTCGAGCAGTCGCGCGGCGGCGCTGGACGCGTCACCGACGGACGAGGTCACGGGCGCGGGTGCAACCGGCATGGGGGGCGCGACCGGGGCCGGCGGCTGCTGCACGACCGGCGCGGGCGCCGGAGCGCGGAACGTGTCGAACGACGAGGTCGACGAGCCGGACGAGGCCGCGGCAAGCTTGCTGCGCAGGTCCTCGTTCTCCAGGGTCAGACGCTCGAGCTCGGCTTCGACCTCGTCGAGGAACTGGTCGACCTCACCCATGTCGTAGCCCTCGCGAAGGCGGACCGGGGTAAATCGCTTGTTCCGCACGTCCTCTGGCGTCAACGGCATGCTCTCACCTCGGGGTCATGTTTCATCGGACATTCCTGACAACGGTACTCGGTCGGGGAAACCGCACGTTCGGCGCCCCGTCACTCCTCACACCCTAGTGGGCGTCACGAGCAGGCTAAAGACTTACAACGATCAGAAAAAGATCTGCTGGTTGACGATCTGCAGGAGGTATAGACCGATCAGCAGGACCATCGGCGACAGGTCGAGCGCCACCCCTCCGAAGCGCACCGGCGGGATGACCCTGCGGACGGCCCGCAGCGGCGGATCGGTGACCGAGTAGATGGCCTCGCAGATCACGAGGATGAAGCCCTTCGGCTGCCAGGACCGCGACAGCACCTGGACCCAGTCGATCACGAACCTCGCGATCAGGAGCAGGATGCACACCCACAGGACGAAGCTGATGATTTCACCGGCGAGGACCATGTACGTCAGTGTGTCCTAGTCAGCTCTGGTTGAAGAACCCGCCCTGGGCAAGACGCTGACGGTCCTCCGCAGTGACGGTCACGTTCGGCGGCGAGAGCAGGAACACCTTGTTGGTGATCCGCTCGATCGACCCGTACACGGCGAAGATCAGGCCCGCGGCGAAGTCGACGAGACGCTTGGCGTCGTTGTCGTCCATCTCCGTGAGGTTCATGATGACCGGCGTGCCTTCGCGGAAGTGCTCGCCGATGGTGCGGGCCTCGTTGTAGGTCCGCGGGTGGAGCGTCGTGATCCGGGTGAGCTCGCTCACCGGCACCGACGCGACCATCGGGGCCGCGGACGGACGACGGCGGTCGTCGATGCGCGCGACGGAGCGCGTCTCGGGCTCGCGCGCGGCGGGTCGTGCGGCGCGACGGGCAGCCTCCGGCTCGGACTCGTAGTCGTCGTAGTCGTCGAACTCACCCGACTGCTCGACGAGGCCGAGGTACTCCCCCATCTTGCGCATTGCGCCAGCCATCGCCTGACCTCCCTGGAACCACGGTGCATCTTCGAACGGTGGACGGCGGGTCGCCGTCGCACTCAACCTACCCGAGCAGAGGGCGCTCTCCGAGCACCGAACGCCCAATGCGCACGTGTGTCGCGCCGTGTCGTACGGCGGCCTCGAGGTCGCCGCTCATCCCTGCCGAGATCGCCGTGGCGCCGGGGTGGGCGGCGGCGACCTGTGCTGCGATCTCCGCGAGTCGGGCGAAGGCGTCATCGGGGTCCGCGCCGAGCGGGGCGACGGCCATCACACCCTGCAGGGTCAGCGCGTCGGTCGCGTCGATGCGGTCCGCGAGAGCGAGCACCTCCTCCGCCGACGCACCCGCTCGCCCCTGAGGGTCGTCGTCGTGGCCCTCGAGGTTGACCTGCACGAGCGCCCCGAGCCGGCGGCCGGCAGCCTGAGCGCCACGGTCGAGCGCGTCGACGAGACGCGGCCGGTCGACCGAGTGGACGACGTCGGCGTACCGGGCGACCGCGGCGGCCTTGTTGGTCTGCAGTCCGCCGACGAAGTGCCAGGTGAGCGCCGCACCCGCGGCGCCGCTCTCCTCGCGCTTGCGGGCTGCCTCCGGATGCCGGTTCTCGCCGACGTCGGTGACACCGAGGTCGGCCAGGGCGACGACGTCGGAGGCGGGGTACGTCTTGGTGACCACGACGAGGTGCACGTCCTCGGGCGTACGGCCGGCCGCGCGCGCCGCGTCGGCGATCCGCCGCCGCACCTTGGCGAGGTTGTGCTCGAGCTCGTCGTGCCGGGCGCTGCTGGTCTCCACGGCGTCAGCCTCGCACGCGCACGAGCGCGCCGAGGCGGCCGGACCGGACGCCCTGCCGTCGGTAGGAGAAGTAGTCGGCCTCGCCCTCGATCGTGCACACGTGGAGGTCGTCCGCGAGGTCGAGGACGTCGACACCGGCCGCGCGCAGCTGGCTCGCGACCCCGGACGCGAGGTCGAGCGACGGGGTCCCCCACGAGGTCGTCGACCAGGCGGTCGGCAGCTCGCGGGCCACCTCGTCGCGCATGTCCTCGGGCACCTCGTAGCAGCGCGCGCACGCGCGTGGCCCGATCCAGCCTCGGAGGTCTTCGGCACCGAGCGCCCGCATCGCCTCGACAGCGGCCGTGACGACGTCGAGAACCATCCCCTTGCGGCCGGCGTGGACGACCCCGACCACACCGGCGTCGTCGTCGGCCAGCACGATCGGCACGCAGTCGGCGACGCGTACGACCAGCACGGCCCCGGGCTCGGCCGTCACCAGCGCGTCGGCCTCGGGGGCCGGTGCGGCCGGATCCGTCTCGGCCGTGACGAGGTGGACGTCACGGCCGTGGACCTGGTTGGCCAGGTGCGTACGGCGCGGGTCGCCGCCGAGCGCGGAGACGGCCGCGCGCAGGTTGCGCTCGACGGTGGCGGGGTCGTCTCCGTTGCTCGCACCGAGGTTCAGTGCGAACCAGGGTCCGGTGCTCTCCCCTCCGTGCCGGTCGGTGAAGGCGAGGTCGACGCGGTCGAGCGACTCGTGGAACGCGAACACCTACTTGAGGAAGTCCGGGATGTCGAGGTCGTCCTCGAAGGGGTCGGGCTGGCGCTTGGGCACCGACGGCCGGGAGCCGTTGCCGACACCGTTGCCGGAGCCGTTGCCCACCCCGTTCGAGCCGTTCGCGCCGTTCGAGGTCGTCCGTCCGTCGCGGCTGTCGTCCGAACTGCTCGTACGAACGCCCACGGGGACGCGACCCTGGGACTCCGTGTCGCGGGCGGCGGGCGCCTCCGGGGCGTCCTTCGTGACCGGACGGGCGGGTGCCGTGTCGCGCCGCAACGCCGGACGCGAGGCGTCGCGCCGCTTGGGCGTGCCGCCGTCGAACCCGGCCGCGATGACGGTCACGCGCACCTCGTCACCGAGGGCGTCGTCGATCACGGCGCCGAAGATGATGTTGGCCTCGGCGTGCGCGGCCTCGCTGACCAGCGCCGCGGCCTCGTTGATCTCGAAGAGGCCGAGGTCCGACCCGCCGGCGATCGACAGCAGCACGCCGTGCGCGCCGTCGATCGACGCCTCGAGCAGAGGGCTCGACACCGCCATCTCCGCGGCAGCCACCGCCCGGTCGTCGCCCCGGGCCGAGCCGATGCCCATCAAGGCCGATCCGGCGTCGGACATCACGGACTTGACGTCGGCAAAGTCGAGGTTGATGAGACCCGGCGTCGTGATCAGGTCGGTGATGCCCGAGACGCCCTGCAGGAGGACCTGGTCGGCCTGCTTGAACGCGTCGATCATCGTCACGTTGCGGTCGCTGATCGACAGCAGCCGGTCGTTCGGGATGACGATCAGGGTGTCGACCTCCTCCCGCAGCCCCTCGATGCCGTCGTCGGCCTGGTTGGCGCGGCGCCGTCCCTCGAAGGAGAACGGGCGCGTGACGACGCCGATCGTCAGGGCACCCAGCGAGCGGGCGATGCGCGCGACGACCGGAGCACCTCCCGTGCCGGTGCCGCCGCCCTCGCCCGCCGTGACGAACACCATGTCGGCCCCCTTGAGGACCTCCTCGATGTCGTCGGCGTGGTCGTCGGCGGCCTGACGGCCGGTGTCGGGGTTGGCTCCGGCACCGAGACCGCGGGTGAGCTCCCGGCCGATGTCGAGCTTGACGTCGGCGTCGCTCATCAGCAGCGCCTGCGCGTCGGTGTTGATCGCGATGAACTCGACTCCCTTGAGGCCGGCCTCGATCATCCGGTTGACGGCGTTGACGCCGCCTCCTCCGATGCCGACCACCTTGATCACGGCCAGGTAGTTCTGAGCTGCCACGATGGTGCCCCTCACGTGCTTGGTGTGTTCCGAGTTATCACGAGGCACCGCAGTCCAGTGCCGGCGCCAGCGGATCCGGACTGTGGCCGAACCCTAACCCTCTAGTTCAGGGTTATAGTTATGTCAACCTCGTGCTTGGTGACGAACTTACGTGGTCGACTCAGACACGGTGCGCCGACACGCCGGGGTCTCGATCGCTTCGCGCCTCGACCAGCGAAGGGAGTGTGGGCGCCCGACCAGCGAAGGGAGTGAGGGCGCCCGCCCTGCGAAGGGAGTGTGGGCGCCCGCCCAGCGAAGGGAGTGTGGGCGCCCGGCCAGCGAAGGGAGCGTGCCCGCACCGGCGAGGGGAGCGTGCCCGCACCAGCGAAGGGAGTGAGGGCGCCCCGGCGAGGAGGATCAGCCGGCGACGGGCGGCCGCGTCGCGGGGCTGATCCGTACGACCCAGCCCAGCACGAGGTTCGCGACGCAGAGGACCACCGACACCGCGACCAGCCCGGGCATCCGGTCGTCGGCCACAAGGTCGAGGTACGACGTCACGGTGACCCACGCGAGCGGCAGCGCAGGCAGCCACGCGAGGCCCAGGACGGTGAACCCAGCCGCCCTCCCCCGCCAGAGCATCAGACTGGCGACGCAGGCCAGGACCAGGACGGCCATGCCGCCGACGAGCGACCAGAAGACGATGCCGCTGTCGGTGAGCGGCGCGGTCGACGTCACGAGGGACTCGCTGACCTCCAGGAACGACCAGGTGACGACCACCAGCGACCCGAGCGTCAGCACCAGGCACTGGGCGATGCCGACTGCCGCCGCACCGCCGGTGGTCCGAGCCCGAGCCTTCGTGCTCATGGTCGGACGCTACTGCCGCTCCGACCGACCCGCGACTCGGCGCTCAGGGACGGATCGTCGGCCGCTCGGGCACGCTCACGTCGTACGCGCTCGCCTCCCGCTCGAGCAGCGCGGCCAGCACCTGCGCCTTGAGGGCGGCCTGCTCGGCACTCCCCCACGCCACGTCGGCTCCGTCGCGCAGCTCCAGCGTGATCCCGTCGCGGCTCGTCACCTTGACGACCCGTACGCGTCGCGCGAGGTCTGCGTCCATCGCTCCGACCGCCACGGCGACCTCGCGGAGCGCCGCCGCGCGAGGACCGGAGCCCGCTGCGAGGACGACCTCGGGCAGCCGGCGCGGCGCCTTGCCGGCCGGCGGGTAGACGATGCCGTCGGCGTCGATCAGGCGTCCGTCGTCCGAGCCGCCGAGCCGTGCGACCGGCGTGCGCTCGACGACCTCCACGACGACCGTCCGCGGCCACTGCCGGCGTACGTCGACCGACTCGACCTGCGGGATGGACTCGACCCGGTCCTGGATCGACGCGACGTCGAGCCGGGCCAGCGGCGTGCCCTCCACGACGTCGGCCTCCGCACGCACGACGGCCGGTGCCACGGTGCTGACGCCACGGACGTCGACCGTACGCGCGCCCAGCACCGACGTCTCGAGGACGACCCACGCGCCCACTCCGACGAGCACGAGCGCCGCTGCGGCGATCAGGTAGGGGCGCAGTCGTTGCAGCCGCGCCTGCCAGCGCCGCCGTACGAACCGGTCGTCGGCCGTCACGGTCCTGGCGCCCGCTTCTCGAGTCGTGCGACGAGGCGGGGAGCCACGGTGGTGATGTCACCTGCCCCGAGCAGCAGCACGAGGTCGCCCGGGCGCGCGAGTCCCGCGAGCTGGTCGTCGAGCTCGGCCAGCGGAGCCCCCGCGTGGACGGCGTCGGCCGGGAGGCGTACGGCGTCGAGGATCCGCTGCGACGTCACCTCGGGATCGGCGTCCTCGCGGGCGAGGTAGATGTCGGTCACCACCACGGCGTCCGCCGCGCCCAGCGCCTCGCCCATCGCGGTCCCGAAGATGCGGGTACGGCTGACGAGGTGCGGCTGGAACGCGACGAGGACCCGCGAGCCGCCGGCGAGCGCACGCGCAGCCTGGAGGTCGCCGGCGATCTCGACCGGGTGGTGGGCGTACGAGTCGTAGACGCGGACGCCGTCGGCCTCGCCGATGAGCTCCATGCGACGGCTCGCGCCGGCGTACGCCGCGAGGCCCGCGGCGGCATCGGCGAAGGACGCGCCGCACTCCAGGGCGGCAGCGAGTGCCCCGAGGGCGTCGACGACGTAGTGCTCGCCGGGCACCTGCAGTCTCACCCTGCCCAGGGTCTCCCCGTCGCGCAGGACGGTGAACGACGTGCCTCCGCCCTCGGTGACGAGGTCGGTGCCGCGGAGATCGACCTGCGGGCCGAGACCCGCTCGGACGACGCGGATCCCCTGCTCTGCAGCCACGTCCGCGAGCGCGGCGGCACCCGCGTCGTCGACGCACAGCACGAGGAACCCCTGGGGATCCAGACGGCCGACGAACTGCGCGAACGCCTGCTCGTACGCCTCCGGGGTCCCCCACACGTCGAGGTGGTCGGCGTCGACGTTGGTGACGACGGCACCGTAGGGCTCGTAGACGAGGAAGGCACCGTCGCTCTCGTCCGCCTCCGCGACGAACCAGCGGCTCGAGCCCGCGTGGGCGTTGGTCCCGAGCGAGGCGACCGGCGCACCGATCGCGTACGACGGGTCGACGCCCGCGTGGACGAGCGCCGTGGTGAGCATCGAGGTCGTGGTGGTCTTGCCGTGGGTGCCGGCGACCGCGACGACGTCGCGCCCGATCATCACCGACTGCAGGCCGGCCGAGCGCGGGTAGAGGCGCAGGCCGCGCTCCTGCGCGGCGACGATCTCGGGGTTGTCCTCGCGGACCGCGGTGGTCGCCACGACGGTGTCGGCGTCGCCGAGGTTCTCGGCGGCCTGCCCGATCGTGACCCGGGCGCCGTCCGCCTCGAGCGCCCTGAGCAGCGCCGAGTCGGCCGCGTCGCTGCCCTGGACGGGGATGCCGCGCTCCAGCATGATGCGTGCGATCGCCGACAGCCCGGCGCCGCCGATGCCGATCAGGTGGACCCGGCCGAGGTCCTCGGCCGCCTCGATCCGGTCGGGGACGTCGATCCTCATGCGTCGTCCGTCCCGGCCCCTGCCGCGTCGAGGACGATCCGTGCCAGGACGTCGTCGGCGTCGCGCGGCATCAGGTCGGACGCCGCCGCCGACATCCGCGAGAGCCGGTCGCTGTCGCGCAGCAGCGACACGACGGCGGTCGCCACCCACTCGGGGGTCAGCGCGGCGTCCTCCACCAGGATGCCGCCGCCTGCACCGACGACCGGGTGCGCGTTGAGCGCCTGCTCGCCGTTGCCGATCGGGAGCGGGACGAAGACCGCGGGGAGCCCCACGGCCGCGACCTCGGCGACGGTGTTCGCCCCGGAGCGGCACACGATCGCGTCGGCAGCCGCGTACGCGAGGTCGATGCGGTCGATGAAGGGCAGGGTGACGTACGGCGCCTGTCCCGCCGTGCGCTCGACCTGTGCCTCCTCGACGCGTCCGGCTGCGTGGAGCACCTGGACGCCTGCGGCCGCGAGCGCGTCCGCAGCGCCGGAGACCGCCTGGTTGATGCGTCGTGCGCCCTGCGAGCCACCCGTGACCAGCAGGGTCGGCAGGTCGGGGTCGAGCCCGAACGCCTCGCGAGCCTGGGCGCGCTCCGCCGTACGGTCGAGGCGGGCGATCTGCTCGCGCATCGGCAGCCCGATGTAGCGCGCGTGGGGCAGCGGCGTCTCCGGGAAGCTGGTGAAGACGTGTGTCGTGAACCGGGCGCCCAGCTTGTTCGCGATGCCCGGGAGGGCGTTCTGCTCGTGCACGACGATCGGGATCTTGCGCTTGCGCGCGACGAGGTAGGCGGGGACGGAGACGTACCCTCCGAACCCGACGACGACGTCGGGCCGCACGCGGTCGAAGACCTCACCCGCCGCCTTGACGGTGCCGGCCAGCCGGCCCGGCACCCGCAACAGCTCCGTGCTCACGCTGCGCGGCAACGGCACGGCGGGCACGAGCTCGAGCGGGTAGCCCGCCTGCGGGACCAGCGTCACCTCCAACCCCTTCGGTGTGCCCAGCGCCGTGATCTCGGCCTCGGGCTCGAGCCTGCGGACCGCGGCAGCGGTCGCCAGCAGGGGTGAGGTATGGCCGGCAGTGCCTCCGCCGGCCAGCAGGACGCGTGGCGTCACCGATCATCCTTCCTCGCGGACAGGGCGTCCGACGGGTCGTGGAGCAGGGCGTGCGATGGGGTCTT
Organism: Mumia xiangluensis; assembly: GCF_010994095.1. Lineage (GTDB taxonomy): Bacteria > Actinomycetota > Actinomycetes > Propionibacteriales > Nocardioidaceae > Mumia > Mumia xiangluensis. Next base: position 323,707 of record NZ_WJYO01000002.1, read on the forward strand.
CGCGCCGCGCGGCGGCGGGCGGGAACGTGCTCTGCCGCACCGTACCGCTCGGGGTACGACGGCGTGCCCGCCGGGACCGGTGCGCACGCAGCGCGGCCTGCGCCCCCGGCTCCGTACGGGCGAAGTTCGCGAGGAGCCCGAGCGCGACGACCGTCGGGACCAGGGCCGAGCCGCCGTAGGAGATCAGCGGGAGCGGGATGCCGATCACCGGCAGCATGCCCAGCACCATGCCGATGTTCACCAGCGTCTGGACCATCAGCCAGACCGTGATCCCTGCCGCGGCGTACCGGGCGAACGGGTCACGTGCGCGCCGGGCGATCCGGAAGCCGACGTAGGCGAGCAGCCCGAAGAGCACCAGCACGCTCAGCGTGCCGATGAGCCCGAGCTCCTCCCCGATGACGGCGAACACGAAGTCGGTGTGCGCGCCCGGGAGCGTCCCCCACTTCTGGACGCCCGCGCCCAGGCCGCTGCCGGACAGCTCACCGGTCGACAGTCCCATGAGTCCGTGGGCGGCCTGGTAGCCGGTGTTCGTCGGGTCGGCGAAGGGGTCGGTGAACGACATGATGCGACCGACGCGCTCCGAGCTGGCCTTGGCGACGCTGGCGGCGATCGCTGCGGTGCTGAGCACGATGACGATGAACGACCTGCCGGAGAGCCCCGCCACGAAGAGCATGCCGAGGATGATCGCGAACAGCACCAGCGCCGTCCCGAGGTCGCGCTGGAGCACGACGAGCGCGGCGACGAACCCCGTCACGGGGAGCATCGGGATCACGATGTGGCGGTCGAGGTGGAGGAGCCGCTGCTTGCGGGCGAAGAGGTCGGCGACCCACACGATGATGGCGAGCTTGGCGAGCTCCGAGGGCTGGAGCAGGACCGGGAGGCCGACGTCCAGCCAGTTGCGGTTGCCGCTCACCTCCTGCCCGAGCGGGGTGAAGGTCAGGACGAGCAGCGTGATCGCCACGAGCAGCATCGGGTAGACGAACCAGCGCAGCGTCCTCAGCGGCATCCGCCACGCGACGAACGCCAGCACCAGCGCCACGAGCAGGAAGCCGGCCTGGCGCAGCGCGATCGCGTACGAGCTGCCGAGCTGCTCGAGGGAGGTCACCGAGCTGGCGCTGAGCACCATCACCATGCCGAAGCCGATCAGGAGGCCCGACACGGCCAGCACGAGGTAGTACGACGTCAGCGGCTTCGCGAGCGTCTCGCGGACCGACGTCGTCCACGACTGCCGCCCTGTCCGTGCCACCGTGCGCCTCCCCGATCCTGTCGAGCCGGGCGGCGAGGAGATCACCCTCGCGACGCGGCGTGCCTGGCCACGGCTCCGGCGAAGGAGTCGCCCCGCTCGGCGTAGCTCGTGAACTGGTCCAAGGACGCGCACCCCGGGGCGAGCAGCACCGTGTCGCCCGCTCGGGCGAAACCTGCCGCCGCGTCCACGACGCGGTCCATGAGCACATCCTTCCCCGCGTCGACCTCGACGACGGGCACCTCGGGCGCGTGTCGCCGCAACGCCTCGTGGATCACAGCGCGGTCGGTGCCGACCAGCACGACGGCGCGGAGGCGGTCACGGGTGCGCTCGACGAGGTCGTCGAACGTCGTGCCCTTCGCCTGGCCGCCGGCGACCCACACGACCGACGGGTACGCGCGGAGCGAGCCGAGCGCGGCGTGCGGGTTGGTCGCCTTCGAGTCGTCGACGTAGGTCACACCCTCGATCTCGGCGATCTGCTGGATCCGGTGCGCGCCAGGCTCGTGAGCGCGCAGGCCGTCGCGCACGGCGACCGGCGCGACGCCGTGGGCACGCGCCAGCGCGGCGGCGGCGAGCGCGTTGGCCACCACGTGCGGTGCCGGCGGCTCGCCGGCGGGTCCGGCGAGATCGCCGAGCGTCGCCAGCTCGGCCGCGCTCGTCGCCCGCTCGGGGACGAACGCACGGTCCGCGAGCACGTCGTCGACGACGCCGACCATGCCGATCGACGGAACGCCGAGCGTGAAGCCGATCGCGCGGGCTCCCTCGGCCACGTCGGCCTCGCGGACGAGGCGCTCGGTCTCGGGGTCGGCGACGTTGTAGACGCAGGCCCGCTCGACGTGCTCGTAGATGCGTCCCTTGTCCGCGGTGTAGCCTGCGGCACCGCCGTGCCAGTCGAGGTGGTCGGCAGCGACGTTGAGGACGGCCGACGCCTCGCAGGCGATCCGGTCGGCGAAGTGCAGCTGGAAGCTCGACAGCTCCACGGCCAGGACGTCGTAGCCGGTCGGGTCCATCACTGCCTCGGTGACGGGGACGCCGATGTTGCCGACCGCGGGCGCACGGAGCCCGGCCGCGCGCAGGATGGAGGCGAGCATCTCGACCGTCGTCGTCTTGCCGTTCGTGCCGGTGACCGCGATCCACGGCGCCGCACCGGGCGCCCGCAGCCGCCAGGCCAGCTCGGGCTCAGACCACACGGGGACGTCGCGCGCCAGTGCCTCGGCCACGATCGGCGTCGTCGGAGGCAGCCCGGGGAACGGGACGAGGACGGCCGTCTCGTCGGGCAGCGCAGCGGTCGCTCCGGCGCCGAGCCGGACGTCGGCGCCGAGGACCTCGAGGATCTCCGCCCGCTCACGGAGGCGGTCGCCTTCACCGTCGTCGAGGATCGTGAGCCGCGCGCCGACCTGCATGAGCGCGTCCGCGGCGGCGTACCCGCTCGCGCCGAGGCCGGCGACGACGGCGTGCACGCCCTCCCACGAGTCGAGCCGCCCCAGCGTGCCGGGATCGGGAGCGCTCACAGGCCGCTGACCCACTCGGAGTAGAAGATGCCGAGGCCGAGGGCGACGAACAGGCCGCTGATGATCCAGAAGCGGACGACGATCGTGATCTCCGCCCACCCCATCAGCTCGAAGTGGTGCTGGAGCGGAGCCATCCTGAAGAGCCGTTTGCCGCCGGACATCTTGAACCAGCCGACCTGCAGGATCACCGACAAGGTGATGATCACGAACAGCCCGCCGAGGACCAGCAGGAGGACCTCGGTACGCGTCATGATCGCGAACCCGGCCATCGCGCCGCCGAGGGACAGGGACCCGGTGTCGCCCATGAAGATCTTCGCGGGGGACGCGTTCCACCAGAGGAAGCCGAAGCACGCCCCGGTCAGCGCGGCGGCGACCACGGCGAGGTCCAGCGGGTCGCGCACGTCGTAGCACTTGGCGCCCGGGTTGATCGCGCACGACTGGTTGCTCTGCCAGAGGTTGATCAGCATGTAGGCGCCGAAGACCATCACGGACGCCCCGGTCGCGAGGCCGTCGAGGCCGTCGGTCAGGTTCACGGCGTTGCTGGTTCCCCAGATCATCACGAGGACCCAGACGACGATCACCGCCGCCGGGAGGGTCCAGCCGGGGATGTCACGGATGAACGAGATGCCCTCGGAGATCGGCGTGCGGCCGTCGTCGTCGGGGAACCGCAGGGCCAGGAGCGCGAAGCTGAGCGCCACGATCGCCTGCCCCGCGAGCTTGGCCTTCGAGCGCAGGCCGAGGCTGCGCTGCTTGATGACCTTGATGTAGTCGTCGAGGAAGCCGACGAGCCCCAGACCGACGAAGAGATAGAGAAGCAGCATCGCCGACGCCGACGGAGCGCTGCCGGTGATGAGCTTGGCGGCCGCGTACGCGACGACGACCGAGATGATGATGACGAGGCCGCCCATCGTCGGCGTGCCGCGCTTGGTGTGGTGCGACGTCGGGCCGTCGTCGCGGATCAGCTGCCCGTAGCCCTTGCGGACGAGCAGGCGGATCGCCAGCGGCGTGCCGAGCAGCGTGCCGATCAGACCGAAACCACCGGCGATCAGAATGGCCCTCATCGACCGTCGTTCCCTTCGTCGTCGCGTCGTGCGCCGCTCTCGGACAGCAGCGCAGCCGCCACCCGTTCCAGGCCGCTCGCTCGAGATGCCTTCACCAGCACGATGTCACCCTGACGTGCGTTGTCCCGCAGCCACGCCACGGCGCCCTCCACGTCGTCGACGTGGATGGACGCCGCACCGGCAGCGGTTGCCGCGTCGTGGACCGGGCGTGAGCCGGGTCCGACGGCCACCACCTGGGTGACGCCGAGGTCCGCGGCGAGAGTACCAACGTCGGAGTGCGCGCGTCGCGCCGCACCGCCGAGCTCGAGCATCTCGCCGACGACCGCGATGACGCGCCCGTCTCCCCGCATCGCGGTCACCGCGCGCAGCGCGGCCGCCATCGACTCCGGGTTGGCGTTGTACGCGTCGTTGACCACGACGAGCCCGTCGGCGCGGACGTGACGCTCCATCCGCCACGCCGACCGCGTGACGACCGATCCGAGCGCGTCGGCGATCGTGGGGAGGTCGATGCCGACCGCCAGCGCGACGGCGGCGGCAGCGGCGGCGTTGGACGCCTGGTGCGCACCGAGCAACGGCACGTGGACCGCCACCTGCTCCTGACCGCTCACGAGCGTGAACGTCGGCTCGCCGTCGCGCCCGACCATGAGGTTGCGCACGCCGACGTCCGCTCCGTCTGCGGCGCCGTACGTCACCACGCGCGCCGTCGTGCGGCTGCGCATCGCCGCCGTGCGGGGGTCGTCGGCGTTGAGGATCGCGACGCCCTCGGGTCCGAGCGCCTCGACGAGCTCACCCTTGGTCCGCTCGATCGTCTCGACGGAGCCGAACTCGCCGAGGTGGGCCGTGCCGACGTTGAGCACCGCCCCGATGTGCGGCCGGGCGATGGCGCACAGCTCGGCGATGTTGCCGAGCGCGCGCGCCCCCATCTCGACGACCAGGTGGCGCGTGTCCTCGTCGGCGCGCAGGACCGTCAGCGGGACACCGAGCTCGTTGTTGTAGTTGCCCGCCGTCGCGACCGTCTCCCCCGCTCTCAGCAGGACCTGGGCCACGAGGTCCTTGACGCTCGTCTTGCCCTGGGAGCCGGTGATGCCCACGACGGTGCACGTGAGGCGCGAGCGGACGTCGGAGGCGAGGCGTGCGAGTGCCGTCGCGACGTCGTCGACGACCACGCAGGGCGCGTCGACCCGACGCTCGGCGAGAACCCCCGCTGCACCGGCCCGGATCGCCGCGTCGACGTAGTCGTGACCGTCGACGTGCTCACCGCGCACGGCCACGAACAGTCCGCCGGTCGAGACGGACCGGGAGTCCAGCGTGGCGGGGGCGGTGACGACCACGTCGCCGGCGGCGTACGGGGTGCCACCGACGACCTCGGCGATCCTGGACAGCGAGGTCGCGATCACGTCCGGTCCCTCCGTACGTCGCCCAGCAGCTCGACGAGCACCTCGCGGTCGTCGAAGGGGTGAACCACGTCACCGACGATCTGGCCCCGCTCGTGCCCCTTGCCCGCGACGACGACCACGTCGCCCGGACGGGCGGCGCCGACCGCGTGCGCGATGGCGGCACGGCGGTCGCCGATCTCGACCAGCTCCGCCGCCGCACCTTGGACCAGGGCCGAGCGCGCCCCGGCGATGATCGCTGCCCTGACCTGCGCCGGATCCTCCGTACGGGGGTTGTCGTCGGTGACCACCACGACGTCAGCCAGCTCCGCAGCCGCTGCGCCCATGAGCGGGCGCTTGCCGAGATCGCGGTCCCCGCCGGCGCCGACGACCACCACCAGGCGCCCGTCGGAGAGCCCACGCAGCGACGCCAGCACGGCACGCAGCGCGTCAGGCTTGTGCGCGTAGTCGACGATCGCCGTGAAGTCCTGCCCCGCGTCCACGGACTCCATCCGGCCCGGGACCGCGGTGCATCCGGCGATGCCGGCCAGCACGTCCTCGACCGCGCGCCCCGTCGCCGTCACGGCAGCCAGTACCGCCAGCGCGTTCGCCACGTTGAAGCGGCCCGGGAGCCCGACCAGCAGCGTGTGGTCGGACTCGTCCGGTCCGACGACGCGGGCGGTCGATCCGGTGGCGGTGGACTCGACGGAGACGACGCGCCAGTCGGCCTCCTCGCGGCCCTCGAGCGAGACCGTGGTCAGCGGGATCGTGACCGACGACGCCAGTCGGCGGCCGTACGGATCGTCGATGTCCACGACGGCGTGTCCCGCCCGCTCCGGCGTGAAGAGGGACGCCTTGGCGGCGAAGTAGTCCTCGACGTCGGGGTGGAAGTCGAGGTGGTCGCGCCCGAGGTTGAGGAACACGGCCACGTCGTAGACGACGCCGTCGACCCGGTGCAGCGCGAGCGCGTGGCTCGAGACCTCCATGACGACGGCGTCAGCGCCGTGGTCGCGCATCACCCCGAAGAGTGCGTGCAGCGCCGGCGCTTCCGGCGTCGTCAGGGCGGAGCTGAGCGGGCGACCGTCGAGGAACGCGCCGGTCGTGCCGATGGCGCCGACCCGGTCGCCGCAGGCGCGCAGAGCGGCCGCGGCGAGGTAGGAGCTCGTGGTCTTGCCCTGCGTGCCCGTGATGCCGATCGTCGTGAGTCCCTCGGAGGGCGCGGCGTACACCTGGGACGCCACCTGCCCGAGCACGGCGCGCGCGTCGGCGACCACCACGACCGGCAGCTCCACGCCAGCCTCGGCGACCAGGTCGGCGCCAGCGGCGTCGGTGAGGACGGCCACCGCGCCGCGCTGTGCGGCGTCGGCGGCGAACCGCGCTCCGTGGGTCCGTGTCCCCGGCAGCGCGGCGTAGAGGTCGCCCGGTCGCACGTCGGACGACGCGAGGGTGACCCCCGTCACCGACGCCCCTGACGCCCCGGCAGGAGCGGCAGCGAGCGTCGCTCCGACGGTGGAGACGAGGGTGGCGAGTGCGACAGGGACCACCGAGGGTGGCCGGGTGTCGAGCGGGTGCTGGGGCTCAGAAGACATCGCTGCCGAGCGTATCGATACTCACCACTCGAGCGGGGTCCTGGGCGCGCGAGCCCCGCTCGGTGCGATGCCGTAGCGCTGCAGCGACTGCTGCATGATGTCGCGGAACACCGGCCCCGCAGTCCCGCTGCCCGAGCCGCCGCCGCGCGGGTTGTCCAGCACGACGTACGTCAGGAACCGCGGCTTCTCCGCCGGCGCGAAGCCGATGAACGAGACGGTGTTCTCGCCCCGCACGTAGCGTCCGGTGTCCGGGTTCACCCGCCAGGCCGTGCCCGTCTTGCCGGCGATGCGGTAGCCCGGGATCCGCACCCCGTACGCCGAGCCGTCCGGGTCCGTGACCGACTCCATCATCGTGGTGACCATCTTCGCCGCCTCGGGTGAGACGACCTCGCGCGTAGCCGCCGGCTCGACCTGCTCGGTCGTACCGTCGGCCTGGCGGACCTCGGTCACCAGGCGCGGCGCCTCGTACCGGCCGCCGTTCGCGATCGCGGCGACCGCCGCGACCTCCTGCAGCGCGGTGACCGAGATGCCCTGCCCGAAGGAGATCGTCGCCTTCTGGGCGGCCGACCAACGGTCGGCCGGGCTCAGGATGCCGCGTGACTCCGACGACAGGCCCACGCCGGTCTGCTGCCCGAACCCGAACTTCGACAGGTAGTCGTGGAAGGTGTCATCGTCCATCTGCTGGGCGAGCGCGATCGTGCCGAGGTTCGACGACTTGGCGATGACGCCGGCCGCGGTGAGCCGGAGCCGGCCGTGGTCCCACCAGTCGCTGATCGTGAACCCGTCGAGCGTGAGCTCGCTCGGGATCTTCACCCGCGTGGTCGGCGTCACGAGACCTGCGTCGGCGAGAGCGGCCATCGTGACGACCTTCTGCACCGACCCCGGCTCGTACACGTTCTGGACGGCGCGGTTGTTCATCGCCGCCGGGGTGACCGTCGACCGGTCCTGGGCGTCGAAGGTCGGCAGCTGCGACAGCTGGAGCACCTGCATCGTCTGGAGGTCCACGGTGACCGCTACCCCCCAGTCGGAACGGCTCTTGCGGACCGCGGCGGCGAGCCGCTTGTCGGCGTACCACTGGAGGTCGCGGTCGATCGTCGTGACGACGTCGGCGCCCGGGACGGGCTCCTTGGTCGTCTGGCGCGCCAGCGGGATCCGCACGCCCTTGACCGTCGCCCCGTACGACGCCTCTCCGTCGACCCCGCTGAGCTCGTCGTCGAAGGCACCCTCGAGGCCGCTGGTGCCCTTGCCGGTCTCGCCGGAGACCAGGCCGATGAGCGTCGCCCCGAGCGTGCCGCCCGGGTAGGTGCGTACGGCGTCGCGCTCGGTGTCCACCCCGGTCCGGATGTCGGCCTCGGAGAGCTTCGCGAGGACCCGGTCCGCCTGGTACGACGGCACCTCGCGCGCGACGTAGACGAAGCGCGAGTCCTCACGGCGCAGCTTGTCCACGGCGTCGAAGTAGTCGACGTCCAGCTCGGAGGCGAGGATGCGTGCGATCGCCGGCGCGTTCTCGGCCGTCTGCTTCGGGTCGGCGATGATCGCGCGGGCGTCCATCGACGTGGCGAGAGGCTCGCCGTCGCGGTCGAGGATCTGGCCGCGGTCCGCGTGGAGCACCGTGAGCTCGGTCGAGGCCGCGAGCGCCTTGGCGGCGTACGCGTTCGGGTCGACCCCCTGGATCTGGATCAGGCGTCCCGCGAAGACCAGCAGCAACGTCGCCACCACGACGAAGCAGAACCTCGCCCGGTTGCGGTGCGCGCTCACCCGCGGTCCCCCACCGTGACCGGGGACGGTCCGTCGACACCGGAGACCGCCTCGCTGTCGCGGGTGGCGGGCTCGGGGTCACCGACGATCTTGCCGTCGGGCAGCCGCAGGAACGCCGGGTTGGTGTTCGGCACCATCCCGAGCGCTGCGGCGCGCTCGGCGACGGCCTCGGGGGTCGAACGCTGCTCGACCTCGAGGGCCAGCTCGGCGTGGCGGCTCTGCAGCTCCTGGGCCTTCTTCTCCAGCTCCGCCAGCTCGAACGCGCCGTTCTGCATCGAGGTGTTGAGCAGCAGCAGGCCGACGAGCCCGCCGGCGAGAACCGTGACGACGAGCAGGACGAACGGGGCGCGCGGCGTCCGCGGACGGCGCGCGGGGACGGCCCGCAGCGGAGTCCGCGGGGACGGCTGCGGACGTCCGGTCGCGCGACGGGGCGTGCCGTGGGCGATGCTCATCGGGCCTCCTTCATGCGCTGCGCCTTCACTCGCTCGACGACGCGGAGCCGGACCGGCTTCGCTCGTGGGTTCTCCTCGATCTCCTGATCCGACGCGGTCTCCGCGCCGCGGGTCACCAGCCGGAACCGCGGCTGCATCTCCTCGGGGACGACGGGCAGCCCCGGCGGGACGTCGACCGTCGAGGTCACCCCGGCGAAGGCCTGCTTGACGATCCGGTCCTCCAGCGAGTGGTAGGCCATCGACACGACCCGGCCACCGACCCCGACGGCCTCGAGCGCCGCCGGGATCGCGCGGCGCAGCACGCCGAGCTCGTCGTTGACCTCGATGCGCAAGGCCTGGAAGGTCCGCTTGGCCGGGTTGCCGCCCGTCCGCATCGCCGCCGCCGGCAGCGCCTCGCGCACCAGGGCGACCAGCTCGTCGCTGGTCCGCAGCGGCGCAGTCGCGCGACGGCGGACGACCGCGTCGGCGATCCGGCTGGCGTGCTTCTCCTCGCCGTAGGTCCGCAGGATCCGCACCAGCTCGTCCCGGTCGTACGTCGCCAGGATCTCCGCCGCCGTCGGTCCCTCGCGCCCCATCCGCATGTCGAGCGGAGCGGGTCGCGCGTACGAGAAGCCGCGCTCGTCGACGTCGAGCTGCATGGAGGAGACGCCGAGGTCGAACAGGACGCCGTCGACCCGCGACCGCCCGGCCGAGGCGATGGCCTCGTCCAGCTGGTCGTACACGCCCTCGAAGAACGTGACCCGTCCTTCGAACGGCGCCAGTCGCTCACGCGAGCGACGCAGCGCCTCCGGGTCACGGTCGATACCGATGACGTGCACGCCCTCGAACCGGCTCAGCACCGCCTCGGTGTGCCCGCCCAGGCCCAGCGTCGCGTCGACCAGGATCGCGTCGCTGCCGGCCAGGGCGGGCTCGAGGAGCTCGACCGTCCGTTCCAGGAGCACCGGAACGTGCTTGGACTCACTCATGCGTCCTGCCCCCAGGACGTCCGACCACCATCTCGACCCCTCGTTCTGTGTGGTTCAGCGTGTGTTGCGCCTCGGTCCGCTACCCGTGTTGCGGGAACCGATCGCCTGGTTCGTCCGGCCAGGTCCCTGGCCGCTTGCCCTGGGAAGTCACCTTCTGGCACCGGGGAAGTGGAGCCAGGAGGTGGAGCAAGCGGCCCAGAGGCCTCGACGGACGAGCCTCAGAGCAGTCCTTCGATCACCTCTTCCGACAAGGTGGCGAAGCTCTCTTCCTGTGCGTCGGAGTACTCCGACCAGCGCGTCGCGTCCCAGATCTCGACCCGCTCCATCGCTCCGACTACGACGCAGTCGCGGTCGAGGCGGGCGTACTCGCGCAGCGGGGCGGGGACCGTGATGCGTCCCTGCTTGTCAGGGACCTCGTCCGAGGCGCCCGAGAAGAGCACGCGGACGAAGTCACGGGTCGCCTTGTTGGTGAACGGCGTCTTGCTGATCCGGTCGCTGAACTCCGCGAAGCTCGCCTGCGGCCAGACGTAGATGCAGCGGTCCTGCCCCTTCGTCAGCACGAGGCCCTCCGTGAGTCGGTCGCGGAACTTGGCGGGGAGGAAGAGCCGACCCTTGTCGTCGAGGCGAGGGGTGTAGGTGCCGAAGAACATCGCACGTCAACTCCCCCGTCTCATCGCCGCCGGCCCCCGATGCCGACGATTTCCGTGGGTTGCTCCACTTTGCGCCACTCTACTCCACGACTCCCCACCGTCAAGCCGAAACGCTCCACCGCGCGCCCCTGCGCGCCCCACCGCCGGCGATCCCGCTCCCGGCGCACCAGGCGCCGATGCCTGTGTTCTGAGGCATTCGCCTCGCCCACGACCGCGAGATGGTGAAGAGTGGAGCGTGGGTGGGGGAAGCGGCGCACCCCTCTCGTGATCCGGCGCACCCGTTGGGACCGCGCAGGTAGTCTCGGCACCCACGGGGCATGCGAGACGGACGCCCACCGACGTGCAGACTGCAGGAGGTATCCGTGACGACGACACCTCGCCGAGAGCCCGCGGCGCCGCCCGGGCCCGACCAGAGCGAAGAGCTCGTCGTCGCGGCCCAGCGCCTCGTCGACAACATCGGCACGGTGATCGTCGGCAAGACCGACGTCGTACGCACGGCGGTCGTCGTCCTCCTCGCAGGCGGCCACCTCCTCCTCGAGGACGTCCCCGGTGTGGGCAAGACCATGCTGAGCAAGGCCCTGGCCCGCTCGATCGACGGCTCGATGCGCCGCATCCAGTTCACGCCGGACCTGCTCCCGAGCGACGTCACGGGCACCTCGGTGTGGGATCCCGCGACCCGCACGTTCGAGTTCCGCGAGGGCGCCGTCTTCGGCAACGTGGTGGTCGGAGACGAGATCAACCGAGCCTCGCCCAAGACGCAGTCCGCCCTCCTGGAGTGCATGGAGGAGCGTCAGGTCACCGTCGACGGCACCTCGTACCCGCTGCAGGACCCGTTCATGGTGGTCGCCACCCAGAACCCGCTCGAGATGGAAGGCACCTACCCGCTGCCCGAGGCGCAGCGGGACCGGTTCATGGCACGCGTCGCGATGGGCTACCCGTCGGCCGAGGCCGAGGCGGCCATGCTGCGCGAGCACGGCGGCTCCGACCCGCTCGCCGACCTCCTCCCGGTCACCGACGTGAAGCAGGTCGCCGACCTCGTCGCCACCGTCCGCACCATCTACGTGGCGCCGGCCGTGGAGGAGTACGCCGTGGCGATCGCGACCGCGACCCGGACGTCGGCGCGGGTCCGCCTCGGCGCCTCGCCCCGCGCGACCCTGCACCTGGTGCGTGCGGCGCGTGCCCGTGCCGCGCTCGAACGCCGGCCGTACGTGCTGCCCGACGACGTGGCCACCCTCGCGCCGTCCGTGCTGACCCACCGTCTGCTGCTGTCGCCCGATGCCGTCGTCGCCGGGTGGCAGGCGCACGACGTCGTACGCGAGATCCTCGCCGAGGTCCGCGTGCCCGAGCCCGGACGATGACATGCGCGGCACGCTGGGCTCCCTGACCACCCGAGGGCGGGGATTCCTCGCCGGGGGCGCGACCGTGACGCTGGGTGGCGTGGTCCTCGGCCTGGACGTCCTCGTCCGGATGGGCGCGTTCGCCCTCGCACTCCCCCTGCTGGCCGTCCTCGTGGTCGCGCACGGCCGGAGCCAGGTCAGCACCACCCGGACCGTCTCGCCGTCGAGGACGTCCGCAGGCGGCGAGGCCGAGGTCTCGCTCGAGGTCACCGGCAGCGGCCGCGGAGGCAGCGGCATGCTCCTGCTGGAGGACCAGCTCCCGGACGCCCTCGGCGGCGGTCGTCGCTTCGCCGTCGAGTCCACGGGCCGCCGTTGGCACAGCTCGGCTCGCTACCGGCTGACCGCACGCCGGCGCGGGATCTACGCCCTCGGACCGCTCTCGGTCAGGATCGGGGACCCGTTCGGGTTCCTCTCCGTCCGCAAGACCTTCCACAGCACGACGCCGCTCGTCGTCACGCCCACCGTCCACCGTCTCGGCCGTCTGTGGGCGGGCGGGGTCGGCAGCACGGCGGGCGAGCACCTCGTACGCCTCGGGTCCACCGGCCGCGCCGACGACACGTCGGTCCGCGAGTACCGCGTCGGCGACGACCTCCGCCGGATCCACTGGCGTACGACGGCACGCACCGGCGAGCTGATGGTGCGCCGCGAGGAGGAGGGCCGCCACGCCGACGTGACGGTCTACCTCGACACCCGGCGCGACGTCCACCGCCGGGGCCTCGACGGCACGTTCGAGTGGGCGGTGTCGGCGGCAGCCTCGGTCGCCGCACACTTCGCCGGCAACGGCTGGGACGTCCGTCTCGTCACCGACGCGACGGACTCGCACGACTCGGCTCCGGACTCGCTCGGCCTGATCCTCGACGAGCTGGCCGCCGTCGGTCCCTCGATCCGCCGCAGCAGCGGGCACGTGCCTGCCGACGTCCTCACCTCCCGCGGGATCGTCGTCGCCATCGTGACCGGCGCCGACCCTGAGAGCCTCGACCAGATCGACCTGTGCTCGACGACCGCGGGGCGGCGGCTCGCGCTCGTGCTCGACGACGACCGGTGGCTGCACGGCGACCACGCGGGCTCCGGCGGCGCTCTGGCACTCGCCACGTCGGCACGCGCACGCGGGTGGGTGGCGACCGCGGTCGGTGGCGGCGAGACGGTCAGCGGCGCCTGGCAGGCCCTGGCCCTGCAGTCGACGAAGGACACGGTCGGATGAGTGCCCGCATGCTCCATCCCTTCTGGGTCGCCACCTGGGTCTGGCTGCTCGCCGTCGCGGTCGGCGCCACGTTCGTCCCGCTGACCGTCGACTCGGGCTTCCTGCCCGAGGGGGCCCTGGGTGCCGCCGTCGTGCTGGCCGCCGGCGCGTCCGCTCGTGCCGTCCGCGGGTCGCGCACGATCGTGACGACCGTCGAGGGCGTCGTCGCCGTCTGCTGGCTGACCTTCGCCTACGGCGGCGGCACCGGCCTCGCCGGGGTGATCCCCACGCCCGCGACGCTCGAGCGCGCCCAGGCCATCGGCGCAGCGACGTACACGCACGCGCAGCGCTACGCGGCACCGGTGCCCGACCTCGACTCCCTGACCGCGACGCTCGCCACCCTGGTCGTCGTGCTGGCGCTCGTGATCGACGTCCTGGCGGTCGAGCTGCGCTGGACACCCTCGCTCGGCCTGGTGGTGCTGGCCGTGATGATGATCCCGGCCACGTTGCTGGCCGGCGACGTACGGCCGGGCGTCTTCGTCATCGGCGCCGCCGCGTACGCCGGGCTGCTCGTCGTCACCCGGCACGACGACGCGCGCTCGTGGGGGCCACAGGTCCCCGGCGTCGGCGTCGGGAGCGCCGACCCGCTCGACACGGCCGTCGCCCACCTCCGTGGCGCGATCCCCGCGATCGGCATCGGGCTCGGCGCCATCGCGGTCGCGCTGGTGGTCCCCCTGCTCGCGCCGGCGGCGTCGCAGGACCTCTTCTCCGGTGGCGGCGACGGCAGCGGGTCCGGCAACGGCAGCGGTCTCGCCAACCCGATCCTCGACATGCGCCGCAACCTCCGCGGGCAGAGCAACGACGTGATGGTGACCGTGCAGGCCGAGCCGGGGACGCCGGCGCCGCGCTACCTCCGTCTGGCGACGCTCCAGACGGTCGGAGAACGCGGGTGGTCGCTCGGCGACCGGGTCGGCGCCGGCCAGCAGCTCGGCGACGACCTGCCGGCGATCCCCGGCCTGAACCCGGGCGTGCGGACGAGCACCCTCCGGTACGCGGCCGCGGTCGCACCCGGCTTCGACTCGTTCTGGCTCCCCCACATCTACGCACCGACAGCGCTCCGCGTCGATGATCCCGAGGGCATCGAGATCAACCGGAGCATGCTCGACATCACCCGGACCGGGAGGCTCGGCTCGTTCGCCGGCGAGACCTACGGGTTCGACGCACAGATCGTGAGGCCCACCGAGAGCGAGCTGCGCATCGCCCCCGCGTCGACGCTGACGATGTCGGCGTTCGTCGAGCTTCCCGCGGCGACGCCGGACGTGGTGCAGGAGCGTGCCGAGGAGGTGACGGCCGGAGCGACGAACGACTTCGACCGCGTGGAGGCGCTCCAGCGCTGGTTCCGGCGCGACGGGGGCTTCGAGTACTCGCTCGAGGCGGGCTCCGGCTCGGGGATGGAGACGATCGAGAGCTTCCTGACCGACGACCGGGTCGGCTACTGCGAGCAGTTCGCGACCGCGATGGCCATGATGGCACGCTCGCTCGGCATCCCGGCGCGCGTCTCGATCGGCTTCCTGGCCGGCGAGCCCGGCCGAGCACCCCGGTCGTGGCAGTTCCGCGGGACCGACATGCACGCCTGGCCCGAGATCTACTTCGCCGGCATCGGATGGGTCGGCTTCGAGCCCACCCCCGGCGGGAACGGGTACACACCCCCGCAGTTCGCCGCAGGCACCACCGAGGAGGAAGCGGTGCCGTCCCCGACGGCGGCGCCGACCGCGCGTGCGACCGAGTCCCCTGCGGGCTCCGAGGCGCGCGGGGACTCCACCAGTGCCTCCGACGAGTCCGGCGGCACGCGGTCGTGGCGCCCGCTCGTTCTCGTCCTCGCCGCCCTCACGCTCATCGGCCTCGTCGTGCCGGGCACGGTCCGAGGCGTGCGGCGGCGCGGGCGGTCCGCGCGGCACGACGATCCCGCTGCCGCGGTCGAGGACGCGTGGGCCGAGGTCCGCGACACGGCCGCCGACTTCGGGATCGGCTGGACGGAAGGGGCATCGCCGCGGTCGGCGACCGCTCCGCTTCGGACCCGTCTCGCCGACGACGCGTCCGCGGTCGACGACCTCGACACCCTCGTGAGCGCGGTCGAGCTGCTCCGCTACGCGCCGGCGTACGAGCCTGAGGACCTGTCGGCCGTGGTCGGCCGGCTTCGCACCGCGATGGCCGCGACGGCCTCACGGCGCCGGCGAGTCGCCGCGTGGGCGCTGCCGCGATCGGTGCTGGTGCCCGTCGACCGCCGGACGACGGCGCAGGAGGACCAGGTCCTCACGCTGCAGGAGTGACCGCCCGGCCCGCGGTCATGTCACGCAGAGCGGGGCGGACCCGGAGGAGAGGCCGGATCAGGAACCTGAGTCGCGACGGCGCTTCCAGCGCTCTTCCATGCGGTGCATGAACGAGTCGGACGAGACGCCGCGGCTGCTGGACGGTCGCGGACCTGCCGTCGGTGGCCGCTGCGCCTGGTCGGCGGGCCCCTCGGCGTCGCGCGAGCGCCACGTGGTGAGGAAGAAGTAGGTGCCGGCCACCATGAAGGCGAAGCCGACGACGCCCAGCGGGGTCGTCGCAGTGATCACTCCGGTCATGAGCATGGCCAGGCCGACGACGAAGCCGACGCAGGCCAAGACGATGACGCGACGGGCGCGAGCCCGGAGCTTGGAGCCCCGCAAGGTCGATGCCAGACGGGGGTCTTCAGCAGCAAGAGCCTGCTCGAGCTGCTCAAGCAGTCTCTGCTCTTCCTCTGAGAGCGGCACGACGGGCCTCCCTGAACTCGACCGGCTGGTGCCGGACCTTCGGCTCCAGTCTAGGCAGGCGCACTCGCGTACGCCACAGCACGGGCTATTGTTTGTCCGCACGGGGCGGCACGCCCCCGATTCCTTACTCGGAAGGACCCGGATGCTTCGCCTCACTGCCCTCGCCAGCTCGGCAGGCCTCGTCCTCGCTGGCGTCGTCGCGATGGGCGGGACGGCATCGGCCGCGCCCGTGCCGACCACGGCCGTCGCCGCTGCCCCGGCAGCCGCCGACTCCGCCCGGGCAGCTGCGGCGAAGACGACCTCGCGGCTCTACCGGGCGCCGACGCGACCGGGCGACCGCGACACCTCGGTCCACTCGATCAAGCACGTGCGCGAGCTCCAGTACCGCCTCCGGTGGGCCGGCGTCTTCAAGGGTTCGGTGAGCGGCACCTACGGCTCGCAGACCAAGAAGGCCGTCAAGAAGTTCCAGAAGCGCCATGGCCTCAAGCGCAGCGGAGTCGCGACCTCGGCCACCTGGAGGGTCCTCCTCGCGAAGACCGTCCGCGGCAAGGCCAAGATGCCGAAGCGCTGCAAGTCCTCGGGCTGGAACGCCTGCTACGACCGCTCGCGCCACCAGGTGGTCCTCTACAAGAGCGGGACCCTCTGGAACACGTGGCTCGTGCGCGGTGGCGCCGCTTCCGCGAAGACCCGCACCGGCAAGTTCTCGGTCTTCTTCCGCAGCAAGAACCACGTCAGCTCGATCTACGAGGCGAAGATGCCGTACGCGCAGTTCTTCTCCGGCGGCCAGGCGCTCCACGCCTCGTACCTGATGATGGACCCGTTCGTCGGCCACAGCCACGGGTGCGTGAACTTCTACATCCCCGACGCCAAGCAGCTGTGGGCGATCACGGCGAGCAAGCCGCTCAAGGTGACGGTCTACGGCGCCTGGGACTGACCTCCCCGCCGAGTACGGTCAGCACGTGGACACCAGCCACCCGAGGATCCAGCAGGTCGTCTCCGCGCTCGCTGAGCACGGGGTCGTCGACGAGGTCGTCCGTGTCCTCCCGGACTCCGCCCGGACGGCTCGTGAGGCTGCCGACGCGCTCGGTGTCGAGGTCGGCGCGATCGCCAACAGCCTCGTCTTCGACGCCGGCGGCGAGCCGGTGCTCGTGCTGACCAGCGGGGCGCACCGCGTGGACACCGAGGCACTGGCTGCTGCGCACGGGTTGCCTCCGCTCGAGCGTGCGCGTCCCGAGACGGTGCGCGCGGCGACCGGTCAGGTGATCGGCGGCGTCGCTCCGGTCGGCCATCCGACACCCTTGAGGACGTTCGTCGACGTCGCCCTGGCCGCCCATGCGGTGGTGTGGGCCGCCGCGGGTCACCCGCACGCGGTCTTCGCGACGTCGTACGCCCAGCTCGTCAGCCTCACGGGAGGCACACCGACCGAGGTCGCCTGACCCAGGACATAGGGCTGCCCGCCCGGCTCGACCCCCGACGCGAGCCGGACGGGCAGCGTCCCCTCCAGTGTGGCCTGCGGCGCGCGCACGCGCCATGAGCGCTCCTACTCAGTTCTGGCTGAGTGTTCCGACCACCGGAACCGGCCTCTCACGCCCCGGCGTACGCGTCGGCGAGGAGCCGGTAGGAGGCGATCCGCTCCTCCGGGTCGTGGATGGTCGTGGTCACGATCAGCTCGTCGGCGTCGGCCTCCTTGCGGCGCCGCTCGAGGTCCTCACGCACCTCCGCAGGCGTCCCCACGCTGGTCATGGCACGCCGCCGCTGGACCAGCTGCCGCTCGGCAGCGGTCCACGGGTACGCCGCCGCCTCCTCCGGCGTCGGGACGGGCCCGGGCCGGTTCTGCATGAGGCGCACCATCACGAGCTCCGCCGCCAGCGCGAGCGCCTCGGCACGTTCGCGGGTCTCGGCGACGATCGCGGCGACGCCCAGCATCACGCGCGGCTCCTGCCACTGCGCGGACGGCGTGAAGGACTCGCGGTAGAGGCGTACGGCCTCGGCCGGGTCGGCCGCGCCGAAGTGCCCGGCGAAGGAGTACGCGGTGCCGAGGGCCCCCGCCGCCGGACCACCGTGCAGGCTCGAGCCGAGGATCCACACCGGCGGCAGGGCGACGTCGGTCGGGATCGCGTGCACCGGCGCGAGCGGGTGGTCCGGGGGAAAGCCGTCGGCGTACGCCCGGAGCTCGGCGTACAGCGCGGGGAACTGGTCGGACGTCACTGCCTCGGCGCTGCGGCGCAACGCGTACGCGGTCAGCTGGTCCGTGCCGGGCGCGCGCCCGAGGCCCAGGTCGATGCGTCCGGGGTGCAGGCCTTCCAGGACGCGGAACCACTCCGCGACCGCGAGCGGCGACCAGTTCGGCAGCATGACGCCGCCGGACCCGACCCGGATCCGCTCGGTGGCGGCCGCGACCGTGGCCATCATCACCGGCGGCGCCGAGCTGGCGACGCTCGGGATCGAGTGGTGCTCGGCCAGCCAGTACCGGTGGTAGCCGATCCGGTCGGCCTCGACCGCCAGCGCCACGGACTCGTGGAGAGCGGACGACGCGGGGCGCCCGGAACCGATCGGAGACAGGTCGAGGACGGACAGGGATGACAGGTCAGGGGTGCTCACACCTGGGCCAACGCCGTCCGCCGCCTGCGTCTTCCCGACAGGGGTGTCGCTAGCCTGGCCGCGTGAGCGATGTGGTGGTGGTCGGCGGCGGCTTCGCAGGCATCTCGGCGGCGGTCCGGATCGCGAAGATGCGGCACCGCGTGGTCCTGCTCGAGGCCGACGACCACGTCGGCGGCCAGCTCAGGCCGTACGAGGTCGACGGCTGGTCGTACGACCACGGCTGGTCCGAGCTGACCCTGCCGGCGACGGTGCGCGACCTCTTCAAGAAGTCGGGCCGGCCGATCGACCGCGTGCTCGAGCTGTCCTCGCTCCCCGTCGCCCGCCGTCACGTGTTCGACCGCGACCTGGCCCTCGACCTCCCGGCCGGTAGCCGCGGCGCGCAGACCGACGCGATCGACGCCGTCCTCGGGAGCGGCACCGGCGCGCGCTGGACGCGGTGGGTCGACGGGTTCGACCCCGTGTGGGAGGTGCTGCGTCGTACCGCGCTCGGCGGTCGTCTCGACGGGCGCTCGTCCTTCGACCGCGACCAGTGGCGCACGCTGCGGCCGCGCGCGTCGCTCGACCGGTCAGCGCGCCGCGGGCTGCGCCACCCCCACCTTCGCTCCATGGTGCTCGACCGGCACCTGCTCGACGGTCAGCAGCCGCGGCTGATGCCGGCGTTCCTCGGCACGTACGACCTGGTGGAGCGGTCGTTCGGCCGCTGGCGGATCGAAGGGGGTACGACCGCGCTCCTCGCCGCGCTCGAGCGCAGGCTCGACGAACGCCGTGTCGACGTACGGCTCGGCGTCCGCGCACGCGATGTCGTCGCCGCCGACGGCGCCGTCACCGGCGTGGTGACCGACACCGGGACAGTCCCTGCCGACGTCGTCGTGTGGGCGGCACCGACCGGGCCCGGCGGGCACGAGGAGACCGACGCGCTTCCCCGTGTCCCGTCAGCGCGCACCTACCTCGGGCTCGGGCCGTACGCGCCGGTGCTCGCGCAGCAGACCGTCGTCCACGGCACTCCCGTCCGCATCATGCCGAGCGCGACGCACACCGGGCCGGGCCAGGCGTGGACCGTCGAGCACACCGGTGCAGAGGATCCGGTCGTGACGATGCGGCGGGCCGGGATCGACGTCGGCGACCACGTCGAGCGACGCGAGGACCTCGGGCCGGGTGACGCCGCGCGCCGGTTCGGCGCGCGCGACGGCTGGCAGTGGTCCGGCTGGCGCACGGCGTTCACGCTGCCGGGCGTCGGCACAGGGCCGGCCGGGCTCCTGCGCGTCGGCGTCAACGCCCACCCGGGACCCTCGACGGAGCTGGTGGCGATGGGAACCGCTGCGGCCGCGGAGACCTTGCGTCCGTGAGACAGGCTCAGTGGTTCAGCGGGCGGGAGGCGGAGCTCCCACGTCGCGGCTCGGAGTGGGACCACTCCTGCCGCAGCCCTCGCAGGATCGACAGGAGGTAGCGGGGGCGCTCGATGCCGTCGTCCTCGACCGTGCACGCGGCCACGCCGAACGCCGCAGCGACCAGGCCGCTCGCCCACCACACGACCACGAGGGCGTCCCCGCGGACTCCCTCGGTGAGGTACAGGTAGGCGCAGCCGACGAACACGGCGGCCCCGATCAGTCCGCCGAGCACCAGCATCCCCCGCTTGCGGTGCTGCTCCCGAGTCACCTCTTCAGGATCGCACCGGACGGGGTCATGCGCCGGAGGTTGTCTCACCCGGCGTGTCGTACGTCACACCCGGGCGACAGCGAGGCTCTCGTAGATGTGGCGCGTCGCGCTCGACCGGTTGAGCGTGTAGAAGTGCAGGCCCGGCGCGCCGCCCTCGAGGAGCGCGTCGCACAGCTCGGTCGCGACCAGCGTGCCCTCGGAGCGCAGGCCGTCCGCGTCGTCGGCCCACGGCTCGAGCCGCGACACCACGGACGCGGGGACCGGGTGGCCGGACAGCTCGGCCATCCGCTTGATCTGAGCGAGGTTGGTGATCGGCATGATCCCGGGCACGACGGGGATGTCGCAGCCACGAGCACGGACCCGGTCGACGAGCGAGAAGTAGTCCTCGGCGAGGAAGAAGAAGTCGGTGACGACGAACTCCGCGCCAGCTCTCGCCTTGGCCACGACCACGTCGGCATCGGCGTCGAGGTCGGGTGCCTCGCGGTGCCCCTTCGGGTAGGCCGCCGCGCCGATGCAGAAGGAACCGAGACCCGACACCAGGGCGACGAGCTCGTCCCCGTGGTCGAGACCACCCGGGTGGGGCGTCCAGGGCGCGCCCGGCCCGCCGACCGGGTCGCCGCGCAGCGCCATGATGTTGCGGACACCGGCGGCCGCGTACTGGCCGAGCACGTTCCGCAGCTCGTCGCGGGTCTGCCCGACGCACGTGAGGTGGCCCATCGGGCGCAGTGTGGTCTCGGTCGCGATCCGCTCGGTGATGCGCACCGTCCGGTCACGCGTCGAGCCACCAGCGCCGTACGTCACCGAGACGAAGGTGGGACGCAGGGTCTCGAGCTGCCGGATCGCCGTCCAGAGGGCGCGCTCACCGGCATCGGTCTTCGGGGGGAAGAACTCGAACGAGAAGCTCGGCGCAGGCGCGGCGATGTCCTCGCTGAGTCGGCGTGGCGTCGACATGGGGCCACTGTAGCGATGCCGGGCGGTCCCTCCGGGGTGCCGGCCGCTTCCTGGGACGTCGGTAGGGTGACGACGTGACTGCCCCTTCGGACTTCGCGACCCGGGTCGGTGCCGACCTCGACGCATTCGTGGCCGCGCAGCGCGAGCGACTCGCTCCCCTCGGCCCCCGTCTCGGTCCGTTCGTGGACGCCGCCACGGCCGCGACGACCGGCGGCAAGCGGCTCCGCGCGGCGTTCTGCCACGCCGGCTGGACCGTCGGCGGCGGATCGGGAGACGACGCGGCCGTGGTCCGCGCGTCCGCCGCACTCGAGCTCCTGCAGGCGAGCGCGCTCGTCCACGACGACGTGGTCGACGCCTCGCTGACCCGTCGCGGCAAGCCCGCCGCGCACGCCGCGTTCGCGATCGCCCACCGGGAGGCGGGCTGGTCGGGTGACCCCGACGCGTACGGCGTGGGTGCGGCGATCCTCCTCGGCGACCTGCTCCTGTCGTGGTCGGACGAGATGTTCCGGACGTCGGGCTTCTCCCCTGACGTCGTCGCGCGTGCCACCCCTTACCTCGACGCCTGCAAGACCGAGGTCGTCTCCGGCCAGTTCCTCGACCTCGTGGGCCAGGCGATCGGCGCGACCTCCGTCGACGAGGCGATGCGGATCGTCCGCTACAAGTCGGCGAAGTACACCGTCGAGCGCCCGCTCCACCTCGGCGCTGCGCTCGCCGGCGCGGGTCCGGAGACCATCGACGCACTCAGTGCGTACGCGCTCCCGGTCGGCGAGGCGTTCCAGCTGCGCGACGACGTGCTGGGGGTCTTCGGGGATCCGGCGGTCACCGGCAAGCCCGCCGGCGACGACCTGCGCGAGGGCAAGAGGACCGTCCTCGTCGCGCACGCCTACTCACGCGCCGACCTCGAGCAGCGCGCTGCTCTCGACCTCGGACTCGGCGACCCCGACCTGACGGCTGCGGCCGTCGACCGGCTCCGCGACGTGATCCGTGACACTGGCGCCCTGGCGCACCTCGAGGACGACATCGCGGCGCTGGAGGACCAGGCCGCGGCCGCGCTCACCCTCGCGCCGCTGGCCCCGTGGGTCGAGGTGCTCTCCGACCTCGCGGCCCGCGCTGTACGCCGCAACGCCTGAGGGTCAGAACGTCAGCGACTGCGCGCGGCGCCGGACCTCGCGCCCGCGCCCCTCGCGGAGCGCGTCCACGGGACGTCCCGGCAGCGTCTCGTCGGCGGTGAAGAGCCAGACGGCTGCCTCGTCGTCGGTGTAGCGCGCGTCTCCCAGCAGGACGAGCGTCCCCCGCAGGCCGTCGACGGGCAGGCCGTCGACGAACAGCAGCGCAGGCACCCGAGGCTGCGATGACGCCGCACTCTTGACGGCGAGCAGGTCGCGCTCGCGCACCTTCTGGCGCACGCGGCTCACGGTCGTGCCGAGCAGCTCCGCCGCCTCGTCGAGCGACAGCCACTCCTCCACGAGGTCGTCGAGCTGCGCTCGGGTCGTCGATGCCGGTGCCGTGTCGTCAGCCATGAGACAAGAGTCCCACGGCCGCGCCGCTCCGCCTCCCTCGGTCGGCACGGACGCTCACCTACACTGATGCGGGGCCGTTCCGCCCGTGCTGGCCTGCCTGCACGGTCGCCGACCCCGACGACGTACGAGGAGGTGACCGTGACGACGCGCGACGACGATCTGGTGGGGCGGGTCCTCGACGGTCGCTACTACCTCCGCAAGATCCTGGCCCGTGGCGGCATGGGCACCGTGTTCCTCGCCACCGACACCCGGCTCGATCGCACGGTCGCCGTCAAGGTCATGCAGGGCGGCGACACCGACATCGACTTCAGCGAGCGCCTGAGCTCCGAGGCACGCGCCGCCGCACGGCTCAGCCACCCGAATGTCGTCGCGGTGTTCGACCAGGGTGACGACGCCGGGGTCCTCTACCTGGTGATGGAGTACGTCCCCGGCCACACCCTGCGCGACGTGATCAGCCGCGAGGCTCCTCTCCCGCCGCGCCGGGTTCTGTCGCTGATCGACCCCCTGCTCGTCGCCCTCTCCGCCGCGCACGACGCCCGGATCATCCACCGCGACATCAAGCCCGAGAACGTCCTCATCACGCCGAGCGGCCAGCTGAAGGTCGCCGACTTCGGTCTCGCCCGCGCGATCACCCCGAACACCCAGGCCACCACCGGCGTGCTCATCGGATCCGTCTCGTACCTCGCGCCCGAGCTCGTCCTCAACGAGGGCGCGGACGCGCGCTGCGACGTGTACGCGGTCGGTGCCGTGATGTTCGAGATGCTGACCGGCCAGAAGCCCCACACGGGCGAGACGCCGATCCAGGTCGCCTACCAGCACGTGCACGCGGACGTGCCCGCGCCGTCGACGCTCGTGACCGGCATCCCGCCCTACGTCGACGCGCTCGTCGCCCGCGCGACCGCCCGCGACCGCGACCAGCGCTCCGCCGACGCCAGGGTCCTCCTGCACCAGGTACGCCGCGTGCGGTCCGCACTCGAGGCTGAGCTCGTCGACGACGTCGACCTCACCCAGGACCTGCAGCTTCACCGCGTCGCTGCGTCGATGGCCGGGCCCGACGGCTGGCCCGCGCCGGAGGGCTGGCCGGAGTCCTGGCCCGACGCCGACGCCACCCCCACGGCGGCCGCCGTGATGGCCGCCCCGTACACCGAGACGGTCCCGGATGACTCCACCGCGCTCTACCGCCCCGGCCCGCCCGAGGCGTACGCCACCGGCTACGAGGCGACGCGCGCCGTCACCCGTGACGCGGCCGGCATCCCTGCCCCGCCGGTCGAGCACACCCGCGCGGGCAACCGTGCGTCCACCCGGTTCGAGGACAAGCACCGGCGGGGCCGGCGGATGCTGATCGCCGTCCTCGTCGTCGCCGTGCTCGCCGCGACCTTCGGCTGGTGGTACGGCGTCGCCCGCTACGACTCCGCTCCCGACCTGCTCGGGATGACGGTCGCCCAGGCCCGTGCCGAGGGTCAGCGCGCGGGCTACTCCGTCGACGACGCCGGCCAGGAGTTCAGCGAGACCGTGCCACGCGGTTCGGTCGTGTCGACCGAACCCGAGCCCGGAGGCCGGATCCTGCCCGAGGGCACGATGGCCCTGACGATCTCCAAGGGCAAGGAGCGCTACGCCGCCCCGGACGTCGAGGGGATGTCCGAGGACGAGGCCGAGGCGGCTCTCGCCGAGGTGAAGGCGATCGTGGGCGACGTGGAGCGCGAGTACAGCGACACCGTCGACACGGGCGACGTCATCTCGGCGTCGCTGCCGGTCGGCCGGATGATCAGGCCCGACACCGAGGTGGACCTGGTCGTCAGCAAGGGGCGCAAGCCCGTGACCGTCAAGGACTACACCGGCAAGTCGCTCGAGACGGCGCAGGCCAAGCTCGACAAGGCCGGCTTCGAGGTCGAGGTCGACCGGGTGTACGACGACGAGGTCCCCAAGGACCAGGTGATGGCGCAGGACCCGGCGAGCGGCACCGCGTACAAGGGCGACACCATCACGCTCACGGTGTCCGACGGGCGGGAGCCGATCGAGGTCCCCGGCGTCGTCGGCAAGAACGTCGATGACGCGCGCGCGATCCTCGAGGCGGCCGGGTTCAAGGTCAAGGTCGAGAAGGAACGCATCCACTTCGGCAGCAACCTCGTGTCGCGCCAGTCACCCGGCGGGGGCGACGAGGCTCCTCCGGGGACCACCATCCTGCTGCGCATCGTCTGACCTCATACCGTCCGGACGGTACGCCGTAGGATGGCGTCGTGCCCTCCCCCTCCGCGCCCGCTCCCGTCACGCACGCCCGGAACCCGATCGGGTCGCACGTCCCGGTCGGCCCCGGGCTCGCCCGCGGCGCCTTCCCGGCGATGCGTCACGTCGGCGCCGACACCCTGCAGGTCTTCGTCGGAAACCCTCGCGGCTGGGCGGCGTCGGCCGGCGACCCCCGCCAGGACGCACAGTTCCGTGAGCGGTGCGAGAGCGAGGGGGTCCCCGCGTTCGTCCACACGCCGTACCTCGTGAACCTCGGCAGCCCCAACCCGACGACGTACGAGAAGTCCGTCGCGACCGTAGCCCACAACCTCGCCCGCGGCGCATCGATCGGTGCCCGCGGCGTCGTGGTGCACACCGGGTCGTGCGTCGACGACGGCGCGTACGACAAGGCGCTCGCGCAGGTCCGCGAAGGGCTGCTCCCGCTGCTGGACGTGCTCCCCGACGACGCGCCGACGCTCCTGCTCGAGCCGACCGCAGGCCAGGGCCGCTCGCTGTGCGCCCGCATCGACGACCTCGCCCCGTACCTCGAGGCGCTCGACCACCACCCGCGGGTCGGCATCTGCCTCGACACGTGCCACGCGTTCGCCGCCGGCGAACCGCTCGACGAGCCGCAGGGCGTCGTCGCGACCCTCGACCGGCTCGTCGAGGTCGCCGGGCCGGACCGGCTCCAGCTCGTCCACGCCAACGACTCCCAGGACGTGCGCGGCAGCTTCAAGGACCGCCACGAGCGGATCGGGCGCGGGCACATCGGCGTCGAGGCGTTCGCGGCGATGTTCCTGCATCCCGCGACGGTGGGGGTGCCGTTCGTGCTCGAGACACCCGGCGCGAGCGACGCGTGGGCCGAGGACATCACGCTGCTGGCGAGCCTGCGGGACCGCGTGGCGGTGTCATGAGCACCGAGACGCCCGCCCCGACCCGCCGGTACGGGCTGCTCGCCGCCGCGGCACTCCTCAGCGTCACCGCGGCCTGGGGATCTACGTTCTTCCTCATCAAGGACCTCGTCGCCGTCGTGCCGCCGCTCGACTTCCTCGCCGTACGGTTCGCCATCGCGGCGGCGGCCCTGTTCCTGATCCGCCCGCGGGCCGTGCTCGCGCTCCCGAGGGCCAGTCTCGTCCGGGGAGCCGTGCTCGGGCTCGTGTACGGCGGAGCGCAGATCCTCCAGACGGTCGGCCTCGCCCACACCGACGCGAGCGTGTCCGGGTTCGTCACCGGGATGTACGTCGTCTTCACCCCGATCCTCGCCGCGCTCGTCCTCCGGCAACGCATCGGAGCCCCGGTCTGGATCGCGGTGGCGGTCGCGACCGTAGGCCTCGCCTTCCTGTCGCTCGACGGGCTCGCCATCGGCTTCGGCGAAGGCATCACCCTGCTGTCGGCGGTCCTCTACGCCCTGCACATCGTGATGCTCAGCGCGTGGACGTCGGCCCGCGAGGCGTACGCGCTGTCGGTCGTCCAGATGGCCGTCATCTCGCTGATGTGCCTCGTGCTGACCGCTCCGAACGGGCTCACGCTGCCGCAGACCGGCGGGCAGTGGACCAGCATGATCTACATGGCGCTCGTCGCCGGCGCGTTCGCGATGCTCGCCCAGACCTGGGCGCAGGCGCACCTGCCGGCGACGCGAGCGGCGATCATCATGTCGATGGAGCCGGTGTTCGCCGCCGCGTTCGCGATCGGGTTCACCGACGAGACGCTGACGACGCGGACGCTCGTCGGCGGCACGATGGTGCTGGCCGCGATGCTCCTCGCCGAGGCGGCGCCGCGCCGTCACATCGAGGCCGAGGTCCCGCACCTCTCCCAGTAGCCGGGCCGGCTCCTGGGTCGCCGGATCAGCGGAGGCGGTCGACCGCGAACTCGAGCGGAGGGTTGGCGATGACGTCCTGCGCGGCGACGACCTCCATCTCGCCGGAACCCGTACGGCGCGTGTGGTCGAGGATCCCGAAGATCGACGACGCGACCTTCGCCAGCGCATCGGGGACGTCCATCCCGGACTGCAGCAGCCGGCCGAGGAACATCGAGGTGGTCGCGTCCCCGGAGCCGGCGACCACGTTCATCTCGAGCTTCGGTGTCGTCACGACGTACGCGCCGGTGTCGTCGGCGGCGACCATGGAGATGGTCTCGTCGCTCGGATCGAGCACCTCGACCGACGTCACGAGGACGATCCGCGGCCCGCGGGCCCGCAGCGTGTCGACAGCCTCGAGCAGCTCCTCGAGCGAACCGACGGCCGATCCGGTGAGCAGCTCGAGCTCGAACTGGTTGGGGGTGGTGATGTCGGCGGCAGGGATGATGCGGTCGCGCATGAGCTCCGCGATCCCGGGGCGCACGTAGACACCCCGGCCACGGTCGCCGATCACCGGGTCCGCGCAGTAGACCGCGCGTGAGTTCGACGCCTTCACCTTCGCGACCGCGTCCAGGATCACCTCCGCGATCTCCGGCGCTCCCTGGTAGCCGGAGAGCACCGCGTCGAGGTTCGGGAAAACGCCCCGCTCCCCCACACCCGTGATGACGTCGGCCACCTGCGCCGCCTCGAAGACGGTGCCGCGCCACACGCCGTACCCGGAGTGGTTCGAGAACGCGACCGTGTTCACCGGCCACGTGTCGACGCCGAGGCGCTGGAGCGGGAAGACGGCCGAGCTGTTGCCGGCGTGGCCGTACGCGACGGAGGACTGGATCGAGAGCACCTGCACGCTGCTCAGCGTACGACCTCGCGTAGGTTCGCCACGTGCCGACCGACACCGACAGCCACTTCTACGAGCCCCGCGAGGGCCACGACCTGCCGCACGACCCGTTCAACGCGATCGTCGCACCCCGACCGATCGGATGGGTCTCGACCCGCAGCGCCGACGGGGTCGTGAACCTGGCGCCGTACAGCTTCTTCAACGCCTTCGCCTACTCGCCGCCGATCATCGGGTTCGCGAGCACCAGCCCCAAGGACAGCGTCACGAACGCCGAGTCGACGGGCGCGTTCTGCTGGAACCTCGTCACCGAGGACCTCGCCGAGGCCATGAACGCCACCTCCGCGGTCGTTCCCGCCGACGTCGACGAGTTCGAGCTCGGCGGCCTCACGCCGGTGCCGGGCCGCGTCGTGGACGTCCCGTACGTCGCGGAGAGCCCGGTCGCGTTCGAGTGCCGGACGTCGCAGGTGATCCGCCTCAGCGCCGCCGACGGTACGCCGGCACAGAGCTGGCTCACGCTCGGCGAGGTCGTCGGCGTGCACATCGCGCGTGACCTGCTGGTCGACGGCGTGTACGACACCGCGGCGGCGCGACCGCTGCTGCGCGGGGGCGGCCCGACGGCGTACTTCGGGATCCGGCCCGAGCACCGCGTCGACCTGCGCCGCCCGCGCTGAACGCTCGCCGCCCGCGCTGAATGCTCGACGCGCGGGCTGACCGGCGACTAGCGCTGGCGCAGCATCTCCGCGACGAGGAACGCGAGCTCCAGCGACTGCGCGCGGTTGAGGCGCGGGTCGCACAACGTCTCGTAGCGGTGCGCGAGGTCCGCCGCCGACAGCTTGCTGCCGCCGCCGACGCACTCGGTGACGTCGTCGCCGGTCAGCTCGACGTGCACGCCGCCCGGCCACGTGCCGAGCGAGCGGTGCACCTCGAAGAAGCCGCGAACCTCGTCGATGACGTCGTCGAACTCGCGCGTCTTGTAGCCGTTGTCGGTCGCGAACGTGTTGCCGTGCATCGGATCGGTGATCCACGCGACCGATACGCCGGCCGCGGTGACCTTCTCGACGAGCTCGGGCAGCAGGTCGCGGATCTTGTCAGCACCGAAGCGCGTCACGAACGTCAGCTTGCCGGGGGTGTTGTCCGGGTTGAGCTTGCGGGCGTACGCCAGCGCGTCGTCGGGCGTCGTCGTCGGACCGAGCTTGATGCCGACCGGGTTCGCGATGCGGCTCAGCAGCTCCACGTGGGCGCCGCCGAGCTGCCGGGTGCGCTCGCCGATCCAGAGGAAGTGGCTGGAGACGTCGTACAGGCTGCCGGTGCGCGAGTCGACGCGCGTCAGCGCCTGCTCGTACTCGAGCAGCAGTGCCTCGTGCGACGAGTAGAAGTCGACGGTGTGGAACTCGTCGGGGTCGATGCCGATCGCGTCCATGAACGCCAGCGCCTTGTCGATCTCGGCGCCGACCGACTCGTACTGCGCGCCGACCGGGCTGTTGCGGACGAAGTCGGAGTTCCAGGCGTGCATCTTGCGGAGATCGGCGTAGCCGCCCTGCGTGAAGGCGCGCGCGAGGTTCAGGGTTGCCGCGGACGCGTGGTAGACCTCGAGCAGCCGCTGCGGGTCGTGCGCCCGGGACTCAGGGGTGAAGTCGAAGCCGTTGACGGCGTCGCCTCGGTACGCCGGGAGCGTCACGCCGTCGCGCGTCTCGGTGTCGCTGGAGCGCGGCTTCGCGTACTGGCCGGCGATGCGACCGATCTTGACGACGGGCACGCTGGCCGCGTAGGTCAGGACGACGGCCATCGACAGCAGCACGCGCAGCTTGTTGCGGATGTTGTCGGCGTTGACGCCGTCGAACGTCTCCGCGCAGTCGCCGCCCTGGAGGACGAACGCCTCACCCCGGGCCACCGCGCCGAGCTTCTCGCGCAGTTGGTCGGCCTCCCCCGCGAACACGAGCGGCGGCATCTGGCGCAGTCGCGTCACAGCGGCGTCGCGCGCGGCAAGGTTGGTGTACGTCGGCTGCTGCGCGGCACCGAGCGCGCGCAGCTCCTCGAGGGTCGGGATGCTCACCGTCCCAGGGTACGCCGGGGGTTGCTGCCGCCCGCGCCGTGCCCGTTCGGCGGACAGCCCGCTCAGTCGAGCAGCGCCAGTGCCTCGGCGTACTGCTCGGGCGGGACCGTCTTGAGCTTGCCCACGCCGTCGGCGAGCGGCGCGCGGACGATCTCGTCACCCCGCAGCGCCACCATCGAGCCCCAGGCGCCGTCACGGACCGCGTCGACGGCGTGCAGGCCGAAGCGCGTCCCCAGCACCCGGTCGTACGCCGTCGGCGTGCCGCCGCGCTGCAGGTGGCCGAGCACGACGGCGCGGGTCGACACGCCGGTCGCGCGGCCGATCTCTGCGGCGACGTGGTCGCCGACCCCGCCGAGCTGGACGTGCCCGAACGCATCGGTGCCGGCTCGCGTGAGGACCTCCTCACCGCCCTGCGGGACGGCTCCCTCCGCCACCACGACGATGGGTGCACGGCCACGGGCGGTGACGCGGGCACAGCGGGCGACGACCTCCTCGATGTCGAACGGCTGCTCCGGGATCAAGATCGCGTCGGCGCCCCCGGCGATGCCGGAGCGCAGCGCGATCCAGCCGGCGTGGCGCCCCATCACCTCGACGACGATCGCCCGGTGGTGAGACTCGGCGGTGGTGCGGACCCGGTCGACGGCCTCGGTGGCGATCGCCACGGCGGTGTCGTGACCGATCGTCACGTCGGTCGCCGACAGGTCGTTGTCGATGGTCTTGGGGACACCGACGACAGCCACACCTGCCTCGGCGAGGGCGTGGGCGACACCCAGGGTGTCCTCGCCGCCGATCGCGATCAGGGCGTCGCAGCCGGCGGCGACGAGCCCCGACCGGACCCGGTCGATGCCGTCGTCCATGCTGATCGGGTTCGTGCGGGAGGACCCGAGCAGGGTGCCCCCACGGTCGAGCACGTCGAGCACGTCGGACGCGCCGAGCGGCCGGGTGTCGCCGTCGAGCGGGCCGCGCCAGCCGTCGCGGAAGCCGATGACCTCGAGGGGCTCGGCGTGAGCTGCGGCGCGGACGATGGCCCGTAGCGCGGCATTGAGGCCGGGGCAGTCACCGCCGCCGGTCAGGACGCCGACTCGCATGGGTTCCTCCGTCTCCCCGGCGCTCGGTGGCGCGGGACGTGCTCGCTTTGACCCCTGGCCGGCGATCGAGGACGCTAGTCGTCGAGACCGCGCTCGATGGCGTAGCGCACCAGCTCGACCCGGTTGTGCAGCTGAAGCTTGCGCAGGGTGTTCTGGACGTGGTTCTGGACCGTGCGGTGGCTCAGCACCAGCCGCTCGGCGATCTGCTTGTAGGTGAGGCCCTTGGCGACCAGCCGCAGCACCTCGGTCTCGCGGTCGGTCAGCCGCGGGGCGTCCGGCTCGTCGGTCGGCGGAGCCTCCGAGAGCCGGCGGTACTCGCCGAGGACGAGACCGGCGAGACCCGGGGTGAAGACGGACTCGCCGCGCGCCACTGCCTGCACGGCGTCGAGCAGCGCCTCGCGGGAGGCGCTCTTGACGAGGTAGCCGCTGGCACCGGCCTTCACCGCGTCGAGCACGTCCTGCTGCTCACCGGAGGCGCTGAGGACGAGGACCTTCGTGTCGAGACCGCGCTGGGTGAGCGTCGCCGTCACCTCGACGCCGTCGGGCGCCGGGATGTTGAGGTCCAGGAGAAGGACC
This sequence comes from Mumia xiangluensis, assembly GCF_010994095.1. Lineage (GTDB taxonomy): Bacteria > Actinomycetota > Actinomycetes > Propionibacteriales > Nocardioidaceae > Mumia > Mumia xiangluensis. The sequence continues at coordinate 355,042 of NZ_WJYO01000002.1, forward strand.
TCCGGCCGGGTCGCGAGGACCCGGTTGATCGCCTCGGTGCCGTTGGCCGCGGTCGCCACGACCTCGAGCCCGGCCTCGGTCAAGTCACGTGCGACGCCTTCGCGCCACAACGGGTGGTCGTCGACGACCATCACGCGCACCATGCGCGAAACACTATCGCTTCTGGGGGACAGGAGGCATCTGCTCGAGCGGGACGCAGAGCTCCCACTCGCAGCCCTGGCCGGCCGTGTCGATCAGCTCGGCCGTGCCCCCGAGGTCCCGCAGACGGCCCTTGATGGACGTGGCGACGCCGAGCCGCCCCTCGGACTCGGCCTGCTCGAGACGCCCGGGCGGGATGCCCGGACCGTCGTCGCGCACGCTCACGACCAGCCGGCCGTCGCCGGTCTCGAGGAGGATCCACGCCGACGTGTCGACGCCGCCGTGGATGATCGAGTTCGACAGGCACGCCCGCACGGCGTCCACGATCTCCCCCGCGACGTCGGACGGCAGCATCAGCGGACGGCTCGGGGTGGCGACGCTGACCTTCGGGCCCGCGAGCTGGTCGAGCGCCTGCCCGAGGTCGGTGAGCTCGCCGTCCAGGGCGACCTCGCCGCGTGCCCGCGACTGGATGAGGCTCCGCAGCGCGAGCTCCTGCTCACCTGCGAGTCGGCCGAGCTCCGCGGCGTCTCCCCCGATCTCGGCGCCGCGGCGCTGCACGAGCGCCAGCACCTGCAGAACCCCGTCGTGGACGGCACGGGCGAGGCGTTCACGCTCGGCGGCGGTCGCCGCGAGGCGCTCCGCCTCGACCCGGCGTACGGCGGCGACGCGCAGCGCGTGCGCGCAGTAGCCGACGAGCATTGCGGCGAGCACCATCAGGAAGATGTTGCCGACGGTCGACGAGTTGACCGACGGACGCATCGTGACGTCGACGCTCTGCACGATCGCAGTCGCGAGCAGGCCGCCGGTGACGCCCCACCGCACCGCCCAGCAGAGCACCACGGTGGTCACCCAGTACGTCGTCAGGGTGAACGTGTGCGCGGCCAGCATCTCGTCGGTGTGCGTGTACTCGGTCGATCGCAGCAGCGCCAGCGTGATCGCCATGTCGACGATGAACACCCACGTCGCCCGGTGGCGCGGCTCGTACAGCCAGGTGACGACACCCGACCAGACGACCATGACGCCGATCAGCACCCACGCCGCGCCCGGGTGCTCGAAGTCACGCCAGCGAGCCGCGTTGATGCCGACGGCGTAGACCAGCGTCACGGCTCGCAGCACCGTCAGCACACGGTAGAACTGGTCGTCCACCTGCTGTGCGGCGCGCGTGGCGCGGTCCATGTCCGGAGTCCTAGGAGGCCTTGGGAAGCTCGCGGACCTCAGGGTCTGCCAGGTTCTCGGGGTCGGGCTTGCGGGAGCGCGAGGCGTACGTGTCGACGTACTCCTGACCTGACAGGCGCATGATCTCGTACATGATCTCGTCGGTGATCGCCCGCAGGACGTACCGGTCGTCGGCCATGCCCTCGTAGCGGCTGAAGTCGAGCGGCGTGCCGAAGCGCACCGACGGCCGCGTGAACCGGCCGAAGATCTTCCCGGGCGGCGCGACCACGTCGGTCCCGGACACCGCGACCGGGATCACCGTCACGCCGGACTCGAGCGCGAGCCGAGCCACCCCCGTACGGCCTCGGTACAGGCGGCCGTCCGGCGAGCGGGTGCCCTCGGGGTAGATCCCGCAGACCTCGCCCTTCCTGAGCAGGCGGAGCTGGGTCATGATCGCGCCCTCGGAGGCGCGCCCGCCGGTCCGGTCGATCGGCACCTGGCCGGTCCCGGAGAAGAAGTTCTTCTGGAACCAGCCCTTGATGCCGGGCGTGGTGAAGTACTCGGCCTTGGCGACGAAGGTGACGCGCCTCGGGACCACCAGCGGCATGAAGAGCCAGTCGCTGTACGAGAGGTGGTTGCTCGCGAGGATCACCGGCCCGTCGGTGGGGACGGTCTCGGTCCCCGTGGCCTCGGGGCGGAAGATCAGCTTCAGCACCGGGCCGAGGATCACGAACTTGAGCAGCCAGTAGAGCAAGAGATCTCCTCCTCGATCAGGGATGAGCGTACAGCGCCTTGCGCCGTGTGCTGTACGGACGGGCGCGCGCTGGGCGAAGATGGGGCCATGCCCGACTCCGCCCAGATCCACCCCCTCGCGCACCCGATGTCGTCCGACGGGGGACCGACAGGGGTCTTGCTCCTCCACGGCTTCACCGGGTCACCGGCCTCGATGACGCCCTGGGGCGCCGCCCTCGCCGAGCAGGGATACACCGTCCGCGTCCCCCGTCTCCCCGGCCACGGCACGACCTGGCGCGAGATGAACGCCACCCGCTGGGAGGACTGGTACGCCGAGGCCGACCGTGCGCTGACCGAGCTGCGGTCGCGCTGCGACCACGTCGCCGTCGCCGGGCTGTCGATGGGTGGCGCGCTGACGTTGCGGCTCGCGGAGCAGCGCCCTGCCGACGTCGATGCCGTGGTTCTGGTGAACCCGGCCGTGAACCTGGTCGACCGCCGCCTCGCCGCCCTGCCTGTGCTGCGCCACCTCGTGCCGTCGCTGCCGGGCATCGGCAACGACATCAAGAAGCCGGGCGTCGAGGAGTCGGGGTACGACCGGACCCCGCTGCACGCCCTGTGGTCGCAGACGCGTCTGTGGGCCGACGTCCGCGCCAACCTCCACCGGGTCTCGCAGCCGCTGCTGCTGTTCCGGTCGACCGACGACCACGTGGTCGACCCGTCCTCCGCGCGCATCATCCTGGCCGGGGTCTCGTCGGCGGTCGCGATCGAGACGATCCTGCACGACAGCTACCACGTGGCGACGATCGACCACGACGCCGAGCGCATCTGGACCGAGTCGGCCGAGTTCATCGCCCGGCACACCGCAGGTTCGAGCAAGGAAGGCGATCCAGCCCGATGAGTGGCACATCGTCCTCGGACGACGAGGAGTTCGAGCGCATCGTCGCCGGGCTGGAGCTGTCGGTCCCCGAGCCCGAGCCGCTTCCGGACCGTGAGCCGCCCGCCGAGACACCCGGTGCTGCGGACCCGGGTGACCTGCTCGCGCAGCACGGCGTGTTCCAGCCCCGGTGGTCGGACCCGGTGCCGCCTGAGGAGGAGGACGAGTGGGGCGACGACGACTTCGTCCCACCGGATCCTGGTCCCCTCCCGCGCGGCGACCGGTTGACCCGTCTCGCCTGGGGAGCGCTGCTCGGCGTGCCCGGGCTGCTGTTCGTGCTGGCGATCAGCGGCGCCCCTGTCCCGGGGGTCGTGCCGGCGCTGGCGGTCGTCGGGTTCGTCGTCGCCCTGGTCGTGCTGCTGGTGCGCCGAGGCGACCACGACCGGGGCGAGGACCCGGACCACGGCGCGGTGCTCTGAGGGCGGTGCCGGCCACCTACGGGCCATGACCTCGAAAGTAATCGTCAGCTCGCGTCGACTCGACTACGGTCGACCGAGCAGCCGGCGGAACCGCCGCCGAGCGAGACGAGGAGCGTGACATGTGCCCGCCGATGCCTGAGCCCGCCGAGCGATTCGAGATGCCGAAGAGCTATGCCGTCGCCCTGCTGACCGACGTCGACCTGGGCCCCGCGATCGAGGAGTACCTCGAACGGATCGATCAGACCCTCGAGCCGTTCGGCGGACGTTTCCTCGTCCACGGTGCTGCCCCTGTCGAGCGCGAAGGCGTCTGGCCCGGGCAGCTGATCCTCATCGAGTTCGACGACCCGCGCGGCGCGGAGCAGTGGTACGCGTCCGAGGCGTACCAGGCGATCGTGCCGCTCCGTGCGAACAACTCCGCCGGAGCGATCGCGTTGTTCGACGGCGTGACGCATCCTCACCGAGCGACCGACGTCCTGTCGGCCGGGGACGCTAGTCGAGCGTGAACGCCTCCCGGAACCGCTCCATCGCGACGTCGGAGTCACCGGACGCCCAGGCCTCCATCGCCACGACCCCGGCATAGCCGACATCGGCGAGGACGCGGGCGACGTACGGCCAGCGCACCTCGCCCGTGCCGGGCTCGCGCCTCCCGGGGACGTCGGCGACCTGCACCTCGCCGAGGTACGGCGCGGCGTCCCGCACCAGGTCTGCGAGGTTCCCCTCGCCGATCTGGGCGTGGTACAGGTCGAGGTTCATCCGCAGGTTCGGGCTGCCGACCGCCCGTACGAGCGCGAGCGTGTCGGCGGCCCGTCCGAACGGCGTGCCAGGGTGGTCGACGGCGGTGTTGAGGTTCTCGAGGACGTAGGTCACGCCCTCCTGCTCCGCCAGGGCAGCGAGGCGCTCGAGCGTACGCACCGCCGCCAGCCACATGTCGCCCGTCACGACCTCCACCGGTCGGACCGGGATGCCGCCCTCGCCGAGCCCGGTGCCGTGGACGTTGAGCGACGGGCAGGCGATCCGGGCGGCGAAGGCGATCGACTCGGCAGCGGTGCGCAGCAGGTCGTCCGCGCCGTCGGGCGTGATCAGGTCGCCGGTGACGTAGCCGGTCATCGACGTGAACCGCGCCCCGGTCGCCGCCAGCGCGTCGGCGTCCTTGGCCGTCCAGTCCCAGATCTCGACCGCGAAGCCTGCCTCGTGGATCCGGCGGACGCGCTCGAGGTGCGGGAGCTCCAGGTGGACCATCTCGGAGCACACCGCGAGGGTGAAGGTCACGGCGTCACACCACCGCGTCCGACGGGTGGACCGCAGCGCGCGCTCCGCTCTGCACCGACGCGATGCAGGCCTCCGCCACCGCGAACGCCGCGCGGGCGTCGTCGCCCGTCACGGCGGGCGTACGCCCCTCCCGCACGGCGTCGACGAACTCGTGGAACTCCGCGGCGTAGGCGTCGGCGAGCAGCGCGACGTCGCTGTGGCTGGTCCGCGCCAGCCGCCCCGACGCGTCGTGGAGCCGCATCGACGAGCTCGCACCGTCCCCGGCGGTGACCATGCCGGCGGACCCCAGGACCTCACCGCGTACGTCGTAGCCGTACGCCGCGGCGAAGCTCGCCTCGGCGGTCGCGATCGCCCCGTTGTCGTAGCGGATCACGACGACCGCCGAGTCGAGCAGCCCGGCGGCCTTGAAGTCGGGAGCCACGAGCGCGTCGGCGGTCGCGACGACGTCGACGGCGCGGGCGCCGGGGTTGAACCAGTTGAGGGTGTCGAAGTCGTGGATCAGGGTCTGGGTGAAGATCGTCCACTCCGGTACAGCCCCGGGATCGGCCGGACCATCGCCGGGGTCGCGGGTGAGCGAGCGGAGCATGCGCACGGACCCGATCGCACCGTCCACGATGGCGTCCCTGGCGGCACGGAAGTCGCGGGCGAACCGCCGGTTGAAACCGACCTGGAACACGACCCCCGCCGCGGACGTCGCATCGCGTGCTGCGTCGATCTCGGCCAGCGACATGCCCGCCGGCTTCTCGCAGAAGACGTGCTTGCCCGCCTCGGCGGCGGCCACCACCAGCACAGAGTGCGACGTCGACGACGCCGCGACGACCACCGCGTCCACGTCGTCCGCGCTCAGGATCGCCTCGGGCGAGGTCTCGCCCCGAGCGCCGAGGGGTACGGCGAGCGCGTCCGCCGCCCCCGGCCGCGGGTCGGCGACCGCGACGAGCTCGGCGCCGTGGACCCGCTCGACGAGGGTCCGTGCGTGCGCGGCACCGATGCGACCTGCCCCGACCAGACCGATCCGCACCGCGCTCATCGCGCACCCACGGCGTACAGGGCGGGGCGCGACGCGGAGAGGACCGGTTGCCGGGCACCGCCGACGAGGGCGGCGACCCCGGCTTCGGCGACGACGTTCGCGCGGTAGCCGTCCCAGGTGGTCGGTCCGTCGACCGCGCCGGCCGACGCGGCCCTGGCCCACGCCGTGAGCTCGATCCGGTAGGCGTCGGCGAAGTGGGCGACGAAGTCGCTCGCGACCGCGACGCCGTCCACGCCGGCGATCCTCGTGCTGACGCTGGGCGCGGGCGCGAGAGCGGCGGTGCCGGCCGTGCCGACGACCTCGCAGCGCACGTCGTACCCGTAGCCGGCGTTGACGAACACCTCGACCGTCGCGAGCGCTCCCCCGGCCATCTCGAGCGTCGCGAGCTGCGGGTCGGGGAGCCCGTCGCGCACCGGCGACTCGATCCTGATCCCGACGACCTCGTCGTCCAGCAGCCACGCGACCGTGTCCAGCTCGTGGATCATCGATCCGGTGACGATGCCTGGCCCGGTCGCGCTGGTCGTGCTCGACGCGTTGCGGTGCACGTTGTGCACCACGCGCACCTCCCCCAGGGCACCCGAGGCGACGGTTGCCTTGAGGTGCGCGTAGCCCGGGTCGTACCGGCGCATGAACCCGACCTGGACGAGCCTCCGTCCGAGCGCGACCTCGGCCTCCACGACCCGGAGCGCGTCCTGCGCGGTGACCGCGAGCGGCTTCTCGCACAGCGCCGGCTTGCCCGCGGCGATGCAGGCCACCGCCAGGTCGGCGTGCGTCGAGTCCGGCGACGCGATGACCACGGCATCGACCTGGTCGGACCCGATCAGATCCTCCGCCGACGTCGCGACGGACCCACCGGCCCCCTGAGCGACCTGAGTGGCCCGCTCGGTGTCGCGGTCGTACACCTCGGTCACGGCGACGCCTGGGACGGCGGTCGTGAGCGTCCTGACGTGATCGGCGCCCATCGCGCCCGCGCCGACGACTCCGACGCGCAGGACGGTGCTCACAGGCTCACCCACCGGCGCTCGGCGACAGATCGGGCGAGCGCCTCGACGGCCTCCGCCGCCACCACCGCGTCGTGCAGGGTCGCGCCGTACGGCTTGCCCTCGGCGATCGAGCGGACGAGCCGTTCGGCCTCGATCACCTTGAGGTCGTCGTATCCCATCGCGATGCCCGTGCCCGGCTGGAAGGCGCCGAGCTCGCCGTCGCGGGGGGTCGCGAACCACGTCGCGTACGACGCGTCCTGGTAGTCCTGGTCCAGGCAGACCCGCAGCTCCCCCATCCGGCGGAAGTCCCAGGCCAGCGCGCCGGTGGTGCCGTGCACCTCGATGCCGTACGTGCACTGCTCCCCGACCGAGGCGCGGCTGGACACCAACGTGCCTCGCGCTCCCCCGGCGAAGCGCAGCAGAGCACCGACGTAGTCCTCGTTCTCCACGTCGAGCAGGGGTCCGTCGCCCCCGCGCGCGAAGTGCGACGCCGCGCCGACGGCGGCAGGGCGCTGCGCCACGAACCGCGCGTCGTCGGCCACCAGCTCGGCGATGTCACCGACGACGTACCGGGCGAGGTCCACCCCGTGGCTGACCAGGTCGCCCAGCACGCCCGAGCCGGCGTACGCGTTCTGGAACCGCCACGACAGCGCACCCTGCGGGTGGGCCGCGTAGTCGGAGCAGAACCGGACGTCGACGTGCGTGACCGTGCCGATCCGACCGCTCCCGACGAGCTCGCGGGCGCGCTCGACGGCCGGCGCGTTGCGATAGTTGAAGCCGACCGCCGACTGCACGCCGGCCGCCTCCACCGCCGCGGCCACGGCGCGGGTCTCCGCCACGCTGCGACCGGCCGGCTTCTCGATCCACAGGTGCTTGCCGGCCTCGGCTACCGCGGTGCCGATCTCCGCGTGGACGTAGTTCGGGCCGGTCACCGAGACGACGTCGACGTCGTCACGGGCCAGCAGGTCGCGCCAGTCGGTGTAGGTGTGGGCGAACCCGTACGCGGCAGCACCGCGGGCGACCCGGTCGTCGTCGGCCGGGTCCGCGACCGCGACGAGGACCGGGCGCAGCGGCGCGGCCGGGTAGTGGTGGAGGAGGCGGGCGTACGCGCGGGTGTGGGCCTCCCCCATCCACCCGAGGCCGACCACGCCGACACCGAGCGTGCGGGTCGTCATCCGCGGGGCCCTCCGTCCGTGGGTGGCGTCGCCTCGATCGCAGCTTCGACGTCGGCCGCGTCCGCGACCATCTGCTGCGCGATCGCGGAGTCGGCGCCGAGGTCGCGGCTGAGCTCGTGGCTCAGTGCCTCCAGCTCGGCGCCGCCGGCCATCATCGCGGTCAGCTCGTCGAGGGTCATCTCCGACTTCGGGAAGTCACCCATGCTGCGACCGCGGCGCAGCAGCACGAAGCGGTCGCCCACGGGATAGGCGTGGTGCGGGTTGTGCGTGATGAAGACGACGCCGAGGCCGCGCTCGCGCGCCGCCGCGATGTACTTGAGGACCACCCCGGACTGCTTCACCCCGAGCGCGGCGGTGGGCTCGTCGAGGATCAGCACGCGCGCGCCGAAGTAGACCGCTCGGGCGATCGCGACGCACTGGCGCTCGCCGCCCGACAGCGTCCCGATCGGCTGGTCGACGTCGCGAAGATCGATGCCCATGTCGGCGAGCTCGCTCTTGGTGATGCGCTTCATCGCCGCGATGTCGAGCCGCCGCAGCGGTCCCGCACCCTTGGTCGGCTCCGACCCGAGGAAGAAGTTGCGCCACACCGGCATCAACGGCACGACCGCGAGGTCCTGGTAGACCGTCGCGATGCCCAGGCCGAGCGCGGCACGCGGGCTCGAGAACTGGCGTGCGATGCCGTCGATGAGCAGCGTGCCGTCGGTGTGCTCGTGGGCCCCGGCGAGGATCTTGATGAAGGTCGACTTCCCGGCGCCGTTGTCGCCGAGGATGCACGTCACCTCGCCGGCCTTCACCGTCGTCGTGACGTCGCTCAGCGCGATGACGTTGCCGTAGCGCTTGCCGATGTCGCGGACCTCGATGATCGGCGTCCCCGGAGGCGGCGGCGCGCTCGTGCTGACCTCGACCGCCTCGTCCTTGCGCGCAGCGCTCATCGTGCGTTCTCCGCCCTCTTGCGAACCCAGTTGTTGATGAGGCAGGCCCCCAGGAGCATGACGCCGAGGACCGCCTTCAGCCAGTTGCTGTCCCAGCCGGAGTACGGGATGCCCTGGTTGACCATCCCGTAGATCAGCGCACCCAGCGCGGCGCCGACGGCCGAGCCGTACCCGCCTGTGAGCAGGCACCCGCCGACGACCGCACAGATGATGTAGATGAACTCCTGGCCGATGCCCGTGTTGCTCTGCACCGTCGAGGTCCGGAACAGCACCAGCATGCCGACGATCCAGCCCGCGAAGGCCGTGGTCATGAACAGGCCGATCTTGGTCCGGAACACGGGTACGCCGACCTGGCGCGACGCGCCCTGCGCGCCGCCGACCGCGAAGATCCAGTTGCCGGCGCGCGTCCGCATGAGGATCCACGACGCGATGATCGTGACCGCGATCCACCAGATCACCGACACGTGGATCGTGGCGCCGCCGACCTCGAACGTCGATCCGAAGAGCTTCTTCGGCTGGTCGTAGTACGGGACGTTCGACATCCCCTGGATCGCGACCTGGCCGATGATCAGCTTCACCAGCGCGAGATCGATGCCCTGCAGCACGAAGAACGTGCCGAGGGTGACGATGAAGCTCGGCAGACCCGTCTTCATCACCATGAAGCCGTTGAGAGCGCCGACGGCGAGGGCCAGCGCCAGCGCCACCACGATCGCGACCCAGATGTTGAGCCCCCAGTGCGTGGTGAGGACGCCGACGGTCAGGCCCGTAAATCCCGTCATGACGCCGGCCGAGAGGTCGAACTCTCCTCCGATCATCAGGAGCGCGACGGCGACCGCCATGATCCCGATCGTCGACGACGTCTGCAGCCAGGTGCTCGCCCCGGCAGGCGTGGCGAACGTCTCCGTGGTCAGCGCGAAGAACAGGAAGACCACGAGTGCGGCGATCAGCGCGCCGATCTCGGGGCGCTTCAGGAGCCGCGCGACCGGTCCCGTCGTCGCGACGCGCTCGTCTGGTGGTGCCGTTGCCGTTGCCATCGTCATCTCCTGTCGGGGTGGCTGCTCGGGGGTGGTGGTGGGGCCCCGGTCACCGAGGCCCCACCGGGTACGTCAGCGCGTCCCGTTCTTGGCGAACTCGAGGACGTCGTCGGCATTGTCCTGCGTGACGAACGCAGGGCCCGAGTTGACCGGCTGGCCGCCGCCCACGTCGTTGCCGTTGAGGTCCTTCAGGTAGAGCGTCGTGACGCCGAGGTATCCCTGGACGTACGGCTGCTGGTCGACGGCGAAGAGGATCTTGCCGTCCTGGATGTTGGTGATGACGTCCTCGGAGAGGTCGAACGTGGCGACCTTCGCCCCGCTGCCGGCCTGCTCGACCGCCGCGACGGCGTCGATCGCGTACTGTCCGCCGAGGGTCAGGACGCCGTCGATCGAGGAGTCGGCCTGCAGCTTCGAGGTGATGCTCGCCTGGACGGCGGCGTCGTCGGTGCCGTCGACCTGGAGGTTCTCGACGGTCCCGCCGAGGGTCTCGCCGACAGCCTTGCAGCGCTCCTCGAGGCCGACGTTGCCCGCCTCCTGGATGACGCAGACGACGTTCGTCATCCCCTCGGCCTTCAGGCGCTCGCCGACGGCCGCGCCGGCGATCGTCTCGCTCTGCCCGACGTGCGTGATCGCGCCGAACTCCTTGAAGCGGTCGACGCCGGAGTTGATCGTCACCACGGGGATGCCCGCGGCGACCGCGGCCTTGATGCTCGTCTCGAGACCGTCGGGGTTGGCCATCGACACGACGATGCCGTCGACCTTGTCGGCGACCGCGCCGTCGATCTTCTGCGACTGGCCCGCCGGGTCCGGGTCGCTGTCGTACTGCACCGTGACCCCGTAGTCGTCGCCCGCCTGCTCGGCACCGGACTTCACCCGGTCCCAGAACGCGTCGCCCGCGCTGGAGTGCGTGATCACGGCGTAGGTCCAGTCCTCTTTGTTGTCCGACGCGCCGTCGTCGTCCTGGCCCGTCCCGCTGCATGCGGTGAGGGCCAGTGCCGAGGCCGCGACGACCCCGACGAGTCTGAGAGTTTTCATGGCAGCCGATCTCCTTGTGTGCGGTTGTGATCGAGATGATGACGCTGGTTGAGCTTGTGGCCCTCGTACGCCGCGCGGGCGTCGCGCGTCGACGCGAGCTCTGAGACCTCGGCCACGGGGACGTCCCACCAGGCGGGGCTGTCCGGCGCGGGTACGAGGGGGTCCGTCTCCACGTGGACGACGGTCGTACGGTCGGACGCCTTCGCGCTGACGAGCGCGGCCCGCAGGTCGTCGATCCCCTTGGCAGAGATGACGTCGGCACCGAGCGAGGCGGCGTTGGCGGCCAGGTCGACCGGCAGCCGGTCACCGTCGAGCCCGGTGGCGGTCCGGTAACGGTAGCGGGTCCCGAAGCGCTGCGAGCCGAGCGACTCGGACAGCGCGCCGATCGATGCGAAGCCGTGGTTCTGCACGAGCACGACGATGATCTTGACGTGCTCGGCGACCGCGGTCACGAGCTCGGTCCCCATCATCAGGTACGAGCCGTCGCCGACCATGACGACGACGTCGCGGTCGTCGTCGGTGTCGAGCGCGGCCAGCTTCACGCCGAGCCCGCCGGCGATCTCGTATCCCATGCAGGAGTAGCCGTACTCGACGTGGTAGCCCTTCCGGTCGCGGGTTCGCCAGAGCTTGTGGAGGTCTCCCGGCATCGAGCCCGCTGCGCAGACGACCACGTCGCGCGGGTCGGTGCTCTCGTTGACGACACCGATCACGGCGGACTGCGCCATCAGCGGCGCGTGCTCGACGCTGTACGCGGCGGACACGACGTCGTCCCAGGCGCGGGCGCGCTCGGTGGCGCCGGCGGTGTGCTCGGCGGGTGCGCTCCAGCCGCCGAGCGCGTCGGTCAGCGCCTCGAGACCGCTGCGTGCGTCGGCGAGCAGGGCGAGCCCGGACTGCTTGTGGACGTCGACCGCGGCGACGTTGAGGTTGACGAAGCGGACTCCGGGGTCGGCGAAGACGGTGCGCGAGGCGGTGGTGAAGTCGCTCCAGCGGGTCCCGACGCCGATCACCAGGTCGGCCTCGTTCGCGAGCGCGTCGGCCGCAGCCGTCCCGGTCGCCCCGATCGCGCCGACGGCCTGCGGGTGGTCGTACGGGAGCGAGCCCTTGCCCGCCTGGGTCTCCGCGACCGGGATGCCGGTCTGCTCGGCGAACGCGCGCAGCGCCGTGTCGGCCCCGGAGTAGATGACGCCGCCGCCGGCGACGAGCAGCGGTCGACGCGCTGACCGGACCAGCGCGGCGGCCCGCTCGACGAGTGCGGGCTCGGGCACCGGACGGGCGATGTGCCAGACGCGCCGCTCGAACAGCGCGTCCGGCCAGTCGTACGCCTCGGCCTGCACGTCCTGCGGCAGGCACAGCGTGACGGCGCCGGTGTCGGCGGGGTCGGTGAGCACGCGCATCGCGGCGAGGAGCGCGGACGGGAGCTGCTCCGGTCGCTCGACCCGGTCCCAGTAGCGCGAGACCGGGCGGAAGGCGTCGTTGACCGACGCGTTCATGCTGGTCGGGTCCTCGAGCTCCTGGAGCACGGGGTTCGCGACGCGGGTCGCGAAGACGTCGCCCGGAAGCAGCAGCACGGGCAGGCGGTTGATCGTCGCGAGCGCGGCGCCGGTGACCATGTTGGTCGAGCCCGGTCCGACCGAGGCCGTGACAGCGAACGCGGCCAGGCGGTCGCGCTGACGGGCGTAGGCGACGGCGGCGTGGACCATCGCCTGCTCGTTGCGGCCCTGCAGGTAGCGCAGGTGCGACGGGTCACCCGCATGCTCACGCTCGAGCAGCGCCTGCCCGACGCCCGCGACGTTGCCGTGACCGAAGATGCCCCAGCACCCTGCGAAGAAGGCGTTCTCGACACCGTCCCGCTCGACGTGCTGCACCTCCAGGAATCGGACGACGGCCTGGGCGACGGTCAGTCGTGTCGTGGTCATCGGGATCCTCCCATCGGGAGCCGGGGGTCGACCGCCTGGGCCGCCCACGTGTCGCGGACCCAGGCGTGCTGCGGGTCGTCGCTGATCAGCCACGCCCGGTCGGCGCCCGGCCCGGCCATCACGTTGAGGTAGTAGAGGTCGTAGCCGGGCGCAGCCATCGACGGTCCGTGCCAGCCGTGCGGGATCAGCACGACGTCCCCCGTACGCACCTCCGCGAGCTCGTCGATCTCCGCCCCGTCGTGGCCGTACACGCGCTGGTAGCCGATGCCCGGGCCGGAGGGCCCGTCAGCGACCTCGAAGTAGTAGATCTCCTCCAGCACGGACTCGCCCTCGCGCTCCTCGTCGTGCTTGTGCGGCGGGTACGACGACCAGTTGCCGGCCGGTGTGAGGACCTCGCAGACGATGAGCCGGTCGGCCTCGAACGTGCCCGGCAGGCAGAGGTTGTGCACCTGCCGGCTCGCGCTGCCCGCTCCGCGCAGCTCGACGGGGACGTCGACCGCCGCCTGGTGGCGGAACGGCAGCGTCCGTCCGCAGCGGGCCGACGCGACCGCGAAGCGTCCGCCGTCGTCGCTGACCACCTCGGCGTGCGCGTCGCGGGGCACGTAGACGAAGTCGCTCGGACCCGCAAAGACGTCGGGGCGCCCGGCGACCTCGAGCTCCTCGGACCCGCAGCGAACGCGGCACGACCCCGAGAGGGCGAGCACCAGGGCTTCCGTGCCGCCGGTCGCGAGAGCGTACGACTCGCCGGGGGCCAGACGCAGGACCTGCAGGCCGCTGAACTCCCAGCCCGCGCTCTGCGGGGTGACGTCGACCGCGACCTGGCCGTCCGCCGCGCTCCTCACCACGCCGCTCATCGCGCGACCATCTCCACCGTCGCGTCGACCGCGGACTCCACGTCGCCGTCGGGCGGGAACAGCAGCGAGCGCCCCACGACCATGCCCGCGACGTTCGGACTGGCCAGCGCCTGCGACCACTGCGCGAACTGTGCCCGCTGGTCGGAGGACACTTCGCCCCCGAGCAGCAGGACCGGCAGCGTCGTCGCGGCCAGGACGGTCTCCATGTCGTCGACGACCGGGAGCTTCAGCCAGGTCCGCGCGGACGTGCCCCCGAGACCAGCGGCCACCGTCGCCGAGCGCACCACGGCCGCCGGCGTCAGGTCGTTGCGTACGCGGCCGTGCTCGTCACGGTGGGAGATGAACGGCTCGACCATCGCGGCCAGCCCGTGCGCGGCGAGGTCGTCGACCGCTCGCGCGCACGACTCCATCGTCCGGACGGTCGCGGGGTCGGACGGGTCGATGCGCAGGAGCATCTTGCCGCCCTGCAGCCCTGCCCGGTTGATCGCCGCGGCGTCGTACCCGGTGAAGCGGTCGTCGATCTCGAAGCTCGTGCCCGCCAGCCCGCCACGGTTCATCGAGCCGAACACCACCTTGCCCTCGAGCGCCCCCAGCAGGAGGAGGTCGTCGACGAGGTCGGCCGTCCCGAGGAACCCGTCGACCCCCGGGCGGGCCAGCGCCCGGACGACGCGGTCCAGGAGGGCTGCCCGGTCCCCCATCGCCAGTGCGGAGTCGCCCGCTCGGAGCGCTCCACGGGCGGGGTGGTCGGCCGCGACCAGCAGCAGCCGCCCGGTGGCGCCGGACATCCCGGCGGGCTGCAGGCGCTCCGCCGCGAGCCGGCCGATGCGCTCCGGGTCGTCGACGCGCACCCGCAGGAGGTCGGCCACGGCCGAGCCGCTGAGTCCCGTGCTCATGCGCCACCTCCGAGCATCCGGGTCACCTGGTCCACGTCGGGCATCGCGTCGGCGCAGGCGAGCTGTCCCGCGACGTACGCGCCTGCGGCGTTGGCGAAAGACAGCGTGCGCCGCAGGTCCCAACCTGCCAGCAACCCGTGGCACAGTGCACCACCGAACGCGTCGCCCGCGCCAAGGCCGTTGACGACGGTGACCGGGACAGGCGAGACGGTGACGTCGCCCGTCGCGTCGGAGCCAAGGACGCCTGCGGGCCCCTGCTTGACGACCGCGAGGCCGACACCGGCGTCGCGCAGCGCCTTCGCGGCGCTGTGGGGGTCGGACTCGCCGACCGCGATCTCGCACTCCTCGCGGTTGCCGACCGCCACCGTGACGTACGGCAGCGCTCGTGCCACCTGCGCGGTCGCCTCCTCGGGCGAGGACCAGAACATCGGCCGGTAGTCCAGGTCGAGCACGGTCTTCCCCCGGCCTCCGCGTGCCTCGAGCGCTGCGAGGGTCGCCTCACGGCTCGGCTCCTCGGACAGCCCCGTCACCGTCACCCAGAACACCTCCGCGTCGCGGACGGCGTCGAGGTCGAGCTCGTCGGCCCGGATCTGGAGGTCCGGGGCGGTCGGCAGGCGGTAGAAGTACAGCGGAAAGTCGTCCGGCGGGAAGATCTCGCAGAACGTCACCGGTGTCGGCAGCCCAGGGACGGCGCTCACGAAGCGGTCGTCGACGCCGAGTCCGGTGAGTGCACGGTGCACGAACCGTCCGAACGGGTCCTCTCCCGTCCGGGTGATCACCGCGCTGCGGTGACCCAGCCGCGCCGCCGCGACCGCGACGTTCGTCGGGCTGCCGCCGAGGAACTTGCCGAAGGACGTCACCTCGTCGAGCGGGACGCCCACCTGCTCCGGGTAGACGTCGACGCCGACACGCCCCATCGTCAGCACGTCGAAGGCTGTCACGACGCGATGCCCTCGAGGTACGCGAGGCTGGCCCGCACGTCGCCGACCGGTCCCGGTCCTGCCGGGTCGCCGTCGAGCATCACGTCCTGCTCGAGCACGTACCACCCGTCGTAGCCGTGCCCCTCCAGCAGCGTCACCATCCCGGCGACGTCCACGTCACCCGTGCCCAACGGACGGAACAGACCGGCGCGTACGGCGTCGCTGAACGCGACCCGCCCGGCGTGGACCTCGGTCGCGAGCGCCGCGTCGACATCCTTGAGGTGCACGTGCGCCACACGGTCGACGTGGTCCTTGGTGAGCTGCACGGGGTCGACGCCGGCGGCCATCAGGTGCCCGGTGTCGACGCAGAGCGCCACGCGTGATCGCGTCAGCACGACCTCGAGGTCCGCGGCGCCCTCGACCAGCGTGCCGACGTGCGGGTGGAGCACCGCGCGGAGGCCGCGTGCGCGAGCACGGTCGTGCAGCGCGTCGAGGTTCGCGCACAGCGTCGCCCACTCGGACTCGCTGAGGGTGGGCCGGGCGTCGTACCCGTTCACCCCGGTCGCCGCGGCGAGCACGACCACCTCCGCACCTGCGGCGACGCACGCGTCGGCGAAGTCGTCGAAGTCCGGCGTCGGGTCGCTCGTCGGGTCGTGCAGCACGATCGGCAGGAATCCACCGACGGCCTGCAGCCCGTGGGCGCGCAGCTCCTGCGCCCGGGCCTGCGGGTCCTCGGGGAGCCACCCCTCGGGGCCGAACTCGGTGGCCGCGAGGCCGAGCTCACGCATCTCGTCGAGCACCCGCTCACGCTCCATCTGGAACCCCCATCCCGCGACCTCGCACACTCCCCACGAGATCGGAGCACCAGCGATCCGGCTTCGCACCATGTCACCCCTGCCTTGTCGCTGAACGTCGTGACCCGGCCAGTGTGGCCGCCGTCACATCAGCATGTCAACCATATGTCAGGACATATAGACGTAATGAGGTATCCCCGTCTATCGTGCGACGCATGGAAGCAGGCGCACGGATCACGCTCGACCGGTCGGGGCCGGTCCCGCTGTACTTCCAGATCGCCCAGCAGCTCGAGGCCGCGATCGTCGACGGCACGCTCGCGCCGGGCGACAAGATCGACAACGAGATCGCCCTCGCCGACCAGCTCGGCCTGTCCCGGCCCACCGTGCGCCAGGCCATCCAGGTGCTGGTCGACAAGGGCATGCTCGTCCGCAAGCGCGGCGTGGGCACCCAGGTCGTGCACGGCAAGGTCCGCCGGTCCGTCGAGCTCACCAGCCTGTACGACGACCTCGCCGCCGCAGGCCAGGACCCGCGGACGGAGGTCCTGAGCCTCGAGCGCATCGAGGCCGGCGAGGACGAGGCTCGCGAGCTCCAGCTCGATCCCGGTGCACCCGTCTGGTCGCTCGAGCGGGTCCGCTTCATCGGCGACGAGCCGCTCGCTCTGATGCACAACGTGATCCCGGCGGCCCTGATCGACCTCGGGGCGATCGACCTCGAGGAGATCGGCCTGTACGCGGCGATGCGCCGCGCGGGCATCTGGGTGCGGGTCGCCAAGCAACGCATCGGCGCCTCACGCGTCGGCACCCGCGAGGCACGGCTGCTCGCCGAGCGACGCGGTGCTCCCCTGCTGACGATGCAGCGCACGGCGTACGACGACGCCGGGCGTGCTGTGGAGTACGGCGTCCACGCGTACCGGCCGGACCGCTACGCGTTCGAGCTCACCCTCGTCGACCGCTGAGGCGTGCCAGCGACCCCTCGGCACGCGGCAGACGGGCGCGGCTGCGGCCACGTCGTGCGCGCCGCCGTAGGGTCCGGGCCATGTCGGCGGCGCCGATCATGCCGGCGTCGTTGCCGAGGTGCGCGCGGACGATCAGCGCCTCCGGCCGGAAGCCGCGCCCGGTCAGGGTGTGGCGGAACGCGTCGCGCGCAGGGTCGAGGAGAAGCTCGTCGGCGTCCGAGACTCCCCCGCCGACCACGAACAGGCCCGGATCGAACGCAGCCGCCAGGTTGGCGATGCCGATCCCCAGCCACGAGCCGACGTCGCGCAGGGACGCGATCGCGTCCTCGTCACCCTCGCGGGCGAGCTCGGAGACGACGATCCCGTTGACCTGCTCGATGTCGCCGTCGACACGGGCAAGGAGCCGCTTGCCGTAGTCCTCACCGCGCTCGACGGCTCCCCGCGCGTCGCGGATGAGGGCGTTGCCGCTGGCGTACTGCTCGAGACAGCCCTTGTTGCCGCACTCGCACGCCCGGCCGTCCGGCACCACGATCATGTGGCCGAACTCGCCCGCGATCCCGAACCTGCCCCGGTGAGGCCGGCCGTCGATCACGAGCGCGCCACCGATGCCGGTGCCGAGGGTCAGGCAGATCATGTCCTCCTCGTTCTGCGCGGCACCGAAGCGCCACTCCGCCCACGCGGCGGCGTTGGCGTCGTTGTCGACGAGGACGGACAACCCCGTACGGCGTCGCACCGCGTCACGCAGCGGCTCGTGGCGCCAGGCGAGGTGCGGCGAGAAGACGACCGTCGACTGCGTGGCGTCGACGAATCCTGCAGCGCCGATGCCGACCGACGTGACGAGGTGGTGCCTGCGGAGCGTGGCGACGATGTCGGCGATGGCGTCGAGGACCGCAGCCGGGCTGGTCGTCGGCGTGTCCCGGCTGAGCCGCTCGAGGACGTGTCCGTCGAGGTCGATGACGCCCGCCTTGACGCGGGTGCCACCGATGTCGATCCCGATCGAGAGACGTTCAGCCATCGCTCCCCCTGCTCAGCGGGTCCGGGCCAGGTCCGCGGCGCCGATCACGCCCGCGTCGTTGCCGAGGCTCGCTTCGCGCAGCATCGCCTGCGGACGGTAGATGGGCGCGGACAGCGATCGGACGAACGCCGCCTTCGCCGGCGCCATGAGGAGGTCGCCCGCCTTGGCCACGCCTCCGCCGATCGCGACGACGCTCGGGTCGATCACCGAGGCGAGCGTCGCGATGCCCTCACCGAGCCACCGGCCGACGTCGGCGATCAGCTCGATCGCCAGCGGGTCGCCCTTCTGCGCCTGCTCGGTCACCATCTGCCCGGTGATCTGGGAGACGTCGCCGTCGACCAGCGCCGCGAGCGGTGCCGCCTGTGCCATCTGCGCGTCGATCCGGTCGCGGGTCTCCCGCACGAGCGCCCGGCCCGACGCGTACTGCTCCCAGCAGCCGTACTGACCGCACCCGCAGCGGATCCCCGCCGGCACCATCCGCAGGTGCCCGATCTCCCCGGCGACGCCGTACGCTCCGCGGTCGAGGCGTCCACCCTGGATGATGCCGCCACCGATGCCCGTACCGACCGTGACGAGCAGCATGTCGTCGACGTCGGCGCCCGCACCGAAACGGAACTCGCCCCACGCCGCGGCGTTGGCGTCGTTCTCGATCACGACGGGAAGGTCGACGAGCGCCTCGATGCGGTCCGCGAGCGGCTCGTCGACCCACTTGATGTTGGGGGCGAACAGCACCGTCCTGCGACCGGCGTCGACGAAGCCCGCAGCGCCGACGCCGACGGCCTCCACGTCGTGCTCCTGCTTGAGCGCGTTGACCGAGCGGGCCACCGCGTCGCCGATCTGCGTGGGGTCCGTCGCCGGCGTCTTCACCCGATCCTGGGCGATGACCGTGCCGACCTCGTCGACGACAGCGACGGCGATCTTCGTCCCGCCGATGTCGACCCCGACCGTCACTCCCATGGTCCATCCTTCACGTCGTTGTCCTGCAGTCCCTCGTCACTCGGCCCAGGCCCGTCCGGAGGCTCCTGGCGCCCCCACGACTCCACCACACCACGCGCGGCGAGGGTGAGCGACGCCAGTGCGGCCGTCAGGTGCTCCGCGACCTCCGGGCGTGCGCTCCGCACCACGGTGATGAGCTGGCACAGCGGGCAGAAGTCGCACGACTCCGGCCGCTGTGCGTCGTGGTCGGGGTGAGCGCCGTGCGTACGCGCGCCGTCGTCGGCCTGATCGGCGAGCGCGCGTGCGAGCTTGATCGCCTCTTGCGCGAGGGAACCGACAGGATCACCGCTGGGTGGCACCGCCATACCTCTCCTCGTACCGGGAACGTTCGGGGCCGCGCACGCGCGTCGTCCGATCCTAGCGAGAGCGGCGTCCGCCGGCTGCGGGCCGGGCCCCGCTCACGCGGACGGCGACTCGACGCGCTTCTTCAGACCCTTCAGGGCGGTCTCGATGATGACCTTCTCGGCCTTGCGGCGCAGCATGCCGAGAAGCGGGATCGAGACGTCCACCGCGAGCCGGTAGGTCACCCGCGTACGACCGTCGCCGAGCGGCTCGAGAAGGTACGCGCCGTCGATGCCCTTGACCATCGCACCGGGCTGCGTGACGTTCCACTCGACCGCTCGGTCACCGTCCCAGCGGTAGCCCAGGGTGTAGGTGTCCCGGATCGGGGACGCGTCGAGGACGAACTGCACCTCCACCGCACGTGCGCGGAACTCGTCGAGCTCGACGACCTTCGCCTCCTTGACGCCCGTGGCCCACGACGGGTACGAGGGGAAGTCGGCGATGACAGCCATGATCACGCCCGGATCGGCGTCGACCACGATGTCGCTCGTCGTCTGGTCGGTCATCGAGGCCTCCTCGCTCTGCGTGCTGGCGCCCGCTGCGCCGACCCTATCGCGCAGTCCGCGACGTGGTGACGTCCGGCGTCGCGGCGTCAGGTCCGCCGACACCTGCCGGCGGATCGCCGACCGCACGTCCGACGTCGAGCGAGTCACGCACGTGCGTGACCCACCGCTTCAGCCGCGCGTGGTACGCCGGGCCCGCCCGACGACGCGCGCGCACCGACGTCGAACCGTCGGTGGGGTCGGCCTGGAGGAACACGTGCACCACCGTGCCCTCGGCCATCTCCTCGAGCCACACCTCCGCCGTACCGTCCAGCACGCCGCTCACGCGCCACCGACGCCCCAGGACACCGCGGTCGTCGAAACACCGCAGGCGGACCCCCGGGAGTACGGTGGACCAGGCGGACTCGTCACACATCGCGTCGAGCAGCTGACGCGGAGGAACCGCGACGTACGTCTGGTCGATCACATCGACGACCGGCATCGTGGTCTCCCTTCGAGGTGTCTCGACCGATGAATGTAGCCTGCCCCAGGGGGTTTTCGTCGATGGCGACGAGACCAATCGCTCGATCGGAGGCAGAGTGCGAACCTACGCGACTCCAGCTCGGTACCAGGTTCCGGACACCGGCAGCATCACTGACGACGTCGTCGTCCGTGCTGCCGCCGTTCCCAATCGGATCGGATTCCAGCGCAAGGTGGACGACGCGTGGGTCGACGTCACCATCGCGCAGTTCCGTGACGAGGTCGTCGCCCTGGCCAAGGGCTTCGTGGCTGCAGGCGTCACGCCCGGCGACCGGGTGGGCATCCTCTCCCGGACCCGCTACGAGTGGACCCTGATCGACTACGCGCTGTGGTGGGTCGGCGCCGTCTCCGTCCCGATCTACGAGTCCTCCGCGGTCGACCAGATCGCCTGGATCCTGTCCGACTCCGGTGCCGTCGGCTGTGTCGTCGAGAGCACCGTCCACGCCGGGCGCGTCGACGAGTGCCGCCCGAACCTGACCCACCTCAAGGACGTCTGGTGCATCGACGGCGGGCTCGACGCGCTCGTCGAGGCCGGTGCGGTCGTGAGCGACGACGACGTGAACGCCCGCCGCGAGGCTGTCGCGCCCGACGACCTCGCCACGATCATCTACACCTCCGGCACGACCGGCCGCCCCAAGGGCGCCGAGCTGACCCACTCCAACTTCATGTTCGAGCTGGGCGACGCCATCGACCTCCTGCCGGAGCTCTTCGACCGCGACGACGCCGCGACGCTGCTCTTCCTGCCGCTCGCGCACGTGTTCGCCCGCATCATCGAGATCGGCTCGATCCGCGCCGGTGTCACGCTCTCCCACACGCCCGACGTCAAGAACCTGCTCCCGGAGCTCGCCGAGGTCCAGCCGACGTTCATCCTCGCCGTCCCGCGCGTGTTCGAGAAGGTCTACAACGGCGCCAGCCAGAACGCGCACGCGTCCGGCAAGGGCAAGATCTTCGACGTCGCGACGTCGACCGCGATCGCGTACAGCCGTGCCCGCGAGGCCGGCAAGCGCATCGGCCCCGTGCTCAGGGCGAAGCACGCCCTCTTCGACAGGCTCGTCTACGCCAAGCTGCGCGCCGCGATGGGCGGCCGCGTCGAGCACGCCATCTCCGGCGGCGCGCCGCTCGGCGAGCGCCTCGCGCACTTCTTCTCCGGGATCGGCATCCCGGTCATCGAGGGCTACGGGCTCACCGAGACGACGGCGGCGCTCGCCGCCAACACCGCGGCAGACTCCAAGATCGGCACGGTCGGGCGACCGTTCGCCGGCACCGAGGTCCGTGTCGCCGACGACGGCGAGCTCCTGTTCCGCGGCGGCCAGGTGTTCCGCGGCTACTGGAACGCTCCGGAGGCCACCGCCGCAGCGCTCGACGCCGACGGCTGGTTCCACACCGGCGACGTCGGCGAGATCGACGCCGAGGGCTTCATCACGATCACCGGCCGCAAGAAGGAGATCATCGTCACGGCCGGTGGCAAGAACGTGGTCCCCGCGGCCCTCGAGGACAGCATCCGGGCGCACGTCCTGGTCAGCCAGGCGGTCGTGGTCGGCGACGGCAAGCCCTTCGTGGCAGCGCTCATCACCCTGGACCAGGAGTCGATCGGGCCGTGGCTCGAGCAGCGGGGCAAGGCGGCTGACACCCCCATCGCCCAGCTCGCCGACGACGACGACGTGGTCGCGGCCATCCAGGCGGCGATCGACGAGGCCAACTCGCACGTGTCTCGCGCCGAGTCGATCCGCAAGTTCCGGATCCTCCCGATCGACTGGACGGAGGAGGGCGGCCAGGTCACGCCGACCCTCAAGCTCAAGCGCAACGTCGTGATGCGCGAGCACCGCGACGACGTCGAGGCGCTCTACCTCTGACGCCCGGGCGGACGGTCAGACGGAGAGCGTCTGATTCGTCCGCCTGACGCGACCGAGCGCCGGTCGGGACGACGCAGCGACAGTTCCCTCCGTCGCTCCGTCCTCGTATCCCGCGCTCCGTCAGCGGCTCCAGGCGGCAGACGCGAAAGAGCCCCGGCCCACCGTGAGGTGGACCGGGGCTCTCGACGTTCGTGCGGGGGCGTCACCCGACGCTGTCCCGACGCGCGTCACCCGACGCTGTCCCGACGCGCGTCACCCGACGCTGTCCCGACGCGCGTCACCCGACGCTGTCCCGACGCGCGTCACCCGACGCTGTCCCGACGCGCGTCACCCGACGCGACGGACCCCCGAGATCGGCATCACGTCGACCGACACGACCTCGACGCTGCGACCCGGACGCGGGGCGTGGACGAGCTTGCCGTTGCCGATGTAGATGCCGACGTGGCTCACCGGGCTGTAGTAGAACACCAGGTCGCCCGGGCTCATCGAGGACTGCGACACGGACGAGCCCATGCCCGACTGAGCGGACGAGGAGTGCGGAAGCGAGACGCCGGCAGCACCGAACGCCTTCATCGTGAGGCCGGAGCAGTCCCAGCTGCCGGGGCCGGCTGCTCCGTACGAGTACGGCTCACCGAGCTGCGCGAGCGCGAAGTCGATGGCCACCTTGGCGCGGCCCGACGCGTTGACCTTCGGGGCGCTCGTGGACGGACGGTCGTCTCCACGGGTGGTGCCGCCGTGGTCGCTGTTGTAGACCTCTTCGCGCTCGGCCGGCGTGAGGCTGGCCACGAGGTCCTCGGCCTTGCTGACCTTCTCGTCGAGCTTGGCCTTCTCCTTCTTCATCGCCTTCTCGGCGTCGGAGATGAGCTCGAGCTTCGCGGAGAGCTGCTTGCGGCGAACCTTCAGCTCAGCGGCCTCGCCCTCGTACGCGGAGAGCCGGTCGGCCTGCGTCGTGTTGTACGACTGGATCGCGGTGAGGCCCTCGAGGAAGTCGTCGATGTCCTCGCTCGCGAGGAGCTGCGTGGTCGTGCCCATCGGCGAGCTCGCGAGGCGGTCGGTGACGGTCTTGGCGAAGGCGCTGCGCACCTCGTCGACCTCCGCCTGCTGCGCCTGGACGTCGGCGCGGAGCTTCTTGATCTGCTTGCTGGCGCCGTCGACCTCGTGCTGCAGGTCGAGGTAGCGCTCGTTGGCCTGCTCCGCCTCGTGGCTGAGCTTCTCGACCTGACGCTTGGCTTCGGACAGGCTCGGTGTCTCGGGGTCCGCTGCGCTCGGGGACGCGGTGAGCGTGGCAGCGAGGACCAACCCGGATCCGGCGGCGACGGCTGCCCTCATCGACAGCTTTCGGCCATTCCGCACAGGGACGGACTCCTCACGTTCTCGACGCCTGCCGGGTGAGCTGACGGGTTCGGGCCAAGAACGTGTGCCCTACCGTCCAAGTGGACGGATTCACCCCAGGAACCTGGGTCCCCGGCTCCAGCGTCGATCGGGGGATCTCGGCCGAACTAGGCGGCGCACCTGCGTTCTCCGGGGTAGAGAACTCCTCAGGCACGCGAGCATCACCTTATGCGCCAACAGGGGGCGGAATCAACGCGCCCCGGGAGATTGTGTGAACGCTCGCACAAATCCTGGTGGCGAAGGCGCTCAGGCGTCCTCGATGACCTCCCCGTCGACCGGGGTGACGAGACGCAAGGGCGGCACGAGGCCGGCAGCGCTGAGCGCCTCGAGGGCCGCCCCCTCGTCGGGATCCAGGCTGACCCCCTCGTCGGGTGCACCGAGGAGCGCGGTCACCACGCAGTCGGCGCAGGCAGCCGGGCGTACGAGGCAGCGGCTGCAGTCGATCGTCAAGAGCTCGCCGTGACCCGTCGCCGGACCCGGCTGCTGCTGGAGCACACGAGATTCCTTCATGCAACCGACGCTACGCAGCCGCTCTGACAGATTGTCCTCGCCGCGACACGCCGGGGAGCCGGGGCGCACCGGACGTGTCACCGCTCGCGCCTAACGTCGTCGTCATGACCGCCGCCCCCCTCGCCGCTCCCCCGTCGTCCGGTCCGATCACGGGCGTCCAGGGCACGCTGGACGAGCTGGGGCGCGACCTGGCCGGCGTCACGTTCTGCGTCGTGGACCTCGAGACGACGGGCGGCTCGGCGGCCGCGGGCTCGATGATCACGGAGATCGGTGCGGTCAAGGTGCGCGGCGGAGAGATCCTCGGCGAGTTCCAGACCCTGGTCGACCCCGAGGGGCCCATCCCGACCTTCATCACCGTCCTGACCGGCATCAGCGACGCCATGGTCGTGGCCGCCCCGCGCATCGGCGAGGCCCTGCCGTCGTTCCTCGAGTTCGCCCGCGGCACGGTGCTCGTCGCCCACAACGCGCCCTTCGACGTCGGGTTCCTCAAGCACTTCACGCAGCACCTCGACCTCACCTGGCCCGGGTTCGAGAGCCTCGACACCGCCCGCATCGCACGTCGCGTCCTGCTCCGCGACGAGGTCCCCAACTGCAAGCTCGGCACGCTCGCGCGCCACTTCCGGTCGACCACCACCCCCAACCACCGCGCGCTGGCCGACGCCCGCGCGACCGTCGACGTCCTGCACGCGCTGCTCGAACGCCTCGGCACGATGGGCGTCACGACGATGGAGGAGCTCGCGACCTTCAGCTCCCGGGTGAGCGCCGCCCAACGCAAGAAGAGCCGCCTCGCCGAGCACCTTCCGCACGCCCCGGGCGTCTACCTCTTCCGCGACCGCCACGACCAGATCCTGTACGTCGGCACCTCCAAGGACCTCCGAGCGCGGGTCCGGTCCTACTTCACCTCGAGCGAGACCCGCACCCGGATGGGCGAGATGGTGATGCTCGCGACTCGTGTCGAGGGCATCACGTGCGCGACGGCCCTCGAGGCGCAGGTTCGCGAGCTGCGCCTCATCGCCCACCACAAACCTCCCTACAACCGACGTTCGCGCCACCCGGAGCGCGCCACCTGGATCAAGCTCACCCGCGAGCCGTGGCCGCGTCTGTCGTTCGTCCGCAGCACCGACGAGGACGCCGACTACCTCGGCCCCTTCACGCGACGCTCCACCGCCGAGACGGCCGCCGCTGCCCTGTATGAGGCCTTCCGCATCCGCCAGTGCTCCGGACGGCTCCCCCGTCGGCCCTCGCGCAGCGCCTGCGCGCTCGCCGAGATGGGCAGCTGCCTGTCGCCGTGCGACGGCACGGCGACACCCGACGCGTACGCCGCTGAGGTGGACCGAGTCCGCGAAGCCCTGGTCCGTGACCCTGTCGACGTCGTCGACGCCTCCACCGACCGCATGCGGACCCTGTCGGACCAGGGACGCTTCGAGGACGCGGCACGCGAGCGCGACCGGCTGGTCACGCTGCTGCGGGCGACCCACCGTAGCCAACGCCTGTCCGCGCTGCTCTCGTGCGCCGAGGTGGTCGCGGCGCGCCCCTGCGACGTCCAGTGGCAGGAGTGGGAGGTCCACGTGATCCGTCACGGGCGTCTCGTCGCGTCGGGCGTCATGCCGTCGTCCGCGTCGTCCGGCGCCTGGGTCGACGCGCTGCGCGCCACCGCGGAGACGGTCGTCCCCGAGACCGCTCCCGCCGCGACCGCGGCGGAGTCGGAGCTCGTCCTGCGCTGGCTGGAGAGCGACGGCATCCGCCTCGTCGACCTCGCCGGGGTGTGGGCGAGCCCCTCTCGCGGCGCCCGCCGGCACCTCCCGCTGATCGAGGCTGCCGAGCGCTCGCGAGAGGTCGCTGTGCCCTTCGACGAGGCCCGGGGCGAGGGCTGGCGGACCGAGCACCGGCCACGCCGCTGACGAGTAGGCTGCCCTCCGTACCCGCCGCTGCCGCCAGGAGGCCCTGTGATCACCGCGATCGTGTTCATCAACGCCGAGGTCGACCGGATCCCCGAGGTCGCCGAGGAGGTCGCCGCGCTCGACGGGGTGAGCGAGGTCTACTCGGTGACCGGCCACATCGACCTGATCGCCCTCGTGCGGGTCCGCCGTACCGACGAGATCGCCGACGTGGTGGCCGACCGTGTCAACAAGGTCCCCGGAGTCCGGTCGACCGAGACGCACATCGCGTTCCGCACCTACTCGCAGCACGACCTCGAGGCGGCCTTCAGCATCGGCGGCGACTTCGAATAGGTCCGACCTCTGCCGGGGCAGCGCTCTCGGCTCAGACCTCCCGGCGCGAAGCCTCGGCCCAGTCGGCGAGCGCCTGACGCGCCGCACCGGAGTCCAGCGCATGTGCGGCCTTGGCGACGTTGCGCTCCATCCGCGTCATCAGGTCGTCCTCGCCGCCCTCGTACGCGGAGAGGCCCGCAGCGGTGTTGAGGATCACGGCGTCACGGACCGGACCCTGCTCACCCTCCAGCACCCGCAGGAACACGTCGGCGTTGAACTCCGGGTCGCCACCGCGCAGACCGTCGGCCGGGGAGTAGGCGATGCCCAGGGCGCGCGGGTCGAACGTGTGCTCTGTGACTGACTTCTCACCCTCCGGCCCGGCGACGACCCAGACGGTCGAGGTCGTGGTGGTCGTGATCTCGTCGAGTCCGTCGTCACCACGGAACACCAGGGCGTCGAGCCCCCGCCGTGCGAACACGCCGGCAACCACGCCCGCCATCCGCGGATCCGCGACGCCGACTGCCATCGCCGCCGGCTTCGACGGGTTCGTCAGCGGCCCCAGGAAGTTGAACGCCGTGGGAATCCCGAGCTCGCGCCGGGGGGCGGCCGTGAACCGGAACGACGCGTGGAACACGGGGGCGAAGCAGAACGTGATGCCGACCTCGCTCGCCAGAGCGGCAACGCGGGCCGGGGTGAGGTCGAGGCGTACGCCGAGCTTCTCGAGGACGTCGGCGGCGCCGCTCGCGCTCGACGCGGCACGGTTGCCGTGCTTGACGACCAGTGCTCCCGCGCCGCGCATCGCGACCGCGGACATCGTCGAGATGTTCACGGTCTTCGCCCGGTCACCGCCGGTGCCGACGATGTCGACCGTCCGGCCGGGCACCTCGATCAGCGAGGCGTGTGCCAGCATCGTGGACGCCAGTCCCTCGACCTCCGCCACGGTCTCCCGCTTGGAGCGCAACGCGACCGCGAACCCGGCGATCTGCGCCGAGGTGGCGTTGCCGGAGAGGATCTCCTCCATCGCCCACGCGGTCTGCTCGCTGCTGAGATCCTCGTGCGCGATCAGCTGGCCGAGGATCTCGGGCCAGCGCGGCCCGTCGGTCATGCCGAGGCGGCGGAGGAGGGCGCCAGCAGGCCGAGGACGGCGTTGGCGAGCTTCAGCGGGTCGATCGGGTGGGTCGAGACCCCGTCGGCCCTCGACCAGGTCGCGAGCCAGGCGTCCTGCTCGCGGGCGGTGAGGACCAGCAGCGGCGGGCAGCGGAAGATCTCGTCCTTGAGCTGGCGTGCGACGCCCATGCCGCCGGCCGGGGTCGCCTCCCCGTCGAGGATCGCCAGGTCGATCCCGCCCGCGTCCATCTGCTGCAGGACGACCGGGAACGTCGCACACTCGACGTACTCCACGGGCGGCAGGTCCGGATGGATCCGGCGCCCGAGGGCGGTCGTCACCTGCATGCGGGTGTCGGCATCGTCGGAGTAGACGAGGACGCGCAGCGGCGAACGGTCAAGGGGCGCGACGGCGGTGCTGGGATCGGTCACAGCGTGATCGTAGCGACTCGATCGTGCAACAGGCAGGGGTCGGGGATGCCCCGGCTGCGACGGGGGTTAATAATGACACCCGTGGCGACGACATCTGTGATCCCAGCATCCCGCCTGCACGGGCAGCCGAACCGACCCTCTCAGGTCACGGTCGGCACCGTTGTCTGGCTGTCGAGCGAGCTGATGTTCTTCGCGGCCCTCTTCGCCGCGTACTTCACCATCCGCGCGGTCAGCCCCGAGCTGTGGGCGCTGGACACCGCGAAGCTCAACGTCCCCTTCGCCACGGTCAACACCACGATCCTCGTGCTCTCCTCCGTGACGTGCCAGTGGGGCGTGTTCGCGGCCGAGAAGGGCAAGGTCGGCCGCAGCGGCAAGATCTGGCAGTTCCGCGAGTGGGGCCTGCGCGAGTGGTTCGCCCTGACCTACGTCATGGGCGCGATCTTCGTCGCCGGCCAGGCCCTCGAGTACGTCGAGCTGGTCCACCACGGCATCACGCTCGACTCCTCCGGCTACGGGTCGACCTTCTACCTGGCGACCGGCTTCCACGGCCTCCACGTCATCGGAGGCCTGATCGCCTTCCTGCTCGTGATCGGCCGCACCTTCATGGCGCGTCGCTTCACGCACGAGCAGGCCATCTCGGCGATCGTGGTGTCGTACTACTGGCACTTCGTCGACATCGTCTGGGTCGGCCTGTTCCTGACGATCTACGCCCTGCAGTAGGGCTCGATCGACCGCCCGTCCGGGACGGCGCGACGACGAGCTTCCAACAGAACATCGCAATCAAGGCTTTAATCGAGAGATGACGTCCGCTGGGGCGTCGCTGGCAAGGGGAACGAGGTTCACTCCGTGCGGTTCTTGTCCACCCACCGAAGGCACCCTCTCGCGGGTTACGCGGTGCTGCTCTTCGGCCTGCTCCTGGCGGCCGCTCTGTATGCCGCCTTCGCTCCGGGGAAGGCCGACGCCGACACGGCGACGAACGATCCTGCCAAGATCGAGGAGGGCCGCGAGCTCTTCCTGGTCGGCTGCGCGAGCTGCCACGGCATGAACGCCGAAGGCATCATGACGGTGGCGGGCGGCAACTACGGTCCGTCGCTCGTCGGCGTGGGCGCGGCTGCCGTCGACTTCCAGGTCGGCACCGGCCGCATGCCGATGGCGCAGTCCGCGCCGCAGGCGATCCGCAAGGAGCCGGTCTACACCGACGAGGAGACCGACGCGCTCGCCGCGTACATCGCGAGCCTCGGTCCCGGTCCTGCGGTCCCCGACGAGGAGTACACCGACGTCTCGGAGATCTCCCAGGAGGAGCTGACCCGCGGCGGCGAGTTCTTCCGTACGAACTGCACCGCCTGCCACAACTCGGTCGGCGCCGGTGGCGCCCTCCCGAGCGGCCGGTTCGCGCCGTCGCTGCAGGGCGTGAGCGAGAAGCACCTCTACGAGGCCATGCTGACCGGTCCGCAGCAGATGCCCGTCTTCAGCGACGACGTCATCTCGCCCGAGGACAAGCGGGCGATCATCGCCTACATCAAGAACGTCCAGAACCAGCCCCAGGCCGGCTTCGGTGGCGGCGGCCTCGGCCCCGTCGTCGACGGCATGTTCGCCTGGATCATCGGAATCGGCGGTCTCGTCGCTGTCGCCGTCTGGCTTGCAGCGCACGGCGCCCGGGTGAAGAAGAAGAGGTCATGAGCTCCGAATCCCACGACGAGCAGCCGCGCGACGCCGCTCACCCGACGCACGACGAGATCGTCGCGCGGGAGGGTCACGACGTCGAGCCGGCCGAGCCGATCGACAACCCGGGGCTGCCTGAGCACCTTCCGCGTCCGACCGACGTGGATCCCAAGCTCGAGAAGCGCGCCGAGCGCCAGGTCGCCGGCATGTTCACCGCCGCCATCGTGCTGGCGGTCGGCTTCTGCGTCGCCTACTTCACCGTCCCCAAGGACGCCGAGATCTTCGGCTGGTTCTCCCTGAACCTCGCCCTCGGCCTCACCCTCGGCGGCGCGCTGTTCCTCATCGGCATCGGCGCCATCCAGTGGGCCAAGAAGCTGATGGCCGACCACGAGGTCATCGAGATGCGCCACCCCGCGCGCTCGTCCGACGAGGACCGCGAGGCCGCCCTCGAGGCCGTCGACGCGGGTGTCGACGAGTCCGGCTTCGGACGTCGCCCGCTGATCCGCAACTCGCTCATCGGGGCCGTCGCATTCCTGGGTCTGCCGGCGATCGTGATGCTGCGCGACCTCGGTCCGCTTCCCGGCGACAAGCCGTTCAACACGGTCTGGCGCAAGGGGATGCGTGTCGTCAACGACGTCTCCGGTGAGCCGCTGAGCCCCGGTGACATCGAGGTCGGCCAGCTCGTCAACGCACAGCCGTCGGTGTTCTTCGAGACCGACAGCCACGGCCACGCGGTCTTCCACGGCACCGAGCTCCTGCAGGCCAAGGCGAAGGCCTCGGTCATCGTGGTCCGCATCCGTCCCGACGACATCACCCCCCGCAAGGGCCAGTCCAACTGGGATGTCGACGGGATCATGGTCTACTCCAAGATCTGCACGCACGTCGGCTGCCCGATCAGCCTCTGGGAGCAGCAGACCCACCACCTGCTCTGCCCGTGCCACCAGACCACGTACGACCTCGCCGACGGCGGCAAGGTCATCTTCGGCCCCGGCCACCGTCCGCTGCCGCAGCTCCCGCTCGCGGTGGACGAGGATGGTTACCTGATCGCCACCAGTGACTTCCGTGAGCCGGTCGGCCCGAGCTTCCCTGAGGTGCACCAGAACCGTGACTGACACCATGAGCACCACCTCAACGCCCCTCAAGGACACCGGCGTCGGCAAGAAGGCCGCCGGTCCCGTCGAGTGGCTCGACGACCGCATCGGCCTCGCCGGCCTGGTGCGCAAGAACATCCGCAAGGTGTTCCCCGACCACTGGTCGTTCCTGCTGGGCGAGATCGCCCTCTGGAGCTTCGTCGTGCTCCTGCTCACCGGCACGTTCCTGACGTTCTGGTTCCAGCCGAGCATGGCGGAGGTGCCCTACGACGGGTCGTACGACCCGCTGCGCGGGCTCGAGATGTCCCAGGCGTACGCATCGACGCTCAACATCTCGTTCGACATCCGGGGCGGCCTGCTGGTCCGGCAGATCCACCACTGGGCCGCGGCGCTCTTCATGGCGGCGATCATCGCCCACATGCTGCGCGTGTTCTTCACCGGCGCATACCGCAAGCCGCGCGAGCTCAACTGGCTCATCGGCATCGGCCTCTTCGCGATCGGTCTGATCGAGGGCTTCGCCGGCTACTCGCTGCCGGACGATCTCCTGTCCGGCACGGGTCTTCGCTTCGTCGACGGCCTGATCCGCTCGATCCCGGTCGTCGGCACCTACATCGAGTTCTTCGTGTTCGGCGGCGAGTTCCCGGGTGAGCTGATCATCGCGCGCCTCTACATGGCGCACATCTTCCTGCTGCCAGGCCTACTCCTGGGGCTGATCGCTGCCCACATGGTGCTGCTCGTCTACCACAAGCACACGCAGTGGCCTGGGCCCGGACGCACCGAGAAGAACGTCGTCGGCTACCCGATGCTCCCCGTCTACGCGGCGAAGGCCGGCGGCTTCTTCTTCGTCGTCTTCGGCTTCACGACGCTGATGGCGGCGACGCTCCAGATCAACCCGATCTGGGCGTACGGCCCGTACAACCCCTCTGAGGTCACGGCGGGCTCCCAGCCCGACTGGTACATGGGCTGGGTCGAGGGTGCGGTGCGCATCATGCCGAACTGGGAGTTCACGATCGGTCCACAGACGATCTCCCTGAACGTCTTCATCCCGGCTGTTCTCCTGATGGGCATCCTCTTCACGGTGCTCGCGATCTGGCCGTTCTTCGAGTCGTGGGTGACGGGCGACAAGAAGGAGCACCACCTGCTCCAGCGTCCGCGCAACGCCCCGACCCGTACGGCGTTCGGCGTCGCCGGCATGACGTTCTACGGCGTCTGCTGGATCGCCGGCGGAAACGACATCATCGCGTTGAAGTTCAACCTGGACATCTTCACGATCACCTGGATGGCACGGGTCCTGGTCTTCGTCGGTCCGGTGATCGCGTTCATCGTCACGCGCCGCATCTGCATCAGCCTGCAGCGCAAGGACAACGACGCGATCCTCCACGGCTACGAGACCGGCATCATCGTCCGTTCTGCCGAGGGCTCCTACGCAGAGGCGCACGCGCCGCTGCCGCCGGAGAAGGCCTTCGCACTCACGGCACGGCCGCGGGTCCCCGAGCTCACCGCACCGGTGTCGGAGGACGAGAACGGGGTCGCCAACCCCGACGGCCGCAAGGCACGCCTGCGAGCCTGGGCGAAGCGGTTCTTCTACGCCCACGACGTCGACAAGCCGACGCGCTTCGAGGTGGAGGACGCTGCTCACCACTTCCACGACGACGTCTACCCGCCGCACGACTTCCCGGACGACTTCTCCGGCGTCAGCGAGACGGGCGTCCCGAAGCAGCACTGAGCCGACGCTCCACGAAGGCCCCGCTCCCCCACCGGGGGGCGGGGCCTTCGCCGTCCCCTCCCCTCGCCCGCGAGCCGCCGCCTCCCCCTCGCGAGCCACCGTCTGGGGCCCGCGAGTCACCGTCTGGGGCCCGCGAGTCACCGTCTGGGGCCCGCGAGTCGCCGTCTGGGGCCCGCGAGTCACGGAAAGGGTGGCTCGTCGCGCACAAACGGTGGTTCACGGCCACGGAATCGGTGACTCGCGAGCCGGAAAGGGTGGCTCGCGAGCCGGGAAGGGTGACTCGCGGTTAGGAGAGCGCGGAGCCCTTCGCGAACTTGGCGTACGAGATGTTCCAGTCGGTCCAGCCGTTCTGGGGCTCGAGCACCTTGCGTGCGGAGTTCACGAACTTCACGGGATCGCCGATGTGGGAGACGCTGTAGAGCCACGCGGCGTTGCTCGTGCTCAGGCCGGTGCACCCGTGGCTGACGTTGGCGGCCCCCTGGGAGCCGACCGACCACGGAGCAGCGTGGATGAACTCGCCCGAGTTCGTGACGCGCATCGCCCAGCGGACGTCCTCGATGTTGTAGTACTCGGGGTCGTCCTCGGAGAGCCCCGTGGTCGCAGCGTCCATGCGCTTGACCGGGTACTTCTCCATGATGACCTTGGTGCCGTTGCGGGTCTGGAAGCCGGACTTGCCGGTGGTGGCCGGCAGCACCCTCGCGACCTTGCCGTTGATCCGGACGGTCGCCTTGTGCCGGGAGACGTCGACGACAGTCGTCACGGCGCGATCGGTGACCTTGAAGGACGTATCCCGGTCTTCCTGACCCCAGGTGCCCTTGGCGGTGCGTACGCCGTTGATGCCGGCGTGGACCTTCACCTTCGTCCCCGCGGGCCAGTACTTCTTGGGCCGGTAGTGGACCTCCGAGTCGCTGACCCAGCTCCACGTGCCCTCGACCTGGGGCGTCGAGGTGACGGTCAGGCGCCTCTCGACGTCCGCGCGGCGGGTCACCGGGATGTCGAACCGGACGATGATCGGCATCGCGACCCCGACCGTGGCGCCGTCCGTCGGAGCGATCGAGGCGTACGCCTGCTGGTCCAGGCTCAGATCCTGCGTGCGGAAGGTCCGGGTGACGGTCTGGGTCCTGCCGTCGTCGTCACGCGTGCTCACAGCCACCGTGTAGCGCTTGCCGGGCTCCAGGAGTCCCGTGGCTGCCCAGGTGTTGCCGTCGGCCGCCAGCTCGCCCTTCACGGCGTTCTTGGGGGTGGCCTTCTTGCCGTAGTGGGCGCTCACCGCCGTGATAGTCCCGCCGGACGCGCCAACGCTCACCGCGGTGTCGACCGGGACATCGACCGCACCGTCGTCGACGTTGACCGTGACGACGGTCTTGGGAGTCGGGGCCTCCGACGTGGCAGCCGAGCCTCCGCCGTCGTTGGAGCCGGAAGGGTCGTCATCCGAACCGCCCGCGCCGGCGGCGCTGCAGCCCGCTACGAGCGCGGCCACGACGAGGACACCGGCCCACCGGCGTCCTCCGTGCAGCACGAGCTGACGTCCCTGAAGCTTCATGATCCCCCTTGAAACACACGTACGGCCTCAAAGGGTAGCAATCGCCACCCAAATGAGGCCGTAGGCGTGTCGTACCGGGGATCAGTGCGCGTAGAGACCGCGGTAGTACTCGAAGACCCAGCCGCACAGCGCGATCGCGCCGAACGGCGTAGCGATGGCGAAGAGCCACCAGCCGAAGATCGCACCGAGGATCATCGCACCGAACGCCAGGGCCGCCCACAGCGGCCACCAGCTCCACGGAGGGTAGAAGCCATACTCGCCGGCTCCCTCCGCGATCTCGGCGTCGTCGCGATCCTCGAGGCGAGCCGGGATCTGCTTCGCGACCACCGCGAGGAAGAAGGTCAGAAGCAGACCCAGGAGGGCCGCCATGACCAGTGCCGTCGTGCCGGTCGGATCACCGGAGGCGATCCAGTAGATCGGCGTCACGATCACGAGAAAGACCGAGACCGACGCGATGATCCACGCCTCTGCCTTCACTGGTTGTCACCTTCCTGATCCTTGGTGATCTGCTCGGACAGCGCCTCTTCGTGACCGGACAGGTTCGGGGCGTCGGCCAGCGGGGAGTCGAGGTCGTTGTCGACGTGCTCCAGCAGCGAGAGCTCCGGGTGGTGGAGGTCGAACGCAGGGCTCTCGGAGCGGATGCGCGGCAGCGACGTGAAGTTGTGCCGCGGCGGCGGGCTGGAGGTCGCCCACTCGAGGGAGCGTCCCCAGCCCCACGGGTCGTCGACGCCGACCTGCGGGTTGTTCCGGGAGATCCACACGTTGTAGAAGAACGGCAGCGTCGAGACGGCCAGCACGATCGCGCCGATCGTCGACACCTGGTTGAGGACCGTGAAGCCGTCGGCCGGCGAGTAGTCGGCGTAGCGGCGCGGCATGCCCTCGACGCCCAGCCAGTGCTGGACCAGGAACGTCAGGTGGAAGCCGATGAAGAGCAGCCAGAAGTGGATCTTGCCGAGACGCTCGTTGAGCATGTGCCCGGTCCACTTCGGCCACCAGTAGTAGAAACCGGCGAACATCGCGAACACGACGGTGCCGAAGACCACGTAGTGGAAGTGAGCCACGACGAAGTAGGAGTCGGAGAGCGCGAAGTCCAGCGCGGGCGACGCCAGGATGACGCCGGTCAGACCACCGAAGAGGAAGGTCGTCAGGAAGCCCAACGAGAACACCAGCGGCGTGTCGAAGCTGATGGACCCGCCCCACAGCGTGCCGATCCAGTTGAAGAACTTCACGCCGGTCGGGACGGCGATCAGGAACGTCATGAAGGAGAAGAACGCGAGGTCGACCGAGCCGGTCACGAACATGTGGTGCGCCCACACCGCCACCGACAGCGCCGCGATCGTCAGGGTCGCCGCGACCAGGCCGATGTAGCCGAAGATCGGCTTGCGGCTGAAGACCGGCAGGATCTCGCTGACGATGCCGAAGAATGGCAGGGCGATGATGTAGACCTCCGGATGCCCGAAGAACCAGAACAGGTGCTGCCAGAGGACCGGGCCTCCCGTTGCCGCGTCGAAGACGTGGGCACCGAGCTGGCGGTCGGCGAAGAGCGCAAGCAGCGCGGCGGCGAGGATCGGGAAGGCGATCAGCACCAGGAGGCTCGTGACGAGGATGTTCCAGGTGAAGATCGGCATCCGGAACATCGTCATGCCCGGGGCGCGCATCGTGAAGATCGTGGTCACGAAGTTCACGGCACCGAGGATGGTGCCCAGACCGGACATGTAGAGGCCGAGCACCCACATGTCACCGCCCACGCCGGGAGAGTTCACGGCGTCGGACAGCGGGGCGTACGCGAACCAGCCGAAGCTGGCGGCACCGCCGGGGACGAAGAAGCCGCCGACGGCGATCGAGCTGCCGAACAGGAACAGCCAGAAGCTGAACATGTTGAGTCGCGGGAACGCGACGTCCGGCGAGCCGATCTGCAGAGGCATGATCCAGTTGGCGAACCCGACGAACAGCGGTGTCGCGAACATCAGCAGCATGATCGTGCCGTGCATCGTGAAGAGCTGGTTGTAGGTCTCTTCGTCGACGATCTGCGTGCCCGGTGCCGCGAGCTCCCCGCGGATCAGCAGGGCGAGGATGCCGCCGATCAGGAAGAACACGAACGACGACACGAGGTACATCGTGCCGATCTGCTTGTGATCGGTCGTCGTCAGCAGGGCGACGACGCGCTTGCCCAGGGGCTTCGGGGCCGGGGTCTCCGGCGCCGCTCCGGTCTGGGGCTCTGCGACCGCGGTCACTCGTCCTCTCCGTTCTCTTCGTGCGCTGCGGCCTTCTTCGCCTCGGCGAGACCCGCGATGCGGTACGCCTCGGCGCCGCCCTCGGGCTGACCGATCTGTCCGGCGGCCTGCAGCTTCTGGAGGTGGGCGTCGTACTCGTCACGCGAGACGACGTGCACCTTGAAGATCATGCGCGTGTGGTAGAGCCCGCAGAGCTCGGCGCACCGCCCGGTGAACACGCCCTCGCGCGTCGGGGTGACGTCGAACGAGTTGATCTTGCCGGGGATGACGTCCTGCTTGAAGTAGAACTCCGGGATCCAGAACGAGTGGATGACGTCGGGCGAGACGAGGTCGAAGCGGACCGACTCGTCGACCGGCAGCCAGAGCTCGGTCGGGTCGGAGGTGTCGCCGAAGTCGAAGACGTCCTCGCCGCCGGTGGCTTCCTCGTCGAGGTAGTTGAACGTGAACTGCCACTTGCTGCCGACGACCGTGATCGTGTGGTCGGGGTCGTCGACCTTCTCGAGCATCTCGTTCTGGGCGATCACGGTCTGCGCGAAGAAGATCGCGACGATGATGACCGGAGCGACCGTGTACAGGACCTCGAGCGGCAGGTGGTAGCGCAGCTGCGTCGGCACCTCGTTGCCGGGCCGGCGGCGGTAGCGCACCATCGCCCAGAACATGAGTCCGAGGACGAGCACGAGGACGACGGCGCACGCGATCCAGGCCGCGACCCAGAGCACGAACATCGACTCGGTCCGGTCGCTCGCGCCGATGGGGAGCGCAAGGCGCTCCCACTGGCTCTCGGCATCCTCGGAACAACCACTCAGCAGCACGATCGCGGCGACGGCGGATCCGAGCCCGAGCGCCTTCGACCGAATCGGTCGACGACGCTCGTCTTGTGCTCGCTCACCGCGCGCGAAGAGTTCCAGACCCACCAGGCGCCTTTCTGGCTCGAATCGACTCAACCGCAGTGCGCGAGCGTCGCCGTACGCGACGGCAGGCGTCCTCACTGCGAACAGAAGCACCCTACTCCAGAGTGACTGCCGGGACCGGCGGAGGTCCCCTCAGAACCGCGGCAGGCGGTCGTCTACGATGCTCGCCGCGGAATCGCCGTACTGGGCCCGGAGGCGAGCGAGAAGACCGGCTCGGTCCAGGCGGTACTCCTGGGTCCCCGTGGTCTCCACGACGCTGGCGGCCAGCGTGCAGCCCAGCTGGGCGCACTGCTCGTGCGGCAGGTCGACTCCGAGCCCGGCCAGGAAGCCTGCCCGGAAGGCGTCTCCGACGCCGGTCGGGTCGACGGCGGTGATGCCGGCGAGCGCGGGCACGTCGACCACGGTGCCGTCCGCCTCGTAGATGCTCACGCCCTCGGCGCCGCGCGTGACGACGCGGGTGCCCACCCGCTCCTGGATCTCGGCGGCGCTCCAGCCGGTCTTCTTCTCCGTCAGGGCGGCTTCGTACTCGTTGCTGAAGAGGTACGCGGCGCCGTCGATGAGGTTGCGGATCAGCGCACCGTCGGCGAACGCCAGCTGCTGGGAGGGGTCGGCGGCGAACCGGTAGCCGCGGGCGCGGCTCTCCTCGGTGTGCCGGACCATGCCCTCGGGGTCGTCGGGGCCGATCAGGACGATGTCCCAGCCGCCCACGCGGTCGTGGATCGGCTTGAGCTCGATCTCGCGGGCCTCGGCCATCGCGCCGGCGTAGAAGGTCGCGATCTGGGCCTGTGACGCGTCGGTCGTGCACACGAACCGGGCTGTGTGCTTGCTCTCGGAGACGTGCACGCCGGAGCAGTCGACGCCGTGGCGCTCCAGCCACGAGCGGTAGTCGTCGAAGTCCTCGCCGACCGCACCGATCAGGACCGGCTCCTCTCCGAGCGCTGCCAGGCCGAACGCGATGTTGGCGCCGCAGCCCCCGCGGCGCACCTCGAGGTCCTCGACGAGGAACGACAGCGAGATCTTGTCGAGCTGGTCCACGACGAGCGAGTCGGAGAACCGCCCGGCGAAGGTCATCAGGTGGTCGTTCGCGATGGAACCGGAAACGGCGATCTTCAACGGAGCTCCTCGAATGGGGACGCGTGCGCGCCCACGATAGTCGGGGTGGTGGGTGCGGGCCAGAGAGGCCGTCAGCGTGGACGCACGGAACGGACGGTGCGGGCCCTCCCGGCGAGGTAGCCGTTGTGCCCGGTGATCCGGACCTGCACGCGTGCCGCCCGCCGCGGCACCGCCAGCCGGGCGATGCTGCGCGCGCGGGTGGTGGTCCGCCAGGCCGTCCACGTCCCACGGCGCGTGCGGGTCCGGTACGCGACCGTGTACGTCGACGCCGCGGCGGCTTCGCGCCACCTGACGCGTAGCCGCTTCGTCCGCCAGACGACCGTCGTACGGCGGACCGCGCGCGGCACCCTGCCCTCGGCCTCCACGCGGACGGCCGCGGACCAGCCTCCGATCATCGCGCGGCGACGGGCCTGCACCTGGAGCTCGTACGTGCCCCCGGCCCGCAGGTGCCGGAGCGTGCGGCTGCTCCCAGCCGCCCACGACGTCGTCCTCCAGGGGCCCGCCTCCGGCGCGACCAGGCGGTAGCGGACCCGGCCCGCCCAGCCGTCGACGAGCGTCCCGTCCCACGACAGCGTGATCCGACGGTTGCGCCCGACCCCGCTCACCGCGTACGTCGCTGGCCAGGGCACGGCGCGGTCGATCACCGGGTGCGCCGGGACCGCTCCGACGTCCACCAGGGCGTCGCCCATGCGCTGCGCGATCCGCGTCTCTCCGGTGGGAGTCGGGTGGACCCCGTCCCAGGTGTGGATGCCCGGCTCCCAGCCTTCGGCGGTCCGGGCGAGGACGACCTGCGACCGCGAGGTGGTCAGCTCGTCGACGACCTCGGCCAGCAGCGCGTTGAGCGTGCTGGTCTCGTTCGGGAGCAGCTCCACGCCGCTGCTGAGCGACATCCCGGTGGTGACCTGGCCGATGACGAGGTCCACCTCGGGGTCGGCGGCGCGGACGCGCTCGACGTACGTCCGGACGTTGGCCGCCGTCTCCTCGGGCGAGCGGACCCGGAGGTCGTTGAAGCCGATCATGAGGACGACGACGTCGGGGCGGTACGTCCTGATCTCGTCGGTGACCAGCAGGAGGTGGTATGCCGTCTTCGACCCGAACAGCGCGGCATGGTCCCGGTCGAACCCCGGGTCGAGGTAGCTCGTGCTGCCCTGGGCCAGGTCCTGGCGCGGACCGACCAGGTCAATGTCGGCACCGGCGTCGCGCAGCCCGCGCCACAGCCA
Organism: Mumia xiangluensis; assembly: GCF_010994095.1. Lineage (GTDB taxonomy): Bacteria > Actinomycetota > Actinomycetes > Propionibacteriales > Nocardioidaceae > Mumia > Mumia xiangluensis. The sequence continues at coordinate 394,584 of NZ_WJYO01000002.1, forward strand.
GTAGCGGTAGGTGAAGTCGCCGGCACGGCCCTGTGTGATCGAGTCGCCGGCGAGCATGACGCGGGTCGGCCCCGGAGGGCGCCGCGGGACGGGAGTGGGGTCGTCGGCGTCGGCGGGGACGAAGATGCCGAGGAGGGAGAGCCCGAGCGCAACCGTGAGGAGCTGCAGCCCGCGTGCCCGGGAGCGGAGGGGACGCACGCGCAGAGCCTAGGGGTGGACGACGACGGCCGTCCAGAGATCTGGACGGCCGTCGTGACGTCAGCGGCGGTGCCGCCTGGTGGGGCTCAGTGGAACGAGTCGCCGCAGGCGCAGGAACCGGTCGCGTTGGGGTTGTCGATCGTGAAGCCCTGCTTCTCGATCGAGTCGACGAAGTCGATGGTGGCGCCGTGGAGGTAAGGGACGCTCATGCGGTCCACGACCAGCGAGACGCCGTCGAACTCGCGGGTCTCGTCGCCGTCGAGCGTGCGCTCGTCGAAGAAGAGCTGGTAGCGCAGCCCGGAACAACCGCCCGGCTGCACGGCGATGCGGAGCGCGAGGTCGTCACGGCCCTCCTGGTCGAGGAGGTTCTTCACCTTGGCCGCAGCGCCGTCGGTGAGGTTGACACCGGCGAGGGTCTCGTTGGCATCGGTGCTCTGCACGGTCATCTGTTCTCCCGAATTCTCTGGTGCGGGGCCGCCCGGTTGGCATGCACTGACAACTCGAACGCGCGGTCTCGCGATCTCATTCCACCGTACGGCACCACGATACGCCGACCGTGGCGCACTGCCGTACCCGCTGAACAGCCTACGTGGCGCTCACCGGTCGGACCAGGTGCGAGCGACCCTCTCGGCGAGGCGCCGCAGCGACTCCTCCGGCCGGGCCAGCGAAACGTCCTCGCCGACGACGTCGACCATCGCGTACGCGGCTTCGACGCCCATCGCACGGCGTTCGCGGGACCCGACCTGCACCCTCCCGGCCAGCACCACGCAGGGCCGCAGCGCCGCTCCGGCGACCTGGGCGACGCCGTACACGACCTTTCCCTCGCGGGAGGTCACGTCGTACGCCCCCTCCCCCGTCAGCACGAGGTCGCACGCGCGTGCGTGGTCGCCGAGCCCGACGGCGTCGGCGACCATCGACACCCCAGGCTGGACGGTCGCCCCGAGCACCTGGAGGGCGAACCCGAGCCCGCCGGCGGCGCCGGCGCCCGGCAGGTCGGCAACCTTGCGCCGGGCCGGCTCGCTCCCGCACACGGCGACGACGAACGCGTCCAGGATGCCGTCGACGCGGAGGACGGCACTGTCGTCGAGGCCCTTCTGCGGCCCGAACGTCCGCGCGGCCCCGAGGAGCCCGAGCAACGGGTTGCGTACGTCGGTGGCAGCCACGAGGGTCACGTTGCCCAGCCGCTCGCGGACGGCCGACAGGTCGACCGAGGTGACCCCGACGAGTCCGGCGGGCCCGCGGTCGAGGGGGACGTCGGACTGCGCGCCGAGGGCGGCAAGCAGGCCGGCGCCGCCGTCGGTGGTGGCACTGCCGCCGAGACCGACCACGATCGAGGTCGCTCCGGCGTCCAGCGCCGCAGCGACCAGCTCGCCGACGCCGTAGGTCGTGGCGTCCTCGGGGCTGCGCCGCTGCTCCACGTGCAGCCCGCAGGCGGTCGCGGACTCGACGTACGCCGTACGGCTGCCGCCGGGGCCGTCGACCAGCAGCAGGGGCGCGTCGACGGGCACCCCGAGCGGGCCCCGCACACCGGGCAGAGTCCGGACCTCGCCGCCCAGGCTGGCGTGCAGCCCGTCCACGAAGCCTGGACCGCCGTCCGACATCGGGACGAGCACCGTGGTGTCGTCCGGAGCCACACGCGACCAGCCCTCGGCGATGGCACGGGCCGCCTCGGGCGCGCTCAACGTGCCCGCGAACTTGTCGGGCGCGACGAGGACCCGCATCGTCAGGCCAGGGCCTTCTCGGCCGCTGCCAGCAGGACGCAGGTCGCCAGCGCGTCCATGGCCGCCCTGAGATCGTCCAGCGACGGGAACGACGGCGCGATCCGGATGTTGCGGTCGCGCGGGTCGGCCCCGTACGGGAACGAGGAGCCGGCGGGGGTGAGCGCGACACCGACGGCCTTGGCCAGCTCGACCACGCGCGCGGCAGTGCCGTCGACGACGTCGAGGTTGACGAAGTAGCCGCCCTGGGGCTGCGTCCACGTCGCCACGTCGAATGCGGCGAGCCTCGCGGCGAGCACGTCCTCGACGACCGCGAACTTCGGCGCGAGGAGCTCCCGGTGCTGGCGCATCAGCGACCGCACGCCGTCCGCGTCTCCGAAGAGGCGCACGTGGCGCAGCTGGTTGACCTTGTCCGGGCCGATCGACGCGAACTTCAGGTGGCCCTTGAACCACGCGACGTTGGCCGGCGAGCCGCCGAAGAAGGAGACGCCCGCACCCGCGAAGGTGATCTTCGAGGTCGAGGCGAAGACCAGAACCCGGTCGGGGTGGCCGCCGGCCGACGCCAGCGACAGCGCATCGGCGCTCTTCGTCTCGTCGGTCGTGAGGTGGTGCACCGCGTACGCGTTGTCCCAGAACACCCGGAAGTCCGGCGCGGCCGCCGGCATCGCCATCAGCCGTGCGGCGACCTCGGGCGACGTGACGCCGCCGGTCGGGTTGGCGTAGGTCGGGACCAGCCACATGCCCTTGATCGTCGGGTCGTCCGCGACGAGCGCGGCGATCGCCTCGACGTCGGGGCCGTCGGCGTTCATCGCGACGGGGACCATCTCGATGCCGAGCGACTCGAGCAGCGCGAAGTGGCGGTCGTACCCGGGGACGGGGCACACGAAGCGCACCGTCTCCTCCGCGGCCCACGGGCGCGGGGACGAGGCGAAGCCGTGCAGCATCGCCCACACCAGGGTTTCGTGCATGAGGGTGAGGCTCGAGCTGCCCTGGGCGAGCAGCTGCGGCACCGGGATGCCGAGCAGCTCGGAGAAGATCTCGCGGAGCTCGACCAGGCCGTCGAGCCCGCCGTAGTTGCGTGTGTCGGTGCCGTCCGCGGCGCGGAAGTCGCCCTCACCCGGCAGCGCCAGGAGCCGCTGCGAGAGGTCGAGCTGCTCGGGCGACGGCTTGCCCCGCGTCAGGTCGAGCGTCAGCCCGCGCGCACGCAGGTCCTCGTAGGCGGCGCGCTGCTCCGACAGCAGCGAACCGAGGGCGTCACGATCCAGGGTGGAGATGCTCATGGGGATCCTTGGGATGCGGGGCTGGCGACGCGCCCGGGCCGTCTCGGGCGCCATGGCCGAATCTACCGAGTGCCGCGCTCGAGCCCCGGAGCGCCCCAGATCGCGAGCCAGCGCGACAGGTCCTTCTCGATCGGCAGCTCGTCGGCGACGATGCCGCGCACCTGGAGCTCGAGGCCGTTGTCGCGTCGCGGCTCACCGGCCGGGGCGAACGGGTAGAAGGTGCCGCGCTTGTAGAGGTAGACGAGTCCGAGCGGACGACCCTCTGCGGTCGCGAAGTCCACGACGGAGCAGAGGAGGTGAGGCCCGAACCCGTTGTCGACCAGCGTGCTGTTCACGGCGTGGAGGTCGGTCACCAGCCCGCCGACGTCCTCGGGGTCGTGCTGGACGACCAGCCACGTGAAGCCGTACGGGTCGACGGTGCGCTCGACCTTCGGGCCGCCGTCGGCGTCGAGCAGCTCGGAGACGTCGGACTGCATCGTGCTGAACGCCGCACCCTCGCTCTGCCGGTAGCAGACGGCCCCGACACCGGTCGGCTTGATCGTCGCCGCGGCCTCCAGGGTGAGCGCGGCCGACGGCAGTGCGAACAACGCGTCGAGGTCGGCCTGCGGCGGCTTCGAGCGGCCCATCAGGGCATCCCAGAATCCCATCGCGGTCAGAGGGGTCGGCCGAGATCGGCGGAGATCCGGGCGAGCTGGTCGATGCGCTTCTCCACCGGCGGGTGAGAGCTCATCAGGCCGGCGAGGGAGTCGCGGGAGAAGGCCGGCGTGGCGAAGAAGAACGCGCTCATGTTTTCGACCTCGCGCAGGTCCTTGCTCGGGATGCGGCCCATCTCGCCGGTGATCTTCATGAGGGCGGACGCCAGCGCCGACGGCTTGCCGGTGAGGTAGGCGCCGGCTCGGTCGGCGCTGAGCTCGCGGTAGCGCGACAGCGCACGGGTCAGCAGGAAGCTGATGAAGTAGGCGACCATGCTGGCGATCCACACCACGAGGAACATCAGGGCGCCGTTGTTGTTGCGGTCGCGGTTGTTGCCCAGGAACGGCGCCCAGCGGATCAGGAAGCCGGCCAGCAGGCCCAGGGAGGACGCCACCGTCATGACGGAGACGTCACGGTGTGCGACGTGGGCGAGCTCGTGGCTCAGGACGCCCTCGAGCTCCTCGGCGTCGAGCCGCTTGAGGATGCCCGTCGTGACGCAGACCGCCGAGTGGCTCGGCGATCGCCCGGTCGCGAACGCGTTGGGGAGGTCGGTGTCGGCGATCGCCACCGCCGGCTTGGGCATGTCCGCGAGAGCGCACAGCCGGTCGATCATGGCGTGCAGCTCCGGCGCCTGCTCCGGCGTCACGATCCGCGCTCGCATCGACGCGAGCGCCAGCTTGTCGGAGAAGTACCACTGGCCCCAGGCCAGCGCCACGACCACCACGGCGGCCATCAGGGCGCTCGGCATCACGGTGATCAGCACGGCGCCGAACGCCAGGTAGAGCGCCACGAGACCGAGGCTGACCACGCCGATCCGGCGCGTCAGACCCGCATCGCTGCGGAATCGGGTCTTGGACATGCTTCCTCTTTCCGGCCGCGAGCTGCAGGTGGGCGGCCGCCAATGAGTTCAACGCCTGGGAGGGCTCGCACGTTCCCGCCGCCGGGTGACCGGCGGCGGGAACGGTGTGGATCTGTGTCAGCCCGGGATGAAGCCGTCGGCGCCGAGCAGGTCCTCCACCTCAGCGAGCGACGCGTCGGAGGGAGGCAGCACGAGGTCGGACTCGACGAGCTCCTCGTCGGGCACCTCCTTGCCGATCTGGCGCACGGCGTCGAGGAGGCTGGCCAGCGCATCGCCGAACGCCTCCTCGTCATGGTTGGCGACGGCGCTCTCGACGGCGTCATCGAGGCTGTTGAGCTGGTCGAGCGCCTCGTCGGCGACCTCGAACTGGCCCTCGGCCATGATGCGTACGATCACGCCTGCCCCTCTCGCTTCTCCTCGGCCACGGCGTCCGGCGCGGCCTCGCCCGCCCCGAGGGCCGGCTTGTCGGCGCCCGTGCCGAGCGAACGCTTCATGGCCTCCAGCTCGGAGTCGACCGTCGACGCCGATGCGAGGGCGTCGAGCTCGCGGCTGATGTCGTCGTTCGGGCCGGCGGTGACGTCGTCGAGAGCGCCGGAGGCGAGCAGCTCGTCGACGGCTCCCGCACGAGCCTGCATCTGCGCCGTCTTGTCCTCGGCACGCTGCACCGCGAGACCGACGTCGCCCATCTCCTCGGAGATGCCCGAGAACGCCTCGGTGATGCGCGTCTGGGCCTCGGCGGCCGTGTAGGTCGCCTTGATCGTCTCCTTGCGGGTCCGGAACGACTCGACCTTGGCCTGCAGCCGCTTGGACGCGAGGGTGAGCTTCTCCTCCTCGGCCTGCAGGGACGCGTGCTGCGACTGGAGGTCCGCGATCTGCTGATCGAGACCCGAGCGTCGCGTCAGCGCCTCCCGGGCGAGGTCCTCGCGGTTCGCGGCAAGTGCCTTCTTGGCCTGGTCCTGCAGCTTGGTCGACTGCTGCTGCAGCTGGTTGATCTGCAGCTCGACCCGCTTGCGGCTGGTCGCGACGTCGGCGACCCCACGGCGGACCTTCTGAAGCAGCTCGAGCTGCTTCTGGTAGCTGTAGTCGAGCGTCTCGCGCGGATCCTCCGCCTTGTCGAGCGCTGCATTGGCCTTGCTGCGGAAGACCATGCCCATCCGCTTCATGATGCCCATCGTGGAGTCTGTCCCCTTCACCAAGATCGCTGTTCCCACCACCTTACGGGCACCGACGTTCTTATGGCAGCCACCGTCTTCTGGCACCGCCGGCAGGCAGGTAGGCTCGACTACACCCGTGACCGCACCTGGCGTGCTCGTGCGCGTCCTGCGCCCGTGGCACGCACCTGACGACTGAGGCATCAGTGTTCACACGCAAGAACCAGACCGAGACCCCCGCGGCCGCGCAGCCCGCGACCGAGGCCAAGCCTGACGGGAAGGGTCGACCGACCCCGACCCGCAAGGAGGCCGAGGCGGCGCGCAAGGCGGCTCTGAAGACGCCCGCGACGCGCAAGGACCTGGCCCGCGCCGACCGTGACCGTCGCGCGAAGGAGCGCGGCAAGGTCCGCGAGGCGATGAACACCGGTGACGACCGCTACCTGCCGGCCCGTGACAAGGGTCCGGTGAAGGCGCTCGCGCGCAACGTCGTCGACTCGCGCCGCAACGTCGGCGAGTACTTGATGCCGGTGCTCGTGGTGATCCTGCTGGTGAGCCTGATCCGCGCGCCGTGGGCGGTCAGCGCGATCTACCTGCTGTGGGTCGTCACCATCGTCGGCGCGATCGTCGACTCGATCTTCCTCGTGCGCCGGGTCAAGCGCGAGGTCGCGGCGCGCTACCCGGACGCGAGCACGCGCGGCGTCACGACGTACACGATCATGCGGAGCACGCAGATCCGCCGGCTGCGGCTGCCGAAGCCGCAGGTCAACCGCGGCGACTCCTACTGATCCCTCAGGGGTGGAGGGACATCGGGCCGAAGACGACCTGACCGTCCTCCAGCAGCGAGACCTGGTCGACACCCTGGTCGGCCAGGTCTGGGTAGAACTCCCCCACCCACGACTCCGCGTCGCCACGGCTCGCGAATGTGCCGCCGTCGTCCTGCGGGGAGACAGCGGATCCGTCGGCCGTCTCGAAACGCCACGTCCACACCATGGGAGCAGCCTAGCCAGCCGGGCTACCGGGTGGACGACTGGACGAACGGCGGCGCGGTCACGACGAACGTCTCCGTCCGGCCTCGGACGTCGACGGTGACCTCGTCGCCCACCGCGACGGAGCGGTCGAGCAGCGCCAGCGCGACGCCCTTGCGCAGCGTCGGCGAGAACGTCCCCGAGGTGACCTCGCCGACCGTGGTGCCGCCGGCGGCGACCGCCATGTGCGGGCGTGCGATCCCGCGGCCCGAGGCGACGAGCCCGCGCAGCAGCGGCACCGTGCCGGCCTCACGCTGAGCCAGCAGCGCGTCCCTCCCCCAGAACTCCGGCTTGTCCCAGCCGACGGCCCAGCCGAGGCGAGCCATCACGGGCGAGATCTCGCGCGACAGGTCCTGGCCGTGCAGCGGATAGCCCATCTCGGTCCGCAGGGTGTCACGGGCGCCGAGGCCGCAGGCGCGGACGGCGTACGGCTCTCCCGCCGCGATGATCGCGTCCCACGCCGCCACGGCGGATGCGGCGGGGACGACGAGCTCGTAGCCGCGCTCGCCGGTGTAGCCGGTGCGGCACACGGTGATCGTGGCTCCGCCGAGCTCGGCCTCGGTGTACGACATGTAGTCGTGCGACACCGGCAGACCGATCGCCGCGAGGGTCTCGTCGCTGCGGGGCCCCTGCACCGCGAGGACGGCGAAGTCGTGGTGGCGGTCCGTGACGGTCAGACCGTCGGGGGCACGCTCGACCAGCCGGCGTACGACCTCCGCCGTGTTGGCGGCGTTCGGGACGAGGAGCACGTCGTCGGCGTCGCGCAGGTAGACGATCAGGTCGTCGACCACGCCACCGTCGTCGTCGCAGCACAGCGTGTACTGAGCCTGCCCGGGCCCGATGCGGTCGAGCGCGTTGGTGAGGCACCGGTCGAGGTACGCGGCGGCGCCCGGCCCGGTGACGGTGGCCTTGCCGAGGTGGCTGACGTCGAACACGCCGACTCCCTCACGGACGGCCTTGTGCTCGGCCAGGACGCCGCCGCCGGCGTACTCCAGCGGCATCTCCCACCCGCCGAACTCGGCGAGCTTGGCTCCCAGCTCGAGGTGGCGTGCGTGCAGCGGTGAGTGCGCGAGCGTCATGCCAGGAAACCTATCCCGAGCGTCGGTAGGGTGACACGCATGGCCCCGAAGACCGCAGAGCCCGCGTTCACCCTCAGTTCCGCGTCGCCGACGACCACCCGTGCCGACGTCGTCGTCATCGGCGTCGGGCGTGACCTCAAGGCGATCGAGCCCGCAGACGGCGTGAGCAAGGCCTTCGGGCGCTCGTTCAGGCCCACGCTGACCGCGCTCGGGTTCAAGGGCAAGAAGGGCGACGTCGCCGTCCTCCCGTCCGGCGGTGCGATCAAGGCCGCCGTCGTCGTCGCGGTCGGCCTCGACGCCGAGCCGACGACCACCGACCTCCGCAAGGCGGCGGCCAAGGCGATCAAGGCCGTCCACAACGCGTCGACGGTCGCATACGCCCTCCCGACGGCCGACGCCGACGCGGTGCGGGCCGTCGCCGAGGGCGTCAAGCTCGGCGCGTACCGCTTCGACCGCTACCGGACGACCGACGACGCGAAGCAGGCCGCCGAGGACCGGCCCAACGGCATCGTGATCCTCACCCGCCTGTCCCGCGACACCAGCGCGCTCGCGGCGCTGGAGGCCGCGCAGACGACGTCGACGGCCGTCAACCGCGTCCGCGACTGGGTCAACACCGGTCCCGGCGACCTGACGCCGGCGGCCTTCGCCGACAGCGTCAGCGAGATCGCCAAGGCGGACGGCGCCACGGGCGTCAAGGTCACCGTGTGGGACGAGGCGCGACTCGCGAAGGAGGAGTGCGGCGGCATCCTCGGCGTCGGGCAGGGGTCGGCCAACCCGCCCCGGATGGTCCAGGTCACGTACAAGCCCAAGAAGCCCGCCGCCCACCTGGCGCTGGTCGGGAAGGGGATCACGTTCGACTCGGGCGGTCTCAGCCTGAAGCCGGGCGCGAGCATGATGACGATGAAGTGCGACATGGCCGGTGCCGCGTCGGTGGTTGCCGCGACGCTGGCGATCGCCGCGCTCGAGCTGCCGATCCAGGTCACGTGCATCGCGTCGATGGCCGAGAACATGCCGAGCGGTACGGCGATGCGTCCGGGCGACGTCATCGCGATCCGCGGCGGCACCACGGTCGAGGTCCACAACACCGACGCGGAGGGCCGCCTCGTCCTCGCCGACGGGCTCGTGGTCGCGGTCGAGGCCAAGCCGGACGTGGTCATCGACGTCGCGACGCTGACCGGCGCCGCGATGGTGGCGCTCGGCGACCGCACCGCGGCGGTGCTCGGCAACGACGAGGTGCTCCGGCAGCAGATCCTCGACGCGGCGGAGGTGGCCGGCGAGTCGTTCTGGCCGCTGCCGATCACCGAGGAGGTCACCGCGCGCGTCACGAGCTCGGACATCGCCGACGTGCGTCAGCACAACCCGAAGCCGGCCGGCGGCGCACTGTTCGCGGCGGCATTCCTCCAGAAGTTCGTCGGCGACACGACGTGGGCCCACCTCGACATCGCGGGCCCGGCGTTCAACGACGCCGGCGCCTACGACGAGGTGCCGAAGGGCGGCACGGGCATGAGCGTACGCACGCTGATCGGCGTCGCGGAGCAGCTCGGGCGCCGCGTCGGCTGACGCCCGCGGCCGGCGCGGCCCGGCGAGCCCCGCCCGACGGCCGTCAGTCCCCGGCCTGGGCCTCGCGGTCGCGCCGCTTGCGCTCGGCGGCCACGCGGCGGTTGTACTCGCGCATCCGCTGCGGGTAGCCCACCACACCCGCGTCGTACGTCGGCACCCGGTGCTTGTTGCCGAACTCGTGCGCCCACGCCGCCGACGGCACGCGGCGGCGGGTCCACTCGCCGTCCTTCGCGACGAGGAGGAGCGTCACCTGCGACACCGCCGTCGGGGGCTCCACGAACCCCTCGACGCCGATGCGGGAGTCGACGAACTTCTCGAGATGCGCGCGGTCGGCGCTGTCCGATGCGCGGTCGGAGACCACGGCGCCACCGCGTGTGCGGTTTTGCTTCTTGCGTCGGAAGAGGCCCATCGAGTGTGCTCCTGCGGCTTGTGAGCGAGGTTGTCGCTGCGGCGATCTTCCTCCAGTCTGCCGTACCGACGGGTAGCGCCCCACTGTGTGCGCCGCCTGATGCGCAGTGACAAGATGAGGTCGGCAGCAGGCAGCGAAGATCTCGCCGCCCTCACCACCTGGAGGCAATCCGTGACCCAGCCCGCCCCCCACGACCACGACGTCGTGGTGCTCGGTGGAGGGAGCGGGGGTTATGCGACCGCCCTCCGTGCCCGCCAGCTCGGCCTGAGCGTCGCCCTCGTCGAGGCCGACAAGCTCGGTGGAACGTGCCTGCACCAGGGCTGCATCCCCACGAAGGCGATGCTGCACGCCGCCGAGGTCGCCGACGCAGCCCGCGAGGCTTCCGCGTTCGGTGTCCGCGCGACGTACGACGGGGTCGACCTCGCCGCGGTGGCCCGCTACCGCGAGGGTGTCGTCGACCGTCTCTACCGCGGGCTGCAGGGTCTGGTCCGCGGCGCCGGCATCGACGTGGTCGAAGGCACGGGCCGCCTCGTCGGGCCGCGGTCTGTCGCGGTCGGTGACTCGGTCGTCACCGGACGCAACCTGGTCGTGGCCACCGGCTCGTACGCCCGCACGATCCCCGGCGTCGAGATCGGCGGCCGGGTCGTGACCTCGGACGGCGCACTCGCCCTCGCAGAGCTCCCCCAGCGGGTCGTCGTGGTCGGCGGCAGCGTCATCGGCGTCGAGCTGGCATCGGTGTGGCGCTCGTTCGGCTGCGAGGTCACCATCGTCGAAGCCCTCCCCCACCTCGTGCCGCTCGAGGACGAGGCCCTCTCCGTCCAGCTGGAGCGTGCCTTCCGCAAGCGCAAGATCGCCTTCCGCACCGGCACGGCCATCACGGGCGTCAAGCAGGACGACACCTCCGCGTACGTCTCGCTCGAGGGCGGCGAGACGCTCGAGGCCGACCTGGTCCTCGTCGCGGTCGGCCGCGGTCCCCGCACGGACGGCCTGGGCCTCGCCGACCACGGGATCGACCTCGACCGCGGGTTCGTCGTCACCGACGAGCACCTGCGGACGTCGGTCGAGGGCGTGTACGCCGTCGGCGACGTCGTTCGCGGCCTGCAGCTCGCGCACCGTGGCTTCGCGCACGGCCTCTTCGTCGCCGAGGAGATCGCGGGGCGCGCACCGCAGCCGGTCGTCGACAGCGGAATCCCCCGAGTCACCTACTGCGAGCCCGAGCTCGCCTCGGTCGGCCTGACCGAGGCGCAGGCCCGCGCCGCGCACGGCGACGCCGGCGTGGCGACGTACGAGTACAACCTCGCTGGGAACGGCAAGTCCCAGATCCTCCGCTCGGCGGGCCTCGTGAAGGTCGTCCGTGAGGTCGACGGCCCCGTCCTCGGGGTCCACATGATCGGGTCGCGGATGGGCGAGCAGGTCGGCGAGGCATCCTTGTGGGTGAACTGGGACGCCTTCCCCGAAGACGTCGCCGCTTTCGTCCACGCCCACCCCACGCAGAACGAAGCACTCGGTGAGGCCGCACTGGCTCTCGCCGGATCACCACTCCACGCACACGCCTGAGATCAGACAGGGGTCAACCCATGGCAACGCCCGTCACGCTTCCAGAGCTCGGAGAGAGCGTCACCGAAGGCACCGTCACGCGGTGGCTGAAGCAGATCGGCGACACGGTTGCCGTCGACGAGCCGCTCCTCGAGGTCTCGACCGACAAGGTCGACACCGAGATCCCGTCGCCCGTCGCCGGCGTCCTGCTGGAGATCTCCGCCGCCGAGGACGAGACCGTCGAGGTCGGCGCCGTCCTCGCCACCATCGGTGAGGAGGGCGAGTCCACCGGCGACGCAGCACCGGCTGAGGAGGCACCCGCCGAGGAAGCGCCTGCCGAAGAGGCACCGGCCGAGGAGGCGTCTGCCGAAGAGGCACCCGCCGAGGACTCCGCCGCGCCGTCCGAGGAGGCTCCCGAGGAGCCTGCCGGCGAGGCGAGCACCCCGGAGGGCGACGAGACGACCCCTGCTGTGGCCGCCGAGCAGGACGGTGGAGCCCCGGCCGGTTCGGACGACGCCGCCCCCGCTGACGACGCCCCCCAGGGCGAGGCGACTCCCGTGACCTTGCCCGAGCTCGGCGAGAGCGTCACCGAGGGCACGGTCACCCGCTGGCTCAAGCAGATCGGCGACGAGGTCGCCGTCGACGAGCCGCTCCTTGAGGTCTCGACCGACAAGGTCGACACCGAGATCCCGTCGCCCGTCGCCGGCACGCTCCTGGAGATCTCCGCCGCCGAGGACGAGACCGTCGCGGTCGGCGGGCAGCTCGCGCTGATCGGGGCGGCGGGTGGCGCTGCCCCGTCCAAGGACTCCGCTCCCGAGGCGGAGGCCGAGCAGGCACCCGAGCCCGAGGCAGCACCCGAGCCGGAGCAGGCACCCGAGCCGGAGCCGGAGCCGAAGCAGGAGCAGCAGCAGGCACCCGCTGAGCCGAAGCAGGCGCCTCAGGCCGAGAAGCCGGCCCCGGCCGCCGCCGAAGCACCTGCCGCCGCGCCGAGCGCGGTCAAGCCCGACGGACGCCAGTACGTCACCCCGATCGTCCGCAAGCTCGCGGAGCGCGAGGGAGTCTCCCTCGACGACGTCGAGGGCACCGGCGTGGGCGGCCGTATCCGCAAGCAGGACATCCTCGACGCGGCAGCCAAGGCCCGTGCTGCTGCCGAAGCACCTGCCGCTGCTCCGGCTGCGGCCGCGAGCGGCCCCGACGTGTCGGGTCTCGCGGGGACGGTCAAGAAGGCCAACCGCATCCGGCAGCTCACCGCGATCAAGACCAAGGAGTCGCTCCAGGTCGCGGCGCAGCTGACCCAGGTGCACGAGGTCGACCTCACCCGCGTCGCGGCGCTGCGCCAGAAGCACAAGGCGGCCTTCCTCGACCGCGAGGGCGTCAAGCTGACGTTCCTCCCGTTCATCGCGAAGGCGACGGTCGAGGCGCTGAAGGCCCACCCGAACGTCAACGCCTCCTACGACGAGGAGTCGAAGGAGATCACGTACCACGCGGCGATCAACCTCGGCATCGCCGTCGACACCGAGCGCGGCCTGCTGTCGATCGTGGTCCACGACGCGGGCGACCTCAGCCTCGCCGGCCTCGCCCAGCGCATCGACGACCTCGCGTCGCGTGCCCGCAGCGGTGACATCAAGCCGAACGAGCTGTCGGGCGGCACGTTCACGATCACCAACATCGGCAGCTTCGGCGGCCTGTTCGACACGCCGATCCTGGTCCAGCCGCAGGCAGCGATGCTGGCCACCGGTGCGGTCGTGAAGAAGCCGGTCGTGGTGACCGACGCCGACGGCAACGAGTCGATCGCGATCCGGTCGATGGCGTACCTGCCGATGACGTACGACCACCGCCTGGTCGACGGCGCCGACACGGGCCGCTTCCTGACGACCGTCAAGAAGCGCCTCGAAGAGGGTGCGTTCGAGGCCGAGCTCAGCTGATCCCGGCGGCCAGGACCGCCTCCTGACAGAACCTCGTGCGCCCGTGAGGATGGGCGCATGAGGTTCTGTCTTTCCGGGGCGTCCGGCTTCCTCGGCACCGCCCTGGCCGCGCACCTGCGCGAGCGGGGCCACGAGGTCGTCCGACTGGTGCGGCGCCCGGCAGAGGGGCCGTTCGAGGTCTCCTGGGACCCCGCCGCCGGAGAGGTCGACCAGCAGGTCGTGGACGACTCCGACGTGGTCGTGAACCTGTCGGGTGCACCGATCGCGCACTGGCCGTGGACCCCCGCGTACCGCCGCGAGCTCCTCGACTCGCGCGTCGCGCCGACGCGCACGCTGGCCGAGGCGATCGCCCGGTCGCAGACTCCCCCGGTCCTGCTCAGCGGGAGCGGCATCAACGCCTACGGCGACGACCAGGGCAGCACGCTCCTCGACGAGGACAGCACCCGCGCTCCGGGCTTCCTCGCCGACGTGGTGGAGCGCTGGGAGGCGGCTGCAGCGCCGGCGGCGGAGGCAGGCGCACGGGTCTGCTTCATCCGTACGGCGCCGGTGCTGGACGCGTCGGGCGGCCTGCTGCGGGTGATCGCGATCCCGTTGCGGCTGGGCATCGGCGGGCGGCTGGGGTCCGGCCAGCAGTACTTCGCGGTCGTCAGCCTGCGGGACTGGCTCGCTGCGATCGTGCACCTGGCCGAGACCGACGACGCGTCGGGCCCGTACAACGTCGTCGCCCCCGAGCCCGCGACGAACGCGGAGTTCACCCGGGCGCTCGCACGTGCGCTGCACCGGCCGTCGATCGTGCCAGCGCCTGCGTTCGCGATGCGCGCGGCGCTCGGCGGGCTCTCGGCGCTCGCCCTCGGGTCGCTGCGGGCGGTGCCGGCCCGTCTCGAGGCCGAGGGCCACGTCTTCGCGGACCGGACCGTCGACGACATCGTCGCGACGGCGCTGGCCAGGCACTGAGCGCCAGGTCGTCGGGCGCCGAGCGCCGGCGAACCTCAGCCCGCGAGCCGCTCGACGGCGGAGATGCGCCAGCCCAGCGGCGTACGGACGAGAACGATCCGCCGCTCCGTCGGGCGATCGCTCGGCAACGCGCGCCACGCACCCCCTGCGCGGCGTACGCGGACCGGACGCATGCGGTCCACCACCCGAAGCACCGCTCGCCGCTCGCTCGCCTGCAGGACGCCGAACCGCAGCACGTCGAAGCGGACGTCCTCGATCTCGAGCCCGCGAGCGGCGTACTGGCGGATCATCGCCGCGTCGTCGTCGCGCAACCGGCCGCCCGCGGCGTACACGTCGTCAAGCAGGCTCGGGTCGGCTCGGACGAACGCCGCGGAACGGCTGTCGTCAAGGACGTCCAGCCGGTCCATCCAGTCCGCGCTCTGCGTCGTCGCACCCGCCACGGCGATCGCCGCGCACGCCAGGCTCACAGGGTCCATCGCGCCAGCATGCCCGGGACCGCCGGTCGCGCGCGTCCGTCGTCCACAGGCCCGTACTAGGGTGGCGGACGTGAGCGCACTGGAGATCCGCCGCATCGGGCTCGGCTCGGAGGGGACCGACTACGAGGAGATGTGGGCGCTGCAACGCGAGCTCCACGCGGAGCGCGCAGCCGGGGTCGGGGACGACGTCGTGCTGTTCCTCGAGCACGCACCGGTCTTCACCGCCGGCACCCGCACCGAGGGCTGGGAGCGTCCGACCGACGGCAGCCGCGTCGTCGACATCGACCGCGGCGGCAACATCACCTTCCACGGCCCCGGCCAGCTGGTCGGCTACCCGATCGTCGCGCTGCCCGCCCACGTCCTCGTCGTCGACTACGTACGCCGCGTGGAGGAGGCCATGATCCGGACGGTGAGCGACCTCGGCGTCACCTGCGGACGCGTCGGCGGGCGCTCCGGCGTCTGGATCGCCGCCGACGACCGCGGCCCCGAGCGCAAGCTCGGCCAGCTCGGCATCAGGGTCGCCCGCGGCGTCACGATGCACGGGCTGGCCCTCAACTGCGACGTCGACATGGACTGGTTCGCGAAGATCGTGCCCTGCGGCATCGCCGACGCCGGGGTCACGTCCCTGTCGCTGGAGCTCGACCGGCGGGTGAGCACCGCCGAGGTTGCCGACGCCCTCGAGCCCCACCTGCGCGACCTCCTCGCCTGGGAGCCGTTCACGGTCAGCCCCGACCTCGGTCAGGCGGCCGCGGCGGGCGCGGTGACGTACGGTCTCGCACCGCACCTCGCCTGACCCGTCCCCGGTGCTCCCCACCCGGCACGTAGGGTGGTGGACGTGACGATCGCACCCGAAGGACGCAAGTTGCTCCGGCTGGAGGCTCGCAACGCCGAGACCCCGATCGAGAAGAAGCCGGACTGGATCAAGACCCGCGCCAAGATGGGCCCCGAGTACACCGAGCTCAAGCAGCTCGTGAAGTCCGAGGGCCTGCACACGGTGTGCCAGGAGGCGGGCTGTCCCAACATCTACGAGTGCTGGGAAGACCGCGAGGCCACCTTCCTCATCGGTGGTGAGGAGTGCACGCGCCGCTGCGACTTCTGCCAGATCGCCACCGGCAAGCCCGCCGCCCTCGACCGTGACGAGCCCCGCCGCGTCGCCGAGAGCGTCCGCACGATGGGCCTGCGCTACGCCACGATCACCGGCGTGGCCCGCGACGACCTTCCCGACGGCGGTGCCTGGCTGTACGCGGAGACCGTCCGCAAGATCCACGAGCTCAACCCCGATACGGGCGTCGAGAACCTCATCCCGGACTTCAACGGCATC
This sequence comes from Mumia xiangluensis, assembly GCF_010994095.1. Lineage (GTDB taxonomy): Bacteria > Actinomycetota > Actinomycetes > Propionibacteriales > Nocardioidaceae > Mumia > Mumia xiangluensis. The sequence continues at coordinate 410,768 of NZ_WJYO01000002.1, forward strand.
CCGGAGCTCCTCGAGGAGGTCTTCGCCTCCCGCCCCGAGGTGCTCGCGCACAACGTCGAGACCGTCCCGCGCATCTTCAAGCGAATCCGGCCGGCGTTCCGCTACGAGCGCTCGCTCGACGTGATCACCCAGGCCCGGGCGTACGGGCTCGTGACGAAGTCCAACCTGATCCTCGGCATGGGCGAGACCCGCGAGGAGATCAGCCAGGCCATGCAGGACCTGTACGACGCGGGCTGCGAGCTGCTGACCGTCACCCAGTACCTGCGTCCTTCGCCGCTGCACCACCCCGTCGAGCGGTGGGTCAAGCCGGAGGAGTTCGTGGAGATGGGCCAGGAGGCCGAGGACATCGGGTTCGCCGGGGTTCTCTCCGGCCCGCTGGTCCGCTCGTCGTACCGCGCCGGACGCCTCTACAAGCAGGCGATCGAGGCGCGCACGACTGCCACGGCCTGACGGTCCGCCACGGTCGGCGACCGCGTACCCTGGGAGCCATGTCCACTCCTGACTCGCCGCCGCAGGGTCGCATCGCGCAGATCCGGTCCGCCTACAAGATCACCAAGCGCTCCGACCGTACGATCGGCCTGCGCCTGCTCGCGTGGTTCCTGGTCACCGGCGGCCTCGTCTTCGCCCTCGGCTGGCTCCTCGGCGGCAGCGGCAGCCTGCTCGGCATCGTCTTCATGTCGCTCCTCGCCCTGCTCACGGGCATCCTCGCCGCGCTGATCGTCTTCGGACGTCGAGCCGAGAAGGCCGCGTACTCGCAGGTCGAGGGCCAGGTGGGCGCAGGTGCCGGCGCGCTCGGGATGCTCAAGCGCGGCTGGAAGGTCGACCAGGCGGTCGCCTTCACCAAGAGCCAGGACGTGGTGCACCGTGTCGTCGGTCCCCCGGGGATCGTGCTCGTCGGCGAGGGCAACGCCAACCGGGTCCGCAACCTGCTGACGGTCGAGCGCAAGAAGACTGCGCGCATCGTCGGCGAGGAGGTCCCGATCTCGACGATCGTGGTCGGCCGCGACACCGACAAGGGCGAGGTGCCCCTCCCGAAGCTGGTCGCGACGATCCGCAAGTCGAAGCGCGCGCTCAAGCCGGCTCAGATCACGCCCATCATCAACAAGCTCAAGGCCCTCGACGCGATGCGTCCGCAGGCGCCGATCCCGCGGGGCCCGGTGCCGACCAGCGCCAAGGGTTCGCGCAAGATGATGCAGGGCCGCTGAGGGTCTCGATCGCTTCGCGCCTCGACCGGCGGGGAACCCGGCGGGTCGACCGGCGGGGTGACGGCTGGTCGGCCGGCGGGTCGACGGCTGGTCGGCCGGCGGGGTGACGGCTGGTCGGCCGGCGGGTCGACCGACGGGGAACCGGCGGGTGAACGACCGCGGCGCCGCTAGTCGACCGGCGGCGTGACGGCGTTGCGCGGCCTGATGTAGGTGATCACCGACTGGGCCACGACGTCGTGGAACCCGCGACCCTCGTGGTTCTGGATGAGCGGCGGGATGATCGGGAGGATCAGCGCGGTCCGGACGAACGCCCGCAGCCCGATCGGGCGCGCGTTCGGGCCGACGACGCAGATGCCGACGATCCGCTTGCCGATCGAGAACCCGAGCGTCGCGTCGAGGAGGGAGACCTCGATCCAGAACGCCAGCAGCGTCCACCAACCGCTCACCGCACCGACGCCGAACGCCGGGGACCCGGTGACGAGGGACGCCGTGAACAGGGCGACGAACCAGTCGATCAGCAGGGCGAGGAAACGGCGGCCGATCCCGGCCACCTCCGGCATCGACGATGCTGGATCGGGGGAAGTCGTGGACACGGCGCCAACTCTACTCGGCACGCCCCAGGGGCCCCGAGAGACCTGACGCGGTCGTCAGACCCGCTCTCCCGTTGTGCGCCGGAACTTCGTAACATGGCTGAAACATACGGGTCATGGTTGGGTAACTGACCCTGCCTACGTTCATGGGGGCACAGCGAGGTGACCCCCAGTTCGACCACGTACGAGACGGCCGGCCTGTGCAGCAGCGCTCTGGCCGAGGAGGCTTTATGTTCTCAAACCGCGACGAGCTCTTGGCCTACATCAGGAACGAGGGTGTTAAGTTCGTCGACGTCCGCTTCACCGACCTTCCCGGCATTCAGCAGCACTTCACGGTGCCGGTCTCGTCGTTCGACGAGGCGGTGTTCGAGGACGGGCTGATGTTCGACGGCTCCTCCGTGCGCGGCTTCCAGGCCATCCACGAGTCCGACATGGCGCTGTTCCCGGACCCGACCACCGCGTACCTCGACCCGTTCCGTCCGGAGAAGACGCTCGCGCTCGAGTTCTTCATCCACGACCCGCTGACGGGTGAGGCGTACTCCCGCGACCCGCGCAACATCGCGCGCAAGGCCGAGGCGTACCTCGCCAGCACCGGCATCGGCGACACGGCGTTCTTCGCCCCGGAGGCGGAGTTCTACGTCTTCGACAAGGCGCGCTTCGAGACGTCCGCCAACCGCGGCTTCTACGAGATCGACTCGATCGCCGGCGCCTGGAACACGGGTGCCGAGGAGGAGGCCCGCGGCTACAAGGTCCGCTACAAGGGCGGCTACTTCCCCGTCTCCCCCACCGACCACTTCGCGGACCTTCGCAACGACATGGTCCTCAACCTCGAGGACGCGGGCCTGCAGGTCGAGCGTGCGCACCACGAGGTCGGCACGGCCGGTCAGGCGGAGATCAACTACCGCTTCGACACGCTGCTCAAGGCGGCGGACGATGTCATGAAGTTCAAGTACATCATCCGCAACACCGCGTGGGCCGCCGGCAAGACGGCGACCTTCATGCCGAAGCCGATCTTCGGCGACAACGGCTCGGGCATGCACTGCCACCAGTCGATCTGGAAGGACGGCGAGCCGCTGTTCTACGACGAGGCGGGCTACGGCGGCCTCTCGGAGATGGCGCGCCACTACATCGGCGGCATCCTGAAGCACGCTCCTTCGCTGCTGGCGTTCACCAACCCGACGGTCAACTCGTACCACCGTCTGGTGCCGGGCTTCGAGGCGCCGATCGCCCTCGTCTACAGCTCGCGCAACCGTTCGGCGTGCGTCCGCATCCCGATCACCGGCTCGAACCCGAAGGCCAAGCGCATCGAGTTCCGCTGCCCCGATCCGTCGGCGAACCCGTACCTCGCGTTCTCCGCGCTGCTGCTCGCCGGCATCGACGGCATCAAGAACAAGATCGAGCCGCCAGAGCCGGTCGACAAGAACATCTACGAGCTGCCGCCGGACGAGTACAACCAGATCGAGTCGGTCCCGACCTCGCTCGGTGCGGTGCTCGACTCGCTCGAGGCCGATCACGAGTTCCTGACCCAGGGCGACGTCTTCACGCCTGACCTGATCGAGACCTGGATCGAGTACAAGCGCGACCACGAGATCGCTCCGATCGCGCAGCGTCCGCACCCGCACGAGTTCGAGCTCTACTACGACATCTGATCAGGAGGGCAGAAACCTGCCCTGACCTGCGCAAACACACGGCCCCCGCTGGCGGTTCCCCCCGGAATCCCCCGGCGGGGGCCGTTGCGTTGTGTGCACGGTTGCACGATCCCCCGCGGACCGAACGGTCCCGGCCATGAACATCGACCTGAACGCCCCAATCTGGGGCATCCACCACCTGGCGGACGCGCTCGGCCTCAGCGCCGACCGCGCTCGCGAGCACACCTACTCCCCCGCCTTTCCGGCCCCGAAGGCCGGCTTCGCGAGCAACCTGTGGCTCCGCGAGGACGTGCTGGCCTGGTTCGCGGCACTGCCGACGACCGACCGGGTCCGACCGGCTGGGCGCAGGAACCACCCGCTTGTGTCCAAGCCCGCACCGGCGCCCGCACCGTCGGAGCCCGCGTCGACCAAGGCGAAGCCCTACAAGCCCCGCGCTCGGAAGGCGGTCGCCGCATGAGCGCCACCGCAGGGTTCCGGGAGGTCATCGGCGGCGTCACCATCACGGGACCGAAGGCCAGCGGCTACTACAAGCTCAAGTGGATCGAGCCGGACGGAAAGCGGCGCGAGACCGACCGGGGCCCGAGTTTGGAGAAGGCGAGGTCCGCCGCCATCGACATCGCCACGCGCATCTCGCGAGCTGCTGGACCCGAGGCAGTCACCACGCTCGGAGCGATCAAATAGGCCTACCTTGCTCAGGGTCACAGCCCGTTCGGCGAGAAGCTCCTGTGGCAGGACGGCCACAAGACCCAGCTCGCGCGGACCTTGAAGCGAGTGCTCAAGGGCTTCGAGGGCACTGAAGCTCTCGAGGTCGACCGCGCGATGCTCGACGTGATGCGATCACAGGCCGGGACCGACAACATGGTCAAGGCCAACACCTCAGCCCTGAAGGGCATGCTGCGGTGGGGGCACCAGGCCAGGTACTTCACCCCGGTCCAGTCCGAGCTGCTCGTCCGGGGCGGCTCGTATCCCGCACCGGCGACTGCGGCCAGCACGCGACGGCCGCGCCGCAACACCCGCGCCAGGAACGCAGGCGAGTCCGCTGAGTACATCAGCCCTGAAGACGCGCCCAGCGGCGCCAAGGTCATCGACCTCGCGCGGGAGCTCGACGCCTTCTACCCGACTTGGGGGCAGCTGGCGGTAGAATCCGCCGCGAACCTCGGCTTCCGGTGGGGCGAGGAGTTCCAGCTCGTGCCGTCCGACGTCCACCTGCGCGGCTGCCGTGAGCAGGAAGAGGCTCACGTCCACGTGGACTGGCAGGTGAACTCGGGAGCGAAGGCCGGGAGCCGGCGCTCGCGCCTGACCCTCCCCAAGGGCAACAAGCGCCGCATCGTCACCGTCACCGACATCTCCTTCACCGGGTTCGAGCTGGAGAGAGCGCTCGCCGCACGAGTCGACGCAGCCCTTCGAGAGCAAGAGGAGGGCAGCAACCCGGACGCCCTTCTGTTCCCCAGCGCCACCGGCAAGATGCTCTGGCACACCACGTTCACCCGTCATCTGCACGCCGCCATGCGGGCCGCCGACTGGCCCTACACCGAGTGGGTCGACGACCGCGACGGCAAGACGAAGACGGTCTACCACCTGACCTGGCACTCCATGCGCCACCGGTACGCCCGCATCTGCATCGACGACTTCGACTACACAGCGGGTGAGCTCATGGTGGCAGGCGGATGGGAGAACGAGCTCACGGTCAAGAACCGGTACTACCGGTCCAGCGACGAGAACCGGAGGTCAGCCGCTGCCAAGTCGCGGCGGCGCGGCTGAGGCCTTCAGTACGGTGCAGCAGGTTCGAAGTCGGAGCATGCCGCTAGGCTGGTTTTCCGACAGGCGTTCGCCCCAGATTCCGACGGGACCACATGTTCGGCACTCGGCAGTCGCTGCGCGAGTTCTTCGCGCAGCGGATGGACTGGGCTCTTCGTGAGGTGAGCAGCGTCGACCAGGACGTGCTGACCACCGAGCACGTCGACGTGCTGGTCGCGGCGGTCCTGGACAAACACATGCCTGTCGCTATCGACGTCCACTGGGACAGTCCGACCGCTTCCCCGATCACCGAGGTCATCACCCAGGTCCGCGACCAGTTCGACCAACGGACCTACGACGTCGCGGCGAGTCGCATCGTCGTGTCCCATGTGCTGACAGGCACATCGGCGATGCTCGACTACGACGCGTCGACGTTTTCCATGAGCGGACCCGGCCAGGCAAAGATCTCGTCGACCTCAGTCGACGTCGAGGTCGTCGATCGCGCTCTCGACGCGGACCGCATCAAGCGCGTGGTGGGAAGCGCGAGGACCGACGTGTCGAAACGCATCGGATGGGCCAACGTCGACTTGGCTCAGTTCCTCGTCTCCGCGGAGCAGAACGTCCGCGCCGCAGTCGAGAAGCGGCGCGCTCGGGTCCTTTCGGATCGCGCCTTGCAGGAATCCCTCGGGATCCCTGTCGCATCTACCGGCAGCCCGCCGCCAGCGGTGCCGGCGCGACGGAAGCACGTCTCGCTCTCGACGCGCACCACGCAGTCCGCATCCGTTCCGGAGCCGGTGCTCGACGACGCCATCTACCAGGACGTCCTCGACGCGGTCCGGGCCTGGTCGAACTCGCTCGAGCGTGCGCCGAGAACTGCGGAGAAGCTCGACGAGGAGGAACTTCGCGACCTGCTCCTGGCGAACCTCAACTCGTACTGGCAAGGCGGCGCCGGCGGCGAGCTCTTCAACGGCAGCGGAAAGACCGACATCCTCATCCGCCACGACGACCGAAACGTCTTCATCGGCGAGTGCAAGGTGTGGCACGGACCCAAGGGCGTCGCTGAGGCCCTCGACCAGCTGCGCGGCTACATCGTGTGGCGCGACAGCAAGGCGGCGCTGGTCATGTTCATCAAGACCGCCGACTCGGCAGCGACCGTGGCGAAGCTGCACGCAGCGGTCGAAGCACATCCCAGTCACGTCCTGACCAAGGCGAGCACCAACCCCACTCACCGCGCGGACTACGTGGTCACCGCCGACGACGAGGGTCGTCGGGTCTCCCTGGCCGTCATCCCCGTGGTGCTCTCCTCCGGCCCGTAGCCGGGTTCCCGCCGCGAAGACAGTGCTCGTCGGCCGCTTGGTGAGTCGATGGCCGCCGCGCTTCGGTAGGGCCGGATCAGTGGCGCTCAGGTGCCAGGTTCGTAGAGGCCGGTCATCCGACCGTCGGGATCGAGGGCGGAGAGCAGCGCGTCACCGATCTCGTGGAGCTGACGGACCTGGTCACCGGTGAGCGCGTCGACCACGTGCCGTCTCACGTTTGCGACGTGCCCCGGGGCGGCTTCGACGACCTTGGCCCAGCCCTCGTCGGTGAGCCGTGCGTTCGTCGCTCGCCGGTCCTCCGCGCACGGCTCGCGCACCAGCAACCCGCGCGCCTCGAGCCGTTTGGCCACGTGGGACAAGCGCGGCAGCGTGGCGTTGGAGAGCTGCGCGAGTGCGGTCATGCGAAGGGTCCTGTCCGGCGCCTCCGACAGCATGGCGAGCGCGAAGTACTCGAAGTGGGTCAAGCCGGAGTCCTCGCGCAGCTGGGCGTCCAGCGCACCGGGCAGGAGCTCCACCACGGCGACGAGCCGGACCCAGGCCGCGCGCTCGACGGGGGTCAGCCACCTCGTGTCCATGGTCACATGATCGCATTAGTTGAATCTACAAGCAACGGTGTACTCTTTAGTTGAAGCAACAACCAATTAGGAGCTCACCATGACCACCATCTCCATCATCGGCACCGGCAACATGGGCCAGGCCATCTCCGCCGTCGCGGGCAAGGGCGGGACCACCGTCCAGCTCATCGGCGAGGACGACGCCACCACCCAGGTCACGGGCGACATCGTCGTCCTGGCAGTCCCCTACCCGGCCCTCTCCGCCGTCATCGCCGAGCGCGGCGCAAGCTTCGCGGGCAAGATCGTCGTCGACATCACGAACCCGCTGAACTTCGAGACGTTCGACTCGCTCACCGTGCCGGCTGACGGCTCGGCTGCGGCCGAGGTGGCTGCGGCCCTGCCGGACTCCCGCGTCCTGAAGGCCTTCAACACCACCTTCGCCGCGACCCTGTCCTCCGGTTCCGTCGGGGACGCCACGACCACGGTGCTGATCGCCGGCGACGATGCCGACGCGAAGACGACCCTCGCCTCGGTCGTGACGGCCGGTGGCCTCAAGGCCGTCGACGCCGGCTCGCTCAAGCGCGCCCGCGAGCTCGAGGCCGTCGGCTTCCTGCAGCTCACGCTCGCGGCCGCCGAGAAGATCTCGTGGACCGGTGGCTTCGCGACCGTCGCCTGACGGTGACCGCGAAGAGGAGCATCCGATGACCGTCAACGCCGTCCGGCTGAACCACGCCGTGCTCTACGTGGCCGACCTGTCCCGCAGCGTGTCCTTCTACGAGGCCGCGTTCGGGATGCAGGTGGCCGCACGCGAGCCGCGCGCCAATGCCGCCTTCATGCGGCTGCCCCGTTCCGGGAACCACCACGACCTCGGGCTGTTCGGGGTTGGCGCCCAGCCCCCGCGCCCTCGGGGCTCGCTGGGGCTCTACCACCTGGCGTGGCAGGTCGACACCATCGACGAGCTCGAGCAGAGCAGGATGACGCTGGCCGGTTTGAATGCCTACACGGGCGAGTCGAGCCACGGCGCCACCAAGAGCGTCTACGGGATCGACCCCGACGGCAATGAGTTCGAGGTCATGTGGATGCTGCCCCGGTCCGCCTGGGGCGAGTACGCCGATGCGGCGCCCGTGGAGCGCATGGACATCGCTGCCGAGGTCGCGCAGTGGGGTGGCGTGCGCACGGCTGCCGAGCTGGTCCCGCTGGAGGAGGCGCCGTGACCGTCTCGTCCTTCGGCGCGCCGGTCGTCGCCACCTTCGGCGAGACCTCTCCCGACGCGCCCCTCGTCGTGCTGCTGCACGGGCGGGGGTCGAACGAGCAGGACATCCTTGCTCTCGCCCCGCACCTGCCCGGCGGCGTCGCCTACGCGGCGGTCCGGGCCCCGATCTCCGAGGGCGGCGGGTACGCCTGGTTCGCCAACCGTGGGATCGGCCGACCTGTCGCGGAGTCCCTCGCGGACACGATGGCGTGGTTCCGGGCCTGGCTCGACGACATCGCTCCGGCGTGGCGACCCGTCGTCGTGGTCGGCTTCAGCGGAGGAGGCGCCTTCGCCGGCGGTCTCGTCCTCGACGACCCCGCACGGTTCGCCGGCGCCGCGGTGCTGTTCGCCACGCTGCCCTTTGAGGCCGGGGTACTCGTCGAGCCGAGCCGGCTCGCGCACCTGCCGGTCTTCGTGGCCCAGGGCGACCAGGACCAGGTGATACCCCGCGAGCTGCTCGACCGGACCTGGACCTACCTCCACGAGGCCTCGGGCGCACCGGTCGTCGGGAGACGCTCCCCCGGGGGTCACGGCATCACGGCCCCGATCCTGGCCGACCTGGCGGGCTGGGTCCACGAGCGGCTCACCTACGTCGCACGCCAGGACGTGCCCGTGCCCGGTGCTCCGACGCACGCGGACTGGCCGACGATCGACGGCGGTGCGCTGCCGCGGCGTGGCGGACAGTCGATGGGCTCGAGGCGCCCAGCGGCTCTGATGCCTGATAGCGACGGCTGCGCCGAGCCCGGCAGGCCCACTCGCCAGCTACTTACGTCTGCCAGGTCGCCCCGAACGGTCCGTCCTGTACCCAGATCGGGTGCGAAGGCAAAGGGAAAGCTACGCATCGGTCGTTTCCCCTCTAGTGATGTCTAAGCTTGGGCGGTGGGCATGGCCCAGAGCTCGGCGATCGACGAACGGCGGGGGCGGGTGACCATGTAGGCGATGGACTCGGCGATGTCTTGGGGTTGGAGCCACTCGGCGATGTCGTCGGAGGCGGCCAGCGCCTTCTTGACGTCGTCGGTGTTGTGGGAGACCAGTTCCGTCTCGACGGCACCCGGTTCGAGGAGACCGACGCGCACGTGAGACTTCGTGACCTCTTGGCGAAGGGCTTCGGTGAAGCCGTTCACGCCGAACTTGGTCATGTTGTAGACGCCGAAGGTGGGCCAGGCGACACGTCCGGCGATGGAGGAGATGTTGACGATGTCGGCGACGCGGCGGGGTTCGCGGGTCGCGGCCGCCTGCAGGTGCGGCAGGGCTGCCCGGGTCATGGAGAGCAGGCCGGTCTGGTTGATCGCGATCATGCGGTCCCAGTCCTGGATGTCTTGCTCGGAGACCGTGCCGAGCAGCATCAAGCCCGCGTTGTTGATGAGGATGTCGAGGCGACCGAGGTCGGCCACGGTCCGCTCTACCGCTGACGTCGCCTGGGCTCGGTCGGTGATGTCAGCAGCGATGGCCAACGCCGTACCTCCAGTGTTCTGAATCTCGCCGACGAGAGCGTCGAGATGGTCCTGGCGCCGCGCTACGACCGCGACGGAGGCGCCGTGGGCGGCGAGTTCGAGGGCGGTGGAGCGACCGATGCCGCTGCTGGCGCCGGTGACGATGGCAACCGTGCCAGCGAGGTGCTTGTTCATGGGTGGGGTTCCTTCGGGTCTGCCAACGAGCTGGTCAGGCGTTGTCGTGGGCAAGGCTGGTGGACAGCTCGCGGTGGGCGTTGGCCTGGTCGATGAGGGCCTGGGCCTTGGTCTCGAAGAGCTCGACGGCGTCGGCGCCGGCGGCGAAGCGCGACGGACGCTCCTGCAGACCAGCGAGGTGGACGAGTGCTGCGGCGAGCTTGGCGGGGTCGCCGCCCTGCTGACCATCCATGCCCTGCCACGCCTGGATGGTGGCGGTGGTGCGGTCGGCGTAGTCCTCGATGGACGGGGCCGCGTACTGGGTGGACTGCGGGCTCAGGAGCTCGGTGCGGAAGAAACCGGGCTCGACGAGCATCGTGTCGATGCCGAAGGGTGCGACCTCGGTCGCCAGACCTTCCATGAAGCCCTCGACGCCGAACTTGGAGGCGGCGTAGGCGGTCAGGAAGTCGCCTGTGGAGGCGATGCCGGCGGTCGAGGAGATCGTGATGACGAGGCCTGAACGCTGAGTGCGCATCTGCGGGAGAGCTGCACGAGTGACGTTGACGGGTCCGAAGAGGGTCGACTCGATCTGGGAGCGGAACGCCTCGGGGCTCATCTCCTCGAAGAAGCCCGCCTGGAAGCTGCCGGCGTTGTTGACGACGACGTCGAGGCGGCCGAACCGCTCGACGGCTGCGCGGACGGCGGCCTCGGCGGCGGCGGGGTCGGTGACGTCCAGCGGCACGGCGAGCAGGGCGTCGTGGCTGCCGAGAGCCTGGTCGATGCTGTCGGTGCTGCGTGCGGTGGCGACGACGGCGTGGCCGGCGGCGAGTGCGGCCTTGGCGATGTCGACGCCGAGGCCGCGGCCTGCTCCGGTCACGAGCCACACGCTCTTGTCGGTGGGCTGGAGAGTCTGGGTGTGCTCGCTCATGGTCATTCCTTCTGGTCGTGGTGGCGTCCTTTCCGGGCGCCAACGACCACACAACCAGCGCAGAACCGTCGGCGGGAGTCCTGCTCGTAGGGGTCACTGACAGGGACCCCTACAGGAGCCAGACCGCTCGTACAGTGGACGTCATGACCACCGGTGAACCGAGCTCACGCGATGCCGTCCGGGCAGAGATCCGGGAGTTCCTCAGCACTCGACGAGCCCGGATCAGCCCCGCCGATGCAGGTCTGCCCACCTACGGCGACGATCGCCGCCGCGTCCCCGGCCTGCGCCGCGAGGAAGCCGCCCTGCTGGTCGGTGTCTCCCCGCAGTACTACATCCGGCTGGAACGTGGCGACGCCACGGGAGTGTCCGAGAGCGTCATCGAGGGCATCGTGCATGCCCTTCGCCTCGACGACGCCGAACGAGCTCATCTGCTCGACCTCCTGCGCACCGCCAACTCCCCCACCCGCGCCCGGCGCCGTCGCACACCGACCGCGAACCGCGTCCGTCCCTCCATCCAACGCCTCGCGGACGCCATGCCAACCGTGCCGGCCGTCGTGATGAACGGCCGACTGGACGTGCTGGCCATGAACGACCTAGGCCGGGCCCTCTTCACTCCGTGGTACGACACCGACCAGCCGGTGAACAACGCCCGGCTCGTCTTCCTCGACCCAGCCGCCGCCACCGTCTTCCGCGACTGGGAGATGGTCGCCAACGACACCGTCGCCATCCTGCGAGCCGAAGCGGGCCGCGACCCCTACGACAAGAAGCTCTCCGCCCTCGTCGGCGAGCTGTCCACCCGCAGCGAGGACTTCCGAGTGCGTTGGGCTGCGCACGACGTCCGCATCCACAACACCGGCATCAAGAAGCTCCGCCACCCCGTCGTGGGAGACCTGGACCTGCCGTTCGAGTCCCTGGCGCTCGAGTCGAACGGCAGCACCAGCCTGGTGACCTACCTCCCCGAGCCTGGGACTCCCTCGCACGACGCACTCACACTGCTCGCCAGCTGGTCGACGGACTCCAAGCCTCGCACTTCGTCGCACCTGTAGTCGCTCGTCGTCGCACCCGGGCGTTCGCACTGTGGGCGGTGTTGAGCACTGCTGGTGTCCTCCCGTTTCCAGGTGATCGACTACGCCGAGAAGTTGAGGTCCGCGAACCTGACCATCACGCTCACCGAACGCGCAACGCCAGGAGCGACGGCTGCAGAAGTCCTACTGCCGCCTCCACACGATCGAGGTTGAAAGGCAATCGGCTAGATTCCACCCGCATACGGGCGCGAGATGGCGCGGTTCGACGACGACCCGCCCTTACTCCTCAGCGCCTTTCGACAGGTTGAGTCGGCCGGTGTGCGAGGCGTTCGAAGATGTGGCGCACGACACTGCGTGAAGGACTGCAGGACCGGTTCAACATTCCGACCATCCCTCTCGTAAGGAGTTGGTCTGGCCCACCCGCGCCCAACGATTGCCTGAGTCGCCGACCTGCACAGACCCAACCGCTGAACGACCGCCGGGGTGAACGCAGGGCTGGCCGCAGAACGTCGGGCTCGATGGTGGTTGAACGTCGCGGCACGTCGCGGACCTCCTGGGCTTCGACCTCCGTCCGGTCCGGCGCCCACCTCATCCGGTCCCTGCCTCTACACACTTCCTCGCCCTGGGTCCCGCCCTCGACACCTCGACGATTTCGCCTACCTCCTGCGGGCCGGTGCTCAACAGGTGTGGCCGGCGACGCTAACGCTCCGCCCTGCCCGGCCAACTACTTGCGTCTCCCAGGTCGGCCTGGACGGTCCGTTCAGCACCCAGATCGGGTGCGAAGGGAAAGGGAAGAGCTATTCCCTTGCCCTTCAACGAGGCCCGTGATCTCGGGCAGAACGGCACCTACAGTGACTCAGATGAACCCCTCGGGGAACCATGAACGACGCGCGAACGAGAACGACGTCGACGACGACGTCGATGGTGGGCAGACGGGACCACCGGATGCTCTCGAGATGTTCCGGCGCGCTGGCGAACACCACGCCTCCACACGGGGGACCGTCCGTACGGCGAACGAGGACTGGTGTGACCCCAACCCCGCTGCTGCGCTCGAACTACCGCCGGCCGCACATCCGATCGAACGAAGCCTGGCCAGGCGTGCTGAGCACCGGCGGCCCGACTTCTATCTCCAGCTGCGGCGAGCGTGCGAACGCCTCCGAGGTTTGCCGCCGAAGAGCTTGACGCGTGAGGACGTGCTGGCGTTCTCCTGGCATCAGCTGACTCCTGACGACCTCGCCGACTACCGGCGCGACATCCACAAGATGTTCAACCTGCAGTCGACTCGGAACGAATGCATGGTCACCGTGCGCAGTGTCGTGCACGCCTGCGCAAAGGCCCGCCTGATCAGTCCTCTTCGCCGCGATCTCCTCTTGGACGAGCTCCCCACGACCATGCCCGGCCGGTCCGCGAAGGGGCGGGCCTTGGCCGAGGACGAGGTCGGCAGACTCCTTCGCCAGTGCAGCACGACCGGATCCGCTGCCGCACGCACCCGCTACACCGCCATGATCGCGCTGATGTACTCCTCGGGGGTGCGCGTCGGCGAGGTCGCCAAGCTGGAGCTGCGGGACTGGAACCGGAGCACGAGCACCCTGACACTCCTGCACACGAAGAACGGACGTGACCACACCGTCTTCGTACACCCAGAGGTCGCCCTGCTCCTTGACAATTGGCTGAAGGTGCGGGGCGCGCTTCCTGGTGCGCTGTTCTGCTCCCTGTACGTGTTCGGATTCGCGCACATGACTGGGCCCACCATCAGGACGATGGTCCATCGCCGAGCCAAAGATGCCGGCCTTGCCCATTTCACTCCCCACGACTTCCGGCGGACTTTCGCATCATTCATGCTCCGCACCCACGACCATGCACTCGTCAGCCGGCTCCTGAACCACGAGAAGCTCCAGTCGACGCTCGTCTACGACATGGCCGGAGATGACCTGCAGCGCGATGCCATCGCTTCGTTCGACCTCCCCTCGTCCAACCCTGTGGAGAAGGACGAAGAGACGGACGGCCGACGATGACCGGACTGCATCTTGTCTCCCTCGAAGAGGGCGAGCGCCTGGCCATGCGCGAGGCTGCGCTCACCCTGTTCAAGAGGCGGTACCGTCACAACGCGGAGAGCCAGCGGGCGATGATCGGAGCACTGCGACGCGTCGCCAGCACCTTCAGCCAGGGCCGCGAGGACGAGCAGACCTTCGCCTGGGAGTACATCACTGACGAGGCCATCGCAGAAGCAGTCCTGGCGCCGGTGGCGGACCGGTACTCCCGCGCCACGCTCGTCAAGGACGCCTCAGCGCTTCGCGTGATGCTGAACTGCTGCCGCAAGGTCGGGTTGGTGACGCACGACGAGTACGACAGCGTCACCAAGCTCGAGGTCCTCGGTGGACAGACCAGGCGGCCACCGGGTCGGTACCTGAGCGAGGCCGACGTCGCCACGCTCGTGCGCGCCGCCGCATCCATGGCGCAGCACGAGGCAACGCGCACCCGCGACCTCGCGCTGGTTCTGACGCTCGCAAGCACAGGCGCCAGGGGCCATGAGGTCTCGCGGATCAGGCTTCACCACACCTTCCTCGGAGAGCGGCGAGTCCACCTGCAGGAGACGAAGTCGGGCCTCCCTCGCAACGCCTGGCTGCATCCCGCGACTGTCCACGCTCTCGAGCGGTGGCTCGAGTTCCGTGGAGCAGCAAAGGGGGCGCTGTTCCCTCCGCTCTCGCGCACCGGCCGTGCCTTGATTGACCACGGTCCCATGAGCACTCATCAGGTGTGGAAGCTCGTCCACCGGCTCGCTGAGGTCGCCGACCTGCCCGGCACCACTGTGCACGATCTTCGTCGCTTCGTGATCACCACACTCCTCGACAACGGCTACGACATCGCCCTCGTGGCAAAGACCGTCGGGCACGCGCACCCCACCACCACCGCCGGCTACGACAAGCGACCGGGGCAACGCCAGCGCGACGCGATCGCCGCGATCAACCTGCCGCTCGGCTGAGCTGTCGCCTACAGCGCCGATGCATCGGACGCCCGCCGCACGGGATACCGAGCCGAGGTGTCGCCTGTGCGGCGGAGACCGCCGTCCTGCCTCGTTGAAGACGCAGGAGTCAGCGCCACTCCGCCGCCAGACGACGCGCGTAGGCTGCGAGCCGCTCGGGAGCGACACCGTCACGGGCCGCGTCGAGCGGGGTGCGATCGTCGAGCTCCGGGGCGGCTGTGCGGAGCGCCGCGATGGCCACGGTCCAGCGGTCGGTGGCGCGGAGCTCGCGGAAGACGGCTTGGAGTGCGGGTCGTACGCGAACACGGCCGTCGGCCCTCTCGAACTGCTCCACGGGGTAGATGTTCACGGGAGTCGGGTCCGAGGTCGGTAGGGCGAGGATGTCGTCGTGCGCCTCGAGGTCGCGCAGTTCATGCTCGGCGAGAGCCAGCTCGCGGCAAACCTTCTCCTCGGACCAGAATGGCCGCAGGAGCTCGGCGAGCTCGTTCACCGGCACTGCAGCACCTTGCCGTCGGCGTCGCACTCGGACCAGCTGCGGCCCCGTTCACGGAACTCGGTGGCAAGGTCGAGGCCGTTGCGACGATCGGACATGCGCTGGTCCCACGCTTGTCGGACTCGCGCCTGCGCATCGACGTTGGCGTCGTCGTAGGCGAGCGCGCCGGACAAGACTCTCTCGACCTCGCGGCTCACCGTGGGCTCGTTCGACATGGCCGGCACCTCCATCTGTCGCGTCCAGCCTACGATCCGAGCAGCCCAATAGGTAGGACTCGCGTCCTGACCATCTCTCGCGGAGCGCTGCCAAGCGCTGCTGGCGCCGACCGATGGCTGGTATGGCGACGGCACCCGCCGCGCACGACTCGCCGACTCGACCCCAGCTGGTGGGCCAGCACGGACAAGCCGACAACTGGTCTTCGTACTCGATTCTCGCGTGCGGGGCAGGATCATCACCTACCGTTCTCGGACAGCCGCGCGAGGGAGCGAGGCCAGGACCCGGGGTGATCATGGGACTCTTCGACAGGTGGCGGAGCTCTGCTCCGGCCGGCAAGCATCGCGCGACGGCGGCCGAGGCCGTCACCCCTGGCGGCTACACCGTCATCGACGTCGAGACCACCGGCCTGAGTGCCCAGCACCACCGGGTCTTGGAGATCGCCGTGGTGCGCACCGACGCGGCCGGCCGTATCACCGGCGAGTGGTCGCGCCGGGTCGATCCAGAGGGACCGGTGGGCGCGACCCACATCCACGGCATCACCGGCGAGTGGTCGCGGTGCCCCGAAGTTCGGCGACCTCATCCCCCACTTGAATGAGTCGATCCAGGGCACGGTGCTGGTGGCTCACAACGCGCGCTTCGACGCCGCGTTCGTCCGCGCCGAGTACTCCAACGCCGGCTGGGACCTCCCGTGGCTGCCGACGTTGTGCACGTTGGAGGCCAGCAGCTACTACCTGCCGGACATGGACCGCCGTCGGCTCGCGGACTGCTGCGCGCTGGCGCGAGTGCCGCTTCGGGGCGCACACTCCGCCTTGGGCGACGCGCGGGCCACCGCGGGACTGTTGAGCCACTACCTCGACCCCCGCAACGGCACCGCGCCCCACCCCGACCACCTCGCCCTGACCGCCGAGGCTGCTGCCGTCGTCTGGCCGGGCTCGCCGACACGCGCACCCCGCCCGGCCGCAGCCATCACCCACACCCGGGCACGCATCCAGATCAACCAGGCGAAGAAGGCAGCGTCCCCACCGGCGCTTGTGCAGCTCCTCGCCGACTTCTCCCTCGTCGACGCGCTGGACGAAGGAGCACCGGCATCGACGCTGCCCTATGTCGAGATGCTGGCCGAAGCGCTCGAGGACGGCGAGATCTCGACCGCCGAGGCTCAAGCCCTTGACGACGTCGCCACCACCCTCGACCAGAGCGAGCAGGACCGTGCGGCCGCGAACCGGTCGTTGCTGCTGGCTCTGTCCCACCTGGCGCTCGAGGACGGCGTCGTCAGCCGCGCCGAGAAGGCCGAGCTCGTCAACGTCTGCACGCTGCTCGGCCTACCCGCCACGCTCCTGACGCACACCCTGGATCAGGCAGAAGCCGCCCGGCACGAACGCCTCTCCGCCGGACTCGGGCCCCTGCCGGACCCGTGGACCCTCGGTGAACCGCTGCGGGTCGGCCACAAGGTCGCGTTCACCGGCTGCGACGAGGCGTTGCGCGACCAGCTCGAGCGCCGAGCCGAGGCCCTCGGCGTTCGCGTCATGAACAGCGTGTCCACCAAGACCTTCCTGCTGGTCACCGACGGAACCTTCTCCGGCGGCAAGGCCGCCGACGCCGCTCGCGTCGGGTGCCGCGTCGTCCACCCGAACGACTTCGCGACCCTCCTGCAACACCTCCAGCCTGCCGCCGTCCGCGAGCGCAAGAAGGTGCCGCAGACGGGATCCGCGCCGTCGGTCAGCCCCACAGGAGCCGCCAGCCCCGCGCTCGCCGAGCGCGCCGACCCTGCCGTCGTCCGGCAGTGGGCCAGGGACAACGGCTACGCGGTCGGCACGCGCGGACGGCTCCACCAGGCCCTCTTCACCGCCTATGCTTCACGCGAATCCGACGTCTCAGATCCAACGCCTGCACCCCTACCCTGACCCTGGCGGCCGACTAGCAGTCCAGGAGTCCGTACCCGAACTCGCCGCATCAACAGCGGTTGAAACGATCGGGTCGTGCTTGGATCCTGTCCATGCGCGAACCCACCTTCACCGACCAGGTCTCAGCGTGGTCGGAACTCACTGGCACGGTGTTCTCGTTTCTCGTCCTCCTCATTGCGCTCGCGACGTGGCGCACTGCTCGGCAGGCACTTCGCGCCTCCCGCGACGCGAACATTCAGACGAAGCGCGACAGCATCGAGCAGACACGCCCCTACGTCTACGCCGAGGTCGTACCGAGCCTCGCTGGCTCGCCCAACTGGGACGTCCGCGTCGTCAACGTCGGCAAGTCCGCAGCCCTCGATCTCCGCCTCGACTACTCGGACTGGCCCGAGAGACCGGATGACATCGCGCAGTCCGTGAGAACCTTCTTCACCACCGCCCGGACGCTGGCACCCGGCTCGAGCATTCGAGCGATGTGGCGCCTCGAGTCCGGTCCCGACAGCCAGTTCGACGACGGGACCGTTGCGGCCGGTCTCGGCAAGAACGGCAGGATCACCGTGGCCTACCGGAGTTCCGACCTGGAAGCACCGCACTACAGCGACGACTTCCACGTGATGGTCGAAGACTCGGGGCTGTGGCCCATTCCAGAGGCGGGGCCGTCTGGACACCGCCTGTCAGGCGACAAGCTGGCGTTCTACCGGCTCGGTCAGAGTATTGCGCGCGCCATAGGAGAGCAGCGCCGCTGACCCCGGCGACCCGCATGATGGAACATGCCCAACGTGCTCGAGCCTGACAGCGCCCGCGTCGGCTTCTGCTGGGACCGAGGGCTGCCGGACGGCTATCCGGCGATGCTCCGCAACACCGGCCGGGAGATCGAGCTCGTCGTGCCGCACTTCCGCGAAGACGACGTTCACCGCCGACGATTCGCCGGCCGTGGCGTCAGCTTCGGTGACGACCCCGACTACAAGCTCCACGACTACGAGGTACCAGAGGTGGTCTGGTTCGCCGACACCCACGGCCATCTATGCCTGCTCGACCCCTACCGATCGCGAACCACGCTCGGTGGGGGCCTCGAGGAAGGCGGCGCCTACTTCCGCTTCGCCGTCGCGGCCGGGCGCAAAGGCATCGACTACACCCGCATCAACGGGATGCACACGAGGCTCCAGGGCTTGAACGAGTGGACACGCCTCGGCTCGGTGGACCATGAGGTCACACGACACGACCGAGGCCGGCGGACTGCGGTCTACCTCCAGGCGCCTCAACCGCTGAACATCTCGCCGCGACTCAACGCGAGGCTGGAAGGCTGGCACTCCTGGTCCCTGGCCGACAGAAGTCAGGCCGGCGTCAGCATGATCGCGGATGGCGTGCGGGTCTCCACCAATGTCCTCCGGCCTCGGACCTGGGCCGAACACCTGGACGTGCACAACGCGATCCGTCAACTCCTCACCGTCGCCGGTTGGCAGGCGTACGGCTTCGAACACGTCGAGGTCCAAAGCCGACGCGACCCGGAACGGGCCCTCGACGACCACCCCGTGTGGGATCGATGGGCACCTGTCTACACCCACGATCTACAGGCACCTGGAGACGTCGAGAGGAGTCGCTACCTGTTCGAGTTCGACGACATCGGCGAGGCCGGCGTCCGTCGCTGGTTCAAGCTGCGCGAGCGTCACACCCGCGGCATCGCCGGCATGATTCACTCAGTCAGCAGCCCCGACGCCGCCCTCGAGACCCTCTTCTCCGAGGCAGCCGCCGCCATGGAGGACATCGGCTACAACATCGCCGTCGAGCGAGGCGACGTACCTGGTAAACAGATCCGCGAACACCTGCGCCGCATCGTCGACGAGATCGACGTGGACCTCGGCTTCGACCTCAACACCTGGCGCCTCGACGTCGCCGACAAGTACCGGATGGTCAAGCACCCCGAGCACCCCGACGTGGACTCATTAGACCTGCTGAACCTCCTCCGCGAGACCCGCCTCCTGTTCCGAGTCTGGGTCGCGCGGCGCCTGGGCACTACGAAGAAGGTCATCGAACGCAACCTCCGGCTCGTGCCGATGCGTCGGCCCTACGTCCGGCTCTGAACTGCCGGCCCGCACCCGCGTCGCCGGAGCCCCTTCGGGCCGAAGGGTCGTACGCACCCGCGCAGCATGTGGCTCGCAGAGTCGTCTCCTGGTCGAGTTCGACCCGGAGTGTTGAACGACCGCCAACCCTCAGACACCCGCCGGTTCACCCGAGGCGCTGGACACGCGGCGCCCCCGCACGCAGACTCAACTGCATGCTGCCATTCCCCCAGTTTTCCCCCGACTGGGTGCCTACCGAGCCCGTGAATAGCGCCTACGCCTGGGCGACGCCGATCGCGCGCAACCCCCTGACCAGGCAAAACATGGAGACGGCGTCGCCCCTCGTGCGGAGTCAGCTACTACTACGACATCTGAGGAGTGAGCCGAAGGGGATCGCGAGGTACGAGCGGTCCCCGGAGGCGAGCCCCGCAAGATGTCGTACAAAGGACAGAGTCATCTGTCGGTCGTACAAAAGACAGAGTCATCTGTCGGTCGTACAAAAGACAGAGTCATCTGTCGGTCGTACGAAGGACAGAGTCATCTGCCGGTCGTACAACCCACAACTGAACACAGACGCTGAGGGGCATGCCGCCCCCGCCTGCTCCTCAGTCCTGAACGGCCCCGGATTCCCCCGATCCGGGGCTGTTCGCCGTCGTGGACGACCCGAACAGCCGCTCGGCCGCCCGTGAGTCGGCGTACTCCTCGAATCGCGCGATCCTCCCGTCACGCAACGTGACCACCAGGCACGAGGGGATCCGTACAGGATCCCCGTCAGGGTTGACGCCGACCGCGACGGACTGCAGGACCCAGCCGCCGTCGAAGACCTTCACGCGGACGTCCTCGACACGCAGGTCCGCGCCCGCCTGCACCGTCCGCGTCCGGGAGGGTGTCGCCTGGATCTCCGCCTCCCACTCGCCGACGTTGTGCCAGGTGCTCGCGCCGGCCGCGTAGACGTCGTCCTCGGCCCTGCGTCCGGCCAGGAACGCGGGCAGCCAGCGGCGAGCCAGCGCGGCAGCGCGTTCGACGCCTTCGGTGGTCGGCGTCTCGATCACGGGATGGGTCATTGCTTCCTCCAGGACGGATCGTGAGGCCGTTCGTCGGAGCTCGACGATATCCGATGCCACGGGGCTGCGGGCGTGCGACGTCGCCTGAGACCAAGTGAACCTGGGGCCGCATCCTCTGCCCATGACGTGCCGATGTCGTGGTGGTGAGACCCCAGCAAAGACAGGCTGGCCCTAGGGGTTGCGTGACCCGGCTCACATCCCTATGTTAATCACGAATCACATCATCGATGGACCTCGGATGCCGACGTGGCTGACAGGATGCCGCCGCGGTGGAGCCCATCCTCACTGGGAAGCAGGTGCACACATGGTCGACATGAACAGACGCGGTGTCTTGACACTCGGAGCCGCCCTCGGCCTCGCCAGCGTCGTCACGCCATCGGCCGCATGGTCGTGGTCACCGTCGGGCTCGATCGCCGGCGCTGGGACGGGGGTCGATCCGCAGTGGGTCTGGGACGACGAGATCGACCAGATCATGGCCTCGGCGCTCGACAACGGCCAGGTCCCCGCGATCAACGACGCGATCCTGCCGTGGGTCAACAACGGACAGGCGGTGCCCAGCGGTCTGCCGCCTGAGCTGGCTGCGTTCCTCCAGCGCGAGAAGCAGCTCCCCGCCTGGGCGGACATGGCCAAGCTCCGCCGAGCGGCGAACTTCAACCGCAAGAAGGACATGTACCTGTTCTTCCTGTACGGGCTCGGCGGCGGCATCATGAGCACCGTCATCCCCCGAGAGGCCAAGTCGGTGTACTGGTCGGCGGGCGGTGCGGACATGCAGGACCGTGCCGCGAAGACCTTCTCGTTCGGATACGACCTCAGCGACATCAACGCCTTCGAGACGTCCGGACAGTTCCTGGTCACCTCGAACAAGACGCGTCTCGTCCACGCCGCCGTCCGGCACCTGCTCCCCCAGTCGCCGCACTGGAAGGCGGTGGCCGACGAGACCATCCCGATCAGCAACGCCGACATCCTCGTCACGTTCCACAGCACCGGCACCTTCGCGCACAAGAAGATGAAGGAGTGGGGCATCCCGATGCTGTCGGCAGACCAGGATGCGTTCCTGCACTCCTGGCAGGTCGCGCTCCACATGCTGGGTGTGCGCGACGAGTACATTCCCTCCAGCTGGAACGCTGCCCACGCCCAGTCGGCTCAGGTGCTCACGCCGATCCTCGGCCTCACGCCGGAGGGCAAGGCGCTCGCAGAGGTCCTCCTCGGTCTCATCTCCCAGGTCGACCTCGGCGTCACTCGCGGCTTCCTCAACGAGTTCGTCCGGTACCAGCTCGGCAACGAGATCGGCGACTGGCTGGAGCTCAAGCGCGACTACGTGTCAGCGGGCCTCATCCGGGTCGGCTGGCCGGCGTACATCGCGTTCCGTGAGGGGCTGCTGCCGCTGGTGCCGGCGAACTTCTACCTCTTCGACCAGCTGATCAAGGCGATCGCGATGGCGTTCCTGAACCGCGGCGAGTCGGGTCTCACCACCCCGATCACGATCCCGACCGGGAACCGCGCGGGCTGATCACCCACCCTGAGCCCCGCTGCGTACGGCAGCGGGGCTCAGGCCTGCCAGCCCAGCGCGCTGAGCATGAGCGCGGCGACGACGCGGCGGTGGTCGTCGGAGTCGTGCCAGTGCAGCTGACGCCCCGCCTCCACGACGACCCCGAAGCCGGCGTGGACCAGCACCCGCGCCTGCCGGTCGTTGAGGTCAGGCCGGACCGCCCGCAGCTGTTGCCCCCAGATCGCGATGTGCTCGCGCTGCGCCAGGACGAGCGGCCGCTGCAGGTCAGCAGGCAGACCGACGATCTCCGCGGCGGCGACGCTGGTGAGCGCCCGGTGCTCGAAGCTGTAGGCGGCGTACGTCGACGCCAACGCAGCGAGCGCGTCACGCGGGTCGGAGCACCCCGCCAAGGCTTGCTCGGCGGCTTGGGACAGCAGGCCGGCGGCCTGGAGGCACCCGGCGGCCAGGATGTCGACCTTCCCGGGATAGTGGCGGTAGATCGCCGACGGCGCCAATCCGACGGCCTCCGCGATGCGGCCGAGGCTCACGTTGGCGAAGCCGTCCTGGGCGAACATCGGGATCGCCGCCGCCAGGATCTCCGCACGTCGGGTTCGGGGGACCGGCGGCGACGGCACACCGCTGCTGGAGTCAGAGACTGCGCTCGGGGACTCGGTCTCGACCACTCTCATGGAGGCTCGGACCAGGAGCTTCTCGGCGCGCGGCGAGGAGATCCGGGTGTGGTGCATGGTGATCGACCCGATGGCGCCGAGCGCTGCTGCGGAGCGAACCTCGGCTCCGATCGTCCCTTCCGCGGCCGGGACAGACTCGGCGACCCGGTCGACGACGTGCGCGAACTTGAGCCGCAGGATCCGACGATCGTCCGGGTTGAGATAGCGCGCCTCCCACCGGTACACGCCTCCGGAGGCACGATGGGCGATCGTCACGCGCGCCGCCGCGGAGAAGAGCGCGTCGAGGCTCGCATCGGCGGGCAGCTCGTCGAGCGCTTCGACGAGCCGGTCCGCCATAAGGTTCGCGCACTCCGCGAAAAGCGCGTACTTGTTCGGGAAGTGCCGGTAGAGGGCGGGCGCGGTGATCCCGACGTGGGCGGCGATCTCCTCCATGGAGGCGGCGTGGTATCCGCGCTCGTTGAAGACGCGGCCGGCAGCGTCGACGATCAGCTGCCGGCGGTTTCGCGGTCGCGTGGGTGGATTCGACGCAGGCGTAGGGTCAGTCAGCACCGGCGTCGCACCGCCTCCTGTGCCCCGACAGCAGATCCATGGCGTCAGTCAATCACCTGCCGGACGGCGCCCACCAGACGACGACGCCTTTGTACGGCCCGAGTGCTCGCCGCGGGTGGGCTACTCGGTCAGCGGGTCGTCCGGACGTGTCCGTGCACCGGCCGACCGGGCGAGCTCCCACGCCTCCTCCTCGGCCTGCGAGAGCTTCGCCCCACGATCGGGTGGCGGGACCGCTCGCACGGTCGCCATGCACTCGTGCCAGTCGGGGTTGCGCGCGAACCACGAGTGGCCGTAGATCTCGGCGACCGCACCGTCCTGGAGCTTCGGGTCGTACGCGACGGGGTCGGCGAATCGCCAGTCGGCCCCGCAGCGGCGGGTGCGGTACGGGTCGGCGTACTCGTCGGCACGAGCACCGTCGCGCGGCTTCGGGAAGTGCTCCGACCGCGCCCCGTCGGTGTCGATCTGG
Organism: Mumia xiangluensis; assembly: GCF_010994095.1. GTDB lineage: Bacteria > Actinomycetota > Actinomycetes > Propionibacteriales > Nocardioidaceae > Mumia > Mumia xiangluensis. The sequence continues at coordinate 434,541 of NZ_WJYO01000002.1, forward strand.
TGGTTCCACGAGAGGACCGGCCCCGCCAGCTGGTCGGTGGTCCGGTAGAGGTTGATCCAGGCACCGTCGAGGTCGTCGTACAAGCGGGTGATCGCCGCGAAGTTGACGTACGCAGGGAAGGCCTTCGGGAAGATCACCCGCAGCTGGGACCCGAACGTCACCAGCGCGACCCGGTCACGCTCCGACTCGTCGAGCAGCATCATCGTCGCGAAGCTGATCAGGCTGCCCTGGCTGTGCCCGCACAGGACGAGGTCACGACGTGTGCCGCCCTCGGGCAGGCGGTCGAGGTGCCAGCGGATGCGTTCACGAAGGTCCTCGACACAGCGCTTGGAGTACGCACGGGGCGAGAACGGGTGGACCGCGTGCGGCCAGAAGGCGAGGACGTCCCAGACGACGTTGAGTCCGCGGCGCTTGCCCTCCTCGGCGACGGCCTTGCGGCTCTGCAGCAGCAGCCAGCCGGCCGCGGCGATCAGCAGCCAGGCGCCGAACAGCGCGACGAGGTTGGACTTCGCGACGCCGTCCACCCCGACCACGTACTTCGGCTGGCTGAGAAGGTCGAGACGGCCAGGGAGGTGGCCGCACGTGCTGGGGTCGCGTGAGTTCATGCACGGGACGAGCTCGACGGCGAGCGCGACGGCCAGGATCATGCCCGCACTGGCGAAGGCCAGGCAGATCGGGCCGATCGCGTTCTTGACGCGAGCCTTCTGCACCGCGAAGCGCACCCGCGAGACCCAGCGGGGCGGGACCAGGAGCGACCCGTCCGCGGTGTACATCGCGGTGACCCGCTCGTCGGTACGGCGCCGCCGCCGCATCCGCCACGCCACCACGACGAGCATGATGACCACGAGGATGACGACGTTCAGCCCCCATGCGTACGCCACGCGGTCGAGCATCGGCGTCGTCCCGACGGTGACCTGCGCGCCGTTCGAGCTGCCGGTGACGGGCGTCGACAGATCCAGCGCCGACGACACCCCGGTGGCGACGGCGGCCGAGAACCCCACGCCGATGAAGGCGCCGATCGCCGTGAACAGCGCGGCCGCCATCCCCCACGCGTACGGCGCGAAGTAGCGCTCGGGACTGCCCTTCTGGGGGCGGTCCGTCCGACGGACCACGACGAGCGCGAGGTTGACCACGAAGAGCGCGAGGAGTGCCGCGACGCCGAGGACGAGGAGCCAGTTGGCGATCACGTCGAACCGCTCGGGTCGTTCGCGCAGCGCCGTCCACTCGACCCGGTTGACGCCTCCCATGTCGGCGACGGCGGCCACGAGCACCGCGACGCTGCCGACGAGACCGACGATGCCGAGGACCGAGGTCGCCGCCTTCCAGAGCCCCTGCCATGCCGGCCCCTCGGTCATCCGGTCGCGTGTGCCGCGCTCGGGGTCACCGAGGAGCGTGACGACCACGACCACCAGGACCCACCCGGCGATCGCCAGCTGCAGGGACGTCATCTCGCGCTCCCACGCGAACGGGTGGGCGACCCACACGCCCATCGCCGCGACGACGAAGAGGCCCGCGGCGATGTGCAGGTCACGCAGCGTCGGGGTGCGCGAGTCGCCCGAGTAGAACGACTCCTGCGCGAGGGGCGTGACAGCGCGTTCCTTCGGTGGCTCGACCGACGGTGTGGGGGGCAGCGGCGTGTGCGTGCGCCAGGCACGGATCCGCTGGCGCAGCTGGATGATGCGACCCTCACGGTAGCCGCGGCCGAGGAACGCGAGCACGACGACGACCGCGGCGCTGAGGAGGACGGCGGCGCCCAGGACGACGCTCGGCTCGAGCGACCCGATGAATCGTGCCTGGGGTGCCCAGCGCCACGCGATGAGGTCGATGAGCACCAGCCCGGCGGCGAAGGCGAACATCGAGGTCAGCAGCACGCCGACGAGTCGCAGCAGCGCGTCGCAGGTCGCGTGCAGGGCCCGCGCCGTACGACCTGGTCCGCTCGCGGGCAGCATGAAGTGGGCGCCGTTGACCATCCCGAACGGCAGCAGGATCAGCCAGAGCGCCTTGAGCTTGCTCCCGGAGGTGAGCCTCCCCCAGTGGTACGCCTCGAGCACCTGGCCGTGGTGGCCCGCGAGCTCGTTGCCGGCGGTGTCGACCGAACGGAAGTAGCGCGACTCGTCGTCGCCACCGACCTGCGAGACGTACGGCCGGTCGAGCATCGAACCGGCGGGCGTACCGCTGACTCCGTGGACCCGCAGCTCCACCCACTCGTCGTCGGGCATCGCGTCCACCCCCTCGCGCCCGAGACTAGACCTCCGCGGGGTCCGCTGGCGCCGTGCTTGTCGCACGTCCACGTGTCATGGTGTGGGCATGGCGTCGAGCACTCTGGACGTGGACGGGCGGTCCCTCAAGGTCACCAACCTCGACAAGGTGCTCTACCCCGAGGACGGGACCACGAAGTTCGACGTGATCCACTACGTCCTCTCGGTGGCGGAGCCCCTTCTGAAACAGCTGGCGGACCGGCCGTGCACGCGCAAGCGGTGGCCCGACGGTGTCGAGAAGGACCCGTTCTTCGAGAAGAACGTCCCCCGCGGCACGCCCGACTGGGTACGCACGGTCGAGGTCGCGACGCCGGGCTCCTCGACCGGTCGCGACTCGCTGGTGTTCCCCATCGTCGAGCACCGCTCGGACCTGGTGTGGCTCGCGAACCTCGCGGCGCTCGAGCTGCACACGCCGCAGTGGACGGTCGGGCCCCGCGGCGGCGTGCGTGACGCCGACCGGCTCGTGATCGACCTCGACCCCGGTGAGCCCGCCGGCCTCGAGGAGGCGGTGGCCGTCGGCCACCTCGTACGCGATCGTCTCGACGCGGACGGGTGGCGGACCGTTCCGGTGACCAGCGGCAGCAAAGGGCTCCACCTGTACGCGTCGCACGGCCGCGACTCCTCACCCGATGCCCTGCGCGACTACGCCCGGGGCATCGCCGACGAGCTGTCTGGGAAGCACCCCGACCGTGTGCTGTCGGCCATGCGCCGCGCCGACCGGCGGGGCAAGGTCTTCCTGGACTGGAGCCAGAACGTCCGCGCGAAGACCACGGTCACGCCGTACTCGCTGCGTGGCCGGTCCCGTCCCTGGGTCGCGGCGCCGCGCACCTGGGACGAGCTCGACGACCCGGCGAGCGTCCGCCAGGTGCTGCTCGGGGACATGGCGGACCGCCTGGAGCGGTACGGCGACCCGATGACGGGGCTCGAGGCAGACTGACCGCCGCTCAGCCTGCGGCCGCGGCGCGGGCCTCGGCCCGCAGGCGAGCGCGGGTCGGCGCCGTTGTGGATCGCCGTCGCGCCGCCGGTCTCACCGACGCGCGACCGGAGTCTCCTGCATGAGGCCGAGCAGCCGGTCGGCCACCGCGAGCAGGTCGGGTGCCGCGACGAGCTCGACCTGCAGCAGGCCCGTGTCGAGCCCGACCCAGCCGGGGCCGCCGACGAGGACGGGCGTGTCCCCGGCCGACGCATCCACGGCGTCGACGAGCGCCGCGGTCGGCACGTGGCTCGCCCACAGGTAGACCGCGGCCGGCGTCACACGGTCGAGGAGCCCGAGCAGCGCGCTCGCGGGCACCTCGAAGCCGAGCGACAGGACCGCCACTCCCCTGCCGGCCAGCGCCGCCTCCAGCGCCAGCACGGCCAGCGACTCGGCCTCGGCGTCCACCGACGCGAGCACGAGGGGACGCCCGCCGAGGTACCGCGGCGCGTACGACCTCGCGACCGACCGCAGCTCGACCTCGAGCCGCTCGCGGATGACGCGTTCGGCCTCCTCGCCGAGCTTGTGGTCGGCGACGGCGAACGCCGCGTCCTGCAACGCCGGCGCCAGGACGTTGACCCAGGCGCCGAGGACCCCCCAGTCGCGGATCGTCTCGGCGAGCAGCGTGGTGAGCCCGACGACGTCGAGCGTCGCACCGGTGTCGATGATCCGGCCGACCGTCTCCGCAGGCGTCGCGATCACCTGCCCAGGCGCGCCGTACAACGGCTCGTCGGAGGCGAGCGCCGCGACCAGCCCGCCGGAGTCGAGCGACAGCGCGACCCGCGCCGCGGACTGCGCCGGGACACCGCTGCTCACGATGCGGTTCATCAGCTGGACGCGACGGATGTCGGTCTCGTTGTACCTCCGATGACCGCCGTCGGTGCGCCGGCTCGGCCCGATGCCGTAGCGGCGCTCCCACGTCCGCAGGGTGGGGGTCGCGACACCGACACGCTCGGCCACCGCCCCCACGCCCCAGAGGAGCTCGGATTCCTCGTCCATGCTCGTCTCCAGACCCCGCCCGGACAGGGATCCCAGTCCTGTCGGCTCGACGTGCATCACCGATGCCGACTCTCTTCCTTCGCCCACCGAAGGAGTATCTCGCTCCGAGTGTGACCCCCAGAAATGTAATCCGCCACATGGATCTTGTGCGATGAATCAGATTTGGATAAGTTCTGAACCAGTTGCATGCCGCGTTGTTCACTAGGGGGTACCAACATGGCAAGCATTGCCCGCCTTCCAATGCCTCTGATGGAGGCTTACGAATGGCAGTACGAGGGAGCGTGCCGTGAGGCCGACCCCGAGACGTTCTTCTCTCCTGAGTCCGAGCGCGGCCCTCGCAGGCACGCTCGCGAGCACCTGGCGAAGACGTACTGTGCACGGTGCACGGTGCGCGACCAGTGCTTGCAGCACGCGCTCAAGGTGAAGGAGCCGTACGGCGTCTGGGGTGGTCTGACGACAGGCGAACGGGCCGCACTCATCACTGGGGAGCGGTCCGCAGGGTAATGGATCGACCGAGATGGTCGGCCGGCCCCGCACCGGCCGACCATGACCCGGTCACCTGGACCTCGTAGGGCAACGCAGGGGGCTCAGCCCCGGCTGATCAGCCCCAGAACACGCGCTCGACGACCTGACGCGCACGTCGCGTCGTACGCAGGTAGTCGTCGACCATCTGCTCGCCGCCGTCGATGCCGCCGCCGAGCAGCCACGCGACGCCCGCACGGTCGTTGGCGTTCTCCGGCAGCGACGCGCCGGCGCGGTTGCGCAGCAGGACGTATGCGTTGCGGATCCGGCTCACGAGCCGCCACGCGTCTCCGAGCACGGCCGCGTCCTCGGAGCCGATCAGGTCAGCCTCCGCCGCAGCATGCAGCGCCGGGAGCGTCTCGGTCGTCCGGAGGCCTTCCACCGCGTGGGCGTGCTGCATCTGCAGCAGCTGCACGGTCCACTCGACGTCGGCGATGCCGCCTCGACCGAGCTTCAGGTGCGTCGCCGGATCCGCGCCGCGAGGCAGCCGCTCCGCGTCGACGCGTGCCTTGATCCGGCGGACCTCCTGCACGTCTGCCTGGGAGATGCCCTCCCCCGGCCAGCGCAACGGGTCGATCAGCGCGCGGAACGCGGCGCACAGCTCGGGGTCTCCGACGACCGGGGCGGCACGCAGCAACGCCTGCGCCTCCCACACCATCGACCAGCGGGCGTAGTAGGCGCGGTACGAGGCGAGCGTGCGGACGAGCGGACCGGACCGCCCCTCCGGCCGCAGGTCCGCGTCGACCTCGAGCGCCGGGTCCGGGCCCGCGGTGCCGAGGAGGCGACGCAGCTCGGTCGCCACGGCCGTCGCCGCCTGGCTCGCCGCCGACTCGTCCGCACCAGGCAACGGGTCGTGGACGAACATCACGTCGGCGTCGGAGCCGTACCCCATCTCCCGGCCCCCGAGGCGCCCCATCAGCACGACCGCGACGCGCGTGGGCAGCGACGTGCCGCGCTGCTGCTCGACCGCGCGCGTCGCGATGTCCAGCGCGGCCTCGAGGGTCGCCGTGGTCAGGTCGCTGAGCGCGTGCCCGACCTCGACCACGTCGACCCGGCCGAGCACGTCGGACATCGCGATCCGCGACAGCTCACGCCGACGCACGCGGCGCACGGTGCGGGTCGCCTCGGCAGGGTCGTCGTGGCGGCGCGCGGCCGAGCGGGTCTCGGTCACGATCCGGTCGTACGTCCGTGGCTCGAGCTCGTTGTCGTCACCCAGCATCGCCACCGACTCCGGCGCACGCTGGATCAGGTCGGTGACGTACGCGCTGCCGGCGAGCATCTTCGCGAGCTGCTCGGCGCCGCTGCCCTCGTCACGCAGCTTGCGGAGGTACCAGTGGGTCCCGCCGAGGCTCTCCGAGACCTTGCGGAACGCGAGCAGACCACCGTCGGGGTTCGGCGACTCGGCGAACCACGCGAGCATCGCGGGCATCAGCTGGCGCTGGATCGCGGCCGACCGGCGCATCCCCGACGTCAGCGCCCGCAGGTGCGTCAGCGCGGCACGCGGGTCGGCGTACCCGAGGGCTTCGAGCCTGGCCTGCGCCGCCTCCGGCGTGAGGTGCAGCGCGTCCGACGGCATGGCGGCGACCGCATCGAGCAGCGGGCGGAAGAACAGCTTCTGGTGGAGCCGCAGCACCTCGCGCCGCTGCGCCTGCCAGTCCTTGAGGAGGTTGCGTGCGGGATCGGTGCGGTACGCGAGGGTGCGGCCGATCATGCGCAGCGTCTCGTCGTCGCTCGGCACCAGGTGCGTGCGGCGGAGTCCGTCGAGCTGGATGCGGTGCTCGAACATGCGCAGGAAGGTGTAGGCCTCGGTCATCGAGGCGCCGTCGGTACGCGCGACGTACCCGCCGTCGACGAGCGCACGCAGCGCCTCCGTCGTCGACCGCACGCGGAGACGCTCGTCCGTCCGGCCGTGCACCAGCTGGAGGAGCTGCACGGCGAACTCGACGTCGCGCAGCCCGCCGGGGCCGAGCTTGAGCTCCCGGTCGAGCTGTGGCGCGGGGATGTTGTCGATGACCCGGCGACGCATCGCGCGCGTGTCGGCGACGAAGTTCGGGCGGGTCGCGGCGTCCCACACCATCGGCGCGAGCGCCTCGACGTACTCCCGGCCGAGCTCGGCGTCACCGGCGACGGGGCGCGCCTTGAGGAGGGCCTGGAACTCCCACGTGCTCGCCCAGCGCTCGTAGTACGCGACGTGGCTGGGCAGCGTACGGACCAGCGGGCCGTCCTTGCCCTCCGGCCGCAGGTTCGCGTCGACCTCCCAGATCGTGCCCTCGCGGGTGTGCTCCCCGCAGATCCGGATCAGCGTCGATGCCAGCCGCGTCGCGACCCGCGTCGCCTTCTGCTCGTCGGCGCCGTCGGCGGCCGCATGCACGAAGACGACGTCGACGTCGCTGACGTAGTTGAGCTCCCGGCCACCGCACTTGCCCATCGCGATCACGGCGAGACGGGCGGTCTCGGAGTCGTCGACCTCCTCGCGCGCGAGGCGCAACGCGGTCGCGAGCGTCGCCCCAGCGAGGTCGGACAGCTCGGCCGCCGTCGTCTCGTAGCTGCTCCGACGCGTCAGGTCACGGGCAGCGATCTGGAGGAGCTGGCGGCGATAGGCGACGCGCAGCGAGTCGCGGTCGGTCACGTCGCCGAGGACACGCTCGAAGGCCGCCTGGTCGCGCGGCTCCACCGGCATCGTCGACGCACGCAGGTCGAGCACCGCCTCAGGATGCAGCACCAGGAACTCCCCCAGCGCGTGGCTGCCGCCCAGCACAGCCACGAGCCGGGTCAGCAGCTCAGGGTCGGCCTCGAGGTGGGTGACGAGGTGCTCCCCCGTCCCGGCCCGCGACGCGAACGCGCCGGCGATCTCGCACAGGCGCCGCAGGGCCAGATCGGGATCAGCGCCCTGCGCGACGCGCTCGACGACAGCCGTCGACCGCAGCTCGCACTCCTCGAGCAGCGTCGCCGCCTCGTCGGGATCGGCGAACCCGAGGCGGGCGAGCCACCCCGACGTCGTGCGTACGCGCTGGGGCCTCTGGTCGTCCGGCACGCTCAGACCCGCGTGACCAGCCGGTCGAGCTCGAACTGGGTGACCTGCGTGCGGTAGTCGTGCCACTCCGTGCGCTTGTTGCGGAGGAAGAAGTCGTAGACGTGCTCGCCGAGCGTCTCCGCGACCAGCTCGCTGCTCTCCATCTCGCGGATCGCCTCGTCCAGGTTGCGCGGCAACGGCGCGATGCCGAGCGCACGACGCTCCGCCTCGGTGAGCGCCCACACGTCGTCCTCGGCCTCCGGCGGCAGCTCGTAGCCGTCCTCGATGCCCTTGAGGCCGGCGGCGAGCACCATGGCGAACGCGAGGTACGGGTTGCACCCCGAGTCGATCGCCCGGTGCTCGATGCGGGCGGAGCCGCCCTTGTGCGGCTTGTACATCGGCACCCGGACCAGCGCGGAGCGGTTGTTGTGGCCCCAGCAGACGTACGAGGGAGCCTCGCCGCCGAAGATCAGGCGCTTGTACGAGTTGACCCACTGGTTCGTGATCGCGGTGATCTCCGGCGTGTGCTGCAGGATCCCGGCGATGAACGAGCGGCCGGTGCGCGACAGCTGGTACTCGGAGCCGGCCTCGTAGAAGGCGTTCTCGTCGCCCTCGAACAGGCTCATGTGCGTGTGCATGCCCGAGCCCGGGTGCTCGGTGAACGGCTTCGGCATGAAGCTCGCCCACAGCCCCTGCGACAGCGCGACCTCACGGACGACCGTACGGAACGTCATGATGTTGTCGGCGGTGGTGAGCGCGTCGGCGTAGCGGAGGTCGATCTCCTGCTGGCCGGGCCCGCCCTCGTGGTGGCTGTACTCGACGGAGATGCCCATCGCCTCGAGCATCGTGATGACCTCGCGGCGGAAGTCCTGGCCGCCGCCCTGCGCCGTGTGGTCGAAGTAGCCGGAGTCGTCGACCGGGATCGGCCGCTCACCCGGGGCGGGCTTGCCCTTGAAGAGGAAGAACTCGACCTCGGGGTGCGTGTAGAACGTGAAGCCCATCTCGGCGGCCTTCGCGAGCGTCCGCTTGAGGACGAACCGTGGGTCGGCGTACGAGGGGCTGCCGTCGGGGAGCTGGATGTCGCAGAACATGCGCGCGGTGGCCGGCGTCTCGCCGCGCCACGGCAGGATCTGGAACGTCGACGGATCCGGCTTCGCCAGCATGTCGGCCTCGTGGACGCGCGCGAAGCCCTCGATCGCCGAGCCGTCGAACCCGATGCCCTCGTCGAAGGCGCCTTCGAGCTCGGCCGGCGCGACGGCGACCGACTTCAGGTGCCCGAGAACGTCGGTGAACCAGAGGCGTACGAAGCGGACGTCACGCTCCTCGAGCGCGCGCAGCACGAAGTCTTCCTGCTTACCCATGGGCCTAGTGTGCCCGTGAATCGTGACGGGCGGGTGAACCGGGTCCGCCGCGTCCGCCGCCCCTCCCCGATTTGTGGAGTTGGTCAAGGAATCCGGTCCGCAATTCCTGGACGAACTCCACAAATCGCGGACGCTAGGCTCGGGGCGTGCCTCAGCTGCGTGTCGCTCTCGCCCAGGTCAATGCCCGCGTCGGAGACCTCGACTTCAACGCCGAGCTCGTGCTCAGCCGCTGTCGCGAGGCCCACGCCGCGGGCGCGCACCTCGTCGTCTTCCCGGAGATGGTCCTCACCGGCTACCCGGTCGAGGACCTCGCGATGCGTGCCTCGATGATCGCCGCGTCGCGCGCGAAGGCCGAGGAGGTCGCCGCGCAGCTGGCCGAGGAGGGCCTCGGCGAGCTTGTCGCGATCGTCGGCTTCCTCGACCAGGCCGAGGGGGTTCCCGACGGTCCCGGCATCCCGAAGAACGCGCCGCTCAACGCGATCGCGGTCATGCACGGCGGCGCGATCGTCGCGCGCCAGTCCAAGATCCACCTCTGGAACTACGGCGTCGGCGACGAGATCCGCAACTTCGTCCCCGGCGACGTCCTGCACGTCGTGGAGATCCACGGCGTCGACGTCGCGGCCGTGATCTGCGAGGACCTGTGGCGTGACGGCATCGCCTCGGCGGTCCGCGCCGCCGGCGCCGGGCTTCTCGTCGTCCCCAACGGCTCGCCGTACGAGGCCAACAAGGACGACGTCCGCCTCGACCTGTGCACCCGCCGCGCGGTGGAGGGCGGCGTCGCCCTCGCGTACGTGAACCTCGTCGGCGGTCAGGACGAGCTGGTCTTCGACGGCGACTCGCTGGTCGTCGACGCCTCCGGCACGCTCGTCGCTCGCACGGCGCAGTTCGTCGAGGAGCTGATCGTCGTCGACCTCGACCTCCCGGCCGCACGGCGCCTGATGCCGCCGCCGGACACGCGGTTCGTCGGCCTGCGGGTCGTCCGCACCGTGATCTCGAGCGAGCCGGTCGCTCCGTACGCCCCGGTGACGCCGCCGATCCTGCCGCGGCTGGGCGACCTCGAGGAGATCTACCGCGCTCTCGTCGTCGGACTGCGCGACTACGTCGACAAGAACGGGTTCCGTTCGGTGCTGCTCGGCCTGTCCGGCGGCATCGACTCGACACTGTGCGGCGCGATCGCGGTCGACGCGCTGGGTCCGGAGCGGGTCTTCGGCGTCTCCAACCCCAGCGAGTACTCCACGGAGCACTCCCGCTCCGACGCCGCCGAGCTCGCGCGGCGCACCGGGCTCGACCTGCGCACGGTCCCGATCGCACCGATGGTCGACGCCTTCCAGGGTGCGCTCGGTCTGACCGGCCTCGCCGAGGAGAACCTGCAGGCGCGGGTGCGCGCCGTCGTCTGGATGGGCCTGTCCAACCAGGAGGGCCACCTGGTGCTCGCCTGCGGCAACAAGTCCGAGGTCGCGACCGGCTACTCCACGATCTACGGAGACGCCGTCGGCGGCTACGCCCCGATCAAGGACGTGCGCAAGACGCTCGTCTGGGAGCTCTCCCGCTGGCGCAACGCGTACGCCGAGGCGCGCGGCGAGCAGCCGCCGATCCCGGAGAACGCGATCAGCAAGCCGCCCTCGGCGGAGCTGCGCCCCGGCCAGCTCGACACCGACTCCCTTCCGCCGTACGAGATCCTCGACGGGATCCTCGACGCGTACGTCGAGCGTGACCTCTCCGCCGAGGCGGTCGTCGCCGAGGGGTACGACGCCGCGCTGGTCGAGCGTGTCGTGACCCTCGTCGATCGCGCCGAGTACAAGCGCCGCCAGTACCCGCCGGGCCCGAAGGTGACCCGCCGCAACTTCGGTCGCGACCGCCGGGTGCCCATCACGCACCGCTGGCGCGAGCACCTCGCCGACGACTGAGGCGTTTACCTCCGTGTAACGCATCACACACTGCGGGCCGAGCCTGAGGGGTTCGTCCGCCCGGTTGCTCCGTGGCACCCTGAAGAGGTCCGTGGACTCCATCGGGGAGCTGCGAGAACGAAGGATGATCATGTCCGAGAACCCCTCCGCCACCACAGGTGGCAGCCCGGCCGAGGAGCCAGCCCCGTACGGCACCGGCTCCCGCCCGTCCGCACCGGACGCAGCGACCGCTCCGGCGGCGCGCAAGCGCGTCCGGACCCACACGCTCGCGCAGATGAAGGCGCGCGGCGAGAAGTGGACGATGCTCACCGCGTACGACCAGTACGCCGCGCAGATCTTCGACGAGGCGGGCGTGCACGTCCTGCTCGTCGGGGACTCGGCAGCGAACAACGTCTACGGGTACGAGTCGTCGCTCCCCGTCAGCGTCGACGAGCTGATCCCGCTGGTACGTGCCGTCTCCCGTTCGGCCCCACACGCGTTCGTGCTCGCCGACCTGCCGTTCGGCTCCTACCAGGGCTCGCCGGAGCAGGCGTACGAGACAGCGGTGCGCTTCATGAAGGAAGGCCACGCCCACGGCGTCAAGCTCGAGGGCGGTGCAGAGATGGCTCCGCAGATCCGCCGCCTCGTCGAGGGTGGCGTCCCGGTGTGCGCGCACATCGGGTTCACGCCACAGTCCGAGCACGCGCTCGGCGGCTATCGCGTCCAGGGCCGCGGCGACGCCTCGCAGAAGACGATCGACGACGCTCTTGCGGTCGAGGAGGCAGGCGCGTTCGCGGTGGTGATGGAGATGGTGCCGGGCGACGTCGCGGCCGAGATCACCAAGCGGCTGCACATCTCGACGGTCGGCATCGGCGCCGGTGTCGAGACCGACGCCCAGGTCCTCGTCTGGCAGGACATGATGGGCCTCAACGCGGGGCGGCTCCCGCGCTTCGTGAAGAAGTACGCCGACCTGCGGACGACGATGCTCGACGCAGCTCGGGCGTACGTCTCCGACGTCGAGAGCGGTGCGTTCCCCGGCGAGGAGCACACCTTCTAGTCCCACAGCGGTGAGCCTGTTCCCGCCCGCTCGCCGCAGCGGTGAGCCTGGTCCCACCCGGCACGCTCGTGGTGGGACCAGGGTCACCGCCGATCGGGGTCAGCCCAGCCGGATGCCTGCGAGCTGCGTCGCCTGCGCGACCAGCCGGCCGGCGCTGTCCCAGACCGTGGTGGTCTCGTCGACGCGCTCGGCCTCGACGAGACCGGCGCGGTGCAGGATCGTCAGCGGTCCAGGCACGGGAAGCGCGCGCACGTACGCCGTCATCTCCAGGGTCGGCACCCAGCCCGTCGGCCGGACCTCCATGGTCGCGGGTGGAAGTGCGTCGACCGCGAACAGCAGCGCCGTCGTGTCGAACGGCGCACCGTCGAGCAGCTCGAGCCAGCCGCGCAGCTCGCCGGAGCCGCTGGGACTGCCGACCGCGAACCCGAGGCACGACGGGTCGAGCCGCAGGTCGATCTGGTCCATCAGCGGCACGCGCATCCCGGTGGGGCTGGTGCTCGGCACGCGCACCGCGGCATCGCGGTCGCCACTCGGGCGGCCCGCTGCGCCGGCGTCCCAGTACGGCGACGTCGCCTCGTCGAGATGACCGATCATGAACACCGCCTCGACGCACGCCTGGCCGTCCTGGCGCAGGGTGGCGCGCACGTGGTCGGCGCTGCGCCCCTTGCGGAGCACGGTCGTCTCGATCGTCACGGCGCCCGCGTCGGGCGAGTGCAGGTAGTGCGCCGACGCGGTGACGACGTGCTCGTGGCCCGCGCCAGCGACGGCGGCGCGGCCCAGCATCGCCAGCAGGTAGCCACCGTTGGGCTTGTTGGAGACACCCCACTGTGCATCGACGGTCGCGGCGTACTCACCCTCGCCGCACGGGTGGACGGCGCTCACGTCGTCGAACGGGCGGGGTGCAGCGGGCATCACGGGCTCCTCGGGGCGCGGCGGGATCGACGCCCCATCATCCACCCGGCGCGTCGTCGTTCCAGTCGGGGTCCTCGTCCCACTTCTCGTTGCGCTCCTGGGCGATCTCGAGCGCGCGCCCGGCCTCCTCGCGCGAGGCGTACGGGCCGAGGCGATCGATCGCCCGGCAGCCTTCCTCACCCTCGACCGCATGGTGCTTGATGCAGTAGTAGAACGTGCCGTCCGCCATCTCGACCTCCTTCCCCCATCCTGCCCGAGAGCGCCGACACGTGCCGACCGTGACGCGCGCCCCCACCTACACTCGATCCGTGACCGTGCTGACCGCCCACTCCCAGTCCCCTCGCCGCAGCGTCCCCCCGTCCGTGGAGGCCCCCGAGTACGTCGGCAAGACCGCGCCGACGCCGTACGACGGGCCGGAGGTCCGCAGCGCCGAGACGATCGCCGCGATGCGCGTCGCCGGACGGATCGCAGCGCAGGCGCTGGACGCCGTCGAGGCAGCGATCGCCCCCGGAGTGACGACCGACGAGCTCGACGCGATCGGGCACGCGTTCGTCGTCGACCACGGCGCGTACCCGTCGACGCTCGGCTACCGCGGCTACCCGAAGTCGTTGTGCTCGAGCGTCAACGAGGTGATCTGCCACGGGATCCCCGACGCTCGGCCGCTCGAGGACGGCGACATCGTCAACATCGACATCACCGCCTACATCGGCGGCGTGCACGGCGACACCAACAAGACGTACCTCGTCGGCGACGTCGACGAGGAGTCGCGTCTGCTCGTCGAGCGCACCGAGGAGGCGCTCGCCCGCGCGATCCGTGCGGTCAAGCCCGGGCGCGAGATCAACGTCGTCGGGCGCGTCATCGAGTCGTACGCGAAGCGGTTTGGGTACGGCGTCGTCCGCGACTTCACCGGCCACGGGGTGGGGCCGGCGTTCCACGACGGGCTGATCGTCCCCCACTACGACGACCCGCGCTACGACACGGTCATCAAGCCCGGCATGACGTTCACGATCGAGCCGATGCTGACCCTCGGGACGATCGAGTGGGACATGTGGGACGACGGCTGGACGGCGACGACGAAGGACAAGGCCCGTACGGCGCAGTTCGAGCACACGCTCCTCGTCACCGGCACGGGTGCGGAGATCCTCACCCTGCCGTGATCTACGACGCAATGTCGTAGCCGGTGACGGACTCCGCCTCGCCGCCCGGTACGGTCGATGCCGTGACCACGATCGCCACGCCCCCGCAGACCAGCCACTCACGCACCCGTACGGCGTTCCGCGTCGTCGCTTTCGCCGAGGCGGTGTCGTGGGCCGGACTCCTGATCGGGATGTTCTTCAAGTGGGTCCTCGAGACCACCGAGGTCGGCGTGAAGGTCTTCGGGCCCATCCACGGCGGCATCTTCGTCCTGTACGTCGTGATGTGCCTCGTGGCGTGGCGGTCGTTCGGCTGGTCATTCAAGGTCGCCGTCGCTGCGCTGGCGTCGAGCATCCCGCCGTTCTTCACGCTCCTCTTCGAGGTCTGGGCCGACCGCCGCGGTCTGCTCGGCCGCGCCGCTCGCTGAGCCTGACCTCCCGGCCGAGCGAGCGGTCGGCGACCGCCAGCGCGAGGGATGCCCCGGCCACGCCGGTCATGAACACCGCGAGCTCGCGGACGCCGGTGGTGCTGGCGCCGTCGCCGAACAGCTGTCCCGTCACGACCGCCGTGATGATCGCGCCGAGGTAGCCGAAGGTGCGGAACAGTCCCGCGGACGCACCCATCCGCCGCGGGTCCGCCTGGTCGTACAGGGCGTTCTGGTTCGCCAGGCTCACGAGCCCCTGCGAGACACCGGCCACGACGGCGATCCCCACGAGGACGGCCACCGGGGTCCGGTCGTCGGCCAGCAGCAGGATCGCGACGCTGACCGTGATCTGAGCGACGGCGCCGACGACGAGCTTGACCCTGATCCCCCGTCGCCGGCCGGTCAGCACCGTCACCACGATCCCTGTCGCGAACGTCGGGAGCAGCAGCAACCCCGCCTGCGACGGCGTCAGGCCGCGCCCCGCCTGGAGCCACTGCACGAACCCGTAGATGTAGGCGTACGACACGGTGTAGCCGGCGAGCGTCCGCACGTACGTCGCCAGCAGCGGCCGGTTGCCCGCGAGCACCCGTAGGTCGATGAAGGGCTCGGCACAGCGCATCTCACGGACGGCGAACGCGACCGCAGCGAGCGCACCCACCACCGGCAGCCACACGAGCGAGAGCCGTGGCACGGTCAGGAAGATCATGACGCCGAGCAGGGCGACGGTGAACCACGTCATCCCGAGGACGTCGAGCGAGCGGCGCCCGGTCGAGCGCGCGCGGTCACGGCGGGGAAGGTAGACGGCGCCGAGCACGATGCAGGCCAGCGCGAGCGGGACGTTGACCGCGTACGTCGCGCGCCACCCGCCGACGTCGACGAGCACGCCACCGAGGGTCGGACCGACGACGGCGACGATCTGCGACGTCACGACGAGCATCGTCAGGACGCCGGTGGGCGCCCGGTGCCCCGTCCGGTCGCCCTCGCTGCGCACGAGCGACATCGCTGCCGGGTACGCGGCACAGGTGCCGAGCCCGAGGACCGCCCGTGCCCCGACCAGCACCGCCAGGCTCGGGGCGAACGTCCCGACGAGCCCGGCAGCTGCGGTCAGGGCGGCACCGACGAGGTAGACCGGGCGTGCGCCGTACGCGTCCACGAGCCGGCCGGCGAGCGGCTGACCGACCGCGGTCGCGAGGTACAGGGCCGACACGAGCCAGATCGCCTGCGACGTCGGCGCGTCGAACGCGACGGCGATCGGGACCAGCGCGACGGCGATGATCGAGGTGTTGACGGGGTTGAGGACGGCGCCGATCATGATCGGCGCCAGGAGCCGCCGGTCGAAGGTTGCCGACGGGGTCGCAGCGATGACGGTCACGGCCGTGATGTCACTCGGTCAGCCGGTCGAGCAGGGCCACAGCCTCGAGCAGGGTCTGTCGCTCCGCCTCGGTGAAGCGTTCCTGCATCAGGTGCGGCAGCCAGGCCTCCTGGGCAGCTCTGCCACCGTCGACCCGCCGGCGACCGTCCTCGGTGAGTCCGACGATCTGGCGGCGGCCGTCCGTCGGGTCGGCGGTACGGACGACGAGCCCGCGCTGCTCGAGCGAGGCAAGGAGCGTCGCCATCGACTGCGGACGCACGCGCTCCACGGCTGCCAGGCCGCTCGCAGTGACCGCCTCACCCTTGCCGACACGCGCGAGCACCGAGGCCTGCGAGGGCGTCAGGTCGTCGGAGTCGGTGACCTCGAGGAGCCTGCGTCGAAGGCGACCGAAGATCACGCGGAGGTCGACGGACAGACGCTGGGCCGATGCAGAGACGGGAGCGAACTGATCGCGCGGCATATCGACAGTCTAAACTGCGCAGATCAGACTGTCGATCTGCCCGGGACTCACTCGCGCCAGACCACGTTCTGGTCCGGGCCGTCGACGACCACCAACGACCGCCAGCCGGACGGGGAGTAGATGACTGACCGGCCGGCGTCGGGCCTGACGGCAAGCACACCGGCGTCGTTGATGAAGTAGTCCCCGGTGTACTCGGTGACCGACCCGATGGCGTCTGCAACCTTGAAAGTCGTCATGCCCGTAGCCTGCCAGCAGCTGGAATCCCCAGGGGGCGGATGAGCCGGCCTGTAGGCCGGATTCTGTCAGGGTGTCTCCCCACCCCGGCGACCATCTATCTCGGCGCCGCGTCGCCGCGACGCTCCAGCAACCTACCCGCAGGCTCGGCGAGCAGCTTCGACGCCTGCGCGGGCCCGGAGGCCCTTCTTGGTCTTGCTCCCGGTGGGGTTTACCTAGCCGCCCCGGTCACCCGAGGCGCTGGTGGGCTCTTACCCCACCCTTTCACCCTTACCCGCACCTCACTCGCGTGAGGCCGCTGGCGGTTTGCTCTCTGTGGCACTGTCCCGCACGTCACCGTGGGTGGGTGTTACCCACCACCGTTGCTCTGTGGAGTCCGGACCTTCCTCGGCATCGTCGGTGCGCACCGACGACGACGCGGCCGCCCGGCCGACTCATCCGCGTTCGACAGGGTAGCCGACCGCCGGGAGTCCAGCCTCATTTGGTGGACCGCCGTCCCACCGCGTAGACTCGAGCACGCGAAAGGGAGTAGTCCCCAACATCCGTGTCGACACACTGACCTTCGGGTCCGGTACGGAAGGCGTCACCTCAGGTGGCGCGGACGAGACTTTCGGCCAGTGACACGACCCTACGGACGTGCCTGGTCGAAGGCGCTCCCAGGCTCTTCGTCCAGGTGACGAGGAGCTTTTTTTCATGCTGTACGCGTTCTTGCTGAGCACGGTGGTCATCTTCGTGGCCGAGCTCGGCGACAAGAGCCAGCTGATGGCGATGACGTTCGCGTCTCGCTACCGTCCTCGCGACGTCCTGATCGGCATCACGGTCGCCACCGCCGTCGTGCACCTCGCATCCGTCGGCATCGGCTTCTGGGTCGGTGAGGCGTTCGCGGACGCGCAGCACTGGATCACCCTCGTCGCGGGCATCGCCTTCCTCGGCTTTGCCGCGTGGACGCTTCGCGGCGACGAGCTCTCCGTCGAGGAGCGCTCGAAGGCTCAGCGGAGCTCCGGCGCCGCCGTGTGGGCGGTCGGCGGCGCGTTCTTCCTCGCGGAGCTCGGCGACAAGACGATGCTCGCCACGATCACGCTGGCGACGCAGGAGAACTGGCTCGGCACGTGGATCGGCAGCACGCTCGGCATGGTCGCTGCCGACGCCCTGGCCATCCTGCTCGGCGCGTGGCTCGGTCGTCAGCTGCCGGAGAAGGTCATCCGGTACGGCGCCGCTCTCCTGTTCGCCGGATTCGGCCTGCTGCTGATCGCCGACGGGGTCGGCTGGCTCTGAGCCACCGCTCCATCGGTGCCTGCGTAGTCACCGGCGCGCGTACGGTGACCACGCACTGACCAACGCGACGGTCTACGCGAGGCGGAATCGGACGCTCCGGGCGTCGACGTCGGCCTCCTCGAGCGTCACGCGCACGAGCTCGCCGAGCGGCAGCGGCGCCGTCCCGACGACGGGTGCCTCGACGGCCGGATCGTCCAGCAGGATCGAGCCCTTCGCGGGGTCCTTGTCGTCAGCGTCGATCACCACGCCGCCGAACGACCGGCCGACCGCGTCGGACAGCACGACGGCCTCGACGAGATCGAGGACGGCTCGATCGAAGCGCGAGGCGACCCGACCCGTCGCTCCCATCACGTCCGGGAGGGCCACGAGTCCCTCCCGCGCCCAGGCCGGGACCTCGCTCCCGCCGCTGACGGCCAGGCACACCTCGCTGACGTAACGGTCGGCGAGCCGCCTCAGCGGCGCTGTCGCGTGAGCGTACGGCGCGGCGATCGCGCTGTGCTCGGCCTCGGCGTCGGCCGGCGCGTCGCCATCGAACGCGACGTAGCCGGCACCGCGCAGCAGCCCTGTGCACGCGTCGAGCATCGCGAGGTGGTGCGGCAACGTGGGATCGAGGGTGCGGACGAGCTCCGGGTACGCCATGTCGGCCGGCCACTCGATCCCGAGTCCGCGCGCCGCTCGCCGCAGCCGGCGCAGCCCGTGCTCGTCGGCGGGCGGCAGGGTGCGTACGAGCCCGACCTCCGCCTCGAGCATCAACCCCGCCGCCGCCATCCCCGTCATCAGCGAGATCTGCTCGTTCCAGCCTTCCGACAGCAAAAGCTGCCGGTAGGTCAGCGACCACGAGCCATCGGCAGCCCGCTCGATCTCCTGGCTGGGCAACGGCAGGCTCACGCCGCCGCGCTCGGCCTCGAGAGCCTCGCGTCGTTCGCCCACCTCACGCAGGAGCGCCAGCGTCTCCGGTCCGCGCCCGGCCTCGACCTGGGCCTGCACGCCTTCGTAGTCGAGCTGCGCCGTGCTCCTGACCCGGGCCCGCTCCACCCGCACGTCACGCTGGCGACCGTCGGCATCGAGGTCGATCGACCACAGCACGGCAGGACGTACGACCTCGGGGAGCAGGCTCGCCGCGTCCTCGGACAGCGCCGGCGGGTGCAGCGGGATCCGCCGCGACGGCGCGTACAGCGTCTGTCCCCGGCGGTGCGCCTCGGCGTCGACGGCCCCGCCCGGCCGGACGTACGACACCACGTCGGCGATCGCGTAGTGCACCGTCCACCCGTCGCCGCTGCGCTCGATGAACATCGCCTGGTCGAGATCCTTCGCTCCAGGCGGGTCGATGGTGAGCAGCGGCAGGTCCGTACGGTCGAGGGCCGGCAGGTCGACCTGCCCGGCGGCCGCCTCGGCCTCGGCGAGGACCTCCGGCGAGAAGCCCTGGCGCACCTCGAGCTCGTCCGCGATGGCGTCGATGCGGCCTTCGAGCTCGGGAACGGCCTCCGGGGCGATCGAGAAGTACGCGCGCGTCATGCCGTCCACCCTAGAGAAGCGCAGCGCTCGTGCAGGTCGACGCGGACGGGCCGACGTACGCTCCGTAGGATCGCTGCGTGCTGGTCCTCCTCCCTCCGTCCGAAGGCAAGTCCGTCCCGCGGCGGGGTCGCCCGCTCGATCTCGACACGCTCGCGTTCCCGGCGCTGACCGACACGCGGCGCCGCATCGCGGAGGCGCTCGTGGCGCTCTGCGTCGACGATCGTGAGAAGGCTGCGGACGTGCTCGGTCTCGGGCCGACCCAGACCGATGCGCTCGATCGCGACGCCGGACTGTGGACGCAGCCGACAGCACGCGCGGACGCGGTGTACGACGGCGTCCTGTACGCCGCGCTCGACCTCGACACCCTCGATCCCGCCGCCCGGCGCCGGGCGAGCAGGTCGCTGGCGTTCGCGAGCGCGCTCTTCGGGCTGCTGCGACCGGCGGATCGGATCCCGGCGTACCGGCTTTCGGGCAACGTCACCCTGCCGGGGCTCGGCACGATCGCAAGCCAGTGGCGCGGCGAGCTCGGCCCGGCGGTCGAGGAAGCGAGAGGGTCGGGTCTGCTCGTCGACCTGCGTTCCTCGACCTACGCCGCGCTCTGGAAGCCGACCGGACCGGCGGACCGGCTCGCGACGGTGCGCGTCCTGCACGAGGCCGGCGGACGTCGTACGGTCGTCAGCCACTTCAACAAGGCGACCAAGGGCCGGATCGTGCGGGCGCTCCTCGCCGAGGGCGCATCGCCGCGGACGGTCGGCGGGCTCGCGGCCACGTTGCGCGACCTCGGCTGGACCGTCGAGGAGCACGGCAGCCGCCTCGACGTCATCGTGACCGAGGTCTGAGCGTCCCCTCCGGGCGGGCGGGGGCGGCGTCAGGCGGGTGGCACGACGTCGTACGCGCGGAGCGTCGCGATGCCGTCCGGCCAGATCCGCACCGTGCTCACCGACGCGGGCTGCAGCTCGAGGCGGTGGATGACCGGCATCGGCGCGTCGAGCGCGAGCCGGACGAACATCTTGATCGGCGTCACGTGACTCACGAGCACGACACGACGCCCCCCGTACGCCGCCACGAGGCGCCGCTGCAGACGCTGGACCCGTGCGAAGACCTCGTCGTACGACTCCCCGCCCGGCGGTGCGATCGCGGTGGACGCGAGCCACCGGTCGAGGGTCACCGGGTCGCGGTCCTTCACCTGCGCGAAGGTGAGGCCGTCCCACTCGCCGAACTCCGTCTCCTGCAGGCCGCCGTCGACGACGACGTCGAGTCCCAACGCGTCGGCGACCACCTGCGCGGTCTCGCGGCACCGACGCAGCGGCGACGACACGACGACGTCGGCCCCCTCGGCAGCGACGTACGCGGCCGCTCGCGCCGCCTGCGCCCGACCCTCGTCGTTCAGCCCGGGATCCGAGCCGCCGGTCCCGCAGAACACCTTGGCGATCGTGTTGTCGGTCGCGCCGTGGCGGACGAGGGTCAGCGTCGTCGGCGGGTCCGCGAGCGGGTCGCGCCACCCGACCATCGGGTTGCGGGTCCCCGTGTCTGCCCCCGTGTCCGCGGGCACGGCGGAGGGCTCGACGGCTCGTCCCGCAGCGGCAGCAGGCGCAGTGGCAGGCCCGCCACGCTTCGCCGCATCGAGCGCCTCGTTGAGGATCGCGTCGGCAGCGGTGTTGCGCTCGCGCGGGATCCACGTCCAGACGACACCGGCGGGCGCGAGCTCCTTGGCCCTCGCCGCCAGCGGCTTCATCGACGCATGCTTGATCTTCCAGCGGCCGGCCATCTGCTCGATGACGAGCTTGGAGTCCATCCGCACCTCGACCTCAGCACCCGGGGCGTGTTCCGCGACGAGCTCGAGGCCCGCGATGAGCCCGGAGTACTCGGCGACGTTGTTCGTCGCGACCCCGATCGTCTCCGCTCGCTGGGCGAGGACCGTGCCGCTGTCGGCGTCGCGCAGCACGGCACCGTACGCCGCGGGTCCCGGGTTGCCCCGAGAGCCGCCGTCCGCCTCGACGATCACTCGCCGTGGCGTGCTCACAGACCTGACTCGCCGGTCCGGACGAGGATGCGGTTGCACTCGGGGCACCGGAGCACCTGGTCCGACGGCGTGGCACCGATCTCGCGCAGGTCGGCTCCGTTGATCTCGAGCCGGCAGCCCTCGCAGCGCTTGTGTCGCAGCGCGGCGGCTCCGACGCCGCCGTGGCTCTCGCGGACCTTCGCGTAGAGCTGGAGCAGCGGCTCCGAGACCCGCTCGACCGTCGGCCCGCGCTCGGCGCGCAGGGCTTCGGCGGATGCATCGAGCTCAGCGGTCGACACCTCGAGACCGCCGAGCTCCTCGGCGATGCGCGCGTCCAGCGACGCGAGCGCGTCGGTGGCGGCGGCCAGCTCGCTCTGGGCGGCTTCGAGCTCCTCCATCACCTCGAGCTCGTCGTCCTCGAGCGAGGCGATGCGCCGGTCGAGCGCGACGATCTCGTGCTGGATGCTCTGGAGGTCCTTCGGGTTCGTCACCTGGCCCGAGTCGAGCCGGGTCTGGTCCCGGTCGCGGCGCGCGCGGACGGCGGCGACCTCGCGGTCGGCCCTCGTCTGGTCGGCGGTCAGGTCGGCGACCTTCGTCTGCGCCTGGACGCTGCGCGCGTGCACCGTCTCGCGCTCCGCTCGCAGCTCGGCGAGCACGGCGACCTGCGGGAGGTTCTTACGACGGTGCGCGAGTTGGGCGAGCTGCGAGTCGATGGCCTGCACCTCGAGCAGGGCGAGCTGGTCGAACGGGTCGGCTTTCAGCGTGGGCTCCTCTGACGGGTACGGACGCGTGCGTGCGTACCGCTGGACATGACCGGCTCCACCGTATTACTTCGGCGACCCGAGGTGCGACGTCCACGGGTCGGTGACGAGGCCGGACACCTGGACCTGAACCGTACTCCCCTGCTCGGCGAGCCAGCCGCGCAGCCGGTCGGCGAGCACTGGGAGCCAGGTCCACTCCGCCGCCCAGTGCGGGACGTCGACCACCGCAGGGGCGTCAGGCTGCTCACGCAGCTCCGAGACGGGGTGGTGCCGCAGGTCGGACGTGACGTAGGCGTCCACGCCCGCGGACCGCGCGCGGTCGAGCAGGAAGTCGCCCGATCCCCCGCACACCGCGACCCGGCTGATCACGGAGTCGGGGTCGCCGGCGACCCGCGTCGCGCTGTGGTGTCGCGGCAGCGCGCGTACGACGTGCGCGGCGAAGTCCGCGAGCGTCATCGGCTCCGGGAGCAGCCCCAGCCGTCCGCTGCCGCGGTCGCCCTCCGGCACACCGGCCATCTCGGCGACGGTGTACGCCACCTCCTCGTACGGGTGGGCCGAGCGCACGGCCGCCAGCACCGCCGTACGCAGGTGGCGTGCGGCGACCATCTCGATCCGGGTCTCGTCGACCCGCTCCACCTCCCCGACGCTGCCGATGGCCGGCGACGCGCCGCCGCCAGGGCGGAACGAGCCGGTCCCGTCGCTCACGAACTGACAGCGGTCGTAGTCACCGACGGCCCCGGCACCGACGTCGTGCATCGCGGCGGCGACGGCGTCCGCGGCCTCGCGCGGGGCGTACACGACCCAGGCGTCCAGCGGATCGACCACGTCCGGGTCGAGCGGTGCGAGGTCGGTGAGTCCCAGGGCGCGAGCCATCGAGTCGGAGACGCCGAGCGCCGGCGAGTCGGCGTTGGTGTGGCAGGTGTGGAGCGTGATGCCGTGGCGGACGAGGTCGGTGACCACGCGCCCCTTGGGGGTCGTCGTGGCGACCGAGTGGACGCCCTTCAGCATCAGCGGGTGGTGCGTGACGACGAGGTCGGCGTCGGACGCGACCGCCTCGTCCACGACCGCCTGCACCGGGTCGACCGCGAGCAGGATCCGCCGCAGCGGCGCGCTGGGGTCGCCGACCGACGTGCCGACGGCGTCCCACGAGTCGGCGTGGTGCGGCGGGTACCAGGAGTCCAGGAGTTCGATGACGTCACGCACGCGCAGGTCGCTCACGAGCGACACCCTACGACGAGCCCGTCGTGCGCCCGAAGAGATCCGGGCACCACCGCGTCGGTCCCGCGATGTCGCGCCGGACGTCGATGCGGAGGTAGATGCGGTGGCCGCACACGTCGGCGACCTCGCGGTAGCGGCTGGCGACGACGGAGCGGAAGGCGTCGGTGTCGATGCCCCACCAGGTGAACGACCCCATCTCGACGAGCCACTCGGGGGCGTCCGCCCCGGACAGCACGGCCGTCATCTCGACGAGGTCAGGGTCGCGGACACGGGTCGGCAGGCTCCACGAGTACTCGTACGGCGCGGCGAGTCCGCCGACCCGCAGTACCTGGGGCGACCCGTACGCGACGAGTCCCGAGTCCCCGGGAGAGGCGTGGTCGTGGATCCACTCACCGGCCGCGGTTCCGCTCGACGGCCACCCCCGCACCAGTGCCGGCGTGAGCCACGCGACCGCGACGAGGGTCGACACCAGCGAGAGCGCGATGGCGACCCGCACCGTACGGAGCAGACCCGACCGTACGGCGAGCGCGGCGCCGAGCGCGAGAGGCACGGCCAGCTGCAGCGCGTAGTGGCGCCACCATGACCCGCCGCCGACGATGCCGAACACCGCCCAGCCCAGCAGGGCGAGCGTCGCGATCGCGACCGCGTGCCGTCGCTCGCGGACGATCGTCCACACGGTGACGCCTGCCAGCAGCGCGGCGCCGCTCGCGACAACCGCGAGGGCGAAGGTCAGCGCCCGCTCCGCAGGGGCCACCGTGCTCGAGCTGAGGATGACGGAGAGGGCCTGCTCGCGGAAGCCGTACAACGCCTCCCACACCGCGCCGACGCCAGGCCCGGTCGCTGCCCACCACAGCGTGGCCAGGAGCGGGACGGCCGCACCCGCGGCCCCCGGGAGGATCAGCCTGCGGCCGCGAGCCCCGGCGACGGTCCACAGCACGAGGGCGAAGACCAGCCCGTCGGCGTAGTTCTGCTTCATCAAGAGCGCCGACGCCCCGGCCGCGCCGGCCGCAGCCGCCAGGAGTGCACGACCGCGGCGGCCGCGCGCGTCGTACGTCGCGGAGAGCGCGCACGCGACTCCGACGGCCACGAGCGCGACCCCCGGCAGCCCCGTCGTCAGGCGAGGACCGCTGAAGACGGGCGTGGAGGTCAGCGCGGTCAGCGTCAGGGCCGCCGCCACCGCACCTCGGGACCCTGCCACCACACCGCCCGCGAACCACGCCGCGACGACCGCGACCACCACGAGCGCGAGCGCGACCAGGCGCAGCGCGAGCCGGTCGCCGAGCGCCTCCGACAGGACGTCGGCGGCACGGAAGACGATCAGGAGACCTGGCGGCCGGTCGACCCACTGGTTGCCGTACAGCGACCCCTCGGTCGTCACCCACTGGTGCGCGACCAGCAGGAACCCTCCCTCGTCGGAGGACAGCGGCGCCCACGCGTACGGCAGCCGGAACAGCGTGGCCAGCGCGAGCACCGCGGCGAGCACCGACCATCGCCCGGACTCGAGCCAGCGCAGGACGACCCGCGGCGCGACGGCACCGCGCCGTCGCGTCGCCTGCACGAGACCGCTGCTCAGCTCCTGATCAGCACTCAGGGCTCGATCACGACGTGTTCGTCGACCCTTCCGTGCTGGCCTGGTCCGTGCTGGCCCGGTCCGTGCTGGACGTCATCGAGGCACGTGACCCGCATCGCGTCGGACATCGACTCCCCCGGTTGTCGCGGCACATCTCGAGCCTAGTCGCGGAGCGGGGCCGACGCAGTGACCGTCGGGCGAACCGTCCGTGACGAGCGAGAGGATTCGAGCGTGGGCGCAGAGGGGATCGAACCCCCGACCGCCTCGTTGTAAGCGAGGAGCTCTACCGCTGAGCTATGCGCCCGGAAACGTCCCGGAGGACGGCATTCGGCGCCTCACCCTACCGGATGGCGCCTGCGCGATCAGCCGCCAGGGGCTGGATCGAGCGGGACGGCTGGAGACAAAGACGTGGCCGCTGGCGTCTCGGGTCACCAGCGGCCACGCGTGTTCAGTCTTGCACAGATCCCCGTCTGCGCGGGAGTCTCATGCAGAGATTTCCTCGAGCGCACCGAGGTACGACTTGAGGTCGCGCGCGTCCGGCAGACCGTTCTCGACCTTCCAGCGGACGACGCCCTCCTCGTCCACCAGGAAGCTCCCGCGAAGGGCGCAGCCGCGGGCCTCGTCGAAGACTCCGTACGCCGACGCGACCGCGCCGTGCGGCCAGAAGTCCGCGAGCAGCGAGAAGGTCAGTCCGTCCTGCTCCGCGAAGGCGCGCAGCGAGAACATCGGGTCGCAGGAGATCGCCAGGACCTCGGCTCCGAGGTCGTTGAACGCGGCGAGGTTGTCGCGGATCTCGCACAGCTCGCCGGTGCAGATGCCGCTGAAGGCGAACGGGTAGAAGACGAGCAGCGCCTTCTTGCCGCGGAGCCCGGACAGCGTGACGTCCTCGCCGTGCTGGTTCTTGAGCGTGAAGTCGGGTGCTGCGGTGCCGATCTCGATCGTCATGGAGGGAGTCACTCGCTCTCGTCGGTGGGGTTCAGCCGGCGCTTCAGGACCTTGCCGGTCGCATTGCGCGGCAGCTCGTGAACGAAGCGTACTTCGCGCGGCACCTTGTACCGAGCGAGGTGAGCCTTGACGTGCTCCTTCAGCTCGTCCTCCGACGCTGTCGCGTGCTCACGCAGCGCGACCCACGCGACGAGCCGCTGCCCGTAGGCCGCGTCGTCGACGCCCACGACGGCGACCTCGAGGACGGCCGGGTGCCGGGCGAGGCAGTCCTCGACCTCCTGCGGATAGACGTTCTCGCCGCCGGAGACGATCATGTCGTCGTCGCGCCCGTCGACGAACAGGAGCCCGTCACGGATCGAGCCCACGTCGCCGGTCGACATCAGGCCGTCGAGGACCTCCTTGCCGGTGCCGTTCGTGTAGCCCTCGAACGGGAGCCCGTTGCGGACGAAGACCCTGCCCTGCCCCGTCGTGGACGGGCGGCCCTCGGCGTCGTACAGCGCGACGACGGTGCCGATCGGCGGCGCGCCCGCGGTCCCCGGGTGGGCCCGCATGTCGGCCGGCCGCGCGATCGTCACCCAGGCGCACTCGGTCGACCCGTAGGTGTTGTAGAGGTTGTCGCCGAACTGGTCCATCCACGCCGTCGCCAGGTCGCCCGGCAGGGCCGAGCCGCTCGCCGCCACGATCGTCAGGGCACTCAGGTCGTACGCGTCGAGCTCGGACTGCGGGAGCTGGAGCGCGCGCTGCAGCATGACCGGGATGACGACAGCCGCGTGGCAGCGCTGACGCGCGAGCGTGCCGAGGAAGTCGCGTGGCTCGAATCGGCGACGCAGGACGAGCGTGGAGCCGAGCAGCATCGCGAGGTTGAGGTGTCCCCAGCCCCACGTGTGGAACAGCGGCGCGGCGATGTGCACCCGCATCCCTGCGCGCAGCGGGATCCGGGACAGGAGCGCGGCCCCCGCCGCCAGCGAACCGGAACCGCGGCTCGCACCCTTCGGGGTGCCGGTCGTGCCCGAGGTCAGGATCACCGAGTGGCCCTCCCGGGACGGGGGCCGGAGCTCCTCGCCGGACTGCGTCGCGGCGAGGGAGGCGACCGTACGTCCGCTGGGTGCGTCCTCCCACGCGACGACCCGCGTGATGTCGTCGGGTGCACCAGCGACGACGTCGGCGAACTCGTCGTCGTGCACGAGGACGCGCGGCTTCTCGCGCTCGAGCAGCTCGCGGGTCTGGGGCCCGGAGAACGCCGTGTTGAGGTAGAGCACGTCCGCGCCGAGCCGGCCGACGGCGATCGCCGTGAGGATGAACCAGCGGTGGTTGCGCGCCATCAGCGCGACCGCGTCCCCCTCACCGACGCCGAGGTCGGCGAGCGCCCGCGCGAAGGCGTTGGCCTGGGAGCCGAGCTCGGCGAACGTGATCGACCCGAGCTCGTCGTCGATCGCGATGCCGCTCGGGCTCCGCGCCGCGAGGGACGCGTAACCGCCGGCGAGACCTGTGCCCCAGCGGAGCAGGGCTCGGCCGACGCCGCCGAGGGCGCGCGGGCCGTACGGGCGTACGACACCCGACGTGGCCAGCGTCGCGAGGGACAGCACGGCGACGCCGGCGCGGTGGTGGCCAGGGCCGCGGAGTGCGTGATTCATGGCAGACCTCAGAGGTGGGCGACACGTGCCCAGCATTGTAACCATGAGTTACATCGGGCTGCGCGGCCCTGCCTGCGGGTCAGCGCTTGTGGGTGGACAACCTCGTCGCCGCCCAGTCCGACCCCGCCGACGCCGTCGTCGTGGTCGACAGGCCAGCGATGAGCGCTGCCTCGGCGATGTCTGCGTTGTCCACGTATCCCGGCCGACCCACCTTCGGGGTCATCAACCAGACCGTGCCGCCCTCGACGAGATCCTGGAGCGAGTCCATCAGGCCGTCGGCGAGATCGCCGTCGTCCTCCCGCCACCAGAGGACGACGCCGTCCACGACCTCGCCGTAGTCGCCGTCGACCATCTCGCTGCCGATGCGATCCTCGATCGCCTCGCGGAGCACGTCATCGACGTCCTCGTCCCATCCGAGCTCCTGGACCACCATGTCGGGCTTGAAACCCAGACGGTCGCCCTGCCCCGGACGGTCCGCGTCGTGCGCGGTGGCGCTCACCGATGCCTCCTCGATTGTGCGTGCCCAGGCGCCTTTGTGCCTAGGCGCCACACACTAGCGGCTCCCGGCGCGTGGGGGGCAGCAAGCGCTCGTGCCGGACACCTGCGGCCGTGGCTGAGGTTTGGCTACTCGCAAGTACCAAGTCGCAGTGGGAGACTGGCAACGGACGGACGGCAACGTAACCCCGACGCCGTCGAACGCCGCTGCCGCGCACACCCGTCGCGGTGGCGATCTGTGCGAGAGAAGGATTCGAGAAGTGGCCCAGTCACCCGAGCGGCCCCCCGTCATCCACGAGGGCCTCCCGTCTCAGCTCCCCGACATCGACCCCGACGAGACCACCGAGTGGTTGGACTCGTTCGACGAGATGGTCGACGAACGCGGGCGCGGCCGCGCACGCTACGTGATGCTCCGTCTGCTCGAGCGCGCCCGGGAGAAGCAGGTCGGAGTCCCCGCGCTCACCAGCACCGACTACATCAACTCGATCCCGCCCGAGCGCGAGCCCTGGTTCCCCGGCGACGAGGACGTCGAGCGCCGGATCCGCGCCTACATCCGCTGGAACGCTGCCGTGATGGTCTCGCGGGCGAACCGCCCCGGGCTCGGCGTCGGCGGTCACATCGCGACGTACCAGTCCGCAGCGAGCCTGTACGAGGTCGGTTTCAACCACTTCTTCCGCGGCAAGGACCACCCCGGCGGCGGCGACCAGATCTTCATCCAGGGCCACGCCTCCCCCGGCATCTACGCCCGCGCGTACCTCGAGGGCCGACTCACCGAGGAGCAGCTCGACCGCTTCCGCCAGGAGGTCAGCCACGGCCCGGGCCAGGGCCTCTCCTCGTACCCGCACCCGCGCCTGATGCCGGACTTCTGGGAGTTCCCGACGGTCTCGATGGGACTCGCGGCGCTCCACTCGATCTACCAGGCGCGGTTCAACCGCTACCTGCAGAACCGCGGCATCAAGGACACGAGCGAGCAGCGCGTGTGGGCGTTCCTCGGCGACGGCGAGATGGGCGAGCCCGAGTCTCTCGGCGCGATCGGCCTCGCCGCACGCGAGGAGCTCGACAACCTCACGTTCGTCATCAACTGCAACCTGCAGCAGCTCGACGGGCCGGTCCGCGGCAACGGCAAGATCATCCAGGAGCTGGAGTCGACCTTCCGCGGCGCCGGCTGGAACGTCGTCAAGGTGATCTGGGGGCGCGAGTGGGACGACCTCCTCGCCCGTGACGTCGACGGCGTCCTCGTCAACCAGATGAATCGCACGCCCGACGGTCAGTTCCAGACGTACTCGATCGAGGACGGCGCCTACACGCGCGACCACTTCTTCGGCGCCGACCCGCGCCTGCTCAAGATGGTCGAGCACCTGACCGACGACCAGATCTCCAAGCTCCCCCGCGGTGGCCACGACTACCGCAAGGTCTACTCGGCGTTCGAGGCCGCGATGAACCACACCGGTCAGCCGACCGTGATCCTCGCGCAGACCATCAAGGGCTGGACGATCGACGCGCTGGAGGGCCGCAACGCGACCCACCAGATGAAGAAGCTCACCAAGGCCGACCTCAAGAAGTTCCGCGACCGGCTGCACCTGCCGATCAGCGACGCCGAGATCGACGACAACGAGCTCGCGCCGTTCTACCACCCCGGCGAGGACTCGGACGAGATGCACTACATGCGCGAGCGCCGGCGCCTGCTGGGCGGCTCGCTGCCCAAGCGCGTCGTCCGCGCGAAGCCGCTCGACCTGCCCGCGGACGAGACGTACGCCGAGCTGCGCGGAGGCTCCGGCAGCCAGGCGATCGCCACGACGATGGCGTTCGTGCGGCTGCTGCGCAACCTCATGCGTGACAAGGGCGTCGGCTCGCGCATCGTGCCGATCGCGCCGGACGAGTTCCGGACCTTCGGCATGGACTCGATGTTCCCGACGGCCAAGGTCTACAACCCGCACGGCCAGTCGTACGAGTCGGTCGACCGCAAGATCCTGCTCGCCTACAAGGAGTCGACCGCTGGTCAGCTCCTGCACGAGGGCATCAGCGAGGCCGGGGCGGTCGCGTCGATGACGGCGGCGGGCTCGGCGTACTCGACGCACGGCGAGCCGATGATCCCGGTCTACATCTTCTACTCGATGTTCGGGTTCCAGCGGACGGGCGACTCGCTGTGGGCGATGGCCGACCAGCTGTCCAAGGGCTTCCTCGTCGGCGCCACCGCCGGCCGGACGACGCTCACCGGAGAGGGGCTCCAGCACGCCGACGGCCACTCCCCGCTGCTCGCCCGTACCAATCCCGCAGCGATCCACTACGACCCTGCGTACGGGTTCGAGATCAGCCACATCGTCCAGGACGGCATGCGGCGGATGTACGGCTCGACGGAGGAGCACCCGCACGGCGAGCCGGTGTTCTACTACCTGACGGTCTACAACGAGCCGGTCGTCCAGCCGGTCGAGCCCGAGGGCCTGGACGTCGACGCCCTCCTCAAGGGCATGTACCGCTACAGCGAGGCACCCGAAGGAAGCGGTGACTCGCCGCAGGCTCAGATCCTCGCCTCCGGTGTCGCCGTGCCGTGGGCCGTCGAGGCACAGCGGATCCTCGCCGAGGAGTACGACGTACGCGCCCACGTGTGGTCGGTCACGTCGTGGAACGAGCTCGCCCGCGACGCCGAGGCCGCCGAGCGTGCCACGTTCAACGCCCCCGGCAGCGAGGTCGTCCAGCCGTACGTCACCCGTGCCCTGGCCGATGCCCGCGGCCCGGTCGTGGCTGTCAGCGACTACATGCGCGCCGTGCCCGACCAGATTGCTCGCTGGGTTCCGCAGGCCTGGACGTCGCTGGGCGCGGACGGGTTCGGGTTCGCCGACACCCGCGCCGCAGCCAGGCGCTTCTTCCAGATCGACACGGCGTCGATCGTCGTCGGAGTGCTCGAGTCGCTCGCCGCAGCGGGCGAGGTGAAGCCGGAGACCGCAGCCGAGGCGTACGCCCGGTTCCAGGTCGACGACCCGACGGCGGTCGCCGGTGTCCCGCAGGAGGGCGGGGACGCCTGACGCCTTGAGACGAGGGGTGAGCGCCCACGGGAAGAAACGTTTCCCAGGCGTTCACCCCTCGTCCTCTAGAATGTGCGTTATGGATCCCCGTGACGACGTGACACTGAACGCTGCCTCGAGCGGATCCGGGACAACCTCTGCGACAACCGTCCTCGAGGAGCAGGAGAGCGCGCCGGTCGCCCAGCGGCCGGCGTG
Organism: Mumia xiangluensis; assembly: GCF_010994095.1. Taxonomy (GTDB): domain Bacteria; phylum Actinomycetota; class Actinomycetes; order Propionibacteriales; family Nocardioidaceae; genus Mumia; species Mumia xiangluensis. The sequence goes on from NZ_WJYO01000002.1 coordinate 465,779, forward strand.
GCTGCGCGTACTGCGCTGGCCCTACACGTTCCTCGTCACGTTCTCCGTCGCCGTCGGCGGGTTCACGATCTGGGCGTCCTACTACCTCGATCTCCCGCTGCGCGACCCCGAGGGCTTCCTCGGCCCCGCGTACGTCCGCCTCCCCGCGCTCGGCCTGCTCTTCATCGCCGGCGGGCTCGCCGCGCAGTCGTTCCTGCAGACCAAGAGCGTCCGTGGCCTCTGGTCGCGAGGAGTGACGATCGTCAGGACCGAGTGGAGCTGGGGTCGCCTCGCGCACGCCGCGATCGGGCTGATCTGCTTCTACGTCACCTACGTCAGCTACCGCAACCTCAAGAGCTTCCTGCCGGTCGTCCGCGAGGACGTCCTCCACGACGCCGACCTGATGCAGCTCGACCGTTGGATGTTCTTCGGCCACTACCCGGCGCTGGTGCTCCACGACGTCCTCGGCACGGGATTCATCGCGCTCATCCTGTCGACGATCTACGTCTCGTACCTCATGCTGGTGCCGGTCTCGCTGGCCGCGCTCCTGGTGCTCAACCGCGACCTCTCGCTGGGCGCCTGGTACGCCACCGCGCTGAGCCTCAACTGGATCCTCGGTGTCGCGAGCTACTACCTGATCCCGACGCTCGGGCCGGTCTTCGCCAACCAGTCGTTGTTCGCGGACCTCCCGTCGGACAGCGGTGTCGCGGCACTGCAGCGCTCGCTCGCGCACAACGGCTACGACGTGCGCTTCGACCCCTGGAGCAGCGACAGCATCTACGGCATCGCGGGCTTCGCCTCACTGCACGTGTCGGTGGTCCTGACCGCGTGCCTCTTCTTCGCGATCGTCGGCCTCAACAAGTGGCTGATGCGGACCCTGTGGGTCTACTTCCTCGGCACCGTGCTCGCGACGGTCTACTTCGGCTGGCACTACGTCGCCGACGACCTCGGCGGGGCGCTCATCGCCGTGCTGTCGATCCTGATCGGCGCTGCCGTCACGGGCAACCTCGGCTACCGCAAGAAGCGCAAGGCCGCGCTCGCCGAGGCCGCCGAGGCCGCAGAGGCCGCTCGCGCGAGCTGACGACAGGCCCGGCGTTCACCGCGCCGCCGCGGTCACCTGCCGTCTGTCACCCGGCCGCTGCGCCGAGGTCACCGCTCGTGAGGTCCACGACGGCAGCCGCCGCCTCGATGGAGTCCTGGGCGCCGTCGACGCGCGCTCCGTTCCTGAGCACCGAGCGCCAGCGCCGCGGCCGGAAGGTCGCCGGCGGCGCCGAGTCCACGAACCGCGTGAACACCTCGACGAACAGGTCGGGAGCGTCCTTGTGGGGGAAGTGGCCGCAGTCCGGGAAGAGCTCGACCACGGTGTGCGGGGACCGGCGCTGTGCCGCGAGCGCGTGGCGGGCGGGGATCACGCTGTCGGCCACGCCCCACACGAGGCACAACGGGATGACCTCGGCGAGATAGGCGCGGTCCTTCATGGTGATCCGCTGACCGCGCCAGTCGACCGCGTGGCTGGTGACCGCGAGGACGGCGGACCGCGCCTCACGGTCGCACAGCAGCGCGTACACGTCGGCGGCCTCGCCGAGGTCGCGGGTGTGCGGGAGACCCGACCGAGCGAGGGCACGCAGCGCCGTGCGGACAGGCAGCCGCAGCGGCGGGGCCGTGGCCGCGGCGAGACCGAGCCCGGCTCCCGGCACGGTGAGCAGGCGGACCAGCGGGGACACGTCGCCACCGAGGCCGCCGGGGGCCACGAGGCAGATCCGCTCGGTGCGCTCGGGGTACTGGTAGGCGAACTGCATCGCCACTCCCCCGCCGAGACTGTGCCCGACGACCGTGACGCGCTCGATCTCGAGGTAGGTCAGGAGGTCGCGCATCGCATTGGCGTACGCGCCCAGCGAGTAGTCCGCGCGCGGCTTGTCCGACTCGCCGTGCCCGAGGAAGTCAGGCGCGACGACGGTGAACCGCTCGGCGAGCTGACGGGCGACGCCGAGCCAGGTCGTCGAGTCGCACCCCAGTCCGTGCAGGAGGAGGACCGCCGGGCCGCTCCCGAGCATGCGGTACGCGCGACGATGGCCGTGGAGCGTCACGAACCGCGTCTCGAGCCCGTCGACGGTCTGGGTCACGCGGGCCTCCTCGAAATCCGGAACAGGATACCGGCCACCGGACCGCGCTGCACCTACCCTGGTCGATGTGACCCTCACCACGCACGATCGGTACGCGCAGGTGCTGGACAAGGCGTCCGGCGACCTCACGACCGCGGCGATCGCGACGATGGAGCGCGAGCTCGCCTGGTTCAGCCAGATGGACGCGGAGCACCGGTCCTGGATCTCGCTGATCGCTCACGCCGGCATCGGGCAGTGCGCACAGTGGCTGCGGACGGGCACCACGCCCGTCGATGTGACGTCGTCGGTCTTCGGTGCCGCCCCGCGCGATCTGGCTCGCCACGTCACCTTGCAGCAGACGGTCGCGATGGTGAAGACGACGATCGAGGTGATCGAGCGCCACATCGACGTGCTCTTCGACCCGGACGAGGCGGTCGAGGTCCGGCGACAGGTCTCCGCATACGCGCGAGAGGTCGCCTTCGCGACCGCCGACGTCTACGCGCGGGCCGCCGAGTCCCGGGGCCAGTGGGACGCGCGGATGGAGGCGCTGGTCGTCGACGCCGTCGTCCGCGGCGAGCCCGAGGAGGTCATCCGGTCACGCGCGGCCGCACTCGGCTGGGAGGGTGACGGGAGGGTCGTGGTCCTGGTCGGTGCGGCGCCGCCCGTCGAGGCGCCGGGAGGCGACGGTGTCGTCGAAGGCGTACGCCGCCGGGCGCGGGCCGCAGGCCTCCCCGCGTTGACGTCGGTCCAGATCGAGCGGCTGGTGGTCGTGCTCGGCGAGGTCACCGACGCAGCAGGGGCTGGTACGGCGGTGGTGGGCGCGTTCGGCGACGGCGCCGTGGTGGTCGGACCGGCGGTCCCGAACATCGCGCAAGCACACGGCTCGGCTCGCGCGGCGCTCGCCGGCCTGCGAGCGGCCCGCGGCTGGCCTGCCGCGCCACGTCCGGTCATGGCCGACGACCTCCTCGTCGAGCGCGCGCTCTCCGGGGACGGCAACGCTCGCCGTACGCTCGTGGAGACCGTCCACACGCGCGTCGTCGCGGCCGACCCGACGCTCCGGACGACCCTCACGACGTTCTTCGAGCTCGGCGCGTCGGTCGAGGCCACGGCGCGAAGGCTCTTCGTGCATCCGAACACCGTGCGATACCGGTTGCGGAAGGTGCGAGAAGCGACCGGACTCGACGCCCTGCAGCCCCGGGGCGCCTACACGCTGCACGTCGGCCTGACGCTCGGCGAGCTGCTCGCCACGACGACGGACGTGACGGAGGCCCGTCACGCCGCCTCTCAGTAAGTACCCCCCTTTGTAGGAACCCCACAATCCCGGCTCGCGATTTTGGGTCGAGTCCGCTTCGTGGTTCGGCCCCTGCGACAGGCACCCTTGGTTCGTGCTCGCGATGTGCCATCGCGATCGTCACCGACGGACCACCTCCCGCCGCACCGGCCGGGCATCCGACCTACGCGGATCGGAGCAGTACCGTCGGAGACGATCGGGACGGCCCGGGCACAGCCCTCGCAGGGGCGTTCGGGGGTCGCCCTTGCGAACTGCGTCGGCCGCTCCCACGGGAGCGGCCGACGCACCCCGGCCTGGTGTGCTCTGACCGCCGGCTCCCACCACATCTGTCCCGTCAGGGACTGTTTGTCATGATGGAGGCCGACGACCGAGGAGGGGACTTGCTGGACCTGAGCAAAGAGACGGCCGAGGGCTCACGCAACCGCCTCGCCGCCAAGATCGTGCTCGGTCTCGTGGCCGCAGGCGCCGCTATCGGCCTCCTGATGGGGTTTGCCGGGGCCTCCGCGATGCGCTCGCTCGGGTTCGACTCGGACGCGATGCCGGTCCCGGCGACCAGCGCGCCGACGACGGAGCCGACCGAGGAGCCGGCGACCGACGAGCCGACGACTGCGCCGACACCGACGACGCCGTCGGCGACCCCGAAGAAGTCCGCGACCTTCAAGGCCGCCCAGGCCAGCGTGTCCGCCGGTGAGCGCATCGAGTTCACCGGCAGGGCACCGGAGCTCGGCTCCGGGGCGACGCTCCAGATCCAGCGCAAGGACGAGGGCGGAGGCTGGAGCGACTTCCCGGTCACCGCTCAGACGCGCAAGGGCGGCAAGTTCTCCACCTGGATCGTCACGGGACGGACGGGCCGCTGGGACTTCCGGGCGGTCGGCGAAGGCTTCTCCTCGCCGGTCGCCACCGTCGAGATCAGCTGACCGCGATCAGCCCACCTGGTTGAGCCAGCGCACCGGAGCGCCGTCGCCGGCGTAGCGGAACGCCTCCAGCTCGTCGTCCCACGGGCGTCCGAGCAGCAGCGCGATCTCGTCCTCGAGCTTCGCGCCGCCGAGCGCCGCCTTCGCCATCGCCGCCTTGAGGCGCTCCTCGCTGACCATGATGTCGCCGTTGGTGCCGATGCTCGCGTGGAAGACACCGAGCGAGGGGGTCGACGAGTAGCGTGCGCCCTCCGAGCGCGCGGTCGGCTCCTCGGTCACCTCGAACCGCAGCCGGTCCCACCCGCGTACGGCCGAGGCCAGCGTGGCCCCCAGGCCGACCGAGCCCTGCCACGCGACCTCGGCCCGGTACGTGCCGGGCTCGGCGGGTTGCGGAGACCACGGCAGGGACGCAGGCATGCCGAGAACGCCGGTGACCGCCCACTCGACGTGCGGGCAGAGCGCCGACGGTGCGGAGTGGACGTACAGGACGCCCCGGGTGGCGATGCTCATCAGTGCCTCCTGGATCGAGATCCGCCTTCCCCAACGTCCTCGAACGCAGGCACTGAGTCCATTGTGCAACACCGACGGCTCTTCGCACCATGGGTCGGGTGGCCCGACGTGGCTCGCGTGGAAGGATCGACACCAGACGTCAACCAAGGAGGTCCGATCTCGTGAAGGTCGCCATCGCCGGGGGGCACGGCAAGATCGCCCTGCTCCTCTCGTCCCTGCTCACCTCCGAGGGTCATGAGGTGGTGAGCCTGATCCGACGACCCGAGCATGCAGACGACATCCGGGCGACCGGGGCCGTACCCGTCCTGCTCGACCTCGAGTCCGCGACCGCGACCCAGGTGGCCGAGGCCCTGTCCGGGTGCGACGCCGCCGTGTTCGCCGCCGGCGCCGGTCCTGGCTCGGGTGCCGCCCGCAAGCTCACGGTCGATCGCGACGGCGCGATCCTGCTGGCCGCCGGGGCCCAGCTCGCCGGGGCGTTCCGTTACGTCATGATCTCGTCGATGGGTGCCGGACGTGGCGACGTCGACAGCGACGACGTCTTCCAGGTCTACCTGGCGGCGAAGGGCGAGGCCGACGACGCGGTCCGCGAGAGCGGGCTCGACTGGACGATCGTCCGACCCGGGGCGCTCACCGACGAGCCTGGGACCGGCAAGGTGGAGCTGGGCGAGGACGTCGGCCGCGGGTCCGTCCCGCGCGCGGACGTCGCAGCCGTGGTCGCGGCCGTGCTGTCCGAGCCGCTCACCGTGCGCACCACGGTCGAGCTGATCAGCGGCGACGTGCCGGTGGCCGCCGCCGTACGCTCGGTGGAGCCGGGGCCCCTGGCCTGACGGCCCGTGGCGGTCACACGCTGATCGTCGCCATCGCCGAAACCACGTACTCGCGTGTGCGGGACTTGCCCGTGAACGCCACCTTCATGCTCGCGTCGTCGTCGCCGGCGCTGACGACCGTCACCTGGTGACTGACGGCCAGGATCGACGCCCCGCCCTCGTTCGCCGCGATCTCCTGCAGGCGGTGGGCGACCTCGGACATCGCCGCCGCGATGCTCGCGTTGGCGACGGAGACCGCGTAGACCACCGCGGTCCCCGGCGCCGCCTCGAACGGATCCTGGGGCATCGTCACGCGACTCCTCCTGGCTTCGTGGTGCGGCTGCAGTTCCGAGGTCAGCATCCCACGTCCCCGCGCGCACCCCACGCCACCGCACTCAGGTGAGCTGGTCTGCCCTCCAGCCCGCCGCTGCCGCGTGCGTCCGGTAGGTGACGAGGTCCTTCTTCAGCTCCTCCGTCATGAACGCAGGGGTCAGGTTGCCGGACGCGAACTGCGCGTGGTCGGCCCAGAACGTGGTGTTGAGGACGGCGGTCTGGCCGTTGAGCCCGACGACGTCGTACTCGTAGTGGGTCTCCCCCGGGCCAGCGAACCCGCCTTCGAGGAGGAGCTGGAAGAACTCCCGCCACTGCACCATCCCGGTGCCGGCGGGCTTCCACACCGATCGCACGGTGCCCGACGGGGTCCGCTCGACGAGCGTGTCCTTGAGGCCGACGCTCCTGATGTGCGACATCGCGTAGCGGACGTTGGTGCGCCAGGCGGTGAGAGTGCCCTCGTTGGTCATGTGGCCGATGTCGAGGTTGATCCCGAGCTCGTCGGGGTCGGCGTCGCGGAGGATGTACATCAGGTCCCACACCGATCGAGCGTTGGTGCCGTTCGTCGTGTGGGTGTGGTACGCGGCGGTGGTGCCGTACCGGCGGTTGAGTCGAGCGAGCCCCTTCACCCGCCGGCGGAAGGCGTCGAGCTGGGCGAGGACCTCGTCCCCGAAGGGCTGCGGATCGGTCGCGTCGGGCCCCGACTGCACCTGGTAGGCGAAGCCGCCCCAGCGGTAGAGGTCGATGCCCTCGTCGCGCGCGACGCGGAGCACGTCGGCGACGTAGACGGGCTGTCCGCCACGTTCCGCGACAGGGGTCACGTCGTCGACGATGTCGGTGGTGATGAACGAGCACGACGTGCCGGTGCTCCGCACACCCGCGAGCATCGCTGGGAGGTTGGTCCGGACGTCGACGAGGCTCGGATCGACGTGACCGGTCCGCCGGACCGTGAGGTTGACCGCCTTGTAGCCGAGCTCAGCAGCCTTCTCGCCGATGAGGACCCCGGTCTCGTACGGGTGCTCCTGGGCGTAGGCCTGCGACGTCAGCCATTGGAGGTGGCGGGAGAAGATCGTCCACGTGATGTGCGGGTTCCGCGGGCGCGGACGGTGTGCCGGAGTCGCATGGACGGGGCCACCGGGTGCGGCGGCGGTGCCCGCAGCGACGGCGGCGGTCGCAGCGGCGGTCTGGAGGAAACGGCGTCGTTCCACAGAGGGCTCCTTGGGTCGGAGGATCCGCTCAACGTACGCCCATGAAAGCGCTTCCGCAACCGCTTGCGTTGACGCTCGCACACCGTCGGTCCGGCGCGCTCCCGTGGGGCGGGTGGGGCTCGAACCCACGACCTGACGGATTATGAGTCCGCTGCTCTGACCGGCTGAGCTACCGCCCCTGGCGAGCACAGCCTAGTGGCGCGCCGCGGGCGACAACCAGCCAGGATGCTCCTACGATCGCGAGATGAGCGATTCGACGCCGCAGGCCCTGATCCCGCTGGACGAGGACTGGGAGACCGCGCTTGCGGTGGTCGCCCATCCCGACGACATGGAGTTCGGCGCCGCAGCCGCCGTCGCCCGCTGGACCGGTCAGGGCAAGCGGGTGGTCTACTGCATGGTCACCAGCGGCGAGGCCGGCATCGACGGCATGGACCCGGAGACGACCCGCACCGTACGGACCGCCGAGGAGGTCGAGTCCGCGCGCATCGTGGGAGTCGACACGGTCGAGTTCCTCGGCTTCCCCGACGGCATCCTCGAGTACGGCCTGCCGCTGAGGCAGGCGATCGCACGATCGGTGCGGGTGCACCGACCCGACATCGTGATCACCGGCAACTTCCACCAGTACTTCCCCAACGGGATCCTCAACCAGGCCGACCACATCGCCGTCGGGCGGGCGACGCTCGACGCCGTCCGTGACGCCGGCAACCGCTGGGTGTTCCCCGAGCCCGACCTCGAGCCGTGGGGCGGCGTGCGCGCGGTGTGGGTGAGCGGGTCGCCGGACGCACGGCACGCCGTCGACATCAGCGAGACGTTCGACGCCGGCGTCGACTCGCTGCGCGCCCACGAGGCGTACCTCGACGGTCTCGGCTGGGTGGACTTCGACCCGGCCGCCTTCCTCGGGAGCATGGCCGAGCCGACCGGCGCGAGCATGGGAGTGCGCTACGCGACCAGCTTCGAGGTGTTCTCTCTCGGCTTCTCCGACGACTGACCAGAACGAGGCTGACCAGAACGAGGCTGCCGACCACGAGAAAGCGGCCTGACTCGCGGAGTGTTTCCGCAGGTCAGGCCGCTCGTTGCGCTCCCCCGACTGGACTCGAACCAGTAACCTGCCGGTTAACAGCCGGCTGCTCTGCCAATTGAGCTACAGGGGATCGGCCTCGAAGGCGCGGTCGCTAGCCTAGCAAGTCAGGCCCAGGCTCCCCAAACCGGGGGTCAGCCCGCGTCGCCGTCGAGGCCGAGGTCTGCTCGCACCACCGCGAGCGCCCTCGCCGTGGCGTCGCGGACCTCCGGATCGTCCGACGACAGACCGCGGTCGAGGACGTACGAGAACGTCACAGGGCCGCTGCGGGTGGGTGACCGCCGGGCGACCACGGTGACTGTGCCTCGCGCACCGTCGAGCTTCTCGTGGGCTCGCGCGACGAAGCTCGCATCGACCCGCTCACGCGCCAGCTCGACGAGGCGCCCCGGCCCGTCGAACGCGACGACGGTGCGCCGGACCTCGACGCCGTCGGCGACCATCACCGTGATCGTGGAGGCGTCGGCGTCCCAGGACAGGGTCTCGACGGTCTCCCAGCGCACGTGCTGCACCTGCGGGTCGCCCGTGTCGAGGTGCAGCGCGGCGTCGGTGCCGACCTGCCAGCGGCCCTGCGTGTCCCGCTGCGCGGCGAGCACCCGCTCCCCGTGCTCGCGGGAGATGTCGCGTCGGACCTGGCGTGGCAAGGAAGGACCCATGCCCCCATCATCGACCATCGGGCTGCAGCTCCAGCACGGCCGGATGGCGACGGAGGTAGAGCAACGCGTGCCGCTCCGTCCGTCGCACCCACGCGGTTGTCGTGCCGAGCTCGCGTGCGACCGCCGGCACAGGTCGGACGCCACCGCCGTCCAGCCCGAACCGGCGCTCGATGACGTCGCGCTGGTCCGCCGGCATCGTCGTGACAGCGTCGCGGAGGACAGCGACCACGTCCGCGGGCGCCGTGGCGCCAGGAGCGAGCGCAGCTCCGGCCACGACGAGCGCGGCTGCCGTGTCGAGCGAGACCGTCGGGGCGTCTGCGGCGAGCAGACGCGCGACGAGGCTCGGAGCGAGCCCGACGCGCCGCGCGACCGCTGTTGCCGAGGGCTGCCGACCCGATCCACGGTGGAGCGCGTCGTACGCCTGCCGGCAGGCGACGACGTCACGCTCGGCCTTGGGCGGGATCCGCACCGTACGCCGCGTGCTGACGGCATCGCTCACGTGGCGGCGGACGAAGGCGATCGCGTAGCTCGCGAACCGTGCACCGTGGCTCGGGTCGAACCCGTCCACGGCGGTGACCAGCCCGACGATCCCCTCCTGCACAAGATCGGCTTCGTCGACACCTCTGCCGACATGTCGCCTGGCGATCGCCGCCACCAGCGGGACGTGCGCGAGGATCAGCCGCTCGCGAGCGACCTCGCCGGACTCGACTGCGCGGAGCAGCGCAGCCTCGCTGGTCGTGCCGACGGCGTGGACGTCGCCGAGGAGCGCCGCCGCACGTCGCCCTTCGACGCACGCCGCAGCGAGTGCGCGCTCCTCGGCGGCGGAGAGGATCGCGCCGCGCCCGCCGGCGTCGTGCTGCGGGGTCGGCGTTGCATCGGCGGTCCGGGACGAGGAAGGAGCAGTCGGAGCGAGCATGCCGCCAGTCTCGGGAGAGTCCCCTGCCCCATGCGGACCCGTCGGCCCCGGGCTGTGGAGAAGGAACGACCTGCCGGCGGCGTGGACGAGATCGCGCGCCGCCCTCAGGCCAGCGAGCCGCCGATGGCCTTCTCGCGAAGCTGACGTCGCTGCTGCTCGAGGGCGACGAGGTCGCCGAACATCTCGTTGTACTCGGTGGCGGACTCGGCCGGGTCCGTGCGCTGGAGCTTGGACTTCACCGCAGCGATGCGCCGCAGGATCGTCAGCTCCTCGACCCGTGCCGCGAGCGCACCGACCAGCGTGCCGTCGGGCACGCCGGAGACGCGCAGCGGGTCGACCGACAGCTGTGCGAGGGTGCGCTGGACCTGCGGGTCGCCGAGGCGGTCGCGGACGCTGGTGGCCCACGTCTCGTCGGGCTTCGACGGCAGCCCGACCTCCGTCGCTGCCTCCCACACGGCCGCGGCGTAGGGGTGGGTGAAGTCGTCGGCGTCGAGGACGTCGGCGTACGGCGCCACCAGGTGCGGGTGCTGGACGAGCACCTTCAGCAGCTCCCGCTCGTCGGTGAACCGCTGCTCACCGAGACTCGGCACCGGCTCGGCAGGGGGCGCGTCCACGGGCGGCCCCGCCGCCGCGGGAGTCCGCTCCGTGCGGGTCTGCCGCGCCCCGTTGCCGCGGGGGGCAGGTCGCCGACGCGCAGCGGTGAGCTCGCGACGGACCTCGTCGAGCTCCATCCCCACGGTCGACGCGATCTCGCGGACGAACTGCTCGACCTTGCCCTGGTCGCGCACGGACGACACGAGCGCCACCGCAGCACGCAGTGCGTCGACCCGTTGGTCGGCGTGGTCGAGGTCGTACCGGGCGACGACGTTCTTGAGGACGAAGCGGTACAGCGGGATGCGCGAGCCCACGAGCTCCCGCACGGCGGCATCGCCCTTCTGGAGCCGCAGGTCGCACGGGTCGAGTCCGTCGGGCTGGACGGCGACGTACGTCTGAGCGACGAACTGGGCGTCGCCCTCGAAGGCGCGCATCGCGGCCTTCTGGCCAGCCTCGTCGCCGTCGAACGTGAAGATCACCTCGCCCCGCATGGCCTCGTGGTCGAGCAGCAGCCGACGCAGGATGCGGCCGTGATCCTCGCCGAACGCCGTGCCGCAGGTGGCGACGGCGGTGCTGATGCCGGCCTCGTGGCACGCCATGACGTCGGTGTAGCCCTCGACGATGACCGCCTGGCTCGCCTGCGAGATCGCCTTGCGTGCGAGGTCGACCCCGTAGAGGACCTGGCTCTTCTTGTAGAGCGGGGTCTCGGGCGTGTTGAGGTACTTGGCTTCGATCCGGTCGTCGTCGAACAACCGCCGCGCACCGAAGCCGACGACGTCTCCCGAGGCGTCGCGGATCGGCCACAGGAGGCGTCCGCGGAACCGGTCGTACGCGCCTCGGCTGTTGCGGGCCACCAGGCCGGCGGCGACCAGGTCGTCCTCGGCGAAGCCGCGGCCGGACAGGTGCCGGAAGAGTGCCTCACCGTCACGCGGCGCGAAGCCGACGCCGAACTTCTCGGCGGAGTCCCGGTCGAAGCCGCGCTCGGCGAGGAACTGGCGCCCCGCCACCGCGACCCGGTCCGTGGCGAGCTGCTCGAGGTAGAACTCGGCAGCCGCGGCGTTGGCCGACACGAGCCGCCCGCGCTGGGCGAAGTCGCGCTGAGGGCCGGCCGGTCCGTCGACGTAGTTGAGCGTGATCGAGTACTTCGCGGCGAGCCGCTCGACCGCTTCGGAGAAGCTGATCTGGTCGATCTTCTGGAGGAAGGTGAAGACGTCGCCGCCCTCGCCGCAGCCGAAGCAGTAGTACATGCCGCGCGCCGGGGTGACGTTGAACGACGGCGACTTCTCGTCGTGGAACGGGCACAGGCCCTTGCGTGAACCGCCGCCGGCGTTGCGGAGGGTCACGTACTGCTCGATGACCTCGTCGATCCGCGCGCGTTCACGCACTGCTGCGATGTCGTCCTCGCGGATCCGGCCTGCCACGCTGGGAAGTCTACGGTGCCCGGCGCAGGACGCAGCCGTCGTGCACACCTGCCCTCAGAGCAGCCGCCGCCCCCACGCCCGAGCGGACTCGTCGGTCAGCGACGCGACCTGGTCGACCACGACCCGCAGGCGCGCCGCATCGGTCTCAGCCGCACGGGCGTCCGTCGCGAACGGCGGCTCGAGACGATCGGGTCCAGCGGCGACCAGAGCGTCGACGAGGCCGCGCAGCAGGGCACGCTGCTCGGCGAGGAGCGCGACCCGGTCGTCGGCACGCATCACGTAGTGCGCGGCGACCGCCTTGAGCACCGCGATCTCGTCCCGCGTGGCGTCGGGCACGACGAGGTCGGCCTCGTAGCGGACGAACGGACGCGGGCCGAACGCAGCGAGCGTGGCGTCGTGGGCGGCTGCGACGAACCGCCCGACGAGCGCGCTCGTCAGACTCTTGAGGGAGGCCTGCGCGCGCCGGCTTCCGTCGTACGGCGCGGTCGGCCACCCGGGCACGTCCACCAGGCGCCCGTACGCGGCGTCGAGGTCGTCGTCGCGGGCGTCGCGGACGTACCACTCGCGGACGGTCGCGCAGATCGCGGGGAAGTCGTCGCGGACGCTCCGCAGGTCGATGACGTCCGACACGACGCCGTCCTCGACGTCGTGCACGCAGTACGCGATGTCGTCGGACAGGTCCATGACCTGGGCCTCGATGCATCGTCGTGCCCCGGGTGCCCCGTCGCGGACCCAGGAGAAGACCGGGAGGTCGTCGTCGTAGACCCCGAACTTGCGGATCAGCCGCGGCGAGCCGTCGCCGTGCGCGCCCTCCGGGACCGGCGCTGCGTCGCGTGTCCACGGGTACTTGGTACAGGCGTCGAGCGTCGCCCGCGTCAGGTTGAGGCCGACGGAGCGTCCCTCGGCGTCGAACGTCTTGGCCTCGAGCCTGCTCAGGAGCCGCAGCGTCTGGGCATTGCCCTCGAAGCCTCCGCAGGATGCCGCCGCCTCGTCCAGTGCACGCTCTCCGTTGTGCCCGAACGGCGGATGGCCGAGGTCGTGCGCCAGCGCGGCGGAGTCGACGACGTCGGGGTCGCACCCGAGCGACTTGCCGAGCTCGCGCGCGACCTGCGCGACCTCGAGCGAGTGGGTGAGCCGATTGCGGACGAAGTCGTCGGTGCCCGGGCCGACGACCTGCGTCTTCGCCGCCAGCCGTCGCAGCGCCGAGGAGTGCAGGATGCGGGCGCGGTCACGCTCGAACGGGGTCCGGGCGGCGCGCTTGGGCGGCTCGGCGACGATCCTGGCCCGCGCCGCAGGCGGATACGCGGAGGAGGACGGGGCAGGTTCGTCGGGGGCGGTCACGATCCAGAGCCTAGCGATCGCGCTCGACCTGTTGCGCTTCGTCTGTAGCACCCCTAGGCTGCGGAACGCCGTTCCAGATTGCGTTAGCAATGATTAATCTCGGGGACGCCGCCTGGTCGGAGTACGTGCCATCTGTCACACGACTCAGGAGAACCACGTGACTCACTCCCCCTCGCGGCGCATGCCGCGACTTCTCGCCTCGATCGCCGGCACCGTCGCCGTCATCGCCACCGCCCTCGTCGCAGGCCCGCCGCCGGCGACCGCAGCGACCAGCTGCTCGGGCTACTCCTCCTCGTCCACCGTCTGCGTCAGCTCGCCGATCACCGTCGGCGGCACGTCGTACGCCGCCGACTGGTACCTGCCCAACGGCACCGCCAGCGGGCTGATGCTCGTCGAGCACGGCTTCAGCCGCAGCTGCAAGCACCTGCGCGGCACCAGCAAGGCCCTCGCCGAGCAGGGCGTCATGGTCTTCTGCGTCGACGAGGACATGACGGCCGGCAACCCCGGGCTCGCCACCACGATCGGCAACGCGCTCGCCGACCGCACCGTCGTCCCGCCGAACGGCAAGGCTCTGCCCGCGAAGTACATCGTCGGCGGACACTCCGCCGGCGGGCAGTTCGCCGCCCTCGTCGGACAGCAGCTCGCTGCCCGTGGGTACGCGAACCTGAAGGGCGCCATCCTGTTCGACCCGGTCGCGGCCGAGGGCTTCTCCTCCGCGGTCTCGGCGATCTCCGCAGGCGGCACCCGTCCTGTCCTGACCGTCGCCGCACGCCCGAGCGTCATCAACCTCTTCAACAACTCGTTCGGCGCGCTCAACGACCTGAACACCGGCTTCGCGGGCATCCAGCTCGTGTGGACCAAGTTCGTCCTCGGATCGCCGACCGGCGGCAGCTGTCACATCGACAGCGAGGGTGAGAACACCGACTTCATCGGCATCGCCGGTGCACTGTGCAGCCCGAACGCGACGCAGACCGCGCGCCTGCGGGACTTCGCCAAGACCTGGGCGAAGGATCTCGCCACGGGGTCGCACACGGCGTCGCACTACTGCACGGACGACACGAACGTCGCCACCTGCGGCTCCGCCGTCAAGGACCTGGTCGATCGTTCGCTGCCGCTGGCCGCACCGATCCGATGAGGTGACGTGATCCCCGCTGCCGGCCTCACCACCGCGCGTTGCGCGGACGGGGTTGGCAGCGGGGACACGTGTACGAGGAGCGGTTCATGAACGGGTCGCGCCGGATCGGGGTGCCGCACCGTGAGCACGGCTCCCCAGCCTGTCCGTAGACCTCGAGGGACCGCGAGAAGTATCCGCTCTCACCGTTGACCGCCACGTACAGCGCATCGAACGAGGTGCCGCCCTGAGCGAGCGCGGCCGACATCACCTCGCGCGCCGCGTCGAGGACACGCTGGGCCTCGGCCCGCCGCATCGTGTCCGTCGGCCGGGCGTAGTGGAGGCGGGCGCGCCACAGTGCCTCGTCCGCGTAGATGTTGCCGATCCCCGAGACCAGCGTCTGGTCGAGGAGCGCCCGCTTGACCCCCGTACGCCGTCGGCGGAGGCGATCGACGAAGTCGCCGTCGTCGAAGGCGGGGTCGAGCGGATCGCGAGCGATGTGGGCGATCTCGGGCGGGAGGACCGCCCCGTCGTCACTGATCGACAGACCACCGAACATGCGCTGGTCGACGAAGCGCAGCTGGACGGCGCCGTCGTCCAGACCGAGGACGACCCGCAGGTGCCGCTCGGGTGGGGCGTCCGGCGGCTGGACGAGGAACTGTCCGCTCATCCCGAGGTGCGCGAGGACCGCGTCGCCGGACTCCAGCGGGAGCCAGAGGTACTTGCCGCGGCGTGCGGGGGCGAGCAGCCGGTCGCCGGTCAGGCGCAGCGCGAAGTCAGCAGGCCCTGCGAGGTGGCGACGCACGGGCCGTGGGTGCAGGACCTCGACCGTCTCGATCCGCCGGCCTGCGACGTGCTCCTGCAGGCCACGCCGCACCACCTCGACCTCGGGCAGCTCGGGCATCGTGCGGTCGGGCCGTCAGGACTCGGTGGTCGACTGGCTGGCCTGCTCGACGGCCGCGATCACCTCGGCTGCGGGAGCAACCGTGCCGTCCTCGGCGTCGAGCGCGTCGGCAGAGGCCTTGATGGCGCGCCAGGCCGTCTCGGCGACCTGCTGCTCGGCCTCCTTCTTGGAGTGGCCGACGCCCTGGCCGTACACCTCGCCGCCGACACGGACGTGCGCGGTGAAGGTCTTGTCGTGGTCCGGGCCCTCTTCGGAGAGGCGGTACTCGGGGACGCCGAGACCGCGGTCGGACGAGAGCTCCTGGAGGCTGGTCTTCCAGTCGAGACCGGCGCCGAGCTCGGCGGCCCGCGCCATCACCGGGTCGAACAGCCGGTGCACGACCTCGGCCGCACCGGGGAACCCGTCCTGGAGGTAGATCGCGCCGATCAGCGCCTCGACGGTGTCGGAGAGGATCGACGACTTGTTGCGTCCACCGGTGGCTTCCTCGCCGCGGCCGAGACGCAGATAGGCACCCAGGCCGAGCTCACGCGCCACGTCCGCCAGGGCGCGCGCGTTGACGACCGCGGCCCGCAGCTTGGCGAGGCGGCCTTCGGGGAGGTCGGGGTGCGCGTTGTAGAGCGTGTCGGTGACGACCAGACCGAGAACGGCGTCCCCGAGGAACTCGAGTCGCTCGTTGTTGGGGAGGCCGCCGTTCTCGTACGCGAACGACCGGTGGGTCAGCGCCTGGGTCAGCAACCCCGGCTCGAGGCCGGGGACGCCGAGCTGCTCGAGAAGCTCGGCGTTCGAGGCCGCGTCAGCGCCGTCTTCGACGTCGGACACGGGCCGGCAGCTCAGATGACCTGGCGCTGCTCGCCGCGGGGGCCGTACTGGCCACAGTCCGGGCAGGCACGGTGCGGCAGGTGCTTGGCACGGCACGCCGGGTTGGCGCACGTGACGAGCTGCGGCGCGGTGGCCTTCCACTGCGAACGACGGTGGCGGGTGTTGCTGCGCGACATCTTGCGCTTCGGGACTGCCACTTCTACTCCTCGTCTGGGCCGGGCTCGCGCCCGGTCTCTTCCGAACCGCCCGCAGGACGGTCGTTGCCTTCGAACATCTGGCTGAGCGCCGACCAACGGGGGTCGACGGCGTCGCCGTGTGTGTGCTCTGGGTCGTCCGCGAGCCGCGCTCCGCACTCGGGGCACAGTCCCGGGCAATCCGGAACACACAACGGGTTGTGCGGGAGTGCGAGCACCACCGCGTCCCGCAGGACAGGCTCGAGATCGAACAGGTCTCCTTCGAGCCGGGCCGTGTCGTCGTCCTCGTCCCCGTCGTAGACGTACAGCTCTTGCAGGTCGACGGTCATCTCACCGTCGATGTCCTTCAAGCAGCGTACGCACTCGCCGGAGGTGTGCACCGAAGCGGTCCCCGTGACGAGGACTCCTTCCATGACCGACTCGAGCCGGAGCTCGAGGTCGACGTCACTTCCTTCGGGCACGCCGAGCATGTCGACACGCATCCCCGCCGGTGCCTTCTCGGTGAACTCGAGCTCACGCTGGGTTCCGGGTCGACGTGCGATCTCATGGGTGTCGAGAACGAACGGCGCCCGGGAGTCGAGCGTGCTCACGCGTACTCCTTCAGGCATAGCGGGGTGTGGCCCGTCTGCAGGCCAAGGACCAGGATACCGAACGACCCCACGCGGACGCTAACCGAGGCGTCACTCCGCGGCGAGCTTGGCCTTCAACGCGTCGAGCACGACCGCCGGGACGTGTCCGGAGACGTCGCCGCCGTGCCGTGCGACCTCCTTGACCAGGCTCGACGCCAGGAAGGAGAACTCCGGGCTGGTCGGCATGAACAGCGTGTCCACGTGTGCCAGCGTCGAGTTCATCTGCGCCATCTGGAGCTCGTAGTCGAAGTCGGAGACAGCCCGCAGGCCCTTCACGACGGCCGACACGTCGTGCTCGGTGCAGAAGTCGACGAGCAGGCCGGAGAACGTCAGCACCCGGACGTTCGGGAGGTCACCGAGGACCTCCTCGAGCAGCGCGACCCGCTCGGCGGTGTTGAACATCACACGCTTCGAGTCGTTCACGCCGACCGCGACCACGACCTCGTCGAAGAGGTGCGAGGTGCGGGAGATGATGTCGACGTGTCCGAGGGTCACGGGATCGAACGATCCCGGGCAAGCGGCCCTAGTCATGCGGCCGACCGTACCAAAGGGCCGTCTCGCCGTAGGCCCGGTGGGACTCGCCGTCGATGGTCGCGGGCCACGAGAGAGCGGGTCCGCGCGTCGACCGCTCGACGACGAGGATGCCGTCGGGGTCCAACCAGACCGGCGTGGCGACCGCCTGGAGCACGACGGCGAGGTCGGCGTCCGAGAGGTCGTACGGGGGGTCCGCGATGATCACGTCGTACGGCGTGGCCGGGGGTCGAGCGGTGAACGTCCGGACCTTCACGGCGGCGACCGTCACGGCGTCGGCGACGCCCAGCTCGTGGGCGTTGCGGCGGATCAGCACCGCCGTACGGCGGTCGGCCTCGACCAGCGTGGCGTGCGCGGCGCCCCGGGAGATCGCCTCGAGCCCCAGCGCGCCCGACCCCGCGTACAGGTCGAGGACCCGCGCGTCGGCCAGCCCGCCCATCCTCGACTCCAGCGCCGAGAACAGCGCCTCGCGGACCCGGTCGGAGGTCGGCCGGGTGCCTGATCCGGGCGGCGTCGCGAGCCGGCGCCCGCCGAGGCGCCCTGCGATGATGCGCGTCACGACTCGGTCCGCCCGTCCGCCGCGAGGTCACGCAGCGCGAACCGGAGGTGCTCCCACTCCTCGTTGAGGATGACGTGCAGGCAGTGCAGCACGGTCACGCGCACGTGCGGCGCCCACGGGTTGGCGCGCTCCTCCTGCAGGATCTCGGGGGTCACGCCGGAGAGATAGTCGCGCACCATCCCCTGGTGCTCGGCGCGCACCGCCAGGACCTCGTCGTACGACGTCGGCTCGCGGAAGAGCGTCACGTCGCCGCCGTCCGCGGCGTACTCGGTGAACGGCTGACCGATCGGGTGGAGTGGCTGCTCCTCGCCGCGGATCGCGCCGCTCAGCCAGATGTCGGTGGCCATGACCAGGTGGTGCACGGTCTCGGCGAAGGTCCACTCTCCGTCGACCGAGACGTCCTCCCTCCCCCGCGCTGCGACCAGCGCGTCGGACCACGCGGCCTCGACGGCCGACCACGCTGCCTGCAGGCCGGCGGGGTCGTCGGACCACTTGAGGTCGCGGCCCGGGAACCGACCGTTGAGCCTGTCCTCGACAAAGGGCGCGACGTCGACGCCGTTGACCAGCAGCGGGCCGTCGGTGAGGTCCGGGGTGTCGATGTCCAGCCCCGAGACGTACACCCCGCGCATGACCGCGCCGGCGAGGTCCGAACGGACGAACCGCGCGCCGGCGAGGTCCTCCTCGATGAACTCCCTGCCGGTGCCCGTCATGTCTTCTCCAGGTAGTCGGCCTGCGTGCTGTCCTCGAGAGCGCGTACGGCGGCGGCGAGCGCCGGCACGCCGTCGAGCACCGGGTCGTCGGCGACGGTCTCGCCGGCGTCCCCGCGCGCGTCGGCGATGACCTGCTCGTCGCGCACGACCGAGAGCAGCCGCAGGCTGGAGCGCACGCCGGACTGGCGAGCACCGAGGACGTCACCCTCCCGCCGGAGCTCGATGTCGAGCCGTGACAGTGCGAACCCATCGGCCGTCGCCGCGACCGCGTCGAGCCGCTCCCTCGCAAGGGTGTCCGCCGCGGCCCCGGTGACCAGCAGGCACAGCCCCGCATGAGCCCCACGCCCGACCCGACCGCGCAGCTGGTGCAGCTGCGAGACGCCGAAGCGGTCCGCGTCCATGATCACCATGGCGGTGGCGTTCGGGACGTCGACACCGACCTCGATCACCGTGGTGGCGACGAGCACGTCCACGTCGCCCGCCGTGAAGGCGCGCATGACCGCGTCCTTCTCCTCCGGTGGCATCCGCCCGTGGAGGACCGCCGTACGAAGGCCGTCCAGCGGACCGTCGCGCAGCAGCTCGTGCAGGGCGAGGACGGACGTCAACGGGCGGCTCGACCCGTCCTCGTCCGGCTCGAGCTGCACCCCGTCCTCGCCGCGGTCGCCGTCGTCGTCGCCGATCCGGGGGCACACGACGTACGCCTGCCGTCCCTTCCCGACCTCTTCACGCAGGCGCTCCCAGGTCCGGTCGACCCACGCGGGCTTCTCTGCTGCCGGCACGACGGTGGACTGGATCGGCTGGCGTCCCCGGGGCAGCTCGGTCAGCGTCGACGTGTCGAGGTCGCCGAACACGGTCATGGCCACCGTCCGCGGGATCGGCGTCGCGGTCATCACGAGCAGGTGCGGGGCGTCGGCGCCCTTGGCCGTCAGTGCGGCACGCTGCTCGACCCCGAAGCGGTGCTGCTCGTCGACGACCACCAGACCGAGCTCGGCGAGCTGGACGCGGTCCTCGAGCAGCGCGTGGGTCCCGACGAGGATTCCTGCCTCGCCCGAGGCGGCGTCGAGCAACGCCTCGCGACGGGCCTTCTGCCCCATCGACCCCGTGAGGAGGCGCACCCGCGTCGCCGTCTCCGCACTGCCGAGCATCCCTGCCTGGGCGAGCGGGCCGAGCATCGCAACCATCGAGCGGTAGTGCTGTTGAGCGAGCACCTCGGTCGGCGCGAGGAGGACCGCCTGTCCCCCGGTGTCGACGACCTGGAGCATCGCCAGCAGGGCGACGACGGTCTTGCCGGAGCCGACCTCACCTTGCAGGAGCCGCTGCATCGGCTGGTTGCGCGCGAGATCGGCCTCGATCTGGGTGATGACGCCGTGCTGCCCCGCGGTCAGCGAGAACGGCAGCTGCGCCTCGAAGCGGTCGCGCAGCCCGTCGTCGACGTGCGGCCGCGGAGTCGCGCCCGCGGACACGACGGCGTGGCGGCGTACGGCGAGCGTCGTCTGGAGGACGAACGCCTCCTCGTACTTCAGCCGGTGCCTCGCCCGCCAGTGGTCCTCGGCCTCGCGAGGGCGGTGGATCTGCTCGTACGCGGTGCGCAGGTCGACCAGCCCGCGCCGACGGCGTACGGGCTCGGGCAGGGGGTCGGCGATCTCGTCGAGGGAGTCGAGAGCGAACGCGACCGTCTTCTCGACGGTCCACGACGAGACCGCCTGGGTCGCCGGGTAGATCGGCACGATCGAGCCGGCGTACTCCTCCGCCTGGCCGCGCGCCTCCTCCTCGTCCGCGGCCGGCCTGACCTCCGGGTGCAGCAGCTGCTTGCGGCCACGGAAGGAGTTCACCTTGCCGGCGAACATGCCGAGCGTGCCCGGCTTCAGCCGTTGGGCGATCCACGGCTGACGGAAGAACGTGAGCACGAGCTCGCCGGTGCCGTCGGTGACGACGACCTCCGTGCGTACGTTCTTGCCTCCGGGCCTCCCGCCGCCCTTGGGCCGGAAGGGGTAGTCCTTCGCGTGCACCACCCGCGCGAGCACCGTCACGTGCTCGTCGAGACGCAGCGCGGACAGGTCGGTGAGCGAGCCGCGCTCGGCGTAGCGGCGCGGGTAGTGGCGCAGCAGGTCCTCGACCGTCACGATGCCGAAGCTGCGGTCGAACGCGTTCGCCGTCTTCGCACCGACGACCGACGAGAGCTTGGTCTGCGGCGAGACGCCCACGCTTGTCACCCTCCCACTACTCGACCGCCACCAGGAGGGGGTATCGCTCCTGACCCCCGTCGTACACGACCAGCTCGACATCGGGTCGGCGCGCACGCAACCAGCGCTCCAGCCGCGGGACGACGTCGGGGTCGAGGCCAGCTCCCGTGACGAGGGTGACGAGCTCGGCGCTCCCCGACATCAGCCGGTCGAGGACCAGCCGGGCGACCTCGGCCTGCTCGTCGCCGATCATCGAGAACTCGGCGTCGACCACACCGAGCACGTCACCGACGAGGCACGGACCTGCCATCGTCATGCCCGTCTCGGTGGCGACGGTGATGGCGCCGTGCTGCGTGCCGCGCGCGGCACTCGTCATCGCGACGACGTCGTCGTCGAACGCCTGCCCCGGGTCGTGGACCGCGATGGCGGAGAGCCCCTGGACCTGCGTCCACGACGGGATGACCGTCGCGTGCACGCCCGCCTCACGTGCCTGGGCGGCGGCCGCGTCGCAGACCGTGCGGAAGTCACGGCTGTTCGGGAGCACGACGACGTCGTCGGCGCCGCAGTCGAGGATCGTGTCCAGCACGGTGCTCACGCCGACGTGAGCGCCGACCGTCGTCGTGACCACGACCGCGCCGGCGTCGCTGAACAGCGACGCGAGGCCCGGCCCGGCGGCGATCGCCACGACGGCTCGCGAGCCGGTCGCGCTCGTCCGCCCGCGCTGCTCGGCGAAGTGCGTGACGGCGATCCGGTACGGGCGACCCGCCTCGATGCCGGCCTCGATCGCCGCACCCACGTCGTCGACGTGCACGTGGACGTTCCACAGCCGGTCGCCGCCGACCACGACGAGGCAGTCGCCGAGCCCGTCCAGCCGTGTCCGGAGGCGACCGATCGCGTCGTCGGGCGCGTCCAGGAGATACATCACCTCGTACGCCGGGCCGTCGGGGTCGAGGTCGTGATCGGCATCGTCGTCGAGCAGGCGCGGGGCGGCCACGAACGGCGCAGGGTCCGGGACGAACCGCCCGGTCAGCAGGTGGTCCGTGGTGTCGAGGACCACCACCAGCGCGCGGCCTCCCGCGTCCACCACGCCGGAGCGGGCCAGCCGTTCGAGCTGCTCGGGGGTGCGCCGGAGCGCCTCACGGGCTGCCGCTGCCGCCGCGCCGAACATCTCGTCGATCCCGGCACCTGCCGCGACAGCCTCGTGCGCCGCCTCCGCCGCACGGCAGGCGACAGTCAGGATCGTGCCCTCGACCGGGTGGCCGACGGCGGCGTACGCGGCAGCGGCGGCGGTGCTCATGGCCTCGGCGACCGCGGCGGGACCCGCCGTACCGCCTTCGTACTCGGCGATCGCCGGGAGCGACGCCCGCAGGAGCTGGGCCATGATCACGCCCGAGTTGCCGCGCGCTCCCAGCAGCGCGCCGTCGACGTACGCACGGACCAGCGCGGACAACGACGCGCCCGGCTCGACCGCTGCCATCGCCTCGCTCGCCGCCTCGAACGTCACGTACACGTTGGTGCCGGTGTCGCCGTCGGGGACCGGGAAGACGTTGAGCGCGTCGATCTCGACACGAGCCTGCCCCAGCGCCTCGGTGCACGCCTGTGCCCAGGCGGCGAAGGAGTCCGGGGACAGGCGTGTTGTCATGATCTGAGAGACTATCCCCGGGCGCGCTCCGACCGTGAGCGACGAGGCCGATTGGATTCCGCCTTGCCCCATCAGATAATCTTGACTTTTGGTAATCCCCCTTCGATTTCAATCGGGAGTGTTCGCTGTGGCTGCAGTCTGCGACGTGTGCGGCAAGAAGCCGGGTTTCGGCAACAACAAGCCGTGGTCGCGTAAGCGCACGCGCCGTCGGTTCGACCCCAACATCCAGCGGGTCCGTGCGGTCGTCGGCGCGACGCCGAAGCGCATGAACGTGTGCACGTCGTGCCTCAAGGCCGGCAAGGTCAGCCGCTGACCGGATCCCCGGTCCGTCGCTGCTGACGCGGCGACACCGCGGCGGTCCCACGCACGTCGAGGCGGGCAGCACCCCAGGGTGCGGCCCGCCTCTCTTGCGTCCCGTGACGCCCCGACCTGGTCTCGTACCGCAGGTACCAGACGAGCATCAGCAGCGCCACACCCACGTAGAACCCGTGGAGCACCCAGAGCGGACCCGCCGGCAGGCTGAGCACGTAGACCGAGTGCACCGCGTTGCCGACGTTGCTCAGGCCGAGGTTTCCCAGGCTGTACGAGCTGAGGTCCTTCGTCCGGCCCGCCTTCACGAGCATCGGCAGCGTGCTGATCGCGAAGATGACCGTCGACACGGCTCCCGCGACCACGGGCGTGCTCACCGGCATCTGCTCGTCCCTGGGACGGTCGCCGTCAGACCGGCGAGATGTTCTGGTTGAACCGGAACAGGTTGTACGGGTCGTAGGCCCGCTTCACCTCGACGAGACGGTCGTAGTTGCCCCGGTAGGCGGCCCGGACCCGGTCCTCGCCCTCGTCCATCATCATGTTGACGTAGCCCCCACCGACCGACGTCGGATGCAGGTCAGCCCAGTAGTCGGTCGCCCACGCGGTGACCGCCGCCAGGTTGGCCGGGTCGGGATCGATGCCGGCGATCACACCGTTCCACCCGCCGCCCCGGAAGGCGAAAGCCGTCGCGTCTTCCCGCACCCGGGCCGCGGCACCGCTGATCGGATACAGGTGCATGGTCGACAGCGGCGACGGGATGGTCTCGCCGTACCGCCTGTGCAGCGCGATCGCCTCGTCGGGGATCTCCTCGTAGACGTCGGCCTTCCAGTACCACTGCATGCCCGCGGGCAGCAGTCCGTCGAACGCGGACTGGAGCATGGCGTACGGCATCGGCTGGACGCCGGTCAGCAGCGGATCCCCGAACTCGAGGACGGGTGCGAGCACCTCGTCACCGCGGTCACGCGGCCCCGAGTAGCACCAGACGATCGCGCACGCCTTCCGTGCCCACAGCTCCTCGGGGAACGGTGCTGACGACGGGATCTCCATGACGCCGATCCATCCGTTGAGCTCGTCCGGGAGCGCGGGCAGCAGGTCGCGGTACCAGCGGAACACCTCCTCGGTGTCTCCGAGGTCGTAGAGCACCGGTCCGCCGACGATCTCGCCGGCCTCACCGACGGGGTGGCACCGGAAGCTGAACGACGTGACGACCCCGAAGTTGCCGCCGCCGCCCCGCAGCGCCCAGAACAGGTCCGGGTGGCTGTCCGCGTTCGCGGTGACGAACGTGCCGTCGGCGAGGACCACGTCCGCCGCGAGGAGGTTGTCGACCGTCATCCCGAAGTGCCGGGTCAGGTAGCCGGTGCCGCCCCCGAGCGTCAGCCCGGCCACGCCGGTCGTCGAGACGAAGCCGGACGGGGTGGCCATCCCGAACGCGCCCGTGGCGTGGTCCACGTCGCCCCAGGTGCAGCCGGCGTCGGCGCGGACCGTGCCGGCAGCGGGGTCGACGGTGGTCGAGCGCCGGTCGCGGAAGTCGATGACGAGGGCGCCGTCCTGGACGCCGAAGCCGGCCCCGTGATGGCCTCCTCCTCGTACGGCGAGAGGGATGCTGTGACGTCGGGCGAAGTCGACGCAGGCGATCACGTCGGCGACGTCGGCGACGCGGACGACGGCCGCGGGGCGGCGGTCCACGGCAGCGTTGTAGACCTTCCTCGCCTCGTCGTACCCCGGATCGCCCGGACCGACCAGCGGCCCGCGGACGAGCTGGCGCAGGTCCTCGAGGACGGCGTCCGGTGTGGTGGTGGTGGCTGCAGACATGATGATCTCCTCTGACGCTTCCCTGGTGGGAGAATGTGTCTTCGACGCTAGGGAGCCGCGCAGCCGCGCTGAAGGCCCGAGACCCCGGAGGTCTTGTCCGTCCGTCCGACGGGAGGCTCGAACGACGCCGGGGGTCCAGGCCCGCTGCCCGAGCGTCCAGGAGGTGCCCATGGACGTTCTGTCCGACGTCCTGCTCGCCGTGCGCCTGACGGGGGCGGTCTACTTCGACATCGAGGCACGCTCGCCCTTCGTCGCCGAGAGCCCGCCGACCCAGGTGATCGCCGACCGGGTCGCCGCCGACGCCGAGCACCTGATCGGGTTCCACGTCCTCACGTCCGGTTCCTGCTGGGTCGAGGCGGTCGACGAACCCGAGCCCGCCGAGCTGCTCCGCGCCGGGGAGATGGTCATCTTCTCCTCAGGCGAGGCGAACATCCTGTCGTCGGCGCCTGGGATGCGCGGGCAGCCGGACCTGACGCGCTACTACCGTCCGGTCAGCGAGGCGCTGCCGTTCGTCATCGACTTCAACGGCGACAGCTCGGGTGACCGGTGCCGGATCGTGTGCGGCTACCTCGCGTGCGACAAGGGCCCGTTCAACCCGCTGCTGGAGTCGTTGCCCCGGATGGTGCACGCCCCCGTGTCCGATCGCAGCTGGGGATGGATGACGAGCCTGCTCGACGCCGCGGTCGCCGCGAGCGACGAGCGTGACGCGGGGCAGGAGGCGATGCTCGCGAAGCTGTCCGAGCTGATGTTCCTCGAGGCGCTGCGGTCCCACCTCGACGACCTGCCGCCCGGCACGCGGAACTGGGTCGCCGGCCTGCGCGATCGCGAGGTCGGCGCGGCGCTGCGGCTCATGCACGGCCGGTTCGCGGAGCCGTGGACGCTCGAGCACCTGGCCCGCGAGGTCGGGATCTCACGCTCGTCCCTCGCCGAGCGGTTCAGCGCCTACATCGGCATCCCGCCCATGACGTACCTCGCTCGTTGGCGCCTGCAGCTCGCTTCGCGTCTCCTGCAGGGCGGGACGTGCACGGTGGCCCAGGCTGCGTCCGCCGTCGGCTACCAGTCGGAGTCCGCGTTCAACCGGGCGTTCAAGCGGCAGGTCGGCGTGGCGCCGGGCGCGTGGCGGCGCAAGGACTCGGCGACGTGAGCGTCGACGGTCGCTGCACGACCCGCTCCCACGGACGTGCAGCGCGTCGACCTCAGCGGTAGTGCTCGTGACCTCCGGCGCCCTCCCACGGCGCCCCGTCGACGGTCACTCCCTCGCCCTCGACCACCGTGCCGACGACCGTCCAGCCGTCGGGCACGCCGGTCGACGCCGGGAACGTCGCCGCGAGCGTGTGGTCGTCCCCTCCGGTGAGGAGGAAGCTCAGCGCGTCGACGTTCGTCGCCGCGGCCACGTCGGCGATCGGTGGCGCCACCTCGAACGCCGCTGCGTCGAGCGCGATGGCGACGCCGCTCGCCTCGGCCACGTGCCCGAGGTCGGCCAGCAGCCCGTCGCTGACGTCGATCATCGCGGTGGCACCGTGCGCCGCTGCCACGGGGCCCGCCTCGTACGGCGGCTCGGGGCGTCGGAACGCGTCGACGAGGACCCGCGGAGACCGGAATCCCCGCGCGAGCACGTGCAGGCCAGCACCGGCCCACCCGATGCGGCCGGTGAACGCGACGACGTCGCCCGGGCGTGCACCCGAGCGAAGGACCGGCGACTGGGCGGACTCCCCCAGCACCGTGATCGCGATCGTCACCGCGTCGGCGGCCGTCACGTCGCCACCGACGACCTCGGCACCGACGAGCGCGGCCTCGTCGACGATGCCGCGCGTCAGGTCCTCCGCCCACTGGACCTCCAGGTCGGCCGGCGCAGCGAAGCCGACCGTCAGCGCCGTCGCGACGCCGCCCATCGCCATCACGTCCGAGAGGTTCGCGGCGGCGGCGCGGCGGCCGACGTCGTACGCCTCGGCCCAGTCCCGCCGGAAGTGGCGCCCCTCGACCAGGAGATCGGTCGAGACGAGCACCGACCCGGTGGGGACGCGCACGTACGCGCAGTCGTCCCCGGGTCCGACCTGGACCCGGTCCGAGCGAGGCTCACGGGCGACCTGGGCGATGAGGCCGAACTCGCCGAGATCGCCGATCGTCGGGCGGCCCTCGGCCCCGCGGGAAGTGGTGTCCATGCAGCCATCCTGACACCGGCCAGCCCCGGATCCCGACCGCGCCGCTCCGCTGCGGTGTCACACAAGCGACATCATCCTGTAGCGTGTCGGAGGCGATGACCGACGAGCACGGAGGAAGCGCAAGATGGTGGTGCAGGCCTACATCCTGGTCCAGACCGAGGTCGGCAAGGCTGCTGACGTCGCCGCCGCCATCGCCGAGGTGAGCGGTGTGACGCTCGCCGAGGACGTCACCGGCCCCTATGACGTCATCGTGCGGGCGGAGGCCAAGCACGTCGACGAGCTCGGCGAGATGGTCGTCGCCAGGATCCAGCGCATCGACGGCATCACCCGGACGCTGACGTGCCCGGTCGTGCACCTCTGACACGCACGATCCGCACGGCCTGCGCGATCGGGCTCCTCGTCGCGCTCGCGGGCTGCGCCGACACCGTGGCCGTCGACCCGCCCGAGCCGGCAGCCGACGTCGCCACGCTGTGCTCCGACCTGCTCGACGACGCTCCCGGCGCAGTCGCCGGCCAGGACGCCGTCCGCGTGGCGCCCGAGGGTGCCGGTCGCGCGTGGGGCAGCCCGGCGATCGTGATGCGCTGCGGCGTGGAGCGCCCGGCCGACCTCGGCGCGGCCTCGCGCTGCGACATGGTCGACGGGATCGGGTGGTTCACGCAGGAGGACGACGACTACTACGTCTTCACGACGATCGGACGCACCGCGTACGTCGAGGTGAGCGTGCCGCGCCGGTACGACCCTCCGGCCGACGCCCTCACCGATCTCGCGGCGACGATCGACGAGCACGACCCGGTCGAGAAACCCTGCGTCTAGGGCGCGCCGTGGCGTCGTACGGCGGTGGCGAGGGTCAGCGCAGGCCGGTCGGGCGTGCCAGCGCGTGCGCGATGAGGCACTCGACCAGCTCGGCATAGCCGAGACCGGTCGCCTCCCAGACCTGCGGATACATCGAGTACGGGGTGAACCCCGGCATCGTGTTGACCTCGTTGATGAAGAAGGTGCCGTCGACGAGGAAGAAGTCAACCCGGGCGATGCCTTCGCACCCCAGAGCCGTGAACGCGCGCGCCGCCTTGTCACGGACCCTGTCGACGAGCACCTCCTCGATCGGTGCGGGGATGAGGTTCTTGGAGGTGCCGTCGACGTACTTGGCGCTGAAGTCGTAGAAGTCGTGGCCCGCACCATGGTCGACGGCGATCTCGCCGGGGGTGCTGACGCGCAGCGAGCCGTCGGGGTTCTGCAGGACCCCGCACTCGACCTCGCGGGCCTCGACAGCGGCCTCGACGATCACCTTCGGGTCGTGCTCCTGCGCGACCTCGATCGCGGCGGCGAGCGCGTGCTCGTCGGCGACGAGCGTCCCGCCCATGCTCGAGCCGGCGCGCGCCGGCTTCACGAACACCGGGTAGTGCAGCGAGGCGACGGTCTCGCGGACCGCGGCAGCGTCGCGGGACCACTCGTCAGCGGCGACGACGGCGTACGGGAGCTGAGGAAGCCCCGCGGCCGCGAACAGCTGCTTGGCGACCGCCTTGTCCATCGCCACCGCGCTCGCGAGGACACCGGAGCCGACGTAGCGGAGGTCCGCCATCTCGAACAGTCCTTGGAGGGTCCCGTCCTCGCCCCAAGGACCGTGCAGCAGCGGGAACGCGACGTCGACCGCAGCGAGTTGCCTGCTGCCACCCTCGACGTCGAGGGCCAGCAGCCGGTCTCCGGCCAGCGCCACCGGCGTACCGTCCGGATCGACCTCCGGCAGCCCTTCGGCGTCGATCGCCAGGTCTCCCTCGTGGAGGACCCAGCGTCCGTCGCGGGTGATCCCGACGGCGACCACGTCGTAGCGGTCACGGTCGATCACTGCGAGGACCTCGCGCGCCGTCATGCACGACACGGCGTGCTCGCTCGAGCGTCCACCGAAGACCAGCAGGACGCACAGCCTGCCTCGTGTGGCCGGGCTCACGGTCGGGTCAGTAGGCATGGCACTCATCGGGGCGACCTTACCGTGAGCCGCGACAATGGTCGGCATGGCTCGTTCACGTGCACTCTCCCCCGAGACCCTCGTCGTCGCCGCCGGGCGGCCCGAACGCAAACCGGACGCCCCGCTGAGCGTGCCGATCACCCCCGCGAGCACCTTCGTCGCGGGAGGCGAGCTGGAGTACGGCAGGTTCGGCAACCCGACCTGGGCGGCGTTCGAGGACGCCGTCGGGGCGCTGGAGGGCGGCCGGGCCGTCATGTACTCCTCGGGGATGGCGGCGGCCAGCGCAGCGCTCTCGCTCGTCGCTGACGGCGGCGCCGTGGTCGTCCCCCGGCACTCCTACAACGGCACGCTGGGGCTGCTGGCCGAGGCCGAGCGGCGTGGCCGGATCAGCGTGCGCGCGGTCGACGTCACGCAGCCGGACGCCCTCGCCGCCGCTGCGGAGGGTGCGGCGATGGTGTGGATCGAGTCTCCGACGAACCCGGCGCTCGAGGTCGTCGACATCGCGCAGGTCGCCGCCGCGGCTCGCACGCGCGGCGCGCTCGTGGTTGTCGACAACACGTTCGCGACCCCCTTGGTGCAGCAGCCGCTCGCGCTCGGCGCCGACGTCGTCGTCCACTCCGCGACCAAGCTGCTCGCCGGGCACAGCGACGCGCTCGCGGGTGTGGTGGTCGTCGCCGACGACGCCACGTACGGCCTCCTCGAGTCGTACCGGCGGATGCACGGCGCCGTACCCGGTTCCCTCGAGGCGTACCTGGCCACCCGCGGTCTGCGCACCCTCGCGGTGAGGTTCGAGAAGGCGCAGGACAACGCCCGCCGCCTCGTCGACGCGCTCAACGCGCACCCCGCTGTCGGCGCCGTCGGCTACCCCGGCTTCGGGACGATCGTCACCTTCGAGCCGACCGGTGGGGCCGCCGCAGCCCATCGCGTCGCCACCTCCAGCCGGCTCGTCGTGCCCACGACCAGCCTCGGCGGGGTCGAGTCGACCTGGGAGCGGCGGCGCCGCTGGGCCGGCGAGCCCGAGACCATCCCCGAGGCCCTCATCCGGATGTCGGTCGGCATCGAGGGGTACGACGACCTCTGGGCCGACGTCGAAGCCGCGCTCGGCAGCGCTTGAGGGCTAGCGGATCTCCGGCTTCGGGGACCGCGAGACCAGCATGCTCACGAGCTCCTTCGGCGTCGCCTCGCCGCGGATGAGCGCCGCGACCTGCTCGACGATCGGCATGTCCACGCCGTGCAGGCGCGCGAGCTCGGAGACCGAGTCGCTGGACTTGACGCCCTCGGCGACCTGACGCGTCGAGGCCACGATCTCGTCGACCGTCATGCCACGTCCGAGCTTCTCGCCGAAGGTGCGGTTGCGCGACAGGGGCGAGCTGCACGTGGCGACCAGGTCACCCATGCCGGCCAGGCCCATCATCGTCATCGGGTCGGCGCCCATGGCGAGCCCGAGCCGCGCCGTCTCCGCGAGACCGCGCGTGATGACCGACGCCTTGGCGTTGTCGCCGTACCCGAGGCCGTCGGCTACACCGACCGCGAGCGCGATGACGTTCTTGGTCGTGCCCGCGAGCTCGCAGCCGACGACGTCGGTGTTCGTGTACGGACGGAACGCGGGCGTGTGGCACCACGCCTGCAGGCGCTGCGCCACGCCCTCGTCGACGCACGCGACGACCGCGGCGGCAGGCTCGCGCTGGGCGATCTCACGGGCGAGGTTCGGGCCGGTGACGACCGCCACCCGCTCGGGACCCGCGCCGGTCAGCTCGGCGATGACCTCGCTCATCCGCAGGTGGGTGCCGAGCTCGACACCCTTCATGAGGCTGACCACGACCGCGTCGTGCGGGATGTGGCGCGCCCAGTCGCGAAGGTTCGCGCGAAGCTGCTGCGACGGCACGGCGAGGACCACGAACTCCGCGTCCGCGAGCACGACGGCGGGGTCGTGGCTCGCCTTGATCGTCTCCGGGAGCAGGATGCCCGGGAGGTACTCGGGGTTCTCGCGGGTCTGGTTGATCGCGTCGCAGACCTCCTTGCGGCGGCCCCACAGGTGGACGTCGTTGCCGGCGTCGGCCAGGACCAACGAGAAGGCGGTCCCCCAGGAACCTGCACCGAGGACAGCGGTCTTCGCCATGCGTACTACTCCTTCGTGGCCGACTGGCGTCGTGGGTGGGGGCGCTCCTTGACCCGCGGGTCGTCGCGGGACATCCGGTGCGACGGCGCGGGCACGCCGCGCACCAGGGCGAGCTGCTGGGTCACGGCATCCATGATCCGGTCCGTGGCCTCGGCGAGGATACCGGCAGTGATCTCCCGACCACGAAGGTCGTCCAGATCGACGGGCGGGCCTGCCGAGATGTGCATCGTCTGCCGCGGACGGAACCGCGGGCGATGGCCGTACGGCTCGAGGAACAGGTTGGGGCCCCACTGCGCGACCGGGATGACCGGACACCCGGTCTCCAGCGACACGCGCGCCACGCCGGTCTTGCCCGACATCGGCCACTCGTCGGGATCTCGTGTGATCGTGCCCTCGGGGTAGAAGATGACACCCTCGCCGTCGAGGACGGCCTGCTTCGCGGCGGCGTACGCGTCGGCAGCGTTGGCGGTGCCGCGGTAGACGGGGATCTGCCCGGTCGCGCGCAGGATCCTGCCGGCGACCGGGAGGTCGAGGATGGCGGCCTTCGCGAGGTATCGCGGCGGCACACCGTTGTCGTAGAGGAAGTGCGCGAGCATCACCGGGTCGGAGTGCGACACGTGGTTGGCTGCGACGACGAAGCCCTCGTGGCGGGGCAGGTGCTCCGCCCCCGACCAGTCACGACGGACCATCGCGGTCACCGGGCCTCGCAGCACGGCGACGATGGACCGGAGCACCGTCCCCGGATCGCGGTCCGGAGCGGCGTCGGCAGGGGTCCTCATCCGCACGAGCCTAGTTCATGAGGGGTGGGGTCCGGCCTGGGTCCTGGGTTTCGTGAGGCAAGATCGACCCGTGGCAGCGCGTTGGACGATCGTGGTTCCGGTGAAGGAGACGGCGGTGGGCAAGTCCCGCCTCTCCGCGTTCGGTGCCGACCGTCCGTCGCTCGCGCTGGCGATGGCGCTCGACACGATCGACGCGGTGGTCGGATCGGCGCGGGTCAGCGACGTCATCGTGGTGTCGTCCGACCGGTCGCTCGTGGCGGCGCTCGGCGCTCTCGCGCGAGAAGGTTCCGGTGTGGCGCGCGTGCAGGTCCTCCCGGACGGAGGCACCGGGCTCGACGGCGCGCTCCGTTCCGGGATCGCGCTGGCGAGCCGGACGACGTCGTACGTCGCAGCCCTGACCGCCGACCTCCCGGGCCTGCGCGCGGACGACGTCGACGACGTCCTCGGCGTCGCCGAGCAGCACCGTCTGGGCGTGGTCGCTGACGCGGACGGCACCGGCACGACCCTGCTGACGGCGACCGAGCCCGCCGCGCTCGACCCGCAGTTCGGCGAACGCTCGCTGGCCGCGCACCGCGCCCAGGGTGCCGTGCTGCTCGACGCGGCCCCGACGCTGCGGCGCGACGTCGACGTGCCCGCTCACCTCGTGGAGCTGGGTGCGGCGCTCGGCGTCCGTACGGCGTCGATCGTCGCCCGGCGCGCGGTACCGTAAGCCGCATGCAGGCCACGATCGCCACGTACGACGCCGAGACCGGCGGCACACTCGTCCTGGACGACGGAGTCACGCTGCTGTACGACGCGGATGCGGTCGCTGCGTCGCCTGTGCGTCACCTGCGTCCTGGCCAGCGCGTCATCGTCGAGCTGACCGACGCGGCACCCCCCGCCGTACGCGCGCTGCGGATCCACTAGGCGGCGACTCGCCCGTGAGCGTGGGCGCGGCCCCGGTGCGCACCGGGGCCGCGTCCGTGCCGGTCAGACGCCGGCGGTGACCTTGTTGGCCGCCGCCCGCTTGGCTGTTGCCTTCTTGGCGGCCGACTTCTTCGCGACCGTCTTCTTCGCGGTCGCCTTCTTGGCTGTCGCCTTCTTGGCCGTGGCCTTCTTGGCCGTGGCCTTCTTGGCAGGTGCCTTCTTCGCCACGGTCTTCTTCGCCGTCGCCTTCTTGGCGGCGGACTTCTTCGCGACCGTCTTCTTCGCTGTGGCCTTCTTGGCGGCCGACTTCTTCGCGACCGTCTTCTTCGCGGTCGCCTTCTTGGCCGTGGCCTTCTTGGCAGGTGCCTTCTTCGCCACGGTCTTCTTCGCCGTCGCCTTCTTCGCGACCGTCTTCTTCGCCGTGGCCTTCTTGGCAGGTGCCTTCTTCGCCACGGTCTTCTTCGCCGTCGCCTTCTTGGCGGCCGACTTCTTCGCGACCGTCTTCTTCGCGGCGGCCTTCTTGACGGTCGCCTTCTTGGCAGCGACCGTCTTCTTCGCGGCGGCCTTCTTGGCGGTCGCCTTCTTCGCTGTCGACTTCTTGGCGGTCGCCTTCTTGGCTGCCGTCTTCTTCGCCGGCGCCTTCTTCGCCGTCACACCTGCCACCACGTTCTTCAGCTCCCCTCCGGGTTTGAACTTCGGGATGGTCCGATCCGCGATCACGTGGATCTCCCCCGTCCGCGGGTTCCGGACCTGTCGGCCGGTGCGGATCGATTGTTGGAACACTCCGAACCCACTGAGCACGACACGATCTCCTCGCGAGAGGTGGAGCGTGAGCGTCGCGATCACAGCGTCGAGTGCGCGACGAGCCTGTGCGCGATTTCCTCCGAAGGAGATCGCGAGTGCTTCGACGAACTCGCTCTTGTTCAACGGCTTCCCCCCGTGAACGGTCCGGTTCTTCGTGTTTGACGGTAAGCAATCGACTTGTCCGTCTCAATCACCGTAGAGGCAAATGTCGGAACGTGTTTGTTTCGTGCGTGCACGCGTGAGGGGTGCAACGACGAGGAACGCGTCGTCGCGCGCGCACGTCCGCCAGAACGCCGAAGCCCGGAAACCACCATGGCTACGTGGTTTCCGGGCTTCGGTCGATCGGGCTGCTCGCCGCCGTCAGCGCGTACGGACGACGGCGGACGTCGTCACAACGTTGCAGGCTTGAACGACGGACGCGTCGCCTCGTACGCACTGATCGCGTCTTCGTGCGACAGCGTGAGGCCGATGTCGTCGAGTCCCTCGAGCAGTCGCCACCGCGTGTAGTCGTCGATGTCGAACGAGTCCTCGACGCGATCGACACCCTCACCGGCGCTGACCGTGCGCGCGACGAGATCGACGGTCACCTCGGTCCCCGGCTTCGCCTCGACGAGCTCCCAGAGCGCGTTGACCGTCTTCTCGTCGACCTGCGCGGCGAGCAGTCCGGCCTTGCCCGAGTTGCCTCGGAAGATGTCGCCGAAGCGCGGCGAGACGACGACCGCGAAGCCGTAGTTCTGGAGCGCCCACACGGCGTGCTCGCGCGACGACCCGGTGCCGAAGTCGGGGCCGGCGAGGAGCACGGTCGCGTGCTGGTACGCGGGCTGGTTGAGGACGAACGCCGGGTCCTTGCGCCAGCCGGCGAAGAGGCCGTCCTCGAAGCCCGTGCGAGTGACGCGCTTGAGGTACTCGGCGGGGATGATCTGGTCGGTGTCGACGTTGCTGCGACGCAGCGGCGCGGCGACACCGGTGTGGGTGCTGAACTTCTCCATGAGCGTTTCCGTCCGTGCGGGGGTCAGGCGTTGACGAGGTCGGCAGGCGAGGCGAGGTGCCCGAGGACGGCCGTCGCGGCGGCGACCTCCGGCGACACGAGGTGGGTGCGACCGCCCTTGCCCTGACGTCCCTCGAAGTTGCGGTTCGAGGTCGAGGCGCTGCGCTCCCCCGGCGTGAGCTGGTCGGGGTTCATGCCGAGGCACATCGAGCACCCGGCACCGCGCCACTCCGCGCCCGCCTCCTTGAAGATGACGTCGAGCCCCTCCTGCTCGGCCTCCAGCCGGACGCGTACGGAGCCGGGCACGACCAGCATGCGCGTGGACTCGGCGACCTTGCGGCCCTCGACGATCTTGGCGGCCGCGCGGAGGTCCTCCATGCGCCCGTTGGTGCAGGAGCCGACGAAGACGGTGTCGACGGCGATGTCGCGCATCGGCATGCCGGCGGTCAGGCCCATGTACTCGAGGGCGCGCTCGGCGGCGACACGCTCGCTCGGGTCGGCGAAGTCCTCCGGCGACGGGACGGTCGCGGACAGCGGGGCTCCCTGCCCGGGGTTGGTCCCCCAGGTGACGAACGGAGTCACGGCCGACGCGTCCAGCGTGACGATCTTGTCGAACTCGGCGTCGTCGTCGGTGACGAGCGTGCGCCAGTGCTCGACGGCGGCGTCCCAGTCGGCGCCCTTCGGTGCGTGCGGGCGGCCCTCGAGGAAGGCGAACGTCGTCTCGTCCGGCGCGATCATGCCAGCCTTCGCGCCCCACTCGATCGACATGTTGCAGACGGTCATCCGCGCTTCCATCGACAGCTTGCGGATCGCCTCGCCGCGGTACTCGACGATGTAGCCCTGCCCTCCGCCGGTCGTCTCCTGCGTGATCAGGGCGAGGACGAGGTCCTTGGCCGACGCGCCGTCCGGCAGCTCGCCGACGACCTCGACGGCCATCGTCTTCGGGGTCGCCTGCGGCAGCGTCTGGGTCGCGAGCACATGCTCGACCTCGCTGGTGCCGATACCGAAGGCGAGCGCGCCGAACGCGCCGTGCGTCGCGGTGTGCGAGTCGCCGCACACCACGGTCGTACCAGGCTGCGTCAGACCGAGCTGCGGGCCGACGACGTGGACGATTCCCTGCTCGATGTCGCCCATCGGGTGCAGACGAACCCCGAACTCCTCGCAGTTGCGGCGCAACGTCTCGACCTGCGTGCGAGAGACCGGGTCGGCGATCGGCTTGTCGAGGTCGGTCGTCGGGATGTTGTGGTCCTCGGTGGCCAGCGTGAGGTCGGGGCGACGGACCTGGCGGCCGGCGAGGCGGAGCCCGTCGAACGCCTGCGGACTGGTCACCTCGTGGATGAGATGAAGGTCGATGAAGAGCAGGTCCGGCTCTCCGTCGGCACGTCGTACGACATGCTCGTCCCACACCTTCTGCGCAAGGGTCTTGCCCATTGCATTCTCCTGTTCCACGTGGTCCGTCGTCGGACCGATCTCGACGAGCTCTCTCTCGCTCGACCTCGTTGCTTGCATTTCACAATGCGAGACGGCAATATCAAGGCATGGACAACTCTAGCGGAGTCGGCGTACTTGATAAAGCCGCACTGGTCTTGTCGGCCCTCGAAGCCGGCCCAGCAACGCTCGCCGGCCTCGTCTCCAGCACCGGTCTGGCCCGTCCGACGGCCCACCGGCTGGCCGTCGCCCTCGAGCACCACCGGCTCGTCGCACGCGACATGCAGGGCCGTTTCGTCCTCGGACCCCGCCTCGCCGAGCTGTCCGCAGCGGCAGGCGAGGACCGCCTCCTCGCGGCGGCTGGTCCGGTGCTCGCGCGGCTGCGTGACATCACCGGCGAGTCCGCCCAGCTGTTCCGGCGCCAGGGCGACTACCGGATCTGCGTCGCCGCGGCCGAGCGACCGACCGGCCTGCGCGACACCGTCCCGGTCGGCAGCCAGCTCACGATGCGCGCCGGGTCCGCCGCGCAGATCCTGCTCGCGTGGGAGGACCCGGAGCGCATGAACCGGGGCCTCCAGAACGCCGCGTTCACCGCTGCCGCCTTGTCCCAGGTGCGCCGCCGCGGCTGGGCGCAGAGCGTCGGCGAGCGCGAGACCGGCATCGCATCGGTGTCGGCCAGCGTCCGCTCCCCCTCCGGCAAGGTCATCGCCGCGGTGTCCGTGTCGGGCCCTCTCGAGCGCCTCACCCGCCAGCCCGGCCGGATGCACGCCCCTGCGGTCGTCGCCGCGGCCGAACGGCTCTCGCAGTCCCTGCGCCGCAACGGGGAGTAGGTCCCACCCGCCTCGCGGTGAGCGTGGTCCCACCCGCAGGCACCGCGGTGAGTGTGGTCCCACCCGCAGGCATCACGGTGGGACCCAGCTCACCGCCGCCGCTGTTCAGAAGAGCGCCGGCCCCTGCTCGAGGTCGAGCAGGGTCTGCTTGCGCTCGAGCCCACCCGCATAACCGGTCAACGTGCCGTTGGCGCCGATCACCCGGTGGCACGGGACGATGATCGGGATCGGGTTGGACGCGTTGGCGGACCCGACGGCACGGGCGCCGAACGGGCCGAGCTCGAGCTCGGCGGCCAGCTCGCCGTACGTGGCGGTCTGCCCGTACGGGATGTCGCACAGCGCCTTCCAGACCGAGCGCTGGAACGCCGAACCCTTCTGCGGGCCGAGCGGGACGTCGAACGTCGTCCGCTCACCGGCGAAGTACTCGCGCAGCTGGGACACCGCCGCGTCCAGGACGACGTCCCGCGTCTCGCCGCCGTCACGGTGCGCGTCGAAGTCGATCTCGGTGACGCCGACGCCGTCGCTGTGGACGCGCAGCCCCCCGATCGGGGAGTCGAGGTATGCGTAACGGTCTGTCGTCTCGTTCATGACTGCCTCTCGGTCAGGTCGGGAAGGTTCCACAGGTGCATCGCGGCGTACGAGCGCCACGGGCTCCAGGAGGTCGTCGGGTCGGTCCCGGAGGGTACGGCGAGCGCGTCGAGCCTGCGTCGGATCACGAGGTCGGTGGCGAGCATGACGTCGGGGTCGCGCGCGGCACGCATCAGCACGTAGTCGGCGGTCCACGGCCCGATCCCCCGCAGCTCGAGCAGCTGTTCGCGCAGCGCGCTCCGATCGGCACTCGGGCCGATGTCGAGCTTGCCGACGGCGACCGCGTCCGACAACCCGATCACGGTCGATGCCCGTGCACGCGGCATCCCGAGGCCGGTCGGCTCGACCGCGGCGAGCGCGTCAGGCTCAGGGAAGACGTGCGTCAGGGCGTACGCCGCCGCGAGCGGGTGCGACTCCGCGTCCAGGACCGCGCCGTGCGCTGCAACGATGCGAGCGAGGGTCGTGCGCGCGCCAGCGACCGACACCTGCTGCCCGACGACGGCGCGGATCGCCAGCTCGTACCCGTCGACGTGCCCGGGCACCCGCATCCCGGGAGTCGCGCGGACCGCCGCCCCGAGGAGAGGGTCCGTGCCCAGGACCTCGTCGATCGCGACGGGGTCGGCGTCGAGGTCGAGCATGCTGCGGCAGCGGGTCACCGCCGACATCGTGTCGCGCAGGTCCGTCAGCTCCAGCACGCACCGCACGTGGTCCTCGGCCGGCGTGAGCGCGACCACGCCCGGACCGTGCGGAAGCCGGAGCGTGCGAGCGTACGTCCCCTCGCGGACCGTCTCGAGACCAGGCACCGCACGCGCCGCGAGCCAGCCCAGCAGCTGCTCGTACGCGAAGGGGCGGCGCACGGCGAGCCGCAGCTCGATGCGCCCGGACGACGACGGGCGGGTCGTACGGCGGGTGCGCCGCCGCGCCGACTCGCGCAGCTCGCTCGGCGTCGAGGCGTAGACGGTGCGGAGCGTGTCGTTGAACTGCCGGACCGACGAGAAGCCGGCGGCGAACGCCACGTCGGTCACCGCGACGTCGGTCGTCTCCAGCAGGATCCGGGCGTGGTGCGCGCGGTCGCTGCGGGCGATCGCGAGCGGGCCCGCGCCGACCTCGTCGACGAGGATCCGGTGGACGTGCCGCGTGCTGTAGCCGAGACGGTCTGCCAGTCCGGGCACCCCGTCGCTCTCGACGACGCCGTCGCGGATGAGCCGCATCGCCCGCCCGACGGTGTCGGCCCGGACGTCCCACTCCGGCGAGCCCGGCGCAGCATCGGGACGGCAGCGCCGACAGGCACGGAATCCGGCGTCGTGGGCCGCGGCAGCCGTGGTGTAGAAGCGGACGTTCTCGCGCTTCGGCGTCCGCGCGGGGCACGAGGGCCGGCAGTAGATGCCGGTGCTCGTGACCGCGGTGTAGAACACCCCGTCAAACCGGGCGTCCTTCGCGTCCACCGCCCTGTAGCAGCGGTCCTCATCAAGCTTCATGCCTCCAGCATGCCGCGCGCGACCGACAGGAACTAGCGGGAATCGGACGTCACGGCTCGAGAGCCCGAGGCTCACGACGCGAGGCCCACCAGCTGCGCGCTGTCGCGCCACAGCGCCTCGGCTGCCGCGTCGTCCTGCGCCCGCTCCGACGGGTCCGGCCACGTGATCCGACCGCGACGGACCGCGGCGTACGTCCGTCCCGCCGGCGGCCTCGTCCGGCCGAGCGCCAGGTCGGCCAGCGCGGCGCCCGCGGCCGTACGCGTGTTGTGGGTCGCGCTCAGTGCGCGCACCGGACGTCCCACCGGCCCGCCCAGCACGGACCATGCCGCCCGCATCGGTCGTGGCAAGCTCCGGGCCAGGCCCGTCCCGAAGACCTGTCCCGGACAGAGCGCAACCGCCGTGACGTCGCGCTCGCGAACCTCCGGGAGCGCGGCAAGCCGTCGGACGGTGAGCACCGCGCAGAGCTTGGACGCCGTGTACGCGTGCTGCGCCGCCTTGCGCGGCCGGCGCTCGATGTCGGGATCGCGATCGGGGTAGGCGAGCCGCTTGGCGTCAGCATGCCGGGGCGGCACCAGCCCCGCCCCAGTGTCCGGGTCGTGCGTCCCGCTCGTGGTCAGCACCACGACGGCATCGCGCGCGAGCCTCGGCACCAGCTCCCTGAGGAGGAGGTAGTGCGCCAGGTAGTTCACTCCGAAGGTCGTCTCGAAGCCGTCGCCGGTCCTGCCGTCGACGTCCGACCGGATCCCTCCCGCGTTGAGCAGGAGCGCTCCGATCGGCTCGCCGTCGAGCCGGTCCACCACGTCCGAGGCGAAGGAGCGCGTCGCGTCCAGCCTGGTGAGATCGAGGGCGAGCGCCTCACCGTACGGCGCTGCGCCGCGGGCGCCCACCAGCAGGCGTACGTCGTCGGATCGGGCAAGGCTCTCGGCCGCGACTGCCCCGAGACCGGAGGAGCCGCCCGTCATCACGATCGCGGGCACACGACCCCCTGGACGCCGTCGGACGTCGGACACGGGCCACGCTAACGAAGACCTCCCGCCCGGTAAACACCAAGGCGCCCGAGTCCTGTGGACTCGGGCGCCTGTTGTAGCCCCGACGGGATTCGAACCCGCGCTACCGCCTTGAGAGGGCGGCGTGCTAGGCCGCTACACAACGGGGCCTGGTGGTGAAAGAAGCCTACCGGACGGGCCGGAGGTCCCTCTCGCTGGGGTACTAGGACTCGAACCTAGACTAACGGTGCCAGAAACCGACGGGCTGCCAATTACCCCATACCCCATGGCTTTGGTCCGGATCCTTGCGTCCCCGAACCGAGAAGAACATTACCGGACGCTTTCGTACGACCCAAATCCGGGGGTGCCCGTTGCGACATCCTCGCAGGTCACAGGCGGGTTGCCGGCCAGGAAGCCGCGGTACGGCCGTCGGGCGGCGGCCCCTCGGCCGCCCCGCGCATGCCCAGCAATCACGCCGCGGCGCCGCCGTACGGCGTGGTCTGAGGCGACGAGAACGGCCCCGACGTGAGGATTCTCACGTCGGGGCCGGGGGTTTCGACTCGCTGCGCTCGCTCAACCAGCGGGCGGGGGTTTCGACTCGCTGCGCTCGCTCAACCAGCGGGCGGGGGTTTCGACTCGCTGCGCTCGCTCAACCAGCGGACAGGAGGCGGAGGTCAGCGGGCCAGCGCGCTGTCCAGGCGGCTCAGCGTGCGCTCCTTGCCCAGCAGCTCGATCGACTCGAACAGCGGTGGGGAGATGCGGCGACCGGACACCGCCACCCGCACCGGGCCGAACGCGTTGCGCGGCTTGAGCCCCAACCCGTCGACGAGCGCAGCGCGCAGTGCGGCCTCGATCGACGCAGTGTCGAACGGGTCGAGTCCAGCGAGCGCGTCACGGGCGGCGCGGACGACCGTGAGCCCGTCGTCGGTCAGGGTCTTCGCGCCGTCGTCCGGATCGACGGCGAAACCGTCCTCCGACACGAAGAGGAACGCCAGCATCTCCACGGCCTCGCTCAGCACGGTGATGCGCTCGTTGACGAGCGGTGTCGCCGCGGCGAGCAGCGCCAGCTCGGCCTCGGACGGCTCGGAGCCGACGAGACCGGCATCCGCGAGGTACGGGAGAAGGCGCGTGGCGAGGTCCTCGACCGGCAGGTCGCGGATGTGCTGAGCGTTGACCGCCTCGCACTTCTTCGGGTCGAACTGGGCCGGGTTCGGGTTGACGCGACCGATGTCGAACGCCTCGGCCATCTCCTGCAGCGAGAAGATCTCGCGGTCGCCGCCGATGGACCAGCCGAGCAGCGCCAGGTAGTTGAGCAGCCCCTCGGGCAGGAACCCACGATCGCGGTAGTCGGCGAGGCCGCCGCCGGGGTCGCGCTTGGAGAGCTTGCGGTTGCCGGGACCCATCACGAACGGCAGGTGGCCGTACTCGGGGACGACCCCCTCGCCGATGCCGAGCTCGACGAGCGCGCGGTGCAGGGGGATCTGGCGCGGCGTCGAGCTCAGCAGGTCCTCGCCGCGGAGCACGTGGGTGATGCCCATCGTCGCGTCGTCGACGGGGTTGGTCAGCGTGTAGAGCGGCTGGCCGTTCGCGCGCAGGATGACGTAGTCCGACACGTGCTCCGGCTCGAACGTCACCTCGCCCCGGACCAGGTCCTCGAACACGATCGCCTCGTCGGGCATCCGGAACCGGACGACCGGCTTGCGGCCCTCGGCCTCGTACGCGGCACGCTGCTCGTCGGTGAGGTCACGGTGCAGACCGTCGTAGCCGCTCGAGCGTCCCTCGGCGCGTGCCGTCTCGCGACGCTCCTCGAGCTCCTCGGGAGTGTCGTACGCGTAGTAGGCGTAGCCGGCGTCGATCAGCTTCTTGGCGACCTCCGCGTAGAGAGGCATGCGCTCGGACTGGCGGTACGGGCCGAGGTCTCCGCCGACCTCCGGACCCTCGTCCCAGTCGAGGCCGAGCCAGCGCAGTGCGTCGAGGAGCCCCTGGTAGGACTCCTCCGAGTCGCGCGCGGCGTCAGTGTCCTCGACGCGGAAGACGAACGTGCCGCCGTGGTGGCGGGCGAACGCCCAGTTGAACAGGGCCGTCCGGACGTTGCCGACGTGCAGGTTGCCCGTCGGGGACGGGCAGAAGCGCACACGGACGGCGCGGCTGGACTCAGTCACTTCGAAACCACCTTGTTGGTCAGGGTGCCGATGCCCTCGACGGTGACGCTGACCTCGTCACCAGGGTTCATGGGACCGACACCCTCGGGGGTGCCGGTGAGGATGACGTCGCCCGGGAGCAGCGTCATGAAGCTGGAGACGTACGCGATGAGGTCGGGGACCTTGTGGACCATGTCGGAGGTCCGGCCGTCCTGGACGACCCGGTCGCCGACCGTCGTCGTGAGCCGCAGGTCCGACACGTCGAGGTCGGTCTCGATCCACGGACCCAGCGGGCAGAACCCGTCGGCGCCCTTGGCCCGGCTCCACTGCCCGTCGCTCTTCTGGCGGTCGCGGGCTGTGACGTCGTTGGCGACGGTGTAGCCGTGGATCACCTGGGCGGCGGACTCGGCGGGGACGTCCTTGCAGATGCGGCTGATGACGACGGCGAGCTCGCCCTCGTAGTGGAGGTCCTCCGTGAAGTCCGGGTAGAGGATGGGGTCACCGGGCCCGGTGACGCTCGTGTTCGGCTTGAGGAAGACCAGCGGCTCCGCGGGGACCTCGTTGCCGAGCTCGGCGGCGTGGGCCGCGTAGTTGCGCCCGATGCCGATCACCTTGCTCCGTGGGAGGACCGGCGCGAGCAGCCGGACGTCGTCGAGGGCGAGCTTCTCGCCGGTCAGCTGGACGCCCGCGTACAACGGGTCGCCGGTGATCGCGGCGATCACCGTGACTCCGTCGGCCTCGCCTACGACGCCGAAGCGTGGGTCCTCGTCGGTCGTGAATCTCGCGATACGCACGAGGATCAGCCTATCCGCGCCGGGATACGGTGTGGTCCTCACCCACATCCGAGGAGTCGCCGCGATGCAGCTCGTCACAGCCCCCGCGCTCCCGTCGCTGGCGCGCACCGACTCTGCCTCCTCCGCGGCACCGCGTGCCGCGCTGCGCGTCGGCGTCGTCCAGCACCGCTGGCGCGAGGACCCCGACGAGCTCGCCGCGGTTCTGGACGGTGCGGTCGCCGCCGCGGCTGGCGCGGGCGCGCAGGTGGTGTTCCTCCCCGAGCTCACCCTCAGCCGCTACCCGGC
This sequence comes from Mumia xiangluensis, assembly GCF_010994095.1. Taxonomy (GTDB): domain Bacteria; phylum Actinomycetota; class Actinomycetes; order Propionibacteriales; family Nocardioidaceae; genus Mumia; species Mumia xiangluensis. Next base: position 508,576 of record NZ_WJYO01000002.1, read on the forward strand.
AGACGTCCGCGCCGGAGACGAGCCCGACGCGCTCGCCGAGGACCTGGCCGACGGGCCGACGTTCACGTTCGCTGCGCGGGTCGCGACGGCGTACGGGCTGCATGTCCACGCCTCCCTCTTCCGTCGGTCGCGGGATGCCGCCGCTCCGGAGGACCGGCGCGGCCTCAACACCGCGATCCTCGTGTCCCCCGCTGGTGAGCTGGTCGCCCAGACCGACAAGCTGCACATCCCGGTCACGGCGGGCTACTACGAGGACACGTGGTTCCGGCCGGGCACGCCCGCCGCCCCGTACCCGGTCCACGAGCTGCCCGCGCTCGACGGCCTCCGCCTCGGGATGCCGACCTGCTGGGACGAGTGGTTCCCCGAGGTCGCGCGCGCGTACGCCCTCGGCGGGGCGGAGGTGCTGGTCTACCCGACCGCGATCGGGTCCGAGCCGGACCACCCTGACTTCGACACGCAGCCGCTGCTGCGGACGGTCGTGACCGGGCACGGCATCACGGCCGGCACGTTCATGGTCGTCCCGAACCGGACGGGCGACGAGGGGGCGATCCGGTTCTACGGGAGCTCGTTCGTCTCCGACCCGTACGGCCGGGTGCTGGTCGAGGCACCCCGGGACGAGGAGGCCGTGCTCGTCACCGACCTCGCGCTCGAGCAGCGGCGGGACTGGCTGACGCTGTTCCCGTTCCTGCGGACGCGACGACCGGACACGTACGCGGCGCTGACCCGTCCCGTCGACCCCGAGCGTCCGTTCGGCGGCATGGAGTGACCGGTCTGCTGATGCCGTCGGAGACCGCGCCCCAGGACCGCGTCTGGATGGCGTTCCCGACCGCGGGTTACTCGCTCGGCGAGACTGCAGACGACGCCGAGGAGGCACGCGCGACGTGGAGCGCGGTGGCCCACGCGGTCTCCGACTTCGCGCCGGTGACGATGGTCGTCGACCCCGAGGACGTCCGAGACGCCCGCCGCTGGCTGTCGGTCGGCATCGAGGTCGTCGAGGCGCCGCTGAACGACGCGTGGATGCGCGACATCGGGCCGACGTTCGTCCACGACGAGCACGGCGCGGTGACCGCGGTCGACTGGGTGTTCAACGGCTGGGGCCAGCAGGACTGGGCCCGCTGGGACCACGACGCACGGATCGCCGCGGTGGTGGTGCGCGAGGCCGGCGTCGTACGCGTCGGGTCGTCGATGGTCAACGAGGGCGGCGGCATCCACGTCGACGGCCTCGGCACGGTGCTGGTGACGGAGACAGTCCAGCGCGACCCGCAGCGCAACCCCGGCTGGTCGCGGTCGGCGGTCGAGGACGAGCTCGCGCGCACGATCGGCGCCACCCACGTGGTCTGGCTGCCGCGAGGGCTGACCCGCGACAGCGAGCGGTACGGCACGCGCGGTCACGTCGACATCGTCGCGACCTTCCCGTCGCCGGGCCGGGTGCTCGTGCACGACCAGCGTGACGCGGCGCACCCCGACCACCCGGTATCGGCGGAGATCCGTACGGCGCTGGAGGAGGCGGTCGATGCGCGAGGGCTCGCGCTCGAGCAGGTCCCGCTCCCGGCGCCGCAGACGCTTCGCGACGACGAGGGCTGGGTCGACTGGTCGTACGTCAACCACCTCGTCGTGAACGGCGGCGTGATCGCGTGCGCCTTCGGCGACCCGCAGGACGTGGAGGCGGCCGCCGTGCTGCGCGACGAGTACCCGGGCCGCGAGGTCGTCGCGGTCGACGCGCGGCCGCTGTTCGCGCGCGGCGGCGGGATCCACTGCATCACGCAGCAGCAGCCGGCCGCGGTCGCGGGTCGCTGAAGCCCGTCTGAACGCACGAAGCCACCGCTGCCAGCACGAAGCCACGCCTACAACCCGCGCTTCGTGCTGGCAGCGGTGGCTTCGTCGCCGGCTACGCGTCGCGGACGTCGCCGTCGACGTAGAACCAACGGCCTGCGCGCTGCTCGAAGCGGCTGCGCTCGTGCATCACGCCCGCGCCTTCGGCGGTGCGGTAGTGAGCCCGGAACTCGACCTCGTCGTCCGACGCGGCGACGATCTCGAGCCGCTCCCACGTGATCCCGGCGTCAGGCGCGACGTCGTGCGGCCGCGTGCGAGGGTGCCACGTGCGGAAGACGTGGTCGAGGTCACCGACGGCGTACGCCGCGTAGCGGGACCGCATCAGCTCCTCGGGCGTCGCGGCCTGCGCTTCCTGACGGTGCAGACGGCCGCAGCACGCGTCGTACGAGGTGGCCGACCCGCACGGGCACGGGTGCGCGAACGCGCTCATGCCGAGCCGTAGCGGCGGTTGCGGCGGGCGTACTCCTCGATGGCCTCCCACAGCGCGCGACGGTCGACGTCCGGCCACGCGATGTCGGAGAACACCATCTCCGCGTACGCCGCCTGCCACTGGAGGAAGTTGCTCGTCCGCTGCTCGCCCGAGGTGCGCCAGAACAGGTCGACGTCGGGCATGTCGGGCTCGTCGAGGTAGCGCGCGAAGACCTCCTCGTCGATCTTGCCCGCCTTCACCTTGCCGGCGGCGACGTCGCGCGCCAGCGCCGCGGCGGCGTCGGCGATCTCGGCCCGACCGCCGTAGTTCACACACATCGTGAGGGTGAGGACGTCGTTGTCCTTGGTGAGCTCCTCGGCGATCTCGAGCTCCTTGATGACGCTGCCCCACAGGCGTGGGCGCCGACCGGCCCACCGCACGCGGACGCCGAGCTCGTGCATCTCGTCGCGGCGCCGCCGGATCACGTCGCGGTTGAAGCCCATCAGGAACCGGACCTCGTCGGGCGAGCGCTTCCAGTTCTCCGTGGAGAACGCGTATGCGGAGATCCACTTCACGCCGACCTCGATGCCGCCTTCGACGACGTCGAACAGCGATGACTCGCCCGCCTCGTGGCCCGCCGTCCGGGGAAGCCCACGCTGCTTGGCCCACCGTCCGTTGCCGTCCATCACGATCGCGACGTGCTTGGGAACCTGGTCGGTCGGCAGCGACGGCGGCCGAGCGCCGGACGGATGCGGCGTGGGGCGGCGTACGGGGTGGGTCACCCGCCCATTGTCGCCGGTCGCGCGGCCGCACCGGAAACGGCGTCGGACGCCGCCGCGGCGAGGCTCTCGCGGACGGCACGGACGCCGGGCTGGCTCGCCGAGAACCGGCGCGCCGACGTGAAGACCGTACGGCGTGGCGCGCCGTCGAGATCGCGCAGCAGGACGGTGGGGCGACGGCCCAACCAGAGGAGGTCCGGCAGCAGCGCCACAGCGTTGCCCGACTCGATCAGCCGGATCTGCGCCTGGAGGTCGGCGGTCTCGAACCGGACGTCGGGCTCGAACCCCGCACGACGGCAGGCCTGCTCGGCGAAGTGTCGCGACGCGACACCGTCGGGCTCCATCACCCACGGCACCTCGGCGGCGTCAGCGATCGTCTCGATCTGCGCGTACGGACCGGCCGGCGGGACGGCGAGGCGGATCTCGTCCGACGTGAGCTCGACCCGGTCGAGGTCGGGGTGCCACGGCGCGGCGTGGTGCGGGTACTGCTCAGCCACCACGAGGTCGAAGCCGCGCGCCCACGTCTCGCGCAGCGCGTGCTCGGGCTCGGCCTGCGTCATCGTCACGCGCAGCCGCGGGTGCGTGGCAGCGAGGTCGGACAGCGTCTGCGGCATCAGGGCGAGCGCTGCCGACTGGAACACCGCGAGCCGCACGAGGCCGGTCGCCTCCTCCAACGAGGCAGCAAGGTCCGCCTCGGCGAGCTCGAGAAGGGCGATCACCTCCGCTGCGTGATCCGCGAGGATCTCCGCCTGCGGGGTCAGGCGGACCCCGCGCCCGGCCTTGGCGAGGAGCGGGACACCGACCTCGTGCTCGAGCAGTGCGAGCTGCTGCGACACCGACGACGGCGACTGGTGGAGGGCTGCGGCCACTGCCGCGAGGGAACCGCGGACCTGGAGCTCACGCAGCAGACGCAGACGTCGGACCTCGAGCATGGCCGTCTCCCATCGATCAGATCTTGTGATGGATATCCATCACGAATCATCGCTTTACCTTACCAACGGGCCGATCGATACTGAAAGCGATGGATACCCACTCGCACCCCGCGCCCGCGTCCGCTCCCGCGAAGGCGGCCCTCCCGGCCGACCTCGACGGGCTCGCCGACGAGGCGGTCGACCTCGTACGGCGCTGGAGCGCGGCCTCCCAGGCGATCAAGCCCGACAAGGCCGCCGCACGGCTCGGTGCCGTCCTGGAGGACCCCGCCGGGCTCGCGTTCACCACCGGTTTCGTGGACGGCGTCATCCGCCCCGAGGACCCGGCGGTCGCCGCGCAGAACTTCGCCGAGCTCGCGCGCCAGACGCCGCGCTTCCTCCCCTGGCACCTCCGCAGCGCCGTACGACTCGGGGGCGCCGTCGCGCCGCACCTCCCCCGTGTCGTCATCCCGATCGTGCGCCGGACGCTCCGGTCGATGGTCGGGCACCTGCTCGTCGACGCCAGCGACCGCTCCCTCGGGAAGGCGATCGCCCACCTGCGCAAGCCGGGAGTGAGGCTCAACGTCAACCTGCTCGGCGAGGCCGTCCTCGGCCGCCGCGAGGCCGCCCGCCGGCTCACCGGGACGCAGCGCGTGCTGGCTCGCGACGACGTCGACTACGTCTCGATCAAGGTGTCGTCGACCGTCGCCCCGCACGCGCCGTGGGCCTTCGACGAAGCCGTCGCCGACATCGTGGAGCAGCTCGCACCGCTGTTCCTCCAGGCCGCAGGATCGTCGCCGAAGAAGTTCGTCAACCTCGACATGGAGGAGTACCGCGACCTGGACGTGACGATCGCGGTCTTCACGCGGCTCCTCTCCCGCCCCGAGCTCCACGACCTCCAGGCCGGCATCGTCCTTCAGGCGTACCTCCCCGACGCGCTCGGCGCGATGATCCGGCTGCAGACCTGGGCCGCCGAGCGGACCGCACGCGGTGGCGCGCCGATCAAGGTCCGCGTGGTCAAGGGCGCGAACCTCCCGATGGAACGCGTCGAGGCCGCGCTCCACGACTGGCCGCTGGCGACCTGGGGAAGCAAGCAGGAGACCGACACCCACTACAAGCGCGTGCTCGAGTACGCGCTGCGACCCGAGCACGCGCGCAACGTCCGGGTCGGTGTCGCCGGGCACAACCTGTTCGACCTCGCGTTCGCGTGGCTGCTCGCCGGGCGCCGCGGCACCCGGGACGCGATGGACGTCGAGATGCTCCTCGGGATGGCGCAGGCGCAGGCGGAGGTCGTACGCGCCGAGGTCGGCAGCCTGCTCTTCTACACGCCGGTCGTGCACCCGAGCGAGTTCGACGTCGCCATCGCCTATCTCGTCCGGCGCCTCGAGGAGGGGGCGAGCCAGGACAACTTCATGAGCGCCGTGCTGCGGCTCGACGAGGACGCGCTGTTCGAGCGGGAGCGGCAGCGGTTCGCGGCGTCGCTCGCCGAGCTGGACACCACCGTCCCCCTTCCCAACCGGCACCAGGACCGTACGGTCGCTCCGGCCGCCACGCCGCGCGCAGCCCCGTTCCGCAACACCCAGGACACCGACCCCTCGCTCGCGCCGAACCGGCACTGGGCCCGCGAGATCCTCGCCCGGGTGCCGGCGTCCGATGCGGGCACCGCCCTCGTGGCCGAGCACACGGTGCGGTCGGCGGAGCAGCTCGACGACCTCCTCGACCGGGCTGTCGAGGCGGCACCCGGATGGGCGGCGCTGGGCGGCGCCGGACGCGCCGCTGTGCTGGAGGAGGTCGCAGACGAGCTCGAGCGACGTCGCGGAGATCTCGTCGAGGTGATGGCGTCGGAGGCCGGCAAGACGCTCGGCGAGGGCGACCCGGAGGTGTCGGAGGCGATCGACTTCGCCCGCTACTACGCGACGCTCGCCCGCGAGCTCGACGACGTCGACGGCGCCGAGGCGGTTCCGGCACGGCTCACGGTCGTCACGCCGCCGTGGAACTTCCCTGTCGCGATCCCTGCCGGGTCGACCCTCGCGGCCCTGGCTGCAGGCTCCTCGGTCGTCGTGAAGCCAGCGCCCCAGGCTGCGCGCTGCGGCTCGGTGATGGTCGAGACGCTGTGGCGCGCGGGGGTCCCCCGCGACGTCCTGCAGCTCGCGCACGTCGACGAGGGCGACCTCGGCAGCCGTCTCATCGGCGACCCGCGGGTGGACCGCGTGGTCCTCACCGGGGCGTACGAGACGGCCGAGCTGTTCCGCTCCTTCCGCGCGGACCTCCCGCTGCTCGCGGAGACGAGCGGCAAGAACGCCATCGTGGTGACCCCGAGCGCCGACCTCGACCTCGCGGCGCGCGACGTCGCGGCGTCGGCGTTCGGTCACGCGGGCCAGAAGTGCTCGGCGGCGTCGCTGGTGATCCTCGTCGGTTCCGTGGCCCGTTCACGTCGTTTCCGGCAGCAGCTGGTCGACGCCGTCACCTCGCTCGAGGTCGGGCGCCCCGAGGTCGCGACAACCCAGGTCGGACCGCTGATCGAGCCCGCTCGTGGCAAGCTCCTCGGCGCGCTCACGACGTTGGGTGCCGGAGAGTCCTGGCTCGTCGAGCCCCGCCGCCTCGACGACGAGGGCCAGCTGTGGTCCCCCGGCGTCCGCGTCGGCGTCGCGCCCGGGGCGGTCGCCCACCTCACCGAGTTCTTCGGTCCGGTCCTCTCGGTGATGACCGCCGAGACCCTCGAGGAGGCGATCGACCTCCAGAACCAGGTGGACTACGGCCTCACCGCCGGGCTCCACTCACTCGACCGCACCGAGATCGACACCTGGTTGTCGCGGGTCCAGGCCGGCAACCTCTACGTGAACCGCGGCATCACCGGTGCGATCGTGCGCCGCCAGCCGTTCGGCGGCTGGAAGCGTTCGGCGGTCGGCGCCGGCACGAAGGCGGGCGGCCCGAGCTATCTGCTCGGCCTGACCGGCTGGCGACCGCGACCGGCGACCGCGACCGCGACGCCGCTCCCGGCGGTCGGAGCGCTCCGTGAGGCCGCCAGCGCTGCCGGGCTGCCGGCCGAGGACCTGGAGCGTCTCGACCGCGCCTTCCGCAGCGACGCCCAGGCATGGCGCGACCGGTACGCCGAGGGCGCCGATCCGAGCGCGCTCGGTGTCGAGCGGAACGTGCTGCGCCACCTCCCGACCACGGTGACGATCCGGCACGCCGCCGGCGCGTCCTTGACCGACCTCGTGCGCGTCGTGGCGGCGGGAGCGGTCGCCGGCGGCACGGTCGTGGTCTCCTCGGAGGAGCCGCTGCCGGCCGAGCTGACCCGCGCGATCACGGGACTCGGCATCAGCGTGCACGTCGACGACGACGCGGCATGGCTCGGACACGTCGACGCGTCGGCCGGCGGTCGGGTCCGCCTCGTCGCGGCGGACCCCGCAGCGGAGGCGAGCGCGCTCGCATCGGCGCTCGGCGGACGGCCGGACGTCGCGGTGTGGTCCCAGCCGGTCACCGAGTCAGGGCGCATCGAGCTGCTGCCGTTCCTGCACGAGCAGGCCGTGAGCGTCACGGCGCACCGGTTCGGGATCCCGTACGACCTCACCGACGGCCTGGTCTGAGCGCGCGTCAGCGGTCGACGTAGTCCAGCGACCGCAGACCGCGCTCGAGGTGCCACTGGAGGTAGGCGGCGACGAGCCCGCTCGCCTCGCGCCGCGCGCGGTCGCCGGACGCCTCCGCCTGCGGCCAGAGCCCGCTGAGCAGCGCGGCAAGGAGGCGTACGGTCTCGGGCGCGGGGTTGTCGGAGCCGGGCAGCCTGCAGTCGGCGCACAGCATCCCGCCCGCGCCGGGGTTGAAGGCGCGGTGCGGGCCGGCAAGCCCGCACCGGGCGCACGTGTCGAAGCTGGGGGCGTACCCGGCGATGGCCAGCGACCGGAGCAGGAACGAGTCGAGGATGAGGCCGCTCGGGTGCCTGCGGTCGGCGAGGGCACGCAGCGCGCCGACGAGCAGCAGGTACTGCTGGGCGGCCGGGTGACCGTCCTCGCCGACGAGCCGATCGGCGGACTCGAGCATCGACGTGCCGCAGGTGTAGGCGCCGTAGTCGTTGCCGAGCCGGCCGGCGTACGCGTCGAGGGTCTCGACCTGGGTGATCACGTCGAGCGTGCGGCCCTCGGCGAGCTGGAGGTCGACGTGCATGAAGGGCTCGACGCGCGACCCGAAGCGGGAGCTCGTACGGCGTACGCCCTTGGCGACTGCACGGACGCGGCCGTGGTGGCGGGTCAGGAGCGTGACGATGCGGTCCGCCTCGCCCAGCTTCTGGGTCCGGAGGACGACGGCCTCGTCGCGGTAGAGCGCCACGGGCACCATTCTGCCGTGCCGTTCGTCGTACGGGGTGCGGGCCGCGCCGTACACGTACGGGTCTTGATACCTATACCCCCTATGGGTATGGTGCGAGGATGATTACCGCGAGCAGCTTCAACCACACCGCACGACGACGTGCCGCAGCCCTCGTCACTGCCGTCGCCTTCGGCCTCGGTGTCTCCGCCTGCGGGGCTGACGACTCCGGGTCCGGGTCCGCTGGCGGCGGCCACGACGGCCACGGGGCGTCGCAGAGCTCCGACCAGACGCAGAGCCCGGACGCGGCCGGCGACCACAACGCCGCAGACGTGACGTTCGCGCAGCAGATGATCCCCCACCACCGGCAGGCGCTCGAGATGGCAGCGCTCGCGCCGACCCGTGCCGGAGCCGAGGTCGAGGACCTCGCGGCGCGCATCGCCGCAGCCCAGGATCCCGAGATCGCGACCATGACCGGATGGCTCGAGGAGTGGGGCGAGGAGGTTCCCGCGGACGACGCGCACGCCGACCACGGCGACATGGAGGGGATGATGTCGCCCGAGGACCTCGAGCGCCTCGAGGGTCTGAGCGGCGCGTCGTTCGACGAGGAGTTCCTCCGCCAGATGATCGTCCACCACGAAGGGGCGGTCACGATGGCGAAGAACCAGATCGCCGACGGCGCGAACCCCGAGGCGGTCGCGCTGGCAGAGGCCGTGGTCGACGCACAGCAGTCCGAGATCGACGAGATGGCAGCACTCCTCGGCTGAGCGAGGGCGACCTACGCTGGGAGCGTGACTCACCAGCTCCCGCTCCCCCTCGACGACCTCGTGGTCGTCGACGGGGCGCTCGCCACCGAGCTCGAACGCCATGGCGCCGACATCACGAGTGCGCTCTGGTCGGCAGCCCTGCTTCGGGACGACCCGGGCATGATCGCCCGCGTGCACCGCGACTACCTCGACGCCGGGGCCGACGTGCTCATCACGGCGAGCTACCAGGCCACGGTCGGGGGGTTCGGCCGGCTCGGCATCCCGGTCGCGGACGCAGAACGTCTCATCACCTCCTCGGTCACGCTGGCCCGTGACGTGCGCGACGCCTTCGTCGCGGAGCACCCGGGGCGCCGCCCGCTGGTCGCCGCGTCGGTCGGCCCGTACGGCGCCGCGCTGGCCGACGGCTCGGAGTACCGCGGCGACTACGGTCTCGACGTGGCGGCGCTGCGTGCCTTCCACGCGGACCGGATGCGCCTGCTCGTCGGGGCCGGCCCGGACCTGCTCGCCTGCGAGACCGTGCCGTCGGCGGTCGAGGCGCGGGCGCTCGCCGAGCTCCTCGCCGGTGCTGACGTGCCCGGGTGGATCACGTTCACCGGACGCGACGACCACCACATCAGCGACGGCACGCCGGTCGCCGAGGTGGCGCGGATGGTGGCGGACCATGACGTCGCCGCGATCGGCATCAACTGCACACCCCTCGAGCACGTCGCCCCGCTGGTCGACGACATCGCCGCCGTCACCGACCTCCCGGTCGTCGTCTACCCGAACTCCGGCGAGGTCTGGGACGCCGAGCAGCGCCGCTGGACCGGCTCGTCGGCACGCGGGTCGTGGGCGACGTGGGTACGGCGCTGGCGCGACGCCGGCGCAGTCCTCGTCGGCGGGTGCTGCCGGACGACTCCGGACGACGTCGCCGAGATCGCCGCCGTACGCGCATAGCGGGCTGACAGGGCTCGCTTCCCGCTCTCCGGAACACTGTTACGCTCTGCGGTGCCGGGCGGCTCCACCGCCACGGTGGAGCCGAGGAGCACGATGAGCGAGACCCCCGCACCGGGCGACCCCGCGACCACAGACGCCGCGACCGCGGACGCGCCGATCACCCGACGCCAGTGGCTCGCGATGCTGACCGTCTCGGTCGGCGTCTCGCTGGTCGTCATGGACATGACGATCGTCAACGTCGCCATCCCCGTGATCATCGACGATCTCGGCCTGACCGCCGCCGGCGCGCAGTGGATGAACGCGATCTACCTTCTGATGCTGGCGTCGGTGCTCCTCGCCGCGGGTCGCTTCGGCGACCAGTACGGCCGCCGCCGGGTGTACGCGCTCGGCCTCGTCCTCTTCATGGTCGCGAGTCTCGCCGCCGGTGCGGCGCAGAGCCAGGAGATGCTCATCGCCGCCCGATTCGTGCAGGGGCTCGGTGCCGCGATGATCGTCCCCAGCACCCTCTCCACTCTCAACGCGACGTTCCAGGGCCGTGCCCGCGGGATCGCGTTCGCCGTCTGGGGCTCGACCGTCGGCGGCATGGTCGCCGTCGGGCCGCTCGTGGGCGGCTGGCTCGCGACCGACGCAAGCTGGCGCTGGGCGTTCTGGATCAACCTCCCGTTCGGCCTCCTCGCACTCCTCGGCATCGTCAAGGTGCTCGACGAGACGAAGGATCCGGACCTCCAGCGCGGCACTGACCTGCTTGGACTCGCGCTCTCCACCCTCGGGCTCGGCGGGGTCGTGTTCGGCCTGATCGAGGGCCAGTACTACGGATGGTGGCGTCAGGAGTCCGGTGCCCTCTCCCCCGTCCCGTTCGCGATCGGCATCGGCACCGTGCTCGTCGTCGCCTTCGTCGTCGTCGAAGCCCGTCGGGGGCGCGCAGGCAAGGTCACGCTGATCGATCTCACCCTCATGCGGTTCCGCTCGCTGCGCTACGGGTCGGTGGCAGCCCTGATCGTCGCTCTGGGCGAGATCGGCCTCATCTTCACGCTCCCCCTGCTGCTCCAGGGCGCCCTGGGCTACACCCCGCTCGGCACCGGCTTCCTCGTCCTCTGGCTCGCCGTCGGCACATTCCTCGTCTCCGGCGCCACCCCCCAGCTGACCGCGCGGATCGGCCAGCGGGCCGTCGTCCGGATCGGTCTGCTGCTCGAGGTCGTCGCCGTCGCGGGCGTCGCCCTGGTCATCAGCCTCACGGTCAGCGGTACCGCGATCGCCGCCCTGCTGTTCGTGTACGGCGCCGGGGTCGGCATGGCGACCGCACAGCTGACCAGCGTGATCCTCGCCGAGATCCCGGTCGCCGCGAGCGGCCAGGCGTCGGGGATCCTCACGACCGTGCGTCAGCTCGGCTCGGCCCTCGGCATCGCCGTCCTCGGCGGATTGCTCATCTCGACGCTCGCCACCCGTACCGCGGACGAGCTCGCAGCGACTGACCTGCCGGCACAGGAGCAGGAGCAGATCGTGTCGCTCGTGCGGGACAGCGCCGGCGCGGTGATCCCCGAGCTCGCGAGCGAGCCAGAGACCGCCGAGGCCGCTGCAGCAGCCCAGGACTCGATGGTCACCGCCAGCAAGATCACGACCGGCGTCGCCGCGGTCATCCTTGTGGGAGGACTCGCGGCGACGCTCGCACTGCCCACGTTGCCTGTGGGTCCCGCAGGCACGAGGCAGAGTCGTGACACCGGCCGTACGCCCGGTCGATCTCGCCGACCAGCGCGTTCGTAGGCGCGGGCGGGCGTACGACCGGCGCGGGGCGTCAGGCGCCCGCGGCCGCCGCGCGGTTCGCGGCGGAGACGACCGCCTTCAGCGACGCGGTGACGATGCTCGGATCGACACCGACGCCCCAGACGATCTGGTCGCCGATCTCGCACTCGACGTACGCCGCGGCGACGGCGTCGCCACCGGACGACAGCGCGTGCTCGGCGTAGTCGAGGACACGGATGTCCCCGTTGACCGACCCGATCGCATCCACGAAGGCCGCCACCGGACCGTTGCCCTCGCCCTTGATCGACTGGACGGTGTCACCGACCCGGACGTCGACCACGAGCTCGTCGAGTCCGTCGTGGTCGGTCGACGACCGGAACGCCTCCAGGGCGTACGGGGTGGTCCGCTCGAGGTACTCGGCGGAGAACGCCGACCAGATCTGGTCGACCGACATCTCGCCGGCCTCGCCCTCGGTCATCGACTGGACGACCCGGCTGAACTCGATCTGGAGCCGACGGGGCAGGTCCAGCTTGTGCTCGGACTTCATGATGTACGCGACGCCGCCCTTGCCGGACTGGCTGTTCACGCGGATCACGGCCTCGTACGAACGACCGACGTCGTGCGGGTCGATCGGCAGGTACGGCGCCTCCCACGGCATCTCCGACACGGGGATCCCGCGCTCGACGGCCTGCCGGTCGAGGTCCTCCAGGCCCTTCTTGATCGCGTCCTGGTGCGACCCCGAGAAGGCGGTGTAGACCAGGTCGCCGGCGTACGGGTGGCGCGGGTGGACGGGCAGGCCGGTGCAGTACTCGACGGTGCGACGGACCTCGTCGATGTCGGAGAAGTCGATCTGCGGGTCGATGCCCTGGCTGAACAGGTTCATGCCCAGCGTCACCAGGTCGACGTTGCCGGTGCGCTCGCCGTGCCCGAACAGGCAGCCCTCGACGCGGTCAGCACCGGCCATCATCGCCAGCTCGGTCGCGGCGACGGCGGTGCCACGGTCGTTGTGCGGGTGCAGCGAGATCGCGACGTGCTCGCGACGTGAGATGGTGCGGCTGAACCACTCGATCTGGTCGGCGTAGGTGTTGGGCGTCGCCATCTCGACGGTCGCCGGCAGGTTGAGGATGATCTCCCGACCGGCCTGCGGCTGCCAGACGTCCATGACGGCCTCGCAGACGTCGACCGAGAACTCGAGCTCGGCGCCGGTGAAGATCTCCGGCGAGTACTGGTAGCCGAAGTCGGTGTCCTGCAGGTACTCGTCGGCGTACTTCATGACCAGCTCGGTGCCGCGTACGGCGATCGCGCGGCACTCGTCACGGTCGACCCCGAAGACGACGCGGCGGAACAGCGGTGCGACGGCGTTGTAGAGGTGGATGGTGGCGGTCTTCGCGCCGACCAGCGACTGCGCGGTGCGGTCGATGAGATCCTCGCGGGCCTGCGTCAGGACCGAGATCGTGACGTCGTCGGGGATCAGGTCATCCTCGATCAGGTGGCGGACGAACGCGAAGTCGGTCTCGCTCGCGCTCGGGAAGCCGACCTCGATCTCCTTGTAGCCCATCCGGACGAGCATGTCGAACATGCGGCGTTTGCGGGCCGGGGTCATCGGGTCGATCAGTGCCTGGTTGCCGTCGCGGAGATCGGTCGACAGCCAGCGCGGGGCCTCGGTGATCGTCTTCGACGGCCAGGTGCGGTCAGGCAGGTCGATCGGCGGGAAGGCGGGGTAGCGCTCGTACGGCATGCCGCTGGGCTGCTGAGGGCTGGGCGTGTGGAAGAAGGTGGCCATGGTGGGTCCTCGCTCGGTGAAGGGCTCGTCGCTCAAGAGGTGCGCCGCTGTGCGGCGGACGGCCGGCCATGACGAACGCCGCGACGAGGGGGTCCGACCTAGAGCGAACCCTCGCCGCGGCACCGAAGGAGGAGGCGCGCGTAGTACATGGTTGCGACGAGCATAACCCACGACCCCGCTAGTCTCACCAGGTGTCCACGTTGCTCCTCGTCCACCACGCGCCGACCCCGTCGGTCCGGGCTCTCGCCGATGCCGTGACCGCTGGGGCCCGCGATCCTGAGATCGACGGTGTCGACGTCGTCGTGCGCCCCGCGCTCGAGGCGACGGCGGCTGACGTGCTGGCAGCGGACGGCTACGTCTTGGGCACGCCGGCCAACTTCGGCTACATGTCGGGCGCGCTCAAGCACTTCTTCGACACGATCTTCCTCGAGGCGGGGGGTGCACTCAGCGACGACGGCTCGGCAGCATCGGGGGCCGACGGACCCGCACGACGCAAGCCGTACGCGCTGTGGGTCCACGGCCGTTACGACACGGCCGGCGCCGTACGCGCTGTGCAGTCCATCGTCGGCGCCCTCGGATGGGCACAGGCAGCACCCGTCCTGGAGATCCTCGGCGACGTCGAGGAACCCCAGCGCGCTGCCGCGTACGAGCTCGGAGCGACGCTCGCGGCGCTCCTCTCGGCCTGACCACCCAGGTCTGATTGCGCAGGTCCCCACGACTCCTAGGGTGGAGGCGTGGAGACTCGGCACCACGTCCTCGGCCGCACCGTCGGCGCGCTCACGGCAGTCCTGACGATGAGCCTTGCCGCCTGCACCGGTGACGGAGCGTCTGAGGACGCGGACTCCACGGGCGAGACGAGCGCCGAGACGACGCCCTCCCCCACCCCCACGCCAGCGCCGCGTCCCGTCGTCGACGCCTGCTACCGCCTCACGCTGCAGCAGCTCGACGAGGCTCAGCTCGACGTCGCGGCCGTGCCGTGCACCCAACCGCACACCACCCAGACGTACCTGATGGCAACCCTGCCTGCCGACCTCGACCCGCTCGACGGGTCCGCCGTCGCGGCAGCCGCGGACCGCCGCTGTCGCACCGGCCTGGCACCGTGGCTGCGGGCGACACCGGCACGCCTCGCGCTGTCGCGAGCCCGGCACGCGTGGTTCGTCCCCGACGAGGACGACCTCGCGGCGGGCGCACGCTGGCTCCGGTGCGACGTCGCGGTCACACGCAGAGACACCGCGTTGCTCAACCTGCCGGAGCAGGCGCGCGGGCTGCTCAAGAACGATGCCTCGCTCGACCGGTACGGCCGCTGCGCTCGCACCGACCAGGCCGGCATCGCGGCCGGCGAGGGCGGTCGCGTCTGCTCGCTCCCCCACACCTGGCGGGCTGTGGCGGCGCGCCGCCTGGGCACTGCGGGTGACGCCTACCCGGGAGCCGCCGTACGCCGAGACGTCCTCGGCCGCTGCGAGCAACCTGCGCGAGCCTTCACCGGCAACAGCACCGGCGACATCGCCGTCGGCTGGCTCCCGCCGAGCCGTGCCGGCTGGGCGGCGGGCGACCGCTTCGGCCTCTGCTGGACCCGTACGCGCGAGTGACGCACGCCGCTCGCGACGACCAGGCTGCCCCGTACACTGGCAGCCGTCTGTGCCACCGAACCCCGGGAGGACGCCCAGTGACGGCTCCGCGTCGCCTTCGCACCCGCGCTCGCAACCTCGTGCTCGCCTCGCTCGGTGCCGGAGCGCTGGTCCTCGTCGCAGCCTGCGGGTCCGCGTCCGACCTCGTCGGCGTCGCAGACCCCTCCCCGACCGAGGCGACGCCCCCGATCCGTACGCTCCCACCGAGCGAGTCCGCGCCGACGCCGTCTGCGACACCGACGCCGGTCGTCACGCTCCCCAAGGTCGGGGAGTGCCGCAAGCCCGGCACGGTCGACGCCACGCTGCGCGTCAGCGACGACGACACCGCTCCCGTCGCCTGCGCGGGGGCGACCGCGCTGACCTACCTCGTACGCACGATGCCGGGGCCGTTGAAGGCGGCGGTCGCCGACTACAACACGACCCGCATCCTCAGGACCGCTCGCCCGATCTGCGAGAAGGCCGCGATCGGCTACCTCGGCAAGGACCGGCCCACCTACGAGCGCTCGCAGTTCGGCTTCATCGTCGGCGTCCCGAGCGCCGCGCAGACCGCGGCCGGAGCCGCGTGGATGCGTTGCGACCTCGTGCTCTCGGCGAACGCCAGCAACCTCGCTGCGCTTCCCGGCAAGACGAAGGGCGCGCTCTCGAGCAAGCAGTCCGGGCGCTACATGCAGTGCGTCCGCGGCGACATCCGCGTCGCGGTCGGCACCGTCGTCTGCTCGACGAAGCACCGGTGGCGCGGGGTCGACAGCGTCCGCCTCGGCGCCGTCACCGCGAAGTACCCCGGCACGAAGCGCGCTCAGTCGACGATGCGCGACCGCTGCACCACCAGCGTCCGCCGCTATCTCGACACCCGTGGATCCTTCGAGTACGGCTACATCTCGCCGAGCAAGGCGTCCTGGCAGCGCGGCGAGCGCTGGGGCGTGTGCTTCGCCAAGACCAAGAAGTAGCCCCGCGTCGCTTCCTGGCGAGTGGCCCGCTAGAAGCCGAGGCGGCGCAGCTGCTTGGGATCGCGCTGCCAGTCCTTGGCCACCTTGACCCGCAGGTCGAGGAAGACCGGCGTGCCGAGGATCCGCTCGATCTGGCCGCGCGAGTCCGACCCGATCTGACGGAGCCGTGACCCGCCCTTGCCGATCACGATGCCCTTCTGGCTGTCGCGCTCCACGAAGATCACCGCGCGGACATCGACGAGCGGCTTGTCCTCGGGGCGGTCCTCGCGAGGAACCATCTCCTCGATCACCACGGCGATCGAGTGCGGCAGCTCGTCGCGCACGCCCTCGAGCGACGCCTCGCGGATCACCTCGGCGACCAGCGTCTCCTCCGGCTCGTCGGTCAGCTGGCCGTCGGGGTAGAGCGCGACCCCCTCCGGCAGCTCGGCGATCAGCAGGTCGCGCAGGTGCTCGACCTGATAACCGGACTTCGCCGACACCGGGACGACGTGCTTCCACTCGACCCCGAGCTCGTCGCCGGTGGCCGCGATCTCGGCGAGATGCTCGACGAGCCGGTCTGGAGCGACCTTGTCGGTCTTCGTGGCGAGCGCGATCATCGGCATCCGCCGGATCTTCGCGAGCTCGCCGATGAGATAGCGGTCGCCGGGGCCGATCTTCTGGTCCGCCGGGAGGCACACGCCGACGACGTCGACCTCCGCCCACGTGCTGCGGACGAGGTCGTTCAGACGCTCACCGAGCAACGTCCGCGGACGGTGGAGCCCAGGCGTGTCGATCAGGATCAGCTGGGCGTCGGGGGTGTGCACGAGGCCACGGATCGCGTGGCGCGTGGTCTGGGGCCGCGACGACGTGATCGCGACCTTCTCCCCGACCAGGGCGTTCGTCAGCGTCGACTTGCCGGCGTTCGGCCGACCGACGAAGCAGGCGAAGCCCGACCTGAAGCCGCTCACGCCTCCACCCGCGCAACCGCGACGCCGTGCGTGTCGGCGAGGAGCACCGGAACTCCGGCGCCGGAGAAGTCACGGATGACCTGCCGGTCGTCCTCGCTGACGGCGTCGGCCTCGGTGCTCACGGCAGCCGCCTCGAGCCCGGTCGCACCCGACGACACCGCCATCGCGACCGCCAGGCTCAGTGCGGACAGCCGCAGCGTCGGGAGCTCCACCGTCGCCGCGGCGTAGGTCCGGCCGTCGCGGTCGCGGACCGAGGCGCCTTCGGCCGCACGGGTGCGGGCGCGCGTGGCGCGGGCCAGGGTCAGGATCTTGCGGTCCTCGGGGTCGTCGACGCTGATGGGTTCGGGTGCCATGCGGTCCAGGGTATCGGCGGTCATCAGTGCGACGCCGACGCGCCGACCGAGTGCTCCGAGCCGCCGTCGAGGTGCTCGCGGCTGACCAGCACGCTGCCGATGCGGTTGCGACGGCCGATCGGCGCCTCCGCGACGAAGCGCAGGCCGTCGAGCGACAGCTCGCTCCCCGCGATCGGGACCTTGCCGAGGTGCTTGGCCATCAGCCCGCCGACGGAGTCGACGTCGTCGTCCTCGATCGGAACCCCGAAGAGCTCCTGCAGGTCGTCGACGTCGTAGCGGGCGCTGATGCGCACGGAGCCGTTGGCCAGGTGCTCGACGTCGTCCGGCGGGGCGTCGTACTCGTCGGTGATCTCGCCGACGATCTCCTCGAGGATGTCCTCGATCGTGACCATGCCGGCGGTGCCGCCGTACTCGTCGACGACGATCGCGACGTGGGTGCGGTGGGCCTGCATCTCACGGAGCAGGTCCGCTGCGGGCTTCGAGTCGGGAACGTAGAGGCAGGGACGCATGACGGACTCGACCCGCTCGGTCGCCTCGGACTCCCGGTTGTCGAAGACGCGCTTGGTGATGTCCTTGAGGTACGCCATGCCGACGACGTCGTCGAGGCTGTCGCCCGTCACAGGAATGCGGGAGTAGCCGCTGCGCAGCGCAAGAGACATCGCCTGCCGCAGCTTTTTGGTGCGCTCGACGAACACGACGTCGGTGCGCGGGACCATCACCTCGCGCACGACGGTGTCGCCGAGCTCGAACACGGAGTGGATCATCTGGCGCTCGCCCGACTCGATCAGAGCGCTCTGCTCAGCGAGGTCCACCATCTCGCGCAGCTCGGCCTCCGACGAGAACGGCCCCTCGCGGAAGCCTCTGCCCGGAGTCAGCGCGTTGCCGATGAGGATGAGCAGGCGCGGCACCGGGCCGAGGATGCGGGTGATCGCCGCCAGCGGTGCTGCGGACACCAGCGCGACGCGCTCGGAGTTCTGGCGGCCGAGCGTGCGAGGGCCGACGCCGATCGCGACGAACGAGACGACGGTCATGACGAGCGTCGCGAGCACGACCTGCAGCCACTGTCCGGCGAAGGCGTGCACGAAGACCACGGCGACCATCACGACCGCGCCGGTCTCGGACAGGATGCGCAGCAGGAGAGCGGTGTTGATGTACGGGGCGGGATCGCGGACGATCGCCGCCACCTTCGTCGCACCCGAGCGCCCCTCGGCGACCAGCTCGTCGGCGCGCGCCTTCGAGAACGTCGAGAGTGCGGCGTCAGCACTGGCGAGCAGACCCGCGAGGAAGACCAGGACGATCGCCGTCCCGGTGAGCCACACGTCGACGGTCATCGGGACCCAGCCCCCGCCGAGGCGTGTCGGTCGGAGCCGCCGTCGCGCCACCGGCGCAGCAGCTCGTCCTGCAGGGCGAACATCTCCTGGTGCTCCTCCGGCTCGGCGTGGTCGTAGCCGAGCAGGTGGAGGATGCCGTGCGTCGTCAGCAGCTCGAGGTGGTCACGCAGGACCAGACCCTCGGACTCGGCGTCCTTCTGCGCGACCTCCGGGCAGAGCACCATGTCGCCGAGGTAGCCCTCCTCGGCCTCGAGCTCGTCGGTGCCGGGACGGAGCTCGTCCATCGGGAAGGACAGGACGTCGGTGGGGCCCTTCTTGTCCATCCACTTCTCGTTGTACTCGGTCATCGTGGGCGGGTCGACGACGATCATCGTCATCTCCGTCGCCGGAGCCAGCCGCATCTCCTCCATGACGAACTGGGCCAGGCGGGTCAACCGCGCCACGTCGACGGCGGCCCCGTCGGGGTCGAGGTAGCTCGACTCATCGAGAACGTCGACGTTCATGCCCCTCGCCCTCGCCCTCGTACTCGTCGTACGCGGCCACGATCCGCCCGACCAGCTTGTGCCGGACGACGTCGGCCGACGTCAGCTGCGGGAACGAGATGTCGCGCACCCCGTCGAGGATCTCGCGTACGACGCGGAGGCCGCTGCGTTGACCGCCCGGGAGGTCGATCTGGGTGATGTCGCCCGTGACGACCATCTTGGAGCCGAACCCGAGCCGGGTGAGGAACATCTTCATCTGCTCGGGCGAGGTGTTCTGGGCCTCGTCGAGGATGATGAACGCGTCGTTGAGCGTGCGGCCACGCATGTAGGCCAGCGGCGCGACCTCGATCGTCCCCGCCGCGAGCAGCTTGGGGATCGTCTCGGGGTCGAGCATGTCGTGCAGCGCGTCGTACAGCGGGCGCAGGTAGGGGTCGATCTTCTCGCTCAGCGTGCCGGGCAGGAAGCCGAGGTTCTCGCCGGCCTCGACCGCCGGACGCGTCAGGATGATCCGGGTGACGTCCTTGGCCTGCAGGGCCTGCACGGCCTTGGCCATCGCGAGGTACGTCTTGCCGGTGCCGGCGGGACCGATGCCGAAGACGATGGTGTGCTTGTCGATCGCGTCGACGTAGCGCTTCTGGTTCAGCGTCTTCGGGCGGATCGTCCGGCCGCGGTTGGACAGGATGTTGAGGCTCAGCACATCGGCCGGGCGCTCCTCGGTCTCGGTCCGCAGGATGGTGATGCTCCGCTCGATGGTCTCGGTCGTCAGACCTTGACCCGTGCGGATCATCGTGACGAGCTCCTCGAGGAGACGCTCGACCAGGGCCGACTCTGCGGCCGTCGCGCGGATCGTGACCTGGTTGCCCCGGACATGGATGTCGGCGTCGAAACTCGACTCGACCAGGCGGAGGAACTCGTCCGCGGGACCGAGCAACGAGACCATCGGGATGCTCGCCGGGATCGTCACGGTGTGCTGCAGCGGTTCAGGTGTACTCATCGGCGCCCCCGAGGAGGCAGTTCTCCTTCACGTCGTACGGACCCCTCCATCGTAGGCGGGACCAGGGACACGGTGCGAGCGTGATTCAGCGCCCACCCCCGTCGTACGCGTCCCTCGGTCGCCACGATCAGCGGAAAGCGTCCCGGATACGGCCGAAGACCCCGCGGTGCGGGGCCGCGAACTCCGCCTCGACCCGTTCCTCACCGCGCTCGGTCGCCAGCTGGCCGAGCAGCTCGCGCTGGCGCTCGTCGAGCTTGGTCGGAGTCTCCACGACGACGCGTACGAGGAGGTCTCCACGACCGACGCCGCGCAGGTGCGGGACGCCGCGACCACGGATCGTGACCGTCTCGCCGGACTGCGTGCCCGGTGCGATGTCGAAGGCGATCGTCGCGTCGGCCGCGTCGACACCGGTGTCGGCCTCGAGCGTCGGCAGGTCGATCTGGGTGCCGAGCGCCGCGGCGGTCATCGGGACCCGCACGTCGCAGTACAGGTCGTCGTCCGAGCGGGTGTAGACGTCGTGGGGCTCGACCTCGACCTCGACGTACAGGTCGGCGGCCGGGCCACCGCCAGGGCCGACCTCGCCCTCGCCCGTGAGCTGGATGCGGGTGCCGGTGTCGACGCCGCCGGGGACCTTGATGGTCAGCGTGCGGCGACTGCGGACGCGGCCGTCACCCGCACACTCCTCGCACGGGTTGACGATGACGCTGCCGAAGCCCTGGCAGGTCGGGCACTGGCGTGCCGTGCGGATGTCACCGAGGAACGAGCGCTGGACGTGCTGGACCTCACCGCGGCCGCGGCACGTCTGGCAGGTCACCGGCTCGGCGCCGTCGGCGGACCCGTTGCCGTGGCACGTCGCGCAGACGACCGCGGTGTCGACCTTGAGCTCGCGCGTCGTGCCGAACGCCGCCTCGGCGAGCGTGACGCTGATGCGGATGAGCGCGTCGTTGCCCCGGCGCGTACGGCCGCGGGGGCCGCGCTGCGTCTGCTGGCCGAAGAACGCGTCCATGATGTCGCTGAACGAGAAGCCGGCACCGAACCCACCGCCGCCCGCGTTGCTCAGCGGGTCGCCGCCACGGTCGTAGAACGATCGCTTCTCGGGGTCCGAGAGCACCTCGTACGCGACGGTGACGGTCTTGAACCGCTCCTGCGCCTCGGGATCGGGGTTGACGTCCGGGTGCAGCGCGCGCGCCAGCTTGCGGTACGCCTTCTTGATCTCCTCGGGGCTCGCGTCACGGCTGACACCGAGAATCTCGTAGTAGTCCTGGCTCATTCTCCGCTTCCTTTGCATGCGCACTGCGGGACCTCGCTGCGGCACACCTCGTACTTCGGCGTACCTCCGCTGCGGTTCCTCGTACTCATGCGTCCTTGTCTGTCTCTCAGTCGCTGAGGGTCTGGCCGACGTAACGGGCGACGGCGCGAACCGCCGCCATCGTGCCGGGGTAGTCCATGCGGGTGGGGCCGACGACCCCGAGGGTGGCGAGCGGCTCGGCGCTGCTGCCGTAGGGGGTGGCGACGAGCGAGGTCGCCGAGAGCTCCTCGTACGGGACCTCCGCGCCGATGCGGACGGTCAGCATGCTCGGCGAGGTCGCCTCGCCGAGGAGCTTGAGCAGCACCACGTGCTCCTCGAGCGCCTCGAGAACCGGCTTGATCGACGTGTCGAAGTCGGCACCGAAGCGTGCGAGGTTGGCAGCGCCACCGACGGCGACGCGCTCGTCCGCGCGCTCGTCGGAGAATGCCCGGGTCAAGGTGGCGACGACCGCGGTGGCGATCGGCTGCTCCTCGGGGCGGAACGTGGTGATGAGATCGGCGACGCCGGCGGACGCGTCCGGCAGGCGTTGTCCGACCGCGGCGCCGATGACCTTGCCACGCAGCTCGGCGAGCAGCAGGTCGGTCGGCTCCTCGGGGAGCTCCACGATGCGCTGGTCGACGCGTCCCGAGGAGGTGATGAGCACCACGAGGATGCGGCCACGCTCCATCGGCACCAGCTCGACGTGGCGGACCGTGGAGCGGGTCAGGGTGGGGTACTGGACGAGCGCGACCTGGTGGGTGAGCTGTGACAGCAGGCGCACGCTGCGCTGCACGACGTCGTCGACGTCGACGGCACCGTCGAGGAAGGACTCGATGGCGCGACGCTCGGGCGTGCTCAGGCGGCGCACGGACGCCAGCCGGTCGACGAACAGCCGGTAGCCCTTGTCCGTCGGGATCCTGCCGGCGCTGGTGTGCGGCTGGGCGATGAACCCGTGCTCCTCGAGGATCGCCATGTCGTTGCGCACCGTCGCCGGCGAGACGCCGAGCGAGTGACGGTCGACCAGCGCGCGGGAACCGACCGGCTCCTGCGTCGCGACGTAGTCCTCGACGATGGCGCGCAGCACGGCCAGCTTGCGCTCGTCGAGCACGACCTCTGCCACGGTCCCTCCTCGCCAACGTGGTCCTCTGGCACTCACGCGCCCTGAGTGCCAGTCTAGCCAGCCGCTCCAGCGGCGTGTGGCCGCCGCCCCGAGGTGTCTCACCCGCTAGTTTGCTGCTCGTGGCTCATGACCGATATGGATCCGACGTCCTGTCCGGCGACTGGCGCGTGCCGAAGCGCGGGCGCTCCACCGAGGTGGAGGCCGAGATCGGCATGGTCGTCGAGGAGGTCGAGACCGACTTCTGCGGCGCGATCATCCGCACAGACCGGGATCTCGGGACGGTCGACCTCGAGGACCGCCGCGGCAAGCGCCGTACGTTCCTGCTCGGCCCCGGCTTCCTCCTGGAGGGCAAGCCGGTGGTCCTCAACGCACCCGTACGCCGTGCCGCTCCCGCCCGCCCGACGCACACCGCGTCAGGTTCGGTCGCCGTCCCCGACGCGCCGGCGCGGGTCGCCCGAGCCAGCCGGATCTACGTCGAGGGCCGCCACGACGCCGAGCTCGTCGAGAAGGTGTGGGGCGACGACCTGCGGGTCGAGGGGGTTGCCGTCGAGTACCTCGAAGGCGTGGACGACCTGCCGTCGGTGGTGGCGCAGTTCAAGCCCGGTCCGGGGCGCGATCTGGGCGTGCTGGTGGACCACCTCGTCCCCGGCTCCAAGGAGTCACGGATCGCGGCATCGGTCCTGCGAGGCCCGTACAAGGAGCACGTCCTCGTCGTCGGACACCCGTACGTCGACATCTGGCAGGGCGTGAAGCCGGAACGCCTCGGCCTCGCTGAGTGGCCGGTGATCCCCCGCAGCATGTCGTGGAAGCACGGCATCTGCCAGGCGCTCGGCTGGCCGCACCGCAACCAGGCCGACATCGCCCACGCGTGGAAGCGCATCCTCGGCTCCGTCCGCTCGTACGCCGACCTCGAGCCGGCGCTGCTCGGACGGGTCGAGGAGCTGATCGACTTCGTCACGCGCTGAGCCCGCTGGTCGAGACGCCGATCACGACCTACGGGGCATCCCCGCGGATCCGCCAGAAGCAGAGGCCTCCGAGCCCGAGCGCCAGCACGAGGAGCAACGCCGACTCCCGCCACTGCAACGTCCAGAAGCTGCTGGTGGGGTGGAAGGTGACCTGCTGCTCGTAGCCCTCGTCCGCCAGCCGCTCGAAGCACGCCTCCCGCGCCCCTGCCTGAGCTCTCTCCCCCGGCGGCGGCCCACCGCAGTCGGCCACCCAGGCGGGCAGCGTCCGCATCCGTTCTCCGTCGGCGTCGAGCGTGAGGTTGGACAGCTCCCACTCACCCGTCTCGGCCGTGTCGACCTGGATCTGCATCACGTTCTCGATGGTGTCCGCGTCGCCGCTGATCATCAGCCCCACGAGATTCTCCTCGGTGATGGGCGTCGTGATGGTCTCGGGCTCGGCGAGCTGGGAGCGCACCATGCTCACGACGAGCAGCTGGGTGGCGACGACGAGCACGAGGGTCACCGCCATCGCCGCGACCGTACGCCGGATCACGAGACCGGCCAGCACGCCGAACGCGAGCGCCAGCAGCGCGTACGCGACAGGAACGGTGCCCCGAGCGCCGAAGAGCGCCGGCTCGATACGCGACACCATGAAGGGTCCCGTCCCCTCGCCGGCCGCGATCGCACGCTCGATGGGGCCGGCCCACCACGTCAGCGCCCACGACAGCAGGCCCGCCACCGTCGCGGTGACAGCGGCCGCGCCGAGGAGCTTGAACGCGAGCCAGCGCGTCCGAGTGACCGACTGGCTCCACACGAGCCGGTGCGTCCGCGCCTCGAGCTCGCGCGCCACCATCGGGGCTCCCCAGAACGCGCCCACCACGAGCGGCAGGGCGTACGCCGTCGCGATGCCCGCGTAGTAGAGCGTGACCTTGAACGTGTCGGCGCTCAGTCCGGTGAGGAACGATCTCGCGCCGTCCTCCGCCGCATCCACCAGCGACGGGCCGGTGACGGCCAGCGCCACGAGCAGCAGGGCGACGGCCGCCGCGACCGGGACTGCCTGAAGGCGCAGCTGGCGCCACGTGAGCCAGATCATCGGACCACCTCGACGGTCGGGCGCGGACGCTCGTACGAGGCGTCGCCGCGCAGGTAGGCGAGCACGAGATCCTCGAGCCCGAGCGGGGTCGCGTCCCAGGACGGGTCGACCAGGGGTCCGCCGGTGCGGACGACGAAGGTGCTCTGTCTGTCGGTGTGGCTCGCCGTCACGACGTGGTGGCCTGCCGGCCCCACGTCGGACGGGCGGCGCGCACCTGTCATGCGACGGTGCGACGCCAGCAGCTCCTCGAGGTCGCCCGCGACCCGGACCTGCGAGTCGACCAGCACCACGAGGTAGTCGCAGGCCCGCTCGAGGTCGGAGACGAGGTGGGAGGACAGGACGACGGTGAGGTCCTGCTCGGCGACGGCTTCCATCAGGTCCTGCATGAACTCGCGCCGTGCCAGCGGATCGAGCGCGGCGACCGGTTCGTCGAGGATCAGCAGCTCCGGCCGCTTGCCGATGGCCATCGTGAGCGCGATCTGGGCGCGCTGGCCTCCTGACAGGCTGCCGGTGCGGCGGCTCGGATCGATGCCGAGCCGGTCGATCCGCTCGCGGACCAGCGCGTCGTCCCACCGGGGGTTGAGGTGCGCGCCGAGCCGGAGGTGGTCGGCGACGCTCATCCCGCGATAGGTCGGCGCGTCCTGACTCACGAAGCCGACGCGCGCCAGGTGCTCGCTGCCGGAGCTCGGCGCCTCGCCCAGCACGTCGATGCGGCCCGCGGTGGGGACGAGCATGCCGGCGGCGAGGCCGAGCAACGTGCTCTTGCCGGCGCCGTTCGGGCCGACGAGACCCACGACACGGCCGGTCGGGAGGTCGAGCGTGCAGTCCTTCAGGGCCCAGTGACGACTTCGGCCGTACCGCTTGCCGAGCTCATGCGTTCTCAGTGCTGTGGTCATGCGATGTCCTCCTCGGAGGCGGCACGAAAGGTGGTCATGAACAGCGCCTCGATGCTCTCGTCGTCGAGGCCGGCGCGCCGAGCCTTGGACAGCCAGCGCTGGAGGTCGGTACGCAGCGGGCCGTGCGCCGCCAGCGTGTTGTCGGTGAGGGTCCGGGTGACGAAGGTGCCGACTCCCGGGCGCGGGGCGACGAGGCCGTCACGCTCGAGGTCGCGATAGGCCTTCAGCACGGTGTTGGGGTTGATCGCGAGCTGACGCGCGACGTCCTTGACCGTCGGGAGCTGGTCGCCCTCGGAGAGCAGTCCGAGGCGGAGCGCGCGGCGTACCTGCTGCACCAGCTGCAGGTACGCGGAGACGCCCGACCGGGAGTCGAGATGGAACTCGATCATGGATACTCCTAATGTGCTACTTGAATAGCACTATAGGACGGAGCAGCCCTGCTCGCAAGAGCCGTTGGAACGCCCCTGCGACACTGGACGCATGCCGTCCACGCTGCCCGACGGGGATCCCGTGCCCACCGACGGCTCGCTCCCCACCGCCTCCCTGGACGCACTCGGTGACGCGCCCTTCGGGGCGTACGTCCACGTCCCGTTCTGCGTCACCCGGTGCGGCTACTGCGACTTCAACACCTACACGTCCTCCGAGCTGGGCCCCGGCGCCTCGCACGAGTCGTACGCCGACACGGTGCTGACCGAGATCGCGCTGGCAGCTCGCGTGCTCGAGCGAGCCGACCGCCCCCTGCCGCAGGTGGAGACCGTGTTCGTCGGCGGCGGCACCCCGACCCTGCTCGCGTCCGACGACCTCGGCCGCATCCTCGACGGGATCGGCAAGACCTTCGGGCTCGCTGCCGGGTACGAGGCCACGACCGAGGCCAACCCGGACAGCGTGACACCCGAGTCGCTCGCCGTCCTTCGCTCGCGCGGGTTCACCCGGATCTCGTACGGCATGCAGTCAGCCGTGCCGGAGGTGCTCGCGACGCTCGATCGCACGCACGATCCCGCCCGGCTGCCGGACGTGGTCCGCTGGGCGCGCGAGGCGGGCTTCGTGCAGGTGAGCGTCGACCTGATCTACGGGACGCCGGGCGAGTCGCTGGCGGACTGGGAGCGCTCGCTGGACACGGCGCTCGCGCTCGGCCCCGACCACGTCAGCGCCTACGCCCTGATCGTCGAGGACGGTACGGCGCTGGCTCGCCGGGTCTCACGCGGCGAGATCGCCGCCCCGGACGACGACCTGATGGCCGACATGTACGCCGCGGCCGACGCGCGGCTCGGCGCGGCCGGGCTCGGCTGGTACGAGCTGTCGAACTGGGCCCGCGACGACGCCGCGCGCTGCCGCCACAACGAGCTCTACTGGACCGGAGCCGACTGGTGGGGTTTCGGGCCAGGAGCGCACAGCCACGTCGCCGGGACGCGCTGGTGGAATGTGAAGCACCCCGCGGCGTACGCGTCGCGGCTCGCCGAAGGCCGCTCCCCCGGGCACGGCCGCGAGATCCTCGACACCGAGACGCGCCGGGTCGAGCAGGTGCTGCTCGAGTCACGGCTGCGGGACGGGATGCCGCTCACCCGCCTGGACGCAGCGGGGCGCGCCGCCGTTCCCGGGCTCGTCACGGAAGGGCTCGTCGAGTCGGCGCCGGTCGATGCCGGAGCCGTCGTCCTCACCGTGCAGGGCCGCCTGCTCGCTGACGCCGTCGTACGCCGCCTCCTGCCCTAGCCACGCAGGCGCCCGGCGCCCCTCGCGTTTGCCACGCTTGCACCGCAAATGGGGTTCAAGCACCGCAAATATGCGGTGCGTGGCGGGTCATTGCGGTGCGGGCGTGGCAAACGTCGACCCACGCCCAGCCGCGCGGGCACGGCCCTCGGAGACGTGCGAAGGGGCCGCATCCCGGACGGGATGCGACCCCTTCGTGCGTACGGCTGGTCAGGCTCCGGCGTAGAACTCGTCGAGGATCGCGGCGTACTTGCCTTCGACGAACTTGCGCTTGAGCTTGAGGCTCGGGGTGATCTCGCCCTCCTCGACCGACAGGTCGCGGTCGAGCACCTTCCACTTCTTGACGGTCTCCCAGCGGTTGAGCTTGGAGTTGAGCTCGTCCACGTAGCCGGCGATCGCCTTCTGCATCTCCGGCGACGTGACGATCTCGGCGTACGACTTGCCGCTCAGGCCGTGGCCCTCGGCGAACAGCGCAGCAGCGTCGGGATCGATCGTGATGAGCGCCGTCACGAAGTTGCGGTTGTTGCCGTGGACGATCATCTGGCTCGCCAGCGGGCAGACGCCCTTGAAGATGCCCTCGACGTGCGACGGAGCGACGTACTTGCCGCCGGACGTCTTGAAGAGGTCCTTCTTGCGGTCGGTGATCTTGAGGTAGCCGTCCTCGTCGATCTGACCGATGTCACCGGTGGCGAGCCACCCGTCCTCGGTGATCGTGGAGGCGGACTCGCTCTCGAGGTTGTGGTAGCCCTGCATGACGCCAGGACCCTTGATCAGGATCTCGCCGTCCTCGGCGATCTTGACCTCGGTGCCCGGCATCGGCAGGCCGACCGTGCCCAGCTTGTACTCGTCGGGGTGGTTGACGAACGAGCCGGCTGCGCTCTCGGTCAGGCCGTAGCCCTCGAGGATGAGGATGCCGGCGGCCTCGAACCACTCGGCGACCTCCTGCGACAGCGCCGAGGCGCCGGAGATGAAGAAGCGCACGCGTCCGCCGAAGCGCTCGCGCACCTTGGAGAGGACGATCTTGTCGCCGAGCTTGTACTGGAAGGCGAGGCCCGCCGGGACCTTCTTGCCCTCGCGCTCGAGCGCCTTGACCTGGCCGGCGACCTTCGTCGCCCAGGTGAAGAGCTTGAGCTTGACGCCGCCCTCCTCCTCCATCATCCCGACGATGCGGCCGTACGCCTTCTCGAAGATGCGCGGGGCGGCACCCATGAAGGTCGGCTTCACCACGGCGAGGTTGTCGACGATCTTGGGGATGGTGCCGTCCACCGCGGTCGCGAAGCCGACCTGGAGCTGGGTCGAGAGCAGCACCTTGCCGAACGAGTGCGCCATCGGGAGCCAGAGGTACTGGAGGTCGTCGATCGTGATGTAGCCGCCGGCGGCGACGGCGGCGCCCTCGTACGTCCAGGAGTCGTGCGTCAGGCGGACGCCCTTGGGACGGCCGGTCGTGCCAGAGGTGTAGATCAGCGTCGCCAGCTGCTCGGGCGGCGTCGCGGCGACGCGGTCCTCGATGATGGTCGGCTGCTCGGCGAGGACCTTCTCGCCCAGCTGCTCGAGCTCGGCGAGCGTGATGACCCAGTCGCTGTCGTCCTCGCCGTCGAAGAGCACCACCTTGATGACCTCGGGAAGCTCGCTGCGCTTCTCCTGCAGCTTCGCGAGCTGCGTGGCGTCCTCAGCGAACACGACACGGCTGGCCGAGTCGGCCAGGATGTAGGCGACGTCGTCGGTGACCGTCGTCGGGTAGACCGTGGTGGTCGCACCGCTGGCCGCCATGATGCCGAGGTCGGCGAGGATCCACTCGTATCGGGTGCCGGACGCGATCGCGACCCGCTCCTCGGGCTCTATGCCGAGCGAGATCAGGCCGGCGGCGATGCGGGAGACGACCGAACCGGTCTCGCCCCAGGTGAGCGAGCGCCAGTTCTCGCCGACGGGGTAACGGTAGGCCTCACGGTTGGGGGTCTCGCGGACCCGGGCGAAGAACATCTCGCCGACGTTCTTGGCACGAGACTCGATCGTCTGCAGCTGCTCGGGCGTCGGGGCGTTGGCCATCAGTGGTGCACCTCATCGCTGGGGGATTTCTGGTCGTGACAGGGATCACGGATTAGCGGAATCGTACGCGATGGTTGTGACCACCGGCACACCCCTGCAGACAATCGTTACCGATCAGTACCCCTAGAGATTCCGGGCTTCAGGAAACGGTTGTAGCACGCAACCCGATCGGGCTCGAAAGTGACGTCCTAGGCCTCTGCAGCGACGTACCGCTCGGCCTTCTCACGGGCCTCCGCAGCGACTGCGGGCGCCTCCAGCAGACGCGGGAGCAACGTCCGCTCGGTCGTCAGCGCGCGGAACACCATCCCGACGGTCACGTCGTGGGCCGGGACGTCGACGACGTCGATCGCGTCCCCAGCAGAGAGGTCCCCCGGCTCGACGACGCGGAGGTAGGCGCCGGGGACGCCACGCTCGGTGAACCGCCTGGCCCAACGCTGCTCGTCGAGGAAGCCGGCGAACACCCGGCACGGGGTCCGCACCGAGCAGACCTCCAGCAGCGTCGTACCGACCCGCCAGCGCTCACCGATCCTCGAGCCGGTGACGTCGACGCCGCGCGTCGTGAGGTTCTCGCCGAACTGCCCGTGACGGAGCTCGCGGCCGAGCTCGCTCGCCCAGGCCTCCAGGTCCTCGGCAGCGTAGGCGTAGACCGCCTGGTCAAGACCGCCGTGGTGCCTGAGGTCGGCGATCTCGTCGCCCGCCAACCCGTACGGCGTCACCGCGACCGCGCCCTCGACGGGGCGCTTGTCGATCGCGCTGCGTCGCAGCGAGCCCCACGGGACCTCACGGATCCGCCCGGTGTTGACCGACTCGACGTACGCACCCATGCCGCGAAGCGTAATCGCCGGCCGGCAGCCGGCGCGCAGCGCGTCAGACCAGGGCTTTCGCCATCACGACACGCCGCCACGGGTCGAAGAACGCCGTCTCCTCGGCAATGCGCTCACGCACCCCGGGGGTCCAGCGCGTCTCGGGCACCACCTCGAAGCCCAGGCGCCGGTAGTACGGCGCATTCCACGGCACGTCGGCGAACGTCGTCAGCGTGACGACGCCCAGTCCCCGGCAGAGTGCCCACTCCTCGACAGCGCCGACCAGCGCCGTACCGACCCCCCGCCGCCCGTGCGCCGGGATCACCGAGAGCTGCTCGAGGTGCGCGCAGCCATCCAGGACGTCGACGGTCGCGAAGGCGATCGGCGTACCGACGCCGTCCACCTCGACCCACGCCGTACCGCGATCGACCGCCGCGGCAACAACCTCGTACGACGTCGGCTCGCCGTCGGCGACGAAGCCGAGGCCCAGGTCGCGGAACCGCTCGTCCGCCAGGCGCTCGATCTCGCGGATCGCCTCGACGTCTGCACGCGTAGCCGACCTCACGGGACCGCCCTACTTCTTGCCCTTGTCCCCCGAGTCGCCGGTCGACAGCGCGGCGACGAACGCCTCCTGCGGCACCTCGACACGGCCGACCATCTTCATCCGCTTCTTGCCTTCCTTCTGCTTCTCGAGCAGCTTGCGCTTACGGCTGATGTCGCCGCCGTAGCACTTGGCGAGCACGTCCTTGCGGATCGCGCGGATGGTCTCCCGGGCGATGACCCGAGCACCGATCGCGGCCTGGATCGGGACCTCGAACTGCTGGCGCGGGATGAGCTCCTTGAGCTTCTGGGCCAGCGCGACGCCGTAGCTGTAGGCGTTGTCACGGTGCACGATCGCGCTGAACGCGTCGACGGGGTCGCCCTGGAGGAGGATGTCGACCTTGACGAGGTCGGCCGCCTGCTCACCGGTGGTCTCGTAGTCCAGCGACGCGTAGCCCTTGGTGCGGCTCTTGAGGTTGTCGAAGAAGTCGAACACGATCTCGGCGAGCGGGATCGTGTAGCGGATCTCCACCCGGTCGGACGACAGGTAGTCCATGCCGAGCAGCGTGCCGCGGCGCGTCTGGCACAGCTCCATGACCGGCCCGATGTAGTCGGTCGGCGTGAGCACCGTCGCCCGCACCACCGGCTCGTACACCTCGTTGATCTTGCCGGTCGGGTACTCGCTGGGGTTCGTGACGCGGTGCTCGCTGCCGTCCTCCATGAGGACGCGGTAGACGACGTTCGGCGTCGTCGAGATCAGGTCGAGGTTGAACTCGCGCTCGAGGCGCTCGCGCACGATCTCCATGTGCAGGAGTCCGAGGAATCCGATGCGGAACCCGAAACCGAGAGCGTCGGAGGTCTCTGGCTCGTACTGCAACGCGGCGTCGTTCAGCTGGAGCTTGTCGAGCGCGTCGCGCAACGTCGGGTAGTCGTCGCCGTCCATCGGGAAGAGCCCGGCGAACACCATCGGGTTCGGGTGGCGGTAGCCGCCCAGCGGCTGGGTCGCGGGCTTGTTCGCCGACGTGACGGTGTCGCCGACCCGGGACTGGCGGACCTCCTTCACGCCGGTGATGAGGTAGCCCACCTCGCCGACGCCGATCCGGTCGGCCTTCGTCGGCTCCGGCGAGATCACCCCGACCTCGAGCATCTCGTGCACCGCGCCGGTCGAGAGCATCTTGATCTTGTCGCGGTGCGAGAGCGAGCCGTCGACCACCCGGACGTACGTGACGACGCCGCGGTACGTGTCGTACACGGAGTCGAAGATCATCGCGCGCGGCGACACGTCGGGGTCGCCGACGGGGGCCGGGATCTGGTCCACGACCGCGTTGAGCACGTCCTCCACGCCGACACCGGTCTTGGCCGACACCCGCAGGACCTCGTCGGGCTCGCAGCCGACCAGGTGTGCGAGCTCCTCGGCGAACTTCTCCACCTGGGCGCTCGGCAGGTCGATCTTGTTGAGCACCGGGATCACGTGGAGCTCGGCGTCGAGCGCGAGATAGAGGTTGGCCAGCGTCTGCGCCTCGATGCCCTGCGCGGCGTCGACCAGCAGGATCGCGCCCTCGCACGCGGCCAGGCTGCGGCTCACCTCGTAGGTGAAGTCGACGTGGCCGGGCGTGTCGATGAGGTTGAGGACGTACGTCGTGCCGGCGTCGTCGCCGGTCGACTTCGTGAACGGGAGGCGCACCGCCTGGCTCTTGATCGTGATGCCGCGCTCGCGCTCGATGTCCATGCGGTCGAGGTACTGGGCGCGCATCGAACGGTCGTCGACGACCCCGGTGTGCTGCAGCATCCGGTCGGCCAGCGTCGACTTGCCGTGGTCGATGTGGGCGATGATGCAGAAGTTGCGGAGGATCGCCGGATCGGTCGTGCCCGGCGCGGGCGCCGACGAGGCGGGTGAGGTCTTGGCCATGGTGCCTCCCATCCTCCCATGGCGGGCCCAGCATCCCGAACGCGTACGGCGGTCGCAGGCCGCCGCGGCCTGCCGGGCCTAGCATGGCGGCGTGAACGTGATCCTCAACATCATCTGGCTGGTGCTCAGCGGGATCTGGCTCGCGATCGGCTACGCGCTCGCCGGGATCCTTCTGTGCATCACGATCATCGGCATCCCGTGGGGCATCGCGTCGTTCCGGATCGCGTCGTACGCGCTCTGGCCGTTCGGCCGCACGATCGAGCCGCACCCGACCGCGGGTGTCATGTCGATGATCGGCAACGTGATCTGGATCGTGCTCGCCGGGTGGTGGCTGGCGCTGGCGCACCTGGTCAGCGGCGTCGCTCTCTGCATCACGATCATCGGCATCCCGCTCGGGCTGGCCAACTTCAAGATGGTCCCGATCTCCCTGGTCCCGCTCGGCTACCGGATCGTGCCCGTCCGCGCGGTCTGACCCCGCCTGCTCGCAGCACAATCACAGGCTCTTCCCCCGTCTCCAGGCCGTTTTGGCTGTCTGAGCGGGCGCTGATACAGTGGGTGGTCGCGTGCTCGTGTCCGCGCGCGCACCCAATCCACTTCGACAGAACAACGAGGCTTGCCCCGTGGCAAACATCAAGTCGCAGATCAAGCGCAACCGGCAGAACGAGATTGCCCGCGAGCGCAACAAGGCTGTGCGTTCCGAGCTGAAGACCGCCGTTCGCCGCTTCACCGAGGCCGTCGACGCCGGCAACAACGACGACGCCAAGGAGTTCGCGAAGGCAGCGAACCGCAAGCTGGACAAGGCGGCGTCCAAGGGCGTCATCCACAAGAACCAGGCAGCGAACCGCAAGTCGTCCATCGCGAAGAAGGCTGCCGCTCTCTGAGCGCCTGACTTCCGCATCACAACGGCACCTCCCGACGGGAGGTGCCGTTGTTGCGTCGTGAGCGGCTACTCGGTGCGGGCGCCAGTGACGGTCAGCACCATGCGCTCGAGGGCGTACTCGGGGTCGGCCGCGCCCTTGACGTCGAGGTCGGCACGCGCGACGGCGCCGATCGCGACCGAGATGCCGGTACTGTCCCAGCCCCGGAGCTGAGCCCGCAGCCGCTTGAGCCGGAACGGCGGAGCGCCGACCTCCCGGGCGAGCTCCGCCTCACGCAGACCCTTGCTCGACGCGACTCCGTAACGGGCCAACGACCGCAGCCCGGAGGCGAACGCGGACGTGATGAGGACCGGCGCGACGTTGTTGTTGAGCGCCCACCGCAGCTGCTCGAGCGCGAGCGCGGTGTGACCGTCGATCGCCGCGTCGGCGATGTCGAACCCCTTCACCTCGGCGCGACCGCCGAAGTACTGGCGGACGAGATCGAGCGAGATCGGGGCACGCGAGCCGTCGGCGCCGGTCGCCGCGTCGACGAGCTGGTCCGCGGCCGCGGCGAGGGAGCGGAGGTCGTGGCCGACCGCTGAGACGAGGTAGCCGGCGCCCTCCTCGGAGATCGAGGCGCCGAGCTGACGCACCTCGGTGGCGACCCAGCGTGAGACCTCCCACGGCTTGGGCGCGGTGCTGGTGACCTCCTGGACAGCGGCGAGCTTGCGCAGCTTGTCGAGGACGCCCTTCCCCTTCTGCCCGCCCCCGTGGGTGAGCACCAGGGCGACGTCGGCAGCCGGCGCGGCAGCGTAGGAGAGGAGCTCGTCGGCCGCGGTCGGGTCGAGACCCTCGATGCCGCGCACCACGACGGCACTGTGCGACGAGAAGAGGGACGGGCTCGTGAGCGCCGTCAGCTCGCCGGCACCGACCGAAGCCGCCTCGACGTCGGAGACCGCGACCTCGGGATCCTCGTCACGGATCTGGGCCAGGGCACGACGCATCGCGCGATCGGTGAGGAACTCGACCCCACCGGTGATCAGGAGCACGGTGC
Organism: Mumia xiangluensis; assembly: GCF_010994095.1. GTDB lineage: Bacteria > Actinomycetota > Actinomycetes > Propionibacteriales > Nocardioidaceae > Mumia > Mumia xiangluensis. The sequence continues at coordinate 542,972 of NZ_WJYO01000002.1, forward strand.
TGAACAAGGACGCCATCGCGGTCAGCATCCCACGCCGCGGCGACAGGTCACCGAACCACCCCGCCGAGCCGGCCGTCGCGCACCACGACGGCCACGTCACGCCCCGGGTCCGTCCGAAGGACGGTCGCTCCTGCCGCCTCCAGGAGCTCGAGGGTCCGCGCCGCAGGATGCCCGTACGTGTTGTCCGCGCCCGCACTCACCGTCGCCCACCGTGCCCCGAGCCCGGTCAGCCAGGCGGCGTCCTGGTGTGCACTGCCGTGGTGCGGGACCTTGAGCACGTCGACACGCAACGACGGGTACGCCGCGTGCAGCGCCCGCTGCGCCGGCGGCTCGACGTCTCCGGTGAGGAGGATGCGGCGGCCGCGCACCTCGGCCAGGAGGACGACGCTGGCGTCGTTGGCGGACTCGTCGCTCGGGGGGACGGCGGGCGCTGGACCGAGCGGCGCGAGAACGGTGAGCGTGACATCACCGACCTCCCACCGGTCTCCGGCGGTCAGGCCGCGCACGGACCTGCCCGTGAGCGCCGGCCGGCTGGGGCCTGCACCGATCCACGACACCTCGCGGCCACGGACCACTCCCCCGATGCCGTCGACGTGGTCGGCGTGCGCGTGGGTCAGCACGAGGACGGGGACCGCACGGATCCCGAGGTCGCGCAGGCACCGGTCCACGGCGCCCGGATTCGGCCCTGCGTCGACCACCACCGCTGCCCCGGGCCCCGCCCGCAGCACGGTCGCATCGCCCTGACCGACGTCGCAGGCCACCATGACCCAACCTGTCGGTGGCCAACCTGGGCTGAGCGGCGCGACGACCAGTACGACGGCTGCACCCGCGAGCACGCACGTCGCGACCGGTCTACGGAGCAGGCGGTGCCCCGTCACCGCGACGACGACGGTCACCACGACGGCAGCGGCGACGACCGCCGTACTGTCGCCCACAGTGGCGGCCGCGCCCGGAAGATCCGCCGCGCGGCGTCCGACGAGCACGATCCACCCTGCGGGCACGGAGGTCGCGAGACCGGTGACCGAACCCAGCGGTGGCCAGGCAAGTCCGAGCAGCCCTCCGGCCAGCCCGAGCACGGTGGCGGGGCCGACCGCGGGGGCGACCAGCAGGTTGGCGACCACGGCGACGAGCGACACCTCGCCGGACAGAGCCACGACCGGAGCAGTGCACGCGAGCTGGGCGGCGGCGGGGACGGCGACCGCCTCCGCCGCCCACCGCGGCATCCACCGCGCGAGGGCGTCGCGCCACACCGGTGCGAGCAGCAGGATCCCTCCCGTCGCCACCGTCGACAGGAGGAATCCCGCCGACGTCGCGAGCCACGGGTCGACGAGGACGACGGCGACGACAGCCCAGGCGAGGCATCGAGCCCCTCGGGCCCGCCCACCCGTGCTCAGCCCGGCGACACCGACGAGCCCCATCACCGCAGCGCGGACGACCGACGGCTCCGGCCGCGCGAGCAGGACGAAGCCGGCTGTCGCCAGCACGGCCAGGGCGACCCGTGCGCGCGGACCGGCGCCCAGGGGTCGTGCGAGCGCGAGCAGGGCGCCGACGAGCAGGGTCAGGTTCGTGCCGGAGACCGCCAGGAGGTGGGTGAGACCACTCGTCCGAAACGCCTCGGTGAGCTCGTCGCTCAGATCGTGGTCGTCGCCGTGCACCAGAGCGGGGACCAGCGCGGCGACGTCGGCGGACCTCTCCGCCACCGATGCCGACACCGCTGCGCGCACGTGGCTCGCACCGTCCCACCACCACGCGGGATCACCGCCGTCGCGCGCCCGGACCGACGACGCCGACACCGTCGCCGCGTGCGCGGAGTCCTCGGACGGAGACAACCGGCCGACGATGTCGACGGTCTCGCCCACGGCGCCCGCGGGATGTTCCCCGCGCAGCCACACGAGGACGGGGGCGCGAACCGTCGCGAGCGCTCCACGTGCCTCCACCGAGCGGAGCGTGGCCGTGAAGACCGTCGCGCTCCCGAACGTGCCGTCGATCTCGCGGGGGTCACTCGTGAGGACGGCTCGGGCGTGGACGGTCGCCCCGTCGGCCGCGAGGTCGGCCACGAGGCCGTGCCGGTGCGACGACGCCCTCACCGTCCCGAGCACGACAGCAGCGACGAGCAGGACGAGGACCAGCACCGTCCAGGGGGTACGGCGGCGCAGTGGGGGGACGACGCGGTGGCCGATGATCCCTGCGACGACGAGACCGGCCGTGAGCAGGAGTGCGGCGGACGTCTGCCAGCGGGTCGCGACGACCGCACCTGTCCACGCCGCGACCGCCGGCCCGATCATCCGCAGGTCGGCGGGACGCTCGCTCGATCGGCGGTCAGCGGTCTGCCGCCCGCCGTCGCTCTGCCGTCCGTCGTCGCTCTGCCGTCCGTCGTCGCTCTGCCGTCCGCCGTCGCTCTGCTGCCCGTCGTGGGTGCGCTGCCGACGCGTCTCCGGAGAAGCCGCAGTGCGTGACACCGCTGGCCGCAGCCGCGCGAGCGGGTCAGAGCGTGACGAGGTCACGCAGCCGAGCGAGCGTCGCGTCGCCGATGCCGCGGACCTCGAGCAGCTCGTCGACGGAGGTGAACCGGCCGTGCTCCGTGCGCCAGTCCAGGATCGCCTGCGCGGTGACCGGCCCCACTCCGGGAAGGGTGTCGAGCTGCTCCATCGTCGCGGTGTTGAGCGAGACTGCTGCAGCCGGCGCCGCGCTGGCGCCGCCGCCGGCCGATGGCTGCGAGGCTGCGGGGAGTCCGCTGACCGCGGGGAGCCCGACGACGATCTGCTCACCGTCGACGAGCACCCGCGCGAGATTCAGTGGCGTGAGGTCGACGCCCCGCCTTGCACCGCCCGCCGCGTCGAGCGCGTCGACGACCCGGGAGCCGTGAGGAAGGGCGACGATGCCCGGGCGGCGGACCTTGCCGGCGACGTCGACGACCACCTGCGTCGCCGGAGCACCCGGGGCGCCCGGAGCGGCCGTGGCCGTTGCCGCATGCTGGCCCGGGCTCTCGACGGTCCCCTCGCCGGCGACCGCCGCCGAGGGCATCGGCTCGGCGACGACCGATCGAGGTTGCGCACGAAGGGTCCACCACCCCACACCGACCGACGCTGCCAGAACGATCACCAGGACGGCGACGACATGACGCGACGTGACGCCCTCACCGAGGACGGCCAGCCGACGCGGGAGAGCACCACCGGGCGGAGGCGGCGCGCCACCCGCCGAGCCCGACCGGTGACGGCCCCACCGGCCGACACCGCCCGACGCGTCAGGCTCGACTGCCTGCGGCTGCCGCGGCGTACGTCGTCGTTGCAAGCCACCACGATCGGGCAGGGCCGACGGAGGCAGGAGACCCTCGGGCCAGAGCAGCGCACGAGGATCGTCCTCGTCGAGCTCCGCCGTGTCCTGCTCCGCCGGGTCTTGGCCAGCCGGGTCTTGGCCAGCCGGGTCATGGCCAGCCAGTTCCAAGTCCGCCAGGTCGTCGTCAGCCAGGTCCAGGTCGTCGGCCGACTCGTCGTACGGGTGGTCAGGGCGCGGCCTGCCTGCGAGGACGCGGTCTGCGGCCATCGCCCTCTCGCGCTCGATCTCGCGGGCGAGCAGGTCGAGACGTCGCAGGGCTGCCTCGCTGGTCCGTTCGGCTCCGCGTCTGTCCACGCCGGAACGCTACGGCGAGCGGGCGCAGCCCCGCTCGCCTCGCCGACCTGCCTGTGGACAAGCTCGCGACGGGTCGCCCTGGGGACAGCGACCCGGTCGTCGTCAGGGGGCGGCGGGAAGGCGCCCGGACACCGTGGCCGCGAGGAGGCCCGGGCCGACGTGGGCCCCGATGACGGCGCCGACCTCCATCACGTCGACGACACCGAGGCCGAGGGTGTCGCGCAGCCGCTCGGCGAGCGCGCGAGCCTGGTCCTCGGCATCGAGGTGCTGGACGGCGACGTCGACGCCGTCCGGGTGGGCCGACACGGCCTGGGCCGTCAGCTCCTCCAGGCGACCGATGGCGCGCGCCGAGGTGCGTACCTTCTCGACCGGGACGACCCTCCCGTCCTCGACGCCGAGGATCGGCTTCACCGACAGCGCCGAGCCGAGGAGGGCCGACGCCGTGCCGATGCGGCCGCCGCGCCGCAGGTGGTCGAGCGTCGCCACGTAGAAGTAGGTTGTCGCCCGTTCCGCCCGGACCTGGGCGGCCTTCGCGGCGTCCTCCGCCGACGCGCCGGCGTCACGGTGGTCGGCGGCGCTCAGGGCGGCGTACCCGGTGGCCATCCCGACCTGGCGGCTGTCGATGCAGAGCACCGGCACCGGGGCCTCCTGGGCCGCCATCTGCGCGGACTCGAACGTCGCCGAGACGCGTGAGCTCAGGTGGACGGAGACGATGGCGTCGGCGCCACGGTCGGCGAGGTCCGCGTACACGCGCGAGAACCGCTCAGGGGCCGGTCGCGACGTGCTGACGGCTCGGCCGCTCCGCAGTGCGCGAGCGAGGTCTGCGGAGGTGACGTCGACGCCCTCGGTGTACGAGCGGTTGTTGATGACGACCTCGAGCGGCACGACGGTGATGTCCCGGGACGCTGCCAGCTCCGGAGGCAGCGACGCCGTGGAGTCGGTCACGATGGCGATCGTCATGGGGCGAGAGTAGTCGGAGTCGACTCGGCGGGCTGACCTCGTGCACCGGCGCCGGCGATGCTGGCGCTCCGCTCGATCGCCTCCGCAGGATCAGCGGGGGCGTCCAATGATCGCAAGCGGATGTGATCGCTCACAGAAATGGCCGAAAACGGTCAGGCTTTCGACGGGACCGCCAGATCACGATTCGGCGTCGAGAGAGCGGCCGCTCACCCGTACGATCGGCCGTCGACTGCGCCCCGACATCCGGGCGTGTCCCGCTCCTCACCCCTCTGACCTGCAGAGATGCTGGTGATCGACCGCTACAGACCCCGCAGCTTGACGACCTGCAAGACCGTGTCTCTCACCTCGCGCAGCCGACGAGAAAATGTGCCAGGCATCTTGACGCGCCAATTGTGAGCGTTAACAATCTGACCAATCACTGTGGCGCCCGTCACAGCGAGAACGACCGGGGAGCAGTTGTCCGCCTGTGCCCCTCAGCCCGCACCAGAGCCGGTGCCGGGCTCCGTAGACGGAGGAACCTCATGATCAGGAGAGTGAGCGCAGCCGCCGTCGGCGCCGTGCTCGTCGGGAGCCTCGCCGCGTGCGGGAGCGGCGGCAGCAGCGACGCGTCTGACGACGACAGCATCACCATGGGCTTCGCCCAGGTGGGTGCAGAGAGCGGTTGGCGGACAGCCAATACCCAGTCCATCAAGGAGACGGCTGAGGAGGAGGGCGTGACCCTCAAGTTCTCCGACGCCCAGCAGAAGCAGGAGAACCAGATCAAGGCCATCCGCTCCTACATCCAGCAGAAGGTCGACGTGATCGCCTTCAGCCCGGTGGTGGAGACAGGCTGGGACACTGTCCTGCAGGAGGCCAAGCGGGCGAAGATCCCCGTGATCCTCACTGACCGCTCGGTCGACTCCGACGACACGTCGCTCTACGAGACGTTCCTCGGCTCGGACTTCGTCCTCGAGGGCGAGAAGGCCGGCGACTGGCTCGTCGAGAACGCCGACGATGCCGACACCGACAAGAACGGGACGATCAACGTCGTCCAGCTCGAGGGCACGACCGGCGCCGCGCCGGCGATCGACCGGGCCGAGGGCTTCAAGGAGAAGATCGCGGCCGACCCGAGGATCGAGGTCACGGCGTCGCAGACCGGTGACTTCACGCGCGACGGCGGGAAGAAGGTCATGGAGTCCTTCCTGAAGTCCCAGCCCGACATCGACGTCGTCTACGCCCACAACGACGACATGGGACTCGGCGCCATCGAGGCCATCGAGGCCGCCGGGAAGAAGCCGGGGACAGACATCAAGATCATCACCGTCGACGCCGTGAAGGACGGGATGACGGCACTGGCGGAGGGCAAGATCAACTTCATCGTCGAGTGCAACCCCTTGCTCGGCCCGCAGCTGATGGACCTCGCCGAGAAGGTCGTCGCCGGTGAAGAGGTGCCCGAGCGCGTCGTCACCGAGGAGACGACCTTCGACCAGGAGCAGGCCAAGGCTGCTCTTCCCGACCGCCAGTACTGACAGCCCGCCCCCGACGGGCCGACCCGCGGTGTGGTGACGGGAGCTGACCTGGACCAGGTCCCGTCACCACCGCACCTCGACCGCCGCCATCGACCCACGAGACCAGAGGACTCGAGATGACCCACATGTCAGCCGACGCGCACCCCTCCTCGGGGCCGCGACCCGGCGATGCCCCGAGCGATATCGAGCCGGTCGTCGAGATGACCGGGATCACGATCACGTTTCCAGGCGTCACTGCGCTCGACGACGTGAGCTTTCGGATGTTCCCGGGCGAGGTCCACGCACTCATGGGCGAGAACGGCGCAGGGAAGTCGACCTTGATCAAGGCCTTGACGGGGGTCTACACCATCGACGCCGGAACGATCCGCGTCGGTGGCACGGAGCAGCAGTTCGCCGGCACCGCGACGGCCCAGGCTGCCGGGGTCAGCACGGTCTACCAGGAGGTCAACCTCTGCACGAACCTCAGCGTGGCCGAGAACATGATGCTGGGACGGGAGCCGCGTCGGCTGGGACGTATCGACCACCGGCGCATGAACCGGCGCACGCGCGAGGTCCTCGCCCGGCTCGGACTCGACATCGCCCCGCGCTCACGCCTGGGCGACCACCCGATCGCTGTCCAGCAGCTCGTCGCGATCGGCCGCGCGGTCGACATCGAGGCCCGGGTGCTCGTTCTCGACGAGCCAACAGCGAGCCTCGACAGCGAGGAGGTGGACAAGCTCTTCGAGGTTGTCCGCTCGTTGCGCTCCCAGGGCGTCGCGATCCTCTTCGTCTCACACTTCCTCGACCAGGTCTTCGCGATCTCCGACCGGATGACGGTCCTGCGCAACGGTCGTCTCGTGGGCGAGCACCTCACACGTGACGTGACGCGCCTCGAGCTCGTGGAGGAGATGCTCGGTCGTGAGCTGGAGGTCCTGGAGCGACTGGATCGTGAGCCGTCGCGTCAGCCGGACGAGCGTCGTACGCCGGTCCTGCGAGCGGTCGGGCTGGGCCGCAAGGGTGCCCTCGCGCCTGTCGACCTCGACGTGTACGACGGCGAGGTGATCGGCATCGCCGGCCTGCTCGGCTCCGGCCGGACGGAGCTGGCACGGCTGCTCTTCGGCGCGGACGCGTCGGACAGCGGGACGGTCGAGCTGCGCGGGCGCCGCGTCCACCTACGGTCGCCGCGCAAGGCGGTCGACCAGCGGATCGGTTTCTCCAGCGAGAACAGGCGGTCCGAGGGGGTGATCGGCGACCTCACCGTGGCCGAGAACATGCTCCTGGGGCTGCAGGCGGCCCGTGGGTGGCTGCGGCCGGTGCCGCCTCGTACGCGCGACCAGCTCGTCACGAAGTACGTCGAGGCGCTCGACATCCGACCCGCCAACCCCGACGCGCTGATGCGCAACCTCAGCGGCGGCAACCAGCAGAAGGTTCTGCTGGCCCGTTGGCTGATCATGCAGCCGGACCTCCTCATCCTCGACGAGCCGACCCGAGGCATCGACGTGGGCGCGAAAGCACAGATCCAGCAGGTCGTCGACGACCTCGCCCGAGACGGGATGGGGGTCGTGTTCATCTCCGCCGAGCTGGAGGAGGTGCTGCGGCTGAGCGACCGGCTGGTGGTGATGCGCGACCGTCACAAGGTCGACGAGATCCCCAACGTCCAGACGACCACGGCCGACCTGATGGCGATCATCGCCCGCGACGAGGAGGTGGCTCGTGCGTGACCTCACCCGACACCGGCTCTTCTGGCCGGTGCTCGCGCTCGTCCTGCTGCTGGCCGTCAACGCGATCGCCACCCCGACGTTCCTCCAGGTCCGGATGCAGGACGGTCACCTCTACGGGAGTCTCGTCGACATCGCCCGCAACGGTGCCCCCGTCCTCCTCGTCGCGCTCGGCATGACGCTGGTGATCGCCACCCGGGGCATCGACCTCTCCGTCGGAGCGATCGCGGCGATCGCGGGCGCGGTCGCGTGCGTCCACATCGCCGGTTCCCCCGACCCGGCGTCGGCGGGGACCGCGATCACGGCGATCACGCTCGCCCTCGCGGTCTGCATCCTCCTCGGGCTGTGGAACGGATTCCTCGTGTCCGTGCTCGGCATCCAGCCGATCATCGCGACGCTCGTCCTCATGACGGCCGGGCGAGGCCTCGCCATGCTGGTGACCGGGGGCCAGATCACGACCGTGAACAACGCGTTCTTCAAGGCTCTCGGCGCCGGCTACTTCCTCACCCTGCCGATCGCGATCCTCGTCTCGCTGGCCGTGCTCGCGATCACCGGGCTCATCACACGCCGTACCGCGCTCGGCATGCTGGTCGAGGCGGTGGGGATCAACCCCGAGGCGAGCCGGCTCGCCGGTGTCCGATCGCGGACGATCATCTGGACCGTGTACGTGTTCTCGGCGTTCTGCGCCGGGCTGGCCGGCCTGATGATCGCAGCGAACACGAGCGCCGCGGATGCGAACAACGCCGGGCTCTGGATCGAGCTGGACGCGATCCTCGCCGTCGTGATCGGCGGCACCTCTCTTGCCGGCGGGCGGTTCTCGCTGATGGGGACACTGGTCGCCGCACTGTTCATCCAGACGCTGTCGACGACCATCCCGACGATCGGGATCCCCTCGGAGACGAACTACCTCTTCAAGGCCGTCGTCGTCATCGCCGTGTGTCTCCTCCAGTCGCCCAAGGCGCGTGCCGCCGTCTGGCGCCGCAGCAACCGTTCCTCCCTCGTGAAGGCAGGTCGAGCATGACCACCGCCACCGCGTCCGACGTGTCGGGACGCTCCTTCGTCGACCGCCTGAAGGGCTACTCCCCGCCGTCGCAGGTGCTTCCCGTGCTGGCGACGTTCGCCCTGCTCGTCGGGATGTTCGGGGTCGGGTCGATCCGGTACGAGGGGTTCGCCTCGCCGCAGGTCGTCCTCAACCTCTTCGTCGACAACGCGTTCCTGATCGTGCTCGCCGTCGGCATGACGTTCGTCATCCTCACCGGAGGCATCGACCTCTCGGTCGGATCAGTCGTCGCCCTCTCGACGATGATCGCGGCCTCGACGCTGCGGGCCGGGTGGCCGCCGACCATGGCGGTCCTGGCGGTGCTGGTCACGGGGACGACGCTCGGTCTCGCGATGGGGCTCGTCATCCACTACTTCGAGGTGCAGCCGTTCATCGCGACGCTGGCCGGGATGTTCCTCGCGCGCGGGCTCTGCTACCTGATCAGTGTCGAGTCGATCCCGATCAAGGACGAGACCTTCCAGTCGCTCTCGGCGGCGTCGATCACGCTTCCTGGAGAGCTGTACGTGACGCCGACCGTGCTGATCTCCCTCCTCGTCGTGGCGATCGCGGCGTGGGTCCTGCACATGACCCGCTTCGGCCGTACGGTCTACGCGGTCGGCGGCAGCGAGAGCTCGGCGATGCTCATGGGCCTCGCGGTCGCCCGCGTCAAGGTGGGCGTCTACGCGATCAGCGGGTTCTGCTCGTCGCTCGGTGGCCTCCTGTTCGCCCTCTACATGCTGTCCGGCTACAGCCTCCACGCGGTCGGCATGGAGCTCGACGCGATCGCCGCGGTGGTGATCGGGGGCACGCTTCTGACCGGCGGGTACGGGCTCGTGATCGGGTCGCTCCTCGGTGTCCTGGTGCTCGGCACCATCCAGACGTTCATCTCGTTCGACGGGACACTGAGCTCATGGTGGACGAAGATCTCGATCGGCGTGCTGCTGCTCGTCTTCGTCGTCCTGCAACGCTTCTTCACCCGCCGGGAGGTCTCGTGAGCACCGATCGCCAGTCCCCGCCTGTGATGGCTGACGTCGCTCGGGCAGCGGGCGTCTCTCACCAGACCGTCTCGCGCGTCATCAACGGCTCGCCGAACATCCGTCCCTCGACCCGCGAGCGGGTCGAGTCTGCGATCCGTGAGCTCGGCTACCGGCCGAACACCGCCGCGCGTGCCCTGGTCACGCGGCGCTCCTCCACGATCGGGATCATCAGCACGGGGAGCGGGCTGTACGGCCCCAACAGCATCCACCGCACGATCGAGGACGCGGCGCGCAGCGCGGGGTGGTTCGCGGGTTCGGTGAGCCTGGCGACCGTGACCGCCTCGACCTTGACCGACGCCATCGACCACCTGCTCCGGCAGGCCGTCGAGGGCATCGTCATGATCGCCGGACAGGTCGAGGCCCTCGAGCTGGTGAGCCATCAGGACTTCGGTGTGCCGTTCGTGGTGGTCGAGGGCGATCTCTCCAAGGCGACGAACGTCGTCGGCGTCGACCAGCAGGCCGGTGCGTACGCCGCGACGGCACATCTGGTCGAGCTCGGCCACACGCGGATCGCCCACGTGCGTGGACCACGCAGCTGGACCGAGGCCGATGCGCGCGAGACCGGATGGCGGGACGCCCTGGCAGACTCCGGTCTGGCGCCCGGCACGCTCCTGCACGGCGACTGGTCGGCACGCAGCGGATACGCGGCGGGCCGGACCCTCGTCGCGGACACCGACACCACAGCCGTCTTCGTCGCCAACGACCAGATGGCGATCGGTCTCCTCCGCGCGTACCACGAGGGCGGCAGGCCAGCGCCGCGCCACGTCAGCGTGGTGGGCTTCGACGACACGCCGGAGGCCGAGTACCTGCAGCCGCCGCTCACGACGGTCCGGCAGGACTTCGTCGAGGTCGGCAGAAGGGCCATCGCGTTCCTCGATGCCGGGATCAAGGGGGTCGAGCCGCACCTCGAGCGCCTCGTCTCACCCGACGTCATCCTGCGCGCCAGCACGGCGCGTCCCTTCCGGCCGGAGGCAACGGCATGACCAGCACGTCGTACGTCGTCGGTGTCGACTTCGGGACGCTGTCGGGCCGCGCGCTCGTCGTCGCCGTCGAGGACGGGACGGAGATCGCGAGCGCGGAGTCGGCGTACGCCCACGGTGTCGTCACCGACACGCTGCCCGGTCAGCCCGGGCGACGGCTGCCGGCCGACTGGGCGCTGCAGGTGCCGTCGGACTACGTGGACGTCCTGCGCACCGCGGTCCCCGAGGCGATCCGCCGGGCCGGCATCGCCCCGTCGGACGTGATCGGGATCGGGACGGACTTCACCGCGTGCACGATGATTCCGACGACCGCCGACGGCACCCCGCTGTGCGAGCTGCCTGCCTACTCCGACCGACCTCACGCCTACGTGAAGCTCTGGAAGCACCACGCAGCCCAGGGCCAGGCTGACCGCATCAACGCACTGGCCGCAGAGCGCGGCGAGCCCTGGCTCCGCCGCTACGGCGGTCTCCTCTCCTCGGAGTGGGAGCTCGCCAAGGGACTGCAGCTGTTCGAGGAGGATCCGGAGCTCTACGCCGCCATGGACCGGTGGGTCGAGGCCTCGGACTGGATCGTGTGGCAGCTGTGCGGGACGTACGTGCGCAACGCGAGCGCGACCGGCTACAAGGCCGTCTATCAGGACGGCCGCTATCCGGACGCGGACTTCCTCACCGCCCTCCATCCCTCGTTCGGCGACTTTGTTAACGCTCACATCGCACAGCCGGTCGCCCAGCTCGGCGAGTGCGCCGGGACGCTGACTGCCGAGGCCGCAGCCTGGACCGGTCTCCCGGAGGGCATCCCCGTCGCGGTCGGCAACATCGACGCGCACGTCACCGCACCGGCCGCGCAGGCCGTCGACGACGGGCAGATGGTCGCGATCATGGGCACCTCGACGTGCCACGTGATGAGCTCGTCGGTGCTGCGGGAGGTGCCAGGCATGTGCGGTGTCGTCGACGGCGGCATCGTTGCGGGGCGGTGGGGGTACGAGGCGGGTCAGAGCGGGGTCGGCGACATCTTCGCCTGGTTCGTCGAGCACGGCGCACCCCCGTACGTCCACACCGACGCGGCGGCAGCCGGGCGTACCGTGCACGAGCACCTCACCACGCTCGCGGCAGACCAGGCTGTCGGCGAGCACGGACTCGTCGCACTCGACTGGCACAACGGCAACCGCTCGGTGCTGGTGGACCACGGACTCTCCGGCGTCGTGCTGGGTCAGACCCTCGCGACACGCCCCGAGGACGTCTACCGCGCGTTGATCGAGGCGACCGCGTTCGGGACCCGCACGATCATCGAGGCGTTCGTCGACAGCGGCGTACCCGTCGACGAGCTCGTCGTCGCCGGCGGACTCGCCCGCAACGACCTCCTCATGCAGATCTACTCCGACGTGACCCGGCTGCCGCTGTCCGTGGTCGGTTCGGCACAAGGCCCCGCCTTGGGTGCCGCACTCCATGCCGCCGTCGCGGCCGGCGCGTACGCGGACATACGCGCTGCCGCGAAGGCGATGGGGTCGGTGCGCAAGGCGGTCTACGTCCCCGACGAAGAGCGTGCGCTCACGTACGACCGGCTGTACGCCGAGTACGTGGCGCTGCACGACCACTTCGGTCGGGGTGGCAACGAGGTGATGCACCGGTTGCGCGCGTTGCGCGACGAGGCGTCCCGGAACCGCGAGGAGGCTCGATGACCGCGGTGGACGAGGTGCGCCGCACCATCGAGCGCCTGCGACGCGAGGTGTGCGACCTGCACGCCGAGCTGACCCGGTACGGGCTCGTGGTGTGGACGGCCGGGAACGTGTCGGCACGTGTTCCCGGCGAGGACGCGCTCGTGATCAAGCCGAGCGGAGTCGCGTACGACGCCCTGACTCCCGCGGCGATCGTCGTGACCGACCTCCACGGCAACCTCCTCGACGGGGACCTGTCGCCGTCGAGCGACACCGCGGCCCACGCCTACGTCTACCGGCACCGGCCGGACGTCAACGGCATCGTCCACACCCACTCCACCTACGCGACGGCGTGGGCGGCCCGCGGCGAGCCGATCCCGTGCACGCTGACGATGATCGCCGACGAGTTCGGCGGGGAGATCCCCGTCGGTCCCTTCGCGCTGATCGGTGACGACTCGATCGGGCGCGGCATCGTCGAGACGCTCGCGCAGAGCCGCTCGGACGCGGTCCTCATGCGCAACCACGGCGTCTTCGCGGTCGGAGCCAGCGCGAAGGCCGCGGTGAAGGCCGCGGTGATGTGCGAGGACGTCGCTCGCACCGTTCACATCAGCCGCCAGATCGGCGAGCCCGTGCCGATCGCACCCGAGGACGTCGATCGCCTGTACGCGCGCTACAAAAACATCTACGGCCAGCAGGCCGGGGAGAGAGAGCTTCGATGACCGACCGTGTCCTCTGGTTCCTGACCGGGAGCCAGAATCTGTACGGGGAAGACACCCTGCGCCAGGTCGCTGAGCAGTCGCGCGACATCGCCGGCGTCCTCGACCGCACCGAGGACCTGGCGCTGCCGGTCGTGTGGAAGCCCGTCCTGACCTCGTCGGACGCGATCCGCCGGCTGATCCTCGAGGCCAACGCCGACGACTCGTGCGCTGGCGTCGTCGCGTGGATGCACACGTTCTCGCCCGCGAAGATGTGGATCTCCGGGCTGGACGCGCTCGCGAAGCCGCTCCTCCACCTGCACACCCAGCACCACGTCGAGATCCCGTGGGCGACCCTCGACATGGACTTCATGAACCTCAACCAGGCCGCCCACGGCGACCGCGAGTTCGGGTTCCTGCAGACCCGGCTCGGCATACCGCGCAAGACCGTCGCGGGCCACGTCACGGACCCGACGGTCGGGAGCCGGGTCGCGACGTGGGCGCGTGCCGCGTCAGCGTACGCGGACCTGCGTACGCTGCGGCTGGCACGCTTCGGCGACAACATGCGGGACGTCGCCGTCACCGAGGGCGACAAGGTCGAGGCCGAGCTGCGCTTCGGGGTCTCGGTCAACACCTACGGCGTGAACGACCTCGTGGCCGTGGTCGACGAGGTGACCGACGAGGACGTCGCGAAGCTCGTCGCGGAGTACGACGACCTGTACGCCCTCTCCCCCACCCTGCGCGAGGGCGGGGACCGGCGCGACGCACTTCGGTACGCGGCCCGCCTCGAGGCCGGCCTCCGGGCGTTCCTCGAGGAGGGGGGCTTCGGGGCGTTCACGACGAGCTTCGAGGACCTCGGGGGGCTTCGGCAGCTTCCCGGTCTCGCCGTCCAACGGCTCATGGCCGACGGCTACGGCTTCGGCGGCGAGGGCGACTGGAAGACCTCGGCGCTCGTCCGCGCGACGAAGACGATGGCCGTCGGTCGCCCCGGCGGTACCTCGTTCATGGAGGACTACACGTACCACCTTGCGCCCGGGAACATGAAGTCCCTCGGAGCCCACATGCTGGAGGTCTGCCCGAGCCTCACCGCGCACCAGCCCACCGTCGAGGTCCACCCGCTGTCGATGGGCAACAGGGAAGATCCGGTGCGCATGCGGTTCGTCGCCGATCCCGGCGAGGGGATCGTCGTCGGACTGTCCGACCAGGGCGACCGGTTCCGGCTGAGCGCCAACGACGTCACCCTCGTGGAGCCTGACGAGCCGCTGCCCCGCCTGCCGGTGGCCTGTGCGGTCTGGGAGGCCCACCCCTCTCTGACGACGGCCGCCGAGGCGTGGCTGATGACCGGCGGGCCGCACCACACGGTGCTGACGACGGCCGTCGGGTTCGAGGAGTTCGACGACCTCGCCGAGATGCTGCGCACCGAGATCGTCCACATCGACGCGTCGACCACGACGCGTGCGCTGCGCCAGGAGCTGCGCTGGAACCAGGCGTACTACCGGCTCGCCGCGGGCTTCTGATCGCCGGCGGCGGAGTCGCCTTGGTGACGCTCACGGAACAGTGCGGCGTGGATGAGGCGGCGTAGCGCCAGGATGACCGGCTCGACCAGGATCGTCCCGAGCACGATGTCCTCGACGACGTCGGCCAGCTCCGCCGGGACCTCCGGGTCGCGCTGCGCCTCGACGGCGTCGACCTCCCGCCGAGCGATCACCATGATCTGCGCGGCATAGCGCCCGAGCGCCGCAGCGTCGAGCGGGCGCCCGGCGGCCTCCAGCCCGGCGAGCGCGGCCTCGAGCTGGGCGATCGCGGACGAGGTCGGGTCGTATGCGAGCCCGATCTCGTCGAGGGCCGACGTCGCGCGGACGAACGGCGGAGTCTCCACGACGTACGGCGGCAGCGCGGCGAGCGCATCGCTGACGGCGGTGTAGGGGGCGGGTGCGGGGTCGGCCAGGACGTCGAGGACCGCGCGGACCTTCGCGAGCGGGAGCCCGCCGACCTCGACGAGCGAGCGCACGAGTCGCAGGCGCTGGAGGTGGCTCTCGTCGTACGACGCCTGCGTGGCGCTGGTCGCGCGGCCGGGCGGGAGCAGGCCCTCGCGCAGGTAGTACTTGATCGTGGGCACCGCGACGCCGGACGCCGCAGCGAGCTCAGAAATCCGCATAGCTGTTCCTCTCTTGCCATTGGAGAGTAGCACTATCTAATATTGGATAGTCGCACTCTCCAATTGCAGAAGGGCCGCCCATGGACGCAGCAACCACCATCACCGCAGGCGTCGTCGTCCTCACGGTGATCACGATCGAGACCGGCGGCGCGTTCATGCTCCGCGTCGTCGGAGGTCGCCAGCCGGCGAACGCTCTCCAGACCTCGTTCTTCCGCGCCGGGCACGCGCACGCCGGGGTGCTCGTCATCCTCGGGCTCGTCACCCTGCTGCTGACCAGCTCGGCAGGCGTCGACGAGCCGTGGGCCATGATCGGCCCGCTCGGAGTCCTCGTGGCCGCCATCGTCATGCCGGCGGGGTTCTTCCTCTCCGTGCTCGGCAGCGACCCGCAGCGGCCAGGCAGGCTGATCGTGCTCGTCTACGCCGGCGCCGTGCTCCTCGCCGCCGGGCTGGCCACCACCGGCATCAGCCTGGTGGTGACCGGCGCGACAGCGTGATCAGACGACGATGTTGACGAGCTTCGGGGCGCGGATGATCACCTTGCGGATCTCCGCGCCCTCGAGGTGCCGGGCGACGTTCGGCTCGGCCAGCGCGAGCGCCTCGAGCTCCTCGTCGGAGATCGACGGCGGGACCTCGAGCTTGCCGCGGACCTTGCCCTTGACCTGGACGACGCAGGTCACCGTGTCGTCGACCAGCAGCGCCGGATCGACCGTCGGCCACGCCTGCTGAGAGACCGACGGCGCGTGACCGAGCTCCGCCCACATCTCCTCGGCGACGTACGGAGCAACCGTGCTCAGCAGCATCGCCGTCACCTCGGACGCCTCCCGGACCGCCGGGTCGGCCGCACCCGCACCGGAGTCGATCGCCTTGCGGGTCGCGTTCACCAGCTCCATGACGCGGGCCACGACGACGTTGAAGCGCTTCGAGTCGTACAGGTGCTCGCACTCCGCCACCGTCTTGTGCGTGACCCGGCGCAGCGCGACGTCACCGGACGCGGCGTCGACGCCGGGCTCGCTCGCGACCTCGTGGGAGATGCGCCAGGCGCGCTGGAGGAACTTCGAGGCACCGGCAGGCGACACGTCCGCCCAGTCGATGTCGTCCTCGGGCGGCCCGGCGAAGACGAGCGTCAGCCGCACGGAGTCGACACCGAACTCCTCGATCTGCTGACCGAGGTCGATGCCGTTGCCGAGCGACTTGCTCATCGCCTTGCCCTGGTTGATCACCTGGCCCTGGTTCATCAGCGCGGTGAACGGCTCCACGAAGCTGACCAGCCCCATGTCGTGCAGCGCCTTCGTGAAGAACCGGCTGTAGAGGAGGTGCAGGATCGCGTGCTCCACACCGCCGACGTACATGTCGACCGGCATCCAGTGCTTCACCTCGGCCGGATCGAACGCGCCGCCCGTGTAGCCAGGCGAGCAGTACCGGAGGAAGTACCACGACGAGTCGACGAACGTGTCCATCGTGTCGGTGTCGCGCGACGCGTCGCCGCCGCAGGACGGGCAGGTCGTACGCACCCAGTCGGTCGCCGCAGCCAGCGGTGACGTGCCCTTGGGCGCCAGGTCGGCCCCGGTCAGGTACGGGAGCTCGACGGGCAGCTGGTCGTCCGGCACCGCGACCTCGCCGCAGTCCGGGCAGTGAACGATCGGGATCGGGCAGCCCCAATAGCGCTGCCGGCTCAACAGCCAGTCGCGCAGCCGGAAGTTGATGGTCCCCTCGCCGACGCCGTCCGCGCTGAGCTTCTCGATGATCGACGCGATGCCCTCGACCTTGTCGGCGATGCCCTCGAGCGCGGGCGAGTTGACGTACGCTCCGTCCCCGCTGGTCGCGACCCCGGTCTCCTCCGGGTTCTCCTCCCCCGGCACGTCGACGACACGGCGCACCGGGAGGTCGTACGTGCGCGCGAAGTCGAGGTCGCGCTGGTCGTGGGCAGGCACGGCCATGACAGCGCCGGATCCGTAGTCGGCCAGCACGTAGTCGGCGGCCCACACCGGCATCGACTCGCCCGTCAACGGGTTCGTCGCGTGCACGCCCAGGAACACCCCGGTCTTGGGCCGCTCCGTCGACTGGCGCTCGATCTCCGTGGCCTGCTTCGTGCGTTCGAGGTACGCGTCGAAGTCACCGCGCTGCTCGTCGCTGACGAGCTCGGCGGCCAGCTTCGCGTCCGGGGCGACGACCATGAACGTCGCGCCGTACAACGTGTCCGGGCGCGTGGTGAACACCCTGATCGGCTCGTCGCGGCCGGCGACGGCGAAGTCGACCCAGGCGCCCTCAGAGCGGCCGATCCAGTTGCGCTGCATGGTGAGCACACGCTCGGGCCAGGCGCCCTCGAGCTGCTCCATGTCGTCGAGCAGGCGCTGCGCGTAGTCGGTGATCTTGAAGTACCACTGCGTCAGCTCGCGCTTGGTGACCACGGCGCCGCAACGCTCGCACACGCCCTGCACCACCTGCTCGTTGGCGAGGACGGTCTGGTCGTTCGGGCACCAGTTGGCGTACGACGCCTTCCGGTAGGCCAGTCCACGCTCGAACATCTTGAGGAACAGCCACTGTGTCCAGCGGTAGTACTCCGGGTCGGAGGTGTGCAGGCGGCGCGTCCAGTCGAAGCTCACGCCGTAGCGCCGGATCGACTCGGCCTGCGTCTCGATGTTGTCGTACGTGAAGGTCGCCGGGTTCTCGTTGCGCTTGATCGCGGCGTTCTCGGCGGGCAGGCCGAAGGAGTCCCAGCCGATCGGGTTGAGGACGTCGTAGCCCTTCAGACGCCAGTAGCGGGCGAGCACGTCGTGCAGCGCGAAGACCTCGCCGTGACCCATGTGAAGGTCGCCCGACGGGTACGGGAACATCGTCAGCGCGTAGCGCCGCTCACGACTCGGGTCGCTGCCGTCGGCGTCGAAGGGCCGGAGCTCGTCCCACACTGCGCGCCACTTGTCCTGGATGGCGCGGACGTCGTACGACGCCGCTTCCGCGTGCTGGGTGCTCACCTGGGTCTCCTCCGAAAGATCGTTCGTACGGCTCCGTACACAGAACAGCCCCTCGTGCAGAGGGGCTGCCGCGCTGACCGGACGGGTCAGCGCGGCTCGATAAGGTGCTCGCCGTACATGCGCCCATGCTAGCGCGAGCGTGATGGAGGGCCTGGCCCCCCAGCGGTCGAGCAGGAGCGGCTCGGACTACTCCGGCCCGGCCTTGTGATCGTCGAACGCCTCCGGCGGGACCTCCTCCACCACGAGCGGGCGGAGGAAGGCCCAGAGGATGAACGCGATCGAGACGCCGAGCAGGATCAGCCCGTTGACGAGGTTGACGTTGAACCCGTCGGCCTTCGCCAGCTCCTCGTCGGTGGCGTTGAAGATGCCGAGGAGCGTCAGGATGACCCCGTAGATCCCCATCAGCGCACCGATGATCGTC
This sequence comes from Mumia xiangluensis, assembly GCF_010994095.1. Classification (GTDB taxonomy): domain Bacteria; phylum Actinomycetota; class Actinomycetes; order Propionibacteriales; family Nocardioidaceae; genus Mumia; species Mumia xiangluensis. Next base: position 561,724 of record NZ_WJYO01000002.1, read on the forward strand.
CGGATGTCGAATGCGGACGAGATCTGGAAGCGACGCTTGCCGTCAGCCACGGGCGTACTCCTCTCACCAGAAGATGATGTTCAGGGCGATCACGAGGACCAGCGAGATCGACGCGAGCACGGTGGGCCGCTGGTACCAGGGAAGCAGGTGCGCGAGCGGGTCGCGCAGCTGGTCCTTCGGGGTGAGCGAGTAGACGAACCCGCGCAGCTGCGTGGCCGGCTTCGGCTGCGTCATCAGGCTCACCACGATGCTCACCGCGATGTCGACCACGAACGCCGCGCTCGCCGCCACGAAGCTCGCGCCCTGGCCGGACAGCGGGATGACTCCGAGGCTCGCACTGCCGAAGGCGTCCTCGCTGAGCAGCGCGACGGTGACGGCCGCCCCGGTGCCGGAGACGAGCCCCACCCAACCGGCGGTCGACGTCATCCGCTTCCAGAACATGCCGAGGATGAAGGTCGCGAAGAGCGGAGCGTTGAAGAACCCGAAGAGGGTCTGGAGGTAGTCCATGAGGTTGGAGTACCCGGAGGCGATGATCGCGGTGAAGATGGCGATCACGGTCGCACCGATGGTCGCGTAGCGACCGACCTGCGTGTAGTAGCCGTCCGGCCTGTCCTTCTTCACGTACTGCTGCCACAGGTCGATGCTGAAGACGGTGTTGAACGCCGAGATGTTCGCTGCCATGCCTGCCATGAACGACGCGATCAGGCCTGCGATCGCGAGTCCGAGCATGCCGTTGGGCAGGAGGTCGCGCATGAGGAGCAGGATCGCGTCGTTGTACTGGACGCCTGAGCTGTCGTCCCCGGCCTTGAGATCGATCATCTCCGGGATCAGGACCGCGCAGATCATGCCCGGGACGACCACGATGAAGGGGATGAACATCTTGGGGAACGTGCCGATGATCGGGGCGCTGCGGGCTGCGGACATCGACTTCGAGGCCATCGCACGCTGCACCTCGACGAAGTTCGTCGTCCAGTAGCCGAACGAGAGCACGAAGCCCAGCCCGAACACGATGCCGACCACCGACCAGAACGGGTCCTCGATGCCCGTGAGGTTGGTGCCCGGCCACGACGACAGCTGCTCGGCTCCGCCCGGGGAGTCCGTGATCTTGTCGGTCAGGCCGTCGATGCCGCCCACCTTGTGGAGCGCGACGAGCGTGAGCGGCAGCAGCGCGGCCACGATCACGAAGAACTGGAGGACCTCGTTGTAGATCGCCGCGGACAGACCACCGAGGGTCGTGTACGTGAGGACGACGACCGCCGCGGCGATCAGCGACACCCACAGCGGCCAACCGAGGATCACGTTCACGATCGTCGCGAGCAGGTAGAGGTTGACGCCGGCGATCAGCAGCTGCGCGATCGCGAAGCTCAACGCGTTGACGAGGTGCGCGCCGGTCCCGAACCGCATGCGCATGAACTCGGGCACGCTCCGGACCTTGGAGCCGTAGTAGAAGGGCATCATCACGATGCCGAGGAAGAGCATCGCGGGGACGGCGCCGATCCAGAAGTAGTGCATCGTCGGCATGCCGTACTGCGCGCCGTTGGCCGACATGCCCATGATCTCGACCGCGCCCAGGTTCGCGGAGATGAACGCGAGGCCCGTGACCCAGGCCGGGAGCGACCTGCCGGAGAGGAAGAAGTCGATGCTGCTCGAGACCTGACGCTTCGCGATGACGCCGATGCCCAGCACGAAGACGAAGTAGATCGCGATGATCAGGTAGTCGGAGAAGTTGGTGTCCAGACGAAACGTGTCGTCGGCCGCCAGCAGTACGGTGGTGTCCATCTGCCCCCCAGCGATCGATCTGCGGCTGTCCCGCTCGGCACACTACTCCCGAAGCCCCACAGCCGCTGACGGACGATACTGGCGGCCATGACGCTGACTCGACGCGAGATCCTCGTCGCTCTCACCGCTGCAGGTGTCGGCCTGGCGACCGGCTGCACCGGCGACGACGACCCTGACGCCACCCCGACGACCAGGCCCACGACGGAGCCCTCCGCGTCGCCGAGCGCGACCACGCCGTCCCCGTCGCCGACCGCACCTGCCGACCCGACCGCCCTCCGCATCACCGGCACGGTCGCCGAGGGGCTCACCGTCCCGTGGGGGATCGCGTTCCTCGCCGACGGCAGCGCACTGGTCACCGAGCGCGACACCGCGCGCGTCCTCGCGGTCGGCACCGGGGGCGTACGCACCGTGGGCGAGGTGCCGGGCGTCGACACCGACAGCGGCGAGGGCGGCCTGATGGGGATCGTCACCACGCCGGACGAGCGCACGGTCATCGCCTGCTTCACGTCTGCCGAAGACAACCGCATCGTCGCGATGTCGTTCGACGGTCGCCGACTCGGCCGTCCCCGCGTCCTGCTCGACGGGATCCCCCGCGCGATGAACCACAACGGCGGACGCCTGGTGATCGGCCCGGACGGCCTGCTGTACGCGAGCACCGGGGACGCCGGCGTCCGTGAGCGCGCTCAGGACGTCGACTCCGTCGCCGGCAAGATCCTGCGGATGACGCTCGACGGCAAGGCTGCCCGGGGCAACCCCTTCGACAACCGCGTGTGGTCGTACGGCCACCGCAACGTCGAGGGGCTCGCGTTCGACAGCGACGGCCGGCTGTGGGCGTCGGAGTTCGGGGACCAGAGCACCGACGAGCTCAACCTGATCGAGCGTGGCGGCAACTACGGGTGGCCGCAGACGGAGGGGCCGACCGAGGCGCGCGGGATCATCGGGCCGAAGGCGTGGTGGAGCACCGACGACGCGTCGCCGGCAGGTGTGGGCATCGCGTACGGCACGGCGTACGTCGCCGCGCTCCGCGGTCAGTGCGTGTGGGCCGTGCCGCTGGCGGGCGACGCTGCCCGACGCCCCCGGAGACGGCTCGCGGACGAGGACCTCGGACGCATCCGCAACGTCGTGCCAGCGCCCGACGGCACGCTCTGGGTCACCACCAGCAACACCGACGGACGGGGTGACCCGCGCGGCGGTGACGACAAGATCCTGCAGGTGACCGTCGGCTAGGCTCGCGGGCATGACCTGGCTCGTGACCGGCGGCGCCGGCTACATCGGATCCCACGTCGTGCGAGCCTTCGCCGACGCCGGCATGGACGTCGTCGTCCTCGACTCGCTGGAGTCGGGCCACCGGGAGTTCGTCGACGCAGAGGTGCCCTTCGTCGAGGGCAACGTCACCGACACCGACCTCGTCCGCCGCACGCTGCGCGAGCGCGCGGTGGTCGGGGTCGTGCACGTGGCCGGCTACAAGTACGCCGGTGTCTCCGTGCGGCGCCCGCTCCACACGTACGAGCAGAACGTCACCGGGACGATCCACCTGCTCGAGGCCATGGCCGACACCGGCGTGGAGTCGGTCGTGTTCTCGTCCTCGGCCGCGGTCTACGGGACCCCCGACACCGACCTGGTCACGGAGACGACACCGACCGCGCCGGAGTCGCCGTACGGCGAGAGCAAGCTCGTCGACGAGTGGGTCCTGCGGGCGCAGGCGCGAGCGACCGGGCTCCGGCAGACGTCCCTGCGCTACTTCAACGTGGTGGGCTCCGGCTACGACGACCTGTACGACTCCAGCCCGCACAACCTGTTCCCCAAGGTCTTCCAGACCTTGACGTCGGGAGGCGTGCCGCAGATCAACGGCGACGACTACCCGACGCCGGACGGCACCTGCGTCCGCGACTACGTGCACGTCGCCGACCTGGCGCACAGCCACGTCGTCGCCGCGAGGTCGCTGGCCGGCGGCGGCGTGCTCGAGGACGTCTACAACCTCGGCAGCGGAGAGGGCGTGTCGGTCCGCCAGATCATGGACACGATCGCCCACGTCACCGGCGTCGACTTCACCGCCGAGATCGGACCGCGCCGACCTGGTGACCCGGCCCGCATCGTGGCGTCCGGCGAGCTCGCCGGGCGCGACCTCGGCTGGCAGATGCGGCACTCGCTGGACGACATGGTCCGGAGCGCGTGGGGCGCGTGGACGCGGGTCGGCGCCAGGCAGTGACCGCCGGCGCCAGGACGTGACCCGGCGAGGTCAGGCGAGGCCGGCGAACTTCTCGACCTTGTTCGTCGGGCCCGACACGATCAGCTCGTCGAACTCACCGAGGAACGTCTCCGGTCGCGCGTAGGTGAAGTCTGCTCCGGGCCGCTTCACGCCGACGACGGTGATGCCGTACTGGCTGCGCAGCGCCGACTCCGCCAGCGTGCGTCCGATCGCGCTGGCAGGCGCGGCCGTGCGTGCGATCGCGAAACCGTCGTCGAACTCGATGAAGTCGATCATCGACCCCGAGACCATGTGCGCGACACGCTCTCCCATCGCCGACTCGGGGTACACGACGTGGCTCGCCCCGACCCGCTCGAGGATCTGGCCGTGCTTGCGGTTGATCGCCTTCGCCCACACCTCGCGCACGCCGAGCTCGGTGAGCGTGAGGACGGTGAGGACGCTCGCCTCGATGTCGGTTCCGATGCCGACGACGGCGCGGTCGAACTGGTCGGCGCCGATCTGGCGCAGCGCCTCCTCGTCGGTCGAGTCGGCCTGCACGGTGTGGGTGAACTCGGTCGCCCACTTCTGGACGAGCTCCATGCTCTCGTCGATCGCGAGGACCTCGTGTCCCATGCGGGTCAGCGACGCGGCGACCGCGGACCCGAATCGGCCCAGGCCGATGATGAGGACCGGCGCGTCCGGCGGCGGGGTGTTCTTGGGCACTGGTCAGCTCCTAGCCGATGATCGGTCGCTCTTCAGGAAGGTGGAAACGGCGGGGCTGGGCCCGCAGGGCGAGCGCAGACGCGGTCGCGACGGTGCCGACGCGCCCGATCAGCATCAGGATCATGAGCACCGCCTGCCCGGCGGCCGGGAGGTCCCCGGTGATGCCCATGGACAGACCGGTGGTGCCGAACGCCGACGTGCACTCGAACAACGCCTGCTCGACGCTGACGGGCGCGACGACGAGCAGCGTCAACGTCGACACGACCACCAGCATCACCGCCAGCAGGGCGACGGTCAGCGCCTGGCGCAGCGTGCTCGCCCCGATGCGGCGCGAGCCGATGGTCACGTCCGGGTCGCCGCGGACCTCGGCGAGGATCACGAAGCCGAGGAGGAGGAAGGTCGTGATCTTGATGCCGCCGGCGGTGCTCGCCGAGCCACCGCCGATGAACATCATGATCGTCGCAATGAGGTTCGTCTCCGGGTGCGCGTCCGCGTAGTCCACCGAGTTGAACCCGCCGGACCGGGGCATGACCCCGCCCTCGAAGGAGGTCACGAGCTTCTCCGCGACCGACTGCGGTCCGAGGGTCAGCGGGTTCGACCACTCGATGACCGCGAAGAGCACGGTGCCGACGCCGAGGAGCAGGAACGATCCCCAGACCGTCAGCTTGGTGTGGATCGACCAGCGCTCGGGACGCCGCCAGCCGCGTGAGAGCTCGGCGAGCACGGGGAAGCCCATCGCGCCGACGAACACCGCGATCGAGATCGGGATGATCAGCGCGGCGTCGCCGGCGTACTGGACGAGGCTGTCGGGGGCGAGCGCGAAACCGGCGTTGTTGAACGCCATCACCGAGTAGAAGATGCCGTGCCACGCGGCCTGGCCCCACCCCTCGCCGTGGCGCGACTCGAACCCGAACATGAGGACGACGGCGAGCGCGGCCTCGAACCCGAGCATGGTGATGAGGATGCGGCGGAGCAGCGGCACGACCTCGCCGAGGTTCACGAGGTGGAGGTCCATCTGCGTCGCGAGGCGCGACCGCAGCCCGATGCGGCCGCCGACGACGACGCCGAGGATCGTCGCGAGGGTCACGAACCCGAAGCCGCCGATCTGGACCAGCACGAGCACGACCACCTGGCCGAGCGGCGTCCAGTAGGCGGAGATGTCGACGACGGAGAGACCGGTGACGGTCACGGCGGACACCGACGTGAAGGCCGCCGGGAGAACCGCTCCGCCCTCGGCCTCCTCGGACCGCATCCCCGGCAGCAGCAGGATCAGCGTGCCGACGATGCTTCCCACGACGAACGTCGCGGGAAGGATGCGGACGGGGTGCGCCAACGCGGAGAGCAGAGCGCCCCAGCGCGACCGCCGAGAGGACAGTGCCACGCGGGCAGGCTACCCCGTCACGGACCGCTGCGGGCGCGGAGCCATGGTGCTCGACCGGACGAGCAGCTCGACGGTCACCTCGGCGTGGACGGGTTCGCGGGTGTCGGGCTCCTGGCCGAGCTGGCGCAGCAGGAGCGTCGCCGCGCGTGTCGCCTGCTTGCGGACGTGCTGGTCGACAGTGGTCAGCCCGAACACGTCTCCGAGGTCGTGACCGTCGATCCCGACCACGGACACGTCGCGGGGTACGTCGAGGCCGAGGTCACGCGCAGCGGTGATCGCGCCGATCGCCAGCTCGTCGGACGCGGCGGAGATCGCGGTGGGGCGCAGCCTCGGGTCGGCGAGCAGCCGCTTGGCGGCGGCGTACCCGTCCTGGGTGGTGAAACCGCCGAGGGCGATGAGGGCGGGGACGATCTCGATGCCGGCGGCGCGTACGGCGTCGGCGTAGCCGCCCTGGCGCGTGGTCGCCAGTGCGAAGTCACCGGCTCCCTCCCACCCGATGTGCGCGATCCGGCGGTGGCCGAGCGCCACGAGGTGCTCGGTCGCCAGCCGCGCGGCAGCGAAGTCGTCGATGCTGACCGTCGACACCCCCGGGATCACACCGCCGATGCAGACGATGGGGGTGCCGACCCGGAGCAGGTCGGCGCGCTCGGCGTCGTCGAGCTCGAGCGCGACCGCGAGCATGCCGTCGATGCGCTTGCGGAGCAGGAAGTCGCTGAGCACGAGGTCACGCTCGCGCTTGCCGCCACCGAGGTAGTAGAGCGTCAGGTCGTAGCCCTCGGCCGCGAGCACGGTCGACGCGGTCTCGATCACGGTGCTGAAGAACCAGCGGTTGACCCACGGGACGACCATGCCGATGTTCTTGCTGCGCCCCGACGCCAGGCTCGCGGCGTTGTAGGACGCGACGTAGCCCAGGTCGCGAGCCGCCTGCTCGCTCTGCGTACGTGCCGCGTCGGAGACGTGACCTCGGCCGCTGAGCGCCCGCGAGACCGTCGCGACCGACAGCCCCGCGCGCTCGGCGACGTCCTTGATGGTCACGCTGGCCACGAGCGTCGGACCTCCTCAGGCCGGGTGCGACGGCACGTGGAACCACGCGACCGCGTCAGGGGCGAGCTGCCCGTCGTGCACCGCGGACGGGACGCTCTCGAGCAGCACCGGCTCGGCGCCGACGGCGACCGGGTGGTCCGACAGGTTGGCGACCACGAGCACCTCTCCGTTGACGAAGGCCAGCACCGCAGGCTCGTCGGTGCGGACCCAAACTAGCGAACCCGAGCCGAGCGCGAGGGTCTTTCTCGTCGCGAGCGCGTGCGTGTACAGCGACAGCGTCGACGTGGCATCGGCACGCTGGACGTCACGGGCGTAGCGACGCCAGGTCTCGGGCTGTGGGAGCCACGACAGGCCGCTGTCGTTGAACCCGTACGCCGGCGCGTCGGCCTCCCACGGGATCGGCACCCGGCAGCCGTCCCGGCCGACGACCGCGCCCGCGCTGCGCAGGAAGTACGGGTCGCGGCGTGCGTCGTCGGGAATGTCGAGGACCTCGGGAAGCCCGAGCTCCTCCCCCTGGTAGACGTAGACCGCGCCGGGCAGGGCCGTCATGAGAGCAGCGGCTGCGCGGGCCCGACGCTCCCCGAGTGCGGGATCCAGCGGCGTACCGGCCCGGATGCCGTGTCCGAGGTCGACGTGAACGCCGTCGAGCAGGGCGAAGCGGGTCGCGTGACGGGTGACGTCGTGGTTCGAGAGCACCCAGGTGCTGGGGGCGCCGACGCCGCCGAACGCCGCGAGGGACTCGTCGATCACGCTGCGGAGCCGGTCCGCCTCCCACGGCGCGTGGAGGTACGCGAAGTTGAAGGCCTGGTGCATCTCGCGGGGGCGGACCCACTTCGCGGCGCGCGCGAGGGGTGCGACGTTCGCCTCGGCGCACAGGATCCGGTCGGGGCCCCAGGACTCGAGTCGCTCCCGCCACCGCTCGTACACCGCGTGCACCCCGGGCTGGTCGAACATCGGTGCGTCCTCGCCAGGGAAGCCGGGGCTGCTCGCACCGTCCGCGCGGCCACCCCAGTCGGGCAGCCCGGGCGCCTTGACGAGCGCGTGCGCGACGTCGACGCGGAACCCGTCGACACCACGGGCGAGCCAGAAGTCGAGGACGTCGTCGAAGTACGCACGGACGCCGTCGTCGTCCCAGTTGAAGTCGGGCTGCGACGGGTCGAACAGGTGGAGGTACCACTGGCCGGGGCGGCCGTCGGCCTCGGTCACCCGGGTCCACGCCGGCCCGCCGAAGTGCGACTGCCAGTCGTTCGGCGGCAGCTCGCCGGACTCGCCGCGGCCGTCGCGGAAGTGGAAGTGCCCGCGCTCGCGGCTGCCGGGCGCGGCGGCCAGCGCCGCCTGGAACATCGCGTGGTCGCTCGAGCAGTGGTTGGGGACGAGGTCGACGATCACGCGTACGCCGTGGGCGTGCGCGGCCTCGACCACGGCGTCGAAGTCGGCGAGCGTCCCGAACATCGGGTCGACGGCGCAGTAGTCGCTGACGTCGTACCCGCCGTCACGCTGCGGCGACGGGTAGAACGGTGACAGCCAGACGGCGTCGACGCCCAGCTCCGCCAGTGACGGCACACGCGCCGCGATGCCCGGAAGGTCGCCGGTGCCGTCGCCGTCTCCGTCGGCGAACGAGCGCGGGTAGACCTGGTAGACGACGGCGTCACGCCACCAGCCGCGCTCGTCTGTGGGGCGAGCCTGCGGCGTGGGTCCGTCGGTGCGAGGGGCCACGTCGATCACGTCGGTGCTCCTTGGAGGGCGGAGAGGAAGATGGACCGGATGTTGGAAGCGATTACACCATAGCCTCGCGCCGTGCGGTCGCAAGGGCGAACACAGGCAGAGTTCCCTTCACTCCTGCAATAACAGTGATCGAACGCCGCGCGTTATCGAACTGTTGCGATCAGGTTTCAAGCTTGCTCTTGCCAGGAGCGCGTTCGGTGACCTAGAAATGGAACCGATTCCACTACCTCGAAGGAGCAATCCTCATGCTGGTGAACCGCAGACGCGTCCTGGCCACTGGTGCCCTGGCCGTCGCCTCATCACTCCTGCTCGGCGCCTGCGGGTCGTCCGACGACTCGGGCTCGGACGACTCGTCGTCGGGTTCGACCACCCTCACGATGTGGGTCGACGCCGAGCGCGCACCGGCACTGAAGGATGCAGCGGCGTCCTTCAAGAAGGACAAGGACGTCGAGGTCAAGCTCGTCATCAAGGACTTCCAGTCCGCCCGCGACGACTTCATCACCCAGGTCCCGACCGGCAAGGGTCCCGACATGATCGTCGGCCCGCACGACTGGGTCGGGAAGTTCGTCCAGAACGGCGTCGTCGCGCCGCTGGAGCTCGGCGACAAGGCCGGCGACTTCGAGGACGCAGCGGTCCAGGCGATGACGTACGAGGGCAAGACGTACGGGCTCCCCTACGCGATCGAGAACGTCGCGCTCGTCCGCAACACGGCACTCCTCGACACGCCCGCCCAGACGATGGACGACGTGGTGGCTGCCGGCAACGGCGTCGTGAAGGCCGGCAAGGCGAAGTACCCGTTCCTCGTCGGGCTCGACCCCAAGCAGGGCGACCCCTACCACCTCTACGGCATCCAGACCTCGTACGGCGCACCCGTCTTCGAGCGCAACGACGCCGGCGACTACGACCCGAACCAGCTCGGTCTCGGCAACCCCGGCGGTGTCGAGTTCGCCAAGGACCTCGCCGCCTGGTCCAAGGCCGGCGCGCTGAACCCCAGCATCACCGGCGACATCGCCAAGACGGCGTTCAACAAGGGTGAGTCCCCCTACTTCCTCACTGGCCCGTGGAACGTCCCGGACATGCAGAAGGCCGGTCTCGAGATCGCGATCGACCCGATCCCGACCGGCGGCGACGAGGCCGCGACCCCGTTCATCGGCGTCAACGGCTTCTTCATCAGCTCCAAGGCCACCAACGCCCTCGCGGCGAGCGAGTTCGTCCTGAACTACCTCAGCACCGAGGACGCGCAGGACGCGCTGTTCAAGACCGGCGGCCGCCCGCCGGCGCTCAAGGCGTCGTTCGAGAAGGCCGCCTCCGACCCGATCGTCGCCGCGTTCGGTGAGATCGGCAAGACCGGTGCACCGATGCCGGCCATCCCGCAGATGGACGCGGTGTGGGCCGACTGGGGCGCCACCGAGCTCGACATCATCAAGGGCAAGGTCGACCCCGCGACGGCCTGGCCGAAGATGGTCCAGAGCGTCCAGTCGAAGGTCGCCGGCTGATCCACAGCCACTGACGGCCGGGGAGCGTCGCTCGCTCCCCGGCCGCCGTGCTTCTCCCCACCCTGCTGCCCCGCCCCTGGAGGACCCCGCCCCATGACGCCCACCGACGAACGACGCGGTCTGCGGGCTCGCCTGAGCCGACCCGGCGAGACCGACGGGCTGGTCGGGATCCTCGTGAAGATCGTGCTCCTGGGGCTGGTCGACGCGATCGCGATCTACGCGGTGTTCGTGCTCGCCGCGCAGGAGAAGTGGGCGGTCCTCGCCGTCGCGGTCGTCCTGACGGTCGGCGTCAACGTCGTCTACCTGCGGCGAGACGGTCTCCCCGCGAAGTACCTCGCACCCGGAATCACCCTCCTGCTGATCTTCCAGGTGTTCGTGATGGTCTACACCGGCTACATCGCGTTCACCAACGCCGGCGACGGCCACAACAGCACGAAGAGCGACGCGATCGAGGCCATCGCCACCAAGGGCCAGGAGCGCGTCCCGGACTCCCCCCAGTACCAGCTGTCGGTGCTCGAGAAGCGTGCGTCCCTCTGGTTCCTGGTCACCGCGCCCGACGGCACGGTCGCGCTCGGCTCGTCCGAGGAGCCGCTCGAGGAGGTCGACGACGCCGAGGTCGACGGCAGCGGCAAGGCGGTCTCCGTCGACGGCTACTCCACCCTGTCGTTCGAGGAGCTGCTCGACCAGCAGGACGAGATCCTCGCGGTCGCCGTCCCGGTGTCCGACAACCCGTCCGACGGCAGCCTTCGTACGGCAGACGGAAGCACCGCGTACGAGTACCGCTCCAACCTCACCTACGACGAGGCCGCCGACACGTTCACCGACACCACGACCGGCACCGTCTACCGCGACGGGGGCGAGGGGTCGTACGTGTCGGACGACGGCGAGGCGCTGGTGCCCGGCTGGAAGATCAACGTCGGCCTCGACAACTTCCGCCGAGCGGTCGAGACGCCACAGCTGCGCGACTCGCTCCTCGCCGTGATCGCCTGGACGTTCGTGTTCGCCACGCTGTCGGTCGCCCTGGTCTTCGGGCTCGGCCTGTTCCTCGCGATGGTGTTCAACGTCGCCAGCATGCGCGGCAAGAAGTTCTACCGGGTGATGCTGATCCTCCCCTACGCCTTCCCCGCGTTCCTGTCGGGCCTCGTCTGGGCCGGACTGCTCAACACCGAGTTCGGCTTCATCAACCAGGTCCTGCTCGGCGGCGCCGACATCGAGTGGCTGACCGATCCGTGGCTCGCACGGTTCAGCGTGCTGTTCGTCAACCTCTGGCTCGGCTTCCCGTACATGTTCCTCGTCTGCACCGGTGCGCTGCAGTCGATCCCGGACGAGATGAACGAGGCCGCTCGCATGGACGGCGCCAGCCCGTGGCGCGCGTTCAGGGCGGTGAAGCTCCCGCTGCTGCTGGTGTCGGTGGCGCCGCTGCTCATCACGACGTTCGCCTACAACTTCAACAACTTCAACGTGATCTACATGCTGACGCGGGGTGGTCCTCGGTTCGAGGACACGACGAGCGACATCGGGGCTACCGACCTGCTGATCACGATGGTCTACAAGGTCGCCTTCGGGACGGGCACGGGCCGTGACTACGGCCTCGCCAGCGCGCTCTCCATCATCATCTTCGTCGTCATCGGCGTCATCGCGGCGCTGCTCTTCCGCCGTACCACGGCTCTGGAGGACATCCACTGATGAGCACCGTCCCCGCACCGCGCCGCCGCACGTTCCGCCGGTGGTTCACCGACCTCGGCTGGCGCCACCTGGTCGGCATCGCCGTCACCGTGTACGCCGCGTTCCCGATCCTGTACGTCGTCTCGGCCTCGCTCGACCCGTCCGGCACCCTGGCGGGCAGCTCGCGGCTGTTCAGCACGATCGACCTCAGCAACTACCGCGACCTGTTCACCGACCCGTCCAGGCCGTACGGCCGCTGGTTCGTGAACACGCTCGTCGTGGGGGGCGTGACGGCGATCGGCACGGTGTTCCTCGGTGCCCTCGCCGCGTACGCGTTCTCCCGCATGCGCTTCTCGGGACGCCGGGTCGGGCTGCTGACGCTGATGCTCGTGCAGATGTTCCCGCAGATGCTGGCCGTGGTCGCGATCTTCATCCTGATGTCGACGATCGGCGACGTGTTCCCCGCGATCGGAATCGGGACGCACGCAGGGCTGATCCTCGTCTACCTCGGCGGCGCGCTGGGGGTGAACACCTATCTGATGTACGGGTTCTTCAACACGGTGCCGGTCTCGATCGACGAGGCCGCGCGCCTCGACGGGGCGAGTCACGCGCAGGTGTTCTTCGGGATCATCCTGAGGCTCGTCACGCCGATCCTCGCGGTCGTCGGGCTGCTCGCGTTCATCACGGCGACGAGCGAGTTCATCATCGCCAGCGTGTTCCTCACCGACCCGGACCAGCAGACGCTCGCCGTCGGCCTGTTCGGCTACGTGTCCGAGCAGACGTCGACGAACTGGTCGATCTTCGCAGCAGGCGCGGTGCTTGCGGCGATCCCGGTGATGGCGGTGTTCCTGGCGCTGCAGCGCTACATCGTCAACGGCCTGGTGTCGGGCTCGGTGAAGTAGCCGCGTCCTCGTCGGCAGCGTCCGCCCCGCTGGCGCGTCGTACGACGACGGCGTGGACGACGACGCCCGCGACCAGCGCCCAGAACGCCGCGCCGATCCCTGCGACGGCGACACCGCTCGCAGCGACGACGAACGTCACGACGGCCGGCTCGCGCGGACCCTCGGCGGTGACTGCGCCGTGCAGCGCCGCCCCCAGCGTGCCGATCAGCGCCAGGCCGGCGACTGCTTCGACGACGCCCGCAGGAGCCGCCACGACGACCGTCGCGAGCGCGGTCGACCCCAGCGCGATCACGAGGTACGCCCAGCCGGCGGTCTGCGCGGCGATCCACCGCCGCTCCCGCTCAGGGCCGGCCTCGGGACCTGCGGTCATCGCGGCCGTGATCGCCGCGAGGTTGATCGCGTGCCCGCCACCGGGTGCGCCCACGACCGTGCCGATGCCGGTGGTCGCCATCGCGGCGCGCCACGGGACGGTGAACCCGTACGACGCCATCACGGCGACGCCCGGCACGTTCTGCGCGGCCATCGTGACGACGTACAGGGGAAGTGCGATCCCGACGACCGCCTGCCACTCGAGGGTGGGCGCGGTCAGGGCGAGGTGCGGGAGCAGAGGGCCGTCGAGGGCGTCGCCGTGGCGCGCGAGCCAGATGCCGACGACGACCATCGTCATGGCGAACGCCGCGGGTACGGCCCACCGGGGTGCGCGGCGCAGCAGCACGAGCCACGTGAGGACGACCGGCGCGACCAGCCACGGGCTCGTCACGAGCGCCCGGACAGGTGCCACACACAACGGGAGGAGGACTCCGGCGAGCATCGCGTGGGCGACCGGCTGCGGGATCCGCGCGACGAGCCGGCCCAGCGCCGGCCAGCCCGCGGTTGCGAGCACGAGCAGCCCGGTCACGACGAACGCGCCGACGGCTGCGGGCCAGCCTCCGTCGGTGGCGGCAGCGCCCGCCAGCATCGCCGCGCCCGGCGTGGACCATGCCAGCGTGATCGGGAGCCGGTAGCGCCACGACAGGACGATCATGCCGACGGCCTGCGTCACGCAGAGGACCAGCAGGCCCGAGGCTGCCTCGGTGTCGCTGGCCCCGACGGCACGCAGACCGGCGAGGACGACGGCGAAGGAGCTCGTGAAGCCGACGAGGGCCGTGACGAGGCCTGTCGTGACCGGCGTACGTCGTGAGGTGCTCACGGGATGCTCCTTCGTGCAAGGATGAGATCGTTCCGCATACAGAACGTTCCGTAACCGGAACGATAGCCGATCTAGGAGGATGCCCGTGCCGGGGACCCACGGAGCAACCGCGTCGTCCGCCGACACGTCGCTGCGCGTGGGGGCCCGTGTCCGCCGTCTGCGCGAGGACCGCGGGCTCTCGCTGTCCGCGCTCGCCCGCGCGGCCGGGATCGGCAAGGCCTCGCTCTCCGAGCTGGAGGCCGGCCGCCGCAACGCCACGCTCTCGACCCTGTACGCCCTCGCGGCTCCCCTGGGCGTGCCGCTCGCGGCGCTCCTCGACGAGGCCGTCGGCGCCGAGGTCTCCGGCGGCGGGGTCACGGCGCGCCTGCTCGACGTCCGGCACCACCCGGACAGCACGGTCGAGACGTACGTCATGCACTTCGCGGCCGGAGAGGTCCGCCACTCGCCGTCGCACGGCGCCGGTGTCCGCGAGCACCTCGTCGTCGTCCGTGGAGCGCTGCAGCTGGGACCGGACACGCAGCCCTGCGAAGCGGTCGCTGGCGAGCACGTCGCGTTCGACGCCGACGTCCCCCACCACTACGCCGCCCTCGGCGACGAGCCTGCCGAGGGCATCCTCGTGATCGTCACCCCGGCCGGAATCCCGTCGCGAGACCGGTCGGACCCTCCCTAGACTGACCGGATGAGATCAGGCATCGACGGCAGCGGCATCGACCACGACGTCCGCGCGCAGGACGACCTCTTCCGGCACGTCAACGGGACCTGGCTCGCCACCAGCGAGATCCCTGCCGACCGTGCCGTCGCAGGCTCGTTCGTCACGCTCGTGGACGAGGCAGAGGCGAACGTCCGCGCGATCGTCGAGGAGTGCCAGCGCGCGGCCGGTGACCCCACCGGTACGACGGTCGCGGACGAGGCGGCCAAGATCGGCGCCCTCTACACCAGCTTCATGGACACCGACCGGGTCGAGGCGCTGGGCGTCTCCCCGCTCGCCGCCGACCTCGCTGCTGTCGACGCCGTCACCGACCTGCACGACGTGGTCGAGGCCATCGGCCGGCTCGAGCGGCAGAGCGCGTCCAGCGTCATCGGCATGTACGTCGGACCGGACGCCGGCAACCCCGACCGCTACGTCGTGACCATGGTCCAGGGCGGCATCGGCCTCCCGGACGAGGCCTACTACCGCGACGAGCAGTTCGCGCCGGTGCGCGCCGCGTACCAGACCCACGTCGCGACCATGCTCGGGCTCGCGGGACTCGACGACCCCGAGGGCCGCGCCGCTCGTGTGTACGCGCTCGAGGAGAGGCTCGCGAAGGGGCACTGGGACCGCGTCGCCTGCCGCGACGCCGTCAAGACGTACAACCTCCTCGACGCCGACGCGCTCCAGCTGCTGATCACGGCGCTCGACTGGCGCGCCTGGGCGGCCGCCGCCCGTTTCGACCCGGCCGTCCTCGCGGAGGTCGTCGTCGCCCAGCCGTCCTACCTCGAGGCGCTGTCCGAGGCGCTGCGCGACGAGCCTGTCGAGTCGTGGCAGGACTGGCTGCGGTTCCGCCTGGTGTCGTCGGCCGCCCCGTACCTGTCCAGCGCCTTCGTCGACGCCAACTTCGACTTCTACGGCCGCACCCTCTCGGGCACGGACGAGCTGCGCGCCCGCTGGAAGCGCGGCGTCGGCTTCGCCGAGGGAGCGATCGGAGAGGGCATCGGCCGCCTGTACGTCGAGCGCCACTTTCCGCCGACCGCCGCCGCACGGATGGACGAGCTGGTCCGCAATCTCGTCGAGGCCTACCGCGGAAGCATCCTGACGCTCGCCTGGATGAGCGACGAGACCAAGCAGAAGGCCCTCGACAAGCTCGAGTCGTTCACCCCCAAGGTCGGGTACCCGGTGCGCTGGCGCGACTACGGCGCCCTGTCGGTCGACCCGGCAGACCTCCTCGGCAACGTGCGCCGCGCCTCCGACGTCGCCACCGACCGCGAGCTCGCCAAGATCGGCAAGCCGATCGACCGCGACGAGTGGCTGATGACGCCGCAGACCGTCAACGCGTACTACAACCCGACCATGAACGAGATCGTCTTCCCGGCAGCCATCCTCCAGCCCCCGTTCTTCGACGCCGACGCCGACGACGCCGTCAACTACGGCGGTATCGGTGCGGTCATCGGGCACGAGATCGGCCACGGCTTCGACGACCAGGGCTCGCAGTACGACGGCACGGGTGCGCTCGTCAACTGGTGGACCGACGACGATCGCGCCGCGTTCGAGAAGCTGACCGGCACGCTCATCGCCCAGTACGACGCGCTGTCCCCGGACGGAGCCGACGGCCAGTCGGTCAACGGCGCGCTGACGATCGGCGAGAACATCGGCGACCTCGGTGGCCTCGGCATCGCGTACGAGGCCTATCTCCTGTCGCTCGGGGGCGCGGAGGCGCCCGTGATGGACGGGCTCACGGGCGCGCAGCGGTTCTTCACGTCGTGGGCACAGGTCTGGCGTGGCAAGGTCCGCCCCGCCGAGGTCGTACGCCGTCTGACCGTCGACCCGCACTCGCCGCCGGAGTTCCGGTGCAACCAGGTTCTCCGCAACCTCGATGCGTTCCACGACGCGTTCGTGGTGACGCCCGACGACGCGATGTGGCTCGAGCCTGACCAGCGTGTGACGATCTGGTGAGCACCGAGGTCTACACCGCCGACCGGGTCGCCGGGATCCAACGCCGTACGATCGGCGTCCTCGCGTCCGCGCAGGTGGTCGGCGGCATCGGCGCGGGCGCCGCACTGTCGGTCGGCGCCCTCCTCGTCAAGGACGTCTCCGGCTCGTCGGCCGTGGCGGGCCTCGCCACCACGATGCTCACGCTCGGGGCGGCGCTCCTCGCCGTCCCGCTCGCCGCGCTCGCGTCCGCGCGTGGCCGACGCACCAGCCTCTCGACCGGCTGGTTGATCGCGTCGTTCGGCGCCCTCGTCGTCGTCGGGGGCGCGCAGCTCGACGCCACCTGGCTCGTCCTGGTCGGCCTGTTCGTGGTCGGCGCCAACAGCGCCACGAACTTCCAGTCCCGCTACGCGGCCACCGATCTCGCCGAGCCTATGCACGTCGGGCGCGCGCTGTCGCTCGTCGTGTGGGCGACGACGATCGGGTCGGTGATCGGCCCGAACCTCACCGAGGCCGGCGCCCGCACGGCCGACGCTCTCGACATCCCCGACCTCGCCGGGCCGTTCGTGTTCGCGGCCGTCGGCTTCGCCCTCACGGCGACGCTGATGGCGGTCATGCTCAACCCGGACCCGCTGCGGGTGGCGCGGATGATCCGCCCGACGCACGACGACACCTCCAAGCGCTCGCGGATGCGCGACGCGTGGCCGATCCTGCGGACGAACGCCGCCGCACGCACGGGCGTCGTGACCGTCGCGGGCGCCCACGCGGTCATGGTGGCCGTGATGGCGATGACGCCCGTCCACATGGAGGACCACGGCTCGACGCTGACGGTGATCGGCCTCACCATCAGCCTCCACATCGCCGGCATGTTCGCCCTCGCGCCGGTGATGGGCATCCTCGCCGACCGCTGGGGACGTGGACGCACCATCACCCTCGGCCAGGCCACCCTGCTGCTCGCGACTCTGGTCGCCGGCACCGCGGGCGAGTCGGAGTCCCGGATGATCGTCGGGCTCGTCCTGCTCGGGCTCGGGTGGTCCGCGTCGATCATCGCCGGCTCGTCGCTGGTCGCGCAGGCCGTCGGGCCCGACTCTCGCCCGGCTGTTCAGGGCGCGTCCGACCTCGTCATGAACCTCGGTGGCGCGCTCGGCGGGCTGCTCGCCGGCGTGATCGTGAGCGTGTGGGGGTTCGGGCCGCTCAACGTGGTCGCGGCGTTCCTCACCATCCCGGCGATCCGGATGGTGATGGCCGGACGGCACCGCCTCCCCCACTGAGCAGCGCCCAGGTCTGCTCCGGCCGGCTTCGGCGCAACGGGGGTGCAACCCTTGTCGGGTTCGCGACCGGTGACCTACCGTCGTCGCATGCCACCGGGGGGTGGCATGCCTGACTGCTCGGGGGAGCCGATGAAGAATCACATGCCGTGGGGGCCGTCACCGGCGCTCGGCCACTACACCTACTGGCCCCACGCGGAGAAGTGGGAGTTCTCCGAGGGGATGTACGCGATTCTCGGGATCCCGGAGACGACACCCGTGACCACGGACCTCGTCCGTCGGCACCAGCACCCTGACGACGCCGGCCGCACCGAGGTGGCGTTCGCGATGCGTGACCTCACCCATCCGGCCGACTACAGCTATCCGCACCGCATCGTCGACGCGCTGGGGCTCGTCCACGAGGTCGTCGTCGTCGGACGGATCGTCCCCGACGGCGGCGAGCTGGGCCCGCGGATCGACGGGTTCCTCGTCGACGTGAGCGAGGTCGGCGCCCATCCGGCCCAGAGTGCGCCGATGGTCCCGGTGGAGTTCGACGCCTCTGACCTCGTGATCACGCCGTGCGCGCACTGCCCGCAGTGGTGGGCGGAGATCGTCCCCTCGGGCGGGATCCAGGTGGTGCGGGAGTGGCACGAGCCCTACTGCCCCGAGGCGCTGCGCTGGTCGGTGCCGGAGCCGCCGATGTTGGCCCGCTGGGTGTCCTGACGCTGGTGCTACGGTGGCGGCCGTGTCCGACTCGTCGCCCCCGCGCCCCGCTCATCCCACGCTCGCGGAGTACCGCGCGATCGCGCAGCCGCCTGAGGTGCGCAACCGGCGCAGCGCCGAGCACTGGGTCGCAGACGTCTACCTCCGTGACATCTCGCCCTACCTGAGCCGCCCTCTCGTACGCCTCGGGCTGAGCGCCAACGCGGTCACCGGGCTGATGATCCTGAGCGGGTGGGCTGCGGCCGGCTCGCTGTTGATCCCGGGACTGGTCGGCGTCGTCCTCGCCGTGTTCTTCGGCCAGCTCCAGATGCTGCTCGACTGTGCAGACGGCGAGGTGGCGCGCTGGCGCGGGACGTTCTCTCCGGCGGGCACGTTCCTCGACAAGATCGGCCACTACACGGCTGAGTCGCTGATCCCGATCGCGCTGGGTGTCCGCGCCGCGGGCGGGTTCGGCGACCTCGACGGGCACTACGGCTGGACGACCCTCGGCGCCCTGCTCGCCGTACTCATCCTGCTCAACAAGGCGCTCAACGACTTCGTCCACGTCTCGCGCACCTTCTCCGGCCTGCCGCGTCTGGCCGACAGCGCGGAGACGGCTGCGCCACGCCCGGGCCTGGTCGCCCGGCTGCGCCGCATCGCACGGTTCATCCCGTTCCACCGGCTGTACCACTCGGTCGAGCTGACCCTGCTCGCGCTCGTCGCCGCGATCGTCGACATCGTCGCCGGCTCGGCGTGGGGCGGGCTCGCCGGGACCCGCACCCTGCTCGTCGTGCTCCTGCCGCTGGCACTGCTCGCCGTGATCGGGCACTTCGTCACGATCATGGCGTCGTCACGGCTCCGGGCGTAGGACGTCGTCCTCCACGCAAGACCTGCAGGAACGACGAACCACCGTTCACGCATGACCAGACGGCCCGTGGCCTAGGATCGGCGGCGTGCACCGGTTCAGAAGGCTGGCCAGGATCGCCGCGCAGGCGCGCACGCAGGTCCGCAACCGGCTCGACCGCGGCTCGTTCGCGGCGCGCTGCAACACCGACCCGGCGGCGCTGGGCGCTCCCGTCGCGCTGTACTTCGCCGACGGCCCCGAGAACCTCTACCAGCTCCACCAGTGGGACCGCGTGCTCGCGGCGCTCCCCTGGCCCGTCGTCGTGATCGTGTCCCGCCCCGACACCGGGCGCCGGGTGCTCGCCGAGACGTCGCTCCCGGTCTACTTCGCGCCCGGCTCGACGTACCTCGAGGACCTCCTCGCGCACGGCACGCTCAAGACGGTCCTCTACGTGAACCACCTCCCGCTCAACTTCCGGATGCTGCGCTTCGCCTCACCGGTCCACGTACACCTCGGACACGGCGAGAGCGACAAGGATTCGAGCGTCACCAACCAGAACAAGGCGTACGACCGGGTGCTGGTCGCCGGTCCGGCCGCGCGCGAGCGGGTGGCGGGCGCGCTGCGCGAGTTCGACGACGCGGCGCACGTGCGTGAGGTGGGCCGGCCGCAGCTCGACCTCGACTACCCGGGCGCGCCGGACTGGCCCGACGACGGCACGACCCGCGTGCTGTACGCCCCGACGTGGGAGGGCGACCGCGCGAGCATGGCGTACGGATCGGTGGCGTCCCACGGGGTCGCCCTGGTGTCGTCACTGGTCGCCGACCCCCGCTACCGCGTCATCTACCGCCCGCACCCGCGCACCGGCGTGCAGGACCCGGCGTACGCCGCCGCGGACCGTCGGATCCGCGCACTGCTCTCCGAGCACGGCGAGCGGCACCTCGTCGACGTCGGACCGTACGGCTGGCAGTGGGCGTTCGCCGACGTGTGCGTCACCGACCTGTCGTCGGTCGCCTACGACTGGCTGGCCACGGCGAAGCCGATGCTCGTGACGGTGCCGACGGAGCCGCGCACCACCCTGCCGCCGTCACGGCTCCTGGCCGAGGTCCCGCGGCTCCACGCGGCCGACGCCCCTCGTACGGCAGTGCTGCTCGACGGCGACTGGCCACGAGACCGCATGCTCGCCCTGTCCGAGCACTACTTCGGCGACACCGCCGACGGGGCAAGCACGAGGCGGTTCCAGTCCGCACTCGACGAGGCGCTCAGGCTCGCGGACGAGCCGATCGGACCAGCTTCCGCAGCGCCGGAGTGAACCGGTCCCTCTGGCGACGCGCAGCAGCCACCTCACCGACCGGCGGTGCGAAGGTCTTGCGCGCGATCCGTCGGTCGAACGCCTCGGCGCCGGCGGCCTGGCCCGGGTCGAAGACGTGCGACAGGCCGTGCGAGTGGAGGAACGCCGAGTAGCGCGCGAAGCGCTCGGCGTGCCCCGCGAGCAGTGGCCCCCAGTCGGCCTCCGCGTGCAGCGCGACCGCGTCGACGCCGTCGAACTCGACGTCGATCCGGCGGTGCGGGATCTCGTGGTAGCGCGCGAGCTCGAGGGTGCGGGCGTCGTGGGTCAGGACGTAGGCAGGCGTCCCGGACAGGAGTGCGGCGATGTTCCCGTGGATCCGGGTCCCGTAGGAGAACGGGAACGACTCGAGCGACGCCATCCAGGTCGGCACGTTCGTCGGGAACCGCGTCCGCCCGTCCGTGATCAGGGGGTGGTCAGGATGGATCGGCAGGCGCTCGTCGATGACCGCGCGGTCGCTGGTGCCCTCCAGGAGCAGGTGGAGGGTCTCGAGGTCCTGCGCGAAGTAGACGAGCCCCGGGTAGCGCGCGACCTGGTCCTCGACGACGGGCGCCATCTGCGCCAGGTACGGCGACAGATTGAACGCGACGGGGCCTTTCGGGTCGAGCCTCTTCCGCGAGAGTCGGAGCGGGAGGCGGTCGCCGTGCAGGAACATCGACGGGCAGCCGATGACCTCGACGTGCTCGGATCCGAAGCCGAGTCCTGCGAGGTACTCGGCGGTCCACTCACCCCGGACCCCGATCGACGGCGAGCGGTCGAGCACGGCCCGGACGAAGCGGGTCACCGCGTCGCCGACCTGGCGCGGTGCTGCGACGCGCTGCCCGACGGCGGACTGGACGCCGACGCCGACGACCGTCACCGGGACGGAGAGCTGCTCGATGGTCTCGGTGATCGCGTCGAGGTTGGGCAGGAACCGTCTGCGGAACGCATTGGCCAACGGGATGACGACGTGGTCGTACTGGTCGTCGATCTCGGCGGGGCTGAGGGTCCGTGCCCGGTTGAGTCGCGCCACGTCGATCGTGGTGCCGGGCACCGACAGCGTGCGTTGGACCGCGTAGCTGAAGACCAGGTTGCCCACGTTGTTGCCGATGAGGTTGCGCGCGAGCACCCGCTCGGCGGTGGGAGCGGTGAAGGGGCTCTTGTGGGCCCGGATCAGCAACCTCGTCACGAATGTCTCCTAAGGCAGTCGACTAACTCAAGAGGAAGCCTAACCCCCATGCCCCATGGAGCGTCACCATGGCCACCGGAAGGCGGCGCCGCGCCTGCGGATCCAGGTCGCGCCCCTCCCAGAGCGCCGCCGCGGAGACGCCTGCGAGATAGCCGGCCGGGACCGCGAGCCCGAGCAGCAGCCACGGCGTGGTGAACGCACCGATCACGCCGGCCGCGAGACCGAGCGACGAGGCGACCACCACGGCCGGTGGTGCGAGATAGCGCGCCGACGCCGTCTCCGGGTGGCGCTTGATCACCCTGCGGCGCCACCCGCCGGTGCGGTACTGCTGGGTCGCGAACGCCTTCCAGGTCTCGCGCGGGCGATAGGTGACGGCGACGTCGGGGAGGAACCACACCGTCTCGCCCGACTCGCGCAGCCGGAAGTTCAGCTCCCAGTCCTGGGCGCGGACGAAGTGCTCGTCGTAGCCGCCGATCTTGGCGAGCGCGTCGCGACGGAACGCCCCCAGGTAGACCGTCAGCTGCGGCCCAGCGACGCCGCCGGTGTGGAACGCCGCTCCTCCGATGCCGAACCGCGACGACATCGCTCGCGCCACCGCACGCCCGAAGGGACTCACACCCTCAGGCGCCATGCGGCCGCCGACGTTCGCCGCGCCGGTGTCGGCCAGCGCGGTCACGATCCGCGTCAGGTAGTCCGGCGGGAACAGGGCGTGCCCGTCGGCGCGGACGAGGTAGTCGTGCGTCGCAGCGGCGATCGCCGCGTTGAGCCCCTGCGGGGTGAGCCCGGTGGGGTTGTCGACGATCGTCACGGTCGGATGCGCCGCTGCCAGCCCGTCGGCGATCTCTCGTGTCCGGTCGTGCGACGGACCGACGGCGACGACGACCTCGA
The DNA here is from genome assembly GCF_010994095.1 of Mumia xiangluensis. Taxonomy (GTDB): domain Bacteria; phylum Actinomycetota; class Actinomycetes; order Propionibacteriales; family Nocardioidaceae; genus Mumia; species Mumia xiangluensis. The sequence goes on from NZ_WJYO01000002.1 coordinate 584,636, forward strand.
TCTCACCGGCATAGTCCTGGGCGAGGATCCGCTCGACGCACTCGCCGAGGTCACGCTCCTCGTTGCGCACGGTCATGAAGACCGACACCGGAGGCATCGATCCTGCGCGGTCGGTCGTCATCGCAACCCTTCGTCGAGTGGACCGGCATCGATCAGGCGCCGTGCGGCGGACAGGAAACCGTCCGCGTACGAGCCTGACGCGAATTCGCCGAGGTAGTAGACCCGAGACGCCACCCGGTCCGCGACCAGCGGGTCGTCACCGAGCATCGCGTCGATCGCGTCGTCGAGGTTCGCGAGGTTCCCGTCGATCACGTACGCCGCGCGCGCGGCGGGCGCTTCCTCGCAGAGCTGCTCGGGCGTACGGCCCACCGACACCATCGCGTAAGGCTTGCCCGACTGCAGGTAGTCGGAGACGACCGCCGACACGTCGGCCACCATCGCGTCCGAGGCGTTGAAGCAGTCCACGACCGACATCGCTCCCTCGGCGGCCTCCCCCCAGAGGTGCTGCCGCCCCGTGCGGGCCTTGTCGCCGTCGAGGAGCGCGCCGATGCGGGCGATCGTCCGGGTGGCGTCCGGGAACCGGTAGTTGAACGGGTGGGACCGGAAGATCACCCGCGCGCCCCGGGCGAGCAGCGCGGCGACGATCTCCTCGCCGCGCGGCAGCGAGTAGACCTCGGAGTCGGCGTACGGCCCGCGCCAGGTCGGCGCGTAGAGCACGGTGCGGTCCTCGAGCGAGCCGATCGGCCCGCGTGCCGGCGCGATGTCCTCGACCTGCGGACGGCCGACGACCTCGAACTTGTCCGGCGGGATGGCGACGCCGTGGCGGGCATAGCGGTCGATGCCGGCCTGACCCGCCGCGAAGATGCGGTCGTAGATCGCGTGGACCGGGTTGTAGCAGGCAGGCTTCTCCGAGTCGCCGTGGTTGAGCCACACGTGGGCCATCTGCCGTCGCTCGAGGAAGTGCGTGTTGTTCGGTGCGTTGTTGACGTAGAACGCGGCCCGCATGCTCGGGACCACGACCTCCTGCAGGCTGCGGATGGTCGGCCGGTGGACGATCGGCGCCGACGTGATGCCGTCGATCATGCGGAACATCGTCAGGTTGCGGGTGACGACGACGAAGGGGCGGCCCAGGCGCTCGAAGTACGGCATCCACATGCCGAGCTGGTACGGGGCGCCGATGTTCGAGCCGAAGTACACCGCGAACTCCGGCGCGTGCGCCTCCAGCGTCGCGTACAGGCGGTCCTCCGCGTCCACGCACCGGTGGACGCGGGTCAGACCGACCACCAGCGAGACCAGCGTCGTCGCAGCGACGGCGACGGCAACGGCCACGAGCAGGAACGACCAGCCCGCCGCTCCGCAGATCCACAGGGCGACGACCGCCACGATGTTGACGACCCCGACCGTCCCGCGCGAGACGACTTCGCGGATCTCGACCTTCAGCGTCGGCAGGTTCCGCGCCTCGAGGCCGACGCGCTCCCAGTTCTCGAAGACCGTGGACTCGGCCGCGGTCGCCGCGGCGACGGCCGCGAGGGCGGCGGCGACGGCCCACGACACGCCGTGCCAGTCGAACCACCCCACGACGAGCGCCAGGAGCAGGAGGATGCGTGAGATCTGCAGCGTGCCGGCGATCAGCGGGTACTGCGGGTTGCCGGGACGTGCCCGACGGTGCAGCGGCACGAACAGCGCCATCGTGACGAGCGTGACGACCAACGGCAGCGTCGGAGAGGAGCCGACGAGCGTGGCGACGAAGACGAGGAGCGCGAGCCCGCCCGTGACCACGTCGCGAGCGGCCACGGCCAGCTCTCGCCGGACGGCGCCCAGCGTGAGGCGGCCACCGCCGTCCTCGGTGTCGGCAGCCGCGGTCTCGTCGGCCGTGTGCTCACGGCGCGCGTCGATGATCTCGCGGGCACGGTCGACGAAGACGTCGGAGTAGCCGTCGGCCGCGAAGTCCCCGAGGTAGTCGGCGCGTACGGAACGTCGCTCGAGGGCGAGAGGGTCGTCGCCGAGGAGGGCGTCGAGCGCGACGTCGAGGTTCGCGGCGTCTCCCTCGATCACGTACGCGGCAGAGGCGATCGGGTAGTGCGCAGCGAAGTCCGATCCGTTCTCGGTCATCGCGGTCATCGCGAACGGCTTGCCCGAGAAGAGCCAGTCCACGACCACGCTCGAGACGTCGGAGACCATCGCGTCCGCGGCGTTGATGCAGTCGAAGATCGACATCGACCGCTCCGCGCGCTCGCCGTAGACGTGCTGGCGGCCGGTGCGCTCGGCATCCTCGCGGAGCAGCTGGTGGATCGCGCGGATCGTGTCGGTGTCGGTGTCGAAGCGGTAGCTGAACGGGTGTGGCCGGAACACCACCGTCGCGCCGCGGGCGAGCAGGCCGCGGACGATCGAGACCCCGATCGGCAGCGAGTGGTAGGCGGTCTCGTCGACATGACCGCGCCAGGTAGGGGCGTACAGCACCGTCGGCTTCTCGGGCACGGGACCGTCGAACCGATCCACGCCCTCGACCTGGGGCCGGCCGACGACGTCGAACTTCTCCCGGGGGATCGAGACACCGTGCGCGGCGTAGCGACGCACCGCTGCCTCACCGGCCGCGAAGATGCGGTCGTACATCGCGTGGGTCGGGTTGTACGAGGTCGGCTTGTCGGAGTCGCCGTGGCCGAGGAACACGTGCGTGATCTGGTTGTGGCGCACGAAGATGCTGTTGCCTGACGACGCGTTCACGTAGAACGCCGTCGTGAGCGACGGCACGACCACGTCGTCGAGATCGCGGGACCCGCGGCGAACGACGATCGGCAGATCGGTGTGCTCGGCCAGCAGCTCCGCCGGGAAGTTGTGACGGGCCACGATCAGCAGGCGGCGCTCCGTCCGCTGGAGGTACGGGAGCCACATCGTGACCTGGTGGGTGCCGTCCTCGGGCCACGCCGTGTAGACGACCGCCTCGGGGGCGTACCGAGTCACCGCCCCCGGGAGCTCGGCCTCGATCCTCCGGCCGGCGCGCATCCTGACCGCGGCGTTGATGCCCATGACGATGTCGGGGACTGCCGCGACCAGCGTCACCGCGGCCCACCAGACAACAGGCAGCCCGACGCCCGCGGCGACCGCACCGAACGCCAGCGCACCGAGGTGGGCAGCCGTCGCCGCCCCTTCCAGGTCGATCTGCTTCGGCGCCTGGGCCAGCCCGGGGACGTTCGAGACGAAGGTGACACGGTACTGGCGGGCCTGACCGAGGACCGGCTCAAGGACGACGACACCGATGCTGACCAGCGCGGCCAGCGACGCCACCCACACCGACGAGTCGCTCCACGCGACGAAGCAGACGGTGATGGCGGCGCCCACACCACCACGGATCGGGCCTGCGCGGCCGAGGAGGACCAGGTCCTCGGTCAGCGGCAGGTCGTCACGGCGCGTGAACCGCCACGCGTCGAACGCCAGTGCGGCGAGGCTTGCCAGCAGCAGGGCGACGACCACGGAGTCCACCACGCCGGCCAGCGCCGCGGCTGCGGCGAGCACGACCGCTGCGGCCGTCCCGATCTCTGTCGCGGCATCGCCGATGCGCGCTGCCGTGACACGTCCCGCCTCCGGCGGAGCCAGCCCCGCGTCAGCCATTCGTGATCGCCGCGGGGCCGCTCTCGCGTCGGATGTCGATGACGTGACCGGTCTGCGAGGACAGGAGGACGTCGAGCGACTGACGGGCGACCTCGTCGGACGAGAGCAGGGTGCCTGCCGGCTCGTCGCCGAAGGCCTTGGTACGCATCGGCGTGCCGGTGCGCTCCGGGTTCACGCAGTTGACCCGGACGGAGCCGGACCACTCGTCGGCCAGCGCCTGGGTGAGGTTCACGACGGCTGCCTTCGCCGACGAGTAGAGCGAGTAGCCCGAGCGCCCGCGGGTGTACGACGACGAGGTGAACAGGAGCAGCGAGCCGGAGGTCTCGGCGAGGTGCGGGTAGAACTCCTGGGCGATGAAGATCGGTCCGAGGTAGTTGACCTCGGTCGCGTTGTAGATCGTCTCCTCGCTGGTCTCCGCGAGCGGGGCGATCGGCAGGACGCCGGCGGTGTTGACGACATAGTCGACGCGGCCGGTCTTCGCGAGGACGGTCTCCGCGGCGGCGCGGACGTCGCCGCGTCGCTCGACGTGGGTGTCCGTGGCCGATCGCGAGAACGAGAAGACGTGGGCGCCGGCACGCTCGGCGATCGCGGCGATGTCTCCCCCGATGCCGTACGAACCCCCGAAGACCACGACCGTCTTGCCCTCGAGCGCTGCGACCTGCTCGGCCTCGCTCAGGGCGTCCGGACGCTCGGCCGAGGCGAGCTGGAAGAGCTTGTCGGCGATGTAGACGTCGATCGGCTCGGTGACCTTCATGTTGCGCTCGTGACCGTCGACGACCGTGATCGGGACGCTCGGGTTGTAGCGAAGGACCACGGTGCAGTCGTCGGTGGCGACGAAGTCGGGGTCCTTGTCAGCCTCGGCGTACGCCGCGCGGATCACCGACAGGCGGAACGCCTGGGGGGTTTGCCCCCGTCGCAGGAGGTGACGCGGGAGGACGTCGGAGATCGTGCCCGAGTCCTCGTGGACCTGCACGATCGTGTCCGCGGACGGGATGACCGTGTCGACCGCCTCGTACTCGTCGAGGGCAGCGACGACGTCCTCGATGATCGTCTGGGACACCAGCGGGCGCACCGCGTCGTGCAGGAGGACGTTGCACTCCTGGTCGCCGAGCGCGGCGAGGGCGCGCTGGGTGGTGGCGTTGCGGGTGTCGGCGCCCTCGAGGACCTGGGTGACCTTGTCGTAGCCGCCGCTGCGCACGATGGCACGGATGGGGTCGAGGTGCCCCGGCGTCATCATCACGACGATCTCGTCGATCAGCGGGGAGGCCTGCATGGCGGCGATCGTGTGCTCGATGATCGGCTTGCCGGCGATCTTGATCAGCTGCTTCGGGATCGAGAGCCCGACTCGGGTCCCGACACCGCCGGCGAGCACGACGGCCACGTTTCGCATCCTAGTCACGACCTAGAGGGTAACTTGTCGGACGAGACACGAGCCCCAGGGTGCGCGTGGATCACTTTGTTCGCGCGCGTACAGTAGGCGTGCTACGCGGGGGTCCGTCCCCGACGGGACGGGGATCCGGACGAAAGGGACCGATGGTCGACTCGAGCTACACGCGGTCGCCCGTTGCGCGGATGCGCGCGATCTGGGGCGCCCGTAAGATCCTGTTCCTCCTCGTGCGGCGCGACCTGAAGGTCCGGTACGCCAACTCCGTCCTCGGCTACATGTGGACGGTGCTCGACCCGCTGCTGATGAGTTTCGTCTACTGGGCGATGTTCAGCATCCTCTTCGCCCGCAACGTCCCCGGTGACGACCCGTACATCGTCTTCCTGCTGGCGGGCATGCTGCCCTGGCAGTGGTTCAACAGCACTGTCTCCCAGAGCGCCAAGGCGCTGCGCAGCTCGTCGCGGCTGATCCGCTCCACGAACCTCCCCCGCGAGATCTGGATCCTGCGCGTCGTCGCGTCGAACGGCGTCGAGTTCCTGTTCTCGATCCCCGTGCTCGCCGGCTTCCTCATCGCCTACCAGGTGCCCCTGCACTGGAACATGCTCGTCACGTTCCCCCTGGCGATCGTGCTGATGGCGGTCCTGCTCACCGGCATCGGGCTCGGGTTGAGCGTCCTCACCGTGATGGTCCCCGACCTGGATCGTCTGGTGAAGATCTTCCTGCGCCTGTTCTTCTACGCGTCGCCCGTCCTCTACTCCGTGACCAAGCTTCCGCCAGACCTGCGGTGGGTCTATGTCGCGAACCCTGTGGCGGACATCCTCCAGATGTTCCGCTCGGGGATCTTCCCGCATTACCTCGAGTGGACCCATGTCGGCTACACCGCTGTGGTCTCGCTGCTCGTGCTCGCCCTCGGATGGTGGCTGTTCGCGCGGCTCGAGCGCACCGTGCTCAAGGAGCTCTGACCTGTGACCGAACCCATCATCTCCGTCCAGGACATCTCGATCCGGTTCCACCGGTCGCGTCGTCACCGGAGTCTCCGCGACCTGCTGTTCAAGGGTGAGTCCGGCGTCCGAGCCGGCGAGTTCTGGGGCCTGCGCCACATCTCGTTCGACGTGCAGCCGGGCGAGGCGATCGGCGTGGTCGGCCGCAACGGTCAAGGCAAGTCGACGCTGCTCAAAACCATCGCGGGCGTCCTCATCCCCGACGAGGGCCGGGTCAACGTCAACGGCGGCGTCGCGCCGCTGATCGAGATCACCGGCGGCTTCGTCGGCGACCTGACGGTCCGCGACAACATCTACCTCGCCGCGGGCCTGCACGGCATGGGCAAGAAGCAGATCGCCGCCTCGTTCGAGGAGATCGTCGAGTTTGCGGAGATCGAGGACTTCGTCGACACCCCGTACAAGCACCTGTCCTCCGGCATGAAGGTGCGCGTCGCGTTCAGCGTCGTCTCGCGGCTCGACGAGCCGATCATGCTCGTGGACGAGGTCCTGGCGGTCGGTGATCGCGCTTTCCGCGAGAAGTGCTTCGAGCGCATCGACGAGATGCTCTCGCAGGGCCGCACGCTGTTCATGGTGTCGCACAGCGAGGCCAACCTCACGCGCTTCTGCACGCGCGGCCTCTATCTGCGCGAGGGCACGCTCGTGCTCGACGGCCCGATCCAGGAGGTCGTCGACCAGTACTTCAGCGACTCCGGCGACGAGGCCGCGCTCCGCCGCCGCCACGAGCGCAGGATGCGCAGGATGCGCCGGCTCGGGCTCCTCAACGAGGAGGACGAGGAGGAGGACGACGGCGACGAGGACAACCTCCGTACCGTCGTCTGACCGCAGGCGGCACCCGCCTGCGCACCTCACACGACCGGGGGCCTCCAGCGGCGCGTCATCACGAGGACCGTCCGCCACCGCATGGGTCGGCGCGGCCCCGGATCCGTGCGCCATCCCTCGCGCCAGCCCGCGAACCACGGGCGAAGCGACCGTCGCCCGCCCGCGGACCGGACCCCGCGGACGACAGCGACAGCCGTCCAGGTGGCGACGTACGCCCAGGTGAAGGGCCAGCGCAGGTTTCGGCGGGCGAGCCACACGCGGTTGCGGGCGTTCAGCCGGTAGTAGTAGTCGTGGCGTGCCGGATCGATCGCCGGGTGCTCGCAGCTCAGGTCTCCGCGGTACCAGACCTCGTAGCCGGCGTCCCAGACCCGCCACGCCAGCTCGATGCCCTCGTGGGCGTAGAAGTACTCGTCACCCCATCGCCCCGCGGCGTCGAACGCCGTCCGACGGGCGACGAGGACACCCTCCCAGAGCGAGAAGACCGGCGACGACCGCGTCGGGTCGCCCTTGCGCATCCGGGGGATCCATCGGGTCGGCGCCTCCTCCCCCGGGCTCTCGACCCGGGGTTGGACGACCCCGAGCCGCGGGTCCGCCGCGAAGAGGGCCGCGGCACGCGCCAGGAAGTCGGTGTCGGCGAGGCGCGCATCGTCGTCGACGAACAGCAGAAGGTCTCCCGCGACGTGGGGCACGCCGGCGTTGCGCCCTGCGGGGATGCCGAGATTCTCCGGCAGCGCGACGGTCGCGACGCCGTCGGGGAGACCTGTCGGCTCCCAACCGTTGCCGACGCACACGACCTCGACGTCGACTCCCTCCTGCGCGAGAACCGATTCCAGGGCAGCCCGCAGCTCGGCGGGGCGCTTCCCCTGGGTGAGGACGACGGCTCCGACTCGGGGGCGTACGGCGGTGGTCACGCGAGCCACCGTACCGTCCGGTCCGCGTCGGCCCGGGCCCCAGGTCAGGAGGCGATGGCGTCGTCGCGGACCGACACGAGATGGTTCGCGGGGACGACGTCGATGCGCAGCTCGCGGCTCTTGACGACGATGCGCCCGGCACTGTGGAGCAGGCGGTAGCGGCCGGCACGGCCCCGGGTCATCTCGACCAGCAGGGGGCGGTGGTCGGTGCGAGCCGGCCGCAGCCGGGCACGCCACGAGGGACGCCATGAGCGGACGCTCGCGTCGGCGAACGTCAGCACGATGCGCACAGGGACGTCTGCGACAGGTGACGTGTCCGCGGGGAGCAGCAGCGTCACCACCATCACGGACTCGGATCCGGGCTGGAGGGAGACGTGACCGAGCCGGGCGCCGGGCAGGCTGGCGAGGATGTCCCCCGGCCACAGCCCGAACCCGCGCGCCCGGTCGGACAACCTCACCGGCCTGCGCATGCCGGAATCACAACACACCAGTCCCCCCGCGGGAGGTAGCCACGCGGTGTCACCTTCCGGCGAGCATGTCCTCGAAGGAGGTGGTCAGGGCGAACGGGTCGGCCGGCGCCGACGACGCACGCGCCGCCACCAGCTCGGCCAGCTCGGCGCCTCCCCTGTGGACCCGTGCCTGGAGAGCGCCGCTGATGCCGTCGACGCCACCCCAGTCCTCCGACGCGGCGAACACGGCGGTCGGGACGACCACGGCCCGCAGGTAGGCGAACATCGGCCGGAGTGCGTGCTCCAGCGCCAGCGAGTGACGTGCTGTGCCGGCTGTCGCCGCGATCAGCACGGGCTTGCCCGCGAGCGCGTCCTTCTCGAGCACGTCGAAGAAGGACTTGAAGAGCCCGGAGTACGACGCGGTGAAGATCGGCGTCACCACGACCAGCCCGTCGGCGCTCACGACGTCGTCGATCACGGCCTGGAGCCCGGTCGGTGCGAAGCCGGTCAGCATGGCGTTGGTGATGTCGTGCGCGTGCTCGCGGAGCTCGTGCACCGTCACCTCCGCCTCGACGCCGCGGGTCATGAGGTCGTCGCGTACGGCCTGGGCCAGGCGGTCGGCCAGCAGCCGGGTCGACGAGGGCTGGCTCAGCCCTGCGCTGACGACGGCGATCCTTCGCGTGGTCATGCGGTCACCTCTTCCTGGAGGTCTGCCTCGGGCGAGCGTCCGGTGACGTCGTCTCCCGTGGCGTGGACGGTGGTGTCGCGGCCGCCGCCGGCGGCGGCGACGAGCGACGCGTGGGTCGGCGCGTCCGGCACGTGGTCGGGCTTCAGGGCGGCGAACTCCTTGCGGAGCACCGGGACGACCTCCTCGCCGAGGATGTCGAGCTGCTCGAGCACCGTCTTGAGCGGCAGGCCGGCGTGGTCCATCAGCCACAGCTGGCGCTGGTAGTCACCGACGTAGTCGCGGAACCCGAGGGTCCGCTCGATGATCTGCTGCGGGCTGCCGACGGTCAGCGGGGTCTCGCGGGTGAAGTCCTCGAGGCTCGGCCCGTGCCCGTAGACGGGCGCGCTGTCGAAGTACGGCCGGAACTCGTTGACCGCATCCTGGCTGTTCTTGCGCATGAAGACCTGTCCGCCGAGGCCCACGATCGCCTGGTCGGCGCTGCCGTGGCCGTAGTGCTCGAAGCGCTGCCGGTAGAACGCGATCATGCGCTCGGTGTGGCTGGCCGGCCAGAAGATGTGGTTCGAGAAGAACCCGTCACCGTAGTAGGCAGCCTGCTCGGCGATCTCGGGGCTGCGGATCGACCCGTGCCAGACGAACGGCGCGACGCCGTCCAGCGGGCGCGGGGTCGAGGTGAAGCCCTGCAGCGGGGTGCGGAACTTGCCCTCCCAGTCCACGACGTCCTCGGTCCAGAGGCGGCGCAGCAGGTGGTAGTTCTCGACCGCGAGCTCGATGCCCTCACGGATGTCCTTGCCGAACCACGGGTAGACCGGGCCGGTGTTGCCGCGGCCCATCATGAGGTCGTTGCGACCGTCCGACAGGTGCTGCAGCGTGGCGTAGTCCTCCGCGATGCGCACCGGGTCGGTCGTCGTGATCAGCGTCGTCGAGGTCGACAGGATGATCCGCTTCGTCTGCGCGGCGATGTAGGCGAGCGTCGTCGTCGGGGCGGAGGGGATGAAGGGCGGGTTGTGGTGCTGGCCCGTCGCGAAGACGTCCAGGCCGACCTCTTCGGCCTTCTTGGCGATCTCGATCGTCGCCTTGATCCGCTCGTGCTCCGTCGGCGTGGTGCCCGTGGTGGGGTCGGTGGTGACGTCGCCGACGGTGAAGATCCCGAACTGCATCTCTGCCTTCTCTCCGATCGCCCTGATGCGATCACTGGATCAAACTAGTACACCCTTCAACTATCTGCCACACGGCCCTATTCCCCTGCGCCGGTTGAGCGAGCACAGCCCCACCGCTGGTTGAGCGAGCGCAGCCCCCACCGCTGGTTGAGCGAGCGCAGCCCCCACCGCCGGTTGAGCGAGCGCAGCGAGTCGAAACCCACCATCCCCTGTCACCGCAACCGCCTACCGTGGATCGCATGAGCGCCGATCCTGCCCTCGAAGCCCTCCGATCCCTCCTTCTCGACCACGTCGACCGGATCGACGAGCTGGTCGACTCCCTCACCCGAGACCTCCCGATGCCGGTCGGCACCTATCGTCCGGACGGGCAGTCCAACACCGTGTGCTGGTTGGTCTGGCACCAGTCCCGCGTCCTCGACGACCACGGGGCCGACCTTGCCGGTGCTACGCAGGCCTGGACCGACGGCGGCTGGTCCGACGAGCTGGCACTGCCGTTCGCCGCCTCGGCGACCGGCTACGGGCAGTCCCCGGACGAGGTCGCCCAGGTCGTCGCGAGCGGCTCCCACCTCGCGGCCTACCACCACGACGTCACCGACCGGCTGCGCGCCCACCTTCGCGAGCTGGACGTCGAGGAGCTGTCGCGCGTCGTCGACGAGCGCTGGGAGCCGCCGGTGACTGCGTCCGTCCGGATCGTCAGCATGCTCGACGACAGCATCCAGCACCTCGGACAGGCCTCGTACGTCCGTGGTCTCGCCGAGCGCGCTGGGCTCGGCTGACCGCTGGGCCGGACGCCGTGGACGATCGGTGCTCTTCCGAGGCACCGATCGTCCACGTCACCAGCGCGCGGCCCCGGTCAGGTGGTCTCGATCAGCACGATCGGGTCCGACGTCGGCTCCTCCGAGCCACCCGCCGGCTCGATGCTGATCGCGACCGCGGTGACACCGGTGACGTCGTCCATGACGTGCGCCCCCCGCGATCCCTGCTCGTCGCGCGGCAGCACTCCCGCGCTGTGCATGGCGCCGTCGCTCTGCGTCCACATCTGGTAGTCCTCGTCCTCGGCCAGCTTCGGCAGGTCCGAGACCACCATCACGGCCTTGGCGAGCTCTGCGGACTGGAGGACCCGCACGGTCCCGCCGCCCTCGACCGGCGACGACACCATCGCGGCGTCCGGTGCTGACAGGACCGCCGTGATCGCCTCCTGCTGAGCCGCCATGTCGTCGGCCCGGTCCCGCTGCGTCACGCCGAACACCGCCGCACCGACCACGAGCGCGAGCGAGGCGGCGACCAGCAGTGCCCGCGTCGCCCAGCGGGTACGGGGGTGGCTGGCGAGGTCGACGACGACCGGCCGTTCCTGGGGCGTGCGCGCCACGGCGTCGAGGACGGTCCGGCGCAGGTGCTCCGGCACGTGCGTCTCCTCGGCCGCGCCGAGACGAGCGGCCGTCGCCCGGAAGCCGCGGACCTCCTCGGCGCAGTCGGAACACTCGGCGAGGTGGGACTCGTACGCGTCCCGCTCCGCCGCGTCGAGGGCGTCGAGCGCGTACGCGCCGGAGAGGTTGTGCGGATCGCTGGTCACGCCGTCACCCCCAGGCAGTCGCGGAGCCGGATGAGACCGTCTCGAAGTCGGGTCTTCACCGTGGCCGGGTTCGCATCGAGGATCGACGCCGTCTCGGCGTAGGTGTGTCCTTGGTAGTACGCGAGGCCGACGGCCTCCCGCTGCAGCTCCGTCAGCGTCTCGAGGCACCGGCGTACGGCCTGGTGCTCCAGGCGGACGGTGACCTCGTCGGCGACCTGGTCGTACGCGGGTCCGCCCGTCCAGTCGTAGCGCTGGTCGCGGTCGGAGGCGGCCTGGTCGTGCCGCACGACGTCGACCGCCCGGCGGTGCGCGAGCGTGAGGACCCACGTCTTGGGCCGCCCCCGGCTCGCGTCGAAGCGCGGAGCCTTCTGCCAGACCTGCAGGAACACCTCCTGCGTCACCTCCTCTGCCCGCACCGGGTCGCGGACGACCCGGCGCACGAGCCCGAAGACCGACCCGGCCAGCGCGTCGTACACGGCGCCGAACGCCTGCTCGTCTCCGCGGGCGACGCGCGCCATCAACGGCTCGAGCGGATCCTCGTACGGGGGGTCACCCTCGTCGTTCTCCGCGCGACGACCGCGCTCCGGACCTGGCATCGGTCCTCCTGCTCCTGGGGGATGTCACGGGTGATTCGACACCGTGGGCGTCATGGATGGGTCGAGGAACTTCTCGTCATTCTGCCGTGCCCGACCCATCCGGCGCCCCGCTGGTGCCGAATCAGGAGCATGGTCGAACCCATGGCATCGCATCGCTTCCTCGCTGCGGGCGCTGGAGTCCTCGCCGGACTCGCAGGCCTCGCAGCGGGGTCGGCGACCGCCACGTTCACCGGGGGTCCCACCCCCGTGATCGCGGTGGGGAACGCCGTGGTCGCACGAACGCCGGGGTTCCTCAAGGACTTCGCCGTACGCCAGTTCGGCGAGAACGACAAAGCCGTCCTTCTCGGGGGGATGGCAGTCGTTCTCGTCGCGCTGGCAGCGGTTGCCGGCTGGATCGGGCTCACCAGGCCGCGGGTCGCCGTCGGTCTCGTCGTCGCGCTCGGGGTGCTCGCCGCCCTCGCGACAGCCGTCGACACGACCACGTCCGCCCCGATCGCCGTCGCGCTCCTCGCACCGCTGGTCACCACGGTCGTCGGCGTGGCCGCTCTCCTCCAGCTGTTGCGTCCGTTGCAGGCGGGCGCCACCCAGCCGGTCGAGCGCCGCCCCGGCGACGCTGCCCCGCTCGAGCGCCGCCCCGGCGACGCTGACCCGCTCGGGCGCCGCCCCGGCGACGACCTGCCCTCAGGGTTCGACCGGCGGCGCTTTCTCACCGCCGTCCTCGGGACGGCGGCGGTCGCGGCAGTCGGCGCCGGCATCACCCGGACTCTCGGCACCTCAGGTGCTGCCGTGTCGCGCGCCGGCGTCAAGATCCCGGCGCCCGCGAGTGCCGCCCCCGCGCTGCCGGCAGGCGTCGACCCGCTCGAGGGCATCTCGTCCTACCTGACCCCGAACCGCGACTTCTACCGCGTCGACACCGCGCTCCTCGTCCCGGACGTGCCCGCCGACACCTGGCGTCTGCGCATCCACGGCGACGTCGACCAGGAGCTCGAGCTGGACTTCGCCGAGCTCCTCGACGAGCGCCTGATCGAACGCCGCATCACCCTGACGTGCGTCTCCAACGAGGTCGGGGGGCCGTACGCCGGCAACGCGACGTGGATCGGTGTCCCGCTCGCGGACCTGCTCCGCCGGGCAGGGGTTCGCGAGGGTGCCGACGCGCTCAAGTGCACCAGCGCCGACGGGATGGTCATCGGCACTCCGCTGGAGGTCGTCCTGGATGGCCGCGACGCGATGATCGCCATCGCGATGAACGGAGAGCCGCTCCCCCTCGACCACGGCTTCCCCGCACGCATGGTCGTGCCCGGGCTGTACGGCTACGTGTCGGCGACCAAGTGGCTGGTCGACATCGAGGTCACGCGGTTCGCGGACTTCACGGCGTACTGGACCGAGCGCGGGTGGGCCGAGCAGGCACCGATCAAGCTCGCCTCCCGCATCGACGTCCCCCGCTCGTTCGAGTCGCTCGCCGCCGACGCGGTGCGCGTCGGCGGCGTCGCCTGGGCGCAGCACACCGGCGTCGACAGCGTCGAGGTGCGCGTCGACGACGGACCGTGGGAGCGCGCGCGGCTCGTCCCGCAGGACGGCATCGACACCTGGCGGCAGTGGACCTGGCAGTGGGACGACGCATCGCCGGGCGACCACGAGCTCACGGTCCGCGCGACAGACGCGGAAGGCAACACCCAGACCTCCGACCGGGAACCACCCCGGCCGGACGGATCCACCGGCTGGCACAGCGTCAGATTCTCGGTGAAGTGACCGATCCCCAAAGGAAGGCACGATGATGCGAACCACCACTGGAAAGAACCGTCTGCTGGCGACAGCAGTCCTTCTCGCCTCGCTGACCCTCGTCACCTCCGCGTGCGGCGGCGACGACTCGGACGCGGGCACGAGCGACTCGTCGAGCGCGTCCGCCTCGCCGAGCGACGACGCGATGGCCGAGGACGACGCGATGGCCGACGCCTCGTCCGACCTGGTCGGACCGGGCTGCGCCGCGTACGCCGAGCAGGTGCCGGACGGCGCAGGGTCGGTCGACGGGATGGCACAGGACCCCGTCGCGACGGCCGCGAGCAACAACCCGCTCCTGAAGACCCTCACCGCCGCGGTGAGCGGTCAGCTCAACCCCGACGTGAACCTCGTCGACACCCTCAACGGTGACGAGTTCACGGTGTTCGCGCCGGTCGACGACGCGTTCGCGAAGCTGCCGAAGGAGACGGTCGCCGAGCTCTCGACGCCCGCCGGCGCGGAGACCCTGACGTCCGTGCTGACCTACCACGTCGTGCCGGGGCAGCTGAGCCCAGACGAGGTCGTCGGCACGCACACGACGGCCAACGGCGCCGAGCTCGAGGTGGCAGGCACGCCCGACGCACTGACCGTCGGGGCCGATGATGCCGCCGTGATCTGCGGCGGCGTCAAGACGGCCAACGCGACCGTCTACCTCATCGACACGGTGCTGATGCCGCCGATGTGAGCGCGTCCCTCGCTGGTCGAGGACACTCACCCTCGCCGGTCGAGGTCACTCACCCTCGCTGGTCGAGTAGGGCGGAGCGCCAGCGGAGCCCGTATCGAGGCCCCCAGTCTCGATGCGGGCTCCGCTGCAGCCGAGACCTCTCAGCCCTGCTCCTTCGCCGCCTTCGCTGCCGCCTTCTGCTCCTTCTTGAAGGTCCGCACCTCCTGCAGCGTCGTGGCGTCCACGACGTCGGCGATGGAGCGGCGCGAGCCCTCCTCGGCGTAAGCGCCGGCGGCCTCGCGCCAGCCCTTCGGCTCGACCCCACGCTGCTTGCCGAGCAGCGCGAGGAAGATGCGGGCCTTCTGGTCGCCGTACCCGGGAAGGGCCTTCAGGCGCTTGAGCACCGTCTTGCCGTCCGGGTCGCCGTCGGTCCAGATGCGGGTCGGGTCACCGTCGTACTCCTCGACCAGGAGGCGGGCGAGCTCCTGGATCCGCTTCGCCATGGCACCCGGATAGCGGTGCACGGCCGGAGGCGTCGAGCACATCGACGCGAACGCCTCGGGGTCCTGCTCGGCGATCGTCGTGACGTCGAGCGTCCCGAGTCGCTGCGCGATCTTGTGCGGCCCGGCGAACGCGGCCTCCATCGGATACTGCTGGTCGAGCAGCATCCCGACGAGCAGCGCGAACGGGTCCGAGTCGAGGAGCCGATCCGCGTCGACGTCTCCCGTGAGGTTCAGGCTCATGGCCGCATGATCTCACGATGCTGAGGCACGTCGCCGCGACGTCGTACGGTGTGGGGCATGGCCGTCCCTGCACGCGTCACCGCTGCCGTCGACGCCCTCCCCTTGACCCCGGCGAGCGACGTCCTGGAGATCGGTTGCGGCCCCGGCGCCGCAGCGGCGCTGATCCTCGAACGGCTCTGCTCCACCGGGTCGTACCTCGGTGTCGACCGCTCGGCCGTCTCCGAGCGCCGTACGCGGCAACGCTGCGCCGACGTCGGCCCAGACGCCCGCTGGGACGTCGTACGCGGCGCCATCGAGGAGGTCACGCCCACGCTTCCGGATGCCGCGTTCGACGTCGTGCTCGCCGTCAACGTCAACGTGTTCTGGACGACCGACGCGTCCGAGCTCGTGGGCGAGCTGCGTCGCACCCTGCGGGTGGGGGGCTGCCTGTCGTTGTTCTACGAGGCCCCGGCGGGCCTGGCCGGACCGAAGGTCCGCGACGGCGTCGAGCGATCCCTCACGGGGGGCGGCTTCCCGTCCGTGGTCCGTCTGAGCCCTTCTCCCCGCGTGAGCGAGTTCCGCACCGCGAACGACGCCTGACGCGCCGCCGTCCTCACAGCACGGCTGCGACGACGGCCCAGCCGAAGGCCGCCGCGGTGCAGGTGAGGGCGAGCGTGCCGCAGGCGTTGAGCACAGCACGGCCAGTCGCGCCGACCTGGGCCAGGCGGACGGTGTCCATCATCGCCGCCGAGAACGTCGTGTAGCCGCCGCAGAATCCGACGGCCGCGACGGCGTACGCCTGCGAGCCGAGCGCGCCGTCCGCGCACGCCGCCGCGAGCCCGCCGATCAGCAGCGACCCCGAGACGTTGACCACGATCGTGCCCCACGGCATCACGCCCAGCCATCGTCGACGCACCAGTGTCTCGACGACGAACCGGCACGTCGCGCCGATCCCGCCGGCGAGACCGACGAGCACCAGCTCCCCCGCGGTCACGTGGCCCTCCGGGCGGACCGGGCGCCGAGGACGATCCCGGCGACGCACGCGGCGAGACCGAGCGCGACGGATCCGACCGCGTACACCACCGCGGTCGCAGCGTCGTCAGCGCGGGTGAGCTCCACGGACTCCAGCGCGAGGCTCGAGAAGGTCGTGAACCCGCCGAGCACGCCGGTGCCGAGCCCGAGTCGCACGAGACGTCGACGCGGTGTCTCATCGCCGGTACGAAGCAGGCGCTCCAGGAGCAGACCGAGGAGGAACGCGCCGGTGACGTTCGCGATCAGGGTCGCGTACGGGATGCCGCCGTCGTGCGGGAGCACCTCCCCCAGCACGGCCCGTGCCGTCGTACCCAGCGCTCCGCCTGCCGCGACCGCGGCGACCAGTCTGATCCGTCTCCCACGCACGCCGATCCCCTGCCCCTCGAACGGAACAGGGTCCATCAGCCGGGTCGGCGGTTCAGACCGGGCAGGTCTCGGCGGGATCCATCGCCGCGCACCATGCTAGACGCCGGTGCGCCACGAGGGTCAGCCGAGCGGTGTGCGGCCCAGCACCCCGTCGGGGTCGTAGGTCGCCTTGACCTCGCGCAGCCGGGCGAGGGTCGACGGCGGGAACGTCTTGGCGAGCGTCTCCGGTGTGGTCACGGTCTCGAAGTTCCCGTAGAGCGCGTCCACGACGCGGTCCCACGCCTCGTCGACGTCCTCGCCGGGGGTCGCGACGAAGATCACGCTGTACGCGCGGTCGCGGTGCGCGAACGCAGTCGCGTCCGCGTCGAGGTCGCCCGCCGCCCCGGGGAAGGCACGGACCTGGATCAGGCCGAGCCGGCCGTCGTCCATCAGGTGTCCTGCCGTCCGCGCGGCCTCGTCGTCGAGGTGCGCGACCAGCGCCGAGCGGGTCGGCGGCTGCGGGTGACCCGCGGTCGGGTCGCCGGTGGAGCGGATGATGCCCTGGTACGGCGTCACCTGGGCCTGCTGCTGCACCACCGGCGCAAGGTGCAGGAACGGCTCGATGGCGCCGACCGCGGCCTCGGTGTCGTCCCCGGCCCACACGAGCATGATCCGGGCGTAGGTCTGACCGTCGCCGGCGGGGAAGACCGTGGTGAACGGCGTGAGCCGGCGAGGGCTCGACTCGATGAGCGCGCCGAGGCGGGCGAGGTAGTCGGGCGTGTCGTCGAGCTGGTGCACGATCACCGCGAGCACGACGTCGGTCAGCTCCATGGCCTCGATGTCGAGGCTGGTGACGATCCCGACGTACTCGCCACCGCCGCGCACGGCCCAGAACAGGTCCGGGTGGTGCTCGGCGTCGGCGCGGACCACCGTGCCGTCGGCCAGGACGACGTCGGCGCCGACCACGTGGTCGATCGTGAGCCCGAACTCACGAGCCAGGAGCCCGATGCCGCCGGAGGTGCCGAGTCCGCCGACGCCGACGTCGCCGGAGTCGCCCGAGCTGATCGCGAGCCCGTACGGCGTGAGACCTTGGGCGACCTCGCGCCAACGCAGGCCGGCGCCGAGCCGGACGAGCCCACGGTCACGGTCGAGGACCTCGAGCGATTTGAGACGGCCGAGGTCGATGATGATCCCGCCGTCGTTGGTCGAGCGTCCACCGACGCCGTGACCACCGCTGCGCGCGACGAACGGCACCGCCTGACGGCGGGCGTACGCGACCGCCTCCGCGACCTCGGCGGTGTCGGCTGGCCGCAGGACCAGCCCTGGGCTGCCGGGATGGACGTAGCTGTGCCGGACGCGCGCGTACTGGGCGTCACCGGGCTCGACCGCGTCGGCGGCCAGCGAGTCGGGGATCGCGTCGTAGTCGATGCCCGGGGCGCGACGGGCGAGAGCCGCCGCGCCCCGGACGCGTTCACCCGACGACGAGGTCTCACGCCCCTCCCCGACCGCGGCGCGCAGCCGCGGCACGACCTCCTCGGCGAACTCCTGCATGCTGCGGGGATCGTCCGTGCCGAGGATGAAGGTGCTGATGCCGTCCTCGATCGCGTACGCGAGAAGCTGCTCGGCCCAGGCCTCGGGCCGCCCCTGCCACTCGCGGCCGCCGGTGATGTTGAGCAGCCGCCGGATCTCGCGTGGATCACGTCCCGCGGCTGCCGCCGCCTCGTCGATGACGGTGTTGCCTGCGGCGAGGTCCCCCGCCTGCAGGTAGCTCAGGCTGGGGAGCCACCCGTCTGCCTTCTCACCGATCAGCCGCTGCATGCGCGGCTTGTAGGCGCCGAGCCAGATCGGCACGTCGTGCGCGGGCGCGGGGCCGCGCTTGGCGCCGTTGGCGGCGTGGAACTCGCCCTGGACGAACAGCCCACCACGCTCGTCGGCGGCCCAGATGCCCCGGATCACGTCGATCGCCTCGCTGAGGGCCTGCACGCTCTGCCCGGGGGTCAGCTTCGGGCCACCCATCGCCTCGATCGCCTCCCAAAACGCGCCGGCGCCGAGCCCGAGGTCGATCCGGCCACCGGCGAGCAGGTCGAGGCTGGCGACGGAGCGCGCGAGGACGGCGGGGTTGCGCAGCGGGAGGTTGAGGACGTTCGGCGCCAGATGCACACGCTCGGTGCGCGCGGCGACGTAGCTGATGAGCGTCCACGTGTCGAGGAACGCGGGCTGGTAGGGGTGGTCCTGGAAGGTCACCAGGTCGAACCCGAGCTCTTCGCTGAGCTGAGCCAGAGCGACGACCTGGTCGGGCGCGGCGTTCTGGGGCGTGATGAACGTGCCGAATCTCAGGTCGTGGCCGTAGTCGGGCATGCGATCCTCCGTGCTTGGTTGATAGATCAACCGTACATCGCACTGGATGACACATCAACCTCCCGGTAGGCTGGACGACGTGACCGCGACTCCGACCACCGACGCCGGCATGGACGCCTGGCGCGCGTACGCCGCTGCACACGAGCGCCTCGTACGCCACCTCGCGCGCGAGATCACGCGTGAGACGGGCCTGTCGGACGCGGACTACGCCGTCCTGGACGCCCTGGTCGACGTGCCCGGCGGCCGGCTGCGCTCACGCGAGCTCCGCCTCGCGCTCGAGTGGGAGAAGAGCCGCCTGTCCCACCAGATCCGCCGCATGGAGCAACGCGGCCTCCTCGCGCGCGAGACCTGCGAGGCCGACGGACGCAGCGCCGACGTGGTGATCACCCCGGAGGGACGGACGACGTCCGCCCGAGCCAGAGCCGTACGGGAGGCGTCGCTGCGGTCGTTGGTGCTGGAGACCCTCGGCGCCGATCGCGTGGAAGGCCTCGCCCAGACTGCCTCGCTCCTCGGTGCTCGGCTCGCTCGCGCTGCCGAGGAGGACCCCCACTGCAGGGCCGCCCTGGCCGCCGAGGACTGAGCAGCCTCAGGATCCGCGGACGAAGCGCAGGATCGGCGATCCCGGATCCGTCGAACGCCGTCCCGAGTCGATCCAGGCGATCTGCGCGTCGACGAGGCGTACGGCGCCCTCCCCCGCCAGCGACCTCGCTGGCGCTCGCGTCGCCATCTGTCGCTGAGTGACAGAGCGGTAGGCCTGGAGGGCCGGAGCCTGGGGCGCCGCAAGCAGCGTCCGCAGCGCCGACCACTGGTCTCGCCCGAGCGAGCGCCGGTTCCCGAAGGCGACGTCCGCACCGAGTCGCGCGATCCTCCCGCCGGCGTCCCAGAAGCTCATCCCGACCCACCCACGGAATCCTGGGAACACGACCACGCGTGTCACCGAACCGAGCGCGACCTCGCGTCGCCGGATCGTGAGACGACCCCGCACGAGGTCCCATCGGTGCGACGGCGCCGCCCCGAGTGCCAGCCCGACGATCAGCAGCGACAGCGCGCACGCGATCCCCAGCACGAGCGGCACGTCAGGAGGGACCTCACCCTGGTCGACGGTGGCCGCCACGGCCAGCCCCACGACGATGAGCGGCGGCGGAAGCGCGACGGCTGCAACCTTGAGCCCGAGCCCGGTACGGAACCTCACGACCGGTGGCGCCTGCTCGCGCACGCGGACTCCTTCCCTCGACGCCTGGCGGCGCCCATGGTCTCAGACGCCGACCGCCTGCTTCCACGTCCGGTAGCCGCCGTCGAGGTTGACGACGTCCGTACGCCCGAGCTGACGCAGCAGCCGTGTCGCCGCATGGCCACGCTGCCCGACCGCGCAGGTGACGACCAGCCGTCCCGACGGCAGCTCGGCGTGCCGGATACGGAGCTCGTCCAGCGGCAGGTTCACGGCGCCGGGCAGCGTCCCCGACGCGTACTCCCCCGGCGTCCTGACGTCGACCACGGTCGCACCGTCACGCATCGCCCTGTCGACCTCGTGCCACTGGACGCTGTCCGTGATGCCGGCGGCGAGGTTGTCGGCCACCATGCCGAGCATGTTCACGGGGTCCTTCGCTGAGCCGTACTGCGGCGCGTACGCGAGCTCGAGATCGGCCAGCTCGCTGGCCCGCAGGCCGCCGCGCATCGCGGTGGCGATCACGTCGATCCGTTTGTCCACGCCCGACTCCCCCACACCCTGCGCTCCGAGGATCGCGTCGGTCTCCGGATCCACGAGCAGCTTCAGCGCCATCGCACGGGCCCCGGGGTAGTAGCCGGCGTGGTCGCTCGGGTGCGTGTGGACGACCCGTACGGGCCGCTCGGCGGCCCGTAGGCGCTTCTCGCTCCACCCGACCATCGCCGCGGTCAGGCCGAACGCCCCGACCACGGCCGTACCGAGCACCGGGGTCGCGCTCACGTCGCGACCGGAGACGACGTCCGCGACGAGGCGGCCCTGCCGGTTGGCGGTCTGCGCGAGCGGGACGAGGGTCGCACCGCCGCTCAGGGCGTCGCGCTTCACGGCGACGTCACCGACGGCGTACACCGAGGGGTCGCTCGTGCGCTGCTGCTCGTCCACGACGATCCCGCCACGCTCGCCGACCTCGAGCGCCGCTCGCTCGGCGAGTGCGGACTCCGGGACCACGCCGACCGCGGTGACGACGACGTCTGCGGGCAGCGTCGTCCCGTCGTCCAGGGTCGCCGTGGTGTCGTCGATCCTCACGACCGCGGCGCGCGTCCGTACGGCGACGCCGCTCTCACGGAGCCGCTGGTCGACCACGGCGGCCATCTCGGGGTCGAGAGGCGGCAGCACCTGCGGCTCGCGCTCGACGAGGGTGACGGCCAGCCCCCGGCGGACGAGGTTCTCGGCGAGCTCGATCCCGATGAAGCCGGCGCCGACGACCACCGCCGTACGCGCGCCGGCGCGGTCGCCGCCGCCGAGCGCCGCGAGGATCGCGTCCATGTCGTCGAGGTCGCGCAGGGTGTGAGCGCGCTCCACGCCGGGGATCGACGGGCGTACGGCGCGCGCCCCGGTCGCGAGGACGAGGTCGTCGTACGGCTCCTCGTACTCCTCGCCCGTCTCCAGGGCCCGCACGACGACGACGCGGCGCGTGCGGTCGAGGGCGACGACCTCGTGCCGCGTCCGCACGTCGAGGCGGAACCGGGCCGCCAGCGACGCCGGCGTCTGGAGCAGGAGGTCGTCGCGCTCCTGGATCACACCGCCGACGTGGTACGGCAGCCCGCAGTTGGCGAAGGACACGTGGGTCCCACGCTCGAGCACGACGATGTGGCGGTGCTCGTCGTTGCGGCGGAGGCGAGTGGCCGCGGACATCCCGGCGGCAACACCTCCGACCACGACGGTGCGTCGCGGCGCACCCACGGCGCTCACCGGCGCCCGAACGGCGGGAGCCAGCTCGCGAGCGAGCGTGGCTTGACGGCGGCGCGGTCGCACGTGCAGCGATCAGCCTTCGGGACCGGCCCCATGACGGACGCGACGTGTTGCCCACATCCCGCCCAGGTCGTCTTGCCACACGTCTTGCACGCCACGGCTCGGCACATCTCTTGTCCTCCTTGGATACCCAGGGGGGTATCTTTCGACTGATGCCGACCCTACACCCCCCGGGGTATCCTTCAAGGCATGCAGCTCTCCACCGAGTCCACGCAGCCCGTCGTCAACCGCCTCCGCCGAGCGCAGGGTCAGCTGGCGGGCGTCCTGCGCATGCTCGAGGAGGAGCGCGACTGCGAGGACGTCGTCACCCAGCTGGCTGCCGTCAGCAAGGCCCTCGACCGGGCCGGCTTCGCGCTGATCGCCACCGGGTTGAGGGAGTGCATCAGCGAGGGCGCCGAGGCCGACGCCGAGAAGCTCGAACGCGTCTTCCTGTCGCTCGCCTGACCGCCTCAGGTCAGGCCAGCACACCGAGCACGGCGAGCACGCCGGCGGCTGCCGCCACGGCGTAGCCGACGGCGATCAGCCCCGGGGCGAAGCGGATCGCCTGCGGGGCGCCGACACCGCGGTCACGCTGTGCGGTGCGCGAGACGCGGACCGCGCCGTAGAGCGCGGCGACGACGACCAGGAGCAGGCCGATCATGTCCCACGCGATCGACCGGCCCGCGATCTCCACGACCGGCAGGACCCGGCGCAGCCACTCGAACGGCGCCCGGACAGAGGCGTCCTGCCCTGAGATGCTGCCGACCACGACGGCGATGAAGGCGATCAGCGCGATGATGCCCGCGGCCTTGTCGAGCCACCAGCCGCGGTGCACCTTCCCGCGCTCCTGCGCCCAGCCGTGCTCGGTGTCGGGGAAACGGCGGCGCGCGGCGTACTGGCCGTCCCACCACCCGTTACGACGCCAGATCGACGCCTTCACGCGCGCCGGATCGAGAGCGCGTACGGCCTTGCGGTGCGAGTGGCGCTGCGCACGGGCCACGAGGTGGACCGCGGCCGCGTCGTAGCCGCGCTCGTGCGCCGCCTTCAGCGTGAGCGCGAGACGGCGGTTGTCGAACATGCGCTGGAGGCCGTCGGGCGGTCCCGCGGGCGGCGTCGGCTGCGGCACGGCGACCGTCTGCGGCGCCGGCGGCGCGGGCGGCGCCGGAGGTGTGGGCGGCTCGGGCGACGGCGGGGGAACGGCCGGGGCCGCCACGCGCGTCGGGCTCGGCGCCTCGGGTGTACGCCGGGGGGCCTTCGGGATGACCGCGCCGGGGGCCAGGCGTTCGAGCTCGGCCACGACCTCGCGCATCGGCGGGCGGTCCTCAGGGGCGACGGCAGTGGTCCGGCGTACGAGCGGCAGGAGCGCGGCGGGCACGCCCCGAAGGTCGCTGCGCCCCTCGGCGACCGCGCTCATCGTGCCTGCGTCGTCCCCGCGCGGGAAGGGCATGGTGCCCGAGGATGCGAATGCGATGAGGAGTCCGATCCCGTAGACGTCGCTGGCCGCGGTGCCGCGGTCGCCCGCGAGGCGCTCGGGAGCCGCCCAGGCCACCGACCCGATCATCTCGCCGGTCGAGGTGAGGTCGTGGACGTGCTCCCCCTTCGCGATGCCGACGTCGATGAGGGTCGCGCGGCGTCCGGCGAGCACGGCGTTGGCGGGCTTCACGTCACGGTGGACGTAGCCCAGCTCGTGGAGCCGGCGCAGCGACCGCGCAGCGTCGAGGGCCGCCGTCACCACGGTCTCCTCGGAGAGCGGACCGACGTGACGCACCGCATCGGCGATCGTGACGCCCTCGAGGAGCTCCATCGCGAACCACGGGCGGGTGGCACGGAGGTCGCCGTCGAGGTAGCGGGGAAAGCCGGCCCCGCCGAGCCGGTGGAGCAGCTCGGCCTCGCGCGCGAACCGCTCGCGGGCGCCGTCACCGACGTAGGTGAGCAGCTTGACCGCCACTGGAGGCCCGCTCGGCGCCCGGCCGACGTAGACGGCGCCGAATCCTCCGGACCCGATCAGAGTCTTCAGGTGGTACGGGCCGGCGGTCCCGCCGTCGGCCTCGAGGGGCGTGGCGATGCCGGTCGCGACGCGTGCCGTCGGGGCATCACGATCGACCCGGCGGTCGCCCACATGGACCGTCGGGACGTGGTCCTCCGCGGTGTCGCCCGCTGACATCCGGCCCCTCGTACGTCGTCGGTGATCTCCGCGAAGCCTAGCAACGCCGCAGGCCGGCGACGGTTTCCTGGCCGCGCGTCACGCCCCGCGGACCAGCATGTAGGCCACCGCGAACATGACCGCGGCGATGCCGGCGTCGACCATCCGCCAGGCCCACGGGCGCGTGAAGACGGGCTGCAGGAGGCGTGCGCCGTACCCGAGCGCAGCGAACCAACCCCAGCTCGCGGCCAGCGCGCCCAGGGCGAAGGCCCAGCGGGAGTCGCCGTACGACGAGCCGATGGACCCGAGCAGCAGAACCGTGTCGAGGTAGACGTGCGGGTTCAGCCAGGTGAGAGCGAGCGCGGTGGACATGACGACCCAGCGCGACGTCCGGACCCCCCTGTCGTCGACGTCGAGCCGACCGCCCGAGACGGCGCGCCGCGCTGCGAGAAGTCCGTAGGTGACGAGGAACGCCGCACCGCCCCACCGCGCGACCGCGACCAGGGTCGGCGCCCCCGCGATCAGCGCTCCCATGCCCGCGACCCCGGCGACGATCAGCACCGTGTCGGACAGCGCGCACACGACGACCACCAGGCCGACGTGCTCGCGGCGCAGTCCCTGCCGGAGGACGAAGGCGTTCTGGGCGCCGATCGCGACGATCAGCGAGAGCCCGGTGAGCAGTCCTGCCGCGAGGACCGAAAGCGTGTCTGCCACCCCTCGACCGTAGGCACCGGTTCTTCTTCAGTCCAGCTAATGTTTCTTACGTCGATGAAGGAGTGCTTCATGAACGACCTCGCCCTGGAACAGCTCCGTACGCTCGTGGCGGTCGTCGACGAGGGCAGCTTCGAGGCTGCCGCCGCTGCCCTGCGCATCACGCCGTCGGCCGTCAGCCAGCGGATCAAGGCGCTCGAGGCGGCGACCGGCCGCGTGCTCGTACGCCGTACGCGTCCGGTGGCCGTGACCGAGCAGGGCGCGGAGGTGCTCCGCCTGTCGCGCCAGGTGGACCTCCTGGTCCGCGAGCTGCGGCCGGCCGACGGCGACGCGCTCCCCCTCACGGTCCCGCTCGTGGTCAATGCCGACTCGCTGGCGACCTGGTTCCTGCCGTCGGTCGCGCCGGTCCTCGGCCGGGTCCGCATCGACGTCCAGCGCGAGGACGAGCAGCACTCGCTGGCGCGCCTGAGGGACGGCAGCACGCTGGCGGCGGTCTCCGCGGACGCCGACCGCGTCCCCGGCTGCTCGGTGACCGCGATCGGCGTGATGCGCTACCGCGCGATGGCGAGCCCCGCCTTCATCGAGCGCTGGTTCGCCGACGGAGTCACGGCCGCGACGCTCGAGCGTGCCCCGATGGTGAACTTCGACCGCCTCGACGACCTGCAGCGCCGGTTCGTGCGTCACGTCGCCCGCGGGAGCAGAACCGAACCGCCGAGCCACTACGTCGCGGGCTCCGACGCCTTCCGCAACGCGGTCCGGCTCGGGATCGGGTGGGGCATGCTGCCGGATCTCCAGTCCGCCGACCTCGAGGCCGCCGGCGAGGTGCGCGAGATCGCCGAGCGGACGCGCACGGACGTGAAGCTCTACTGGCACCAGTACCAGCTCGACTCGCCCTCGCTCGCGATCCTCTCCGAGGCCGTCAGCGACGGCGCCGGCGCCTGGCTCCGCTGACGCCCCGCCTCACCGGGGCGCGACGTCGCCGACCAGGAAGTCGTCGACGCCGAGCGCCCGCAGTGCCGGCCGGACCGCCCTCGGGACACGACGTCGCTGCGGGTCGTGGACCTTCCTCGGCGCCGCCACGCTGATCGTCCGACCGCGCGTGGTGACGGTCGCCTCCCCCGCGGCGAGCACGTTGCGCACCCAGTCCGCCTCGGCGCCGTACACGAGGGCGAGCGTCACCTGATCGCCTTCTCGGAACACCGCGACAGGCGTCCGGTACGTCCGCCCGGACCTGCGTCCGCGATGCGTCACGACGCCGAACCCGGGGACGTACGGCGCGACGTGGACGATCGCTCGGTTGGGCAGCGCGCGGTTGAAGCGGCCCACGCGCGTGGGGATCGGCATGCTCGAAGGCTCCCACGAGTGTCCCGTGCGCGCCATGATGGGGACGTGTCCGACCTGAGGGACGATCTCGAGCGATGGGAGCGCGCCGGCGGGACGTGGCGCGTCGTCGCCCGCACCTCCGCCCGGGCGACCGTGGCGCTGTGCCGCTGCGACGGCGGCGAGGAGGTCGAGCGACTGATGTCGGCGGACCCCGCAGTGCTCGACGCGCTCGCCCAGCGGCCGAGCAGCGACGACAACCCTTGGATAAGGCCCCCGGACCCAGCAGGATGAAGCCATGAGATGCCCCAACGACGACACCACCCTCGTCATGAGCGAGCGCAGCGGGATCGAGATCGACTACTGCCCCGAGTGCCGCGGAGTCTGGCTCGATCGCGGCGAGCTCGACAAGATCATCGACCGCGCCGGAGCCCAGACAGCGCCCGCGCCGACGCCGGCACCGACGCCGGAGCGGACGTACCAGGAGCGCCCCCCGCAGCAGTACCAGCAGCCGTCGTACCCGCAGCGGGGCTACGACGACCGCGGCTACAAGCGGAAGAAGAAGGAGAACTGGCTCTCCGACCTGTTCGACTGAGCCGCCGACCCGGCTTCAGTGGGCCTTGCCGGCCTTCCAGTAGCCGACGAAGGTGATGTTCTCCTTCGGGACGCCCGCCTGCACCCAGTGCCGCCGCGCACCCGCCACGAGGCTGGACTCCCCGACGACCCACGCGTACGCGGGCTCGTCGGGGAGGGTCAGCGCCTCCACGGCCCGGAGCGCTGCCTGACCGGGCACCGCCGAGGGATCGTCGCGGACGACCCAGGCAACCTCGATCCCGGCCGGCGCCTCGAGGTCCTGACGATCCGCGTCGCTCGGGACCTCGACCACGGCATGGCCGACCGCGGTGGCGTCGAGCGAGGCAAGGATCCCCGCGACGGCCGGCAGGCCGGTCTCGTCCGCGGCGATGAGCACCCGAGACGTGCCGGCAGCCGGGTTGAAGCACAGACCCTCGTCGAGGAGCGCCACGGCATCACCGGGGTTGCACGACTGCGCCCACGACGCCGCGGGCCCTGCGGTGCCGTCCTCCGCCGACCCGTGGACGACGAAGTCGACGTCGATCTCGGGCCCGTCGACGCCGTCGGCCCGGTAGGCGCGCACGGTGTAGTTGCGGAGCACAGGCCGCTCGGTCTTGGAGACGGTCAGGAACTTGAGGTACGACAGCGTGGTGAGCTTCTTCGGGACGCGGGCCAGCGACGTGTCCGAGACCGGCAGGAACAGCCGGAACCACTGGTCGTACCCGAGGGGGACGAAGTCGGCCACGTCACCACCGCCGAGGGTCACTCGCACGTAGCTCGGCGAGATCTGCCGGCGTCCCACGACGTGCAGCGTGAGCAGGCCAGGTGTGCGTGCTTCGACGCGGGTCGAGTCCAGGTTGGCGCGGGCCACGGGTCCTCCTCGGACGATTGAGTTAGGCGAGCCTAACCAACACGACCGGCCGGTGTCGAGGCGGGACCGCTACCCCTCGCTCTCGGCAGCGCGCTTGAGCAGCGACAGCCTGCGGTCCCACGCCTCGGCATGCCGCTGCAGGTCGCGTCAGGTGCACATGGCGCCCGCGCCGAACAGGCTCGTCGCTACTGCGAGCGCCGCGGCCGGCAGGCGATGACGACCACTGCGCCGGCGAGAGAGAAGGCCGCCGTCACGAGCGCGGCGACGTTCCAGCCGTCGTACAGGTCCTGCTGCGTCGAGCCGTGCGCGTCGACGATCACGGAGACGACGGTGACCCCGATCGCGGAGCCGACGTAGCGGGCGGTGTTGTTGGCCCCGCTGCCCATCGCCTCGCGCCCGACAGGGACGCTCGCCACCGCCTCGCGTCCCAGCGCCGCGTTGAGCACGCCGCTCGCGACGCCGGCGAGCAGGAGCGCAGGCACGAACCGCCACCACGACGTGTCCGGGCCGACGCCCGTCAGCAGCGCCTGCCCGGCCGCCACGCCGAGCAACCCGGCCGCCAGCAAGGACCGACCGCTCCATCCCGACGGCAGGCGCCGCGCCAGCAGGGACGACACCACGCTCGTCGCGGACCACGAGAGCAGCAGGATGCCCGCACCGAGCGCACCGATGCCGAACCCGGTGTCGAGGAAGATCGCCATGAACGAGAAGAGCGCGATCACGCCCATGCCCGTGGCGAACGCCGCAGTGGTCGCGGCCACGAACGGCCTGTGGCGCAGCAGGGCGAGATCGAGCATCGGAGCGCGCCCTCGACGCTCCGCGACGACGAACCCGACCAGGAGCGCGGCGGACGCGACGAAGAGCCCCCCGGACAGGAGCCCCCGTCCCGGCTCGCGGCTCTCGACCAGCCCCGCCAGGAGGCAGCTCAACCCGCCGGCGATGAGGAGCCCGCCCCACCGGTCGAGCCGGCGCCGCACCGGCGCACGCGACTCGTCCAGGTAGCGGAGCGCCCCGACGACGGTCACGAAGGCCGCGACCGCGAGGACGGCGTACGCCAGACGCCACGACACCCACACGTCACAGAGGCCCGCGACCACCGGGCCGACCGCGATGCCGGCGCCGAGCGAGGCGCCCCACGCGCCTGTCGCCGCCACACGCGCAGGCCCGGGCGCGAAGGCGTGCGCCAGGATCCCGAGGCTCGCCGCAGTCACTGCCGCGCCGCCGACGCCCTGCACGACCCGCGCGAGGACGAAGGTCGTTGGGTCGGAGACCACGGCGCACACGAGACCCCCGAGGGCGAGCACGACGAGGCCGACCACGAACGTACGGCGCCGCCCCAGGTCGTCGGCGACCGCGCCGGCGGTCAGCAGGGCGGCGGCGAGGCCGATGCTCATCGAGCTGAGGATCCAGGTCCGCGCGGCGGTGCTCGCGTCGAGCGACGCGGCCGTCGGCACGATCGTGGCGAGCGGCAGCGTGAACGCCATGATCATCAGCAGCGTCCCCGAGGCGACGACGGCGAGCGTCGCTCGCGGGTGTCGTGAGCCGAGGCTCGCATCCACTGCCACAGAAACCGCCACCGCACGTCCCCTCGACCGGCGAGAGACGGACGTCGGCGTTGCAACGACCGTCATCTCGTAACAGATGTGGTTACGATAACAGCATGAGCGCCAACAGTCGCCTGACTATCGCGGTCCACATGCTGAGCGTCCTCGAGCTCCGACGCCGGCGGGACCACGAGTGGTCGACGTCGGAGCAGGTCGCGCACAGCGTGCGCACCAACCCTGTCGTCGTTCGCCGCATGCTCGGCGACCTCCGCGACGCCGGGCTGGTCGAGTCACGGCGCGGCCCCGGGGCCGGCTGGCGGATGGCGCACGACGCCACCGAGATCAGCCTGGCCGACGTCGACGACGCCCTGGGCGCCGAGCCGGCGTACGCGATGCACCGCAACGAGCCGAACCCCGCCTGCCCCGTGGCCCGTGGGATCCGCCCGGCGCTCGAGCCTGTCTACGCCCGCGTCGACGACGTCGTCCGAGCCGAGCTCGCACGCACGACCCTCGCCGACGTGTTCCGTACGACGATGGCGCTGGCGGACTGAACCCAGTCGTTCGTCGGCGGGTGCGGCGATAGCCTGACGGCACCATCGCCAAGCCTGGAGGAACGCATGTCCGACGACCGCATCCGGATCACGCTCGACGAGTCGGAGATGCCGACCCACTGGTACAACATCGTCGCGGACCTTCCCACGCCCCCGCCGCCGCCGCTGCATCCCGCGACGCACGAGCCGGTCGGTCCGGACGATCTCGCGCCACTGTTCCCGCCGGAGCTGATCGCGCAGGAGGTGACCACCGACCGCTACGTCGAGATCCCCGAGCCGGTCCGCGAGGTCTACCGCCAGTACCGCCCGTCCCCCCTCGTCCGTGCCGTGCGATGGGAGAAGAAGCTCGGCACGTCAGCACGGATCTACTACAAGTACGAGGGTGTCTCCCCCGCCGGCTCGCACAAGACCAACACGTCGGTCCCGCAGGTCTACTACAACGCGCTCAACGGCGTCACGCGCCTGACGACCGAGACCGGCGCCGGCCAGTGGGGCACCGCGCTCGCGTACGCGTGCTCGCTGTTCGGGCTGGAGTGCGAGGTGTGGCAGGTCGGCGCGTCGTTCGACACCAAGCCGCAGCGCCGCACCCTCATCGAGGTGTTCGGCGGCAAGGTCCACCGCTCGCCGAGCACGCTGACCGAGTTCGGCAAGGCCTTCGACCCCGAGCACCCGGGCTCGCTCGGCATCGCGATAACCGAGGCCGTCGAGCTCGCCGCGCAGGACGACGCGACCAAGTACGCCCTGGGGTCCGTGCTGAACCACGTGCTGCTCCACCAGAGCGTGATCGGCGAGGAGGCGCTGCTCCAGCTCGCGAAGGCGGGCGAGCCGGGCGCCGACGTCGTCATCGGCTGCGCGGGCGGCGGCTCGAACTTCGCCGGGCTCGCCTTCCCGTTCCTCCGCGAGAAGCTCGCCGGTCGCCAGGAGCCGACGATCGTCGCCGTGGAGCCGTCCTCGTGCCCGACGCTCACCCGCGGCGAGTACCGCTACGACTTCGGTGACACCGGCGGGATGACGCCGCTCATGAAGATGTACACCCTCGGCCACGACTTCGTCCCGTCACCGATCCACGCCGGCGGTCTCCGCTACCACGCGATGGCCCCGCTGGTCTCCCACGTCGCACACGAAGGCCTGATCGAGGCCGTCGCCCTGCACCAGAGCGAGTGCTTCGAGTCGGCCGTCGAGTTCGCGCGCACCGAGGGCATCGTTCCTGCTCCCGAGTCGTCGCACGCCCTCGCCCAGGCACGGCGTACGGCGCTCGCCGCGGCCGAGTCCGGCGAGGAGCCCGTCATCGTCATCGGCCTGTCCGGTCACGGCCTGCTCGAGCTGGGGGCGTACGACTCGTTCCTGCACGGCCGCCTCGACGACGACCCCCTGAGCGACGACGCGCTGTCTGCGTCGCTGGCAGCCGTACCCGCGGTGGGATGACGTCGGCGGAGCTCGTCGAGATCGCTCCAGGCGTCCTCGTCGCGACCCACCCGTTCTGCGCCACGACCACCACGGTGGTCGTCGGCGCAGACGGGAGGGAGTGTCTCCTGGTCGATCCGGCCGTCACAGCGGAGGAGATCGACGCGCTCGCCGCTGCGCTCGCCGCGCGTGGACTCACGGTCACGGGCGCGTTCTCGACGCATCCGCACTGGGACCACCTCCTCTGGCGCCCGGCCTTGGGCGACGCTCCGCGCTGGGCGACCGCGGCAGGTGCTCGACGAGCGCTCGAGGTCACCGACGACAACGTGCGCAAGGCTCACGAGGCCCTCGACGGCGTGGACACGAGCGGCATGGCACGCGTGGTGGCGCTCCCGGCCGGCGCGACCGCGCTGCCGTGGTCGGGCCGCGCGTGCCGGGTCGTCGAGCACGCGGCACACGCCCAGGGGCATGCGGCACTGCTCGTCACCGACGCCCGCGTCCTGGTGGCCGGAGACATGCTGTCCGACGTCGAGGTCCCGTTGCTCGACCTGGAGGCCGCCCGCCCGTGGGACGACTACGCCGAGGCGCTCGACCGGTTCGCGGAGATCGCGCTGTCGATCGAGGTGGTGGTCCCGGGCCACGGCACGGTCGGCGACCGCGCGGAGCTGCTCCGTCGCATCGCGGCCGACCGCACCTACCTCGCGGCTCTCCCCCTCGACGAGGAACCCGACGATCCGCGGCTGGCGGGCTCGGCGGACTGGCTCCTCGCCGAGCACGCAGCAGCACGCCAGCGGGTCCGCGCGGACCTCGGCGGCTGAGTGGCTCTCACCCCGCTGCGCCTGGCCGCAGCACGCGTACGGCGACCGGCGGCGCCATCAGGCTCGGCGGCGGATCGACCAGGTTCGTGACCCGGAGGAACGCGCGCGCGACCGCCGGATCCCGCCGTGCGACCCGCTGCAGGCGCCCGACGTACCGACTGACGACACCGTGCCCCCGCGGATGCGTGCCTCGTACCCCGGGGATCTGCAGATCGGTTCCTTGGACGACCGCCCACGCCGTGTCGACGATCGCCGCCGCAGCCTTCGGGTAGGTGGTCCGCACCTCGTCCTCTCCCACGGCCACCGCCCGACCGAGCGCGACAGCCTCCTGCGCGGTCAGGCTCATCCCCTGGCCGAAGGTCGGGTCGACGCTGCAGATCGCGTCCCCCACCGGCGCGTACCCGTACGGCAGGTCGCCGAGCCGCTCGAAGTGGCGCCGACGGCAGTCAGGGAACCGGTACACCAGTGGCTCGTGCAGCGGATCCCGGTCGCGCAGCAGCTCAGCGAGCTCCGGAGCGACCACGAGGTCAGCCAGCTGCCGGAGGCCGTCGGTGTCCAGCGGCGGCGGCACGTCGCCGTACCCGAAGAGCGTGAGCGTCCACGTGCCGTCCTCCTGCCGGATCGCGACGCCGCCCTTCGGCACGTCGGGAGTCGCCGCGCTGACGACGAAGGCGAGCCCGTCGAGGTCGTCGTCACGCGCCTTCACGTGGACCGTGACGTAGCGGATACCGACCTCGATCCGCTCCTCGACCGGCGCGGACGCGCCGATGTCGGGCAGCCACCGTGCCGCGCGCCCCGACCGTCCGGTGGCGTCGATCACGAGGTCCGCCGGGATCGCGTCCTCGCTCCCGTCGCCGTCCCGGTCGCGGACCATGACGCCCGTCACGCGCCCGCCCTCGGCCGCCAGGTGCGCGACGTCAGCCGCCTCGCGGAGCTCGATCTCGGGGAGCTCGGCGACTCGGGCACGGATCGTGTGCTCGAGCAGGGGGCGAGACACCGCGAGCCCTCGGTCGCCGGTCTCGCACTGCGCGATCAGTCCACCGCCCACCCACCACCGGCCGGCCGAGCCGATGTCGGCGCCGGAGACTGCCCCCGCGTCGACCAGCTGGTCGGTGAGCCCGGGGAGCAGCTGCTCCATCGCCGCTCGGCCGGACGAGAGGACGCCGTGGGTGTGCGGCGCCTGCGGTGTCCCCGGCCGCGCGTGCGGCTCGTCGGGCACGTGGTCGCGCTCCAGGACGACGACGCGCTGGGCGTACGGGCGGACGGCAGCCGCGGCGAGCAGGCCGGCCATGCTGCCTCCGGCGACCACGACCGTGTCGAGTGCTGTGGTGGACATGAGTGCCTCCTCGAGCTGGTGGCTCCAGCGTCGAGGCGCGGGCCGCTCACTCTCCAGACGAGTTGCTGCCCATTTCCTGCTCACGACGCTCCGCCGAGTGCGGCAGGACCGGCGGCCCGTGGAGCTCCCAGTCCCACAGGAGCTCCTCGACCCGGTCGATCCCGGTGGACAGGTGCCGGCGGTAGGTGCTGAACGGCAGCCCGAGCATCCCGGCGACCTTCTCCTGCGAGCCCCCCGGACGGAGGTACGTGCGGTCGACGGCCCGGGCGGCGAGCTCCATCCGAGGCGCCTCCGCAAGCATCGACACCGCCTGCTCCGCGCGCTCCGCCAGCACCGTGACTGCCTCGTTCGCCTCGGTCGTCCCAGCCCCGGCGAGCCGCGAGCCGACGAGCGGGTTGCGGCGCAGGCGTGGTGGGTCGTGCAGGTCCTTGAGAAGCTGGCGGACGGCGTCGTGGAAGTCGGCCCGCGCCAGCGCCACCGGAGCCACGACGGACGCCGGGGCCGTGCCCGTGTCGTCGAGCTCGCGGGCTCCGAGCCCCGCCAGCCACGCGACGTACGGGCTCCTGGCGAAGTCGCGCGCCCACACACCGACGTCCGCTCCCCCGACCCGGCAGCACCCCAGACGCTCGAAGCCGATGTACGTCCAGATCGGCGCCCACGCTTCCTCCTGCATGCTCGACACGACGACCCAGCCGAGACCTCCGATGCGCCACGCCCACAGGGAGTGGGCCGCAACCTGGTCCGACACGGGCCCGATCCGACCCGGGACGTCGGTGTCGAGGCCGACCTGGTGGATGACGACCTCGCCGGGCTCGGGAGGCCGGCGCGCGGCGAGCGCCTTCAGCGCCCACGCCGCGACCGGGTCGTGGTCGGGAGCATCGGCGGCCGCGAGATCGAGCCGCGCGGTCAGGCAGACGCCCGTACGGCGGCCGCCGGCGTCCTCGAAGACCGTCCACGCCTCGGGCTGCTCACGCACCCAGTACGCCGCGACGTCCGTGCGTGCCTCCGCCGCGAACGCGTCCACGATCCACGCCGCGTCGGCAGGAGTCGACGGTCGGGCGACGAGCGCACCGAGGTCCTCGAACGCGTACAGGTCCTGCGCCTGAGGATTGCCCCGGTGGAGGTGGAGGAGATCGGCCGCCAGGCGGTCGCGGTCGGCCCCGGACGGCCGGGACATCCGGTCCAGGACGACGTCGCGGATGCGTCCGTGCAGGGCGACGAACGCCTCGCGATCGCGCCATCGGAGGTCGCGGTCCAGCGCGTCCCGAACGACCTCGTGGAGCGTCAGGCCGTCGGGGTGGGACTCCGCGTACGGTCGCTCGCGAACCCACGAGAGCAAGGTGTCCGCGTCCTCGTCCTCGAGGTGGAGGACCTGGCGCAGCATGCTGCGATCGACGCGCCGGGCGTGACCGCAGACGTGGAGCGCCTCACGCTGGAGCGCGGTCACCCCGTCGTCGAGGAACCTCCCCAGCAGGCGCGCCGTCACGTCCGGGTCGTCCAGGAGCGGACTGACCCCGCCCGTCGCCGCACCGGCGTCGTGCTCGTCCGTCGCGATGACCAGGGCGAGCGGGTGCCCCCGGCTGCCGCGTACGAGGGCGGCGACGGTCTCGTCGTCCGTCACGCCGCGCGCACGGACGAGAGCAGCTGCGGCATCGGCGTCGAGGTTGCGAACCGGCACCACGAGGCCGCACGCGGCGAACGCCGGGTCGAGGCGCCACGACTCCGGTGGCGGCCGCCGTCCCGCGACGACCACGTGGGCGTCGACCGGGAGGGAGGGGACGAACGCGCGCCAGAACCACCCGGCGGCGGGCTCCAGCAGCTCGAACCGGTCGATCACGAGCACGGACTCCGCGGCGAACCGAGACGCTGCGCCATCTGCTGGAGTGCTCGCGCCGGCGTCCGCCTGCAGCCACTGCTGGAGCCCACCGGGGCCGGGCTCCAGGTTGGCGCAGTCGACGGTCACGACGGGCCGCCCCGATGCGGCCGCCTCGCCCGCGATCGCGTCGAGCAGCGCCGACTTGCCGACCCCGCCGGGTCCGTGCAGGTACGCGAGCATCCGGCCGTCGTCGTCGAGGAACGCCCGCAGCGTCGCGAGCTCGCGGTCGCGACCGACCAGGGACCTTCGGCGAGCACGGTCGAACAGGGCGCGTGCCGTCCGGGTCACGCCTCATGGTCGCACGGAGCCCGCCCTGACCTGGGGTTCTTGACCGGCGGCCGAGGAGCATCGGCGGCCGGCGGCAGCTGCGGCTCAGTCCAGCGCGACGCGCGCGCCGTGCGGCGCCAGCACCGCGCGAAACGGAGCACCTTCGGCTGCATCGACGAACCGCTGGCCGGGCGTCTCGAAGAGATGCTGGCGGGTGGCCGCGCCGATCCTGCCCATGCCGACAGGCCAGAACGTGCCCCAGTGCACGGGTACGGCCCACCGCGCGCCGACCTGCATGACCAGGTCGGTCGCCTGCACGGGGTCCACGTGGTCGTCACCGAGGGTCGGCCCCCACCCTCCGACGGGCACGAGCGCAAGGTCGACCGGCGCGACGTGCGAGACGTCGGTCCGCGGGCCGGTGTCGCCGGGGAACCAGAAGGACTCGTTCCCCGGGGCGGAGACCCGGAACCCGAGCGGCGGCGAAACCCGGCGCGACCAGCGGTGCCGAGTCGCAGGATGGTCGGCCTCCAGAACCTGCACCTGCAGGCCCGCGATATCGAGGACGTCCCCGGGGAGCACCTCGTGGACGTCGAGGTCGAGGCCCGTCAGCAGGTCGCTGCTCGCACCGGGCACGACGATCGGGGTGCCCGGCCGGATCCGCCGGAGCGACGGCAGGTGGAAGTGGTCGAGATGCAGGTGCGAGATCAGCACGAGGTCCGCGAGGGCGGCCGACGGGCCGGGGGCCGGCGACCTCCTGCTGAGGTGGACGAACCGGTTGACGAGGACCGGGTCGGTGAGCACCCGCACACCGCCGAGCTCCACCGTCGACGTCGAGTGTCCCCACCACGTCACTGAGAGTGTCGTCACGCAAGAACTCTAGGGAAGGCGAGCCTCCTGCACCGGCCTGACGAGGAAAGCACGAAAGGCCGGAACCCCCACAGGGTCCGGCCTTCGGTGTGATCTGGTGGAGCATAGGGGATTCGAACCCCTGACCTCTTCCATGCCATGGAAGCGCGCTACCAACTGCGCCAATGCCCCGCGCGGCGAGCGGCGAACCGCTCATCGAGCCGAGGTCGATCTTAGCGGGTCGACCCCAATGTCCTGAAACCGGGGTCCCCCTCCTCCTGCTCGTCGCCGTCTCCCGAGTCGGCAGCGTCGTCGCTCATCTCCGGGACTGGCAGGTTGCCGGCGTTCCACTCGGTGACCTGCCACCGCGAGAAGCCCTCCTGAAGGACCGCCCAGCAGCTGTTGCTGAAGCCGCCGAAGGAACGCCAGTGCTCCTGCGGCAGGCCGATGAAGGCACAGATCCCGACCCGGATGACGGCTCCGTGAGCGACGACCACGACGGTCTGGTCGCGCTGCATCGACGTCGCGATGTCGCGGAGCGCGTCGCTGAACCGCGCGCCGGCCGCGGCGTGCGTCTCTCCCCCGGGCGAGACGATGTCCTCGCCTCGCTTGAAGCGTGCCTCGAGCTCGGGATAGCGCTCACGGATCTCCTGGTGCGTGAGACCCTCCCGCTCGCCGAAGGCCACCTCCCGGAGTCGCGGGTCGGTCTCGACCGGGAGATCCACGATCCGGGAGAGCGCAGCGGCCGTCGCCGAAGCACGTTGCAGGTCCGAGCTGACGATCCGCGACGGCTCGAGCACCGCGAGGCGCGCCGCCGACTCCGCGGCCTGAGCCCGTCCGGTCGCGTTGAGCAGGGTGTCGGTCTGGCCCTGGAGACGGCCACCGATGTTCCAGTCCGTCTGGCCGTGACGCCAGACGATGATGCGACGGCTCATGCGTCGGCGACGGGAGGCTGACCGGCCAGCGGGACCGCCTCGGGGTCCTCGAGCTCGCGCGACTCACGCGGCGCGGGTGCACGTCCCGCCGCGTCGCCGATCTCCGGGAGCGGGATCGCCGGGCAGTCGCCCCACAGCCGCTCCAGCGCGTAGAACGAGCGGTCGTCGTCGTGCTGCACGTGGACGACGATCTCGGCGTAGTCGAGCAGCACCCAGCGCCCCTCTCGCTCGCCCTCGCGGCGGACGACCTTCGCGCCCAGCTTGAGGAGCTGCTCCTGGACCGCGTCCACGACGGCGCGGACCTGGCGGTCGTTGTTCGCCGAGGCGATGACGAACACGTCGGTGATGACGAGCTGCTCGGAGACGTCGAACGCGAGGATGTTGTGCGCGAGCTTGTCGGCGGCGGCCGCTGCTGCGGCGTGCGTGAGCTCCAGCGCCCTCTCGGATGCGGTCACTGCGGGCCCCCCTTGGGGTGACGGTGTGGTCGGTGCGACGTCGCGGCGACGTCGGCATAGAGGCGGTGCTTGGCGATGTACTGGACGACACCGTCGGGCACGAGGTACCAGACGGGCTCCTGGTTGGCGACGCGTTCCCGGCAGTCGGTCGACGAGATCGCCAGCGCCGGGATCTCGACGATCGCGACACGGTCGGAGGGAAGGCCGTCGAGCGTGTGCATGTCGATGTCGTGCCCCGGGCGCGTACAGCCGACGAACTCGGCCAGCTCGAACATCTCCTCGGCGTTGCGCCAGGTGAGGATCTGGGCGAGCGCGTCGGCGCCGGTGATGAAGTAGAGGTCCACGTCGCCGCCGTAGTGCGCCCGCAGCTCACGCAGGGTGTCCACGGTGTACGTCGGGCCGTCGCGGTCGATGTCCACGCGGCTGACCCAGAAGCGCGGGTTGGACGCGGTCGCGATGACCGTCATCAGGTAGCGGTCCTCCCCCGGCGAGACCTTGCGGTCGGCCTTCTGCCAAGGCTCGCCGGTGGGCACGAAGACGACCTCGTCCAGGTCGTACCAGGCCTGGACCTCCGATGCCGCCACGAGGTGACCATGGTGGATGGGATCGAACGTCCCGCCCATCACCCCCACGCGGGGGCGCCGGCCGACCTCGAGCGGCAGGCTCATCAGGAGTGCTCGCGCCCCTTGCCGAACGCGAAGAGACCGAAGAGGAGGAGGAGGAAGAGGAGAAGGACGGCGCCGCCCACGACGTACGGCGAGAGGGCTTCCTCGTTCTCGGCGCCCTGCGCCACGATCTGGGTCAAGACGGATCCGCTCAAAGACATGGGCACAATCTACCGCCCGGCGCCTGCTCGCACGTGAACGACCCCGGTCCGCCAGGTACGGCTGAGCTCAGCGGATGTGACCGTCGCCCGTGACGACGAACGTCGTGGTGGTCATCTCGGGGAGCCCCATCGGGCCGCGCGCGTGGAGCTTCTGCGTCGAGATGCCGATCTCGGCCCCCATGCCCATCTCACCGCCGTCGGTGAACCGGGTGGACGCGTTGATCATGATCGCGGCCGCGTCGACCGCAGCGGTGAAGCGTTGCGCCGTCGCCAGCGAACCGGTGACGATCGCCTCCGTGTGCCCGGACGAGTACGTGCGGATGTGGGCCACGGCCTCCTCGAAGGAGCCGACGACCCGGGCCGCGATGTCGAGCGAGAGGTACTCGGTGGCGTAGTCCTCGTCCGTGGCAGCCACGACCGCGCTGTCGGTCGCAGCGAACGCCGGATCGCCGTGGATCGTCACGTCACGCTCACGCAGCGCCGCGACGACGCGCGGCAGGAACTCGTCCGCCACCGACTTGTGCACGAGGAGCGACTCGGCTGCGTTGCAGACGCTGGTGCGCTGCGTCTTCGCGTTGACCACGATGTCGAGGGCCATGGCGAGGTCGGCGTCGGCGTCGACGTACACGTGGACGTTGCCCGTGCCGGTCTCGATGACGGGCACCTGCGCTTCGCGGACGACCGTCTGGATCAGACCCGCTCCCCCGCGCGGGATCACGAGGTCGACCAGCCCGCGGGCCTTGAGGAGCGCCGTCGAGCTCGACCGGTCGGACGGGTCGATCGCCTGGATCGCGTCCTCGGGGAGCCCGACCGAGGCGATCGCCGTACGGAGGACCGCCGTGATGGCTTCGTTGGAGCGCGCCGCCGAGCCTGATCCGCGGAGCAGGACCGCGTTGCCGGCCTTGAGGCAGATCGCGGCGGCGTCGGCGGTCACGTTGGGCCGGCCCTCGTAGATCATCCCGATCACACCGATCGGCACGCGCACCTGCCGGAGCTGGAGCCCGTTGGCGAGCGTGGAACCGCGGACGACCTCCCCGACCGGGTCGGCGAGCGCGGCGACGTCGCGGGTGCCCTGAGCCATCGCGGCCACGCGGTCGGCATCGAGGCGCAGACGGTCGATGATGTGCTCGCCCGTCCCGGACTCGCGAGCGGCGGAGACGTCGAGCGCGTTCGCGGCGACGATCTCGTCGGTCCGGGCGATCAGTGCGTCCGCCATCGCCTCGAGCGCGGCGTCCTTCGTGGCACGCGGCACCGCACGCAGGTCGAGCGCAGCAGCGCGTGCGCGGCGGGCGGACTCGTGGACGTGGGACTCGAGATCGTGGCTCACGTCACCAGGATAGTGAGGTCAGAAATGGACCGGAGTCGGCATGACCGACCCGACCCCACGGCTGGCCATCGCGTCGTCGCGCGAACGGTGCT
Organism: Mumia xiangluensis; assembly: GCF_010994095.1. Classification (GTDB taxonomy): domain Bacteria; phylum Actinomycetota; class Actinomycetes; order Propionibacteriales; family Nocardioidaceae; genus Mumia; species Mumia xiangluensis. The sequence goes on from NZ_WJYO01000002.1 coordinate 624,568, forward strand.
CGTACGTCGCCTGGTCGAGCACCTCGAGCCCGACCACGTCCCAGGGGGGAAGCCCCGCGGAATCGCGGTGCTCGGACCACACCCGCATCGCCATGGCCGCCGCGTCGAGCATCTCCGCGGCCTGCTCCCAGTAGCAGATCTCGGCACGGTCCTCGGCGTAGCGCAGCGAGTGGAGGAACGCGTGCTCGTCCCGCAGACGCAGCATCGCGGCATGGACGACGTCGTCGTCGTGCGGTGTCCCGGCCACGGTGAGGGCAACGTGCCACAACTTGTCCTGCCCGGCCACGGTGCCTCCTTGTCGGTGATCCTCAGCGGCAACCCTAATCGCGCTCGGCGCGGCACGGGAGCGCTTTCGTACTTTCGACCAGAACCTGCGACCTGAGCGCCCCGCACGTCACAGTCCAGCGCGTCAGGGACCCGTCCCCGTGGCCACGATCTTCCGACGCCCGCGGTGTCGCTCAGAGCGTCACGCGCGCTGAGGAACGACGCCGGGCAGGCGAGGACGAGAGGATGCGCAGGTTCTCAGATTCAGCCGAGAAGCACCATGTCGTCGCGGTGGACCAGCTCGCGCTCGTACTCCGCTCCCAGCTCCGCCGCCAGGTCGTGGGTGGACCGACCGATCAGCTTCGGCACCTCGGCGCTGTCGTAGTTGACCAGACCTCGCGCAACCACGACTCCCGCCTCGTCGACGAGATCGACGGGGTCTCCAGCCTCGTACGCGCCTTCGCTCCGCACCACGCCAGCAGGCAGCAGGGACGCGCCGCGTTCGACGATCGCTCGGACCGCACCCCGATCGAGAACGACGCTGCCCTTGCCCGTGGTCGCGTGCGCCAGCCAGAGCAGCCGGGTCGAGCGACGCGGCCCGGTCGGGTGGAAGGTCGTCCCGACGTCCCCGCTCGCGAGCGCGGTGTTCACCTGGTCCGCACTGGTGAGCAGCACCGGGATCCCGGCGCCGGTGGCGATCCGGGCGGCCTCGACCTTGGTGACCATCCCCCCGGTGCCGACCTTCGACGCCGACGGGGTGCCGATGTCGATCCCCTCGAGGTCAGCGTCGCCGTGGACGTGCCGGAGCATCCGCGTGCCCGGCGTCGACGGGTTGCCGTCGTACAGTCCGTCGACGTCGGACAGCAGGATCAGGCGGTCGGCGTGGACGAGGTGGGCGACGAGCGCGGCCAGCCGGTCGTTGTCACCGAAGCGGATCTCGCTGGTCGCCACGGTGTCGTTCTCGTTGACGATCGGCACGACCCCGAGGTCCAGCAGTCGAGCGAGGGTGCGGTACGCGTTGCGGTAGTGGGTCCGCCGGACCACGTCGTCGACGGTGAGCAGGACCTGGCCGACGACGAGGTCGTGGCGGGCGAAGCGCTCCGTGTAGCGCGCGACGAGCAGGCCCTGGCCGACGCTGGCGGCGGCCTGCTGCGTCGCGAGGTCGCGGGGCCGGGTCGGGAGCGACAGCGGGGCAAGCCCGGTCGCGATGGCGCCGGAGCTGACGAGGACGACCTCGTCACCGCGATCGCGCGCCCCGGCGAGCGCGTCCACGAGCCCGTGCAGGCGTGACAGGTCGAGCCCACCCAGGGTGGAGCTCAGCGACGACGAGCCCACCTTGACGACGATCCTCACCGGCGTGCCCCTACTCGTCCTCGTCGCCGTCCTCGTCGGACAGGATCTCGTCGGTCCACAGCGAGTCGGGCGCGACGCGGCCGGTGGTCCGGGCCTCGCGCGCGGTCCGCTCGAACTCGCGCTTGCTGGCGAGATCCTCACGGCGCTGCTTGTTGGTACGGCGGTGGTTCTCGATCAGGCGGTCGTCCTCGCCGCGCCGCGAGCCGAGAAGCTCTGCGCCGGTCTGGATCTGCGGGTCGAAGTCGAAGACGACCGCGTCGTCCACGCTGCCGATCACGACGTCGTCGCCGGCCTGCGCGCCCATCGCGGCGAGCTTGGCCTCGACCCCGAGCCGGTTGAGGCGGTCCGCCAGGAAGCCCACGGCCTCGTCGTTGGTGAAGTCGGTCTGGCGGACCCAGCGCTCCGGCTTCTCACCGCGTACGAGCCACTGGCCGCCCGAGTGCGTGACCGTGAAGTCGTCCTGACCGTCGGCCGAGCGGGGCCGCAGGACGATCCTCGTCGTCGGCGCGGGAGCCGCCTTCTTGCGTGACGACGCGACGACCTCGGCCATGGCGAAGGACAGCTCGCGCAGGCCCTCGTGGGAGGCGGCGGAGATCTCGTACACCTCGAGGCCGCGCTCCTCCAGCTCGCCGCGGACGAACTCGGCGATCGTCTTGGCGTCGGGCACGTCGACCTTGTTGAGCGCGACCAGGCGCGGCCGGTCCTCGAGACCGCCGTACGCCGCCAGCTCGGTCTCGATCACGTCGAGATCAGTCAAGGGATCACGACCGGGCTCGATCGTGGCGCAGTCGATGACGTGGACGAGCGCCGCGCAGCGCTCGACGTGCCGGAGGAAGTCGTGCCCGAGACCGCGACCCTCCGCGGCGCCCTCGATGAGGCCCGGAACGTCGGCGACCGTGTAGGTGGTGTCGCCAGCGACGACGACACCGAGGTTCGGGACGAGCGTCGTGAACGGGTAGTCGGCGATCTTCGGACGGGCACGCGACAGCGACGCGATCAGGCTCGACTTGCCGGCGCTGGGGAAGCCGACGAGGCCGATGTCGGCGACGACCTTGAGCTCGAGGGTGATCGTGAGCTCGTCGCCCGGCTCGCCCTTGAGGGCGAACCCCGGCGCCTTGCGCTTGCTCGAGGCGAGCGCGGCGTTGCCGAGCCCACCGCGGCCGCCGGACGCGACCACGAGCTCCGTGCCGGGGCCGACGAGATCGGCGAGCAGCTCGCCGTCGCGGCTGCGGACCACGGTGCCTTCGGGCACCGGGAGGACGAGGTCCTCGCCCTGGGCGCCGCTGCGGTTGTCGCCGCTGCCGTGGTGGCCCTTGCCGCCGCGGCGGTGGGGCTCGTGGTAGTAGTCGACCAGCGTCGTGACCTCGGGCGCGACCCGCAGGATCACGTCGCCGCCGTGGCCGCCGTTGCCGCCGTCCGGGCCGCCGAGCGGCTTGAACTTCTCGCGGTGGACCGAGGCGATGCCGTTGCCGCCGTCGCCACCCTTGACGTGCAGGGTCACCTTGTCGACGAACGTCGGGACTGCCATCCGTGCCACCTCTTCGTTGCTACGCCGCGCTCACCGCCGCAGGAGCGGCTCCGTACGACGCGCGCGGGCGACGTCGTACGCGGTGCTGTGTCAGGGACGGGCGGGCTCAAGGCCATCCTGTCCGCAACTGCGACGAGGGGCGAGTCCGCCACCGCGGACCCGCCCCTCGTCGTCGAAGTCCGTCAGATCACTCCGCCGGGACGATGTTGACCACACGACGGCCACGACGCGTGCCGAACTCGACCGCACCTGCGGAGAGAGCGAACAGCGTGTCGTCGCCACCGCGGCCGACGTTGGTGCCCGGGTGGAAGTGCGTGCCGCGCTGGCGGACGATGATCTCGCCTGCGCTGACCTGCTGGCCGCCGAAGCGCTTCACGCCGAGGCGCTGAGAGTTGGAGTCACGGCCGTTCTTGGTAGAAGCGGCGCCCTTCTTGTGTGCCATGTGCTCAAGCCTACTTTCGCGTCACTTCGAGATGCCGGTGATCTTGACCTGGGTGTAGTGCTGGCGGTGACCCTGGCGCTTCTTGTAACCGGTCTTGTTCTTGTACTTCTGGATGATGATCTTCGGACCCTTGGTGGCGCCGAGGACCTCGGCGGTCACCGAGACCTTGGCGAGCGAATCGGCGTCCGAGGTCACCGCGTCGCCGTCGACGAGCAGCACGGCGGGGAGCTCGAGCGACTCGCCGACGGTGGTCTTCTTGAGCTTGTCGATCTCGATGACGTCGCCGACCGCGACCTTCTGCTGCTGGCCGCCACTGCGCACGATCGCGTACACCGCCGACTCACATCCTCACTCGTTGCTGCTCCGCTGTCGGAGCTTGGGCTTTCCAAACTGGGCTTTTCACAAACTAAGAACTGGGTGGTGCATCGCCGGGCGCTAGGCCACGGCTCGGGCACACAGACCGGCACGCACACAGGCGCGCCGACTCACTAGTCTACGGAGTCTCCCCGTCACCGGTCAAAACGGGGTCGGGGTCTCCTGCATCCAGCGTACCGGGGGCCTCCACACCAGCGGTGCCCTCCGCCTGCGCGGGGGCCTCAGCCGGCGCGCTCGGGGCGTCCGCTTGATCGGTCGGGGCCGAGCCGCTCCGGCGACGACGCCGCTTGCGCGGGCCGGCGGGCTCGGACGACTCGTCGGCCGAGGCTTCGGTCGCCGCGGGCTCAGCAGAGCTGTCAGGAGCCTCGTCGACCTCCGCGACGACTGCCTCCGACGAGACCGTCTCGACGGTCTCCTCGGGTGCAGGAGCGGCGTCCTCGACCGCGTCGACGCGGTCTGCGGGCACGGGCGCCGGGTCCTTGGGCTCGGCGTCCTTCGGCTCGTTCTTGGCCTTCTGGCCGCGGCCGCCCTTGGCGTCGTTCTGCGACTTGCCGGACCGCTGGTTGTCGCCCGACTTCTGACCGTCGCCCGACTTCTGGTTGTCGCCGCCTCGTCCGCCGCGACCGCCGCGTCCGCGACGGCTCTCCTCGGCCTGCTTCTTCGGCTCGACCGGGTGCTCGTGCAGGATCAGGCCGCGGCCGTGACAGTGCTCACAGGGCTCGCTGAACGCCTCGAGCAGGCCGGTGCCGATCCGCTTGCGCGTCATCTGCACGAGCCCGAGCGAGGTGACCTCTGCCACCTGGTGGCGCGTACGGTCGCGGCCGAGGCACTCGACCATGCGACGCAGCACCAGGTCGCGGTTGCTCTCGAGCACCATGTCGATGAAGTCCACGACGATGATGCCGCCGATGTCGCGCAGACGGAGCTGGCGGACGATCTCCTCGGCGGCCTCGAGATTGTTCTTGGTGACCGTCTCCTCGAGGTTGCCGCCCGACCCGGTGAACTTGCCGGTGTTGACGTCGACCACCGTCATCGCCTCGGTGCGGTCGATGATCAGCGAGCCGCCGGACGGGAGCCAGACCTTGCGGTCGAGCGCCTTCGCGATCTGCTCGTCGATACGGTGAGCCGAGAAGACGTCGCCCGACGCCGATCCGCTCCAGGTCTCGACCCGGTCCTTCAGGTCCGGCGCGACGTGGCTGACGTAGCCCTCGATCATGTCGGCTGCGTCGGAGCCCTCGACGACCAGGCGGGAGAAGTCCTCGTTGAAGAGGTCGCGGACGACCTTGATGGTCAGGTCCGGCTCGCCGTACAGCAGCTGAGGCGCGTTGCCGCTGGAGGTGGACTTCTTCTCGATGTCCTTCCAGCGTGCGTCGAGCGCCTCGACGTCGCGGGTCAGCTGATCCTCCGTGGCACCCTCTGCTGCGGTGCGGATGATCACGCCGGCGTCCTCGGGGAGGATGCCCTTCAGCAGCGACTTCAGACGGTTGCGCTCGGTGTCGGGCAGCTTCCGGGAGATGCCGCTGGTCTGGCCGTCCGGGACGTACACGAGGAAGCGGCCGGGAAGACTGATCTGGCTGGTCAGGCGTGCGCCCTTGTGCCCCACCGGGTCCTTCGTCACCTGGACGAGGACGGCCTGGCCGGACTTCAGGACCTCTTCGATCTTGCGCGGCTTGCCGTCGCCCAGCTTGCGCCAGTCGACCTCGCCCGCGTACAGGACGGCGTTGCGCCCCTTGCCGATGTCGACGAACGCCGCCTCCATCGACGGGAGGACGTTCTGGACCCGGCCGAGGTAGACGTTGCCGATCATCGACGACTGCGAGTCACGCGCGACGTAGTGCTCGACCAGGACGTCGTCCTCGAGCACGGCGATCTGCGTGAGGTCCTCGCGCTGGCGGATGACCATCTCGCGCTTCACCGACTCACGGCGCGCCAGGAACTCGGCCTCGGAGACGATGGGGGTACGGCGGCGGCCGGCCTCGCGGCCCTCGCGGCGGCGCTGCTTCTTGGCCTCGAGCCGTGTCGATCCGGAGACGCTGGTGATCTCGTCCTCGGCGCTGCGGCGCTCGCGGACCCGGACGACCGTGTTCTCGGGGTCGTCTGCGGCCGAGTCGTTGTCCTCGCCACGCCGGCGACGACGGCGGCGGCGGCGGCTCGAACCGCTGCTCGACTCGTCGCCCGCGTCCGCGGCGTCGTCCTCGGCCGACTCGTCGTCGGTGTCGGGCGTGTCGGTGCTCGCGGGTCGGTCCTCGCCGTCCTCGTCGTCGGACTCCGCGTCGGGATCGAGGTTCTCGGCGTCCGTGGTGCCGGGGCGACGGCGGCGGCGTCCGCCGCGGCGGCGGCGCCGACGACCCGGCGTGGTGCCGTCGGCGTCGTCGGACCCGTTGTCCTCGTCGTCCGCGTCAGAGTCGACGTCGGCCTCGCTGTCGACCCGGTCGTCCGCGTCGCGGCGACCGCGTGCACGGCGGTCGTCGTCGGAAGGCCAGTCGGCGTCGTCCGCGACAACCTCGGCGTCCGCACGGCGGCGGCGTGGTGCGACGGTCGGCTCGGGGGCCTGGAAGAGCGGCGCGACGAACGGCGAGCGCGCGACCGAGGCCCTGGTGTCCGGGGCGGCGATCTCGTCGGTCTCGTCTTCGAGGTCGTCATCGAGCTCGGCGTCGCCGTCAACCTCGGGATCGACCACTGCGGCGTCCTCGACGGCGGCGTCCTCGACAAGGGCGTCCTCGACCGGCGCTTCGTCGACGGGGGCCGGCGCTTCCTCGGCCGCGACCTCCGTCGCGGCAGGCGCCGGGGCGGCCGGGCCAGCGGACCGGGACGCGGTCTTGCGCGTCCGGGTGGAGCGGGTGACCGTCGGTGCGGCGACCGCGGGCGCGTCAGCAGCCGGGGCTTCGGCGGCGGGCGCCTCAGCAGCCGGCGCCTGCGTCGAAGCCTGCTCAGCCTCGTCGGCGGACTCCGCCGGGGCGGCAGCCTTGCGCTTGCGGGTCGCCTTCACGGGCTTCGCGGGGGCGCTTGCCTCGGAGAAGACCGCAGCCGCCGGAGGCGGGCCTGCGGGACGTGATGCCGTACGCCGGCGACGCGTCACCGCGACGACCGGCTCGTTGCCCTCGTGCTCCCCGGCGTCGTCCGATGCGGGGTTGGGCGGGTTCTGTTCGTCGAGCATGGTGCTCCTTCGGCCCCGCGGGCAGCCACTGCTGCGCGCGAGGCGATGTCGTCGCCGCGTGCAACGGGGTCGCACTGCGGACGCAAGCCTGCGGTCGGCCCGGGATCCCGGGCTACGGCGACGCTCCCCATGTCTGTCGGCCTGTCACGAGCGCTCCATCCGCCGCCGCGGTCGCCGCCGCAGGCATCGTGTGCCTACGACGCGTCGCGGTCGGGCGCGAACGGATCGCCGACCGTGCCGGACAGCGCATCAAGGGGACCCTGCGCGCGTCGGGTGGCCACGGGGACCGCCGACGGCGCGAGACCCGCGATGGCGCGGAGCCCGGCGAGAACATCGTCGGGTCGTACGGACGGGGTGCCGTGTCGTACGACCAGGTCCAGTATCGCACACCCACCCTCAGCATCCGGCGACGTGCGGGCGGCGAGGCGTACGACGGCCGCCCGGCTGTCGAACGTGCGGAGGCCCTTCTTGGTCATCCGCTCGACCAGCACCTCGGGCGCGGCGAGGAACGCGTCGACCGCGGAGGAGGCCTCCTCGAGGGACACGCCAGGCAGCTCCAGCGACCAGGAGCTCGCCTCCAGACGGTCCGCCAGCGACCCGGTGCCCTCCTTGACGGCAACGACCTCGATGACGTCGATGCCCGGCGGCAGAGCGGTGTCGAGGGCCGCGCCGACCTCGCTCGGCTCCAGGGCGCGGATCAGCCCGATCTCGAGGTACTCGGCTTCGCTGGCGGCTCCGGTCGGGGACGCGCCGGCGTACGAGATCTTCGGGTGCGGCGTGAATCCGGACGAGTGCGCGATCGGGACGCCCGCGCGGCGCACGGCGCGCTCGAAGGCGCGGCCGAAGTCGCGGTGGCTCGTGAAGCGCAGGCGTCCCCGCTTCGCGTACCGGATGCGCAGCTTCTGGACGGTCGGGAGCTGCGGGTTGGGCGCCTCGGGGTTGGCCGGGGAGCGGTCGGGGCTCGTCACGCTTCGAGCGTACCCAAGCGCCGGGACGCGACGACGATGGAGCGCTCCTGGGCGCCGGTCACGAGGCGTGGTGGCAACGCACGGCCACGTCGCCGAGCTCACGACGCGGCGGTGCGACGTCGAGGCAGACCTGCGTGGCGAACGCGCACCGCGTCGCGAACGCACACCCCGTACGACGCTCGGTCGGGCTCGCGGGGTCCCCGACGACGCGTGGGCGCTCCCCGCGCTCCCCCGGCACGAAGGCAGGGACGGACGCGATAAGCATCTGCGTGTACGGGTGGCGCGGCGTCGTCACGACGTCGCCCGCCGGACCCTCCTCGACGATCTGCCCGAGGTACATCACGCCGATCCGGTCCGCGACGCTGCTGACGACGGCGAGGTCGTGGGCGATGAGGAGATAGGCGAGACCGTGCTCGGCCTGGAGGTCGGCGAGAAGGTTGAGGACCTGTGCCTGCACCGAGACGTCCAGCGACGCGACCGGCTCGTCGAGCACGAGGAGCTTCGGCTCGAGCGCGAGCGCCCGCGCGATCACGACGCGCTGTCGCTGACCGCCGCTCAGCTCGCGCGGGTAGCGACGGCCCATCGAGCGGTCGAGGCCCACGTCGTCCAGCAGGTCGGCCACCGAGCGCGAGCCCGTACGGCGTCGGATCCGCAGCGGCTCGCTCACGGCCTCCTCGACGGTCAGGCGCGGCGACAGGGCCGCAGCCGGGTCCTGGAACACGAACTGGGTGTGGTCGCGCACCGCCCGCACCGCGGACCTGCGCTGTTGCGAGACCGTCTGCCCTGACCAGCTGACCTGCCCGGCGTCGGGCGCGGTGAGCATGGCGGCCATCCGGGCGAGCGTGGACTTGCCGCACCCGCTCTCCCCGACGAGGGCGTACGTCTCCCCCGCCGCGATGGTGAGGCTCACGTCGTCGACGGCGGTCAACCGGGCACCGCCGGCGATGTCGTACCCCTTCGCGAGCCCTTCCAGCGCGATGACGGGACTCATGCGGCGCCCTCCTCGGCCCTCGACGTGGCGGTGGTCTCCCCGCTCCCGGGGTGCCAGCAGCGCGACCATCCCTGGTCGCTGGTTCGGATCGGCGGAGCCTCGCCGCACGCGCCGGTCGCGACGGGGCACCGCGGCGCGAACGCGCATCCCGCTGGCCAGGACCCCGGCAGCGGGGGCCGACCGACCATCGCGCCCAGGCGCCGCCGCCCGGCAGCGAGCACCGGCCGGCTCGCGAGGAGCCCGCGCGTGTAGGGGTGCTGCGGGTCCTGGAACACCGACGCCACCGGTCCCTCCTCGACGATCTGACCGGCGTACATGACGGCCACCCGATCGGCCACCTCGGCCACGAGGCCGAGGTCGTGCGTCACGATCAGTGCCGAGCGCGCCTCGTCGCGTGTCGCCGACCGGATCACGTCGAGGACCTGGGCCTGGACCGTCACGTCCAGCGCCGTCGTCGGCTCGTCGGCCACCAGGAGCGCAGGGTCGTTCGCGAGGGCCATGGCGATGGCGACCCGCTGCCGCAGCCCTCCGGAGAGCTCGTGCGGGTAGGCGCGTGCGCGCTGCTCAGGAGCGGGGACCCCGACCTTGGCGAGCAGCTCGACGACGCGGGCATGGTGGGACCTGCGGCGCCCCCCGTGGTGGAGCATGACCGCCTCGGCGATCTGGTCGCCGATCCGCTGCAGCGGGTTGAGGGAGCTCAGCGGGTCCTGGAACACCGTGCCGACCACACCTCCGCGAACACGCATCAGCGTGCGCTCGTCGGCGCCCACGAGCTCGATCCCCTGGGCGCGGACGGAGCCACCGGTGATCCGGACGCCGCGCCCGGCCAGGCCGAGGGAGGCCATGCAGGTGACGGTCTTGCCCGAGCCCGACTCACCGACGAGCCCGACGACGCTCGCTGCCGCGACCGTGAGACTCACCCCGCGGACGAGCACCAGCGGGTCGTCCGGATCGCCCGCCTCGACCCACAGGTCGTCGATCTCCAGTGCCGCGGTCACGGGACCACCTCCTTGTCGATCACGTCGGCGCCGGCGTTCCAGCGGCCCCGCAGCGCGTTGCCGAGCGCGTTCGCGCAGATCACCGTGACGACGATCATCAGGGCGGGCCAGGCGACGATCCACCACGCCGTCTGGAGGTACGGGGTGCCGTCGGCGATGATGTTGCCCCACGACGCCGTCGGCGGCTTCACGCCGAGGCCGAGGAACGACAGCGCGCCTTCGATGACCACCAGCGCGCCCACCGTGAAGGACCACACGACGAGGTTCGCGGGGAGCACCTGCGGCAGGACGTGCCGGCGTACGAGGTAGAGGTCCGAGGCGCCCGCACCAGCGGCGGCCACGACGTAGTCCTCGCTCCGCACGCGCAGCGCGATCGTCCGGGTGACCCGCGTCGGCAGGACCCAGCCGCCGAGGGTCAGCAGCACTATCAGGACCGGGATGTCCGAGCCCACGACGGCGACGGCGGCGAGCGCGATCACGAGGAACGGGAAGGCCAGCCAGATGTCGGCACCCGCCATGATCACGCGGTCGCACCAGCCGCCCCAGTACCCGGCGACGAGGCCGAGCACCATCCCGACCAGCACGGCGCCGGTCGCCGCGCCGAACCCGACCTGGAGCGAGACCTGGCCGCCCTCCAGGGTCCGGGTCAGCATGTCCCGGCCGAACGCGTCGGTGCCGAGCGGCCGCCCGTCGATCGCACCGGGCAGCCAGGCCGGCGGCGCGAGGCGCTCCCCGAGGGCCTGCTGCCCGGCCTCGGGGCCGAGAAGCATCGGGCCGACGAAGCAGGCCACGATCGTGAGGACGAGGACGCCGAGCGGCACCCACAGGCGCAGGTCGATCCCGCGGCGCCTCATGCGCGGGCCCGAGCGATACGGGGGTCGAGCGCACGGAGCAGGCCGTCGCCGACCACGTTGACCACCACCACGAACACTCCGATCACGAAGACGCAGGCCTGGACCACCGGGTAGTCCCGCGCGAAGATCGCGTCCACGAGCTCCTTGCCGATCCCGTCGTAGGCGAACAGCACCTCGACGACGACGGCCCCGGAGATCAGGTACGAGATCTCGACGACGAGAGCGGCCGCCACCGCGGGGAACGCGTTCGGCAGCGCATGGCGCCACAGGACCCGTCGGGTCGATGCCCCCTTGGCGGCGGCCGTACGGAGGAAGTCCTGGTCCTCGACCTGCTCGAGCTCGGCGGCGACCATCCGCGCGGTGCGCGCGATCGCGAACGTCGCGAGCGCCAGCGTCGGCATCACGAGCGTGGCTGCCGTCCCCGAGCCGAACGCCGGCAGCCAGCCCAGGCGTACGGCGAAGAGGTAGATCAGCAGGATGCCGAGCACGAAGGTCGGGACCGCCTGCGCGAGCGTCATCGAGGTGCCGACGACCGCCCGGGTCACGCGGCCGCCACGGTCGAGCAGCACACCGCACGGGATGCCGACGGCGACCGAGACGAGCATCGTCGTGACCAGCAGGACCAGCGTCGCCGGCAGCGCGCCCAGCGCCGTGCCGAGCGCGGACTCGCCAGAGAAGACGGACGTGCCGAAGTCGAGGCGTACGACGTCGCCGAGGAACGCGGCGTACTGCGCGAGGAGCGGCTCGTCGAGCCCCAGCCCCGCGCGTACGGCCTCGAGCTGCTGCGGCGTCGCCGACGGGCCGGCGAGGACGCCCGCCGGGTCGCCGCTGAGGCGGACCAGGAAGAAGAGGAGCGTCAGCAGGCCCAGCAGCGTCAGCAGCAGGCGTACGGTCATCGCCCCGAGCCGGCGGGCGCGACGTCCACGACGCCCCCGCCCGGCCGAGGGCGGTGCGGTGGCGCCGGGGTCGACCGACGCCACCACACCCTCAGTCATCTCGGTCACTCACTGACGGTGATCGCCTCGGCTCGCACCAGGCTGTCACCCGACAGCGGCAGGTCCGAGATCCGCGGCGCCACGGTGTAGAGGTTGTCGGTCCACGCCAGGAACAGGACGCCGGCCTCATCGTTGAGGATCTTCGCCATCTGCTTGATCTGGGCCTCGCGCTTCGCCTCGTCGAGCTCGCCGGACTGCGAGGCGTACAGGTCCTGGTACTCGTTGACCGGGATGTGCGCCTGCTGGCCGGGCGCGGTCGGCCCGAAACGGCTGACCGACGTGATGTCGCGCAGGTCGTAGTAGTCGGTCTGCCAGTAGAGCAGCGGGTACTCGGACTTCATGAGGAGCGTCGGGATGAACGCTGAGAGGTCCTGCACCACGACCTCGCTCTTGAACCCGATCGCGTTGAGGTATCCGGCGACGGCCTCCGCCGGCGCCTTGAAGAGTGCCGTGGTGGCGATCGGGAGCTCGAGCCCCTCGACCCCCGCCTCGGACACGAGCGACTTCGCGCGGTCCAGGTCGAACTCGTACGACGGGAGGGAGTCGTCGTATCCGAGGTAGCCCTTCTGGAGCAGCTGGCTGCCGTTCGGGGTGCCGAACCCGCCGAGCACCGCGTCGACGAACTCCTCACGGTTGACGGCGAGGTTGATCGCCTCGCGGACGCGGACGTCGGCCAGCGCGGGCTCGACGTCGGCGATGAGGCTCGTGATGGCCGACGAACCGGCCGGCTTGTGCACGTTCGTGAAGCCGCTGCCCTCGAGCTGGGTCGCGACGTCGGCGGGCAGTCCGTACGCGACGTCGACCTCGCCGGTGCGCAGGGCGCTCGACAGCGTCGCCGGGTTGGGGATCGCCTGGATCGTCAGGTCCTTGACCGAGTCGGTCGCGCGCCACGAGTCGTCGAAGCGCGTGAGCTCGATCGACGTGCCTGCCTCGTAGCCGGTGACCTGGAAGGGCCCCGTGCCGGCGGGTCGGTCGGCGTCGAAGGTCGCCGGATCGACGATGTCGAGCAGGGTCATGCGGTTGAGCAGGATGGCGTCGGGCGTGGAGGTGACGACGCGGACCACCTCGGGCGAGACCTCGGACGCCTCCTTCACGGTGGCGATGCGGCCGGCCACGGTCGCGTACGCGGGGTCGCCGGAGAGGACACGCTCGACGTTCGCGACGACGGCAGCCGCGTCGAGGGCGGCACCGCTGGAGAACGTCACGTCCTTGCGCAGGGTGAAGTCGACGGTCGTGTCGTCGACGCGCTCCCACTCGGTCGCGAGGCTGGCGGCGATCTCACCGTCCTCGTCGAAGGTCACGAGCTGGTCGAAGACCTGCTTCGTGTAGGTGCGGCCCACCGACGACAGCGCCGCCGCCGGGTCGAGGCTGTTGCTGATGGCCGTGCTGCCGATCGTCACCGACGCGTCGTCGACGCTCTTGGCGTCAGCGTCGCCGTCGCCCCCGCCGCACGCCGTCAGCGTGAGCGCCAGCACCGCGACCCCGACCGCTCCCGCTCGCGCGCCGCGTCGTGCCCTGCCATCCGAACTCGAGGCGTTTCCACTCAGGAAAGGCCAACTCGAGAAAGCCCGCATGCGGTCAACCACCGATCCGTCCCGAGCCGCGACTGGCAGGGCCAGCGGCGGCTAATCTATACGATATACGGACGCTAGCGAGCAGGTGTCGCGCTGGTCAATGGTTGACTCGCGGAACGAGACGTCGTGACCCAACCGTGTCCTTGAGAACCGCGCATGACAGATTGGCTCGGTGACGCAGCCCTCCCTCGAGTCCGCCGGCAAGCGTGCGTTCGTCCTCGTCTGCATCGTGCTTCTCGCCCTGAACCTCCGCGCATCCGTCGGCAGCGTCGGCGTCGTGCTGACCGACATCATCGACGGGCTCGGCATGTCCCCCACCACGGCCGGGGTGCTGACGACGCTCCCCGTGGTGCTGTTCGCCGTCGTCGGATCGCTCGCCAACTCCGTCGTACGCGCGATCGGGCTCCACACGACCGCGACCGTCGCGCTCGCCGTGATCGCGGTGGGACTGGCGTCGCGCGCCTTCGTCGACAGCAGCGCCGTGTTCCTCGTGGCGTCGGCGGTCTCGCTCGCCGGCTGCGCGGTCGGCAACGTGATCCTGCCGCCGCTGGTGAAGGTGCACTTCCCGGACCGGATCGCGCTGATCTCCTCGATCGCCAGCGCCGCCGTCGTCGGCGGCGCGACGCTCTCCGCCGCGCTGACCGTGCCGCTGTCCGAGGCTGCCGGCGACTGGCGCTGGGGCCTGTTCGCCTGGTCGCTCCTCGCCGCCGTGACCGTGCTGCCGTGGCTCCGCCTGCTCGGCCACGACGTACGCTCCACCGGCGACACCACCCGGATCTCGACCGGGCAGCTGGTCCGGGCGCCGCTCGCCTGGACGATGGCGGTCTGCTTCGGCTGCCAGGCCGCTCAGGCGTACGCGCAGTTCGGCTGGTTCCCCGCGATCCTCGAGGACGCCGGACTCGACGATGCGCACGCAGGCGCGATGCTCGCCATCCTCACCGGCGTCGGGATCCCGGCCGCGCTAGTGCTCCCGGCCCTGATCAGCTGGACCAGCCGACGCCCGTGGGTGCTCCCGTGGTCGTTCGCGGTCCTCACGGTCGTCGGGTGGCTCGGGCTGCTCTGGTGGCCCTCGGAAGCGCCGTGGCTGTGGGCGCTCGTGCTGGGTGTCGGCGGAGCGGCGTTCCCGTGGGTGCTGACGATGATCGCCAAGCGTGCGCGGACCCACGAGGGCACGGTGGCGCTGTCGGCGTTCGTGCAGGGCCTCGGCTACCTGATCGCGGCCCTCGGGCCCTTCGGGACGGGCGCCCTGCACGACGCGAGCGGCGGTTGGGGTGCCCCGACCGCCATGCTCGTCACGCTCGCCGTGCTGATCGGCGTCGTCGGGTCGTACGTCGCCCGGCCGATCATGCTCGAGGACCAGCTCCGCGAGGGCTGAGCCCTCCGTACGGGGGCACTCCTCGGGTTGGTCAGTGAGTGGTCACCCGACTAGGACGCGTGACCACTCACGCACCGACGGGCGCAGCCACGGCACGGCACGGCAGTCGCGGGTACAAGACTCGGCCGCACCGCGCACTGGCCCGACGCACGCGCGTCAGACGACGCTTAAGGGCAGCAGCGTCTTGCCCGTGGGGCCGATCTGGATCTCGGTGTCCATCTGCGGGCAGACGCCGCAGTCGAAGCACGGGGTCCAGCGGCAGTCCTCGACCTCCATCGCGCCGTCGGGATCGATGGCGTCCTGCCAGTCCTCCCACAGCCAGTCGCGGTCGAGACCGGAGTCGAGGTGGTCCCAGGGGAGGACCTCGGCGTACTCGCGCTCACGCGTCGTGTACCAGTCGAGGTCGACCGGCTCGCCCGCCAACGCCTCGGCCGCACCGCGCTCCCAGCGGTCGTACGAGAAGTGCTCGCTCCAGCCGTCGAAGCGGCCGCCGTCGCGCCAGACCGCCTCGATGATGCGGCCGACCCGGCGGTCGCCGCGCGAGAGCAGGCCTTCGATCGTGCCGGGCTTGCCGTCGTGGTAGCGGAAGCCGATCGCCCGGCCGAACCGCTTGTCCGACTGCACCGACGCCCGGAGCTTGCGCAGACGGTCGTCGGTCGTCTCGTGGTCGAGCTGACCCGCCCACTGGAACGGCGTGTGCGCCTTGGGTACGAAGCCGCCGATCGACACCGTGCACCGGATGTCCTTGCGGCCCGACACCTCACGGCCCGTCTCGATGACCTTCTTGGCGAGCTCGCCGATCTGCAGGACGTCCTCGTCGGTCTCGGTGGGGAGCCCGCACATGAAGTAGAGCTTCACCTGACGCCAGCCGTGCGAGTAGGCGGCGGAGACCGTACGGATGAGGTCCTCCTCGGACACCATCTTGTTGATCACCTTGCGGAGACGCTCCGAGCCGCCCTCGGGGGCGAACGTCAGGCCCGAGCGGCGCCCGTTGCGGCTGAACTCGTTGGCCAGCGTGATGTTGAAGGCGTCCACACGGGTGCTCGGCAGCGACAGCGACGTGTTGGTGCCCTCGTAGCGGTCACCGAGCTGCTTGGCGACCTCGCCGATCTCCGTGTGGTCGGCGCTCGACAACGACAACAGGCCGACCTCCTCGAAGCCGGACTTCTTGAGGCCGTTGTCGACCATCTCGCCGATCGTCTGCAGGCTCCGCTCGCGGACGGGGCGCGTGATCATGCCCGCCTGGCAGAAGCGGCAGCCGCGCGTGCAGCCGCGGAAGATCTCCACCGAGTAGCGCTCGTGGACGGTCTCCGCGAGCGGGACCAGGGGGTTCTTGGGGTACGGCCACTGGTCGAGGTCCATGAGCGTGTGCTTCGTGACCCGCCACGGGACGCCCGCGCGGTTCGGGGCGACGCGCTGGATGCGACCGTCGGGGAGGTAGCTGACGTCGTAGAACTTAGGGACGTACACGCTGCCGGAGCGCGCCAGGCGCATCAGCACCTCGTCACGTCCACCCGGTCGGCCCTCGGCCTTCCACTCGCGCACCACGTCGCTGATCTTGAGGACGATCTCCTCACCGTCGCCGAGGACGGCTGCGTCGATGAAGTCCGCGATCGGCTCCGGGTTGAACGCCGCGTGCCCGCCCGAGAGGACGATCGGGTCGGCGTCGGTCCGGTCGACGGCGTGCAGCGGGATGCCAGCGAGGTCGAGCGCCGTCAGCAGGTTGGTGTAGCCGAGCTCGGTGGAGAACGACACACCGAGGAGGTCGAACGCGCGGACCGGCCGGTGCGTGTCGACGGTGAACTGCGGGATGCCGTGCTCGCGCATCGCGGCTTCCATGTCCGGGAACACCGCGTACGTGCGCTCGGCCAGCAGCCAGTCGCGCTCGTTGAGGACCTCGTACAGGATCTGGACGCCCTGGTTGGGGAGCCCGACCTCGTACGCGTCCGGGTACATCAGGGCCCACCGGACGTCGGCGGCACCCCAGTCCTTGACGACGGAGTTCAGCTCGCCGCCGACGTACTGGATCGGCTTGCTGATCGTCGGGAGGATCGGCTCGAGGCGGTCGAAGACCGACGCGACGGTGTCGTCGAGTGGCTGCACGGACATGCTCACCAGAGTAACGACCGGGCCCCCACCCTCCGAATCCGTCGCCAGGTCAGCGGGAACGGGCGGCGCGCGAGCGGGCGACCACGACGGGCGGTGCGCTGCGGCGGTCGATCGCCACCAGCAGCCCGACGGCCATCGCCGAGGCGAACAACGCCGTGCCGCCGTAGGACACGAACGGCAGCGGGACCCCGGTCACCGGCATGATCCCCAGCGACATCCCGATGTTCTGGAACGCCTGGAAGCCGAACCAGCACGCGACCCCGGAGGCGGCGAGCCGGTCGAACAGGTCGTCGGTACGGCGGGCGATCCGCAGGCACCGCCACACCAGCACCCCGAGCAGGACGACGACCAGCCCGGCTCCGAGCAGCCCCAGCTCCTCCCCCGCGACCGTGAAGACGAAGTCGGTGTGCTGCTCCGGCACGAAACCGGCCTGCGTCTGCGTGCCGTGGAACAGGCCCTGCCCGAGCACGCCGCCGTTGCCGATCGCGATCCTGGCCTGGACGGTGTTGTAGCCGGCGCCCCTCGGATCGAGTCCCGGGTCGGTGAACGCCTCGAAGCGCAGCACCTGGTACTCCTCGATCAGCCCGACGGAGACCGCGACCACGATCGCCGTGACACCCGCCGCGACCAGTCCGACGAGCCAGGCGAGCCGGACTCCCGCCACCGCGAGGACCCCCAGCACGATCGCGATCAGCACCATCAGCGTGCCGAGGTCGGGCTGCGCCAGGATCAGCGTCGCCGGCACGGCGGCGCAGGCGAGCGCGAGGAGGACGTCGGACGACCGGACCGTACGCCGCATCGCCCCCTCCGTCCGCTCGGCGAAGAGCAGCGCCATCACGAGGACGACGCCGAGCTTCGCGAGCTCGGCCGGCTGGAGCGAGAGTCCTCCGACCTGCAGCCACGAGCGCGACCCGTTGACGACGGCCCCGATCCCGGGCACGAACACGAGCACGAGGCCCAGCACCGCACCGCCGTAGATCACCGGCGCCCACAGCCGGATCCACCGACGGTCGGTGCACGCCATGACGGCGCCCAGCCCGGCGGCGATCACGATGTTGGTGGCCTGCTTGACGAGGTACGCGGTGGGGTCGCCGCCGGTCAGGTCGTCGCGCGAGGCCGTCGCGGACCAGACCAGCAGCATCCCGATCACCGACAGGCTGAGCGCTGAGCCGACCAGGAGGAGGTCGACGTCGCCCCACCACGGCCGGCGCGCGCTCCCGGGCCGCGACGGCGGGCGTACGGTGCCTCGGCTGCTCATCCGTCGTCCCCCTCGCGCTTGCGCGCCACCGGGGGCAGGATCTTGCCGTCCTCGGCGATCCGCGGCAGCGCCTTCGGCGGCCGGGCGTTCGGCATCAGCGCCGTGTCGCGGTCGACGGTGCCGCCCTTGATGCCGTAGAGGCCCTCCCAGATCGCCCGCACGGCATCGCCGGAGGAGCCGGAGCCGGTGCCTCCCTGCTCCATCATCATCACGACCACGTAGTCGTCGTCGTACGACGCCACCCAGCCGGTGGTCTGCCGACCGGTGACCTCGGCGGTGCCGGTCTTCGAGCGGATCTTCACCTTGTCGAGCGGGAAGCCGCCCATCTTCCACGCCATCGTGCCGGTCCTCGCGGTGTCGAGGAGCGCGTCGTCGATGTAGCGGAGGTGCTTCTTGGTGACCGGGACCTTCCCCGCCTTCTTGGCCGGGATCTTCCGCACCACGGAGCCGTCAGCGGCGAGGACCGCCTTGGCCACGCGCGGCTCGTACAGCGTGCCGCCGTTGGCAAGGGCTGCGTACGCCGTCGCAAGCTGCAGCGGCGACACGAGGGTCTCGCCCTGCCCGATCGAGAAGTTCACGGCGTCACCCGCGCGGTAGACGTAGCCGTCCGCGCAGAACTCGCGCGCGAACAGCCGGAGGTAGGCGCTCTTGACCTTCTCCGGCCGCTTCGCGATGCGGCAGTAGCGGTCCTTGTTGGCCTCCCAGTAGTCCTGGCGCCACTGCCGGTCGCCGATCCGCCCGCTCGCCTCCCCCGGGATGTCGATGCCGGTCCGCTCCCCGAAGCCGAACGCCCGCGCCATCTCGACCAGCGGGTCGTGCACCCCGATCTCGGCGTCGCTGCCGCCCTGGGCGAGCCACCCGGCGTACGCGATGCGGTAGAAGAACGTGTCGCAGGAGACGGCGAGCGCCTGGTCGAAGCCGATCGAGCCGTACGACGCCGACTCGTAGTTCTTGAACCACCGGTTGCCGACCTGCAGACCGGACGAGCAGTCGAGCCGGTCACCGGTCTCCCAGCGGTCCTCCAGCGCACCGGCGGCGACGAACGGCTTCCAGGTCGAGCCCGGGGCGAGCTGCGCCTGGCTGAACCGTGAGAGCAGCGGGGTGCCGGAGTCGTCGGCGTACAGCGCCTCGAGCTGGCGGTCGGTGATGCCGTCGACCCAGACCTCCGGGTCGTACGACGGGTAGCTGGCCGCCGCGATCACCCGGCCGTCATCGGGGTCGAGGACGACCGCCGCGCCGGCCGACGCCTCGTAGTCACGGCCGGTGACGTCGTCGTGGGTGGTGCGGGCCTTCTTGATCGCCTTCTCGAGCTGGGACTCGACGAGAGCCTGGACGCGTGCGTCGATGCTCGTCACGAGGGTGCCTCCGGCCTCCGGCTCGACGGCGGCGCCCTCCGCGATCACGCGTCCGCGGGAGTCGACGGACTTGCCGGTCGTCCCCGGAACACCCCGCAGGTCGGCGTCGTAGCTGCGCTCGACGCCCGCGCGCCCCACCACCGACGCGGCGTTGAGGGTCCGGTCGTCGGCCTCGCGCGCGGCGTCGTACTCGTCGGCCGTGATCCCGCTGACGTAGCCGAGCAGCTGTGCGGCGTTGACGCCCTCGGGACGCGGGTACGCGCGCACGGACCGCTGCTCCGCGGCAACCGCCGGGAACTCCTCGCCGCGCTCGGACAGCGAGAGCGCGACGTCGCGGGGCACGTCCTGGGCGACGGGCACCGGCTCGTACGGACTGCCGTTCCAGCACGACGGCGGCTCAGGGGCGCCCTCCTCGCCGCAGAGCTTGATGCGGTCGAGGAGCACGTCGTACTTCAGGTCCACGAGCTTCGCGAGACGGCCGAGGACGTCGGTCTGCTTCGCGGCGTCGAGCCTCGTGAGCTGCGACCGGTCGACGGTCACCACCCAGGTCACGCGGTTCGCGGCGAGCGGCCGGCCCATCGCGTCGACGACCAGGCCCCGTTGCGGCTGCACGACGACCTGGCGGGTGGCGTTGTTCTCGGCCTGTGCCTGGTAGGAGTCACCGCCGACGACCTGGACGTACCAGAGGCGCACGAGCAGCGTCGCGAACAGGGCCACGACGAGCACCTGCACCACGACGAGCCGTCCCGTGCTGCGACGCATGCTCACCACCGCACCCGCGGCGCGGGCTCGGCACGCACGAGGAGCATCCGGACGGCCGGGACGACGGCGAGCCCGAGGACCACGTCGTACACGACGGCCAGCCCGATCACCGGCAGCGCGGCAGCGAGCGTCAGGCCCGGCTCCCCGAGCAGCACACCGGTCAGTGCGAAGACGGCGAGGCCGACGAACGCCGTCGCCGCGACGGTGGCACCGTCACTGAGCCACGACGGACGGCTCCCGCGGTCCACGGTGCCGGCGAGGAACCCCGCCAGCGCCATCGCGAGCGCCCATCGGCCGAGCAGGTGGTCGGCGGGCGGCGCGACGTCCAGCAGCAGACCGCCGACGAACCCCGCCCACGCGCCGTCGGTCGGGCCGCTGCACAGTCCGACCGCGATCACGACCACGAGCACGACGTCGGGGACGACGGCGGTCGGGATGACGGGTGCGAGCACGCTCACCTGCACGATCACCGCACCGACCAGCAGCCCGACGACGAGCGCGGCACGACGGGCGGCCACGTCACGACCCCTGGCGTGCGCCGACCACGACCGCGACCGTGTCGAGCGCCGAGAAGTCGACGTACGGCGCCACGGTGACCGAGGCAGTCTCGTCGCGCGGTGACTCCACGACCTTCTCGACGCGTCCGATGGGGACTCCCGCGATGTAGGGGACGCCGCCGCGCGAGCCCCACGACACGATCGGGTCCCCGACCTCGGGCACCGCGGACCGGTCCAGCGCCTCGAGCTGGAGACGGCCGGTGCCCGACACCGAGCCGTCGCCTCGGAGCATGCCGAGCTCGTGCTCGGCGCCGAGGCGCGCGCCCACGACCGAGTCGGCGTCGACGAGCAGGAGGACGGTCGCGTTGGTCGGTGACGCGCTGATGACCCGGCCGACAAGCCCGTCCGGGCCGAGCACCGTCATGTCGCGACGGACGCCGCGGGTCGTCCCCGCGTCGAGGGTGACCGTACGGCGGAAGGACTGCGCCGACCCGATGCCGACGACGTGCGCCGTCACGGTCTCGAGGTCGGCCGCCGTCGTGTACGCGGCGAGCGCGTCGTACTCGGCGAGCCGCGTCCGGTCGACGTCGGAGGAGGCGACGAGCCCCCGGAGGCGAGCGTTCTCGGCCTCGAGGTCGGCGTTCTTCGCGCGCAGGTCGTCGCGGGTCGCGAACGCGTCGACGCCGAAGGGCGAGAGCAGCCGGTTGGCACCGGACTCCAGCGGACCGAGGACTGCGCCGGCGGCCGTACGCGCGGGTGATCCGGCACCGGTCAGGTCGATGCTGATCAGTGCGACGGCGGCGAGGAGGAGCACGAGGAGCACCGTGCGTGGACGGCGCGGCTCGCGGTCGGGACGGGTCCTGGTCCGGGCCACGGCGTCACCTCCGGGGCTCGGAGGTGAGCACCTGCTGCAGGGCGTCGAACTCCTCCACGCACTTGCCGGCTCCGAGCGCCACGGAGTGCAGCGGGTCGTCGACGACGTGGACCGGGATCTGCGTCTCGTGGCGGATGCGGTCGTCGAGCCCGTGCAGCAGCGCGCCGCCGCCGGTGAGCACGATGCCGCGGTCCATGATGTCGCCGGCGAGCTCGGGCGGCGTCAGGTCGAGGGTGGCTCGGACCGCGTCGACGATCGCGGCGACCGGCTCCTCGAGCGCACGGCGCACCTCGGCGGCGGTCACCTCGACCGTACGAGGCAGTCCGCCCACGAGGTCGCGGCCGCGCACCTGCACGGTCCGCTCGTCGGCCATCGGGAACGCCGACCCTGCCGCGACCTTGAGGTCCTCGGCCGTACGCTCCCCCAGCAGCAGCGCGTGCTCCTTCTTGAACCACGCGACGATGGCCTCGTCGAGGTCGTCACCGGCCGTCCGGATGGACTTGCTCGCAACGATCCCGCCGAGGGCGATGACGGCGACCTCGGTCGTACCCCCTCCGACGTCCACGATCATGTTGCCGGTCGGCTCGTGCACGGGGAGCCCGGCGCCGAGCGCGGCCGCCATCGGCTCCTCGACGATGAACACCTGCCGCGCGCCGGCCTGGTAGCCCGCCTCGCGCACCGCCCGCTGCTCCACGGACGTGATGGCGCTCGGGACGCAGACGACCAGGCGCGGCTTGGTGAAGTAGCGCCGGCGGTGCACCTGCTGGATGAACAGCCGCAGCATGTGCTCGCACGCCTCGAAGTCCGCGATCACGCCGTCCTTCATCGGTCGGATCACCGAGATCGCGTCAGGAGTCCGCCCGTGCATGCGCTTCGCCTCGGACCCGACCGCCAGGATCTCGTGGGTCTGCGCAGCGAGGGCGACGACAGACGGTTCGTCGAGCAGGACGCCCTTGCCTCGTACGTAGACGAGCGTGTTCGCCGTGCCCAGGTCGACCGCCATGTCGCGCCCGAGCAGGCTCCGCACGGGGAAGGACATGCGCTCAGGCTAGGTCGGGGTCGCTTCCATCTCGGGCCGACACGCCCTACCGCCCGTCCCGTCCCCGATTTGGGCAGTTCGGGTAGGAATCGCGGTCCGACTTCGTACCCGAACTGCCCAAATCGGGGACGGGGGCTCAGCCCTTGACCGCTCCGCCGAGCCCGCCTCCACGGAGGAAGAAGCGCGAGAAGACCAGGAAGAACACGATTGGCACCGCGGTCGAGAGCAGCAGCGCGGCGAGGAACACGTCGAGCTCCGTCTTGGGGGCGAGGGTCGGGAGGCGCACCGACAGCGGCTGCATCAGCGGGTCGGGGAGGACCAGCAGCGGCCACAGGAAGTCCTTCCACGCCGCCAGCACCGCGAACACCGACACCACGCCGAGGATCGGCCGCGACATCGGCAGCACGATCGAGACGAACAGCCGGAACGGCCCGGCACCGTCGACCCGGGCCGCCTCGATGATCTCCCGAGGCAGGTTGTCGAGGAACCGCTTGACCAGGACGACGTTGAACGCGCTCGCACCGGCCGGCAGGAACGCCCCCCAGAACGTGTTGAGCAGGGACACGTGGACGAACGGCACGTCGAGCACCGTCAGGTACAGCGGCACCAGCAGGACCACCGTCGGTACGAACAGCGTCGCCAGCACCAGCCCGTACAGCACACGGCCGTAGCGCGGGCGCACGATCGCCAGGACGTACCCGCCGGTGGTCGCTACCACCATCTGCGTGAGCCACGAGCCGAGCGCGATGACGACCGTGTTCACGAAGTAGAGCCCGAGGTCGAGGTCGACCCACGCTGTCTTGAGGTTGGCCCAGTCGGTGCCGTTCGGGAAGAACGCCATCGGGTTGCGCAAGGTGTCCTGCGTCGGCGTGATCGCGGCCTTCGCGAGCCACAGCAGCGGCCCGAGCGCCACGACGACCAGGCCGACGAGCACCAGCGCGTTGACCAGGCGACGCGTCCACAGCACCCGCGGACGTCGCAGGTCGTGCGCCGAGGTGAAGCCGCGTGACGACTCCGTACGGCGAGCCCGTCGCGCCGCACGTCGCGAACCCGTCGCAGCGGCTTCCGCGGCCGCCGCGGTGCCTGCCGCCACCTCGGCGGGCCTGCTCGGTGCATCGAGGCTCATGAGTCGCTCCATCTGCGCGTCAGGCGGAAGTAGACCGCCGAGAGGATCGCGAGCCCGCCCGCCAGCATGAGGCTCAACGCGGTCGCCTTGCCGTAGTCGCCGCCGAGGCTGTTGCCGAAGGCGTAGTCGTAGACGAGCAGCAGCAGCGTCGTCGTCGAGTTGTCCGGCCCGCCGTCGGTGAACAGGTACGGCTCCAGGAACACCTGGGCGGTCCCGATGATCTGGAGGACCAGGGTGATCAGCAGGATCGTCCGCATCTGCGGCAGCGTGACGTGCCAGATCTTGCGCCAGATCCCCGACCCGTCGATCTCGGCGGCGTCGTACAGCTCCGGCGGCACCGACACGAGCGCCGCGAGATAGATGATCACCGTGCCCCCGGCCGCGGCCCAGGTCGCCTCGACCACCAGCGACGGCATCGCCCACGAGGTGTCCTCGAGCCACGGGACGGGCCCGAGCCCGACCCATCCGAGGATCGTGTTGAACACGCCGCTCGGACTCGCGTCGTAGAAGAACTTCCACAGCAGCACCGCGACCGCCGGCGGGACGACCACGGGGAGGTACGCGAGCGTCGAGTACACCCCCTTGCCACGCCGCAGGTCGCTCATCAGCACCGCGAGGACCAGTGGCACCGGATAGCCGAAGATCAGCGCCAGCAGCGCGAAGTAGACCGTGTTCCAGAGCGCCGTTCCGAGCATCGGGTCGGCGAGCACGGCCTGGAAGTTGTCGAGGCCGACCCACTCGGCCGGGCCCACCAGGTTGGTCACCTGGAGGCTCATCACGAACGAGCGGACGATCGGCCACCACGAGAACAGCCCGAAGACGAGCAGCATCGGGAGGAGCAGCACGAGCGTGCTGAGCCCTCCCCCGCGGACCCACGTGGACGGGGACCGGCGCGGGCGGCGACGAGGCGGGGCGGCGGAGGTCATGCGACTCCTCGAAGGGGTGGGGGCGGACGGCGACAGGGTCGCGCCACGGCTGGGGACCCGTGGCGCGACCCTCGGATCACTGCGCCAGGATCCGTTCGGCCTCGCCGTTCGCCGTGCTCAGCAGCTCGGCGATGTCGGCATTCTCGTCACTCAGCACCTTCTGCACCACGGCGTCGAGCACCCCGTACACCTCCTGGGTGTGCGACGGCGGCTCCGCGACCAGGTTCTGACCGAAGATGTTGTCGGTGAACCCGGTCATCTGGTCGACGGGAACGTTGATGTAGTCGGCGATCCACTCACGCTGCTGCTTCCACGTCTCCTCGTCGAAGACGGGCAGCAGCGGCGTACCGATGGGCTGGTCGCTCGCGGCCAGGGTCTTGGCGTCAAGGACGGCGGCGTCCTCCTCGACGAGCTTGCGGACCCGGAAGAAGTCGTTCCACTTCACGGCCGCCTCCTTCTCGGCCTTGCTCGCCTTCGCGTTGACGACGGAGACAGAGCCGCCGCCGAGGATGCCGGCGTCGGGGCTGTCGGTGAGCGGCACGATGGTCAGACCGTACGTGTCGGGGTCGACGCTGTTGGTCGTCACGAGCGCGTTGTAGACGTCCGAGCCACCGACGTACATCCCGACCTTGCCGGCCGCGAACGCCTGGTTGATGCCGGCCCAGTCGAGGAGCAGATTGCTGCCCATCGACTTGTCGTCCCACCGCATCTCGTGGAGCCGCTGAAGGACCTCAGCGGTCTCGGGGTTGTCGATCACGGCCTTCGTCGTGTCGCCGTCAGTCTCCTCGATCCGGCCACCGTGGGCGTACGTCAGCGTCGTCAGGAGCCATCCGCCGGTGTTGTCCTTGGTCATCTGGGCGTAGCCCGGCTGACCGGTCTCGTCGGTGATCTGCTTGGCGTAGGCCTGCACCTCGTCCCACGTCGTCGGCGGCTTGTCGGGGTCGAGACCCGCCTCCTCGAACAGCTGACGGTTGTAGTGCAGGCCCATCCCGTAGACGTCGCTCGGGAGGCCGTAGATGTTGCCGTCGGCGTCCTGGGCCGCGGCGAGGACGCTCTCGTTGAAGCTGTCGGCGTACGGCAGCGCCTCCACCTGCTCGGTGACGTCGGCGATCTGCTTGCGCTGGACGAGGCCCAGGGTGTCGGTGAACGGCACCCGGAAGGTCGTCGGCAGCGTGCCGCCGGCAAGCTGCGCCGGGAAGGTCTCCGCCTTCCACTCCCACTCCTTGGGCTCGACGACGATGTCGGGGTTGGCCTTGTTGAACTCCTTGACGAGATCCTTGACGGAGTCTGCGGTCGCCTGCTCGTCGCCGGGGCGCCAGCCCTCGACGGTGATGGTGACCTTTCCGTCCGCCTCGGCGTCGTCGTCGCCGGACCCGCAGGCCGCGAGGACGGTCGCCGACGCGGCCACGGCGACGACCGCCGCGATCCGCTTCCGGTGCTGCTTCATGGAACTTCTCCTTCGTGGGTGGACGGCTCGCGTCCACGAGATGCACGGTTCGGGGTACGAGGTGGGGCCGCGTGCTGGGTCACGCGGGCGCGGGCGGGAGCCTCAGCCAGGCGGTGGCGTCCGCCGGAAGGCGACCTCCTTCCAGGGGTGCGCTGGCGACCCAGATCTGGTCGTTGGCGAGAAGGCCGACCGGGGCGCTGGTCAGGTTGGCGACGCAGGCGAAGGAGTCGCCTCGGGTCAAGGCGAGCACCCCCGGTCGGGACTCCAGCCACGACATCGGCCCGTCGCCGAGGTCGGGATGGGTACGGCGGATCAGGAGTGCGACCCGGTAGAGCGACAGCATCGAGGTGGGATCGACCGACTGCGCGTCGGCCGTCAGGGCCGCCCAGTCGTCGGGCTGCGGCAGCCAGGCGTCCGCGCTGCCCGGGCCGAAGCCGTACGGCGGGACGTCGCCCGACCACGGGAGCGGCACACGGCAGCCGTCGCGGCCCGGGTCGACCCCGTGGGACCGGTAGAACATCGGGTCCTGGAGGCGGTCGAGCGGGATGTCCTCGACCTCGGGGAGGCCGAGCTCCTCGCCCTGGAAGATGTAGTAGGAGCCGGGGAGCGCCATCGCGAGGAGCGCGGCGGCGCGGGCCCGGCGACGACCGAGGACCGGGTCCGTCGGGGTGCTGAACCGCTTCGTCGCGAACGCGAACGCCGTGTCCTCCCGCCCGTAGCGCGTGACCGGACGGGTGACGTCGTGGTTGGACAGGACCCAGGTGGCGGGAGCCCCGACCTTCGCGTGCATGTCGAGCGTGGTGTCGATCGAGGTGTGGAGCCGCCCGGCGTCCCACGGTGCGGTCATGTAGTCGAAGTTGAACGCGGTGTGGAGGACGTCCGGCTCCAGGTAGCGGGCGAAGCGCTCGGTGTCCGGCAGCCAGATCTCGCCGATCAGGGCGCGGTCACCGCCGTACGAGTCCGCGATCTTGCGCCAGCTGCGGTAGATCTCCTGAAGCTCGTCGCGGTCGACGTAGGGGTGGGCTCCAGGCCCGTGGTTCGCCGGGACCTCGGGCAGGCCGGCGTCCTTGGCGAGCAGCGCTGCCGAGTCGATGCGGACTCCGGACACGCCGCGGTCGAACCAGAAGCGCAGGACGTCCTCGTACTCCTGGCGGACGTCCGGGTGTCCCCAGTTGAGGTCGGGCTGCTCCGCGGAGAACAGGTGCAGGTACCACTCCTCGGGGGTGCCGTCCGGGCGGTGCGCGCGCGACCATGCGGGACCGCCGAACTCCGACGTCCACGAGTTCGGCGCCTCGGCCCCGTCCTCGCCGCGTCCGGGCCGGAACCAGAACCGCTCCCGCTCCGGCGACCCTGGCTCGGCGGCGAGTGCCGCGCGGAACCACGCGTGGGCGTCGGAGACGTGGTTGGGGACGACGTCGATGATCGTGCGGATGCCGAAGTCGAGGGCATCGTCGATCAGCCGCTCGGCCTCCTCGAGCGTCCCGAAGGCGGGGTCGATCTCGCGGTAGTCGGCGACGTCGTACCCGCCGTCAGCCATCGGCGACGGGTACCACGGGGTGAACCAGATCGCGTCGACGCCGAGGTCGCGCAGGTACGGGAGGCGGCTGCGCACACCGGCGAGGTCACCGGTGCCGTCACCGTCGGAGTCGGCGAAGCTGCGTGGATAGACCTGGTAGATCGCCGCGCTGCGCCACCACGCACGTCCTGCTGTCACTGTGACCCGCCTCACTCTCGAAGGTGATCGAGAGGTTACGCGCGCCCATCATCAAGCCGCAAGAACTCGACAGGATGTAATTAATTTCGCAACTTTGCAGCGCCGGTTGACTGGCGAACGACAAGCTCGGGCTCGAAGAAGATGTCCTCGGGCGGGGTCGGCGCTCCCGCGATCTGGCGCAGCAGAAGGGTGATCGCCGCCCGCCCCATCGCTTCGATCGGCTGCCGGACCGTCGTCAACGGAGGGTCGGTCGCACTCATGAAGGCGGAGTCGTCGTACCCGACGACACTGACGTCCTCCGGCACGCCCAGCCGCATCCGCCGCACCGCGCGGATCGCCCCCAGCGCGAGCGGGTCGCTCGCGCACACGATGCCCGTCACCCCACGCTGCAGCAGGCGCGTGGCTGCCGCCTGGCCGCTCTGCAGCGAGTAGAGGCTCCGCTCGACCAGCTCGGGCGAGTACGGCGTGCCTGCCCGCTCGAGCACCTGCACCGCGGCTGCGAGCTTGTGCTCGGACGGCACGTGGTCCGAGGGCCCGAGGACGAAACCGATCCGGGTGTGGCCGAGCGACAGCAGGTGTCCGACGGCCTGCTCGGCGGCAATCGCGTCGTCGCACACCACCCGTGGGAACGCCAGGTCGTCGATCGCCGCGTTGATCAGCACGGCGGGAAGCTTGCGGTTGACGAGACGGTCGTAGTGGGAGTGGTCGGCGTCCGCCTGGCTGTAGTCGCCGCCCGCGAAGACCACCCCGGCGACCTGCTGCTCGAGGAGGAGGTCGACGTACTCCGACTCACCCACTCCGCCCGCGGTGCGCGTGCAGAGCACCGGGGTGAGCCCGTGCTGCGCGAGGTGCGCGCCGACGACCTCGGCCAGCGCCGGGAAGATCGGGTTCTGGAGCTCGGGGAGCACGAGCCCGACGAGGCGCGCCCGCTCCCCCCGGAGCTTGGTGGGGCGCTCGTAGCCGAGGACGTCGAGCGCCGTGAGGACGGTGGAGCGGGTGGCCTCCGAGACGCCCGGCTTGCCGTTGAGGACGCGACTGACCGTCGCTTCGCTCACGCCGGCGCGAGCGGCCACCTCAGCGATTCGTCGAGCCATGGCGAAACCCTAGCCCTGCGGGACGCCACCTGTCTGCAACGATGCGTCAAATCTTGCGCAAGAACCTGACAGACGGCCCGGCACGGCGTGGCGAGTCAGCCGCCGACGGCGCGGACCAGCGCCGTACGGTGCTGTGCGAGCCACGACTGCCGCCGCCGGATCGCGTCGCCTACCCCGTCGTCCCACATCCGAGCCCACCCGCCGCCGAGACGCTCCGCCCGGTCGCGCATCAAGAACCACGCGCGTGCGGCGGTGTTCTCGGCGACGTCGATCAGGCGAGCGCGGTCGGACGCGGCCAGCCCGTACGCGTCCACGAGGAGGGTGGCCCGCGCGAACGGGTCGACGTCCACGAGGACCTCCGGCCGGTCCGGGCGCGGGACGAGCGGCGCCCACCAGAGGAGGAGGTTCTGCACCTCCTCGGTACGCGCCGCCGGCCGGACCATGTCGAAGTCGATGAGTGCACGCGCCTCGCCGTCGACGAAGACCACGTTGTCGGGGGTGACGTCCAGGTGACCGACCAGCGTCGGCGGGCCGGCGACCCGTGCGGGCGTGCCGGGCGGGTCCGCGCCCAACGCGCCCTCGGCAGACGCCGGGATGCCGAGCGTCTCGACGGCATCGTCGTATCGACGCAGCAGGCGCGCGACGCTCGCGACCCGGTTCTCGTCGGCGATCCACTCCGGCCGCGGGCGCGAGGCGACCTCGCCCGGGACGTACGACAGCACCTGGCGCCCCGCCGCGTCGATCCCGCGGAAACGTGGCGCGCCGTCGAACCCGACCCGTTCGAGGTGAGCGAGGACGTCGACGACGAGCGGGCTGTGCGGTCCGACCGGGCGGCGCACCGTCTCGCCGACGCGGACGAGCCCGTCGGTCACGTCCCCACCGGCCAGTGGCACCTCGGGGAGCGACGGGTCAGGCTCGACGAACCTCACGAGCGGCGGACGGTCAGCCCAGCTCGGGGAACCAGAGGGCGATCTCGCGCGCTGCGGACTCCGCCGAGTCCGAGCCGTGGACGAGGTTCTCGCGGTTGGAGAGCGAGAGGTCGCCGCGGATCGTGCCCGGCGCGGCCACCACGCCGTTGGTGGCACCGTTGAGGAGACGTACGACCTCGATGGCGGAGTCGCCCTCGAGCACCAGCGCGGCCATCGGGCCCGAGGTCACGAACGCGCGAAGCGGCGGGTAGAAGTCGCGCTCGACGTGCTCGGCGTAGTGGGCATCTGCCTTGTCGCCGTCGATCGTCCCGAACCACATCGCAGCCACGGCGAGGCCCTTCGCCTCGTAGCGGCCGAGGATCTCACCGATGAGACCACGGCGGACGGCGTCGGGCTTGAGCAGGACCAGGGTGCGTTCGGACATGCGTCACACAGTAGCGAGGAGGGACCGCAGCCCTTCTCAGCGGGCGTAGAACTCGGGGTTCTCCGCGCGGTCCCGCTCGATCCGGCGACCGAGCACCCACGCGGCCGCCCAGATCGCGGCGAACATCCCGCCGACGAAGAAGGCGATCGGCAGCAGGAAGCCCATCGCGACGGCACCGACCTGGACGAGCCAGCCGAGGGCGTACGCCCAGGAGTGCCGCAGCAGCCCCGACGTCACGAGGGCGAGAGCGGCCAGACCCAAGGCGTACGACGCCGCGACCGCGGGCGAGACGCCCTCGACCTGGATCATCACCGGCGTGGCGAGCGCGAGGACGATCGCCTCGAAGAAGAGCACTCCGGCACACATCCCGCGCATCAGGCGTTCGACTCCTTCGGCACGAGCAGGACTCGCGCCTCTCCTGCGGTCACCACCGAGCCGGTCACGAGGACGCCCCCGCCTCCGACTCCCTCGCCGTACCGCTCGCTCTCCGCCAGCGACACCGCCTTCTCGATCGCGTCGGGCAGGCCCTTGGCCACGTGGACACGCTCGCTGCCGAAGATGCCCTCGGCGATGTCGGCCAGCTCGTGCGCCGGCATCGCACGGTCGGTCGAGTTCTGGGTGCAGACGACCTCGGCCATCACGGGCTCCAGAGCCTGGAGGATCTCGTCGACCTCCTTGTCGGCCATCACGCCGACCACGCCGATCAGCGGCGAGAACGAGAACGCCTCCTGGATCGCCTCGGCGGCCGCACGTGCGCCCGCCGGGTTGTGCGCGGCGTCGAGGACGACGGTCGGACTGCGGCGTACGACCTCGAGCCGGCCGGGCGACGTCACCTCGGCGAAGGCGTCGCGGACGATCTGCGCGTCGAGCTCCTTGCCGCCGGTGAACGCCTCGACGGCCGCCAGTGCGTACGCAGCGTTGTCGGCCTGGTGCGCGCCGAACAGCGGGAGGAACACCTCGTCGTAGGTCGCGCCGATGCCCTGGAGCGTGAGCATCTGACCCGCGAGCGCGGGCGTCCGCTCGACGACGCCGAAGTCGACTCCCTCGCGGTGCAGCGTCGCGCCGACCTCGGAGGCTCGGGCGAAGATCTCGCTTGCCGCGTCCTCGGGCTGGCGGGCGACGACGACCTGCGCACCCTGCTTGATGATCCCGGCCTTCTCGACCGCGATGTCTCCCGGCGTGTCACCCAGGTAGCGGGAGTGGTCCACGGCGACAGGCGTGATGACGGCGACCGAGGCGTCGGCCACGTTGGTCGCGTCCCAGGTGCCGCCCATCCCGACCTCGACGACGGCGGCGTCGACCGGCGCGTCGGCGAACGCCTGGTAGGCGATGCCGACCATCAGCTCGAAGTACGAGAGAGCCACCGGCTGGCTGTCGTCGACGACCTGCGCGTACGCGGCGACGTCGGCGTACGCCTCGACGAAGAGGTCCTCGCTCAACGGCTCGCCGTCGATGCTGATCCGCTCGGTCATCGAGACCAGGTGGGGGCTGGTGAACCGGCCGGTCCGCAGCCCGAGGCCCCGCAGGAGCGCGTCGATCATGCGGCCGGTCGACGTCTTGCCGTTGGTGCCGGTGATCTGGATCACCGGGTACGCGGACTGCGGGTCGCCCATCACCCGGCACAGGGCGCGGATGCGGTCCAGCGACGGCTCGAGCTTCGACTCAGGCCAGCGCGCCAGCAGCGCGCGCTCGACCTCGGCGTACGTGGGATTTGTCATCGCTGTCCAGTATCCCAGGGATGCAAGCGATGAGTTCTGGAACCCTCCCCGGTCGTAGGGTCGATAGGGAACGTCGCCCGGGGGGACCGTCATGCACCGTTCGATCGCCGGATGGATCAATCACCGCTTCACACCCGCCCTCACCATCGTCGGCTGGGTGATCGTCGTCGCGCTGCTGGGCCCGTTGGCCGGGCAGCTGACCGACGTCCAGGAGAACGAGGCCGAGAACTGGCTGCCGACCAGCGCGGAGTCGACGAAGGCGCTCGACGCCGCCGCGACCTTCTCGTCGCCCGACATGATCCCCGCGGTCGTGGTGTACGAGCGGGAGGGCGGCCTGCAACCGGACGACCTCGCCGCCGCGCAGGAGGACGCGGCGACCTTCGCCGAGCGCGACGACCTCGACGGGGAGGTCGTCGGCCCGATCCCGTCGGAGGACGGCGAAGCACTCGAGATCATCGTCCCGCTCAACCTCGGCGCCGACGGCTGGAACAAGGCTCCCGACGTCGTCGACGAGATCGAGGAGGTCGCGAACGACGGCCCTGACGGTCTCGACGCGTTCGTCACCGGCCCCGCCGGACAGGCGGCCGACTCCGCCGAGGTCTTCGAGGGCATCGACAGCACGCTGCTGCTCGCCGCGGCCGGTGTCGTCACGGTGCTGCTGCTCTTCACCTATCGCAGTCCGGTGCTGTGGCTGCTCCCGGTGATCTCGGCCGGCGTCGCGCTCACCGTGGCGCAAGCGGTCGTGGTCCTCCTGGCCAAGCACGCCGACCTGACCGTCGACGGGCAGAGCGCGAGCATCCTGACCGTGCTCGTCTTCGGGGCGGGCACCGACTACGCGCTGCTGCTCGTCGCCCGCTACCGCGAGGAGCTGCGCCGGCACGAGCGCCGGAACGAAGCCATGGCTGTCGCCCTGCACCGCGCAGGACCCGCGATCATCGCCAGCGGCGCGACCGTCGCGATCGGCATGCTCTGCCTCCTGCTCGCCGAGATGACGTCCACCCGTGGTCTCGGTCCCGTGGCAGCCATCGGCATCGTCGCCGGCCTGCTGGTCATGCTCACGCTGCTGCCGGCGCTGCTCGTGGTGCTCGGCCGGTGGATCTTCTGGCCTCGCATCCCGCACTACCTCGACGCCGACCCGAGCACCCACGGCCTGTGGGCAGGGGTCGGACGCCGGATCGCCCGCGCACCGCG
Source organism: Mumia xiangluensis (assembly GCF_010994095.1). Classification (GTDB taxonomy): domain Bacteria; phylum Actinomycetota; class Actinomycetes; order Propionibacteriales; family Nocardioidaceae; genus Mumia; species Mumia xiangluensis. The sequence goes on from NZ_WJYO01000002.1 coordinate 657,905, forward strand.
CCGCGTCTGGGTGACGACGTCCCTCCTGCTCGCGATCGCCAGCATCGGCATCGTGCAGCTCAACGCGACGGGGCTCAGCACCGAGGAGGCGTTCCTCGGCACCCCGGACTCGGTCAAGGGCGAGAAGGTCCTGGCCGAGCACTTCCCGGGCGGCGCAGGGGCGCCGGTCGTGGTCCTGTCGAGCCCCGAGACCGCCGACGACGTCCGGGCCACCTTCCAGGCCAGCGACGGCATCGCGGCAGGCAGCGTGACCGAACCGCAGGTCCAGGGCGACTGGGCCTACATGGAGGGCACGCTCGAGGCCGAGCCGGACAGCGATGCGGCGTACGACGAGATCGAGTCGCTGCGCAGCGATCTCGACGCCGTCGATCCCGACGCCCTGGTCGGCGGGATGACCGCCGTCACGCTCGACATCCAGAACGCGTCGGCACGGGACAACCGTGTGATCATCCCGGCCGTCCTGATCGTCGTGCTGCTGATCCTCATGGTGCTGCTCCGGGCGATCACCGCGCCGGTCATCCTGCTCGGCACGGTCGTGCTGTCGTTCGGTGCCGCGCTCGGAGTCAGTGCCCTGGTGTTCCGGCACGTCTTCGACTTCGCCGGCACCGACACGTCGTTCCCGTTGTTCGTCTTCGTGTTCCTGGTGGCGCTCGGTATCGACTACAACATCTTCCTCATGACACGAGTGCGCGAGGAAGCCCTGCAGTTCGGCACGCGCCGGGGCGCGTTGATCGGCCTCGCAGCCACCGGTGGCGTCATCACGTCGGCGGGTCTGGTGCTCGCCGGCACGTTCGCCGTGCTCGGGACGCTGCCGCTGGTGTTCTTCGCCGAGATCGGCTTCGCGGTGGCCTTCGGCGTGCTGCTCGACACGATGATCGTGAGGTCGGTGCTCGTGACGGCGCTCAACCTCGACGTGGGTCGCCACATGTGGTGGCCGAGCGCGCTCGGTCGCAAGGAGGACGTCGACGCAGCGGACGACTTCCCCGGGCCCGAGGCGGAGCGGGTCTCGGCCGGCACTGACGCAGGCCCGCCCAGCCCGTGACCACAGGCAGAACCGGTTCTTCGACACCAGCACCCGCCTCCTAGACTGGCGTCCATGAGCAACGTGCCGGAGAAGCCTGCCCTGGAGGGCCTCGAAGCCAAGTGGTCCGCGCTGTGGCAGGAGCGTGGGACCTACTCCTTCGACCGCTCCAAGACGCGCGCGCAGGTGTACTCGATCGACACCCCTCCGCCGACCGTCTCCGGCTCGCTCCACGTCGGGCACGTCTTCTCGTACACGCACGCCGACCTGGTCGCCCGCTTCCAGCGGATGCGCGGCATGGAGGTCTTCTACCCGATGGGGTGGGACGACAACGGTCTCCCCACCGAGCGTCGCGTCCAGAACTACTTCGGCGTCCGCTGTGACCCGTCGCTCCCGTACGACGAGGACTTCACGCCGCCGGAGAAGCCGGACGCCAAGAAGCAGATCCCGATCAGCCGCCGCAACTTCATCGAGCTGTGCGAGCAGCTCGTCGCGATCGACGAGAAGGCGTTCGAGGACCTCTGGCGCACCCTCGGCCTGTCGGTCGACTGGGAGCAGACCTACACGACGATCGGCGAGGTCTCCCGTACGGCGTCGCAGCGCGCGTTCCTGCGCAACCTGGCCCGCGGGGAGGCGTACACGTCCGACGCCCCCACGCTGTGGGACGTCACCTTCCAGACCGCCGTGGCTCAGGCCGAGCTCGAGGCGCGCGACTACCCCGGGCACTACTACCGCGTCGGCTACACGCTGGCAGACGGCACCAAGGTGCACGTCGAGACGACGCGTCCCGAGCTGACGCCGTCTGCGGTCGCGCTCATCGCGCACCCGGACGACGAGCGCTACCAGCACCTCTTCGGCAGCACGGCGACGTCCCCGCTCTTCGGCGTCGAGCTGCCGGTCATCGCCGACCCCTCCGCCGACCCCGAGAAGGGCTCCGGCATCGTCCACTGCTGCACGTTCGGCGACCTGACCGACGTCCAGTGGTGGCGGGAGTACGACCTGCCGACCCGGACCGTCGTCGGCCGCGACGGCCGCATCCTGCGAGAGATCCCGGGCTGGATCTCGTCGCACGACGGCCGCCGAGCGTACGAGGAGCTGGCCGGCAAGACCGTCTTCTCCGCGCGCGAGACGATCGTGGAGGCGCTGCGCAAGTCGGGTGACCTCGACGGCGACCCCAAGCCGACGACGCGCATGGCGAACTTCTACGAGAAGGGCGACAAGCCACTCGAGATCGTCTCGACCCGCCAGTGGTACCTCTCCAACGGCGGCAAGGAGCCCGAGCTGCGTGGCCAGCTCGTCGCCCGCGGGCACGAGATGGCCTGGTACCCGCCCTACATGCAGTCGCGCTACACCAACTGGATCGACGGCCTCAACACCGACTGGCTCGTCAGCCGCCAGCGCTTCTTCGGCGTGCCGATCCCGGTCTGGTTCCGTCTCGACGGCGAGGGCGAGCCCGACTACGACAGCCCGATCGTCCCCGACGAGTCCGAGCTGCCGATCGATCCTCAGTCGCAGGCGCCTCAGGGCTTCGAGGAGCACCAGCGCGGCAAGCCGGGCGGCTTCATGGGCGATCCCGACATCTTCGACACGTGGGCCACGTCGTCGCTCACCCCGCAGATCGTGTGCGGCTGGGAGCGTGATCCGGAGCTGTTCGAGAAGACGTTCCCGATGGACCTGCGACCGCAGGCGCACGACATCATCCGCACCTGGCTCTTCTCGAGCGTCGTCCGTGCGCACCTCGAGAACCAGACGTCGCCGTGGTCGCACGCGCTGATCTCGGGCTTCGTCGTCGACCCCGACCGCAAGAAGATGTCGAAGTCGAAGGGCAACGTCGTCGTCCCGACCGAGATCCTCGACAAGTTCGGCGCGGACGCGGTGCGCTGGCGCGCTGCCGGCGCCCGTCCGGGGGCGGACTCGCCGTTCGACGAGGCGCAGATGAAGGTCGGCCGCCGTCTCGCGATGAAGGTGCTCAACGCGTCGAAGTTCGTGCTCGCCGCACCAGAGTCGTACGGCCTGGGTGTCGACGCGTCGTTCGTCGAGCCGCACCGCGTCACCGAGGCCCTGGACCTGTCGATGCTGCGTCGCCTGCGCCAGGTCGCGATCGAGGCGACGGAGGCGTTCGAGGCCTACGACTACACCACCGCCCTCGAGGTCACCGAGCGCTTCTTCTGGGGCTTCTGCGACGACTACCTCGAGCTGGTCAAGGACCGCGCGCGCGGCGACGCGGCCGAGGCCGACTCGGCGAAGGCAGCGTTCGCGATCGCGCTCTCGGTCCAGCTGCGGCTGCTCGCGCCGTTCCTCCCCTACGTCACCGAAGAGGTGTGGTCGTGGTGGCAGGAGGGCTCGATCCACCGTGCCGAGTGGCCGAACGCCGAGTTCGAGATCACGACGACCCCGCACGACCCCGCGCTCCTGGTCGCTGCCGGCGAGGTGCTCGCGGGCATCCGCGGCGCCAAGTCGACCGCGAAGGTGAGCCAGCGTACGGCGGTGACCGGCCTGGTCGTCCGCGGCTCCGAGCAGCGCGTCGGGATCGCGAAGCGCGCCCTCCCGGACCTGCGGTCTGCCGGCAACGTGACCGGTGAGGTCGAGTTCGTGGTCGATCCGTCCCAGCAGGGCAACGACCTCGTCGTCGAGGCTGTGCTCGCCGACCCCGAGCCGAAGCCGCCGGCGGCACCGGCGCAGTGAGCGGGGTAGACGGCACGAGCCTCGCCGGGGTCAGCGGCGTCGTGGTCCGCGACGCGGCCGCCGACGACGTACGGGCGATCGTCGCGATGCTCGTCGACGATCCGCTCGGCGCGACCCGCGAGTCTCCCGACGACCTGACCCCGTACCACGACGCGCTCGCCGACATCGCCGGCGACCCGAACCAGCGCGTCGTGGTCGCCGTGCGCGACGGCGAGGTCATCGGCACCCTGCAGCTGACGTACATGCGCGGCCTCGGCCGCCGCGGTGCGACGCGGGCGCAGATCGAGGCCGTACGGGTTCGCAGCGACCTCCGCAGCGCTGGGCTCGGTTCGGCCATGATCCGGTGGGCGATCGAGGAGTCGCGCGCCCGCGGCTGCACCCTCGTCCAGCTCACCTCCGATGCATCCCGCGAGGGCGCGCACCGCTTCTACGAGCGGCTCGGCTTCACCGCCAGCCACGTCGGGTTCAAGCTCAGCTTCTGACCGATCGGCTGACGCGAGACCGCCCTGGGACCCACCGAGCGACGGTTTCGACCATCGAGCGACGGCTGGACGTGTCGCTCGACGGTCGAAACCGTCGCTGCGTGGGCGACGCTCCTGCTCGGCGCGGAGTGGTGTCGGGCGACAGTCGGTCAGAGCGTGCGGAAGTACGGGAGCCGTGCGAGGAGCGCGTCGCCCATCGCGACCGCGGTGGTGACCTGGCCAGCGGTGTCCGGCAGGTCGTCGAAGGCGAGCGCGAACACCGACTCGCCGAGCATCCGTGCCGTCTCCGTGTAGCCCGGATCGCCGCCCGCCGCCTCGGTGACCAGCCGCGCGCCGCCGGCCTCGGCCTCGAACTGCACCCGGAACCACGACCGGGCCCTGCGAGACTCGCTCGGGCCCTCCCCTGCGCCCTTGAACCGGCCGAGCGCCTCACGGATCGGGGGCACCTGGGCGCCCGCCACGACGGCGCCGGCGCCGACTGCGGCACCGACGGCGACCGGCAGGTGACGGAACTCGACGAAGTGCCCGTACGAGAAGTCGGGCCCGTATGCCGGGAGCGCTCGCGCTGACCGCAGGACGACCTGCGGGTCGATCGTCGGCAGCGGGAGCGCCCACCCGGTCCCGCCGATGCCGCGTCCGGGTCGCTCGGGCAGACCTCGGACCCGCCGTCCGGCCGGGCGTCCCTCGCGCCGGCGGCGCGCCTTGGCGGTCGCACGCGAGGACCGGAAGCCGGCGAAAGCACCGAGCGCCGACTGGAACGTCCCGCCGGAGAAGTCCGCGCTGGCGCGCACGTATCCGCGAACCGTGATCGGCACGTCCGACGGGAGCTGCTGGACCGTGTGCAGCACTCCGAGGTCGTGCGGGACGGAGTCGAACCCGCACGCGTGCACGAGGCGAGCCCCCGAGCGTACGGCGGTGTCGTGATGCTCGAGCCACATCCGGTCGACGAACTCCGGCTCGCCGGTGAGGTCGCAGTAGTCGGTGCCGGAGGCGGCGCACGCGGCGACGACGGCGGCGCCGTGAAGCGAGTACGGACCGACGGTCGAGGCGAGAACCCCTGTCGACTCCGCGAGCGCGAGCAGGTGTCCAGGGTCGTGCACGTCAGCGACCACGACGTCGGGGACGACCCCGCCGGCGTCGGAGATCTGCGAAGCGACGGCGTCGAGCTTGGCGCGGTTGCGCCCGGCGATCGCCCAGGTGGTGCCTGCCGGAGCATGTGCCCCGAGGTAGTCGGCGGTGAGCCCACCCGTGAATCCGGTGGCTCCGAGCAGGGCGAAGGCGTAGGTCACGGGGCGAGTCTAGGGGCCGCCGGCGCCCTGCCGACCGTCACGCCTCGCGCGAGGCCTCAGCAGCGATGAGGACCAGGTCGGCCGCCGCGTCACGGAGGCGGCGGCGCCGGTCCCAGATCGCGGTGAGCGGGCGACGCAGGTCGAGCTCTGTCGGTACGACGGCCAGCCGACCGCGTTCGACATCACCGGCGACCGCCCGACGCGAGACCACCGCAGGCCCGACGCCCGCGGCGGCGGCGCCGAGCAGAGCGCTGGTCGAGCTCGCCTCGAGGACCACGTCGGGCTGCCGTCGCAGCGCCGCCTCGAACGTGCTCCGGGTCCCGCTCCCCGGCTCGCGCACGACGTAGGTCGCGGCTTGGAGCTCTTCGAGGGTCAACGGCGTACGGCGTCGCGCCCACGGATGCCCGGGCGCGACCACGAGGGCGAGGCTGTCGTGGCCGACCACCCGCGCCGCGAGGTCCGGTGGCGTGCGGGCGGACTCGATGAACCCGAGATCCACGTCTCCGTCGCGGACCATCGCCGCGACGGTGTCGCTGTTGACGACGTGGAGGCGCGGGCTGACCTGCGGTCGGCGTGCCCGCAGCTCGGCGAGCCACCGCGGGAGGATCAGGTCCGCGATCGTGAGGCTCGCTGCCACCGCCACGCCCGTCCGCCGTTCCTCGCCGAGCGCCAGCAGGCTGGAGCGCACCGTCTCGAGCTCGTGGAGGAGGGTGCGTGCCCAGGACACGACGGCCTCGCCGTCCTCGGTGAGACGCGATCCTCGAGGCGACCGCTCAAGGACGCTGACCCGCCAACGCGCCTCGAACGCACGGACTCGCGCGCTGGCAGCAGGCTGCGTCATACCGAGCTCGCGGGCTGCTGCGCCCAGGCTGCCGCGCTCAGCGACGCTGACCAGCAGGCGAAGCGTCTGCACGTCCACGTCCGGAGTCATCACCCCACCTTATGAGTCAGGACGATTTTCGCGACTACTGGGTACGGCGCCACGCGCCGATGCTGGACAGGTGACCCGCCTCCCCCGTCCCGTCCTCGTATCGGCCCCGGTTGCCGCCGGAGCCACCGCCATGCTGGTCAGTGGCGTCGTACCGCTGCTGGGCCCGCTGCTGGTCGCTCTGGCCCTCGGTGCCGTCGTGGCCAACACGTCGACGGCAGCGGCGGGGCGCCTCGCCCTCTCCTCCGCCGCAGCCCGCACCTGCCTACGAGCCGGGATCGTGCTACTCGGCCTCCGCCTTCCCCTCGGGGACCTGCTCGGGATCGGTCTCGGTGGGGCCGTCGTCGTCGTCGCAACGGTTGCCATCACGTACGGCGTGACGACCGCGGTCGGCGATGCTCTCGGTGTCGAGCGCGGGCTCGTCACCCTGATCGCTGCCGGGTTCTCGGTCTGCGGTGCAGCAGCCATCGCCGCCGTCCAGGACGGTGTCCGAGCGCGCGAGCGCCACGTCGCGGTCGCGGTTGCCCTCGTCACGGTCTACGGGACCGCCATGATCGCCGTCATCCCTGTCGCCTCGCGCGTGCTCGGCCTGTCCACTGAGCACGCCGCCCTGTGGGCCGGCGCCAGCATCCACGAGGTCGCCCAGGTCGTCGTCGCAGCATCACTGATCGGAGGACCGCTCGCGGTGGCGTTGGCCACGACGATCAAGCTGGGCCGCGTCCTGACGCTCGCCGGCGTCTATCTCGTCGCCGCGGGGCGAGAGGGCAGGCAGAGCGCCACGAGCGCCCCGGTCGTCCCGTGGTTCGTCGCCGGCTTCGTCATCGCCGTCGCCGTCAGAGCCACCGGGGTGGTCGGCCCTGTCGCGCTGGACCTCGCAGACGCGGCCACGACCCTGCTGCTGGCAGCCGGGATGTTCGGGTTGGGCCTGGGCCTGCGCGTACGTGACCTGTGGCCACTGCCCGCAGGTGTCCTCACGCTGGCGACGGTCGCGACGAGCACCGCCGCGGGGACGTCGCTGCTGCTCATCCTCGGCACGTCGGCGCTTGCTTCGTAGACCCCCCTCGCTGGTCGAGGCGCGAAGCGATCGAGACCACGCGTTGGTCGACGCCCGGGGGTCTCGATACGCCCTCGCCCAGGGGCTCGGGCTACTCGACCAGCGAGGTGGGGGCGCGGCTCGGGCTACTCGACCAGCGAGGTGGGGGCGCGGCTCGGGCTACTCGACCAGCGAGGTGGGGGCGCGGCTCCGCCCACTCGGCCAGCGAGGTGGGCGGAGCTGGCGGTGCGGGCTCAGGAAGCCTTGTCGCGGCGCTCTTCGTCGCGGTGAGGCACCAGCGTCGGGTTGACGTTGTCGAGGACCGTCTCCTTGGTGACGACGACCTTCGCGACGTCGTCACGGCTCGGCACCTCGTACATGACGTTCAGCAGGACCTCTTCGATGATCGCGCGCAGACCACGCGCGCCGGTCCCACGGAGCAGCGCCAGGTCGGCCATCGCCTCGATCGCGTCCTCGGCGAACTCGAGCTCGACCTGGTCGATCGCGAAGAGCTTGCCGTACTGCTTGGTGAGGGCGTTCTTCGGCTGCGTCAGGATCTCGACGAGGGCTTCCTTGTCGAGGTTCTCGACGGTCGCGATGACCGGGAGGCGGCCGATGAACTCGGGGATCAGCCCGAACTTGAGCAGGTCCTCAGGCATGAGCTTGGTGAAGACGTGCCCCGTGACCCGCTCGGTCGCGCGCTCCTCGCGGTTGGTGTTGAAGCCGAGCGACATCTTGCCGTTGCGGCTCTCGATGATCTGCTCGATGCCGGCGAACGCACCACCCACGATGAAGAGGATGTTGGTGGTGTCGATCTGGATGAACTCCTGGTGCGGGTGCTTGCGCCCGCCCTGGGGCGGCACCGAGGCCGTCGTGCCCTCGAGGATCTTGAGCAGCGCCTGCTGCACACCCTCTCCGGAGACGTCGCGCGTGATCGACGGGTTCTCGCTCTTGCGGGCGATCTTGTCGACCTCGTCGATGTAGATGATGCCCGTCTCGGCCTTCTTGACGTCGTAGTCGGCGGCCTGGATCAGCTTGAGGAGGATGTTCTCGACGTCCTCGCCGACGTAGCCGGCCTCCGTGAGCGCCGTCGCGTCCGCGATCGCGAACGGGACGTTGAGCATCCGGGCGAGGGTCTGGGCGAGGTAGGTCTTGCCGCACCCGGTCGGGCCGACGAGCAGGATGTTGGACTTCGCGAGCTCGACGACGTCGTCCTTGTGGCGACCCGCGGCGGCACCAGCCTGCACGCGCTTGTAGTGGTTGTAGACCGCAACCGCGAGCGACTTCTTGGCGGAGTCCTGGCCGATGACGTACTGGTTGAGGAACTCGTAGATCTCGCGCGGCTTCGGGAGCTCCTCGAGCGAGACCTCGGACGTCTCCTGGAGCTCGTCCTCGATGATCTCGTTGCAGAGCTCGATGCACTCGTCGCAGATGTAGACGCCTGGCCCGGCGATCAGCTTCTTGACCTGCTTCTGGCTCTTGCCGCAGAACGAGCACTTGAGCAGGTCGCCGCCGTCGATGCGTGCCACTGCTTCCTCACCTTCGTCGCGCGGGGCTCTCCCCCAGCGATGCTTCTATCGACCGTACCCTGTGCCGGGCCGACGTGCGGCCGACCCGGCACACGGGCGTGTCAGATCGTGATCAGACCGCAGGGGTCTTGAGGGTCTCGAGGATCTGGTCCACGAGGCCGTACTCGACCGCCTGGCCGGCGGTGAGGATCTTGTCGCGCTCCACGTCGCGGCTGACCTCGTCCTTGGGCTTGCCCGACGCCTCGGAGATCATCGTCTCCAGCAGATCGCGCATGCGCAGGATCTCGCGGGCCGTGATCTCGAGGTCGGAGCTCTGCCCGTAGGTGCCCTCGGTGTACGGCTGGTGGATGAGGATGCGGCTGTTGGGGAGCGCCAGACGCTTGCCGGGCGTGCCCGCCGCCAGCAGCACTGCCGCAGCCGAGGCCGCCTGGCCCAGGCACACGGTCTGCACGTCCGGCTTGAGGTAGCGCATCGTGTCGTAGATCGCCGTCAGCGCGGTGAACGAGCCGCCGGGCGAGTTGATGTAGAGCGAGATGTCGCGGTCCGGGTCCATCGACTGGAGGCACAGCAGCTGCGCCATCACCGCGTTGGCGACGTCGTCGGAGATCGGGGTGCCGAGGAAGATGATGCGGTCCTCGAACAGCTTCGCGTACGGGTCGATGCGGCGGAAGCCGTACGACGTCCGCTCCTCCCACTGCGGGATGTAGTAGTTCATCGACGGCGCGAACTGCTGGTGCGGCATGGTCATGTCGGCTCCTGGGGTCGGGTCGCCCAACGACAGACGGGACAGCGGCAAGGACGTGGCGGTCACGATGCCTCACCCCGCGTCACGTCGTTCTCGCGAGCGATCACGTGGTCGATGAAGCCGTAGTCCTTGGCCTGCTCCGCGGTGAACCAACGGTCACGGTCGGAGTCGCGCTCGATCGCCTCGAGGGACTGGCCGGTGTGGAAGGACTGGAGCTCGTTGAGCTGCTGCTTGAGGATCAGGCTCTGCTCCGCCTGGATGCGGATGTCGGAGGCCGAGCCGCCGAGACCGCCGGAAGGCTGGTGCATCATGATCCGCGCGTGCGGGAGGGCGTACCGCTTGCCCGTCGTGCCCGCAGCGAGCAGGAACTGGCCCATCGAGGCCGCCAGACCCATGCCGACGGTGACGACGTCGTTCGAGATGAACTGCATGGTGTCGTAGATCGCCATGCCCGAGTCGACCGAGCCACCGGGCGAGTTGATGTAGAGCCGGATGTCGCTCTTCGGGTCCTCGGCGTTGAGCAGCAGCATCTGCGCACAGATCGCGTTCGCGTTCTGGTCGCGAACCTCGGAACCGAGGAAGACGATGCGCTCCTTGAGGAGGCGCTGGTAGATGTGGCCGTCGAGATCCGAGGGGCCGACGTCGCCGGCCATGCGGGGAGTCGTCTCTGTGTTCACGTGCTCGACCCTAGCGGGGCGGGCGGACGAACCCGAGCGGAACCCGTCGGATTTCGCTACGGGCGCACAACCCGCCCCGAGCGCTCAGGCGTCGAGCTCCGCCGCCGCCTTGATCCTCGCCAGCGTCGCTGCCATGTCCTGCTCGAGTCGTGCGGAGTAGCCCTCGTGACCGCCCAGGAACCGCTTGATCAGCACCTTGGAGATGCTCGTGGAGCCCTTCGGAGCCTCGCGCCGCTCGACGATCCGGGTCGTGCCGTCGCCGAGATCCTCGATCTCGTACGTCCACACCATGCCGTTGACCGGGACGAGGAACGAGATCGCCCGCTGCGGCTCGTACCGGACGACCTTCGACGTCGACGGCCAGACCTTCCACCCGAGTCGGTTGACGTTGATCGTGCGCGTGCCGACGGCCGTGCGGCCAAGGACCACCATCCGGCGGGTCTGCGGGCTCCACTCCGGCATGCGCCGCAGGTCGGAGACGGCAGTCCAGACGGCTCGCGGAGATGCGGCGACGTCGGTGCTGACCTCGAGGAAGTACGGGTCGGCGGTGGGCGTGGGCATGCGGGTCCCTTCGGGGTGTGGGCGAGGCGGGTCAGTCCGTGGACGTGCCGGCCGGGAGCGCCGCCGGACGGCCGGCGACCCAGTCTGCCAGCCGCTCGGCGACCCGCGGGTGGTTGAGAAGTCCGAGGTGGCCGGTGGCCACCCGCGTGGTCGAGGCTCCGTCGACCACGGGTGAGTCGCCGTACGGCGTCCCCGAGGCGGACGCGGTGCTCACCATGACGTCGGCGGTGGCCGCGACGAAGTGGTACGCGGCGCGCGGCAGCGGTGCGACCGCGAGCCGGCCGTCCCCCCACCGGGCGGTCAGGTCCTGGCCGTGCCACTCCTCGCGGGTGACGTAGCCGTGGCGGAGGTCGGTGATACCGGCCGAGCGTGAGCCGAGGATCCCGGCGAACGGCAGGCTTTCGGGGACGACGCTCAGGGCCCGCGAGCCGAGGTGGACCGCGCGCTCGAGCGGGGCGCCGAGGTGCGGGGTGCCGAGGCAGACCACGGTCGCGACGGTGTCGGTCCATGCGGCGCGGCGCGCCACGCCGTACGCCGTCGCGGACCGGATGACGAGCCCGCCCATCGAGTGCCCCACCAGGTGGAGCCGCGAGACCGGCACCGGCCATCCAGCGACGACCTTGGTGAGGAGGTTGGAGAGGTCGGCGCCGTTGTCGGACACGTGCCGGCCGGTGTTGTAGCGCAGCCGGACCGGCGTCGTGCCCGTCCGGTCGCGCAGCACGTCGTCGTACGTCTCGCCGCGCCGGTCGGCACCACGGTCCCAGGAGTCGTCGTTCTCGCCGAGCCCGTGGACGAGGACGACGATCTCGCTGGTCGCCTCGGGGTAGGCGAGGGCGAACGCGTACGGCTCGGGCACGACGTCCTCGCCGCCGACCCGCAGGGCCATCGGCAGGGCATACGGGTCCTCGGCGTCGGCGAGCCGGTCACCGACCAGGGCGTTGACCGCGGACCGGAGCATTCGGGTGCGCGGGGTGCGCTCGACGGGCGCCCCGATGCCGCGGTCGGCGAGCTGCCGGAGCCCGAGGCTCGCCCCGCGCAGACCTCCCGAGACTCCTGCGTACGCCACGGCCGCGACCGCGTCGTGGAGCACCTGCGGCGCCCTGCCGCCCGCAACCGACCCGAAGACGCGGCGCGCGACCGTGCCGTGCACCTCCCGGACGCACGGAACCACGACGTCGTCGGCGTAGCCGAGAGCCAGCGCGACGGTGTGCGCGGTACGTGGCGTGGGAGGCACCGTCACATACTCCCGGTATCCGAGGCGTCTGCGCCAGCCCGTACGCCCGAATCGGACGCTCGTCACACAGGACGGCGGCCCCTCCCCGCAGCGCGGGAAGGGGCCGTCGTACGGGTTCGGCAGAGACTCAGCCGGCGTCGTCCGCCTTGGCCTCGTCGTCCTCGGCCTCGTCGGGCGAGCCGATCGTGCCGTCGCCACGCAGGTTGGCGAGGTCGATGACGTTGCCCGACTCGTCCTTGACGGTCGCGTTCTCGACGATCGCCGCGAGCGCCTTGCCGCGGACGACCTCGGAGACGAGCTCCGGGATGTGGTTGTGCTCGACCATGTGCTGCATGAAGGACTGCGGGTCCTCACCGGACTGCTGCGCGCGGCGGAGCATGTGCTCGGTGAGCTCGTCCTGCTCGATGCCGATCTCGGAGTCGGCGGCGACCTGGTCGAGGAGGAACTGCGCGACGAGCGAGTCGCGGACGCGCTTCTCGAGGTCGGCCTCGAACTCGTCGACGGTCTGCTCCTCGGAGTCGAGGTAGGCGTCCATCGACATGCCGGCGTAGGCGAGCTGCTGCTCGATCTGCTGGCGGCGGTTGGTCAGCTCGGTGTCGACGAGCGTCTCCGGCAGCGGAACGTCGAGCTTCTCGAGCGCGGCCTCGAGCACCGCGTCGCGGGCGTCGGCGGCCTGCTCGATGCGCTTGCCGCGGAGGAGCTTCTCGCTGACGTCGGCACGCAGCTCGTCGACGGTGTCGAACTCCGACGCGGTCTGCGCGAAGTCGTCGTCGAGCTCGGGGAGCTCCTGCTCCTTGACGACGGTCAGCGTGACCTCGACGTCGACATCCTCGCCCACGAGGTCGCCACCGGCGAGCTGCGTCTGGAAGGTCTTGGTCTCGCCGGCGCTCATGCCGGTCACGGCCTCGTCGAGCCCGTCGAGCATCGAGTTCTTGCCGACCTGGTACGCGACACCGCTCGCCTGGGCGGCGTCGATCTTCTCGCCGTCCTTGCTGGCGGAGAGGTCGATGGTCACGAAGTCGTTGTCGGCGGCGGCGCGGTCGACCTCGGTCAGCGTCGCGAAACGCTCGCGGAGGGCCTCGACCTGCTCGTCGACGTCGGAGTCCTCGACGGTCACGTCGGGCACGGTGACCTCGATGTCGCTCAGGTCGGGCGTCTCGAACTCGGGGCGGACGTCCACCTCGACGGTGAACTCGACGAGCTCCCCGTCCTCGAGGCGCGTCACGTCGACCTCGGGCTGGCCGAGGGGCTGGATGCCGGCCTCGGCGACGGCCTGCGAGTAGATGCCCGGGAGGGCGTCATTGATGGCCTGGTCGAGGATCGCGCCGCGACCCACGCGCTGGTCGACGACCTTCGAGGGGACCTTGCCGCGGCGGAAGCCGGGGACCGAGATCTGCGACCCGATCGTCTTGTAGGCCTTGTCGAGGGCCGGCTTGAGCTCCTCGAACGGAACCTCGATGGTCAGCTTGACCCGGGTCGGGCTCAGATTCTCCTGGGCACTCTTCACGAGTACGTTCTCCTTGGTCGTCGTGCAGACGTCACCGTTGTGGTGACGTGTCGTCGGCTGTCGGGATGACAGGATTTGAACCTGCGACCCTCCGCTCCCAAAGCGGATGCGCTACCAAGCTGCGCTACATCCCGGTGCGCACCGTTCGCGTGGTGCGGGCGCCCGCACCACTGTAGTAGACGATGCCGAGCGACCCCGAATCGCTCCACTTCCTCGACGCCACACGCAAGCTCGCCCCGTTGCGGGGAACAGCAGGTCGGTGTGTCATCATGGTCGCGGTTGACCGCAGGGCGTACGGCCCGGCGACAACGCGCGGACGTAGCTCAATGGTAGAGCCTCAGTCTTCCAAACTGATTACGCGGGTTCGATTCCCGTCGTCCGCTCCACGCCCGTCCTGCGCCGCGAGCCGTGCCCTGTGCCGCCCGGCCCGATCCAGGCGGCACAGTCCGTTCTCAGAGCTTCGGCGTCCCGGCCAGTCCCCAGGACTGGTTGCCGAGGCCGTCGTCGTTGACGTTGTACGTCACCGTCCCGTCCGCGGTGTTGCCCGAGATGTTCGTGTACGGACCCAGCGTGCACGTGTACGAGCCCGACGTGTTGCCGATGTTCGTGACCTCGCACGTCTTGCTCTTGACGATCGAGTCGTTCTGCTCGATCCGCACCTGCACGGCGAACTTCTCCCACTTGCCGGAGCCGGACTCGCCCCAGCTGACGCGGGCGTAGGCGCGCTTGATCTCGTTGCTGCCGCCCGAGCCTCCCCAGCTGCGCACGAGGCACAGCTCGACCTTCACGTCAGCGTTGAAGCCGGTCGTCGGGAACTCCTTCGCGCTGGTCTTGCACCGGTAGTCGTCGGCGCTCGCAGGGCTCGCGAGCGCGGTGACGCCACCGGCCGTGACCGCTGCCACGGCCGTCGCCGACGCGAGCGTGCGCACCAGGGTGTTCCTCATGGATGGTTCCCTTCTGTCGGAGTGCCGATCGGGATCGACCGACCGTTCGACCCTAGGGAGGACGCGGGGTCATCCTCCATCGAATTCTCTGCACGGTGAGAACGCGGCTCCCTGACGGCGATCCAGCACATCCCGGCCCCGATCGCGACGAGCAGCCCCACGACCAGCCACCCGGCGACCGACGGCCCGTGTGCCTCGGCGACCCAGCCGAAGACGAGCGCCGACGGGAGGAACGTGAGCCAGGTCGCTGTCCCCACCCCCGACGCCACTCCTGCTCGCACAGCCGACGGCACGGCGTCGTGCAGCCGTTGCGAGAGGTGGATCCCGACCACGACCAGCGCCATCACCAGAAGCACCTGCGCGGCCACGACCTGGGGGACGGCGTCGCCCTGCACCAGCACCAGTGCGGCACCGAGCATCACCGCCGTGACGGCCAGGACCATCCGTACGCGGGCGAGCGCGAGGCGCCCGGCCAGCAGCCCGCCGAGGCCGAGGGTCGCGGTCATCGCGGCCCAGTAGGGACCGTAGAGGAAGGCGGAGACCGACAGGGCGACGAGCCACAGCGGACCGAACTCGAACAGCAGCTGGACGACGGCGCCACCGAGCGCACCGACGACCACCAGCAGCCTGACGTCCGGGTGCCGCGTCACCGTTCGCAGGGTCACCGCGACATGCTCCCGCAGCGGCTTCGGCGCCTCCGAGCGGTGCAGGCGCGGCTCACGGAACCGGAGCAGGGCGACCACGGACAGCGCCGCGAAGGGCACGGTGGCGAAGTACGTGACTCGGGGCGAGGTCGCCCCCGCGAGAACGCCGCCGGCGACCGCACTCGCGACGTACGCCAGGCTCTCCACGAGCCGGAGCCGGCCGATCCGTCGCTCGAACCCTTCCCCGGCTCCGGTCTCCTCGAGAACGGTGTCGTAGACCATCGAGTCGACGGTGCCCGAGTACATCGCGAAGTAGACGCCGAGGAACAACGCACTCACCACGTAGCCCACCACGCCGTTGCTCAACCCGCCGAGGAGGCTGCACAGCAGCAGCGCCACCGCGGCGACGACCAGGACGCCGCGGCGGCTCCACCGGTCCGCGAGCACTCCCGACGGGATCTCCAGGAGAGGGACGACGGCGGCGTACGCGGCTGCCATGAGCCCGATGCTGGCAGCCGTGAAGCCGATGTCGACCATGAAGAGCTTCTCGATCGGCACCCACAGGAGCGTCCCCTGGAGGGCGACCGCCAGGTGCAGCGGGCGAAGGCGCCGCCGCAGCGCGGAGTCGGCCGTACGGGTGGTGCGCGTCTTCCTCATACCGTTCAGAGACACGAGCCCGCCAGACGTTACGCGCACTCGAGACCGGCGAGAGATCCGTACGCCCGGGCTAGGGTGAGGTCGACCATGTCTTCCCCGCCGTCGCACCCCCTGCCCGCGGACGAGATCCTCGTCGCGCAGCTGCTCGCGGGCGACGAGGCGGCCTTCACCCTCGTCGTGGACGGATGGTCGCCCGGGATGCGCCGCGTCGCGCGCACGTTCGTGACCTCCGACGCCTCGGCCGTCGAGGTGGTCCAGGACGCGTGGCTCGCCGTCGTCACGTCGCTGCCCGGCTTCGAAGGGCGCTGCCGCCTGCGGACCTGGGTCTACCGGATCCTGGTGAACGCGGCGCGACGTCGCGCCAGCCAGGAGGGCCGCATCCTGCCGATGGGCAGTCTCGAGGGCGAGGACGCCGGCCCCGTGGTCGGCGCCGCACGCTTCCAGGGGCCCGAAGACCCGTACCCCGGCCACTGGCGCGCCTTCCCGGACGAGTGGCCGGAGCAGGCGCTGGCGTCGGCCGAGCTTCGCGACGTGGTCCAGGAGGCGGTCGCTCGGCTGCCGCACCGTCAGCGGGTGGTCATCACGCTGCGCGACATCGAGAGCTGCGACAGCGCCGAGGTCTGCGACCTCCTCGACATCACCCCTGGCCACCAGCGCGTGCTCCTGCACCGCGCACGCGCATCCGTGCGTGACGAGGTCGCGGCATACTTCGAAGGAGGAGGTGGCTCCGATGCGCATCGATCAGTGCCGTGACGTCGTCGAGCTCGCGACCGCGTACCTCGAGGACGCACTGCCGCCCGAGGAGGCCCGCGCCGTCGAGGCGCACCTGGCGGGCTGCCCCGGCTGCACGACCTACGTGGACCAGATGCGCCGGACGGTCCGCGAGCTCGGCAGCCTCGAGGACGACCCGCTGCCCGCCGAGGTGCGCACCGCCCTTCTCGAGGCCCTGAGAGATCGCCGCCGGACGACCTGAGATCGGGCGAATTTACCCGAATGTCACTCGCAGATAACGCCGACGCCGACCGGGGCGCCTAGTGTCGGTGGTGTCGGATCGAGATCACGCATCCACGAACCGGCACTCACAACGCGGCGCCTGGCCCGCTTGGCAGGGAAGGCGGACCAGGCGTCGCGTCGGCCGTTCTCCTCGGAGGTTCGCGATGAGTCCCCTCAATCTCGCCTGGCAGGTGGCCGCCTCAGGCCTCGCACGTTTCGCTTCCACCGACGTCTCCCGTGCCAACGCGCTCGGCTCCGCCAACGAGCTGGCCGCCGCGCGTCGGGAGCGCGAAGAGATCAGCGCGATGCTCGCAGCACGCGCGCTCCCCGACCTGAGCTGACCCGTTCCCAGTACCAGCAGCGCCGTTTGCCACGCCCACCACGCAAACGCCTGCCGTGCACCGGATATTCGCGGTGCACGGCAGGCGTTTGCGGTGGGAGCGTGGCAAACGGGCCGGCCAGCGATCAGCCGCGCACGGGCGTACGACGTCGGCTCCGCGGCTGGCACCGCGGGCACCAGAACAGGTTGCGGCCCGCCACGACCTCCGTACGCACCGGGGTCTCGCACACCAGGCACGGCTGATGCGTGCGCCGGTAGACGTAGACCTCTCCCCCGTGGTCGTCCTTGCGTGCCGGCCGACCCATCGCCTCGGGCTCGTGCTCCGGACGCACGGTGTCGATCCGGTTGTGCAGGACCCCGTACGCCATGAGTCCGACGAGATCGCCCCAGACCGCGTCCCACTCCGCGCGGCGGAGGAACCGCCCCTCCATGAACGGGTCGAGCTGGTGCCGGAACAGGATCTCGGCACGGTAGACGTTGCCGACACCAGCGAGGACCGCCTGATCCATCAGCAGAGCGGCGATCGAGACGCGTGAGCGGTTGATGCGCCGCCACGCGCGGTCAGGATCGGCGTCGTCGCGAAGCGGGTCGGGCCCGAGCCTGGCGACGTACGCGGCCTGCTCCTCCGGTGTCAGCAGCGTGCACACGGTCGCGCCTCGCAAGTCTGCCCAGGACCGCGCCGACTCGAGACGCCACCGCACCTGGCCGACGACCGGTCGGGCACCGAGGTCTCCGACGCCGCCCGTGCCCGGCGGCGACTCGTGGACGGCGAGACCGCCGATCAGGCCGAGATGGATCCGCACCTGCTCCTCGACGCCGGCGAAGGCGACGAAGAGCTGCTTGCCGTACGCCTCGGCCTTCTCCATCAGCCGGCCGTTGATGCGTGCGGCGCCGTCGACGAACCGCCCCTGCGGGCTCGACGACCACGTCGTGTCACCGGCGAAGGCAGCGTCGAGGTCGAGCGCCAGACGGTGGAGCGTGTGCCCCTCGGGCACGGGTCAGGCGTCCCCGCCGCGCTCGGCGGCGCTGCGTGAGCCTTCGTACGCGGTCAGCAGGTCGATGCGCCGGGCGTGACGCTCGTCGCCGCTGAACGGGGTCGCCAGGAACGTCTCGGCGAGCAGTGTGGCCTCGTCGATGGTGTGCATGCGGGCGCCGATCGCGACGACGTTCGCGTCGTTGTGCTGGCGCGACAGCGTCGCCGTCTCGACGGACCAGGCCAGCGCTGCCCGGACGCCGTCGACCTTGTTGGCCGCGATCTGCTCGCCGTTGCCCGAGCCGCCGATGACGATGCCCAGGCTGCCGGGGTCGGCGACGACGGCCTCGCCGGTCGCGATGCAGAACGGCGGGTAGTCGTCGAGCGCGTCGTACTCGGCGGGGCCGTGGTCGACGACGTCGTGTCCCTGCCCGCGCAGGTGGGTGACGAGGTGGTTCTTGAGCTCGAAGCCGGCGTGGTCGCAACCGATGTGAACGCGCATGCGCTCAGTCTCTCAGCACTCGGTCCCGCGACGATCAACCGCTCCAGGCTCAGCCGCCCGATGACGAGGCGAGGTCGTGCAGGGTGCCCGCCACCAGCCGGACGGCCGAGCGCGACGCGTCGAACTCCCAGGGCCGGCGCCAGAACCCGTGCGTCATCCCGAGCGCCCGCCACGCGACGGTGGGGACTCCGGCCTCGGCGAGCCGTGCGGCGTACGCCTCACCCTCGTCGCGCAGCAGGTCGTGCTCGGCGGTGATCACGAGCGCAGGCGGGAGGCCTCCGAGGTCGGCTGCCCGCAGCGGGGAAACCTCCGGGTGGGTCTTGAGCTCCTCGCTGGGGGCGTACTGGTCCCAGTACCAGTCCATGTCGGCAGTCACGAAGCCGTTCGCGGCGACGCCCTCCTCCCGGCGGGACTCGGTGTCGGCCAGCGCGTCCACAGGTGGGTAGACCAGCACCTGGTACGCGAGCGCGCCGCGGTCGCGCAGGCAGAGCCCGGCGACCAGGTTCGCGCCCGAGGAGTCGCCGAGCCCCGCGACGAGCGAGGTGTCGAGCGCATGCTCGTCGCCGTGCTCGCGCAGCCACGCCAGCGCCGTTGCGACGTCGTCGAGCGGTGCGGGGTACGGGTCCTCCGGGGCGCGCCGGTAGTCCACGGACAGGAGCGCCCAGCCGGTCGCGTTCGCGAGGTAGCGGCAGAACGCGTCGTGGGTCTCCAGGTCGTGGAAGACCCACCCGCCGCCGTGCACGTAGAGAAGGACGGGTGCGTCCTCCTCAGGCCGGTAGAGGCGCACGGGAACGCCGTCGGCGTCCAGGTCAGCGACATGGGCGACGTCGATGCGGATCGTGTCGGCGAGCGCGGCCTCTCGGTCCGCCGCGCGCTCCGCAGCCACGTCGGACGCGGCGACAGAGGTGGCGTCGTCGGGAGGGATCGCGGCACGGGCCTGAGGATGCAGCATGCCGCGATGCTAGCGCTGCTGCCCCGCCCCACGCCCCGCTGGTTCAGCACGCCCCACCACCGCTGGTCGAGTAGCGCGGAGCGCTGGCGGAGCGCGTATCGAGACCGGTCTCGATACGGCCTCGCCCAGCGGCTCGGCCTACTCGACCACCGGGGTGGAGGCGCGGTTCGGCCTACTCGACCACCGGGGTGGAGGCGCGGTTCGGCCTACTCGACCACCGGGGTGTGCGCGTGCTCAGTCGAAGATCGGCTCGCGCGTACGCGTCCGCTTGATCTCGAAGAAGCCATCCGTCTCGGCGACCAGCAGGCAGCCGTCCCAGAGCCGTCCGGCGGCCTCTCCCTTCGGAGCGGGGCTGACGACAGGTCCGAAGAACGCGATGTCGTCGATGGCGATGACCGGGGTCCCGACGTCGGTGCCGACCAGGTCCATCGCGCGCTGGTGCGACGCGCGCAGCGCCTCGTCGAACGCGTCGGAGTCCCCCGCCTCGATCAGCTCCGGCTCGAGGCCGACCTCGGCCAGCGCCTCCGCGAGGACGGTCGTGTCGAGATCGCGACCGCCGGGGTGCACGCGCGTCCCGATCGCGGTGTAGAGGTCGCGCAGGACCGCCTCACCGTGCTTCTGCGCGGCCGCGGTAGCAACGCGGACCGGCGCCCAGCCGCGTGCGAGCAGGTCGCGGTAGAACTCCGGAAGGTCCTCGGCGTCCTCGTTGAGGACGGACAGGCTCATCACGTGGAAGCGGACCTCCACGTCGCGCACCTGCTCGACCTCGAGCAGCCATCGCGACGTCATCCAGGCCCACGGGCACAGCGGATCGAACCACATGTCGACGGTCTTGGACATGCTTCACCTCTCGGTCGGGGGGCCGGCGGGGACGCCGGCGGAGCAGAAGCCTTCTTCAGTCACAACACCGGTCTACCGGCGTGCATTTCCTCGACGAGGGAGAAGGCCACGGGCTGGAGGTCGCCACCGTGTCGCCGTGCGACCTCGCGCTGTCGTTGGTACGAGGCGCCGCCGGTCAGGATCGACTCGACGTCGGCCAGCTCGGCCGTGCACCCGAGGCGCTCCGCGGTCGGGGCGAGGACCTCAAGCAACCGGCGTACGTCGGTCGTGACGAGCTCCTCGTCACCGGCGGCGTTGAGGATGAGGATCGCGTCCATCCCGTAGCGCGCCGAGCGCCACTTGTTCTCCTGCAGGAACCACTGGGGCAGGTCGGGCAGGTCCCGGCCGGCGTCGAGCTCGGTGGAGAAGTGGTCGACGAGGCACTGCGTGAGCGCAGCGATCGCGAGCAGCTCGCTCAGCGTCGGCGTACCGTCGCAGATCCTCACCTCCAGGGTCCCGAACCGTGGCGACGGCCGGATGTCCCAGCGGACCTCGCTGAAGTCGTCGATGACGCCGGTGTGGAGCATGTCGTCGGTGTAGCGCTCCAGGTCCGCCCACTCGTCGAGCCGGAAAGGCAGCCCCGCGGTCGGGAGCTGCTGGAACATGAGCGCGCGGTTCGACGCGTACCCGGTGTCCTTCGCGCCCCAGAACGGTGACGACGCCGACAGAGCCTGCAGGTGGCCGAAGTACGCGAGGACCGCCCGCATGATCGGGAGCACCTTGGCGCGGTCCTCGATCCCGACGTGCACGTGGACGCCGTAGATGAGCATCTGGCGCCCCCACCACTGGGTGCGGTCGATGAGCGTGTTGTAGCGCTCCTTGTCCGTGACCTTCTGGTGGTCCCACTGGGCGAACGGGTGCGTGCCTGCGCACATCAGCTCGACGCGCAGGGGCCCGGTGACGTCGCGGACCACGTCGATGTTGCGACGCAGGTCGCGGCCGGCGTCGGCGACCCGCTCGTGCACGCCGGACACGATCTCGACGGTGTTGAGCAGCAGCTCCTGGTGCACGTGGGGGTGCGGGGAGCCGTCAGGTCCGGCGAGGGCGTCGAGGACCGTCCGCGCAACCTGGCGGAGGTCACCCGTGTCGGCGTCGACGAGTGCGAGCTCCCACTCGATGCCGATCGTCGAGCGCCGAGACTGCGCGAAGGGCAGGGACATGGTCCCATCCTGCCGGGTGACCCTCAGGAGCGCTGTGAGGGCTCCCAAGGCGCGGGGCGTACGACGGCGACCCACACCGCGAAGGCGAGGAGGGCGACGCCGACCAGGATGTCGACGACCACGTGCGTCTGGCGCCACCACACCATGTCCGTCGCGCCCTCGACCGTGTAGTGACCGATGCCGATGAGCCCGCTGATCGAGTAGAACCCCAGCCCGACCGCGCACGCCGCCCGCCGGTGGCGGAAGAACGCGATCAGGCCGAGGACCCCGCACAGCGTGAAGACGAACCAGGACGCCGCGATCACTCCCGCGGACGGCGCCGGCGGGCCGTCCGGGCCGGGCTGCGGGTACGACGAGTAGTTCGCGACGTTGTCGATGTAGTGGATCACCGACACCACGAACGCGGCACCCACGAGTCCGAGGAGGACCCGGGTGCCGCGAGGGCGGGCGCGGGTGGTGACGTCGGCGGGCATGGTCCGACGTTAACAACGTTCGCGCTGTGCGAATCAAGCACCGAGGGAGTAGCGCAGGACGTACCTGTACCCCTCTTCGCTGTGGCCGTCGACCTCCGGCGTCCCTTCGCCGCGCAGCGTCTCCAGCCCGCCGGTCCCCATTCCCTCGACCACCTCGGCCGCGTCGGTGACGGTCATCGCGTCGTGCGAGGCACGGTGCAGGATCACGCAGGACCCCTCGTGCCCCCCGATGGATCCCGTGAACCGCTCGACCGCGAAGATCGGGGCGTCGCCGGGCTTGTAGGTCATCAGGTACTGGACGACGCCCTCGCCCTCCATGTCCCCGGAGTAGGTGTAGGTGACGGTCGCGCGGGTGACGCCGCGGTCCGGGTAGTACACGCCGTTCATCTCGCTGCCGGTGCCGTCGATGTCCTCGACGACGGACTCCTCCCAGCTCGCCACCGTGAACGTTGCCTCTGCTGTCTTGTCGTAGCTCATGCCTGGGACGCTACGAGCGCCGCGCAGCACCGTCTTGAAGGAACGCGACGGCCCTAGGCTGGGACCGTGGGTGCACGACCGGAGGCCGAGCCGAGGGGCTATCCCGAGGCCATCGTCGGGCGCGCGGAGCCGATCGACGTGCGCCGTATCGACGCGACGTCCCGCACGCCGGGAGTCGACTACCTCTGGCGGGTGCGTTGGGACGTCACCGAGCCGTACGAGCAGCGGGTCGTGCCGCAGCCGCGCCTCCACCTTGCCGCCGAGCAGGGGCGGCTGCTGGTGCACGGCGTGACGCGGCGCCCGTTCGTCCGTCGGCTGGTGGACCGCGGGCACGTGCTCGGCGCGTCGTTCACCCCTGGCGGGTTCCACGGCTACCTGCGCTCGTCCGTCGGCCGGCTGTCCGACGCCGAGGTGCCCGCCGGCGAGGTCCTCGGCCTGGACGACCGGCCGTACGCCGACCGCATCCTCGCCGCCGACGCGACCGACGACACGATCGTGGCGGCGCTGACGGACTACCTCGAGGCGGTCGGGTACGACCCCGACCCGCGTGCCGGCGAGGTCGCGGAGCTGGTCGCCGCAGCCGAGCAGGACCGCACGCTGGTGCGCGCCGACGCCCTGGCCGCCCTCGGCGGGATCAGCCTGCGCACGCTCCAGCGCGAGTTCGCGACGTACGTCGGCATCGGACCCAAGTGGGTCCTGCAGCGGTTCCGCCTGCTCGAAGCCGCGGCGGCCGCCCGCTCCGGCGACGACGTCGACTGGGCCGCCCTCGCTGCCGAGCTCGGCTTCAGCGACCAGGCCCACCTCGTACGACGCTTCACCGAGGTCGTCGGCACCCCGCCGGCGACGTACGCCCGCGAGGTGGGCGGCTGAGCGGCGTTCGACCGACCGCTGCCACCCAGGGGTGGCCTGCACCCCGTACAGAAGGACGTCGATGCGAGACCACCGCTCTAGACGGAGCTGTGGTCACCGTCCGACCTGACAGTCGCGCCGTCGGCAGTCCGCGCGATCGTCGTCGAGGGTGGTGCCCCGGGTACGGTCCAGCCGCGAGCCGCACGTTCCGGCTGTGGCTGTGGGCTCGGCGACACGTCGGCGGCCCGCCCGCCCGGCAGGGGCTCCACCGGGAAACGTCTGCCCAGAAGCGAGCGAGTCGCCAGTCGTCCGTTCGACGTGCACCGTCCTCCCACACCTGACAGCTCGTCTCAGCCCCGTGACAGGATGGGGCGCATGCCAGGAACCAATCTCACGCGCAACGAAGCGCAGGAGCGGGCAGCGCTCCTCGACGTCCACCACTACGCCATCGACCTCGACCTCACCCTCTCCGCCACGGAGTTCGCGTCGACCACGGTCGTCCGTTTCTCGTGCAGGCAGCCGGGTGCGTCGACGTTCGCGGACCTGGTCGATGCTCGGGAGCCGAAGATCTGGCTCAACGGGACCGAGGTGGACGCCTCGGCGTACGCGGACAACCGCATCGCGTTGACCGACCTCGCCGCCGAGAACGAGCTCCGGGTCGAGACCCGACTCCCCTTCTCGCGCACCGGCGAGGGCCTGCACCGGTTCGTCGACCCCGCCGACGACCGCGTCTACCTCTACACGCAGTTCGAGGTGCCCGACGCGCGCCGCGTCTACACGACGTTCGAGCAGCCCGACCTCAAGTCGACGTTCACGTTCACCATCGACGCACCGACCGGGTGGACCGTCGTCTCGAACTCCGCCACGCCGGAGCCGACCGAGGTCCGCGACGGCGTCAGCCGCTGGGCCTTCGCCGAGACCAAGCGCATGTCGACCTACATCACGGCGCTCATCGCCGGCGAGTACGACACGGTCACCGACACGTACAAGGGCGAGTACGGCGAGATCCCGCTCGGCATCCAGGTCCGCAAGAGCCTGCGCGAGCACCTCGACGACGACGAGATCTTCGAGATCACGAAGCAGGGCTTCGGCTTCTTCGAGGGCGTGTTCGAGATGGGCTACCCGTTCGGGAAGTACGACCAGGCGTTCGTCCCCGAGTACAACATGGGCGCGATGGAGAACGCCGGCGCCGTGACGTTCCGCGACGAGTACATCTTCCGCAGTCGCCAGACCCACGCCGCGTACGAGTCGCGCGCGAACACGATCCTGCACGAGATGGCGCACATGTGGTTCGGCGACCTCGTGACGATGAAGTGGTGGGACGACCTCTGGCTCAACGAGTCGTTCGCGGAGTTCGCGTCGCACCACGCCGAGGTCAACGCGACGAAGTACACCGGCGCGTGGACCGGCTTCACGAACCAGCGCAAGAACTGGGCGTACCGCCAGGACCAGCTCCCCTCGACCCACCCGATCGCGGCTGACAACTACGACCTGCACGCGGTCGAGGCCAACTTCGACGGCATCACCTACGCGAAGGGCGCGTCGACGCTCAAGCAGCTCGTCGCGTGGGTCGGCGAGAAGGACTTCTTCGCAGGCCTCCGCGCCTACTTCTCCAAGCACGCGTACGGCAACACCGAGCTGAGCGACCTTCTCGTCGAGCTCGAGGAGGCCTCCGGCCGTGAGCTCACCTCGTGGGCGAAGGAGTGGCTGCAGACCTCGGGCGTCAACACCCTGCGCCCGCGGTTCACCGTCGACGCCGACGGCGCGTTCACGTCGTTCGCGGTCGAGCAGACCGCCGTCGACGCGTACCCGACGCTTCGCCGCCACCGCATCGCCGTCGGCCTGTACGACCGCACCGACGCGGGCCTGGTCCGCCGGACGCGTGTCGAGACCGACATCGAGGGCGCGCTCACCGAGGTCGAGGAGCTGGTCGGCCAGAAGCAGCCCGATCTCGTCCTGCTCAACGACGACGACCTGACGTACGCCAAGATCCGCCTCGACGAGCGGTCGCTGGAGACGCTGACCACCTCGATCGCCGACCTGCCGGACTCGCTGGCCCGCGCGCTGTGCTGGGGCGCGGCGTGGGACATGCTGCGCGACGCGGAGCTGCCCGCCCGCCAGTTCGTGCCGATCGTGCTCGCCGGTGTCGGCACCGAGTCCGACCTCACCGCGGTGCAGACGCTCCTGCGGCAGGGCGGGTCGGCGGTCGCGCTGTTCTCGGCGCCGGACAACCGTGACGCGCTCGGTGCGCAATGGGAGCAGGGCGTCCGTGCGCTGCTCGACGCCGCGGCCCCGGGTTCGGACCACCAGCTCGCGTTCGTCCGCGCGTACGCGGGTGCTGCCGAGTCGCCCGAGTCCATCGCGTACCTGACGGGTCTGCTCGACGGCTCGGTCGCCCCCGAGGGCCTCGCGGTCGACACCGACCTGCGCTGGGCGATCGTCGCGGGTCTCGCGCGCGCCGGCGCGTTCGGTGACGCCGAGATCGACGCCGAGCTCGCCCGCGACAACACGATCGCAGGCCAGGAGAAGGCTGCCGGTGCTCGCGCCGGGCGACCGGACGCCGCCGCCAAGGAGTTCGCGTGGGACGCCGTCGTCGTCCGGGACGACCTCCCGAACGAGACGCAGCGCAGCATCGCCCGCGCGTTCCAGCAGCCGGGGCAGGGCGAGCTCCTCGCCCCGTACGTCGCTCGCTACCTCGAGGTCGCCGAGACGGTGATCGAGAAGGGCGTGTGGCGTGCGTCGGAGATCCTCGAGAGCTTCTTCCCGCGCGCCAACCCGCGCGCCGAGGACCTCGCCGCCGTCGACGCATGGCTCGCGAGCAACGCCGACCTGGATCCGACGACGCGACGCTACGTGAGCGAGGGTCGATCGGATCTCGGGCGCGCCCTCGCCGCCCAGGAGCGCGACGCCGCGGTCTGACGCCGGTGCTCCGTGGCCTCCGCCTCAGCGCGCGGGGCCACGGAGACCCGCGGCGACCAGCGCGCGCTGGATCGTACGATCGCGCTCCAGCGGGTCCGGGATGAACTTGATGTCGCGCAGACCCTGGGCCTGCGCGGCCGACTCGAACACGAAGTGGCCGTAGCCGAGGATCCGACCCAGCATCGTGCGTTCGACGGTGATGTCGAGGATTCGTGCCATCGGCATCGTCGCGACCTTCACCTCCCACACCCCGCGGATCTTGAGGACGCGGTGGTTGGTGATGACGAAGACGTCGAGGTGCTGCTCTGCCGCGCGGTACATGCCGAAACCGATCACGGCGAGGCCGACGAGCGCGAGGAACCCCGCGGCATCGATCGGCAGGACCGGGAACAGCAGGATCAGCAGCAGGCCACTCGCCGCGATCGCGTACGGCGTGACGAACACGATCCAGTGGTGACGGACGACGTCCTTGACGCGTTCACCGTCATCGAGGAGGAGATGCTTGCCGATGTTGCGGTCCGGCACCACGCGCAGGATCCGACGCAGCACCGGGCGCTCCTCAGTTCAGCAGTGACTGGAAGAACGAAGCGATCGCGCCGAGGGCGTCGACGATCCAGTTGAAGATCTGCTCCACCGCGTTGGCAGCACCGGTGGGATTCGTGAGCAGGAAATAGATCACGAAAATCACCAGGACGACCTGGATCGCCTTTTTCACCACTGCTGCCTTTCTCGGGGGCAGAATGCTGGGGCACACTCTCGGTCGTTTATAGCGGATCGCGGAGTGCCGTGTGACCAGGCGCGCCGTCGTGACCTGCATCACTTCGGCGCGCAGTCGTCGCGCGGCGCAGGGAGCGGTCGCTCAGGGCGCTTCGAGCAGGGTGCGGGCGGCCGCGAACGGGTCGCTGCGCCCCGCCACGACCTCGGCGGCGAGCGCGTCGAGCCTGCGGTCGCCGTGGACCGCCTCGAAGCGCTGCCGCAGCTCGGTCGTCGCCACCGTCTCGATCTCGTCCCGCGTACGACGCAGCCGGCGACGCCCGAGCTCTCCGGAGTCGCGGAGGTGACCGAGGTGCGCATCGAGGGCTGCGACGACCTCGTCGATGCCCTCCTCGCGGTACGCGACGGTGAGGACGATCGGGGGCTTCCATCCTCCGTCGGGGCGCTGCGTGAGCGAGAGCATCCCGCGCAGCTCACGGCGTACCTGGCTCGCTCCGTCGCGGTCGGCCTTGTTGACGACGTAGACGTCGGCGATCTCGAGGATGCCCGCCTTCGCCGCCTGGATCCCGTCACCCATCCCGGGCGCGAGCAGCACGACGGTGGTGTCGGCGAGCCTGGAGATCTCGATCTCGGACTGCCCGACGCCCACGGTCTCGACAAGGATCACGTCGCAGCCGGCGGCGTCGAGGACGCGCAGGGCCTGCGGCGCCGCCCAGGCGAGCCCGCCGAGGTGACCGCGCGTCGCCATCGACCGGATGATCACACCGGGGTCGCCGGCGTGGTCCTGCATCCGGACCCGGTCGCCGAGCAGCGCGCCGCCGGAGAACGGCGACGTTGGGTCGACGGCCAGCACGCCGACCTTCCGGTCCTGGGCGCGCAGTGCCGCGACGAGGGCTCCGGTCGTCGTGGACTTGCCGACACCGGGCGAGCCGGTGAGCCCGATGATCTGGGCGCGGCCGAGGTGCGGCGCGAGCGCGGCGCTGACGTCCGGCAGGAGCGACGACGCGTCCTCCACCAGCGAGATCAGGCGTGCGACCGCGCGCGGGTCGCCGTCGACGGCTCGGGTCACGAGCTCGTCGACGGCGACCGTACGACGTGCCATCAAGCGGGCACTCTCCTCCGTACGGCGCTGGCCGGGATCAGCTCTGCGGGACGCGGATGATCAGGGCGTCGCCCTGGCCGCCGCCGCCGCACAGCGCGGCGGCGCCGGTGCCGCCACCGCGGCGCGCCAGCTCGAGCGCCAGGTGCAGCACCACGCGGGCGCCGCTCATGCCGATCGGGTGACCCAGGGAGATCGCGCCACCGTTGACGTTGACCTTGTCGGCGTCGATGCCGAGCTCGCGCTGGCTGGCGATGCCGACTGCCGCGAACGCCTCGTTGATCTCGACCAGGTCGAGGTCGGACGGCGCGATGCCCTCCTTCTCGCAGGCCTTGACGATGGCGTTGGCCGGCTGCATCTGCAGCGTCGAGTCGGGTCCGGCGACGTAGCCGGCCGCGCCGATCTCGGCGATCCAGGTCAGACCCAGCTCCTCGGCCTTCTCCTTGGCCATGACGACGACCGCGCACGCGCCGTCAGAGATCTGCGACGCCGTGCCGGCGGTGATCGTGCCCTCCTTCGCGAAGGCGGGGCGCAGCTTGCCGAGGGTCTCGGCGGTGGTGTCGCCGCGGACGCCCTCGTCGGCGGACACGGTGACGGTCTCGCGGCGCCCCGCGATCTCGACCGGGACGATCTCGTCGTCGAAGATGCCGTTCTTCTGGGCCTGCGCGGCGAGCTGGTGCGAGCGGGCGCCGAACGCGTCCTGGTCCTCACGGCTGAGCGCGTCGACCTCGCCGTTGCGCGACTCGGTGAGCTTGCCCATCGCCTGGTCGGTCAGCGAGTCCCACAGGCCGTCGTACTCCATGTGGTCGAGGATCGTCTGCGCGCCGTACTTGTAGCCCTCGCGCGACCCCTTGAGCAGGTGCGGCGCCTGGGTCATCGACTCCTGGCCTCCGGCCACGACGATGTCGTACTCGCCGGCGCGGATCAGCTGGTCGGCCGTCGCGATCGCGTTGAGGCCGGACAGGCACACCTTGTTGATGGTGATCGCCGGGACGTCGAGCGGGATGCCGCCCTTGTGAGCGGCCTGACGGGCGGGCACCTGGCCGGCTCCGGCACCCAGGACCTGGCCCATGATCACGTACTCGACCTGGTCGCCGGTGATGCCGGCCTTCTCGAGCGCACCCTTGATCGCGACGCCGCCGAGATCCGACGCGGACTGTGACTTGAGACCACCGAGGAGCCGGCCGATCGGGGTACGGGCACCGGCCACGATGACGGACTGACGAGACATGAGAACTCCTTCGAGCGCGGGAGGCGCGGCCGGCCGAGGACGGCGGTTCGCGGTTGGCTTGCCTGCACGATACTCGCCCGTAACATCGCCGTCGCCTGCGGTGAGGAAGGTCACAGGGCCGACCAGGAGCGCTCGGCGCCGGCCATCTGGCCTAGGGTGCGTCGCATGGTTCCCGATCATCTGCTCATCGCCATCGACCACGTCGGCATCGCGGTGCCCGACCTCGACGAGGCGCTCGAGTTCTATGCCAACGTCTTCGGTCTGCACTCCGTGCACGAGGAGATCAACGAGGAGCAGGGCGTCCGCGAGGCGATGCTCGCCGTGGGCGACACCGACCAGCGCATCCAGCTCCTCGCGCCGCTGTCGGACCAGTCCACGATCGCGAAGTTCCTCACGCGCAACGGCCCCGGCATCCAGCAGCTCGCGTACCGCGTGAGCGACCTCGATGCCGTGAGCGACGTCCTGCGCAGCCGGGGGATGCGACTGCTGTACGACCAGCCGAAGCGCGGCACGTCGGACAGCCGCGTGAACTTCGTCCACCCGAAGGACGCCGGTGGTGTCCTCGTGGAGCTCGTCGAGCCCGCCGCGGACGCCGCCCACTGACCCGTACGCCGGCGCCGGACGGGGCGGGACCGGTCAGGCCCAGCGCAGCCGCAGCGGGGTGCCCGGGCGGACCTGCGCTGCGCGGTCCACGTCGGCGTCGACCACGACACCGACGACCGGATAGCCACCGGTGACGGGGTGGTCCGCGAGGAACACGACCGGCTCGCCGCTCGGCGGGACCTGGATCGCGCCACGGACCGCCCCCTCCGACGGCAGCTGGCGGTCCGGTCGGACCAGGCGCAGCGGCGGCCCGTCGAGCCGCATCCCGACGCGGTCGGTGTTCGCCGACGCGTGCCAGGTCGCGCCGACGAGCAGGTCCGGGTCGAGGATCCAGTCGTCGCGCGGGCCCCGGACCACCCGCAGGACGACCTCGTCCTCGTACGCCGGGGCGGGCACCGCGTCCACGTGCGGGTACGCGGCCGGCGCGGGGCCGACGACGAGCCGGTCACCAGCCGCCAGCGGCTCCGGCCCGATCCCGGCGAGGACGTCGCGGCTGCGCGACCCCAGCACCGGCGGGACGTCGATGCCGCCCCGCACAGCGACGTACGACCGTAGTCCCGCCGGCGGCAGCCCCATCCGGAGCCGCTGCCCCTCCCGCAGCGCCACCGCCGCGTACGGATCGACGGCGCGCGCGTCCACCGTCAGCCGCGCTGGCGCCCCGGTGACCGCGACCCACGCGTCGCCGCCTCGCGCGACCACCTCGAGCCCGCCCAGGAGCACCTCGATCGCCGCGGCGCCGGCGGGGTTCGCCAAGAGCCGGTTGGCCAGCCGGTACGACGCCCGGTCGGCCGCACCGGAACGGCCGACGCCGATCGCGGACCACCCAGGCCTCCCCTCGTCCTCGATCAGCGCGAGCGGCCCGCTGCGGACCACCTCGAGCGTCGTCATGCGCGCTCCTCGACGCTGTGCTCCTCCACGCTGTGCTCCTCCACGCTGTGCTCCTCCACGCTGTGCTCCTCCACGAACTGGACCGCGGCGCCCGGCCGCAGCAGCGCCGGCGGTTCGCGGTCGAGGTCCCAGAGCGTCGCGTCGGTCGTGCCGATGAGCTGCCAGCCGCCGGGAGACGACCGCGGGTAGATGCCCGAGTACTCCCCGGCGAGCCCGACCGCACCCGCAGGCACCGCCGTACGCGCCCGGGGCCGCCGCGGGACCTGGAGGCGCGGGTCGCCGCCGACGAGGTAGGCGAAGCCCGGCGCGAATCCACCGAACGCGACCCGCCACGGGTGCCCGGTGTGAGCGTCGACCACCCCGCGTACGCCGAGGCCGGTGAGCTCCGCGACCTCCTGGAGGTCGGGGCCGTCGTACCGGACATGGACGACGATCGCGTCGCCCTCCCCCGCCGCATCCCCGCCGAGCACTGCACCGGCGTCGAAGTCCATCCGGACGAGGGCCGCCGCGAGCTGCGCGAGGTCGGCCCCGTCGTCGGCCACCACCAGCACCGTCCGCGCCGCGGGGACCACGTCGGCGACGCCCGCGAGCCCGGCCGCGCGCACCGCGTCGGCCCACGCGACCACGGCTCCCGCGTCGTCCAGGTCGGCGATCAGCGCACGGTCGCCGTACAGCGTGAGCCTCACACGAAGGCTCCGAGGCTCACCCGGGCGTCCTCCAGCACCGCGCGGATCCGGCGGGCCATCGCGACTGCACCCGGAGAGTCGCCGTGCACGCAGACGGAGTCCGCGGCGACCGCGACGTCCTGGCCGTCGATCGCCCGGACCGCACCCTCGGTGACCATCCGGAGCGCGCGCTGCGCCACCTCCTCGACGTCGTGGAGCACGCTGCCCGGCTCCGTGCGGGGCACGAGGTCGCCCGACGGGGTGTACGCACGGTCCGCGAACGCCTCACGCACCGTCCGAAGTCCGAGTCGCTCCCCCCACGCCAGCAGCCGCGAGCCGGGCAGACCCAGCAGCGGCAGCCCGGGGTCGTACGCGTGCACGGCCTCGGCGACCGCCCGCGCCTGAGCGTCGTGGTGCACGGTCGCGTTGTAGAGGGCCCCGTGCGGCTTCACGTAGCGGACACGTGTCCCCGCGACCTTCGCGAGGCCGTCCAGGGCGCCGATCTGATAGACGACGTCGGCGGCGAGCTCGGCGGGCTCCATGTCGATGAACCGTCTCCCGAAGCCCGCCAGGTCGCGGTACCCAACCTGGGCGCCCACGGCCACCGAGCCCGCCGCGGCCAGCTCGCACGTACGACGCAGCGTCCGCGGGTCTCCGGCGTGGAACCCGCAGGCGACGTTGGCGCTGGTCACGAGGGCGAGGATCGCTGCGTCGTCCCCCAGCTCCCAGCGGCCGAAGGACTCACCGACGTCGCTGTTGAGATCGATCGTGCTCACGGCGCTCCTGGGATGTCGGACGGCGACTCCCACGCTACCGGCGGGAGGCCGGGCGGTACTGTCGGCAGACAACCGCCGATCACGAATCGGGCGAGCACGGGGCTCCGGACGCACAGCGCGGAGCGACATCGGTCACACTCGTACACCACAACCATTACCGATGAGTAATATCCGCGTAACGCAACCGCGCCGCTCAATTCTGGAGGACGACGTGCAGCACATTCTCGACGCCATCATGGCCGGGGACACCTCGAGCGAGGACTTCGCGAACATCACCATCCCCGAGACCTACCGGGGTGTCACCGTCCACAAGGACGAGGTCGACATGTTCGAGGGCCTTGCCTCACGGGACAAGGACCCGCGCAAGAGCCTGCACCTCGACGACGTACCCGTCCCCGAGCTGGCGCCGGGCGAGGCACTGGTCGCGGTGATGGCGAGCTCGATCAACTACAACACCGTGTGGACCTCGATCTTCGAGCCGGTGTCGACGTTCGGGTTCCTCGAGCGCTACGGCCGCCTGTCGGAGTACACGAAGCGTCACGACCTCCCGTACCACGTCGTCGGCTCCGACCTCGCCGGCGTCGTCCTGCGCACCGGTCCCGGCGTCAACGCCTGGAAGCCCGGCCAGGAGGTCGTCGCCCACTGCCTGTCGGTCGAGCTCGAGAGCCCTGACGGCCACAACGACACGATGATGGACCCCGAGCAGCGGATCTGGGGCTTCGAGACGAACTTCGGCGGCCTCGCCGAGCTGGCGATCGTCAAGGCCAACCAGCTCATGCCGAAGCCCGGCCACCTCTCCTGGGAGGAGGCCGCGAGCCCCGGCCTGGTCAACTCCACCGCGTACCGCCAGCTGGTCTCCAAGAACGGCGCGGCGATGAAGCAGGGCGACACCGTCCTCATCTGGGGCGCCTCCGGCGGCCTCGGTTCGTACGCCACCCAGTTCGCGCTCAACGGCGGCGCGACCCCGGTGTGCGTCGTCTCGTCGCCCGAGAAGGCCGAGATCGTACGCTCGATGGGCGCCGAGCTGGTCATCGACCGGTCGGCAGAGGGCTACAAGTTCTGGAAGAACGAGCACGAGCAGGACCCACGGGAGTGGAAGCGCTTCGGTGCGAAGATCCGTGAGCTGACCGGCGGGGACGACCCCGACATCGTGTTCGAGCACCCGGGCCGCGAGACCTTCGGCGCGAGCGTCTACGTGGCACGCAAGGGCGGCACGATCGTGACCTGCGCGTCGACGTCGGGCTACATGCACCAGTACGACAACCGCTACCTCTGGATGAATCTCAAGAACATCCTGAGCTCGCACTTCGCGAACTACCGCGAGGCGTGGGAGGCGAACCGTCTCATCGACAAGGGCATGATCCACCCGACCGTCTCGAAGGTCTACAGCCTCGACGAGACCGGCCAGGCGGCTCTCGACGTGCACCGCAACGCCCACCAGGGCAAGGTCGGCGTGCTCTGCCTGTCGCCCGAGGAAGGCCTCGGCGTGCGCAACGACGAGAAGCGTGCGAAGCACCTCACCGAGATCAACCGTTTTCGCGGCATCTGAGTGGTGAGTTCCGGGGGGAGGTCGCGCTACGCTTTGCCGAGCGACCTCCCCCCGAACTACGACGCAAAGGCAATCCATGTCAGACCCTCATGACAGCGTGACCTACGACGGCGACCCGTTCGCCCGCTCGACCGGCGATCCGGCTACGGGGGCCGGCTTCCCGCTGGTTCGCCGCGGCGGCTACGACAAGGACGCTGTCGACGCTTATCTCGCCCAGCACCGGGCCGAGGTCTCTCGCGCCCAGGCCGCCACCCAGGCGGCCGAGTCGAGGGCCGGCGCCCTCGAGGCCGAGATCAACGGCCTCCGCAACCAGCTCACCGAGGCCAGCAAGCCCAGCTACGCCGGCCTCGGTGGCCGCGCCGCCGAGCTGCTCGGTCTCGCGGAGCAGCAGTCCTCCGAGATGCTCGACCGTGCCAAGCGCGAGGCCGAGGACGTGCGTCGCGTCGCCGAGTCCGAGGCCACCGCGCTGAAGGCTGCCGCGGCCAAGGAGGCGGACGACCTCCGCGCCGTCCAGCTCGCCGACGTCGAGGAGACCCGCGAGCGCCTTCTCGCCGAGGCCGAGAGCGAGCGCGCTCTCGCGCTGGCCGAGGCTGAGGACATCCTCGCGAAGGCGAAGCGCGAGGCCGACCAGATCGAGCTCGCGGCCAACCAGGCGGCCAGCTCCGCCCGCCTCAGCGCGACGCGCGAGGCCGAGCAGGTCCGTGCCGCCGCCGACCGTGAGCTGACCGAGGCCCGCCGTGTGCTCGCGCTCGAGAAGGAGCGGATGGCCAAGGAGGCGACCGAGGCTCACGCCGTCGCCACCGAGCAGACCGCCAAGATGATCACCGACGCCGAGTCGCGCGCCTCGGCCGCGGAGTCCCGCGCACGCGAGGCGATCGCTGCTGCGACGAAGCGCCGCGAGGAGACCAAGGCCGAGTCCGAGCGCATGGTCGCGCGCTCGCGTCGCGAGGCCGAGCAGATCATGCACACCGCCCGGACCCAGTCCGAGCACTCGCTGGCCCAGGCCCGTGCCGATGCCGAGAAGCAGATCTCGTCGGTGCGTCACGAGCTCGACAACCTCGTCGCCAAGCGCGACGCCGTCAAGACCCAGCTGGGCAAGCTGCGCGAGGTCATCGGCTCCTTCGCCGGGCTCGACGCTCTCGACACCGACGCCGAGGCCGGCGTCGGCAACGCGACCCCGGCAGCGGAGCCGGCGGCCGAGCTCGTGGCAGCGGTCGAGGAGGCCGTCGTGGAGGCCGAGGCCACGGTCGAGGAGACCGCGACCGACGACACCACCGAGAGCGCTCCGATCGAGCGCCCCTCGACCGAGCGCTCCGTGCCTCGTGCGAGGCTCGGGGGCCCTGCGGCCGCCGACCTCGCGGAGGACGACAAGTAGCCTCAGGGCAGCTGGTCACCAGAGTGCGGGCCGGCGTCTCCGAACGCCGCGACTGTCCGGTCGCGGTAGGCGGAGACGTCGGCCCGTTCCATGGGACCGTCCCACACCTTCGGCAGCGGCACTGCGACGTCGGGCGCGAGCCGCGCCACGATCTCGTCCAGCACCCGCTCGGTGTCACCGACCCAGAGGTGTTTCGCGCCGTCCACGCCGATGACCTCCGCCTGAGGCACGCGCTCGAACCGCTCGCGTGCCTCGGCAGGACGAAGGTAGTCGTCGTGCTCCGGCACCAGCGCGACGAGCGGCTTCTCCGACTCCGCCCACGCGTCCAGGTCCGCCGTGTCGGAGTAACGCAACGGCGGTGACAGCAGGATCGCGCCCTGCACCTCGGAGTCGAGCCCGTACTTGAGCGTCAGGTCGGTCCCGAACGACCAGCCGACGATCCAGATGTTCGGCAGGTCCTCGAAGTCCGCGAGCTCGATCGCCGCGGCGACGTCGTACTTCTCGCCGCGGGCGTTGTCGAACTCCCCCTCGCTCGTCCCCTGCACGCTGGTCGTGCCCCGGGTGTTGAACCGGAGCACCGCGATCCCGGCGAGCGCCGGGAGCCGGTACGACGCCTTGCGGAAGACGTGGCTGTCCATCATCCCGCCGTGGGTCGGGAGGGGGTGGAGGCAGATCATCGTGGCGACCGGCTCGCGGTCCTCAGGGAGTGCGAGCTCCCCCACCAGCTCCAGGCCGTCGGCGGTGTGAAGGGTGATCGGGGTACGTCGGGCGGGCAGCACCGAGGTGCCCCGGATGACCTGTGCGTCGCTCACCCGACCACCCTACGGTCCGTGGTCCTGTGCGATCCGGTCGCGGGGCACGCGTGGGCGCAGTAGCCTCCGAGTGCCGCGATCGGACGTGGGGACGGTCGCAGGCACAAGGGGGAAGCCGTGGTGCTTCGTGCGCACAAGGTCCAGCCGGAGTTCGTCGACGACGCCGTCATCGTGCGGCGGCGGGTGCTGGTCGCGCTCGACCGAGCAGCGCGCCGGCCGATCGTCCTGGTCGCGACACCGGCCGGGTACGGCAAGACGGTGCTGCTGCGACAGTGGATCGAGACGAGGGCGACCGACGTCCTGCAGGTCGGCGCCGGCACTACCGCCGCGTGGGACGTCGCCCGGCGCGCGCTCGCACGCGGGCGCACAGTGGTCGTCGACGACAGCCATCGCCTCGGGTGGGGCGACGAGTTCCTCGCAGCCTGCGAGGCGGCGACCACGGAGGCGCCGCTGGTCATCGCCACCCGCATCGACCCTCTCGTCGCCCTGCACGGCCAGCGCCTCGCGGGCCGCGTCAGCGAGCTGCGGGCCGACGACCTCGCGTTCACCGTCGGGGAGCTTGCTCGTGTGGTCGCGCGCGCCGGCCGGCGGCTGGACAACGACGAGGCGCAGTCGCTGTTCGACGAGACCGGCGGATGGCCGGCAGGCGTACGCCTGAGCGCTGGACGGACCCAGCGCACCGCCGTCCACATCGGCGCCTTCTCCCCGACCGGGAGCTACCTCGTCGCGCAGGTGCTCGACTCGCTCGACGACGACCTCGTCGACTTCCTCCGCGTGACCGCGGTGCCCGAGCACTTCGACCTCACGCTCGCGACCGCGCTCTCGGGCCGGGCGGACGCAGGCGCCGTGCTCGACGAGGTCGCCCACCGGGTCGGCTTCGTCACGCACGACGTCGAGTCGGGGATCTACCACTACCACCACCTGATGCGCCAGGTCCTGCTCGACGAGCTGACCCGGCGTGCACCCGACGACGTCCCAGGCCTGCACAGCGAGACGGCCCACTGGCAGGCGGAGCGCTCCGAGCACGCGGCGAGCGGTCGCCATGCGGCCGAGGCCCGCGACTGGGACCTCGTCGCCGACAACGCCGTCGCACTGGCGTGCGTCGCCCTGGCGGACGGCTCCTGGAGCGCGGTCGACGCCCTCGTCGCCGCCATCCCGCACGCCGTCGGCACGGATGACGGCCGCCTCCACCTCGTGGCGGCGGCTCGCGCACTGCGGGTCGAGGACACCGACACCGTCGTCGCCGGCGACGAGCTGAGTCGGGCCCACGTACCGCCGTCCGTCAACATCGTGACGGCCCGGCACATGGATGCCCTCACCCGGCTCTGCCGTGCGCGGCTCGCGCTCAGCGCGGACCGTATCGACGACGTGGGCCGCGCACTCGGGACGCCGCAGCCGGTGCTCTCCGAGCACGACAGCCTGCCACGCTCTCCCGCGGCGGCGCTGCGGGCGGCCTGGGCGGTGACGAACGGCCTCGTCGCCGCGTTCGCGGGCGCCCGCGACGACGTCGCCGCGCACCTCGCGACCGCGCGCCGTGTCGGGGAGGGTCTCGTACGCGTCGAGTCGGCCGCGGCCGAGATCGAGGTGTGGGCTGCGTTCGGAGCGGGAGACCTCGCAGGGGCGGCTGCCGTGCTCGCTGGCGACCCGCGCCTCGGCGACGGCGAGCTCGACTCCGCCGTCCTCGTCAAGGACTGGGTCGCGTTCGAGCGCGACGAGCAGGGGACGGACGACGGTCAGCGCGGCCCGCTCCACGCCGGTGGGCGCGCCGGCGTCGTACCGGCCCGCGAGGTGAGCTCGGCGCGCTGCGCCCTCCTCCGGCGTACCGGCGCGACCGTGCCTGCGCAGACCGTGGCCGCCGACGGCGGGGAGACGTGGCTGGTCGAGCACCACGCGCGTCTCTCCGACGAGATCGCGCTCCTGGGGATCGGTGAGGTCGCGGCTGCAGCGACGGCGTTCGCCGACCACCTCGCGGCGATGCCGGTCCCGCCGCCCGACGTCGAGGTACGCCTCCACCTCGCGCGGGCCGTCCTCGCACACCGCGCAGGCGATGCGACCGCCGCGTCGACAGCGCTTCGGCGAGCGCTCGACAGCACCGAGCTTCACGGATGGCGACGCCCGTGGCGCGAGCTCGGCTCCACGGCGGTCGACCTCCTCTCCGCTGAGCGTCAACGGGTCGGGCGGCACGCCGACACCGTCGCGCGTCTGCTCGTCGACCTTCGCGGCGAGCACCGCGGGGATCCTGTCGGGCTCGTTGTCGCGCTCTCCGCCCGCGAGGACGAGATCCTCCAATACCTTCCGGGCACGCTCGACCAGGCGGAGATCTGCGCGGCGCTCTTCATCTCCCGCAACACGTTGAAGACCCATCTCCGTGCCATCTACCGCAAGCTCGGGGTGGAGTCGCGTCGCGAGGCCGTGCTCAGGGCCGAGTCGATCGGACTCCTCTGAACCGTTCGTGCACGACGGATCTCGCCCATCGTGGGTGATCCCTCGTGCTCGGTGCCCTCCCACAATGGAGCGATGGGGGCGGGGACACCGTGAGGTACGAGATCGTGACCGACGGCGTACTCTCCGACGTCTCGCGTTCGGCACTGCACGACCGGGGTCTGGACGTGCTGGCACGGCCGGACGGGAGCATCGCACTGCGTGGCGAGTTCACCGGTCTCGCCGAGCTGAACGACGTGATCTTCGCCTTGGAGGACTTCGGCCTCGGGCTGGTCTCGGTTCACCAGATTCCCTGAAGTCACACCTCGCGGGTGAGACGCGAACGGCCCGCGGTGCCCTAACGTCGAGATGTGCCTGACGACTCCGTTGCTCCGCCGAGGTCCTCGATCCCCCGCGAACCCCTCATCATCGTGACCCTGGCGGCTGCGCTGCTCGCGATTGTCGGCCTACGGCAGTTCTCCGGAATCCTAGGCCCGCTGATCCTCGCACTCGTCCTCGTCATCGCCGTCCAGCCGATCCGCGACTGGGCAGTCGGACGCGGTCTGCCCGAGTGGTTCGCGACCATGGTCACGTTGCTCGCGGTGTACGCGATCGTGATCGGCTTCGCCCTTGCGCTCATCCTGACCGGTGCACAGTTCGCCAGCGCACTCACCGAGTACGAGCCGCAGTTCAACGAGTTCGTCGACGACGTGTCCCAGAAGATGGCTGACCTGGGGATCGGTTCCGAGCAGATCCGATCGATGCTCAGCGACGTCGACCTCGGTGGTCTGGTCGACGTCGCGACCAACCTGATCGGCGGTCTCGCGGGCACCATCACCAGCCTCTTCTTCATCATCGTGCTGCTCTTCTTCGTCGCCACGGACGCGGGCGCGTTCACCTCGAAGCTCCGGGCAGTGCCGTCGATCGGGTCCCGCACGGCGGAAGCGTTCGGCGTGTTCGCGGCGGGCACCCGGTCGTACCTGGTCGTCTCGACGCTGTTCGGGCTCGTGGTCGCCCTCATCGACGTGATCGGCCTCTACGCGCTCGGGATCCGTGATGCCTGGCTGTGGGGCCTGCTGGCGTTCCTGACGAACTACATCCCCAACATCGGATTCGTCATCGGCCTGATTCCGCCGACGATCATCGCGCTCCTCGACCATGGCATCGGCACCGCGATCGCCGTGATCGTGATGTACTCCGCCGTGAACTTCGTCCTCCAGACGCTGATCCAGCCGCGGGTCGTCGGCAACTCCGTCGGGTTGTCCGGGTCGCTCACCTTCATCTCCCTCATCTTCTGGGCCTCGATCTTCGGCGGGGTCGGAGCGATCCTTGCGATTCCGCTCACCCTGCTCGTGAAGGCGATCTTCATCGACGTCAGCCCGGACCGGAGCTGGATCGGGCCGCTGCTGTCCAGCACACCGCACCAGGCAGACGGCGCTCCTCAGCCGAAGCGTCGCTCACATCGCACGAAGGAGACCCGCGATGACGGAGCCCGATAACGAGGTCACCCAGCTGCGAGCCGAGGTTGCGGCGCTGCGCGGCCAGCTCGCCGAGCAGTCCGAGGGCGGAGGCTCACCACCGTCCTCGGACGCCGGCCGGACCGGATGGTGGCGCACCCCGCTGGTCGCCGTCCTCGTGCTGCTCGGCACCCTCATGGCACCCCTGTCGGTCGTCGCCACCTGGGCGCACGACGAGATCGGCGACACCGATCGCTACGTGGAGACGGTCGGCCCGCTGGCGAGCGAGCCTGCGGTCCAGGCGGCGATCACCGATCTGGTGACCGAGACGATCGTCACCAGGCTGAACCTCGAGCAGGTGACCGAGGACGCGCTCACCGCGCTGTCACAGCAGAGCTTTGTCCCGCCCCGTGCCGAGCCGCTCCTGCCTGCGCTGAGCACTCCGCTGACGAACGCCGTCGAGAACTTCGTCCACGACACCGTCGCACGGGTCGTCCGAAGCGACGCGTTCGCTGACGCCTGGGTCGCCGCCAACCGGGAGGCCCACGCCCAGGCGGTCGCCGTCCTGACCGGTGAGTCGAGCGGCGCGGTCGAGACGTCGGACAACGCCGTGAGCATCAACATCGCGCCCTTCATCGAGGCATCGAAGGAGCTCCTGGTCGATCGCGGGTTCGAGCTCGCCTCGCGCATCCCGACCGTCGACGCCTCGTTCGTCCTCTTCCAGTCGGCGGACATCGGCAAGGCGCAGAGGTGGTTCAGCTGGCTCGACACCCTCGCACGGGTGCTCCCGATCCTCGGGCTGATCCTGCTCGCCACGGCCGTGATGGTCGCGCGCGACCGCCGCCGTACGGTGATCACGGCATCGTTGGCAGTCGCCGTGTCGATGCTGCTGCTGGGCCTCACGCTCAACCTCGTCAGGCCCGTCTATCTCGACGCGGTGCCGACCGACGTCCTCCCGGTCGACGCCGCAGCCGTGATCTACGACCAGCTCGTCGAGTTCGTCCGCACGGCACTTCGCGCCATCCTCGTCGTCGCCCTTGCGATCGCCATCGCAGCGTTCCTGTTGGCGCCGACCGGCGCGGGGGCCGCGATCCGGACGGGCGCCGCCGGCGGCCTCGCCTCGCTGCGGGCGAAGTCCGGCGTACGACGTGGTCCGGTGTCGACGTTCGTCAGCACGTACCGGACCTTTGCTCGAGTGCTTGTCGTCGCCCTCGGGGCGCTCGTCTACATCTCGTTGGATCATCCGACCGGCGGGAGTGCGCTCGTGATCGTGATTCTCGTCGTCCTGGGCATCGTGGTCGTCGAGTTCCTCGCGGGGCCCCGCCGCACCGACGAGCAGGCCAGCGACGACTCAGCCGACGTCCCGCCCGCGGCCGGGGTCTGAGGGAGCTGGATCGTCCTGCTGGGTGACCTCGACCAGCTCGACGCCGAGCTCCTCGAGCGCCTGGAGCGCCCCGAGCAGCTCGGCTCGGTCCTTGAACTCACCGCGCAGCGCCACCGGGCCACCCACGTCGACCCGCAGCCGCAGCGCTCCGAGCGCCGAGACGAGTGCCTCGTCCAGGTCCGCGCGCACCACCACCCCGAACGAGGTGCGGCGGCCCGGCGAGGCACTCGTCATGGCATCTCCGTCAGCTTTCGAAGTCAGGGGTGTAGTTGGCAAGTGCCCAGATCAGGACGACGTTAAACGCGATGATCAGGACGCCCCAGACGGGGTAGTACGGCAGCCAGAGGAAGTTCGCGACGATTGACAGGATCGCGATACCGATGCCTGCGCCGCGCGCGAACGCGTTGCCGGTCATGATCGCGAACGCGATCACGATGAAGAGGATTCCGAGGACGAGGTGGATCCACCCCCACGTCGTCGTGTCGAACGAGAACAGGTAGTTCTCGGTGGTGACCAGCAGGTCGTCTTTGGCGATGGCAGCGATGCCTTGGAAGACCTGGACGAAACCGATGATCGCGAGCATCGCTGCCGCGAAGATCGTGACTCCCTGTGCCCACGGATTGCTGGTGCCGGTGCGGCTGGACATGGGTGCTCCTTCGATAGGCGGCGGCCGGCCCGCCGCGTACCCCCAATGTGTCGGCGTGCCACCGCTGCTGCATCACTCCGACGGGGTGATTCGCGCACCACGAGTCGGGCCGGCCGCAACCCGGTCAGCCGTTGAGGATCTTCGCCTTCTCCGCCGCGAACTCCTCGGCCGTGAGGATCCCCTGCTGCTGGAGCGCCGCCAAGCGCTCGAGCTGGCCGACGACGTCGCCGCCGGCCGGAGCAGCGGGTGCAGCCTGCGGCGCGGCGTACTGCTGGGCCGCCGCTGCCTGGGCGGCGGCCGCTTGCATCGCGGCCTGCTGCTGCTGTTGTTCGTACGCCTGTGCCTGGGCTTCCTGTTCGTACCGGGCGTCGTTGCGGCGCTGCATCCGGTTGTTCACCGCTCCTGCGGTTCCGGCCACCACAGCGGTCCGTGCGGCGAGTCCCACCAGCCCCGGTCGTCCCATGCGTCGTGCGAGCATGCTCTCCTCCTCGTTCAGTCTGTGCTCAGCGCCGCGGCGACGGCGTCGAGGTCGGCTCGGTCGATGCGCTCGTGCGCCAGCACCACGCCGCCGACCCTGTCGAGCGCGGCGGCGAAGCGAGCGGCCCACACGTTCTCCCAGACGACCAGTACGGCGGCGGTGCCCGGCGGAACCTCGTCGGCGATCGCCAGGATGTCCTCCTCACCGAGCAGTCCCGGCACGTCGCTCTCGATCCCGAGGACGTCCTTCACCGCCTCGCCGTCGTCGACGTCGATGATGGTCAGGTCTCCGTCGTCCGCCCGCGCGACGATCACCGCGTCGAGCAGGCGCACGGCGCCGCTCGCGACGGCGTCCGCGACCACCTTGGCGACGCTGCCATCCGGCTGGTAGCCCTCCAGGAACCCCAGCACGGCGATATCGACCGGACCGGACGGGCCTACGCTCTCGGCCATCGGTACCCCTCTCTCCGACATTGTTGCCACCAGCCTCTCCGCTGCCGGTCGAGCGCGGATCACCCTCGACGGGTGATCCGCTCAGCGGTCGACGAGCAGCCGCTCGCGGAGCGCGGCCTGAGTCGCCGCGTCGATGCCCAGCCCGTCGGCGAAGTACGTCGCCACGTCCCCGTAGGTGCGCCGCATCACCGCGAGGCTGGTCGCGAGGTACTCCGGGCGTACCCCGAGCACCGGCAGGAGCAGGTCCGGGTCGCCGCCGAGCGACGCGAAGTGGTCGAGGACCGGCTGGAGCGCCGGGAGGAGCTGGTCGTTCGTCAGGAGGTACTCGTGCTCCACGACCTCCTCGGGCACCCCGAGGAGCATCAGCGTGCTCGCCGCCGCCCAACCAGTCCGGTCCTTGCCGGTCGTGCAGTGGAAGAGCGTCGCACCGCTGCCGGCGGCGAGGACCCTGAAGAACGCCCCGTACGACGCACGGGCGCTGGGCAGCGTGACGAGGTGCTCGTACGCCTGGAGGAACGCTGCTCGAGCCTGTCCGTCCGACAGCAGGTCACGCGCGCGCCCTGGGTCCTCGAGGATCTCCGCCATGTCGGTCGGCGCAGCCTGTACGGCGTCGGCGAGGACGTCGAGGACCACCTCGTCGGCGCCGTCGAGACGGACGTCAGGTCGGCGTTCGCGCTCCGGCGCGGTCCGCAGGTCGACGACGGTGCGGATGCCGAGACCTTCGACGACGGCGGTGTCCGTGCCCGTGAGCCGGCTCAGGTCGGTCGATCGGAAGAGGACGCCTTCGCGCACGGCCCGCCCGTCGGCTGCGCGCCAGCCGGCGAGGCTGCGGAGGTTCGGCAACGTCGCGACGGGGATCGGTGTCCCGGGAGCGGTGCGGTCGTGCTCGGTCATGGCTCATCCTGACGGAGCCGGCCCGGGACTGCGCGCCCGGCCGTGGCCAGCAGGCGCGCGGTGAGGCCGCGATCGCGCATCCAGACGGACAGCTCGTAGCCCACGACCGCGGTCCCGACCAGGACGTACGCGACGATGACGAGCCACGCGACGATGGCGAACGCGACGCCGATGACGCCGTACCGCTGCGCGTCGATGGCGATGAGATGCGGCACGTACAGGTGGCTCCACCAGCCGGCGACCAGCTGGACGATCGTCGTCAGGACCGCGGCGGGGAGCAGGTCCTCCAGATCGGCGCGTCCGCCCAGCTCGATCCGGATCAGCACGACCCAGAGCGGGACCGAGAGCAGCAGCTGGATGACGATCCCGGCCGGCCCGAGGAGGTGACCGACCCAGCCGACCAGCACGAACGTCCCGAGCATGAACGCCAGGCCGCCGATGCCGGAGACGGCTGCCCGCACGCGCGGTGCTGGCGCGCGCTGCCAGGCCAGCTCGTACAGGCGCT
Organism: Mumia xiangluensis; assembly: GCF_010994095.1. Classification (GTDB taxonomy): domain Bacteria; phylum Actinomycetota; class Actinomycetes; order Propionibacteriales; family Nocardioidaceae; genus Mumia; species Mumia xiangluensis. Next base: position 702,307 of record NZ_WJYO01000002.1, read on the forward strand.
GGAGCGATCGGCTGAACGATCCGACCGAGAAGAGCAGGATCAGGAACCCGAGCAGCGTGAGGCCCCCCGTGGCGTCGGGCGGGCTGGCGAAGAGCGCTTCGACGGCTTCGGCCGTGCTGCCCGTCAGGTCGAAGTACTCGATGAGGATGTCGGCAGCCTGCGCGTTCCCGTCACGCGAGAGCCAGCCGGAGACGACCACGAGCAACGGGATCAGCGCGATGAAGGCCTGGCCGGCGAGCGTGATCGCACGGTTGCGGCCGTCGATCTCGTACATCCGTCGCATGCAACGGCCCGGGAACGAACGCTCGAACCAGTCACGGGCGGTGACGAACCGCGCGCGCCAGCGCTCGATCCTGTCCGCGGCCGCCATGCGTGCCAGTCTGTCCGCAGCCGGAGTCCGGGGGCGTCACCCGGGCCGGGTGAGTCGACCGGTCGCTGCGGCTCGCGAGCACCAGCTGCAGACCGGCTCAGCGGCGGCGCCTCCAGCACGGCGTGTGCCAGTGACGCCGCTCCTCCAGCCCGGACGCGCTGAGGAGCCCCGGCTCGAGCGGCCAGACCACGACGTGCGGTGTCGCCGGACGGATGGCCTGCGAGCAGCCGGGACACGTGTAGGTCTTCGTCGACGAGGACCCCGTGATCGTACGGACGACCCAGTCGCCGTCGCCCCGCTCCTCGACCCGCTGGTTGCCCCCGTTGAGCGGAGGTGGCGCGCCTCGAGGACCACGGGGCGTGCGGCGTCGGCGGGACATGCGTCCAGCGTACGGGGACGCCGTACGGGTCAGCGGCGCGCGTAGTCGCGGAACCCACGACCGGTCTTGCGGCCCAGGTAGCCCGCCGTCACGAGGTGCTCCAGGAGCGGTGCCGGCGCCCACGCGGGCTCGCGGAACTCGCGGAAGAGCGTCTGCTCGATCGCGAGCGACACGTCGTTGCCGACCACGTCGAGGAGCTCGAACGGACCCATCGGCAGGCGACATCCGAGCTTCATGGCGACGTCGATGTCGTCGGCGGTCGCGTAGTGCGCCTCGAGCATCTTCACGGCGTCGTTGAGGTACGGGAACAGCAGCGCGTTGACGATGAAACCGGCACGGTCCCCGCATGCGACGGCGTGCTTGCCGACGTTCGCGCAGAGCGCCTGCACCGTCTCCGTGACGTCGTCGGCGGTCGCCACCGTGGAGACGACCTCGACGAGCTTCATCACCGGGGCAGGATTGAAGAAGTGCATCCCGATGACGTCCTGCGGACGGTCGGTCACCGCGGCGCAGGCGATCACCGGGAGCGAGGACGTCGTGGTGGCAAGGATGGCGCCCGGCTTGCAGATCCGGTCGAGGTCCTTGAACAGCTCGACCTTGACGTCGAGGTCCTCCGCGATCGCCTCGACGACGATGTCGACGTCGGCCAAGGCCTCGCGCTCGGTGCTGCCGGTGAGACGCCCGAGGACCTCGGCCTTCTTCTCCTCCGTCGAGCGGCCGCGCGAGATCGCCTTGTCGAGCGACTTCGTGATGGCCGCGCGGACGCCGTCGAGCTTCTCGGGCGTACGGCCGACGTACACGACGTCGTACCCGGCCTTCGCGAAGACCTCGACGATGCCCGACGCCATGGTGCCGGTGCCGACGACACCGACCAGCCCGATCGGGCGGCGCAGCTGCGGCGCCGCGTCGGAGGACGGCGTCACCGCGTCGTCGACGACCGTCGAGGAGTACTCCTCGGCATAGGTGTAGAAGCCGCGGCCCGACTTCCGACCGAGCAGGCCGGCGGTGACCATCTGCTTGAGGATCGGCGACGGGGCGTGGACGCGCTTGCGGTCCTGCAGGTACATGGTCTCGAGGATCTCGTACGCGGTGTCGAGGCCGATCAGGTCGAGCAGCGCGAGCGGACCCATCGGGTAGCCGCAGCCGAGCCGCATGGCCGCGTCGATGTCCTCGCGCGTCGCGTACTGCGCCTCGTACATCGAGGCGGCGTGGTTGAGGTAGGCGAACAGGAGCGCGTTCGCGATGAAGCCGGCCTTGTCTCCGACCGTCACCGGGCTCTTGCCGAGCCGCTGCGCGAGCGCGACCGCGTCCTCGACCACGTCGGGGGCGGAGACGACCGTCCGGACGACCTCGACGAAGTCCTGGACCGGCGCCGGGTTGAAGAAGTGAAGCCCGACCACGCGGCTCGGGAGGCGCGTCGCGGACGCGATCTCGGTGACCGAGAGCGCGGAGGTGTTCGACGCGAGGATCGCGTCGTCGCGCACGATCTTGTCGAGCTGCTGGAACACGTCGATCTTGACGTCGAGCCGCTCGACGACCGCTTCGACGACGAGGTCGGCGTCGGCAAGACTCGCGAGGTCGGTGCTGAAGGAGATGCGGGCGAGCAGCGCGGACCGGTCCGCGGCGTCGAGCTTGCCACGCTCGGCAGCGCGCTGGGTGGAGTGCTCGATGGTCGAGCGGCCGTGCTCGAGCGCCGCATCGTCACGATCCACCGCGAGCACGGTGATGCCGTTGCGTGCCAGCACCTCTGCGATGCCGGCACCCATGGTGCCGACGCCGACGACTCCGACTGTGTTGATCTCGCGCGCCACGGAGGTCTCCTGTGTCTGGGACGGAAGTTACCGGCAGGTTACTACCGAGTAGCCGCCAGCAGCACCGTCGTACGCGTGACACATGTCACGAATTCCCGGACCGCGCGGCCTGCCGACGACCTCCTCGCCACCTAGCATGGCCAGATGCCGAGCCTGGACGATCGCCCCCACGTCGCCCGTCCCGCCGTCGCTCGACGCGTCCGACGACGCCTCGTCGTGGCCTCGTCGACGGCAGCCCTCGCACTCGTGCTCACCGCGTGCGGCACGTCGTCCGGGGACGCCGGCGCAGACCCGACCGCGACGTCTCCCTCCCCGAGCGCGTCCGACTCTCCGACGCCGTCGGCGACCGCAACGACCGCCCCGGCCGGCACAACCACTCAGACCCCGGAGCCCCCGGACACGACGTCCGCCCCCACGCCGTCCGCCACCGCGACGCCGTCCGAGGCCGCGAAGCCGGCGGCCAGCGCCAAGCGCAGCCCGGTCGGCCGCTGGCGCAACCGTGAGCTCGCGTGGGTCCTGCGCATCAAGGCGAGCGGTCGCTTCGTGGAGGACTTCGACGGCGTGAAGAACATCCGCTCCGGCACGTGGCGCCTCAAGGGCAAGGTCGTCGTCCTCAAGGGAGGCGACGGGATCACCACCCGCGGCAGGCTCGCCGGCGACACGATCACGATCCGCGGGACCGTGCTCAAGCGGGTGCGCTGACGGTCGCTAGCCTGTCGGGGTGCGCCTCGTCATCGCTCGTTGCCAGGTCGACTACGCCGGCCGCCTCACCGCCCATCTCCCGATGGCGACCCGCCTGATCCTCGTGAAGTCGGACGGATCCGTCTCGATCCACTCCGACGACCGTGCGTTCAAGCCGCTGAACTGGATGAGTCCGCCGGCCGTGATGCGCGAGGGCGTGACCGACGACGGCACGATCGAGTGGACGGTCTCTGCCACCAAGACCGACGACACGCTGCGCATCCTGATCGAGGACCTTCTTCACGACTCCAGCCACGACCTCGGCATCGATCCAGGGCTGCAGAAGGACGGCGTCGAGAAGCACCTCCAGGAGCTCCTCGCCGAGCACCCCACCAGCCTCGGCGAAGGGATGTCGCTCGTCCGTCGAGAGTTCATGACCGCGATCGGGCCTGTCGACCTGCTCTGCCGGGACAGCACCGGCGCATCCGTTGCCGTCGAGGTCAAACGGCGCGGTGAGATCGACGGGGTGGAGCAGCTCACGCGCTACCTCGAGCTGATGAACCGCGACCCGCTTCTCGCCCCCGTGCGCGGCATCTTCGCCGCGCAGGAGATCAAGCCGCAGGCGCGCACGCTGGCGACCGACCGCGGGATCGAGTGCCGGGTCGTCGACTACGACGCGCTGCGCGGCATCGACGACCCGACCCTCCGCCTGTTCTGAACGGCGCCCCGCCCTTCAGGCCTCCGGCCAGCTGAACGCCGGATCGCGGGCATACTCGTCGCGCCGCCACGCCAGCGCGGTCGACACCATGTCGTGCGCGCCGGCACCGATGATCGCGCGCCGCGGCGGCTGCGGGTCGTCGACCAGCGCCAGGATCGCAGCCGCGGCGACATCGGGACTCTCGTCGGTCGACTCGACCTCGGCAGCTGCGGCGCCCGCTGCGGCGTCCGGATATCCCGGCATCCCGAGCACCGCCTCCCTCATTCCCTCGTACGCGGGCTGCGGCGCTGCGGCGAACCGCATGCTCGACCCCGCCCAGTCAGTCGCGAACCCGCCGAGCTCGGCCATCGTGACGTGGATGCCGAAGCCGGCCACCTCGTCGGCCAGGGCGCCGCTGAATCCTTCGAGCGCCCACTTGCTCGCGTTGTAGGCGCCGAACAGCGGCACCGTTCCCACCGCGCCGACGGTCGAGATCTGGACGATGTGCCCGGCGCCCTGCTCGCGCAGGTACGGCAACGCCGCCTGCGACACCCAGATCGCGCCGAGGAGGTTCGTGTCGATCTGGGCGCGCACCTCTGCCTCGGTGAGCTCCTCGATCGCTCCGACCTGCCCGTAGCCCGCGTTGTTGACGATCACGTCGAGCCGCCCGAAGCGGTCGTGCGCGGCGGACACCGCGGCGTGTACGGCTCCGCGGTCCGTGACGTCGACCTCGTAGACGGCCACGGCACCGTCGTACGAGGCGGTGAGGTCGTCGAGCACGCCCGGCGTACGGACGGTGGCGGCGACGCGGTCGCCTCGCGCCAGCGCCGACTCGGCGAACGCGCGGCCGAGTCCTCGACCGGCTCCCGTGATGAACCAGGTCCTGGCTTCCGGCATATGAGCTCCTGTCTGTGATTGGCGAGACGGACCGTCTCGTCTCGCCTACCGTATGCTGAAGACGTGCCCGAACGCGAATCCGTTTCCCGAGCCCCTCGGCGCCGCAGCGAACGCGCCCGTACGGCGGTGCTCGACGCGACCGCTGCACTGATCGAGGAGGTTCCGTACGCCCGGCTGACCGTGGAGGCGATCGCCGCGCGCGCGGGGGTCGGCAAGCAGACGATCTACCGGTGGTGGCCGTCGCGCGGTGCCGTCGTCTTCGACGCCCTGCTCGAACGCTCCGGCGGCGGCGATGCCGCGCTCCCCGACACCGGCGACCTGCGGGCCGACCTGTCGTCCTTCCTCCGCGCATCGGCGCGCGAGATGACGGCGCCGTCGACCGATGCGTTCCTCCGCGCGGTGACGGTGGAGATCCTCCAGGACGAGGCCGTCGCGCTGCAGTACAGGCAACGACTCCTCACACCCCAGCGGGCAGCCGTCCGCCAGCGGCTCGCCACCGCGTACGACGCGGGCCTGCTGCGGGACGACGTCGACCTGGACGTCCTCGTCGAGTGCCTGGTCGGACCTGTGGCCGGGAGGTGGCTCCTCGGCTCGGGAGCTCTCGACGACGCGTACGCGGACGCCGTCGTGGACGTGGCCCTCCGAGGCGCGATCAGGTAAGCAGGAGGCATGCTCCGCATCGAGGTCGTCCAGGGAGACATCACGACGGTCCGCGCCGACGCGATCGTCAACGCCGCCAACAGCACGCTGCTCGGCGGCGGCGGGGTCGACGGCGCGATCCACCGTGCGGGCGGGCCGGACATCCTCGCGGCGTGCCGCGCGCTCCGCACGACCAGCCACCCCGACGGCCTTCCGACGGGCGATGCCGTCGCCACCACGGGCGGGCTCCTTCCCGCGCGCTGGGTGATCCACGCCGTCGGACCCGTGTGGTCGCCGAGCGAGGACCGGTCTGCGCTGCTCCGCTCGGCGTACATCCGAAGCCTCACCGTCGCCGACGAGCTCGAGGCGCGGGTGGTGGCGTTCCCGTTGATCTCAGCCGGCGCGTACGGCTGGCCCCTCGACGATGCGGTCTCGATCGCCGTCGCCACGGTGCGGGAGGCCGACACCACCGTCGAACGCGTCCTCCTGGTGGCGTACGGCGAGGCTCCTGAACGCCTTCTTCGCGCTGCCGTCGGCTGAGCGGCCCGCTCAGGACCGCCTCGGCGTCAGGATTGTGCGTCAGGACCCTGCTCACGCACCCGACGCACGTTCTCCAAGGAGTCCCGGAGCTCGTCCAGCCACGTGTCGGCGTGCTTCTGTACGAGGCGGACGCACCACGCGAGCGCCTCGCTCCTGCTGCGTGCGACGCCGCCGGCGATCAACGTGTCGAGCACCTGACGGTCCGGCTGGCGCAGGCGCGTCATCACCGGTGCCGCCAGGTGCGTGAACAGGACCCGGCTGCCCTCGCACTCGACGCCCCACGACACCTTCCGGTCGAAGCGGTGCTCGGCCTCACGGGCCACCTCGATCCGCTCCGCGCGGGTGCGCTCACGGAACTCGCGCACCCGCCCCTCGATCGCCCCACGACGCTCGGCGTCCGACGCGTCGTCACCGAGGCTGGGCCCGGGGATCGCACCGATGACGACGATCTCCTCCCGATCCACGGTGACGCTCACGACGCTCTCGAAGAGACCGTCGGGAAGGCGTCCGACGAACCATCCGCGGATCTCGTCTGTCTGTTGCTGAGTAATCATGTAATCAGGCTTACGCCGAATCCGTCACGATTGCAACGGCGTCCGCTCCTGGCGGACGGTTCGGTGCCCGTACCGTGGGACGGCACGGGCAAACCCGTGCCGGGACAGGGCGGGGATCGCTAGCATCCGACTCCGTGTGGACCTATCGCGGCAACGAGCCGACCGTTCTCCAGTGGCTCGACGCCATCAGCGTCGGCCACGAAGCCCACCACCTCGCTGCCCGGTCACGGCGTCGCCGAGCACGGGTGCTCGGCACCACGACCGTGATCCTTGCCGCGCTCTCCGCCGCGTGCGCCTTCGCCGCCTACTCGGTGAGCGACGGCGCGTGGCTGACGATCGGCGCCGGCGTCCTCTCGGGGCTCGCGGCGGCCGTCGCGCTCCTGCAGACGGTCGGCGATCCCGCAGACGTCATCGCCGGACACCAACGAGCCGCGGCCGAGTACGGCATCCTGCGACGCGAGCTGGAGCAGGCCATCCTCTCCGAGCGGATCACCGACGACCGCCTCGCCGAGATCCGGCAGGAGTGGACGCGAGTCGAGGCCACCGCGCCGAGCCTGACGGCACGCGCGTCCCGATCGGTGGCGTTCGATCGGACGCCGACCGGCATGGCCGGCAGCTCGTCCGCGCCCGCAGCCAGCCCGTCCGCCGCAACCGAGCCTCCCGCGGCAGCCGAGCCGCCCGCACCCGCACCCGCAGCGATCGAGCCCGTCGACGAGCCGGTCAAGGAGCTCACCACCGGCTGAACCGCCAGGTCAGGCCACCGCGTCCAGCAGCGAGGCGACCTCCTCCGCACAGCCCCACGACGTCGTGACGCCCGCACCGCCGTGCCCGTAGCAGTGGATCACCGGGCTCGCCCCGGCACGGTCCTCTCGCTCGAGCCGCACCGTGGGTCGGCCCGGGCGGAGCCCGACGCGGACGCCGAGCACGGGTGCGCCCGCCAGTGCCGGGACCAGCGCGACCGCCCGAGCGAGGATCGCCGTCGTGTCCTCGGTCCGGGGAGCGAGGTCCCACTCCCCGTGATCGCTTGTGCCGCCCACGATCACGTCGTCTCCGCGCGGCACGACGTACGTCGTCTCGCCGGGACGGTCCGCGAGGAGGACCTCGTCGACGCCGGCGACCGCGGGGAGCCTCAGCACCTGGCCCCGCACCGGTGTCGTCGACGGGTCCCCGGCGAGCAGACGGCTGCCGAGGCCGGAGGCGTTGACGACCGCGTCGGCGCCCGGCGGCAGCGCTGACAGTGCCATGCGCGTGACCGTCCCCCCGGAGCTGGCGAGCCGGCGCACGAGATAGTCGAGGTACGTCGGCATGTGCGCGACGGGCGCCTCGAACACCCGGCCGGCGGCGTACCCAGGTGGGACGTCCTGCAGCGGCGCGAGCACGCCCACGGCGCTCGCCCACCACGGCTCGGGCTCGGGGTCCGTCAGCAGCTCGACCGAACGCCGCATCGTCACGCCCGCGTCTGCTCCGTCGAGCCCGGCCAGCACCTCGTACGTCCGGCGCGACCACGCAAGGACCCGGTCGGCGGGCTCGGCGAGGTACGGGTACCACCAGGCTGCTGCCACGGCCGACGTCGTCTCCAGCGGCAGGTCGCGCGCGAGCACGTCGACGTGGTGGCCGCGCTCAGCGGCCACCACGGCGCACGTCAGTCCAGTGACCCCTGCTCCGACGACCAGCACGCGCACCGTCCGGCCACCTGCTCAGGCGCCGGCGATGGGCGGCGCCGTGGGATCGGCGGCCTCGCCCTTCTCCTCGCGCGCGATCCAGTGCTCGATCGCCTCGAGGTCGTCCGCCGAGCGGGACACCACCGCGAGCAGGTCGCTCATCTTGGAGACCTCCTCGACCTGCTCCTTGATGAACCACTGCATGAACTGGTCGGACGCGAAGTCGTTCGCGTCGCGGGCGACGCGCGTGAGCTCGTTGATCTGCTCGGTGACGCGGCGCTCCTGCTCGAAGGCCAGCTGAACCGGCGCGACGACGTCGTCGAAGTCGTTGGTCGGGTCGGCGACCCCGGGGATGCGCACCGAGACGCCCGCGTCGAGGAGGTACTGGACCATCATCATCGCGTGGTCCCGCTCCTCGACCGCCTGGTTGAAGAACAGGGCGGCCATGCGGGGCATGGTGAGGGCGTCGTAGTAGCAGGCGATCGCGACGTACTGCTGGTGGGCGGCGAACTCGTGGCCCACCTGCTCGCTGAGCAGCGCTGCGAACTTGTCCGATGCCATGGCTGGCTCCTTGCTGCGGGGTCCACCCGCGTCGACGTCGGTACCTAGGACGCTAGTCGGTACGGATGCTTCCTTCCAGGTAGGCGTGGCTGGCCTCAGCAGGGTCGCGCGCCGGCCGCTACGGTGAGCGCGGAGGACACGAGCGCGACGCGGTCGCACGACGTGACGAGGGAGCCATGGGGATCTCGGCAGGCGCGATCGTGCGTCGCTGGGGTGGCCGTGCGGTCGGGCTCGCCGTCACGGGCGTCGGACTGTACGTGGTGGCGCCGAGCCTGCTCACGATGTTCGACGCGTGGCCGCAGCTCGCCGACGTCGAGGTGCACTGGTTCGCCGTCCTCGCCCTGCTCGAGCTCGGCAGCTTCGCCGCGTTGTGGTGGCTCACGCGGATCGCCCTCACGCCCGGCCGCCGTCCGTCGAGGTCGGCGGACCACCTGACGCCACCCGCGCCGCCAGGGTGGGGCACGCTCGCGGTCGCCCAGATGGCCGGGAACGCGGCGAGCAAGGTCATTCCCGGTGGCCCCGCCGCCGGGGCCGTGGTCCAGGGCAAGATCCTGGTCGCCTCAGGCCAACCCGGCGGCGCGGTCGCGTCGGCGATGGCGTCGACCGGCCTTCTCGGGACTGCCGTCCTCATGCTGCTGCCGGTGCTCACGATCCCGGCGCTGCTGATCGGGCCACCGCCGGCCGAGCAGCTCCAGCTCGGCCTGCTCGTCTCGTTGATCATCGCGACGGTCATCGTCGCGGTCGGGGTCACCGCGTTCACCTGGCCGCGCGTCGTGGAGGCCGTCGGAGCCGCGGTGGGCGCCGTCGTCCACCTCGTACGTCGCAAGGTGACGGCCGACCGCGTCGCCGAGATCCTCCTCGTCGAACGCGACCGGATCGTGGTCGCGTTCAGCGGCCGATGGTGGCAGGCGGTCGTTGCCGCTGCCGCGAACCGGATGTTCGACTACGCGGCGCTCGTCGCAGCCCTGGTGGCGTTCGGCGCGCACGCACGTCCGTCCGAGGTGCTCCTGGCCTACGTCGTGGCGCAGGCCTTCGCCATCATCCCGATCACGCCCGGTGGTGTCGGGTTCGTCGACGCAGGTCTGACGGCGCTGCTGGTCGTCATCGGCGTGCCGGCCGACACGGCAGTCATCGGAACGCTGCTGTACCGGTTGTTCTCGTTCTGGCTCCCGATCCCGATCGGAGTCGGCGCCTGGGGCTGGTGGACGCTCCACCAACGCTCCGGCGACCCCAGCACCGCATGAGGGAGGCTCGACCTGGATCGGCGCACGCGCGCCAGCGTCAGTCGAGCTCGTTCGCCCGCCGGATCACGCTGACGATGTCATCCATGATCTGGGTCATGCCGTAGTCCTTCGGCGTGTAGACCGCGGCGACTCCCTCGTCGAGCAGACGTCGGGCGTCCGACTCGGGGATGATCCCGCCGACGACCACCGGCACGTCACCGATGCCGGCGTCACGCAGCTGCGCGAGGACCTCCGGCACCAGCTCCATGTGGGAGCCCGACAGGATCGACAGCCCGATGCAGTCGACGTCCTCGTCGACGGCGGCAGCGACGATCTGCGTCGGGGTCAGGCGGATGCCCTGGTAGATGACCTCGAAGCCCGCGTCGCGCGCACGCACCGCGATCTGCTCGGCACCGTTGGAGTGACCGTCGAGCCCGGGCTTGCCGACGAGCAGCCGCAGACGTCCGCCCAGTTCCTCCCCCGTCGCCCGGACCCGCTCACGGACACCGGCGAGCTCTGCTCCCGCCTCGGCCACACCGACCACCCCCGTCACACCGGTCGGCGCGCGGAACTCGCCGAACACCTCGCGCAGCGCGCCTGCCCACTCACCGGTCGTCGCCCCGACGCGTACGCAGGCGAGGGTCGCCTCCATCAGGTTCGCGTCGGTCTTCGCATCGGCGCGGAGGCGATCGAGCGCCTCAGCGACCTCGGACTCGTCACGCTGACCCCGCCAGGCGTCGACGCGTTCGATCGCGCTCGCCTCGGCCAGCGGGTCGGCCGTCTGGATCGCGCCGTCGAGGTCAGCCGTCAGCGGCGAGTCCTCGGACTCCGTGTAGGCGTTGACCCCGACGACCAGCTGCTCACCTGCCTCGATCTGCGCGCGACGAGCCGCGTGCGAGGCCACCAGCGCCTGCTTCATGTAGCCGGACTCCACGGCCGCGACCGCGCCACCCATGGCCTGGACGCGATCGATCTCCTCCTTGGCGCCGGCGACGAGCTCGGCGACCTTCGCCTCGATGACGTGACTGCCGTCGAAGATGTCGCCGTACTCGAGGAGGTCGGACTCGAACGCCAGCACCTGCTGCAGCCGCAGCGACCACTGCTGGTCCCAGGGCCGCGGCAGGCCGAGCGCCTCGTTCCAGGCCGGCAGCTGGATCGCGCGGGCGCGAGCGTTCTTGCTCAGGCTCACACCGAGCATCTCCAGCACGATGCGCTGGACGTTGTTCTCGGGCTGGGCCTCGGTGAGACCGAGCGAGTTCACCTGCACGCCGTAGCGGAAGCGACGCATCTTCGGGTCCTGCACGCCGTACCGCTCACGGGTGATCTCGTCCCAGAGCTGACCGAAGGCGCGCATCTTGCACGTCTCCTCGATGAAGCGCACACCGGCGTTCACGAAGAACGAGATGCGGCCGACGACCTTGTCGAACTCCTCTGCCGGGACCTGGCCCGCGTCACGGACGGCGTCGAGGATCGCGATCGCCGTCGACAGGGCGTACGCGAGCTCCTGCACCGGGGTCGCGCCCGCCTCCTGCAGGTGGTAGCTGCAGATGTTGAGCGGGTTCCACTTCGGCATGTTGACGACCGTGTAGGCGATCATGTCGGTCGTCAGCCTGATCGACGCCTCCGGCGGGAACACGTACGTCCCGCGCGAGAGGTACTCCTTGATGATGTCGTTCTGGGTGGTCCCGGTGAGCTGGCCGACCCAGTCCGCCGGGTCCTCGCCCGCGTCACGCGCCTGCTCCTCGGCGACCACCTGGTACATCGCGAGCAGCCACATGGCCGTCGCGTTGATCGTCATGGACGTGTTCATGGTCTTCAGGGGGATGCCGTCGAAGAGACGACGCATCTCGCCCAGGTCCGGCACGGGGACGCCGACCTTGCCGACCTCGCCCTTGCTCAGCTGGTGGTCGGGGTCGTAGCCGGTCTGCGTCGGCAGGTCGAACGCCACCGAGAGCCCGGTCTGGCCCTTGGAGAGGTTGCGACGGTAGAGCGCGTTGGAGTCAGACGCCGAGGAGTGCCCGGCGTAGGTGCGCATCACCCAGGGGCGATCGCGGTGAGTCGAGTCGGCCATGCGGCTTAGGTTAGTTCCTTGTGACCGATGGGTAACAGCCGAGTGAGCGGAGTCACGTCGGTCACATTCCCGGCCGACGGGTGCACACTGGAGAGATGACCGGTGGCGGATCCGCGGTGGGCTATCTCTTCGTGCCGCTCGTCAGCGCGCTCGCCATCGTGGGCCTGGCACTGATCCTGCGCTGGGCCCAGTCTCCCGGCAAGCGCATCAAGCTGCCGTCGTACGGGATGCTCGTGCCGGTCGCGCGCTGCAAGGACCAGCACGGCGCAGAGGTCACCGCTGCACGCCTGCGGGCCGAAGGGATCCGCGCCTCGGTCACCCACGACGTACGCGGGTGGCTGGTGCTGGCGTGGAAGACGCAGGCCGACGTGGCCAGGGCCTGGGTGGCCTCGAGGCAGTCCCCCCACCATCCCTGACCGGGTCGCTCCCGGCGTCCCCAGGTCGCCGGCTGGCGGCATAGTGTGTCGGCATGGTCAATCTCACCCGCATCTACACCCGGACCGGCGACGACGGCACGACCCGGCTCGTCGACATGAGCAAGACGTCGAAGCTCGACCTCCGTCTCCAGGCGTACGCCGACACGGACGAGCTCAACAGCCAGATCGGGTACGCCCGCGCGCTCGGGACGTTGGACGAGGACGTCGACGCGGTCCTCGCGCGGGTGCAGAACGACCTGTTCGACGTCGGCGCGGACCTCGGAGCCCCGGTCGTCGAGAACCCTGAGTACCCGCAGCTGCGGGTCGAGCCGGCGTACGTGGATCGTCTCGAGGCGTGGTGCGACCACTACAACGCCGAGATCGAGCCGCTGCGGTCGTTCATCCTGCCCGGCGGGACGCCCGCGGCATCGGTGCTCCACATCGCGCGTACGGTGTGCCGGCGCTCCGAACGCTCGGCATGGGCGGCGATCGAGGAGCACGGCGAGACCATGAACGTCCTCACCGCGAAATACCTCAACCGGCTCTCGGACCTGCTGTTCATCCTGGCCCGCTACGCCAACCGGGCGACAGGGGACGTCCTCTGGGTGCCCGGCGGCGAACGCTGACCCGGCACGACGTCGGAGCGGACTGACCCGGAGTCAGATGACGTTGTTGACCTCGCGGCCGGGCGGAGACGATTCCAACCAGGCCAGCAGCCCCGTCAGCGCCTGAGGGCTCAGCGCGAGCTGGATCCGGGCACCGTCGTCGAGCGAGCACTCGACGATGGTGTTCCCCGCGTGGAGCGCGTACGTCTCGGAGCCGACCGGCGTCCGCCGCCGCTCGACCTCGACGTGGCCTCGCTCGAAGCGCAGCACCGGGCGCGGCGAGAACGAGAAGGTGCGGAACCACTCGAGGTGGCTCGCGTTGTAGCGACCGACGCCGAGCGTCCACCCGCGCGGATCGCCCTCCTCGCGGGGTGCCTCGGCACGTCGGTTGACGCTGAGGTCGAACGTGCTGCCGCCACGCGCCAGGTAGCGGCGACGGCCGCCCAGCCCGAGGACGGCGAGGATCGCCAGGACCAGAAGCACGCCGAGGGAGTCGAGCACCCACAACCAGATCGGCATGTGTGCCCTCCTCCCTCGACGTAGCGTCCGGACGCTTTAGAGAACGACCCTAGGACGAGGCGAGCTCGACGGCGCGGATACGGGCCTCGAGGCGGCGTACCTCTTCGGCAGCCTCCTCGTCGTTGGCACCCTCGGCGTGCACGCGGGCGAGCTCCTGCTTCGCACGCTCGAGGTCGATGTCGTGCGACATCTCCGCGCTCTCAGCCAGGATCGACACGCGGTCCTGGGCGACCGAGAGGAAGCCGGAGTCGACAGCGGCGACCCAGGTCTCGTTGTCCTCGGTGTCGATCTCCACGACTCCGTCGGCGAGCAGCGACATCACCGGGGCGTGGCCCGGGAGGATGCCGATGTCGCCTTCGAGGGTGCGCGCCAGCAGCGACGTGGCCTCGCCCGACCACAGCAGCTGGTCAGCGCTCACGAGCTCGACGTGCAGTGTGCCTGCCATCAGACGACTCCTTCTTTCCTCGATCGCTCGATCAGGAGCTCTTCTGGATCTCGGCCCACTTCTTCTCGACGTCGTCCAGACCGCCGCACATGAAGAACGCCTGCTCGGCGACGTGGTCGTACTCGCCGTCGGCGATCTTCTTGAACGCGTCCACGGTCTCGTCGAGCGGAACCGTGGAGCCCTCGATGCCGGTGAACTGCTTCGCGACGTAGGTGTTCTGCGACAGGAAGCGCTGGATGCGACGGGCGCGCGACACGACCGTCTTGTCCTCCTCCGACAGCTCGTCGACGCCGAGGATCGCGATGATGTCCTGCAGCTCCTTGTTGCGCTGAAGGATCTGCTTGACGCGCGTGGCGACCGCGTAGTGGTCGGCGGCGATGTAGCGCGGGTCGAGGATGCGCGACGTCGAGGTCAGCGGATCCACGGCCGGGTAGATGCCCTGCGACGCGATCTCACGGGAGAGCTCGGTCGTGGCGTCGAGGTGCGCGAACGTCGTCGCCGGCGCCGGGTCGGTGTAGTCGTCGGCGGGAACGTAGATCGCCTGCATCGAGGTGATCGAGTGGCCACGCGTCGACGTGATGCGCTCCTGGAGGACGCCCATCTCGTCGGCCAGCGTCGGCTGGTAGCCCACCGCGGACGGCATGCGGCCGAGCAGCGTCGAGACCTCCGAGCCGGCCTGCGTGAACCGGAAGATGTTGTCGATGAAGAGGAGCACGTCCTGCTTCTGGACGTCGCGGAAGTACTCCGCCATCGTCAGCGCCGACAGGGCCACGCGCAGACGCGCGCCCGGCGGCTCGTCCATCTGGCCGAAGACCAGCGCGGTCTGGCCGAGAACGCCCGACTCGTCCATCTCGACGATGAGGTCGTTGCCCTCACGGGTGCGCTCGCCGACTCCGGCGAACACCGACACGCCACCGTGGTCGCGCGCGACTCGGGCGATCATCTCCTGGATGAGGACCGTCTTGCCGACGCCCGCACCACCGAAGAGGCCGATCTTGCCGCCGAGCACGTACGGGGTCAGCAGGTCGATGACCTTGATGCCCGTCTGGAACATCTCGGTCTTCGGCTCGAGCGAGTCGAACGACGGCGCCTTGCGGTGGATGCCCCACCGCTCCTTGATGTCGAGCACCTCGCCCTCTTCGAGGTTCAGGCACTCGCCGATCGTGTTGAACACGTGGCCGAGCGTGACGTCGCCGACCGGGACCGAGATCGGCTCGCCGGTGTCGCGCACCTCCGCACCACGGGTCAGGCCGTCGGTCGGCTGCATGGAGATCGCACGCACCATGCCGTCACCGATGTGCTGCGCGACCTCGAGCGTCAGCGGACGCCCGTCGGCGTCCAGCGCCGAGTTCACGTGGAGCGCGCTGTAGATGTCGGGCATCTGGTCCGTCGGGAACTCGACGTCGATGACCGGACCGATGACGCGGGCGATGCGGCCCGTCGTCGTGGTCTCGTTGACAGTGGCAGTCATGGTTTCACTCACTCCCGGCGTTCGCGTCGGCAAGGGCGTTCGCGCCACCGACGATCTCACTGATTTCCTGGGTAATACCGGCCTGGCGGGCCTGGTTGGCGACTCGCGTGTACTTCTGGATCAGATCCTCGGCGTTGTCCGTGGCGTTCTTCATCGCCTGCTGGCGCGCCGCGAGCTCCGAGGCTGCCGCCTGGAGGAAGCAGAAGTAGAGCCGGTGGTTCACGTACTTCGGCAGGAGCGCCTCGAGGACCTCCGTCGCCGACGGCTCGAACTCGTACAGGGGGTAAACGTCGCCGTTCTCCGGCGCCTCCGTCCCCTCGACGACCTCGAGCGGCAGCAGCCGGATGACCTCGGGCGTCTGGCTGATCATCGACCGGAACCGGGTGAAGACCACGTGCAGCTCGTCGACCTCACGCTCCGGGTCGCCCGTCTCGGGGTCCTCCGGGTCGATGAGGAACGCCGCCGTCAGCACGTCACCCACCTCGCGGGCGTCCGCGTACGTCGGTCGGTCCGAGAAGCCCGTCCAGGACTGGACGACCGGCCGCTGGCGGAAGCGGAAGTAGCCCTCGGCCTTGCGGCCGGTGACGTACATGTCCACCTCCTTGCCCTCGGCGCGCAGCTTCTCGATGAGACGCTCCGACTCCTTGAGGACCGCCGACGAGTACGAGCCGGCAAGACCGCGGTCGCTGGCGATGACCAGGATGGCCGCGCGCTTCGGCTCGGGGTTCTCGGTGAGCAGCTTGTGATCGACGTGACCGAAGGTCGCGAGGGCCGACACCGCGCGCGTGAGCTCACGGGCGTACGGCGTCGCCGCCGCGGCCTGCTGCTGCGCCTTGATGATGCGGGACGCAGCGATGAGCTCCATGGCGCGCGTGATCTTCTTCATCGACTGCGTCGACTTGATCTTCGCGCGGTACTCGCGCAGTGAGGTTGCCATGACAGGTCAGCCTCGCTTCTGCGCGACGATCTGCTCCTGCGAGACGTCCTCGTCCGCGAGAGCCTCGTGCTCTTCCTTGCCCGGCTTGATCGAACCACCGTCGCTGGTCTCGAACTGGTCGGCGAAGCTGTTGTACGCCGACTCGAGCGAGGACGCGGTGTCGTCGTCGAACTTGCCCGACTCACGGATGGAGTCGAGGATGCCGGGCTCGCTGCGGCGCAGGTAGTCGAGGAACTCGGACTCGAAGCGCTGCACGTCGTCGACCGGAACCGGGTCGATCTTGCCGGTCGTGCCCGCCCACAGCGAGACGACCTGCTCCTCGACCGGGAACGGCTCGTACTGGCCCTGCCGGAACAGCGCCATCAGACGCTCACCGCGGGCGAGCTGCTGCTTCGAGGCGGCGTCGAGGTCCGAGGCGAACATCGCGAAGGCCTCCATCGCGCGGTACTGCGCGAGCTCGACCTTGATCGAGCCGGTGACGGCCTTCATCGACTTGAGCATCGCCGCGCTGCCGACGCGCGACACCGAGATGCCGACGTCGACGGCCGGACGCTGGTTCGAGTTGAACAGGTCCGACTGCAGGAAGATCTGGCCGTCGGTGATCGAGATGACGTTCGTCGGGATGTAGGCCGACACGTCGTTGGCCTTCGTCTCGACGATCGGCAGACCGGTCATCGAGCCCGCGCCCAGGTCGTCCGAGAGCTTCGCGCAGCGCTCGAGCAGCCGGCTGTGGAGGTAGAACACGTCGCCGGGGTACGCCTCGCGGCCCGGCGGGCGGCGCAGCAGCAGCGACACGGCGCGGTAGGCCTCGGCCTGCTTGCTCAGGTCGTCGAAGATGATGAGGACGTGCTTGCCCTCGTACATCCACTTCTGGCCGATGGCCGAGCCGGTGTAGGGAGCGAGGTACTTGAAGCCGGCCGAGTCCGACGCGGGGGCCGCGACGATGGCGGTGTACTCCAGCGCGCCGGCCTCCTCGAGCGCCGAGCGCACCGAGGCGATCGTCGAGCCCTTCTGACCGATCGCGACGTAGATGCAGCGGACCTGCTGAGCCGGGTCACCGGTCTCCCAGTACTGCTTCTGGTTGATGATCGTGTCGATCGCGATCGCGGTCTTGCCGGTCTGGCGGTCGCCGATGATCAGCTGACGCTGGCCGCGGCCGATCGGGGTCATCGAGTCGATGGCCTTGATGCCGGTCATCAGGGGCTCGTGGACGCTCTTGCGCTGGACCACGGTCGGCGCCTGGAGCTCGAGCGCACGACGCTCGGTGGTCTCCACCTCGCCGAGCCCGTCGATCGGGTTGCCGAGCGGATCGACCACACGGCCGAGGTATCCGTCGCCCACCGGGACGGACAGGACCTGGCCGGTCCGCTTGACCGGCTGACCCTCCTCGATGCCGGCGAAGTCGCCGAGGATGACGACGCCGATCTCGCGCACGTCGAGGTTCAGGGCGAGGCCGAGCGTGCCGTCCTCGAACTCGAGCAGCTCGTTGGCCATCGCGGACGGCAGGCCCTCGACACGGGCGATTCCGTCCATCGCCTCCGCGACGGTGCCGATCTCCTCGGTCGTCGCCTGCGGCTTGTAGTCGCTGACGAACTGCTGGAGCGCGTCGCGAATCTCGTCGGGACGGATCGTGAGCTCCGCCATGTCAGTGCCTGCCTTCTTCTCGATCGTGCTGGGGAAGTTCTCGGGAGGGGGTTGTGGGAGCCATCGTCAGCCGGCGAGGGCCCGTCGGGCGTCTGCGAGCCGGGTCGAGACCGTGGAGTCGATCCGCTCGCCGGCGATCTCGACGGAGATGCCGCCGATCACGTCCGGGTCCACGGTGACGTCCACGTGCACGTCTCGACCGTACTTGCGGGCCAAGGCTCCGGCCAAACGCTGCTTCTCGTCGTCGTCGAGCGCGTACGCCGCGACGACCCGCGCCTGGAGCCTGCCCTCTCGGACGATGGCGTCCTGCGCGTAGTCGACGATCGCCGTCTCGTAGCTGCGTCCGCGTGACGCCACGGCCTGGCGGGCCAGGGCGAGCGACACCTCGTCCGCGTGGTCGCCGAGCAGCCGGGAGACGAGCTCCTGGCGACCCTCGACGGACGCCGACCGGTCGCTGAGCGTCTGGCGCAGCTCCGGGTTGCCGGTGACCACGCGCGTGAACGCGAATAGCGTGTCAGCGACCGTGGCGAGCGAGCCGGCGCTGTCCGCGGCGCTGAGCACCGCCTGGACACCCGCCTGCTCGAGCGCGTCGGCGAGGTCGCGTCCGGCGCTCCAACGGCCGCGCGCGGCCGCGCCGACGACGTCGAGAGCGCCCGCACCGATCTTGTCGCCGAACAGCGTGCCGACCAGGCCGGCCTTGGCGTCAGCCTCGGTCGCCGGGTCGGACAGCACGCGTCGGAGGACCGGGTTGGAGTCGAGCGCGCCGACGACCGCGAACAGCTCGGTGCCGACAGCCACGCCCTGCGCACCGTCGGCGGTCGCGCCGCCCACGGTGTCCAGGACCTGCGCCCGTGAGGTCGCGGAGACGCCCCGCATCAGTTCGCCGATCCGTTCGACGAGCCCTCGAGGTCGACGATGAACCGCTCGACGGTGCGACGCTGACGCGCCTCGTCCTCCAACGACTCACCGACGATGCGCGAAGCCAGCTCGGTCGAGAGCTGACCGACCTCGCGGCGCAGGGACTGCACCGCCTGGGCACGCTCGGCCTCGATCTGCTGGTGCGCCGCAGAGACGATGCGCTGGGCCTCGTCCTGCGCCTGCGTGCGGAGCTCTGCAGTGATCTGCGCGCCCTGCTCGCGGGCTTCCTCGCGGATGCGCGCGGCCTCGTGGCGGGCCTCGGCGAGCTGAGCGTTGTACTGCTCGAGCGCTGCCTTGGCCTCCTCCTGCGCCTGGGCCGCCTCCTTCATGCCGCCTTCGATCGCCGCCGTACGCTCCGCGTACGCCTTCTCGAAGTTGGGCACGACGAGCTTCGCGACCAGGAAGAGGACGATCCCGAAGACGATCAGCCCGAGGATGACCTCGGACCAGACCGGGAGGACGGGATTGTGCGCCTCCTCCGCGGCCAGCTGTGTGATGTCCATGTGATGGGACCCTTACGTCTCGGGACTGGATCAGATAGGCAGGACGAACGCGAGCGCGACGCTGATGATGAACAGCGCCTCGGCGAGGACGAAGCCAAGGATCGCGATCGTCTGCAGGCGCGACTGCGCCTCCGGCTGACGGGCGACGCCGGCGATGTACGCGGCGAAGATCAGGCCGATGCCGACACCGGGACCGATCGCGGCAAGGCCGAGACCGATCATGTTCAGAGAGCCTTCCACGGCTTTTCCTTTCGTCGTCAGCGCCTGGGGGGCGCTTCGGGTGAACTCTTGGGGTGGGTGAATCAGTGTTCGTCGGCGATGGCTTCGCCGATGTACATCGCGGTCAGCAGGGTGAACACGTACGCCTGCAGGAACATCACCAGCAGCTCGAGGAAGCTCACCGCGATGCCGAGCACGAAGGACAGGACGCCGACCACGCCGTACAGCGCGTTGCCCGAGTCCAGCAGCAGGTAGGCGCCGCCGGTCGCGAACAGGATCAGCAGGAGGTGACCGGCGAACATGTTGCCGAAGAGTCGCAGCGTCAGCGTGATCGGCCGGATGAGGATGTTGGAGAAGAACTCCAGCGGCACCAGGAGCAGCAGGATCGGACCCTTGATGCCGCCGGGGACGGTCTCGTGCTTGAGGTAGCCGACGAAGCCGTGCTTGGCGATGCCGACCGTGTTGTAGACCACCCAGGTGATCGCCGCGAGCGCGACGACGAAGCCGATGCGCGCGAACGACGGGAACTGGATGAACGGGATCACGCCGTAGTAGTTGTTCACCAGGATGAACATGAACAGCGCGAAGAGGTACGGCACGTACTTCATGTAGTGCTCGGACCCGATGTTGTCGCGGGCGATGTTGTTGCGGACGAAGTTGTAGGCGTACTCGCCGGCGAACTGCATGCGTCCGGGGACCACCGCAGCACGACGCGCGAACGCGTACGTCAGGCCCACGACGATGAACCCCGACAGGATCACCAGCACCATCGGCTTCGTGAACTCGACCCCGGCGATCGTGAAGATCGGGGGCAGCTCGAAGCTGGAGGGACCCGGCGGGTGGAACTCGGCGAGGACAGTCCGTCCTTCGGTGGTCACTCGATCACCTCATCTGTGGCACGGTCGCGCCGCGGTTCCACGGGCGTCACGGATACGTCGGGTAGCAAATGAACGGTCAGGACCTGTGCGGCGTGGCCGCGTACACGGTGAAGATCCCGAGCGCTGCCCCGAGGGCGGCACCGGTGAACACCATGAACGAGGTCCCCCACCAGCGATCCAGGCCGAAGCCGATGGCTCCGTAGACCACGATCCCTCCGACGATCCGTCTGATCGCCTGACCCAGGCTGCGTCGAGGACGTCGGGAGGATTCGCTCATTGCCAACGGAACGGTAGCACGCCCGGATCATCGCTCGCCCCCCAGGTCGTACAGGGGTTCGCGGGTCGTCACGGCGGCGACCAGGAACAGCACGGTGCCGACCAGAGCGCCGACGAGGACGGTGATCCCGAGGGCTCCGGAGTGCACCGCGTCGCCGAGCACACCCGACCTGGTGAGGGCGAGCGCGACGGCGACCACGAACATGACGTTGGTGGCGTAGAGCAGGAGCGCGATGAGGAGCGTAGCCCCGTTGGCCGGCCGCGCGAGCACGCGCAGAGCCACGGCGGTGAACCCCAGGAGGAAGGCCACGAGCACGAGCCCGATCAGAGCCCCGACGACGCCCGGGCCGCCGGCGACGAGCGCGCTCCCTGCGACGCAGGCGACGGCTGTCAGGAGAACGACCGCGATCAGCGCGCGCGTGACCTTCACGGGGCGTCGGGTCGAGCTCTCGGTCGTCATGGGGCGGCCGTCCAAGCGTGCGGGGTGGGTGTTTGTGAAAACTAGCACAAGGTCCCGGACGCCCCCAACTCCGGGGTGCGACTAGGGGTTGGCGCCGCTCGCCCGCCCGACGCGCGGCAGCCAGAACACCACGAACGCCGTCACCCCGACCATGACCAGAACCCCCGCCACGGCACGCCAGCCCCCGACCAGGCCGAGCGCGACCGCGCCGAACGCGACGACCCCGGCGATCATGTACATCGCCAGCACCGCCCGCCGGTGCGAGTGGCCGATCTCGAGCAGCCGGTGGTGCAGGTGCAGCTTGTCCGGCGCGAACGGCGACCGCCCGGCACGCGTACGGCGCACGACGGCCATCAGCAGGTCGACGAACGGCACCAGCAGCACCGCGAACGGGAGCAGCAGCGGCAGGAGGGCAGGGAAGAGGGACGCCTCGGCACCACCCAGACCCTGGATCGCCTCCGCCGCCGAGAAGCGGCCCGACAGTGAGATCGCCGAGCAGGCCAGCACGAACCCGATCAGCATCGCCCCGGCGTCGCCGATGAACATGCGGGCGGGGTTGAAGTTGTGCGGCAGGATCCCGACGCAGACCCCGGCGAGCGCGGCGCAGAGCATCGCCGAGGCGATGGCGTTGGTCTGCCGGTTCTCGGCGACCAGCACGAAGGCGTAGATGAAGAACGCGATGGCGCCGATGCCGACGACGCCGGCGGCCAGCCCGTCGAGGCCGTCGACGAAGTTCACGGCGTTGACGCAGATGACGATGGTCAGGACGGAGAACAGGATCGACTGGATCGGGTCGATCGCCCACGTCGAGCCTGGGAGCGGCAGGTAGACGAGCTGGACGCCCATCGACACCGTGATGACGGCCGCGAGGACCTGCCCCGCGAACTTCGTCAGCGCGTCGAGCTCGTAGACGTCGTCGATCACGCCGACCAGGGTGATCACGGTCGCTCCGACCATCACCGCCCCTGCGTCGGCCAGGACGGCGTCCTCCGACCGCGACAGGAACGGCATCTGGGACGCGACCAGGTAGGCAGCGAGCAGCCCGAAGAGCATGGCCAGACCGCCGAGGTACGGGATGGGGACGGCGTGGACGTCACGGTCGCGCACCGGAGCGTACGCCCCGACCTTCATCGCGCCCTCGCGCGCGAGGACCGCGAGCAGGTAGGTGACCGCGACGGCGACGAGGAAGACGACGAGGTACTCGCGCACGGATCAGCCGACCTCGACCCCGAGCTCGGTGAAGCGGTCGGCGGTGATCGCACCCATGCGCACGATCCGGGGGTGCTCGCCGGTGCAGTCCACGATGGTCGAGGGGACGCCGCTCCCGGCGGGTCCGCCGTCGAGGTAGACGGCGACGCTCTCGCCGAGCTGCTGCTCGGCCTCGTCGATCGTGGTCGCCGCCGGGTGGCCGGTGAGGTTCGCGCTGGACACTGCCAGCGGCCCCGTACGGCGAAGCAGCTCGCGCGCGGTCTCGTCGTCGGGCATCCGGATCGCGACGGTCCCTCGGGTCTCCCCCAGGTCCCACGTCAGCGACTCCTGCTGACGGCAGATCACCGTGAGCGGGCCTGGCCACAGCGCGTCGGTCAGCGTGTGGACGTAAGGCTCCACGCTCGAGGCGAGAGCGTCCAGCGTGGAGTTGGAGGCCACGAGGACAGGCGGCGGCATGTGGCGACCGCGGCCCTTCGCCGCGAGCAGCCGGGCGACAGCGGCAGGGTCGAACGCGTCCGCGGCGATGCCGTACACGGTGTCGGTCGGCATCACGACGAGACCACCGTCTCGCAGCGCGAGCCGCGCGGCCTCGAGCCCTTCGTCGCGTCCGTCGGGGTCGAGGCAGGAGAACCGTTCACTCACAAGGGCCATGGTGCCAGTCCGGCCTGGCGCGCGAGATCCGGACTCACCGTCGGACGCGTCTCGCCGTCACGTAGCGTGGCCGCCCCGCCAGGTCGAGCTGGTCGCGGACCTCGTCGAACGCGCCGTGCGCCACGAAGACCGCCGGTGCCGACTCCCCCTGGACGTCGGCGTGCTCGGCACCGACGGCGCCGCCGTCACGCAGGAGCCGGGCGGCGGTCGCGGCGACGTCGTGCATGGCGTCGAGACCGTCCTCCCCCGACCACAGGGCGAGCGCCGGGTCGTGGTCGCGCGCCTCGACGGCCACCGACTCCCACGCGGTCAGCGGGATGTACGGCGGGTTGGACAGCACCAGGTCGACCGACCCGTCCAGGTCGGCGAACGCGTCGGCGAGGTCACCGTGACGCAGGTCCACGTCGAGGCCGGAGAGGTTGCGCTCGGCGTACGCGAAGGCCGACTCGCCGAGCTCCACGGCGTGCACCCGGGCGTGCGGGCGCTCGGACGCGACGGCTCCCGCGATCGCGCCCGACCCCGTCCCGAGATCGACGACGACAGGGTGCGCCACGTCGAGGGAGTCGATGACGCCGAGGCCCCACTCGACCAGCGACTCGGTCTCCGGACGGGGCACGAACACGCCCGGACCGACCGCCAGCTCGCGGTAGCGGAAGGCCGCGGACGCGGTCAGGTGCTGCAGCGGCTCGCGCGCCTCGCGCCGGACGACCAGCGACTCGTACGCCGCCGCCTGGGCGTCGTCGAGCGCGTCCACGAGCAGCAGCCCGGCACGCGACGTCCCCAGGACGTGGACCAGCAGCAGCTCCGCATCGTTGCGGGCAGAGGCGACCCCGGCGGCGTCGAGCCGGCCTGCGGCCTGCGCCAACGCCGTACGGACGTCCGTCACGCCGAGGCCTCGACCGCGGCGAGGCGGGCTGCGAGGTCAGCCTCGACGCACGCCGTGACGACGTCGTCGAGCGCGCCGTCCATCACCTGGTCGAGGTTGTAGGCCTTGAAGCCGACGCGGTGGTCGGAGATGCGGTTCTCGGGGAAGTTGTAGGTGCGGATCCGCTCGGAGCGGTCGACCGTCCGCACCTGCGAGCGGCGCGCGTCGGACGCCTCGGCGTCGGCGGCGTCCTGGGCGGCCTGGAGCAGCCGGGAACGCAGGATCCGCATCGCCGACTCCTTGTTCTGGAGCTGGCTCTTCTCGTTCTGGCAGCTCACGACGATGCCGGTGGGCAGGTGCGTGATGCGGACCGCCGAGTCGGTGGTGTTGACGCTCTGCCCGCCGGGACCCGACGACCGGAACACGTCGATGCGGAGGTCGTTGTCGTTGATCGCGACGTCGACCGACTCCGCCTCGGGAAGCACCAGGACGCCGGCCGCCGACGTGTGCACGCGCCCCTGCGACTCGGTCACCGGGACCCGCTGGACCCGGTGGACGCCGCCCTCGAACTTCAGCTTCGCGTACGGCGCGTCACCGGGATCGGGAGTGCCCTTGGCCTTCACGCCGACCGTGACGGACTTGTAGCCGCCGAGGTCGGAGGCGTTCTCGTCGATCAGCTCGGTCTTCCAGCCCTGGGTCTCGGCCCAGCGCAGGTACATGCGGAGAAGGTCGCCGGCGAACAACGCCGACTCCTCGCCGCCCTCGCCGGCCTTGATCTCGAGGATCGCGTCCTTGGAGTCAGCGGGGTCGCGCGGCACGAGGAGACGCTCCAGCCGCTCGGCGAGCTGCTGCTCGCGCGCGGTCAGCGTCTCCACCTCTTCGGCGAAGCCCGCGTCCTCGTCAGCGAGCTCGCGCGCCGCCTCGATGTCGTCGACCGTCTGCTGCCAGTCGCGGTAGGTCCGGACGATGCCGGTGAGCTCGGCGTAGCGCTGGCCGAGTCGCTTCGCGAGGGCGGGGTCGGTGTGGACCGAGGGGTCGGCCATCCGGGTCTCGAGGTCGGAGTGCTCGCGCACCAGCGACTCCACGGCATCGAACCGGCTGCTCATCGACTCCCCTTCGCTCTGGACCGAGACACGACAACGGCGCCGGCGCACGCTTCGTGCGTGGCCGGCGCCGCGAGGTCGTTACTTCTTGCCGTAGCGCTTCTCGAAGCGGGCGACGCGGCCGCCCGTGTCCAGGATGCGCTGCTTGCCCGTGTAGAACGGGTGGCAGGCCGCGCAGGTCTCGACGCGGATCACTCCGTCGGTCGCGGTGCTGCGGGTGGTGAACGTGTTGCCGCAGGTGCAGGAGACCTCGGTCGCCACGTACGTGGGGTGGATGTCCTTCTTCATGTCGTCCTCTCGATCGGCCGCTGGGTCGTCCCGCGGGTCGGGGCGTGAACCAGAGCCTCTATCCATTGTGCCATCGACGTTCTCTGAAACACGAATCGCCCGGGTGGCATTCCCGGAGCCGGGACGCGCCTCACGCCATGATCATCGAGCCCGCGATCAGGATGATCGACAGCCCGAGCAGACCGACCGTCACCGTCAGGAAGACGCCGAGCTCGGAGATCGGGACGCCCTTGTTGGCCTCGGTGAGCGCGAACAGCACGGAGGCCGCGGCGAGCGCGTTGAGCAGCACCACCGTGACCAGCAGCGGGCTCACTTCAGGAGCTTCTCGATGTCGCCGGCGATGTCCTCGGGCTTCGTGGTCGGCGCGTAGCGGTCCACGACCTGCCCGTCGGCGTTGACCAGGAACTTGGTGAAGTTCCACTTGATGCGGTCGCCGAGCAGACCCGACTTCTGGTCGCGCAGCCACTTGTAGAGGGGATGGGCGTCGTTGCCGTTGACGTCGATCTTGGCGAACATCGGGAACGTCACGTCGTACGTCAGCGAGCAGAACGACTTGATCTCGGCCTCGTCGCCCGGCTCCTGGTTGCGGAACTGGTCGCACGGGAAGCCGAGGACCACCAGGCCCTCGTCCTGGTACTTGCGGTAGAGCTCCTCGAGCCCTTCGTACTGCGGGGTGAACCCGCACTTGCTCGCGGTGTTGACGACGAGAACAGCCTTGCCTCGGAACTCGTCCAGGCTGCGCTCGTTGCCGTCGATGTCGACGGCACGGAAGTCGTATGCGGAGGTCATGGCGACAGCGTACGGGCCACGGCGGCGTTCCTCCACGCAACGGCTGGATGAAGGACGAGAAATTCGGAACGACGTTCCACAGATGTTTGCGCCGGGTACGACGGAGGCGGCGAGGCCCCGTTCGGGGCCCCGCCGCCTCTGCGTCGTGCGCGTCAGTCGTCGTCGTTGCGACGACCTGTCGACGGGGTCGACTGGTTGATCTGCATCAGGAACTCGACGTTGCTCTTCGTCGACTTCAGCTTCTCGAGCATCAGCTCCAGGGCCTGCTGACCGTCCAGGGCCGACAGCACGCGCCGGAGCTTCCAGATGATCGCGAGCTCCTCGCGGCTCATCAGCAGCTCCTCGCGGCGGGTGCCGGACGACTCGACGTCGATCGCCGGGAAGATGCGCCGGTCCGCGAACTCGCGGCGCAGGCGGAGCTCCATGTTGCCCGTGCCCTTGAACTCCTCGAAGATCACCTCGTCCATCCGCGAGCCGGTCTCCACCAGCGCGGTGGCGAGGATGGTCAGCGAGCCGCCGTCCTCGATGTTCCGCGCCG
The DNA here is from genome assembly GCF_010994095.1 of Mumia xiangluensis. Classification (GTDB taxonomy): domain Bacteria; phylum Actinomycetota; class Actinomycetes; order Propionibacteriales; family Nocardioidaceae; genus Mumia; species Mumia xiangluensis. The sequence continues at coordinate 729,125 of NZ_WJYO01000002.1, forward strand.
CACCGAAGAACTTCTTCGGCGGGTAGAGCGCCGAGGAGTCGACGCCGCCGGAGAGGATTCGACCGCTCGCGGGTGCCGCCAGGTTGTAGGCGCGGCCGAGGCGTGTGATCCCGTCGAGGAGCACGACTACGTCGTGCCCGAGCTCGACGAGGCGCTTGGCCCGCTCGATCGCCAGCTCGGCGACCGTGGTGTGGTCGGTCGCTGGACGGTCGAAGGTCGAGGCGATGACCTCGCCCTTGACCGTGCGCTGGAAGTCGGTGACCTCCTCAGGACGCTCGTCGACGAGGACGACCATCAGGTGGCACTCGGGGTTGTTGGTCGTGATCGCGTTGGCGATCTGCTGCATGACCATCGTCTTGCCGGCCTTCGGCGGCGACACGATCAACCCGCGCTGCCCCTTGCCGATCGGGGCGACGATGTCCATGATCCGGCCCGTCATCTGGGTCGGCTCGGTCTCGAGGCGAAGGCGCTCGGAGGCATAGAGCGGCGTGAGCTTCGCGAACTCGACGCGCTGCTTGGCCTCTTCGATCGTCATGCCGTTGACCGACTCGATCTTGACGAGCGGGTTGAACTTCTCCTTGCGCTCGCCCTCGCGGGGCTGGCGCACCTGGCCGACGATCGCGTCGCCCTTGCGCAGGCCCCACTTGCGGACCATCGAGAGGGAGACGTACACGTCGTTCTCGCCCGGGAGGTAGCCGCTGGTGCGCACGAAGGCGTAGTTGTCGAGGACGTCGAGGATGCCCGCCGCCGGGATCAGGACGTCGTCCTCGCTCACGATCGGCTCGGCCTCGCGACCGCCACGCTCGCTGCCGCGCTCGCGCTCGCCCCGGTTGCGGTTGCGGTTGCGGTTGCGGTTGCGGCGGCGACCGCCGCCCTCGCCGTCGCTGTCGTCGCCACGGTTGGCGTCACCACGATCGTTGCGGTCGCCACGGTTGGCGTCACCACGGTCGTTGCGGTCGCCACGGTTGGCGTCACCACGGTCGCTGCGCTCGCCACGGTTGGCGTCACCACGGTCGCTGCGCTCGCCACGGTTGGCGTCACCACGGTCGCTGCGCTCGCCACGGTTGGCGTCACCACGGTCGCTGCGCTCGCCACGGTTGGCATCGCCACGGTCGCTGCGCTCGCCGCGGTTGTCGTTCTTCTTGTCACCGCGCTCGTTGCGGCTGTCGTTCTTCTTCTCGCCGCGGTCGTCGCCGCGGTTGTCCTTCTTCTCGGAGCGCTCGGCGCGGTCGCCGCGCGACTTCTCGCTCCGGTCCTCGCGGGGCGCTTCCGCCTTGTCACGGGGCTGGTCCGCACCGCGATCTGCGCGGGCCTGCTGGGTCCGCTCCTCGCGCGGCGCCTCGGCGCGCGCTGCGGGCTCGCGAGCGGGCTCGGCCACGACGGCAGCGGCTGCCGCCTGGGGGGTCGCGCCAGCGGCGGAGCCGCCTCCCTGCGCAGCCTGGATGGCCTCGATCAGGGCGCCCTTGCGCATCTTGCCGACGCCCTTGATGCCCAGACCGGAGGCGATCTGCTGCAGCTCGGGGAGCACCATGCCGTTCAGGCCGGTGCCACGTCGGCGCGGGGTCTTGGCAGCCGCGGTGTCGACCGCGGGCTCGCCGGCGCCGCCGAGCAGGGTTGGTGTTTCGGTCACGTGAGGTCCTTCCCACGTCAGGCGGCGCTCAGGCACCGCTCGTTGTCAGCGGTCCGTACGATGTCGCGGACCACCAAGCTCGACCTCGCACAACGAGGCCGAACGAAGCATTGCAGATTTCCCACGCGGGTCCTGGAGCTCCGAGCGTCGAGCGACGTCGGGGAGGATGCGGGGATGAACGGGAGATCGAGGGGGTTCGATCGAATCAGACCCTCTCGGATCACCTGATCGACCATAACACCCGGTACGGTCCATCTGTTCCACGCGGGTGCCGCGAGTCACACAATCGTGACCTAACGCCCGAGCGCTCACGCGGGGCGCGCACCCTGAGCATCGATCCCCAGCGGGAGGGCCGCCCAGCCCGCGGGAGCCCGCGCGACCAGGCGCGCCTCGTCGTACGCGTCGGTGACGAACGCGAGCACGGTCGGGCCGGCACCGGAGATGATCGCCGGGACGCCGTCGGCCCGCAGCTGTTCCACCAGCGTGAAGGACTCCGGCATCGCGGGAGCGCGGTAGTGCTGGTGCAGCCGGTCGTCGGTCGCCTCGAGGAGCAGCTCGGGGCGTCCTCCGAACGCTGCGACGAGCAGGGCAGCGCGTCCAGCGTTGCGCGCGGCGTCGGCGTGCGGGACCGACGCGGGCAGCAGCCCGCGCGCGACCTCCGTCTTCACGCCGTCGGTCGGGACGAGCGCCACGGTGGAGACCGACGCGTCGAGACGGACGGCACGGCCCCCGTCCTCGTCCGTCCACGCGATCGTCAACCCGCCGAGGAGCGCGGCGGCGACGTTGTCGGGGTGGCCCTCGATCTCGGTGGCGAGCCGCAGCGCGGCAGCGTCGTCGAACGCCGCGACCTCTGGCGCCGGATCCTCGACCGCGAGGAGGGCGCGCGCCGCCGAGATGCCGCCGACGATCGCCGCAGAGCTGGACCCGAGCCCGCGTGCGTGCGGGATCCGGTTGACGCAGTGCACGCGCAGACCGGGCTGGGGGACGCCGAGCCGGGCGAACACCGAGCGCAGCGCGCGCACGACCAGGTGCGACTCGTCCAACGGGACCTCGTCCGCACCGACACCGGAGACGGTGACCTCGAGCCCGTCGCCGTGGACGACCTCGGCGGTCACCTCGTCGTAGAGGCGCAGCGCGAGCCCGAGCGCATCGAATCCGGGGCCGAGGTTCGCCGACGAGGCCGGGGTCACGACCGTGACCGACCCCGGGACGAACCTGCTCATGCGAGACCGGCGAGCTCGGCGGCCTTGCTGACGTCGGCGTCGATGACGTTCTCCGGGATGACGCCGAGGTGCGAGAGCGCCGTGTCGATGTCCTTCAGTCCGTTGCCGGTCACGACCACCGAGATCGTGGCGCCGCTGGGAGCCTCGCCCGCAGCGGCCGCCTTGAGCAACCCCGCCACGCCGGCGGCCGACGCCGGCTCGACGAAGACGCCGTCGCGACGGGCCAGCTCACGCTGGGCGTCGAGGATCTCCTGGTCGCTGACTGCGGCGATCCGCCCACGGGACTCGTCACGAGCAGCGATCGCCAGGTCCCACGACGCGGGGTTGCCGATCCGGATCGCGCTGGCGACGGTCTCGGGATCCGGCACCGGCGATCCGACGACGAGCGGCGCCGCTCCCTCGGCCTGGAACCCCCACATCTCCGGGGTGCGGGTGGCGACGCCGTCCGCGGCGTACTCGCCGTAGCCCAACCAGTACGCGGAGATGTTGCCGGCGTTGCCGACGGGCATCACGTGGAGGTCGGGCGCGTCGCCGAGGACGTCCACGATCTCGAAGGCGCCGGTCTTCTGGCCCTGGAGCCGCACCGGGTTCACCGAGTTCACGAGCGCGACCGGGTAGTCGTCGGCCATCCCGCGCGCCATGGCGAGGCAGTCGTCGAAGTTGCCGCGGACCTGCACCACGAGCGAGTCGAACATGAGCGCCTGCGCCATCTTGCCGGCAGCGATCTTGCCCTGCGGGACGAGCACGATCGGCTGGAGGCCCGCACGGACGGCGTACGCGGCCATCGAGGCCGACGTGTTGCCGGTGGAGGCGCACACGACGGCCTTCGCGCCCTCGGCGGCCGCGACCGTGATCGCTGCCGTCATGCCTCGGTCCTTGAACGACCCCGTCGGGTTGCTGCCCTCGACCTTGAGCCAGACGTCGCTCCCCGTGGCCTCCGACAGCCACGTGGAGCGTACGAGGGGTGTGCCGCCCTCCCCCAGCGTCACGGCCGGCGCGTCGCCGACCACGGGGAGGCGGTCGCGGTACTCCTCGATCACGCCACGCCAGGGGCGGGCGCCGAGCTGCTCGGTCACAGTCCTTCTCCTTCGACGCGCATGACGGACGACACCTCGCGGACCATGGGCAGGTCGCTGAGCTGCTGAACCGTCCGCGACAGTGCGGCGTCGGTCGCGGTGTGGGTGATGACGACGAGCTGGGCGTCGTCGCCGTGGCCTTCCTGGCGGACGGCCGAGATCGAGACCTCGTTGTCGGCGAACGCCAGGGCGACGGACGCGAGCACGCCTGCCTTGTCGTCGACGTCGAGGGCGATGTGGTAGCGGGTCCGGGCGTCACCGATCCCGAGGAGACGGCGGCGCGCGTGGGTCCGCTCGGGCGGCGCGGTGACCTCGAGGAGACGGTTGCGGGCCACCGAGACGACGTCGCCCAGCACGGCGCTCGCCGTCGGGGCTCCCCCGGCGCCGGGGCCGTAGAACATCAGCTGGCCCGCGGACTCGCTCTCCACGAACACGGCGTTGTAGGCGCCGCGGACGCTGGCGAGCGGGTGGTCCTTCGGGATCATCACGGGGTGGACACGGGCCGAGACGGCGCCGCCGTCCATGCTCTGGTCGCAGATCGCCAGGAGCTTGACCACGCAGCCCATGTCGTCGGCCGACGCGATCTCGTCCGCGGTGACCGTGGTGATGCCCTCGCGGTGCACGTCCTCGATCGTGACGCGGGTGTGGAAGGCGAGGCTCGCGAGGATCGCGGCCTTCGCGGCGGCGTCGAACCCCTCGACGTCGGCCGTCGGGTCGGCCTCAGCGAACCCGAGGCGCTGCGCCTCGGCGAGCGCCTCGTCGAAGCCCTGCCCGGTCGTCGTCATCGCATCGAGGATGAAGTTGGTGGTGCCGTTGACGATCCCCAGCACGCGCCGGACGTGGTCACCGGTCAGCGACTCGCGCAACGGGCGGATGATCGGGATCGCGCCGGCGACCGCCGCCTCGTACGAGAGGTCCCGCTCGGCGTCCTCGGCGGCCGCGAAGAGAGTGCTGCCGTCCTCGGCGAGAAGGGCCTTGTTGCCGGTGACGACCGACGCTCCGTGCTCCAGCGCGGCCAGCACGAGCGACCTCGCCGGCTCGATGCCACCGATGAGCTCGATGACCACGTCGAGGTCCCCACGCCGTACGAGCGCTGCCGCGTCCGTCGTCAGCAGGGCCGGGTCGAACGCCGTCTGGCGGTCCGGACGGTCGCTGCCGACGGCGACGCCGACCAGCTCGAGACGGGCACCGATGCGTTGCGCCAGCTCGTCGGCGTCACGGGTCAGCAGGCGTGCGACCTCGCTGCCGACGGCGCCGTGGCCGAGCAACGCGACGCGCAGCGTGCGGGGTTCGTGCGGGTGGGAAGTCACCGGTCCAGCCTAGTCGTGGTCGGGAACGTCGGACCTCGATGTCCGAACTCGGGTCACCGTCGGTCAGTCGACGTCGAGGCGCAGCAGGTCGTCCTCGGTCTCGCGCCGCACGATCAACCGCGCTGCCCCGTCCTTGACCGCGACGACCGCGGGGCGCGGGACGTGGTTGTAGTTGGAGGCGAGCGAGCGGCAGTACGCGCCGGTGCCGGGCACCGCGACGAGATCGCCCGGCGCGACGTCGTCCGGGAGGAACTCGTCCTTGACGACGATGTCACCGGACTCGCAGTGCTTGCCGACGACCCGGCTGAGGACCGGCGGGGCCGTGGACGCACGCGAGGCGAGCGAGCACGAGTAGTCCGCGTCGTACAGCGCCGTACGGACGTTGTCGCTCATGCCGCCGTCGACCGCGACGTAGCGCCTCGAGGCACCGCCGTCGAGAGCCACCTCCTTGGTCGTGCCGACCTCGTACAGGGTGAACGTCGACGGGCCGGCGATGGCGCGACCCGGCTCGATCGACAGGCGCGGGACCTCGATGCCCAGCGCCCGGCACTCGTGCTCGACGATCGTGCGCATCCCGTCGGCCAGCAGCTGCGGCGTGGACGGGTCGTCCTGGGTCGTGTACGCGATGCCGTAGCCACCGCCGAGGTCCAGCTCGGGCGCGGTGTAGCCCAGCTCGGCGGCGATCCGGGCGTGCAGCCCGACGACGCGGTGGGCCGCGACCTCGAAGCCGGCCGTGTCGAAGATCTGCGAGCCGATGTGCGAGTGGAGGCCGAGCAGGTGCAGCGACGGCTGCGCCAGCACCCGGCGTACGGCCTCGAGAGCGTCGCCCTCGGTGATCGAGAGCCCGAACTTCTGGTCCTCGTGCGCCGTGGCGATGTATTCGTGGGTGTGGGCCTCGACGCCGGCGGTGACGCGCACCATGACGTGGGCGGTGACGCCGAGCTCCGTGGCGAGGGCCGCGACGCGCTCGATCTCGACGAAGGAGTCGACGATGATCTTGCCGACGCCGACCTCGAGCGCCCGGCGGATCTCGGCGACGCTCTTGTTGTTGCCGTGGTGGCCGATGCGGGACGGGTCGACCCCGGCACGCAGGGCGACGGCGAGCTCACCGCCGGTGCACACGTCCATCCGCAGGCCCTCCTCGGCGATCCACCGTGCGACCGACGTGCAGAGGAAGGCCTTCGCGGCGTAGTAGACGTCCCAGCCGGCGAACGCGTCGGCGAACGCGCGGGCCCGTCCGCGGAAGTCGTCCTCGTCGACGACGTACAGCGGCGTGCCGAACTCGGCGGCGAGCGCGGTCGCGCTCACGCCTGCGACGCTGATCTCACCGTCCGCGCGACGCTCGACGTTCGTCGCCCACAGGGACGCGACCAGTGCGTTGGTGTCCTCGGGCTCCCGCAGCCAGGCGGGTCCACGGCTTCCGGCCTGGCCGTGCAGGGCCCCGGCCTCGTGCGCGCGCACCGGGCGTCACATCCGCTCGGGCGCCGAGACGCCGAGCAGCTCGAGGCCGTTGGCGACGACCGTCAGCGTGGCCTCCACGAGGACCAGGCGTGCGCGGTGGACGTCGCCGATCTCCTCGTCGCCCTGCGGCAGGACGCGGCACACGTCGTAGAACTTGTGGAACGCCGACGCGGTGTCCTCGAGGTAGCGCGCGATGCGGTGGGGCTCGTGGTACTCGGCGGCGCGGGCCACGACCCGCGGGAACTCCGCGAGCGCCCGCAGCAGGTCGCCCTCGCGCTCGGTCGAGAGCAGCGAGAGGTCAGCGGAGTCGGGCGCGGGGACCAGCCCCAGGTCCGCGGCGTTCCGCAGGATGCTCGACAGCCGCGCGTGGGCGTACTGGACGTAGTACACGGGGTTCTCGGCGCTCTGCCGCGTCACCTCGGCGACGTCGATCGTCAGCGGCGAGTCCACCGGGTGGCGCGACAGCGTGTAGCGCAGCGCGTCCACACCGATCATGTCGACAAGCTCCGACAGCGTCACGAGCGTGCCGGCCCGCTTGGAGAGCTTGAGCTCCTCCCCGTTGGACAGGATCTTCACCAGCTGCCCGATCAGGACCTGCAGGTTGTATCCGGCCTGGTCGCCCGCACAGGCCGCCATCGCCTGGAGGCGGCCGACGTAGCCGTGGTGGTCGGCTCCCAGCAGGTAGAGGCACTGCTCGAACCCGCGAGCCCGCTTGTCGAGGTAGTAGGCGGTGTCGGAGGCGAAGTAGGTGAGCTCGCCGTTCGAGCGGACCAGCACGCGGTCCTTGTCGTCGTCGAAGTCGGTCGTACGCATCCAGGTCGCGCCGTCCGCCTCGTACAGGTGGCCCTCGGCGGCGATGACCTCGAGCGCGCGATCGACCGCCCCGGAGGCGATGAGCGAGCGCTCGGAGAACCAGACGTCGAACAGCGTCCGGAAGCTCGCGAGATCGGCCTGCTGCTTCGCGAGCTGCAGCGCGTACCCCTTCTCCCGGAAGGCGACCGCCTGCTCGGACTCCGGCAGGTCGAGGATCCCGGGGTCGGCAGCCACGATCTCCGCGGCCAGGTCGACGACGTAGCCGCCGTGGTAGCCGTCCTCGGGAACGGCCTCGCCGCGCGCGACCGCCATCAGCGACGCGCCGAACTTGTCCATCTGGTTGCCGCGGTCGTTGATGTAGAACTCGGTCGACACCCGTGCGCCTGCCGCCGTCAGCACCCGCGCGATCGCGTCGCCGACGACCGCCCAGCGCGTGTGGCCGAGGTGCAGCGGGCCGGTGGGGTTGGCGGAGATGAACTCGAGGTTCACCGCGCGGCCGGCGAGCACGTCGGAGCGACCGTACGCGCTGCCGGCGCGGACGATCTCGCCCGCGAGCGTGCCCTGCGCGCCGGTGTCGACGCGGACGTTGAGGAAGCCGGGCCCGGCGACCTCGACCGAGCCGATCCCCGGTGCCTGGGCGAGCTGCTCGGCGAGCGCCGCAGCGAGGTCGCGCGGAGCCATGCCCGCCTTCTTGCCCAGCTGCAGCGCGACGTTGGTCGCGTAGTCGCCGTGCTCCTTGACCTTGGGTCGCTCGACGACCACGGTCGTCGGCAGCTCGGTCAGGGCAAGGGTCCCTGCAGCCACGAGGGACTTCAGGGCGTCGACGATCGCGTCCGACAGCTGTTCGGGAGTCACCTGCAGATCGTATCGAGGCCCGTCAACGCGGATTCGGCGGATCTCCGCTTGCTACGCGTCGACGCCGTTGCCCTGGAGGACCTCGCGGACCGTCCGGACGAGCACCATCGGGTCGAACGGCTTGGTGACGTACGCGTCGACGCCGACGTCCTGGCCGCGCTGGAGGTCGTGCGCCTGGACCTGCGTCGTGACCATCACCACGGGGATGTCCTTGGTGCTCGGCGACCGGCGCAGCGCTCGCACGGTGTCGAGGCCGTCCATGCGCGGCATGACGACGTCGATCGTGACGACGTCGGGACGGGTGTCGACGACCACGTCCAGGCACTCGAGCCCGTCGGCGGCCTCGAGGACCGTCCAGCCCTCCAGCTCGAAGTTCGTCCGCAGAAGCAGCCGGATCGAGTCGGTGTCGTCGACCACCAGGACACGCGGCGGCCGGCCGTTCGGGAAGGGCATGTGCGCAACCGTACTCGGCGTGCGATACCGTTGTCCGGCCCGCTACAAAACGCGAGCGCGCCCCCGTAGCTCAGGGGATAGAGCACCGCCCTCCGGAGGCGGGAGCGTAGGTTCGAATCCTACCGGGGGCACAGACAAAGGGCCGCTGACCTGCAACGACAGGTCGGCGGCCCTTCGGCTTGCTCAGCGCCGTACGGCTCAGGCGCCGTACGAGTAGAACCCCTCGCCGGACGCGGCCCCGAGCTTGCCTGCGTCGATGAAGTCGCGCTTGAGGATCTCGGCGAACTTCTGCTGCGTCGGATCGTCGGAGGTCCGCGCGATGTTGTACGGGGTGACCATCCCGATCACGTCGAAGATCTGGAACGGCCCCAACGGAGCCCCGGTGGCGATCCGCCAGGTCTTGTCGATGGTCTCCACGTCGGCGACCCCGTCCACCCACAGCGCGGAGGCGGCGTTGAGGAGCGGCACGAGGAGCGAGTTCAGGACGTATCCGGGCCGCTCCTTCTTGACCTCGATCGGGACCATGCCGATCTCGCGCGCGAAGTCCACGACGGTCGCGTAGACGGCGGGGTCGGTCTTCGGGGTCCCCATCACCTCGGCGGTGTTCTGGACCCAGATGCGGTTGGCGAAGTGCAGGGCGAGGAACCGGTCCGGGCGTCCGGTGGCCTCCATGAAGTCGCTCGGCAGCAGCGTCGAGGAGTTCGTGGCGAAGATCGTCCGCTCGGGCGCGGCCGCTCCGACGGCCGTCCAGGTCGCGCGCTTGATCTCGAGGCTCTCCGGTACCGCCTCGATGACGAGGTCCGCGTCGGCGACGGCTGCGGCGAGGTCGGACGTGACGTTGATGCGCGCGAGGCCTGCCTCCGCCTTGCCTCCCGCAGCGCCGTCGACCTCCGCCTCGTACGTCGTGACGAGCCCGGCGAAGCGCTCGCGGGCCTTCTCGAGGGCCGGCTCGTCGATGTCGTAGGCGACCACGTCGAACCCCGCGTACGCGGTGGCGTAGGCGATCTGCGAGCCGAGGACACCGGTCCCGAGGACAGTGACGGTCGTGATGTCGGTCATGTTGTTGCTCCCTTCCGAGCAGGGCGAGGCGTGGTCAGGTAGCCACGCACGATGAGGGCGACCTGGGCCGCGAGGAGGTCGGACAGCGGGTCGGCGGCGAGGTCGGGGCGCGCGGCGGCCAGGATCGCCGCGTGGAGCGAGGCGAAGACCGCGTCGGCGGCCGCCGAGGGGTCGGGCGCATCCGTACGGGGGTGGCTGCGCGTCCACGCCCGTTCGAGGAGTGCGGCGATCGCCGTCACGAAGCCGTCGACGAGCTCGAGCGCCTCGGTGCGGTAGGTGCCGTCCGCGCCGTACACCACCTCCCGCTGGTAGCAGGCGGTGTTCTCGGCGTTCGCGCGGCTCTGCTCGAGCAGCGGCGCGACCAGCGCGAGCGCCGCCCGTGCGGGGTCGCCCTCGCCGTCGGCTCTCCGGAGCCCCGTCTCGAGCGCCGCCGCGACCCGGGCGTTGGTCACCATCAGCAGGAGCTCGGGCTTGGTCGCGGCGTAGCGGAAGAGCGTCCCGGCAGCGACGTCGGCGCGGTCGGCCACCTGCTGGGTGGTCACCGCCGCGTACCCGCGCTCGTCGAACAGCGCGGACGCGGCGGCGAGGATCCGCTCGCGCTTCTCCTGCTTGTTGCGCTCGCGCCGACCGGGACCCGTCACCGCGCCACCTCGTCTTTCCTGAAGTCCACTCATAAATGAGCGTACTCCGTTTTATTGCAGAACCCCAGCGCCGCACTCGGCAGACGTACGCTGTCTCCATGCGTGCGAACCGCGGCAACCGCCTCCCCAGCTGGGCAGCGTGGCTCTCGGTTGCCGCACTCGCGGGGCTCACCATCGGTCCAGTGGTCGCAGTCCTCGCCGCCGGCGCGTGCGCCGCTGCACTCACCGCCGAGGAGGTCGGCTACCGACGGCGCGCGCGGGCCTACTTCGCCCGGCTCCACCGCACCACCCTCCGCCGTCACGACGCGATCCTCGATGCGTGGATGACGATGCGCGACGGCGACGCCGACCGGCCGTCGACCCGGCTCGCCGACGACGTGCTGAGGGCGCCGACCGCACGGTTCGTGACGCTCGCCGCCCGGTCCACCGACGCGCGCAACCTCGTACGCCCCCGCGAGCACGAGACCGTCGTCGCGTACCGCGAGGCCGTCAGCGACCTCGAGCTGGCTTGGCGACGCCTCGAGCTGCACGCGCGCGGCATCGACGCATGGAGCGACGCACGCCGCTGGGGACGCGAGCGCCTGCCCGAGTCGGCGACCGCCCTCGTCGCTCCCCTGGTGCCCGTCGTGCGGGCCGCGGCGAGGAACGCGTTGCGGGCCGCGGAGTCGCGTTTCAGCACACCCGGCGCACGCTAGACAGACCTCTCGCGCCGCGCCGGGCGTGACCGTCGTCACTGATCGCGCCCGTCGGTGGCGACCCTTCGGTCGGGGTCTACCCTGGTACGCGTATGCCCTGTGGGCGTGGGAGACATCGGACAACCCGGAAGAGGCGATCGAGGCCGTGGCCGAGAGCGACAGCCCCCTGCCAGATTTTGGCACCAACCAGTGGCTGGTTGAAGAGATGTACGAGCGTTACAAGACCGACCCGAAGTCGGTCGACGCATCGTGGTCGCGACTCTTCGAGGGAGGTGGAACGACGCCGGCCAGCGCACCGACCGCGGCCGCGACGACGAAGGCTGCCCCCGCCGCGACGGCCGTGAAGACGCCCGCCGCGCCGGCCAAGCCTGCCGCGAAGCCCGCCGCCGCGAAGCCGGCCGCGAAGCCGGCCGCGAAGCCCGCGACCGCATCGGCCCCGCCGGCGAAGGCCGCGGCGCCCGCGTCGACCGCCACCGACGTCGAGAAGGTCGTCCTGCGCGGTGCCGCCGCCCGGACCGCCCTCAACATGGACGACAGCCTCACGGTCCCCACGGCGACCAGCGTCCGCTCGGTCCCGGTGAAGCTGCTGATCGACAACCGCATCGTCATCAACAACCACCTCGCTCGCGCGCGCGGCGGCAAGGTGTCGTTCACCCACCTCATCGGCTATGCGCTCGTCAAGGCGCTGCGGGCGATGCCGGAGATGAACGCCGGCTTCGAGGTCGTCGACGGCAAGCCGAACCTGCTCAAGCCCGAGCACATCAACCTCGGTCTCGCGATCGACCTCGCGAAGCCCGACGGCACGCGTCAGTTGCTGGTGCCGTCGATCAAGCAGGCCGACACGATGGACTTCGCCGGCTTCTGGACGGCGTACGAGGCCGTCGTGGACAAGGCGCGCAACAACAAGCTGACCGTCGCCGACTTCCAGGGCACCACGATCAGCCTGACCAACCCGGGGACGATCGGCACCAACCACTCGGTCCCGCGCCTGATGAAGGGCCAGGGCGCCATCATCGGCGTCGGCTCGATGGACTACCCGCCGGAGTTCCAGGGTGCGTCCGAGCACACGATCGCCACCCAGGCGATCTCCAAGATGATGACGCTGACGTCGACCTACGACCACCGCATCATCCAGGGCGCGCAGTCCGGCGACTTCCTCCGGCGCGTCAGCGGCCTGCTCCTCGGTGAGGAGGGCTTCTACGACGAGATCTTCCGCGCTCTCAACATCCCCTACGAGCCGATCCGTTGGGCCCGCGACATCGCCGTCAGCCACGACGACGAGGTGCACCGCCAGGCGCGCGTGCTCGAGCTCATCCACGCCTTCCGCGTGCGTGGCCACCTCATGGCCGACACCAACCCGCTCGACCACTCCCCCCGCAGCCACCCCGACCTCGAGATCTCCTCGCACGGTCTGACGCTGTGGGACCTCGAGCGCGAGTTCGCCACCGGCTCCTTCGGCGGCCGCGAGCGCCGCTTCATGAAGCTGCGCGAGATCCTCGGCATCCTCCGCGACTCCTACGCCCGCACCTCCGGCATCGAGTACATGCACATCCAGGACCCGGAGCAGCGCCTCTGGATCCAGGAGCGGGTCGAGCGCGAGCACTCCAAGCCGCCTCGCGAGGAGCAGCTCCGGATCCTGCACAAGCTCAACCAGGCGGAGGCGTTCGAGACGTTCCTCCAGACGAAGTTCGTCGGGCAGAAGCGCTTCAGCCTCGAGGGCTCCGAGACGACGATCCCGCTGGTCGACGAGATCTGCGAGGCCGCTGCCGCCGACAACCTCGACGAGGTCTGCATCGGCATGGCGCACCGCGGTCGCCTCAACGTGCTGGTCAACATCGCCGGCAAGAACCCCGGCTTCGTCTTCCGCGAGTTCGAGGGCAACATCGACCCGCGTACGGTCCAGGGCTCCGGCGACGTCAAGTACCACCTCGGCGTCGAGGGCGAGTTCTCCGCGGCCAACGGCGACAAGATCAAGGTCTCGGTCGCCGCGAACCCGTCGCACCTCGAGGTCGTCGACCCGGTGCTCGAGGGCATCGCGCGAGCGAAGCAGGACCGCCTGAACCGCGGCGAGGACTTCCCGGTCCTGCCGCTGCTCATCCACGGCGACGCGGCGTTCGCCGGCCAGGGCGTGGTCGCGGAGACGCTCAACCTCTCGCAGCTGCGCGGCTACCGCACCGGTGGCACGATCCACGTGATCGTCAACAACCAGGTCGGCTTCACCACCTCGCCGAGCTCGTCGCGGTCCTCGACGTACGCGACGGACGTCGCCCGCATGATCCAGGCGCCGATCTTCCACGTGAACGGCGACGACCCGGAGGCGTGCATCCGGATCGCCCAGCTGGCCTACGAGTACCGCAAGGCGTTCAAGAGCGACGTCGTCATCGACCTCATCACCTACCGCAAGCGCGGCCACAACGAGGGCGACGACCCGAGCTTCACCCAGCCGCTGATGGTCGACGTCATCGAGAAGAAGAAGTCGGTCCGTGTGCTCTACACGTCGGCGCTCGTCGGTCGTGGCGACATCACCATGGAAGAGGCCGAGAGCGCGCTCAAGGACTACCAGGACCAGCTCCAGCGGGTCTTCGCCGAGGCCGGCACCGCCGCCGACGACTACCAGACGGCGCCGGAGTACCCGGAGAAGCCCGAGCTGCCGCGCCTCGAGACGGCGGTCACCCCGGAGACGCTGAAGGCGGTCTCCGAGGCGTACACGGCGGTCCCCGACGGCTTCACCGTCCACCCGAAGGTGCTCCCGCAGCTCCAGCGCCGCGCCGCGTCCATCACGGCCGGGCCCATCGACTGGGGCACGGGCGAGATCATCGCGATCGGCTCGCTGCTGCTCGACGGGCGCCCGGTGCGTCTGGCCGGCCAGGACTCGCGCCGTGGCACGTTCTCGCAGCGGTTCGCGACGATCATCGACCGCGTGAACGGCAACGAGTGGACGCCGCTCACGCGCATGGCCGACGACCAGGGCACGTTCTACATCTATGACTCGCTGCTCAGCGAGTACGCTGCCCTCGGCTTCGAGTACGGCTACTCGGTGGCCCGCCCCGAGGCGCTGACGATGTGGGAGGCGCAGTTCGGCGACTTCGTCAACGGTGCCCAGTCGGTCATCGACGAGTACATCTCCGCCGGCGAGGCGAAGTGGGGCCAGAAGTCCGGCGTCGTGCTGCTTCTGCCGCACGGCTTCGAGGGCCAGGGTCCTGACCACTCGTCCGCACGCATCGAGCGCTTCCTTCAGCTCGCTGCCGAGGACGCGATGGTCATCGCGCAGCCGTCGACACCTGCCTCGTACTTCCACCTGCTGCGCAAGCAGAACCTCGGGAGCGAGCACCGCCCCCTCGTGGTGTTCACGCCGAAGCAGCTGCTCCGTCTGAAGGCCGCCACGTCGCAGCCCGAGGACTTCACGAACGGGACGTTCCAGCCGGTGCTGGCCGACCCGTCGGAGGCGAGCATCAACGCGGACGCCGTCGAGCGTGTGATCCTGACCTCCGGGCGGGTCGCGTACGACCTCCTCGCGCACCGGAGCACCGTGGAGGCCGACGGCATCCGTACGGCGATCCTCCGGGTCGAGCAGCTCTACCCGGTGCCGGTCGAGGAGATCAAGGCCGAGCTCGCGAAGTACCCGAACGCACGCGAGCTGCGCTGGGTCCAGGACGAGCCTGCCAACCAGGGTCCGTGGCCGCACATGGCACTGAACCTGGCTCCGGAGCTCGACCTGCCGCTCGTCCGCGTGTCGCGGGACGCGTCGGCCGCTCCGTCGGTCGGCAGCCACAAGCGCCACGTCGAGGAGAACAAGGCGCTGATGGCGAGCGCGTTCGCCTGAGGACCGACCGTGTACTTCACCGACAGAGGGATCGAGGAGCTCGACTCGCGCCGCGGCGACGAGGAGGTCACGTTCGCGTGGCTCTCGGAGCGGCTGCAGGAGTTCGTGGACCTCAATCCTGAGTTCGAGGTGCCCGTCGAGCGGCTGGCCACGTGGCTGGCCCGCCTCGACGACGAGGACGACTGAGCAACCGCACCACCACCGCCAGCCCCGTCGTCGAGGCGTACAGGCGTCGCCCAGGCGTTTGCCACGCCCCCACAGCAAACACCCCTGGTGCACCGCAAATTTGCGGTGCACCAGGGGTGTTTGCGTGGTGGGCGTGGCAAACACAGGAGGCGCGACCCGGCAGCAACCCGGCGGCGGACCCGGCGGGACCCGGCAGGACCCGGCAGGACCCGGTGGCGGACCCGGCGGGACCCGGCGGCGGACCCGGCGGGACCCGGCCGGACCTCGCGCCGCGCAGGGTCAGCGGGTGAGGACGATCTTGCCGAACACGTCGCCCGACGCCACGTCCTCGAAGCCCTTGGCGGCATCGGTCATCGGCAGCACCTGGTCGATGAGGGGTCGCGTGCCGGTCACGTCGAGGAACTCGGCCAGCTGCGCCAGCTCCGTACGCGTGCCCATCGTCGAACCCTGGATGCGCAGCTGCAGGAAGAAGATGCGGGTCAGCTCCGCCTGCGACGGGTTGTTGCCCGACGTCGCGCCCGCGATCACGATGGTGCCGCCGGGCTTGAGCGCCTTGATCGAGTGCGACCACGTGGCAGCGCCGACGGTCTCCATCACCGCGTCGACCCGCGCAGGCAGGCGAGCACCGGACTCGAAGACGTCGCTGGCCCCGATCTCGAGGGCACGGGCCCGCTTGGCCTCATCACGGCTCGTCGCGAAGACCCGGATCCCGGCCGCTCGCGCGAGCGTGATCAGCGCCGTCGAGACGCCACCACCGGCGCCCTGCACGAGCACGGTGTCACCCGGCTTGAGTCCGGACTGCGTGAAGAGCATGCGGTACGCCGTCAGCCACGCCGTCGGGAGGCATGCCGCCTCCTCGAACGACAGGCCGGCGGGCTTCGGGACGACGTTGCGTCGCGGCACGGCGACCTTCTCGGCGAACGTGCCCTGGTAGCGCTCGGACAGCAGCGACCGCTTCGGGTCGTGCGTCTCGTCGCCCGACCACGACGGGTCGCTGATCACGGCGTGGACGACGACCTCGTTGCCGTCCTCGTCGTAGCCGGCGGCGTCGCAGCCGAGGATCATCGGCAGCGACTCCTCGCGCAGCCCGACACCACGCAGGGACCACACGTCGTGGTGGTTCAGCGAAGCGGCCTTGACGGTGACGGTGGTCCAGCCGTCCGGGACCTCGGGATCGGGCCGTTCACCGACCACGAGGCCGGAGAGCGGGTCGTCGTTGCTGAAGGAATCGGCATACACGGCAAACATGTCCGCACCTTACCGACGAGTCACGAGGACGTACGGCGGGGAGGAGGTCATCGACGCGCGACGCCGTCACGACGCGCCGCCGCCATCACCGCCGTCGCCACCGCCGGCGCCACCCGGTCGTCGAACGGCGACGGGATGACGTACGACTCGGTCAGCGCCTCCCCGACCAGATCGGACAGCGCCCGCGCCGCGGCGACCTTCATGCCTTCGGTCACCTTCGACGCGCGCACGTCGAGGGCCCCGCGGAACAGCCCCGGGAACGCCAGGACGTTGTTGATCTGGTTCGGGTAGTCCGAGCGACCCGTCGCGACCACGCGTGCGTGACGGCGGGCGATGTCCGGGTGGACCTCCGGAGTCGGGTTGGCCAGCGCGAAGATGATCGCGTCGTCGGCCATCCGCTCGATCGCGGACTCCCCGACGGTGCCGCCGGACACGCCGATGAACACGTCCGCTCCGTCGAGCGCGTCGGACAGCTGACCCGACCGGCCCCACTCGCTGGTCTCGAACGCGATCTCCGCCTTGATGGGCGTGAGGTCCGTACGACCTGGGTGAACGACGCCTGCCCGGTCCACGACCGCCAGCTTGCGGATGCCGCTCGCGAGCAGGATGCGGGCGATCGCCACGCCGGCGGCGCCTGCGCCCGAGATGACGACCTTGGTGTCCGCGGCGTCGCGACCGGTGAGGCGCAGCGCGTTGAGCAGGGCGGCGAGCGTGACGATCGCCGTACCGTGCTGGTCGTCGTGGAACACCGGGATGTCGACGCGCGCCTGCAGCGCACGCTCGATCTCGAAGCAGCGCGGGGCCGCGATGTCCTCGAGGTTGATGCCGCCGAAGCTCGGCGCCAGGCGCACGACGGTGTCGACGAAGGCGTCCGGGTCGCGCTCGTCCAGAGCGAGCGGGATCGCGTCCACACCGCCGAACTGCTTGAACAGGATCGCCTTGCCCTCCATCACCGGGAGCGACGCGGTCGGACCGATGTCGCCGAGCCCGAGGACGGCGGAGCCGTCGGTGACCACGGCGACGGTGTTGGAGACCCACGTGTAGTCGTCGGCGACCGTCGGATCCTCCGCGATGGCCTCACAGACGCGTGCCACGCCCGGCGTGTACGACAGCGACAGGTCGTCGGCGTCACGCAGCGGAGCGGTTGCGGCGATCTGCATCTTGCCGCCCCGGTGTACGTCGAATACCGGATCCCCCGCGAACTGCGACGAGTTCGGGAAACGGTCGACTGACTCGGCAACCACGACGAAACCTCACTGGGAGTTGGGATGAGTGGCCCACGTCGGCACACACGTGCCGAAGACAGGGACGGACCGGTCGAGACGGGACCGGACACCGAAGCCCCACGCACGGCCGGTCAGGCCGCGGGAGCAGTGACGAGGGGGTGACCCCGTCGGTCATTCAACCACACCGCTCAGGGCTGCGAGTCGTGCGCCTGCTCGTCGACCTCGCGGAGGAGGGCGCTGGTGCCCGGCGAGAGCGTCCCGAACATCACGACGGCGGCCGTCACGGCGAGCACGGCCGACACCAACGGCGCCGCGTCCCGGAGGCTCCACGCGATGCCGAGCTGGATGAGCTGGGTGAAGGCGATCGGAGCGCGGACCCAGACCTGCAGGCGCCACAGGCCGCGGGCTGTCGCGAGCAGCAGCGTGGCGTAGGCGAAGAAGAACAACGACGTCGCGAGCGCGAGGACGACGCGGTCGCGATGGATGTCGAGGAGGTCCAGGACACCGAACGCGGCGATGCCCACTCCCTCGAGCGCCACGAGCAGCGCCGCCAGCCTGATCCTCGGGGTCGGCGAGGGCGTTGTGTGACCCACGAGACAGGCCCCTTCCGTTCTATTGCTCTTGTGTTAACCCAGGTTTCTTGCGACGATCTTAGTGCTGCTGCGCGGCGCCGAAATCACCGGACGCAAACCGTCAGATTCCCGGCCCCGACGGCACATCGGAAGCTCGGACACCACCCCCACCCACACGGTTTGGGCAGCTCCGTCTCCACCCTATTCGTGAAGCAATTCACAACGCGAGATCGTGCTTAGCACCACGGTCAGAAGAAAGGACGTTTCGCCATGGACTGGCGTCACCACTCTGCATGCCTCGACGAGGACCCGGAGCTGTTCTTCCCGATCGGGAGTACGGGGCCGGCGATCTCGCAGGTCGAGGATGCGAAGGTGGTGTGCCGCCGTTGCGACGTCCGCGAGCAGTGTCTCACGTGGGCTCTCGAGTCCGGACAGGACCACGGCGTCTGGGGCGGCATGAGCGAGGACGAGCGTCGCGCACTCAAGCGTCGTACGGCTCGCGCCCGCATCCGCACCGCCTGAACAGTACGCCGCGCAGGCCACGAGCCGTCGCTCCCAGGTCCCGTCCCCGCACCGCGGGGCGGGACCTTCGTACGTCCTGGGCTGGGTACGTCCTGGGCTGGGCGCGGTCTCAGCGCCCGCGGCCGCTGAGCGGGACCTCGACCCGGACCCGGGTCCCTCCCCCGCCCGTGTTGGGGTGCCGCGGCCCGAACGACAGGACCCCGCCGAGCTCCGACTCGACCAGCGTCGTGACGATCGAGACGCCGAGGCTGGTCGTGTTGCGCGGGTCGAACCCTGACGGGAGCCCGACGCCGTCGTCCAGCACCGAGATGTCCAGCCGGTCGCCACGGCGGCGTACCTCCAGCACCACGTGCCCGCGCTCCTCCTCGCCGAAGGCGTGCTCGGCGGCGTTCTGGATGAGCTCGGTCAGCACCATCGCGAGCGGCGTCGCGATCTCGGCCGGGAGCTCGCCGAACGCACCGACCCGCTCGGTGGTCACGCTCCGCGCGGCGGAGGCCACCTCGGCGACCATCGTCCGCAGCCGGTCGGCGACCTCGTCGAACTGGACCATGTCGTCGAACGCCCGGCTGAGCGTCTCGTGGACGACGGCGATCGACTCGATGCGGCGTACGGCCTCCTCGAGGCCCTCGCGTCCCGCGCCCGGCTCCGTACGCCGCGCCTGGAGCCGCAGCAGCGCCTGCACGGTCTGCAGGTTGTTCTTGACCCGGTGATGGATCTCGCGGATCGTCGCTTCCTTGCTCATCAGCTCGCGCTCGCGGCGCCGCAGCTCGGTGACGTCCCGCAGGAGGACCAGCGCGCCGGACGGCTGACCCGACGACCACAGCGGGATCGAGCGCAGGCTGAGCGACGCGTCGCCGTTCTCGAGCTCGGCCTCGGTGCCGCCGCGCCCCGTGAGCGCCGGGCGGATCGCCTGGTCGGTCGGCCGGTTCGGGGCGGCGATGAGCGCCCTGGCCACCTCGGTGAGGTCCGCGCCCTCCAGGTCACCGGTGACGCCGAGCCGCCGGAACGCCGACACGCCGTTCGGGCTCGCGTAGACGACGCACCCGTCTGCGTCCGTCCGGATCAGGCCGTCGCCGACGCGCGGCGAGTGCGAGAGGTCGGACTGCTCCCCCGAGAGCGGGAAGGCACCCTCGGAGATCATCTCCGTCAGGTCGTCGGCCATCGAGAGGTACGCGAGCTCGAGCCGGCTCGGCGTGCGGACGCCCAGCAGGTTGGTGCTCCGGGCGATGACGGCGATGACGTTGCCTGCGCGGCGGACGGGGATCGTCTCGAGCCGCACCGGGATGTCGTCCCTCCACTCAGGGTCCCCCTCGCGCACGACGCGGCCGTCACGGTAGGCGGCGTCGATGGTGGGGCGGCGGTTGCGCGGCACGAAGTCTCCGACGACGTCGTCGAGGTGCGCGGTGACACCGGTGGTGGGCCGCATCTGCGCCCCCGCCCAGAACCCCTTGCCCTCGGCGTCGGGCAGCCAGAGGACGAGATCCGCGAACGACAGGTCGGACAGGATCTGCCAGTCGGCGACGAGCTGGTGGAGCCATTCCATGTCCGCAGCGTCGAGGCTGGTCTGGTGGCTGGCGACGTCGTCGAGTGATGGCACGGAGCCCAGCGTATCCAGCGTGCGACAGCGCGACGGCTCCCGCAGCGGACAGGTGTGGCCCGGGTCTCCTTCCGACTCCCGAACGTGCGACGATAGCCCCGTGTCCGAGGCGTACTGGCGTTCAGTGATCGACGCCGGGATGGCCGTCCCGAGCGACCGGTCCCTCAACGACCTCACGCTCGAGCTGGTCGACATGCTCGCGAGCTCCGACGCCGACGTGCGCGACGGGATCGCCTTCCCGCTGCTCGCGACGTGGATCAGCACCGGCGAGTACGACGGGCTGCTGCGCGGGTTCGGCAACGGCGTGGTCACCGGTCTTCGTGCGGGGCTCGGCAACCAGGGCGACCTGACGGTGCTGCGACGCTCCTACACCGCGCTGGTCCTCTCCGAGATCATCTGCCGCGACAACGAGATGCAGCTGCTCCCGGCGGCGACGGTGATGGGCTGGGGCGACCAGGCGACCTCGTGGCTGGTCCGCGAGAAGGACCTCCGGGGCTGGATCCCCGACGTCGGCTGGGCCCACGCGCTCGCCAACGGCGCCGACCTCGTGGGCGCTCTCGCCCGTTCCCCCCACTTCGACATGCTCGAGCTCACGGTGCTCCTCGACGTGATCGCCGACCGGCTCCTCATCCCGACCGACCACGTCCTGCGCCACGGCGAGGACGACCGGCTCGCCTACGCCGCCATGGCCGTGCTGCACCGCGGCGTCGTCTCCCCCAACGTCGTCGAGCCGTGGCTCGCGCGACTCGGCGCCGGGACGCAGCGCCCGCGGACGCGCGGCAGCTCCGTGGGCGAGTGGCCCACACCGGCGGCGTACAACACGTCGCGATTCCTGCGCGCGCTGTACGTCCAGCTCGCCCTCGGCGTGAAGGGGCGCGCGGGTGTCGCCGGCGACGACGAGCTCTTCGGAGCGCAGCCGCCGCACCGTGCCGACCTCCTTCTCGCGGCGATCGAGCAGATCCGCGGCGAGACGCCGTGGCTGTTCGCGGCGACGACCAGCGGACGCAGGACGGTCACCACCGGACGCTGACGGGGTCTACCGATAGGTAACCTAGGTCACATGACCGCTGAGACCCCCACTGCTGCCGACGCTCCCGCCCCCGAGGGCCGCGAGGGCCACGGCGGAGACCACGCACTCGACGCCGCTCGTGCACACGGCGTCGAGACGATGTTCACCCTGTCCGGAGCCCACGTGTTCCCGCTGTACGACGCCGCGGTGAAGGCCGACGAGCCGATGCGCATCGTCGACGTCCGCCACGAGCCCTCGGCGGTGTTCGCGGCCGAGGCCACCGGCAAGCTCACCCGTACGCCCGGGCTCGCCGTGCTCACCGCCGGTCCGGGTGTCACCAACGGGGTGAGCCCGATCGCGCAGGCCCACTTCGCCGGCTCCCCCCTCGTGACGATCGGCGGCCGGGCGGCCACCCACACGTGGGGCATGGGCAGCCTCCAGGAGCTCGACCACCCGCCGATCGTGTCGACGGTCTCCAAGTGGGCCGGCACGGCGCTCACGGTCGACGAGATCGCCCCGACGGTCGACCAGGCGTTCGCCCTCGCGGGCAGCTCGCACCGCGGCCCGACGTTCCTGGACGTCCCGATGGACCAGCTCTTCAGCCGTACGACGGTGACCGGCGCCGACTACGGCACGCTGCCCGCCGCCCTGGAGCCCGACAGCGACCAGGTCGCTGCGGTCGCGCGCCTGATCGCTGCGGCCGAGCGTCCGGTGCTGGTCCTCGGCACCGATGTGTGGGCCGACCACGCCGAGCAGGCCGCGCTGCGCTTCGTCGAGGAGACCGGCATCCCCGCCGTCACCAACGGCATGGGCCGCGGTGTCATCCCCGGCGGTCACGGCCAGCTCGTCACCAAGGCACGGTCGGCAGCCCTCGGCAAGGCCGACCTCGTCGTGGTCGTCGGCACGCCGCTCGACTTCCGCCTCGGCTACGGCGTCTTCGGCGGCAAGGACGGCGCTCCTCACGCGAAGGTCGTACACGTCGCCGACAGCCCCGCCCAGGTGTCGTCCTCGGCCAACCTCGCCGCTTCCCTGTCGGGTGACCTCACGACCTGCTTCGACCAGGTCCTGCAGGCGCTGCAGACGGCGAGCGGGTCCCGCCCGTCGTGGACCGCATGGACCGAGCAGCTGCGTGAGGCCGTCTCCGCGGCAGCGGCGCGCGACGCCGAGCTCCTCCACGCCACGGCCGACCCGATCCACCCGGCTCGCATCTACGGTGAGCTCATCCCGCGTCTGGCCGATGACGCCGTCGTCATCGGAGACGGCGGTGACTTCGTGTCGTTCGCCGGCAAGTTCCTGGAGCCTGCGCGTCCGGGCTGCTGGCTCGACCCCGGACCGTACGGCTGCCTCGGCGCCGGTCTCGGAGCGGCGATGGCCGCACGCATCGCCCGGCCTGACAGCCAGGTCGTCGTGCTGTTCGGGGACGGTGCAGCCGGCATGTCGCTGATCGACGTCGACACCCTCGTCCGCCACAACCTCCCCGTCGTCATGGTCGTCGGCAACAACTCGGCGTGGGGGCTGGAGAAGGCCCCGATGCAGTTCCTCTACGGCTACGACGTCGCGGCGGACCTGGCGCCGAACACGCGCTACGACGAGATCGTCGTCGCGCTCGGCGGCGGTGGCGAGACGGTCACGGACCCGGCGGAGATCGGCCCTGCGCTCGATCGCGCCTTCGCGTCGGGGATCCCGTACCTCGTCAACGTGATGACCGACGTGAACGCGATCTACCCGCGCAGCACCACCGGCGTCTGACCTGGCCTGAGGTCGCGTACGGGCCGGTTGGCCCGGCATGCGACCATGGGAGCAGCACAGTTCGAGGAGGACCCATGGGCAAGACTGGCCGCAAGCGCCGGGCGCGTCGCAAGAAGGGCGCGAACCACGGCAAGCGTCCCAACGCTTGATCGACATGACGAGGGCCCCGCACCACACCGGTGCGGGGCCCTCGTCGCGTCTCCCGAATGTCGATCGCACTCGCGCCGTCGGCGTGCTAGCGTCGTGCCGATCTCGACGCCGTCCGCAGGAGGTGAGCCCCGCATGAACGCAGTATCCGCACCGGGTGCTCCCCCGCCTTCCGAGACCGCGCGACCGAGCTAGTCGCCGACGGGAGCGCCCGACAGGCCTTCTCGAAAGGGCGACTCCCATGAACACGACACCTTCTTCTGCTCTGCACCACTCCCCGACGACGCGTGCTGCTGGAAAGCGAGCACTGGTCCTCGGCGGCGGCGGATCGACGGGCAACGCCTGGCTGATCGGCGTCGTCGCCGGTCTCTCCGAGGCCGGGCTGGACGTGACCGACGCCGATCTGATCGTCGGCACATCAGCCGGATCGACGGCGGCGGCCCAGATCACGGGCGCGCCACCGGCCGAGCTGCTCACTGCCGCACTTGCCCCTGTGCCCCGGCGCCCGGCCGGACCCGCCGGGCCCGCCGGCGGACGCGCTACGACGGCGAGGGTCGCCGACCAGCTCGAGAGGACCCGCCGAATCATCGAGGCCGCGCAGGATGCGGCCGACCTGCGCCGCCGGATGGGTGCCGTCGCACTCGAGAGGGCCGCCGCGTCGGACCCCTCGTGGCAGGACCAGTGGCGCGCCACCGTCGCCGCACGCCTGCCCAGCCAGCAGTGGCCGCACCGACGGGTGCTGGTCACAGCAGTCGATGCCGACACCGGCGCGCCGGTCGTGTTCGACCGCGAGAGCGGTGTCGACCTGGCGGACGCCGTGGCCGCCAGCTGTGCCAGCGGCTCGGCCTACGGGATCGGCGACGGTCGCTACATCGACGGCGGCTACCGGCGCAACGAGAACGCGGACCTGGCAGCAGGGTACGAGCGGGTCCTCGTCCTGGCACCGTTCGGTGGCAGGTCGTGGACGCCCCCGCAGTGGGGCTTGCAGCTCGCCGCGCAGGTCGAGGAGCTGCGTGCGGCCGGCAGCAGAGTCGAGTCCGTCGTCCCGGACGGCAGCTCCGAGCACCTGTTCGGCGCGAACGCGATGGACCTCTCGCTGCGGCCCGCGGCAGCCCACGCCGGTGCCGGACAAGGCCGAGGTCTTGCCGAGCAGCTCACGGAGCTGTGGCGCTGACGTCCCGCGGACCGGTCAGGCGACGGGGCGGCTGAAGCCGATGAGCTCGGTGCCCGGGACCGGCGACCAGTCGAGGTCCTCGCGCCGGACGAACCCGTGCGCCGCGTAGAGCCGGTGCGCCGGCGCCATGTCGGGGAGCGAGCTGATCACGACCTCGCGGAGCCCGTCCGACTCAGCGCGCGCGAGACACCACCGCACCATCGCCGTACCGACGCCGAGGCCCGCCGCCGCAGGGTCGACGCCGAGCATCCGAAACTCGCCCTGGTCGTCGCGGGTCGCGAGCTCGCGCATCGTCGATCCTGGGGAGCACCACGTGACGGTGCCGACGAGCCGGCCGTCGAGCTCGACGACGGCGACCTCGGAGTCCTGAGCACGCGTCTCGACGTCGGCGAGCTTGGCGGCGTACGCGACGTCCTCCGAGCCGTCGGAGAAGCGCAGGTAGCCCTCGGCGCGGTATGCGGCGACCACGATCGCGCCGGCCCGCGCATACTCCTCCGGGCGGACCGGGCGGACCATGAGCCGGGCCGACCCGACCGCCTGGGAGGCCGTCATGCGCCGACGCGGGCCAGGAAGCGCTCGGTATCGACGACCACGCGGCGGACCTCGCCCTCGGCGAGCAGCCTGCCGTCGGAGTCGGTCGCGACGACCTCGAACGACACGAGCCGCCCGTCGACGGCGGTCACGGTCGCGACCACCGCCACCGTCGCGCCCACAGGACTCGCCCCGAGGTGGTCGAGCCGCACACGCGTGCCGACCGAGGTCTGGCCGTCTGCGACCGCCCCGGCGATGGCCGTACAGGTGGCCTCCTCGCACCAGGCCAGCACGCGAGGCGTGCCGAGGACCGGCAACGACCCGCTGCCGAGCGCGATCGCCGTGTCGTCCTCACCGACCGTGCGGGTGAGCGTCGCGCTCAGGCCCTTTTCGATGACGCTCACGCGTCGGGCCCGGCGACGCGCTCGGTCGTGGTGACCGTGACCGTCGTCCGGATCGACGTCAGCACCCGCGCCCGCAGCATCTCCGGCGCCTTCTCGCGGCACGACCGCGCGACGAGCTCCTTCACGATGCGCTCGACGTCGAACTGCGTCAGGCAGGGTGCGCAGTCGGCGATGTGCGCGTGGACGGCATCCCAGTCACCCTCCGCGAGCTCGCGGTCGAGGAAGAGGTAGAGCTTGTCGACCGCCTGCTGGCAGTCGGGCTCAAGACGGATCTCGTCACTCATGACTTGTCACCAGCCGTAACCATCCCGCGCTCGCGCGCGTAGTCCGTGAGCAGCTCGCGGAGCTGCTTGCGTCCGCGGTGGAGCCGCGACATCACGGTGCCGATCGGGGTCTCCATGATCTCGGCGATCTCCTTGTAGGGGAATCCCTCGACGTCCGCGAGGTACACGGCGTAGCGGAAGTCCTCGGGGAGCTGCTGGAGTGCCTGCTTGACGTCGCTGTCGGGCAGGTGCTCGAGTGCCTCCATCTCCGCGGACTTGAGCCCGCTCGAGGTGTGGGCCGCCGAACGTGCGAGCTGCCAGTCCTCGATCTCCTCCGTCATCTGCTGCTGCGGCTGCCGCTGCTTCTTGCGGTAGGAGTTGATGTAGGTGTTCGTGAGGATGCGGTACAGCCAGGCCTTGAGGTTCGTGCCGGGCCTGAACTGGTGGAATGCCTGGTACGCCTTGGCGAAGGTCTCCTGGACCAGATCCTCGGCGTCGTGCGGGCTGCGGGTCATCCGCAGCGCGGCCGAGTAGAGCTGGTCGAGGAACGGCAGGGCATCACGCTCGAACCGGGCGGTGCGCTGCTCGGGGGTCTCGGTCGCCTCGACGCGGTCGGTCCCCTCGTCGGGGACGACCGTCGCGGCGGTGTCGCTGGAGTCGCTCATCGTCGTCCAGCCTACTCCGGGCAGCCCCGTCGCAACGGGGTCGAGCGCGGCGGAGTCGGCAGGTCGGGTCAACGTCGCGAGCACGTGCATCCTCCTGAGGTCGTCCGTTCGCCGCTGTCGGCGGCACCGTCTCGTCCAACGCCTCCGGGGTCGGGGTCATTCCCCCGATGGGCGGTCGCGGCCCACCCGCCGGCGTACGAACGCGTGCACGCCGTCGACCAGCGCGGCGTCGATCGCGGCCTGGTCCGGGTCGGCCCGCCTCGCCACCTTGAGCGCGTGGTCCGCGCCCGGCAGCACGACCATCGACAGCGGAAGTGCGCCGTGGCCGGGAGGGAACTCGGCCGGAGCACCGAAGGGGTCGTTCGCCCCCTGCACCACGAGCGTCGGCACCCCCGCACCGAGGAGCTCGTCGACGCGCGAGCGCTCGGGCTTGCCAGGCGGGTGGAGCGGGAACGCGAGCGCGACGACGCCGACCGCGCCGAGCGCGCGGCCGCGCCGGCACGCGACCCGCGCCCCGGCGCTGCGCCCTCCGACGAACATCGGAACGCGCGGACGCAGGTGGTCGACGAGCGCCGTGAACGAGGCGTCGAGGACCGAGGGTGCCGGTGCGATGCGCTTGCCCGCGGTCCGCCAGGGCATCTCGATGCGCACCACGCCGATGCCGAGCCGGGGAAGCCCCCGCGTCAGCACGTCGAGGTCGTGGCTCTCGATACCCCCGCCGGCTCCGTGGGTGAGCACGAGGGTCGCCCAGGCGCGGTCGGAACGGCGCGACACGATCCGGCCGGGGCCGTGAGGGGTGTCGTACGTGCGCTCGGACAGCGTCGGCATCAGAGGTCCCCGAGCGTGGGCTGGGCGCCGTCGCCGGCGTCCGGCTCGCCCTCGAGGGCGATCGGCTCCATCAGCTCGGGGCCGTTGTTCCTGACGTTGTTGACGGTGGTGGAGACGGGGTACGCCTCGAGCGCGCCAGGCGCTGCCGGGACGAGCAGCCGGCCCAGCGCCTCCTTGTCGTCGTTCGCGGGGTCGAGCCAGGTGCTCCACCGGTCACGGGGTACGAGCATGGGTGCGCGGTCGTGGATGCGTCCGAGATCGTCGGTCGCCGTCGTCGTGATGATCGTGAACGTCCACAGCCAGGCGGCGTCGTCGTCCTCGGGCAGCGACCGGTCCTTCCAGATCTCGTACAGGCCGGCCATCGCCAGCGTGCTCCCGTCCGGCGAGTGGATGAAGAACGGCTGCTTCACCGGCTTGGACTTCGAGCCCGCCTTCTTTCCCCCCGGGGCGGGCGTCTCGGCCTTCTCGCTCGTGTACCACTCGTAGAAGCCGTCGGCGGGGACGATCGCTCGCCGCTTCGCGAACGCCGAGCGGAACGACGGCTTCTCTGCGAGCGTCTCGGCGCGCGCGTTGATCATGCGGTTCCCGATCGCGCGGTCCTTGGCCCAGCTGGGCACCAGGCCCCAGGTCAGCGCTTTCACGAGGCGGTGCGAGACGGCCGGGTCCTCCCGGGAACGACGCTCCAGGATGAGGGGGACGACCTTCGTCGGGGCGACGTTGTAGTCGGGCCGGAGATCAGGCAGGTCGTCAGCGGGCTCGGCTTCGAACTCCGCGCTCAGGTCGGCAGACGATCGGGTCGTGGCATAGCGGCCGCACATGCCCCCAGCGTTCCACAGATCTCCCGGCCGACTCAGCGGTCGGGGGATGCTGATCGTCCTCGGCGCCCGCCCGTCCCGAGAGCGAGCGGACGCCGAGAACGGTCAGCCGAGCCCGGAGGCGGTGCTGCCCCGCCCGAGCTCGCCGAGCAGACGCGTCGCCGCGCCGCTCGTCGCAGGGAGCCCTTCGACCCAGACCCGCGTCGCCGGCACGTCGGCCGACCGGTCGAGCACCTCGCGCAGTGCGCGGTACCCGCGGATCGCGTCGGAACGGCGTACGAGGGCGACCGCCCTGTGCTCGCCGAGCCGGGCGATGGTCTCGTCGCCGTCGAAGCAGGTGCGCAGCGCGTCGGCGATCACGAGCATCGAGAGCGAGCGGAGCAGACCCATGTCGGGCCCGACGCCGCCGGACACCTCGACGACGACGAACGCCGCCGTGTCAGAGGCGAGGACCCCGGAACGCTCGGCGAGCCGGTACGCGTCGTCGAGACGCGACCGCAGGTGCGCGGCCGACGCCAGTCCGGTCAACGGGTCCTCGCACGACGTCTCGTAGGCGTCGTGGATCGCCGTCTCCGTCCAGGCGATGCTCATCGCGCGGACCAGCTCGTACGGTGGGAGCGAGCCCGAGACGCTGCGACACACGTCCTCGACGTCGCGCAACAGCTCGCTCCACCCGATCCCCTCAGTGGCTGCGGCCGCCCCGAGCTCGACCGCAGCCCCTTCCGGGTCCTCACCACTACGAAGCACGTCCCGCAACGCGACGAGGTGTCGCGTGGGGACGAGGAACAACGACTCCGTCACCGCGGCCGGTGCCCCCACCGGGCGCGGGACCTGTGTCTGCTGGCCGGTCGTGGTCGCCGTGCCAGCCCTCGTCTCGTCGTGCTTCATGCAGGTGAGACGCGCGCCGACGCGGACCATGACGCCACTTCGCAGAACTTTTTCCTCGGCGGCGTTTTTCTCAGGAACTGTCGTCAGGTCTGTGTTCTCGCCTACCGTGGGAGGCGCCATGGATGATCAGACCGCCGACCCGACCGTTCCCAGCGACGCCGAGCTCATCTCGGCGGTCCGTGCTGGGGACAACGACGCGTACGGCGTGCTCTTCGAGCGTCACCGCGACGCGGCACAGCGCATGGCGCGCCAGCTCGTGCACGGACCCGACGCGGACGACCTGGTCTCCGAGGCGTTCATCAAGGTGATGGACCAGCTGCGGGCCGGCGCGGGACCCGACGTCGCCTTCCGCGCATACCTCCTGACCGCGATCCGTCGGCTCCACGTCGACCGCGTCCGCGCCCAACGCAGGACGCAGCCGACGGACGACCTCGAGCGGTACGACAGCGGCGTGGAGTTCGACGACACGGCGGTCGCGAAGTTCGAGAACTCGGCCGCAGCCCAGGCGTTCGCATCGCTGCCCGAGCGCTGGCAGCTCGTCCTGTGGCACCTCGACGTGGAGGGCGCCAAGCCCGCTGACATCGCTCCCATGCTCGGCATGACGGCCAACGGTGTCTCGGCGCTCGCGTACCGCGCCCGCGAGGGACTGCGCCAGGCCTACCTGCAGGTGCACCTCGCCGACACTGCCGAGGAGGAGTGCCGCTGGACCACCGAGCACCTCGGTGCGTACGTCCGGCAGGGCCTCGGCAGACGCGACACGGTCAAGGTCCGCGAGCACCTCGACGGATGCGCACGCTGCACCGCGGTCTACCTCGAGCTCGTCGAGGTCAACTCCGGTCTCCGCGGGCTGCTCGCACCCGTGCTGCTCGGCGCGGCGGGGCTCGCCTACCTCGCCGACGCCGGCGCGAAGACCGCCGCGGGCACCGCCGCGGCCGGCAGCGCGACCGGGTGGGCGGGGTCCGCCGCGGGCCGCGCGCGGGACTGGATCGTCGCGGCTCCGGCTCACGGTGTGGCAGCAGCGGGCGTCACGCTCGGCGTGATCGGTGCGGCGGTGACGGGCACGCTCCTCTTCATCACCCTGGGCCTCCCGACCACGCCGAGCTCCGAGCAGGCCTCGGACGGCCCGTCGCTCTCGTTGCCCGGACCGACCGCGCTCCTGCCGGACGGCTCGGCGCCGACTGCCGCGCCCCCTACCGCGCCGACCGCAGCGCCGCCGACCGCCGGGCCGCAGTCGCTCCCACAGGTCCTCCCTCCGGCGACGCCCGCGCCGCCGGTGGCGGACGACCCGGGCGCCGACGAACCCGGCGCGGACGACCCCGGCACCGACGAACCGTCGCCCACCGATCCCGGGCCGACCGACCCGGGCCCGGGTCCCAAGGAGCCGGGGCCCGGAGATCCCGGACCCACGGAGCCGACACCGACGGAGCCCACCGAGCCGACACCGACGGAGCCGACCGAGCCCCCGGCCCGCCCGACAGCACCGACCGATCTCGCGATCAGCGACGAGCCGGACGGCGTGACGCTGCGCTGGTCGGCGGTGACGGGCGCAGACGGGTACGAGGTCTACCGCAGCACCAGCGGCGCTGCCGCGGGGATCGGACGATCCGTCGCGACGGCCGTGTCGGGCGACCTGGTGTCCGGACCGACGCCGCTGACCACCACGTCCTTCGTGGACCGTGACGCCCCCAACGGCGGCAGGGTCCTGTACGAGGTGGTCGCCCTCAATGCGCACGGCGACTCCGACGCCGCCACGCTCGGGCCGATCAGGCTGCCGAGCACGGGCAGGCTCTCCGTACGCCCCCTCGGCTTCGGCACGCAGTGCGTCCTCGCCGACGGGCGCGGGCTCTTCCCGGTCCGGCTCGCCAAGGACTGCGGCTCGGCGACGCTCTGGAGGGTGTGGGACGACGCCGGATCCGGCTGGACGACGATGCGGGCGGCGTCCGGCCCTGCCGCCGGGACCTGCCTGACGACCTCGTCCACGCCGCTCGTCTCCGCACTCTCCCTGAGCTCGTGCGAGGGAGGCACGCGCCAGCAGTGGGGGCTCGATCCCTCGTCGACGGCCACGCAGCAGATCGCGAGCCGCGCGCGGCCGAGCCAGGTCCTGGACGCGACCACCGCCAGCATCGGCGGCCCGCTCATCGCCACCGTCCGGATCAACAACGGCGAGCTCGATCGCAACCAGCGGTTCACCTTCGTGCTCGATCTCCCCGACTCCCCCGAGCTCAGCCGGTAGCGCGAGCGCCGCGGCAGGCGTACGGTCGCCGACATGGCAGACGAGACGTACGTCGTGGTGGGTGGTGGCCTGGCCGGCGGCAAGGCCGCCGAGATCTTGCGCGAGGAGGGGTTCGACGGCGAGATCGTCCTGGTCACCGCGGAGGACCGACCCCCGTACGAGCGCCCCGTGCTCTCCAAGGGGTTCCTGCTCGGATCGGACCCGGTGGAGTCCGCCTACGTGCACGAGGCGTCGTGGTGGGACGCCCACGACATCACCGTGCGGACCCGCACGACGGCGACCGGCCTGCGTCTCGACGACCGGCTCGTGGAGCTGGCGGACGGGACGACGCTCGGCTACGACAAGCTCCTCCTCGCGACGGGCTCGTGGCCGCGACGCCTGGACGTCCCCGGCGCCGACCTCGACGGGGTCCTCTATCTGCGGACGATGCCCGAGGCCGAGCGGATCAAGGGGATCCTCGACGCGGGTGGGCCGCTGGTGATCATCGGCGCGGGATGGATCGGTCTCGAGGTCGCCGCCGCCGCGCGCACCCACGACGTCCCGGTCACCATCCTCGAGACCGCCGACCTCCCGCTCCAGCGGGTGCTCGGCGACCGCGTCGCGGAGGTGTTCGCAGCGCTGCACCGAAAGCACGGCGTCGACCTCCGGCTCGGGACGGGCGTGGCCGAGATCCGTGGAGACGCCGGCGTCACGTCGGTCGTCACGACGGACGGCGACGAGATCCCCGCAGCCGCCGTCGTCGTCGGCATCGGCGCGACGCCCCAGTGCGAGTGGGCCCTGGCTGCCGGGCTCGCCGGCGAGGGCGGGATCGACACCGACGCGTCGATGCGGACCTCCGATCCCGCGGTGTGGGCAGCCGGCGACATCGCCGCCGCCGAGAAGCCACGCCTCGGACGCCGTGTGCGCGTCGAGCACTGGGCGATGGCCAACGATTCCGGCCCCGTCGCCGCGCGCTCGATGCTCGGGCAGGACGTCACCTACGACAAGCTCCCGTTCTTCTACACCGACCAGTACGACCTCGGCATGGAGTACGTCGGGGCCGTCTCGGACCCTGCCACGGCCGACGTCGTCGTCCGCGGCAACGCCGACCCTTCCGCCGGGCCGCTCGCGTTCCACGCGTTCTGGCTGGACGACGGCATCGTCGGCGCCGCCATGCACGTGAACATGTGGGACGACGGGCTAGAGCCGCTCAAGGCGCTCGTCGGCACCCGCGTCGACCCTGCCCGCCTCGCCGACACCGACGTACCCCTCACCGACCTCGCAACCGGCTGACGCACCCCGAAAGAGGAACCGCTCCATGACCCTTCTGCGCAACGTCGCTCGCCCGCTGCTCGCCTCGATGTTCGTCTACGGCGGAGTCAACGCGCTCCGCAACACCTCAGCGATGGCCGCCCGTGTCCAGCCGGTCACCGACCGCATCGCCGAGCTCGTGGAGTCCGTCGCACCCGGCACCGCCATCCCCACCGACGCCGAGACGATGGTCCGCGTCAACGGGACGATCCACGTCGCCTTCGGGACGTCGCTCGCGCTCGGGCGGTTCCCGCGGCTGTCGGCGCTCGTCCTGGCAGGCACGATGGTCCCGACGACCGTCGCGGGCCACCCGTTCTGGAAGGAGTCCGACCCGGCCGCGGCCGCCAACCAGCGGATCCACTTCACGAAGAACCTCTCGATCCTCGGCGGCCTGCTCATGTCGATGCTCGACCCCGACCCGCAGAAGAAGCTGCTCGCGCGGCGGGCGAAGGACAAGGTCGTGCAGGCGTCGGGGTCCGCCGCCGACGCCTTGCACGAGACGGCGGCACACCTCAAGGACGCACTCCCCGGCTGAGGCGAACCGATAGGCTCGGGTGCGATGACGTCACCACTGTGGGCTGCCCCGTTCCGTCCCGACCCCGTCGACGCGACCGTGTCGCTCCCCGGGTCGAAGTCGCAGACCAACCGCGCCCTGATCCTGTCGGCTCTCGCCGACGGCCCGTCGCGCCTGACCCGCCCGCTGGTCTCCCGCGACACGACGCTGATGGCCGACGCCCTCCGCGCGCTCGGCACCGGCATCGACGGTGACGAGGATGCGTGGACGGTGACGCCCGGCGCGTGGGGCGGGAGGCAGGAGCCCGTCAGGATCGACGTCGGACTGGCCGGCACCGTGATGCGCTTCGTGCCGCCGGTCGCGGCACTGGTCGACGGCGACGTCGAGATCGACGGCGACGAGTACGCCCGCCAGCGGCCGATGGCGACGACGATCAGCAGCCTCCGCGCCCTCGGAGTCACGATCGACGACGCCGGCCGCGGCACGATGCCGTTCACCGTCCGAGGGGCCGGGCACGTCCTCGGCGGGCCGATCACGATCGACGCATCGGCCTCGAGCCAGTTCCTCTCCGCCCTGCTGCTGGTCGGCGCCCGGTACGACGACGGCATCGACGTCCGGCACGACGGCCCGCCCGTCCCCTCCGCCACGCACGTGCAGATGACGCTGACCGAGCTCCGCCGCCGGGGTGTCACCGTGACGGAGTCCGCCGACCGCTGGGTGGTCGCCCCCGGTCCCGTCGCGGCGTACGACACCACCATCGAGCCTGACCTCTCCAACGCCGGCGCGTTCGTCGCCGGCGCCCTGGTCACCGGCGGGCGCGTGCGGGTCCGTCACTGGCCGCGCGACACCGACCAGGCCGGCGACCGCTGGCGCGAGATCGCGCGGGCGTTCGGGGCTGACGTCGGCATCGACGGCGACGACCTCGTCGTGAGCGCTCCGGACACGTTGAGCGGCGTCTCGCTCGACCTGCGCGACGAGGGCGAGCTCACTCCGGTCGTCGCCGCCGTCGCAGCAACCGCCTCCGGCGTCTCGACGCTCACCGGCATCGCGCACCTCCGGGGGCACGAGACCGACCGCCTCGCCGCGATCACGGCCGAGATCACCCGCATGGGCGGCGAGGTCGACGAGCACCCGGACGGTCTGACGATCCATCCGCGCCCGTTGCACGGCGCCGAGCTGCAGACGTACGCGGACCACCGCATGGCGCACGCCGCGGCCGTGCTCGGGCTCGCGGTCAAGGACGTCCGCGTCCACGACGTCGCCACCACCGCGAAGACCTACCCCGGCTTCGAGCAGGACTGGCAGCGGTTCGCGTCGTGAGCCAGCGCTACGACGAGGACCGGCCGCACGAGAAGTTCGACCGGCCACGTCGTCATACGCGCCCCCGTACGAAGGAGCGTCCCTCCTACGCCGACGCCGACGACGGCTGGGTCATCGGTGTCGACCGCGGCCGCTACACGTTGCTGGTCGGCGACGACGAGCGCGCCGTCACGGCGATGAAGTCACGGCCCCTCGGCCGCAAGGCGGTCGTCGTCGGAGATCGCGTCCGCGTCGTCGGTGACACCTCCGGCACCCCCGACACCCTCGCCCGCATCGTCGAGGTCGAGGAACGCACCACGGTGCTGCGCCGTACGGCCGACGACAACGACCCCATCGAGCGCGTGATCGTGGCGAACGCGGACCAGATGGTCGTCGTCGCGGCCCTCTCCGACCCACCGCCGCGCCCGCGCCTCATCGACCGCTGCCTGGTCGCTGCGTTCGACGCCGGCATGACACCGCTGGTGTGCCTCACGAAGGCTGACATCGGCGACCCGACAGCGCTCGTGGAGTCGCTCGTCCCGCTCGAGGTGGACGTGGTCGTCACCCAGCACGGAGGCGACCTCGAGATGATCCGCGAACGCCTTCGCGGACGCACCAGCGTGCTGGTCGGGCACTCCGGCGTCGGCAAGTCGACCCTCGTCAACGCCCTGGTCCCCGACGCCGACCTCGCCACCGGTGTCATCAACGCCGTCAGCCGTCGCGGCCGGCACACCTCGACGTCGACGCGCGTCCTCCCGCTGCCGTTCGGCGGGTGGATCGTGGACACCCCGGGGATCCGCAGCTTCGGGCTGGCACACGTGTCCGTCGAGCGACTGCTGGCGGCGTTCCCCGACCTCGCCACCGCGGCCGAGGAGTGCCCTCGAGGCTGCCTGCACACCCCCGACGAGCCCGAGTGCGCCCTCGACCTCGCTGTCGCAGACGGCACCCTCGACGCCGCACGCGTCGACTCCTTCCGTCGGCTGCTCGCGTCGCGCGAAGGGTCCGACTGACGTCCGTCAGGTGCGGAGGCACTCCTCGAGCGAGTCTGTCTCGCCCGCCGCAAGGCCGGTGGCGCACCAGACCGCGCGCGACCCGCGGTCGCCCGTCTCGTAGGTCAGCCATGCGGCAGTGATGCCGGAGATCGCCAGGAGCACGGCGACGACCGTCGCCGCGACGCCCGCCGTACGGGTGACGACGATCGCCGCGACCACAGCGAGCACGGCCATCACGATCGTGGCGTACAGGAGCCGGTCGCCCCACGTCTCGTGCGCGTCGATCGCGGCCGCGATCTCCCCGCCGAGCTCGAGGTTGGACTTGAGCTCCTCACCCGACTTCACCGTCGCGTAGGTCGCGCCGGCGGCGAGGACGGCGAGGATCGCGATCGGCCACCGCAGCGCCCAGCGCCATCGCGGCACGAGGAACGCCAGCGTGAGCAGAGCGGTGATCGGGATCAGGACGATCGGTGCGTGGAGGAACAGGGGATGCATCGGGACACCGTCGATGAAGTCGAACACATGCCCTCCTTCCGGACGCTGTCCATCCTAGGGGCGCGAACCTCTAATGTGGGGCCATGGCGCACTCCCACCACGACGATCTCCGGCTCTGCCACGTGCTCGCCGACAACGCGGACGCGATCTCGATGGAGAAGTTCCGGACGGCCGACCTCGTGGTCTCGACCAAGCCGGACACGACGTGGGTGACGGAGGCCGACCAGGCCGTCGAGCAGGCGATCCGCCGCACGCTGCGCAGTGCGAGGACCCGCGACATCGTGCTCGGCGAGGAGAACGGCGAGCAGATCGGCTCCATCGAGGACGCGACACGGCGCTGGATCATCGACCCGATCGACGGCACCTCGAACTACGTGCGCGGCGTGCCGGTCTGGGCGACGCTGATCGCGCTCGCCGTCGAGGACGAGGTCGTGGCGTCCTGCGTGTCGGCACCCGCGCTCGGCCGGCGCTGGTGGGCCGCCAAGGGTGGTGGCGCCTTCATGGGGAAGTCGCTGATGTCGGCGACCCGTCTCCAGGTGTCCAAGGTCGATCGCATCGACGACGCCTCCCTGTCGTACGCCTCGCTCGGTGGCTGGGAGGAGATCGGCAAGCTCGAGAGCTTCCTGGCGCTCACGCGCCGGTGCTGGCGCACCCGCGGCTACGGCGACTTCTGGTCCTACATGCTGCTCGCCGAGGGCGCCGTCGACATCGCTGCCGAGCCCGAGCTCGCGCTGTGGGACATGGCCGCGCTCGACCCGATCGTGCGCGAGGCCGGAGGCACCTTCACGGCCCTGAACGGGCAGCCCGGACCGTGGCACGGCAACGCCCTCGCGACCAACTCGATGCTGCACGACGCGGCGATGGCCTACCTCGGCTACTTCCCCGACACCGAGCCGTACGACGAGCGCGACGACGCCGACGACACGGTCGCGCCCTCCCCCGTTCCGACCAACGTCACGGACCTGGCCGCGCACCGGCGTTCCGACTCCTGATCCGGGGTCCCGGCGGACACCTCCGTCGGTAGGATCAGCGGCATGTCCACACCGACGCCCCCGTCCTCGTCCGAGCCCGGTCGTCCCGCCGGATCGGACCCGGCTCCCTCCTACGGGCAGCCCGCCCCCGGGCAGTCGCAGCCCGGGCAGCCGCAGCCGCAGTACGGGCAGCCGTCGTACGGGCAGTCGCCGCCGCAGTACGGACAGCCGCAGTACGGCCAACCGTCGTACGGCCAACCGTCGTACGGCCAACCGTCGTACGGGCAGTCGCAGCAGCAGTACGGCAGCTACGGGCAGCAGCCCGCGCCGTACGACCCCTACGCCACCGGGCTGCCGCAGGCGAGCTATCCCATCCCGAACGATCCTGACGCCCGCCCCGTCACCGTGACGATCGCGGCCTGGACGACCATCGTGCTGTCCGCGCTCACCGCGCTCGGGTGGGTCCTGCTCGGCGCGATGGCGGGACTCGTCATCGACGAGATGCGCAAGAATCCGGCCGACTACGAGCTCTCGACGAGCGACATCGACGCGATCGACGACAACATGGCCGCGGTGTACGGGGTGGTAGTCGTCTGCATCGTGGTCTCGCTGGCCGCTGTCGCGCTCGGCGTCCTGGTCCTTCGGCGGATGGGCTGGGCCAGGATCGCGCTCACGGTCCTCTCCGCCGTGACCATCATCCTCGGCTTCCTCCTGATCCTGTCGTTCATCTCGCTCCTGTGGGCCGGCGCCGGGATCGCCGTCATCGTGCTGCTCTTCACCGGCGGCGCCAACGCGTGGTTCTCGCGCAGCGGATCCGGGTGGGACACCCCGTACGGCGGTGGTGGCGCCGGCACCTACGGTGCCGCTGCGCCGTACGCGTCACCGGGCCAGGTGCCGGGCCAGCAGGGGCAGTCGTACGGTCAGCCCGGCCAGTCGTACGGGGAGCAGGGTCCGCCTCAGGGGTGGTGACCGTGACCGGAGTCACGCTAGGTTGACCCCATCGTCCGCGTGCGAGGGGGTCTTCGATGAAGGTCAGCGACGTCATCACGTCCAAAGGAAGCACCGAGGTCTTCACGATCAGACCCGACGCGCCAGTCTCGGCACTGCTCGACGAGCTCGGTGAACGCAACATCGGCGCGCTCGTCGTCAGCGACGACGGCACCCACGTCGTCGGCATCGTGTCCGAGCGCGACGTCGTGCGCAAGCTCCGCGGCATCGCCGATCCGACCGCCGAGCTGGTGTCGTCGATCATGACGTCCGACGTGCACACCTGCACACCCGACGACTCGATCACCGCGATGCTCGAGATCATGACCAACGAGCG
The DNA here is from genome assembly GCF_010994095.1 of Mumia xiangluensis. Taxonomy (GTDB): domain Bacteria; phylum Actinomycetota; class Actinomycetes; order Propionibacteriales; family Nocardioidaceae; genus Mumia; species Mumia xiangluensis. The sequence goes on from NZ_WJYO01000002.1 coordinate 767,106, forward strand.
CATCCGCCACGTCCCGGTGGTCGACGAGGAAGCAGAGCTCGTCGCGCTGCTGTCGATCGGTGACGCCGTGAAGTTCCGGATGCAGCAGCTTCAGTTCGAGCGGGACCAGCTCAACGAGTACGTCGCGTCCGCGCGTTAGTCGGCTGCGGGGCCGCGCACCGCATCCTTAGGATGCGAGCCATGCCCTCCTCCGACGCACCCCGTACCCAGATCACCAGGATCGCCGAGAAGCAGCGACACGACCGCGAGCTGCTCGACCAGCTCCTGGACTCGACGCGGGTGTGTCACGTCGCGGTGGTCGTCGACGGCCAGCCCGTGGCGTTCCCGACGGCGTTCGCACGCGACGGCGACACGCTGCTCATCCACGGGTCCACCGGATCGCCGTGGATGCGGACGGTCGCCGGGGGTGCTCCGATCTCGGTTGCCGTGACCGCGCTCGACGGGATCGTCGTCGCTCGCTCAGCGTTCGAGTCGTCGCTGCACTACCGCAGCGCGGTGCTGTTCGGGTCTGCGGCACGGGTGCCGGACGAGGATCAGGTCGCCGCGCTGGACCGGCTCACCGAGGCGTTGATCCCGGGACGCTCGGCGGAGGTACGGCCGTCGACGCGCCGCGAGCTCGTGGCGACGATGGTGCTGGCGCTGCCGATCGACCGCTGGTCGCTCAAGATCTCGGACGGGTGGCCCGAGGACGAGGCCGCCGACGTGGCCGGGGACGGGTGGGCCGGCGTCGTCCCGCTGCACGAGACGGTCGGCGCCGCGCTGCCGGCACCGGACCTGCGCGACGGCATCCCCGTGCCACGGTCGGTGCGGACCCTCAGCGGTTCCTGACCTGGCGGGACCAGGCTTCGCTCAGCCCTGTTGCTCCTCTGTGCGGTCACCGCCCCAGAGCGTGTGGAAGGTCCCCTCCTTGTCGACGCGGCGGTAGGTGTGCGCGCCGAAGTCGTCGCGGAGCCCCTGGATCAGTGCAGCGGGCAGACGGTCGGCGCGCAGCGCGTCGAAGTAGGCGAGCGACGACGCGAACGCCGGTGCGGGGATGCCGGTGCGGGCGGCGATCGCGACCACCCGCCGCCACGACTCGAGGCCCGCCTGCACAGCCTCGACGAAGTAGGGCGCGACCAGCAGCGTCGGGAGGTCGGGATCAGCGTCGTACGCCTCCCGGATCCGGTCGAGGAACCGCGCGCGGATGATGCAGCCGCCGCGCCAGATCGTCGCCATCGCACCAGGATCGACGTCCCACGCGTACTCCTTGCTGCCTGCCTGGATCTCGTCGAACCCCTGCGCGTACGCCACCACCTTGGACGCGTACAGCGCGCGCCGGACGTCCTCCACGAACGCGTCGACGTCGTCAGGCCGCCAGTCGCTCTCGGCGTGAGCGTCCGGATAGGCGGCGCGCGCCGGCTCGCGCTGCTCGGCGTGCCCGGAGACCGATCGCGCGAAGGTGGCCTCGGCGATCCCGGTCACCGGCACCCCGAGGTCGAGCGCGGTCTGGACGGTCCACCGCCCGGTGCCCTTCTGCTCGGCCTCGTCGAGCACGACGTCGACGAACGCGCGACCGGTGTCGGCGTCGGTGTGCGCGAGGACGTCCGCGGTGATCTCGATGAGGTACGACTCGAGGTCGCCGGCGTTCCAGTCCGCGAAGATCCGGGCGATCTGCGCCGGCTCCGCGCCGAGCCCGTGCCGCAGGAGGTCGTACGCCTCCGCGATCAGCTGCATGTCGGCGTACTCGATGCCGTTGTGGACCATCTTGACGAAGTGGCCCGCCCCGTCCGGTCCGACGTGCGTGCAGCAGGGTGTGCCGTCGACCTGCGCCGCGATCGCCTCGAACATCGGGCCGAGCGTCGCGTACGACTCGGCGGATCCGCCCGGCATGATGCTCGGGCCGTTGAGGGCACCCTCCTCGCCGCCGGAGACCCCGGCCCCGACGAAGTGCAGCCCCTTCTCCCGCAGCGCGGCCTCGCGTCGGCGGGTGTCGGCGAAGTGGGCGTTGCCGCAGTCGATGATGATGTCGCCCTCGTCGAGGAGGTCGGCCAGCTCGTCGATCACCGCGTCGGTCGGCTCCCCCGCCTTCACCATGATGATGATCGGACGGGGACGCTCGATCGACTGCACGAAGTCCCGCATCGACTCCGACGGCACGAACGTGCCCTCGTCGCCGTGCTCCTCGACCAGGCGCTGGGTCCGGGCGTGCGTGCGGTTGTGCAGGGCGACGGGATAGCCGTGGCGCGCGAGGTTGCGGGCCAGGTTGCGACCCATCACCGCCAGTCCGGTCACTCCGATGCGTGCTTGCGTCACGTGTCCTCCTCGTCGTTCCACCTCTCGAGACTATGCCCGGGTCCCGTCGGCGCGCAGGGAGCGCGACGGCGGACTACGGTGCCGAGGTGACCGCGCCGTCCGGACCCGTCCCCAACCCTCAGCGACACCCGATCTACGTGTGTCAGCGACACCCGATCGACGTGTGTCAGCGACACCCGATCGACGTGTGTCAGCGACACCCGATCTACGTGTGTCAGCGACACAACGCGACCGCTCTCCATTTCGACCTCCGACTCGAGATCGACGGTGTCCTCGTCTCGTGGGCGGTCCCCAAGGGCCCCTCGCCCGACCCTGGGCAGAAGCGCCTCGCCGTACGGACCGACGACCACGACCTGGCTCACGCGACGTACGAGGGCGCCTACGAGCGCACAGGCGGCAAGGTCGGCAGCGTCGTCGTCTGGGACCTCGGAACGTTCGACCGCCGCCCGCCGCGCCCCGGCGAGCCGGTCGACGCGGGAGCCGCGCTCGCCGCCGGACATCTCGTCGTCGACCTCCACGGCCAGAAGCTGACAGGACCCTTCGCGCTGACACGCACAGGCCCGGCCGGGCCGAAAGAGCAGTGGATCCTCGTGAAGATGCGTGCCGCGGCGTAGCGGCGGGGTCGGAGCCGGCCGAGGACGACCTCGCGTCCGTCGTCAGCGGCCGGACGAACGACGACCTGGAGCACGCGTGGCTCCGATGAGAAGTCTCGACCCCTCCCGGGTGCGCGGACCCACGGTGCGTCGCACGATGAGGCGATGGCGAAGTACGAGGTGAACCCCGCCGGCGTGGCGAAGGCACGCGCGCTGATCGACGCGAGGCAGTACGTCCTCGACAGCGACTGGGGTGAGGTGCAGCCGAAGGCGGCGGACGAGAACGCATACCGGGAAAAGCACCCGTGGGAGGACTACGCGGAGTGGTTCCTCGGGCTCACGGTGGATGCGTCGGACGAGACGAAGGGCCGCTACGCCTTCGTCTACGGAGACTTCCGGCGGCTGCACCGCAGCGGCCTCATCGCCTGCGTGTACCGCGCCGGCGAGTGGAGGCACAAGGACGTGGAGCTCGCGGCGCACGACCTGCTGCAGAGGCTCGACGCCGCCACCGGCCTGAAGCCGAGCGGCTAGACCTGCTGGCGCCGTGCGATCGCCGCGGCCTCGGTGCGCGTGGACGCGCCGAGCTTGGCGAGGATGTTGGAGACGTGCACCGACACCGTCTTGGTGCTGATGAACAGCATCGAGGCGATCTCGCCGTTGGTGCGTCCCTCGACGAGGTGGTCGAGCACCTCGCGCTCGCGAGCCGTCAGCGGCTTCTCCCCCGCGACCGCTGGGGTCGACGCAGGCGCGCGGTCCGAGGAGGACGACCGGGTCGTCGTCCCGGCGAGCTGCTCGAGCTGGCGTGCGAGCGGGTCGGCACGCAGGTCTGCCGCCTTCTCGAACGCGGCGCTCGCCACCTGCTTGGCGCCAGCGACGTCGCCCGCGGCGTGCAGCACCGCCGCCAGGCGTGACGCGGAGCGGGCCTCCTCGTAGACGTGTCCGAGCTCGGCGAAGGTGGCCGTCGTCTCGCGCCACGCACTCAGCATCGTCTCGAGCGGCACCTCCTCCCCTGCTCCCCACCGCAGTCGGAGGATCTCGGCGTCGAGGCGCATGCTCCAGGCGCGGCCCTCCAGGCCGAACGGACCTCGCTCGACGATGGTCCGGTCGCCGACCGCACGCAGGCGGGCGGCGTTCTCGATCCACCCGCTGCGCTCGACGCTGGAGGCGTGCGGTGCCGCATCGGCGTACCGGCTGACGAGCAGGCCGGCCATGCGCAACCGCGCGGGAGCGAGCTCACCGGCCCAGTCCGAGGCCAGGGTCTTGACCAGGTCGTCGTGCCACCTCTCGGCCGAGACCACGTCGGGGGCGAGGTCGATCGCCGCCGTGCCGCTGTGGATCGCCAGCGCGATGTCCTTCTTCCAGAAGCCGTCGCGCAGGCGCTCGGCGGTGCTGAGCGCGTCGGTCTCGCCGCGGCCCGCGGAGACGAGGAGGCCGACCGCCTCGAGGCAGGCAGCGTGAACCGTGGGCGGGCGCAGAGCAGAGACGTCGCCGAGCTCGACGACCAGGTCCCACCGGCCACGCAGGTAGGCGGTGACGGAGGCGAAGAAGCGCCCGTCGAACCCGTACGGTGCCCACTGCCGCCCAGCCTTGGCGGCGGCGTCCATGGTGGAGAGGAACTCGCGCTCGGCGATGTCGAGGTCGCCGCGGTCGTGGTAGTGGAAGGCGAGGTGGTGACGCGCCCGCAGCTCGGCGACGATGTTGCCGGACTCCCGCGCGGCCTCGGCGACCTCGAGGAAGCGCCTCTCGTCACCCGCGGGGTCGTCGCCGATCCGGGCACGCACCCGGGCCTTCGTCGCGGCGGCGTCGGCCACGACCCGGGTCAGGCCGAGCCGCTGCCCGAGCGTGACCGCCTGTGTCGCCCAGCGGATCGCGTCCTCGTGCCGGCGCTCGTTGGCCGCGACGATGGCGGCGAGCGCCTCGAGCGACGCGCGGAGGGGGGTCGGCTGCTCAGGGACGATCGCGAACGCGCGCTCGACCGCCTGGGCCGGCTCGACCTGACGGTCGGCCATGAGGGCGGCAGCGCCGTACGCGACGAGGAGCCGCCCGCGGTCGTGGTCGGAGAGACCGGCCGACTCCCGGTCCAGGAAGTCGTCGACGACCCCGAAGGCTCGGCGCACGTAGCCGGACGCCGTCAGCGCCTCGCTCGTGGCGATCACGAGATCGACGACGTCAGTGCCGTCGGGTGCGGACTCCGCGATGCTCAGCGCGCGCTCGTAGTGCTGGGCCGCCTCCTCGTGCCCGGTCACCCGGGTGGCCTGCTCGGCGGCGTGGACGCTCGCGGTGAACGCGACGTCGGGCATCTGCGCCTCGAACGCGTGGCGGGCCACGTCGGCGGACTCGCCGTCGTCGAGAAGGGCGCGGACGTACGCGGTGTGGATGCGGCGTCGCTCGGCCGGGAGGAGGTCGTCGCGGACCACCTCCGCGAGGAGCGCGTGCCGGAAGGCGTAGCCGTCGGAGCGGGTGCGGGTCAGGATGCGGTGGTCGAGGGCCGAGCGGAGGGCCTCCTCGATCGTCGCCGCGGGAAGGTCGACCACAGCACCCAGCAGCTCGTCGGTCACCTGACCGCCGGCGCACGCGATCGCGCGTACGACCTGGCGCCCGGACTCGTCGAGCCGGTCGAGCCGCACCAGCATGAGGTCGGCCAGCGTCGACGGCAGCGGCCCCTCCTGGTCGTCGACGTCGAGCAGCTCCTCAACGATGAAGGCGTTGCCGGCGGCACGACGCACGATCGCCGTGACGTCGGGGGCGCCGAGGCCGGCGGTGGCGCGCGACCGCACGAGCTCCCGCACCTCGTCGTCACCGAGCGGTCCGAGCTCGAGGCGCTGGACGCCCGGCAGCCGGCTCCACTCGGCGACGTCGGGCCGCAGCGGGTGACGGCGGTGCAGGTCGTCGCTGCGGTAGGAGACGACGAACCGCACCGGGCCCTCGTAGCGTTGGGCGAGGACGTACCGGATGAGGTGGCGGGTAGAGGCGTCTGCCCAGTGGGCGTCCTCGACGACCAGGAGCAGGGGCCGGCTCGCGGCCAGCAGCTCGAGGGCTGCGACCACCGACGAGAAGAGCTCGCCGCGGTCGACTCCGGCGCCGTCGACCGCCCCCCACATCAGCGGGCCGAGCGGAGGCATCGCCTCGGAGATCGCCTCGCGCGTCGCGACGTCGAGCCCGACCAGCACCTCGGCGAAGGGCTGGAACGGGATCGCACTGTCGCCGAGGTCCAGGCAGTGGCCGGCAAGGACCTGGTGCCCGTCGTCGGCGGCACGCGCTGCCAGCTCGCGCAGCAGCCGCGTCTTGCCGATGCCGGCATCGCCGCTCAGGAGGACACCCCCGCGGGCCTCCCGGTCGCCGACGCCGGCCGCCTGCAGCAGCCGTTGCAGCTCGACCTCTCGTCCGACGAGAGGCTCGGTCGTCGTCCAGTCGGAGGGCATGAGTCCATCGTCTCGCACTCCCCCGACAGGATTCGAACCCATTGCCGCGGTGTCGGCCTGCTCTGCGGGCTTCGTCACGTCCTGGTGCGCGGCGCGGCGACGCGTGCACCGCCCCGCCGACGGCGTGCGGTGCGGTGGTGCGCCCTGGGGTGCGCCTGCTCGATACGGCGGTCGATCTCGTACTTCACGTAGTACTCCGGCATCACGATCATGGTTCGATCGTGGTCGCCTGAGGTAGCCGGAGGCATCAGGCGATGTCCCTAGGCCGCTGCTCGGGCTACCTCAGTTCTGGGCGGTTTGCGCCACCCCTTGTCATTTGTTGCGAGGTACGCGATATTCGGAGGCGGGTATGACGTAGATCACATTCGAACGGAGGACTCCATGAAAGTCGCACGTCGAAGCAGAGACACCGAGCCCCGCCCGACCGTCCGTCGAGCCGCCCTGGCGGTGGGCGCCGCAGTCGCGCTCGTCACCGGGCTCGCCGGGGTCGGCGCCAGCGCCGCACCGGCCACCCTCGACACAGCAGCCCCGGGCAAGCAGTCCGCCACGCTCCCGTACCTCAACCCCCGACTGTCGACCGAACGGCGGGTCGACGACCTGCTCTCCCGCATGACGATGGCCGAGAAGATCGGTCAGATGACCCAGGCGGAGCGGGCCAACGCCACTCCCGCGGACGTCACCGAGCTCGGACTCGGCAGCATCCTGTCCGGCGGCGGGTCCGTCCCGGAGGACAACACTCCCGAGGGCTGGGCCGACATGGTCGACGCCTTCCAGGACGGCGCCCTCGCCTCCCGGCTCGGGATCCCGGTCCTGTACGGCGTGGATGCCGTCCACGGCCACGCCAACCTGTACGGCGCGACCGTCTTCCCCCACAACATCGGTCTCGGCGCGACCCGCGACGCGAAGCTGGTCGAGGAGGTCAACCACATCACGGCGAAGGAGACCCGGGCGACCGGGCCGCAGTGGAACTTCGCACCCTGCCTCTGCGTCGTGCGCGACGACCGGTGGGGGCGGACGTACGAGAGCTTCGGCGAGACGCCGGGCCTCGTCTCCAGGTTGTCGGTCGCGGTGCGCGGCCTGCAGGGTCGTCGCGGTCAGCTCGACCACCGCGACCGGGTCCTCGCGACACCGAAGCACTTCGCCGGCGACGGCCTGACGACGTACGGGACGCCGACCGGCGACTACACCGTCGACCAGGGCATCTCGATCGTCAGCAGGCAGGAGTTCGCCCGCCTCGCGCTCGCGCCGTACTGGCCCGCGATCCAGCGCTACGGCGCGGGGTCCGTGATGCCGTCGTTCTCCTCGGTGGACTGGACCGAGGACGGCGTCGGCAACCCGACCAAGATGACCGCCCACCGCGAGCTCCTCACCGGCGTCCTCAAGGGCCGGATGGGCTTCGACGGGCTCGTCATCAGCGACTGGGAGGCGATCCACCAGCTCCCCGGCACCTGGAACGAGCAGGTCCGAGCCGCCGTCAACGCCGGCATCGACATGGCGATGGAGCCGGCGCAGTTCCGCCAGTTCATCACCGCCCTGACCGAGGAGGTGGAGGCCGGGCGCGTGTCGACGGCGCGCATCGACGACGCGGTCACGAGGATCCTGACGGCGAAGTTCGAGCTCGGGCTCTTCGAGGAGCCCTACACCGACCGGCGCAACCTCGACGAGGTCGGCAGCGCGAAGCACCGCAAGGTCGCCCGCCAGGCCGTGGCCGAGTCGCAGGTGCTGCTCAAGAACCGCGGGCACGTCCTCCCGCTGTCGAAGAAGGCCCCGCTCTACGTGGCCGGCAGCAACGCCGACAACATCGGCAACCAGGCCGGCGGCTGGACGTTGACGTGGCAGGGCGGATCGACGAACGTGATCCCGGGCTCGACGATCCTCGAGGCCGTCGACGACGCCTCCCGGCGCAACGTCACGTTCAGCGAGACCGCGTCGACGCCCGTCCCGAGCGGCGCGACCGGGATCGTCGTCGTCGGCGAGACGCCGTACGCCGAGGGCTTCGGCGACGTCGGTGGCCCGCAGTGGGCGTACGACCCAGGTGACAACGGGGTGCCGCGCCCGGTGAAGGACATGAAGCTGTCCGCAGCCGACCAGCAGGCCGTCGACACGGTGTGCACCCAGGCCGCGGAGTGCGTCGTGATCGTGATCTCCGGCCGCCCGTTGGAGATTGCTCCGGCGTTGCTGTCCAAGATCGACGGGCTCGTCGCCGGCTGGTTGCCGGGCAGCGAGGGCGACGGTGTCGCCGACGTGCTGTTCGGCAAGAAGCGGTTCACGGGCAAGCTGCCGGTGACCTGGCCGCGCACGGTCGAGCAGGAGCCGATCAACGTCGGGGACGCGGACTACGACCCGCTCTACCCGTACGGCTTCGGGCTCTCGACCCGATGAGGACCGGGGTCCGCCACCCGCGCCCCCGACGCAGGTGGCGGACCCTGCACCACCCGCTCCGCGTGTCTCGCGTCAGGACCTGCCCGACGCGAGGCACGCGGCGCGCACGTCGGCAGGATCGGGATTCACGACCGTGACGCCGCCGAGCACGCAGGTCGGGACGGTCTCGTCACCACCGGTGGCGGCACGCACCGCGGCCGCGCCGTCGGGATCAGCCCAGATGTTCACCCAGGACGCCGAGCGCGCAAGCCGACCGAGGCGGAACCGCAGCCGCAGGCAGAAACGGCAGCCGGGCCGCCAGTAGACGATCGGGCGCCCGTGCTGGGCGCTGCGACGGCGAGCCTCGTCCGCCGTCACGGGGCGCGGGAAGGCGAGCGGCGAGAGCAGCGCACCCGCCGCGGCGAAGACGAGGCCCTCGACCAGCGCGAGACCGGGACTTCCGGTCACGAGGACGATGCTGACCAGCACGCCTCCGACGACCCAGAGGACCGCCGGCGTCGACCAGCTCCGACTCACGCCCGGCCCCGTCCCGTCACGACCGGCCGGACGCGAGGTACGTGGCACGGTCCGGCTTGTCGAGCTTCTCGATCGCCGCCCGCAGCATCGCGCGGGGCATCGTCGCGGCGTGCTCGTCGAGGAACGCCGTCAACCCGGCGCGATCGACGTCGCCGGCGTACCGCAGCATCCACCCCGCGCCCTTGTGGACGAGCTCGACGTCGTCGCCGAGCAGGAGGCGGCTGATCGCGAAGGTGTCCTCGACCTGTCCCCGCTTGATGAAGGCCGCGGTCGCGACCACCGCCGTACGACGCTCCGGCCACGCCTCCGACCGCGCGAGCGTGTACAACGGGTCGCGCGGACGGTCGACCAGCCAGCTCCCGACGACCTGGGACGCGCCGAGGTCGACGAGGTCCCAGGTGTCGATCCGGTCGTGGCGCCGCAGGTAGAGGTCGTACAGCTCCCGGTGGCGCTCCTCGCTCACCCGCTTGTGCGTCGCTGCCTTCCCCATGATCGAGCAGGCCCCGACGCGCGCCTCGCGGACCTCGTCGTCGAGGAGGACCTCGATCTCGTCCGCGGGCATCGCGAGGTGGGCCTTGGCGAGCCCGAACACGTCCCGCATCGGCACACCGACGAACGAGTCGTCGCCCGGGAAGAAGCGCACGTACTTCGCCTTCTGCTCGGCGCTCGCCAGCGGGAGGAGCCGCGCCCGGAACGCGGCGGCTGTCAGGTCGTCCACCGGGAGCCGGCGTCAGGTCCGTGGAGAGTCGTCGGACGACGTGGTCCAGGGCAGGCTCTCGTCGACGTCGACGTGGTTGCCGCTCGGCGTCGTGGAGTAGGTGCCGACGATGTCGTCGGACGAGTCGGACCCCGGCGTCACCTTGTCGGCCACCTTGTGGGCCGCCTCCGCGACCTTGTCCTTGACGACCGGCGCCTGGTCCTTGATCGTCTCGCCGGCCTTCGTGACGCCGCTCTGGACGGGCTGGCTGCCGACGAGCTTCTTCGTCTGAGCCACGATCTGGTCGTACCGGCCCCGACCAGCCCTGGCGCCGAGCACGTATCCGACACCCGCGGCGATCAGAAGAGGGAGCTTGCTCATGAGGGATCCTCTCGGTCGCTGATGGTCCTTCGACGCTAGCGCGGTACGGCGCGATCAGCCACCCTCCTCGGGCGGCGTCTCTGCCCCCTCCGCCTCGTCGCGCTCCGCCCACGCGAGGAGCGGCGCGATCGAGAAGACCGCCTCGTCCATGCCCGCGTGCAGGTCACCGAGGTCGGCGTAGCGGCCGGGCATCGTCGAGATCGTCATGTCCGCGGGCTCCACGTCGTCGACCTCGTCCCACCGGATCGGTGCGGAGACCCGTGCGTCCGGGACCCCGCGTACGGAGTAGGCGGCGGCGATCGTGTGGTCACGGGTGTTCTGGTTGTAGTCGACGAAGAGCTTGGCCGGGTCACGGTCCTTGCGCCACCAGGTCGTCGTGACGTCCTCCGGCACGCGGCGCTCCACCTCACGCGCGAACGCCAGCGCGGCACGGCGGACGTCGGCGAACCCGTGCTCCGGCGCGATGCGGACGTAGACGTGCATGCCGGAGCCACCCGAGGTCTTCGGCCACCCGACCGCGCCGAGCTCGTCGAGGATCTCGTGGGCGACGTGCGCGACCCGGCGCACGGTGACGAAGTCGCACTCTGGCCCCGGGTCGAGGTCGATGCGCCACTCGTCGGGCTTCTCGGTGTCGGCGCGACGGGAGTTCCAGGGGTGGAACTCGACCGTCGACATCTGCACGGCCCAGATCACGCTGGCGAGCTCGGTGACGCACAGCTCGTAGGCGTGACGGTTGTAGCGGGGGAACTCCACCCGCACGGTCTCCAGCCACGGTGGCGCCCCCGCGGGGACACGCTTCTGGTGGACCTTCTTCTCGGCGACGCCCTTGGGGAAGCGGTGCAGCATGCACGGGCGCTCGCGCAGCGCGTTCACGATGCCGTCGCCGACCGAGAGGTAGTAGTTGACGAGGTCGAGCTTGGTCTCGCCCCGCTCCGGGAAGTACACGCGGTCGGGGTTGGAGATGCGGACGTCGCGGTCCCCGACCTCGATCATGACCGCGTCGCCCATGCGGTGATCCTTGCACGGACGACGCGGTCGCGGGTACGGCTGTCAGTGGCGCAGGCCCCGGCGGCGACGCAGCCGCGGGCCACGGACGTACTCGGCCCGGCGGTCGTCGCCGAGCACCGGGATCCGCTCGATGCGGTGCAACATCTCGACGGGGACTGCGCTCTCGGGATCGATGTACATCAGGGTCTCCTTCGTTCGTTTCCTGATGCCTCGACTCTCGTCGTCTGAGGTAGCGCCCCACATCAGGAGAGCGCCCTAGGTTTTCCGGCTCGGGGGTCTTAGGCCCGCCGGGACTACCTCAGGAGCGTGCCGAGCGCGCGAACGCGCCGGGGGTGGCGCCGAGGACCGCGCGGAAGTGGCGCGTGAGGTGCGCCTGGTCGTGGAACCCGGCCGCGACCGCGGCGTCGGCGACTGCCAGACCGTCGAGGACGAGGCGGCGCGCGAGGTCGACCCGCCGGCTCGTGAGGTAGCGGTGCGGAGGCATGCCGTACGCCCGGGAGAACGACCGTACGAGGTGGCTCGGGTGTGCGCCCAGGACGCGAGACGCCTCCTCGAGCGTGACCCCGTCGGCGACCGCGGCGTCGAGGAGCTCACGTAGCCGCCGGGCGAGCGGCGCGTCCGTCGCGGCCGGCGGGGTGGGGCCGTGGAGGTGCTCGCGCAGGAGGTCGTGGATGCGGACGAGCTCGGACTCCGCCTCGAACGCGTCGCCGCCGACCAGCGCTCCGTGGACGTGCCGGACGGCCGCGCCGACGTCGGGCCGGGCGACGGTCGGCTGGTCGACGCTGTGGCCGATCGTGTCGGGCGGCAGCCACGACTCGTCGAGGTAGAGCACGCGCTTGCGGAACGGACGCCCTGCGCGCGCCGTACGCCCGTCGTGCGGCACGTGCGGCGGGAGGAGCGTCACCGTGGTCGGCTCGGCCGTGTGCGGGTGGCGGTCGAGGTCGTACGCGACCGCGCCGTCGTCGATCAGGAGCACCGCCCAGTCGCCGTGCGTGTGGCTCGGGTAGGCGTGCTCGGTGAACTCGGCGTGCAGCACCTCACGCAGGTGCGGCACGTCGGGTCGCCACGCACGGACCCGGTCGGCCATGCAAAGAACGTACAAGACCGTGCGGCAGCGGCGTACGACGATCGAGGCATGACCACCGTGATGGAACCCGCCACCCGCTTCGACACCAAGATCGCGATCGTCCTGCGTGACGACCTGCTGCCGTGGCAGGAGCTGAACGTCACGGCCTTCCTCGTCAGCGGCATCGCGACCCGGCAGGACGGGCTGGTCGGCGAGCCGTACGAGGACGGCGACGGGCAGCGATACCTCCCGATGATGCGCCAGCCGATGCTCGTCTTCACCGCGGACGCGTCCGTCCTGCGCTCGGCGCACGCCGCCGCGCTGCGCCGAGGGATGCCGATGTCGATCTACACGCGCGACCTGTTCGCGACCGGCCACGACGAGGCCAACCGCGCTGCCGTGCGGGCGGTGGGCACCGACGACCTCGACCTGGTCGGGATCGCGGTGCACGGGCCCCGCAACGCCGTCGACAAGACCGTCAAGGGCGCCCACCTGCACGCGTGACGTGTGCGTCTGGAGTCAGTCGATCGGCTTGACGGCCTGCACGACGTAGTTCTTGGGCATCCCGCTCGCGGTGTGCTTCCACCGCAGGTCGAGCCGCGCGAACAGGCCCGAGAGGACGAACGCGAGGCCACGCGTCGCACCGAGCAGCGGGCCGTACGCGATCCGCCGGCGCAGCGGCTGGCCCGTCGTCCGCGGCAGCCGCTGGTGCATCACCTCGAGCTGGTAGGCGACCGTGCCGAAGTAGCCCTCGAGCCAGGTGGTGCGGACCCCCTCGAAACCGGCGTCGGTGAAGAGCTTGGAGAGCGCGAACTGCGTGTAGCGGAAGTAGTCGTACGGCTGCTGGTGCTCGGGGTAAAACAGCGGTGCGGAGAGCAGGATCCGACCGCCCGGCCGCAGGACCCGGTGCAGCTCGGCGAGGGCCACGGCCGGCTCGTCGAGGTGCTCGAGGACCTGGTTGCAGAGGATGCGGTCGAAGCGCCCGTCCTCGACCGGGATGTCGGTGAGGCTGCAGACGTACTCGAGCGGGGTGTAGCGCGTGGCGAGCTGGGCGAAGTCTGCGGCCTCGTAGCGCGTGTGGGCGAACAGGCGCCGGTACGGCCCGTGCCCGGCGCCCGCGTCGAGGACCAGCGAGCCGGCAGGGGTCGCCTTCGCGAACGCGCGGTTGGCGCGCAGCAGCCGGACCCGGGAGGTGTTGATGATCCAGGGCCGCTTCTTGCCGCGCCTGCGTCGCCGCTTCGCCATGGCGGTCAACCTAGTCCGACGAGGCGATGGTGCGCGACACCAACGGGACGCCTGGTCGGTAGGCGAGATGAACAGCCGATGGCGCGTCGAGCACCGTCACGTCCCCGCGTGCCCCGAGCCGCAGGTGTCCGACGTCGTCGCGCCGGAGCGACGCGGCACCGCCGAGCGTGGCTGCACGGAGCGCCTCGTACGGGGTGAGTCCCATGTCCCGGACGGCGACGGCGATGCAGAACGGGATCGACGACGTGTAGCTGCTGCCGGGGTTGCAGTCGCTCGCGAGCGCGACCGTGACGCCGGCGTCGAGGAGGCGGCGGGCGTCCGGGTACGGGTGGCGGGTGGAGAACTCCACCCCCGGCAGCAGGCCCGCCACGGTGCCGCAGGCGGCGAGCGCGTCCACGTCGGCGTCGGTGAGATAGGTGCAGTGGTCCACGGCGGCGGCGCCGAGCTCGCACGCCAGCAGGACCCCCGGCCCGTACGTGAGCTGGCTGGCGTGGACGCGCATCCCAAGCCCGGCGTCGCGCCCGGCGGTGAGGACGGCGCGAGCCGCGTCGGCGCCGAACGCGCCCTCCTCGCAGAACACGTCGATCCATCGGGCGTGCGGGGCGCAGGCGTCGAGCATCGGGCCGGTGACCAGGGCGACGTACTCCTCGGGTGTCGTGCCGTCGGGGACGACGTGGGCGCCGAGGTACGTCGTCTCGGAGGTGTGCCGTCCGGCGATCGCCAGCGAGCGCGCCTCGTCGGCGACGGTGAGGCCGTACCCGCTCTTGATCTCGACCGTCGTCGTCCCCTGGCGGCGCATCTCGGCGACGAGCCGGCGGACGGTCGTGTCGAGCTCCTCGTCGGTCGCCGCACGGGTCGCGGCCACGGTCGTGCGGATGCCGCCGGCGGCGTACGGCCGTCCCGCCATCCGCGCCTCGAACTCCGCCGCGCGGTCACCGGCGAAGACCAGGTGGCTGTGGGAGTCGACGAAGCCGGGGACGACGGTGCCGCCGGCGACGTCGAGCACGTCGTCGGCCGCGGGGGCGTCGGCGGCGTCGCCGACCCAGGCGACGACCCCGTCGGCGATGACGAGCGCAGCGTCCGTGCGCACCGGCTGCTCGTCGTCCCAGGTGACCAGCTCGCCGATGCGGGTGAGGAGGAGGCTGCTCACACGCGCTCCCACAGCGCGTCCACCGCGCGCCGCAGCATGGCGGTCACCTCAGCGGCGTCGTACGGGAGGTCGGACGGCGGCTCGACGTCGGACGCGGTCGCAGCCCAGAGCGGCTCGTCGACGCCGGCGAGTCGTACGGAGTCACGCAGCGTGACCGTGTCGGTCTCGGCGAGGTCGGGGGTGAACCCGAGCGAGGCGTACCCCGTACGGGTCGCCGCCTCGGTCAGCTTCGCGGCACCCCACGCGCCGCGCCGACCCGTCACCAGGCGCTCGTGCATCTCCACCGCCCTCGCCTCCGCGAACACGTCGATCACGGTGTTGCTGTCCGACCCGAGCGTGAGCCGTGCGCCGGCCTCGCGCAACCGCACCGAGGGTCCGACGCCGTCGGCGAGCTCGGCCTCGGTGGTGGGGCAGAAGCACGCGTACGCCGTCGCGTCCCCGAGCAGGATGACGTCGGCGTCGGTGAGGTGCGTCGCGTGGACCGCAGTGGTGCGCGGTGTCCAGACGCCCGCCTCGGCCAGCAGAGCGACGGGGGTGAGCCCGCTCGTCGCCAGGCACCACTCGTTCTCCGCCGGCTGCTCGGACACGTGGACGTGCAGCGGCGCATCGGGAAGCGCCCCGGCGACGGTGGCGAGCTGGTCCGCCGGCACAGCCCGGACGGAGTGGATCGCAGCACCGACCACGACGTCGTCGGCTCCGGCGTGGCGGGCGGCCAGGTCGTTCACACGCCCCGCCCACGCCTCGCCGTCGGTGTCGGCGAACCGGCGGTGGACGTGCTCGGTGACCTCGAGGTACGCGGTGTCGAGCAGGCAGATCCGCAGCCCGACCTCGCGCGCGGCGGCGATCAGCGCCTCGCCGGTGGCGTTCGGGTCGTCGTACGGGGTGCCGTCCGGGCCGTGGTGCAGGTAGTGGAACTCACCGACCACACCGATGCCGGCGAGGCGCATCTCGGCGTACGTCGCCACCGCCAGGTCGTGCAGCAGGTCCGGGTCGAGGACGGCCGCGAGGGCGTACATGCGGTCACGCCAGCCCCAGAACGTGTCTCCACCACGCTCTCCACCAGGCTGGGCGCGTCCGCGCAGCGCCCGGTGGAAGACGTGGCTGTGGCAGTTCGCCAGGCCGGGGAACGTCGTCATGCGAGCTCCCGCACGACCCGCGCCAGAGCCTCCACACCCGCTGCGCAGTCCGCGTCGTCGGCATGCTCCTCCGGCGAGTGGGAGACGCCGGTCGGGTTGCGCACGAAGAGCATCGCCGTCGGGATCGTCGCGCTGAGCACGCCCGCGTCGTGGCCGGCACCGGTCGGCAGCAGCGGGGCGGCCAGGAGGTCAGCGAGACGCTCACGCAGCGCGGTGTCGAACGCAACCGACGGGCTCGACGACTCCACGGAGACCTCCAGGCGCACACCTGCCCCGGACGCCGCCCGACGTGCGTCGTCGAGGATGCCGTCGAGCAGGTGCGCGAGTGCAGCGTCGTCCGCGGCGCGGGCGTCGAGCCATCCGGTGACGAGCGAGGGTACGGCGTTGGCGCCGCCCGGCTCGACGGCGATGCGGCCGAAGGTGGCTCGGGCACCGGCATCCGTGGCGCGAGCGGTGGCGGCGAGGACGGTGGCGGCGTACGCGGGCATCGGGTCGCGCCGGTCCTCCATCGGCGTGGTGCCGGCGTGGTCTGCGCGGCCCTCGAACCCCAGACGCCAGCGGCCGTGCGGCCAGATCGAGGTCGCCACCCCGACGGGGTCGCCGGAGTGGACGAGGGCGCGTCCCTGCTCGACGTGGAGCTCGACGAACGTGCCGATCCGGTCGAGCCAGGCGCTGCGTCCGACCGCGCGCGGATCGCGGCCGCGGGCGCTCATCGCCTCCGCGAGCGTGCGGCCGTCACGGTCCTTGAGGCCGAGCGCACGGTCGGGCGCGAGCGTGCCGGTCGCGAGTCGGGATCCGGCGCACGCCACACCGAACCGCGCGCCCTCCTCGTCGGCGAAGCACGCGACGGCGATCGGCCGGGAGGGCGTGAAGCCGTCGGCGCGGAGCCGGTCGAGCGCGGCGAACGCGGACACGATGCCGAGCGGACCGTCGTACGCCCCGCCGTCGGGCACGGAGTCGAGGTGCGACCCGAGCAGCAGCGCACCCCCGCTGGTTGAGCGAGCCTGCGAGTCGCTGGTTGAGCGAGCCTGCCCCCCGCTGGTTGAGCGAGCCTGGCCCCCGCTGGTTGAGCGAGCCTGCGAGTCGAAACCCCCCACCCACGCCACCTGGTTCCCGTTGCCGTCCTCCTCGTACGCCATGCCGCGCGCCGCCGCCTCCCCGGCGAACCACTCACGCAGCTCCATGTCGGCGTCGTTCCACGCGAACCGGCGGTAGCCTCCCGTGCGCGGGTCGCGCCCGATGCGCTCGATGGGGGCGAGGAGGTTCACGCTGGGCTCCTTCCCCGCGACCACCCCGGTACCTCGCTCCGCGTGTTCACGCGTCCTCCATCGGGATGCGCACGCCCCGCTCGTGCGCGACCTCGCGCGCCCGGTCGTACCCCGCGTCCACGTGTCGCATCACGCCCGTCCCGGGATCGTTCGTGAGGACCCGTGCGATCTTCTCCGCGGCGAGGTCGGTGCCGTCGGCGACGATCACCTGGCCGGCGTGGATCGAGCGGCCGATGCCGACGCCGCCACCGTGGTGCAGCGAGACCCAGGTCGCGCCGGAGGCGGTGTTGAGCAGCGCGTTGAGCAGCGGCCAGTCGGCGATCGCGTCGGAGCCGTCGGCCATGGCCTCGGTCTCGCGGTACGGGGAGGCGACCGAGCCGGAGTCGAGGTGGTCGCGGCCGATGACAACCGGTGCGCTCAGCTCGCCGGACGCCACCATCTCGTTGAACCGGAGCCCGGCACGGTGGCGCTCGCCGTAGCCGAGCCAGCAGATGCGGGCGGGCAGGCCCTCGAAGTGGACCTTCTCCCCCGCCTGCGTGATCCAGCGGCGCAGGTGCTGGTCCTCGGGGAATAGCTCGAGGATCGCCCGGTCGGTCGCCGCGATGTCAGCGGGATCGCCGGACAGCGCCGCCCAGCGGAACGGGCCCTTCCCCTCGCAGAACAGCGGGCGGATGTAGGCCGGGACGAACCCGGGGAACGCGAACGCACGGTCGTACCCGCCGAGCCGCGCCTCCTCGCGGATCGAGTTGCCGTAGTCGAACACCTCGGCGCCGGCGTCCAGGAACCCGACCATCGCCTCGACGTGCCTGGCCATCGAGGCGCGAGCGCGCTCGGTGAACCCCTCGGGGTCGCGCTCGGCCTCGGCCTTCCAGTCCGCGAGGTCGACGCCCTCGGGGAGGTAGCTCAGCGGGTCGTGCGCGCTCGTCTGGTCGGTGACGACGTCGATCTCGACGCCGCGTGCGAGCAGCTCGGGGAAGACGGTCGCCGCGTTGTCGACCACGCCGACCGACAGCGCACGCCGGTCCTTCTTCGCGGCGAGGACGCGCTCGACGGCGTCGTCGAGGTCGGTCGTGTACTCGTCGAGGTAGCCGTGCTCGACCCGGCGCGCGAGTCGCGACTCGTCGACGTCGACGATCAGCACCACGCCCTCGTTCATCGTGACCGCGAGCGGCTGCGCGCCGCCCATGCCGCCGCAGCCGGCGGTGAGAGTGAGCGTGCCTGCCAGAGTGCCGCCGAACCTCTTGGTGGCGACGGCACCGAACGTCTCGTACGTGCCCTGGAGGATGCCCTGGGTCCCGATGTAGATCCACGAGCCGGCCGTCATCTGGCCGTACATCGTGAGCCCCTCGGCCTCCAGCCGCCGGAACTCCGGCCAGGTCGCCCAGTCGCCGACGAGGTTGGAGTTGGCGATGAGGACCCGCGGCGCCCAGGCGTGCGTACGGAACACCCCGACCGGCTTGCCGGACTGCACGAGCAGCGTCTCATCGTCGGCGAGGGTGCTGAGGGTGCTGACGATGGCGTCGTACGCCTCCCAGCTGCGCGCGGCGCGCCCGGTCCCGCCGTACACGACGAGGTCCTCGGGCCGCTCGGCGACTTCGGGGTCCAGGTTGTTCATCAGCATCCGCAGCGGGGCCTCGGTCTGCCACGAGCGGGCGGTGAGCTGGGTGCCCCTGGGCGCCCGTACGGGTTCATGCGTGGTCACTGGTGTGCCTCCTGTGCGGGTCCCGTCCCCGATTCGGGCACTTCGGGTGGGAATTCGGTGCCGGAATCGGCACCGAACTGCCCAAATCGGGGACGGAGCGTGCCGGTGCGGACAAGGTCGACGGTCGCGTCGATCTCGGGCGCGAGGAATCGGTCGGGGCCGGGGCCGGGGACCTGCTGGCGCAAGGTACGGATCGCAGCGCCGGTCATCGGTGCGGGTGCGAGCGGCGCCCGGAGGTCGATGCCGCGTGCAGCGACCATCACCTCGATCGCCAGCACCCGCGTGAGCGCGTCCAACGAGCGGCGGAGCTTGCGGGCCGCGGACCAGCCGAGAGACACGTGGTCCTCCTGCATCGCGCTCGACGGGATCGAGTCGACGCTCGCCGGCACCGCGAGGCGCTTGACCTCGGCGACGAGAGCGGCCTGGGTGTACTGCGCGATCATCGCGCCGGAGTCCACCCCGGGGTCGTCGGCGAGGAACGGCGGAAGGCCTCGGTTGCGCGAGACGTCGAGGAACCGGTCCGTACGGCGCTCGCTGATGCCGGCGACGTCCGCGACCGCGATCGCCAGGAAGTCCAGGACGTACGCGAGCGGCGCACCGTGGAAGTTCCCGTGCGACGAGACGCGCCCGTCACCGAGCACCGACGGGTTGTCGATGGCGGACGCGAGCTCCCGCTCGGCGACCAGCGCGGCGTGGTCGAGCGTGTCGCGGGCCGCGCCGTGGACCTGGGGGGTGCAGCGCAGCGAGTACGCGTCCTGGACCACCCCGTCGCCGTACCGGTGGCTGGCCACGATCTCCGACTCGGCGAGCAACGTCCGCAGGTGGGCCGCCGACGTCGCCTGTCCGGGGTGCGGCCGCAGCGCCATCAGCTCCTCGGAGAACACCTGGTCGGTTCCGAGCTGGCCCTCGACGCTCATCGCGGCCGCGAGGTCAGCGGTGTCAAGGAGGTCGCGCAGGTCGTGCAGCGCGAGCACGAGCATTCCGAGCATGCCGTCGGTGCCGTTGATGAGCGCGAGACCCTCCTTCTCGGCGAGGACGACGGGAGTGAGCCCGTGGTCGCGGAGCGCCTCGGCCGCAGGGCGTACGACACCGTCCTTCACGACCTCGCCCTCCCCCATCACGGCGAGCGCGCAGTGCGAGAGCGGTGCGAGGTCACCCGAGCAGCCCAGGCTCCCGTACTCGCGCACCACCGGGGTCAGACCGGCGTTCAGCATCGCGGCGTACGCCTCGGCGGTCTCGAGGCGGACCCCGCTGTGGCCGGTCGCCATGGTCGAGAGGCGCAGCAGCATGAGCGCGCGTACGACCTCGTCCTCGACCCGCGGACCAGTGCCCGCCGCGTGAGACCGGATCAGGCTGCGCTGGAGCTGCGTGCGCTGCTCGGCGGGGATGTGCCGGGTCGCGAGGGCGCCGAAGCCGGTCGAGACGCCGTACACCGGCTCGTCCGACGCGGCCAGGGCCTCGACGTGCGTCCGCGCGGTCTTGATCGCGGTGCGCGCGTCCTCGGAGAGGGTGACGGGTGCCCCGCTGCGGGCGACGGCGACGACGTCCTCCGGGGCGAGCGGCCCGGGGCCGACGATGACGGTGTGCATGGGTCCATTGCACGGCGCCCGGGACCCGCGCCGCTACGACATCGCACCGGCTGGTGTCTCGGATCCGAGACGTGTCCGAGCGGATGCCGCCTCCTGACTGCGCGAGCCGGACCTGCAGTCATGTCCGCTTGGCTCGCTGCCACGCCTCGGCGACGGCAGCCAGCGCCTCGGCGGGCCCGACCGGCATACGGCCCTGGTGCGCGAGCGCCGTACGCCAGGCTTCCTCACTCGGCGCCTCACGGAACATCCAGGGACCCGGCGGCGCGCCCGTCGGTCCAAGACGAGCGAACAGCTCGGCGGCCGCAGGCGTCACCGCTCCGATCCGCGCCAACCCGAACAGGTCAGCGAGGTCCCTCGGCGCGCGCCGATCGAACCAGACCGCAGCCTTCGCGGCAGCGAAAGCCTCCGCGGTGAGCGTACGCAGGCGAGCCGGGGCCACGTCGGAGTAGCGCTGCTCGATCGCACGCTCCTCGGTCGGCCACTTTGGATAACCGTCCGCTGCCAGCAACTGGATCTGGACCGACAGCCGTCCGTCCTCGACCGACATCACCGCCGGCTGCGAGCCGCGTGTCGTCTCCAGCCGAGGCGTCCACCTCGGGGCCCCGTAGTTCCGGGCGATCGCGCGTTCGAAAGCACGAGTGACTGCCCGCGCAGTCTCGACCCGCCGTCCGGCAACCAGGAGATCGATGTCCTCCGACAGGCGGAAGTCGATGAGATGCGTTCGCGCCAGCGCCGTGCCACCGATGAAGAGCACGTCGCCTCGCACCGGCGACGTGGCGAGTGCTGCAAGGAGGACCGAGATCAGGTGATCGCGCATCACCTGATCTTCAGCGACCCCGAACTGCTCCTGCCGCTGCGCCAGCTCGTCGCGGGCGAGGCCTGAGGGGAGCCACCCACCGTCATCCACGATCGCGCCGCTCGCCCCTCAGCCGAACCAGCGTGGCGCGACCGCGCTGTCGCTGTGCGAGCTCGTCGAGCAGCTCTTGGTCTGCCTGGAGCCAGAGGTTGTCGATCGCCTCGCGCACCTGCGACTCATCGGCGCCAGACGGAACTCGCCGCCCCAGATCGAGGATTGTCTGCTCGACCGTCGTCACCAAGCCCCGCCCGAGGGCACCGAAGCTCTCGAGCTGTGCGTCGAGGTCGTCGGTATCGCGCTGGACGAACCGCACGACGACGTCTCCCAAACCGTCGAGCGAGATAGCGCGGTGCTGCCGAGGGACGGCGACGGTCGCGGTCGCGAGGGCGCGCGGGATCGCCCCGCGCACCCGCGCCGCACTCACGCCCATCAAGACAGCGCCTCCCGCACCGTAGATCGCAGACGCGACGCCCAAGGCGGCGGCCTCAAGCGTCGGCCGCCAATCGACTCCACGGTCGTCGGGTACGACGACGTAGTAGCCATCCGTGAGCCGGAGGAGCGCGCCTCCCCGCGACAGACGCGCGACCTGGGTTCGCGGGTGGGCGTACACCTTCGCCAGGTCTTGCGGACGCACCGTACGCAAGGGCGCTCGAGCGAGAGCCAGATCAACACGAGGCCGAGTCACATGCAGATCGTACTCTAGAGCGGTACGAAATGCATACAGATGCATTCACGCCAACCGCACGAAACCGCTCCGGTGGAAGATCAACGGCGTGGGGACGTCGGAGTGCTCGAACGCGTGCAGCTCCAGCAGCACGAGCACGTGGTCCCCCGCCTCGACCTCGCGGTAGATCGTGGTGTCGAACTTCGCGAGCCCGTCGTCGACGAGCACGGCACCGTCCTCGGTGACGGTGACGTCCACGTCGTCGAAGCGCTGTGCGACCGGCCCCGCGAGCTGCCGGCACAGCGGACCGTGGTGGTCGGCCAGCACGGTCAGGCCGAGGTGCGACGAACGGCGCAGCTGCGGCCACGTCTTCGAGCTGCTCGCGAGGTTGATCGACACCAGCGGCGGATCGAGGCTCACGCTCGCGAAGCTGCTCGCCGCGAGTCCGACCAGCTCGCCGTCGACCTGCGCGGCCACCGCGACCACCCCGGTCGGGAACACGCCGAACGCCTTGCGCAGACGCAGCGGGTCCAGGTCCTGGTTGGTCGGGAACGTGATCGTCATCGTCCTCCTCCCACGGCGCTGCCGCCGAGCACGCTCTTCACGACCGGGCGCGTGTCCTCGAGCCACCCGAGGTACGCCGCAGGGTCGTCGTACGCGCTGTCGACCACGAAGAGCCCGCGCCCGGGCACGGTCGCGCCGAGCTCGGTCAGCACCGGCCGCAACGTCAGCTCGGGCGCGAGCGCGTGGGCCGGCGAGCCGCCCAGCATCAGTGGCACTGCGAGGCCCCGCAGCCCGGTGCGTCCCGCGAACCGGTCGAGGAACAGCTTGAGCAGCCCGGTGTAGGCGCCCTTGTACGTCGGGGAGGCGACGACGACCAGGTCCGCGCCTCCCACCCGGGTGACCAGGTCCCCGACCTCGACCGAGGACCAGTCGAGCAGCGCGGAGCCGAGGGTCGCGAGATCGACCACGAGGTCCGGCTCGCCGCCGGACAGCTCGTGCGCGACGTAGGTGGCGGCGGAGAGGGTGCGCGACGCCGGCTTCGGGTTGCCGACGACGACGGCGACGCGCTCCGGCACGGTGTGCTCAGACAACGTCCGCTCCCACCAGGTCGAGCTGGTTGGCCGGACGCGGCAGACCGTAGTGGTCGCGCAGGGTGGTTCCCTCGTACTCCGTACGGAAGAGTCCGCGCTCGCGCAGGATCGGTACGACGGTGTCCGCGAACGCCTCCAACCCGCTCGGCAGCGCCGCACCCATGACGTTGAAGCCGTCGGCGGCACCCTGCGTGAACCAGGTCTCGATGACGTCCGCGACCTGCACCGGCGTCCCGATCACGACATTGTGGCCGCGGCCGCCGCCGAGGCGCCCGAGGAGCTGCCGCACCGTCAGGCTCTCGCGCTGTGCCAGGTCGATGACGAGCCGAGACCGCGAGTCGAACCCCTCGCGGTGGGTGCGTTCGACCACGTGGTCAGGGAGTGCCGCGTCGAGGTCGAGCTCGCTCTCGTCGACCTCGAGGAACGCCGCCAGCTGGCGCAGGCCGTACTCAGGCACGCGCAGGTCGTCGAGGTGGCGGGCCAGCGCGGTCGCCTCGGCCTCGGTGTCGCCGATGATCGGGACGATGCCGGGCAGTACGAGGACGTGGTCGGCATCGCGACCGGCAGCGACCGCCCGCCCCTTGATCTCGGTGTAGAACGCCTGGGCCTGCTCGAGCGTCTGGTGCGCGACGAAGATCGCCTCCGCGTGCTTCGCGGCGAACGCCTTGCCCTGCTCCGAGGCGCCGGCCTGGACCAGGAGCGGATAGCCCTGCGGCGGCCGAGGCACGTTGAGCGGCCCAGCAACCTGGAAGAACCGCCCCTCGTGGTCGATCGAGCGGATCCTCGCCGGGTCGCCCCAGCGCCCGCGCTCCTTGTCCCCGACGAAGGCGTCGTCCGCCCACGAGTCCCAGAGCTTCTGCGCGACCTGGAGGAACTCGTCGGCGCGCTCGTACCGCGTCGCCTGAAGCGGACGCTCGGCGAGCGAGAAGTTGGCCGCCTCCTCGTGGGTCGCGGAGGTGACGATGTTCCAGCCGGCGCGACCGCCCGAGACGTGGTCGACGGTCGCGAAGCGGCGCGCCAGGGCGTACGGGTCGTTGTACGTCGTCGACGCGGTCGCGATGAGACCGATCCGCTCCGTGGCGGCGGCGACCGCGGTGAGCAGCGTCAGCGGCTCGAGCTGGCCGGCGATCCGGAACTCACCGCTCCCCTGGACCGTCGCCCCGTCGGCGAAGAAGATCGAGTCGAACCGCGCGGCCTCGGCGATCTGCGCGAGCCGGACGTAGTGGCGTACGTCGAGGCCGGCGCCGGCCTCGGACTCCGGCAGGCGCCACGCCGCCTCGTGGTGGCCCGCCTCCATGAGGAAGGCGTTCAGATGGAGCTGTCGTGTGGTCATCGGGATCTCCTCAGGCGGTGGTGACGGCGGCGCGGTCGCCGGCGTAGAGGCTGTCGGGACGGGGCAGCCCGTAGTGCTCGCGCAACGTGGAGCCGGTGTACTCGGCCCGGAAGATGCCGCGCTCCTGGAGCAGCGGGACGACACCCTCCGCGAAGGCGTCGAACAGCTGCGGGTAGAGCGGCGGCATCACGTTGAAGCCGTCCGCGGCGCCCTCCTCGAACCACTCGGTGATGAGGTCCGCGACCTGCAGCGGCGTCCCCGCCACGACGTTGTGCCCGCGCGCCCCGGCCAGGCGGTGGAGCAGCTGGCGCAGCGTCGGCCGGTCGCGCTCGACGATGTTCGCGACGACCTGCAGGCGGCTGCGGTGGTTGTCGAGCACGTTGCCGGCGCTGCCGAACGCCTCGACCGGGACGACCTCGTCGAGCTCGAGGTGGCTCAGGTCGGCGCCGGCGAGCCCCTCCAGCTGCGCGAGGCCGTACGCCGGGACCGTCAGCGCATTCACGTGCTCCTGCAGCTCCCGCGCCTCGGCCTCGGTGTCACCGAGGAAGGCACTGAGCCCGGGGAGCACCAGGACGTGGTCGGGATTGCGACCGAACTTCGCCGCCCGGGACTTGATGTCCTCGGCGAACGCGCGGGCGTCGCCGAGCGTCTGGTGCGCGGTGAAGATCGCCTCGGCGTTGCGGGCGGCGAACGCCCGTCCGCTGTTGGACGAGCCCGCCTGGACGTAGACCGGTCGTCCCTGCGGAGACCGGGGCGCGGCCAGCGCGCCCTCCACCTGGTAGAAGCGGCCCACGTGGTTGATCGCGTGGACCTTCTCCGGGTCGAAGTACTGGCCGCTGTCGCGGTCGGCGAGGACCGCGTCGTCCTCCCAGGAGTCCCACAGCTTCGTCACGACGTCGAGGAACTCCTGCGCGCGGGCGTACCGCTCGTCGGGGCTCGGGAGCTTGGCGAGGCTGAAGTTGCGCGCCGCCGCCTCCGACTGCGTGGTCACGATGTTCCAGCCCGCGCGGCCATCCGACAGGATGTCGAGCGACGAGAAGAGCCGGGCAAGGTTGTACGGGTCGTACAGCGTGGTCGACGCGGTCGCGATCAGCCCGATCCTCTCGGTCTTCGCGGCGATCGCCGACAGGCGCGTGATCGGCTCCAGGTGCGCGGTCGGGCGGTACGGCGTTGCTGCCCACAGCCCGGGGATGTCGGCGAAGAAGACGCCGTCGAACTTGGCCGCCTCCGCCGCCTGAGCGAGCTCGGTCACGAAGGTGATGTCGTGGACGCGCTCCACCGACGAGTCCGGGTGCCGCCACGACGCCTCGTGGTGGCCGGTGTCGTGGAGGAAGGCGTTGAGGCTGAGCGTTCGAGTCATGTCGTCTGTCCTTGTCTGGTCCGAACGGTCTGGTCGGGACGGTCTGCGCCGAACGGTCTGGTCCGAGCTGTCAGGCCGGGCGCCAGCGCGAGAAGCGGCGCTCCAGCGCGACCAGTCCGTAGTTCACGGCGACACCGAGGAGGGCGGTGGTGATGATCGCGGCGTACATCTTGGGGATGAGGAAGTTGAACTGGGCGTAGTTGATGAGGAAGCCCAGTCCCGCGGTCGCGCCGATCATCTCGGCGGCGATGAGCACGAGGATGGCTGCGGCGCCCGAGATCCTGATGCCGGTGAAGATCGTCGGCACGGCCGCCGGGAACACGACCTTGCGGAACGTCGCGACCGGCGAGAGCCCGAGCACCTTCGCCGAGCGCAGCAGCTGCGGATCGACGGTGGCGACACCGGAGATCGTCGCGAGCAGGATCGGGAAGAAGCACGCGTACAGCACGATCGAGATCTTCGACGCCTCACCGATGCCGAGGATCAGCGTGAAGACGGGCAGGATCGCGAGGGCGGCGGTGTTGCGGAACACCTCGAGTACCGGCGTGGAGAACTCCCGAACCGGCCTGTACCAGGCGATCGCGGCACCGACCGGGATCGCGACGACGATCGCGAGACCGAAGCCGATCGCGGACCGGACCAGGCTCGCTCCGACGTGCTTGGCGAGCTCCCCGTCGGTGGCCATCTGCCACCACTCCTCGAGAACCACGTGCAACGGCGGGATGAAGTAGGCGTCGACCAGCCCGTACGTCGGGGCGAGCTCCCAGATCAGGGCGAGCGTGAGGATCCCGGCGACGCCGCGCGCGACCGACACCGCGCGTCGCCGACCCGGAGACACGCCCTTCGCGCGAGCGGCCTCCTCCTGGCGCGGGTTGGGACGCGCCTCGGTCTTCTCGGCGATGAGACTAGGCATGGACGAGCTCCTCGGTGCGGGCTGCGGGGGCGTGCTGCTCGCGCAGCAACGACCAGATGCGGTGGCGGTACGCAGCGAACTCCCGCGTCGCCCGTACGTCGGTCTCGGCCGCCGCGTCTCGGTCCAGGTCGACGTTGATGATCGCCTTGATGCCGCCGGGTCGGGCGCTCATCACGGCCACCCGCTGCCCGAGGAAGACGGCCTCCTCGATGTCGTGGGTGATGAAGACGACCGTGGTGCCGGTGCGCTTCCAGATGCCGACGAGCTCCTCCTGCAGCCGCTCGCGGGTCTGGGCGTCGAGCGCGCCGAAGGGCTCGTCCATCAGGAGCACCTCAGGCTGGTACGAGAGGCTGCGCGCGATCGCGACGCGCTGCTTCATGCCACCAGACAGCTCGTGCGGGTAGCGGTTCGCGAACTCGGAGAGGCCGACGAGCTCGAGGTACTCGCGCGCCCCGGCGGCGCGCTCCTTCTTGGAGAGGCCACCCTTCGCCTCGAGGGCGAACTCGACGTTCCCGGCGGCCGTCCTCCACGGGAGCAGCGTGTACTGCTGGAAGACGACGCTGCGGTCGAGGCCGGGGCCCGTGATCGGCTTCCCGTCGATGCGGAGCTCGCCGCTGGTCGGCTCGGCGAGGCCCGCGATCAGGTCGAGGACCGTCGACTTCCCGCACCCCGACGGTCCGACGACGGTGAGGAACTCGCCTGCGGCGACGTCCAGGTCGAGGTTCTCGATGGCGACGAACTCGCGGAGCTGCTTGTCCTCGTCCCCGCGGACCCAGAAGGTCTGTCCGACGCCGTCGAGTGTGATGCGTGAGCTCATGGTGGTGTCACTCCTGTCACAACGTCGTCAGGCGTTGGGGTTGAACTCGTTGGTGTAGACGTCGGACACGTCGAGGTCGTCGCCGTCGACGTCACCGCGGCTGTCGAGCCAGTCGACCCACCGCTTGATGTCCTCGTCGGCGATCACCGGCTTCGGATCCAGCCCGAGCGTCCCCGGGAAGTTGGCCTTGATCGGCTCGATGTAGTCGCCGTAGCCCTCCTTCTCGAGGTACGGGAAGTAGACGTCGAAGATCTCCTGCTTCTCGTGCGTCTCGATGAACTCGATGGCTGCCGCGACACCCTCGACGAGCTGACGGGTCGTGTTCGGGTTCTTCTCGATGAACTCGTTGCGCAGCGTCAGGCCGCCACCGGCGTACGGGCTGCCGACGACCTCGACGTCGTTGGTCAGCTCGCGGACCTTGAACTGCTTGGCCGTCGCCTGGTAGCCGAGGAAGCTCACGACCGCGGCGTCGACCTGGCCCTTGCCGAGCGCTTCGGGCGTGTTCAGCGGCGGGAGCGGGACGAGCGTGATCTTGTCCTGCTCGGCGTCGGAGAGACCCTCCTGGTCGAACCACGTGTCGAGGACGGCCTCAGCGTTGGCGCCGAGCGTGTTGACGGCGATCTTCTTGCCGATGAGGTCCTTGGCGGAGGCGATCGGGGACTCGTCCCGTACGACGAGCTTCTGGTTGCTGTCGGCGTTGGAGCCGTAGAACGGGATGACGGCCTTGATCGGCGCCCCGGTCGCGACGAGCTGGGCGATGGCGCCGTAGAAGGCGGAGCTGCCGATGTCGGTCTGGTTCGAGGCGAGCGCCTGCAGGGCCTGCGGCCCGCCGGTCACGTCGCCGACCCGGTCGAGCGTCAGGCCCTCGAACTTGCCCAGCGCGTCGGCGAGGAGGAAGGCGTCCACAGCGCCGGCATAGCTCTGGTAGCGGATCGTCGTGACCTCTTCCCCGCTCGCGTTGGCGCCGGAACCGCCGCAGGCGGCGACCGATGCGGCGAGCGTGAGCGCGGCGAAGGCGGCGAGGAGCCGGCGGCGAGCGGTACGAAGTGGAGCGGTACGAAGTCGGTTCATGGGTCCCTCTGGTCTGGAGGTGGTGGAAGCTGGGCTGGACTGGGCGGCGCGGGCGCGCTCGTACGTCCGCGGGCGGAGGCGGGGGTTGTCAGCGACAGGCAGCGCTGATGACGCGACAGAGGTCGACGTGGTGGCGGCGGGTGAGCCAGCTCGCCATCGGGTCCTCCCGGTGTGCCCGGCGCCGACCTCGTGTCAGCGCGACTCGAAACACAATAATCTTGATAGACATTGTTGGATACCCTGTCTTGCGGACCGAGCGATCGGCAGAACCGATCACGTGACCTTCCACACACCCGAAGGGGAACGATGCGCCTCGAACAGCTCGCGTACGTCACGGCGGTGACCGAGCACGGATCCCTGCGCCGCGCCGGCGAGAACCTCCACATCTCCCAACCCGCCCTGAGCGAGGCCATCAGCAAGCTCGAGCGCGAGCTCGGCACGGTGTTGCTCGACCGCCACCGCTCGGGCGCCCGCGTCAGCGACACGGGACGCGACCTCCTGCCGCACATCAGCGACGTCCTCGCCGCCGTGGACCGACTGCGCGCCGCGGCACGCGGTCAGGGTGACGCCCGCAGGCCGATGCGGATCGGGAGCGTCAACACAGGCGCGGCCACCGTGGTGCTGCCGGCCCTGCGCACCTATCAGCTCCAGGACCCTGGCGTCCCGTTCGAGCTCCGCCAGCTGCAGCAGGACGAGATCCACCTCGGGCTGAGCGAGGGGACGCTCGACGTCGGCCTGGTGAACCTCCTGCCCGGCGACGACGTACCACCCGACCTGCTCGGCGTCGAGCTGATCAAGGGGCGACCTGCTGCCGTGCTCCCCGTCGAGCACCCGCTGGCCGCCAGGCCGCGGGTCACCGTGGACGAGCTGCGGCGCGAGCCCTTCGTCGGCGCGCGGCAAGGGTTCCTCATGCACCGCGTGGCACACCGCCTCTTCGGCGAGGAGCTGCCCGTCCAGTGGCACACCTGCGACGGTGCCGACATCGGCAAGCACATGGTCGCGACGGGCCTGGGGCTCTCGCTGATGCCGGACTTCACCATCGAGGCCGACCCGCTGGTGGCGGCCGGGTTGATCGCCGCGCGCCCGCTCGCGGACGCCACCCCTGCCATCAGGATGGTCCTGCTGCTGCGTCGGGGCAGCCGGCCGTCCGATGCCGTACGGCGTCTGGTGGACCACCTGCGCCACCAGGCCGAGCGGGTGACCGTCCGCAGCGACTGAGCGCACCCGTCTCGTACCCGAGACAATCGAGCCGTGTCCCGTCCCGTCCCAGCCGCGACCTCCACCCTGCGCGTGCTGCGGTTCCTCTCCGGCCAGCCAGTCCCGGTCCCGGCCGGGCGCATCGCCGCGGAGATCGGGCTCCCCCGCTCCTCGACGTACCACCTGCTTGCCGCGATGGCCGCCGAGGACTTCGTCGTCCACTACCCCGAGGACCGCACGTGGGGACTCGGCGTCGGCGCCTGGGAGGTGGGGCTCGCATTCGCTCAGCAGGAACCGCTCGCACGCCTCGCGCGGGTACCGCTGGCTCGCCTCGTCGACACGCTCGGCCAGTCGGCGCACCTGGCCGTGCTGCACGGTGCGGACGTGCTCTACGTGCTCGAGGAGCGCGCGCCGGGACGACCGTCGCTCGTCACCGACGTCGGCGTACGCCTGCCGGCCCACCTCACGGCGTCCGGCCGCGCGATCCTCTCCACCCTGCCTCGCCCGCAGGTCCGGGCGCTCTACCCCGGCGAGTCCGCGTTCGTCACCCGTACGACGCTGGGCCCGAGCACGCCCGGACAGCTGCGAGACCTCCTGAGCGAGACTCGGCGACGCGGTCACGCCACCGAGGACGGCGAGATCACGCCCGGGTTCCGATCCATCGCCGTACCGCTGTCGGCCCCGGCCGTCCGGGCCGCGGTCGCCGTCACGTGGGAGTCTCGCGCCGACGTCGCCGAGTCGGCCGTCGTCACCGCCGTACGCAGCACCGCCGCCACCCTCGACCGCCGCCTGCACGCCCGCTGACGGACTGTCAGTGCCCGCCGACATCCTCGACGCCATGGCCTCGTCGCCGTCCCCGATCCTTGCCGACTTCCTCGCCGACGTGCAGCCCGACCGGACTGCCCGCACGCAGCGCGCCTATGCCGCTGTCGTGCTCCACCTCCAGCGCTACCTCGACACCGACGACATGTCCCCTCACCTCGGGACGCACGACGGCACGCTCCTCGCCCACGAGCGTGAGGTCGCCGGAGCCGAGGGGTCGTTCTTCCGCCTCTTCGGACCCGGCGAGCTGCTGTGCTGCCTGCCCGGGTTCCTCGAGGGGCCGTGGCTCGAGACGACTCCTCACCCTCGGTCCCACGTCGCACTCACCGCACGGCTGCTGCGTCACCTCGACCGGCGTGGATTCGTCGGTTCGGCGTACCGCTGCGCGTGGTACGACGCCGAGGACGCCGTCCGCCGCGCGCGTCAGACGGCTCGCGGCACGGCGCCGTGACCTACTGGCCGGTGCGTCCGTCGATGCACTCGCGGAGCAGGTCGGCGTGACCGACGTGCCGCGAGTACTCCTCGATCATGTGCACGAGGACCTCCCTCAGGGCGATCTCACCACGGTCGAGGTTGCGCGCCATCATGCCGAGGTCGTCTGCGTCGTCCACGAACCGCTCGGCGTACGCGACCTCGTCCTCCCAGCGCCGCCACGCGTCGGCCACGACCGCGTCGTCGCCGACGGCGCCGTTGAAGTCGGCGTCGCGGTCCTCGGCGGTCCGGTAGTGGCGGGGCGCGTCCTCCCCGGCCATCACCTGCCTGAACCACGTGCGCTCGACGTCCGCCAGGTGGCGCACGAGGCCGAGCAACGACAGCGTCGAGGGCGGCACCGACCGCCGAGCCATCTGCTCGGCGTTCAGGCCGTCGCACTTCATCCGCAGCGTCGTCCGATAGGTGCCCAGGTAGTCGATCAGGGTGGCCCGCTCACCGACCAGCACGGCGTCGGTGTCGCGGGGGTCGTCCTCGGGGTCGACCCACATGTCCGGGAACTGCCGTTCACTCATGCCCGGCAGTCTGTCAGTCGGCCATCGCGCTCACCGAACCCGTACGCTCACCGCCCGCGCGGCCGGCGTCGTCGTCCGCGTGCCTCGATAGGTCACCTTGTAGGCGTGACGGCCCCTCTTCGCGCTGAGGCGCACGACCGCCTTGCCACCACGGACCGCCACCGTCCTGACCTGCTTGCCGCGCTCGGTGATCACGACCTTGCCACCGGGCCGGACGACACCGTCCACGGCAAGCCTCACGGTCAGCGTCACCCTCGTCCGCCCGGCCTTCGCGGCGACCTTCACCCGAGCGGCTCGCTTGACGAGACCAGTCACCCGTGACGTCGCGGCCGCAGAGGCATGGCCGGTCTTGCGCGCCGTGACCCGGATCGACACGTTCCTGCCGACGTCCGCGGCGCCGAGCGTGTACGTCGCACGGGTGGCGCCGGGGATCGGAACGCCCGCGCGCAACCACTGGTACGAAGCCGCGGTCCCCGACACGCTCCATCGTCCGGCGAACGCCCGCAACGTCGTCCCGTAGCGCGCCTTGCCGGTGATCGTCGGGACTGCGGTCGCCCGGATGACGGGTACCACTGGTGCCGGCTTCGTCGTCGCCGCCACCCAGTCGCTCGGCTCCGACGGCGCCGAGCCGCCGACCGCGACGAGGGCGAACTCGTACGAGGTGCTCGGCGCGAGCCCTGTCACCGTCGCCGAGGTCGCGGATCCCGCCTCGATCGAGGTGACGCTGCTCCCACTGCTGCTGCGACGAAGGACTCGGTAGCCGCTCGCGCCCGGCGTCGCGGCCCACGACAGAGTGGCGCCGCTCGCCGACGTCGAGGTCACGGTCAGCCCCAAAGGCGCCGCGGGACGCACGGGCGCGGTCGGCTGGGACGGAGCGGTGACCGGAGCGGTCCCGGACGCGCTGGCCGTCACCACCACCGTGAGCCTCTTACCGACCAGGTCCGGCGTGACGTCGAGCGTGCTCGTGGCCGCGCCCAGGATCGGTGTGCCGTCAGCCCGCCACGCGTAGGCGTAGTCGAGCCCGTCCTGCGTCCAGCTGCCCGGACTGGCGACGACCTGCTGCCCGACAACCGGCGTCCCCGCGACGGTCGGACGCGCGGTGCTGCCGAGCTCGCTTCGACGGTCGACGAGGACGACGTCCTTGCCCGTGACGGACTGCACGCCACCGACGACGATGTCGGTGGCGTCCTCGACGTACCCGGCGCCCTCCCACCACCGTGAGAGATAGCGTCCGTACTCCCAGTCGTCGAACCGCAGGCGATAGGTCCCGCGACCAAGCCCGCGCAACGTGTACGAGCCGTCTGCGGCGGTCTCGTCCCACGCGACTTCGATCCAGTCGTTGTTCACCCGCTCCCAGCGGTACGCACTGACCGAGATCGCGGCCAGAGGCGCGCCGTCGCGACGACGTACGGTCCCGGAGACCGTGGACGCTCGGGCGAGAACGGCGTCGGCGAGCCGCGTCGTCCCTCCCGCTGTGACGGTAACGGTCGTCGCGTCGCTGAGGCTGGGACTGTCGTCGTAAAGCTCCTGAGCGTGAACGCCTTCGTAGTCCTGGAATCCGACCCGGTACGTTCCCGGCTGAAGGCCCGTGACCGTGTACGAGCCGTCTTCCTCGGTCCATCCCGACTCCGCGGACGACCACGCACCAGTGACGGCGTTCTGCGCGTACACGTCGATGTTGACGTCAGCGAGCGGCCCGGACGCACCACGAACGACGCCGGAGAGAGACCCGGCTCTCGCGAGGGTCACGTCCTTCCCGGTCAGGTGCGCTGAGCGTCCGACCTCGATGCGGTCGGCATTGTCCACCGAACCACGCCCCTTCCAGTACTGGCGGGCGTACATGCCGGAGTGGGGGTAGAAGCCGAGGGTGTAGGTCCCCGGCCCCAGCCCGCCGAGGGTGTACGTGCCGTCGGATCGGACCTCGCCATTTGCAGCCCAGTCCCATCCGACCTCGTCACTCCACACGTACGCAGTGACGTCGACGTCCCTCGCTGTCCCACCCGTGGGCAAGCTGACCTTCCCCGAGATGGACGAACCGAGAGACAGCGCAGCATCGAGCCCTGTCACGACCCCATCTGCCGTGACGGTGACGTCGTCGGCCACATCGAGGCTTGCCGCGTCGTCCCAGTACTCGGCGACGTGCCGGCCATCCTCCGGCTCGAGCTCGAGGCGGTAGGTGCCCGCACGGAGCCCGGATGCGGTGTAGACGCCACCTGCGTCGGAGTACGCGTACCCGACGGGCATCCAGCCGCCCCATTCCTCTGACGGCTCGAACACGGTGACCTCGACGTCGGCCAGTGGTGCGCCACCGCTCCCGGTGACCTTTCCCGACAGCGTCGCACCGACACCGAGGGCCGCATCGATCCCCCGGCGTGACTCTCCGGTGCTGACGACGACGTCGTCGGCGTCCGCAAGCTCGGCAGCGTCGCCCCAGAACTCGCCAGCGTGGGTCTCGGAGACGAACTCGATGCGGTACGTGCCTGCGCGCAAGCCGTCGAGGACGTACGTGCCGTCCTCCGCAGTCGTTGTCTCGGTGATCCATGGATATCCGTGGCCCACGAGCTGGCGGGCGATCACCGTGACCTCGCCGAGCGCGTGGCTTCCCTCGTCCGTGACCCTCCCGCCGATCGACGACGCGGGCTCGAGCGTCGCGTCGATCCCGTCGACGGACCCTTCCGCGACGTCGAATGAGGTCGCGGTGGACAGGTGGTCGGCCTCGTCCCAGAACTCCCGAGCGTATGTCCCGGTCCAGTCCTCGAACCCGACGCGGAACTGTTCACCGTCGGTCACCCCGATGTGGTAAGCGCCGTCCGCGGCGGTGATCGTGGAGTCGGCCCAGTCCCAGTATGGGATGTCGTCGCCGTCCTCGACGTACGTGTAGAGAGACACCTCGATGCCGGCAAGTGATTGTCCGGCGGCGTTCGTCACGCGTCCGGAGATCGTGTCGACGGCCGCGCTCGCCGTCGCCGGCAGCAGGGCCGCGAGGACGGCGAGGAGGGCAACGATCACACCGAAGCGGCGCAAATGGGGGCGGTTCGAGGGCACGGTCAGCTCCGGAGGCGTGGGGGCAGGCAAACGGAGGTTACAGTGCCGCGGGCCAGCGCAGGCCAGTTCCGGAAAAAGTCGCGTGCGGCATCTACCGCGTGACGGCGCTACTCGTCCACCCAGAACCCGCGGCCGCCGAACCAGCCGCCGTAAGACCCGCCGTACGCGGAGCCGTTGTCGTACGAGGAAGAGCCGCTGCGCGAGCCGAGGTAGCTGTCGACCACGGCGACACCGAGGTCCTCCAGCTCCGGCGCGACGACCCGTCCGTCCACCCGGCGCGCCATCTGCTCGATGAAGCGGGCCAGCCCCGGGTCCTCG
This sequence comes from Mumia xiangluensis, assembly GCF_010994095.1. GTDB lineage: Bacteria > Actinomycetota > Actinomycetes > Propionibacteriales > Nocardioidaceae > Mumia > Mumia xiangluensis. The sequence goes on from NZ_WJYO01000002.1 coordinate 802,047, forward strand.
CCGAGCCGGAAGAACGTCGTCTGCGCGCCGAACCGACCCACGTCGTCGAGCGCCTTGACCGTGAACGCGACCGTGCGCGGCGACGGTGGGTAGGTGAAGAACAGCTGGCCGTCGGCCTCGAGGTGCGACGTCGGCTCGCCGTCGGTCACGATCAGGAGCACCGGCTGGGCGTTCGGGTGCTTGCGGAAGTGGCGCCGCGCGAGCAGCAGCGCGTGGTGGAGGTTGGTGCCCTTGGCCCACTTCGCGTCGAGCGCCGTCAGCTCGTCGATGTCCATCACCTCGGCGTACGGACCGAAGCCGATCAGCTGGAGGTGATCACCGCGGAAGCGGCTCTGGATCAGCGTGTGGAGCGCGAGCGCGGTGCGCTTCATCGGCACCCAGCGCCCGTCCATCGCCATCGAGAACGACGTGTCGACGAGCAGGGCGACGGCCGCCTGCGTGCGCGCCTCGGTCTCGCTGACCTCGACGTCACGGATGTCGAGGCGTACGCCGTTGCGCGCGTCGTCGCCTGCGGAGACGGTGCGGACGACGGCGTTGGTGATGGTGCGCGTGACGTCCCACGGCTCGGTGTCGCCGTACTCCCACTCTCGCGTCGCGCCCGACATCTCGCCTGCCGCGCCAGCACGACGGACGTCCCGCGCACCCTGCCGGCCCGACATCCGCTGCGCGACGTCGCGCAGCAGCGACCGGCCGAGCTGTCGGATCGCCTTCGGCGACAGGCGCAGGGTGCCGTCCGTCCCGCGCTTGAGCGCGCCGCTGTCGCGCAGCGCGCGCTCGAGGTCGGTGAGCGTGCGAGCGTCGACGGCCGCGTCCTGGCCGAGGTGCCGCTCGAGCTTGTTGAGGTCGATGTCGCTCATGCGGGCGCCCGGGTACGCCTGGGACAGCTGCTCGCCCAGCGCGTCGAGGTCGGCGAGCTCCTGCAGCACACCCGTACCATCGCCGAGCCCGAGCCCCTGGTCACCGCCGAACTGCTCCGCGCCGTCCCAGTCCTCGCCGGGCCGCAGCGCCTGGAGGTTCGCGTCGAGCTGGCCGAGCGCCTCCTGCAGCGCGGGGCTGCCGAACGCGCTCGCCGACAGCGCCATGAGCTCCTCGCGCTGCTCCGGCGTCATCGAGTTGAGCATCCGCTGCGCCGCGGCCGACCGCGCAGCGAGCGCGTCGATCAGCTCGTCGACGTCCTGCGGGTCCTCCGGGAAGAACTCGCCGTGCTTGTCCATGAACTCCCGGAACTGCTGCTCGGTGTCCTCGCCCCTGCGGTGAGCGTCGAGGAGCGCGTTCAGGTCCGTCAGCATCTCGGCGACGGCTTCGCGGTCCTGCTCTGTCGCGTTCTCGAGGGCCTGCTTCATCCCGGCGAACCGCTGGTCGAGCATCTCGCGGCCCAGGAGGTCCTTGATGCGTTCAAAGTCCTCGCGCGCCTGCGGGCTGCGCCACGCGTAGTCGCCGAGCTCGGAGACCGCGGCTGCCGGTGACGACGGCAGGCTCTCGATCCGCATCTCCGCGAAGCGCGCGTCGTCGTCGAGGTCGCGCGCGAGCTGCTTGCGCTCCTCGAGCACCGCGTGGTCGAGGAGCTCGCGCACCTCGCGCATCGTGCCGTCGAGGTCGTGGCGCCGCAACAGGTCCTGTCGGCGCTGGGCGACCTGGCGGGCCAGGTCGTCCAGACCGCGCTGGCCCTGGGTCCCCCGGCGCAGCACCTCGGCCATCGCACGCTCCGGCGAGTAGCCCGCCATGACGTCCTCACCGATCGCGTCCAGCGCCTCCGCGAGGTCGACCGGTGGCGCCAACGGGTCACCTCCGGCGTACCGGCCGTACCTGCTGTCGCGCCTGCTCATCGCCCACCTTCCTGTCCCCTCATCCCCGCCCCCGTCCCGACCCCGATTTGGGCACTTTGGGACCGAATCGCGTCCCAGAAAGCTCCCGAACTGCCCGAATCGGGGACGGCCTCGCTCATCCGTACACCGTCTCCCCACCGCCGGAGTCCTTGCCGATCTTGCGCGCGAGGAACAGACCCTCGAGCGCCAGCTCGATCGCACTGGCGCGCTCACCGTCGTCGGTGGCGCCGAGCCGCGCGATGACCTCGTCGTAGAGCTCGGACTCGCCGAGCACCGGGAGCCCTGCGAGCACGTCCGTCGCGGCGACCTGCTCACCCGTCATCACCGTTGCGCCGGACCCGAACGCCTCCACGAGCAGCGCGAAGTCGATGCCTCGGAGGCGGTGGCGCACGGTCTCCGCCGTCGCCGTACGCAGGACGTGCGCGAGGATCTCGCGTTCGCGACCGTCCTCCCCGGTCTCGAACTCGATCTTCCCTCCGAGCACGTCGACGGCCGTCTCCAGGTCCACCACCCGTGCGACCGCGTGCTCCTCGCCCTGGATCGTCGCGCGGTGCAGAGCAGCAGCGGCCACGGTCTCGGCGCCGGCGATCGCGAACCGCGCCGAGACGCCGGAGCGCTGATCGACGGCGTTGGACTCGCGCAGCGCCCGCGTGAAGCGCGCGAGGATCTCCAGGAGGAAGTCGGGCACGGTCGCGACCAGCGCCGCCTCCTGCTTGACGACCGCGATCTCGTCCTCGAGCTCGAGCGGGTAGTGGGTACGGATCTCCGCCCCGAAGCGGTCCTTCAGCGGTGTGATGATGCGGCCGCGGTTCGTGTAGTCCTCCGGGTTCGCGGTGGCCATCACGAGGACGTCGAGCGGCAGCCGAAGGACGTACCCGCGGATCTGGACGTCGCGTTCCTCCATCACGTTGAGCATCGCGACCTGGATCCGCTCGGCGAGGTCGGGCAGCTCGTTGATCGCGACGATGCCGCGGTGGGAGCGCGGGACGAGACCGAAGTGGATCGTCTCCGGGTCGCCGAGCGAACGGCCCTCTGCCACCTTCATCGGGTCCACGTCCCCGATCAGGTCGGCGACGCTGGTGTCAGGCGTCGCCAGCTTCTCGGCGTACCGCTCGTCGCGGTGCCGCCACTCGACGGGGAGCGCGTCACCGAGCTCGTCGGCGCGACGGCGCGACACGGGTGTGATCGGCTCGTACGGGTGCTCGCCGAGCTCGGATCCCGCGATCACCGGCGTCCACTCGTCGAGCAGGCCGACCAGCGTGCGCAGCAGCCGGGTCTTGCCCTGCCCGCGCTCGCCGAGCAGGACCACGTCGTGACCGGCGATGAGCGCTCGTTCGAGCTGAGGGATCACCGTGTCCTCGAGGCCGTGCAGGCCGGGCCACGGATCGCTGCCCTCGGCGAGGGCAGCGAGGAGGTTGTCGCGGACCTCCTCGCGGACGGACTTCTGGACGTGGCCGGAGGCGCGCAGCTCGCCGACCGTGGAGGGAGCGTCGTTCACATCACCACGCTAGCCCGGCACTCCTCACGACGCCGACGACCGTTCGCTGACGGCGGACAGGCGATGCTGTGACGCACCGAGGAACAAAACAGACAATGCATGACACCTTGAGGTCGTAACGTCGCGAGAAGCATCGACCGGGGGGCGATCATGGGGACGTCACGCACGCTATTGGCAGCAGCATCGACCGTCGCGCTGGCGGCAGGCACGCTCGTCTGGCTCGGGCAAGGAGGCGCCGTCGCGGCGCCGGAGGGTGATCCCGTCCGGGTGGTCGTCGGCGTCGAGCAGCGCAGCGACGTCGCCGGCGTGGCCGAGGACACCGACGCCGACGTCGTGCGGACGATGAGCCGCCTGCCGGTCGCCGTGCTCGAGGTGCCCGCGGACGAGCTCGAGCAGCTGGCCGCCCACCCCGACGTTGTCTCGCTGATGGAGGACGTCCCCGAACGACCGTCGCTCGCGTCGTCGCTGCCGGTCATCAACGGCGACGACGTCCACGGGCTCGGGTTCGACGGCACGGGAGCGACCGTCGCGGTGCTCGACACCGGCATCGACGCCGACCACCCGTTCTACGGCACGGGCGGCGCGCGCATCGTCTCCCAGTTCTGCTCGTCGACGCCCGCTGCCTCCGACGAGGACAGCCTGTGCCCCGACGGCACGACGACCGACACCAACGCGACCGTCGACGGAGTGGCGGCCTGCCTCAACGCGACCAACGCCAACATCTGCGACCACGGCAGCCACGTCGCCGGCATCGCTGCGGGCAGCGCGGCGACCGACAGCACCAACGCGCCGGGCGACGGTGTCGCTCCCGGAGCACAGCTCATCGCGATGCAGGTGTTCACCCGGTTCAACGACACCGCCGACTGCGACCCCGACGGCGTCGGTGACCCGACGCCCTGCGTGCTGACCTATCCCAGCGACCAGATCAACGCGCTCAACCAGCTCATCGCCCTGGACGCCGCGAACCCCGGTTGGAACGTCGTCGCCGCGAACATGAGCCTGGGCGGCGGTAACAACGGGACAGCGTGCGACGGCGACACGCGCAAGACCGCGATCGACGGCCTCCTCACGGCCGGCGTCGCCACCGTCATCTCCGCCGGGAACGACAGCCACCTCAACGCGACCGGCGCACCGGGCTGCATCTCGACGGCGTTCACCGTCGGCTCCACCACCGATGCCGACGCCGTCTCCGGCTTCAGCAACCGCGGAGGGCTCCTCGACGTGTTCGCACCGGGAAGCTCGATCATCTCGTCCGAGCCCGACGACACGTACGGGAGCAAGTCCGGTACGTCGATGGCGGCGCCCCACGTGACCGGAGCCCTCGCCGTGCTGCGTGCCGCCTACCCGGCGCGTACGGTCGGCGACCTCATGAACGACCTGCGTACGACGGGGGTGCCGATCACCTATGCGACGAACGCGGCCGGGACGACGACCGCGACGACACCGCGCATCGACCTCCTCGCAGCTCTGCGCGCGCCCAACGAGCCGCCGACCGTGACGGCTGACGCGGCCACGGTCACGGCACCGGAGGGCTCGACAGCCACGAACTCGGGCACGTTCGCAGATCCCGACAGCACCGTCACGAGCCTGTCGGCCTCACGCGGCGCCGTGGTGATGGGTGCCGGGACGTGGACGTGGAGCGAGCAGACGAGCGACGGACCGGACTCCGACCCGGTGACGATCACGGCCACCGACGACAAGGGCGAGACAGGCTCGGTCACCTTCACCCGGGACGTCACGAACGTCGTCCCGACGGTGACGGTCGACCCGGCGCAGGTGACCGCGACGGACGAGGGCGGAACCATCTCCGTCGAGGCGACGTTCGCCGATCCCGGGTGGCCGGACACCCACACGGCGACCGTCGACTTCGGCACCGGCACGGGCGGACCGAGGCCGGCGACCGTCACGGTCGACGACCCGGGTGGCCCGGGGGCGCCACGGACGGGCACGATCACGGCCGACTTCCCGTACGGCGACAACGGGTCCTACACGGTCACGGTCGCGGTCACCGACGACGACGGCGGTGTGGGTACGGCGAACTTCCCGGTGGTCGTCACCAACCTCGGTCCGAGCGTCGCCATCGACGACGGCGACGCCGTGACCTTCCCGGGCGGCGCGTACGTCGTGACCGAGATCGGCGAGACGGCGACCGTGGAGGCCGACGGGTCCGACCCGGGCTCCGACGACCTCACGTTCACCTGGGACGACGGCAGCGGTCCGATCAGCATCACCTCCTTCAACGACGGCGTCGGACCAGAGCCCGACGAGCCGCCCACGCCCACCCCGCTCGGGACCTTCCCGTTCTTCGCGAGCGACGATGTGGACGTCAACGAGACCGTGCCGGGTGTGGTCGAGCTCCTCCTGGAGCTCGCGGACGACGACGGCGCGACGGCCTCCGACGACCTCGGCGTGATCGTCACGGGAGACGCCACCTCCACGCAGGGGCAGGGCTGGTGGAAGCACCAGTACAGCGGCAAGGGCAAGCCTCACGTCGACCCGGCCTTCGCCGCGGGCTACCTCGAGATCGTCGACGCGGTGTCCAGCGTGTTCTCCGAGGACACCTCGGCGCTGACGCCCTCCGAGGCCCACGCGGTGCTCCAGCCGACCGGTGGCGACCGGCGAGATCGTGCACGCGCCGACCTGCTGCTGGCCTGGCTCGAGCTCGCGAGCGGCGCTGTCTCTTGGGACGCGACCGTCCCGCTCGGCGGGGGGCAGGGTTCGGTGGGATTCCTCCCGCTCATGTTCGACGCGGAGGAGACGATCCTGGACCCGGCTGCGACGAACGCGGAGCTGCAGGACGTGTCGAAGGACCTGTCCCGCGTGCGGCACGCGGGGTGAGGTCGGGCGTCAGAGGTCGATGGTCCCCGCCGCCACGAGCGCGACACCCGCGACTGCTGCGCCGATGAGCACCACGCAGCACAGGGCCTCCGCGCGGGTGAACACCCTGCGCGACCGCTCGCGTCGGGCCACGACGTACAGGAGCGTGCCCGGCGCGTAGACGATGCACGCGAGCAGGAGGTACTCCACGCCCGCTGAGTAGAGGAGAAAGCAGGAGTAGACGACCGCAAGGACGGCGACCAGCTGCTGCCGACGCCGTTCACGCTCGTCGCCGGGCCCGTACGTCTCGCGCGTGATCGTCAGCTTGAGCGCGAAGCCGGCCGTGAGCAGGTACGGGACGAGGGTCAGGGCCGTGTCGAGCTTGAGCATGAAGTCGAGCGCGTCGTCGATGACCAGCACCAGGAGCAGCAGCGCCTGGACGGCGATGTTCGTCACGAGCAGCGCGGCGATGGGTGTCTCGTGCCGGTTCGTCCGGGCGAGGAACCTCGGCATGACCGCGGACCTCGCCGGCGTGTACAGGATCTCCGCGTTGAGCAGCGTCCACGCGAGGTACGCGCCCTGGACCGAGATCATCACGCCGATGCTGATGAACGTCGCTCCCCACGGGCCCACGACGGACTCGAGCACAGCCCCCATCGACGGCTGCCGCGCGTCGGCGAGGTCGGCACGCGGGAGGACGCCGTACGAGACCATCGTGACGGCCACGAAGATCGCGAGGACGCTCAGGAGACCCAGCACCGTCGCGCGGCCGACGTCACGCCGATGTGCCGCGAGACGTGAGTAGACGCTCGCACCCTCGATCCCGAGGAAGACGAACGTCGTGATCAGCATCGTGTCCGTGACCTGCTCGAACAACGAGCTGGAGCCGCCGCCCTGCTCGCCGAGCATGTTGTCGGCGAACGTGGCCGGGTCGAACGCGACCGCGACGATCACGATGAACACGAGGATCGGCACGAGCTTCGCCGCCGTCACGACCCGGTTGACCACCGTGGCCTGACGGACACCTCGCGCGATCAGCGCATGGAACACCCAGACACCGACGGACGCGATCGCGACCGCGAGCACGGTGTCGCCGTCACCGAGCCCCGGGAAGAACTCGCCCAGCGTCGCCAGGGTGAGCACCATGAAGAAGACGTTCCCGGCGACGTTGCTCGCCCAGTAGCCCCACGCGGAGTTGAAGCCGAGATAGTTGCCGAATCCCGCCTGCGCGTAGCTGTAGATGCCGGCGTCGAGGTCAGGCCGGCGGATCGCCAACGACTGGAACACGAACGCCAGCATGAGCATGCCCGTGCCCGCGATGGTCCAGGCGACGACCGCGCCGAGCACACCCGTGGCCGCGCCGAACTCCTTCGGCAGCGTGAAGACGCCGCCGCCCACCATCGAGCCGACGACGAGTCCCGCCAGGGTGAGGACGCCGACCTTCTGGACCGCGCTGGTGCTGGTCCGATCGTTCGTCGTCATCCCCGCGTCAGCGCTCCGGACGAACGAGGGGGAACAGGATGGTGTCGCGGATCGAGAGTCCGGTCAGGTTCATCACCAACCGGTCGATGCCGAGTCCCATCCCTCCCGTCGGCGGCATCCCGTACTCCAGCGCACGGAGGAAGTCCTCGTCGACCTGCATCGCCTCCGGATCGCCGGCCGCCGCACGCAGCGACTGCGAGACGAGGCGCTCGCGCTGGTCGACCGGGTCCACCAGCTCCGAGTACGCCGTGCCCTGCTCGGCGGCGAAGATCACGAGGTCCCACTTCTCCGCCAGCCGCGGGTCGTCGCGGTGCTGGCGCGTCAGCGGGGAGTTCTCCTTGGGGAAGTCGGTGTAGAACACCGGCGTGGTCGTACGGCTCTCGCAGAGCTCCTCGTAGATCTCCTCGAGCAGCGGCCCCCAGTGCACGTCGGGATCCACCTCGAGCCCGATCGCTCCCGCGTGCCGGAGCAGGTCCTCGCGGGCGGTGTCCGGGGTGATCTCCTCGCCGAGCTTCTCCGAGACCGCCTCGCAGATGCTCTTCACCGGCCAGTCGCCCGAGAGGTCGTGCTCGGTGACCTTCCCGTCCGGTCCGGTGTGCAGCGCGACCGGTGAGCCGTGAACGGCGATCGCCGCCTCCTGGATGATCTCCTGCGTCAGCACCCGCATCGTGTGGTAGTCGCCGTACGTCTCGTAGACCTCCAACGACGTGAACTCCGGGTTGTGCTTGAAGTCGACGCCCTCGTTGCGGAACTGGCGCCCGACCTCGAAGACCTTCTCCATCCCTCCGACCAGCAGCCGCTTGAGATGGAGCTCGGTCGCGATGCGCAGGTAGAGGTCGAGGTCGTACGCGTTGAGGTGGGTCTCGAACGGACGCGCGTTCGCACCGCCGTGGATCAGCTGCAGCACGGGCGTCTCGACCTCGAAGAAGCCCCGCGCCTGGAGCGAGTCGCGGACGCTGCGTACGACCGTCGACCGCGTGTAGGCGATGTCGCGGGCCTCCGGACGCACGATCAGGTCGAGGTAGCGGTTGCGGATCCGCGCCTCCGGGTCGGTGAGCCCTTTGTGCTTGTCCGGGAGCGGCCGCAGCGACTTGCTGGTCAGCATCAGCTCCTGGACGCGGACCGACAGCTCGCCTCGCCGGGTGGTGATGACCTCGCCGGTCACGCCGATCTGGTCGCCGAGGTCGATGTCGTGCTGCCAGAGGTCGAACGTCTCGGCCGGGACGTCAGCCTCGTCGACCATCACCTGGAGGTCGCCGCTGCCGTCACGCAACGTGGCGAACCCGAGCCCGCCGAGGTTGCGCTTGAGCAGGATGCGGCCCACCACCGACACCTGCCGTCCGGTCGTGGTGTCCGGCGGCAGCTCCCCCGACTCTGCGACGACCTGGGCGAGAGTGTGGGTCCGCGGGCAGCCCACCGGGTACGGGTCGATCCCCTTGGCGCGGATGCGGTCGAGCTTCTCGCGGCGGACGCGCATCTGCTCGGGCAGGTGGGTGGTCGAGAGCGCCTCCGCGACCAGGTCCGGCTCGGGCGGGATGAGGGCGAGGACCGCCTCGGCGTGGCTGGCGCTCGCCGTGTCCAGGGCGTTGCCCCCGTCGCGGCGGTGAAGGAGGCTCGAGAGGGTCGGCCGCGTCAGGAATCCCTCGGCGCTGCCCGCGGCCGTACCGACCCGTGGCAGGTCCGAGGCGTACTCGAAGCACATGAACCGCGGCTGCCAGGCCGGGTGGTACTTCGCGTTCGACCGATACAGCGACTCGAGCTGCCAGCTGCGGCTCGCGAGCAGCAGTGCCTGCCGCCAGAGCCGGGCGACCGGTCCGGCGCCGATCTGCGCGCCGCGCTCGAAGGCCTCTCGGAACATCGCGAAGTTCAGGGACACGCGGCCGACGCCGAAGTCGACCGCGTGCTCGGCGAGCGAGGCGACCATGAGCTCGACCAGCCCGTTGTCTGCCGACGGGTCACGCCGCATGAGGTCGAGCGACAGCCCGCTCCTCCCCCACGGCACGAAGCTGAGGAACCCTCGCAGCGCCCCCTCGGGATCGTGTGCCTGGACCATCAGGCAGCGTCCGTCGAGGGGGTCGCCCATCCGGCCGAGCGCCATCGAGAAGCCACGCTCGTCGCCGCCGTCGCCGCGCCAGTCGGCAGCCGCCTCGCCGAGCGCGGCGAAGTCGTCGGCGCTCAGCGACTCGTGCCGCACGATGCGGGTCGTGTAGCCGTGCCGCTGCAGACGCGCCACCGACTGCCGTACCGCTTTCATCCCCGGCCCGTTCAGCGAGAAGGCCTGGAGGTCGACGATCGCCTCGTCGCCGATGTCGAACGCGGTGAGACCCGCCTCGGCGTAGGCAGCCGCACCCTTCTCGCCGGCACCCATGACGGCGAGCGACAGACCGTTGGACCGGGCGGCGTCGCGCCACCGGGCGATCGCCACGTCCCAGCGTGCCGGGTCGCCGACGGGGTTTCCGCTCGCCAGGCTGACGGAGCCGACGGCCCGGTACGACACGCCCGCCCGGGCCTCTTCGGGGTTCTCCGTGTCCCAGACGACGGCCTTGTCCCGCCGCGTCGCGAAGTAGCCCAGCGAGTCCTCGTCGCCGAACTCACGCAGAAGGGTGCGGATGCGCGCCTCGTCGGCGACGGCGCCGGTGCGCGCGCTGCGCGGCGGTCGGAAGAGCAGCAGCGCCGAGAACAGCACGACCGCAGCGCCGCTCAGCCCGATCAGGGCACGGACCCAGATCGGCGCGGACACGCTCGTCTCCGAGCCGAACCGGCCGACGTCGGAGAGCATCCCACCCCAGACGTACTCGGCTGCTGCCTCGAACGTCGGGGCGTCCCCCACACGGTGGACGAGGGCGGCCCCACCCAGAAGGACGACCGCTCCGCCGAGAAGGAAGAAGGCGAGGGCCGACCGGAGGCTGCCGGGGACGCGCCGTGCGGTGAACTGCGGTCGCGCGACCCAGGCGACCACCAGCAGGCCCGCTCCGACCACCAGCCCGATCACGAGCGGCACGCTCGCATCCCCGGCGGCGACGGCGACGATCCGTCCGACCTCGGGAAGAAGGAGCCACCAGAGGGCCAGCACCCACCAGGCCGCACGCAATCGGCGCCGCAGCGCCACGGCAAGGACGACGAGCAGCGCTCCGTACACGAGGCTCGGCACGATCGGGATCGTCATCAGCGACACCACGTCGTCGTCTCGCGAGAAGTAGCGCCGCCACGGCGGGACGAGGGCCACGATCACGACGAACGTCGCGAACGCGTACACGACTGCCGCGAAGACGTCCGGCCAGCGGTCGTCGAGCAGCCGGCGGGAGCCCGCCGTGGCGCGACTCCCTGCCTCGTCGGAGCGGGCCGGCTCGGACCCCTGTGGCGTACGGCTCATGCGGTGCTTCCTTCCACGGGAACGTCCACGGGCTGCTCGGCAGAGACCTCACCATGCCGCGCCAGGCTCACTGCGCCGGCGATCGCCAGGACGAAGCCGACGATCGCCGCCCACTCCCACCCCTCGCGCGGTCGGTCGCCGAGGAGCGCGATGCCGACCAGGGCGGGAGCGATCGTCTCCCCGACCACCAGCGGCGCGGTCGCCTGGGTCACGGTGCCCCGCTGCAGCGCGGTCGAGTACGTCAGCAGGGCGACGGCTCCCGCGACCAGCAGCGCGTACGTCGCTGGATCGCCGAGCAGGAGGCGCACGTCCTCGCCGAGAGCGTCGTACGACAGGGTCTCGGGCAGCATTCGGGCTGCGACGGCCGTCGCGCCGAAGGCGAGACCCGCGATCGCGCCGAGGGCGACCGCTCCGGCGGCACCGGCGAGCCGCGCGCACGGTACGGCGATCACCGCCAGCGCGATCGACACGACGAGGACACCCCACCGCTCGGCGTCGCTGACGTCGACCGCCCGGTCCTCAGCGGCGGAGAGGCCAACCAGGACGAGTCCGCCGATGACGACCACCAGGGCCACCTTGTCGCGGGAGGTCAGCGGCATCCGGAGGAACACCGCGCCGAGCACGGCGGTGATCGCCAGGAAGCTGGCGACGATCGACTGCACGACGAACAGAGGCAACGACAGCACGGCGACGAGAGAGAGGACGAAGCCGAGCCCGTCGAGGCCGACGCCGAGGAGGTAGCGCCACGACCTGGCGAGGCGCAGCAGCAGGCGAGGGTCCAGGCCTTCGGCGACGTCGGTCTCGCGCGCAGCCACCGCCTGCAGGATCGAGCCCACGCCGTAGCAGAGCGCAGCGCCGAACGCGCCGATCAGCCCCCAGGTCACTCCCGAAACCTAACCGAGTTCGCGGGCGGCGGCAGGGCGCGTCGGCGAGACTGTGCCCATGCGGGGGACGCGCAGGCGACTTACCAGCCGCACCTCGGTCCTGGACGCGATCGACGGCGCGTTCTTCGCGTTCTCCGCCGTGTCGGCGGCGTGGTTCGCCGTGCTCCTCCTGATCGAGGGCGTGCGGCCAGGTTGGCAGTCGATCCTTCTCGTCGTCTTCTGGGTGTTCGTCGCCTACCTCTTGCTCCCCCGTCTGCACCGGATCCTGACGCACATCTATCTCCCCGGGTACTTCATCGGGCGAGCGCGCACCAGCGACGGTCTGCTCGGCGACCCGGTCAACGTCGCCTGGCGCGGGCACGAAGTCCAGCTGCACCGGGCGATGGAGACGGCGGGGTGGGTTCGCGCCGACGATCTCGACTTCAGCGCGGGACGCAAGATCGTCACCTCGACACTGCGACGGCGGAGCTACCCGCGAGCACCTGTCAGCCCGCTCGTCCTCTTCGACCGGCAGCAGGACTTCGCGTACGAGCGGGAGGTCGACGGCACGCCCTCTCAGCGCCACCACGTCCGCTTCTGGCGATGTCCCGACGGGTGGATGCTGCCCGGCGGCTTCGCCGTCGACTGGCTGGCCGCGGCGACGTACGACAAGCGTGTCGGCCTCTCCTTGTTCACGCTCCAGGTCACCCACAAGATCGATGCCGACACCGACGTCGAGCGCGACCACGTCGTCTCGACGGTGACGTCGGCCGAGCCACGCGCCAGCGTCGCGACCATCGCGAACTTCTCGACCGGCTACCACTCACGCAACGGTGGCGGGGATCTGATCGAGACCGACGGCGACCTTCCGGTGGTCGATGTTCGCGAAGTTGGCGTGCCACCGGATGCTCCGGTCACGCCGAGCGACAGCCGGAGCCGCCTGCCCGGTCCAACGGTGTTCGGAGCAGGTGTGGCTGCACTCCGAGCGATCTTCTATCTCGCCGCAGTCGTCGTGGTGGTGGTGTCGCCGGACTCGCTCGCCGACTCGGTGAGCGGGGCAGGCGAGACGGTGTCGGCCGACGACGTCCGGCGGGTGACCGCGTTCGCCGCCCCCGTCCTCGCTCTCCTCGGGCTGATCGACCTCGGACTCGCGATCGGTGTGCTGCGCGGGAGCAACGTCGCACGGCTCGTCCTGATGAGCGTGTGTGTCGTCGCGACGAGCACGGCCTTTCTCACAGACGTGGTAGGCCGCGCGGGGATCACGCTGGCCGGCGTGATGACGGTGGGTGTCAACATCCTGGTGGTGCTGGCGCTGTCGAGTCACCGCGCCCGGGCGTACGCGACCCGTGAGCGTCCGTCAGTCGGCCGGACTAGGCTTCCCGGGTGAAGAGCTGGCGCGGGGTGCTGCTCGTCGCCACCGGTGTCGTGGCGGGATTCCTCTACTCGAACTTCCTTCTCGACGTGATGGTCTCGCAGGACCACGACTGGTTCGCGGTGGTCAGCGAGCTCGAGGTCCCGGGCTCTCCGACGGCGGGGCTCCTCCGTGTCACCGACGTCGTCTGCGCGGTGCTCGTGCTCGCGCTGCTCCCCTGGGTGCGGGCCGCGCTGCCGGCCTCACGCTGGCGCACCGCCGGACTCTGGCTCACCGCGGTCTTCGCGCTCGGAGGCATCGTGGCCGCAATCGTTCCTCTCCCCTGTCGCACCGACGAGGTCTGCACAACGGCTGCCGACCAGTGGCAGCGGTGGGTCCACGACGGATCCAGCATCGTGTCCGCCGCAGCGCTGTTCCTCGGCGCGGTGGCCGTGGCGCTGGCCGCCGACGAGCGGCAGCGCTGGGTCCGCCGCGCCGGCTGGTTGACGTTCTGGATCGGTGGCGTCGTCGGGATCCTGCTCTTCGGCGGGTTCGCCGCCATCGACTCGTCCTCGTGGCAGTCGGGCATCGCGCAGCGTTTCCAGATCGCCGCGATGAGCATCTGGATCGTCTGCCTCGGTGTCCTGGCGGCGAGCGCGCCGGTCAGCCCTTCGGCAGCACCTCGGTCATCACCCGCTGCACGTTCCCGCCCATGATCGCGGCGATGTCGGTGTCGCTGAAGCCTCGGTCGACGAGCTCCTGCGTGACGACGGCGATGTCGGAGGTGTCCCAGCGGACGGCGACCGAGCCGTCGTAGTCGCTGCCGAGCCCGACGTGCTCGATGCCGACGAGATCACGGACGTGGACCATCGCGTCGACGACGGCCTCGGCGCTCGTGTCACACACCGCTCCGTCGAAGTAGCCGATGCCGACCACGCCACCGGTGGCGGCGATCCCGCGGATCTCGTCGTCGGTGAGGTTCCGGTTGACCTCGCAGGTGGCCTGGACGCCGCCGTGGCTGGAGACGACCGGCTTCGTGGCGCGCTCGAGCATCTCGGCGACCGCGGGGTGGCTGGCGTGCGCGACGTCGACGATCATGCCGAGGCGCTCCATCTCGTCGAACACCTCGCGACCGAGGTCGGTGAGTCCTGCCTTCTCCTCGCCGTGCATCGAGCCCGAGACCTCGTTGTCGAAGAAGTGCGTGAAGCCCGCCATGCGGTAGCCGGCGTCGTACAGCTTCTCCAGATTGCCGGCGTCCCCCTCGAGGGGCTGGAGCCCTTCGAGGGACAGCAGTGCTCCGGTGACGTCCTCGCCCGCGGCTCGGTCGGCCATCAGGGAGGTGAGGTCCTCGCTGGTACGAACGATGCGCAGCCTGCCGTCCGACCGCTCCTCGGCGTCCTGGAGCCGATCCGCGTGGTACATCGAGCGCTCGAAGATCGAGCCCCAGGTCCGCGGCGGCTGGAGCTGCACGATCGTGAGCAGCGTGATGTTGTCGGTGTCGGCGCTGTTCGAGTCGAAGTTCTGGCCCTTGGGCGACTTGCTCACCGACGAGAACACCTGGAGCGCGACGTTGCCGTCCTCGAGACGGGGCAGGTCGACGTGGCCGCGCTCGCTGCGGTCGAGGAGGTCGCGGTTCCACAGCAGCGTGTCGGAGTGCATGTCGAGGATCGTGAGCGAGTCGTGCAGCGCCTGGGTCTCCTCGGTCACCTCAGGGAGGGGTCCGGGCTCGATCGTGTTCATGCTGCGCTCGACGACCCCGGGCACGATCGTGAAGAAGGCGACGGCCGCGAGGACGACGAGGGCGAGCAGCGCGATCAGGACGCGTTTGACGGTGACGATGCGGCGGCGCGACGACGCGGGGGACGACATGAGGGCAACCTTCCGAGAGGCGTCTTCCGGATGACGGACGCCACACCGTAACAGCACCACTGTCACGGTAGGCGCGCCACCCCAGGAGGGATCAGCCGGAGGTCGATCCGGTGTACGGGCAGACGGCCGCTGCGGCGGGCGCGTCCTCGACCGCAGGCAGCGGCGTGCCACCCGTCGCTGGCCGGCGACGCGTGAGCGTGACGTGGAAGTCCTCCGGCATCAGCGTGAGCCGCTCGTTGATGGTCAGCTCGTACGACGCGTCGCCGGCGATGTCGTAGCGATGCAGGATCCGGGCGAGCGCCATCGTGGCCTCGTGCACCGCGAACTGGCGTCCGATGCAGGCGCGCTCGCCGGTGCCGAACGGCTTCGCGGTCGAC
This sequence comes from Mumia xiangluensis, assembly GCF_010994095.1. Lineage (GTDB taxonomy): Bacteria > Actinomycetota > Actinomycetes > Propionibacteriales > Nocardioidaceae > Mumia > Mumia xiangluensis. The sequence continues at coordinate 817,503 of NZ_WJYO01000002.1, forward strand.
GCGAGGCGAGGCCTCGTACGGTCGGGGTCGAACACGTCGGCGTCCTCGCCCCAGACCGCGGGGTCACGCTGGACCAGCGGCAGCAGCACGAGCGCCCAGTCGTCGGGCGTCATCGTCCACCGCCCGCCGAGCGTGGTCGCCTCGCGCGGGCTGCGGGCGTAGCCGGGGGCCGTCGGCCACAGCCGGAGCGCCTCGTCGAGCACCTTGCGGAGGTAGCGGAACCGCGGGACCTGCTCGTACGACGGCGTCGCGTCCGGGTCGTCCCCCAGGATCGCGTCGGTCTCGGCAACGGCCTTCGCGAGCACGTCCGGGTGGCGGACGAGGTAGTAGAACGCGAACGACAGCGCGCCCGACGTCGTCTCGTGCCCGGCCACCAGGAAGGTCAGGATCTGGTAGCGGATGTTCTCGTCGCTCAGCCGCTGCCCGGTCACGGGGTGCGCCTGGTCGAGCATGATGCCGAGAAGGTCGTCGCCGCCGGTGGTCGCTGCCGTACGGCGTGAGCGCACGATGTCGTCGAGGAACCCGCGCACGTAGTCGAGCTGGTCGGCGTGCCGGCGGTCGAGCCGTCGCTCGAGGATCCGCGCGCCGGGCAGGGCACCGATGACACCCTTGCGCCGACCGAGCGTCAGGGCCGTCACCATCCCCTCGACGAACGGGTGGACCTCGTCGGTCGTGAACGAGCCGAACGCCTGGCTGAAGCCCGTACGGCCGATCGTCTCGAGGGTCAGCCGGGTCATGTCCCCACCGACGTCGACGCGCCCGTCGCCGGAGTCCCAGACCACGAAGAGCTCGTCGAGCGTCTCGGCCATCACGGGGTGGTAGCGCTGCATGGCCTGCTTGGTGAACGCCGGCACGAGAAGGTCATGGGCGAGCTGCCAGTTGGGCTCGTCGTTGCGGGCGGTGAAGAGTCCGTCGCCGGCGATGCCCCGCAAGCCCTCGAGCGCGGGCGAGTTTGCCTTGACGAACCGCTTCTCGTCGTTGAGCTCGGCCGCGAGCTCAGCATCCGCGACGAACACGAACTTCTGGCCGAAGACGACGATCTCGAAGATGGGACCCAGGTCGCGATGGTGCTCGAGGATGTGCTGGACCGGACGCTCCGGATCCATGCTGTGGGCGTCCTTCATCCAGCGCCGACGCCCGGGAGGGTGCGGGAACGTGTGACCGGACCAGGCGTTGCGCATCGAAACTCCTTGTTGCACTTCGGTTCAACAAAGCCTGTCGCGCTACTGAACCGCTGTCAAGTAGTCTCCAGCCGTGGCCACGCGCACCCGCCTCTCCCCCGATCAACGCCGTGAGCAGCTGCTCGCTCACGGGGCACGGCTCTTCGCGACGCAGTCGTACGACGACGTCCACATCGAGCGCGTCGCCGAGATCGCCGAGGTCTCGCGCGGCCTCCTGTACCACTACTTCCCCAACAAGCGCGCATTCTTCGCGGCCCTGCTCGAGCGCGCCGCGACGCACCTCGCCGAGAGCACCGCGCCCGACCCCGCCCACTCCGCGCGCGAGCAGCTCTACACCGGGATCGAGAGCTACCTCGACCACTGCCGAGCGAACCGCCTCGGCATGCGCACCATCCACCGCGGCGCAGCGAGCGCCGATCCCGACATCCAGGCGATCATCGAGCGCTCGACCCGGCTGCACGAGCAGCGCATCCTCGCGGCGCTCGAGCCGGACGAGCCGCACCCGCTCCTCACGATCACGGTGAGCAGCTGGATCCCGCTGCTCCGGGCGGCCACGTTCTCCTGGCTCGACACGCCGGGGACGCCGGCCGCGTCCCGCGACGAGGTGCGCGACCTCTGCGTGGGTGCACTGATCGGCGCGCTGAGCGCGCTCCCGGACGCGGCCCGTCCCGCACGGCTCGCAGAGCTGGTCGACCCTGTCGGCTGAGCAGTCGCTCAGAGACCTCCCGGGTCGCCCCGGCGTACCCGCATCCAGCGGTGCCCGTAGCCGTCGAGCGTCAGCTCGACCGCGCCGTCGCGACCGATCTCGGTCGCCTCGTGCGCGATGACGTCCTCGAGCCAGACGTGCTCGTCGCCCCTGAGATCGTCGGGATCCATCGGGATCCGGACCGTGACCGGGTCTGCAGACAGGTTGTGCACGGCCACCACCGTCGACCCCTCCCAGTGGCACCGGTGCGCCATCACCGCTCTGCTCGGCGCAGCGAGGACCCGGAAGTCTCCCCATCCGAGCTCCGGGCACAGTCGATAGGTCTGGATGAGCGTGCGCATGAAGCTCCACAACGAGTCGGGATCGCGCAACTGGTCTGCCACGTTGACGTGCTCGGGGCCGTAGCCGTCCGGGACCAGTCGTTGGATCAGCCGACGCGGCGGCGCGGTGGAGAACCCTCCGTTGCGCGTCGGCTCCCACTGCATCGGCGTCCGGACGGCCATCCGTCCCTCGGCCTCGAGGTCCTCGCCCATCCCGATCTCTTCGCCGTAGTACAGCGTCGGGGTCCCCGGGAGGCTGAAGAGGAGGCTGTAGACCATGCGGATCCGGCGCGGGTCACCGCCCATCATCGTCGGGAGGCGCCGCTTGAGACCTCGCCCGTAGATCTGCATCGCCGGCTCGGGACCGAACGCGGCGAACACGTCTGATCGTTCCTGGTCGGACAGCTTGTCGAGGATCAGCTCGTCGTGGTTGCGCACGAACGTCGCCCACTGGCAGTCCGGGTGGATCCTCGGCCGCGCCTTCAGGGCCTTGGCGAGCGGGCGGGCGTCCTCCCGCGCGAGCGCGAGGTAGAGCGCCTCCATGCCGAGGAAGTCGAACATCATCGTGAGCTCGTCCCCGTCGGACCCTCCGAAGTAGGCGCGCTGCTCCTTGTGCGGCAGGTTGACCTCCCCCAGCAGGATCGCGTCGCCGCGCCGCCTGCCGAGGAAGGAGCGCAGAGCCTTGAGGTACTCGTGCGGGTCTCCCGGTACGTCGTCCCCGTCGGTGTCCACGTCGGCGATGAGGAACGGCACCGCGTCCACCCGGAATCCCGCCAGACCGAGCTGCAGCCAGAAGCCGATCGACTTGGCGATGTGCTCTCGCACCTTCGGGTTGGCGAAGTTGAGGTCCGGCTGGTGGCTGTAGAAGTGGTGCAGGTACCACTCGCCCGTGCGTTCGTCGTACGCCCAGATGCCGTCCTCCTTGTCAGGGAAGACGACCTTGTCCGAGGTGTCCGGCGGCGGGTCCGAACGCCAGACGTAGTAGTCGCGGTAGGGGTTGTCCTTGCTGCGACGCGCGGCTTTGAACCACGGGTGCTGCGCCGAGGTGTGGTTGACGACGAGGTCGGCGATCACCCGGATCCCGCGGTCGTCGGCGGCGCGGAGCAGCTCGACCAGGTCTCCGTGCGTGCCCAGCCTGCTGTCGACGCCGAACAGGTCGGTCACGTCGTAGCCGTCGTCGCGATCCGGCGTCGGGTAGAACGGCATCAGCCACAGGCACGTGACCCCGAGCTCGGCGAGGTAGTCGATGCGCTGGGTCAGCCCGATCAGGTCACCCACGCCGTCGCCGTCGGAGTCGGAGTAGGTCTCCACGTCCACGCAGTAGATGACGGCGTTCTTCCACCACAGGTCACCGGTGCTCACGCTCCGCGCCATCGGTCACGCCTCCTTCAGGCCCGGCAGCACCTGCGCGCCGAACGCGTCGATGAACTCGTTCTGCGACTGGCCCACGTGGTGGAGGTAGATCTCGTCGAAGCCCAGCTCCGCGTACGAGGCGAGCCGGTCGCGGTGCCATCCGAGGTCGGCGGAGACGTCGACCACCGAGCGCACCCGGTCGACCGTCACGTCCTCGGACACGAGGTCGAAGGCCTCAGCGGTCTCGAGGTCCCACGAGACCGGGGCACCGAAGATGTTGCTCCGCCACTGCTCGTGCGCGACCTGCTCCGCCTCAGCCTCCGTCGGAGCCCACGACAGGTGCACCTGCAGCGCGAGGGGCCCGGTGCCGCCGGCGTCGCGGTAGGCGTCGACGCGCTGCCGCAGGGCGTCGAGCGGCTGGTTCACCGTCACCATGCCCTCGCTCCACGCGGCGACCCTGGAGGCACTGTCCAGCGAGACCGCCGGTCCGACCAGCCGAGGCCGTGGCTCCGGGATCTCCCAGAGCCGCGCCCGATCGACGGTCACGAGGCCGTCGTGGCTGACCTCCTCACCCTCGAGCAGCCGACGGATCACATCCACGCACTCCTCGAGCCGGCGCGTACGGACCTCCTTGCGGGGCCACCCGTCACCCGTGATGTGCTCGTTGCTCGCCTCGCCGCTGCCGAGCGCCACCCAGAAGCGCCCCGGGAACATCGTGCCGAGGGTGGCGATCGCCTGCGCGATCACGGCAGGGTGGTAGCGCTGTCCCGGCGCGTTCACCGCACCGAACGTGAGGTCGGTGGTGGCGAGCGCCGCGCCGAGCCAGGACCACGCGAAGGCAGAGTGTCCCTGGCGACTGCTCCACGGAGAGAAGTGGTCCGAGCACATCGCCACCTCGAACCCCGCACGCTCAGCGTGCTGCACGTCGGCGAGCAGCTGGCGCGGGCCGATCTGCTCGTGGCTGGCGTGGAAGCCGTAGCGGGTCATGCGTCTTACACAACCCGATCGCACCCGAGCGCGCAGACCGCCGTCAGGACGACGGCTCTGCCCGGTAGTCGGCGAGCAGGCTCCCGGTCGGCGTCCCGACCACGCGTTCCAGCTCCCACCGTCGCGCGTCGCCGGGTCCGTCCCAGAACCGGCGGCCTTCGCCCACGGAGACCGGCGCGACCACGAGTCGGAGCCGGTCCACGAGCTGGGCGGCGAGCAGCGAGGAGGTGAGTGCGAGGCTGCCGTGCACGCCGATGTCCCCGCCCGGCTGCTGCTTGAGGTCGCGCACGAAGTCCTCGACCGACCCGTCGACGACGGTCGTGCTCGCCCAGTCGTGCTCGAGCGGCGTCGATGTCACGACGTACTTGTCGACCGCGTTGATGAAGCTCGCGAACGGCTCGTGCGAGGAGGTCGGCCAGAACGGCGCCCACTCGTCGTACGACCGTCGGCCGAGGAGCACCGCGTCCTGGGTCTCGATCACGCGACCCAGGTTGGCGTACATCACCTCGTCGAAGTCGAGGACGAACTGGTCAGGCGCCTCGGCCACACCGTCCAGGGACACGAGCAGGTAGGCGACGACGTTGCGCATGGCGACTCCTTGATCGGGTTCATCGGGTACGCCGGGTGGACCGCGCCGCAGGACGGAACTCATCGCGCCCGCGGGATGAGCCGCTCGGTGAGGTAGGAGAGGATCGCGTCCCGCGCCTGCACCGTCGGGTGTCCTTCCTCGTCGACGAGGTGCGCGGTCACGACGCTGTGCGGCGTCCCGACGACGTCGCGGAAGAACGGCGGCGGTTCGGCGTTGGCGACCTCCCCGCTGAGGACGCGCTCGTCGAACCGCTCCCCCAGCAGCCGGGCGTACGCGGCGAACCGTTGCCCCGTGCACCAGCGGTCGCCCTCGAAGCGCAGTCCGAGCGCGCGCAGGTCGGCGCTCGCGAAACGCGCCTTCACCGCCTCCGCGTCCTCGGTGGACATCTCGAGCGCTGCTGGGTCGTCGAGCGGGAGCGACGGCTGGCTGAGGACAGCGGCGACGACGGAGGGCTCGAGCGTCATCGTGAGCGCGAAGTTCCCGGTGAAGCACATCCCGACGGCACCGACGCCCGGCCCGCCGCACTCGTCGTGCGCCAGTCGAGCCAGCGCCCGGAGCCACGTCACGACCGGACTGGTCCCGCCGCCGGCGAACGCGCGGAACTCGGCGCTGACGCAGGCGCGCTTCATCACCGCCGCGCCGTCCTCGACCGTCGGGTACGCCCCGTCGGTCCCGAAGAGGGACGGTACGTAGACGGTGAAGCCCGCATCGCGGACCCACGCTGCGAAGCGCAGGACGTCCGGGCTGATCCCCGGCATCTCAGGCATCACGATGACGGCAGGACCCGCGCCGGCGACGTACACGTTCTTCTCGCTCCCGTCGGCGGCAAAGCTGCGGCGCTCGAAGTCCTCGAGCTGCGAGGCACCCGCGTCGTGCTTCCTCATCTGGTCTCCTCTGGTCGGACGGACTCTCATCGTCGTCGCCTCGGACGGGGTGTTGGAGCGGCGAAATCGCCATGATCAGAGGTAATCTCGCCACCTCGGACGAGGAGGCGGCACCATGACGGAAGAACCCCTGCGCGTCGGCGTGCTCGCGTACCCCGGGTGCTTCGCGTCGGAGGTCTTCGGCGTTCTCGACCTGCTCACGATCGGCGGCCACGTGGCCCGAGCCAAGGGCACGGGGACGACGCCGTTCACGACGTCGGTGATGTCGCCGCGTCGGCGGGTCGTCGCCACGGGAGACGTGCCGATCGGCGTGCGGCCGATGCGTGAGGTCGACGTGCTCGTCGTCCCCGGCTTCGAGCTCGTGCCTTCTGTGGACCTCGACGCGAGGCTCGCCGACGTCGGACCCGAGATCGCGGCGATCACCCGCCACACCGACGGCGGACGGGCGGTGGTGTCGATCTGCGTCGGCGCGTTCCTCCTCGGCGCCGCGGGCCTGCTCGACGACCGCCGGGCGACCACGTCCTGGCTCTTCGCCGACGCGCTAGCCCGACGCTTCCCCCGTACGGTCGTCACGCCTGGAGACCTGGTCGTCAACGACGCGGGCGTCACGACCACCGCCGGGTTCTCCGCGATGTACGACTTCGTCCTCGACCTCGTCCGGCGGCACTGCGGTCCGACCGCGGCTCGGCACACAGCGCGGATCGCACTGGTCGACGACGCCCGCTCCAGCCAAGCGCCGTACGTGGACGACCGGCTCCTCCCGGCCACGGGGGGCAGCTTCTCCGCCCGCGTCGAGCGTTGGCTCGACCAGCACCTCGACACGCCGTACGACCTGCCGGGCCTCGCCGCCACCTTCCACACGAGCACGCGAACGCTGCTGCGGCGCTTCAAGGCCGACACCGGAGAGACCCCGCTCGGCTACCTCCAACGGGCGCGCGTCCGCCGGGCGCAGCACCTGCTCGCGCGCACTGACCGCACCGCGCAACAGGTCGCGCGCGACGTCGGCTACCGTGACGCGGCGACCTTCTCCCGGCTGTTCGCCCGGCACGTCGGGATCGGGCCCGGCGCGTACCGCGCGACGTTCAGCGCTCGAGCGCCCGGCGCTGCAGACCCTCGATCACCGTAGGCAGGTCGGCGTCGACGACGAGGGCGTCGACGAGCTCGCGGCTCATGAACCCGGTGCCGGCGATGCGGTCGAGCATGGCGACGAGCGGGTCCCAGAACCCGTCCGGGTTGAGCAGACCGAGCGGCTTGGCGTGGAGGCCGAGGGTCTGCCAGGTCCACACCTCGAACATCTCCTCAAGCGTGCCGAGACCGCCGGGAAGGACGAGGAAGGCGTCGGCCCGAGCCGTCATCATCGCCTTGCGCTGGTGCATCGTGTCGACGACGTGCATCTCCAGCCCCGGCTCGCCGGTGCGCCCCCACTCGCGCTCGACCATGAACGACGGGATGACCCCGTACACGCGACCGCGGCGGTCGAGCGCACCCCGTGACACGGCACCCATCAGGCCGCTCCCGCCACCGCCGTACACGAGCTCGATGCCGCGCTCGGCGATCTGGGCACCGACCTCGTACGCCATCTCGAGGAGCGAGGAGTCGTTGCCGTCGCGGGACGCCATGAAGACAGCGAGGCTGCCGAGCGGGCCCGAGGCACCAGAGGATGAGCGCTGCATGCCCCGGATCGTACGGCGGGTGCGAAGCAGGGCCGCAACGACAACTACCCTTCTCTTGTGACACGGATCGCCACCTCACTCCCGGTCGGAGCGCACGCATGAGCGTCGGACTCGCAGCCCTGCTCGACGACGTCGCCGCGCTCGCCCGTCTCGCTGCTGCGTCCGTCGACGACGTCGGCGCGGCTGCCGGCCGCGCAAGCGCCAAGGCTGCGGGGGTGGTCGTCGACGATGCAGCCGTGACGCCGCGCTACGTCCAGGGCCTCTCACCCAAGCGCGAGCTCTCGGTGATCGGACGCATCGCCAAGGGGTCGCTGCGCAACAAGCTGCTGATCATCCTCCCGGCGGCGCTGCTCCTCAGCCAGTTCCTCCCGTGGCTCCTCACCCCGATCCTCATGGTCGGCGGCACCTACCTCTGCTACGAGGGCGCCGAGAAGCTGTGGGAGAAGGTCTCCGGGCACCACGCGCCGGAGAAGCCTTCGACGGCGGAGGGTGCCGATCAGGAGAAGACGGTCGTGTCCGGCGCCATCCGGACCGACTTCATCCTGTCGGCCGAGATCATGGTGATCGCCCTCAACGAGGTGGCCGACGAGCCGTTCGTGTCGCGCGCGATCATCCTCATCGTCGTCGCGCTCGGCATCACCGCTCTCGTCTACGGCGTCGTCGCGCTGATCGTCAAGATGGACGACATCGGCCTCGCCCTCGCCCAGCGGACGTCCGCTGCGTCGCGTGCGGTCGGCAACGGGCTCGTGAAGGCGATGCCCGTGGTCCTCGCGACCCTCTCGGCCGTCGGTGTCGTCGCCATGCTGTGGGTCGGCGGCCACATCCTGCTGGTGGGCGCCGACGAGCTCGGCCTGCACGCGCCGTACGAGCTCGTCCACCACCTCGAGGAGGCCGTGCACGACGCCGTGGCCGGTGCCGGCGCGGCGCTCGGCTGGCTCGTCAACACCATCGCGTCCGCGATCATCGGCCTTGTCGTCGGCGCGATCGTCGTCGCCGTGATGCACGTCGTCCCACGGCGCGCCGCAGCACACTGACCCGAGGGCATCTGGGCCTGCGTCCACCGTCGGAGCCTGCCAGAGTGTCCCCATGTCGACGGTGCTCGTCATGGTGCTCGGTCTGGTCGGCCTCGTCATCGGCGCCGAGCTCCTCGTCCGTGGCGGCTCCGGCGTCGCGGTACGACTCGGGATCGCCCCGATCACGATCGGTCTGACCGTCGTCGCGCTGGGCACGAGCATGCCTGAGCTCGCGATCGGCGTCGATGCCGCCCGGCGCGGGAGCGGCGGCCTCGCCGTGGGCAACATCGTCGGCACCAACCTGGTGAACCTCCTGCTCATCCTCGGCCTGAGTGCAGCGATCCGGCCGATCGCGCTCGCAACCCGCACGCTCCGCTTCGACCTCCCGGCGATGACCGCCGCCGCGCTGGTCGTGTTCGTGATGGGCAGCGACGGCACGCTCACCACGGTCGAGGGTGCGGTGCTGCTCGTGCTCGGCGTCGCCTACACGTACGGCGTGCTCCGCGCAGGACGCGCTGACGCGGCGGAGCGTACGCCCGAGGGTGCAGGTGGAGCCACGACGGAAGGCTCCCCCTCAGGCGGTCTCGCTCGCGACGTCATCGGGCTCGTGGCCGGACTCGTGGTCATCGTCGTCGGCGCCGACCTGCTCGTCAGCGGCGCGGTCGACGCCGCGTCGTCGCTCGGGATCAGCGATGCCGTCATCGGTCTGACCGTGATCGCCATCGGCACGTCGGCGCCCGAGCTCGTGACCACGCTCGTGTCGACGTTCCGCGGCGACCGGGAGCTGGCGCTCGGCAACCTCATCGGGTCGAGCGTCTACAACCTCGTGTTCATCCTCGGCGTGACAGCGATTGCCGCTCCGGAGAGCGTGCCCGTGCCTGACGAGGTCCTGGCCGCCGACCTCGTGCTGATGGCCGTCGTCGCGGTCGCCTGTGTGCCGGTCTTCATGACCGGTCGCCGCATCAGCCGGATCGAAGGTGGCGTGTTCGTCGCCGCGTACGTGGTCTACCTCAGCTGGCTGGTCGCCGTGCGAGCCTGACCGCCCGCAGTCACGGCGTACGGCGCGCGACCAGCGTCGAGTCGTGCACGGACACCTCGACGCCTTCGCGAACCATCGCCCGTGGGCGCTGCTCGACCGCGAGGACCTCGAAGTCCGACGGGAGTCCGGGCAGCAGGTCCTCCGCCACGAACATCGCCCGTCGCTGGTTCGGGCTCAGGTGGGTGAAGAACGCCTCGGACGGCGCGTGGCCCACCACGAGGAGGCGTCCGCCCGGAGCGACCGCCTCGGCGAGCCGGGCGACGACCTCGACCATCCCGCCGTTCGGCGGGTGGAGGAAATGCGTGCTGACCAGGTCGTACGCCCGTCCGTCCGCCGCGAAGCTGCGCGCGTCCACCTGCCACCAGTCGACCTTGTCGGCGACGCCGGCGTCCTTGGCGTGCCGTGCAGCCCGCGCGAGTCCGTTGGCCGAGAAGTCGGCGCCGGTCACCTTCCAGCCCTGGCTCGCGAGCCAGATGACGTCGCCGCCCTCGCCGCATCCCACGTCCAGCGCGGTGCCGGGTGTCAGGACGGACACCTCAGCCACGAGCTGGGCGTTCGGCTTCCCGCTCCAGACGGTCTCCTCGCCGGAGTAGCGCTCGTCCCAGCTCGGCGGCTCGAACATCGCCGCCTCCTCCTCGGTCAGCGGCTGGGTGTCCGCCTCGGCGGCGGCGGGGGCGTCGTACGACTCGTTCGTCTCCATGCCCACCAGCCTGCCGACCCGCACGGCCGGCGACAATCTGTGTTGCCGGACCGGCAATACGGCAGTCAGGCCTGGAGCCCCGGGGACACCTCGGTAGCCGGCACCAGCGGCGGCACCGTCCAGGTTCCGTCGAGGACCTCGGCGCGCGGCCGATAGAGACGGACCAGGAAGTTCCAGCCGTCGGGAACGGGGATCGCGTTCGGTCGCGGGTCCTCGGGGTCGGTGACGAACCGCACGGTGATCGAACCGTCGTCGTTCGGGACGCCGGTGATGCTGTTGATGGTGTAGCGGCCGCTGGAGGTCGGTTCGAAGAAGCCGCGGGCGTTGTAGACCGAGATGGACCAGAACGCGTCAACTGGGACGTCCTCGAGAGTCATCTCGTAGTCGCCCGGGTCCACGCGCGGCTCGACCCCGACGTAGGAGGCCTCGCTGGTCGGCAGCCCGCCCCACCCTGCCGCCGCGCCGATCAGGTGACGGACCGGGTCAACTTCCTCGCGGGTCCCGAACATGCGGTCGAACCCGGACAAGAACGTGGCGAGCTGGAGCAGTCCGTCCCGGGTGCCGTCGAAGCTGACGGCGTCGTACTCGGGAGAGACGAACGGCCGTGCGGACCCCGCCTCCAGCGTGATCCGGTCCTGCAGCCGAGAGACCTCGGCGATGTCTGCGGCGTCTGCCGGGTCGACCAGGGTCCGGACCCCGACCATCACGTGCTCGGTGCCGAACTGGTCGACCGTCAGCTCGTACGTGCCCGCGCCGTGGAAGATCGCGTCGACGTAGTGGTCGTTGTTGACCACCATCGCCGACATGTAGCGGTCGCCTGCGTCAGGCAGCGTCACCCGCGCCCCGGCGGAGATGTCGACGACAGCGAAGCTGTAGAGCGTGTCGCGGTTCAGCCGGATCACGGTCTGCTCGTCGATCGGCGCCGGCTCCCGGTTGTGCCGGAAGGCGTTGATGCCGCCGGCGTCTGCCTGGATGGCGGCGAACATCCGGTCGGTCTCGGCGCGCACGAAATTGTCGACGCTCACCGTGGTCGTCATACGGTCCCCTTGCCCCCAAAGGCGAGAGGCCGCCTCCGGTGACTCCGAAAACGGCCTCTGCCACTGCTTCTCTGAGTAGCGGGGACAGGATTTGAACCTGTGACCTCTGGGTTATGAGCCCAGCGAGCTACCGAGCTGCTCCACCCCGCGTCGCTGTGACGACCCTACCGGAGCCGCCTGGGCCGGCCGCATCCAGGGGTGCCGACGCAGGCGTGATCACCCTGCACGAGTGACGCGGCGACCACCGTCGTACGCGATCCTTGGCACATGGTGGCGTGGCTCGCAGCGGCTCTGTACGTGATCGACCTGACGATCAAGATCGTCGCGCTGGGCGTCGTGCCCAAGAACCGGCGACCGTCCAGCGGCATGGCGTGGCTGCTCCTGATCCTCATCATCCCGCTGTTCGGATTCGTGCTGTTCCTCGTCCTCGGTCGGACGAAGCTCGAGCAGCGCCGCCACCAGGAGCAGGCGGCGATCAACGCGATGATCGCCGAGCAGACGGCGGACGTCCCGACGCTCGAGGCCGCGTACGACGGTCCGGCGTACGTCTCCTCGGTCGCCACCTTGAACCGGACCCTCGGAGCCAAGCCGGTCGCGCCCGGCAACAGGATCGACCTGTTCCCCGGGTATGCCGACAGCCTTGCGGCGATGGCCGTCGCGATCGACGCGGCGACCAGCTTCGTGCATGTGGAGTTCTACATCAGCGCCTGGGACGACGTGACCGCACCGGTGTTCGAGGCGCTCGCGCGCGCCGCGGATCGCGGAGTGACCGTGCGGCTGCTGTTCGACCACCTGGGATCCCGCGGCATCCCCGGGTTCGAGGACTTCCAGAAGCGCCTCGACACCACCGCGATCGAGTGGCACATGATGCTCCCGATCCAGCCGCTCAAAGGCAAGTGGCGCCGCCCGGACCTGCGCAACCACCGCAAGATCATGGTCGTCGACGGCACGGTCGCGTTCACCGGCTCGCAGAACCTCATCGAGCCCGGCTACAACAAGCCCAAGAACCACAAGGCCGGCCGTGAGTGGGTCGAGCTCATGGCGCGCGTCGAGGGACCCGCGGTGAGCGCCCTGAACCTCCTGTTCGCGACCGACTGGTACGCCGAGTCCGGAGTCCGGCTGATCAACGAGATCGCCGCCCCGCCTCCGCCCCGGGGCGAGATCGAGGCGCAGGTGATCCCGAGCGGGCCGGGGTTCGCGACCGAGAACAACCTGCGGGCCTTCACGACGCTCATCTACTCGGCGCAGCGCCGGCTGTCGATCACCAGCCCGTACTTCGTGCCCGACGAGTCGCTGCTGTACGCCGTGACGACCGCGGCCCAGCGCGGAGTCGACGTCGAGCTGTTCGTGAGCGAGGCCGGCGACCAGTTCATGGTGTTCCACGCACAGCGCTCGTACTACGAGGCGCTGCTGCGGGCGGGCGTACGCATCTACTTCTATCCGGCACCCGCGATCCTGCACTCGAAGTTCTTCACCGTCGACGACGACGTCGCCGTGCTCGGGTCGAGCAACATGGATATGCGGTCGTTCGCGCTGAACTACGAGGTGTCGCTGATGCTGCTGGGGTCCGACGCCGTCGCGAAGGTGACCGCGGTCGAGGACAGCTACCGCGCCGTCTCCCACGAGCTGACGCTCGACGAGTGGCTCAACCGCCCGAGGCGCTCCGCCTACATCGACAACGTCATGCGTCTGACCGCCGCGCTGCAGTAGACGCGGACGCGGTCAGGTCAGGGAGTCGATGGCCACGACGACGCCGAGCACGAGCGCCTCGTCCTCCCCTGCGGCGATCTCGACGCCGTAGGTGTCGCGGACGCGGAACCACTTCTTCGACACCCGAGCGACCGTGTCCCCGTCGCGTTCGATCTCGTACTCGTGGTCGACGACGTTGCCGTGCGCCTTGAGGTCGTGCCCGCCCTCGACGTCGATCGCGAAGCGGTCCCGGATGCCGACCAGCGCCTTGCGGACCGTGGCGATCGTCTGGTCGTCGCGCTCGACCGCCACCTTGTCACGGACGCTCAGCTTGCGCTCCTGGATCCTGGCGACCTCGTGACCGGACAGGTCCTCCAGCACGAAGGTGTCGCGGATCCGCATGGCTTTGCCGTTGACTCGGAACGCGCGGTTGCCGTCCTCGTCCTCGATCCAGAAGTCGTCACCGATCGAGGCGAGCTTCTCGCGCATGCGGAATCGCCGCACGTCCCCGTCGTCTCCTCGTCCGCGCAGAAGTCCCATGGTCGTGTCCCTTCTCGTCGTTCGTCAGCACGTCGCCTTGACGTCGTTGACGAGGCTCTCCACTGCGGTTCCGAAGCTGGTCAGGGCGGTGCCGACCGCCGACAGGGTGCTCGCCGACGCATCGGCGGTCGCCGCGTTGATGCTGGACGTGAGGGCGGTGAAGCTGGTCTCGACCGTGGTGAGCGGATCGGAGAACTCGGACTTCGCCTCGGACTTGACGTCCGCCAGGGCGTTGCCGACCTCGGTCAGCGAGGCCTTGACCTCGTCGAGGCTTCCTGAAGCCGTGAGGTCGATGTCCTTCACGTCCTGGACCGAGTCCTCGAGGCTGTTCACGGAACCACAGATCGCCGGGGTCTCGGTGTCCTCGCTGCAGGCGGCGAGCGACACTCCCAGGAACACGGTCGACACGGCAAGGGTCGCGACGCGTCTCATCAGCCACTCCTTCGTACGACGGAGCCTCCGGAGCAGTCGCCCGTTCGGCACCTCCAGGATCCACCCGCAGACCGCCACCGTCGTCACCCACAGCGTGTGATTCGCGGGTCTACGGCCGCAGCGCCACCCAGGTCGGCGTGGAGGTCGCGAAGCTGCTGACCCGACGCCCGATCGTCTCCCCCGCTCCGAGCTCGAACGCCTCGATCGTGGACGAGTTCTCGTTCGAGGCGAGGAGGAGCCCCTCGGTCAGGGCGAAGTGTCGCGGCCAGCGACCCGCGGTGGGGTGCTCGGAGACGAGGTCGAGCTCAGACGTCCCCACCGTGAAGACGGCGATGGTGTCGGGACCGCGGTTGGAGACGAGGACGCTGTCGCCGTACGTCGTCAGCTGGGCGGGCCACGAACGCTCGGGGTGCGTCGTCGTCGGCACCTCGGCGAGCACCTCGGCCTCGTCGGCCGCCCCCAGGCGGACGCGCAGCAACGTCGCACTGAGCTCGCCGACGACCAGGGCGGAGTCGGCGTCAGGGAGGGCGACGATCTGGCGAGGGCCCGTGCCGGGTGGCAGGTGCCAGGTGCGCTCCTGCCGGAGCGCGCCGTCCGGTGTGATCGCGAGCGAGGTGAGCGTGTCGGCCCCCAGGTCGACGCAGATCAGGCTGTGCCCGAGGACGTCGGTCGCGATCATGTGGGGGTGTGCGTGCTGCTGGCGCTCGGGATCGGGGCCGCTCCCGACGATCGTGGTGGTGCCGACCGTGGCGACGGGTCGTCCGTCCGGCGCGAGCTTGATGAGGGACACGGTGCCACCGGTGTAGTCGGCGGTGAGCAACCAGCGCTCGTCACGGGTGATCGCCGCGTGGCAGGGGTGGCCGCCGGTGGGAGCCGAGCCCAGCGCGCGCATGTGTCCCGCGTCGTCGATGGCCACCGCCGTGACTCCGCCTGCTGCGGACTCGTTCGTCGCGTACGCCACGGGCAGCGTCGGGTGCCAGGCGACGCACGACGGCGACTCGATCTCCAGCACGCTCAGCGGCTCGAGCCGGCCGCTGGGATGCACGCGGACAGACTGCAGGCCTGGGGCGCCGCGGGTGGTGTAGCCCCCGACCAGCGCGAGAGGAGTCGTCGTCACGCACGGACCTTACCGTCCTCGGCAGACAGCGGTGCGCGCCCGGGAGCCGTACGACGGGTGTTGAGGACGGCACAGGCGATGAGGACGAGCGCGGTGAACAGCCCGACGGCGTGCAACGCGTCGTTCCCTGCCGCGGTGAGCGCGTCGAGGACGGCCTGCGGGTCCGACGAGCTCTGTGCGGCGGCTCGCGTCTCCGCCATGGTCGTCGTGCCCGAGAGCCCGAGGGCGGCCGCCTCCGGTCGGAGCGCCAGCGCGTACACCGTCGTGGCGAGGCTGCCGACGGCCGCGAACCCGAGCGACGAGCCGAGGTGGTTGCCCGTCTCCGCGAGCGCGGCGGCACAGCCGGCGGCGGACTGCGGCGCGCTCGAGACGATGCGCTGCGTGCCGAACGCGAAGAGTGGTCCGCACCCGAACGCGGTGAGCGTCACGCCGACGATCATCGGCGCGTAGCCGAGGTCCGCCGAGACGGTCAGCTGCAGCAGCGACCCGAGCGCCGCGACCACCAGACCTGCGGGAACCAGCCGGTCCGGGTCGACACGCCTCGCGAGGGCCGGCGAGACCGACGCGCCCGCCGCGATGCCCAGCGCCATCGGCATGAACACGATCGCCGCCACGAGCGGCGTGAGTCCCGCGACCGACTGGAGGTACTGGGTCACCCAGAACCCGGTCCCCGCGAGCGCGACGGCGGCGAGGGTCAGGCTCGTCACGGCCACGACGATGGCCCTCTCACGGAGCAGACCGAGGTCGAGGAACGGGTCGGCAAGGCGCTGCTGGCGGCGGACGAAGGCCACGCCAGCCGCACCGGCGACCGCCACTGCGAGCACGGCGACGGTCGTCGGGGTGGCAGAGCCCGGGATGCACGCCTTGATGGCGGTGAACACCGCGAGGAGGGCAGCCATCAGCAGCCCCGCGCTCAGCAGGTCGACGCGCGGTGCACGGTCGGCCGGTCGCGACCGCGGGAGCAACCGCGGACCCAGCGCGAGGACGATCGCGCACACCGGGACCGAGAGCAGGAACACCGAGCCCCACCAGAACCAGTGGAGAAGCAGCCCGCCGACGACCGGTCCCAGTGATGCGAACGCGAACTGGCAGGTCGCCCACGTGGCGATCGCCTTCGTGCGTGCGCCCTCGTCGGGGAAGATGTCGCCGATCAGCGCGAGCGTCGACGGCATCAGGGTCGCGCCCGCCACGCCCTGGAGGACGCGGGCGAGCAGCAGCACCTCAGCGGTCGGCGCGTACGCCGCCAGCACCGACGCCGCGAGGAACCCCGCACAGCCGAGCAGCAGGAGACGTCGTCGGCCGACGCGGTCACCGACGGCCCCGGCCACGATCGCGAGGACGCCCACCACCAGGCCGTACACATCGGTGATCCAGAGCTGCTGCGTCGCCGTGGCCCCGAGGTCGGCGGTGAGCTCGGGAACGGCGAGGAACAGGACGTTGATGTCGACGGCGACGACGGCCGTCGGGAGCAGGAGGAGCATCAGGCTCAGGCGAGGTCGGTTCATACTCCTCGGTCGTCGCCCGGTCGCGCGGATCGACACGATCGGCGAGGAGCGGCAAAGATTCTCGTGCCGGGGTGTCGTGCGAGCGCGGACGGTGACGACCACCTGGTGGCTCCCGAACCGCGGTGCCCCGTCCAGAGGAGGACCCATGAAGTACCTGATCCTGATGCATGTCGACCCCGCCGTCCTGGAGCAGCTCACCGAGGAGCAGCAGCAGGCGATCGGGGAGGGCCACGGCCAGTTCATGGCTGCGACGAAGGAGAACGGCGAGTTCATCTCGACGCAGGCGCTCGGCGACCCGAGCCGGTCGAAGGTGGTCCGCAGCAACGGCGAGGGGCCCGAGGTCACCGACGGCCCCTTCGTGGAGGCCAAGGAGTTCATGGGCGGCTTCTACCTGCTCGACGTGGAGGACGAGGCGCGGGCGATCGAGCTCGCGAGCCTGATCCCCGACGCGAGCATCCCCGGTCTGGCCGTCGAGGTCCGCCCGGTCGTGTTCTCCGACCTGGGCGACGGGTGAGCCGTCCGTCCTCCGCCGGCGAGGGTCTGTGGCGCGAGCTCGCGCCCCAGACCCTCGCCAGGCTGCTCCGCACGTACGGCAGCAGCCAGTTCGACCTCTGTGAGGACGCCGTCCAGGAGGCACTGATCGACGCGTACGTCCGGTGGCCGGCCGATCCGCCCGACGATCCGCAGGCGTGGCTGGCCACGACCGCGCGGCGGCGGTACGTCGACCGGGTCCGCAGCGACCAGCGGCGGCGCGATCGCGAGGGCCGGGTCGCGCTGCTCGAGGAGCCGCTCGGTCGTGAGGGCGCCCAGAGCGACGACACGCTGCTGCTGCTCCAGCTGTGCTGCGACCCCGCGCTGTCGCGATCCGCGCAGGTCGCCCTGACGCTGCGTGCTGTCGCGGGACTGACGACCGAGCAGATCGCGAACGCCTACCAGCTGCCCGTGGCGACCATCGCCCAGCGGATCACCCGGGCGAAGCGCCGGCTCGCGACCCTCGACAGCGACCTCTCACGGCCCGGCGATGCCGCGGAGCGCCTCGCGCCGGTGCTCGACGTCCTCTATGTGATGTTCACCGAGGCGCACCACACGACCACGGGCGCGCCCGCGCAGAACACCGACCTCGCCCGCGAGGCGATCCACCTCGCGCGCCTCCTCCGGCAGGCCGCCCCCGACTCCACCGAGGTCGCAGGGCTGCTCGCCCTCATGCTCCTGACGGAGGCGCGGCATCCCGCGCGCGTGGGTCAGCAGGGGGAGCTGATCCCGCTCGACGAGCAGGACCGGACACGATGGGACCGCCGGCTCGTCGACGAGGGCCTCGCGCTGCTCGACGTGGTGGCTCCCGGCGCCGACGCGGGGCCGTACCTCCTGCAGGCCTGCATCGCCGGCGTCCACGCGCACGCGGCCGACACGGAGACGACCGACTGGCTCGAGATCCACGCCCTCTACACGGTGCTCGAGCACACCACCGACGGCCGGAACCCGATGATCGCGCTGAACAGGATCGTCGCGTACGGGATGCTCCGTGGGCCCGAGGAGGCGCTTTCGCAGCTGGACGACCTGGCCGCGAGCCACCCGCGCCTCGCGCGCGTCGACGCCGTACGCGCCCACCTCCTCGAGCGGGCCGGGCGGGTCGACGAGGCGGCAGCGTCGTACCGCCTGGCGATCGCCGCCACCGTCAACGTCGCGGAGCAGGGCCACCTGCGGGACCGGCTGCGGCGGCTCACGGCGCCGGATCAGCCACCCCGGACGTGACGGCGATGGTCATGCCATCGCTGTTTACTGACCAATCGTTCTGGATTAGCGTCACTCCATGAGCCCACTGCTGGAGAGCTACGCCGCAGGCCGATGGTTCCGCGCACCGGACGAGGGTCGCCCGATCCTCGACGCGACCAGCGGGGAGGAGGTCGCGCGCGTCTCCAGCCAGGGACTCGACCACTCAGCGGTCGTCGCTCACGCCCGCGACGTGGGCGGCCCCGCCGTGCGTGCGCTGACCTTCCACGAGCGTGCGGGGATCCTCAAGGCGCTCGCTACCGATCTCGGGCAGCTCACGGACGAGCTCTACGCCCTCTCCCTCCACACGGGGGCAACCCGGCGCGACTCGGCGGTCGACGTCGACGGCGGCATCGGGACGGTGTTCTCGTATGCCAGCAAGGCCCGTCGCGAGCTCCCCGACGACATGGTCGTGCTGGACGGCGCCCTGGAGCAGCTCGGCCGCCGCGGCACCTTCGTCGGCCAGCACCTCTACGCGTCACGGCCCGGCGTCGCCGTACAGATCAATGCCTTCAACTTTCCCGTGTGGGGCATGCTCGAGAAGCTCGCGCCCGCATTCCTCGCGGGGCTGCCGAGCATCGTGAAGCCGGCCAGCCAGACCGCGTACGTCACCGCGGCCGTCGTACGCCGGATCATCGAGTCGGGTCTCCTCCCCGAGGGGAGCCTCCAGCTCGTGTGCGGCACCACCGGGACGCTGCTGGACCACCTCGGCGCGCAGGACTCCGTCGGGTTCACCGGCTCCGCCCACACCGCGGGGATCCTTCGCCGTCATCCGTCCGTGCTCGACCACGGCGTACGCCTCGGGGTCGAGGCCGACTCCCTCAACTGCTCCATCCTCGGCCTCGACGTCACCGCCGACTCGCCCGAGCTCGACCTCTTCGTCAAGGGCGTCGTCACGGAGATGACGGTGAAGACCGGGCAGAAGTGCACGGCGATCCGTCGCATCATCGTCCCCGAGGCGCTCGCCGACGAGGTGACCGAGGCGATCAGCGCCCGGCTCGCGGCAGTGACGGTCGGTGACCCTGCCGACGAGTCCGTACGCATGGGGCCGCTGGTCAGCCTCGAGCAGCGGGACCAGGTGCGTACCGCGATCGAGAAGCTGCGCGGCGGCGCCGACATCGCGTACGGCGATCCCGCGCACGTCGAGGTCGTCGGAGCCGACGCGCAGCGAGGGGCGTTCCTCTCCCCCGTGCTGCTGCGCGCGCGACCCGGTGCGGACGAGCCGCACGACGTGGAGCCGTTCGGGCCGGTCAGCACCGTCATGACGTACGGGTCCAACGCCGAGGCGATCGCCCTCGCAGCGCGTGGCCGAGGCAGCCTCGTCGGGTCGCTCGTGACCCACGATCCCGGTGTCGCGCGCGACGTCGTCCTGGGCCTCGCGCCGTGGCACGGGAGGATCCTGGTCCTCGACCGCGACGACGCCGCCGAGTCGACCGGGCACGGCAGCCCCCTGCCGACGCTGGTGCACGGCGGCCCCGGACGCGCCGGCGGCGGCGAGGAGCTGGGAGGCATCCGCAGCGTCCTGAACCACATGCAGCGCACCGCGGTCCAGGCCTCGCCCGATGCGATGACCGCGATCACCCGACGGTGGACGAAGGGGTCGGCGCGCACGGTCGACGGCGCCCACCCATTCCGCAAGAGCCTGCGCGAGCTGCGGGTCGGCGACACCATCGAGTCGGCCACCCGCACCGTCACCCTCGACGACATCGACCAGTTCGCGGAGCTCACCGGCGACACGTTCTATGCCCACACCGACCCTGAGGCAGCGGCCGCGAACCCGCTGTTCGGCGGGATCGTCGCCCACGGCTACCTCGTCGTCTCGCTGGCGGGGGGGCTCTTCGTCGAACCGAACCCGGGTCCTGTGCTGGCAAACTTCGGCGTCGACAACCTGCGCTTCCTGACCCCCGTCAAGGCCGACGACACGATCCGGGTCACGCTCGTCGCGAAGCAGATCACGGCACGCGCGAACGCCGACTACGGCGAGGTCCGGTGGGACGCGGTCGTCACCAACCAGGACGACGACCCCGTGGCGACGTACGACGTCCTCACGCTGGTCGCGAAGACCTGGCCGCCCGAGGGGTGAGCAGCCCGACCACGTGACGGCGTGAGTCGTCGTGCCTGCCGGAGGGCGTCGCGGGATCGATTTCTTCGAATCCAATCAGGCTGAGTGAAAGTCTACAAAACACATCGAGTTGGTCCGGAATCTGCCAAGGTGATCCAGCCGTGGC
The DNA here is from genome assembly GCF_010994095.1 of Mumia xiangluensis. Classification (GTDB taxonomy): domain Bacteria; phylum Actinomycetota; class Actinomycetes; order Propionibacteriales; family Nocardioidaceae; genus Mumia; species Mumia xiangluensis. The sequence goes on from NZ_WJYO01000002.1 coordinate 838,266, forward strand.
CCCCCACGGCGTCGAGTTCCACGACTCGGCACCGCCTTCTCGAGCCTGATTGGAGCACCGGTGCACCCGGAGACGAGCCCGCTCGACGTCGCCGACGATGCTCTCGACGACGACGTCCCACGCGACCTCTCGGCGCGACCCGTCGGTTCCGACCGTGTCTTCGTCGGGGTCACCCGAGGCGTCGGCGTCCTCGTGTTCGTCATCGTCACCGCCATCGGTCTGTTCCTCGGTCTGCAGTCCGCACCGACGTTCGCCCACTACGGCTTCTCGTTCCTCACCGAGTCGCGCTGGCTCCCCAGTCAGGACATCATCGGCATCGCGTCGGTGGCGCTCGGCACCGTGCAGGTGGCGATCATCGCGCTCGTCCTCGCGATCCCGCTCGCCCTCGGCACGGCCCTGTTCATCACCGACTGGTCGCCCGAGAAGTGGCGGGCCGGGCTCACCTCGGCCGTCGACCTGATGGCGGCCGTCCCGGGAATCGTGTTCGGTCTGTGGGTGCTGCTGCTCGTCCAGCCCCACGCCACCCACGTCACGCACTGGATCAGCAAGCACTTCGGCTGGATCCCGTTCCTCGAGGTCCACACCGACGTCGACTACCCGATCTGGAACCAGGCGCCCGGCTACCCCTCGTACGCGGGATCCGCTGCGATCGCTGCGATCGCGGTCGCCGCGATGATCTTCCCGATGGCCACCTCCGTGATGCGTGAGGTGTTCGCGCAGGCGCCCGCCGGGGAGAAGGAGGCCGCGCTGGCGCTCGGCGGCACGCGCTGGGCAGTCGTGCGCAACGTCGTCCTGCCGTTCGGCAAGAGCGGCATCATCGGCGGCTCGATGCTCGCGCTCGGCCGGGCGCTGGGCGAGACCATCTCCGTCGTCCTCGTCATCAATCAGGCGTTCGAGCTGAAGATCCGAGCCCTCGAGTCCGGCACCTCGACGATCTCGGCCCTGATCGCGACCGGCTACAAGGAGGCCAGCCCGGCGCAGCTGTCGGCGCTGCTGACCGCAGGCTTCCTGCTGTTCGTGGTGACCCTCGTGGTCAACACCCTGGCCGCCGGCGTCGTGGCACGGGCGCGATCCGGAGCGGTGAGCGAGCTGTGAGCGCCCGCACCCTCACCCCTGCCGCCGAAACGCCTGCCTCCACCCAAGGCCCTGTCGCCGAGACGCTGCGGCAGACCCGCTCCACGACGCGCGACGACCGGATCGCGCTCGCGGGAGCCGTCCTCGCGTCGCTCGCCACCACCTGGCTCCTGTACACGCAGGTCCTGCCCCTGTCGGGCCGCCTCGGTTTCATCATCGTCTGGTACGCCGTGTTCATCGCCTACTTCGCGGGACTGACCGCGTTGACCAGGCCCTGGCCGATCGTCGCCGACCGGATCGCGACGATCCTCGTCGTCGCCGCCCCCGTGATCGTCGGCGCCGCTCTGGCCAGCGCCGTCCTGTCGACCGTCATCGAGGGCTTCGAGCCGCTGATGCACGCCAACTTCTACGTCGACGACATGAGCGGGGTCCAGGGCGACGACGCGTTCGACAAGGGCGGGCTCCTGCACGCGATCGCCGGGACCGTCATCCAGATGAGCATCGCCGTCGCGATCGCCATGCCGCTCGGTCTGCTCACCGCGATCTTCACCGCCGAGGTCGGCGGCAAGATGGCGAACACGGTGCGGTCGGTGATCGAGGCGATGACCGCGATGCCGTCCGTCGTCGCCGGCCTGTTCATCTACACGGTCTGGCTCGTCTACCTCGGCCAGCAGACCAGCGGGTTCGCCGCCTCGCTGGCCCTCGCCATCATGGCGCTGCCGATCATGGCGCGCGCGAGCGACGTCGTGCTGCGCGTCGTCCCCGGCGGACTGCGCGAGGCGTCGTACGCGCTCGGCGCCACCCGCTGGCAGACCGTCTGGCACGTCGTCCTGCCGACTGCCCGTCCGGCGCTGGCGACCGCGCTGATCCTCGGTGTCGCGCGCGCCGTCGGAGAGACCTCTCCGCTCCTCCTGACCTCCGGCGCGTCGACCTACTTCAACGCCAACCCGTTCAGCGAGCCGATGAACTCGCTGCCGCTCTACATCTACTCGAGCGCGTCGTCGGGCATCCCCCAGATGGCAGAGCGCGCCAACGCCGCTGCCGCGGTGCTGCTCGTCGTCGTGCTCACCCTGTTCACCACCGCCCGACTGATCGCCCGCCGAAAGGGAGCCCGAGGATGAGGCCCGCCATGTTCGTACGACGCACCGTCGCCGTGGCGGTGAGCCTCGTCCTGGTCGGTCTCTTCGGCCCGACCGGCCCCGCGCAAGCGGCCGGCTACGCGCTGATCCAGGGTTCGGGCTCGAGCTGGGCCGCCAATGCCGTCAACCAGTGGGTCGCCGACGTGGCGGCCCAGGATCTCAAGGTCGTCTACACCGCCAACGGTGCCGCGCAGGGCCGCAAGGACTACGCCAACGTGCGCACCGAGTTCGGCATCACCGACTCCCCCTACCGCGGGAAGGACCCGACGACCGGCGCCACGGACTCGTCCCTCGGGCGCTCCTTCGCCTACCTGCCCGTCGTCTCCGGCGGCACCTCCTTCCCGTACCACCTGGAGGTCAACGGGAAGATGCACCGCAGCCTGCGACTCTCCGGCGAGACGATCGCGAAGATCTTCACGAACCAGATCACCAACTGGAACGACCCTGCGGTCACCCGGGACAACAACGGCAAGCAGCTGCCGTCCATCCCGATCATCCCGGTCGTCCGCGCCGACGGTGCCGGGGTCACGAACCAGTTCACGACCTGGATGAGCGACCAGTTCCCGACGCTGTGGCGGGGCTGCAACGGCGGGACGAACGCACCGACCGACTACTTCCCGCTCAACTGCGGGAAGTCATCGGGGCCGCAGAAGGCGCAGACCGGCTCCGACGGCGTCATGAACTACATCAAGTCCGGCGGCGCGAACGGCTCCATCGCCATGGAGGAGTACTCCTACCCGCTGCTCGCGAACTACCCCGTCGCGCGCATGCTCAACAAGGCGGGCTTCTACGTGCTGCCCACCCAGTACAACGTCGCGGTCGCCCTGACGAAGGCGAAGATCAACACCGACAAGGGCTCGCCGGACTACCTCACCCAGGACCTCGACAACGTCTACGTCAACGCCGACCGGCGCACGTACCCGCTGTCCTCCTACGTCTACGCGATCATCCCGACGGCCAAGTCGGACCGGCGCATGACCAAGGCGAAGTCGCAGAGCCTCGCCGACTTCCTCTACCACTCGATCTGCCAGGGTCAGCGCGGCATCGGCCCGATCGGCTACTCGCCGCTGCCGATCAACCTGGTCCAGGCCGGCTTCGAGCAGATCGGCAAGCTGACGACGTTCGGCGCCACGATGAAGGACCGCAACGTCTCGACGTGCAACAACCCGACCTTCATCAAGGGGAAGCCGAACCAGAACTACCTCGCACAGATCGCCCCGAACCCGCCCGCGTGCGCGAGGGCCGGCAACCCGCCCTGCGAGAACAACGAGGACGCGGTCATCGCCAACCCGACGTCGGACGGCAAGGCGCCGGCGGCGTCCGGCCCGAAGGCCCCCTCGGGCTCCGGCGGCAGCGGCGGCAGCGGCGGCCCGAAGGCGAACGGCGGCCCGAAGGCGAACGGCGCACCGCCGGCGGGCGGCGGCCCGTCCGCGGCCGCACCATCGGCGGGCTCGGCGCCGCCCAACGACCTCGGTGTCGTCACCTCCGACACCGCCGTCGCCGCGGGCGACGTCGCCGTCGTCCCGACGACCCTCAGCAGCGACGCCCGCTCCGGTCCGGGGCCGCTCCTGACGGCGCTGGTGGTCGCCCTGTTCGTCGGCGTCGTCGCGGCGCCCGCCGCTGTCGTCACCCTCGCCGGCCGTTCCACCAGGGGTCGCCGATGAGGACCCGACGCTGGTCGCGCGTCCTGCTCGCGACCGCCGTGGTGACCGGCACCCTCGGCGTGGTCCAGCTCGCCGGAAGCGCCGGAGCGGACGACTGGGCCTTCTCGGGGTCCGTCGTCGCCAAGCGCGCACACATCGGCGAGGACGGGTCGGCGTCGAAGGACGACGCCACTCAGACCAGGGTGGACGTGAAGGTGTCCGCGGTCGAGAACCTCCGCGGCCGGCAGTCGGTGCGGGTCGCGTGGAGCGGTGCTCACCCCACCGGGGGCGTCGTGCTGGACCCGACCTCGGCCGAGGCGAAGGACCAGGAGTACCCGGTCGTCGTGCTCCAGTGCCGCGGCGTCGACACGACCGGCGCCGTACCACGAGGACAGTCGCGGCTCGGCCCGGAGACCTGCTGGACCCAGAGCGCCCCGGAACGCTACTTCGCCTCGTCGTCGCAGACGCCGCCGTGGCGGGTCGACGCGTACGCGAGCGCTGCCGACCGCGCCCCGTCCGTCGGCGCCCCCGACCCGCTGCCGGAGGCGTGCTCGCGCCTCTCGAAGCCGATCACTGCGCGCTGGCTCCCGCTGCTCGCCATCGACGGCGAGACCTACTACGGCGGACCCGACCCCGGCGTCGGCTGTGCCAGCACCGCCCCCGAGGCGAGCGACACGACCGACGTCGGCCTGCCCAGCAACACCGTGTACGGCGCGACCGCCAAGGACGGCACCGGACAGGCAGAGTTCGCGGTCTGGACGCGCTCGGAGAACGCCACGCTCGGATGCTCTGCCAGCGTCCGGTGCGCACTCGTCGTCGTGCCGATCGCCGGGCTGAGCTGCGACGCCTGGGGGAACAACCTCCGAGCACCGCAGCTCCAGGCCAACGGCACTCCCCTGACCAGCACCCAGAAGTCGAACGCCGATGCGACGTGCCGACGCACGGGTGCCTATGCCCCCGGGGAGACACGCGACTCGACCAAGAGCTCCGACCAGGCCGTACGAGGTGCGTACTGGTGGTCGGCGTCCAACTGGCGCAACCGCGTCACGGTGCCGTTGTCCTTCGCCCCGACGGGCGACGCATGCTCGGCCACGGGCGCCGGCGACGCCGTCGAGATCGGCGGTTCCGTCGTGCTCAACGAGCTGACCGCATCGTGGCGACCCGCCTTCTGCGCCGACGACTCGCTGTTCGCCTTCAGCCACGTGCAGCAAGCCGACTTCTTCGCCCTCGACCAGGTCGACAGCGGCACCCTGCCGGCGGCGTTCGCGAGCACGGCACGCGGGACGGAGTTCAGCAGGCCCGTCGTGCCGGCGCCGGTCACCGTCGGTGGTTTCGCGATCGCGTTCGCGATCGACGACGCCAGCAAGAACCGGCAGGAGACGCTCAAGCTGAACGCCAGGCTCGTCGCCAAGCTGGTCACGCAGTCGTACCCGGTGACGACCTGGCTCCGGTCGGGACGCGACGACCTGGCCGACAACCCTCTCAACATGTCGGTCGACCCGGAGTTCCGCGCCCTCAACCCGGGGTTGAAGTCCGACACCGACCTCAGCTCCGCCGGCGCGCTCCAGCTGCTGTCGGAGCGGGCGGACCTCACCGCGGCACTGACGGCGTGGATCGATGCCGACCCCGAGGCGCGCGCGTGGCTCGACGGCTCGGCTGACCCGTGGGGCATGCGGGTCAACGACCAGTACAAGGCCAAGCGGCTGTCGAGCATCGACGGGTTCCTGCTCGACACCTTCGAGGCTCCCGACTGGTACAAGACCGCGAACAAGTGCTACGGCAACTCGCCGTCGCCCTACCTCAACCTCGTCGCCAACCCCCAGGCGAACCTCTCCGCCATCACGATCAACCTCCAGTACGCCAGCTCCGCGGTGCTCACGGCGTGCAACTTCCTCACCGAGGACCCGATCGGTTCGCTACCGCTGCGCAAGGAGGGACGCCAGGCGATCGGCAACCGGTTCGTCCTCGGCCTGGTCACCCTGTCGTCTGCCCAGCGCTACAACCTCCGTACGGCCGACCTCCAGACCGCGTCGACCGTTCCCGACGGCGCGACGTTCACCGACGCGTCCGGCCGCACGTTCGTGCACGGGGACACCGCCGCCCTCAAGGCCGCCGCCGCCGGGTTGAAGGCCGACCCTGAGACGAAGGTGTGGTCGTTCGACTACTCCACGCTCCAGACCGACGACGGCAAGCAGGCGTACCCCGGTGCGCTGCCGGTGTATCTCGCCGCACCCACGACCGGCCTGACCGACGCCAACGCTCAAGACCTGGCGAAGCTCCTCTGCTACGCCGTCGACCCCGAGCGCGGCGCGAAGCAGGGCACCGCGAACGGGACGCTCCCGGCCGGGTACCTCGCGCTCACCGACTCGAACGGGCTCGGGGCGCAGCGCGCGTACACCCTGAACGCGGTCTCGGCCATCCGCAACCAGACCAAGTCGGTCCCGGCGCTCGACGCGAAGACGCTGTCGTACGACTCGGTGTGCAGCTTCAGGACCGCCGCAACGCCGACACCGACCACGGGAGCCCCTTCTGATCCCCCGGCCACAGCGAAGGTTCCGGACGCTCCGACCGCCGCCCCCGCCCCGGTGGCGCCGCTCGCCGCCCCTGACGTGCCGGTCAAGAAGGCTGCGCCGGTCGACGTGGCGACCGCGGTCTCGGAGGAGGTCACGCTGACCTCGGGGCAGCACTCGCGTCTCGGCAGCATCGGAGCACCGCTGCTGCTCGTCCTGGCGTTGGCCGCCGGGCTTGCGGGGTCGGTGCTGCGGCTGAGCCCCGAGCAGCTGGACACCTTCAGTCGCCGGGTCCGCTCAGGGGCACGATCGATCACGCGCGGCAGGCGACCATGACGCTCCTCGAGGAACGGGCCCGGACGCAGCTGCACGACGGGGTCGTCGACGCGTCGCCTCCGCCCTCGTCCACCGCAGTCCCGAGCCGTGTCACCGTGGCGACCGTGCTGCAGGCGCTGGCACTGCTCATCGTGTGGCTGCTGCTGTACCTGACCGTCCTGAGCAGCTTCCAGCACGGCCACGCGCAGCGGAGCCTGTACGCCGAGCTGCGTACCGAGCTCGCGCTCGGCGAGGCTCCGTCCGGTGCACCGATCGTGCCCGGCACTCCCCTCGCCGTGCTGTCGATCCCCGCCCTCGATCTCGGCGACGAGGTGGTGGTCGAGGGATCACGCAACGAGCAGCTGCGGGTCGGCCCCGGACACGTCACCGGCACGGTGCTCCCCGGTCAGATCGGCGTGAGCGTCCTGGCGGGCCGCTCGACGACGTTCGGTGGACCGTTCGGCGGCCTCGACGAGCTGCGCGCAGGCGACCCGATCGTCGTCACCACGGTGCAGGGGACGTTCCGGTACGACGTCGTCGCCGTCAGGGTCAAGGGAGACCCGGTCCCCGCTCCCCCGAAGGAGGGCCAGGGCCGGCTGACCCTGGTCAGCTCGTTGCCCGGACCCGGACCGCTCGGAGCGCTCCGACCCGCGAACACCGTCTACGTCGACGCCGCGCTGGAGTCCGGTGCCGTCGCCGCCGGACCGGTCGGCCAGACCGACCTCGAGGCGACGTACATGTCGGGCCGGCTCGACGTACCGACGCTCGCCCAGCTCGCCCTCGCCCTCCAGCTCCTCCTGCTCGCAGTCGCCGGGTTCGCCTGGGGCTGGCACCGCGGGAACCGCCGCGTCGTGTGGGCAGCAGGCATCCCCGTGGTCGTGGCCGCGCTGTGGCTCGCGACGTCGCTGTCCGCCCACCTCATCCCCGGCCTGATCTGAGTGCGCACCCAGGCCAGGGCACCGAACCGCAACACCCGAACCCACCCCAGTCCCCGTTTCACACCCGATATCGAAAGGCTCACCATGTTCCGCACCCGGACCCTCGCCGCGACGGCGGTCGCCGGGCTGGTCGCATCGACCGCCCTGCTGGCCACCACCCCGGCCCAGGCCGATACCGCCCCGCAGGAGAAGGACGTCGTCTCGACCGGCTCCGACATCCTGCAGACCGCGTACAACTTCCTCGCCGACGGCTACGGCGACCTGCCCGGCTACAACACCGCCGGCAACCGCTGGCGCTTCATCAACTTCGACTCCTCCGGCGACGCCCAGGGACGTACGGCCTACACGGACCCGCGCCTGCTCACCACGATCACCGGCAACGGGACCGTCGGCGAGAGCGGCGTCAAGTACGTCAAGCAGAGCGAGGTCCAGGTCCTCAACCCGACGGTGTCCCTGCGTGCGGGACAGCCGCTGGTGGTCCGTCCCTCGGGCGGTGGCGGTGGCGGCCGTGACGCGATCATCAACGACTACGTCGACGACAAGGGCATCGGCGACTGGATCGACGTGGGCCGCAGCCCCGACCCGGTCGACGCGTCGGGGGTGGCCAACCAGAACAAGGCCCAGGCACAGCTCGGCACGAAGCTCTACAGCGTCCAGTTCGGCACCGACCGGCAGGTCATCGCCACGGCCGCCGTGACGAACGCCCCGGCGACGCTGTCCGCCGAGACGGTGAAGAAGATCTACAAGGGCGAGATCACGAAGTGGAACCAGGTCCCCGGCAACGAGAGCGGCAGCCCCGAGACGATCATCCCGCTCACGCTGCCCGACGACGCGGGCATGTGGAACACGTTCCTCGCCGGCATCCGCGCCGCCAACCAGCTGACCTCGACGACGTGGACCGACGCCGACGCCCGCTCGAACCCGAACAGCTTCAACGTCCAGCAGAACGACCCGACGGCGATCACCAACCTGCCGGAGGCCCAGCGCAGGAACGCCATCGTGCCGTTCCCGCGTAGCCGCGCCACGGTCGTCAACAACGGCTACTACACGGTCGCCCAGGACGGCGCGGGGCAGACCAACCCGTACAACGGCACCCGCACCTACACCGGCTCGTTCACCTCGGGCGGGCAGACGCTCGGCCGGCACCGGGTCTCCGCGACCGCCTCGGGCATCAAGCTGCTCGCGGCGACCTCGACCGGCACGACCGCGTCCGACCCCTACGGTCAGAACTTCGCGCTGCGCGCGATCTTCCGCGAGTCCGACCTCGAGGACCCCACCCCGTGGCAGCCGGGCAGCAAGCTCAACTGGGCGCGGACGCTGTTCTACAACCCGGGTGGCGCCACGCCGTTCGTCCAGACGCCTGCGGGCAAGGCACTCATCGAGGCCGCCGGCCAGGTCCCGACCTACCGCGTCTTCGGCACCGACAACCAGGAGATCGACGTCGACTGACGTCGATCTCGAGGAGAGCCAGCCGTGAGCACCTCGCTGAACAGATCCGCACCGACCGACTCCGAGCCATTCGAGTCCGGGCCAGTCGAGTCCGGGCCAGTCGAGTCCGACCCGACCGGGGCACGCGTACGCCGCATGCCCCGGCGGGTGGGGGTCCTCGTCATCGCCACGGTGGTGGTCGTCACCACGGCCGTCGCGTGGTTCGCCAGCCGTGACCAGGTCGTCCCGTACACCGATCCGCAGTCCACCGGGCTGCTGACGCTGTGCGACGAGTCTGGCAAGCCCGTCACCGAGGGCAGGGTCGACGACACCCCGTTCGCGCCGATCGTCGTCGGTGCGACGCCCCTGGACGGCCGGATTCCCGGCGACCTGGTCGCGAACGCCACGCTCTACGGCTACCAGCCGCGCGAGGCGATCGAGCCGCTGGAGTTCAGCGGGTCGCCGATCGGCGGACCTGTGCCGTTCGTGGATCACGAACGGCCGGCGACGCGGGTCGTACCGGACGCGTGGAGCATCGCGAACTTCGTCGAGGTGTTCCCCGCGGACCTCGACGGCTACGTCCAGCTCCGCCTGATCACCAGCGTCAGCGGCTTCGGCGCGAACACCACGTCGTACGACACCGCTGACATCAAGGTGGACGGCGAATCGTGGCACGTGGTGCGCGGCGGTCACGCCGACTGCACCGGCGCGGCGGCCCTCCTCGGCGACTGAGTCGCCCCTACCAGACCTCTTCGACCCATCAGGAGATCCACCATGAAGATCACTCCACGAACAGTGGCGAGCGTGGCCGCAAGCCTCGCGCTCGTCGCGGGCGCCGGCGGCGTCGCGGTCGCCGCCGACCCGCTCGACTGGTACGACGGTGACAGCGCGACCGTCGCCGACCCCGACGACGTCACGACACTCAAGATCGTCAGGGCCGACGGGACCGAGGTCACCTCGGGCACGCTCGACGACCCGCTCGGCGCGTTCGCCGTCGCGGCGGACGAGGTCCGCGCCGGCGACACGTCCGCGTCGTTGTTCGTCCACCTCACCTCGGCGGCGACGGCGGCGGGTGCCTGGAGCGGGCAGCAAGCCTCCGGTACGACCCGCTTCAGCGGCAGCGGCGCCGTCCCTGGCCCCACCGGGGTCGGTGCGAAGCCGTTCGTCTCGCTGGCGGGCTCGCTTCCGCTGGACCAGACGGTCGAGGCACTGCCGAGCACGGAGACGACCGGAACCTTCCCGGGCGTGTACGCGCTGCGTCTGCGCACCAGCTCGGCCACCGGCGGCGTCTCTAACGCGTACGCCTCCGCGTACGTCAAGGTCACCGGCTCGAGCTGGACCCTGACCGACCCGCCCAGCGGTGTCCCGACCACGCCCCCACCGGCGCCGGTGGCGACGGTGCGGCCGACGTGGGGCGCCGGCTTCGCGTACGGCGCGACGCGCAACGTCACGGTCGCCGTGGGCGGCGGCAGCACGGCCGCCAAGGGCACCGTACGGCTGTACTCGGGGTCCACTGCCGTGAGCAGCACGAAGGCGCTGGACGCATCCGGCCGGGCGACGCTCACGATCGCGCGGGGCGTGCTGCGTCCCGGTGTGCGCAGGGTCAAGGTCGTCTTCACGTCCACCAACACGGCCGTCGTCCGGTCCGCGACGACCGCTGAGCACGCGTACGCAGTCGCCCGGGGCACCGCTCCCGCGCCGACCTGGAAGGTGAGCAAGAAGGTGACGGCGAGGAAGGCCGGCAAGCTCCTCGTCTCCGTCGCGAGGCCAGCGGGTCTCGTCCAGCCCACCGGCAGGGTCACCGTCGTGCTCAAGCGCGGCAAGAAGACCGTCGTCATCCGCAACAAGGCCCTCTCGAGCTCGGGCAAGGTCACCGTGACCGTGCCCAAGCAGAAGGCCGGCAAGTGGAAGGTGACCGTGAAGTACCTCGGCAGCACCGTCTACCTGCCGCGCAGCTCGGCCGCGAAGACGCTGGTCGTCGCCAAGAAGTGAGCACGTGTCCGATCGCCCTGCGGGGACGTCGTACGGCGTCCCCGCAGGGCACACACCGGGAGCAGAACCATGACCACTGACCAGACCGTCATCGTGCCCGCGCTGGGCACGCTTCCGGCTCCGTCGCTCGCCTCGACCCTCCACGCACGGGAGGTGTCCGCGTGGTTCGGCCGCGCCAAGGTCCTCGACCGGGTCTCGATCGAGATGCCGGCCGGTCAGGTCACCGCGCTGATCGGTCCGTCCGGGTGCGGCAAGTCGACGTTCCTGCGGATCCTCAACCGGATGCACGAGCTCGTGCCAGGGGCGCGGCTCGCGGGGCAGGTCCTGCTCGACGGGCAGGACGTCTACGACCCCGAACGCCGGCTCACGGAGGCGCGCAAGTCGATCGGGATGGTCTTCCAGAAGCCGAACCCGTTCCCCGCGATGTCGATCCGCGAGAACGTCCTCGCGGGCCTGAAGATCACCGGCTCGCGGATCGGCAAGGACGAGCGCATCCACCTCGTCGAGGAGTCACTGACCCGCGCCGGCCTCTGGAAGGAGGTGCGCGACCGGCTCGACGAACCCGGCTCGGCGCTGTCCGGAGGCCAGCAGCAGCGCCTCTGCATCGCCCGGTCTCTCGCGGTGAAGCCGAAGATCCTGCTGATGGACGAGCCGTGCTCGGCGCTCGACCCGACGTCGACCCGCGTCGTGGAGGAGACGATCACCCAGATCGCGCAGGACGTCACGATCGTGATCGTCACGCACAACATGCAGCAGGCTGCCCGCGTCTCGCAGCGCTGCGCGTTCTTCCTGGCCTCGCACGGCACCCCGGGCGTCGTCGTCGAGCAGGGTCCGACGGACGTCATGTTCGACAACCCGGCCGATGCACGCACCGCCGACTACGTGAGCGGGCGCTTCGGCTGATCAGGGTGCAGGCTGGGCCATCTGCGGGATCGCTGCGACGACTCGGCATGGAGCGGCGCGCGCGGGGAACGGGGCATGCATGAGCGATCCGCTCGAGGTCTACCGCCGCAAGCGCGACTTCACGCACACCCCCGAGCCGGCGGGCGACGCGCCGGCCGCGGGTGGGCCCGGCCGGTTCGTCGTCCAGCGACACCGTGCGAGCCGGCTGCACTACGACCTGCGCTTCGAGATCGACGGCGTCCTCGTCAGCTGGGCCGTGCCCAAGGGGCCGACACTCGACCCCGGCACACGCCGGCTCGCCATGCACGTCGAGGACCACCCGATCGAGTACCTGTACTTCGAGGGCGTCATCCCGTCGCGGGAGTACGGCGGGGGCGACGTCATCGTGTGGGACACCGGCACCTGGGAGTCCGTCAAGACGGACGACCCGCGCGCTGCCGTGGAGAAGGGCGAGCTGCACGCCGAGGTGCACGGCCAGAAGCTCCGCGGGCGTCTGGTCCTCGTACGGCGCGAGGGCGACGGTGACGCCTGGATGCTGCTCCACAAGCGGGACGACCACGCCGTCGAGGGCTGGGACCCGGAGGAGCACCCGCGCTCGGTGCTGAGCGGACGGACGAACGACGAGGTCAAGGCCGACCCACACTTCCTCTGGCGTTCGGACGCGCCGGCCGCGGAGGCCAGCGTCTCGCTCCTGCCCGATCCGCTGCCGGACGACGCGATCGGCGAGCTCGAGTCCCTGGGCAAGCAGGGCACGTGGGACGTCTTCGGCCGACCGCTGAAGGTCACGAACCTCGACAAGGTGCTCTTCCCCGGTGACCCGCCGGTGACCAAGCGCGAGCTGCTCGCGTACGCCGCGCGCGTCGCCCCAGTCGCGCTGCCGTACCTCGAGGGCCGCGCACTCAACCTGCACCGCTATCCGGACGGCGCTGACAAGACGGGGTTCTGGCACAAGCAGCGACCCGCTCACGCACCCGAGTGGCTCGGCTCCTGGAAGAACGCCGAGGCCGACGACGGCGAGACCACCACGTACGTCGTCGCCGAGGAGCCGGCGACGGTGGTGTGGGCCGCGAACTTCGGCGCCCTCGAGTGGCATCCGTGGACCTCCCGTACGACGGCACCGCACGAGCCGACGTACGCGCTGATCGACCTCGACCCTGGGGAGTCGACCTCCTGGGCGGATCTGCTCGTGCTCGCGCGGCTGCACCGTACGGCGCTCGAGCACCTCGGCGTGACAGGCCGACCCAAGGTGACAGGCCGCCGGGGCATCCAGATCTGGATCCCGATCGTTGCGGGCTACTCGTTCGACGACACCCGCGCGTGGGTGGAGAAGCTCTCGAAGACGGTCGGTCGGGTCGTGCCGGAGCTGGTCAGCTGGAAGTGGGAGGTGAAGGAGCGCAAGGGGCTCGCGCGACTCGACTACACACAGAACGCCGTCAACAAGACCCTCGTCGCGCCGTACTCACCCCGCCCGGCCTTCGGCGCACCGGTCTCGGTGCCGCTCGCCTGGGACGAGCTGGACGACCCTGACCTGCGCCCCGACCGGTGGACCATCCGAACCCTGCTCGACCGGCTGGAGTCTGACGGCGATCCCTTCCGCGTCCTGCTCGGCGCTGCGCAGGAGCTGCCTGAGATCAGGTGAGACTGAGGTGCCGGGAAGCGGGTACCAGGGCGGAATGACGATCACACCAGACGAACCGAATCCCGACCCGTCGGTCGTGCCCTCGGGCGACCCAGTCCCGATCGATCCCGACGTCGACCCGCGGGAGCCGAACCCTGATCTGCCCGATCCGGAGATCGTTCCCCCCGAGGACGCCGTCACGATCGCGACCGCCGACCGTCCTGACGATCTCTGACGTCGCACGTTCCGGTCAGGAGCCTGCGAGCGCGCGCACGGCGCGTTCGACCACCTCGCGATCGACTGGTTCGAACGCGCCCGTATCAAGCCGTCAGCTTGATCGAGTTGAACGGCGTCAGGGAACCGTGGAAAGCCTGACCCGCGCGTAGGACGACGAGGCAGTTCGTGCCGTTGTACCCCAAGCAGAGCATGACCTTTGCACCGCCCGTCTGATGGTTCCACACCACGTGGTCGCCGTACTCCGCGACGAAGCTGTAGGCGCCGTAGTGGTAGTACCGGTGCTCCGTCGGCGGGTTGCCGATGACGTGGAGCCCTTCCCAGACGCACGCGTAGCCCCACGGACAGTCCGCGAACTGTAGCCCGCTCCCGATCGGCCCATAACCCGGGTTCTCGTCGATGTACATCGCCGACGCCCTCTGGGGAGTGGCGATCGAGGTCGCGAGCAGAAGCAGCAACGTCGCGACGACGACCCGTACCGCTCGACGCGCCCTCACGGGTGGAGGGTGGGCTGATAGGTGAGCTCCTGGATGCGACCGTCGAACACCCGGCTCTCGATCAGCTCGAGGTCGAAGTCGGCCGCGTCCCCGAGGACCAGATGCGTCCCTGTACGGCCCGTGATCACCGGGAAGATCGTCAGCTGCACCCGGTCGACGAGACCGGCTGCCATCAGCGACCGGTTCATCGACAGGCTTCCGGCAGACCGCAGCGGCACGTCCGACTCGGCCTTGAGGCGGCGGACGACGTCCACGGCATCGCCGGCCACCAGCGTTGCGTCAGGCCAGTCGAGCGGTCCTTCGAGCGTCGTCGAGACGACCGTCGTCGGGAGGCTTCTCATCCGGTCGTTCACCGGGTCGAGCGACTCTGACTCCACCGCGCTGAGCCCTAGCATCTCCTCCATCTCCCGGTACGTGTTGGCGCCGAAGACCATCCGCTGGTCCTGGCTGTAGACGGCGAGCCGGTGGTCCAGGAACTCGGGGCCCTGCTTGCTCCAGTAGCCACCCCAGTCGGCGTCGTCCCCGTAGGAACCGAAGCCGTCGACGGTGGCGAAGACGTCGAAGGTGTAGACAGCGGTCATGGTGAGCTCCTCGCGAATTGATCGGCGTCACCCATGCTCGTCGCCTGCGCGCGGGGCGATCAACGACTCAATCCGGATGAGATCCAGTAGCCAAACTCATCGATGCCACTAAGATCGTGCTCGTGGAGCTGCGCGAGATCGAGGTGTTCCTCGTCCTTTCCGACGAGCTCCACTTCGGCCGTACCGCCGAGCGGCTCTTCATCACGCAGAGTCGGGTCAGCCAGACGGTCCGGGCCATGGAGAGTCGCATCGGCGGGCGGCTCTTCGACCGCACGAGCCGCAGGGTCGCCCTCACTCCGCTGGGCGTCCAGCTGCGTGACGAGGTCCGCCCAGCGTACGACGAGCTCAGACGCGCTGTCGCCCACGCGCGCGAGACGGCCACGGGAGTCAGTGGGGTCCTGCGCATCTGCGTTCCGACGTACTCGATGGCCGGGCTGCACTTCACCACCATCGTCCGCGAGTTCCAGCGTCGCTTCCCCGCGTGCCGGCTCACGGTGACCGAGGAGTTCCCCGGAGACTTCGAGCGGCTGCGCGACGGCGCCTTCGACGTGATGTGCCAACGCCACCCGATCGACGAGCCCGACCTCACGGTGGGCGCCACGTTGAGCGTCGAGGAGCGGGTGCTCCTCGTCCGCGCCGGGCATCCCCTGACCGCGAAGAGCCGCGTCGACGCCGAGGACCTCGCTGACTACAGCCTGATCCAGCGCAGCGGCATCCCGCGAAGCATGTACGACGAGTTCTGGCCCGCGACAACCCCGTCGGGCCGCCCCATCGCAAGAGGGCCGGCGATCGCGACGACCAGCGACGTGCTCCAGCTCGTCGCGCGGGGCGAGATCGTGCACCCCACGGTGAGCTCCTTCAGCACGTACTACCGGCACCCCGAGGTCGTCGAGATCCCCCTCGACGGATTCGCCGCGGTCCGCAGCATGCTCGTCTGGGTCACCGACCACGAGACGTCGTCGATCCGGGCGCTCGACGACCTCGCGCGGGAGATCGTCGGGGACCTCTGACCCGCACATGCAATCAGGCCGGTGACATGCAATCAGGCCCGGAGTTCCGTAGAACTCCGGGCCTGAATCTTGTAGCGGGGGCAGGATTTGAACCTGCGACCTCTGGGCAAGATCGGAGGCCCGTCCCGCACTACCTCAAACTTTGGGTCCCTCTGGAAAACCTCGGGTTGATCTGGAGGTTCTCCATCGGACAGCGCAAAGTCTATCGGAACGCCTCGGAACGGATGCCCGTCGTTTCCGATGACCTTTCGATGACCTGTCGAAATCCCGCGGCGGGGCCGCGATCTACGGGAGTCGAAGCACGATCACTTGCTCGGGCTCAAGGCGAAGCCCTCGGGGGTCACCGGCGACCTCGGTTCCGTTGCTGATCAGCTTGACCTTCTCGCCGCGCTTTGGACCCGCCGCCGCCAAAGCGTGCGATGACTCATGCGGGCCATAGGGGCCTGTAGCGGAGACTCTGGGGTCGGCCACGCCACCGTCACCGCCCGTGACAGGCTCGGCCAGTTACAGGTAGCGGCAGACCTCGTCAGCGCTGCAGGTGTCTGGTTCGGGATCTGCGGCGGCGTCGCGGAGCGCGGCGACGTTGACGCGAAGTGCGAGGAGATCGGTGATCTGTCGGTCGATGTCGGCCAGGCGTGCATCCAGCAGGTCACGCACGTGGCCGCAGGGAGCCTGGCCGTGGTCGCGGATGTCGAGGATCTGCTTGATCTGGGCGAGGGTGAGCCCGGCGGCTTGGCCGCGGTGGACGAAGTCGAGCCGGGTGACGGCCTCGGGGGTGTAGGCGCGGTAGCCGGCCGGTGTGCGTTCGGCGGGCGGGAGTAGCCCTTGATCCTCGTAGAACCTCAGCGTCTTGGTGGTCGTGCCCGCAGCCTCGGCGAGCTCCCCGATCCGCATCCGGCCTCCCTTGTGTCGCAGGTCTCGCTTGACCTTCCCCTTCACTGGAAGGTCCAGTATCGCTGCATCAAGAGCTTTTCCCAACCACTCCGGGAGGAATCGGGATGCAGACCAGGTACGACCTCGCGATCATCGGGTCGGGCGGCGCGGCGTTCGCCGCGGCCATTCGCGCGACCACGCTGGGCAAGTCGGTGGTCATGGTTGAGCGTGGCACGTTCGGCGGCACGTGTGTGAACACCGGCTGCGTGCCGTCCAAGGCACTGATCGCGGCCGCCGAGGCCCGGCACGTCGCCGCGGACGCGTCGACCCGGTTCCCGGGCATCGCCACCGCCGCCGACCTGGTGGACATGGCCGCGCTGGTCGGCGGCAAGCAGGACCTCGTCGAGGCACTGCGCGGCGAGAAGTACGTCGACATCGCGGACTCCTACGGCTGGCAGATCCGCCACGGCGACGCGGCGTTCGCCGGCACCCCGGACGCTCCCGTGCTCGAGGTCACCGCGGCCGACGGCACCGTCGAGACCATCGAGGCCGAGCACTACCTGGTGGCCACCGGGTCCCGCCCTTGGGCCCCGCCGATCGACGGGCTGGACGAGGTCGGGTACCTGACCTCGACCACGGCGATGGAACTGACCGAGGTCCCGGAGTCGCTGCTGGTGCTCGGGGGCGGCTACGTGGCGCTGGAGCAGGCGCAGCTGTTCGCCCGTCTCGGGTCGAAGGTGACCCTGCTGGTTCGCTCCCGGCTAGCGTCGAAGGAGGAGCCGGAAGTCTCCAAGGCCGTGCAGGAGGTCTTCGCCCACGAGGGCATCCGGGTGGTCCGCCGCGCGGTCCCGACCCGCGTGACCCGCCATGAGGCCACCGGCCAGGTCGTCGTCACCGCAGACGTCTCGGGCGGTGAGCAGGAATTCCGCGCCGACCAGGTCCTGCTCGCACTCGGTCGACGGCCGGTCACCGACGCCCTGAACCTCGACGCGGTTGAGGTGAAGACCGGCGAGACCGGCGCGATCGTGGTCACCGACCAGCTGGGATCCTCCAACCCGCGGATCTGGGCGGCCGGCGACGTGACCGGGCACCCCGAGTTCGTCTACGTCGCAGCCCGCCACGGCACCCTGGTCGCCGAGAACGCGTTCACCGGCACCGGTAGGTCGGTGGACTACACCCGGTTGCCGCGGGTGACGTTCACCGGCCCCGCGATCGGTGCGGTCGGGATGACCGAGGCCCAGGTGCTCGCGGCCGGGATCCGCTGCGACTGCCGGGTGCTGCCGCTGGACTACGTGCCCCGGGCGCTGGTGAATCGGGACGTCCGTGGCTTCATCAAGATGGTCGCCAACGCCGACACCGGCGAGATCCTCGGCCTCACCGCGGTGAGCAAGGACGCCGGCGAGCTCGCCGCCGCCGGCGTCCACATCCTCGGCAAGACCATCTCCGAGGTCGCCGACGCCTGGGCGCCCTACCTGACCATGACCGAGGGCATCCGGATCGTCGCCAAGGCCTTCACCACCGACGTCTCGAAGTTGTCCTGCTGCGCCTGACGCGGCACCCAGACAGCCCCAACGCCACTCAAGAAGGAGGGCATCACAATGTCGGACCTCAGCACGCAACTTCCCCAACGACTCAACCGCCCCGAGGAGACCGGTCTCGACGCCGGCCTGCTGATCCCGCTGCTGCGCCTGCTCGTCGACGGCGACCCCGTGACCATCGAGCAGCTCGCCGCCGCCGCGGGCCGCACCCTCGACGAAGTACGGCGTGGTCTGGCTGCGGTGCCGGACACCGAGTACGACAACCAGGGCCGGGTCATCGGCCAGGGCCTCACGCTGCGCCCCACCCCGCACCGGTTCACCGTGGCGGGCGAGGAGCTCTACACCTGGTGTGCTCTGGATACCTTGATCTTCCCCGCCCTCCTCGACCGCCTGGCACACGTCGAGTCGGTCTCCCCGGTCAGCGGCGAGCCGATCCGGGTCACCGTCGACCCCACCGAAGGGGTGACCAGCGTAGAGCCGGCCACCGCGATGGTGTCCCTGGTCAACCCTGAGGAGATCACCTCGATCCGCTCGTCCTTCTGCAACCAGGTGCACTACTTCACCTCCCCCGAGGACGCCGCAGGCTGGCTGGCCGAGCACCGCGACGCCGAGGTGGCCCCGGTGGCCGAGGCGTACCGCATCGGGGCCGCCTTCACCACCGGCCTGCTCGACCGCCTCCAAGCCGAGCCCGCCGTGGCCGACGGCTGCCACAGCTGCTGCTGACCAAACCCCCGAGACGGTCGCGTTTGGTTTCGTCAGGGCCCGCGGGCGTTACCGCAACCCGCCTACAAGCCGAGATCCTTGCTGGACGTGGTGGCGAGCGCCTCGAGCGGCCGGATGTAGCGGTTGACCACTACGCCGAGGTCCTTGTGCCGGGTCTGGGCGGCGATTCGGTTCAGCGGGACACCGGCGAGCGCGGCCGCGGTGGCGTGTCCGGCGCGGAGCGAGTGGGCGGTGATCCGGGTGCCGTCGAGTCCGGCGGCTTCGGCGCGGGTGCGGAGCATTCGGGCGGGGACGTGTCCCGAGAGGCGCTCGGAGCTGACGCTGCTGCCCCAGATCCGGGTGAACAGGGCGCCGGGCGCATTGCCACGGATGGTCCGCCAGGCGTTGACGGCGGCGACTGGGTCTGTGAGGGCGTGCTGGCCGTGGACGACAGCGACCTGTTGGCCGTGACCTTCCGGGTCGGTCTTGGATTGCCGGATGTGTAGCAGGAGCCCGGCGGGCTTGTGCTCGATGTCGGCGAGGTCAAGGGCGACGAGTTCGGCTCGGCGCATCGCGGATGCGTAGCCGAGCAGGATGATCGCGGCATCGCGGATGCCGTGCGGGCTGGTGCGATCGATGCAGCCGACGATCTGGCGGATCTCCTCGACCGACAGTGGTCGGGCGAGACGTCGAGGTGCTGCGCCATAGGTGCGACGGAGTCCGCGGCGGACTTGGCGGACGGCCTCGGAGGCGATCGGGTCGACGGTTCCGGTGGTCCTGTGGACGTGCCGGATGACGGTGCAGGCCATGTCGAGGGTGCCGGTGGCGCGGCCGGCTTCGGCGCGTTCGGTCAGGTAGGCGCAGACGGTGAGTGGGTCGGCGGGCACGGCGGCGACGCCGCGTTCGGTGCACCAGCGTTGCCATTGGCCCCAAACGATGTCGTAGAGGCGCCGGGTGCCGTCGGTGCGCGCGGCGGCGAGGGCCTCACCGATGCGCGCGGCATCCGCGGGCGTGAGTCCGGCGCGCCTCAGGTCAGGATCGTCCGTGGTGGTGGACGAGAAGGTGGGTCGGGCGGTGGCCGGCAGCGCGGCGATCATGAGTGTGTTCATGGCCCTGTCGTAGCGGCGTCGACGTCGCCACCAGCGGCGGGGCTCAGCCTCGACCGGGGTGACGCGACCGGCCACGACCTTGGTCAGATAAGGCTGACTTTGTGATGACCGAGTCAAGTTAGAAAGCTTTCAGGCTCGGTTCCCCAGAGGGAACCGAGCCTGAATTTGGTAGCGGGGGCAGGATTTGAACCTGCGACCTCTGGGTTATGAGCCCAGCGAGCTACCGAGCTGCTCCACCCCGCGTCGGCATGTACGACCCTACCGGACGCCCGTTCGAGACCCAAATCCGGGGCGAGCTGCCGTCGACAATTCGAAACGCCGTCGTCACTGTGCTGGTCTAGCGTGCCAATCATGAGCACGCTGCGTCGTACCGCGATCGTCGCCGCCACGGCATGCTTCGCCCTCGCGGGCAGCGCCGTCCCGGCCACCGCCTCCCCCTCACCGGCCTGCGACCATCGCCCGGCGGGACGTGTGCGGGCGACCCCTACTTCCCGGTGATGGGCGCGACCGGTTACGACGCGCTGACCTACCACCTCTACCTCGACTACACGCCGGTCGACGCGAGCAGCGGCACCCTCGACGCCACCTCGACGATGACGCTGCGCGCCACCGAGACGCTGTCGTCGTTCAACCTCGACCTCCGCGGTCTCGACGTCGCATCGGTCCGTGTCAACGGCCTGCGCGCGACGTACACGCACACCGACGGCGAGCTGACGGTCACGCCGCGCCTGCCGTTGCTCGCCCATCTCCCCGCGGTCGTGACGATCGACTACGGCGGTACGACCGGCCGCCCGACGGACATCGAGGGCTCTCTGTACGGGTGGGTGTCCACCTCGGACGGCGCGATGGTCGTCAACGAGCCGGACGGCGCACCGACGTGGTTCCCCGTCAACGACGATCCGAATGACAAGGCGATCTACACGTTCAGCATCACCGTGCCCGAAGGCAAGGCCGCCATCGCCAACGGGCTCCCGATCGGCAAGCCCCGCACGCGCGACGGCCGTACGACGTACCGGTGGTTCGAGCCGAGCCCGATGGCGAGCTACCTCACGACAGCATCGGTGGGCGACTTCGACGTCACGACGACCAAGACAGTCGACGGGCTCCCGATCATCAACGCGATCGACCGCGACGTCACCCCCGCCAACCGGACGATCAGCGATGCGGCACTGGCCAAGCAGGCGGACATGATCGCGTTCTTCAGCGACCACTTCGGCCCCTATCCGTTCACCTCGGCCGGCGCGATCGTGGACGACGACAACGTCGGCTACGCGCTCGAGACGCAGTCGCGCGCGGTCTACTCGCGCGTCGCCCGGGAGGGCACCGTCGCGCACGAGATCGCGCACCAGTGGTACGGCAACACCGTCTCCCCGCACCGCTGGGCTGACATCTGGCTCAACGAGGGCTTCGCGACGTTCGCCGCCTGGATGTGGGCGGAGCAGACCGGCGGCCAGACCGTCGCGACGAGCGCAGCCGCTGTGTACGCGACTCCCGCGACCTCCCCGTTCTGGTCGACGATCGTCGCCGATCCAGGGCCGACCGGCCTCTTCGCGTCGGCGATCTACAACCGCGGCGCGCTCACCCTCTACGAGCTGCAGCAGGAGATCGGCGCGCAGGACTTCGCCACGCTGCTCAAGGCATGGCCGAAGAAGCACCGGTACGCGACGGGGTCCACCAGCGACTTCATCGCTCTCGCCGAACGCATCTCCGGTCAGGACCTGGGCGCCTTCTTCGACGCCTGGGTCTACACCGGGACCAAGCCGACCACCTGGTGACCGGTCCTCCGCGCCGCAAGCGTCGCAAGCTCCGCGGACGCCGCGGGGTCGGTCGTGAGCGGTGTCCGCGCATGACGAGACCCTTCGGCGCACACGTTCAGCGTGCGGCGCATACGTTCAGGTGGTTCGTCCGATCTGATCGTCACGTGCGTGGCGTCAAGGTATGGCGTCTGAGGTGGCGGAGCGCGGTCACGTCGCCGACCTCGGCCTCGTGCTCCGGCGCCGTGACCGGCGCCGTGACCGGCGCCGTGGCCATGGCCCGCGCCGTGGCCGCCGAGCGAATGTCCGCCGTCACGCCCTGCGGCCCGGCCACAGTGGGGCCCTTCGGCCGCACGCCGACTCTGACGGTCCCGAGCTCGCGGAGGTAGTCGGAGAGGCGTCGCCGATTCAGCCGTTCACGGTCGTCGATCTCACGCTTCGAGGCGCCGAACCGCCTCATGAAGACGAACCCGCCGGCACCGTCGACGGTGATCTCCAGCCTTCCGGCATGGGCGTTCATGTGACACGACCGGCACAGGCCGACAAGGTTCTCGAAGTCGGTCGGCCCACCATCCCGGCGCCACCACGACACGTGGTGGACGTCGGCGATCCGATGACGACAACCCGGATTCGCACAGTGCCCACGCTGCCGCGCGCGCACCGCTTCGCGCTGCTTAGCCGTCGCCAACCGCCGTGTCCGCCCCACGTTCAGCACTGCCGCAAACGGCGTCGGCCCACCGGTCACCCCATCGGTCAAGACCTCGGTGTGGTCGCCGGTGCAAGCGAGATATCCGTACAGGTCACGACCGATCGGCCCGAACCCCTCCAGCTCCGGCGGCGCGGCACCAGGCTCGTGGTCCAGCCAGTCCGCATCAACCATCACGTGCACCTGCGGCCGCAACCGACGATCGGACGGCACCCCACCCGCGGCGGCCACATCCAACAACTCGCTCAGCGCATCCGCACGACGCTGTGCCGCCGTCCGCAGATCCTTGCGACCGCCGCAGACGGAGTCGTCCGTGGCCTCGCAATCGCCTTGCGACCGCGGTGACGACGCTCCGATCAGGAACGACCGCAACCGGGCACCGAGCTCGACATCGAGGAATCCCGTCAGATGGAAACCCTCACCGGCACGAGCGAGCTTGATGTCACGCTTGTCCATCCCGTCTTCCCACGCCTTGACCGCCCGCTCTGGTCGGACGAGCTCATCGACACGGTCGATCGCCTTGCGCAGATCAGCCGGCGGCGCCTGCTTCGCCAACGGCAGCAGCACGCCCTCGGTCGCATCCACCAGCACCTCGTGATCGATCCGCCGCAGCGCCCCGGTGAACGCCGCCACATGATCCAACCGGATCTCCCCGGCAGCCATCGCCGCCCCCACACCCGGCAACATCCGCATCGTGCGACCTGCCGCCCGGAGCCGAGAAGTCGTCCTGTCATCAAGGCGGAGCTCACCCCGTGCCCACGCCACTGCCGACGGGGCGCCGTCATCGGCATATCCAGCGGTCTCGTCAAGCTGATTCAGCAGCTGTGCTCGCCAGCCCTCCAGGCGGTCGGCCATCTCCTGGGCGGTCCGCAACGCCGCACGCGTCTGCGCGCCGTCAGCGAGCGCGACCGGCATCTCGAGGGCACCCTCGAGAGTGGCCTGCGCCATCGCGACCCGGCTTGAATCGAACATATGATCATTGTCCTCGGTGCCGCTGACACCCGCCAGAAGGCCGACACCGACTGTGGACGACGACCACCTTCCACAGCCGAACCCGACCTGACCCACCCGGCAGGCTGGTGGGTAGGGTCTCGATCGCTTCGCGCCTCGGCCAGCGGGGTGGGGCTACGCCTCGACCGGCGGGGTGGGGCTACGCCTCGACCAGCGGAGGTCTCGATACGCGGCTCGTGCCTCGCCGCTACTCGACCAGCGAGGGGAAGCGCGTCAGAGCGGGGTGGGGCTGCGCCTCGACCAGCGAGGGGAAGCGGCTCACAGGGGCGTGAGGCCGGTGACCTTCCATACCCCGCCGACCTTCTCGGCATCGACGGCGAGCTGTGCAGCGGACACGCTCGCCTCTTGGTCCGACGCGCGCTGCGAGGACTGGTCCAGGAAGACGAGCAGCTCGGCGGAGTCGTCGGTCAACGTCTTCACGGCAGCGACCTGCACCTGCGCGGTGAGGACGAGCTGCTGCCCCGGAGCCCGTTCCTGGAGCGACGCGAAGAGCTTGTCGTACTCCTCCCGGGCGTCACCCGCGAGCACCTCGTCGGCTGCCTGCTCGGTCGGGGTCGGGTCGGAGTAGTCGTATGACAGCACACTCACCAGGGCGCGCGACACCTCCGACTGCACGGCGGCGGTGGCGTCTTCGTCGACGACGGCGAGGTTCTGGGCGGCGTCGGCGGATCGGAGGTCGTACGCCGTCCAGAGTCCGACGATGCCGATCGCCAGCATCAGTGCGGACAGGATGAGGACGAGGTGCGGTCGGACCGCGTCGAGGGTCTGCTTCACGGCACTCACGAGATGTTCACCGCCACCTGTTCGAGGCTCTCGAGGAGCCACGTGCCGTCGACGTACACGAGGTCGGACGTGAACCGGTTGCGCTTGATCGTGGGCTCCTCGTCGGGCGACGCGTCGTCCTTCACCGTGACCTCGACGGACGCCACGACCGTCGCCTTCTCCTCGTCCACCGAGAAGACGGCCGCGTCGACGACCTTGCCGGTCGAGATCTTCTTCTGGTCGGCGAGCAGCTGACGCTCCTCGTCGCCGACCTGTGCGAGCTGGTCGTGCAGCGTGCCCGTGGTGACGTCGAGCCAGGCGTCGAGTCCCGCGTCGACCTCTCGGTAGTCGAGCGTGTTCATCGTCTCGATGTTCTGCGTGGCCGCGATCAGGACCTCGTCGCGGGTCTGGGCGAGGCTCACCTGCTCGTCCGTCGCCGCACGCCACCAGAGGAACACACCCACCACGAGGACGACCGCAGCAACGGCCGGCAGGGCGTACCGTCTCCACCGCGGGGTACGCGGCGGCTCGGGCGTCTCCTCGATGTCATGCTCTGCCTCGTCGGCGCTCTCGACCTGGTCGATCATTCATTCCCTCCCAGCAGGTCCCCGAGCGTGTCGGGGACCGACACCCTAGCCGCAGCAGGGCCCTTGCCGCCGGACTTCGGCAGCGCGTTCGGTCCGCGGACGTTGGTGCCCGACGACGGAGACGCGTCGCAGCCGGCCTTCGTGTTGAACGGCTTGCCCGCGGACGTCACGGTGCCGGGGCGCTTCGTCGTACCGCCGTACCCCGCGGTGCAGGGCGGCGGATCGAAGAACGTCGTGGCGAGGCCGAGGTTCATGCCCTTCGAACCGTTGACGGCCCATCCGACGCTGATCGCCTCGGGCACGCGGATGAGTGCGTCCTCGACGCCGCTCGCGTTGGTGCCGAAGACCTGCGCGGTCGAGACGAGGTTGCTCATCAGCACGCCGAGCGGCTGCCCGACCTGGGTGAACAGCTGGTCGACCTCGCGCGCGGCGGCCGGGGAGTTTGCGATGAGTGAACGAAGGTCGGCGTCCGAGTCGGCCATCGTGGTGGCGAGGAGGCTGAGGTCCGCGCTGTACGACTTGATGCTCTCGGCGGCCGCCTGCTGGGTCTCCAGCACGGTCTCCGAGTTCTTGATGAGCGCCGCCGAGACGAGGAAGTTGCGGTCGGCGACCTCGTGGAACTCCAAGGACGTGTCGACGAGGCGGCGCAGCGGGAGGTTGGCCCCCTGCGAGAAGTCGTAGCTCTCGTCGATGACCGTGTTCAGCGAGTCCTCCGGCACGGACGCGGTGAAGTCGCGCGCGGTGTTCAGCAGCACGTCGATGTCCTGCGGGATCGCCTCCTCGCCCCCGCTCAGGCGGTCTCCGTCAGCGAGGACCTCGTCGGTGCCGGAGGTGCCGCTGAGGTCGACGTACTGCTCACCGATCGTGGACCGGTTCGCGACCTGGACGGACACGTCGGCCGGGATGTCCACGGTGTCGCTCTCGATCCGCAGCACGGCCTCGACACCACCACCGCGGACGTTGGTGAGGGTCTCGATCCGGCCCACCGGCACGCCGAGGTAGGTGACCTCGCCGTTCTCGAAGATGCCGCCGGCCTCGGGCAGCGACACGGTCACGCGGTAGTCGGAGCTGAAGGGGTCGATGCCGACGTACTTCGCGCCGAGGTACGTCGTGCCGACCACCGCGAGCACGGTGAAGGCGGCGAGCTGGGTCTTCGTACGGCTGGTGAGCATCAGTCGTCACCCTCCTTCACGGCCGTGGCATCCGACGGCGTCGGATCAGTCGGTGTGGGGCTCGGGTCGTCGGACGGTGCGGGACTGGTCGGCGCCGTGGTCGGACCGTCGGTCGGCGCGTCGAGCGGTGACGGCGTCGCCGGCACGGGGATCGTCGGCGAGGGCGCGCCCGGGGTCGGCGAGCTCGTGGGCGGCAGCAGTGTCGGCGGCGCCTCGGTCGCGTCCGGTCCGTCCGACGAGTCGTCGGTCGGGGGCTTCAGAAGACTGCCGGGTACGCCGCTGGCTGAGGCCGCGCTGACCTGCGGCCAGTCGCAGCTCGCGGTCGTGCAGCCGGACGGCAGGGTCCGGAAGTTCGTCGTCACGAACACGTTGAGGTAGTCGCCCTTGATCGCGCCGAGCACCGAGTCAGGGAACGGGTAGGTCAGGAGGATCTCGAGCGAGTTCGGGAGGTCGGATCCGGCCTTCGCGAGCTGCGTCAGGATCGGCTCGAGCAGCTTGAGGTCGGCGACGATGTCGTCTTGGGCCTTGTCGAGCGTCTCGACGGTCACGTCGGACAACCTGTCGAGCGACTGGAGCATCTTGACCAGGTCCTCGCGCTGGTCGACGAGCACCTCCATGCCGGGGCTGAGTCCGTCGAGTGCGTTCGCGATCTTGTCCTTGTCCTCGTTCAGCGTCGTGGACAGTGCCGCGAGGCCGTCGATCGCGTCGGTGATCGCTCCCTTGCGCTTGTCGAGCGCGGTGACGAACGTGTTCATCTCCTGGAGGAACGCCTTGATCTCCTCCGGGCGCCCGTTGCTCACCTGCTGGAGCTCACGGGAGATCTCCTGGAACTGGCCGATGCCACCGCCGTTGAGCACCATCGACAGCGCGCCGAGGACCTGCTCGACCTGGGCCGCCTGGGAGGTGTCGGCGAGCGCGATCTCGTCGCCGTCGGCCACGGGAGACCCGGCAGCAGGCTGCTCCGGGCGTACGAGTGCGACGTACTTCTCACCGAGCAGCGAGGTCTGCTGCAGCCGCGCCGTCGTGCCCGCGGGGAGCGTGATGGAGCTGTTGACGACGAGCTCGACCTTCGCGCTCTTGCCGTCGGCGTTGAGCGCGATCTTGGAGACCCGGCCGATGTCGACGTTGTCGACCTTGACGCTCGACTGCGGGACGAGGTCGAGCACGTCCTCGAAGTCCGCGGTGATCGTCATCGGGTCGGAGCCCACGTCGGCACCTCCGGGCAGCGGCGCCTCGTACACCCCGCCGCTCAGCGCGCCGCACCCCGACAGGGTGAGCACACCGGCCGCGACGAGCGCGGCGACCCGCCACCGACGGCTGGTTGAGCCGGCCGAGGCGCTAGCCCCCCTTCCGCTGGTTGAGCCGGCCGAGGCGCTGGCCCCCCTTCCGCTGGTTGAGCCGGCCGAGGCGCTAGCCGAGGCCGTGTCGAAACCAAGGGGTTTCGACACGCTTCGCTCGCTCAACCAACGGAGTGATGGCTCGCTCAACCAACGGAGTGATGGCTCGCTCAACCAACGGAGTGATGGCTCGCTCAACCAGCGGGAGAGCCGGCGGACAGCCAAGCGGCGGTGAGGCCCCCTCATCGCCCCTCCCCCAGACCCGGCAGCAGGACCGGCGGCGCGTCATCGGACGACTTGGCGTCGAGCCCGTTCGTGGACCACAGCGACACCTCGTTGAGGTTGCCGCGGCCGTCGACGGTGTTGGTCTGCACGTTGTACGCCGTGAGGAAGTTCTGGAGGGCGAGCGGGATGGTCCGCACCGCCTCGTCGAGCGACTTGCGCTGGTTCACGAGCACCTGGGTCGGTCCCTTGAGGTTGTCGACGCTGGTCTTGAGGTTGGCGCGGTTGTCCTTGATGAAGTCGTCGAGGATGACCATCGCGTCGCCGAGGTTCTCGACGGCCTCGGCCATCTGCTCGCGGTCCTCGGCGAGGTAGTCGCTGACCGACGCGAACTGCCGGTTGACGTCGGCGACGCTCTGGTCGTTCTCGACGAGCATGTCGTTGAACGACTTGAGGTTGGCGATCGTCGCGAACAGGTCGTCGTCGCTGTTGGACAGCGTCCCGGTGGCCTTGCCGAACTCCGCGATCATCGTGTTGAGGTCGGCGCCCTGCCCGTCGAGGTTCTTCGCAGCGACGTCGAGGAGCCGCGACAGCGCACCGTTCTTGTTCGCGCCGTCGGGGCCGAGCTGCTGGCCGACGTCGTTGAGGCTCGCGTACAGGTCGTCGATCTCGACGGGCACCGCCGTCTTCTCGATGACGGCGCCGGACTCGAGCTTGGCTCCGCCGGTGTACGGCTCGGTGAGCTGGACGTAGCGGTCGCTGACGAGCGTCGGCGCGACGATGACGGCAGCGGACTCGGCGCCGACGTCCTGGCCGCGGTCGAGCTTCATCGACACGCGGACCTTGCCGGCCTCGGGCTCCACGGCTGTGACGGTGCCGACTGGCACGCCGAGCACCTGCACGTCGGAGCCGGGATAGAGGCCGACGGTCGACTCGAACAGCGCCGACACCTCGGTCCCACCCGCGGCGAGCACGCGGTCGCTCGCGAACCCGGAGAGTCCGAGCGCCGCGATGATCACCGCTCCGATGACCCACTGCTTGGTGTTGATCCTCATCGGACGGGCCCCTTCGGGTCGCAGTCGCGGACGACGTCGTTCTCGAGGACCGGCCGCTGCTGCTCGTCGAAGAGCCCGCAGAGGTACGAGTCGACCCATCGGCCGTTGCCCATCGCCGAGGCGAGCATCCGGTAGTAGGGGCCGATCTTCTGCAGTGCCGCCGTCAGGTTGTCCTGGTTGCGTTGGAGGATCTCGGTGACCTTGTCGAGCTCGGCGAGGGCCGGGCGCAGCTGCTTCTCGTTGTCGGTGACGAGCCCCTGGAGCTGGGTGCCGAGGGACGACGTGCCGTCGAGCATCGCCTTGACCGCCTTGCGTCGCGTCTCGAGCTCGCCGAGCAGCGCGCTGCCGTCGTCGATGATCTTCGCGAACTCCTCGTTGCGCTGCTCGAGCGTGCCGGTGACGCTGGCCGTCGACGCGAACAGGTCGGCGAGCTCCTCGTCGCGGCTCGAGATCGTGCGGGAGAGCGCCGTGAGACCGGTGACCATCCCCTGCACCGACTCCGGCGTGTCCTCGAACGCGTCGGCGAGGGCGTTGAAGCTGTCCTCGAGCTGCACGGTGTCGATCGTGTCGATCGTGGTCGAGAGATCGGAGAACGCCGCATTGACGTCGTACGGGGTGGTCGTGTTGTCGACGGGGATCGCCCCGTCAAGGGAGTCGCGGCCGGCGGGTGCGAGCGAGAGGTACTTCTGGCCGAGCATCGTCTTGACCTTCACCGCGGCGGTGGTCTCGCTGCCGAGTTCGACGCCCTTGATGCGGAACTCGACGACGACCCTGTCGCCCTCGAGCGAGATGTCGGTGACCTCGCCGACCTTCACGCCGGCGACGCGGACCTCGTTGCCCTCCTTGAGCCCGCCGGCCTCGGCGAAGTACGCCTGCTGCACGTCGCCGCCGCCGATCACCGGCAGTGCCTGCGCGTTGAAAGTGACGAGGAAGACGAGCGCCGCGGCGAGCATCCCGACGATCGCGATGACGACCTTGTTGCGTTCGGCGAACGCCGTGGGATAGCGACGGATCTTGCGCGACATCAGCGGCACCTCCCCGCGACCGGCTTCACACCGAGGTCGCCCATGTAGCCCTCGGGCAGCGGGATCCGGCCCTCGATGGAGCAGACGTAGAAGTTGAGCCACGACCCGTACGACGCCAGCCGGCCGATCTTGTCGAGCTTGACGGGCAGGTTCTTGAGGAAGTCGTCGAGCACGGGGCCTTCCTTGGCGAGGTTGTTCGAGAGGACCTGCACGGCGCTGATCGAGTCCTTGAGCGGTGGCCGCGACTCCTCGAGGAGCCCCGAGACGCTCGTCGTGAGGTCGCCGAGGCCGACGATGGTGTTTCCGATGACCTCGCGGTCCTCCGCCAGTCCGCTGACGAGCTTCTGGAGGGTGATGAGGGTCGTGTCGAGCTGGGTGGAGCGTTCGTCGACCACGGTGAGGACGTCGTTGAGGTTCGTGATGAGCTGGCCGATCACCTCGTCGCGCTCGGCGAGGGTCGACGCGAGGTCGGCGGTGCTCGAGAGCAGCCCGTCGACGGTCGCCCCCTCGCCCTGGAACACGGCGACGATCTGCTCGCTGAGGCGGTTGACGTCCTTCGGATCGAGCATCCGGAACAGCGGCTGGAACCCGTTGAACAGCATCGTGAGGTCGAGCGCCGGACGCGTGTCGTCGAGGGTGAACGTGTGTCCGGCGGGCAGGCTCACGGCGCCGGAGGTCTCGGACGGCGAGAGCGCGATGTAGCGCTGTCCGACGAGGTTGCGGAACCGGAGCTCGGCCCGCGCACCCGAGGTGAGCCGCACCTCGTCGGTGACGCTGAAGGTCACCTCGGCGTTGCTGTCCTCGGTGACGGTGATGTCCTGGACGGTGCCGACCTTCACGCCGGCCATCCGTACGTCGTCGCCCTTGTTGAGGCTGGTCGCGTCGGAGAACAATGCCGTGAACCGGCGCCCGTCGTCGCCGGTGCTGTTGCGGATCGTGCCGGCGAGCGCGACCGTCGCGAGCACGGTCACGACCGTGAAGACGATGCTCTTGATCAGTGTGGAGGTCATCGGACGATCACCATGGCTTCGCGGAGCGTCGGCCCGACGAGGAGGCTGCTCCACTCGGGGTAGTCGGACGGGGAGGTGCCTTCCTCGGCGGCCAGGATCTCGGTGATGAGCGTGTTCTCGGCGGGCGAGTTGGCGTCACCGAGACCCGACCCTGCAGCCATCTGCTGCTCGAGGCGGCTGGTCGGCGGTGCCGGGATCGACGGCGGCTGGTCGGCGGCGGCGCCTCCGGCGCGGGCGGGCTTCGTGCCGGGCTGGCCGTTCATGTACGGGCAGCGCGGCGCACCGCCGTCACGGTAGGTGACCTTGTCCTTGCCTGCGACGTACTTGCCTCGAGCCTCGACGACGTTCAGGACGACGTGCATCCCGGGCTCGTCGGTGCCCTTGCCGAGCACCCGGTCCATCTCGGGGATGAAGGAGCGCACGGCCTTGAAGAGGCACGGGAACTGCGTGGCGTACGGCGCGGTGGCCGCGAGCGCCTTCTGGCTGTCCTCGGACAGCACCACGATCGTGTCCTGGTTGTCCTCGACCCAGCCGGAGGACGTGTCGGCGCCGGCGATCACGTTGGCGTACACCTCGCCGAGCTCGGTCCGCTGCTCCACCAGGGTGTCGGCGGTGGTGGTCATGGTGTCGAGGGCGTTGAGCAGGTCGGGCACGGCTTCGTCGTACTCGGTGGCGACCTTGCCGAGGGCCTCGAAGTCGTCGGCCATCTGAGGCACGAGCGGGTTCATCTTGGCCAGGTAGTCGCCCCAGCTCGCCATCGACTCACCGATGGTGGCGCCTTCGCCGCGCAGCATCGTGGACAGCTCGCCGAGCGTCGCCGACAGCTTGTCGGGCTGGATGGACTGGAGCACAGGGAGGAGCTCGTCGAAGACCTGCTCGAGCTCGACGGCCTCGGCGGACGTGTCCTGATGGATGGTGTCTCCGCCAGACAGCCCGCTCGCCGGGACGTCGCGCGGGACGACGAGCGAGACGTATCGCTCGCCGAACAGTGTCTTCGGCAGCAGCCGCGCCGTGGTCGACGCCGAGAGCTGGTCGGCCGTGTCGGGGTCGAGGGCGAGAGTGAGGACAGCGCCATCGTCGGCCGCCTCGACCGCCGTGACCGTGCCGACGGGGACGCCGTCGAGCTTGACGTCGGAGCCGGTCTGCAGGGCGTTGCCGATGGTGCCGGTCGTCAGCTTGATGTCGGTGCTGTCGGCGAACGTCTTGTTGTACATCATCAGGGCACCGGCGAGGAACGCCGCGACGACGACGAGGTAGCCGACGCCGATCAGGCTGTCGAGGAGTCGGGTCGATCTCATCCGGCGATCCTCACGGTGGTCGTCGTGCCCCACATGGCCATGGAAAGGACGAGGTCGAGCACGGCGACGGTGACGATACTGGTCCGGACGGAGCGGCCGACGGCGGTGCCGACGCCTGCGGGTCCGCCGCTCGCGGTGTAGCCGAGGCGGCAGTGGATGAGGATGATGAGCACGGAGAAGATCAGCACTTTCCCGAATGACAGCAGGATGTCGATCCCTGGTAGGAACAGCTCGAAGTAGTGGTCGTACGTGCCCGCTGACTGCCCTCGGAAGAAGACGGTGACGATCCGGGAGCCGGCGTACGAGGTGAAGAGGCCGATCACGTAGAGCGGGATGATCGCGATGAACCCGGCGATGACCCGCGTGGTCACAAGGAACGGGATCGCACCGATGCCCATCACCTGCAGGGCGTCGATCTCCTCGCTGATCCGCATGGCGCCGAGCTGCGCGGTGAAGCCGGCGCCGACGGTGGCGGACATCGCGAGAGCGGCGACGAGCGGCGCGATCTCACGGGTGTTGAAGTAGGCGGAGATGAAGCCGTTGAGCGTGGCGGTGCCGATCTGGTCGAGCGCCGCATAGCCCTGCATGCCGACGACGGTGCCGACGAACAGGCTCATGCCGACCATCACGCCGACGGTGCCGCCGATGACGGCGAGAGCACCGGAGCCGAAGCTGACCTCGGAGAGGAGCTTGAGGACTTCCTTCGGGTAGCGCCGCAGCGCCATCGGGATGGACAGGAGCACCTGGGCGTAGAAGCGCAGGTCCTGCCCGATCGCCGCCAACCGATCGACGCCCTTAGACGCCACCTTCGCTGGTCGAGGCGCGAAGCGATCGAGACCTGGACGAGGCGCCGTATCGAGGTCCCTCTTCGCGGGACGGGGCGCCTCCTCCCCCGCCGGAGGCGCCCCTCCCCCCGCCGGAGGCGCCCCTTCTCCCGCCGGAGGCGCCCCTTCTCCCGCCGGAGGCGCCCCTTCTCCCGCTGGTCGAGGCGCGAAGCGATCGAGACCCATGCCCTACGCCCCCTTCCCCGGGAACAGCTGCAGGTACAGCGTGGTGATGACGAAGTTGACGAAGAACAGCAGCAGGAACGTGATGACGACGGACTGGTTCACCGAGTCCCCCACGCCCTTCGGCCCCGGGCGGGTGTTCAGCCCCCGGTACGCCGCGACGACGCCGGCGATGAATCCGAAGATCAGCGCCTTGATCTCCCCCACGTACAGGTCGGTGATCTGGGCGAGGGCGGTGAAGCTGGCGAGGTACGCGCCGGGGGTGCCGCCTTGCACGACGACGTTGAAGAAGTAGCCGCCGAGGACGCCGACGACGGAGACGAGCCCGTTGAGCAGGACCGCGGCGCCCATGCAGGCGAGCACCCGTGGCACGACGAGCCGTTGGATCGGTGAGACGCCGGTGACCTTCATGGCGTCGATCTCGTCGCGGATGGTCCGTGCTCCGAGGTCGGCGCAGATGGCCGCACCTCCTGCTCCCGCGATGACGAGGGTCGTCACGATCGGTGCGGCCTGTTGGACGACCGCGAGCACGCTCGCCGCGCCGGTGAACGACTGCGCGCCCACCTGTACGGTGAGCGTCCCGAGCTGGAGCGCGATCACCGCGCCGAACGGGATCGCGACCAGCATGGCCGGCACCCACGAGACGCTGACGACGAACCAGAACTGGTCGAGCAGCTCGCGCGCCGCGAACGGTCTGCGGAAGGTCGAGCGGATGGTGTCGAGCCCGAGGGCGAAGAGGCTGCCGACCTGGTTGAGTGCCCGGGTCAGGGCGCTGGGGCGTCGCGGTGGGGCTACTTGGTCATGCTCCTCGTCGTCGGCGACGTACAACGTCGCGTTGCCGGACGCGACGCGCCCGCCATGGCGTACGGCGCCGGAGCGGACTGCGCCGTTGGTCGGCACGAGCTGCCGCGGCAGGACCTCGATGGCGCGCGCGCCCGCGCGGACCATGGTCGCCGTCGAACCATTCTGGTAGCCATAGGTCGGCTCTTCCTCGTACACGATCTCCGTCGTGCTGTGGTCGACCTCCTCGCTCATGCCGATCGGCCCGTCCGGGTCGCCGCTCATGAACTGCGAGACGACGGGGTGGTCGGTGAGCAGGAACTCCTCGCGGGGGCCGAACATGACGAGCTCGCGGCGGTACAGCATGCCGAGGTTGTCCGGCAGCGTGCGGGCGAGCTCGATGTTGTGGGTGACGACGAGCATCGTGGCGTCGGTCTGGGTGTTGACGTCGAGGAGGAGTTGGGCGAGGTTCGCCGTACGGACGGGGTCGAGGCCGGAGTCGGGCTCGTCGCACAGGATGATCGATGGGTCGGTGACGAGCGAGCGGGCGAGGCCGGCGCGCTTGCGCATGCCGCCCGACATCTCGCCGGGGAGCTTGTGCTCCTGGCCGACGAGGCCGACCATCTCGAGCTTCTCGAGGACGACCTGCCTGATCTCCTTCTCCGACAGCTTCGTGTGGGAGCGGAGCGGGAAGGCGACGTTGTCGTAGATGTTCATCGAGCCGAACAGGGCGCCGTCCTGGAAGAGGACGCCGAAGTTCTTGCGCAGGTCGAGCCGCTGCGACTCCTTCGCCTTGCACATGTCGACGCCGTCGATGTGGCAGGTGCCGTGCTCGGGCTGGATGAGCCCCATGAGCGACTTGAGGAACACCGACTTGCCGGTGCCGGACGGGCCCAGCAGGGCGGTGATCTCTCCCGGCGGGAGCGTGAGCGTGACGTCACTCCAGATGTTCTGGCTGCCGAAGCTCTTCGTGAGGCCTGAGACCTCGACCGTCCCACCCATGGGAACCCTCCGTCGGTCCGAGTACGCGCCGGGGTGCACGTACGAAGTAGGCGGCACCGAGTCGCCCCCTCAGCCGATTCGGTGCCTGGCGATGAACGTAGGTGTGGCCCGGGTCACGCGATAGGGGGTCAGGTCGAGATGGTCTGTTCGTAACCTTTTCGTGACCCTGACTTGTCACGCAGGTGACAAATGAAGCGACATGATGCAAACGTTCGGCCCGGGAACGAAGTCCTCTCATGCTGTTCTCTCGGCCGATTTGACCGACATCAACCGGGCATACCGCCGCAGCTGACCGACAGCGAGCCGCACCCTTGAGACGGTCGCCGTGCGGACGAAGCGCCGTTACCTAGTCGTTACCTGTTCTTGTCATGCGCATGACAAGAACCGTGGTTCTTGGCACCCAATATCGCCAGATCGGTTGCCGATGTGGCACTCCCTGTGGCTTGATCGGCTCGTCGCCCCCTACCGACGGATGCACCGGCATGTGTATCGACTGGTGGAGGGAGCTGGCATGACACTCGTGGCACCTGAACGTGGCGCACGACCCTCTCGGGAACCCGCACTTCGGAACATCACCCGCGACCGCCTCGCGATGCTCGCACGACAGATCGTGCGAGCAGCGATGCCCGGTCTGCCCGACGACTCCAACTTCACGAGCATCGTCTCGGAGGCCATCACCGCTTTCGTGGACGCCGAAGGCTCTTGTGTTCTCGCCTCCCAGCAGGTCGAGGTGCGCATGCGTGACCTCGGCGGCCGGCTGGCGGACGCGAACACTCCGCTCGAACGCATCGATGAGGCCTTCGACACCATCCACGCAGCAGTTCAGCGGGGCCTGCAGATGGCATTGGGCAGCTCGGTGTCGGGCCACGTCGTGATCCGACTGCGCGAGGGCATCGTCGCCTACCTCGCCCAGCTGCAGACTCAGCTCAACAGTGGCTGGGAGCATCGTCAGCGGGCTCGCTCGACTCCCGCCCCTGGACTCGAAGACCTGCGTGCCACCGTCTTCCGGGGTGGCGGCTCTCGGCTCGACCATGCGCTCGAGCTCTCCGGCTTCGACCCGACAGCGGAGTTCACGGCGATCGTCTCCGTCGTCGATCCCCTGCCGGCCCGAGTCTTGCAGGATCCGAACGTGCTCGCCGGCAACGACGTCCGGGAGGCGCTCGCACCGGTCGCGTGGTCGATGACACTCGGCGACCTCGTCACGCGCCAAGTCGTCCTTGGCCCGCCGGCGGGACTGCAGCGGATCGGCGACTCGCTCGACCTCACCCGTCGTGCCGCCGCCCTCCTGCGCGAGTCCGTGGCGTACGACGAGCGCACGATCGTGCCCTGCACGGATCTCCTGGGGCCGCTGCTGGTCGGCGGCAACCGTCTCCTCGTCGAGCTCCTCGTCCAGAAGCATCTCGGCGCGCTCGGCGCCGCAGGCCCGGAGCGGCGCGTGCACCTCGGCGAGATGCTCCTCCTCTGGCTGGAGTCCGGTCAGTCGGTTGCAGGCGTCGCCCGGACGCTCAACATCGCCCCGCAGACGGCGCACAGCCGTGCTCAATCACTCCGCAAGATCTTCGGCGACGACCTCGAGGACCCTGCCGCACGGCTGGAGCTGATCCTCGCCCTTCGGACGGCACTCCCCGGGTGGACCGCGGAGACCGCCCGATGAAGATGCACGACACCCATCCCCCGATGAAAGAGAGATTCCCCATGAAGACCCTCGTACGGCGCAGCGCCGCCGGACTCGCGGCGAGCGCGCTCGTCGCGGGTGCGTTTGCCGCGCTCCCACCCGCTGCCAACGCGGCCGTGCCCCCCGAGAAGGCCGGCAAGGTCGCCGCCTGGGGTAGCAGTGCGGAATCGATCGCGATCCCTGCTTCGCTCGACGGGAAGACCGTCACCGAGGTCGCCGCAGGCAACAACGTGAACCTGGCAGTCGCCGGCGGGACGGTCACCGCCTGGGGCGTCCTGGGGCAGGCGCCCTTGCTGGTGCCCGAGGACCTGTCGGACGTCGTCGACGTCGCTGTCGGGACGAGCAACGCGGCCGCGTTGAAGTCCGACGGAAGCATCGTCGCCTGGGGCGCAGATCTCAGCGGCATCAACACCGTGCCTGCGGAAGCGACGCCCGCGAAGTTCGTCGAGGTGGGCGGTACGCTCGCCTTCTCGGTGCGGACCGACGGAACCGTGAAGTCCTGGGGAAGCGGCGCAGCGACCCCCTCGAACGCCATCCCCGACGGCCTCGCAGACGTCACCCAGGTCGCAGCCGGCTCTATCCACCAGCTGGCCCTGAAGTCTGACGGACACGTCGTCGGCTGGGGCAATCCTGCGCTCCCTGCTGCCTACACGATTCCGGACGCGCTGCAGGGACACGTCACGCACATCGCCGCAGGAAATCTCAACAGCGCGCTCCTGACCGACGACGGCAAGGTCACGGTGCTGGGCACCCTCGCCGCAGCGCCTCAGCCTGCGGGGCTCGCCGACGAGACCGTCGTTGACGTGGACGTGACGAGCTCCGTTGTGGCGCTCACCGCGTCTGGCAAGGTCTACTCCTGGGGCGGGGCCGCAGCCCTGAACGAGGTCCCGGCATCGCTCGATGGTGCGCCCGTTTCGGCGATCGCCGCCGGCACCGCACACAACGTCGCGCTGGTGACCACCCTTCACGCTGTCGCCGATCCGACGATCTCCGGCACGGCGAAGGTCGGTCAGACACTGACAGCGGCTCCTGGCACGTTCAGCCTCGACCCGGCGGTCGAGACCCAGTGGCTCGCGAACGGTGCTCCCATCGCGGGCGCGACCGGCACGACTCTCGCCCTGACCACGGCGCACGTGGGCAAGCGCATCAGCGTCTCGCAGACGGCGACGAAGGGCGCGGACTCCGTGACGGCAACCTCAGCACAGACTGCGGCCGTTGTTCCGGCGACTGTCTCCTCGCGTCTCACTGCATCGGCTGCCACGGTCCGCTATGGCACAGCGCCGCAGGTTCGCGTGAACCTCGCCCCGCGCAACGCCACCGGCAGCGTCGAGGTCCGGAAGGGCAGCGTCCTCCTCGGCAGGGCATCGGTCAGTGCCGGCCGCGCCACCGTTGTCCTGTCGCGTACCGCTCTCGGGCCGGGGCATCACCTCCTCAGCGTCCGATACATCGGTGATGCGACGACGACGCCCTCGACGTTTGCTCTCCGCCTCAATGTCGCCAAGGCGAACGCGAACGTCTCGGCGAAGGTGAAGACGAAGAGGATCGTGGCCAAGAAGACCAAGGCCAAGATCGCCGTCACGGTCCGCGCCACCGGCGTGCGCGCAGTCGGCACCGTTGTCGTCTACCAGGGCAAGAAGAAGGTCGGCACCGCCCGCCTCAAGAGCAACGGCACCGCTGTCGTCACCCTGAAGAAGCTCACGAAGGCCGGCAAGACGAAGCTCACCATCCGCTACCTCGGATCCAGCACCGTCAACAAGGCCACCAAAACCCTCAAGATCACGATCCGCAAACGCTGACCCGCCAACCGCCGCATGGTGCCGCACCCGCGACCCGGGTGCGGCACCATCCCCCTTCGGAAGGAA
Source organism: Mumia xiangluensis (assembly GCF_010994095.1). GTDB lineage: Bacteria > Actinomycetota > Actinomycetes > Propionibacteriales > Nocardioidaceae > Mumia > Mumia xiangluensis. The sequence goes on from NZ_WJYO01000002.1 coordinate 876,635, forward strand.
CTCCCCGCATGATCACCACCCTCACCCGGGCCACCGCCGGGCTCGCCGCAACCGCCCTCGCGGCGGCGGCTTCTCTCGCCGTCGCGCCTGCGGCAAACGGAGACCTCGCAAAGCCCGTCCCGCTCGAGAGCGCCGGCCAGGTCATCGGCTGGTCAGACACTGCCGACTTCCCGCCCCCACCCGCCTCGTTGAACGGCAAGGCGGTCGTCAGCATCACCCCAGCGGGCGGCGGTATCCTCGCACTCGCCGCTGATGGCACAGTCACGGGATGGGGGTCGTCGGCGACGTTCAACAAGCCTGCGCTCGAGGTTCCTGCCGGGCTCAGCGGCGTTGTACAGATCGATGCTAGTGGCGCGAACGGGCTCGCGCTCAAGGCCGACGGCACTGTCGTTGCATGGGGCTCCAAGACGAGCCTCATCAACAAGGTGCCTACCGGCCTCACGAATGTCATCGATGTGACCATGAGCAACAACACGGCTTTCGCGCTCAAGGCTGACGGCACCATCGTCGGTTGGGGTCAACTGATGGCCGGGCGCAACCTCCCACCTGCGGGCCTAGAAGGCGTCGTCGACGTTACGACAGGCGCGGACGGAGTCGCCTGGGCACTCAAAGCGAACGGCACCATCGTCGGTTGGGGCGATCCGCTCGACGAGAACTGGCTCGTGGTTCCCGACGACCTGCAAGGCCACATCAAACGCATCCTTCACAGCGGCTCGTTCACGGTCGTGCTCACCGACGAGGACAAGCTAGCGACGTTCGGATCAATGTCGGAGGTCCCGGAGGGACTGCCTGCTGCGCTCCAAGATGAGAAGATTGTGGACTTTTCCCACGACGGCTCGGCGTCGATCGCGGTCACCGCGTCGGGCGAGGTGTACGCGTGGGGTGGAAACCAGACGGTGCTGAATACCATTCCAGCGTCGGTGGACGGCAAGCGTGTGGTGGCGGTCACCGCGGCAAGTCATGGGCGTGCCGTCCTCTACAGCGCCCTCGCGGTCGCACGCGCACCACGGATCTCCGGCAGCTCGCTCCTCGGCAGCACCCTCACGGCCACCGCAGCCACGTTCTCCGGCACCCCGGAGTCCACGGCCACGCAGTGGCTCGCCGACGGCACCCCGATCGCCGGTGCCACCAGCACGACCCTCACCTTGACGACAGCATTGCTCGGCAAGCGGATCAGCGTCGAGCAGACCGCCACGCAAGGCTCGCAGACTGCTAAGGCGACGTCGACGGCCACGGCGCCCGTCGCTCGACCGCAGGCCGCCTCCAGCTTGCGTGCGAGTGCGGCGACCATCCGCTACGGCACCACCACCCCGCGTGTCAGCGTGACCATCACCCCGACCAACGCCACCGGCCGCGTCGACCTCTACAAGGGCACCCGACGCCTCGCCACCGGCAACGCCACAGCAGGCCGCGCGACCCTCACCCTCCCCAAGACCACCCTGACCCCCGGCACCCACACCCTGACCGTCCGCTACGCCGGCAACACCACCACCAAGCCCTCCGCCACCACCATCCGCATCGCGGTCCTGAAGGCCAACGCCACCATCACCGCCAAGGCCAAGACCAAGAAGGTCATCGCCAAGAAGACCAAGGCCAAGATCGCAGTCACCGTCCGCGCCACCGGCGTACGACCCGGCGGCACCGTTGCCGTCTACCAGGGCAGCAAGAAGGTCGGCAGCGCCCGCCTCACAAGCAACGGCACCGCCGTCGTCACCCTCAAGAAGCTCACGAAGGCCGGCAAGACCAAGCTCACCATCCGCTACCTCGGATCCGGCACCGTCAACAAGGCCACCAAAACCCTCAAGATCACGGTCCGCAAACGCTGACCCACTCGTTGAGGACGCCAAGGGCCCGGGTGCGTGCACCCGGGCCCTTGGCGTTCCCCGACGGCTTGGACGAACATCCGAGACGCCGGCCGTACGAGGAGCCCAGGCGGTGAATTCATCCGGATCAGGGCCGGATCTCGCGCGGGGCGATGTGTGCCGCGTCGACCTTCGGTTGGGTTAGTCGTACGCCGCGGCGCCCCCGCTGCAGCGAGCCACAGGAGGAAGATCCCGTGAAGAACCTCATCCGCGCCGCGGCCGTCACGGCCAGCGCTATCGCACTCGTCGGCGGAGCCGCCACGGCCGCCCACGCCGTCAACTACGACATCAAGGTCAACGGCGG